>NZ_CM177097.1:0-3836709 GCF_058216515.1 Enterococcus sp. AMC1252
ATGCCCGATATGGAAAGTTTCTGGAAAGATCTGGAAGATACTTACCAATCTGTTTTGTCTGCACCAAGTTTTGATGCTTGGATAAAAACAACGCAACCGCTAAAGTTGGAAAATAACCAGTTATGGTTAGAAGTTCCTTCAGCTGTTCATAAAGACTATTGGGAAAAGAATTTAGCCGCAAAAATTGTCGAGACCGGCTTTAAATTGACTGGTGCTGAAGTGATGCCTCATTTTGTTGTTACTGGTGAAACAGAGACGATGCCAATTCAAGAAGAAAAAAAAGCTCCTGTAACACAGGAAAAAATCGCTGAACATGGCAAAAAAGCTTTATTGAATCCAAAATATTCTTTTGACACATTCGTTATCGGAAAAGGAAATCAAATGGCACATGCCGCAGCTCTAGTTGTAGCGGAAGATCCTGGTTCAATTTATAATCCGTTATTCTTTTATGGTGGAGTTGGTTTAGGAAAAACCCATTTGATGCATGCCATTGGTCATCAAATGCTGCAAAATCGACCAGATGCTAAGGTAAAATACGTCAGCAGTGAAACATTCACAAATGAGTTCATTAATTCGATCCAGACAAAGAATTCTGAACAATTTAGAAAAGAATATCGAAATGTTGACTTACTACTAGTCGATGATATTCAGTTTTTAGCAGAAAAAGAAGCAACATTAGAAGAATTTTTCCATACCTTCAATGATTTGTATAATGAAAACAAACAGATCGTGCTAACAAGTGATCGACCGCCTAATGATATTCCAAAACTACCTGAGCGCTTGGTTTCTCGTTTTGCTTGGGGCTTATCTGTCGATATCACACCGCCTGACTTAGAAACTAGAATTGCCATTTTACGCAAAAAAGCAGATGCAGAACGTTTGGAGATTCCTGACGATACTCTTAGTTACATTGCTGGTCAAATCGATTCCAACATTCGGGAATTAGAAGGTGCATTAGTTCGAGTTCAAGCGTTTGCCACGATTAATGGCGAAGATATTACAACTAGTTTAGCTGCGGATGCTTTAAAATCCTTAAAATCTGTCGGCAGTCAAAATCACCTATCTATTTTACAAATCCAAGAAGAAGTGGCAAAGTACTATCATATCCAATTAAAAGATTTAAAAGGCAAGAAACGCGTGAAATCGATCGTTGTTCCTAGACAAATCTCTATGTACCTTTCTAGAGAGATGACAGATAACTCTCTACCAAAAATCGGTGCGGAGTTCGGCGGAAAAGATCATACAACGGTCATCCATGCTCACGAAAAAATCCAACAATTAATGGAAAAAGATCCGACAATTCAAAAAGAAGTTGGGGAAATCAAAAACTTGCTTAATTCTTGACCTGTGGATAAAAAAGAGGAAAAGGAAAAAGTTTTCCACAAGTTATGCACAGGTGGAAAACTTCTATTCCATTTCATTTTCAGACTTTTCCACAGAATTAACAAGCCCTACTACTTTTATTATTTATTTATATATAAATACAAAACTGTCTTAGCAAAATTAATGCTTTTAAAATCAATTAAAAAGGAGTTCAATCATTATGAAATTAACTGTAAAAAGAAATACATTCTTGCAAGAATTACAAACGGTTCAAAGAGCCATTTCTTCTAAAACAACGATCCCTATTTTAACAGGTGTAAAAATCGTTTTAACGGATGAAGGTTTATCTTTAACAGGTAGTAATGCAGATATCTCTATTGAAAGTTTTCTAAGCAAAGAAGATGAAAAAGCTCAAATGACGATTGAATCAACTGGAAGTATCGTTTTACAAGCACGTTTCTTTGGTGAAATTATTCGTAAATTACCCGAAGAAATGTTCACACTTGAAGTACTGGATAATAATCAAGTAGCGATTACTTCAGGTAAAGCGGATTTTACAGTTAACGGTTTGGATGCAGATAATTATCCACACCTTCCTGTAATTGATGCTAAAAATCAAATTCAATTGCCAGTGCACCTGTTGACAAAAATTATCAATGAAACTGGTTTTGCTGTTTCGCTGCATGAAAGTCGCCCAATTTTAACAGGTGTTCATTTTATATTAGACGATCAAAAATTATTAGCTGTCGCAACTGATTCACATCGTTTGAGTCAACGAATCATTCCTATTGAACAAGCAGCTGAAAATTTCAATATTGTGATTCCAGGAAAAAGTTTGACTGAGCTTTCTCGTTCATTCACGAATGAAGAAGAAATGGTTGAAATCAGTATTATGGAAAACCAAGTACTCTTCAAAACTCAAAATATGTATTTCTATTCTCGTCTGTTAGAAGGAAATTATCCTGATACCAATCGTTTGATTCCTACAAGTTTCAATACTGAAATTGATTTTTATGTACCAGAGTTATTATCAGCTATCGACCGCGCCTCTTTATTGTCACATGAAGGTCGTAATAATATCGTTCGTTTAGCAATTGCTTCTGATTCTGTTGTTCTTTACGGAAACTCTCCAGAAATCGGTAAAGTGGAAGAGCCATTAAATTATGAAAAAGTAACGGGTGATCCATTGGAAATTTCTTTCAACCCAGATTATATGAAGGATGCTTTGCGTGCTTTTGGTGATATGAGTATTACAGTTAAATTTATCTCTGCGATTCGTCCATTTACGTTGGAACCAACGGAAACAGATTTAGACTTTATTCAATTGATTACACCAGTTCGTACGAATTAAAACATCAAAAAAAAGTGAGTGAAAAACTGAACTTCAGTTTTTCACTCACTTTTTTCAGATTTATTGTGGATAGGAATGTTATCCAGTCTCATGTTTCTTTATAAGTCTTTTGATTTTTGTTCCCATAATTGTAAAGTAGATAGCGCCAAACATAAAAAACACCATTGGCATTATCTGGAGGAGCAAAAAGAACGTCTGCATAATAATCATTCCAAACAATTGCAGACCAGTATATGCCCAAATGCTTGAAGTTAAGTACCATGAGGATATGTTTTCAAAAGAAGGTTGCAGCATAAAGAAATAAAGAATCATCAAGGTCGCCCATATAATGGATTGATTATATAAACGTTTATAGCGTTCATTACTTGACGAAATATCTGAAAATATATCTAACTCTTGATTTTCACTTTTCAGTGGGACAAAAAATTGAAATCCACTACTTTTCGTCCCACTGATATGTTGCCAACCACTATCTTCAAATAAAGTCAGGTACGCAATATAATCAGCTTTCTTTTTGAATGTTTGATAATCAATCCTATAATTCAGTGTTTTTGGAGCTATCTTTTCAAATGTATAGATTCCCCATGCGTTATATTTAACCAATGCCCAACCTTGTTCAGCCATTTCTTTTAAATACTGTTCTTCTCTTTTTATATCAGCAAACAATTTAAATTTTTTCATTTGTTCCCTCCTATAATAAATTATCAGCAAGAGTCACTAATTCTTTTAATCGTTTGACTTCAAGCTTTAAAACTTTTTTTCCAGTAGTTGTTAACTTGTATACCCGTCGACGTTTATCTTCTCCAGAAACCTCACAAATCAACTTTTGTTTTAATAGATTTTCTGTGGCACCATACATTGTACCAGCTGCAATACGTACTCGTCCGTTGCTTATTTCTTCTACTTTTTGCATGATGGCATATCCATGTGATGGTTCAATTAGTGCCATCATAATATAGAACGTTGTTTCTGTTAGAGGTAAGATCTTATTGATAGTCATTTATCGTACACCTTTTATAAAATTATTATATACAGTTCGACTGTATAGTTAGATTTTATATCGGAGAACTGTATAAGTCAATTACTTTTTAGTAAATAAAAACTGAATTTTTTGATCTTTAACTTTTCTTGTTTCATAAAATGAAAGACACAGAAAAGTTTTTCAAGAAGCAAAACTTACAAATTTCTTCTTAAAATGCATTTTAAGCCTTTTTTAATCGTTAGAATATTTTTTGTCGATTATATTCAAAATTGCTTAGAAAGAAAATTAGACGGATAAATTTGTTTTTTAGCGTAAAAAAGAGTATAATATTAGAGTGAAAGTGAAAACAAAAAAGAGGGATGCATTTTGAAAAAGACGATTGTTTTAGAAACTGATTACATGACACTTGGTCAGGTCTTAAAAGAAGTCGATGTTATCAGCAGTGGCGGTGCTGCCAAATGGTACTTAGCTGAAAATAGTGTTTTCGTAGATGGGGAATTAGAGAATCGCCGCGGCAGAAAATTATATGCTGGCATGATGCTCGAGATACCTGAAGAAGGTACTTTTTTTATGGTCAAAAAAGGCGAGACAGTCGATGAGACTGAATAAAATCGAGGTACAGCATTATCGTAATTATGATGGGCTGAGCTTAGATTTTCCTAAAACATTAAATATTTTTCTTGGAGAAAATGCGCAAGGAAAGACCAATCTCTTGGAAAGTATTTATGTTTTGGCGATGACCCGCAGTCACCGAACCAGCAACGAAAAAGAACTCGTTCATTGGGATTCAGATTCAGCAAGAATCAGCGGTGTTATCGAAAAAAAGACGGGAACGGTACCACTGGAAATCATTATTTCTAACAAAGGTCGTAAGACAAAGGTCAATCATATTGAACAAAAGCGTTTGAGTTCATATATTGGTCAGTTGAACGTCATTTTATTTGCACCAGAAGATTTATCGTTAGTCAAAGGTTCACCACAATTACGGCGTAAGTTTATTGATATGGAATTAGGACAAGTCAATCCAATTTATTTGTATGATTTGGTTCAGTATCAGTCTGTCTTGAAACAACGTAATCAATATTTAAAACAGTTAGCTGAAAAAAAACAGTCAGATCTGGTTTATTTAGATATTTTGACGGAACAATTGGCGGAATTTGGCGGTAAAGTCTTGTTTGCTCGTCTTGAATTTATCAAAAAACTAGAGCACTGGGCAAACTTGTTACACAAGAAAATCAGCCACGAAAAAGAAGAATTAGCGATCAACTATTTTTCAAGTATCCCATTAGACCAAGAAAATTTTTCACTAGAAGAGATCCAGAAGCAACTACTTCAGAGCCTTCTTGACAACCGAAAACGTGAATTGTTCAAAGCAAATACTTTTTTAGGTCCTCATCGAGATGACCTGATTTTTAATGTAAATGGACAAAATGTCCAGACATATGGTTCACAGGGGCAACAAAGAACCACGGCTCTTAGTGTGAAGCTTGCAGAAATTGATTTAATGTATTCAGAAACAGGAGAATATCCTGTATTGTTATTGGATGATGTCATGAGTGAATTAGATAATGAACGACAATTGCACCTGCTAGAAACGATTGAAGGAAAGGTTCAGACTTTTTTAACAACAACAAGTTTGGATCATTTAAACAATAAATTAACTGTTGAACCAGACATATTTTATGTTCATCGGGGAGAGATAGAGAGGGAAGCATCTATATGACAGAAGAAGAAAAAAACATGAAAGAACGTGCACAAGAATATGATGCCAGTCAGATTCAGGTATTAGAAGGTCTTGAAGCAGTTCGTAAACGTCCTGGTATGTACATAGGATCGACGAGTTCGGAAGGTTTGCATCACTTAGTTTGGGAGATCGTTGATAATTCGATCGATGAAGCTTTGGCAGGCTTTGCATCAAGTATCCAAGTAATTATTGAAGAAGACAACAGTATCACAGTTGTCGATGATGGACGTGGGATTCCAGTCGGTATTCAAGCCAAAACAGGTCGTCCAGCAGTAGAAACAGTTTTCACTGTTCTCCATGCCGGAGGAAAATTTGGCGGTGGCGGATATAAAGTTTCCGGAGGACTTCACGGGGTAGGTTCCTCTGTTGTTAATGCTTTGTCAACAACATTAGACGTAAAAGTCTACAAAGAAGGAAAAATTTACTTCCAAGAGTTTCATCAAGGTGCTGTCAAAGATGATTTGAAAGTAATTGGTGATACAGACCGTCATGGAACAACTGTCCATTTCGTGCCTGATCCAGAGATTTTTACAGAAACAACTGTATTCAATTTTGATAAATTAGCAACACGAGTTAGAGAATTAGCGTTCTTGAATAAAGGGCTAAAAATTTCTATTGAAGATAAACGTGAAGAAAAACCTGTCTTGAAAGAGTATCATTATGAAGGCGGGATCAAGAGTTATGTAGAACATTTGAATGCAAATAAAGATGTATTATTCCCAGAACCTATTTTCATTGAAGGGGAACAACAAGACATCATTGTTGAAGTATCTATGCAATATACGGATGGTTACCATACTAACTTACTAAGTTTCGCCAATAACATTCATACTTATGAAGGTGGAACGCACGAATCGGGTTTTAAAACGTCATTAACGCGTGTAATCAATGATTATGCCCGTAAACAAAAGATTATGAAAGAAAACGACGAAAACCTAACAGGGGAAGATGTTCGTGAAGGATTGACAGCTGTTATTTCTATCAAACATCCAGAACCTCAATTTGAAGGACAAACCAAAACAAAATTAGGAAACTCAGAAGTTCGGACTGTTACAGACCGTTTATTCTCTGAGTATTTCAATAAATTCTTGATGGAAAACCCAACTGTTGGGAAACAAATCGTAGAAAAAGGCCTGCTTGCTTCAAAAGCTCGTATGGCGGCTAAAAGAGCTCGTGAAGTAACTCGTCGTAAAGGCGCTCTTGAAATCAGTAATTTACCAGGTAAATTAGCCGATTGTTCAAGTAAAGATCCTGAAAAATGTGAAATCTTCATCGTCGAAGGAGATTCAGCCGGCGGTTCAGCAAAACAAGGACGTAGCCGTGAATTCCAAGCGATTTTACCGATTCGTGGGAAAATTTTGAACGTTGAAAAAGCTAGCATGGATAAAATTTTAGCGAATGAAGAGATTCGTTCACTATTTACAGCGATGGGAACAGGGTTTGGTGCTGATTTTGATGTATCGAAAGCGCGTTACCACAAACTAGTGATCATGACCGATGCCGATGTCGATGGCGCACATATTCGTACGCTGTTGTTGACGTTGTTCTATCGTTTCATGCGCCCTGTTGTTGAAGCTGGATATGTATATATCGCTCAGCCACCTTTATATGGGGTTAAACAAGGAAAAAATATCACGTACGTTCAACCAGGGAAAAATGCTGAAGAAGAATTGGCTCAAATTTTAGCCTCTTTACCAGCTAGTCCGAAACCAAGTGTTCAACGTTACAAAGGTCTTGGGGAAATGGATGATCATCAATTATGGGAAACAACCATGGATCCTGAAAAACGTTTAATGTCACGTGTCAGTGTTGATGATGCAATCGAAGCCGATCAAATTTTTGAAATGTTGATGGGAGACCGTGTCGAACCACGCCGAGCATTTATTGAAGAGAATGCCCATTACGTGAAAAATCTAGATATTTAATTAAGAAGGAGATAGATTCATGAGTGAAGAAATCAAAGAGAACATTCAAGACGTCAATCTGACCAGTGAAATGAAAGAATCCTTCATTGATTATGCGATGAGTGTTATTGTGGCTCGTGCGTTGCCGGATGTTCGTGATGGGTTAAAACCAGTTCACCGCCGTATTTTATATGGGATGAATGAGTTAGGTGTAACACCTGATAAACCACATAAAAAATCAGCTCGTATCGTTGGGGATGTTATGGGTAAGTACCATCCACATGGAGATTCATCCATTTATGAAGCAATGGTGCGGATGGCTCAACCATTTAGTTACCGCAGTATGCTAGTTGATGGACACGGAAACTTCGGTTCTGTCGATGGAGACGGCGCAGCTGCTATGCGTTATACCGAAGCAAGAATGAGTAAGATCGCTTTGGAAATGCTGCGTGATATCAATAAAAACACGGTAGATTTTCATGGAAACTATGATGACTCAGAACAAGAACCAGATGTATTGCCAGCACGTTTCCCTAACCTTTTGGTGAATGGAACAACAGGGATCGCTGTCGGGATGGCAACCAATATTCCACCACATAATTTAGCGGAAGTAATCGAAGCTGCAAGTTTATTGATGGAAAATCCCGATGCAACGACCAATGAATTGATGGAAGTATTACCTGGACCAGATTTCCCTACAGGTGGTTTAGTTATGGGTAAATCAGGTATCCGTCGTGCCTATGAAACGGGTCGCGGATCGATCACAATTCGGGCTAAAGTTGAAATCATGGATATGCCTAATGGTAAAGAACGTATCTTAGTATCTGAGTTGCCGTATATGGTCAACAAGGCACGCTTGATTGAACGAATTTCAGAATTACATCGTGAAAAAAGAATCGAAGGAATCACCGATTTGCGTGATGAATCTTCTCGTGAAGGAATGCGTATCGTCATCGACGTTCGTCGTGATGTGAGCGCCTCTGTCATCTTGAATAATTTGTATAAGATGACAGCATTACAAACTTCTTTTGGTTTCAATATGTTAGCAATCGAAAAAGGCATTCCTAAGATTTTAAGCTTGAAGGAAATTCTTGAAAATTATATAGAACATCAAAAAGAAGTAATTACACGTCGTACAGAATTTGATAAGAAAAAAGCTGAAGCGCGTGCTCATATCTTAGAAGGTTTACGAATTGCTTTAGATCATATTGATGAAATCATCGCAATTATTCGAAATTCCAAAGCCGATGATGAAGCAAAAGCCTCTTTGATCGAACGTTTTGAATTTTCAGATCGTCAAGCACAAGCGATTTTAGATATGCGTCTACGCCGTTTAACTGGTTTAGAACGTGATAAGATCGAGAATGAATACCAAGAATTATTGAAATTAATTGCTGATTTGAATGATATCTTAGCTCGTCCAGAACGTGTTATTGAGATTATCAAAACAGAACTTGGTGAAATTCATGATAAATATGGTGATGCTCGTCGTACAGAATTATTAGTCGGTGAAGTGCTAAGTTTGGAAGACGAAGACTTGATCGAAGAAGCCGAAGTCGTTATTACCTTGACGAACAATGGCTATATCAAACGAGTAGCAAATAGCGAATTTAGAGCACAGCGTCGCGGTGGACGTGGTGTGCAAGGAATGGGCGTTCATGATGATGATTTCGTGAAAAACCTTGTTTCTTGTTCAACACATGATACATTATTATTCTTTACAAATAACGGGAAAGTATACCGTGCTAAGGGATATGAAATTCCTGAATACGGCAGAACAGCTAAAGGAATTCCTGTGATCAACATGTTGGGTATCGACTCTAGTGAGAAGATCCAAGCGATCATCGCTGTTGAAGGACAAGCAGAAGAAGGACATTATCTATTCTTCACGACTCGTAAAGGTACTGTTAAACGTACTGCAGTTAAAGCTTTCTCTAACATTAGAAGTAATGGTCTAATCGCAATTGGTCTGAAAGAAGATGACGAATTAGTCAATGTTGTTTTAACCAATGGAGAACAAAACATGATCATTGGAACCCATAATGGTTATTCTGTCACATTTGCCGAAACAGCTGTTCGTGATATGGGTCGTACAGCATCAGGTGTGCGTGGTATTCGTCTAAGAGAAGATGATTACGTCGTAGGAGCCTCATTATTGGACGCTGACACGGAAGTTCTAGTGTTGACGGAAAATGGTTACGGGAAGCGGACAAAAGCCTCTGAGTACCCTGTGAAGGGCCGTGGCGGTAAAGGGATCAAGACAGCCAACATTACAGCGAAAAATGGTCCATTAGCAGGACTTACAACTGTACGCGGTGATGAAGACATTCTAGTGATCACTAATAAAGGGGTCATTATTCGTTTCAATGTAGATTCAGTATCTCAGACAGGTCGTGCCACATTAGGTGTCCGCTTGATGAGAATGGAAGAAGATGCAAAAGTTGTAACGATGGCCGTTGTTGAGCCAGAGCCAGATGAAATTGTTGAAGAAGTTGAAAGTGTTGAAACAACAGTGATTGAAACTGAAACACCAGATACAGATACAACGACAGAAGAATAAATTGAAAAAGAACATTTCAGCAGAAGGCTGAGATGTTCTTTTTTTATAAATTTAAAAAATACATAATATCGTTTTGCTTTGTTTTGAAAAAAAGTATGATTATAATAGGAGTAATAAGAAGTGAGAGGTAAAAAGAATGACACAAGAAAAACTATTACTTTCGAAAACTTTTTCAAAACAACTAAATATTGGAACGGCATTGTCCAACTTTCTTGAAAATATACTGGAAATATTCGGAGGAAAAACGACTGTTTATGAACGAAGACCGATTACTTTTTCTGAATATCTGTATGTAGAAATGATTACTTTTTCAAATGGATTTCAAATTCGGACAAGCTTGAAAAGAAATCCAGAAACTTTCGAAATCGAAGCTTTTGCCTATTCAGAACCGAACCACGTTTATTTATCAAATTTAACTTCGGAAGAATTAAATCTAATGTATCTACTTGTCAAAAAAGAAAGAGAACAAATCATGAATCGAAAATATTCAGATGTGAATCAAAAAGAATTAGATATAATGTCTTCTTTGCTGATGAATTTAAAAGTTATTACAGGTGAAATAATATAGATAAATACCTCATTTGAAGTGAATATGACAAGTGAGGTATTGGCCTGTGGCTGAATCCGTCATAATAAGCTTATCAACTAATTGGGAGCGAATAAATAGGACAAATCATAATGAAAAAAATCGAAGCATTAAAACTAGAAAACGAAAACTTGAGATTACGTTTAGCAACGATAAAAGAGGAAAACAAAGAAGTTTGACAAAGTATAAAACTAGTTTTGTCAAACCTCTTTTTATTTATCCATTTTGCGGGTCATCAGTGTACAACGACCAACAGCCGTCATTTCTCCAGCTTCATTAAAAATTTTCCCTTCCCAAACTTGAATAGATTGACCGATACGATCAGCGGTTGCGATGACTGTTAATAAGCCACTAGGTACGCTTTTTAGATGGCTGATTTGAAGGTCGAGGCCAACTGCATAGGAAGTTTCATCCAGCTGTTCATTTGCCCCTAAGCTACAGGCCGTTTCAATCAAAATACCATTCATTCCGCCGTGTAAAATTCCATAAGGTTGTTTATGAAAGTCTTCTATTTTCATTGTTAAAACCACTTTTTCTTTAGATAATTTAGTAGTTTCAATGTTCAAATAATCTAATAAATACATGAAAATCACTCCTCTCTTTCTTCAGCGAATTCATTGTTAGATCGACTCCAGAAAAGCAATCACCTTGTCTAAGTTCAACTCATGATAACTTAACGAATCAAAGTAGAATACTTTTTCTTTTGGATAATCTTTTAGATCGAATTGTTTTTGCAGTCCTGGGACACAGATAATAGCATCTGCTTCTTGGGCGATAATGTCAATATCTGCGATGGAATCATCTAAAGTGACGAGCCAGTGACTATTTTTCTTTTCAAGTGCTTGGTTTAGCTGAGTTATTAGTTTATTTTGTTTAAACATGCCTAAAATATTTCCACCTGGCATTTTACTTCTGCCAAGCATGGGTGTATGTTGATAGACTACGATTGCTGTGCTCATAAAAATCTCTCCTTTATGATTAATAATGAGGTTCTTAGTAATAATAGTAACTAAGTTATTAACTGTTCACAAGGAAATTCATGTAAGTTAGTAATTTTATGCTTCGATCAAGGTTTTATTTTTTACTTTTGTAGTATAATTTATTTTTATAACTTTAAGCAGAAAGTAGGGGATTCACAGATGGGTTGTCTAGGAAATATTATTTGGCTTATTTTTGGTGGTTTTTTCGGTGGTCTGACTTGGTTTTTAGCTGGAATTCTTTGGTGTATTACAATTGTTGGGATTCCCATAGGATTACAGTGTTTCAAGCTCGCAGGCTTAAGTTTTTGGCCGTTTGGTAAAAGAGTGGTATATAGCACGAGCACGACTTCGTTTTTAGTGAACATTCTTTGGTTGATTTTCAGTGGTTTTTGGTTAGCGGTTGGACATTGTATTAGTGGAATTCTTTTGTGTGTAACGATTATTGGAATTCCGTTTGGTATGCAGTCATTTAAATTAGCTAAGCTAGCATTGATGCCGTTTGGAGCGCAAGTGGTACCTACGAATAGTATTTATATGGAATAGGATAAAAAATAAGAGTAGCTGAGCTGATCATGGCTTAGTTACTCTTATTTTTGATTATATATTTCTTTGAACCAGTTCTCCGACTTGTTTTGCTACCGTTGTTGTATCACTGCTGATTTCTTCTAAAACAAAAGATTCAATAATACCTATCACAGCGATTCCTAAAAATTTCAAAAGAATTTCTTGATCGATATAACGGTTGTAGGAGCCAATATTGGTCGGGTAAATCGTGAAAGTAATGGTAATGTAGCTGGTATAATCAAAGCTTTAGAAGCGATTGGGCAACAGCGTACAGTAGAAGCACAAGGTGGAGAACCTTTGATTGCGAATTGGATACCTAAGAATCAAGAGGAAAGAGAAGCTGCTGGAATAACAGATATTGACATTGTTGAGGTAGTAGATTACTATACAACGCCTCGTGGCCAACATCCTTGTTCTCCGAATAAAGTGAGGTATACTAGTTTCGGCTCAGTGATCGGGTTTGATGCGTTTCATATGGCAGAAGATTTGTTGACACAGCCGTTGTAAATTATTGTTGGTAGTGTAGAAGGGGCGTTTGGTTCGAAGCGAGATGGGTATGAATTGTTTGAACGTGCAGCTTCTGAGAAGAAAGAGTTGTACGTAATTGAAGGTGCTAGTCATTATGATTTGTATGATCAGATTGGTTTGGCTGTGGAGAGACTAGGGAATTTTTATCAAGAGAATCTTTAATGTGAGACCAAAAAGTTAGACTTTTTTCGGAGTAGTGAATTCTACTTCGTTTTTTTTGCTCAAAATTCCACATCCAACAAGACTAGCTTATAAATCAGTAAAACAACTCCTACCAATCGTAAAACTGTAAGAAAAAGCGGCATAATAAGAAACTGTAAATAATTGATTTTCCACGTCTTTTACGTAAAACCTATAGTTTCTCCTAGTACTATTTCACCAGTCTTTAAACCGTCTATCATTCTAAAATTTCTATATTTGTGTATAATAGAAGCATTGAAAACTAATTTAGCTTCACAAGCTAACCTCTCGGAAAAAAGATAAAATATAAATAAGGCCAAAAGAACCGTAGTTATATTTTCCTATTTTCAGTCAGAGCTAAGCGGTTTGTTCCGCTTTTAAAATTATAAGGAGGTTTCTTCATGAGAAACTGGACGACAATCAAAGAATACGATGAAATTTTATTTGAACAAGAAGGAAAAGTCGCGAAAATCACGATTAACCGCCCTCAGGTGCATAATGCTTTTACACCGAAAACAGTTATGGAAATGATTGACGCATTTAACATTAGTCGTGATAAACAAGATATCGGTGTGATCATTTTAACAGGTGCAGGCGATAAAGCATTTTGTTCTGGCGGAGATCAGAAAGTTCGTGGACACGGTGGCTATGTAGGTGAGGATAGTGTTCCTCGTCTGAATGTATTAGACTTACAACGATTGATTCGTGTGATTCCCAAACCTGTCATTGCTATGGTCAAGGGGTATTCAATCGGTGGAGGGAATGTACTTCAACTTGTTTGTGATTTGACGATTGCAGCAGATAACGCTAAATTCGGTCAAACAGGACCTAACGTTGGGAGCTTTGATGGTGGTTACGGATCTGGTTATTTAGCACGTGTAGTTGGTCATAAAAAAGCCAAAGAAGTTTGGTTCCTATGCAAACAATATTCGGCTGAAGAAGCCTTAGATATGGGTTGGATCAATACAGTTGTACCTTTAGCTGAAGTTGAAGATGTAACGATGGAATGGGCAGAAGAAATGTTGAAGAAAAGTCCACTTGCATTGCGTATGATCAAAGCTTCTCTAAATGCTGATACAGATGGACTGGCTGGTATTCAACAATTAGCAGGCGATGCAACGTTACTTTATTACACAATGGATGAAGCAAAAGAAGGACGCGACTCGTTTAAAGAAAAACGTGAACCTGATTTCGATCAATTTCCTAAATTTCCATAAGATAAAAGGGTGAGAAACATGCGCAGTTGGCTACAAAAACAAGTGAATGAAAGACCGGATCATCCTGCTTTTTATTGGCAGGATGAGGTCTGGTCTTTCACTGAAATAGCTCAAGAAGTCAAACAATGGGCCGCAGCGTTTTCTTTAAAGATTCCGAGTAAAGAAAAGCGAGTTGGTCTATTCAGCCGCAATTCAAAAGAAATGTATTTTTCAATTCTGGCATTGTGGGAGTTAGGTAAAGAGCTAGTCCTACTAAATACACATTTAAGTTTACAAGAACTCCACTACCAACTGACCGATGCAAAGGTAGACATGGTAGTGGTTTCTACTGAAAGTTTAGCGTTTCTTTCTGAGTTAAATCAATTAAAGTTGATTGAAATGGTACAAAATAATAATGCTAAAGCAACATCAGCAGCTGAATTTGCGTCGAGCTATCAACATGATGCGACGGCTTCGATTATGTACACATCAGGTACGACAGGAAATCCCAAGGGTGTCGTGCAGTGTTTTAGTAATCATTTGGCCAGTGCGTTGGCAACGCAAGAAAATATGAACATTACAGCGGAAGATTGCTGGCTTTGTCCAGTTCCCTTGTTTCATATTAGTGGATTGTCGATCATCATTCGTCAACTAGTGTTAGGATGCAGTTTCCGTTTATATAGTAAATTTGATGCAAAAAAAGTGACAAAGGATCTAACTGAAGATCGTGGAACTGTGATTTCGGTCGTGTCGGTTATGTTGCAAGAGTTACTGGAACACTACCCTAAGAAGGGGTATAGCTCAAATTTTAAAGTGATGCTACTTGGCGGCGGACCAATTTCGCCTAAAGCGTTGGAAAAATGTGAAAGCTACGGGATTCCTGTGATTCAATCATATGGAATGACAGAAACCTGTTCTCAAGTTGTGGCGTTAAGCTTTGAAGATGCAGCGAGGAAAATAGGTTCTGTTGGTAAGCCATTGATGGGAATGGCAGTCAAAATCATTGACGGTAACGAGAAACAGTTGCAGCAAAATGAAGTAGGAGAGATTCTTCTAAAAGGGAAGAATCTTGTTCGCAGGTATTTAAATGGGAATCAATGGCAAAAGGTAAAGTGGACAACAGATGGTTGGTTTAGAACAGGCGACATGGGCTATCTGGATGAGGAAGGGTATTTGTATTTAGTCAGCCGTTTAAGTGAGCTGATCATTTCAGGTGGCGAAAATATATACCCAACAGAAATCGAGCATGTGTTACAGGAGTTTCCTGGTGTAAAAGAAGTTGCAGTAGTTGGCGAGGCTGATGAAAAATGGGGCGCAGTTCCTGTAGCATATATTGTTGGAGAAGCAGCGATCACAATAGAAAATTTAAATGAATTTGCAAAAAACTATTTAGCAAAATACAAATTACCTAAACGGGTTTACTTATGCCATTCTCTACCAAAAACAGCTAGTGGAAAATTAGCGAAGCACCGTTTAACAACAATAGAAAGGGAGGCTTTTTTAAGCAAATGAGCATTCCTAAAGAACTAGAGAAAGCGTATGAAGACAGCTATCGTCAATTTAGCTGGATTGAAGAATTAAATGAAAATACAGATTCCTTGCGTACTTTATTTAAGAAGGGACAAAAAAAATTTAAAGGTGCACGCTTTTATTGGCAAACACCAGATAAAAATTTTACTCTCATCGGTTTTGGTAAAGAGCAAGAATTGATCTATGATCAAGCTACTTTTGAACAAGTGGATGCATTTATTTTATCAGAAAAAGAAAAAATATATCAAAACCGTTCGGTTACTGGAACAGGAGCTATTTTATTTGGTGGGTTTGCTTTTGATAGTAAACAAACTAAGCAGAATGACTGGGGCAAGATGGAACACGGACTGTTTTATTTACCAACTTTTTTAATTACTGAGACCAAGGGCAAACAGTATTTGTCGATGAACTTCAGTGTAGAGAATAAAAAAAAATTACAGCAAAAATGGCAGGAACTTAGAGTACAATTTGCAGAACTAATGACTACTCAGTTGATAGAAAAGAAAGAGCCTACCCAAATAAAAGCAGAAGAAATCGCTGTATCTGAATGGGTGTCAGTTGTTGACCAAACGGTAGCAAAACTAAGAGAAGCAGGAGCGTTAGAGAAGGTTGTTTTGGCTAGGCGGATGGAAGTGAAGAGTGATTGCCCATTCCAAGCAGATGTGATTTTAAAAAATCTTCAACAGCAACAAACCAATACCTATTTTTTTGTTTTGGAATCAGATGAACATCTTTTTATCGGTGCTACCCCAGAACGCTTATTAAAAGCGTCTGAAACGACATTTTCGACTGCAAGTATTGCGGGTTCTGTTTCACGTGGAACAACGGAAACACAAGATGCGGAGCTGGGAAATTACTTGCTGAATGATGTGAAAAATCGACAAGAACATAAAATCGTTGTAGACAGAATCGTTAAAGAGTTGGAATGGATGACGGGCACTACAATTCAAAAAAAACAACCACAATTATTAAAGAATCGTGATATTCAGCACCTACACTTACCCATTGAAGGGCAACGAAAAATTGAGTATCGCTTCCTAAAAGGAATTCAACAATTACATCCAACTCCAGCTTTGGGCGGAGAACCGAAGGACTTAGCGCTGAACTGGCTTAAAGAACATGAACCGCTGGATCGAGGATTGTATGGCGCTCCAATTGGCTGGGTCGCAATCACGGAAGATATAGGAGAATTTGCTGTTGGGATTCGTTCTGCTGTATTTTCTGGGAATATTGGCTATTTATATGCTGGTTGCGGTATTGTTAAAGATTCTCAAGCAGAGCAAGAAAGAATTGAGACAAAAATCAAATTTCAACCGATGTTAAGAGGAATAGGCGGAGATGATCATGACAAATCAAAGTGAAATGACAAATTATCTACAAACCTTTGTTGAAGGAATGATCAGCAGTGGAGTAAAACAGGCTGTGATAAGCCCTGGTTCTCGTTCTACGCCATTAGCACTATTGTTGCATAGGCAAGAAAAAATCGAAACTTTTATTGAAGTCGATGAGCGTTCTGCAGCATTTTTTGCTTTAGGATTAAGTAAAACTAGCGATAAACCAGTTGCTTTATTGTGTACGTCAGGGACAGCTGCCGCAAATTATTATCCAGCGATTTGTGAAGCAAATGCTAGTCATGTTCCTTTGATCATTCTAACAACAGATCGCCCTCATGAACTACGGCAAGTAGGTGCTCCTCAAGCAATGGATCAATTCCATCTATTTCAAAGCCATGTAAAAGAATTTATAGAAATGGCAATCCCAGAAGGAACGAAGGTGATGCTAGACTATGCGTACTGGCAAGGAATGCGTTCGGTTGATACTGCTTGTCAAACACCAAAAGGTCCTGTTCATTTGAATTTCCCATTACGGGAGCCGTTATTACCTGATTTAAATCAATCGTTGATTGCTGAAAGAAAAACAGAAATCTTTACAGGTAAAAAACAACTGTCAGAAGAACAGTTAATTAAGTGTGTCGATGCATGGCAAGGAAAAAAAGGAGTTTTAGTTATAGGCGGAAGCCACACACCAGACGAAGCTGAAGTATTTATTAAGTTGGCCGAAACGTTGAATTGGCCGATTATTAGTGATCCTTTGGCAAATATTACTTCGTGCAGAAAAAACAGCTCTTTGATCATGAGCTATGCTGATTTATTTATCCAAGAAGTGGAAATGATTCAATATCCAGAAGTAGTCGTTCGTTTTGGAATGCTGCCTATTTCAAAAAACACAATGCTCTGGTTACAATCACTTAATAAAATGACTGAAATCTACTTTGTTGATGAGACAGGCGAATGGCAAGATCAATTAAAGCAAACCCAAGTTGCGATTCAGGCCGAAGAACAAACTTTTGCTAAGGCAATCATTGATAAAGTTGAAATAAAAACATTGAATTTGTGGCGTAATCAGTGGATTAGTTGGCAAGAAACAACTGAACAACAATTAAATGAACTTAGTGAAATGGATACATTAAACGAGACAACTGCGAGTATTCTTGTTCATAAAAAAATGACAGATAGGGGTCAATTGTTTGTTTCAAATAGCAATGCGATTCGCTTTTTAGATCGTTTTACAACGTCTGAAAATAATCATTATCATTTATTTGGTAATCGAGGAATCAACGGAATCGACGGCATTGTTTCAACTGCTTTGGGTATGTGTGCGATTAATCCAGATCGTCAGAATGTGCTGTTGATAGGTGATTTGGCTATGTATCATGATATGAATGGCTTACTACTGGCCAAACGGTATAATTTACCATTAACAATTGTTTTACTGAACAATAATGGTGGCGGTATTTTCTCATTTCTTTCACAACGTCAATTAGGGATGGATGATTTTGAACCGGTATTTGGCACTCCAATTGATTTGGATTTTTCTTTAGTTGCTCAATTATATGATGCTGAGTATGTAAAAGCTGAGAGTTTAGAACAGTTAAATCTAGTGTTAGAAGCGACACAAAAACAACCCAAATTCCAAATGATTGAAGTTGTCGGTGATCGTCAGGAAAATGTGTTATTATATGAAAAAGTTATTGATGGATTGAAAGAAAAGCTAGGGAAAAAATAAATGAATATTAATATAAATGGTGTAACTTATTACTATGAATGGCTGTCTGCTCATGCCTATAAGGCAGATCGACCAACATTGGTTTGCTTCCACGGATTTACTGGAACTAGTCAAACTTTTGCTTCAGTTTTTCAAAAAGAATGTGGTATAAATATTTTAGCAATCGATCTAATTGGTCATGGGCAAACGGATTGCTACATCCATCCCTATCGCTATCAGATGGATTGTTTATGTCAAGATATTGCTGTATTGACTGAACGATTAGGGATAGTCGAATTTTCTTTATTAGGCTATTCAATGGGCGCTAGGGCAGCTTTAGGATTTACATGTCTATTTCCTCGGAAGATTCACCAACTAGTCTTAGAGAGTGGATCTCCTGGCTTAGAGAGCAGATTTGAGCAAATGCTGCGTAAATATTCTGATGAACATTTAGCTAGTTTTATTATGAGTCACCCAATTGAAGACTTCGTTGATAAGTGGGAGAAGCTGCCTCTTTTTGATAGTCAAAAAAGATTACCTTTTAAGATTCAAGAAACGCTTCGTCAAGAGCGATTGTCCCAACGATCATTTGGATTGGCATGTAGTTTATGGTTTATGGGGACAGGGGCTCAACCTAATTTTTGGCAAGAGCTTGCCAATATAAACAAACCTACTTTATTGATAGTAGGAGAATTAGATCTTAAATTCCAACAAGTGGCTAAAAAAATGAAAGAAAAACAGCCTGAGCTATTAATTGAAATCGTAACAGAGGCTGGTCACTGTATTCATTTAGAAAAACCACAGGTATTTGAGGAAATAGTGTATACATTTTTATCCAGCTTTACAAATCAATCCTTAGGAAAATAGATAAATTGCCAGTGAAACAAAAAGCGTTTCAAGGTCAATTGCCTAATTTTCTACAGGATTACCCGATTTGTATAGCTTTTAGTATTATCCAGCTTTACAAATCAATCATTAGGAAAAAGATAAATTGCCAGTGAAACAAAAAGCGTTTCAAGGTCAATTGCCTAATTTTCTACAGGATTACCCGATTTGTATAGCTTTTAGTATTATCTAGCTTTACAGATCAATCCTTAGGAAAAAGACAAATTGCCAGTGGAATAAAAATAGTTCATTATCAATCTATCTATTTTTCAGTTGGAGCTGAATAAGCCTGCTTAGCTTTTAGATTAGGAGGGAATCATGTTGAAAATTTACCGTATTGATCGTTATCGTGTTCGGTTACCCTTGCGAATTCCTTTTGAAACAAGTTATGGCCGTTTAACAGAGAAAGCTTTTGATATTTTATTAGTGACAGACGAATTGGGGAATCAAGGGATAGGGGAATTGGTTCCATTTGAACAGCCAAATTACATAGAAGAAACCATCGATACAGCTCGAATAATCATTGAAAAACATTTGATTCCTTTATTGAAAGAGGCTGATATTCAACATCCTAAAGAAGTTTCCCTTCTCTTTGATGAAGTAAAAGGAAATCAAATGGCTAAATCAAGCCTTGAGACGGCAATCTGGGACTTATATGCTAAACGGAATGGCAAAAGCCTAAAAGCCTACTTTAAAGATACTAGAGAGCATATTCCAGTTGGTGTCAGCATAGGGATTCAGACTGATTTAACCAAACTAACGAATCAAATTAATAAGTATATTTCAATGGGGTATCAAAGAATCAAGTTAAAAATTCGACCAGGCTATGATTTAAAACCAATTGAAGCTATTCGGAAAAAATTTCCTGATATATCTTTAATGGTTGATGCTAACTCAGCATATAGCATTAAGGATATTACACATTTGAAGAAATTAGATGTTTATAATTTAGCAATGATCGAACAACCCTTTGCAGCGAATGACTTTTTGGATCATGCACAACTACAAAAAGAAATAAAAACAGATATTTGTCTAGATGAAAATATTCGAACTCTTAAAGATTGTGAATTGGCGTTTGCCTTGAAGAGTTGTCGAGCAATCAATTTAAAGATTCCTAGAGTAGGTGGAATTGCTGAAGCAATGAAAATAGTCGACTTCTGTAAAGAAAACGGACTACTTGTTTGGCTAGGAGGAATGTTTGAATCTGGTGTGGGAAGAGCGTTGAATCTACAGTTTGCTTCCCAAAGAACGTTTACTTTTCCTGGAGATATATCAGCTTCTGATCGTTATTACTTTGAGGATATTCTGACTGAGCCAATTGTAATTCAAAAAGGTGAAATTAGTGTTCCAGATGGACTAGGTATCGGCGTTTCTTTATCTCGAGAATCATTATCAAAGTATAGTGTCATAGAAAATCTATATGCTGATTAAAAAGAATCACAGACTAATGATTTATCTTAGTCTGTGATTCTTTTTAGTTTAAATTATTCTTTTTCTTTCAAGGCTTTTTCGATCTGTAATCGTTGTACTTTCATTGTTGCTGTACGAGGAATTTCATCCCAGTCCATAATGATTGGTTTATTTAAATGCGGTAAATCGGCTACTTGTTTCCACCAAGCATCCCAATCCATTCCTTGTTTTGGCTCAACAGCTAAGATTGGTTGAGGTGAATTATCTTTCGCTCTAACAATGATTACTTCTTGCAGAAAGTCCAAAGCATCTAGTAAGTGATCCTCGATGGCTAAATTGCTGTCTATCTTTTCAATCAAATCTACTTGGCGATCCTTCAGGAATAAGTGTCCATTCTCATCTATAAAACCGTAATCACCACTATCCCACCAAGGACCAAAGACAGTAGCTTGGAATCGATCGTCTTCTTTGTAATAAGTTAATGCGCGTCCTTTTGATAAGAAATGAATATGTCCATCTGTCATTGCAGGTAAAACGTTGCCTTCTTTATCTGCGATTCGTGCCTCTGTCAAACCTTCTAAGCCAACGCCCATATCACGCGCATCGGATGTTTTCAGAGACTCTAAAGTATGGGCTTTTAAAATCATAGGACCACATTCACTTTGTCCATAAACTTGAAGAAAAATCGGTTCATTTTCCTTTGAAGCTTTCAAGAAACTTGCCATCGTTGCATTATTGATCGCATCAAAAGTAGAGTGATAATAACGAATGCTCGCAAACACTTTTGGTTGTTTTTTTGCCAAAGATGTCCACTGAACAAAGTTGTTCGGATGAGTTTCAAGAGCAATCGGTTGATGTTCTGATAACATTTTTGAAACAGAATCACTATTGGAAATTGATAAAGGCATCATAGGAAAACCCATGGACATTAAAGAGGAAATACCAATATTGAAGCGAGAGTGAACAGGTGAAATATGGAAACCAACAAGCTTTTTATCAGCAATTTTTGTGAAAATTGTTTTTTGCCACTTTGTACGCCAGCCCATTGAATTAGCAGAATGACAAATTAATTTAGGAATCCCAGTCGTCCCAGATGTGTGTGTCATATAAGCAATCATATCTTTAGGTAGTTCTATTTGAGGAACCTCGTTAGCGGATGCCTGTAAAAGTTTTGCCACTGAAATTTGTTTCTCTTGAGAACTATTTCTTACTTTTGCTACCTTTTCTGCCGTTTCATCATCAAATAAGATAAAAGGATTTTCTAAACGATCGACAAAAACTTCAATCGTTTCCGCTGGAAAATGATAAGAAATCATTGCAGGAACCGCTCCTAAGTAAGAGGCAGCAACTGCTAACAAATACGTATCGAATTTTGGGCTTTTAAAAATGATTATTTTATCTTCAGCTTTTACGCCTAAACTAGCTAATTGGTAGGCACGATTTAAAATCGCTTCGTGACTTAGTTGATACGTATAATTTGTTCCAAGTTCAGGAAAAGCTGGCAAACGTTCATCATGAATAATAGCGATTTCTGGGGTATTACGTGCAGCCTCAAGATAATTCGTGTACAAGTTGAGCGGTTGGTATTCTAACAGTTGATTCAATGTAACAGCATCCTTTCAAACTACTTTAAAATATTTGTGTAATATCGAACAAGGATAGTATACCATGAAAAATAAATAACCTAAATCAATAGTAAAAAAATGACAAAATTGAATTTACGCGTATATTAAAACTAAGACCTGAGAGGAAAAAAAGAGTGCTAAAAAAAATGATCAAAAATTGCTAAGAACGCTTGATTTTATCAGCTTTTAGCTGTATAATGAAAAATTGTGAGTAGTCTATAAATTTTAGATAACTCTCCTTGCTCTTAGCAATCTAAGAGCCTAAAGTCCATAGGGAGGTGAAAATCAATGAGTCAAGCTACGAATTATGAAATTATGTACATTATTCGTCCGAACATTGATGAAGAAGCAAAAACTGCTTTAGTAGAACGTTTCGACACAATCTTAAAAGATAACGGAGCAGAAGTTATCGAATCAAAAGATTGGGAAAAACGCCGCTTAGCATATGAAATGAACGGATTCCGTGAAGGCATCTATCATATCGTTAAAGTATCTTCTCCATCAACTGCAGGAGCAATCAATGAATTTGATCGTCTTGCTAAAATCAATGACGATATTATCCGTCACATGATTATCAAGGAAGAAGCATAACCAAATGTTTCACGTGAAACATTGGATTGACGAAAGGAGATGTTTAAATGATTAACAACGTTGTATTAGTTGGAAGACTAACAAAAGATCCCGATTTACGATATACATCTAGTGGTTCAGCGGTTGCGACATTTACTTTAGCAGTAAATCGTAACTTTACGAATGCAAATGGAAATCGTGAAGCAGATTTTATTAACTGTGTGATTTGGCGTAAACCTGCTGAAACAATGGCAAACTATGCGCGTAAAGGTACATTATTAGGCGTAACTGGTCGTATTCAAACTAGAAATTACGAAAATCAACAAGGTCAACGTGTCTACGTAACTGAAGTTGTATGTGAGAATTTCCAGTTGTTAGAGTCTCGTTCTGCATCAGAACAAAGACAAACGGATGGATCAGATTCGACACCAAGTTATAATGCTGGTGGCGGAAGTTTCCAACAACCACAGAACAATAATTTTTCAGGACAAAACAATTTTAATCAATCATCCTCTCAGTCTAGCAATAACGGTATGCCTGATTTTGATAGAGATTCTGACCCATTTAGTGGATCAGGCTCGACTATCGACATTTCAGATGATGATTTACCATTCTAAACGAATTTGATAGGAGGGAATAAGAATGGCACAACAAAGAAGAGGCGGACGTAAACGTCGTAAAGTCGATTATATCGCAGCTAACCATATTGAATATATTGATTATAAAGATATTGAATTACTTAAAAAATTCATTTCTGAACGTGGAAAAATTTTGCCACGTCGTGTAACAGGTACTGGTGCTAAGAACCAACGCAAATTAACAATTGCTATCAAACGCGCACGTATCATGGGCTTATTACCATTTGTTGGTGAAGAGCAATAATATAAGAGTTTATAAGAGCCAAAGAAACTAGTTTTCTTTGGCTCTTTTTATTTTAAATTTATGATAAAAAGACTTAAGAAACACAGTTGTTGTTTATATAGTTTGAAGTGCATAAAAATCGTTTAGAATGTTTCACGTGAAACATTCCGAGATTCGCAGAAATCCTTTTTTTATGCTAAAATAATCATATCTGTAGAACACGGAGGAGTCTTTATAATGAAAAAAAATAGAATGAAACGGATTTTGGTTTCTGTATTCGTTCTCTTTTTATTAGAAGTAATTCTGTTTTTCTTTGTATCTAATAAATATATTATTATTGCTGGATTACTTATACTCAATCTTATATTGATAAATCGAATTCTGACTATGAGCAAAAAAATTGAGATATCTAATACAGAAAAAATTAGAGAAGCAAGTACAATTGCAGAAAAATCTTTGGATTATGCTTTTAATGAAGTGGCTGTGGGGATTATTAATTACGATATTGAAACAAAAGAAGCTAAATGGTTAAATCCATTTGCTGAAGCTATTTTTAGAAAAGATGGACAAACTCTGATTAGTCCAGAATTAATAGAAGCATATGTAGCGTTAGCAGAAAAAGGTAAAGATATATTTAAAGTAGGAGATCATATTTATCGGTTCAATGTTGATACAAACCAAAATACGATCACATTTAAAGATATTACAGAAGAAAGTAATCTATACCAGGAAAAATTAGAAATGCAGACGGCTATTGGCATTGTTTCTGTTGATAATTATGATGATATAACAGATAGTATGGATGAGAAAGAAATATCTTACTTGAACAGTTTTATTACTACCATGGTTTCTGATTGGATGGACGAGTATCAAGTTTTCTATAAAAGATTGAACGCTGAACGCTACTTCTTTATTGCGCAGTTAGAAGATATTAAAAAAATGATGGATTCAAAATTTCAGATTTTGGATAAGATTAGAAAGGAATCAAGCTCAAGAGAGATAGCGATTACATTAAGTATGGGCATTTCTTATGGGGGAGAAAACTTAAGTCAGACCGGAAATACTGCACAGACAAACTTAGATACAGCACTAGTTAGAGGTGGTGATCAAGTCGTTGTAAAAGAAGCAAAAGATAATGCTAAACCTATTTTTTATGGTGGTAGAACAGCATCTGTCGTGAAGAGAACGCGTGTTCGTTCTCGTGCGATGAGTACAGCGATTCAAGGGATTTTAACTGAATCTTCCGATGTTTATATCATGGGACACCGTTTTCCAGATATGGATGCTATTGGTTCAGCATTCGGTATGGCTCGTCTAGCTAAATTTCATGATAAGGAAGCTTGGGTCGTTTTGGATAAGCATGAAAGTATTCCTGATGTTGAACGGGTAATGTCTGAGTTGGATAAATATCCTGAGTTAGCCAAACAAATCGTCACACCAAAAGAAGCAATAAAAAGAAAGACCGATAGTAGTTTATTGATAATGGTGGATTACCATAAGCCATCGCTTTCAATTTCGCAAGAGTTGTACGAACAGTTTGATAAGGTGGTAATTATCGATCACCATCGCCGTGGTGACGAATTTCCAGCTAAACCATTACTTTCCTATATTGAATCATCGGCCTCTTCTGCATCGGAATTGGTAACGGAGCTGATTGAATATCAAAGTAATAGTCAAAAACGTTTAGACAAATTTGAAGCAACATTATTGCTAGCGGGGATAGTTGTTGATACGAAGAGTTTCAGTGTTCGTACAACTGCGCGTACATTTGATGTAGCAAGTTATTTAAGGACTTGTGGCGCAGATTCATCTCTAGTACAATATTTGTTAAGTTCAGATTTGACTAGCTATCTGGAAATGAACAGTTTAATAGCTAAAAGCGAGTATGTAACGCCAGATACAGTTATTGTTACTGGTAGTGAAGAGAAGGAATATGATAGTGTAACTGCCGCTAAAACAGCAGATACATTGTTATCAATGGTTGGAATCAACGCAGCTTTTGTTATAACTAAACGCACAGACAAACAAATTGGAATTAGTGCACGGAGTAATGGATCGATAAACGTCCAACTAATCATGGAAAACTTGGGTGGAGGTGGTCATTTTACTAATGCTGCGGTACAATTACCTAATGTAACAGTAGCTGAAGTAAAAGAGCAACTGCTGAAAGTGATTCAACAAAATATAGATGTGATGTATGATTCTGATTCATTAGGCTAGCTTTTTGGAACAAGCAACATTTTCCTATTTGTGTTAGCTGATCTCACTATATTAATTATTATACGAGGAGGAATAATACGTATGAAGGTTATTTTTTTACAAGATGTTAAAGGTAAAGGCAAAAAAGGGGAAGTAAAAGAAGTGCCAACTGGATATGCACAAAACTTCCTAATTAAAAATGGCTATGCTCAAGAAGCAAATAAAGGCAGCATCAGCGCTCTTGCGGGGCAAAAGAAAGCTCAAGATAAACATGAAGCTGAAATTTTAGCTGAAGCAAAAAAAATGCAAGAATTCTTAGAAAAAGAAGAGACTGTTGTGGAGCTTAAAGCGAAGGCTGGTGAAGATGGACGTCTCTTTGGGTCTATTCCTTCAAAACAAATCGCAGAGGCCTTAAACAAGCAATATAAGGTCAAATTAGACAAACGTAAACTAGAACTATCACAACCAATCCGCTCATTAGGATTTACAAAAGTTCCAGTGAAATTACATCATGAAGTAACTGCAACGATTAAAGTTCATGTAGTAGAAGAATAATAATAAGTAAAAAACAGAGGATTTCCTCTGTTTTTTACTTATCATCAAGAAGAAATGATACGATAATGTCATTGTACATTTAGCCTATTTCTTGTTAAAATAGAAAGACTGAACGGCGTAATTTGAGCTATAGGAGAGAAAAAAATGAATGAAGTATGGCAAGATCGAGTACCGCCCCAAAGTATGGAAGCAGAACAGGCCGTTTTAGGGTCGGTTTTTTTAGATGCTGAGGTTATTATCGATGCGTTAGAATACATAGAACCAAAAGATTTTTATCGCCGTAATCATCAATTAATTTTTCAGACTATGCTTACCTTGAATGATCGAAATGAAGCGATTGATGTGATTACGATCAAAGATCGTTTGGAGCAAGAAAATTTATTAGAAGATGTAGGTGGTCTAAGCTATCTTTCAGATTTAGCGTTGGCTGTACCGACAGCAGCGAATATTGTTTATTACGCGAAAATCGTTGAACAAAAATCACTATTACGTAACTTGATTCAAACCGCTACAGAAATTGTTACCAAAGGATTTGAACAAGGAGAAGATGTAGAAACTATACTAGATGATGCGGAACGCAGCATTTTGGAAGTTTCAGAAAAAAGAAATCGCAGCGGCTTCTTGTCGATTGCAGATGTATTGAATACCTCGATCGCTAATATCGATCAACTGTATCAAAATGATGAAGAAATCACTGGATTACCAACTGGATATCCAGCATTAGATAAAATGACAGCTGGACTGCAAGCAGAAGAATTGATTATCTTAGCAGCCCGTCCAGCGGTAGGGAAGACAGCTTTTGCTTTGAATATTGCCCAAAATATCGGGACTAAAACAGACCGCTCGGTTGCTATTTTCAGTTTGGAAATGGGTGCTGAATCGCTAGTGAACCGGATGCTTTGTGCAGAAGGATCAATTGAAGCAGGACACTTGCGAACAGGTCAGTTATCAGAAGAAGAGTGGCAAAACCTCATTATTGCAATGGGGAGTTTGTCAAGAGCGCAAATTTATATCGATGATACGCCTGGTATTAAAATTACAGAAATTCGAGCGAAATGTCGTAAACTAGCGCAAGAGCGTGGCAATTTAGGCTTGATTTTGATCGATTATCTACAATTGATTGAAGGAACTGGTCGTGAAAGTCGTCAACAAGAAGTATCTGAAATTTCCCGTCAATTGAAGAAGTTAGCGAAAGAATTAAAAGTTCCTGTTATTGCCTTGTCTCAATTATCTCGTGGCGTGGAACAACGTCAAGATAAGCGTCCTGTGTTAAGTGATATTCGTGAATCTGGATCGATCGAGCAAGATGCAGATATCGTAGCATTTCTATATCGTGATGACTATTATGATCGCGGTGAAGATGGAGAGGATGGAGATCGTGAAGAGCCGGAGATCGACAACGTGATTGAAGTTATCATTGAGAAAAACCGTAGTGGTGCTCGTGGAACGGTGGAACTGTTGTTTATAAAAGAGTTCAATAAATTCGCATCACTATCACCGAGAGAAGAGTTCTAATCAATTGTGAATAGATAAAAATAATAGCCTCAGTAAGTAATTTATTGAATACTTACTGGGGCTATTATTTTAGCTGAAATCTGATTTTAACAGGGAATATTTATTTAGGTCTCTAAACGCATCATACATAAAAAAATCTGATTTATCGGTTCCAACAAAGGAGAAGCCACATTTGAGTGTAACGGCATTGCTTGCTTCATTTTCAGTGTCAGCTTGGATACTTAATTTATTTAAGTTCATTTCTTCAAAAGCAATCGCGCAAACTCTTTTAACAACTTTTGTCATAATACCTTTATTGGTTTGAGACGAATGAAGCCAATAACCAAGCTCAGCCTTTTTATTATTGGTATCAATAAAATGTAAATCGATACAGCCGATTATTTTCTGATCAAAAGCAATTAAAAATAAGCGGTCGGTCCCTTTGATATAGCCTTCTAATTTCATCTTGATATATTGCTCTTGTGGTTCAAAAGATGTTGATGAATCAACAAAATCAAGAAATCTCCTTAAATGATCCCGATCTGAATCAATGACTTCAAAAAGTTCGTGTGCCATAGATAACGTTGGTTGGATTAATGATAAAGATTCATCGATCTCTAAACGAAAAGAATGTTTCATATCCCGAGTATACCTCCTTTTAAGTTCAGAATATATTGTGTATGATTATAACAAAATGAAATTTCTTTACAAGACAACAAATAAATTTTCGTTTTTTTATCTGATGTAAAATAATTTCTGGAATATCGTTCGTGTTTTGCTTGTTTTTTTTCTTTTAATAAAAACAACATTCGATTTTTCCTTGAAAGCGTTGTGTTTTATTGGTACAATGAATCAGGACAAAATAATTTAGAACGAGGTGTTCGAATGTCATCAGTTGTAGTAGTCGGAACGCAGTGGGGCGATGAAGGAAAAGGAAAGATCACAGATTTTTTAAGTGAGAATGCTGAGGTCATCGCACGTTATCAAGGCGGAGATAATGCAGGTCACACGATTAAATTTGATGGTGTTACTTATAAACTACACTTGATTCCTTCAGGTATCTTTTACAAAGACAAGATCAGTGTGATCGGTAATGGTGTTGTTGTCAATCCGAAATCTTTAGTAAAAGAACTGGCGTATTTAAAAGATAATAATGTCACAACAGATAACTTACGTATTTCTGACCGTGCTCACGTGATTTTACCGTACCACATCCAATTAGATCAATTACAAGAAGATGCTAAAGGTGAAAATAAGATAGGTACAACCATCAAAGGGATCGGTCCAGCATACATGGATAAAGCCGCTCGTGTGGGAATTCGTGTGGCAGATTTACTAGATAAAGAAATCTTTGAAGAGCGTTTAAAAATCAATCTAGAAGAAAAAAATCGTCAATTCGTCAAAATGTTCGACAGCGAACCGATTGCATTTGAAGATATTTTTGAAGAGTATTATGAATATGGTCAACAAATCAAACAATACGTAACAGACACTTCTGTTATTTTAAATGACGCATTAGATGCAGGCAAACGTGTTTTATTTGAAGGGGCACAAGGCGTTATGCTAGATATCGATCAAGGAACGTATCCATTTGTAACATCATCAAATCCAGTTGCTGGAGGGGTTACGATTGGTAGCGGTGTTGGTCCGTCTAAAATCAATAAAGTCGTGGGTGTTTGTAAAGCTTATACATCACGTGTTGGTGATGGTCCATTCCCTACAGAATTGTTTGACGAAACAGGAGAAACGATTCGCAGAGTTGGGAAAGAATACGGTACAACAACAGGTCGTCCACGTCGTGTGGGTTGGTTTGATACTGTCGTGATGCGTCACTCTAAACGTGTTTCCGGTATCACAAATCTATCATTGAACTCAATTGATGTTTTAAGTGGTTTAGATACAGTAAAAATCTGTACGGCTTATGAATTAGATGGCGAATTGATTTATCATTATCCAGCTAGCTTGAAAGAGTTGAGTCGTTGTAAGCCAGTTTACGAAGAGTTACCAGGATGGTCAGAAGACATCACTGGGTGTAAAACGTTAGCTGATTTACCAGCGAATGCAAGAAACTATGTACACCGTATTTCTGAATTAGTTGGCGTACGTATTTCAACATTCTCAGTAGGTCCAGACCGTAATCAAACGAATGTATTAGAAAGTGTTTGGGCACAAATTTAAACGACAAGATAAGCGAGAGGCAAAGTAAAAATTGTCTCTCGTTTTTTGATTCATTTTTTTCTATAAAAGTGTATTTTTTGGTTGCCTGCTTGTTGAATAATGCATGAGTATCCAACAATTATGTGTTAGAATAGAAAAATAGTTAGGGAGGATTTAAAATGACGTTTAAAGTAATGACAGATTCATGTTGTGATTTACCATATACATATTTAGAAGCAAATGATGTTGATTTTATTAGCATGACGATTCAATTAAACGGAGAAGAATTAGTCGACGACTTAGGGAGAACGTTTGACTATGATTGGTTTTTACAAGAAATAAAAACAGGTGGCATGCCTACGACCTCACAAGTAAATGTGGGACGTTATATTGAATTTTTTAGACCCTTTGTGGAAAAAAAGGTGCCAATCTTGTATTTGGCTTTTTCTTCTGGTTTAAGTGGTTCTTATCAAAGTGCTAACCAAGCGGTTGATATTCTTAAAGAAGAGCATGAAGATGCTGAGATCTATGTTATTGATACGAAAGCTGCTAGTTTGGGTGAAGGTTTGCTTGTCAGCGAAGTTATCCAATTAAAGGGAGAGGGTCATTCTTTAGATGATATTCTCTTATGGTTATCTGAAAATAAAATGACGGTTCATTCATGGGTTACGGTCGACGATTTAAAACATTTAGAACGAGGTGGTAGAATCTCAAAAGCCGCCGCCGCCATCGGTGGATTGATGAATGTGAAACCGATCATTGTAGTAGATGAACAAGGGAAACTACAAAACATCGGAAAAGTTCGCGGTCGTGGTAAAGCCTTGAAGAAGCTAGCTGATGAAACCGTTCAAGGAATCATCGAACCCTTAAAACAAACGGTGTTTATTGCATATGCCGGTGATTTAGAAAGTGCTGAGAAAGTTAAATCATTGATAGAAGAAAAGATCCAAGTCAAAGAGATTCGTTTACACCCACTAGGCCCAACGATTACTAGTCATACGGGAAATGGCTGTATTGCAGTCTTTTCTAGAGGGAAAAAAAGAGATCATTAAAAAAGAAACATCCATAAACATGGATGTTTCTTTTTTAATTAATATTCACCAGAAAACAGTTCATCCAATTGTTTTTGAACGTCTTTATTCTCTAAGAATTCATCATATGTTGTATCTGCACGATCCACAACACCTTTATCAGAAACAGCGATGATACGATTCGCTAATGTTTGAATAAACTGGTGATCATGTGATGCAAACAAAATAGCACCAGTGAAGGCCATCAAACCATCATTCAAAGCAGTGATTGATTCTAGATCCAAGTGATTTGTTGGATCATCTAAAACAAGCACGTTTGATTTAGAAAGCATTAGTTTAGAAAGCATGACACGAACTTTTTCGCCCCCAGAAAGAACGTTTACCGATTTTAGTACGTCTTCACCAGAGAATAGCATTCTACCTAAGAAACCACGTAAAAATGTATTGTCGTCTTCTTCTTTACTTGCAAACTGACGTAACCAATCTAAAATCGTTAAATCAGTATCAAAGTCTTTGCTGTTATCTTTCGGTAGATAAGCTTGAGTCGTTGTAACACCCCAACGTACACTACCTGTATCAGGAGTAATTTCGCCCATGATCACTTTGAATAAAGTCGTTGTAACGATATCATTATCTGCAATGAAGGCTACTTTATCAACGTTACTTAAAGAGAATGAGATATTGTCTAAAATCTTCTTACCATCGATTGTCACAGAGACATTTTCCACATGGAGTAAATCATTTCCGATTTCTCTTTCAGGAGTAAATCCAACAAATGGATAACGACGTGAAGAAGGTTGGATATCATCTAAAGTAATTTTATCAAGCATTTTTTTACGAGAAGTCGCTTGTTTTGATTTTGACGCATTCGCACTGAAACGAGCGATAAAGTCTTGTAATTCTTTGATTTGTTCTTCTTTTTTGGCATTTGCATTTGATTGTAATTTTGCTGCTAATTGGCTTGATTCCAACCAGAAGTCATAGTTACCAACATATAATTTGATTTTACCAAAATCAAGATCGGCCATGTGTGTACACACTTTGTTTAAGAAGTGACGGTCATGGGAAACCACGATGACTGTGTTTTCAAAGTTGATCAAGAATTCTTCTAACCAGTTGATTGAACGAGTATCCAAACCATTGGTCGGCTCATCTAATAGTAAGACGTCAGGTTTACCAAAGAGAGATTGGGCAAGTAATACTTTGACTTTTTGCCCAGCTGTTAGTTCGCTCATTTTTTGGTCATGCAGACTTTCAGGAATATTTAAACCTTGTAGTAAAACAGCCGCTTCTGGTTCAGCTTCCCAACCATTTAGCTCCGCGAATTCACCTTCAAGTTCAGCTGCCTTGATTCCATCTTCATCAGTGAAATCTTCTTTCATGTAGACAGCATCTTTTTCTTTCATTACTTCGTACAATCGTTTGTGACCCATGATAACTGTTTCTAAAACAGTATTATCTTCAAAGTCAAAATGATTTTGTTTCAAGATTGCCAAACGTTCATCAGGACCTAAAGCAACATTTCCAGTTGTTGGCTGAATATCGCCAGATAAAATCTTTAAGAATGTTGATTTACCAGCGCCATTAGCACCAATCAAACCATAACAGTTACCAGGTGTGAATTTAATATTTACTTCATCAAAAAGTTTGCGGTCAGAAAATAGCAAACTTACATCATTTACAGTAATCAATTGTTTTCCTCACTTCATATAGAATAGTTAAACCTCTCTGCATTATAGCGAGGAAACCCATATTTTTCAAGGAATTTCAGACTTTTTCAGAAATACCTTATGGATTTTACTAAAATGAGATAACTTTTTATAAAAAGAGTGTTTCATGTGAAACATTTTAATAAAGTAGTTATCAGTGTACTTTTTAAACGATACACTGTATGATACACATGAAATTAGTGTATCATTTATAGATTCAGCTGAAATTGCTATCTGGTTTCATGAGCTTGTTTAGTTTTTAAAATAGAAAGGAGGAGTCAAATGAAGCGCATCGAACGAATCTATCTTTACGTAAAAGAACAGACTGAGGATATGACCCCAAGCGATGTCTCTTTGGGAGGCGGTGTGACGACAGAGGACGTCTCTAACGCATTAAATATACAAAGAACAAATGCCAGTAAAGACTTGAATCAGCTTGTTCGAGAAGGGCTATTAGAGAAAACAGAAGGACGACCAGTCAAATATATCGATAAAGTTATTTTTAAATACCAACCATTGTCTAAACCAGTGAAAAGCTATCGTGAACATAGTCTAATGAAAGAACGTACTCCTTTTCCAAGTGATTCACCGAAATCAGCTAAAAAGTTTATTGGAGAGGATATTTTTAAAGGCATGATCGGCTCGACAGGTAGTATGAGAACACCTGTTGAGCAAGCAAAGGCAGCAATATTGTATCCACCAAAAGGCTTGAATTGTTTAATTACAGGAGCAACTGGCTCTGGAAAAACCTACTTTGCGCATGCAATGTTCCAATTTGCGTTGCTGAATCATGTGATTGACTCAGACAAAAAGCTCGTCGTGTTTAATTGCGCCGATTATGCACATAATCCTGAATTATTGATGTCCCATCTCTTTGGTTATGCTGAAGGTGCCTTTACAGGGGCGACGAAAGCCAAAGATGGGATCATCCATGAAGCGGATGGTAGTATTCTGTTTCTTGACGAGGTGCATCGTTTGCCACCAGAAGGACAGGAAATGGTTTTTTATTTTATGGATCATGGCACCTATTCAAGGTTAGGTGAAACAGTTAAAAATCGGAAAGCAGATGTACGCATTATTTGTGCTACGACTGAAAATCCAACCTCTTCTTTATTGAATACTTTTGTCCGTAGAATTCCGATTATCATTCAACTACCTAACTTTATAGATCGTCCAGCTAAAGAGAAAATCGATTTACTTAGAGTGATGATCTCAATGGAAGCGTCCCGTATTCATAGAAAAATTTCGTTATCAGAAGATGTTGTGAAAGCCTTGATCGGTAGCGTTTCTTATGGGAATGTCGGGCAATTGAAATCGAATGTTCAATTAGTGACGGCTAGAGGTTTTTTAAATCATATTGATCAAGATGAACTGACGATCACGATCGATGAACTGACTGATAGTATCAAAGAAGGCATGATGCAATTAGCAAGTAATCGTGATGCATTAGCTGAGCTATCTAAATATTTAGAACCGCAAATGATCGTGACACCAAACGAACCTTTAGTAACGATACAGTCGGATTCATACGAACTGCCGTATAATTTATATGAAATTATTGGAGATAAAGCAGCCTTATTAAAAGCAGATGGTCTAGAGCAAGAAGTAATCAACAATTTTATTACCACAGATATCAATGTTCACCTAAAGTCTTTCTACAAGGATCATGGATTTACTTTTGATACTGAAAATAAGTTAGCGGAAATCGTGGATCAACGTATCATCGACGTTACTAAAGAAATCTATAATTTCGCCAAACAAAAGCTAAACTACAATTTTCAATCTAATTTTATTTATGCGATGAGTTTACATATCAGCTCATTTTTGAAACGAATCCAAAATGGTGAAGAACGTCAACATCAATTAAATGAAAATATTAGAAATATGGTGTTGGATTATCCAGTAGAATTTGAGACTGCTCAAGAGATCAAGCGCATCATCGAAATCAATTATCAAATGAAAATACCAGAATTTGAAACCTATTATTTAGCAGTTTTACTCATTTCGTTAAGAGAGAATAAAGATGCAGGACGGATTGGGATCGTGGTTGCGGCTCACGGGAAAAGTACAGCTACAAGTATGGTACAAGTTGTATCACAGTTATTGAATGTTGATAATCTAAGGGCAGTGGATATGCCTTTAGAAATGCAACCAAAAGAAGCATTGCGCCAAATTGTTAGTGTAGTCAAAGAAGTGAATGAAGATAGTGGCGTGATTTTGTTAGTCGATATGGGCTCTTTAGCCACTTTTTCAGATGAAATCACGCGCCAAACTGGTATCGAAGTGCGAACGGTCGACATGGTCACAACACCGATCGTTTTAGAAACAGCTAGAAAAACAACATTGATCGATACACAATTGGATACTCTATATGAATCTCTGAAAAACTTTCAAGGTTACGCAGACATTCAACAAGAAAGAGAAGTCGACCCTTTAGCACTTTGGAAAAAACGAGTAATTATCGCAATCTGTGCATCTGGCGAAGGAACAGCCAAGCGAATGAAAGAAATGATCGAAGCCTCTGTTCCGCCACAATTAGGGCTAGAATTAGAAGTATTGCCGTTGTCTATTATCGATATGAAGGAACAACTGATTACTATTCAAGAGGAATATCGTGTGATTGCTACAACAGGTATTACCGATCCTAAAATTACTGCCCCATTTATTCCAATGGAAACATTCTTTTCTGGTGAAGCCGAATCTGTGATCGATCAGTTATTGATGGACAGTGATATCTATGTAGAGACACAGGAGATGGATGAAACAGCTGCTAAGAAAATCTGTATTGATTATATGGAAGAAAGTTTCACTTTTATTAATCCTAAAAAAGTCATTGATCCTCTGTGGGAATTCGCAGATAGTATCCGAACAGCGCTTGCTTTACAATTGGACTATTCTTTTTATGTCAATTTAGTGATGCACTTAGCTGGGATGCTAGAACGAGTGTTACAACATGATACATTGACAGTCACAGAAGCAGAGTTAAAGCAAGTAACATCTGAACCCAGCTATGATGTTGTCATGAGGGCATCACGCGATTTAAAACAGAGCTTCAAATTAGATATACCGCTAGAAGAAATCTATTACATTATTCAACTAATAAAAAATACTCAATTAAATCAAGAACAAAATACAGAAGATACACTATAAGCGACACACAAAAAAGATACACTACATAAGTGTATCTTTTTTGTATATTTTCTTAAATTAATCCTTACTTTTCCCTTTTTTACCACAATACACTAATTTTGGCACGAAACTTGCTTTAATTAAGATGGTGGATGGAAAGAATCCGTAGTTCAATCGATTTTTGCTGATTTTCTTAGTCGTTATTTTGGCAATAAATGACTGGGCATAGTATTTTAGTACTAACGCCTTAAACATTTTTGATTAAGCTGTTGAGAAAAAGGAGAACAACATATGATGGATATTCGTTTAGTGCGGATCGATGATCGTTTGATACATGGGCAAGTTGCTACTGTCTGGACCAAAAGTACGAATGTAAACCGGATTTTAGTTATTAGTGATGCAGTTGCACATGATACGTTGAGAAAAGCCTTGCTTGTACAAGCTGCCCCACCTGGTGTAAAAGTCAATGTTATCACGGTTGATAAGATGATCGATATTTTTGCAGATGAACGTTTCGATGGTTTAAAGGTCATGTTGTTGTTCACTAATCCAGAAGATGTGAGACGTGTGGTACAAGGAAATGTCGTATTCAGTTCCGTCAATATTGGCGGTATGAGTTTTACTAGTGGCAAACGAATGATCACAAATGCAGTCGCAGTCAACACAGAGGATATTGCAGCATTCAAGTACTTACATGATCAAGGTATCAAATTGGAAATCCGCAAAGTAGTTGCGGACAACCAAGTAGATTTGATGGAATTGCTGAAAAAAGAACAGTTAGTTTAGTTTCTTTTTCGGCTTCTATATAAATAAAGTGACGAACTCGATGCTCATTGTCGTAACTTATGTATAAATTTGAGAGGAGTGATCATTCAGTAATCGGTAACTAGCCATAATCATCTATCAGATTAATAAGAAGTAATCGAAAACATTAAGTGGAGTAACGCATTTTTTCTTTTTATATTTTTCTAGAAGGTGTTTTCATCTGATGGTGAGGGTCAAGATAAAGTAGTTGATAAAAATATAGGAGGTATCAAATTATGGTAGGAATTATTATTGCTAGCCATGGAGAATTTGCCCAAGGCATTTTACAATCCGGTTCCATGATTTTTGGTGAACAGGAAAAAGTACAAGCAGTTGTATTGATGCCTAGCGAAGGCCCAGATGATTTAAAAGCAAAATTGAAAGAGGCAATCGCAACGTTTGATGAAGAAGACGAAGTATTATTTTTAGTCGATCTATGGGGAGGAACACCGTTTAACCAAGCAAATAGTCTTTTTGAAGAACATAAAGACAAGTGGGCGATCGTTAGCGGATTGAACTTACCAATGTTGATCGAAGCATATGCATCACGTTTCTCAATGAATTCAGCGCAAGAAATCGCAACGCACATTCTTGAAACCGCTAAAGAAGGCGTAAGAATCAAACCAGAAGAGCTAGAACCTGCAGAAGAACCAAAAGCTGTTGTAGAAGATGCTCAACCAAAAGGAGCATTGCCAAAAGGAACAGTTGTCGGTGACGGCAAAATCAAGTTCGTTTTAGCGCGTGTTGACTCTCGTTTATTGCATGGTCAAGTTGCGACTGCCTGGACAAAATCGGTTTTACCAAATCGAATCATTGTTGTCTCAGATGCCGTTTCTAAAGATGATCTTCGTAAAAAATTAATTGAACAAGCAGCTCCTCCAGGAGTGAAAGCCAACGTTATTCCAATCAGTAAAATGATTGAAATTTCAAAAGATCCACGTTTTGGGAATACAAAAGCCTTATTACTATTTGAAAATCCAGAAGATGTGGTAAAAGTAGTTGAAGCTGGCGTAGATATCAAAGAAGTTAACGTTGGTTCTATGGCACATTCAGTCGGTAAAGTAGTTGTAAGTAAAGTATTATCAATGGGGCCAGAAGATGTTGAAGCTTTTGAGAAATTAGAAGATTTAGGTGTTAAATTTGACGTTCGTAAAGTGCCGAATGATTCTAGTGCGAACATGGATGAAATCCTTAAAAAAGCAAAACATGAGTTGGCACAAGCACACTCAAAATAATCCAAAAATTCAAATGAAAATAGGAGGCTTATCATGTCTATTATAACAATTATTTTAGTAATTTTAGTTGCCTTTCTAGCTGGTATGGAAGGAATTCTTGATGAATTCCAATTTCACCAACCGTTAGTGGCATGTACCTTGATCGGTTTAGTAACTGGTAACTTGGAAGCTGGGATCGTTCTTGGTGGAACGTTACAAATGATCGCACTTGGTTGGGCGAACATCGGAGCCGCAGTAGCACCGGATGCGGCATTAGCATCTGTTGCATCAGCAATTATTTTAGTATTAGGCGGACAAGGTGTTAAAGGTGTTCCATCAGCAATCGCGATTGCTGTACCACTTGCAGTAGCAGGTCTTTTCTTAACAATGATCGTTCGTACACTTGCTGTACCGATCGTGCATATGATGGATGCGGCCGCTGAAAAAGGCGATATCAGAAAAATTGAAATGTTGCACATTTTAGCAGTATGTATGCAAGGGATTCGTATTGCGATTCCAGCAGCAGCGCTTTTATTCATTCCAGCAGAAACGGTTCAATCAGCATTGGAATCAATGCCAGCATGGTTAACTGAAGGTATGGCAATCGGTGGTGGTATGGTCGTGGCTGTAGGTTACGCATTAGTAATCAACATGATGGCAACAAAAGAAGTATGGCCATTCTTTATCATTGGTTTCGTTGTAGCAGCAATTTCTCAATTAACATTGATTGCACTTGGTGCTTTAGGTGTTGCTTTAGCATTGATCTACTTGAACCTTTCTAAAATGGGTGGTTCTTCAAATGGTAGCGGTGGCGGAAGTAATACTGGCGACCCACTTGGTGACATCTTAAACGACTATTAATCCTGAAGGAGGAGAAGAGACATGGCAGAAAAAATTGAATTAACTAAAAAAGATCGTTTAGCCGTTGCATGGCGCTCTACATTCATTCAGGGTTCTTGGAACTATGAACGTATGCAAAATGGTGGTTGGGCATTCTCAATGATCCCAGCGATCCGTAAACTATATAAAACAAAAGAAGATCAATCAGCAGCATTGAAACGTCACTTAGAGTTCTTTAACACGCATCCATACATTGCGTCACCTATTCTTGGTGTAACATTAGCACTGGAAGAAGAACGTGCCAATGGCGCACCTGTTGATGATGTAGCGATTCAAGGGGTTAAAGTTGGGATGATGGGACCCTTAGCGGGTGTTGGTGATCCAGTATTCTGGTTTACGATTCGTCCGATGTTAGGTGCTTTAGGAGCGTCACTTGCGATCGGCGGAAACATTCTTGGCCCAATCATTTTCTTTGTTGCTTGGAACTTAATTCGTTGGGGATTTATGTGGTACACACAAGAATTTGGCTATAAAGCTGGTTCTAAGATCACAGAAGACCTTTCAGGTGGTTTGCTGCAAGATGTCACAAAAGGAGCTTCGATTCTCGGTATGTTTGTACTGGCGGCCTTAGTACAGCGGTGGGTATCCATCAAGTTCATACCAATTGTTTCGACTGTTAAATTGGACAAAGGTGCTTATGTTGAATGGGATAAACTTCCGATAAATGGTGAAGGTCTACAAAAAGCATTTGAAGAAGTAGGATCAGGTAAAGCACTTTCTGCAATGAAAGTTACAACTTTACAAAATAACTTGGATCAATTGATTCCTGGTCTGGCAGCGTTATTACTTACATTCTTCTGTATGTGGTTATTGAAGAAAAAAGTTTCTCCAATCGTTATCATTCTTGGCTTATTCGTAGTCGGTGTACTTGGTCACGTAATTGGATTACTATAATCTGTCTATGATTTTTATGCTTGGGATAAGGCCAGTTGGTTTTGTCCCAAGTTTCATTTACATAGCTTAATTGGCTGAAAACACATATAATAAAGAATAGAGATAACGGCAGAAATGGAGCAGATAGAATGGTTCAATCACTGAATACTAAAGTAGATTTCATAACGGATGCCACCGCTTTTACGGGACTTACGGATTATGGAAAAATTATGATCGGCGACAAAGGTTTTGAATTTTATAATTCACGTGATAGTCGGAAATTTGTTCAAATTCCGTGGGAAGAAGTGGATTATGTGATCGCTTCTGTGATGTTTAAAGGAAAATGGATTCCGCGCTATGCTATCCAGACGAAGAAAAATGGTACATTTACGTTTTCTTCTAAGCAACCAAAAAAAGTACTTAGAGAAATGCAAGAATATGTAGCACCAGATCATATGGTGCAGTCGTTAGGATTTTTTGATGTGATCAAACGTGCATTCCAATCGATCGGTAAGAAAAAATAAAAAATGCTTGAGTCAAAACGAAATTTGTTTTGTCCCAAGCTTTTTTTATGTTATTTAACTTTTTTCTCCTGCAAATAAAATTGAATAGAAGGTAATACAAACATGATTAGTAGTAATAGTGTTGAGAAGATTGCTTTACTAGCCAGAGAAAGTGTAGCAGGTTTCACCAAACCCACCAGAACCGTGATTTCTAAAACGGTTAGAATCACTGTGGGAATGGCTTCTAGAAAACTACTTTTTTCTAAATAATATCCTACTAAAATAATTCCAGATAAAATAAGTAGTATCAAAGCAAAGGTTTGATGAGAAATTATCACTGTTTTTCCTATGCCGTTCATCATGTTATCGATTATTGGAATTAAAAATGTCGCTAACCAACAGATAAAAGCGAATAAGCCAAAAGAATAACTCGCTTTTTTTGAAAAACTGCTGTATTTTACCGTTGCAAGTATGAAAAATATGGCTAAAGCCAGTAACAAGATCGGAAGGCCTGTTTTGAAAAGACTGATTGTTACTACAGGCTCTAGGAGAATATTAAACAGGTTAAATTGTAGAAGCAAAACGAATATCATAAGAACAAATTTTGTTAAATCCATCCCAGAGTTGTTCGGTAACTCTGCTAAAATACTATCACTGATCCCTTTAGGATTTTTTCCGAAAAATTCTTGAGCCGATGTGCCATTTTTTTGTGCATCTATAATGTCTTGTAAAATTTCCAAGAGAGTTTCTTCCGTTTGCCGCTCATCTTTGTTCACGTTTACACGGATATAAAGCAGGATTTCTTCATAGTATTTTTTATTTTCTGGGTTCAACCGTTCTCTTAGTTCGTTATTTTGTTGGATAATATCTTTTGTATTCATATTCAGCCCTCGTTTTCCTTTTCCATAATATTGTTAACGCCTGTGGAGATCAGTGACCATTGTTTTTCAAATTGCTGTAAATAAATTTCTCCAGTCGGTGTCAAAGAGTAATATTTTCTTTTCGGCCCTTCAGAAGAGGGACGCATTTCACCTAAGATCAATTGTTGCTTTTGAAGTTTGAGTAGAATGGGGTAAATACTACCTTCGCTGACCATATTCAAACCGTATTCTGATAAGAGCGTCATCATCTCATAACCGTAGACTGTCTTTTTTTGAATAATTTTTAAGATACAACCTTCGAGCAAACCTTTTAACATCTGGGTAGCATCCAATTAAGTTCCTCCTTTTGTCTGGGTATCTTGTAATACAATATACCAAAAGATCACTATGTTGTAAAGCAACATAGTGATCTTTTTTAATAAACGTATATTTTATTTTGTTTAGAAGTCTAGGACTAAGTCATTCCATTTGAGTGTAATGATGTTTTTCCCTAAAAATTCTTGTGTATGGCTCATCTTCATATGAGCATCAAAAACTGCTTGATTATTCCAAACTTCCCATAGCATAAACTCGCCCTTACTAGGGTTACTTGGTGCGACAAAAAATTCGACGCAACCTTCTTCTTTAGTTGTTTTTTCAACAAAACTTAATAGTTGTTGGTAAACGTCCATGTAATCATTTCCAGCAGTAGCACTTAAACATGCTGTATTGTAAACAAAGTTTCTCGCATTATCAATGTTGATCATGTTAATTAATTTATTGTTCATTTTAAAGCCAACTCCCCATATTTTATTGTATGTACCAGTGTGCTAAAATAAGTATAGTTTTAAGAGAACAAATGAACAAGTACGCACTTTTTTGTGCCTTGAGGGGTTGGAGGGCTTGAATGGAAGAGTATCCTGTAATACGAGAAAATCCGTGTCCTGTAACAGCTGCTTTAAAAATTATTGGAGGGAAATGGCGCATTCCAATTATTTGGAAACTGGCAGCAGGTCCCATACGGTATAATGAGCTAAAAAGACAGTTGACTGGGATTACGAATATTATGTTGACGCGCTCTTTAAAAGAGCTAGAAGAGTACAACTTGCTTAAACGTATCCAGTATTCTGAGATACCGCCTCATGTAGAGTATTCACTGACAGAGGATGGAGAAAAATTATTGCCTGCTTTAATGATTATTAAAGAATGGGGTTTAGATGTTATAGATAGAGAGTTGTAGTAAAAAGAGAGAGCTAAGAGTCGTTTGATTTCTTATTTAACAGCAAAAATTTGGCTGAGAAAAAGAAATCTAGCGATTTTTTATTTTTCATATGTCTTTGAGTTGATGTATTTAACGTTTTCGATAGAAAATCGTTGTTTTTAGGTAATTTCTGTGAGATAAATTACGTTTGTTATTTTTTAGACCTTTTGTTTTGACCCCTTAATTTTTTAGGAGTACCATAAAATTGTAGAGAGAAATAACACAGGAAGAAGTGGGAAATTATGAATGAAACAAGTAAAAAAGGAATTGACTGGGGTTCTTTGATTCTAGGTATTCTGTTTGTTTTAACAGCGTTATTATCTTTCCAAGATCCAGCTGGAAACTTGATTGCAATTGTGATGGTTTTTGCTATATTTGCGATTTTGAAAGGTATCTTTGAAATTTTTGCTCGTAACAGAATGAAGGAATTAATAGGGTACAAAGCGTATGCGCCAATTATTTTAGGTGTGATCGATATCATAATTGGTCTATATTTCTTATTTAACTTAAACATCGGTGTTGCAGCATTACCATTTATATTTGCGATATGGTTTATCTTGGATTCTATTTTTGGATTATTCGCATTGGATTTAGCAAAATCAGTTAGTACAGGGTACTTTTGGTTTACATTAGTCGTAGATGTTTTAGGGATTATTTTAGGGATCATGTTATTGATGAACCCGTTGTCTTCTGCGCTAACATTAAGTTTTCTAGTTGGATTTTATTTTATGCTGTTTGGTATCACACATATTGTTTACGCGTTTAGGTAAGACAAGGAGGAATAAGTTATGACAAATTATGCAGAAAAAGAAGTACGATTAGTAGAAAAAATCGCAAAAGAAATGGATAAGTTAGATGCGACTCTTTTAAAAATGGAAGATACTGACAGTAAGATCAAACACTTTTTTGAACAAGAAAAAGCGTTGCATGAAGTGAAATCAATTATCCGTAAAGAAAATAAAATCGAAAAAGACGAACAAAAAGCACAGGATAAAGTAATTGATAATACTGAAAACTGGATCGACGATCAAGAATCATTGGTTGGTCAAATCAATAATGAAATTGATAAATTAGAGACAACGTTAGGGAAAATAGATAGCGATGAAAATAAAGTGAAAAGCTACTTGGAGCAAAAAAAAGCAATTCATGAAATCAAAAAAATTGTTAAAAAAACAGAAAAATTAGGGTAAATGACCGATTGCTAATTGAATAATAAAAAGTAGAGGACGATTTTTTAAATGTGTCTCTACTTTTTTATTTCAAAAATACGCTATAATAGAAAAAAACACGAAGGAATGACACCATGAACTATCATCGTTTTAAACTACCTAAAGCTTATTGTCCGAAATGTTCAAGAAAAGTAGAGTTACTTTTTTCTGAAGAAGCTTCAGGTCTACCACAGTTTTATCTTTGTTTTAAATGTAAAATGATTGGGCAATTTGGTGTAGGTGAATTACCTGTTAATGAGTTCTCAACTTTTTCTGTTGAAAGAAAAAAAGAAATTCAGGAAATAATTGAAGAAATTCCTGATAAATATATCTATAAAGCTAAAGGCAGTCAATTACGCTTAGAAGAAAAATCAGATACCTATAAAAGGCGTTGGCTAAGTCTCTATGAGTATGAAAAAGCTTTTGGTGAAAAATTAGGATTTGAAACGATTGATTTTAGGGAAGATATCGGATTATGTAAATGGTGTAATCAACCATTGGAAGGTCGAAGAAGGTCTTTTTGCTCGGACCGCTGTAGCCGAAATTACGGGAAAGCGACTTTTTTCAAGCGGGGAATTTCAACGTTGCCCTACAGAATTGCTAGCAGAGATCGTTTTTATTGTAGAGTAACTGGGGAAGACTTAGCAGTTACGAATCGCTTTGGGGTCAGAATTCCAGCGAGTGATCATCAAGTGGAAATTCATCACTTAGTTTTTGTATCAGAAGGCGGAAGTGATCATGAGAGTAATCTTTTAACCGTTTCTAAACAAGTTCATAAAGACTATCATATGGGGAAATCGTATGCTGTAGTCGAAATTGAAAAAATCAAAGAGCAACAGCTGTTATTCTATAGAGATAAAATGTATACAGCATAAGTAAATAGTTAAGTAAAATGGTTATAGCGATATCACTAAAAAATGAGGCTAGGACATAACTCTATGAGTTACATCCTAGCCTCAAAAAATCCGAATAACCGGTGGCGCAGAAGCAACTCCTTCTTGTTTCCGAAGGAGTTAAACACTTCTGTTCCAACCTCATTTTTATCTATCTTTTAATAATATCTACGACGATTTGATGAGCCTGAAATCATACGAACTAACCAAACAGCGATTGCTACAGGAATCATGATCTTAATTGCAAACCATAATAGTCCACCTAAAATCCCAAGCACAATACTTAAAACAATACTTCCTACGAAGAATAACCCAATTACCATTAATATATTCATTACCATTGATCGTTGTCTCATTATTAAAACCTCCATTTTTTCTCTCGTTCTCTATGAATAAAGTATAGCAAGAATCTTCATCTAAGAAATCCACCTTTAGGCTGATTTTTTCTCCATCTTTAGGCGGGTCATATTCATTGCAATTACTTAAAAAGAACGTAAAATGAAAAATGAGGAGATGAAAAACATGTCGAAATCAAGAATCGAAGCTTTTACAGATGCTGTTATTGCAATTGTAATGACCATCTTAGTTTTAGAACTGCGTCAGCCAACAACAGATACTTTAGCTGGTCTAGCAGGTGTTGAGCGGAAGTTATTTATTTATATAGTAAGTTTTGTCATGCTGGCAATTTATTGGAACAACCATCATCACATGTTTCAATTAGTGCATAAAATCGATGGGCGTGTCCTTTGGGCGAATAACTTTTTTATTTTTACATTAACGCTTGTTCCATTTGCTACTGCTTGGGTAGGCGATTTTATTGACAGTTTGATTCCACAGCTAACTTATGGTGTGATGACATTTTTAGCGAATAGTTCATATCTGGTGCTGACTCGTGAGTTGATCCGAGCGAATGGTAGTGACTCAACTTTAAGAAATCTGTTTCAGCGTTATAATAAATCGTACATAACGATTTTTTTAAATATTCTAGGGCTGATTCTAGGCGTGTTGATTCATCCTTATTTTGTCTTGATTGTAAATATCGGTATTCTGATTATGTGGATCATACCTGATCGGCGAATTGAAAAACAATATAAAGAGTAACTAAGAAAGTATATTTTTCTATTAATTTAATAAAAAAGATAAAATAACCCCATTTTTTAGCTTTATCTTATGTTTTTAACTAAATAAGAATATATCTTTTTGTTTAAAAAGATATATTCTCATTTTTTTATGATATCAGCACATTTTATGAAAACAAATGGGGTTGTTTTTAGGGTAAAATTAAAAATGATTGTTTAAAAAAGTACGTAATAAACATAGAATTATAAAAAGGATGTAGAGGGGACTGGAACATAAGGAACTTAAGTGTTGCTTTATGCTGCCTGAATCCAAACAAACTGGTGCTACAAAAGTTATTTTGATAATACATGACCCGTTCAATCTAATCAGCTTTTAAGCAAAAGATAAAGAAAGTTGATGGTCTTGATTTTTAAAGTGAAGCTTTTGGCTCAGCCTCTTTGATTATAAAAAGGGTGTTTTTAAATAAAAGGTAAGGTACAAGTAAAAAAGGGGCCGTTAATACATATGGAAAAGTTGAATTTTACAAAAAATACAACAGAAAACAAAAAAGTCTTTTTAAGAAAAGAAATCGAAGCGAATCGATTAGGAGAAGAGCTCTATTCGGATGATGTCTTGAGTCAATATTCTGTTTACCTATTAAGAAAATTTGAGGTATCAACGGATTATGAGTATCCAGAGCAATTTGAAGCACTTTTGGCAGATCTTCCTGAACAGTTTAACCATGAATTTGAAGACTGTGTCGCGAAAAATCTTTATGTGCGTGTGACACAAAAAGCTGTTTATATTACATTGCTTTTGGCGTTAGCACATCCACTTAGCAAATTACAAATCAGTGATTTACGTACGTGGATCAGTAGTCTAGAAGTCCCAGAATTACCATTGGAGCACATGTCTAATTTTTCTGAAGAAGTTCCGCTTGAAATGGTGAAAGGGCTGCAAGAAACCAATAGTGAAGTCTTACTTTTAACAGAAATGATGAATCAATTTAGTGAAAATCTAAATGACATCTACAAAGAAGTTCAAACGGTTAAAGACAAAAGAACACCGCCAGTCGTCAAAGTAGTACAAAGTAAAGTGGCTGCTAAAGAGGCGTTGGAATTGGAGAATGCCAAACAATTAAAAGCAGTAAATGAAAAAATTGTTCGATTAATGGAAGAATTTTCTACATTTAAAGTACATGTAGATGCTAAATTAGCAAATATGCCAAAATCGAAAAAACCGCCGAAATTTAAAATTACGTTTGGTCCAGGTGAAGAATCAGGACCGACTATGGAGACGCGTTTAGAGGAAGCAATAAAGAAAATTGATTTGTTAGGTCACAGAATGACTCGATCAGATCAGCAAGTTACAGAGTTAAACAAAATAATCGAAAAAAATAAACAAGCCTCAAGACCAAAAATAAACTTTTCGAGGGCTAAAACAGCAGCGAATGAACAAGATAAATTAGCAGATAAAGTAGCAACAACCAGTAAAGAGGTCACAACAATCGCGCAGCAGTTACAACAGATAAATGATAAATTGAGTGCTTTAGAATCTAATGTCTTGGAAGTGAAACCAGATTCTCAAGCATTAGCAAGAATTGAAAAGGATCATGGTCAACTACAAGAAACAGCTTCAGAAACCATTAAGTTGAACCGAGTGATCGATCAGCTGACAGAGAAAATACAAACTGTTGAAACGGAACTGACTACAGTTAAAAATGATAAGAAAAAAGTCCCCACAGCAAAATTAACAAAAAGTGATTCAGCCCAAAAGCTAGCTGAACAGCATCAAAAAGATCAAGAGCAATTAAAATCAAATGCGACAGAAATCAAAAAATTGACACAAACAGTGGGGAAAGTTGATGTTCAATTAATCAAAGCACATCAAAAAATCGCTGAATTGGAACAAAAAATGCGTCAAACAACACAAGCAGCACCAATCGTTAAAAAAGAACCTGTAACCGTCGTTCAGCAAGCACCTGTGACAAGATCAAACAATACAATGATGGGACCGCCAGCACCGCCAAAGCTCCCTACAACATCACAGCAAAAGTCGACGACACAAACAGGGAGAAGTTTTCCGACAAAAGAGACCTTTCTACAAGCAAACAGACCTGTGAAGCCAATCATAGAGGGGGAGGAAGAAAGACCAACAGTTACTTTGGCGATTGAAGAAATGTTGGATCGGGTTTCAGAGAAGCATCCTCAAACGACGACAGGAGCCCAAAATACTTGGGGATTGGATGAAGGTTATGACCAAACTAATCGTGATTCAGGAGATTCACACGGTCCATCCTTACGCCGTTTGAAAAAATTAGAATGGGATATTCATTCATTCTTCCAACAAGGACGCGGTTTGGGACATAAAGGTATGATGCCAAAAGATGATTTTTATGCGAATATCCGCAGCATCGAAGTACTGCCTTATTTATGGGCATCTGTATACGAGCGAGAGAAGAAAGATATTTTGTTGGGGAATGAATTAAGTACGGAACAACTGATCACTGACTTGAATGACTTTTTAGAAGAAGTAGATATACTATCCAGGAAACGAAAAGTCATGGGTAAGTGGATTTATTGTCCGAAAGAAGTGGAACAAAAGATGGAAGGGTATAAGCTATTGAGTGAGTACCTAGAGACGTATCTGGCACGACAAAATGATGGATAGTAAGATGAAAATAGAGAACTGTGGAGAGGTTGGGATGTAACTCGTAGAGTTACGTCATAACCTCTTCTTCTTTTTAGAGATATAGGTTTTGTCAGGTAAATTGAGAATATCATGCTATAATATAAATACCTTATTACAAAAATAAAATTAAGACGATATTAACTAAAGGAGGATTTATAATGAAGCACATAAAAAAAGAGTTCCTACTTAATTGTACTCCAGCTGAGGCCTGGCAACTAATTGTTGATCGTAACAAGTATGAAAAATGGGCAGCCGCATTTCAAGATGGGTCAACCTATACTGGTGAGATGGGATTGGATGAAACAATTTCATTTGTTGATGATACAGGGAATGGTCTAGTTTCTAAAGTAGTCGTTTTTGAACCTGAAAAAGAAATCAAGTTCTTATTTTTAGGTGAAGTCAACGATGGTAAATATAGTGAAGTTCCTGAATTTGCCGACATGCTTGAACACTATATATTTGAGCCCATGGGCAATCAAACTAAAATGCTTGTGGATGTCGCTATGGAAGATAAGTATTATGATATGATGAATGATTTGTGGGATAAAGCAGGAACTGAACTAATACAGCTAAGCAATTAAATTGAGATATAGTTTAATCAATGTAAAAAAAGACAATCTTAGTTTGGTTGTCTTTTTTTGGCCCAAATTCATATTATTACCCATTCTTCTTATGGTTTGATTAAATGCATTTTAAGTAAGTAACACATAAAGACAAAAAGCTATTATTACAACTATAATTAAAATTAATGTATCCTTCCAAGTTGTTCCAGAATCAGGATCCCCACTAGGTAATCCCTCAATTGTTCTACGCGAGTTCTCGCTACCAGTTGGAATAGTGTCAATTTTTTTATTTTTTTTCACAACGCTCATCTCCTTATCGCTTAAAACACCCTTAAATCTAATTTGATTGTATTTTAAAGCGAATGCTTTCGCAATCCTTTTTATACTCGGTAAAGTGCACTAGGTTTATTGACTTACATAATCGCATAGATGAAAACGATTTCTATTTTAAATCTATCTCCATATATAATAAAAAACATGATAAACTAATATTGTTAGTTTTTTTCATATTTAGGGTGCTGAGTCAAGAGAAAAAGACAACAAAAAAATTAAAGGAGTTTACTATGGAAATTAAAGTAAGGGATCTAGTTATGCGCTATGGTCGTGCAGAAGTTTTGAACATTCGTTCATTGGACTTTGAAAAAGGCATGTCGTATGGTTTAGTTGGTCATAATGGTGCAGGTAAAACAACGTTATTTAAATGTATGACGAACATCATTGCCAATTACCAAGGAGAAATATTGATCGATGATACTTCTGTGAAACAACATAATGAAGTGTTATTGAATGTAGGAATCGTTTTAGATGGAATGTCTGTCTACTCGAATCGCTCAGGTTGGTTCAATATCCAGTATTTTTCTGGATTGCGTGGCAATTTTGACGAAAACAAGGCGAGAGAGCTAGCGAGAGAGCTGGATTTATATGCCGTATTGGATCAAAAAGTAAAAACCTATTCTTATGGGATGCAGAAAAAATTAATTTTATTGATTGCATTGATGCATACGCCAGAAGTGTTGATCTTAGATGAACCGTTCCGTGGTTTAGATATCGATACAGTTAAATGGTTTAAAAAGTATTTGAAACAATTGACAGAAAAAGGCTTAACATTGGTAATTTCCAGTCATGTTCAAAATGACTTAGAAGCATTGTGTGATATTGTATACGTGATTGATCGCGGTCGAATTTCGGAAACGATCGATATCAATGCTGAAAAAGAAAAACAAATTCGCCGTGTTGATACGACGAATAATGCCCGTCTGCAAGAAATGTTAGATGAAGCCAATTATTATTATCAAGTAGATGATGAAGGCGGCGTCAAATTGGATATCTCCGATGAACGCTGGGCACTTGTCAAACAACGTTTAGCAGAGGAAGCAGTTGAAATTTCTGAGTTATCTAAAGTGAAAATTTTAGATGAGAAATTGAATTAGGAGGGGCGATAATGACTGGAAAACTGATTTTTAAAATGGAGTTATTTAAATTTTTACGAGATAAAAGCTTTTTGATCACAGCTGGCGTGATAGGTGTTTTGAATATTGTTGTAACGTTGCTTTCATTAAGTTTAACATCGGCTTTTTCGGATTCGTATTATGAATCCAACGCTACAGCATCAATGATAGGGACAATCGTCTTTGTTGGCGTAATCGTTTTTATTGGTAATATTATTTTTGCTTATGTTTATCCGTTCCATATGATTTCTATGGATTATAAGAATAATGTTATGGCAATGATGGTTGCTTCTGGTGTGAATCGCCGAAAATTATTTTTTGCTAAAATCGGTGCTATTTTTATTTGTACGATTGCATTGATGTTGATGATTGCATTGATTCCGACTATTTTATTTTTAATAAAATTAGTCCAATTAGACGCGTGGGATAGTTTTGCAGATGGGTTTAATTCAGCTTTTTATTATACAGATTTAAGCTTTGGCAAATTTATTTTTTCTGGTTTGCTGGGCTATTTAAACATGCTGATGGTCATCGCAACAGCTTGTATCATCATGAAAGGTAAAAATCTTTCGTTCTTACTATTCTTTGGTTTTAATATTCTTAGTAGTCTGATTACTGGAATGTTGCAAACGTTAGCTTATTCATTTAATTTTAGTGAAACTGGAAGCTATATTTTCCAACTATTCTTAACCGTTCTTTCGATTGTTGTTTTTGGTTATATCTCGTTAAAAGCATTAGAAAAACAAAATTTATAAACATAATTTTGAAGATAAAGCTAGGTACGATTCCTCTGGCTTTATCTTTTTTATTTGATGATTGATTTTCTAAATCCCGATTAACTGGTACAATAAAAGTACTAAAGAAACTAAAGGTGCATACAGATGACGGGATCATTGATTACAAAAAAGAAAATTGCGAAGGTATTTAAAAAACTTGTTGCTGAGATGGGTTTTGAAAAAGTGACGATTGCAAAAATCATGCAGGAAAGTAACATGCGCCGCCAGACGTTTTATGATTATTTTCAAGATAAGTATGATTTAGCCGACTGGATTTTCCGACAAGAGGCAATTGAAAAAATTGAAGATAATTTAGCTTACGAAGGTTGGCAATTTATTGTGGAGAACTTGTTTGTTTACTTTGAGGAAAACCAGATTTTTTATCGAAGGATTTTGACTTTTGAAGGGCAAAATTCGTTTCAAGAATATTATACCCAACATTTAAAAGCTTTGATTCAGCAAGTTCTAGTGGTTAAGAAGCAAACTGAGGAGACAATTGAGGAGGAAGATCGCTTATTTCTGGAAGAATTTTATGCGAATGCATTTGTTTCATTAACGACAAAATGGATCATTGATGGTTGCGAGATTGATTCACATCGCTTTGCTGAGCAAATGAAAATCGCCTTTTTAATGGGGTTTGAAGAAAGACAATGAACAATAGCGTATACGTGGAATTTACGCTATTGTTCATTGTCTTTTTGATTTCTCGTTTTTTATTTCCAGCCAAAGGCATTAGTTGGAACATGTAAATAATCCAACCATTTCTCATCTTTGATCGCTAATAAAGTTAAAGAAAGACCATTTGTATTGTAAGCAGTTAAAAAATTGCCCATTCGTTTATAAACGACTGTAATATCTTCAATATCCAGCAATTGTTGGACATCATTCATAAAAATACCAAGTTCGAGTAACGGAATACCGCCTAACCCATTTACTAAAACAGCTGCATTTTTTAATTCTTTACTTTGGTATTGCTGCTTTAACTTATTTACAAGTTCAATTGCGATTCGTTCAGAGGATTGCATTGTTTCAATTCGATAGCCGGGTTCTCCATGAATCCCGATACCAAAGTACATTTCATCTTCCGCCAATTCATACTGTTGCGCAATGACACCAATAGTAGACGCTGGTGAAAAAGCGACGCCTAATGTTTTGATTAAAGGAATCAATTGCTCTCCTAATATTTGCAGTTCATCTAATGATTTACCATCAGCTGCTGCGGCCCCGAGAATCTTGTGCACAAACACAGTTCCGGCAACTCCGCGACGTCTTTTCTCAAACGTACCGCTTTCAATCGAACAGTCATCCTCTATGATTATATGGGAAACAGACAAACCCTTTGCTTTAGCTAGTTGTTCTGCTTCTAAAAAACTAGCTAAGTCTTTTTCAAAATTTTTGATGATTAGTAACGTCCCTTGACCATTGTAAGTTTGTTCAATAGCTTGAAGAATTTCATTGCTAGTAGGCGGTTCAAAAATGGCGCCCATCACTGCGCAATCCAACATATTCTCACCAATATAGCCTATGTGAGCTGGTTCATGACCGCAGCCGCCACCGCTTATCAGAACAACTTTATTTTTCGCAATATTTTTTTTAGTGACAATCCCGGTTTCTGTTTGCCAGTCCAGTCTGTCATTATATGTATAAGTGAGCCCGGCCAGTAGTTGTTGGCGAATATATCGGCTAGAGTTGATCAATTGTTTCATTGAGCCTTCGCTCCTTTTCTGTAATATCTAATTCTATTATACGCTGTCTTTCAAGTGAAAACTACATTTTGAAAAAAAACGAAATGAAAGCGGACACATTTTGTTGTTTGTCCGTTGCAAGATTTTCCATATGCGCGTATTGTAAACGTATACAAAGAATGAAAGCGCAACAGGCTCGTTTAGCCTGTGTAGCTAGCTAAAGCAAAAATGCAACGAGCTCGTCCAGCTGAGACGAAAGTGTAGTTACTAAAGCCAAGGCATAATAGGAGGGAATATCATGAAAAAAATTATCAATCAAGCACAAAATGTCGTTCCAGAAATGGTACAAGGATTTGTCCGAGCTCATCACGAAACGATCGAGCAAGTTCCAGAAACATTCGTATTGAAGCAAAAAGAAATTGGCAAACAAGTTGCTTTGATCAGCGGTGGCGGTAGTGGACATGAACCAGCCCATGCCGGATTTGTTGGGTCTGGGATGCTGCAAGCAGCAGTTTGCGGGCAAGTTTTCACATCTCCTACTCCTGATCAGATTTTTGAAGGAATCAAAGCAGTCGACCAAGGCCAAGGTGTTGTGATGGTTGTAAAAAACTATTCTGGGGACATCATGAATTTTGATATGGCAAAAGATTTGGCAGAAATGGAAGATATCAAGGTTGGTACAGTTGTCGTAGATGATGATATCGCAGTTGAAGATAGTACCTATACTCAAGGTAAACGTGGCGTAGCGGGTACGATTTTAGTTCATAAAATTTTAGGTCAAGCTGCACGCAATGGTGCAACTGTAGAGGAATTAGTTGCATTAGGAGAACGCGTCGTGAACAATTTAAAAACGATTGGGGTTGCTTTAACAGGTGCAACGGTTCCAGAAGTTGGAAAACCGGGCTTTGTGTTAGCAGATGATGAAATCGAATTTGGTGTTGGGATTCACGGTGAACCTGGTTATAAACGAGAAAAAATTAAACCATCTAAGGAGATGGCGGAAGAATTGATTTCAAAATTAGCTGCAGCTTTTCAATGGAAAAAGGGTGATAAGTTCGCCATTTTAGTGAATGGATTAGGTGGAACACCCTTAATGGAACAATATATTTTTTATGATGATGCAATGCGCTTATTAGATGCTGAAGGCATAGAAGTTTCGTTTTCAAAAGTTGGTAACTATATGACCTCTTTGGAAATGGCGGGTATATCTGTAACGTTATTGAAAGTCGAAGATAGTTGGGTAGATGCATTGAATGAAGACGTTGATACGGTGGCTTGGTAAGAAAATTAGCTCATTCAACGTTTAAATTAGGAGGGAATTTAAATGTTTACAGTAGATAATTTAAAAAAATCATTACAATTATTCAAAGAAAAAATCGATAAAAACAAAGACTATTTAAGTGAGCTGGATACGCCAATCGGTGATGGTGATCATGGAAATAATATGGCGCGTGGAATGGAGGCTGTAAGCGAAAGTTTGCAGAGTAAGGCACCAGAAACGGTTCAAGATATTTTCAAATTGACTGCAATGGCTTTGATCAGCAAAGTCGGTGGGGCATCAGGTCCGCTTTATGGAACTGCAATGATGGAAATGGCTAAAACCTCTGCAACAACTTCAGAGGCACTACCAATTTTAGAAGCAGGCTTAGCAGGAATCGAAAAACGAGGGAACAGTAAACCTGGTGAAAAAACGATGCTGGATGAATGGGCACCAGCAATCGAAGCAATCAAAAATGGAACCTTAACAGATGCCGCACTAGAATCAGCAATAGAAGCAACAAAAGAGATTGCTGCAACCAAAGGGCGGGCGTCTTATGTAGGTGAACGTTCTATTGGTCATATTGATCCAGGCGCAATGTCCAGTCTATATTTCTTTCAATCTTTAATGGAAGCAGGTGTGTTTGATGCGTAATGGTGTAGTAATTGTGTCACACGTCAAAGAAATCGGTGAAGGTGTAGATCGTTTGATCAAAGAAGTGGCAAAAGATGTGCCGATCACTATCGCGGCAGGCTTGGATCAAGGCGAAGTTGGAACTTCATTTGAAAAAATCATGGATGCCTTTGAAAAAAATCCTGCGCAGACATTACTAGCATTTTATGATTTAGGCAGCGCTAAAATGAATTTGGAAATGGCCATTGATATGACGGAAAAAGAAGTGCTGTTGTTTGATACGGCCTTGGTGGAAAGCGCATATACAGCCGCCGCATTGCTACAAGTAGATACACCGATCGACGTCATAAAGGAGCAGCTAGCCCCTTTAAAAATAAAATAAGATAAGAATAGGAGTTTACAAACATGAGAAAAGCGTTTATTAGTCCAACGAAATACGTTCAAGGTGAAGACGAGTTATTGAATTTAGGCTATTTTGTGACAACATTTGGGAAAAAAGCATTATTGATTGCCCATGCAGATGATGTTAGCCGGGTGAAAGATAAACTAGATAAAACTGCTGAAAAATTTAATATTTCTTTTATTGAAAGTAATTTCCACGGAGAAGCATCGCGAGTAGAAGTAGCTCGTCTACAAAAAGTAGCTCAAGAGAACGAGTGTGATTGCGTAATCGGTCTTGGCGGTGGGAAAGCGATCGATACAGCAAAATGTGTAGCAGAAGGTCACAACTTGATCATTGTACCGACGATCGTTGCAACTGATGCCCCAACCAGCCATTCTGCGGTACTTTATACAGAAGATGGTCAGTTCGATGACTATGCTTACTTTGTTCAAAGTCCAAGCGTGGTTTTGATTGATACAGTGGTAATTGCGAATGCGCCAACACGTTTTTTAGTCTCTGGTATGGGAGATGCTTTATCAACTTATTTCGAGGCAAGAGCCACTCACAATTCGTATTCTAATGTAAATGCTGGTTTGCCTTGTGGGGCTCGTGAAGGTGTTTGTCCGCCAGCTAAAGGAACGAATACAGCACTAGCACTAGCCAAACTATGTTATGAAACGATTTTAGAAGATGGGCTAAAAGCTAAAGAAGCATCAGATAATAATGTGGTAACACCTGCCTTGGAAAATATTATCGAAGCAAATATTTTACTTTCAGGTTTAGGGTTTGAAAGTGCTGGTTTGGCTGCAATCCATGCGATTCATGATGGATTGACCGTTTTACATGACGCTCATGGTGCAACACATGGCGAAAAAGTAGCATTCAGTACGATTTGTCAGTTGGTTCTAGAAAATGCACCGAAAGCTGAATTATACGAAGTATTAGATTTTGCCTTATCGATTGGGTTACCAGTTTGTTTAGCTGATTTAGGGGTGAAAGAAATCTCGGATGCTGAGTTAACAGAAGTAGCTGAAAAATCATGTATTCCAGAAGAATCGATCCATTCAATGCCGTTTCCGATTACAATAGATCAAGTGAAAGCAGCGATTATTGTAGCTGATCAGATTGGGAAAGAGTATAAGAGTCATAAATAGTTAGTCATTTCATGAAAGCAGTTATTAGGCTAGTAAATTGTAGCTTAACAACTGCTTTTTTGTAGTTCGTAAGAGAGAAACTGGAAAAATAATCAGTTATAAGATAACATGTAAAAGATAACTCTTTAAAAAGTACAAAGGTGGTGAACAGATGAAAAATCAACTGAATCAACTAATTCACTGGATGAAAGAGCACAGCTTGTTATTAAAATTAATTTTTCTAGGTTCGGTTTTGATTTTCGTTGCGAATCAAGTAACGCACATTGTTCAAGGAATGACTTGGCAGGACGTTTTTCATACTATGGGGCAACAGAACCGCTTTCGTATAATAGGAATGGTTTTAGCGGGATTTATTGGTGTATTGCCGATGCTTTTATATGACTTAGTGGTCGTCAAAGTATTGGAAGAGCAAGGCAAGCCAAAAATGAATCGCTGGGAGTGGTTTGTTTCTGCTTGGGTTACAAATACAATCAATAATCTTGCAGGATTTGGCGGTGTGGTAGGCGCAACGTTACGGGCGAATTTTTACGGAAAAGATGCGCCGCGTAAAAAAGTCGTAGCGACAGTTTCTAAAGTCGCATTATTTATGATTTCTGGTTTGTCTATTTTATCGTTTATTGCATTTATTGATGTGTTTTTTATTCGACCAGATAGTTTGTTTCGAGAGTATTGGCTCTGGTTGCTTGCAGGCAGCTTGATTGCGCCAGCTTTATTATTGTTTACTCAATTAAAAAAATATACCTTGTTTAAGGATTTTTTCCCTAAAGGCATTTACCTGCTATTTGGAGCTTCGCTCGGGCAATGGTTAGGTGCGATGTTTGTCTTTTTAAGTGTTGGATTATTGATGGAAGTGGATGTATCTCTGATATCGGTTTATCCGATGTTTGTGATTGCGACCTTGATTGGGATGCTGACAATGGTGCCAGGTGGTATGGGAACCTTTGATGTGTTGATGATTCTGGGTTTGTCTCAGCTGGGGGTGGGGCAGTCTACAGCAGTTGTTTGGTTGATTTATTATCGATTGTTTTATTATGTATTGCCTTTTATTACCGGAATTATTCTATTTATTCATCAAACTGGGATCAAAATCAATCGATTTTTGGATAATTTACCACGAGTATTCTCACAAAAAGTGGCTCATTTTATTTTAGTTGCTTCTCTTTATTTTGCAGGTATCATGATGGTTTTACTTTCAACGATTACCAATCTATCGAATGTTAGTCGGTTGTTTAGATTTTTATTGCCATTTTCTTTTGATTTTTTAGATCAAACATTCAATATGTTAATCGGCTTTCTATTGCTAGGGCTGGCTCGAGGGATTTCTATGAAAGTAAAAAAAGCGTATTGGCCGACGATTGGGTTATTGATTTTCGGAATTGCCAATACAATTTCTAGAACAGCTTCTTGGCAGTTGATTTTAGTTTATCTAGTGATTCTTTCAGCTGTTTTTTTAGCAAGAAAAGAGTTTTACCGAGAAAAATTTGTTTATTCTTGGGGGGCGCTTGCCGTTGACGGTGTTTTGTTTAGTTTCTTATTTATTATTTATGCAGTTGCGGGGTATTACAGCTCTCATCCAGATAAAACAGGGCCGTTGCCGCATATGTTTCTACTCTTTCCATCAGATGATGTTTGGTTTTCTGGTTTGATTGGATTAGGCATTTCGATGATTGGCTTGATTACGCTATATCAGTACTTAGCAGACACGACAAAAAGTTTAGGTGAGTCTTATCAAGAAGATCGTTTAACAGCACTTATTAATAAATACGGCGGAACGCAGGGTAGTCATCTACTTTACTTAAAAAATTACTCTTATTACTATTATCAAGATAGAAATGAAGATGAAGTTTTATTTGCTTATCAAATCAAAGCGAATAAATGCTTTGTGTTAGCTGATCCAATCGGTAATAAAGAAAAATGGGCCAAAGCCACATTCGCTTTTATGGATGCTGCTGATTTACTTGGATATCAAGTGGCATTTTATCGCGTTAGTGAAGCATATACAATGATTCTGCATGACTTAGGGTTTAACTTCATGAAGGTTGGGGAAGAAGGAATTATTGATTTTACTCGTAGCGATTCAGCACAGCCTTCTTTGTCGACAAACAGTATGGAGTTAAAGCATTTAAGTAACTTAGGATATACTTTTATGATGTATCGTGAACCTGTTTCAGATGAACTCTTTCAAGAGCTAGCTCGTGTATCAGAGGAATGGTTAGGAAGTGCGCGGGAGCGAAATTTTGTTGGAGGACATTTTGATAAAGAGTATTTAATGTTAAGTGATATTGGGATCGTACGAAATGAACGACATGAGGTGGTGGGCTTTATTACCGCTAAGCCAATTGTCCAAAATCGTGAAATGTCTTATGATTTATTACGCTATATTGAAACGGCTCCAAAGCATGTTACGGATTTCTTATTGACTCATTTCATTGCAGAGTATCAACAACGAGGGTATCTTGCTATTGATCTTGGCACGGCACCATTGTCTAATGTTGGTGAAACAAAATACTCATTTCTAAATGAACGTTTGATCAATATTTTTTATAAATATGGTGATCAAGTATATGGCTTCAAAGACACCAGAAAAGAAAAGGAACAGTATGTAACAAACTGGGAGTCTAGGTATTTTGCTTATTCTAAGCAAAGTAATGTGCTATTTGCTTTTATCCAGCTAGCTTTATTGGTTGAGCGAGGGAAAGGCAAGGCGGTTTCTTTGGTGGAAGAGGTAATGGTCGGGGCATAAAATAAAATATTCGAAAAGGATGAGACAGAAGTGTTTAACTCCGAGAAATAAGAGGAAATTCACAAAAATTGCTTTTCAAATTTTTGTGAATTTCAGCCTATTTCCGAAGGATTTGCTTTTGCTCCTACCGTTTATTTGGATTCCATGTGGTTGGGACATGACTCGTAGAGTTATGTTCCAACCACTTCTTTTTTCAGACTCAAGTACCACTAGTAAAAAAATATGAATAGCGTATAATAATAAAAAAAGGAGGTTTTTGGGATGGATTTTGAACAAGTGACTGTAAGAACAAAAGCTGAGTTAGCAACAGAGTTAAACAAGAAGACTGATGAGATCATTGTTGAAGGGGATTTTAGTCAAAATATCGCAGAAATCAAAAAGGGACAATTAAATGATACGGATACGTTGGGTTTTGCGGTTGGTAGTGGTGGAATCGGTATGCTAGTAGAATATGGAATCGGCAAGTTGCTGGATGGTTTTGATCCTGCCACAAAAGAGGATAAAAAAATCCGCCAACAAATCGAGCGTTTATATACAATCAAGAGTCTGACAAAAGACTCATTCTTACTACATTTGAAGCAGTTAGACTATTAAAATAGAAGAGGGCGGGAAGACAGGCACTTTTTCTGTTTCCCGCTCTTTTATATAAAAAAAGGGGTAGCTTTAGTGAGGCTAAGTTAGCATGGGAGAATTGCTTTTTTGACTTAACTGAAGTTTAAAAAGGAAGGATAAAATAAAGTGAAAAAACCAAGAAGAATCATCATTGACACAGATCCTGGGATAGATGACGCTTTTGCAATTGCTGCTGCGTTATTCGATGAGAGGTTAGACATTAAGCTATTTACCACAGTGGCAGGCAATGTCGGTGTGGATAAAGTAACAAAAAATCTGCTAAAACTGCTGGCTTTTTGGAATAAAGAAGTGCCAGTTGCAATCGGTTCAGACCGACCGTTGCTTCGTGAAGCAATCAACGCTAGCGATGTTCATGGGAGCACAGGGATGGATGGTTACGAATTTCCAAAGTCTAAGTATGAGCTATTAACGAAAAATCATGCAGTGGTCGAGATGTATAAGGTATTGATGGAGTCCAAAGGAAAAACAACGATTGTTGGGATTGGCCCATTGACGAATATTGCGCTTTTACTTAGGGTTTATCCAGAATGTGTGGAAAGAATCGAAGAACTTGTGCTTATGGGTGGTTCTTTGGGGAGAGGGAATTACGGAGTATTATCGGAATTTAATATTGCTGCAGATCCAGAAGCGGCGAAGATCGTATTCGAAAGTAAACTCCCAGTGACAATGGTGGGCTTAGATGTTGGGGAAAAAGCGTTAGTTTTACCTAAAGATTGCGAGCAGATCCAGAAAATGAATAAAACTGGAGATATGATTGCTCAGTTGTTTCAACATTATCATGGGGGTAACTCAGATACTGGCTTGAAGATGTATGATGGTTGTGCGATTGCTTATTTGTTAGAGCCTGAAATGTTTGTGCTTAGAGAGACTTATGTTACAGTTGAAACTCAAGGTATGTTGACATCAGGGGCTACATTGGTTGATTTAGATGGACATTTGGGTAAAGAAGCGAACTGTCGAGTTTGTGTAGATCTTGATGAAGATCAATTTAGGCAGTGGTTTTTAGAAGTGATCAAGAAGTGTAATTGATAAGTATAAAAGAGTGAAGAACAAAATTATTTTTGATTCTTCACTCTTTAATTTTAGATGGATTTGACTATTTATTTTGTAGTTCGAAAAAGCCGATTTCCTCGATTGTTTCACTAGAAGAATCATCTATCTCGTTTACTTTAATTTTAGATACAGATAATTTGTCTAATGAGCTCAGACTAATCGATAAATCAAACGTCCCTGTCTCTAAATTATATACTTGTGTAAATCTTTGATTTTCAACTTTTTTACCGTCTTTATATAAATCCACTGCTGGGGTACTAAGTTTTTCAGGAGAACTGAATTCTTCGAGGGGAGCAGTTAATCGAATGGTTGTTTGTAAAGGATCACTAGTTGCTTTTATGTTAGTGATATTATTTACGTTACTGATTTATGTAAAGGACTACCTGTCTTAGCGGCTTCGAGAAATGCTTGATCAAGTTCTTCAGCATCTTGCCAATATAGTTTATAAATGTGGAGGGTCAATTTAGCATCTGCAAGAATTTTTTCCTGATTAAAAGTTGCTATAACAGAACCATAAAAAGTATCTCCTTCTATGTGAAAAGTAGAGCGAGATGAAATACCGCCAAATATATCTTCCTCACTGTCATTAACAAAAAGACCAAGATCAATATTTTGAGCATTTTCCATATTTTTAGTGAATACTCGATCGGGAGAACGTTGTTTTTCCAATAATGCTTTCAGTTTTTCATCGTCTAACTTAAATTGATAATCAAAGGCAAATTTCTTTTTTGTGGATATAAATTTGGTTAAGGTAATCTCGCGTCCGTTTTGTGTGCTAGTTAAATTGAGTTCATTTTGAATGCCGTTGTTTTCTACCATCGCAATACCTGAATCTTGGCTAAGGCCCAAAGCATTTTTGATGGCTGTATTTATCTGTAAATATTTATAATTGGTACTGCAAAAAACCATAAAAAGTGTTTACCTAACACCTTTTATGGAAATATAAGAGCTCCCACTATAAAAATTCAGTCATCATAAAATAGAAAATAGTAGCGAATAAAAATAAAATATATGAACTAACAACCATTCTGTTCAACTGTACATTTTTCCATTTGTTAGAGTATGTTTTTTGGAAAGTAATGATCAACATAGATAGTGTAATTATAGTTACTAAAATATGTCTGAAATTAAAAAACATATTCCAATGAGGAGACAGTGTTGTTATTTGTATTCTTGGTAGAAAATAATAAACTACGATCGCTAAATTAGTCCCGAAAACAGAAATATATCTTTTGTTAGTCATAACATTACCTCCACTTCTAATTTATTAAATTAATGTTATTATGAAAGCGCTATATTGTCAATGCAACTTTTCCATGTATAAAGATGAATCAGAAAATTTGTTGTAATTTAATCAAGGTATATAAGCCTTTTATTGCGAACGGACGTTTCTTTCTACATAGGTAGACATATAAGTTAAATGTACTACCAAAAAATCGTAAATAGAATTCCTGTTATAATGATGTTGATTAGACATACTCATAAGGGGAAATTTATCTATGACTTCATACATGTACCTTACTACTCGTGAACGAGAAATGCTATTTTTATATCACGATTCTGGCTGTTCTCTCCATAGGATAGGGCGCTTAATTAAGAAGAATGCTTCAAAATTTAGAGCGTATTCACCTTCGCTATCACAAAAATAAACAGAATTAATGTTATCAAGACTAAACAATAAGGATGTATCATAATTGTGTGACTACGCTTAGGAATTAATATCTTTACAAGTTTAAATCTTGGTCTATTGAGACAATTTACTCAAGGTGAAATAGCTATTTTTCTGAAATTTGTTCTAAAAAGAAACATTTAAACAATCAATAAAATATTTGATTAATTACTCTTACTACATATTAAAGAAATATATTTTTAAGGAGAACAAGATGAAAATAGAACGTATGTTAACCATTATTGTGATGTTACTTAATAGAAATCGTGTAACAGCCAATGAATTGGCTGAAAAATTTGAAGTGTCGGTTCGGACTATTTACCGAGATATCGAAACAATCAACTTAGCCGGTATTCCCATCATTTCGCATTCTGGAAATAATGGTGGATTCAGCATTTATGAGAGTTATAAATTAAATCATCAAGTGTTGACTCTTAATAATCTGTCTTCCCTTCTGTCTGTTCTCAAGGATATTAATTCTACAGTTGGCGATATTGAGTTAGAATCAACCATAGAAAAACTACAAAATATCGTTCCTGAAAACAAGGTAGATCATCTAAAGCTGCACATGGAACAAATCATCATTGATTTACATCCTTATGGAGACACGCCTGACCAAAAAACTTTAGTTAAGACAATCAGAAAAGCTATTACAGAGACTGAATTACTGACGATTGATTACAGGAATTATGATAATATCGTCAGTAAAAGACAAGTTGAACCTATGTCACTCGTATTTAAAAATTATACTTGGTATTTATTTGCTTATTGTCTTTTAAAAGAAGACTTCAGAATATTTAGAGTTTCTCGTATAAGTGATTTTCACCTTGATAATCAATCATTCAAACGTCGAGAAAAATCCTATCATGAGATTACGGCATTATTAAATGAGCAAACAACCATGACAACAATTGTCTTGAAAGTTTCCCCTAAAATGAAGTCTCGTGTAGAGGATGTTTTTAATAAAGAAGACATTGAGGTGTTAGAAACAGGGGAACTTCTTGTTACAGCGACTTTTCCCGATAAAGAATGGTTGTTCTCACTTATATTTAGTTTTGGAGAACATATAGAGATCTTAGCACCAAAAGAAATGCGCCAAACAATGGCCTCCAAACTCAAATTGATGGCTGAAAAATATCATTAAGTTTGTTTCTCAAACCTGACAGACTGCTGTCAAACCTCCGTGATAATATTGTTTTTGTAAGGCAGTTTTATTTTAATTATCTAGCTTTGTAGGTCAGGTCTTCAGAAAAAAGATAAATTCCGATTGTGACAAAAAACGTCGCCCTTAGATTTTCCTATTTTTCAGTCAGAACTGAACGAGCCTGCTCAGCTTTTAATGTTATCTAGTTACATGGGCTAGCCACTACGCTACGCTTCGATCTCAACAATTCCTAAGAGCTAAAGCTCTAAGGATTGAAGGTCTCGGAAAAAAGATAAAAATGGAGTGAGACAAAAAGCATCTCAATTAATTTTTCCTATTTTTCAGTTGAAGTTAAACGAGCCCGTTCCGCTTTTATATTTAGGAGGATGTTAAATGACAAACAATTATGAATTTCCCACACCAACACTTATCTCAGTTAAGGATGTGGAGCTAGAGGTTTTTGAAGCTGGACAAAAAAATGGGGGGCAGCCTATCGTTCTCTGCCACGGCTGGCCTGAGCATGCCTATTCTTGGAGACATCAAGTGATGCCTCTTGTAGAAGCAGGTTATCACGTGATTATTCCTAATCAACGCGGGTATGGAGAATCTTCTTGTCCAAAAGAAGTCACAAAATATGATATTGAACATTTAACGGGCGATCTTGTAGCGTTATTGGATCACTATGAGTACAAAGATGCCATTTTTATGGGTCATGATTGGGGCGCAAGCGTTGTTTGGAGTATGGCTTTGCTACATCCAGAACGTGTTCGTAAAATGATTAACTTATGCTTACCCTACCAAATTCGTGGAGAGAAACCTTGGATTGATTTCATGGAAGAATTTTTTGGAGATAAGTACTATTTTGTTCATTTTAACAAACAACCAGGTGTTGCAGATGCTATTTTAGACGAAAATACATCCCAATTTCTTCAGAACTTATATCGGAAAAACGTGCCAGTTCAAGGTCCTGCTGAAGGGATGGAAATGATTAATCTGGCTAAAGCAAGCCAGCCGTTAGGTGAACCTGTTATGAGCGATGAAGATCTTTCTGTTTATATCTCAGGCTTCAAGAAGACAGGTTTCACGCCAAGCATCAATTGGTACAGAAATTTAAATCGTAATTGGGATTTATTAGCTGATGTATCTCCTATTCTTCATCAACCAACATTGATGGTTTATGGCGAGAAAGACAGTATTCCGCCGCTTCCAAACATAAAAGACTTTGTACCTAATATAGATGTTGAGAGTTTAAATGCTGGTCATTGGATTCAAGAAGAACGACCTAATGAGCTCAATCAAATAATTTTGGAATGGCTGGAAAAATGAGTGAAATCCTATTCTTCAGTAATCAAACGGAATTTATTGATTGGTTGGCTAGTCATCACCAAACAGCTAGTGAAATATGGGTAGTTTTTTTTAAGAAAAAGACTAATAAAGCAAGCCTCACTTGGTCCGAATCAGTGGATTGCGCACTGTCATTTGGTTGGATTGATGGGATACGAAAAACAGTTGATGAAGATCGCTATAAAATTCGCTTTACTCCACGTAAGCCTAATAGTCTCTGGAGTAAAGTGAATGTGCAAAAGGTGCATAAACTGATAGCACTTAATCAAATGAGACCTGAGGGATTGGCTGTTTTCAATCAAAGGAATGATCTAACTGGTTATTCTTCAGCCCATAGGAACGCTACTCTTTCAAAAGAATATGAAGATGAAATTAGAAAAAACTCAAGTTCTTGGGAATTTTTCAATCAACTTCCGCCTTCTTACAGAAGAGATTATATTTGGTGGGTAATGAGTGCAAAAAAAGAAGACACTAGACTAAGAAGATTGCATCGATTAATTGTTTCATGGGAAGAGGGAAAGATGTTAAGACCCTAGATTTTTTATTTGTTCTTTTTCTCATTTACTCTCAAGCAATATTATGTCTGTTCCAAGCAATAGCAAATATACCAAAAAAAAAGCAGTCTCTATAAAAAAAAGAAGTGAGTGGGACATAACTCTTCGAGTCATATCCCACTCACCTGGAATCCGAATAAACGGCGGGAGCAGAAGCAATTCCTTCTTGCCCCATCCTCTTCACAAAAAATCGATTTAACGTTTTCGACGCTTACGCTTATTCGGTTTTACTAACGCCAGTTTTGGCTTATTCGTGAATCGTACATAGACCACAAACCCACCAATACAAACGATAAACAAAATCACACCAGGCACAAATCCTTCTGGCAGATAAACAAATTCAATTGTGTGTTCACCTTGTGTTACAGGAATACTAACGAAGGCTTTTTTAAATGATTCGACTGGTACTTTTTTCCCATCTACATAGGCTTTCCAGCCTTTGTCATAAGGAATGGTCGTCAAGAGAACTTGATCTTTATCAGCAGTCACGGTACCAACTGCTTTGCGTCCTTTAGCGGTTAAGTCAGCTCCCTTAGCTTGAATCGCTTGAACGGAATTCTCAAAGGCTTTTGTATCTAAGCCGACCACTTTTGGCTCCATAAAGGTGACCGCAGTTGTACCATAGAAGCTTACTGTAAACGTAACGCTAGTCGGTTTATCATAATAGCCGATATTGTAATATTGTCCAGTGATATTGATTTGAGATTTTTGACTAGTCCCATTCACAGACATTGTAGCAGTTGAGCTTTCCAACTGACCAAAGTCAGTTGGGAACAAGCTAAGATACGCTTGCGTATTTGCAGGTACATCGACTGTCCAAGTAAGATCTTTTGCGATATTGTTTTGGAGTTCCGTATAGGTTACAGAACCAGCATTTTGCTCGATTTTGACATTCTTTTTATCAATCAGTGTGGGTTGATAAAACTTGAAGTAATTTTCTTTTTGTCCAGCTAGTGCATTGAATAATTCAGTTTGACTACTTAAATTATCGTTGGCTGGTTGTTTGACTTTATAGATATCTTCATCTGCTAAAAAGCCTAAAGGTAGTGCATTACTATTTTCGTAAAGTGAAAATTTACCCGCTTTATTTGTTGGGAAAAAGCCGAATTTCAATGGATCACTTTCAGAAATATTGTATTTAATGCCAACGAGCGAATCCATCAATAAGGTATTATTTGGATAGCGAATATTCAAACCAGTTCCTCTAGAACGGAAACCTAAGTCATTTAGATAAGAAGAGGAATGACGATTTCTAATGGAAGAAAACAAGCTAACACCACTGTAACCGTAATTGATACTATCATTAGAAGAAACAGGATTTAGGTTTTCTAAACGATAAAATTCGTCATTTTCTTCTTTCGTCTTGTCTACTAGTTTTTTGATTGAGGGATACGGTTCTGAATATAAGCTGCGTGAGGCATAATTCCAATCCTCTAAAATTCCTTTTAGCATCGAATTGGTGTTGATAAACGCCTCAGTTGAAACAAGCAGTACCAGCAATATAATCAGATAATGCATCGGTATTTTTTTCAATTGGTAAAAAACGATTCCCGCAAGATACAGGAATAAAAATAAAACTGTGATAACAAACGCTGAAATCGGAATATAGTCATAACTTGTCTCACTTTTCGTTCCTTCAGCTAGAGCAAAAATCGCAGTCAGCATAATCGTAGATCCAGCTAGTAATCCTAAATCATCGGTTTTGAATTTCTCAAATCCATAACCTGCTAGTAGCACCACTAAGAAAGAAAAGAGGAAGCTGTAACGGAACAAGAACATATTCGGTGCATGCATACCATGCCAAAATAAATTTAATGGTGCGATATAGAAACTAGCAATCAAAATGATAAATAGGCTGCCGAATAGTAGTTTGTTTTTCCTAGGAATTTCTTTTGTGACAAAGTAAAAAACACAGAAAATCAAAGGAAGCAGTCCCACATAGATAAATGGAATCGAGCCATACTTGGTCGTGTCATAAACCCCAATCATATTTTTCATGACAATATCCAAAAAAGCTGTTGCTTCGGTTTTAAATTGAGTCACTTGAGATAAGGTCTCACCATTTGCTCGTAAATCAAGAACTGCTGGCAATACCAAGATCATCGAAGCACCACCCGCTAAAAGAGAGGTGATCCCATAAGGCAGGATCCGTTTTTTGTAAACCTTCCAGTTCGTCAACATTCGGGCAATAAAATATAGGAAGGAGAAAACCCCGATCATAAAGCCCATATAGAAATTAGAAATAAATAATAGCAGATAACTTACAAATAATAGGGTTGGTTTTCGTTCATCCATTAGACGATGAATTCCTAGAATAACTAGTGGCAAGTAAGTAAACGCGTCTAACCACATAATAATTTCTGAATGAGCTGTAGCAAATGACATCAAAGCATATGGAACACTAAGCATGACATGGCCCCATTTTGGTATCTTGTAGGTATTTCTGGCAAACACCCAAAAAGATAAACCAGCAGAACCGATTTTCAGCAAAGTAATTAGATACAGAGCATCAGGAATATTTTGATTTTTAAAGAAGATCACCAGTGGTGTAAATAGTCCACCAAGATAATAGGAAATCAGCGAGAGATAATTTAATCCAAGTGATGCATTCCAAGTATAAAAAATACTTTGTTTACCATGCAGTACATTGTTGAAACTAGCGTGAAAATTAGAAAATTGTGAAAAGGAGTCGCTAGCCATCACACTACGGCTACTGCCAGGATAAATGCCGATGCTTAAATAAATAATGACCATTACAAAAAAAGGAATGAAAAAGCTGGCGGTCATATAAGGCCAGTTTTTTTTAGTAAATGTCTGTATTTTTTTCTTCATAATCAACCTCACAACGTAATAAATAGAATATATATAGTTTAGCATATCCATTGAAAAATTGATTGTCAGAAAGAAAAAATTAAAGAAAATAGAAAAGTTTCGATCTGGATAAATTGGAAAACTATTTTAATTGGTTGTTTTATCAATAACATGTGTATAATAAATAGTATAAAACGATCATTAATAGAAAGTAAGGGATAATCATGTGCACAGGGATTAGTTTAAAATCACTAGAAGGAAGTCATTATTTAGGCAGAACGCAAGAATACAATATTGAGTTTGATTACGCTGGGGTACAAATTCCTAAAAACTTCGATATTACGGAAAGCATTGAAAAATGGCAGACACTTTATTCGGTATTAGGGATGGGAATCAAAGAAAATTCAGAGACTGCTGCTCAAAGTGTGGTCGATGGAGTCAATGAATGGGGACTGGGCGGAATCACGCAGTATTTTGCAGAGTTTAATCAATATTCAACTGTTGAAGAAATTGAGCAATCTGGGAAATTACCACTAATAGCGGAGCAATTCGTCTTTTGGGTGTTAGCTAATTGTAAGGATACACAAGAAGTAGAAGAAAAGATTTCAACAGTGGCAATTGCTGATCTTTCAATGAACGGTAAAGCACCTGGGTTGCCCCAACATTTTATGTTTGCAGATGCTGCTGGTCGCACGATCGTTGTTGAACCCTCAATAAAACTAGGATTTGCTGTATACGAAAATCCAATTGGCGTAATGACTAACAGCCCTAAGTTTGATTGGCATATGACCAACTTGGAAAACTATACAGGATTATCTGATGTAAACGCAAAAGATACACTATTCCACGATCATAAAGTCTTGTCAGCTGGGAAGGGTTCTGGCATGCATGGTATTCCTGGAGACTACACAGCAACTTCGCGTTTTGTTCGAGCAGCGTACTTGTTAAAATATAGTGACCCAGTTGGGGACAAAGATAGTATCAACAAAGCATTTCATATTTTATCCACATCTGATATTGTCAAAGGTGTAGTCAAATTAGATGAACCGAAAGGGCAAGACCGTCAGTATACGCAATATACTTCTATCTATGATTTAAGTAAAAAGCAATTGTATGTTAAGATATATGATAATTTTATGATCCAGACAATCTGCTTTGATGAAGTAGCTGGGAATGGCGATCGGATCAAGACCTATGATTTAGTGAAAACACTGCAGTACAAAGCCTTAAATTAAAATAAAAATACTAAGATCCATGAGGGAATTCCTCAATGGATCTTAGTATTTTTTTAAAGCCACTGTTCTATGTTCTCATATCCTTGTCCAACATCCGCTAATGCATGAGTATCTGATCCATAAACAAAAGGAATTCCCATTTCAATCGCCTTTTTAGTTATCCACACCTGTGGATAACTCTGTTGATAACCCTGTTTATAAAATCCAGCGGTGTTTAAATCTAAGCTGTATTTTTCTTGTTGTACACGTGTCAAAAGGGTGTGGACAAGTGCAGTATTTTCAGAAGAATAATCAGTCGATTCATCAAAGAAACGCTCGAATTTTTGGCATAAAGAAATATGGCCTAAACGTGTAGGTTTAAAAGGACCTAAATCAGCTTCTAAAGACGCTAAAACCTTTTGAAAGTAACGTTTTTGAGCATTTTCAAAACTACCTAAGTAATCAACGACACCTGTCTTATATTCGTCAAAAGAATAGTCGATTCCGCGTAATCCATCTTTCCCATCAAGAAAATGTACGGATAAAATTCCATCGTCAGTTTGTGGCCCATATTCAGCTAAGAAATCACAGGTCCAGCCTTCAAATTCTGAAAAATAATCCAATTCAAAGCCAATGTGAATAATGATGTCAGAAGCATACTTTTTTCGTAGTTCATTCATCCTTTTGAAATAGTTATCCACATCATTTAGAGCCATTGAAGCAGTTGTCCACACTGCAGGTTCTCCTGTAGCTAGTTTTTCTATACCTGTAGGCAAAGGTGCATGCTCTGTAATACTATATTCTTTAAAGCCTAGACTGATTGCACGCTGGATTAATAGCTCTGTATCTTCGACTTTTCCATGAGGACAAAATTCTGTGTGGGTGTGGCCGTCACGTTTCATGAGAAAACCTCCTTTTTTTAATTGTGTATAACGTTCTTTCGTATCTTTTATAGTTATAGATAGTGTATCAAAAGGAATTCTAAATGTATATCTGAAGAAAGTATGATTGTAAGAGAATAAGCAATAGGAATAAAAGATCTCCGTAAAAAGTTCTCTCTCTTTGATATAATAAACATAGGGAAGGTCTTGTTATATCAGCATTCTACAAAATATAGAGCTCTTGATTATCCTCTTTCTACAAATACAAGGTAGTCTAATGCATCTTTTTATTATAAATTAAGTTAGAAAGGAGCTTGGATAGTGGAACTAAAAACGCAATTAAAAAAATATCGGAGTACAAATGAATGGACACAAAAAGATTTAGCAGAAAAATTGAATGTATCGGACAAGACGATTTCTAGTTGGGAAACCGGGCGTACTTATCCAGATGTACACATGTTGATAAGTCTAAGCGAGTTGTTTGGGATTACTTTAGATGAGTTTATGAGAGGAGATTCAAAAATGGTAAAAAGAATCGATACAGATTTAAGGTTAAAAAAAGTGTATAAATATGGATTAATCACAACCGTGATCGTTTTGCTAGTTGCGGTGATTTTTTTGAATCTGTATCAATATAAAAATCAATGGGTAGATCGCTTTAATCCGTTTATGGAAATGAAAATAGGGTATGCTACTTTGCCTACGAAAGTTACCTATAATGGCGGAAAAGAGTATGAAGAAAGTAAAGAGGGGTTACAAATCCCAGATCCTTATGAAGATATTTGGGTAGCGGACGACCCTTTTGGTGAGGGAAGTAAATTGACTTTTTCTGGAGGTCAAGCGCCTAAAGGAAAAAACTACGCATTAGTACAACATAAAGGAATGTACGTACGACGAATATCTTTTGTTTCTTGGGAGTCTATTCCAGGTATGTATCGGGACATAATGAATAAAGAATATGAAAAAATTCCTTAGATAGACAATTGTCTCTAAGGAATTTTTTTCTAGCTTTACTTCCGATACTGTCCATCACCATACACAATGTATTTCGTAGAAGTCAGTTCTGCTAAGCCCATCGGTCCACGTGCATGTAGTTTCTGCGTACTGATCCCGATTTCCGCACCAAAGCCAAAAACAAATCCGTCCGTAAAGCGTGTAGAGGCATTAGCATAAACCGCTGCTGCATCAACCTGTTGTAAAAATTGTTGCGTAGCAAAATAGTTATCACTAATGATACTTTCAGAATGCTTAGTGTTGTAGCGATTGATATGCTGAATCGCTTCTTCTAAAGAGTCTACAACTTTAACCGCTAAAATGTAGTCGTTAAATTCAGTTTCCCAATCTTCTTCAGTTGCAGGGATCGATTGTTCAAAAATAGTGATTGCCCGTTCATCAGCTCGTAATTCTACATTATATTCATTCAAGGCTTTTTCAATGACAGGTAAGAAATCTGCTGCTACATCTTGATGGATCAATAAGGTTTCTGCTGAGTTACAGACAGAAGGACGTTGGCATTTTGCATTGACGATGATATTTGTAGCCATTTCTAGCTGCGCTTCTTTATCAATATAAACATGACAATTGCCAGTCCCTGTTTCGATTACTGGAACAGTCGCTGTTGTTAAGACCGCTTTAATTAGGTTAGCACCGCCGCGAGGAATCAAAACATCCAGATAGTCATTTAATTTCATCAATTTTTGTGCTGTTTCCCGAGACGTATCATCAACAAATTGGATCGCAAAAGGAGAAACTCCGTTTTGTTTTAGAGAGTTTTGTAAAACAGTTACTAAAATTTGATTGGAATGAAAGGCTTCTTTTCCACCACGTAAAATCACAGCATTCCCCGTTTTAAAACAAAGACTGGCTGCATCGGTTGTCACATTCGGGCGAGATTCATAAATGATGCCGATTACACCTAGTGGCACCCGTTGTTTACCGATCATCAAACCATCTTCATTTTTCCACATTTTATCGACTTCTCCGATTGGATCAGGTAAGGTTGCTACTTGGCGAATGCCATCTGCCATTTCTTTGATCCGTTCATCAGTTAAACGTAAACGATCCAGCATTGTTTCAGTAATACCGTTTTCTTTAGCTGTAGCTAAATCTTTTTGATTTTCAATTAGGATTTTAGCAGTATTTTTTTCTAGTTCTGCTGCCATATGTACTAATAAGTCGTTTTTAGTTTTTGTATCCATTAACCCTAGTTGATAAGCTGTTTCTTTCGCTTGTTTGCCTAGTTGTGTTAAATCAGTCATGAAGTGTTCCTCCTTTTTTGAATTAAATAAATAGTGTGCCGATCATTTCGCCAGCTAAAATATCAAAAATGATTTTTGGTTGCTGTCCATTTGCTAAAATCATAGCCCCGTCATGCTCTAATACACGTTCTGCCGCTTTTAATTTGCTGTACATACCACCAGTACCGAAACGACTGCCTTTGCCGCCAGCTAATTGTAAAAGCTCGTCGTTGATTTCATTGATTTCGGAGAAAAGGGTGGCATCTTTATTGGTATTCGGATTATCCGAAAAGAATCCATCAATATCAGATAACATAATCAACGCATCTGCTTGGATCAGTTGCGCTACGATCGCAGATAACTGGTCATTATCACCGAATTTCGTTAGATGATCCAATTCATCGATTGCCACAGTATCATTTTCGTTGATGACCGGAATGATCCCCATCTGCAATAGTTGCTCTATTGTGTTCGTTACGTTTTTACGGCTTTCAGGGTATTCAATCACATCTCTAGTCAATAATAATTGGGCGATTTGCTGGCTGTAAGTCAAAAAGCGCTGGTTGTAAATGTTCATCAACTCCGCCTGCCCAACCGCAGCAACTGCTTGTTGTTCTGGAATGGTCGGGGGTCGTTTGTCCATGTTTAACTTATTTAAGCCAACACCGATTGCACCAGATGAGACTAAGATGATTTCTTTGTCTTGGTTACGTAAATCGGATAAGGTAAACGCTAATTGGTCGATGGCGCTTAAGTTGATATTTCCATTGGGATAGATCAAAGTACTTGTCCCCACTTTGATGACGATTCGTTTTGCTTCTTTTAATTGTTTTCGCATGGTTGACCTCACTTATTAGAGGCTTAGATAGAAGCGCTTAGCTCTGAGAACCAAGTAGGTACTTTGCAACACTGTTTATCTGCGACGAGTCTTTGACGAGAAAGCATCAATTCGTCTCTCGTTGTGTTTTCAGCTTATTTCCGAAAGAGCTGCTTCTAGATAGCCGTTTTTGATTATTTTAGATAAGGCTATTATCTAGCCTTTTCAGTTTATTTGCAAGAAAGCTTGGACAAAAATTTGGCTTTTGTCCAAGCTTAGATTTTATTCTTCTATTTTACAGCTTTATACGTGCTTTGTCTCTAAATCATGAACAAATAATCCGCTCAATAATTTAGGTTCGAACCAAGTTGATTTTGGCGGCATGATTTTTCCTGCATCCGCAACATTTAGTAAATCATCCATCGTTGTTGGGTAAACGGCGAAAGCAACTGTCCATTGTCCGCTATCCACTAATTGTTCTAATTCCTGCATTCCTCTAATGCCACCAACAAAATCGATTCGTTTATCTGTGCGGACATCTTGAATGCCGAAGATTTCTGCAAATATGTGATTTTGAAGTAAAGAAACATCTAAGCCATCTACAGGATCATCAGATAAAATTGCTTCTTTAGCGGTTAAAGCAAACCACTGACCGTCTAAATACATCCCAAAGGTCTTTGCTTGAGTAGGTTTTCCAGTCTTTGTTTTTGTGACTGTGAAATTCTTTTCTAACTGTTCAAAGAAATCTGTTTTGATCGGTACATTCAAGACTCGGTTATAATCTAAAATTTCCAACTCTTCTTTAGGGAAAATGACAGATAAGAAGTAGTTAAATTCAGCTGTATCAGTTGCTTTAGGTTGGTCATCTTTTTTCTTTTGTCCAACTTTTACCGCTGATTCTGTTCGATGGTGACCGTCTGCGATATATAAAGCGGGCACGTCTTGAGCAAATGCTGTAACGAGTTGTTCGATCACCGCTGGTTTATCTACAAGCCAAACACGATGAGTGACGTCGTGAAAACTAGTAAAATCATAGACTGGATCATGTGATTTTTTCCAGTCATCTGTCAGTGTTTGAATCTGTTCATTTTTCCGATAAGTTAGAAAAATCGGGCTAGTATTAGCGTCACACGCTTCAATATGACAGATGCGGTCAACTTCTTTTTCTGGACGGGTAAATTCGTGTTTTTTGATCTTACCTTCCGTATAATCAGTAATCGAAGTACAGGTTACAAGACCTGTTTGAGCGCGGCCATTCATTGTTAACTCGTAAAGATACAAGAGTGGCTGTTCATCTTGGACTAACCATTGTTTTTGTAAAAAAGCTTGCAAATTACTAGCCGCTTTTGCATAAACTTGATCGTCATAAGGCGAAAGTGTTTCAGGTAAATCGATTTCTGCTTTGTCAATGTGCAGATAAGAATAAGGATTATCCTTACCGAGTTCACGCGCTTCTTCAGAACTTAAAACGTCATAAGGCAAGGTAGCGATTTTTTCGCTGAACTCAGCTGCTGGTCGAATGCTTTTAAATGGGTGGATTTTAACCATTAATAACTCACCGCCTCAGTATTTTTGATTGTCCGTACTCGGATGATGTTTTCAGCTGCTTGAATTTTCTTAGCTGCGGCATTGATTTTTGCTTCGTCGGTCTCAGATATATCAACGATTGTATAGGCATAATCATCACGACTGCGGTTGATCATCGTATCGATATTGATCTCTAGATTCGCGATTCCTGTTGAGATTTGACCTAACATATTGGGAACGTTTCTGTGTATGATCGTGAAACGGAATGGTGAATTGAAGGCCATTTCAACTGTTGGGAAATTGACAGAACGTTTGATATTTCCTGTTTCTAGGAATTTTTTTAACGTACGGGCAGCCATTTTAGCACAATTGATTTCTGCCTCCTCTGTTGATGCGCCCAAGTGAGGAAGAACAAGAATTTTTTCGTTGTGTAAAAGACGTTCATCAGCAAAGTCAGTGACAAAATTGCTGATCTCACCTTGATTGAGCGCTTCGATCACTGCATCTGTTTCGACTAGTTCACCACGAGCAAAGTTAAGCAAAACGGCATTCTTCTTCATTTGTACCAGTTGTTCTTGTCCAATCAAATGATGGGTATTTTCAGATAAAGGAACATGTACGGTAATAAAATCGCAGGTTTTCAAGACTTCTTCCATACTTTGTGCTCGTTTGACACGGCGTGAAATACTCCAAGCGGTATCAACAGACACAAATGGATCAAAACCTGTCACTTCCATGCCTAAACGATAGGCATCATTAGCAACCATTGCACCGATCGCGCCAAGACCGATCACACCAAGTTTTTTACCTTCTAATTCAGTACCGGCAAATTGTTTTTTCTGCGCTTCAGCTTGTTCTTCGGTATCTGTACCTGTCAGTGTTTGTACCCAGTTAGACCCTTTTAAAATCGGGCGGACAGATAGTAATAAGCAAGCAATGACTAGCTCTTTTACAGCATTGGCATTGGCACCTGGTGTGTTAAAAACAACAATGCCATCTTCCGTACATTGTTTGACTGGAACATTATTCGTCCCAGCGCCCGCACGAGCGACTGCTAAAACGGAAGCAGGGAAGTCATAATCATGGAGTTTTTCACTACGTAAGATGATACCAGCGGGCGTTTCAGATTTATTGATCGTAAAATTTTCTTCGTTAAAACGTGCTAAACCAACTGGGGCGATCGCATTGAATGTTTTAATATCATACATCTATTTTGTTCCTCCATTTTCTGCTTCGAATTTTTTCATCAAATCAACTAAAGCCGCAACACCAGCTTTTGGAAATGCGTTGTACAAACTTGCACGCATGCCTCCTACTGAACGGTGTCCCTTTAAGTTCTCAAATCCTGCTGCTAAAGCTTCTTGATTGAATTTTTTATCTAGTTCATCATTTCCAGTAATGAAAGGAATATTGTTGATTGAACGGTCTTTTGGATTTACGGGTGAAGAAAATAGGGTAGATGAGTCGATCTCGTCATATAAAATAGCTGCTTTTTCTTTGTTTTGTTTTTCCATTTGACGAACGCTGCCTTGTTCCTTGATCCATTCAAAGACAAGTTTAGCCATGTAAATGCTGTAAGTCGGCGGTGTGTTATACATTGAGCCATTTTTCGCATGGATGTCGTAATCCAACATAGAACTAAGAACATCTACTTGACCGATCAAGTCATCACGGACGATAACGACCGTAAGGCCTGCCGGTCCAATATTTTTTTGAGCCCCAGCATAGATCAAGCCAAAATCCGCTACATTATAATCGATCGATAAAATATTAGAAGACATATCTGCTACGATCGGCACATCACCTGCATCTGGGATGTTATAAATGGTCGTCCCCTCAATCGTATTGTTCGTTGTAATGTGGATATATGCTGCATCTTGCGGAATATCTTCTTTACGAATTTCAGGAATATATGCGAAATTTTTGTCTTCGCTTGAAGCAATAACTTGAACGTCAACATTATCGATTTTTTTAGCTTCACTAATTGCTTTTTTCGCCCATGAACCAGTATTGACGTATAGGGCTTTTTTATTTTGTGCTAAGTTCAAAGGAACCATCGTAAATTGCATGCTGGCGCCCCCTTGTAAAAAGAGCACTTTATAGTTATCAGGAATAGTCATCAATTCTCTGAGTAAGGTTTCAGCATTTTCAATGATCGTTTCAAAAAGGGAGGAACGATGACTCAACTCCATCACGGACATGCCGCTGTTCTCGTAATTCACCAATTCGGATTGTGCTTTTTCCAATACACTTTTAGGTAAAACGGCGGGACCAGCAGAAAAATTGTAAACAGTTTTCATACATCTATCTCTCCTTTGATATGATCATTCATCTACTATTGTACAGTAAATGTGAAAACCATTATAACAGAAAGCTTAAATTAAAAAAAGATTAAAAGTAAATTTCGTAAAATTTTTCACAGAGATTTTCAAAAATAACTTGTGGATAAAATTCCATGAATTACCGTTTAAACAGGCAATTATTCTTGTTAAATGTCACATTATTTCCATCTCTAACAGATTTATTTATAAATAATCTATTGAAAATATTCTCTTGAATAGCATGTTTATTTTGGACAGAATTCTCCTTGGGCAAATCGTTTATCAGCATCGTTTAGGAACAAGTTATCGATTCTTAGCTATAGTTAGTAACTAGCATAAATAAGTATTTTACCCCCAAAAATTGTAAATAAAAAATACAATTTTTGGGGGTGTTCTATGACGATTTGAATTCTACCCAAAATACGTTTCTTTTTTGTTGATAGGATAGAAAAAGTAATGTTTCAGTCAAAATAGATTAATAATGAAACTCAGTGAAAGCTTCAACTGGTAATCTTGAAGTATCAAATGCCGGTTGGCTAGCTTTCCCTATACTGATTAACATGATTGGGAGATAATTAGCTGGCTGGTTAATAATTTGACCAATCTCAGCTTGAGAAAATCCTCTCATAGGAACTGAATCATAACCCCGATCCTTTGCTAAAAGCATCAGTTGCATAGCAAATAAACTACTATCGATAATTGCCGTTTGAGTCAAGTATTCTTGATTTTGACTCGCATAATACTCAATTGAAGAAGTTAATTTATCCGCTAACATTTCTTTCGGTAGAAAACCGCTAGCGACATCCTGGGAATATATTTTCTCCATGTTAGCCTTAGAATTTGTATCAGCATAGATAACTAATAAGGCAGAAGATGATGTTATTTGTGGTTGCCCGTGTCCAACTTTTTTAATAGCTTCCCGTTTTTTCAGATCTCTAATAACTGCAACTCTCCAACTTTGTAAATTATGTCCGGATGGAGCGCTAGCACTTTTTTCTAATAATTCTTCAATGATCTCATCTGAGATAATATAATCTTGTTCAAACTCTCGAACTGATTTTCTTGCGTTCATAATTTCTTCTATCATTTAACTTCCTACTTTCTTTCCAAAATATTTTTTTTGCTCTTTTCTTAATTTTTCTGGAGTTACATCATCACCTATGGGATCATATATGGTCACACCCATTAAAGTGTTGTTAAATTGATCACGGATAGTTTGTAAGTATTCTTTCCGTAATTCTCCTCTTAATCGCTCCTCATTTAAGGTTAATCCTTCTTCTCTTGCTTTTTTAGCTAATTTATTTATTTTATGTAGAACAGGTAACATTCCCCTCTTCCTCCTTATAACATTTCTTTTGCTAATAATCTAAGGGTCGTCATACGATCTTCTATGGTATATCCTGCTGCTATTATCATAGCTTCACTGACCCCTAACTCTTCCTCTTTTCTAAAATAGTCGGCAACAAATTTACTATCACCAATGACAAAACGACTACGATTTTTTTCCAAATCAGCTTTTTCCAATTCTGTATATGGATAACTTAAGGCCTCTTCTGGAGACACAAATTTATTTGGAAGACCTCTTTCTGTGGCAAATACAAAATGTTGATAACTTGCTGATTTATATTCTGCTTCTTCTTTAGAATCAGCCACAACTGTAAAATAAGCTGCATTAGCTTCAGGTCGTTCTTGATATATGGAAGGTATAAAGTTATCATAATAATTTGCTAAAGTAGTTTTATTTACTGGGCCACTTATAAATTGAGCAAAGCTGTAATTAATCCCTAAGAGCCCGGCCTGTTTAGCGCTAGCACCTCCAGAACCTAACAGCCATATTTGGGGAAAAATGACTTCTCTAGGGACAGCTGAAACCCTGGAGTAAAAATGATCTTCTGGGAAATTATCATCCATAAACATTAAAATCTCGGATAATTTATCATCTAAATTTAAATTATTATTCATAGATGGATTTAAAGCTAAAGTAGTTAATTGATTTCCTCCAGGAGCCCTACCTAGTCCTAAATCAATTCGGCCAGGATGCAATGCTGATAACGTCTTGAATGTTTCTGCAATTTTTAAAGGTGAATAATGCATCATCATTATGCCGCCTGCTCCTACACGGATACGCTCGGTAATGCTTGCGATGTGGGCTACTAATATTTCTGGTGTAGCACTTGCCATCGCATCGGAACCGTGATGTTCTGAATACCAAATACGTGTATATCCTAAGTTATCAGCTAGCAATGCTATTTCTTCTGTTTGGTGTAACGTGTCAATTGAACTGCCATTTTTTGGCACATTCAATTGATCTAAAATACTTAATCTCATCCTAAAAATTCCTCTCTTTATTTTTTGAAACACTTGATATTGTTATTATTAACTATTATGATATGAATTAAAAGTAGGCACTTTTTATTCATATAGTGACAAAATAGTAATATTTATTAAATTAAAGGAGCCTTTTTATGCATGCTAGTAAAAAAACAAGTATTATGGTGGCATTATCTACAATAAATGGAAAATGGAAACTTCCAATTATTGAAGAATTATTTAAAGAGACTAAACGAAATGGAGAATTAATGAGGTCTTTAGAAGGAATAACCCAACGTGTTTTAGTCAATAATTTAAAGGAATTAGAAGATGATGGTATAATAACTCGAAAATCTTATGGTGAAATTCCACCTCGTGTGGAATATACATTGAGTAAAAAAGGTATAGAACTTTATAGCTCTCTTATTTCTCTATGTGAGTGGGGAAAAAAATTTGAAGAAGAAAAAAAGAATATAAAATTTTAAAGCGCTAGTTTTAATAAATAGGACGTGAAAAATAATGTATTTCTTTAATTCTGAATTATTTATGATCGAATCGGTGATTATTTGTGATTCTTGATAAAGATATTCGTCTAAAAAAAAGAAACAAGGCTAGATTTGACAATTGTTATCAAATCTAGCCTTGTTTTTTTGTCAGAAGTATCTTTGTCCTCGTCATTTTTTTCTCATTTAGTTTACGGAGGAACAAGCTTACATACACAGAAACGACAGAACATCATGGGTGAGCGGACAACGATGATGTTCTGTCGTTTTTTTATTTCGTACAATTCAGGAAACGTGTTTTTGCCATGTTCTGCTAGAAATAAACGAAGCAATATCATGGGGAGTTGCTGCTTTATTTTTCGATTATTATTCTTTGTACAGAATTAAAATCATTCCAAGAATGAGTATCCTATTTTTGTATATCTTTCAAAAAAATAGGATATAGACCTGCTGATTATCTTAGAAGGTTACCCAACTAAATGAAATCATATTGTAGATGAGAAAATTTTTAAAGTAGCTGTAAACATACTATTATCCTTCGTTATTGTATAATCAACGTTTTTATACTGTTTAAGAATTTTTGAAAAAATGTGCAAACCTAATCCTTTGTGGTCATCTTTAGTAGAAAATTTCTTTTTGAATATCGATTGATAAGTTTTATCATCTAATGGTAAGAAGGAGTTAGATATAATCACAGTAGTAGCGTTAGAATCTTTTGAAAAACTAACTAAAATATATGGAGAATCTGTTTTTTCAGCTGCTTCTAGGGCGTTGTCTAATAAAATCGATAAACTGCGAACGAAATCGACAGTCTCCATATTGATACCAGTAATGTTATTGAATACTTTAAGGTCAACCGAAATATTTTTTTCAAGACAGTTATTAATAAAATTATTTAATAACCCTTGAATTGTAGGCATTTCAATTAATAGAATGGCTTGAAATACGTTGGGATTAAGAACCTCCGTGGAGTAATCCGTAATCTCTTTTAATAAAGCAATGGCTTTTTCAGATTCACCGTGTTCTAAGTAATTTGTCAGACTGATTAATATATTTTTATAATCATGCTGAAATTCATCAGACAATGAAATCCGTGCTTCTTCCTTTTTAAAAGCATTAGATAAAGCTAGAGTGTGCTCTTTTTCTCTGTAGTATTTACTGATAAAGTATGAGCTTCCGATTAGAAAAAAAGTAAAGCTAGAGATCATGACAAAGCTTAGATAATAAAAAACAGGATAGTTTTCTGTGACGAAAATTTGCTCAGCGGTTATCAGAATAACGATAAGTAAAAAAATAATCGATGCCCAAACAAAATGCTTTTTCCTCATTAAAGAAATCATTTGAATGAGACGATATTTTTGATCAAAGTAGCTAGTCACTTTGATTAAGATGAACAGCAAAATTTGTTGTAAGATAACCATACTTATTAAAAATTTAGAATAAATTTGAGCAGAGAATACATGATTTAGAAATAACATGGTCCACAAATCACAAGTAAGCAGCCATGAAATAATAATTAGCGTGGCTTCGAGTGCACTAATCACTGCCGGAGTCAGCCAGTTATACCCTTTACGGATGAGCAAATAAATTTGAAGTAAAAAAAATAGTGGAAAACTTGGGACAAAAGGACGTATAACTGGTAAAAGCCCATCTAAAAATTGTAGCAATAAGGCACTGGTTAATAGAACTTTTTCTTTGAGCGATGTTAGTTTTTTATAAGAAGAGAACCACACAAATAAAAAATAGTTAATTGAAACTAGTGAAATAAATAATTTAGGTGAGATCATCTCGATACTCCTTTACTGCACGGACAACTTTGTTGAAAACCTTTAGACCTACAAGTAATTGTTCAGAGTTCTTAAAGATAATGGCATTAAAACTCCGATTGAAGCCATGTATATTTTCTAAATTTATTATAAAAGACTGTAAACCTGTATACATATACTCCTGATTTATATGTTTTTTTACGTTACCGATTTTCCAATTAATCAGTTGATTTTGGCTAACAGTTTTTACCATGACTTTACCCGTAGTGCCTTTCACCGATTCGATGTATAGAATATCCGAGTAGGGAAAAAACATTGTTTCATTGCGAGTAGATAAAGTTAAAATTTCCTTGTCATCCCGTTTGGGTAGGATCTCCTGCTCTAATTTGCTGAGTAAACTAAATAGACTCGCTTCTAAAATTAGATCATCATGAATTTCTTTTACTAAGTAGCCTTTTGCTTGAATAGATTCGTTAATGACCATGATAGCTTGATTTGTCATACTGGTTAAAAAAATAATGGGTGAAATTTTATTTCTTTTTCTGATCATTTTAGCAACATCAATCCCCGTAAAATTTGTTTTAAGGTCAATGTCTAAGATGAAAATATCAGTATCAGATATTTTTTTGTTTGAAAGCTCACTCATAAAGTCTAAATGATTATGAGGTGTTGGGAACTGAAGCGAAATAAGAGTTGATTTGTAAGTTTGTAGTATCTGCTGAATTCTATTTCTATAAGCATTATCATCTTCTAAAATATATATATTTATTTTTATCATTAGCGTCTCCTTTTTATCATTACTATACAGGCTGAGAAAATGATATTCAATAAAATAAAAACTAAAAATATTTTTTTGTAAAAGTATATTGAAAAGCGCTTACAAGGAGGTTTTTAAACTCGAAATAGCTGTTATTATAATGTTGTTGAAACAATCTATCGGTTTGTTATTTTAAATATTTATTTAAATAATTTGAATTTAAATGAATATGTTTAATCTACTAATATGTTTATTATAGCATTCAATGGAAGATTGGGTTAGCAGTTGCACCTATTGATTCTAAGATTTATGACAGTAATTTGAACTATACTTTTTTTATCACAGCGAGACTATTAATTATATTAAGAAGATTAAGGCAATGGAGGGATTATATGTATCATTTAGGTGTCATTTCAAATGAAGAAATGGACCAACAATTAGTTGAAGCATTTCAAAAATATGATCTTAATTTAGTGAGTTTAGATGAAAAGGATATTACACAGAAAACTTCTGATTTTGATGGAATTTTAATTAAAGAGGATGCGAACCAAGAAATAAGCACCACTTGTGAATGGATTATGAAGATTAAAGAGAATAGCGGGACGTTTACTTGGGTTATTTCTGAAGTCGCTACCTCTACAGTCAGACAAATATATCTGAAGATAGGAGCGGATGCTACGTTTGATAAGAGTTATTTTCCATCAGAAGTTATTCTCTTCATTCGTAATAATCTGCAGCGGCAAGAGGCAAATAGGATGCTGGACGAGCAAAATAGTAATCCGCATGTATCGAATGAACGGATGCCGCTGTTGAAAATAAATCCAATAAACCGGTCATTGATTCTTTATACAAAAGACAACGATAAAAAAGAAGTAGGCTTGACTAGAAATGAATACAAGTTAATGGAGTTACTTTGTAGTCAACCAGGAAAAGTATTTAATTATGAGGAAATCAATAAGAACATTTGGGGTACGTTATCTCAGCCTACATATCAAGTAGCAAATATTATTTTCCATGTTAGAGAAAAAATAAAAAACGCATCAGCTGATTCAAATATTATTAAAACGATACAAGCAAAAGGATACATGGTCAAGCTATGATGGTTATTTTTCACATAGAAGAATGAAGTGAATTAACAGAGATACATAGTAACAAGTAATAGTCTGAAAAATTGTACTTTTTCTTGAAACATGAATAGATCTATTAACATTTATAGAAACTTTCTACAACTGAAAGTATTTTAAAAAATACTAGTGGGGTAATCAAATTACAAGAACACCTCATTACTAAAAGCTAATAATTAATTTAAATAACAATAAAATTACATAGTTGGTTCTGATTTACTGTAAATGAGAATGGATCGTTGCATGATTTTCAAATAGAAAGTATCGTCAGGTAAAAAAATTAAAAAATAAGGAGGTGGGATTTTTAGTGGCGAAAGAAATCAGTACAAAAAAAAGTCCACTGTGGACATTCTATTTTATGGAAAGTGCTCTTGTAATTGCTTGGATTGTGTATTTAATAAAATTCACCTTTTTTTACCAAGAAGCCTATTTCTATGTAGATAAACGCTTATCGTTGCTTCCTAAGCTATTATCTTTTATCAATAGTAATTGGAACACGTTATATATTTATCTAGTATCTAGTTTCCTTTTGATAGTGATGACTTTTTTTCTGATAACAGTTGTCCATTCAGTGAAGCCAGTCAGTACTGGAAAAAGGATGATACATGGGATTCTTTTAAGCGTAAGTGGGCTAGGTTGCTTAGTTTCAGGAATCAATATTCTGTGGCCAATCTACTTGATATTACTAATACTGGCTGGTAGCGTCGTTTTTATCACATACACTATTGTAATGATAGAACTAAAAGAGGAAGAAAACGATTGTGAAGAAGATAGTATAGAAATAGAAGGACCATTTGAAACGATCGAAAAAGCACAGGCAGTGGTAAATAACTATTTATCTAAACAAAGAAAAGATCCGTCAGCCATTCTAGGTGTAGAGCTTTATCTAGAAGAGGATGATCAGTATTATGTAGAAATTTACGTTAAAAAAAATAGCCAGTCGTTCAAACCGGACAAGTAAGGAGTAATCAATAATTATATGAAAAAAAATAGATATCTATACCTACTCTTTTTTCTAAGTATCGTTTTATGTTCATTTCCGAATCAATCACAAGCGGCAGAACAATCTAACTTAGGCTATACAGTATCAGCAATTCGCAGTGCAAAGCAAATTGATCCAGAAAAAACTTATTTTTATATTCAAACGAAACCTGGGGAAGAAGATCAGTTAAAAGTAAAGGTGAAAAGTACCCAAAAAGAAGCAATTAAATTAAAAATTTATGTGACCGACGCTTATACGGGGGATAGTGGAACAATTGAGTATACGGAAGATGAAAAATTATTTGATTCAACGTTGAAAGCTCCGATAAGTTCTATGGTACAAGTAGAAACACCTAGTGTGACAATTGGAAATTTTGAAGAAAAAGAAGTGCTTTTTAAATTAACGCCACCAAAAAACAGCTATCCTGGAATTAAAATGGGAGCATTGGTTTTTGAACTAGACAATTCTGAAGAAAAAGAAAGAGTAAAAACTAAATTTTCTTATCGTGTCGGATTATTTACTTCAGAATCTGGAGATGAGTATAAAGATTCTAAGACACTTAAGCTATTAGACGTTAAATCTACTTTAAAGCGTGGAAAAAAAATGGTGTTGACCTCGCTTCAAAATCCTGAACCAAAAGTTCTTTCGAATCTATCGATTACGGCAGAAGTGATGGAAAAAGGAAAGAAAAATGTGCTAAAGAAAAAAAAGGTTGAGAACTATATGTTAGCCCCTAACAGTCATTTTGATTTTGAGATGGACTGGGGAACGGCAGCGGTTAGAGCAGGAACCTATATAGTAAAGATGAGTGCAAATAATAGTTACAATGATTGGAATTTTGAAAAAGAGTTCATTATTTCTGGGGAACAAGCAAAAAAAATGAACGAAGATAGTGGGTTTAAAATCATTACACCAAATTGGATAAAATTAGTTTCAGTTCTTCTGGTATTAACAACATTCGTAATAACGGGAGCCCTTTTAAATAGAAGAAAAAAAATGGAAATCCAATGGAAGAAATATAAAAAAAGGAAGAAGAGAAAGAAAAAGAAAGAAGGCCAATAAAATGAAAAAATTTGTAATGGGTTTGCTTTTTTTTATGATAACAAGTGGACTGTTCTCTGGAAAAATAGCAGAAGCAAAAACAAATTTTGATGGAACAGATGTTGGTATTAGTTTCACAGTGAGTGATCTAGCTGAACCTAAGCAACCGCTGTTAATTCCAGAAGAAGCATTTCCATCAATACCGTATCAAAAGCCGATAGGTCGGTTGCCTTCAACAGGGGGATTAATTACTTCTCTTATTTTGACTTTAATAGGATTCTCACTTTTGATCATTTTTATAGGGGTGTTTAGCTTAAGAAATATTATGTTGGGGAAAATTTAGAAAGGCAGGAAAGATATGATTGATTACTTATGGATCTTTATTTTAGGAGCAATTTCTATAGGCTCGCTATTAATTTTCTTAGTCACTCTCTCAAGGGAAGCATTTTTATTGAAGAAATTGAGAAAAAGAAAAATAAACTATGTATTGAATTTTAGTTTACTGTTCATCTCATTGAGCTGTTTAGGCTTGATTACCTACTTATTCACATTGTTAAAAGAACAAATTGAACTTTTACAATAAAAAAATGAACAACTTATAACAATACCTGTCAGCGATTCATAGCTATATTTATCATAGGATGGTATAAAAATGAAAAAAACAATTATAGTTACTTTATTATCAGCATCAGCAATGATGCTATTCGCAACATCAGCAGATGCTAAATCTTTTGACGACGCAACAGACGTTGGTGTTAGTTTCAAATCATCTGAGGGAACAGTTCCTGGGGAAAATAAACCATATGCAAACAACTTATCATTAGTTTGGAAACCAGGAAGCTTTGAATTTGGGGAGCAAAAAGCTGTTGGAGCATCAGCAACTTTCAATAATACTGTTACAGATAAACAATATTTGGTAGTAAATGATGATAGACCACTAGATAGCTTGCCTGCTTGGGATTTAAAAGCTAAATTAAGTGACCTTACAGCAACTGATGGTACAAAACTAACGTCTAAATTAATTTATACGCTAGAAGATGCTCAATCATATGATATTGGTGAGATTGATTCAGCTACAAATGATTTCACTCCAAAAAATCCAGCATCAGACAGCACTGTATTAGGCACTTTAGATCCTAACTCTAAAATTGTACTTGCTGGTGGGAAAAAATCAATGACTTTGGAAGCTGGACAAACAACTGCACAAGCAGCTATCCAAAAAACTGAAGCAAACGCAACTAAAGGTGGGGTAGCAACTCTAGTCAAAGATACTAAATTAGTTGTAACAGATCCTAAAGCCGATGATGCAGCAGGTAAAGCATTTACTGGTACAGTTACTTGGACTTTAGACGATTTACAACCTTAATAGCTAGTAATACAAAGAAATTAAAAAAATAAAAAATAAAGTGTAGTTATAGATCGCTGACAGTTATTGTTATGAGTTGTTCATGAAGAAACAAAGTTAATATAAAAAAGGACTAGGTATTGCCTAGAATGAATAAAAAGAAATAGGGGTAGTGTAAGATGAAAAAAAAATGTGTATGTATATACATCGCTACTTTTTTTAATATTAGCATGGTGGTTTTTTTTCAAGGATTACCCACATTTGCAGAGGAAAGTCCGGTGAAAGTGGAAGTGGTAGCAGGAGAGGATCAGTCAGCGACAGAAGAAAATATATCGTCAAAAAAACCAATAACCGGAACCTTTTTCATTAAAGCTGTTTCAGATTTCAACTTTGGCTCAGTACGAATTGGTACAAAGGCCAATGCACAGATTATTGGTTTGACGCCAGACAATAAGGCGATTGACGCCTCTGGAATAGAGGTTGTCGATCTTCGAGGAACCGGAGGAGGTTGGCGAGTGACGACTTATGTTGAGTCTATTTCATTAAGCGAAGAAGATCGTGAATTACAAGGGTTTGAACTTTTTATACCAACGAAGGAAGTTACAACTACTTCTTCTTCCGTTAAAAATAAGCCTCAGGCGAAGGCCATTACGCTAACCGGGTATGGAAGCGAAACAGCTAAAACAATTTTCTATGCTGAAAATGATAAAGGAATGGGAAAATATACAAATATTTTCCAAAGGAAAACATCAAGTGATCAAATGATTTCTTTGAAAGTTCCTAAGACGGCTAAAAAAGGAATCTACTCCGGCAATATGATTTGGACTTTAGTAGACGGACCAGGGGTTTGATTTTTGAAAACAAGGAGAAAATAAAGATGAAGAAAAATATTTTTTTATTCTATTTCCTATTTATAAGTTCTGTTATGCTTTTTATTCCAAACTGTGCTTATGCAGTGGACTCTGATTTGCTGATGGATGTACAAGAAGGGTTGGATGAAGCTATTCCTCCTCAATTTGGAGAAGACCCAGTAGATCCAAATCAAGGAACTCATAATAAAGGAACATTAAAACTAGATAGAGTTCCTAACATTAAATTTGTAGACGCTATTCCATCAAGTATCGTGACAAAAGATATTCAAGCAAAAAATAGCAATCCGTATGTTCAAATTTCTGATATGAGAGGTACCTTGGCTGGTTGGACCTTATATGGTAAAGTCTCTCGATTTAAATCTCAAACGAACGATATTTTATTAGGAGCGAGCTTATCCTTAGAGTCTGAAAAGGTTTTGAGACAGGCTGGTATAGATGAGAAGGTCATAGCACCTGCCGGGCTGAGCAGTTCATTAAATGAAGAGGAATCAAAACTGGCTTATGCAAGAAGTGATGAGGGACAGGGAACTTGGGGAATAACATGGAACAAAATAAATTTAAAGGTGTTACCACGAACTGCCAAAGAGAATACCTCCTATCAGGCAATGTTAACATGGGTGCTGTATGATGGACCTAATTAAGAAAAATAAATTTTTACTAATTGCTTTGTTTACGGGTCTCTTTTTTTTAACCAAAACGATTGATTTTGAAATGGCCGAAGCCGAAGGATTAAACTTTACTGTTGAAGTCGTTCAGCCAGATAATCAAAGAGATAAAAAACAGACGTATTTTGATTTAATGGTTAAGCCGGGAATGGAACAAGACTTACAGATAAACATAACCAATTTAGCCGATAGAGACATCTTAGTGGACATTATTCCAAACATTGCTACAACCAATCAAAATGGGGAAGTGTCCTTTAGTGATACACCGAAAGAAATTGATAAAACGTTAAAGCATCCTATCACGACATTATTGTCTGGGAAGCAACGTGTTGCTTTAGGGCCAAACGAAAAAAGACAAATAAAATTCAAACTTACAGTTCCAGATGAACGATTTTTTGGAAAAATAGCTGGGGGTTTTTTGTTTAAGGAAATAGCTGCTGAGGAAAAAGAAGGCCCTGATAGTGGCGTGGTCTTGACCAATCAGTTCGTTTTAGTTAAGGGAATTCAGCTAAGAGAAGATGAAAAACCAGTAAAAGAACAGTTGGTCATTCACAATGCTGTAGTAGAGGCTATCAATGCACGACGAGCGGTCCTTGTTAATCTCCAAAACGTACAGCCCGATTTTGTTAAAGGCGGATCAATAACGATAAAAATTAAGAAACAAGGAAATACTAATATCCTTTTTAAAGAAACAAAAAATAATTTAAATATGGCACCAAACTCTAACGTTGATTTGCCGTTTTATATTCAGGACTTGTTAACCGAAGCAGGAACTTACGAAATAACGGTAGATGTAAAAACGAATAATTTTAAAAAATCGGAGACAAAAGAAGTCAAAGTTTCCGAAAAAGATATTATTAGAATTTCTGAAGAAACGATCGCCGCGGGAAGTCCAGCTCCTTTTTATCTTAAAATTTTTACTATACTATTGCTAGTAGTTTTGCTTACAATAAGTATAACTTTTCTGATCTTTAAGTCGCGTAAAAACTAAAGAGGTGAGAAGCGATGAAAATATACTTTATAGCATTTCTGGTAGTAATTATTGGTGTTTTAAGTTGATCTGCATCAAGGAAATATTACTTGGGTGTTAGAGGATAGACCAGAGTAGATTTCTTGAAGGAATTATTTTTAGGTGTGTGTGAAGAAGATTATTGCCAGCTTCGTTTGAAGAAATAAGGGGTAGAAATAATGAGAAAAAAATATGTTATACCATTTTTGATAGTAATTATTGGTGTGTTGGGATTTAGTTTAGAAAGCCAGGCCGCTGGCATATCTGTTTCCAATTGGGATAAATTTGGCGTAAACGAGAGAGATTATAAAATGAATCCATCAAGCCCCTACTTAGCGGAACAAATGGTGGGCTCATCCAAGGTAGATCTGAGAAAAGATGTTGTTTCGTTGTCTTATATTGGGGATAACTTATTTAAGGATATCTTCCTTAACTCAAAAAATATCACTACTGCTGGCGATATCAGTATGCTAGCAGGCGATCAAATAGTTATCAAAAAGATGGGAAACTACCAGGGGCGCTATATAGAACTTCGGATAACTATTTATAAATATTCATATATAAGATTAATGACAGAAGCTGCTCTAAAAAAGAAGTTCATTAATTTGAAACTTCTTGAAGCTAATGAGGGGAGAGATACACAATTTGGAATGACGATGCATTATCAAGATACAGGTGAAGTAATCAAACTCCCAGCAGGAAAATATTTTTTTATGAATATTAATAGCGGATCATTAAGAAGCTATTATAGTCATGCTTTTTTAACGGATGCCGCAACTCAAGTGATTGGCGGGAACAGGAATGTCCTGGAAGTGACAAAAACAAGGTATTTACCTTCAGATGGAATATATAGACTAGCAGTAGGCAACCCCATATATGATGGAGACAATTACGGTGCCTTCTTTTTTGGCTTTTTAATACAAGGCGGTAGACCGTTTTATTTTGGGTTACAAATCCCGACAAATTCGGGGGGAGCCTCAATAAATATGTTTGAAAGCGCGGAGAACCTATTGGCAGTTCCGTTACCTTACAATAACGTAAGCGTGTCTAGCTCGCTAAGATTGAATAAAAAAGATATGAATCATCAGGTAACTATTCAGCTTCCTGAGCAAAAAGAGGATAGTTTCTTTCCAGATAATCTACGCTTAAATCTTGGGTATTATGCAACGGATTATAGCCAAGGTACCCCCCAGATAGTAAAGAGTGACACCAATACAACCATAGGAAGCTGGGAATACAGCTATAACTCCGGGGCTCTTTCATTACCTAAAGCCTTTTTAAAAAAATACCAAGGCCAGACGATTCATATTAATTATGTGACGATGATCGACTATAGCAGCCCGCGTATTTTACAAGAGTATTTTAACCAAGGGACTAAAAAATTCTCTCTCCCGTACTCTCTACAAGTGCTCGCAGATTTCACTAGTTTTAATCGCGAAGATTTTCGTTTAACTAAGACAGATACTTTAACGTATCCTCTGGAGCTGACCGGAACTAAAACCAATGCACAAGTAGCCCTTGGAAAAACAACGACAGACTATTCAACAGAGACTTTTCTGAAGGATATCAAAAGTAATTACCCTGATGACACGGTGAAAACATCCATGCCCCTCATTGCGTTTACGCAAGAAGGCTCAGTAGAGATTCCGATTACGTTGGAAAGTACTAAGCTGGGCATCAAAAAAATCATTACGGTGACGACACAAGTCACAGATACAAAATTTGGGTTTAAGCAAGTCCCAACGAATATTTCATTAAATCTAAACTTAGCTAATCGAGAAGCTTACCCAGTTTTAGATCAGGAACTGTCGATTACAGATAATCGTAAAACAGCTAAATGGAAACTAGGAGCCATCATTTCAAAAATAGTCAACGCTGAGAATGTGAAAGAACTAAATGGCAGTTTTTATTATAAGAATGTAGCTGGAGCTGTTGAAATACAGCCAGAGACGAAAACCACAATTGCCACTGGGAATAGTCCTACGGATGGTACGGATACAGTTTCAATCTCAAGTACATGGGATAAAAGTAATGGCCTGTATTATCAGACAGAAAACCTATCGAATTATGTTGGTCTGTATCAAGGAAAAATTACTTGGGTGTTAGAAGATACGCCAGAGTAGATTTCTTGAAGGAATTATTTTTAAGCAGAGGAGACGAAAAAAAGATGAAGAAAAGAGACCTACTAGCATTTCTGCTAGTAATTATTGGTGTTTTTGGATTTAGCGTAAAAAGTCAGGCAGCCCCAGATGTTAACAACTGGGACGCGTTTGGGGTTAACGAGAGAGATTATAATTTAAATATATCCAGACCGTATTTAGCCCAACAAGCCGCAGGTCGGGATGAGATAGATCTGAGGAAATCGGTAGTTCCTATCACTTACATTGGTGAGAATATCACGAATGATTTATTTCTTAATTCGACAAACCTAAAAGATGAGAAGGAACGTTTGCTTATGCCGGGTGATTTAGTGACTATTAAAAAAATGGGTAGCTATAAGGGGAGATATTTAGAGGTTCAGATAAGGGTAGCTATACGGATGCTACTAACTGCAAATTTAACTAATAAACTACCAATGTTGAACTGGAGTACGTATAACGTTGACAATAATGCAGGAGGGAAAGATACGCAACTGACAATGACTATACATTATCAAGATACTGGGGAAGTAGTCAAGCTTGAGACAGGCAAGTATTTTTTATTTAATGCCTCAACTCGTTCAGGATGGAATATTTACACTAATGCTACATTAGTACCAAGCTCAACTAAAGTGATTGTTGGGAATAGAACAGAAGATCAAATTACTCTTAAAAAGATGGTAACATATTATGACTATGAATTAGGATTGTATAAACTAGCAACAGGTAAGGTGGATGCAACCAAAGATTTTTACTTCTCTTTCTTGATACCGAGTGGCAGGCCCTTTTACTATGGAATACAAGGTTTTGCAGGATTGGTTAACTTAAAAATCATAATGTTTGATCCTGTAGGAACCCCCGTTGCGGTTCCTGCATCTTACAACAATGTCAATGTGAAAACTACGCTAAGAGTGAACAAAAAAGATATGAATCATCAGGTAACGGTGCAACTGCCCATTCAAACAGATGATAGTTTTTTCCCAGATAATCTGCGCTTAAATCTTGGGTATCATGCAACGGATTATAGCCAAGGTACCCCCCAGATAGTAAGAAAGGATACCAATACAACCATAGGGAGCTCGGAATACAGCTACAACGCCGAGGTTCTTTCTTTACCTAAAGCCTTTTTGAAAAAATACCAAGGCCAGACGATTCTTATCAATTATGTGACGACGATCGACTACAGTAGTCCACGTATTTTACAAGAGTATTTTAACCAAGGGACTAAAAAATTCTCTCTCCCTTACTCTATACAAGTGCTCGCAGATTTTACTAGTTTTAATCGCGAAGATTTTAGTTTAGCTAAGACAGATACGTTAACGTATCCTCTTGAGCTGACGGGAACTAAAATCAATTCACAAGTAGACGTTGGAAAAACAACGACAGACTATCCAATAGAGACATTTCTGAAGGATATCAAAAGTAATTTCCCTGATGACACGGTGAAAGCATCGATGCCGCTTATTGCGTTTACGCAAAAAGGATCAGTAGAGATTCCCATTACGTTAGAAAGTACCAAGCTGGGCATCAAAAAAATCATTACGGTGACCACACAAGCGATCGATACAAAATTTGAGTTTAAACAAGTACCAACGAGTATTTCACTTGATCTAAACTTGGGCAGTCGAGAAGCCTATCCAGTTTTAGATCAAGAACTGTCGATCACAGACAATCGAAAAACGGCTAAATGGAAAATAGGAGCCACCATTTCAAAAGTCGTAAATGCTGAGAACGCGAAAGAACTGAATGGCAGTTTTTATTATAAGAATGTAGATGGAGCTGTTGAAATACAGCCGGAGACGAAAACTACGATTGTCACTGGGAACAGTCCCACGGATGGTACCGATACAGTTTCAATCTCAAATACATGGGATAAAAGTAACGGCCTGTATTATCAGACAGAAAACGTATCGAACTATGGAGGCCTGTATCAAGGAAATATTACTTGGGTGTTAGAGGATACGCCAGAGTAGATTTCTTGAAGGAATTATTTTTAGGAGTGTGAGATGAATAAAACTGTTGACTAGAGCGTCAAGCCATGTGAAATGCCCAAGAAACGTTTATTACTGGAAACTAATGTAGTACGGTTGAAGGTTCTAAAAATAGAATAAATGTGAAGTGTTGTAAATAATACTTAGTTAAAACAAAAATGAACGTTGAAAGTAGTGAAATTAGATGGATTGTAGTGATAAGGAGAACATAAGATGAAAATAAAATTATCGGCGCTGATTGTGATCTTGACGTTTTTCTCTATTGATATCTTTTGGATGATTAAGAGAGTAGATGCATCTGAAAATAGCAAGGATGTGGATGTTCCCATCATCTACTATCATTCAAAAAAAGTTGTATCAGAGCCAGCGTATATCATTGCTATTCCTTCTAATTTAAGCTTTTCAAAGTTAAACGAACGGATAGATACAACCGTTTCATTATTTGATCTGCAAGGGAACTTCTATCAAGGGGAGAATAAGGTACAGCTTACCGTTACTTCAAAAAATAAGTTTAATTTAGTAAATAAAGATGAATTTCAAGATATTCGCTACCAGCTAGTTAAGTATGCTGATGAGACTTCTGGAACTACGAGTACCATTATCACCAACAATGCACCAAGTCTTGGAGAACTCAGTAAGACGAATCCGAGAATTAAATCTGAAGCAATCTTAGGAAGTAGCTCGGTTAAACCAAGTATAGTAGGAAATTATGAAGATGTATTGACCTACGGCTACAGTGTTGCAGAATCTTAATAAATGAAAGTTAGGAATATATGAAAAAAAAGAGCAATCATTCAAAAAGAAAAAGACTAATTATTCTAATCAGCATGGTCGTTGCTGTAACTACTTTACTTGCCTTTCTTTTTTTTAGAGGGTTGGAGACTGGCGCCATTCATTATGATACACAAGCCGTAAAATACGAAGCGAAACTTAAAAAACCAGAAAATTTACCAGTAAATAGTATTACTTTTCCGGGATTTCGAGACATAGCGATTCAAGAAGGAGATAGGGTGTTATATATAGCTTTAGTAAATCCTAGTTTTAATAAGGCAGATATCCAGTTTAAAGTAACTCTAAATGATCGAACGTCACCTATATTGACGACGGGATTAGTAAAACCAGGTCAGGCTGTTACGGAGGTCCCCTTACCTAAAGAGTTGCCAGTTGGCGAGCATACAGTAAAACTGGAGATGTTCGGGTACACCCAAGATAAAGTACAGCAAAGGCTAACGGGATCACAAACAACGTTCAAGCTTCAAGTGTTAAAGAACAGGTCTTGAAAAAGAAAGGCCTGTGAATCTCGGCTTATTTCCGAAGGGATTGCTTCTGCTCCCACCGTTTATCCGGATTCCATGTGACTGGGATATGACTCACAGAGTTATGTCTCAGTCACGTTTTATTTTAAGAGTTGGTGTAAGTTTATTGAACTTAGTTCGAGGAGCAAAGAGTAAGCAAAATCCAAGGCAATGATTCTAACAATTGTAACAGATTCTATGTAGAGCAATTAAGAAAGGAATTATGAAATGAATAATACTAACTATTCCCCCAAAAAAACCTTACTTCTTTTAGCAGTAAGCACCATTCTAATTCTCATGTTAAGTCTAATTGTAATCGGTGATTTAACTGCTGAAGCTATGGAAGAAAATAAGTCTTTGACCCTTACTGCCATACAAAAAAAAGAAATGATTCAGCTTGAAATAAAACAGAGTCTGAATAAGAACAGTTTAGACACTAAAGAATTTGAGCTATCACTTGAGGTAAAAGAGCTGGTGGCTTATGATGAACAGGAACTTTTAGATCAGACTAAGATCATCGGTGAAAAAGGCCAAGATTATACGGATACTCCAGGAGTAACAAAACGTTTAAAGGAAAACAAACTGATTGTAGGCATTTCACAGGAAACGGCAGAACGTTTCCATTCTGATGGTAATCAGTCAGTAAGTGTCAAAAGTACGCTAAAGATAAACAAAAATGATGAACAATTAATGAAAAGCTATCATGAAAATGAATTTCGCTTTTCTTTTGTTGCAAAAAATAACAAGACACAAGAAAAAGTTGAGACGGTATGTGCGTTTAACGTAACTCCTCCCACGGCTAAGGCGATCCCAACCACCGTTAGTGCAGGTAGCTCTACGGCTGAATTATCCGCAGATAAACTAGTCACTGATTTAAAAAGTGATTTAGAGTTTGACGAAGTTAATGTTTTAGGTGTGGAAGAGTTTAAAAAATTTGATCAAGTAGGCGACACGAAAATAGCTGTTATGATTCAGAGTGAAGAAACGCAGAGAAAGAGTCGAATTAGTATCCCAATCAAAGTAGAAAAAGCAAAAAGTAATTTTTACACGTCTGAATTGACAACAATTATGAATGAAGAAGGTGACTACAAAAGTGGTAAACCTATAGAGGAAGAATTACTTAGGGATACAGTCGTTCTCCAGTATTTAGGGAAAAGCTTTTTGGATGATGTAACATTTACAAAAGAAGGACGATTTGTGAGTTGGAAAAGTCTTGGGGGCGAGGAAGTAAAGCTAGCTTATTATGACTCAATAGAAATTAAAAATGTAGCATATAAAGATGGTGAGTATCTAAATCTTTATGTAAACATACGAACTAAAGACGGTGTCTATATCCCAAAATTTTATAACAAACCTTTTTTTGAGTTTGCTTCGTCAGCAGCACCAATATATTCTGGTGTTCCAGCAGCTCCTGGAAAACCATTCTTGTTGGAGGCGAAGGTTGGAACAGCTTTGAATCAAACGTTGGAAGGAGTTAATATCATTTTTCCAATTGTAAAAGAAAATCCTGACCTTGAGTCAAGCTTGGATTTTTCCTTAGACTCTCTCCAAAATATTGCGGTAGTTGATGATGACATTTTCAAGAAAGATTTAGAAGTCAATACATTTACTAGTGGCACAAAAGAATATTATAAGCTGTTTTGGCCGAAAACAATCCTGTCGTATAATCCATATATATTTACTCTCCTTTATAAAAATATGAGTTCCCAGAGGGGAAAAGCAATGCAGTTTGGCATATTGGATGTCCCAAGAAGAAGAATTTTTGGAATTTTAGATACTAAGGCTAAAATAAATGTTCCAATTAAGTATCAAAAAGCAGAAATAGAAGGAAAAATAAATCAAACGAATGGAAAAATTGAAATGGAACTCCACCAGTTTTTACCGAAGCAAGGGAGCTCAAAATATTATGAACCCTTATCATTGGATATAAATCTAAGTAAATATGCGGGTAAATTGGATGAAACAAATACAAAGATAAAAATAACAGATGATAAAACAAATAATGATTGGTCAAAGAATGCTGAAGTAACTTATTCTACGACAGAAAATGGGGAACAGGTTGCGCATCTTAATGTTAGTAAGGACCTTCTGGAACAGCTAGGAAAAGAGATAGGGACTACGATTATGAACATTGCTGTTGAAGCACCTCTGTCATCGGATGCAGCGCTAATGGATGTCTATGATGCTAGCAATTTTATGTTTAAAATACCTGTGAGCCTTTCAAATGAGCGAGGAATTAGTGAAAGTGTCTCTTCTGTTCAAATGCCAAAGCCGACAGCACAAGGCGTACCACAGACGGTTGAATTAGGCACGATAGTTAGTGATTTAAACGCATCAGATTTTGTTAAAGATCTAAAAAGTATACTTCCTTTTGACACGATAGAGGTCGTTGGATTTAAGGGTGAGAAGGTATTTGATAAGCTGGGGAAAACAACGGTTGAGGTCACTATAAAGAGTAAGGCAACAAATGTACTAGCTGATATTGAGGTAGAGGTCACGGTTGTTGAGAACCCGTTAGCATACATTACGACCAATAAAAGTATAGAACTAAAAAATGAAGGGCAGTCCGTCGAAGGAAGCGGAGCAGTTTCTTTTACAGGGCAGTCGGATTCTAGAATTCAAGTTTATACAGAGCCGGTTGTGCAGCTTAAAAATAGTGATGACAAGAATCTAGTAGATTTAAATATACGAAGAAAAGGTTCGATGAAACCACTAAAATCAGGCGAGCTACTAGCTGAGTTGACACCAGCCAATAGAACATCAGATTTTAAGTTGTCAGCTCCAGAAAGCAAGTTTAAAAATACAGATGTGTATAAAGGCAATCTGACTATTCATTTTGAGGTCAGTGAATATGGTCGTAAGATGAAAGAGATTTTTAGTATACCCGAGCCGACTATGATTATTAAATCAGGGATGAGCAAAGGGAAGTATCATGACCGTCAAGATCTAGGCTTTATTTTAAGAGAAGATACTGAATTGAGAGTGAGACAGGTCAATCCAAATTTTAAAGATAAATTGACCATCAGATTATTAGGCAATGATTCTCTAAATGAAAAAGAAGCAAAAGTTGGAGCAGATTGGACCCAAATTAGTGCTACAGAACCCTTAGTTCCGTTTGTGGATACACCTTATGGCAGTACATCTGCTCAACTAGAGTATGAAATACAAGATAATAGAACTCAAAAACAGCTCCCAATTTATCAATATCAAATGAATCAAAAAGAATTTTTTGATATCTGGGACCAAAGCGATGGAAACTATGCCTTAATAAAAGGAGCAGATTTTCAATTACTAATCCCCAAAAGAGACAAAAACTTAGTGAAAAAGCTAAAAGATTTTGCATCTGTAGATGAACTTATTGAACATTATAACGAAGTGTTTGCGTATTTTAACCAAATGGCTGGGTTTGATCATTCATCACCAGAAAACGAAAATGGTGAAAACCGTTATTTCTTAAAAGCAGATGTTAATGGAGCAGGTGGTGCATACTATAGTGCGAAATGGACAGCGAATAGTACACCAAGCACAGATATGTGGTTAACTAAAAATAGTTGGGGGGCACTACACGAAATTGCCCACGGCTATCAAGCAGGATTTGATGGTGTAGGAATGTATACGGGAGAAGTTTCCAATAATTTATTTGGTGTACAGTATCAGTATGATAAATATGGGAAAAAAGCGGATGAAATTGGTTGGTTATTTAATTACGGAAATAAAGCGCGCGTAGAAAGTGGCCTTTATACGAAATTGGTTAGTAATAATGGCACGTATAATTCTGTTGATTTACGAGAAAAACTTGTTTTACTAACAATGCTAAAACAAAAAGCAGGCAATGATGCGTTTACAACGTTGTATCAAGAATATCGCAAGTTAGCGAATCAACCTAATTTCAATAAAAAAAATTATCCATTACCAGATTTGTTAAATAAATACTACAGTGAAACGAGCCGACAAGATTTTACTCCTGTATTAGAAAGATGGGGACTGGATATTAATCACACACAAGCTGAAAAAAATCGTTCTTTAGGATATCCGGCGATTGCTTCACTGGTTAACGTGGTACCTGCAAGTGAATTGGCACGTGCACATGATCTACTGGATCAGTCGATTTTAATCAATTCAAATTTTGAAATGGTACAAAATAAAGATATTTCAAGTTTGAATTTACATGGGCAACTAACGATTCAATTAAAAGCAGAAGATATTCAAGAGCTCAAAGGAATGAAACTATCCTTAAATGACGGAAATAAAGAAATAGATGCGCAAACGATTGATGGAGAAAAGCTTGTTTTTGACAACATACCAAATGGCATCTACCGGTTAAAATTTTCTGGAAAAAAAATGTCACACTATATTACAGATGATTTTTATGTATATGTAAAAGAAAAGGAAAACAAGGCAACGATTACGTTGAAGCAACTTAAGAGTAGTGATTTAGTAACACAAACTTTCCAGTTACTGGGTCTTGGAGATAGCCAATTTGGCCAATTTAAAACAAGTTTAAGTAGAGACGAGGCTGTTTTTTCTGTAACAGATAAAGATGCTCATAGTTATTTTGCTGGAGAACTATATTTTAAGTTGACTGTGTTAGACAGTAATAATGTTATAAAATATGAAAAATTTATAGAAGGAACTAATGCAACCCTTGCCACGGATAAAATACCTTTAAGCGAAGGGGATTGCATTGAAATCTATCATGCGGAGACTAAAAATAGACTTTATTCAGCAGAAAATATTATCGATAAAACGCAAAAAACAAATCGCTGGATAATGACAAAATGGGGATTGCAAAATGAGTCTTTAAAAAACAAACCTCAACAAGATCTTATAAAAAAAATTGAGGCGGAGGGTTTACGGCTGCTAAAGGACGAAGCAAGTAATAGTATACCCTTAGCAGAATCGGAAAATCGAAAACAACTACTTGCTGCGGTTCAATTACTAGAAGAACCTTATAAAACTGAATTTATGGATAAGTTTTCTTCGTTATTCAAATAATTAAAATTCTAAGGAGACTATTGGAAAGTGATTTTTGTACGGATAACAAATAAAGATAAGTTGCTGCTAGCTTTTAAATAGTTCTTTGGTTCATGGCCAAAATACACTGCCAGATAAAAGCAAAAGAATGAATTTGACCAGCAGAAAGAGGTTAGGACAAGTGTTTCATCCCGAGAAATAAGAAGGGATTGCTTCTGCTCCCACCGTTTATCCGGATTCCATGTGACTGGGATATGACTCACAGAGTTATGTCCTAGTCACTTTTTTGATTAGGTAATGGTTTGATTGACCCCATAGTTGTTATGTGTTTGCTTATTAGATACCAATACTGAATCTTAGCGCTTGATAGGTTTATGGTTAAGTGTTATAGGCTAGACAATGAATTGTAAGATTTTTAAAAAAGAGTCGTCAAAGTTACAATGGGTTATAATAAGAGTGACGATAAAAGGGGCTTAATAATTTTGAATAAGTCTAATACAGAGGTATATTTTGAAATAGACTAGGTCGAAGGAGCATGATGGATGTCCAAACTAAAAGAATTAGCGCGCAATTTCCTACAAGTTGCGCCGTTTATTTTATCAAATACAATTATTTTTATTCCTTATTTTTTATTTTTGAGTTTAAGTGATGGCACAACGATGGAGAGAATTTTACCCTTTGTCCTTTTTTATACGTTTCGGATGACGGGAATCTTTTTGTTGAAAAGTTTCAAACTAGCGTTGACGAGTTTTAATGTGCTGATCATTTCGATTTTGCTCGGGGGTGTCGGTTGTTTGGTTGGCGTGTTAGGCCAATTTTATTTTCCTGCCTATCTTTTCTCAGCCGTTTTACTGGGACTTAGCGCCTCATGGCTGCCTGCGGCCAATACCACCGTCAATTATCATGAGAAGCGTCAAGGATATTCTGCTTTGACGGGTAGAAAATACCTGTTTATCTTACTGATATTAGGTGGCGTGATCGCATCGTTGACGCTGACGAAAGAATGGAGGATTCCTTTCGTTTTAGGGGAGTATACTTTGCTGTATATAGCGGCCTATCATACGGTCACTCATTACCCAGATTATGAAATTGATTTCAATGAAGTTAATCAACAAGTGATCTCGGTCAAAGAGTTCTTTTTATTTTTGTTTTTCTTTATTTTATTGTTGTTTATCCGTTCAGCCCGCTTGCTATTTGATCCGCAACTTCTGGATGTTGGTATTATCGGATTTTCTATATTATTTTTAATAGCTGGCTGGTATTTGAATAGTCAAAGAAAAACATGGAAGCTCCCGTTATGGTTGAATTTAATGACATTCGCTAATGGTATGTGTATGAACTTTCTACTACTTTTTGGGACATTTTATGTTTCGTTACGTTTAGGAATAGATCGCTTGACTGTTAATTTATACGTTCCTTATATTTTGGGTATAATTGGTTCAGCTTTTGTTATTAAATTTTTATATCGCTTATTTTCGCAAGTGGATCCTAAAATCGTCCATCTGGGAGGCTTTATCACATCGCTATTCTTGTTATTGTTTAGACCAATTTTTCCAGTAGGCATCTTTTTGCTCAGCTGCTTCATTAGCGCTACAAGTAATTTATTGAATCAACAGTATTATCAAGAAGAGCGTTTACCGCAAGATCAACGAATCATTACGAAATACAGCACTCAAACAAAAGGCAGTGTGACCCATCAGTTGTTATTGATGAGCGTTTTATGGTTGTTAGCGAAACAAGCACAGTTACCCGTTAAAACCGTTTTACAGATTACTGCACATCGAACGCATAATCCATCTGCTCTTCAGTTAGTAGAGCATGTCCATGTGATTAGTATTGTCGGATTGATGTTATTCTTTTCTTTTATCCTTTACGAAGCGGTAAAACATGAACAAAATGAGACCAAATGATGTGTAAACATTAAAAAAACACAAGAGAATAGTAAAGATACTGTAAAAGTAAGCTTGGAATCAATGGAATATGTTAAAATAGAAATAGTTTACAAGTAGAGGAGATTTTTGATGAAACAACGAGGATTTGAAATTATTACGGATTATAAAGATCAAGGTATCACACTTCCTGAGCGTGCGACAAAAGGGGCTGCAGGTTACGACTTTGAAGCAGCTGAAACGGTAGTTGTTCCAAGTATTTGGCAGTTACAAGCACAAGGCATAGCGCCAAAACCAGTCTTGGTAAAAACAGGAATCAAAGCGTATATGGCTGAAAATGAATATTTAGAATTAGTGAGTCGTTCATCAAACCCATTGAAACGCTTTTTAATGTTAGCGAATGGTGTTGGCGTGATCGATCGTGATTATTATAATAACGAAGGTAATGAAGGACATATCATGTTTCAATTTTTGAATTTCGGTTATGAAGAGATGGTCATCGAAAAAGGCGAACGAATTGGACAAGGGATTTTTAAACCGTTTCTTTTAGCGGATATTGATGATGTAGAAACTGAACGTACAGGCGGATTTGGCTCTTCCGGTAAAAACTAAGATAAATTGACTGAAAAACGGCGTATTTTACAGAGGGAAGTCTTAGTCTAATAGACCTATACTATGGTAAAATAAAGAATACATCAAAACGAGGGGATAGCATATGGCAAAAAAAGCAAAAGTTCAATTTGAGTGTCAAACGTGCGGGTACATTTCCCCAAAATATTTAGGACGCTGCCCAAATTGTGGACAGTGGAACACGATGACCGAAGAAATCATTCAAGATACGACCGATCGCCGTGTTAGAGTTAGCTTGACTGGTAAAAAGACCCAGCCACAACGTTTAGCGGAAGTCGTGCCAAAGAAAGAACCTAGAGTTAAAACAAAGTTGGTAGAACTGAATCGTGTGTTAGGTGGCGGTGTGGTTCCAGGCTCACTTGTTTTGATAGGTGGCGATCCTGGGATTGGGAAATCAACGCTGTTGTTGCAAGTGTCACAACAATTAGCTGAAATTGGCGGCAAAGTGTTATACGTTTCTGGAGAAGAAAGTGCGGAACAAATCAAAATGCGTGCGGAACGTTTAAGTTCGATTGACACGGAATTTTATTTGTACGCTGAAACAGATATGAATGAGATATCTAAAGCAATCGAAAAGTTAGAACCTGATTATGTGATCATCGACTCTATACAAACAATGACACAACCTGATGTGACCAGTGTTGCTGGAAGTGTCAGTCAAGTGCGGGAAACAACTGCTGAATTATTGAAAATAGCTAAAACGAATGGTATTGCGATTTTCATCGTAGGTCATGTGACGAAAGAAGGTTCAATTGCAGGGCCACGTATGCTTGAACATATGGTAGATACTGTGTTGTATTTTGAAGGAGACAAACACCATACCTTCAGAATCTTGAGAGCGGTGAAAAATCGTTTTGGGTCTACTAACGAAATCGGTATTTTTGAAATGCGGGAACATGGACTTGAAGAAGTGGCGAATCCCTCACAAGTATTTTTAGAAGAGCGCTTGGCTGATGCAACAGGTTCAGCCATTGTGGTAGCGATGGAAGGCACACGTCCAATTTTAGTTGAAGTTCAGGCTTTGGTTACTCCAACAATGTTTGGTAATGCGAAGCGGACGACAACAGGACTTGATTTTAACCGAGTTTCCTTGATCATGGCTGTTTTAGAAAAACGTGCAGGTTTACTGTTGCAAAATCAAGATGCGTATTTAAAAGCTGCTGGCGGTGTGAAGATCAACGAACCAGCCATTGATTTAGCGGTGGCAGTGAGTATTGCTTCTAGTTATAAGGAAAATGGTACAAAACCAACTGAGTGTTTCATTGGTGAAATTGGCTTGACCGGTGAAATTCGGCGTGTGAATAGTATCGAACAACGAGTACGTGAAGCACAAAAACTTGGCTTTACTAAAATTTATTTACCAAAGAATAATTTAGGTGGTTGGACCCCTCCAGAGGGCATCGAGATTGTCGGTGTCGCGACAATCGGAGAAACATTAAGAAAAGTATTCAAATAGGGTGAAGGTTAGAGTTCGAGAGATAATTTGCGATCGATCTCTTCTTCAACCTTTCAATAAGTATGACTATAATTGGAGGATGAATCTATGCAAAAACGTGTCATCACATTGCTGATGATCGTCGTTGGCGTAAGTTTAGGTATTTCACTGTTACCGATGGCTTGGGACATGGCGAAACAGGCAGATAATACATGGCTGAACAACAACTTTACTAACAGTTTGATTGGTGCACTTATTTTCTTTATTTTATCGTTAGGGTTAGCAAAGTATATTGTTTCAGGTGTTAAAAAAGTAGAAGCAGCATTAAATGAAATGAGTTTGACTTATCTTTTATTCGGGAGCGTAGGCGCAATTATTGGTCTGATCATTGGTGTTATTATTTCGATTCCAATGTACAACTTGAATATTCCCTTTGTGAATAGTGTCTTGCCGATTTTGGTCATGATTATTTTTGGCTATCTCGGTTTCCGTATGGGGACAACTCGGATCGATGAGTGGCGTAAAATTTTCACGCCGCGACAAAAGAAAGCTCAATCTGAAACTGATGGAGAAGTTCTGGAGAGAAGAGTGGAAGATCATTTCCACAAGTACAAAATTTTAGATACAAGTGTCATCATTGATGGTAGAATCTATGATATTGCTAAAACAGGATTTTTAGAAGGTGTTATTTTGATTCCTAATTTTGTCCTGTATGAATTACAGTATATTGCTGATTCTGGGGATAGCTTAAAACGTGTCCGTGGACGACGTGGATTAGATATTTTAAATGCATTACAAAAAGAAGACGGTATTTCAGTAGAAATGTATGACGGTGATTTTGAAGATATTTCAGAAGTGGACAGCAAATTAATCAAATTGGCGAAGTTGTTGGATGGCGTGGTTGTTACAAACGACTATAATCTAAACAAAGTTTCTGAATTCCAAAATGTTCCTGTTTTGAATATCAATGCTTTGGCGAATGCCGTAAAACCGGTTGTGATTCCAGGGGAGACAATGAATGTGATGGTTGTAAAAGCTGGAACAGAACGTCAGCAAGGTGTGGCGTATTTAGATGATGGTACAATGGTTGTCGTAGAAGACGGACAGCATTATATGAGTGAACACATTCAAGTAGTTGTAACAAGTGCTCTGCAAACTGCAGCAGGACGGATGATTTTTGCCAAGCCAGCTCACTCAGGTCGTGGCATCGACGACAGCAAAGAAGAACACAGAGCCAATGAGAAAAGCTGAAAATAGGAATAAAGCACTGGATTATGAAGTCATATTGTTGGCTGCGGGACAAGGTAAGAGAATGGGCGCTAGCCGGAATAAGATTCTATTGCATTTAATCGGAAAACCAGTGATTTCTTATTCATTAAATACATTTTTGAACGATCCTGCGTGTAAGCACATTGTCTTGGTCACACAAGACAATGAACAAGATTTAATCGTGGCGATGATCAAAAAAGAAGCAAAGAAAAAAAGGTGTCCCATCACAATCGTCTCCGGCGGTTGTGAACGACAATACAGTGTTTATAACGGGTTGAGAGCATTGCTCGATCCAAGAAATATCGTGATGGTTCATGACGGTGCAAGACCTTTTGTCAATTTGGCACAATTGAAGCTATTACACCAAAAGGTTCAAGAAACGAGAGCTGCAATTTTAGGTGTTCCAGTCAAAGATACGATCAAACGTGTAATCAATGGAATTGTTCAAGAAACAGTTCCACGTGAAACATTATGGCAAATTCAAACGCCGCAAGCCTTTTACGGAACCGACCTACTTTCGGTACATGCTTGCGCACAACAAGATGATTATTTAGGAACTGACGATGCATCGTTGATCGAAAAATATAGTGACATACCAGTCTCAATGGTGTTGGGAAGTTATGAAAATATCAAATTGACCACACCAGAAGATATGCTGATCGGTGAGGCAATCGTGAAACGAAGAAGAAGCTAGGTGAAAAAATTATGATACGAATTGGACAAGGGTTTGATGTTCATCAATTGGTAGAAGGCCGTAAATTGATCATTGGCGGTGTAGAATTGCCTTTTGAAAAAGGTTTACTAGGACATTCAGATGCAGATGTATTGCTACATGCAATCACGGACGCTATTTTAGGTGCTGCTGGACTTGGAGATATCGGTCATTTGTTTCCTGATACAGATCCAAAGTTTAAAGATGCGGATTCAATGAAATTATTATACGAAGCAAATCAAAAAATTTTGGCTGACGGCTTTACTATTGGCAATATTGATTGTACAATTTTAGCAGAACAACCAAAAATGAAACCTTATTTAGAATCAATGAAAGAAAATATCGCTAAGGTGTGCCAAATTGAAACGAATCAAATCAATTTGAAAGCAACAACGATGGAGAAAATGGGGTTTATCGGTCAAGAAGAAGGTATGGGAGCGATTGCGGTCGCTTTACTTGATAAATAGAAAGAGGAATGCACAATGACAAAAGTACGTGTACGTTACGCACCAAGTCCAACTGGACACTTGCATATCGGAAATGCAAGAACAGCTTTATTCAATTACTTATTTGCCCGTCATAATGATGGTGAGTTTATTATCCGTATTGAAGATACAGACCAAAAAAGAAATATTGAAGATGGTGAAAAAAGCCAGCTAGAAAACTTAGCATGGTTAGGGATGGATTGGGATGAGTCACCTGAAAAACCAGGTGAGTATGGCCCTTACCGTCAGTCTGAACGTGGCGAAATTTACCAACCATTGATCGATCAATTGTTAGTAAGCAATCGTGCGTATAAATGTTATTGTACGGAAGAAGAATTGGAAGCTGAAAGAGAAGCACAACGTTCTCGTAGTGAAATGCCTCATTATTCAGGAAAATGTGCTAACTTGACACCTTCTGAACAAGCAGAAAAAGAAGCGCAAGGGCTTGAACCTGTCATTCGTTTCCGTGTACCAAGAAACACTTCTTATACATTTGAAGATATGGTCAAAGGCGAAATTGTTTTTGAATCAGATAATATCGGTGGCGATTTTGTTATTCAAAAACGTGACGGCATGCCAACATATAACTTTGCAGTAGCAGTAGATGATCATATGATGAAAATCACCCATGTATTACGCGGTGATGATCATATTGCTAATACACCTAAACAACTAATGATTTATGAGGCATTTGGCTGGAAAGCACCAGAATTTGGCCATATGACATTGATCATCAACTCTGAAACTGGGAAGAAATTAAGTAAACGTGATGAATCGATTTTACAATTTATCGAACAATACCGTGAACTTGGTTATTTACCTGAAGCGATGTTCAACTTCACAGCGTTGTTAGGCTGGTCACCTGTTGGCGAAGAAGAAATCTTCTCCCAAGAAGAATTGATCAAAATCTTTGATCCAGAACGTCTAAGCAAATCCCCAGCAGCTTTTGATGGGAAGAAACTTGAATGGGTCAATAACCAATACATGAAACAATTAGATTTAGATGTTTTAACAGATATGTGTCTTCCTTATTTAGTAGCTGAAGGCAAAGTCGAAGCGCAACCAAGTAGCGAAAAATTAGAATGGTTGAAAAAAGTCGTTAGCTTATACCAACCACAAATGAGCTATGCTGCTGAAATCGTGAATGTATCTGAGTTGTTCTTCAATGAACATCCAGTCTTAGATGACGCAGCAAAAGAAGTATTAGCTGGCGAAACGGTACCTACTGTTCTAGCCGCTTTCAAAGCACAACTAGAAGCGATGGATGTTGTCGATGTTCCGAGTATTAAAGCAGGTATCAAAGCAGTTCAGCAAGAAACAGGCGTGAAAGGTAAAAACTTATTCATGCCGATCCGTGTAGCTGTTTCAGGACAAATGCATGGCCCGGAATTAGGCGACACAATTGAACTTTTAGGAAAAGAAAAAGCTTTAGATCATTTAAATAACGTTTTATAATAGAAATATGTAGAGAAGAAGAAGTAAAAAAGCGTATGTCTTTAGAGAGACTGTGGATGGTGAAAACAGTTGTCAGCACTTTTTGAAATGCATCTTTGAATAGTTTCAGCGATACGTAGCTGAAAACGGCCAACAACCGTTATCTGTTTTGAGGCAGGGAAACCTGTAAAGAAAAGTGGAACCACGCATAAGCGTCTTTTGAACGGAGTTATTTCGTTTAAAAGACGCTTATTTATTTTTATTATCCAGCGAGCCTGCTACACTTTTGTGTTTAAGATTAAATGAAAGGAGTGAGAATATGGGTTGGTTAAACAGAGCTGTTAGGGCAGTCAAAATCAATGATCCAGCAGCACGTTCAACATTGGAAGTATTGCTGACATATCCAGGGGTGCATGCCTTGTTTTGGCATCGTTTTTCTCATTTTTTATACCGCCATCGCTTGTTTTTAATAGCAAAGATCCATGCACAATTTTGGCGATTTTTGACAGGTATTGAGATTCATCCCGGTGCTACTATTGCTCCTGGTGTTTTTATCGATCATGGTATGGGGCTTGTGATTGGTCAAACAGCAGAAATCGAAGAGGATGTCGTGTTATTTCATGGTGTCACTTTAGGCGGAACAGGCAAGCATACAGGAAAACGTCATCCAACTGTCAAAAAAGGTGCGATGATCCATGCACATGCGCAAATATTGGGGCCTGTCACAATTGGTGAACGGGCAAAAATCGGAGCAGCTGCTGTTGTTTTAAAAGATATTCCTAATGACGCGACAGCTGTAGGAATACCAGCAAAAGTTGTTAGAATCAAAGGAGAGAAATTGGAGGAAGCGTATGATTCAAATTTATAATACATTAACGAGAGAAAAAGAAGTATTTCAGCCAATCGAAGAAGGAAAAGTCCGAATGTATGTCTGCGGACCAACTGTTTATAATTATATTCACATCGGTAATGCCCGCAGCTCAATGGCTTTTGATACAATCAGACGTTACTTAGAATACCGTGGGTATGAAGTGAATTATGTATCAAATTTTACTGATGTTGATGATAAAATCATTCGAGCGGCTAAAGAATTAGGCATCACAGCGCCAGAAGTTGCGGATCGTTTTATCCATGCGTTTGAAGAAGATACCAATATTTTGAATGTTAAACCAGCGACATTACATCCTCGGGTAATGGATCATATGCCGGATATTTTAACCTTTATTCAAGTATTGATCGACAAAGGATATGCTTATGAATCACAAGGGGATGTTTATTATCGAACTCGTAAATTTGAAGGGTACGGAAAACTAAGTCACCAATCAATTGATGAATTAGAAGTCGGCGCAAGCCAACGTACGGGTGTAGAAAAAGAACTAAAAGAAGATCCGCTAGATTTTGCCTTATGGAAAGGGGCTAAAGAAGGTGAGATTTCTTGGGATTCTCCATGGGGAGCGGGACGTCCTGGCTGGCATATTGAGTGTTCTGTTATGGCAACTAAACATTTAGGTGATACAATTGATATCCATGGTGGCGGTCAAGATTTAGAATTTCCTCATCATGAAAATGAAATTGCCCAAAGTGAAGCGAAAACAGGCCAAACATTCGCTAATTACTGGATGCATAATGGTTTTGTAACAATTGGCGAAGACGATGAAAAAATGAGTAAATCACTAGGAAACTTTGTCACAGTTCATGAACTAGTGAAACAAGTCGATCCTCAAGTACTGCGTTTTTTCATGGCAACAACACAATATCGCCGCCCAATTCGTTATAGTGAAACAACGATGAAAGAAGCTGGCGTCAATTTACAAAAATTAAAAAATGCATTTGAAAACTTGTCCTTTAGAAAAGCTGATGCAGTGGCAAAACTTGAAGAAGATAACCAAAAGCTAAAAGAATTAGCTGATTTAGAAACACGTTTCACGACTGAAATGGATGATGATTTTAATGCAGCAAATGGCATCACAGTGGTTTACGAAATGGCTAAGTGGCTGAATCAATATAGTGAGCAAGAAGCTGTATCAGCTATAGTAATTGAAAAATCAGTAGAACAATTCACACAATGGTTAAGCGTTTTTGGTATTTTCTTTTTGTCAGAAGAGCTATTGGATGATGATATCGACCAGTTAATAGAAGAACGTAATCAAGCACGTGCAAACCGTGATTTTGCCCGTAGTGATGAGATCCGTGACTTATTAAAAGACAAAGGAATAACCTTGGAAGACACCGCCCAAGGAACTAGATGGAGAAGAAGTGAATGAGAGATTATACTCAATTAAATGGTTTAGCTTTGGCTTATGTAGGAGATGCGATTTACGAGATTTATATCCGTGACTACTTAGTTGAACAAGGACAAACCAAACCAAATATCTTACACCGTATGGCAACGCACTATGTATCAGCTAAGGCTCAAGCCTATTTGATCCAAGAAATGTTAGAAGAACAATTACTTTCAGAAAATGAAGAGTTAATGTATAAACGAGGCCGTAATGCGAAAAGCCACACATCTGCTAAAAATGCTGACATCACAACTTATCGCATTGCGACCGGATTTGAATCATTGATGGGCTATCTACATTTAACGAAACAAACCGACCGCTTAGAAGAATTGATCGATTGGTGCATAAAAAAAGTAGGTGAAAAGAATGAGAAATGATAAAAAACGTCCTTTTAAGGGAAATAAACCGCAAAAAAGTCAGCCATTTAAAAAAGAACCTGTAAGAAAAGAGCGTGAAGTCTCACAAGAAGAGATTGAAGATAATTTTGTTTTTGGGAACCATGCAACTATAGAGGCGATCCAGCAAGGCCGAGGAAATAAATTATTTCTACAAGAAGACAGTAAGAGTGAGAAAGTTGAACACCTAAAATTGCTAGCAAAGGAAAATGCTGTTCCAGTTAAATGGGTACCAAAACAAAAATTAGATACAATGACAAATCATGGTGTACATCAGGGGATCGTATTGGCGATTACAGCCTATGAATACTTAACGTTGGATGAATTACTCGATCGTACGAAAGAAAAGACAGAGACGCCATTTTTCTTGATTTTAGATAGTCTAGAAGATCCTCATAATTTTGGTTCTATTATGAGAACAGCAGATGCAACAGGTGTAGATGGTATCATTATTCCCAAGCACCGTGCTGTAGGAATTACCCCAGTTGTGACTAAAGCATCAACTGGAGCAGTCGAATATATTCCAGTTGCTCGGGTAACGAATCTAGCCCAAAGTATTGCCACGCTTAAAGAAAATAATTTTTGGATTTTCGGTACAGATATGAAAGGCACAGATTATCGTCAATGGAATACTCAAGGTGCGATTGCCTTGATCATCGGCAACGAAGGTCGTGGCATGAGCCAAGGATTGCATAAAGAAGTGGATGAATTACTGACGATTCCAATGAGCGGACATGTTCAAAGTTTAAATGCTGGTGTCGCAGCAGGTTTATTAATGTATGAAGTCTATCGTGGACGAAATCCTCTTTAATAGTTAGATAAATGGCGAGAAAAAAGCAGAAGATACGTGAAGTAAGCTTTTTTCTCGATCTCTTATAAAAAAGAAGGTGACATAGCAAAATGAAAAAACAGTTACTGATCGTTGATGGTTATAATATGATCGGATCTTGGCCTGAATTGGTTCAATTAAAGAATCAAAATAAACTTGAGGATGCCAGAGAAGTTCTACTGCAGCGCTTATCTAATTATGCGAAATATGAGGGGTTAGAAGTAATTGTTGTTTTTGATGCGCAGCTAGTTCCGGGAATCCAGCAAACATACAAAAAGTATCATTTAACAGTAGTCTTCACTAAAGAAGAAGAAACAGCGGATAGTTATATTGAACGGATTGCAGGAGAAAAAAATGATCGATTGACCCAAGTCACTGTAGCAACGAGTGATTTGGCAGAACAATGGTTGGTTTTTTCGAAAGGCGCGTTACGGGCATCAGCGAATGAGTTGTATAAAAATGTTCAGAAAACGGAGCGAACGATTGCAATTCATGCAACGGATATCCATTTTCAAGATTTTCGACGAAATTCTCCGTGGAATATAGAACAATTGTCAAAATTGTCCGATAAATTGGACGAATTGTCCAAAAAGAAAGATTAATTGACTAATTTGTTCTGTTTGTTCACAAAATAATGTTACGATTTTTTCAAGCATTTTGGTAGAATGCTTGAAAGGAGAATGTTGTTGATGAACAAGTATGAAGAGGTTTTAAAGGGAGACACAGCAGTTTTTGACCATCTATATCGGAAATATCACCCTGTTGTGTACAAGTTTCAAAAAAAGTACTACTTAAAGGATTTTGATCGAGAAGATTGGTTACAGGAAGGTCGGATTATTTTTCATCGTTCACTGGAAAAATACGAAGAAGTGCACAATGTTTCTATTGGGAAATTCTTTAAATCAAACTTTGAAAATCACATTCGCAGTTTGGTTAGAAAGCAATGCGCACTTAAGCGGACGATCGATACACAGTCCATTTCGTTAGATCAAAAAATAGAAAAACAGGGAGAGGCATTTTTCGACTACATAGGAGTGGAAGAGACAAATGCGTTAGAACAGATGATCATAAGGGAAAAGCTAGAGCAACTGCCCACCATTTTGTCACCTTTTGAGCGAACGACATTTGAAAAATACATGAATGGCAGAGAGTTGGAAGATATTGCCAAAGATACAGATAATCGCGAAATTACGGTTAGAAGTGCCTATGATCGTGCAAAAAAGAAACTAAGGGCAATTATTTATGATTAAATGAGGATTTTGTCATTTTTCACATTAAATAATTATTCATTTATACATTATAATTAGTTGCATTTCATTTTCTGCTATGGTAAACTTGTTATTTTTGTTGATATGTGATAGAATGAGCTTCGAGGTGAATGCAATGCCAACAACTTTAGCTTCCATTAAAAAAGATCTAGAATGTCGTATCGGCAGCAAAATCACATTAGTTGCTCAGACCGGCAGAAAGCGTCAAACTGAACGTAACGGTATTTTGACAGAAACGTATCCATCTGTCTTCGTTGTAGATTTAGATCCAGATGAAAACTCATTTGAACGAGTTTCTTATAGTTATTCTGATGTGCTAACACGCACAGTAGAGATTGAATTTGTCAGTGAAGCAGTCTAAAAATTATTGAGATTGAAAGTAGAGCCAAAGCAAAATGCTTTAGCTCTACTTTTTTATTCTATAACTGAGGTGTTATCGCTTAAAGAAATGAACGATTGAAACCATTTGACGCCTCTATCGCTTAACGTAACACTCCGATTTTGAGGATGTTTAATCAGCCAACCACGGGCAATGCATTCATAAAAAAATGCCGCTCCCAAGTTTCCCGCTAAATGAAATCTTCGTTCTGTCCAATCAAGACAGGGTTTAACGAATACCCCAGGTTTCCTTTTTAAATCGTGTACATTAATAGCCAATTCAGCAAAAAATACTTCTCCTGAACGAGTAAGAGATAGCTGGTCATTTTCTAAAATAAGAAACTGCATCAGGCACAGCTGATCAAAAAATTGGACGCCCAATTCACCAGCAAGATGATTATAACAACTTCGCCCAGCTTTTAGCTGTTTATATTCTGAGCTCTTATTGTAAGAAGCAATTGGTTTTATCGGACTAAGATTCATTAGCTGTTCCATCAATTCAGCAATCTCGTCATTAGACAAACAATAATAGACATGCCGTCCTTGTTTATAAGAAACAACCCAACCTAGTTCAGACATTTTTTTTAAATGATAAGAGGCTGTATGATCTTTGATATGAACCAATTCGGCTAGCTCATGAACTGTATGATAGCGTTTATCCATTAAAATAGTAACGATTTGAATACGTGATTCATCACTTAACATTTTTGTGATTTGGCTGATATCAGGAAATCCATGCATTATTATCCTCCTCTATTAAAGTTATAAAAACTTTTGCTATTTATTTCGATATAGATCGATCCATTCCTATTATATACTATTTACATCTTACAAGAAGAGGTGACAAGTATGTATAAACAGCTCGACAAAAATTCGTTTTATTATGGTTTTCCTGTAGTTTTAATGACGACCAAAAACAAAGAGACTAGTCATGATGATATAACGCCGATCAGTTCATCTTAACGATTGGCAGTGAGCCGACTTTAAACATTGCAGAATGTTTCATTCAAATAGAAACTTATGTTACTGAGGGTATGTGCGAAAAAATTATGCCATCATTGAAACAAAAGTAAAAGCAATTTATGTGCCAGAAGCCATTTTATCAGACGAAACCCATATAGATGTGGGAAAGTGGCATCCTCTTATTTATAAATTTAGGGAATATACAACAACAGATAAGCATTTGGGCAAAAATTTTAGATTTCAAGAATTTCTTGAATAACCTAACACTTGTGTGATAGAAGCTCTCTTTAGATTGTTTTATTTTGAAGAGCGTTTTTGCGCCATCGATTCATAGAAGACCATAAATAAATTCCGATACCGATCCAGATAAAGGCAAATCCTAAAAGCTGAATAGGTAAAAATTGCTCTCCAAAAATAAAGACTGCTAGAAATAACATGATTGAAGGTCCGATATACTGAATAAATCCTAATGTGATAAAGTGACTATTTTTATTTGCAATCGAGAAAAGAAATAGCGGAATTACAGTCAATAATCCAGACATTATCAATAAAAGTTGTTCGGAAAAAGGGTAAATAAAATAACTTTTTTCTGAGTAAAAATACAAATAATATAAAGCGAATGGACTAAGTAACAGTGTCTCCCAAAATAAACTAGTTAGTGAGGAAATCGTTGTTTTTTTCTTTGTTAGTCCGTAAAAACTAAAAGTTCCAGCAATCAATAATGCATTTAGTGGGACGCTGCCTGCGTAAATTGACAATATGATAACGCCTATCGTACCAAATCCAGCCGCAATCAAAGTAAAGTTTGTGGCTTTTTCTTTTAATAGATAGATGCCTAGAGTCACGCTAAGAATTGGGTTGATATAGTAGCCTAAACTGGCATCTAGAGTATTGCCAGAATTTACAGTTGTAATGAATAGTAACCAGTTAACTGAAATCAAACCAACCCCCAAAAGTAGATAAGCGAGCTTGCTTTTACTTTTAAATAGGGTTTTCGTTTCTTGAATGACTTCTTTGCTCTTCCCCAGTATTAGTATTGATCCAATGAGAAGGATACAGGAGAAGATGATTCGATAAGCGAGAAGCTCTTTAGAATCAACATTTTTTACCATTTTCCAATACAAAGGGAGGATTCCCCAGATAATGTATGCTAAAATACCACTCAAAGTACCGCTGTTTGTTGTTTTCATATTTTCCCTCCATATTAATCGTTTAGTACATCATTAACTATAGTGGAAAAATAAATCCATGCTCATCGATATAAAATTTTATGTATAAGTGACCCAAGAACTGTCGTAAGCGTAAGATGTATCGTGACTTGAAAAAGAGGCTATATAATGGGTGAATAAGAAAAGGTCAAACAAGGACAAAATCAACCAGATTTAGTAACTGAAAAAATGATGGGTACTAGAACGATCATCATTTCAAGTGAAATCAACGAACAAATGGCAAAAGAAGTATGTACACAATGCTGTTACTAGAATCAATTAATAATGAACCAATCAATTTGTTTATAAGTAGTAATGGAGGGCATGTTGATTCTGGCTATTTAATATTTGATATGATCAATTTTATTGAACCTAAAGTGAATATTATTGGTTCTGGTTGGGTCGTCAGCGCAGGAGCACTTATCTACTTATCCAGTGAAAAAGAGCGTCGTTACTGTTTACCGAATACTCGCTTTATGATCCATGAACCATCAGGTGGCGCACAAGGCCAATCGAGTGACATGGAAATCACAGCGAAAGAAATTATCCGGACAAGAGAAAAAATCAATCAATTGATTGCTAAAGAAACGGGTAAAGATATCGAACAAGTAAAAAATGATACAGCAAGAGATTATTGGCTGAGTGCTGAAGAAGCGCTTGAATATGGCATTGTGAATAAGATTATCAAAAATAGAAGTGAAATTGTTTAACTATCTATACCATTAAGATAGTTAAAAGCTGAGCTAAAAGTGTATACACTTTTAGCTCAGCTTTTTTAGTCATAGAATTTTGAATCGCTTTATTAAACTAATTCCCAAACATTGGAAGTTGATGGTTGGGTTCCTTTGGTCCACCATTTTGCTTTGTATGTTTTGCCTTTAAAGGTAACACGCTCACCTGCAGTATAAGCTTTTTTAGAATTCCACTCTACAGCGTTAGTAAATAGTGCTTTCCAAGCATCTGATTCTTCAGGTTTCTCATTTTGAGTCCACCATTTTGCTTGATATTTTAACCCATTGTATAAAACAACATCACCTGAATTGTAAACTTTTGTTTTCTCCCAAGTTGTATTTTCAGATATAACTTCTTCTTTTTTTGTTTTAACAGTGAATGCTTTACTAAGTTCTGAAGCATTTCCGCCTAGACTATACGCTTTAACTGTATAGTTATAAGTTGTATCAGCTTTTAGTCCTGTATCTTTGAAATGTGTATCACCAGTAGTTATGATTTTTTTGCCGTCACGGAACACTTCGTAATTTTTGACACCTAAAAAGTGATCAGATTTGGTCCACATTAAGTCGACAGATGATGTCGTTGTTTCCATCGAGTGAATACCTGTAGGTGCTGTTGGATTCTGAGTATCTTTTTGTTCAGCAGATTTAGTTAGTACAGTTACTGGACTAGATTTTTCAGATAAAAGTCCAGTTGTACCTACTGCTTCAACTTGGTAAGTGTAGGTTGTATTTTCTTTTAGCTGTTCGTCAGTAATCATATTTGCTGAGGTAGTAGCGATTTTATTATTGTTTCTATAAACATTATATTCTTGCGCGTTGTCTACTTTTGTCCATGTTAATTTTGTAGATGTCGTTGTTATGTCAGCTGCTGCCACATTTGTTGGAATAGTAGGTGCTTTTTCAGGTTTCGGAGGTGTTGTTTCAGCTCCGTTTTTGATATTCACATCAACTGCTTGATAGAAAGCAGCCCCCGTGTTGCTGACATCCCAAACACCTAAAATAACATGGTATCCTTTGTGGTCTGCTGGAATATCCACAGTATGTGTTAAATTAGTATTTGCTTGTGCTCCAGTAAATGGGACATTTGAAATCAGCTGAAGATCACTACGTTTAATAGGGCTATTTGGATTCCAGCCATTTTTTGTGATGTAATAAGTCCAACGGCTTGTTGCGTGAGTTGCCGTATAATGCCAGGTAATGTTTAATTTACCAGGATTTATGTCATTCATCTTCCAATAATTATCTTTTTGAACGCTAAGCTGGCTGCCCAGTGCATCATTTGCAGAAACAATTTTTCCATCAGCAGGGCCATTTCCTGAGGCACCTGTTTCCCATGGAAATAAGTTGACACCAAAATCTTTTGAAAAACCTTTTCCAGTTTCTAAGCTTTGCGGTTCATTTATAACTGCACCATATTTTTGTTGTGCTGCTTGATACCCAATCGTGTTTTTTTCAAGTACTCCGTAATAAGCTCTTGAAGGTGGATTTGAGATATAACCATGAGCTGATGCATCTTGAGAAGTGAAAATTCCTAATCCACTCAGAATGATCGATGCAGCTAAGGTAACACCTAAAACATTTTTTTTCATACTTATTCCTCCTATTAATCAAATAGTTTATATTTTATTCTCACCGTCATGAGAATAAAAAGATTATAACGCGAATTTTTAGATTCATTTGTTCAAAAATGTCATTATTTTTCTGTATATTAAGTAAAAATACCGTTCCCTCATAAAAGTACATTTGAATAACGCTTGTTTTTTTATAGTCAGATTAAAAATAGAGCTCATTTTTATCCAAAAACCTTTCCTAAAATGACTAATTTCGGGTCTCCTAAATTATATGAAAAATTGTGCTGTTTTTTATATAATCTATACTTATTCAACAACATATGTTAGAATTTAAAAGATTGTGAAGTTGGTCAGGTATTGGGATTAGATAGGTGAAAAGAATGGAAATCATAGAAAAAGCGCCCGCAAAAATCAATTTGGGGTTGGATGCTCTCTATAAACGACAGGATGGTTATCATGAATTAGAGATGATCATGGCTAGTGTAGATTTAGCAGATCGGCTGACCTTTGAGTTATTGCCGAAAGATGAAGTAGTAATTGAAACAGACAGCTCCTTTTTACCTGTAGATAGAAGAAATCATGTGTATCAAGCAGCGGAATTGCTGAAGAATACATTTGATATTACGCAAGGAGTTAGAATTTATATAGAAAAAAGAATTCCTGTCGCAGCTGGTTTAGCTGGTGGCAGTAGTGATTGTGCAGCAGCGTTACGAGGATTGAATCGTTTATGGAACTTAGGTTTATCTTTGGAAGAGCTTGCGGAACTAGGTAGTAAGATTGGTTCCGATGTTCCTTATTGTATTCATGGTGGAACGGCTTTTGTCACAGGTCGTGGAGAAAAAATCGATTTTTTACCATCAATGCCTCAGTGTTGGGTAGTCTTAGTAAAACCTAAGATGAGTGTTTCTACCAGTTCGATTTTTGGCAGTTTATCTTTCAATAGCATTCAGCATCCCGATATTCACGGTTTAAAGCAAGCTATTGAAACAGATGATTATCAGTTAATGACTGAAAAAATCGGCAATGCGTTAGAAGGTGTGACCATCCAGCGTCATCCAGTGATCCAACAAATCAAAGATCGGATGATGAAATACGGAGCAGATGCAGCGCTTATGAGCGGCAGTGGCCCAACTGTTTTTGCTTTATGTGAGAAGAACACACGAGCACAACGGATTTATAATGGCTTAAAAGGATTTTGTGATGAAGTCTATATTGTGCGGACGTTAAAATAAAAAAATTTAGAGTTTGAGTACGATTAAAAAACCACTCCGCTGAGTGGTTTTTTTAGTTGTTACTAATGATAAAAAAAACATACATTTGTTTTTGAAAATACATCGTTCCAATCATCATTTTTTCTGATTTCAGACCGTTTCTCACATAGTAGTAAATTTTTTCTCTTTTCCCTTGACGTTCTCTTATCCATCTGGTAAATTAGTTCTTGCTAGTAAATCGTAAATATTACGATTTGAATAAGATAAATCGAAATGGGGATAAAAGAGATGAGAAAAAACAGCTGGAAATATATTGTAGGATTTCTTTTAATGGCAATGATGTTTACACTAACTGCGTGTGGGCAAACAAAAGAGCAAGACAAGTCTGGGAAAAGTGATACAATAAAAGTCGTGACGACCTTTTACCCAATGTATGATTTTGCCAAAAATGTTGTCGGTGACGCTGGGGATGTTCAGTTATTGATTCCAGCAGGAACAGAGCCGCATGACTATGAGCCAAGTGCCAAAGATATTGCCAAAATTACAGATGCAGATGTGTTTGTGTACAATAGTCATGAATTAGAGACGTGGGTCAAAGATGTTTTAGAAAACGTGGATGAGAAAAAAGTTGCTGTTGTAGAAGCCGCAGGTTCAATCGATTTAATGGCGGGTTCGGCTCATGAACATGATCATGATGGTGAAGAAGAACATGACCATGACCACGAATTAGATCCACATGTGTGGCTTGACCCCGTTTTAGCACAAAAAGAAGTTGAAGCAATTCGTGATGCATTAGTCAAAAAATACCCAGATAAAAAAGAAACATTTGAGAAGAATGCTGCAGCTTATATTGAAAAATTAAAAGACTTAGATACGGAATATACAGAAGCATTTACGAATGCTAAAAACAAAACATTTGTAACACAACATGCTGCGTTTGGTTACCTAGCGAAACAATATGGTTTAACACAAGAATCGATTGCGGGAATTTCGCCCGATCAAGAACCGTCACCAAGCCGTTTGGCAGAGTTGAAAAAATACATCAAGGAACATAATGTCTCAGTAATCTATTTTGAAACATCTGCTTCATCTAAAGTTGCTGAAACATTAGCTCGAGAAACAAATGTAGAATTAGCGGTTCTTAATCCGTTGGAAAGTATTACCCAAAAAGAGCAAGATCAAGGTGAAGATTACATTTCAGTGATGAAAGCCAATCTTGAAGCGTTGAAGAAAAGTATTAAGTAAATAGAATCGGGATAAAAGACGTCCAGTTTTTTCTCCCGTTTTAAGTAGTTTATAAGGTTTAAAAAGGAGGATGATCATGCATTATCTAGAAGTCAAAGACCTCACATTTTATTATGATGATGAGCCGGTCTTAGAAGATGTTTCTTACCATGTTGATCCTGGCGAATTTGTGATTCTAACAGGGGAAAATGGTGCAGCGAAATCAACATTGATCAAGAGTACTTTAGGGTTATTAAAGCCAACTAAAGGGAGAATCACGATCGCAAAAGAAAATACCACAGGGGAAAAAATAAGTATTGGCTATATTCCTCAGCAAGTGGCGTCATTTAATGCAGGGTTTCCAAGTACGGTGATCGAGTTAGTTCGTTCAGGACGCTTTCCCCGTAATCGCTGGTTTAAACCACTAACTAAAAGAGATCATCAACATGTGGAAAAAGCGTTGAAAGCAGTTGGTATGTGGGAGATGCGCCATAAGCGGATTGGGGAACTTTCCGGCGGACAAAAACAACGTATCAGTTTAGCTCGTATTTTTGCGACAGATCCTGATTTATTTATTTTAGATGAACCAACAACAGGGATGGATGAAACATCTAGAAATGAGTTTTATCGTCTTTTACGGCATAATGCGCATGATCATGGCAAAGCGATTTTAATGATCACTCATGATCATGAAGATATCAAATCATATGCTGATCGGCAAATTCGTTTAGTTCGGAAGGAGGATTCGGAGTGGAGATGCTTTCATATGAGTTCATGAGAAAAGCCTTTTTAGCCGCAACCTTTATTTCGGTGATCGCACCGATGCTAGGTGTGTTTCTTGTGATCAGAAGACAATCTTTAATGGCGGATACTCTTTCTCATGTATCACTCGCCGGAGTTGCTTTAGGATTTTTCTTAAATTGGAATCCAGATATTATGACACTGGTTGTCGTAATCATTGCTGCTATTATTTTAGAATACCTAAGAATGATTTATAGTACGTACTCGGAAATTTCGATTGCGATTTTAATGTCTGGTGGGTTAGCTTTAGCTCTGGTGTTGATGAACCTTAGCGGAGGGAACTCAGCGGCTAGTATTCAGTCGTATCTATTTGGATCGATCGTGACAATCACGTGGCAACAGGTCGTTATTTTAGCAGTTCTGTTTGTAGTATTAGTGATTTTGTTTGTCTTATTCAAACGTCCAATGTATGTGTTGACCTTTGATGAAGATACGGCTCATGTGGATGGATTGCCGATTCATTGGATGTCGATGTTGTTTAATGTGATTACAGGTGTGGCGATTGCAGTGATGATTCCAATTGCTGGGGCGTTATTGATTTCGGCGATTATGGTTTTACCTGCTGCGATCGGTATGCGGATCGGTAAAGGATTTAATACGGTTATTATTATTAGTGTTATCATGGGATTGATTGGCATGTTAACAGGATTGACGGGGTCTTATTATTTAGAAACACCGCCAAGTGCCAGCATCACATTGATTTTTATCGGTTTATTTATCCTTGTAAGTATTGTTCGTAAAGTGGTTGTAACGATGCAGCGAAACAAGAAGATGAGTCAAAGATAAATGTGTATAGACTAATAGGAGATAAGAGAGCTCATTCGCCTTCTTGTCTCTTTTTTTTGCAATCTATTTCAAATGTTTTTTTAATCTTTTTTGATTAATATTTAAATACATTTTATAATATAATATATACATATTTAATAAGCTTGTTAATCAAGAAAAGAAAGGGCGATAAAATGAATCGTAATTATTATTTTGTTTTTGTGTTTTTGTTTTTTATTTCTTTGTTTGCTGTTATTTTAAAAGAGGAAGTCGCGGCTGCTCCGAAATTAGCTAATACGGATCAGATACAGACGGAAAAGGAAATCTCATCTAAATTCCCCAATGTAGATAAAATAAAAAATGAGACGAATTATGCAGATATTACAGGAGTACCCCTTGAGGGACTTTTTAAAGTTCCTCAAGGAGCAAATAGTTTTGTTTCGGATGATAAAGTTATTATCACAAAAAAAGAAACGAAACAGGTGGGAAGCATTTTTTCAACAGAAGAAAATTTGTTAGATCTTAGTAAAGATTTTACAGCTGAAATGTATGTCAAAATTGATGGTAGTGCCGATGGGATCACATTTGTAATGCATAATGATAAGGAGCGTACAAAACAGTTTACAGGATTGGAAGGAAAAGGATTAGGTGTTTACGCATCGAAGAAAGATAACGGTTTACAAGATCAACTTGAAAAAAGTTTTGTTATAGAGATGGACACGTATTATAATGACGGCGTTGACGGTCCATTTGATGGAGATTTGTCTCCAAATGGTGGTAGAGGTCATGTTGCCTATAGCTTTCCAGAAAGAGAAGATAACTATACGTACTTTGAAAATGGTAATGTCAATACCCAAAAGCATTATAACGTTCAATATCCAAATTTTAAATTGGGTGACAATCAATGGCGTAATTTTAAAATAGAGTGGCATTCTGCGAACTATAAATCTGGCAAAGGAGGGGAATTAACCTATCAATTAGAGGGACTAGACGCTGTCACTGTGACGATTCCACGTAATACGTTTGATTCTGATAATGTGTATTGGGGGTTTACTGGTTCGACTGGGAATCAAGTAGAGCTTGCTGAAGTTTTGTTTTCAAGTGTTCCAGGCTTGATTTATTATAACGATTCATTAGAGATAGTAGATAAAACAAATACCCCTCTGACGGAAACTAGCATGGTTAAAAATGACACACTGCTTACCGTAAATTATTTCGGAAAATATGTTGCAGGGAAACAAGCATTACAAAAACCAAAACTAAAATTTAAATTGAGTCCAGGACAAGTTTATCAAAAAGGCTCTTTTAAAGTAAATGATCAAGAAGCAACCCCAGAGCTTACGAATAATATTTTAAGTATAAATATTCGGAACCTTACGTTTGAATATAACACATTGGATGTTTCTTTCAAGATTAAGACTGAAGGGTTAACATCATTGGATGAGCCTTCAATTAATAGTAACCTGACAGGTGCTAATTACAAACAAGTCGATGGTAATACAAGCAAGTATCTAATTGATAGTGAAGCACCTACAGGCGTGGGCAAAATCACAGTAATAGATCAGTATGATGCAGAAAGCTTAGCCCAAGCGCCAGATTACAAACTATTTTTAAAATCATGGAATGATGATATTACGGTAAAAGATAAGATTTTAGTTTATCCTAAAGCAGGACAAGATTTTAAACAAATCGTTAGTTCCAAAGGACCATCAAAGTTTACTTTAGCGTTGGAAGACGAGGTCGGCAATATAGGTTATCTGGATATTCCATTATATATCAAAGCTAAAGGACAGCTAGTGTCAAATAATGATGATCACTTGATTACAGCAAAAAGTATCACAATGTTTAATACTGAGTATCCGAAAACAACAGAAGAATTAGTTGAACGTATTAGAGAAGATTCATCGGCAGTATTATGGCAAGCAGATGAGGATGGAACGTTACAGAAATTGAATAGTAGTTTAATCAATATAGCAGTAGACTCGTTGCCGAATCCTGGAACCATTCCTGATGAAAAGAACTATGAAACTATTTTGACTTATACATCAGATAATACAACGGTAAAACTTGGCATCACTCTTTCAATAATTCAAGGAACATCAACTGTCATTATAGAGTTTAATGATGAAGCTGAAAGGCCTCTGCAAAAATCAATTTCTTTGGAGGGAAAGATTGGGACAAGTATTGATTTAACAAAGGAAAAGGAAGTGCAAGAAACCATTAAAACCATTTTGAAAGAAAACTACGAAATGGTTCAAAAGCCAGAAAATGAAACAGCAATCCCGATAAAAAAAGAGGAATATACAATTCGGTATAAATTTAAAGGTCGATTGTTTGTTCAACATTCTCCAAAGTTTTTAAATTTTGGCCGAAAAAATTTAGGAATACCATTTATAAGAGTAGAGAATGCCACATATGATCAGCCTCTGGTTATATGGGACAATCGAGAAAATCCGAGCAAGTGGACCTTAACGGCAAAACTGAAGCAAGCTTTAACGAGTGTTGAAGATCCAACGCAAAAATTACCATCAGCATTGAAATATAAAGTAAGTCAGACAGAGACAGTAACCTTATCAGAAGATATCGGACAGCCGATAGCGGAAAGAATACATGGGGAAAAAGGCTCATATAATATCAGTGATGAATGGGATGAAAATCAGGCAGGCCTCTTGTTAGAGACGCCTGCATGGAAAGTTCTTCAGGCAGGAAAATATCGTGCAACAATTTTATGGCAAGTAGAACAAACACCATAGAAGATAAGAGGAAAAACGAAAGTTTTTCCTCTTATCTTCTTTTTTGTTTCTTAAATTGCGAACTATTTTCCGATTTTGCCAAAAAATACTCGATTTTTTTTACAAAACACCCTATAATAGGAACGATAGATTATGAGGAAGTATCATTTATTTTACTTGTTGAAAAATAATGAATAACGAACCTATAAAAAATAAGGGATAGTAATTATTCTTGTGAATAATAAACCTTAAAGGAAAGAGGAGAAGAAGTGACAGATTCTAAAATTCGGAGAAGCGAACGATTGATTGATATGACACAGTACTTGTTGGATCATCCCCATACATTGGTTTCTTTGACCCATTTTGCACAGCGCTATAAATCTGCTAAATCATCGATCAGTGAAGATTTAGCAATCATCAAAAAAACATTTAAACAACGAGGGACAGGAATTCTTGAAACAATTCCAGGAGCTGCCGGAGGTGTTCGTTTTATTCCGGAAATTCCATATGAGGAATCAAAAGAATTGGTATTGGCTTTGTGTGAGCGTTTGTCAGAACAAGATCGTCTGTTGCCAGGAGGATATGTTTATCTTTCTGACTTATTAGGACAGCCGGAATTGTTGCGCCAAGTTGGGAGAATCATTGCTTCTAAATATTTAGGGGAACAAATCGATGCTGTTATGACAGTGGCGACAAAAGGGGTACCGATCGCTCAAGCGGTCTCGTATTACTTGAATGTTCCGTTTGTAATCGTGCGTCGTGATTCAAAAATCACGGAAGGTTCCACAGTTAGTGTGAATTACGTTTCAGGCTCATCTGAACGAATCGAAAAGATGGAACTGTCAAAACGCAGTTTAAAACGTGGTTCAAGAGTGTTAGTCGTGGATGATTTCATGAAGGGCGGCGGCACTGTTAATGGAATGAAGAGCTTGATCGAAGAGTTTGAGGCTGAACTTGTTGGGATCACTGTATTTGCGGAATCTAAATTTAAAGGACAACGTGCGATCGAAGATTATACGTCATTGCTTTATGTGGAAGATGTGGATACACGGACGAAAACGATCAATGTAGTTCCTGGGAATTATTTTGATGAATAAAATGGAGACCAGCTATCAGAAATGATGGCTGTTTTTTTTTTTGAGAATAGGAGATATCTTTCCCGAAATAACCACTTTTATTTAACGAATGTTCCATTTAGGTGTATAGTTAACCTGTAAGCAAATTTATCCAGTTTTTTTCACACACGATGAGAAACTGAATGAATCATATGAAAGAAGGCCAACATAATGGAAAAACAAGAAAAAATCCAAATCCTAAAAGACATTGTTGCAATCAAATCAGTCAACGGCAATGAAAAAGAAGTCGCCGAATATTTAAGCAAACTATTCAAAAAACACGGAATCGACTCAAGCTTTTTAGAATATGACAAAGACCGTGACAACCTAATCGTTGAAATCGGTAATAAAAATAGTGAAAAAGTCTTAGCATTTTCAGGACATATGGATGTCGTTTCAGCAGGAAATGTTTCTGACTGGACCTCTGATCCGTTCAAACCTGAAATTCGTGATGGCAAGATGTATGGTCGCGGCACTTGTGATATGAAGAGTGGGTTAGCCGCTATGGCAATTGCAATGATTGAATTAAAAGAAGAAAAAGCAGATTTTAACGGACGTTTACGTTTAATCGCCACAGTGGGTGAAGAAGTCGGCGAATTAGGAGCCGAACAATTAACCAAAGAAGGCTACGTGGATGATGTGACGTCAATGGTGATCGGTGAACCTTCTGGTTATGCAGGTATCGTTTATGCCCACAAAGGCTCGATCAATTTTAAAGTAGCCAGTCAAGGTAAAAATGCCCACAGCTCAATGCCTCAACTTGGTGTAAATGCAATCGATCACCTAAATGATTTCTATTCAAGAGCGAACCAATTATTCCGTAGTGAAGTTCATACAGATGAAGTCTTAGGCGATTTTATCTATAATGTAACGATGATTTCTGGTGGGGAACAAATCAACAGTATTCCAAGTGAAGCCAGTCTTCAAGGAAATATCAGAACGATCCCTGGTTATGATAATGACGTTGTTATTAAAAAAATGAATGAACTGATTGATGAGCTAAACCAAAAAGATACGTATCATTTAACGTTAAGTATCGAAGCAAATAAAATTTCAGTGAAAAGCGAAAAAGATTCTGATATTGCGAAAATCGCTCAAGAAGTAGCGAAAAAACAAGTCAACGTTGATATTCCAATGGTTGGCGTGTCTGGCACGACAGATGCCGCTGAATTTACCAAAGGCAAACAAGTCTTCCCTGTGATTATTTTTGGCCCAGGTAATGAAACACCACACCAAGTGGACGAATATGTGGATGTGGATAACTATTTGGAAATGGTCGATATTTATAAAGAAATAGCTGTGACGTATTTAGCTTAATTGACCTCTAAAGAAAATAAGATAGGAACAATGAAAAAGCGTTTAGAACTGAAATACTTAGCTCTAGACGCTTTTTTACTGTTGCTGATTTGAAAATAGCGGAATGAAAGAACATGTAATTACGTTTGATAGTCAAAAAGGTATTTTTGATACTATTTATATAAGATTGTCTTGATTTCTCACCAATATCAGAAAGTATAGAATCTGAATAATGAAAGCTGATTTTTTATGTCAATGTTCTACCAACTTAATCTACAGAAGCTGTTTTATTTTCAACGATAATCTTTTTAGGTAATGAAAAATTAGCAATAAATAGATTGTTCTCTTGTTTAAATAAATAGGAGGCTTTTTTATGTTGTTTTAAGAGCTTTGTAAAAATGTACAAGCCTTTCCCTTGATGTTCTTCTTTTGTTGTATAGTTATTTTTAAGTATTTGTTCGAAAACAAGAGTGTGATCAAATGAATTTTTAACTTCTACAAAAATAGAATGTTCACGAACTTCTATTATTACCTGGATTTGAGGTTTTTTTACAGTCATCGAGGCTTCCAAAGCATTATCTAAAAGGATAGATAAGCATCGAATAAAATCTAAAAGACCAATGGAAATATTTTCTGATGAAATTTTCTGATTAACAGTAAAATCAACAGGTACTTGTTTTTCATTACACTTTTCAAAAAAATTGATAAGTAATCCTTGAACAGGTGGAATTTCGATCATAAAAACGTAAGTAAAGTAATCTGATTCGATAAAGGTATTAGAGTAATCAATGATAGAAGAAACATAAGCAAGCGCTTCTTCAACTTGATTTTGTTCGAGATACGTGACTAAACTTAGAAGGATATTCCGATAATCATGTCTAAATTCATTCGCTAGCTCAATCCGTTCTTCTTCTCGAAAAAATTTTCTCGACAGAAGTTCAATGCTTTGTTGTTGTTGATAAAAACGACTGATAAGGTAAAGAATATAATAAAACACACTTGTGAAAATAAACACTAAAATGATAAGAAAAAAGAAATGAACAAATTCAAATTTTATTAGGATTAACTGTCTAATGATAATGAGAGAAAATAGGGAAACGATACATATAATCGCTTTTTCTGCAAATTTTTTTGGAAGGTGATAGATAGTTTCCAAAATCTTGAATTTAGAATTAATTTTTTTACTGATCAAAATCAAAGCAAAAAACAATAGTTGCTGAGACATTACGACTAAGGTAATAAAAGTACCTAGCTGTCTAAAAAACCAAAAAAGATTTAATAGTTCCCACGTAAGTAACCAAGAAAGAAGGATCAATATGTTTTGTATAGTGATATAAAAAGCAGCCAAAGCAATTTTTTTTAAAGAATAAACAATAAAAATCGACTCAAGAATACTAAAAGGAATGAACCAATACATTGAAGGCATAAAGAAATAGCCTGAACTAGGAATTTCGAAGAAAAGGTACGAAAACACTTGAAAAAAAAGAAAACATGTTAAAAAAACAACTTGTCGCAAATTTAAATATTTTTTATAACCAATCAACCAGCTGAACTGTAAAAGATTAAAAGCGAATAATGCAGTAACTAAATTAGTAACTGATGCTGAATCCATCTTCTTCCTCTTTTCTTGAAATTTTTCATAACATTTTTTTTAGTTTTTTTATAATCCGCGTACCCACTTCTAATTCACTTCCATCATCAAAGGTAACTAATCCTATCGGATGCTTTAATGAAGCAATATGATTTAAGTTGATAATATATGATTTTAAACCTGTATAGAGTTTGTTTGAATGAATATTTTTCTGTACATCTCTAATTGATCCCTCTGTTATTTGTTCAGAACTAATTGTTTTGATTAATAATTTATTGCGCATAGTTGAAAGAGATTTAATATAAATAATCTCTTCATATTTAAAAAAAATTGCTTCTCCGTAATTGTTGAGAGAGATGTAAACGTCTCTATTTTGGGTTCTCTGAATAATCTTAGATAGAACAGTAGAAAAAGCATTCTCAACAGATTGTTTATCTAGGCGAGCTCGTTTTAATATATAGGAGGATGCTTGAATCTTGTGATTGATTATCTCGATTCCCTTGTCCTCTCTATTCGTTAGAAAAATAAAAAAACTGTGTGCATTAATCTGTCTGACTTTTTTGGCGATATCAATTCCTGAAAAATACGTTTGTAAATCAATGTCAATAAAAAAGAGATCATTATCATCTAACGATAATCTAGGTATTTCTGTATAAAATTGATTTATTTCTTCTACTGAAATAATTTTAAAAGAGTAATGAGTATTAGTAGATGCTAATGACCTAATAAAATCCTGTACTTTTTTTCTGAAAACAAAATCATCCTCTATAATATAAACATTTATGTTAGTAATAGTGAATCCCTCCTTATAATTTTCTCTATTATACAAGAACAAATCAAAGAAAGAAATGAAGAAAAAAAGAACTTAAAAGTATAATGTAAACGATTTCAAAGCGGAATTATATTTTTTTCATTTGATATAATCACTTTTGTCTCATGGAAAATAATAATTTTTAGAAATTAAACTAGGCTGTTAAAAAAATGTAAAAAAAAGAATAGCGAGGATAGTTTATGAAAGACATAATTGGTTTGATAAATATTGGGAATGAGTCAGAATCTGAAAGTTCTTTGATTTCTGAAACGATAAAAAAATATAACTGCTCATTGATGGAACTAACAGACAAGGACCAAGTGAAGAACTTAGATGGATTGATTATTAATCTTCATGAAGATTCAGATTACATGGAAGCTTTTCAGTGGTTGATCGATATTCAAGAGAGATATTCACTTTTTATCTGGATATATTGTCCCAATTATAATGAGGAAATGATCAAGCTCTTTCACCATATATGCAAAACTTCTGTTATCGGAGTAGCAGAAAAGAGAGAAGGAATAAGAAAATTAAGTGTATTAATCAAGAATGCAATGGGGTATAAACATCATTTGAAGAAGTCTTCAACAGTAGACCCATCTACGGAGGAACATTATCTTGATTCAAAAAAACTTAGCTTAGTCGTTCATAAAAAAGAAATAAGATTAACAAGATCTGAGTTTAAGGTGATTAGTATGTTATATAACCAGATCGAGGGTGTCGTAACGTATCAAGAGATGGCGGAGCAACTCTTTTCAGATGAGGAAATCATGACTCAGAAAATATATAGGATTGCCAATATCATTTTTAGAATTCGTGAAAAGCTAAAAGAACAAGAACATTTTAAAGTAGTAATTATTCGAACACAAGGCTATCAATTAACCTATGATCATTAAAGTTATATAGGCTAACCTTTTGGAATTTAAAAAGAAATGGATGGAACATTCTATGATGAATTATTTTAAACAATATAAGTTTTACTACATCGGAGAGGGACTGTTTTTTATTAGCTGGTTGATTTATTTCACCTTCTTTATGAATTTTTATCAAGAAGCCTATTTCTATGTAGATAAAGGGGGAAAGTTCATCATTCAATTACTATTTATGATTACGTATTATTTGAATGAGCTATATATCTATTCATTTAGTGCCTTTCTATTGCTGACATTAAATGCCCTGCTGATTTTATTATTTTACATACAAAATAAGCGGGCTGGAAATAAACAGAAAGTAATGAAGTATTCATTAGCAGGTTTTATCTTGTGTTCAATGATTGTTCCGATTCAGTTATTAACTATACTACTTTGGCCTGTGTTCCTTACACTCTTCATTTTCTCTGCAACAGTTATCTTCATTATATTCGCTATCACAAAATACTTATATGAAGAAAAAAACGTTTTATATGAAGAAAATGAACAGATAAAAAAAGCAGGTCCCTTTCAAACTATAGAAGAAGTAGAAGCTTACTCAACTGAGTTTTTGAGCCATTGGCAGGACTATTTCTATGAACGGGATTTTGAATTGATTCAACGTATTAGTAAGGAAGAAACCGACAACTATTTTATTGATTTTGTCGTTCAATCATTGAAAAAAGAGTAAATATAATAAGTTAGGAGATCATTGTTTCATGAAAAAATCTAGTACCTTGTATATTGTGATTTGTTGTTTTATAGCTTTGTTCATTAATAGTGATCGAGTGAGTGCAGCAGGTAATGATGACAAATTAGGATACACAGTTTCCCTTGTTCAGCCTAAAACTCAAATTGATCCGGAAAAAAGCTATTTTTATGTAAGTACGAAGCCAGGGGAAGAACAAACGCTGGAAGTTAGAGTGAAAAGCACCAAAAAGGAACCAGTTAAAATAAAAATTTCAAGTGCGAATGCCATCACAGGAGACGGTGGGACGATCGAGTATGTAAACGATCCTTCTAAATATGATGTTACCTTGAAAGATCCGCTAACCTCTTTATTGAAAATCGACACACCTGAAATAACAGTCGCTAATTATGAAGAAAAAAAAGTGCAGGTTAAATTAACACCACCCAAAGATAGCTATCAAGGGGTAAAAATGGGGACACTCGTTTTCTCTTTAGATCGTGGTGAAAAAGAAAAAGCGGGTGTTACGACAGAATTTTCATATCGAGTAGGAGTCGTTACATCAGAATCAGGTGATGAATTCAATAATGCGCAAAAGTTAAACCTAAATTCTGTTAAAGCATCTATGAAGCGTGGGAAAAAAATGATTTTGGCAAATTTACAAAATCCAACGGCTAAAGTACTTGAGAATTTAACTATTAATGCAACGATGACGAAAAAAGGAACGGATGACGTCATAAAAAAGAAAACAGTCCAGAATTACATGATGGCTCCGAATAGTCATTTTGATTTTGAAATGGACTGGGGAATCAATTCAGTGCCAACGGGTACATACCTGTTAAGCATAGTAGCTAATAATGATTATCAGGAATGGGAATTAAGTAAAGAATTTACAATTACAAATCAACAAGCACAAAAAATAAATGAAGAAAGTACGTTTAAAATCATTACACCTGATTGGATAAAAGCAACGACAATTGTTCTATTAGCTCTGGTTGTCTTACTTTCTACAGCTATTCTTTTGAGAAGACAAAAATGGGAAAAAGTTTGGAAAAAAATTAGAATTGCAAGACGGAAAAATAAAGAAGGCAAAGAATCTAAAAGAAAAGTTAAAGGACCTAATGGGAAAAAGAGTAAAAGAAAAGTTGGTGAGTAAGAATGAAAATAAAAAGTAAGTGGTTGGTGTTACTAATTGTTTGCCAATTAGGATTGATTTTATCTAGCTCGACAACGTATGCAATGAATGATGAGGGGAAGACAGAAGCAGGAATTTCGTTTGAAAAGAATAATGAAGCAGAAAAACCAAAAACCTCTGAACCTTCAATCAACGACGTTAAGCCTGATATAAATGGATCAAAAACAGGCTATCTACCTAATCTGGGCAATATTGTCACCTCGTTTATTTTACTTTTATCAGGTGTCACTTCTTTGATCGTTGTGTTAGGTGTGATTAGCTTAAAAAAAATATATAGCATCAATGTATAGGAGAATAAAATGATAGATTATCTATGGGTCTTTATACTGGGAGGCGTTTCCTCCACTGCATTAATATTTTTTCTAATAACACTCTCAAGAGATGTATTTTTAGCAAGAAAATTAAAGCAAAAAAAGACGAATTTCCTCATAAACTTTAGCTTATTAGCTGTAACTATGATCAGTCTTGGGTTGATTATTTACTTGTTTATGCTTTTAAAAAATCAAATCGGTTTAATCGGTTAAATTTAGAGAAATATCTGTGAACAATTTACAACAATAATTGTCGCCAATTTTATTTACGCAAATAAGAAGGGTGAGAAAAATTTGAATAAATTAGCATTAACAACATTAATCGCAGGAGCAACATTGATGGTTTCTGCAAAACCAGCTCATGCAGCAGAAATTGAAAAACAAAATACAGATGTAGGTATCCGTTTTGAAACAGATGGCCCCCTAAATCCTGGAACTGGACCATTTAAAGATAACTTAGCAATGGTTTGGACTCCATCTGAATTTGATTTTGGTAAACAAAAAGCTGTTGCTAATATTGCTACATACAGCAATGTAGTCAAAGGGGACCAATATTTGGTTGTCAATGATGACAGAACTGGTACACCAGTACAAGGTGGAGGCGAAACAAAAGCTAACGCAGAAACTTCTGCTTGGAAAGTGACTGCATCAATGTCTAAATTAGTTTCTAAAGATAATACTGCGTCTGAATTACCAGCAAAATTAACGTTTTCATTAGAAGATCCACAGTCATATGATATCGGTGATGTTGATCCGGGAACAAATGACTTTGATCCGAATCCAGTTGAAGGAAACGTAGGAACACTTCCTGATCCAAACAATATCATGGTGGGTAAAGACGTAACATTAGAAGCGGGTAATACAACTGGCGCTACAATCCTTGGTAAAACAAAAGCAGACGCTGTTAAGGGTGGTTTCGCAACAAAATTAAATAATACTAAATTAGTTGTTAACTCAGGCGCAGATGCAGCTGGAAAATCATTTTCAGCTTCTGTAACTTGGAGCCTTGATAACACGTATTAATTAGAAATTAAATAAAGTATAGATAATTTTGTAAATAAATTGGCACACAATTATTGTTGTAAGTTGTTCACAGAAATCATTGCGACTGAGATATAACGTATGAGGTTATGTCCAGTCGCATTGTACTATCAAGCTACTTCCCCAAAATTAACAATAGCAATAAAGTCAGAAAAGAAACGTGAATAAAGCACCACACCAAAACTGAAAACTAAACTGATAGGTAGTGCTACCTTATACCGAGAGGAAGAAAAAATGAATAATCATAAAGCGAGTTTACTGATTGTTTCGATTTTATGTGCAATCACTTTAGGAAGTTTTTTATTTGTAACGAATACACGGATTCAAGCAAAACAATCAGTAAATGAACCGTCTAAAAGTACATTAAAAAAGCAAACGTCTACTGATTTACAAGAGAAATCGACAGAAATTGATCTTCAACCACGTATTTTAGATCCAATTGAAAATGAATCAGGATTAAAAGCCACGCCAAAAGTACTTATTTTAAAGCAAGATGACGCTTTTCCAAATTTGGATGATGCCAATAGTCGTAAGTTGCTTTTTTCAAAAGTCGTTATTCCGGTGCCTGCACCTGGAGCAGAATATGAGTACGTGACTAGTGAAGGACTACCTGTTGAGCCAAGTAGTGCTGAAGCGGGTTTTCAAACCCTTTATGTAGAAATCACTGAAAATAATAGCCATACCAGTATTCGTGTGCCGATCCCAGTGACGGTAAAAGACCTTGATACCACGATGCTATTAAAGAATAAAGTGGCCGTTCAAGCAAATAACGTAGAAGGTAAAATCCTTTTTTATCCAGAAGAAACAAAAGATAAAACACCGGAGCAACTGGAACAATTGATAAAAGAGAGAGCCGGTGTTCGAGCTTGGGACACCGAGAACGGCCGAGAAGTACCGCTTACATTTCTTGATACAAACCTTGTTGGGCCATCGGTTGGAGCATATAAAGCAAACTTTGAAGTAACGTTAGAGCAAGAAAAGGCGACAGCTGCAAAAAAAGTCGTCGTATTTGGTGCGAATCCAAAAGCATTTGTATCAATTGCACAGAATGAAGCATTAGCTTTAAGTGCGAATCCAACCAACTTATTTAGTAAATTTCAAACAGTCACAACCACATCAGCTGCGAATGTGCTCTTCCAATTTGTGGATGACAAAGGAGTAGGGTTACCAAGCTTTGACACGAGCGAAGTCGGTTTCCACTGGGCCAATGTAAAAATGACCGAAAAAACGAATGCAGCTATCTCAACGATCATTAAAGTCCCAATCAATGTGACCAGTGCCGACACTACAGCTGCTTTATCCAATAAAGTTATGGTACATGCAGATGCGAACATCGTTCTTTATCCTGATGAAACGAAAGAAAAAAGTGCGGAGGAATTAATTGAATTAACTCAGTCTAAGGCACACTTACGTGCATGGAATATGAGTACCGGGGAAGTTGTACCGGTAGACTTTATAAAAACAACAGTAAAAAATAATACAGTGGGTGCCTATACTGGAACGATCGAAGTCAAGCTAGAAGAGAAAATACAGAATGTAAATCGTAAGGTTACCGTATTTGGCGCTGACCTTAATGCAAAAATACCATATCATACTGTTACTCGAAGCGAGAAATTAGAAGCGTTATCTTCAAATTTGTCTGTTTTCTTCTCAAAATATCAGACGATGGTAAGTGCATTAGCGCAGGATGCAACGTTCGAATGGGTTGCAGATAAGACTGGAAAACCAACTGAACCAGTAAATAACTTTGATACAAGTGAAGTTGGATTTCACTGGGGCTACATGAAAATGACAGACAAAAGTAATCCGGAAATAGCGACAATTATTCCAATAGCAATTACGGTAACAGCTGAAAATCAAACAATCATAGATTCTAAAGCCAAAGTTGGATTTTCCTATGATTTAACGGTAATAAAAAAAAGTGAAATAGCTGGAAAAACGTCACAAGAATTACTTGGCTGGTTTAAAGAACGACTAGCGTTAAAAGCTTACATTTTAGATACTGGGGAGCAATTAAATCCAATTATCACAAAGCTTTCAACGGAATCCCCTAGAAGTGGTCAGCTTACCCTGACAGTCAACGTCTACGATGGAGAAAAAGAATTAACCACGGATATTGCAATCTTAATTGTTCCTAATACCGTATTTGGAGATGATCAGATTGATGATGATTGGGATTATGTCAGTCCAAATGGTTCAAATGGCGTTATTGTTAATCCGCTCAATGGCTCTAAAATGGGATTTCCCGCAAGAGGAGGAATGTCAAAAGACTCATATGATAATGATTTGGGATTTAGAATTACAGATAAAAATGATGAGGGCTATGTTTTTCCGATTGGGAAGGGGAGAGTAGCCGTCTCACCAGGTGTGAACTACAAATCATTAGATCCTAGAGGTTTTCTGATTGGCATAGGTCTAAGCGATGTTCTAAATAACACTCTCACGATGCGATATTTTCTACGAAAAGAAAATATGTTAAGAGCAATTTTAATGGATACTGAAAATGAAGTGATGTATGTCTATAATCTATTGTTAAATCGAAATCTTAACTTTTCAGTGAGGATAGATATGTATAATCTCTCCATTGAAGACAAAAGCTTTGCAATGTCCGAAATGGTTGATACAGACTACCTAAGTGATAATGTAGCTATGTATGCACTAGGCAATAATAGTGGCTTTTACATGCAGCCTAAAAAAGGAAAACGTTTTACAATCAAACTGAAAGATTCTATAGGAAATTGGCTGTCAGATTATACAAAATATTACGCTGGTGCTTTAAACGAGACTAAGGGTAAGGACCCCCATTTTGGTATAGATTTTAGTGGTTCTGGTACTGAAAGTAAAAATTATGAGGCTGGAAAGAAGCTTCCTACAGATGGAGATTCTGCTTATGAATTAGGTGCACCTTGGAAAAAGATTGCACCAGATAAAGCATTGAAAACAGGCTATGAAATTTTTGCAGGAGATGAACTACCTTATATGCAGTTAAATGCTGAACCAGAAGTATTTAATATTTATCCAGATTATACTGGGGAATTTAAGTCTAGGTATAAATTAAGTGAAATCCCTAAAGAGAATAACCACGGGACGATTTATGTGACGTATCCCAATAAAAAAGAAGATAAAGTCCCTTTTACAGCCAATAGCGAAAAAGAATTCGCGGGTCAGGTAACAATTCCGAGATCAACGTTACCAAGTCACTTAAATGAAGAGATGGGTACTATCAAAACTTACACTACGTCCTTACTTGCTATTGATGATACCGAGGGCCCAACTAAGGGATTGCCATCAGAAGAAAGTGCAGTTGACATTAATGTGTATAAGCTAGGGGCTAAACCAATCGCCCAAGTCGTAAAAAAATCGGCTTCATTCACAAAAAAAGCAGAAGAAATCGTGCAGGATCAAGTTATTTTACCGAATCATACGGCTTCATTCGAGTATGAAGGAGAAATGCCGGATACTTCAACGGTTGGACTGAAATTTGTTTATGTACGGATGACGGACACACAACAGCCCGAACAAACAGCCCTAATCAAAGTCCCTGTACAAGTAGTAGATGGAACGGTTCCAGCAGGTATTACTATCAGCGCAAACGACTTTACAAGTACAGCAGAAGAGTTTATGGATATGTCAGAAATTGACTTAAAGAAACGTATTTTAGAGAAGTCTGAAGCGATGGCGTGGGATAGTCAAACAGGGTCAATCAAGGATATTGTATTAAGCGTCGACACCACAACGTTAGTATCAAATCCAACTAGCGGAGAATACAAAGCAACAATCAAAGCAGCTAAGGGTTCGGTGAGTCAGACGCAAGATATAACAATTACAATTGGAACATCTGAACAACAGCTAAATGTTGTCTTCAAAGACGAAGAAGGCCTATCCTTACACGATCCAGTTACATTAACAGGGACTGTCGGAACAACCATCGATTTGACAAAAGAAGCAGGAGTCAAAAAAGCGCTTGATGAAATCAAAGAGAATAACTATATTTTAGATAAAGCACCTGAAAATGAGACAGCTATACTAATAGAAAAAGAGGAGAAAATAGTTTCCTATCAATTTAAAGGAACGCTGTTTATCGAATCGTTTCCTAAACTCTTGAACTTTGGGCGGAAATCTCTAGGATCACTCTTTATTAAGGTGGATAAAGCCATCTATGATACCCCACTAACTATTTTAGATAATCGTAAAAATAGTAGCGCTTGGCAGTTAACAGCCAAGCTTGAAAAGGTGTTAACAAGTCAAGAAGATTCCAGTAAAGAGTTGCCTCGAGCCTTGCGCTATAAGCTGAATGAAGAAGAAACCGTTGTCTTATCAAAAGATATAATTCAACCAATCACTGAAAAAAAAGGCGATTATAACGTAAGTAACGAATGGGATTCAGATCAATCAGGCTTGCAGTTGGAGGTGCCATCAGGAGAAGTCTTACAACCTGGCGGCTATCGTGCCACTATTTTATGGCAAGTAGCGGCAACTCCGTAAATCTAGAATAATAAACAAGCTATTACACTGAATCTTTCTACAAAGCTTTAATCTGTGATTCAGTATTTGGATAGAATAACCGTTGACCGCTACTGTTTTCTGCATCTTGACTGCATAAAAAAGGTAGCGGTTATTTGTATGAGAAACTACTAAGCACGCATTAATCATAAATAAGATAGAGGGGAAATCACGAATGAATAAGAAAATAATAGTATTTGGACTGATCATATGGCTGCTTTTCATAGGTGCAAAGCCGATGAATACTTTTTCCAAAGAAGTGAGTCATAATGGACTCAAAGGTTTTTCGTATGAAGTCATTTTTCCAGATAATCAAAAAAACAAAGACCTTGCCTACTATGATCTTTTGGTAAAGGCTGGACAGCATCAAACAATCCAACTAAAGCTAAATAACTCATCTTCAAAAGAGCAAACGGTCATGATCAGACGTAATAGTGCGAAAACAAATCGGAATGGCGTCATAGATTATGGACCGAATAATCTAGAAAAAGATCCCTCCCTGCAGTATGATTTTCCAGATATCGTGAAAGGACCAGCAAAAGTACGGATTCCCGCAAATGAAAGTAAAACAGTTGCTTTTACAATTACGATGCCTGAGGCTTCATTTCCTGGTTATATTGCAGGAGGGATCCAATTAGAACCCGTTTTAGAAGAAGAAACCGGAAAAACAAGCAATCAGGAAGTTGTTAAAAATAGATTTGCTTTTTTAATTGGTGTATTGCTTAGCGAATCAGAGACAAAAAAAATCGAACCCATGCTTAAGTTAAACCATGTTCAGACTAAAATGGTTGATGGACAACAGAGTTTAGTAATAAATATGTCGAATATTCGCGATGTATTTGCTGAAAATATGGAAATGAGCATTACAGTCAGAAAACAAGGGAAAGAACAAGCTATTTTTGATGTATACAAAGATAAGATGAGAATGGCCCCAAATTCTAGGATCGAATTTCCTGTGGAGCTAGCAGATAAACAATTAACCAAAGGGACCTATACCGCACAAATAGAGGTATCGGTAGCTTCAGGATTAAAATGGTCTTGGTCAGAAGAGTTTAACGTAACAGCTAAACAAGTGGCGGCGTTAAATGATGAAGTTTCCTCCTCTTCAGGATTTTTATCACAGATAGTATGGTGGATAATAGGTTTTGGGGTAGTTGGGGTGGCGTTGCTTCTTATCGTAAGACGGAAGCGTAAGTGGAATAGATAGGCGCTAAAAACAAAGATGATTTGAATAGTCAGAATAACTATCTCTTGTCTGGGAGTCAGTTTTAGTGAAAGGATTTGAAATAATTTTGAAAAAAATAGTTGGATATTTAATTCTGTTATTTATGTTTTTCTTGATAGTAAAGGGGTTTTTATTTAATCCTGAAACATCAATAAAAGCAAAAACAGATGAAATAAAACAAGAAGTGAAAGATCCACTAAGGAATGAAGGACAAACAAGAGGGCTAGATCCAATTGAGAATGAGTTTGGCTTATCGGCAACACCTAAAGTGCTGATTCTAAATGAAAATGATATCTTTCCCGATATAGAAACAGCTGATGGACGTAAGCTTCTGTTATCAAATGTAGTCATTCCAGATACAGACTTAGGTGCTCAATATGAATATGTGAACGAAAAAGGTGAGCCTAGCAGTCCAGATAGTACTAAGATAGGTTTTCAACAAATCTATGTCAAGATTACTGAAAATAAAAATAATTCCAGCATTCGTGTACCCATCCCGGTGACAGTAAAAGATCTAGACACCACGATGTTACTGACAAATAAGGTAGCCGTTCAAGCAGAAAACATACAAGGTAAAATTGTTTTGTATCCAGAGGAAACACAAGGGAAAACACCAGAACAGTTGGAAAAATTAGTAACTGAACGAGCGAATGTTCGAGCGTGGAGCACAGAGAACGGTAAAGAACTTCCTGCAACATTTTTAACTACTACACTTGTAGGAGCATCCATAGGTACATACAGAGTCGAGTTTGAAGTAAGTTTAGAGCAAGAATCAGCAATTGCGAAAAAAAATGTAGTGGTATTTGGAGCTGATCCTAAAGTTGATATAATGGTCGAACAAAATACAGAGTTATCATCATCTTTAACAGATTATTTTACTAAATTTCAAAATCTACTGACCACTGATTACTTTGGTTCTTTTTTTAATCTTGTAAACGAAAAAGGTGAGGACATCGAAAAATTTGACACAAGTGAAGTCGGATTTCATTGGGCTTACATAAAGATGACAGACGGAATTGATCTAAACGTTGTAACGATTCTTAGAGTACCTGTCAATGTGACAAATCAAAAGACGAGCCCTATTTTATCAAATAAAGTTATGATTAAAGTGGACGATGATATCCCGATTTTTCCTGATGAAACTAGAGGTAAAAGCGCAGAGGAAATTACGAAACTTGTTGAGTCTCGTGCCCATTTAAGTGCATGGAGCATGAGTACAGGCGAAGCTGTTGCTGCATCTTTCACAAAAACAACCGTAAAAAATACGACTGTTGGCCGATATACAGGAACAATCGAAGCAACATTTGAAGGGAAAAAACAGAGTGTAACGCGGACGATTATTTTTTTTGGCGCTGATCTTTCCGCTTCATATTTTACAGTTAAGCAAAATGAAAAAATGGAAATGGGCGATTATGCAACAACTATTTTTGGAAACTATCAAATGATGGATGGAAATGATCCAATGCTAGCAAGCTATGAGTGGGTTGCAGATAAGGATGGAACCCCAACTGAGCCAGAGAATACCTATGATACAAGCCAAACTGGTTTCCATTGGGGCTATATAAAGATGTCGGATTATTATGGTATCTCAACGATCATGCCAGTACCAATTACTGTCACTGCTGAAAACAGTACCATAATAGGAGGAACAAAGGTGGGAATCAGTTATGATTTTCCAATTATTTACGCAAAAGATGTGCAAGATAAGACACCACAAGAATTATCCAAGTGGCTAAAAGAAGAACTATCTTTGAAGTCTTGGCTTTTGACGACAGGTGAGGAAGTAACACCAACTATTACAAAAACGTCAATCAGTCCAAAAAATCCAGGTGATGGTGAAAATACAATGACAGTCAGTGTCCATTCAGGAGCAACAGAAATAGGTAAGGACTATGATATAACGCTTTGGATTATTCCAGATGCTATATTTGGGGACAGTCGTTTTGAAGAGTGGGAACAAATTCCATTGAATTCAACGAAAGGAATCATTGAGAATCCAATCAATAAATCCAAATTAGGGTTCCTTAAACGTGGGATGACCGATGGAACTGATAATGATTTAGGTTTTAGAATTACAGATAAGGATAATGTAGGGTATATTTTCCAAGGCGGCAAAGGTAGAGTCAGCAACATACCTGGAATCAACAAGCATTCTGTAGGAGCAGGATTTCAAGGGATGTATGGTATCGGAATTAATGAAGAATATAATCAAAAACTTACAATCAACTATTTTTTACGCAAAGGGAATGAGTTAAAAGAAATCTTAGTGGATATGACAAATAATGTGATATACGTCTATAACCTATCATTAAGTCGAAACTTAAACTTTTCAGTAAATCTAGATATGTATAATTTTTCTAAAGAAACAAAAACCTTCGCTATGGTAGAGAAAGTGGATACAGATTACCTTAATGATATGGTAACATTGCACGCATTAGGCAATAATAGTGGTTTTTATATGGAGCCGGAAAAAGGAAAACGATTTACGATTAAACTTAAAAATACTTTGGGGAATTGGTTGTCAGATTATACCAAGTATTATGCAGGAAGTATTGCACCGGTTAGTCAGGATGCAATTTATTTTGGTGATGATCTTAGTGGAACAGGAACGGAAAGTGAAAATCATGAGGAAGGAGCAATACTTGAAACTATGGATTCAGCGTACGAGTTAGGTGCTCCGTGGAAAAGTATTTTACCAGGCAAAGCCTTGAAAACAGGCTATGAAATTTTCGCAGGAGCCGAGCTACCTTATATGCAGTTAAAAACTGAACCGGAAGTATTTGATATTTACCCAAATTATACTGGCGAATTTCAGTCAAACTACAAGCTAAGTAAAATCCCAGGAGTGGGTAACTATGGAACAATCTATGTGACGTATCCAGATAAAAGTGAAGAAAAGATACCCTATATAGCGAACAGCTCAAAAGAGTTTGAGGGAAATATAACGATTCCAAGAACAACCTTACCTAACCAGCTAAATAATGAGTCTGGAACAATTAAAAATTATAGCACGGGATTAGTAGCGATTGAGGAAACAGAAGGTCCGAGAAAAGGATTGCCTTCAGAAGAAAGCGCTGTTCAAATCAATGTATATAATTTAGGTGCCAAACCGATTCCGCAAGTCCTAGAAAAAAATAGTGAATTTAAGAAGAAAGCGGAAGAACTTGTCCGAAACCAAGTGATCTTACCAGATCATACAGCGTCGTATATGTATGAAGGAGAGATGCCGGATACCTCTAAGGTGGGCATACAATTTGTCTATGTACGAATGACAGATAGACAAGAACCTGAACAAACTGCGTTGATCAAAGTACCAATTCAGGTAGTTGATGGAACGGTTCCTAAGGAAGGAATCACTTTAATAGCGAATGATTTTACCAGTCATTCGAATGAGTTTGAAAATATGTCTGAGACGGATCTAAAAAAACGTATTTTAGAGAAGTCGGAGGCGATGGCTTGGGATATTGAAACAGGGTCAAGTGATGATATCACTTTAAAAGTTGAGTCAACAACCCTAGAATCAGATCCAAAAGATGGAACGTATACAGCTGATATAACTGCAATCAAGGGTGAGCAGAGCGCGAAAAAAAAGATCTCTATCACTATTGGACAAGATAAGCAACAGCTAAATGTCGTATTTAAAGATGAGGAAGGGATGTCATTACACGATCCAGTTATTTTAACAGGAAGTGTAGGAGAAACCATTGATTTGACGAAAGAAGCATCTGTCCAAAAGGCTCTTAAAACGATTAAAGAATCCAATTATCAACTAGATAAGGTACCTGAAAATGAGACAGCGGTACCGATTGAGAATGAAGAAACGACTATTTCTTACCAATTTAAAGGAACGTTGTTTATCGAATCTGCCCCTAAGCTATTAAATTTTGGTCGAAAGTCTTTAGGACTATCCTTTATCAAAGTAGATAAAGCAAACTATGACACACCGCTGACTATTTGGGATAATCGCAAAGGGGGCAACGTCTGGCAATTGACCGCAACTCTTCAAAAGCCATTGACAAGTCAAGAAGATTCCAGCAAAGAACTTCCGCGGGCACTCAGGTACAAGCTGAACAAAGAAGAAACAGTTGATTTATTAAAAGATACCATTCAGCCAATTACTCAAAAACAAGGAAAGTATAATGTCAGCGAGGAATGGGATTCTGATCAATCGGGTCTACAATTAGAAGTTTCATCAGGAGAAGTACTACAAGCTGGTGGCTATCGTGCAACCATTTTATGGCAAGTAACGGCTACTCCGTAGTGAGTTATAGTGGTAAAAGGTAGATGATTAGAAAAAATAAAAGTGGTTTGCTTTGTGAAATACACAGAGCAAGCCACTTTTTTTCTAGAAAAATCAATTTTCTTTAGGTAAAGAAAAACGTGCAATAAAATAACCATCCTCTTGTTCAAAGGAATAAGCAGAATCATCATATTGTTTTAATAGTTTAGTAAAAATATGCAGGCCTTTTCCTTGATGGTCTTTTTTAGTCGTGAAATTATTTTTTAGAATCTGGCCAAGAGTAATCGATCCCTGGAACGTATTTCGGACTTCTACGATCATTCGTTGTTTTTTTATTTCAAAACTGATTTCCACAACGGCGTTTTCTTGTGTAGAAACGGCTTCAAAAGCATTATCTAAAAGAATGGATAAACATCGAATAAAATCAATCAAATTAATAGTAATATATAAATCTGAAATTTGTTGGTTCGTTGAAAAATAGACAGAGATATTATTTTTTTGGCATTTTTCAAAAAAATTGATCAATAATCCTTGGACGGGCAGGACATTGATTGGTGAAATTTTTGAGTGGAAATTTTCAGCAGTCACAGAACCAGAATAATCGGTAATAGAAGAAAGATAAGCACGTGCCTGTTCTAGATCATTTTGATTAAGATAGGTGTTCAAACTTAACAAAATATTTCTATAATCATGTTGAAATTCATTTGCTAGAGAAACCGTATTCGATTCTTCTAAGGACTTTTTAGTAAGCATATCAATATTTTGCTGCTGCTGATAAAAGCGGCTGATTAGATAAATAGTATAGATAAACACAACCGTTAAAGATAATAACATGAAAGTGAGGTATACATAAGCAGTAAAATCATCTTCCGGAAAAGTGTATTGCCGTGCAGTATTTAACATTAAAAGTAAAATAAGGCTAAGGGTAGATGGAAGCGTGTATTTCTTGTGCAGTTGAGAAATCGATCGGAATATAAAATATTTTTGGTTGATTGAAAGACTAACTTGAATCAAAGCAAATAGTAATAATTGTTGGAAAATGAATGCTAATGGCCTAAGCTGAAGAAACAGATTGAGTCCAATGATTTGTTTGATCCATAAAAAATTTAATGTATACCAACTGAATAACCAAGAAAGGAGGTAATATGAATTTTTTAAAAGATAAAATAGTGCCACGAAACTTACTTTTTTGAACTGTTGATAAATAAAAAAATTCTCAATGACAATGTAAATAAACAGAATCCAAAAGGTGTCATAGTTCGGAAAGCGTAATGTGATCAGTACAGAGACTATCAGGTAACTAGTTAAAAAAACAGCTTGTTTAAAAGGATAAAAATTCTTATATCCTATCAACCAACAAAGTTGCAAATTATTGAAGCAAATTAAAGTGAGGTGCAAATATGACTCCATAGAGCTCTCCATTTCTGACAAGACTGTCACTACTAAACAATTACAAAGCTTTTTTTAGCTTGTATACAATTTTTTCCCCTACTTCTAACTCACTTCCATCATCAAATACCACAAGTCCTAATAAATAATTCAATGAAGCGATATGCGTAATATTAATAATGAATGACTTTAGTCCAGTATAAAAATAATTTGATACAATCTCTTTTTTTATTTTATTCAGAGCGCCATCTATTATCTGCTCAGAATAGATCGTTTTAACCAGCAAGGTATTTCGTACAGAAGGGACAGACTGAATATAGAGGATATCTTCATATTTTATATAGATTGTTTCACCTGTTTTTTTAAACGAGATATATCCTTCTTTATTGTGCATTCGACGTTCGACTTCTAATTTTATAGAGTCGAATAGTTTTTTTATACGCGAATTATCTGTTGTACTTCCTTTTAAAATATAAGAAGTTGCTTTTACATTTAAGTTAATGACTTCAATACCTTTATCTTCTAGATTAGTTAGAAATATGATAAAACAATACTCGTTTTTAAGTCTAATACGTTTCGCAAAGTCTAGCCCAGAATAGGCCATTTGTAAATCAATATCAATTAAAAAAATATCATTATCGCGAATTTTTAAGTGTTCAATTTCTTTATAAAAAGCACCGAAGTTTTCAATTGAGATGATATCCAAGGAAATGCTGCTTTTATTGAGTGGTAGTGAATGGATCATTTCTTTTAATCCAGCTCTGTATGCGACTTGATCCTCTAAAAGATATACTGAAATATTTTCTCCCATAACATTCCCTCCACATTTTGATGATTCTATTCTTTAGTATACGTATTTTACTAGCATAGTCCAAAAAAAAAGCACCAAAGCAGAATGAAAGCGCTTTGATGCTGAGAACTTATCTTTTTTCTATATTAAAATAATTTTGTTGTTAAAAATAAAAAAGAAATTATTGATTAACACTTCCAATAAAAATCCAATATTGTTTCCTAGAAGTATTCCTTCTAAGAAATGTAAAACCATTCTTTTGAGCCTGTTTTTTATCAAAAATAGCCTTCATTAAGAATGATAATACAAAAAAAAGAGAAAGTCTATAGGTTAAATGTATTTTTTTGGTGATTTACATTTGGATATCATGATATTTTGGTTTGAAAAACAATAAAAAAAACTGAAATTCATTTTATAACCGTCAGGTGCACCGTCAAAACTAGAAAGAGGGAAGTTTTATGTCGAAAAAAGGTGAAAATATCTATAAACGTAAAGACGGCCGCTGGGAAGGTCGCTATCGAAAAGCAAGAAATGAACAAGGGAAAATCATTTATGGCTACGTATACGGAAGTAAATACAGTGAAGTAAAACAAAAGCTGGAATATCTAAAAGGACAATACACTTCTACTTCAACGCAAGTCTCCATTTTTCAAGGAACAGTGGAAGAATGGATGAATTATTGGCTAGATATATTGATTAGAGAACAAATCAAAGTCTCTACGCATTCATCTTATCATGCCAAAATGAAACAACATATTTTTCCATTATTAGGAAAAAAGAAACTGAATTTGGTAAGTGATAAGGATATTGAATTATTTCTACAAACACTTTCTGGAAAGGGACTCAGTAATGCCACCATCAATAATATTTATATTATTTTGAAGAGTTCCTTCACGAAAGCGTTTATAGAAAAGGTCATTTTAGAAAACCCATGTAATGCGATTTTATCGCCAAAAGTAAAAAAGAAAGAAGTCTTTGTATTAACGACAGAACAGCAACAACGTTTAGAAAAAATGGCCGTTCAAGAACCGAGCTGTTCAGCGATTATCCTTTCACTATATACTGGTCTTCGAATAGGTGAGATCAGCGGGTTAACGTGGTCAGATATTGATTTTGAGAATAGAACAATCAGCATTAAAAGAACGATCCAGCGAATTACAATCGCTAATTCTAAAGCAAAAACAAAGATCATTTTTGGTTCACCAAAATCAGAGAGCTCAATCAGAAAAATCCCGATCGCGTCCAATTTAGTGCACTACTTAATAAAAAAGAAGCAGGAATCAATCAGTGAATTTGTGATCAGTAATAAAAATAAATTTATCGAACCTCGATTGATTAATCATCATTTCAAAAGAATCGCGATACAAGCAGGATTAGAGAACATCCATTTTCATGTCTTAAGACATACGTTTGCTACACGTTGTATTGAACAAGGCATAGATATTGCAACGTTGAGTAAATTATTGGGACATAAATCAACAAAAATGACGTTAGATACTTATGTTGGCTCTTTATGGGAAACAAGAGAAAAAGCCATATCTTTAATAGATAGTCAGTTTCACTTACAGAAGTGAATTTTCATTATGAGTCGTCAAAAAATCGTCAACTATGCAATGAAACGTATGAATTATGATGTAAAACAAACGCTTTTCTTAGAAGGAATACTTCTAAGAAAAGCGATATAGACAGATATCTATAGATATATAGTAGTATACACGAAAATAATGTGTAAGAAAAAAGAAGCGATTTAAAAAACATTCATTTTTTTTTAAATCAGCTGAAACAAATAATCAATTTAGAAAAGGAGGAGTACGTATGTATTCTGCCGGCATCATTTCTACATCAGAAAACAGTGACAGACCCTATTTAGAGGTATTAAAAAAACTAGATTTTCAGACGCAAATTATGGACCTAAATAACGTTGAATCTCCAAGCAAAGGATTAGATATCTTAATTATCGATGAAGTGGAACATTCCGATTCAACGAGCGGTTACGAGATGATATTGAAGGTAAGAGAAGTATTTGAGGGGTATCTTTTATTACTGACAAAAAATAAAAATAAATCAACAGATCTAGTTTATCTCAAATTAGGGATTGATGGGATAGCCCGTGAAGACACCGATTATGAGGTTACATTTATTCAAGTAAGTAGACTTTTGGAGCGTATGAAAAATACAGATTCCTCTGAGCAAAAAAAACAAATCAACCATGAGAAGAGAGAGTCGTTAATGCTCAATCCGCAAAACGTAAGTGTGATAAAAAATGGTATTGAAGAAATAGAACTAACCAATACAGAATATCAGATGCTAGCGTTTCTGGTAAATCACTCAGGAAGTGCTGTTACGTATGATGAACTTTATCAAAAAGTCTGGAGGGAAAGAAGCAAGGTGAAGGCAAGCTGTCAGTACCTAGTAACGAATATTGTTTTCAAACTTCGAATTAAATTAGGAAAAGATAATTATGAGAGAGAATACATTCGGACAGTTCGTACGAAAGGTTATATGTTTAACGCTGCAGTTAAAACGATATGGGAATAGTTGTAAAAAATAGCCAATGTTAGAATGCTATTTTAATTCTATCAAGAGTTCTAAAAGTGGCGGTGCTACGAAAAAATGAAGCAACTATTTTGTTCTGAAATTCCATAGAATCATAAAATTTCGAGAAAGTGAACATAGATAGCTGATTCAGTAATGCATAGATACGCTTCTCCTAAGGAACAAGGTAAAGCCTGTGACGCAAAGGAGGTGTTGCGAAATAACCTGCTATTTTTGTATCAGTAATTAAAGGCAGAAAGGAGAATTGAATGGATAAACAAAAAAAGAAAAAGTTGATTGGTTGTATCAGTTTGATCATGTTAGGGATGAGTCTGGTAAGTCTGGCGTATTTTAAACCAATATCAGTAATAGAAGCTAAGTCAGAAAACAGTAAGCAACAAACATTTAAAACGTCCCGAAATTTAGTCCCGGGTCCTAAGATAGAAAATGCCCAGAGTATAGGATCAAAAATGAGTGATAAGACACGAGCACTTGGTTCGGTGGGGAGTGGGGATCTAAAATTCACCCCACAAGTGTTAACAATTCAAGCTGGGTATAGATTACCAGATTTAAGAAGTAATACAGAACTCGGTTTACTTTTTTCAGAGCGACCGTATCCAAATTCAAGTCAAAGGATTGGGTATAGCTATGTCAATGAGAAAGGAGAAGAAGAATATCCTCAGCTTAATACACTTGGCTTTTATACAATCTATGTAAAAGTCGTTGAATATATTAGTTCGACTGAACTTATTGTACCTATACCCGTGACGGTAATAGATGAAAAAACTTCTTTTCCATTTAACGGACAGGTTGCTATGCAAATGGATCTAACTTACAACAAAATTGTTTTATATCCAGATGAAACTAAAAATAAAACAGCAGAGCAACTGAAACAATTGGTGAAAACGAGAAGCAATATTCATGCTTGGAATATGGAAACGGGAGAAGATGTTCCAGTAAATATCGTTAGTACGACGATTGTGCCAACTTCAATAGGAACTTACAAGGCGAATTTTGTACTAGTATTTGGTTCAGGAGCCGAGCAGAAAAAAGAGACCATACAAAAAGATGTAGTGGTTTTCGGCGCTACTCCACAAGCTGCTGTTAGGATTGAAAAAAATGAACTCTTCTACGTGAGTGGAAACCCAACAAACTTATTTACAAAATTCCAAACAGTAGGCGGTACAATGACTTGGGATGCTACTTACGATCTTGTTGATGAAAAAGGTGAACCTTTGGAAAAGTTTGATACGAGTGAAGTAGGTTTTCGATGGGCATATATACGAATGACAGAAAAATACGCACCAGAAATAACGACGGTCATCAAAGTCCCTGTCAGCGTAACAGACCGAACGACTAAACCATTATTACAAAACAGAGTGATGGTTCAAGTAGATGAAAAAGTCGTGTTGTACCCTGATGAAATAGCGGAGAAAAATCCCGAAGAATTGGCAGCGTTGGCCCAGTCTAAAGCGAATTTGCGTGCTTGGGATATGGGTACAGGGGAAGAGGTGCCTGTCTCTTTTATAGCAACAACGATAGTTGATCAGATAGGCACGTACACTGGCACGATCCAAGTGGAATTTAAAGGTCTTACAGCGAATACGACTTGTGACATTCTAGTATTTGGCGCAATGCTGAGGAATCCGGGTTATCTTACTGTTGATCGTACAATAGAGCTGAAGGTATCTTCAAATGCGGAAACTGTTTTTGAAAAATACCAGACACTCAATGATATCAGTTCAGAGGGGGCAACCTATGAATGGGTAAGCAATAAACTTGGAGAGCCAACAGTACCTCCGAATGGGTTTGACTCAAGTAGAGTAGGATTTAAGCGAGGATACATCAAAATGACTGATAAAACAGATCCAACTATTTCAACGGTTATTCCCATACCTGTGACTGTCACTGCTGAAGGCCAGACAGCGCTTATAGATAGAAAAATTGCCTTAAAGTATGATGCGGCGTTCATTTATCAAAAAGAAATAAAAGATAAAACGGCTGCTCAAATTATTGACGTATTAACCAATAAATTGAGGATAGAAGCTTGGCAATTAACATCAGGAAAAGAAGCGGATGGACGAATAAGCTCAACCACAATGACCGCTAAAAGTCATGGTAAACAGGAAGCCACAATCACAATTACCTCGGGAGAAAATTCATGGATTCATAAAATTAATCTCTTCGTTTTACCTGATAGTATGACTAGGGATGTGGACTTGAGTGGGTGGCAACAAATTCCATTGAATTCTTCAGAAGGGAAAGTAACGAATAGTATCAATAGCTCGATGATTGGGTTTCCTAAACGAGGATTAAAGGACAATGTGAATAATAGTTTAGGGTTTTCTATTCAAGATAATGTAGGCAAAGGCTATGTTTTTTCGGGAACGTTTAGTGAAAATGGTAGAGTAACCAATATTCCAGGAGTGAATAATAAGGTTCTTTATGGCTCATCTTGGAATAGAGCGTATGGACTTGGATCTGACCAAGTCGCTTCTAAGATTGCCTTTCAATATTTTTACCGAAAGGGGAATCAGTTGAAAGAAATTTTAGTGGATGAAGTGAATGAAATTTTGTATGTGTATGATCTATCTTTGAATCGAAATTTAAATTTCTCTGTTCAATTAAATATGTTTAATATTTCTGAAGTAACAAAGAGTTTTTCTATGCTGGAGAGCGTGGATACTGATTATCATAGTGATAATGTTCCTATATACTCGTTGGAAGATAATCGAGGGTTTTATATGAAACCCTCAGCAGAACAACGATTTACAGTAAACCTGAAAGATGCTAACGGAAATTGGTTGTCAGAGTATAGAAAATATATCGCTGCAGAATATTCATACTCAGGTGTTGCAGCTGGTGAAAATTATTTTGGTAATAATTTTACAAAATCTGGATTGGAAGATAAAAATCTCCAAGAGGGAGACGTTATTCAAAGGAGTGTAGATACATCTTATCAACTGGGTGCCCCGTGGAAAAATATTGTACCTGGTGAAGCATTAAAGACAGGGTATGAAATTTTTGCAGGTGAAAAACTACCTTACATGAAAATAAAAGCGAACCCAGAAGAAGTGGACGTGTATCAAGATTACAATAAAGAATTTAACGTTGAGTATGCGTTAAGTCAAATTCCTACAGTAACGGATTATGGAACAGTCTATGCGACGTATCCTGATGGTAGTGAAGAACAGTTTTCCTTTAGAGCAAATAATGTAAAAGAATTTGCCAGCAATTTGACTATTCCCAGAAGTACCTTACCAGAGCATCTGAATGAAGAGCCTGGAACCATCAAAAACTATAATACCGGTTTAATTGCCATCAACGAGGCAGATGGTGCGATGAAGGGGTTACCTTCTAATGATTATACAATAAAAATCAATATCTATAATATGGGCGGAACGCCGATTGCCCAAACAGTAAAAAAAGATAGCAAGTGGAATAAAGATGTCAACGACTTGATTAAAGATCCAGTTGTTTTACCAGGGCATAGCGCCAAATTTACCTATGTTAATGAGAAAGCTCCGATTGATACATCTAAAGAAGGTCTGAATTATGTAGATATTCAGATGACAGATAATGATGAGCCGACTCAAACAAAAGTGATTAAGGTACCAGTCATGGTAGTAAAAGGAACACTCCCTTCAAATGGAGTAATGATCGGTGCCAATGATTTTTCTCTTAAAAAAACTGAGGTGGCTCATTTATCAAGTGAGGACATCAATAAATTGATTTTAAAAAAATCAGAAGCGTTTGGTTGGGATATTGAAACAGGTCTAAGTGAAGGTGTTGAATTATCCGTTACAAAGACAACTTTAACGAATGATCCAGAAGCAACAGGAACCTATTCTGCTACGATTCAAGCTAAAAAAGGGACAAGCACAAAGACAAAAACAATTCAAATTAGTCTAGGAGCTAATGTAACAGTGAATTTTTTAGATGAAAAGGGGAATTTACTGCACGACCCCTATACTAGCATTGAAGAAGTTGGAAGTACGCTCAACCTGAATAAGATTGAAGAACTCAGTTCTATCTTGGCACAGCTGAAAAAAGAAAATTATGATTTAGTGAAAAAGCCAGATAATGAGAATCTTGTAATTGCTGTAGGTGAAAATACCGTCGCGTATCAATTCAGCGGAACACTAAAACTGATCTCAGCGCCAACTGTGTTGGACTTTGAAATGAAAAAAGCAACAATTGATGTTGCTAAATATGCGCAACCTAAGATCGTTGGTGCCCCATTAGTCGTTTCAGACACACGAGCAGACAAGCTAAAATGGAATCTGAAAGCGAAAATCAACCAGCCATTAACCAGTTTAGAAGATGGTCGAGCGAAGCTTCCTAATTCGATCAAATATAAATATCAAGATGATGAATTAACCTTAACAAATGAAGATAGGATAATTTTCAGTCCTCTTGATCCAGTTTCTGGAAGCTATAACATAACGCAAGAACGCTGGTCTAAAGGAGATGGATTCTTACTAGACTTAGCACCGGGATCAATTAAAGCTCTTGGGAAATATCGGGCGCAAATAACAATTACTTTGGAAAATGCAAAGTAAGGTAATGGAGGAAAAGGATGAAAAAACAAGTACGTATACTGTCAGTCATGCTCTCTTCTATCCTTACATTTACCTTCCTTATGATGAATAGTGGAAATGTATTTGCTGAAGAAGGAGCTCAAGCCCCGACAAAAGGAGAAATCATTTTATTCGATGAATCAGGGTCAGGTAGTAATACAAATACAACTGACAAAGAGGTAAAACCAAAGGGACGCCTTCCATCAACGGGTGAGCTAGTAAAGTATAGTTTTCTAGTTAGTGGAGGCTTGTTAGCAAGTTTTGTCTGCGTGCTTTATGTTAGAAAAAATAGGAAGAAACAGCAGAAAAACATAGTGAAGGAGCAGTGAGTATATGAAAAAAATTCATTTGATTTCGAAGCTGTGCTATCTCTTGGTAGGTCTCATCCTATTTCATCCTATTACTGTACAAGCTCAGACTGACGGAGATATGGGGATTGGGTTTAAAGGACTAATAGATCCAAAATTTGGTGTATTAGATCCAGAAAACCCAACTAAGGAATTAGAATTTGAAGGAGACTATAGTAAAACGACAGGTCCTTTAAGAATTGACTTTGTTCCAAATATTAGTTTTAGCAGTAATAAAATAGCTGCAAAAGAAATGAGCTACTCCGCAGATGCCTTGCTATTTAAAGGCGTTATAGCACCTCGTGGAAATTTTATTCAAGTTTCAGATTACAGAGAGCAACAAACGGGCTGGAGTCTGCAAGTACGTCAAGAACAACAATTTACCAATCAGAATCAAGAGAAGAATCAGCTTAATGGCGCGATCATCTCTTTTGATAAATCTTGGATCAATACGTCAAATGGTACAAGTATAAATCCTACTGTTTCAAAGGAAGTAATTCGTTTGAACAATATAGGAGAAACATATACCTTGGCACAAGCTGCCAAAGGGACAGGTGGCGGGACGTGGAGTGTGATTTTTGGCGCATCACAAGATAATTTGATGAACAATACGCCCACTTTAAAACCACGATTAGATAAAAAGGGGAATCCAATTGTGGACTCTTCCAAAGGAAATCAAACTGTATATATGAATAATGCAGTTCATTTATCCATTCCTGGGGCAGCAAAAAAAGAACCAGGAACTTACTCAACGGTGCTGACTTGGATTATTTCTGAGTTACCATAAATAAAACATATTACAATAGGAGGAAACACAAATGAAATTAACACACAAATTATGCAGCGCTGTACTAATGGCAGCTGTAGGAGTAGCAGTAGCGATACCAGGAGTTACAAAAGCGGATGATACAACATTAAAAGGCGATATGGATATCCAATTTACACGTAATACAAAAGATGACACAGATACATCTAGAACGGATATCACAGATTCAGATGGTAAGCAAGACACTGAACTTGTCTCTGGTACCATTACACGTCCTCTTAAACCTGTTGTTTTTGGTATTCAAGATGTTACACCGCTAAGCTTTGGTGAAAATGCGGTCGTTACAGACGGAAATGACCGTACATTCTGGGCTAAAAATTATACAGAAGACAAAGGCATGATGGCGAATAGTGTCGTAATCAAAGATGTCCGTAGTGTATTAAATCACAACTACACATTAACAGCTCAAATTACAAAACCAATGACAACAACTGTAAAAGAAGGCTCAGAAACAGTGGAGCGTACTTTATCAGGTGCAAAACTATTGTATAGAAACATTGGTCGTAAAACAAACGTGGCAGAAGAAATCGCGTTGCCAACAAGTGCTGTTAAAACAGAAGCAGAAGTAACTGAAAAAGATCCTGTACCAGTGGTTATCAACAATGGAGCGAACAAAGACCAAGGTCAAGGGCAAACATATATCCACTTTGGTAAATTAACTGCAACAGGTGAAGAAGCTTCAGATAAATCAGTGAAGTTGACAGTTGGTAAAGAACAAACGATTTTTGAAGGTGATTACAAAGGCGAAGTTACTTGGGTAATGACTGCAGCTAAATAATACGAATAACAAACAAATACTTACCGACCTATTTAGGTCGGTAACGTATTTTGAAAAAAAGTCAGAAAGGAATCAATTATGAAACAATACTTCAAGCAAGGCATATTCTTTCTAATATACATAAGTTTTCTAGTAAGTATGCTGCCGCAAACTACATATGCAAAAGAAGAGAGCGCTGGGATCGGGTACAGCTATAAAATAATCAAACCTGAAAATCAAATAGGAAATGCAGGGTATTTTGATTTGCGAATGGCGCCTGAACAAAAACAAACAGTAGCGATCGAACTATATAACATGACAGACAAGGAATTAACCATCGATCTGGCTGTAAATAGTGCAAAAACGAATAGTAACGGTGTTATTGAATACGGACCAACAAAAATCGAAACCGATCCTTCGTTGAAATACGATATAAAAGAGATCATCAAGGTTCCAGAAAAAGTCACACTACCACCAAAAGCGACAGAAAACGTACCTGTTGAAATCTCGATGCCAAAAGAAAAATATGATGGCCAGATTTCTGGCGGAATTTATTTACAAAGAGCTGAGACAGATGAAGAGAAAAAAACAGATGAAAACGCGAAAGGTGTCGTAAATAAGTATGCTTTTATTGTTGGAATGCTTCTAAGCGAAACCGATACGAAGCTACAACCAGAATTAGCATTTAACAAAATATCTGCTGGCTTAACCAATTACCGAAATGCCTTTTTAGTTAACTTTTCCAATACGGAAGCGACTTATGTAGAAGGAATGACTGTTGATACTAGAATTTTTAAAAAAGGGTCAGATGAAGTGTTATATGAAACAAAGAAAGAAAATTATCGAATGGCACCAAATTCAGCTATGACATTCCCCATTAATTTAAATGGAGAGACGTTCATTGCGGGAGATTATACTGGACACATCATCGTGACTGCAGGAGACAAACAGTGGGAATGGAAAGAAGACTTTAAAGTGACACAAGAAGATGCAGATAAATACAATGCTGAGGATGTATCGTTGATCCAAAATAGAGGGATCAATTGGAAGATGATCGCATTGATTACGGGAATTATCTTAGGTACTTTATTCGTCATCTACTTAGTGATCCATTCTGTTTCCAGCAAAAACAAACAGAAGAGAAAAAGACCTAAGAAAAAGCCAAGAGAGCATTAGATTATTAATCTTTTACCAGTCAAGCTAGAACGAGCCTGCGATGCTTTTAATTTAGAAAGGAGCTAAATGATGACACTATTGGATTGGCTTTTTGTTGGGTGTTGTTCGGCCGTCCTGATAACCTTCATGACAAGTATCTTTTCATTCATACAATTTTTTATTACAAATAAAACGTTTAACGAATTAAAGAGAAAACGACCAAAAAATAAGCAAAAGAGAAAACGTTGGTTTCGGACATGTCGTTTAGTAGAGAACAAGAAAATAGTACAGCTCAAACGAGGAATCATTTTGATTACGTTGAGTGTGATTTTTGGTAGTAGTGGTTTCTACGCACGCTATTATCAATTGACGAATTTATCATCAACTGACGGAACGATCATTGTTCAAAGCTATTTCATCACGGATGAAGTGAACAAGCAATTGTTAAGTCTGCAAAACGGGTCAGAGGTCGAAAAATCCAAAGAAAAACTAATGGAATTTAGTTCCCTGCTGGCATCTTATGGTAGTTCAACCCCGTCGAATAGTTTATCTAAAGAAGGCCAACAGCTTTTAAATCGTTATTATGTCCAGTTACGAGAATATGGCACGAATATGTATTCACTAACGATCGATCAGCTGAACGACCAAGAGATTGTTTCAACCTATACGGAGGATTTAAAAAGAATCAAGCAATCCCAAAAGAATCTATTCAAGGCATTCAGTGTGGATGAACTGGCGTTAAAACAGAAAAAATAAATAGTAGATAAAGGGGTCTTTTTATGAGTGCTAAAAAAAGTGACAGACCACACTCACGACCTAAAAAGCAAAGAAAAAAAACATCAGCATACTCGTTGAACAAGCAGCGTACAACCAACCAATCATTTTCTCGAAACAGGCATAAAAAGAATAGAGTTACGTTTATTCATCGAATCCTACTTGAGTCAATGATCAGTATCATCTTAGTAGGAATTCTTTTATCCATCGTATCTTACTTCGCTTTTTCTTTTGCCAAAGTTGAAGGCTATTCGATGCTACCCGTCTTGAATAATGGTGAGTGGGTTTTCGTTAATAAATTAGCAAAACCAAAACGGTTCAAGCTAGTGTTACATAAAGAGCCAAAAAGTAAAGAAACCTCGGTCAGACGGGTGATTGGTTTGCCGGGCGAAGCTATTTATTATAAAAATGATCAATTGTATATCAATGATCAAGAAGTTTACGAACGCTTTTTAGAAGTAGAAGTTCAGCGAGCCAAGACTAGTAAAAGTTTTTATACAGAAAATTGGATCACAGAAGGATTCGTTCCCAAAGGAAAGTATATTGTTTTAGGTGATAACCGACCGTATGCTGCAGATAGTCGGGACTATGGTTACATTGATGAAAAAGAGATCGTCGGTGTGGTCGAAATGAGAGTGATGCCGATTCACCAAATCAAGCAGTTTTAAAAAGTGAAAAGAAAGGATGGTTTCAATAAAAAAGAACAGACAAAAAGAGTATGGCAGAGATGTGACAATAGAAGCACCAAACAGCGTTCATCGCCCTATAAAGAATGGTTGTTTTGTTCTAATGCTATTTCTTACTATTTCTTTTCTAATAAAAATAACCCCCCACATGGTGAACGGTGAGTCGATGCGGCCTACGTTGCAAAATAAAGATCGCCTGTTTGTTGTCAAAAAAGCAGAGCCTAAACGATACTCATTAATTACGTTTCAACCAAAAGAACGTGAAAATGAGTCCTATGTAAAACGAGTGATCGGTATGCCTGGAGATCGGGTTTGGCTAGATCAAAATACGGTCTATTTAAATGCTCAAATGGCTGACAATAACCCTACTCCTGCAGATGGAACCAACCTTTCCGGTGCTGATTTACCTGATGGAACGGTAAAAATACGTGTTACATGGGAGGTTGCGGCTAAATTAGCAGGCTTGTCTGTTATCCCAGAAAACCAATTTTTTGTTTTAGGAGACAATCGAAGACATTCATCTGATAGTCGTGAGCTGGGCTTGATAAATAAGGAAAAGATCGAAGGGGTCGTTAAGTTTAGGTATTATCCACTTAACCGAATCGGCTCGATTGAGTAAAGAAAAGCGAGGGTATAAATGAAACAACAAATAAAATTAAGTTTAAACAGAAATAGTGTAGCAGCCGTACTTAGTTTTTGTCTTCCCGTTGCAATCATGGCTTTCAGCTATTTTCGATTAGGTATTTATCCGACCAGTGATCGGACGATATTAGCGAGTGATGGGTTTGGCCAATTGGTCAATTTTTATTCAGGATTTAATAACCTATTACATGGAGAGCAATCTTTATTTTATACGTGGAATGGGTCTTTAGGACTAAATTTTATTTCATTGATGAGTTACTACATAAATAGTTTATTTAGTTTTTTCGTGCTATTTTTTGATAATATCCATATGCCTGATGCGATGTATTTGATTTTATTAACAAAGATCGGTGCAATGGGTGTCACATTTTGGATTTTTGCCCATCAAACCTTTCGATTACCCCAATGGACGAAGGTAGCGCTCAGTGTGTGTTATGCATTGATGAGTTTTACAGTTGCCTATTCGATCATGTTGATGTGGCTGGATGCGTTGATTTATCTACCCTTGATTTTATTGGGGATTCAACGATTAATGGATCAAAAGAAATTGAGTTTGCTTTTCATTTCGTATCTTTTATTGTTTGTGAGCAATTATTATATGGCTTTTATGGTTGGTGTATTTAGTTTTTTATATTTTGCTGTTCGACTATTGACGAATTGGCCTCGGTATAAAGGGTCGATTTTTCCTTATTTTGTCACATCATTGCTTGCAGGCGGTGCTTCAATGATTATCATTCTTCCTTCTGTAATCGATCTTAGAACGAATGGGGAAAAACTGGACGGTATCAGTAGCTTCTTTACAAATGACCTTGGACCGTGGGACTTTGTTGTAAAAAGTATGTCTGGGGTATACGATACATCGAAATTTGGAAGCGGACCGTTTGTTTATATTGGCTTAGTACCACTTATTTTTTGCCTCTTCTATTTTGTCAGCAAAAAAATTCCATTAAAAAATAAACTACTATATGGCGGCTTATTATTTTTGCTGATCGCCAGTGTTTATCTTCAGCCATTGAATTTATTATGGCAGGGAATGCATTCTCCCAATATGTTTTTGTTTCGATATAGTTTTTTGTATTCGGTTTTAATCTTACTGCTAGCTGGATTTGGATTGGAAAAATTTGAGAAAAGAGACTTGAATCTAGTAGGAAATATTAGCTTTGTGGTTATGGGGATTTTTATACTCACAACGATTGTCTCAAATAAAAAAAGATATGGGTATATTACACAGGAATCTTTGATCGTCACAAGTATTTTATTAGTCGTTTATTTGGTGTTGTTTTTACTAAAAGATAGAGAACATAAGTATAGCTGGCTACTGCCAATCATAATTGTTGCCTGTATTTGTGGAGAGCTTTTGTTCAACACACAGCAGATCATGGCAGGGATCAATAGAGAATGGGGGTACACGAGTAGGGAAAAGTATACGGATGCCTATAAAGAAATCACTCCATTAGTAGAAAAAGCTAACTCTGAAGGTGATTCATTTAATCGATTAGAGAATTTAGATGAAATTAGTCGGACAGACAGTTTTAATTACAATTATTCAGGCGTTACGATGTTTTCTTCTATTCGTAATCGTAAATCCTCACGTTATTTAGATCAATTAGGCTATCGTTCACCAGGAACAAATCTAACGATTCAATATAAAAATAACACGATATTGATGGATGATCTGCTCGGAGTGAAATACAATTTGGCTAAAAATGATCCTAAAAAATATGGGTTTAAGAAAATTGCAGACCAAGGACAGTATGGTCTCTATGAAAATAAAAATGCTTTACCACTAGGAATGCTCACGGATAAAGGGATTTACCAAGCAAAAAACAATGAAAATCAAACAGCGCTGATGCAGCATTTATCCGAAAAGAACGAGGACTTGTTTCAATTTACGGATTTAAATGAGGTTTCCCGTAAAAATATGCTGATTCAAGAAGCAGGAGAGTTTACCTACTTTTCAGAAGAGCGTAATACAGATGAAAAAAGTATTACATGGGAAGTCAATATTCCAGAAAAAACACAAGCATACTTGAATCTAGATGCCAGAGCCTCAGGTGATCTGAGTGAAGGAGCTGTAGAAGTCAGTGTTGCTGGATATAAAGCAACAAGCACAATCGCAACAACAGGTTCGTATCACAATCTCGGCTATTATGAAAAAGACGCCAAAGTCAAAGTAACCGCAAAATTCACCGGCAGTTCAGTCGTGAAATTGATTCGACCGTCCATCTTTATCTTAAAGACAGATGTTTTAGATCAAGCAATCAAGTCAATCAAGGACAAAGCAGTTTCTTTTGAAGTAAACGGCAATCAAGCAAAGGCCAACGTCACGCTAGAAAAGGAACAAATAATCTTTACAACCATTCCGTATGATGCTGGCTGGCAAGCACGTGTTGATGGAAAGCCGGTAGAAATCAAGGCGGTTCAAGATGCCCTGATCACTATCAAAGTCCCTAAAGGAAACCATACCGTTCAATTGACATATTATCCTAAAGGAATGAAGCTGGGGGTGCTATTATTTTTGAGTTGCTTGCTGATATTTTGTCTATATAGTTATTGTCTCAAAAGGAAAAATAGAAAGGAAGAACTTAAATGAAAAGAATCAGCACCATCCTTGTAACTGTTGCTCTGAGTGTATTCCTTCTAGCAGGTTGCGGCAAAGCATTAGATAAAAAGGTCCAGCATTTTAAAAATAATGGTGTTTCATATGATATGCAGCTGCCGTCAGGTTGGGAAGCAGATAAAAAAGTAAACGACGCATATGGTCTTCAAACAACATTTAGCGCAGAAGACACGAAAAGCAATTCAGTTCTATTTATTACGACGGTTCCTTTAACGGAAGTAGATCAAAAAGAGTTCGGTAGACAGACCAGAAAAAAACTAAAGGAACGATACAACTATAAAAAAGAAAAAGATATTTATATGAAGGAAATCAAAATTGATGAGCATCCCGCCTATAAATACACGTTAAATACAACGTTTAGAGAAAAAAATGTTTGGGCTCATTTTTATTATATCTGGACGGATCACAGCTTTGTTCAAATGACCTTTTATTCTGCGGATGATAATTCGTATGAAAAACGTTCTGAAAGAATCGATGAGGCTGTAGCGACATTTAAAGAAAGCGATTTTGATACGTCAGAATCAGAACAAGAACAAGTCGAGCAAGAAAAAGCAGCAGGTGATATCATCACGATCGAAAATGACAGACTTAAAATGGAAACCACCGCAGTCAGAAAATTAACAGGTATAGAGCAAAAAAAATTACTGGCCATTCGTTACACGTTTACTAATTTAAGTGAAGAAGCGGTTCAACCAGCTAGTTGGAGTGACTATGTGACCGCTAAACAAAACGGCAATGTTCTTTCTCTTGGGACACTACCAGAAGATTCCTCGCTGTTAGATGTAAAAGAACTAGTCGCAAAACAATCACAAGATATTAGTCAGGATGAAAGCGTTGAAAGTGTCGTTCTTTACGAATTGATTGATGATAGTCCGGTTGAACTGAACGCTTCACAAGAGGTATTTCCAGGAACCGCACCGACTAGAGTGGTGGTGCCAAAATGAAGAAAATTAGAGGGATCATCTTATTAACAATCGTTCTCATCTTGACAGGATGCACGAAAGCTGGAAGATACGACCATTTTACAAAAGAGGAACAATCCTTAAGTTGGCGTGGGGAACGACAAAAGTCTTTTGGAGACTCTGATTACTCAAACCTAAAAACAGAAGAAGAAGCATTTGTTTTAATCAAAGAGAAATACAAGCTAGCTGTTCCAGATTATTATGAACAATCAAAAACAACACTCAAAAAATATCTGTCATCAAAAGCTGTTCAAGCCAGCGATGCGCAATATTCTGTTTTTGCTAAAAATAAAGAACTAGAATTTCGAACGATTTATCCTTTTTATAAAGAAAAAGAATTACAAATCATTGCAGAAGTTCAGCTGAATTACGCTTTTTCGTGTGATCAAAAAGAAGCGTATCTAAAATCTCAACTAGTGAAGATCAAGATAGCACCAACTAAAGGAACCTTACCAAATGATAATCTAAGTGAATGTATCAAGGCTGTAGGGGAGAATATGCAGCTACCTGAAAAAGTGATTCAAAATGGCTTAGCAGGCTATGAAAAAAGAGTGAAAGAAACGAGTGGAGCAATAACAGATGACTATTTACCAGTCGTTTCAACAGCTGCCAGCTTAAACAAGAAGCAGGAATTTTTTAAAGAAATAGCTCTTGTTTACGATCAGGAAGGCACCGTTAGAGAAATTTATTCAGAGATTTCTGATCAGAACGAATGAGGCTGATAGTTTAACGATCATAATGAAAGCAACACAAGTTTGGTTTATTCGTTTTAATAAACGATTAACATAAAAAAATAGTAACAAGAAGGAGATTTTTTATGAAAAAATTTAGTAAGTATGTCATCGCATCAACTGTTTTAATGGGGGTAGGATTCAGCGCAGCACTCGCACCAGAAGCAGTAGCAGCAGAACAAAATGTACAAAGTAAAGCAACTAAAGGACTTGAATTTAAGGGCGTCGATGCTGTAACGGTCGCTATGGGGAACGAATTCGATTCTAGAGCAGGAGTATCATTGGTATCAAGCACAGGGAATGTCAGTCCTAATGCACAAATCTTGGTTTCCAACAATCACGTGAATGTTTATAAAGCAGGAACGTATGAATTAACGTATGTTGGTTTTGATGGTCAAGGAGACTATATTTTCAAAAACAGAAAAGTAACGGTAACGGCTTTGACTGATAACAAACCTGAACTAAAAGCAAAAGGGCAAATTATTTTTAGAGGATCATCATTCAACCCTCTAAGTTTCGCAACGGCTTGGGATGCAGAAGATGGGGATATCAGTAAAAATATCAAAGTAAGTGGTCAGGTGAATACGTCTGTTTCTGGTATGTACTCAGTAAATTATAGTATCACAGATTCAGCTGGGAATTCTGATAGTCAAACAATCAAGTTCTATGTGATGTAAGCTAAAAGAACGGATGATTCGTTCGTATCAAGGATAATGTTAGTAAATGAAAGAAAGTGGCTAGGAGGATCGTGTATCCTTAGTCACTCTTTTTCATTTGATTTACCTGTTTTCTATTGTTTAGGTTTCAGAGTAAAGAATGGTTGATCTGTGTACTTTCAATAAGTGTGGAATTGTGTGTGTTTTCCAAAATATGTATTAAATTGTTGGTATTTTAAATATCAAAAAAATGAATTGTAACTATTCAAAATCACTATTGTTTTTTCTAAAATAAAAGCCCTATAATAAGTGTATAGTATAACAAGTAGGGAGAAGACAATGGTTACAGAAGTAAAAAAGAAGCGAGAACAATTGAATTTAACGCAACAAGAGTTAGCAGATATGTTGTATGTAACGAGACAAAGTATTTCAAATTGGGAAAATGGAAAGAGTCATCCGAATAGTGATATTCTGAAACAATTAAACAGGATTCAGTTAAGCTATAAAAAATAAGAACAATGGTTTTAAACAAGAAAAACAAACAGCTGTTTATCTAGTAATAGTAAAAAAATGGTTGGGTTGTTTCTAAAGTGATAAACAGCTGTTTGAAATTCGCAGGTTCTGCAGGCCTGCGAACTTTTTATTTAACGACCCATCTTCCGCCAGACGGATTGCTAAGAATACGGATAGACTAAAAAACAATCGTTACGTTGCACCATTCAATCATGTAAACTTAAGAAATTTTTTATTTATCTGTTCTAACCCATTTATACGCATTGACTTGGCTGCCTTTTTTGATTGAAGGGGCAACATATGGTAGTGATCGATCCTAGTAAATCCGCTCGCAAGCACCAATTGGTAGAATACCAATACGAAAATATCGTATTGAAAAAGGAGAGAGCGGTGCTTGCTATTTATAAAAAGAGCGAAAAAATACGGCATTAGCTACCAACTAATACCGTGCAAAAGTGCAACAAATAACCACCAACTACTTCAATACACTCAAATCTGTAAAAAGTACTAGTATTTCTTACAAAAATTGAGTAAAATGAAAGAGTCGATATGCAAATATTGACTAGGGCAACTTATATTATTAGTTTTGGCTGATAATATGAGGCTCTGTATTCGGGTGACCGCCCTTTTACAGAGTGCCTTTTTATTTTGTTTTTCGCTCTAATTACCTGATGTTAAACACAAAAAAATGATATTAGTCAGCTACTAATACCATGAAGCGTTCGTTAAATAACCATTCACTATCATTATTGAGTAAGTAAAAAAGAATGGAAATCTGTTCTTACTTTTAGTACAATAAGGGTAGTCAATAAGAAATTATTGGCGAGGCAACTTGTATTATTAGTTTTGGCTGATAATACAGGGCTCTGTTTAGAAGATGACCGTCTTCTGGCAGGGCGCCTTTTTTATTTTATGTTGTAAATTTATTCTAACGTAAAGAGGTTAGGATAGTCAATAGAATATCGTGAAAGAATTCAAATAGTCAAAACTGTCCCAAAGAAAGGACAAGTTTGACAATAGAGAGGTATGTTAACGCATATCTCTCTTTCCATTGTGATAAAAAAGCTTAAAGTGAAAACGGATTACGTACATATTGATTGTTTTTTTGTCTGATTGCAAAAAAATGAAAAGCAATCCAGAGCGGTAATAGTTAAAGTAGTGGTAAACGTCGTAGGATCTTTATTACTCGTGTAGCGAACGTTTTTTGTACTGTTTAAGACTTCTTGAAAGAATAGCAAGACCTATGTCTTTATGATTCTTTTTAAAAATCGATAGATAGATTTTATCATCCAGAGGTAGATAAGAATTAGCCACAGTAATCGTTGTGCTAGTATTATCTTTAGAAAAATGGATTTGAACTTGCGGCGCTTCTGTTTGTTCAACGGCCTCAAGCGCATTGTCTAGTAAGAATGATAAAATGCGTATCAGGTATACAGTGCTGATTTCTATATCCACGATTTGATTCCAGACTTGTAGGTCAAGCGCAATATTTTTTTTCAAGACAATGACTGACAAAATTATTTAATAGCCCTTGAACGGATGGGGTTTCGATTAAGGGCATGGCGTGAAACAGACTTGGGCTAAGAATCTCTGTAGAAAAATCGGTAATAACTTTCACTAAATCAATTGCTTTGTCAGCTTCTAAAATGTAGAAATTGGTTTTGATTATTCACCCCAGCTTTAAGTTCTAATATCCTTTTTGTAAAACTATTTTTCAATAAAATACAAATATTATTATGGTGAAAAGTGATTATATCATAAAAGTATGATGGTAAGCGCTTGCAAGTGTGTTCCTTAAAAAGTACTTAAATGGTAAGTTAATGTTATTAAAAGATTTTACCCCTTTGCCGTTTTCTGATGGATCCAAAGCGCTATAAAAAAATCTGGTTTTCTTACTTCATTCCTTCTTTCTTAGCAGGTGGCGCTTCTATGAGTAAAGAGATCGGAATTTGGAATCTACCTGTCAAAACGATGGTTGATGTCAATGATACGAGTTGATATGGTAGTATCTCATTCTTTTACTTTGGACTGACTGGTTTGTTTTTTTCCTCTTTTATTTTTTAGCACTGACTTCATATACTGTATAGGTTTTTGTTTATGCTGCGAGTGTTTTATTGTCCAATCGGCGTCGTTATGAGTATCTAGATCATTGGTCATCAGGGGTGACTTTGCTATTGTTACTTCTATGATATGGAGTTAGGTCTATCAAAAGGGAAAGTGAAGCGTCAGTTTATTTGGTGCAGTATTGTGCGGAGTCTCTTATGGCAGAATGACGTTGAAGTAGACCAATGGGCAACAGCAGAAAAATTATTTTATTTAGTAATGATGAGGAAATGTAAGGAAAGAAACAAGTCTCACAATCAATGCGCATTTACTTTAATGAAAATCGGGAAATGCGATAAATTTATGGTGTGGTTGTCGACTATACAGAATAATAGTGAATAAAAACTAAATAGAAGGTTGACTCTACTCAAGAGTGATGATTTTTATTTCACTAGAAAAAGGAGAGTATGTTATGAAAAAAATGATTTTGTTTTCGGCAGTATTATCTTTAACAATTTTCGGGGGGCTGTTGTCTTCTAATACAGAAGCTTCAGCAAAAACAGTTGTAACAACAAGTCAAAATAGAGATGTTGAATTCAATCTATTAGTAACAAAAGCGGGAGATGTAAATCTTCAATTATACAACGTTCGAGCAATTAGTATTAATCAATTCAATTCTAATCTTATAAAAATTGGGCTTCATATGAATAAAGCACAATTAATTCAATTTATAAACGTTTCACAACCTATCATTGATAAATATGAGGATGAACGTTTGAATAACATGGACTATCTAAAAAAAGAAGCAGCTACTCTTTTAACTAAGATGCGTCATTATGGCTTTGTTTCTGAAAGTGAGTTTTGGGATCAAGTGATAGTAGTTAGTTCAATGGAGAAAGCTGAGTTGAGAAGCTGGGTTCTTGAGCACCGGACTTCATTTGTTTAATTATTAAGTAGCATTAGACTCTAGAGTAGAGTCAACCTTCTGTTTAGATTTTAGGATGAAGCTTTTTTAAAGGAGAGATCCATTAGACTCCTCCTTTTGACAGAATAAATCATTTTAGTTTAAAGAGAAATAGCTAGTCAATCTAATCATGCCAACTAGTCAAATAATTCTAAAAATTGGGGCTACTTGATAAAAACATCAAGTTGCCCCAATTTTTCCTTGCCAATAGCAAAATTGAGAAAGTCAAAAAAATAAAAACCTAGAGGCGATTTCCTCTAGGTAATGTTTTACTTCATAAACTTCACATTCTGAACAAACGCTTCTAACTCTTCTCTACGCTCGATATTCTGGTTACATTTCTCACTATCGTAGCAAATATAATTCCCACGCTTCGTGTACATACCATCACCAGATTCTTTCACTTTAGACAGAAACATCGCAACTTCTGACGTTTCATGGCAAATCGGGCAGATGCCTTTTTGAGTCGTAGGAGAAATTGTTCCGGAAACACCGACGAGCTGTCCGTCGATTGAAGCGATAATAAATTTCTGCTGTTTCCCACTATCATTCCAACTATAAAAGGTATAATCTCTCAAATCCATTGTTTCCCACTCTGGAATTTTCAATTTCTTCGTCTTTTTGAAGAGCTTTGTCAGTTGTTGTTTTGAAGGCGGATCAAACGGAATAACCGCTTCTTTTAACCCATCCAAATACTGTTCCAGTCTAGGTTTAGAAGTCGCCGCTTCTAAGAATCCTTCTAATAATGGTTGGAACAGATCTTTATTTGCGCCAAACTGTTCATTGATTTTCTCAAGAACGATCGCTTGCAGTGTTTTAACTGTATTTTTATCATTTACAGATAAATGTGCTTGTAGCAAAATATTGGCTTGTTTTCTAATAAAATTAAATTGATATGGTTGTATTTGTTTTGTCATAATGGATTTCCTCTCTATCATTCAAGTGATAAAGTACTTTGCGTAAAGGCAATCCTTCAACAACCAAAGCACTTTATTATTTCAAACCTGAATGGGCTTTTGATCGAGATACGTGTTTTTGAATTGGTATCATATTATCACCCCGCTAACATAATTTTCCTTTATTATAACGCAAACACGCAAAATTATAAATTGGTATAGTAAAAAAGCAATTGGTTCAGTTGAAAAACCGCAAAGAGTAAGCTAAACTAAAACATGGCGCTATTTTAAACTGAAAATAAACGATTGAACATAAAACAAATATTAGGAGTGAAGCAATTGGAAAACAGATATGTCATCATCCTTGCTGCGGGTAAAGGAACACGTATGAAATCAAAACTTTATAAAGTGCTGCATCCTGTCGCTGGAAAACCAATGGTAGAACACATCATGGATCAAGTAGAAAAAACAAATCCAAGTGAAGTTGTGACGATTGTCGGTCACGGTGCAGAGGCAATCAAAAGCCATTTAGGGGAACGTAGCCAATATGCTTTACAAGCAGAACAATTAGGAACTGGACATGCAGTGTTACAAGCAGAATCACATTTAGCAGGGAAACAAGGCACAACTCTTGTGATTACAGGAGATACACCACTTTTAACTGCTGAAACATTGGCGAATCTGTTTGATTATCATCAAGGCAAAAATGCCAGTGCGACAATTTTAACAGCTCACGCTGAAGATCCAACTGGATACGGCCGTATCATTCGTGATCATGTGGGCATTGTAGAAAAAATCGTAGAGCAAAAAGATGCGTCTGAACAAGAAGCTCGTGTTCAAGAGATCAATACGGGAACGTTTTGTTTTGATAATGAAGCCTTGTTTAATGCCTTATCTAAAATCAATACTGACAATGCACAAGGGGAATACTATTTAACAGATATTATTGAAATCCTTAAAAAAGAAGGCAAAACAGTGGCTGCCTACCAAATGGCTGATTTTGAAGAAGCGATGGGAATCAATGATCGTGTAGCTTTAGCTGAGGCGAATAAAATCATGCACCGCCGTTTGAATACAATGCATATGAGGAATGGTGTTTCATTCGTTGATTCTGATTCAACGTATATTGATGAAGGCGTTGTGATTGGCTCAGATACGGTGATTGAAGCCGGTGTTCATTTAAAAGGCAAGACAGTCATCGGTGAAGATTGCTTTATCGGTGCTCATTCTGAAATTGTTGATAGTGTAATCGAAGATAACGTAAAAATCACCCAATCCGTTGTAGAAGAAAGTATTATTCGCAAAAATGCGGATGTTGGTCCATTTGCTCATATCCGTCCCAAAGCTGAAATTGGTGAACGAGTTCATGTAGGGAACTTTGTGGAAATCAAAAATGCGACCGTAGCAGAAGATACTAAAGTCGGTCATTTAACGTATGTTGGTGATGCAGACTTAGGGAAAAATATCAATGTAGGTTGCGGAGTAGTTTTCGTCAATTATGATGGGAAAGATAAACATCGGACTAGCGTTGGAGATCATGCATTTATCGGGTCATCAACAAACTTGATTGCACCTGTGAACGTTGCAGCGAATTCTGTTATTGCAGCAGGTTCAACGATTACAGAGGATGTGGCAGAGTTTGACTTGGCGATTGCTCGGGCTAGACAAGTGAATAAAGAAGGTTATGGGAAGCACATGCCTTATATGATTAACGAGAAATAAGAAAAAAGATGACTGCCAAATCCTAGGTAGTCATCTTTTTTCTTATTTATGATAGTGAGTTGTTAAAATTCATTCAGTGTACGCTGAATTGGAGAACCAAGAACTAGAGTTTTCTTCACTGCTTTCTCGGCGTTCCTTTCGTTGAATCTTCTCTATTTCAGAAACAGAATATGTTTCTCCGTTTTCAAATTTTGCATTCTCTCTATCAAATGCGCCATTAATTGCAATATTCCCTTCAAATTCTTTTTGGTAAGGCATAATATCTGCTGAAAAATCATTTTCTTTATCATCATTAAAATAACCATAAAAGACTAATGTTCCCATTGGATTTTTTTTAGTTTTAGTAAAGGTAAGTGAATCGAGATGATAATTGTAATTAAAAAATAATTTGATTCGTTCTTTTTGTTTGTTCGTATAATTGTTATAGCTGTAGCGATTCAATCCTGCTATACCTACTACCATTATTCCTATCGCAATCAAAAATTTATATCTAGTTTTCATAGTCAATGTGTCCTTTTTATATCAGAATTATTCATAAGCATAACAAAAGGAGAGCCATTACCATGAGCAAAATTGATAAAGGCTATTTCATTATAGCTTCAGAAGATTATCCAGTTTGAACTGAAGTTGAAAATTTTTTCTAGTGTTTGTGATAATCTGTTGTTCTAAAAAAGTATGAGTTGTTAAAATTTATTCACTATACTTTGATAACCCTGTTGAATCGGAGAACCAAGAACTAGAATTTTCTTCTGTATTTTCCCGGCGTTCCTTTCGTTGGATCTTCTCTATTTCAGACACAGTATAGGTTTTTCCATTCTCAAATTTTGCATGATTTCTAGCGAAGGAGCCTGTCATACCATTGTTTACTTCAAATTCTTTTTGATAAGGCATTACGCTTCCTATAAATTGATTTGATTTATCAGAGTTAAAATAACCATAGAAATCGAGTGAACCCATAGGCGTTTTCTTTGTTTCTGTAAAAGTAATAGAATCAATATTATAATTGTAATTAAAAAATAACTCGATTCGTTCTTTTTGTTTGTTCGTATAGTTGTTATAGCTGTATTGATTCAAACCTGCTATCCCTACTACCATTATTCCTACTACAATCAAAAATTTATATCTAGTTTTCATAGTCAGGGTGTCCTTGTTGTATCAGAATTATTCATAAGCATAACAAAAGGAGAGCCATTACCATGAGCAAAATCGATAAAGGCTACTTCATTATAGCTTCAGAAGGTTATCCAGTTTGAACTAAAGTTGAAAAATTTATCTAGTGTTTGTGATAATAAGCTGTTCTAAAAAAAGTATGACTTGTTAAAATTCATTCACTATACTTTGATAAACCTGCTGAATCAGAGAACCAAGAACTTGAGTTTACTTCTTTATTTTCTCGGCGTTCCTTACGTTGAATTTTTTCGATTTCAGAAACAGTATAGGTTTTTCTATCCTTAAATTTATCATTTTTTCTCGAAAATTCACCATTCATGACATTGTTCCGTTCAAATTCTTTTTGATAAGGCATTACACTTCCTATAAAGCTATTTGATTTGTCAGAGTTAAAATAACCATGGAAATCGAGTGAGCCTATAGGAGTCTTTTTTGTTTCTGTAAAAGTAAGTGAATCGATATTATTATAATTGTATTTAAAAAATAGTTCGATTCGCTCTTTCTGTTTATTTATATAATCGTTATAACTGTAGTAATTCAAACCTGCCACCCCTAGTATTATTATTCCTATCCCAATTAAAAATTTATATCTAGTTTTCATAGTTTTTGTGTCCTTTTTATGTCATAATTGAATATAAGTATACCATAAGGAGAACAACAATGCGTAAGACAGATAAAGATTTTTTTGATATAACTACTGGAGCGTATCAAGGGTTACAAATTGGAAAACAAATTGAAGGTTTCGACGGTATTATGTATGAAGTAGTGGAGGTTTTAAATAACCCAGATAAAAATGGGGCAGAAGGAATTGCAGTAGCTCCTATTGTTAATGGAAAACCAGACCTCGCTAATATCACGATTTCGTATAAAGGAACCAATCTTGCTGATATGGATGGTGACCTAAGTGCTGATGTCCAACAAGTTACCATGGGTCAAAAAGATAAATACCAAAATGTACATGTTCCTGGGACAACCATACGTGTTCCAGTTGAAGTCAATAGTCAATTCGATACAGCATTAGCTTTTGCTGAACAAGTAAAAAATGATCCGCGCTTCAAAAATGCAACATTTGATTACACAGGACATAGTCTAGGTGCTGGTTTAGCTTCTTATGTTGCTGCTGAGTTCGGAGAGTATGCTACAGTCTTTTCAGCCCCAAATATTTATCGGTTATTGAGTGAAAAAGCAAAAAAATGGGTTGATGCTGGACATGCCACCGACAAGATTACAAATTACACGCATATGAATGATAGTGTGGGAAATTTTGATCAATTTGGTATGCCTTTAGTTGGAAAGCGGGTCCTCACTAAAAGTAATAAAGAGTTAGAAACGTTTATCATGAGTTTATTAACGTTAGGTGGACATCCTACCGATACTTTCATGGATATGTTTAATGGTGATGGAAGTATTATGCGTCTATTTGCTCCAGCATTACTTCGGGCGACTGCTGCACAATATGATGACATGAAAAGCACTGCATTAGGGATTAAAAAAACAATTGAACAATATGAATGGGATGAAGGCGAAGAAGTGATGGCTTTACAAAAACATATCCGTAGTGAAGCCAGTGGCGGAGCTTATTCTGAATTAGAAGATCATGAAATTCAAGATATTTTGAAATCGGTCGCACCATACTCTAAGGGGGATCAATACTATGCTCATGATCCAGAAGTTGTCAAAGAGTTAAAGAGTAAGATGGTGACAATTGGAGATCATCTAGGCGAATTTGCCCATAGTTTACGGATGGCAGCTGTTAAAGCAGAAGCTGCAGATGAACAAATAGCAACATCGTTTTAATGAAGGGGAGAAAAAATGAATGGATCAGGTATAGATTTGAGTATTGGTGTAGCGTCATATAGTGACGTTATTTCAAGTTTACAGCAAAAAATTACGTTTGAATCAAGCTTAAAGGAACCAAATTCAGCTACAGTTACGTTATATAAAGTCCAACTAGAACAATACCAAAAGTTAGAGAAAAAAAGACTGCAAAAAATAGCATTACAAGCGAAGTGCGTCAGTGTATTTACCCCATTGAAGGAAGAAGCTGCTCAAATGCAAAATAAAATAAAGACAGAGCAATTTGATCTAGGACGTAGTGTGGAAACATTTGTTCAAAATGCTCCAGATATGGTAAAAGGACAAGCTGGCAATGCGTTTTCTCATGAGGTATCAGTGATGAGAAATAGTGTCATTGAAGCAAGTGGTATGTGTGAAGCTGTTACATAGTAAAATAATTAAAAGTTTGACATTGACTTCACGAAATAGAAAAGATGGTCACCCATAGTTGGTGACCATCTTTTTAGTTATCCTATTTCTCGTTTACGATTATATTCATAAAAACCATAACCAGAAAATCCAATAATAAGTAATCCTAAACTGCCGTAAGCAACAATTGTTTCACCCATTTTCGGATAATCTGCTGTTTTTCCGCCAGGTTTAGTTGTTTTGATCTCGTCTGGTTTTGTTTTCGTAGGATCTTTTGGATCTGGATTTGGTACAGGTTCGGGTTTGTTTTTCTTATTAAATTCAGCTTCTGAGATGGAAATGATTCGTTCGCCTGGGAAGGCTTCTTTGTATTGTGCTAGATCGATATTTGTTGCTGTATCGTATAAACGAAGAGTTGTTGCTTGTTTCAAATGTTCAATCAAAACTGTATCTAAAGAAGGTCCTTCTTCACGTTCACCGCCTAACATATCATAGCCGTCACCACCTGCAGCTAAGAAATCATTTGTTGCCATATGATAAGTTGCTTTTTCATCGATGGGTGCAAATTTTCCAGTTGTGCGGTCTTGTACTTCTATTTGCAGAATTCGTTCACCAACGATGGTTTTATCCGTCCCATTTCCTTCATCTGCTGGTAGTAGAGAACCTTTTTTGGTTGAGTCATAGTGGACACGAATCGTGCTTGAAACATGCAAAAATCCACCGTTTGCGCCAAGCTTAGGTTGATTGTAGTCATCTAAAATGATGTTGCCGCTTTCATCTTTTTGAACCATTGAACGAAGCGAAAGCTCAAACATTTCTTTGATCTGGGCACCGTTCACTTTGATTTGGGAGATGCTGTTACCGAAAGGCATTACAGCTACAATATCTCCTAATGTCACTTTTCCAGGTTCGATATTTGCTCGAATACCGCCACCATTTGTTACTGCAAAATCAGCTTGATTTTTAAAGCCGTGCTGCCCGTAAGCTAATATGGCATCGCCAATCAGATTTCCTAAATTTGTTTCTCTAGTCCGTACATTGTCACGCTCACCATTAAATTGGTAAGGATTATTTTCAATGACAACTTCAGAACCCCGTGCTTCAAAATTCGCTCTAGCCTGGTCAACTAAGGCTTTAACGGCAGGATCTTCTTCTAAATCTGCTAATGTTTCTGCAGGTGTTAATGAAGCCGTTTTTTTGCTAAGGTCTGTCAAATCCACATTTACTAAACCGACATTATTCAAGTAATTCCCAGTTTGGGTGTACATAACATTTCCAAACTGTTTTCCGCCATTAACAGCTGTATGAGAATGGCCATCTAAAACAGTAATATTCAAATCAGGAAATTCTTTGCTTAGTGTTTCTGCCAAAGTATCGCCACGCCATTCATGTGGAGTTGTTTCATCGATACCTAGGTGTCCAGTAACAACATATGCAGTGATTGTTTCCCCAGAGTCTTTGATTTTTTGGATGGTTTTTTTTGTTTCAATGATTGGATCAGCAAACGTTACATCTTTTACATTATTTGGATGGGTTTTTGTCGCTGTTTCAGGTGTTGTTACACCGATAATTGCATATTTATTGCTACCTTTTTCAACGATTGTAGAGGGTTCAAAGACCAATTTTCCATCTTTAAAAGTATTATTTGATAAGATTGGGAAGTTTAATTCGTCTTTATATTCTAGTGCTGTGTCCAAGCCAAAATCAAATTCATGATTTCCGACAGCCATGGCATCGTAGCCCACTTCATTCATCACTTTGACCATGTCTTTGCCTTTTGAGAAATTAGAAATCGGCAAGCCTTGAAATGAATCTCCTGCATCAATCAAGAGGTCTGGATTGATTACGTTTTTATACGTTTTCAAACGTGCCGAACCTAAAACATCTTTTCCGTTGCCTTCTAATCGTCCATGAACATCGTTGGTATGCATGATCGTAAATGTTTCTGAGTTTGGCGCGTAACCGGCATTGCGCACATCTTGTTTCGTGATCGGTTTAACGTTTGGGGTACGACCGTCTGCTGCAGGTTGAGTCTGCAATGTACCATCATTGACTAATTTGACCGCTAAATCACGCCAGTTGTTATTGAAATGATAACCAATCACTTCCCAGTTATTCTCGACTTCTTCGGCTGGATCAAGGGTTTGTTTTTCACGAATATAATCGGCAATCAATCCACGTAAAGTTTCAGGATCAGTAGACTTGATTGGTTCTCCTTTAACTAGACCTTGTGTTAGTAGACCTTCGTAGCGGTAATTATTCATAGCAATCGAGTAGCTTGCCTTAAGATCAACTGGTTTTCCGTCGATCGTTGGGTTGATGATGCGTTGACCATGTGGTTTGGAAATATCGATCTTATAAGAAATGCCTGAAAAAATATCATAGTTATACACACGAATTTTTTCGTTAAAGCTGATCGTTAAGTCGTCAGGCCCCGGTGTATTGTAGTAATCTGCCTGATTTTCCATATATTTCAGTAGATTTTCTCCAGTCATATTAACACTGACCAGTGTATTAGGGTATTTATAAATATCAAAAATAGTAGAATAAGAAATATCTCCTGCGTGTAATTTACTGTCTGCTTTAAAGAGCGCAGAGGCAGCAAGTTGCGCGCCGGTTGCTTTTCGTTGCACATTATTGATCAAAGAGATCATCGCAGTTGGACGTAGTTGAGCTTCTGGAATTCCTTTCACTTCTTCAGCTGGTAAAAAGTCGCCAGTAGCTGTTCCAATTTTTTCTGAGATGAATTCTCTTGTCTTGTCATGGTATTCTTTTGTTTCTGCTTTTAATGCTTCATCGGCTGGAACTGTTTTAGTACTTACGATAGCAGTATCACTGTTTTTAACTTGCCATTTTCCATCATTTTTTTCGATATCAAGGTCGATTTTGACCATCTCTGTTCCGGTGTCTTTAGGTCCAGCCACAGGAACAAGTCCATGTGGGCCTTGGATTTTCTCAGCGAAAGAGCGGTGATCGTGTCCTAAAATATAGGCGTCGATACCGGCTACATTATTGATGACTTGATCCGCACTTGCAGAGGAATCAGAATTTTTACGTCCAGCGTGAATCGATGCGACAATAATATCAGTTTCGTTTTTTAATTCTGCAACAGCTTTTTCTGCTTCTTCTTTCAATGGATTGAAATATAAGCTGTCTACTTTTGCGCCATCCCATAATGGAATTTGGGGAGTTGTGAGACCGATGATGCCAACAGTTAAGTCTATTGTGCCATCGCCGTCTAAATCAATGTCTTTTTTCGTTGTTCCGCCAACAAAACGACTTTTTGAGTCTTTAACATAGGTGTTGGCTGACAAGATTGGAAATGCTGCTTCACTTTTGAGCTTTTTGATTAGATCTAAGCCAAAGTTAAATTCATGGTTTCCTAAAACCATTGCATCATATTTCATATAGTTCATTGCTTTGATCATAGGATTTGGTCGATCAATCAACGGTGTTTTATTGTAAAGATCATCTGTTAAAATGGTTCCTTGATTCATATCTCCGTTATCAATTAGAATCGTGCCTTTAGGATTTTCTGATCGGATGTTTTGCACAACAGAACTTACTTGAGAAAGTCCTACTGGTGTTTGTTTATCATCTTCATAAGACCAGTCCCATAGCTGGCCATGGACATCAGAGGTGCCTAAAATGGTCAATTTTTGTGTGTTACTTTGGGCGTTTAAGCTTGTTTGCTGAACCGTTTCTTGTTCTTCTTGGATTGTGTTTGATTCAGTAGAACGTTCTGGAGTAGCTATTGTTGTTGGCGGGATCTCATTACTTGATGTAGCTTCAATAGCTAATGCTGTAGTTGCACTTGTACCTGCGAGTAAAGTGGAAACCATTAATACCTGTAAACCAAGTTGAACTTTTTTCAAAACAGACTTTTTCACAAAATTCCTCCTTAAATTTAAAGCGTAGCGGGCTCGTTCAGTCTCGACTGAAAAATAGGAAATTATGCCTGAGGTGCTTTTTGCCTCATTCATAATTTATCTTTTTTCCGAGAGACTAGCCCGCGAAGCTAGATAGTGACAATGTTCAACAGTTTCTGCGAAACTAGATAATACACAGCGCAATGTTCATAATTAAATACAAAAAATAATGCGCTTTCATTTTTTTGCATCCATTTAAATAGTAATATATATATTGTGTTTTGTCATTAGAAATTGTATTGATTTTTCAAAAGAACATGACAAAATATACATATTTTGACTGCTTTCTTTTTTTTCACATGAAGACATGCTGATTTTTATTAGAAAATCGTATTAATTTAGAGGAATGCTTCAAAATCACTTGATTTATTTCGAAAAAGTGACTACTATTTATAAGGAAACTATTGTTCAGTAAAAGAAAGTGGAGGTCCCCATGTCAAAACATTATTTTGATCCAAGATTGAAAATCTTTTCTCTTAACTCGAATCGTCCGTTAGCGGAAAAAATTGCAGCAGCAGTCGGTGTAGAATTAGGAAAATCTTCTGTAAATCAATTTAGCGATGGTGAAATTCAAGTAAACATCGAAGAAAGTATTCGTGGTTCTCACGTTTATGTCATTCAATCAACAAGTAGTCCTGTCAATGATAACTTGATGGAATTATTGATCATGATCGATGCTTTAAAACGTGCCAGTGCTAAAACAATCAATGTTGTAATGCCTTATTATGGCTATGCGCGTCAAGATCGTAAAGCGCGTGCCCGTGAGCCGATCACAGCGAAACTTGTTGCAAATATGCTTGAAAAAGCAGGAGCAACTAGAATGTTGACATTGGATTTACATGCAGTGCAAATTCAAGGATTTTTTGATATTCCAGTGGATCATTTGATGGGAGCACCATTAATCGCAGATTACTTTATGGAACATGGCATTCAAGGAGATGATGTGGTTGTTGTTTCTCCTGACCATGGTGGTGTGACTCGTGCCCGTAAATTAGCCGAATATCTGAAAGCACCAATTGCTATTATCGACAAACGTCGTCCCAAAGCAAATGTTGCAGAAGTGATGAACATTATTGGACACGTAGAAGGAAAAACATGCGTATTGATCGATGATATGATCGATACAGCTGGAACGATTTCACTTGCTGCAAATGCATTACAAGAAGCTGGGGCAAAAGAAGTTTATGCATCATGTACGCACCCTGTTTTATCAGGACCTGCTTTACAACGTATTGAAGATTCTGCAATCAAACGTTTAGTTGTAACTGATTCTATCTACCTTTCTGACGATAGAAAAATCGATAAAATCGATGAAGTAAGTGTTGGGGAATTAATTGGGGATGCAATCAAGCGTATCCATGAAAACAAACCAGTTAGTCCACTGTTTGAAACGAAACGCCGTTAAAAACTTATTGATATAAGTTGACAAGCCTCATTTTTCTGTATATTTACCTACAGAGAAATGAGGCTTGTCTTTTTTTTTGAAAAAATATCAAAATTAGTTTTATAGCAGGAAAATATTGATTTTAAGTCTTTTTTTTATAAGTAAATCTATTACAAGTCTTCACCCTGACAATTGGAAAACGGTTTATCTATTTTAATTATAAGAAAGCAGAGGGCTATTAGGCATGTAGAATGAATCGCAAGTTCATCTTTCGGCAATTAGCGGAAAAAAATAATTCTGAGCTGTAAAATTTGATGATATGCTGAATTTAATAGGGAATTTATTATAAAAATAGAACGTTAAAAGGAGTAAAAATGAAAAGAGAACGATACGAAGTATGGGGTTTGACGCTACAATTAGTTATTGTGGCGATTGCATTAGTTTACTATTTTTTTATTTATAGATAAGTGGAAAATTTTTAATTAGGAGGAAAGAAAATCAATGTTTTTTAGAATAAAAAGAAAACTTGGTGGTGTTATGGTTCAAAAAAATAAGTGGTTGACCAAGCTAGAAACAATCACAGAACTAAGTGCTCCCAAGCAGATCATTTTACCTATGAATATGCATATCGGTAAACCAGCAAAGATCGTTGTTTCTATAGGACAAACAGTGAAAATAGGAACGTTGATCGGCGCAAAAGATGGCTTGATTTCAGCCAACATACATAGCTCAGTTTCAGGAACCGTTGAGAAAATCGAGCAGAGAATCATTGGCCTAAACGAAGTCTCCGTTGTGGTCATTAAAAATGATTTTAAAGATACATATGAACTACCGCAAACAAGTAGTGAAGACCTAGTGGAAATGATCAAAAATAACGGAATTGTTGGAATGGGCGGCGCGGGCTTTCCAACGGATGTAAAATTTCTATTGAAAGAACATCAGCATATGGAAACGTTGATCGTTAATGCAGTCGAGTGTGAACCATTTGTCACGGCCGACAGAAGAATTATTATTGAGCAGATGAATGATTTTATTGCAGGAATCAGTCAGCTTCAAGAAATGATGTCGATCAAGCAATGTGTGATTGCGATAGAAAGCTCGTCGGAAGAAGCAATCCGAAGTTTAGAAGATAAAATCGATAACGAGCGGATCAGACTACAAATTTTACCGAACCATTATCCTCAAGGCGCTGAAAAAATCGTGATTAAAGCTGTTCTTGGAAAAGAACTACCAGCTGGAAAATTACCGATTGATTTAAATGTCGGGATTATGAATGTTTCAACAGTCTTAGCTACATTTCATGCGTTGAAGGAAAATCGACCATTGATCGATCGTGTTGTGACTGTATCGGGCACACCGATTAAGCATCCTCAAAACTTACGCGTAAGAATTGGTACACCAATCGAACATGTCATTGAAACGTGTGGTGGTTTTATCAAAAGCCCGATGAAATTAATTAATGGCGGGCCGATGATGGGAAAAGTAATCCAAAATTTAGATGAACCAGTAACGAAAACAACTTCATTGATTCTTGCGTTGACTAGAGAGGAAGCAAAAATTCCAGAAGAACAAAATTGTATTCGCTGTTCAGAATGTGTCAATGCTTGTCCAGTCAATTTACAACCGATTTCTATCAGCAATGCGTATCGAGCGGGTGATATCGAAGAAACAAAACGCTTAGGTGTGCTGAATTGTATCGATTGTGGTGCCTGTTCGTATATTTGTCCATCAAAAATCGATATTTTAGGTGATATCCGAGCGGCGAAGCAAAAAGTATTGGAGAGTCGATGATGATAAATAAAGAATATACAAGTACAGGACCGTTTATGGGTCCTCATATTAGAGAAAAATGGACTTCACAGTGGATCATGCAACAAGTGTTGGTTGCTTTAGTATTTCCAACGATTGCGGCTACTTACTTTTTTGGATTATGGTCTTTAGTGATGGTGGTGGTAAGTATTGCTGCCTGTGTCGGATTTGAGTTTTCTTTTCAAAAAATCGTTTGGAAAAAAGTGACGATAACGGACTACAGCGCAGTGATCACAGGGTGGTTGTTAGCTTTGAGCTTACCAGTTACAGCTCCTTTGTGGACGCTTCTTATCGGGGATTTTATTGCAATTATTGTAGTGAAACAATTGACTGGTGGAATTGGTAGAAATTGGCTCAATCCAGCAGTGGCAGCTCGTGTGTTATTGAAATTATTTTTCTCCCCGTGGATCACAAATTGGGTTACGCCACAACCGGATGTTGTAGCAACTGCGACGCCATTGGCTGACTTAGGGGATTTTGCGAGAGAGATTTCTCCGACAACACCAGATTTAGTTGAGTTGTTTATGGGTGTTGGTTTAGGTGGGCCGATTGGAGAAACGTGTAAATTTGCTTTGCTTTTATCAGTGATTTATTTGATTATACGTAAAATCATCAATCCGTTGGTTCCTGTTTTTACACTAGGCTCATTTTATGGTGCAATGTTGTTATATAGTGGGTTTAATTTTTCATTTGCTAATGCTCATTTGCTGAGTGGGGCATTGATTTTTGCCGCAGTCTTTATGGTGACGGATTATACGACTTCGCCGTTGACAGAGAAAGGGAAGTATCTCTTCGCAGTCGGTTGCGGTGTGTTGGCTGCAGTACTTAGAATTGTTTTGGACTTGCCTGGTGGGATTGGTGTAGCCATATTAATAATGAACTTGTTAACACCTTTGATTAATAAGTACACAGTATCGAGGATTTATGGGGAATGATATTTTCTGAAAAAAGATAGAGGATGGGACAGGAGTGTTTAATCCTGAGAAATAAGAAGGAATTCACGAAAATTGCTCTTTAAATTTTTGTGAATTTCAGCTTATTTCCGAAGGGATTGCTTCTGCTCCCACCGTTTATTCGGTTTCCATGTGAGTGGGATATGACTCGAAGAGTTATGTCCCACTCGCCATCTTTTTCTTTTTATACTATTCCAGTCAATCTTTCGCCAAAGCTGCCATCTGTTCCCCATACAATTTTCCATCATACATCTTGAAAAATGGATAATAACAAACGATTGAAACAGCTAAATTAAGCAACGCGATCAACACAGCTCTAAAATCGCCACCAGTTCCAAGAAACGCCCCGATTCCCACCGGCGAAATCCAAGGAATCCCAGTAATCACCTTATTCACTAATCCAAGGGAAGTAGCGAAATAAGCAATCGTCACATTGATCAATGGTGTCACAATAAAGGGGATGATCAAATAAGGATTGTAAACGATCGGCGCCCCGAAAATCACAGGTTCATTAATATTAAACAAACCAGGCAGCACCGCCGCTTTACCAAGTACCTTAAGTTGGTCTGATTTTGCCACAAAAATCATCAACAAAACCAATCCAAGTGTACTACCCGCACCGCCGATAAAGATATACATATTGACAAAATCCCCAGCGAAAATATTCGATCTGCCATCAATATTCTCGGTCAATGCTACCAATAAAATTGGATTGATAAAACTATTCTTGATTACAGCAGTCCCATGAACCCCAACAGCCCAAAGTAGATGGATCAATAGCATGATCACGATAATCCCTAACCAAGAACCCGTCAAATCTTTAACGAACTCAAACGGTTTTGACAATAATCCATGTAAATCAGTATGGAATACGGCTAAAATCGTATTGATAAATAACATCACAAACGCAATAAAAATAGCAGGAATCAATGAAGCAAAAGCTTTACTAACCCCATCAGGAACGCCTTCTGGCATCCGAATGGTAATATTCTTTTTCACACACCAACGGTAAATCTGAGTGGCGATCACAGCTGTGATGATCCCAATAAAAATCCCAACACCACTAAAACGAGTAATCCAACCACCAAGTGCAATACCGTTATACACAATCGATGTTTCACTTTCTGATTGAATCAGCTGGGCACCGCCATCAACGATATCGGTTTGGACAATCGTCATCAAAAAGGCAAACAATCCTAAAATAGCCCCAACAAAACTACTCAGCCCCTCACTTTCTTCTTTCCGATAAATATCCGTTAAATAATAAGCAGTCGCCAAACAGTAAAAAATGGCGATCGAACCGATCGACATGGTGGTAGCCACACTATAAATCGAAGCAAATTTTAAAATCGTATTCTCGAAAAATGGTGCTAGTGGTGGGATGATTTGCGGTAAATTATTGATGATCAGAAAGATCGAACCAACAATTGTAAAAGGGACCGTAATGATCCCCGCTTGCATAATCGCTCGAATAAAGCGCAAGTTCGCAACTTTATTCAAAGGCGGCATCAATTTTGTTTCTAAAAAGGTAAATACTTTATTCATTTTTTTCTCCTTTCTTTAAGAGGGCAGTTGATTCGTTTCGATCAATGTTTGATACCAGTAAAAACTGTCTTTTTTGTAGCGAGTGAGTTCTTTTTCATCCTGTTCCGTTCGATCAACATAAATAAAACCGTAACGTTTGCTGATGCCTTCATGAACGCTGATTAGATCAATTGCCGACCACGGGCTGTATCCAATCAAGTCAACGCCTGCTTCAATGGCCTGTAAGCATTGGTCGATATGTTGTTCTAAATAGTTGATACGGTAAGAGTCGTGAATTTTGCCATCCTCTGTTAACTCATCTTTTGCCCCTAAACCATTTTCGGTAATGATGATCGGCAAGGGATAACGATCATAAAGTGTTTGCAGCGTCGTTTTCAAACCATCTGGATCGATCGTCCAATTGAATTCATTTTTCTTCAAATAAGGATTAGTGAAGCCTTTATAAAAGCCCCATTCCATAATATCTTCACTTTGCTGATCGCTGATTCCGTTTGCCATACCGTCTTTTTCAGTTGGTTTTTCGACAGTGACAGTGGTGTAAAAATTCATGGCAACGAAATCTGGGAAGTTGTTTTCCATCAAATCCTGATCTTCAGCGGCAAATTCAATCGTGATGTCATTGCGGTTTAAATAGTCTTTAAATACAGCATTGTATCGGCCAAAACAAGAAAAATCTAGATAAGCCCAATTACGAACGCTATTAAAATAAAGAGCGGCTTGGTTGTCCATTGGTTTGCTCGTTGCTGGATACACAAGAGAAATATTCGGTACAGGACCGATTTGTCCACCTTCAATCAATTCATGGCACCGTTTGAATGCATATTTTTCAGCAATCATTAGATGATGAAATTGTTGATATTTTTCTTGTAGGGGGATTTCTTTGCCTAGAATTTTTTTATCTACTAGAAGCATGATATTTGGCTCATTGATCGTTAGCCAATGTTTTACGCGGTCTCCATAAGCTTCAAATAAAGTTTCTGCATAAGCATTGAACGCATCTACTGTACTACGAGCACCCCAGCCTCCTTTATCTTCTAATGCTTGGGGCAAGTCAAAGTGATTTAAGGTAATGTAAGGCTGAATGCCATATTTTAGTAATTCATCAATGACATCGCTGTAATGTTGCAACCCGTTCTGATTGATTTCTCCTTGTCCAGCTGGGAAAATTCGTGTCCAAGCAATCGAAAAACGAAAGATTTTGATGCCCATCTCAGCTAGTAAGCGAATATCTTCTTTGTAATGATGATAGTGATCGACGGCCACTTTAAAATCCGCGATTTCATGATTATCTCTTTGGCGAGTGTCTTGGACACTCAATCCTTTACCGTCGCTTTGATAAGCGCCCTCTGTTTGATGGGCGGAAATAGATGCGCCCCATAGAAAATTTTCTGGGAATAGATTATGTGTCATTGGTTTCTCCATTCTATCTTTTTTTGTAAAGCGTTTTCTTTGGCTTTAGAATAAGTGATTGTTTAAGTAAGTTCAATACAATTCAAAGAACTGTTCATGAAAGGATTTTTATGAACAGTTTGAGAAGAAAAGTGTTTACTCAAGGAAAAGCTAACTTTTCTATTATACCTTTTTTAGTCAATTAACACTTTAACGGAGATTCCTTGTGTTTGATAGTTTGTCAAAAGTGCAGGCGGAATAGCAGTATCTGTATATAACACATCAAATAAAAAAGTACGATCGATCATAAATGAGCTGATAGTTTCTAAATTACTGGAAGGGGTGTATACGATTTTTGATCCTTTGGTGTGTTGGATCATCGTGCGGTAAACAAAAGACTCGCTCAACGTTTTGGTTGTTACCTCATGCGTATTGAAACCAGCAGCCTCAATAATACAAAGGTCAGCCTCGATTTTGTTAAAAGTATAAGTGGCAAAATCACCAACAAGTGCAGTTGTATTTTTTTCTAGCTCACCACCGCTAAGCGTGATTAAAGCTCTTTTTCCAGGATGATCAATGAAAAGGGCCGAAACGTCATTTGTTAAAATGTTGAGTTCAAGAAAAGATAATGCCTGAATAATCGCAGTAGAGAAAATTCCAGCACCCACAAAAATTTGTGCTTTATGTGGTAGCAAAATAGCGATTTCTTTAACGAATGCTGAAACGGGAAAGGGCTGTTTCTTTATAACCGTTTGTTGTGGCAAGGTCTGTTTTTTGATTAATTTTACACCACCGTAAAAGCGCGCGATCATCTTTTTCTTTTCTAAAAATAGTAGATCTCGTCTGATCGTAACAGCTGAAACATGAAAAAATTCAGCTAATTCGCTAACTGTTAGACTTTCTTTTTCCCTTAATTGCTCAATCAAATGCTCTCGTCTTCTAAACACATCACCTTGACTCGTTTTCATATTGATCCTCCTAAATTTAAACGCTCATCTGGCAAAGTTGAAACATGAATTTTTTTAAATTATCCATAGTATAGACAATTTTCTACCAAAATGACAACTTGTTTCACGGGAGATTTGATGATATATTTTGTTAAACAAACTAGTAGGAAGTAAGGAAGGCTAAATCTATGGGAGAATCTAAACAATTTCCTTTTCATCTATCGTTGATGAAAGTCAATTATGCACCGCCGCAAATCAGTGACTATTTAACACTTTTTCTCATGCTTAATGGCAATATGACCGTTACCACTGGCGGGAAAGATTATGAATTAAGTAGGGATGATTTACTAGTCATTAATCCGCGTCAGCAATTTCAGGTTCAGAGTCCAGAAAAGAATTTGCTGCTGTCTTTAAGAATTTCTAGGTCGCCGATCACTTCACAATTTAAAGAAAACTGGCTGCCGTATATTGAGTGTTCAACTTCAGACCAATCAGAAGTTATTGAAACCAAAAAAATCCAGCAGTTACGTGAAGCATTAGTTCACCTAATGGCAGCTTATTTTAAGCAAAATGAAGAAAGTGAACTAGAAATCTACCAACACTTTTTTACTGTTCTAACACAATTGGTCAAAGGGTTCAAAAAAGAAGTCGTTCCAGCTCCTCAATTGAAACCCGAAATAGTGGATGATCGTTTAAATCAACTGTTGGATCAGATCCAAAAAAGTTATGATCAACCAATTTCGCTGGAAGCGCTAGCAGAATCAAGTGGTATATCCTATTATCACCTGTCTCGTTCTTTCAAAAAACAAGTAGGGGTGACCTTTACTGAATATTTAAATCAAATCCGTTTGATGCATGCTGCAGAAGCGTTGATTTTGACACCACAATCTGTTATCAGAGTTGCTTTGAACAGCGGTTTTTCTAATACTAAAACGTTTCATCAAGTATTTAAAAAACATTATGGATTAACGCCAGCAAATTATCGTAAAAAATATTCTTTAGCTAATGATCAAGCAAAACAATCGACAGAAAATGCTGATTATCAAGAAATAACTGGGGCAGCAGCTCTGCAGGAATTAGCAAAATATTTGGTAGAAAATGATATCGAAGATGAGAATGCTGCGATTGAACAGTATCTACAGCTAGTCTTACCCAAAGAGTCACAGCCAGACTTCCACAGTAGTAAAAAAATCATAAAAATCGGACCTGCTGGGGAAGGATTGGCCAATGGGGTTCAACGGGAATTACGTATTTTGCAAAACGATTTGGCTTTTGATTTAGTTCAATTTGAAGGCTTTTGTGAAGAAACCAATTTTGAAGATGATGTTTTATTGGTATCAGAGTATATTTTAAATAATCAATGGTTTGATTTTCTAGTAAAGATCCAGTTAAAACCAATGATTCAATTGTATTTACCAGAAAATTTCACTACAAAAGAAGAAGTCCAATTGTGGTGTGATAAGCAGTTGAAAATCATCCGTCATTTTTTGAACCGCTATGGTAGAGATGAAGTGAGTCAGTGGTATATTCAATGGTCATTGCCAAAAATCAGTGGGATTTGGAATGAAGATAATCGGTGGGGCTATCATTATTTTTATCGTAAATTGAAACAGCTGGTGCCAAGCGCTAAGCTAGGGATGATGTCCTTGCGTTCACTGGACGAAAAAGAATATCAACAATACCAAGCCTTTATTTCAGAGCAAGGTGCCCAACATTGTTTACCTGACTTTATTAGTTTTCATGCAGATCCATATGCGTCAACCGTAATCAAAGATGAGCATGCGTTACGTTTCAAAGAGTATCAGCAAGAAATTTTAAGTAGAGTAAAATCTGTTATCGAAACGAGCCAACTAGAAGAAAATCTTACTTTTTCATCGTGGGCACCAGAATTATTTTTAACGGACTGGAATACTTTAGTTGGAGAAGGGAATACCTTTTCTGGAACGTTTTTCCGTTCGGCATTGATTTTAGAATCAATTGTAGAATTGTCAAAAGAAGTCACTGGAATTGCTTATTGGTTGAATATCAAAGTAAAAGAACGACAAACATATACAAGGGAAGACAGCAGCTTATCTGTTTTTCTTTACGAAGAACTACGACGACCGCTCTTTTTTTCATTGCAATTTTTGAGTCGCTTAAAAGGAGAGCTAGTTTCTCGCGGAGACGGCTATATTTTGACACGAAATCAAGGACAGTTTCAGCTTTTGTTATACAATTCCAGCTATTTAGATCCTTTTGACTCAGTCGATACTTTTCAAGTGCAATATCAAACAAAAAAAATGAGGATTCATTTAAGTGCGTTGCCTGTGGGGAACTACCTGATCCGGGAATATGTCTTGGACAAAGATCATGGTGGTATATACAATGATTGGATTAGAGTTGGCGGGCAAGCGGAGTTGGATCATGAACTGCAAAAATACTTAGAGCAAAAAATCGTGCCTAAATTTGAACTAAAAAAAGAACAAATCGATTCATTTGGATATGAGCTTGAAACCACGTTGACGCTGAATGCTTGTCAGTTGTACTTGTTTCAGCCATTGTACTAAAGAGCAAAAGATTAAATAAGCATTGATTTTAGAATTTGATAAAGAATTAAGGAGGGAGCAGTTTGGGAATATTCAATAAAATGTCAGATTTCTTTGATGATCGACGAAGAGCAAAGCATAAGCGGATTAGAGAGAAAAATGATAAGCTAAGAGCAAAAGGGAAAACACCTACTAAAACAGGCTGGGGAACAATGGTAAACACTGGAACGGGCGGTATTAATCATGATCCTAGCACAAGAGTCTATGATGTTGCCCAGCAACAAAAAAATCTCTCTGAGGAACATGAAATCAAGGAACGACGCTCAGGTGAGGTTAAAAGAAAGTAAGCTACTTAAATAAGATAGAAAAGCAAAAAAGACGACTCTTTTTTTGCTTTTCTTTTTTGTTTTTCTCTATATTAAAAATATTAGTACTATATGAAGCAATAAAAGTAATTTTTATTTGTGAATTGTTTTATATAATAAATGCATGGAAAACGTTTTCTTATATTTGAGTTATGGAGGAAAAAAATGGAGACACAAGTTGAAAAAGTAACAAATAAAAGTAGTGCTGGGTTGATTTTTGCTTTAATGGCAGGGTATTCGATGATTTATATGGACAAGAGTATGATTTCCACGGCTGTTTTACCGATGGCTAAAGAGTTTAATCTGGATGCAGGTCAAACTGGAATGATCATGTCCTTCTTTTTCCTAGGTTATTCCTTAATGCAAATTCCAGGAGGTTGGTTGGCGGATAAGATCGGCGCCAAAAAAGTATTGATGTTGTCACTTGCAATTATTTCAATTTTTTCATTTGCTTTTGGTGCAGTGAGTAGTTTGATGTTATTTATGGTTATTCGCTTTTTTGCAGGACTTGGTCACGGAGGGTATCCACCGAGTTGCTCGAAATCGATTGCGGATAATTTTCCACAAGAACGTAGAACTTTTATCCAATCATTGATCCTTTCTACATCAGGTATTGGCGGGATTTTAGCCTTTACTTTAGGAACTAATTTAATCAATGCAAATTGGCGTTATGGCTACCTTGCATTGGGGACGTTATTTGCGGTAGCTTTGGTTCTTGTTGCGGTATTTGTTCCTAACAAAGCAGTTAGTTCAAAAACGAGTTCAGAAAATAAACCGGCGATCAAATTTAGTCAAGTTATTACAAATCGCAATGTATTAGTATTGTTTGTAGCAATGTTATTATTGAACTTTTTATTGTATGGAAATATGTCTTGGTTACCAAGTTTCTTAGCACAAAAATTTGCGATTGATATTAAAACAATTGGTTACTTATTAGCAGTTAATGCAGTGTTCCAAACGGCAGCAACAATGTTTGCAGGGGCATTACTATCTAAACTATTTTTAGGGAAAGAACGTATATTTATTCTTAGTGCGACTGTTTTAGCAGCAATTTTAGTAGCCGCTTTTGTTGCATCTAATAATCTAGTGTTGTCCATGATCTGTCTGATTGCAGTCAGTATGGTTTCAGTTAGTGCCTTTACAGCGATCTTTACATGGCCACACAAAATCATGGACCCATCGATCATCGGTTCTTCTATCGGAATCATCAATACTGGCGGAACATTAGGTGGATTCTTAGCGCCAATGATCTTAGGACAATTGATCAAAGCAGCCGGTGGTTCATTTACTTTAGCATTTGGCTTTATGGCAGCAGCAAGTCTACTTTGCGGACTTTGTGTATTAGGAGTGAAAAAAGAAGCGTAATGTCAAACAAAAAATTTAAATACAAAAGCGCCTTTGATATCATTGGTCCCATCATGGTTGGCCCTTCCAGCTCTCATACAGCTGGAGCGGTCAGGATCGGTAATATGGCAAGAGAATTATATAAACGCACGCCCAAAAAGTTGATTGTGACATTTTTCGGTTCATTTGCGGAAACCTATAAAGGACATGGAACGGCTGTTGCGATCGTGGCAGGGGTTTTAGGGTTTGAGACACACGATGAACGGATTCCAGAGGCGATTGAAATTGCGGAAAAACAAGGTGTTTCTATTGAATTTTTGGTCAGCGCTAAAGAAACAGAACACGCAAATACAGTGAATTTAGAGCTGATTGATGAACAAGAAAAACTGAATTTAACGGCGATTTCGATTGGTGGAGGTAGTATTCAGTTAACAGAGATCAATCACTATTCTACATTGTTGAATCATGACCAAGGCAATGGCTTAGTCTTCACTGCCGATCAGGAATCAGCTCTTTCTAATGTAGAAATGGCACTAGAAAATCCTGCATTTATCGAAGTTCAACAATTAAATCAAGAAACACTGTTCTTTGTTGAAACCGTCAGTGATATCAGCCAAAAATTAGTGGCAAAAATCAAAGAAATACCGGGAATAACAGCAGTAATGCCTACGACCGGCTAAATTAGAGGACGTGAATGTTTTGTTTGAATCAATTGAAGAACTTGTACAACGAGCAAAAGAAAGTCAATGCACTATATCCGAAATCATGATCCGACAAGAAATAGAAACCTCAGGACGTAGCAGAATGGAAATCATGAACCAAATGACCTTGAATTTAGAAACAATGGAAGCAGCAGCTGCTAAAGGGGTTCAAGGTGTACGTTCACATTCTGGTTTAACTGGATATGATGCAAAGAAACTGCAGGCTTACCTAGATAAAAAATCAGTATTGACGGATGATACTTTTGTCAAAGCCCTATGTTACGCTGTGGCAACAAATGAAGTCAATGCGGCGATGGGCATGATCTGTGCGACACCAACAGCTGGCTCAGCAGGAGTAGTACCAGGTGTGTTACTAGCCTTTAGTGAAAAGTTTGCTTCAACCCGTGAGGATATGCTCAATTTTCTATTTACGGCCGCAGCATTTGGTTTTGTTACAGCGAATAATGCGATGATTTCAGGTGCAGAAGGTGGTTGTCAGGCTGAAATCGGTTCAGCATCTGGAATGGCAGCCGCAGCATTAGTGGAAATGGCAGGAGGTACACCAGAACAAGCAAGTCATGCCTTTGCCATCGCCTTGAATAATTTAATCGGTTTAGCTTGTGATCCTGTCGCAGGATTGGTGGAAATTCCTTGTATTAAACGAAATGCGGGAGGCACGTCGAATGCTATCAGCGCAGCAGAAATGGCTTTAGCAGGAATCGAAAGTGAGATTCCAGCAGATGAAGTGGTGGAAACAATGTATCGTGTTGGTCGAAGTATGCCAGCGGATATTCGTGAAACTGGGATCGGCGGATTAGCTGGAACAAAAACGGGTAAGCGAATTGCCAAAGAATTATTTGGAATTGATCGTTAGGTTAAAACGTATACGGTTTGATTAAATAGAAAACCGATTATGGTTAAGAAAGGAAGAATGTAAAAATGGATGCAAAACAACAAATTTCAACATTGATAGATGCAAAAAAAGACCAGTTTATCGCAGCAGCAGATCGAATTTGGGGTACACCAGAAACAAGATTTGCAACAGTTGAATCTGTAAAACCTTTCCTAGAAATTTTAGAAAAAGAAGGGTTTTCAATTGAAAAAGGTGTTGCCAACATGGAACATTCATTCGTGGCTACTTATGGTAGTGGCAATCCTGTTATTGGAATTTTAGCTGAATATGATGCGTTAGGTAATTTGAGCCAAGTCGCTGATTTAGGGGAGCAAAAAGCAGAAAATGAAGGTGGCAATGGGCATGGTTGTGGACATAACTTGCTCGGAACAGGTGCTTTAGCTGGTGCTATTGGTGTTAAAGATTTGATGGAGCAAGAAAAATTAACAGGTACGATCAAATTATTCGGTTGTCCGGCTGAAGAAAGTGGTTATGGAAAAGCCTTCATGGCTAGAGATGGAGTATTTGATTGTCTAGATGTTGCTCTTTCATGGCATCCAATGGATACAAGTATGGCATGGGGACTCAGTAGTTTAGCTGTTTATCAAATCTATTATAACTTTAAAGGGGTATCTGCTCATGCAGCAGCAGCTCCTGAGCAAGGACGTAGCGCACTTGATGCAGCAGAATTAATGAATATTGGCGTACAATTTTTACGTGAACATATCATTGATGAAGGTCGTGTTCATTATGCTTTTATGGATGCCGGTGGTGAGTCTGCTAACGTTGTCCAGCCGACTTCAAGTTTGTATTATTTTATCCGTGCACCAAAATTAGAACAAGCAGAAGAAATTTACAAGCGTGTCAACAAAATCGCAGAAGGTGCAGCCTTGATGACGGAAACAGAATTAGAAATCGTCTTCGATTCAGCTTGTGCCAACTATCTACCAAACCAAGCTGTGACAACAGCAATGTATGAAAACTTAAAAGATTTTGGCAATATGAATTTGACCAAAGAAGATCAAGAATATAGCCAAAGATATTATGATAGCTTAAATGAGGCAACAAAAGAAGGTCTGAAAGCAAGAGCAAGACAAAGTAATCCTACCGCAAGTGAAGAAGAAATCGAACGTCTTGGTACGATGCCCGTTCTAGATCAAATCAGTCCATTATTCTTCTCAAATGCGACTTCTGGCTCAACAGATGTAGGAGATGTGAGCTGGGTTTGTCCGACAGCCCAAGTTTTAGTCGGTTGTGAACCACAGGGAACGCCACCGCATTCATGGCAGTGGGTTGCCAATGGTAAATCTTCTGTTGCTCACAAAGGATTACTAGCCGCAGGAAAAACAATTGCAACCACTGCTTATGATTTATTGACGAATCCTGAATTGGTAGCGAAAGCAAAAGCAGAACATCAAGTAACAGTTGGCGGAAAGAAATATCAATCTGCGATTCCAGCAGATGTAATGCCGAAATAATACTAGTGAATACGAACAGTAAGGCTGAATTTACTGTATAACAAAAAATAGTAAAAATACTTCTAAAAACTGTAGTTTCCGTATACAGATTTTAGAAGTATTTTTTGGTAGTGTATAGTTCTCGAAAAACGCTATTAGAAGTATGCATTTTTCATGTATCTTTACATGTATTAAAAACAGTGGTTGCTCTAATGATTAGAATTTGATAAGATTGAAGCGTATACATTTTTAGTAGCTAGCTTTATAGGTTGTTGTTATGCTCTGATTTAATCTCATCATTTTTTAAGAGATCAAACGATAAGAAATGATGTTCTCAGAAAAAAAGAACAGTTGATTGGGTAAAAATACTAGCCCTCAATTTTTCAGGTGAGATGAGCGAGACTGTTTAGCTTTAAAACTCGGGAGGAAAAAAATGAAAACAATAAAAAGTTTGATGTTGGGGATTTTATTTAGTTCGACACTTTTAGCATGTTCGACGGCTTCATTTGCAACGGAAGATAGCTCAACAGCTGAAATTGAAACAGCTAAGATACTTGATACTGAGACTAAAGTCACTGAAGCGAAAAAGGATATCGATATTACACCGAAATTTAAAATCAAAGAAATCAAAACGGCTATTGGAGGAAAGGGCGCAATCGAAGTTGAACAAGTCGAGGGAATGAAGAACCTCAAGGGAACGTTCAAAACCACAGTAGCAGATAAGGGTATTCTTTCAATAAATGATCAAGGCCAATGGCAAGGGCTGAAGTCTGGAAAAACCAAAGCAACTTTGGATTTTGAATGGGACAAAGACTCATTGAAAAAAATTCAAGAAAAATATCCAGATCACCAATTAGTAAAAAAAGATATCACTCAAGTAGTTCCTGTTGAAGTGACCCAGCCAGAAGAAAAGGTTGTTGATATTACGCCTAGTTTTAATGTTGGGACAATCAATGCAAAAATAGGTGAGACAGGTCAATTTAAAGTAGCTCCTATGGGCGGCGTAGCAGATCTTAAAGGAACATATTTGGCCTATATTTCGGATGGAGCAGCTAAAGAGGTTATTTCGGTTGATGCGGATGGAAGATGGAAAGCACTAAAAACTGGAACAACTGAGTTTGTCTTAGATTTCCAGCTTTCCGATGAGTCATATAAAGAGATTGAAAAGAAAAATCCTGGTAGTGCATTGATAACGAGAGACATTGCTACTTTGATAAAAGTTGAAGTGAAACCAGCAGGAATATTAAACATTACACCACGAGTAGAAATTTCTTCCATCACTGGAAAAGTTGGTGATGTCGGACAAATCAAAGTGAAACCAATAGAAGGAATTGAAGATGCCTCAGGTTCATTTACGGCATCTATTAAAGACCCTTCAATCATTGAAATTGATGCTGATGGTAAGTGGAAAGCATTAAAAGCTGGTACTACGTCATTCACGTATACTTACAACTGGTCGGATGATACAATGAACAAACTGGCTGAAAAATATCCGGGATACGAATTTTATGTAGAAGAAGGTTTGCAAGTAGTTGAAGTAAAAATCAGTGAAGATGCTACTGGTTCAACAAAACCCATTGGCACAACAAAACCTACTGGTAAGCAGTTACCAGCAACAAATGATTCAAGTGCTAACAGGACTTGGATTACAGGTTTGTTCCTTGTGCTTCTATCAATAATGGGATGGTATAAAAAAGAGTTATTGAATAGATAAAAGAGTAACGACTGAACGCCCAAAATGAAAAGGGTGTTCAGTTTTTTTATAGCTTTTCTAAATTGATTTATCTCTAATTTTAGTATAATGTTACTATAATAGAAGTAGGACAGGAGTGATTGCATGGCTATAATGGAACGTCCAGATGAACGAAAAGCATTGGAGATTCTTCAAAGATCAGAACCTGAAAAATATCAAGAGGCTATCTTGTTGGATAAACCAGATATTCAAAACTTAGTTCAGAACATTGGGGTAGAAGTCACGCAATCACTAAAAGAAAGTGTGCTAAAAGCGTTGAACCTTGATGCAATCAATATACATAATGATAAGCAAATTCTTGAAATCATCAAGGAAAGGTACGGAGATGATGTCCTTAGAATCAATTTACCCTTACCGGATAATGCTAAGAAAAAGGTGGCTATTTCGATTGCTAACTGGCATTCATTGTTTAATTTGATTGAAGCATACGACAATAAAGTTGAAAAACTACAAAGTGGCAACTACAAAGTCTATCAAGAAAACAATTTGTTTATCTTTGTGTTTGGTGAAGATGAACACAGTATTGAGCAACTAGCAAAACATATCCATAGGAAAAAAACTGCAAGACAATACGATTTCATTTATGTGTATAGCCAACCCATTTTGTATAGGATCGATCATCAAAAAAATATAGTTATGAAAAGACTTTTTTGACAAAGGTCTTTTTATTTTGACTGAAAACTTAAATAAACTTAAAGTTTTATAGAGAATACTTATTAATGTGCAAAAATATAATTCTTTGCTATACTAACAATAAATCGGGGGGGAGTTTATGAATCAAAAAGAACGAATCGCCAAAATTTTAGAATTACTGCAAGAAAAAGAAAAACTAGATGCAGTGGAATTAGCTAAGTATTTCCAAATATCTAAAGACAGCATTCGCCGAGATATTTTGTTGATCGTCAACGAGGGATTAGCTGAAAGATATCGTGGTGGAATTGCTCTACCAATCATCAAAACCAAAATCGAAGACTATTCTAAACGCTTGGTTGTAAACAGCCAAGAAAAAAATGAAATTGCGAAAAGAGCAGTAAAAGAAATCAGTGATGACCAAGCAATTTGGCTAGATGTCTCCACTACTGTTCAATTTATTGCAAAAGAACTTATTCAAAAAAAAGTCTTAGTCGTCACGAATTCAATCGACAACGCCGTATCTGCGACGGAAAAAAATCATGAACAAAAAGTTTTTCTTCTGGGAGGATATTTTAACCCTAATTCCCACTTACTTCATGGTACGGCAGTGATCAATCAGTTGGGTAATTTTTATTTTGACATAGCATTTGTTGGAGCATCTGGTATTAATGAGACTGGTTTATTTTACTCTGAACTGGAAGATATTGAATTAAAGCAGAAAATCATTCAAAACGCTAAGCGGACATGTATTTTGCTAGACAGTTCTAAGGTTAGAAATACAACCAATTTCAAACTAGATTTTACCAACATCGATCTATTGATCACAGATAAGCCATTGCCAGAACCAATAACCAAACAATTGCAAAAAGACGAAGTAAAAATCATTCTTGTAGAAGGTGGAAAATAATGAAGTCACTTATTCAAAATGTAACGATAAGTACAAAAGACAATCTAGAAATAGTCGATATCATGATAGAGAATGGAATTATTTTAGCAATAGAATCATCAGAAAGTTGCTCTTTTTCTAACGAAACCACTGTCCAACGAATCGACGGCCAAAAACAATTACTGATTCCAGGAATGATCGATGTCCATATTCATGGGGCTAATAACTTTGACATGATGGATGGTACTACTCAAAGTATTCAAGAAGTATCGAAAAAATGTTTAGAAACAGGTTGTACAGGATTTTTAGTGACATCTGTGACCTCTTCGTTAGAAGCGTTATTGACAATGATTGACCGTACTAAAGAAGTGATTGGAAATGAAAACGGAGCAAAAATTTTGGGCATTCATTTAGAAGGTCCTTATTTAAATGTTAAACGAAAAGGCATGCAAGATCCGAATTATCTAAGAAACCCAGACCTAAAAGAAATGGATATGATTTTTGAGCGAGCGGGTAATTTAATTAAAATGGTTACCGTAGCGCCTGAATTACCAGGTTGTTTGGAATTGATTACCTATTTAAAAGAAAAAAATGTTGTCGTTGCGATTGCACACTCTGATGCAACGTATGAAGAAGCTCAAGTCGCTTTTCAACACGGAGCAACCCACATTACTCATTGTTTCAATGCAATGCCGCCAATCCATCATCGTGCGCCGGGATTGGTTACTGCTGCGCTTGAAAATGACGAGGTCAGCGTTCAAGCAATTGTTGATGGGATTCATTTACATCCGGGAATTATTCGCTTATTGTATAAAATAAAGGGATCTGAAGGCATGGTTTTGATTACGGATGCTTTACAAGCTATGGGTGTGGGAGATGGTGTATATGAATTTGGTGGACACCAGGTTACTGTAGAAAAAGGAGTCGCCCGCTTAAAAGATGGTACTTTGGCATCGAGTACAGTAACGATGAATGAAGCACTTAAATTGAGTGTGGAGATGGGGATTCCACTAGGTGATGCAATCAAAATGGGGGCAACCACTCCTGCTACTATTTTAGGAGAACAAAATATAGGGAAGATTGCAGTTGGCTATGCTGCTGATCTGATTCTTTTAGATGAGGCGTTTCATGTTGTGAAGAGTATTTTAAAAGGAAAGTTGAATTAAACACTAGACTGGCAGAATAACAACGTTCTGCCAGTTTATTATTGATTATTTTTACTTTCTATAGGATAACAAACCTCTGTAATATATAATTCTTCCTGTTCTTCTGTGGCAGGACTGGAGTGATAAATGTTAAACACATTTCCTGTTAGGCTGTATTCATTTAATTTGAGCCACTCTAGCATATCTGTATGAACTGCCGGGATTGTTGAGTATGCACCAGTAATAACGATTGAAGCCACCAATCCTGGTGAAAACATTGTTACCTTTGGATAAGTTGGTTTAAGCTTTTCAGGTATACCGATCATAACTTCAGTATCTATCATTTCAGAATCAGCATTATGAAAAATGGCGATAGATTGCCCTAAACTAGCTAGGTCTTGTGGTCTTATTTCAGAAAATAATGTTTGCCAAAGCTGTTCCTCATGATAATAAGATGCTATTTTTTTTCGATAGGCAAGAACTAGCATAGTATCGATGGTCTTTATTTCTATTGGATAGTTTACTGCGTTGATTTTTGAAGTAGTATTTTTTTCTTCTAACCGATCCAAATAGGCAAGCTGTAGCTTTTTCTCAGCTAGTTCGGTTTCAATTTTTTTTCGGTGTTTGGTCAAGTAGTTAGTTTGGTCGATTTCGTTATCCAAAAGCAGTTTGATGTCTTTTAATGGAACCCCAATGTTTTTAAGTGAAAGAATTTGGTTTGCTTGATTGATTTGTTCAGGTTTGTAGTAACGGTAGCCATTTTCTTTTTGATTAATTCCAGGTTTTAGCAAATTTAGTTTATCATAGTGTCTAAGCATACGCGGACTGATAGTTGTCAATTCAGAGAACTCACCGATTCTAAACATTTTTTTCTCCTTTGAATGGATAGTCTGGTTATTGATTTAGTATACTATTTTTTATTTGTATCTGTACACTTGACTTTGACATTGTGACAAGGTTTAAAATATAGGCAGAGGATAATATGAAAGGAGTACGATTATGCGCACCTATGAAAATAAACAGGAATTAATTGACGAAATCAAAAAAAGATACGAGAAGTATGATGAGGAATTTGAACAAGTACCAGAAAACTTAAAAAATAAACGAATCGAAGAGGTAGACAAAACGCCTTCTGAAAATTTGTCTTATCAACTTGGCTGGGTGAATTTGATCCTCCAATGGGAGAAAGATGAACAAGCTGGTAAAATAGTGGAAACACCTGCACCGGGATATAAATGGAATAATTTAGGTGGTTTATATCAATCTTTTTATGAAAAATATGGTAAATATAGCATTGACGAACAAAGAAAAATGTTGAATACAGCCGTTAATGAGGTATGCGTATGGCTGGAAACACTTTCTGATAAAGAGTTATTTGAAGCAGGTCAGAGAAATTATGCCACGACGAAAGCAATGTGGCCTCTATATAAATGGGTACATATCAATACAGTTGCTCCTTTTACAAATTTCCGAACGAAGATCCGTAAATGGAAAAAACTTGTTTTAACAGCATGAAAGTGTAAAAGAAGAAGCAGCGTCTAAGAATGTCGCTACTTCTTCTTTTGATTTTATTGATTGATGAGTTGATCAATATCTAGTTCAGTCATAGACGCTACTTGTAAATCAGCCTCTGTTAAAACGTCTGTTGCCGAAATCCCCACAGCAAACATTCCAGCCGCTTTGATTCCTTCGATACCGGCTTGTGCATCTTCAAAGCCTACTGCGTCTTTTGGTTCAACCTTGATACTTTCTGCTGCTTTTACAAAGATTTCCGGATCGGGTTTTCCTTTTTTTAAGGTTTCCGGATCCACGATATGTCCGAAGAAATCAATAACGCCTAGTTTTTCTAAAATCATGGGTGCGTTTTTAGAAGCAGATGCAATCGAGCAGGGGATATTTTGGGCTTTTGCTTGGACTAAAAAGTCATGAACGCCTGGCAGTAAGTCTTTTTCTGAAAGATTTGTCAAAAGGTTAACATATGCCTCATTTTTAGTTTGCGCTAAAGCTTCTTTTTCTGCTAAAGTAAAATCATTTTCCCGATGTCCATAAGCTAAAATTTTATCCAAAGAATCCATACGGCTGATGCCTTTTAATGTTTCATTGAAGGATTCATCGATTGTGATACCTAGGTTTTTTGCTAAATCTTTCCAAGCAATATAATGGAATTTCGCTGTATCAGTAATAACGCCGTCTAAATCAAAAACAAAGCCTTTTTTCACGTGTATCCTCCTGTCTGATATTTAGTAGTTAATGCTTGCTACTTCATGGGCAATTAGTTGGTAAGGCTGCTCATTGATGATTACCGTTGTATCTTGTGATGGATAAACTTGAACCGAATGGTTTGAAATAGTCAAATGGTAGTGAACGCCTTTGTGATCAATGTTGAAGTTTATTTCTTCCCAGTTTTTTGGTAAATTTGGATGGATCGTTAGTAGATTTTTTTTGATGTCAATTCCAGCATAAGTGGTCAAAGTAACGTAAATTGTTGCTGCCATCACGCCTGTATGGATTCCTTCAGCTGTCGTTCCACCTTGGATATCTTGATAATCAGAGTATAAAGCTTCTTGATATAAGCTCCAAGACAGATCATGAAAGGCTACTTCTTCGGCTAATTGTGCATGGACGATTCTTGATAAAGTTGAACCATGGGATGTTCTGTTTAAATAATATAACAGATTTTTTTCAAGATAATCAGCAGGCAATTCATAGCCAAGTTCCGCTAAAATCTCATCGATATTTTCTTTATTTAAATTATAAAACAACATCAAAGTATCTGCTTGTTTCGATACTTTATAATCATCTGGAGACTGACCTTCTGCTTTTAAAATCCGATCCATTCGGTAGATATTGCCATATTTCGCACGAGCTGCATCCCAATCAATTTCTTTCAAATCAAAATAGCCTTCATATTGGGCGATGATCCCGTCTTCATTGATTTCGATTGATAATCGTTTACGAATGTCTTTCATCTTTTCAATATTTTCTTGAGTGATTCCTGTTTTGTTAAATAATTCTGTTCTTTCTTGCGTATTTAATAGTGAAAGAATATTTTCTAACTCTTCAAATAGCCAAACGACCATTAGGTTAGTGTAAGCATTGTTTTTTAGGCCACTTTCCTTACTGTTAGGATACCCTTCATGGAATTCATCGGGTCCCATAACTTTATTGATAGAGTAGCGTTTAGTTGTATCATCGAAAGATGCCGCACTCCGCCAGAAATCAGCAATTTCTACTAACATTTCTGCACCATATTCTTTGATGAATTGATTGTCCCCAGAGTTGTTCCAATACATCCAGATATTATAAGCAATCGCAAGAGACACGTGGCGTTGAAGGATGCTGTGATCTTCACCCCATTCTCCATTTAATGGATTCAAATGAAGTTTTTGTGTATCTTCACTGCCATCAAGCCCAGATTGCCAAGGATACATCGCACCAGCGTAGTTACTTTTTTTTGCATTTTCTTTTGCTTTACCTAAACGATTATAACGATACATCAACAGTTGTTTGGCCGTTTCAGGAAAATGAAGAATATAAAATGGCAATATAAAAATTTCATCCCAGAAAATATGGCCTCGATATGCTTCACCATGTAATCCTCGAGCAGTTACAGAAACATCCAGTTCATTGTTATTAAACGGGGAAGCGGAGACTAACAGATGATAGGTATGGATCCGTAACAATTTTTGTGACATCAAATCTCCTGTAACTTGAATATCCGATTTCTCCCACAATTTTTCCCAAGCGAGCTTACTCTCGATGTATTCAGAGTCAAAAGAAACAGCTAAAAGAGAAGGCGTGTCCCAATTGTCCTTTGCTATAGAAGCTTTGACTTGGACCTGTTTCTCAAGTGTATACGCTGTATTTTCTTCAGCGTAAAAAGTGATTTCTTGTTCTATTATTTCTGCCCCAATCGAGTTTTTTATTGCGCTAACTTCAAAAAAATCCCCAGTAATATTCGCTATTTGTTGGACTTTTATTTTTGATTGGTTTGTTTGTACTTCGATCATGGAGTTGTTTTTTTCTGCAAGCAATTGTGTTATATGAAAGTGCTTGGCTGTTAAATTACGATATCGCTCAACATTGAAATTATAAATTGAACCATCAGTTGTTGTTTTGATAGTAATATTTTTAGAAAAATTCAATGGTTTGATTGAGTACTTGATACTGTAATTGTTCATTTTGGCCATATTAACTATTTTCTGTGTAGTTATTGTAAATTGATGTTTGTGCTTATCTTCGATGATCATGTTAGAAGTAAATAAACCTGTTTTTAAATTAAGATTTCTATGAAGATAATACAATGTAGACTTTTCAAGAGTTAGCCATTCCTCCGTTCCTTCGACTTGAATGCTTATATATTGATTATTTGGAGTGTTTACAAAATCTTCGTTTTCGACGATTTGACCAGCAACCTCTGATTTTTCTTCATTGTAAAGTCCAGCTATATAAGTAGCAGGATAATGATTTTCTGAAAGTGGCATTTCAGGGATCGTACCACGTAACCCCATAAAGCCATTACCGATTGTTAGTAAGGATTCAACTGAGTATTCCTCTTTTCCTGGTGTATAACCAAAATAATCTAAATTCCAGATGGAATGTTCAGCTTTCTCTTTAAAAGCTGTAGCTAAATCAGTACGTTCTCCCAGTTCAGCGGTTGTCAGGATTGGAAAATTCAATCGTTCTGAAAAATACTTGATTAGGTTTTCTATCCCTGCATTCAATGGAGTTACTTGATGGTTGTTCTTATAAAAATTAGGCGATATCTCATTGAAAATGGCTCCCGAAGCAGTTGGAAATTGTTCTAGGAGTTTTGTGGCTAATGCTTCGGCTGTTTTAGGAAATTCAAAATCAGAAAAAGGAAATGACTGTTCAGAAATAAGGATATTCTGTTCTTTTTCCTGAATATATAAGGTGTCTTGTGTAAGTGAAAGTATTAGAAAGTTCATTTTAAGGCTCCTGACTCAGTTTTATTTTCGAACTTGTATAGACATGTTGTGTTTTCGTTTTCATTATAGTACGAAATGCTTGTAAATACAAGTGTGGTAATTTCAAATAATTGTATTAGTCCTACGGTTTACTTACTGAGAACGCTATTTTTTTAAGGAAGAATGTGCTATCATTTTCTTTGAGTATCCTAGGCTGGAGGGATGGACATGAATAAATTTCACGATATATTTTTAGAGCTTGAAAAAGGAATTTTAGAAGGTGATTATCAACCTGGAACACTGCTCCCAAGTGAGAATCAATTGGTAGAGCAATATTCAGTTTCAAGAGAAACGATCCGTAAAGCATTGAATTTACTAATCAACGCAGGATATATCCAAAAGAAACAAGGAAAAGGATCGATCGTTTTAAATGTTAGAAAATTTGATTTACCAATTTCTGGTGTTATCAGTTATAAAGAATTACAAAGTGCGCAGCAAATCCATAGTGTAACTAAAGTTGTAGAGCTAAAAGAAGAGCGAGTTAGTGATGCTTTAGCACGTTTGACTGGGTGGAAGAAGGACGCTGCAGTGTGGCGTCTGGTTCGTCAAAGGGAAATAGATGGGGAAGTCGTCATTGTAGATATTGATTATTTATTAAAAGAAATCATTCATGACTTGCCAGAGGAGCGTGCTGCAGACTCTATCTACGACTACTTTGAAAGTGATTTAGGTTTGGCAATCAGTTATGCGCAAAAAGAGATTACAGTGGAAGCCGTAACCGAAGAGGATCAGAAGTTGATGGATATTCATGGAGATACACATGTTGTAGTTGTCCGAAGCGTAGTCAGTTTAGAAGATACGCGTTGTTTTGAATATACAGAATCTAGACATCGATTGGATAAATTTAAATTCGTCGACTTTGCTAGACGAAGAAAGGCTTAAAATAAAATTGAGTACTTTTTAGGAGATGAGAAGATTGTGTTTATAGGGATCATATATTTTATTGTCATTATTTTAGCGAATACAGTTGGTGCGATTTCAGGTATGGGCGGTGGTGTAATCATAAAACCTGTACTTGACACATTGCACTTTCACCCGTTAGCAGCTATTTCATTTTATTCTAGTGTAGCGGTTTTTACTATGTCGATCGTCTCTACACTGAAGCAAATGAAGAATGGGTTACAATTGCAAATTCCGATTGCTGTATTTGTCTCTTTAGGTTCAGTAGTAGGAGGTATTTTGGGAAATACAGTCTTTGAATCACTGTTACGGGTGTTTTCTGAGGAAAAATATGTTCAATTGATCCAAATCATTTTGACAATCATAACGTTACTGTTTGCTTATTTTTATACGAAAATTGGGAATGAACGTTCCTTAGATTTGTCTCTGCCAATTTGGTATATGAGTGTTGGGTTGTTTTTAGGATTTATTTCTACGTTATTAGGGATTGGTGGTGGACCGATCAATGTGGCATTATTGATGCTGTGTTTTGGGATTCCAATCAAAGAAGCCACTGTTTATTCAATCATTACGATTTTCTTCTCACAGGCGGCAAAATTATTTACGATTGCGCAATCAACCGGTTTTGATAGATTTGACCTATCGATTTTGTTTTACGTGGTTCCAGCTGCTATTGTAGGTGGATTTGTAGGAGCATTGATCAGTGGTAAAATTTCCTCTGAACGGGTGACGCAAGTGTATCAAATCGTGATTCTTCTGGTATTATTATTAAATTTATGGAATGGTGTACAATTGTTTATTTAGTGCATGTAACATCTAAAATTTGACAGAAATGTTGAGTTTTAGATGTTTTTGTTTATGATATAATAAATGTTGAAAATATAGAAAATAAAAGGAGAATAAACATGAAAAAAGTTGTTCAGGTTGGGTTATTAGTTGTGATGTGTGTTCTATTTGCTGGTTGTGCTTCAAGTACGGCTAAAGAAATCGAGGTCAATGAAGATAAGATTCCTTCGGTTTATTCAGTGCTTGGTGAGAAAAAAATTGTTGGGACGAACAATGAAATGAAAAATAAAGTTCGGACAACCACATTGACGTATAAAGCTGGAAGTATTAGTGAAACGGAACTGGGACAATATATTGATCATCTGCGAGAGAAAGAAGACTATGTTTATACGTTGGGCACCAAAGAATCATCAGACGGTATAATGATCCAGATAGGGAAAGACTCTGTATCCAGTGGCGATATTGTGTTGATTGATTTTTTATACCCTGCAATGGATGATGAGGGTGTTAAAATCATGTACCGATCAGGTCCAGGAACGCTGAAAATGAAATAATAAGACTAGGAAAAGTGTTCATTTGTTATTTCGATCAAGGAGGTCGACAAGATGGATTATCGTGTAAAAGAATTTGCAAAATTAACGACGAAAGAATTTTTAGAGATCGTTAAATTAAGGATCGCTGTGTTTGTCGTGGAGCAAGACTGTCCTTATCAAGAGATCGACGAAGCCGATGAACAGGCTTTGCATACTTGGCTCCAAGAGGGGTCGGAAATAGTAGGATACACGCGAATCATCGATAAAGGAGACACTGTGACGTTCGGTAGAGTATTAGTTAATCCAGCCTATCGTGGAAAAAAATTAGGTAATCAACTTTTAGAGGAAACATTGAAAGTTATAGAAGAGAACTACCCAAATCGACCGATCATTATCGGTGCCCAAGCTCATCTTATAGATTTTTATGGAGCGTTTGGCTTTGAAGCGATTTCTGAAGTGTATTTAGAAGATGATATTCCCCACATTCATATGAGAAGAAATTAACTAAAAAAGTTGGCACCTATCGAAAATGTGTGCCAACTTTTTTTAGTTAGATAAAGCCTAAACAATTCTAAAATTATCAGTATATAAGAGAAAAGTTAGAGGCTTCCAAAATAAAGATTTTGAAGTTATAGAAACTCCAATCCAAAAAACGCTATGCCATTTTAGGCATAGCGTTTTTTTATGCTTGTTACATAGAAGAGTGTTACTTTTTGATATTCTCAGAGATATCTTTCGTAGCATCCGTTGTTTTTACAGCATTTTGTGCCGCTAAAAGATCACGGATTTGTTCTAATAGGTGATCCGTTGTAGGCGCAACAACTTCTTCTTCCACTTCTTGCGGTTTTTTCTTCATCTTATTGACAGCTTTTACAATTAGGAATAAAACAAAGGCAGTAATTAAAAATGTAATAAGAGCACTGATTACATCGCCAATATTAAATGCCACACCTTTTACATGAAAAACGAGTGCGCCTAAAGCATCATCCGCACTTTTTTCCCCAGTAGTCAATACGAATACTAGACTAACTAATGGTGTGATCAACCCATTGACGATTTGTGTAACGATAGCAGTAAAAGCAGAACCAATAACGACCCCAACGGCTAAATCAAGAACATTTCCACGCATAATAAATTCTTTAAATTCTTTAATCATAAGTATAACCTTCCTTTCTGAAATACAGTATACAGAAAAAAATAAAAAATTTGAAATGAAAGACTCTTACATCAAGGAAAGACAGTCCAGCTGTGCTATAATTAAATGGATGTAGAAAAATCTTAAAAAAACATTTAGAAACAGCCAGATGATTGTATTTCAGACTGGGCTTTATTATGATGAAAAACAAAGAGGAGCTGACAAGATGCCGATCACATTAGCACAAGGGGTCAACTTACATGTTGTGCCAACAGAAAAATATAAGACAGTGCGTATTTTGGTACGTTTTAATACACGTTTGAATAGAGAAACGATCACAAAACGGACACTTTTATCCAGTTTAATGGAAACGAATAGCTTAAACTATCCAGACCAAGTGAAATTAAGTGAAAAACTGGCAGAATTATATGGTGCTAGTTTTGGAATCAATGTGAATAAAAAAGGCAATTTACATTGGTTGAATCTTTCTATGAATTTAGTGAATGATAAGTATTTAGAAAATAGTCATGTTTTAGCAGATGCTGCTGATTTTGTGAAGGAAATTTTGTTTTATCCAAATATTATCAATGGAAAATTTGAAGCTGAAACTTTTCAACGTGAAAAAGAAAATTTAAAAGCATACTATGAAAGTATTTCAGAAGATAAACAAGTTTATTCTTCTTTGGCTTTACAAAATCTCTACTTTGGTCAATCCGAAGATCAAAACATACCAAGCTTTGGGACTGTTGTTGATTTAGAAAAAGAGACAGCTGAAAGTATTGCGGCGTACCATCAACAAATGTTACGAGAAGACCAAGTCGATATTTTTGTCCTTGGGGATGTGGATGAGGCTGAAGTCACATCGCTGTTTAGTAAATTACCGTTTGAAGATCGTGTGTCTGGAATTGCAGATATCTTTTATACACAACCGTCTAGAAATGTGATTGAAGAACGTTCTGAACAAGAAACATTGGCACAGTCAAAATTGAATTTAGGTTACCATACAGATGTCTATTATGGTGATGAAAACTATTTTGCATTGCAGATTTTTAATGGTGTATTTGGTGGATTCCCGCATTCTAAACTATTTATGAATGTTCGGGAGAAAGAAAATTTAGCCTATTATGCCTCTAGCAGTATTGATACGTTCCGAGGGTTCCTAAGTGTTCAGACTGGAATAGATGGCAAAAATCGCAATCAAGTTTTGCGCTTGATTTCAGTAGAACTAGAAAATATTCGACAAGGAAACGTAACGGATTTAGAGATCGAACAAACTAAAGCTATGTTAAAAAATCAATATTTACTTTCTTTAGACAATGCAGGCGCTGTTTTAGAAAATGAATATCTGAATGATTTAATTCCTCACCTTCGCTTAAAAGATGACGAGTGGATTCGTCGGATGGAAGCAGTCACACTGGCTGATGTTCAGCGAGTTGCCAAATTGGTGCAGCTACAAGCCATTTTCTTTTTGGAAGGAGAAAAAATCGATGAATAAAAAAGAATATCCGCAAATCAATGAAGTTCTCTATACAGAAGTTTTGGACAATGGCTTAACTGTTTATTTATTGCCTAAAAAAGAGTACAACAAAACCTATGGCTTGTTTACGACGAACTATGGCTCGATCGACAATGAATTTATACCAATCGGCAAAACGGACTTTGTAAAAGTACCAGATGGGATCGCTCACTTTTTAGAACATAAGATGTTTGAGAAAGAAGATGGCGATGTATTCCAACAATTCGGTCGCCAAGGCGCTTCCGCTAATGCATTTACAAGTTTTACCAAAACCAGTTACTTGTTCTCAACCACAGATCAAGTAGAGAAGAACTTGGAAACTTTATTGAATTTTGTTCAAGAACCCTATTTTACAAAAGAAACTGTTGATAAAGAAAAAGGCATTATCGGTCAAGAGATCCAAATGTATTTAGACGATTCTAACTGGCGCTTGTTTTTTGGTACATTGAGCAATCTTTATCCGAAGCACCCTCTGCATATTGATATTGCAGGAACGGTAGAAAGTATTGATGAAATTACTGCGGAAGATCTGTATACGTGTTACAACACCTTTTACCACCCAAGCAATATGACATTATTTGTAGTTGGAAAAATGGATCCAGAAGAAATGATGGCTTTTATCCGTAACAATCAGTCTGCCAAAAACTTCGCAAAAGTACCACCGATCCAACGCCATTTTCCTAAAGAAACCGCAGCAGACATTGTAAAAGAGAGCTCTATTGAAATGGCTATCAGTCGCTCCAAAGTCATTGTTGGATTGAAGGGGTTAGATGAAGTGCCTACGGATGGGAAAGAGTTACTTAAATATAAAACAACGGCAAATCTGCTGTTTCAATTATTATTTGGCAATACATCGCAAAATTACTTGAATTTATACAATGAAGGTTTACTAGATGATAGTTTTGGCTATGAATTTAATTTAGACCGTAGCTTCCACTTTGCAGATTTCGGTGGAGATAGTGATAAGCCAGAACAATTGGCTGATCGTATCGAGGAAATCCTTCTAACCGCAGATGAAAGTTCTGAAATAACTGCTAAAAACTTATCATTATTGAAGAAAAAAATGATTGGGAAGTATTTCCAATCATTAAATTCATTGGAGTATATCGCAAATCAGTTTTCACAATCCCTTTACGGAGAAACGACATTATTTGATACACCAGAAGTGATTGAAAGTGTTCAACTAACGGATATAAAAGAACTTGCACAAACATTTATCAACAAAGCTGGATTAAGCCGTTTTTATATGTATCCTAAAAAATAACAACTAGTTAGAAACGAATAGTACAGCTGTGATTTATTTTTCTGTGCTGATGATTTTTCTTAGAAACGGGAAGAATCATCAGCTATTGCAGAAGAAACGTGCTTATTCAAAGTGATAATTGTATGAATTAAAAAAAGTCCGATATTTAGTCAAAAACTTTCAAAAATGTTATCCTCATCAGTATTTTTTTATGTTATCCTTAGATATAGTTGGATGAAAAGAAGCGTCCAACTATTTAATTAGTTAATTCAAACAAATTGAGCTATTTTGACTCAAGAGCTTTACATAAAATGAACACAAACTTTATGCTAGACAATAGAGCAGTTGGATAAGGATCTATTCAGAGGTATTTTATCTTATTTACAAAAAAGCTGCACGACTGAAAAATCGCCTAATCGATTTAGGCAAGACTGATAAATTAGAGAGACTGGAGAAGATGGACGAGTGGCCAGCGTGAATATAGGAAAAAAATTAAGAGATGCACGACTGCAACAAAACATGACATTAGATGAATTGCAGCAAATAACTAAAACACAAAAACGCTATCTGATAGCAATTGAAGAAAATGATTTTGATTCCATGCCGGGAACTTTTTATGTGCGTGCGTTTATTCGTCAATACGCAAGTGCAGTTGGCTTAGACGGTAATGAACTAGTCGAGATTTATGATGGGATAGACGAGCCAGAAGACATAGAAACAGCAATTCAATATGAAACGTTAGATGAATCACGGACGCAGATGTACGATGAATATAGCCCAACTAAACGCTTTATGCGCAGTTTACCTGCTATTATTTTTTCTTTGATTGGTTTAGCGATCGCAATCGTCGTTTTTTACATTACATGGCAAGATCGTCAGGCAACACCGATGATTAAACCACCTGCTTCTGAGATCATTAGAGAAACTGATGACACATCAAGTTCTGAGTCGAGTCAAGCACCAGTATCAAGTAGTACACCTGCTTCGACTAGCTCTTCGTCAGAACCAAAAGCACCAACAGAGGTAAAATTCGATAGTGAATCAGGCGTGACAGTAAACATGAGTGCTGTTAATGTCGCATCGCCAGCCAAATTAGAATTTAGTGCAGTGACAGGACCTTGTTGGGTCGGTGTGTATATTGCAACAGCAGCTAACAATGACAATGGTTACTTTTACCAAGAGACAATTCAACCGGGGCAGCCAAAATCTGTTGAAGTACCGGCAGGAACAGCTCAAGTGGTTATCAGTTTGGGTGCATCGGAGTACATGGAATTCAAATTAGATGGTCAAAAAGCAGAGTTTAATCCGAATAATGCGGGAATTGGACCAAGAAATATCAATATGAATTTATCCTACGCACAAACGCAACAACCAAAGCAGTCACAACAGTCTCAACAACCGCAATAAGAAAAATGAATTGTTCATATGAAAGATGGGCGAGAAAAATTTGCGATGGATGACAAACCATTGTAAGGATTTTTCTCGCTCATTTATTGAGAGTGTGATCCAAATGGCTCGCTTTAGAATAAAAATGTGTCTTATTCCGTGACACCTTCTATGAGATAACGTAAAATAAGGAAGAAAAGAGAGGGGAAACAAGCATTGAACTTACCAAATAAATTAACAGTTATTAGAATATTTATGATTCCAATTTTTATCGCTATTGTCAGTATTCCTATGGATTGGGGAACGATCACCGTAGCGGGAACATCATTAGCAGTTACTCAATTAGTTGGAGCAATCATCTTTGCGGTAGCGAGTATCACCGATTGGTTAGATGGAAAAATCGCCAGAGCGCGAGGGTTAGTTACCAATTTTGGGAAATTTGCTGATCCATTAGCAGATAAAATGCTAGTAATGACTGCATTTATCGTTTTAGTAGGACAACAAAAAGTACCTACCTGGGTAGTAGCGATCATTGTTTGTAGAGAGCTAGCCGTTACTGGGTTGCGTTTGTTGTTAGTTGAAGGTGGAGAAGTGATGGCTGCTGCTTGGCCGGGGAAAGTAAAAACAGCAACACAGATGGTTGCGATTATATTATTATTTATCAATAATATTCCATTTGCAGCAATCGGTTTTCCATTAGATCAAATCATGTTATACATCTGCTTATTATTTACAATTTATTCAGGAGTCGATTATTTTGTAAAAAATGCAAGTGTTTTTAAAGGTTCAATGTAACGATTATTTAAAGTGATTCATAATGAAAAACTAGTTTTTTTACTTGATTTCAAGTAAAAGAGCTAGTTTTTTTATTTTATAAAAAATATTTTCTTAGAAAAATAAGTGCTGTAAACATTGATATATAAGCTTTTTTCATTTTTTTCGATACTTTCAAAAAATTTTGATACTACTGTTTATAAAATAATAGTTTACTTTTTTTAAAACTGTGGGTATAATCTGTGTATCGGAACTATTATTATATGAACAGTAGTATTCGAACAAAAAATTAATTGGAGGAATTTATAATGAACAAATTTGTAAAAGGTGCAGTAGTTGCTGGTTTAGCTTTATCAATCGGAGGAACAGGGTTTTTAGCAACAGCGACTCAAGCGCATGCAACCTCAGCGCAACTTGTAGATAACACTGCAAAAATCAATGCATTGATCCAAGAAAAACAAGAATTGATTAACAAGAAAAAAGTAAGCCGTGATTCACAAGAACAAAAAGCATTAGGTATCCGTATCGGCGAAATCGAACGTGAAATCCAAGCATTGAAAAAAGGCGGTTCAACAAGTGGTTCAACTGGAAATACAACAACACCAGTAGCACCAGGTGAAGATACAGCATCAAAAATCAATGCGTTGATCCAAGAAAAACAAGAATTAATCAACAAGAAAAAAGTTAGTACAAACTGGCAAGAGCAAAAAGCATTAGGTATCCGTATCGGTGAAATCGAACGTGAAATCCAAGCATTGAAAAATGGCGCAACAAGTGGTTCAACAGGGAGTACAACAACACCAGCAACACCAGGTGAAGATACAGCATCAAAAATCAATGCATTGATCCAAGAAAAACAAGAAGTAATCAACAAGAAAAAAGTAAGCCGTGATCCACAAGAACAAAAAGCATTAGGTATCCGTATCGGCGAAATTGAACGTGAGATCCAAGCGTTGAAAAATGGTACAACAGGTGGTTCGACTGGAAATACAACTGCTCCATCTACACCAGTTGAAGACAATACAGCTAAAATCAATGCATTGATCCAAGAAAAACAAGAATTGATCAACAAGAAAAAAGTATCACGTGATAAAAATGAACAAAAAGCATTAGGTAAACAAATCGATCAAATCGAAAAAGAAATCAAACAACTAAAGAAAAATAAATAATTCCCTGATAACTAATAACTAATAATTAATAACTAATTCTTAACTTTCTTACCCAAATTTGTGTGAAACTTATAAAAGTATATTCTTTGCCAAGTCATGTTGGTAAAGAAAAATAAAACATAGTGAAGGAGAGATCCTTCGCTATTTTTATTTGAATTAGTAAAAAACAGTCATTCAATGAGGAGACTCATTGAGTGACTGTTCTTTTTTTTCTAACCATATTAAATCCAAGGGCCGACGACCACTGTATAGACACTTAAAACGATTCCTGCAAGAATAAACAGGATACCTAAAGCAAATATAGGGCTGAAATTTTTAGAGCTACTAGTTTCAGTAGGTTCTTTTCTAAATAGTTTTGCTAGAGACATAAATAAGAGACCTAGAATAATCAGCAAGCCATTAACAAAAAAGGTAGATAAGCCGTTTTTGTTCTTTACCTTTTGCAAAAGAGTTGAATGTTGCAATGCTTTTAATTTCTTAGCATATTTAAAGTTGGAACTAGGTGCCTTGATTGTTGGGGATACGGAGGTCAGTCCATTATCAACGGTTAAATTATCAGCAGATAATTTAAAAACGGGTTCAGTATTTCGTTGAAGCACGCCATAAAAATCTTGTTCTAAAATAATTTCTTCTTGGTTAACCGTGTTGTTTCCCTTAGAAAGAAGTTTTTTATATTCATAAGTAGTAAACGCTCGATCAAAAATTGCATTACCAAAAGCATGACGCTGTAATTCTCCTTCTTGATCCTCCCAGTCACCAACGCCTAAGACAATTTCAATCAAACGAGTGTTTTCTCGCTTAGCCGTTGCTGCGTAATTAAAACCGCCAGTTGGGCTTGATCCTGTTTTTAAGCCGTCCGCACCTTCATAACCGTAAGCGAGACCTGGTAATGAATAATTATGGTTTTCTAAAACTTCAGCATAAGGCGTATTTTCCATGATCGTGATTTGAATTGGACTTGTAAAAGTCACTGTATCTGGATAATTGTTTAATAAATAATAAGATAAAATAGCTAAATCTCGAGCAGTAGTCACGTTATCTGCATTTTGGTCGATTCCTTCAGGTTTGTAATAACCGTTGAAAGCTCCTGTTTCGGCACCACTGCAATTATAAAATGTTGAATTAGTCATACCAAGTTCTTTTGCTTTATCGTTCATCATATGGATAAATTTTGCTTCATCATTTGCGGTCACTAGATTGGCCAACATCACCGTTGCGACATTTGATGATTGAACAAGTGTTGCATACAGCAAATCTCGAACAGGGTAATCTACACCAGAAACGATCGAATTATTACTTAATTCATAAATCTGTGAAATAGCTTGATCATTATCTGTTGCTTTAACTGTCGTATCTAAAGTGAATTTTCCTTGTTCCATTGCCTCGAAAACAAGATAGACAGACATCAGTTTAGCGATACTTGCAGGATTCCATTTTAAATCAGGATTGTCTTCCCAAAGGACTTGACCAGTTTGGGCTTCGATAACGATCGATGCTTTAGGCTTATAAAACTCATTTGTTTGATAGCCTGCATTTTGTGTGATTGTTAGGATATCTTCTTCGGCATAGGCATTTGAGGCTGTGAATAGGCCAGAAAAATAGCCTAAAAACAATATTAGCGAGCATATTTTCAGTAAAACGTTTCTTTTCTTCATATAAACATCCTTTGTAATTAATCAGGTTCTTCTAATAAAGTAGGAATATTTTTAAAAGCTTCTCTGTTAGAGTAATGAATCATTTCTTCATCGACTTCTTCCCAACGAGGTCCGAAAACGTGATCTAATCTTCCTTGTTCATCGAAAGTGAGAATCAGTTTTTCTTCATTTTCTTGATTTTGGTCGGAGACAATAAATTTTATTTTAGGTTGCTGTACAAGGTAGAGAAATCCCTTTTGTAAGTTTTCAGAAATGGGTTCATTTACGTTGTTCTCTAAAACGATTTTCATATTTTCTGAAAGGTAGTCAGTGTATTCTAACAGATTTTGTTGTTTGTTGTCAGAAAATAGGAATTTTTTTAGAAAAGTGTTTGTAGAACTTTCTGGATTAATCTCTATCTCGTTCAGTAATTGTTGAAATTTGATATCTGAAAGTAGATGCCATTGGTTTCCATAGACGTTTGCAAGGGTAAATTGAAACTCGCCTGATTCCAGAATGCACAACAGCTCTTCTCCATAATAGACTGCCGTTTTTTTACTTTTAGGGTCACTTACTGTATTTGATTTAAACTTGAAACCAGAACTATTACTATATTTATGTGTATTTTGTTCTACGTAATATGTTAATAGTTTTTTTAATTGGATGTCATAGACATTTTTATCGATAAATAATTGTTTACCCTTAGGATCATTAGAAGCATAAAAGTAATGAACAAAACGTTCTTCTAAAGTATCACCATAAAGCTCAAGTTCGGGCTCTTCATTTGATTCGTCTTCTTTTGTTCTTTGCTGGTTTGACTGTTGTGCTTTATAGGCTGCGATAAGCTCTGCTGGCGTTCGACCAGTTCTTCTAGGAGTCTGAGGGATAGAGGGCATTTTGAGCATAAGTAACAGAACGATCAAGCTGCAAAACAAAATTATAAAGCCTTGTTTAAATGATACTGCCATTTCTGTTTTAGGTTCTAAGACTCTTCGAACTTCTTTTTCAATCGACCGATACTCTTTTTTTTGATCTTTAGATAAATAAGGGAAGATTATTTTAAATTGTTTTTGTAAGGCGATTTTTCTAGAAATATTCAGTTGTTTCCAAAGATTGAAGGCAGAGACAAACTGATTCTTTTTAAAGAAAATACAACCGAGAATAAGAAGAAATAATTCTTCTGGTATGGTCAACTGTTCTTTATTCCAATTAAAAATTGTATCATCTGTTTGCGTTTCAATCAGTAACATGAAATATCTATTTAAAAAATGAGTTGTTGAGGTGTTATTCATTGTCTTTGTTTGATTCAGCAAGGATTTATACTGCTTTTTCTCGTCTTCATTTTCTAACAAGCCATTCGTTTTATCCAACAAATCAAGTAGTTGTAGATTCCAAAGCTCACTATCCTCAGAAAAAATTTCAGCACATTCTCTAATTTTCTCTTCAACATTCGTTATATAGCTCTGTTTATTACTAATTATCTGATAGATCTCATAGCGTAAGTGAAAATACTTTCTTCTCAAATTTCTAGGAATGTTTTCTGCTATTTTGAACGAGAAGGGCGGAACGTTATAGATAACTTTTTTCAACTCAAGAAAGTTGGCTGAAACAAAGCGTTCTTGACCGATATGATTTGTTAGTTCCGTTAAGTTGAATGTCTGAAATAAAAAATGAATGATTTCTTTAGCCAAGCATGGATAATTCTCCACTAAAAATAATTGAATCATATAGGTGTTTTGCATGTATTCATCAATAGACCAACTGTTGATCGATGCTACCAATTCTTTCCAGATAGATAATTTTTCAAAGTAATCTTCATCATCAACTATTTGTTGTAGCTGGTTAGAAAAGGCGTCTAGCGACTGGAAAGCTGTGAGAGCCTGATGTTCATGATGTTGGGAATAATCATTAGTATCTTGGGCAAGTCCTTCAACCATTTCAGTCGATACATCGATCGAAGTAAAAATATCATCTTCTATTAAACTACCGTTTTTTGATAAAGTCAACGCTAAATCAAATGCTGTTTTTAAGTGCTGAAACTCTTCTGTCTGTTCGTCAGGAATTATTGTTTTCAACTTTGCAGCATAGGCCCGCTTGATTGTTTTTTTATCAGAAGTCGGAGCAATCTCCAAGATCTCCCAAGGATTCATAACCATAACCCTTTTTCAAGTTCCTCTAGTTGTTGTGTTAATTCAGCAGCTGTCCGCTTTGTTAAAATTTCTTCCTGTTTTTCCAATACGCTTCTAAAATGAAACAGTAGTGCTTGGACTTGTTCACGCTGTAAACCAGTTGTTTCCGCATACAGTCTTTCTAAACGAGCAAGTAGTAAACGATTTTCAGCACGATCTCGCGGATGGACTTTTAATGCTTCTAACTTTGCTAAACTTTCCTGCATTTGTTTTGAGCTCAATTTACCAGGAGAACTTTCAATAATCAGCTGCTTAGATCGACCACTTGTATCAGTGACAATAACTTCTAAAAGCCCGTTAGAGTCATATGTAAAGCGACAATCAATGGGCGTATTTTCAGGTCCTTTTGAAATTTTTATCTCCAATTCACCGATTTTTAAGTTATCTTTGGCCATCGGATTTTCCCCTTGATAGATAGCAAAAGTAACATGTTCTTGGTTATCTCTTAGTGTATAAAAAGTTTTCATTTTACTAACAGGAATCGTGGTATTACGTTCAATGATGGGAGAAAAAACACCGTCGATGTAACCTGTACTTGTTTGGCTAACAGAATCAACTCCTAAAGTATGCGCACATACATCCGTTAGAATCATCTCGTTGACCATAGAACGATCCTGCTTCAAAGCAGCTTGGATGCCAGCGCCATGACCGACTGCCTCATCTGGATTAATTTGTGTATAGGGTATGGTTTTTAGCAAACGAGCAAAATAGTTCCGAACAATTGGATTTTTTGTAGCACCACCAATTAAAATCACCTGATCGATTTCTTTTATGCTGATCTGACCATCATTTAAAACACGTCCGATCGGTTGCCTCATTTTCGCTAATAGAGGCTCACAAAGCTCTTTATAGCGTGTTTGCGATAATTGATAAGAATACAGATTACCTTCCCATTCAAACTCAAATGAACTGGATTCCTTTATTGTCAGTGTGTACTTTAATAACTCAGCTTTTTGATATAAAACGGATTGTGTGGTGGCAGATAAAACAGTGCCGCTCAAATTGAGAACACTTAAGCAGTCTCTAACGATCACATGAGTGAAATCTTCACCTCCTAAATGATTGTCGCCAGAAATAGCTTCTACTTGCATTACCCCATCAAACATCTCTAATAAAGAGACATCAAATGTTCCACCACCTAAATCTACAACTAAAATCGATTGATCAGCTTCTTTATGAAACCCATAAGCCATCGCAGCAGCTGTAGGCTCGCTGATGAGGTTTTGTACCGTTAATCCAGCTAGCTTAGCGGCTTCTACAGTCGCTTCTCTTTGGGTATTGTTAAAATAAGCAGGTACACTGATCACAACTTCGTTACAAGGGCGCTTCAAAAACATTTCGGCATCTTCTTTTAAGCTACGTAGCACTAAAGAGGAAAGTTCGACTGGTGTGAATGAATGTCCGCCTAAGTCATATTTTTTATCGGTTCCCATAAATCGTTTAAAAGTCGCTGCCGTCAACTGAGGGTGACTGATTAGCCGTTCTTTAGCGATTGCACCAATTAAAATATCACCATTATCATCGACACCAACAATTGATGGCGTCAGAATCTGACCAAATTGATTGTTGATCAATTGAAAAGATTCACCATCCCAAAACGAGGCTAAACTATTTGATGTTCCTAAATCAATCCCTATTATTCCCATAATATTCTCCTTTTTTCTACCAACTTCTATGTATTTCTATAAAAAGTCTAACAATTTTATTTTACGGGAAAAGCGAGTGGAAATGTATCTTTTTTAACTATTTTTAATAAAAAGTAATTTTTAGATAATTTTGGTATACTTTAAACGATGGAGGTGTTTGTAATGAGAAGTGAACAAATGGTTGCTTCAGAATGGCCGAACTTTACTGAGCGATTAGCTAAAAGTGTTCAGTTACTACCTTTTTATGATACCCATACTTTGGCAAGGCGAGTATTTAGTAAAAGAGTACGGGATAATAGCGGAACAGCACATGTCATTTATCAAGGGAAGAACCCATTCTTATTTATGATAGTTGAAGCAGGAGAAATAACGAATTTATTGATCCCTGAAACGGTTCAATTTGGCTGGTCATCGATTTTTTTGGCCATTGATCGATTTTATAAACAAACATTTCAAGCGGAAGTTATTGTTCGTTTTCCACGATCGCTTACCCTGCATTTACAAGAAGTATTTGTGAAACATGGATATTTGGTGGAAAATAATAAAACAGTAGTCAAAAAACTAACATACCATACTGGATTAATCTTAGGTGGCGGTGGTGCAAGAGGAGCTTATCAGATTGGGGTGTGGCAAGCCTTGCAAGAATTGACTGTTCCAATTAAAGTTATTACTGGCACATCCGTTGGTGCGTTGAATGGGGCACTGATTTTACAAAATGATTTTGAAGCGGCTAAAAATATGTGGGAAAAAATCGATACGCAGCAAATCCTATCTTTTCCAACAGCTGTAGCACCCAACGATACTTTGGGAGGAATGATGAGCCAGATTGGTTCTTTCACGTTAAGTGCAATCCAGTCAAACGGTGTATCTACAAAGCCGCTTCAAAAATTAATCAATGACACATTTTCACAAGAAAAAATGCAGCAGATTACTACAGATTTTTATTTGGTGACGACTGAATTGCCGAATATGCAGGAAAAAAATATTCATTTCAATGAGTGTCAGAGGAACCAATGGCAGAGTTGGTTACTTGCTTCAGCATCCTTCTTTCCTGCAATGGCAGCAACGAAAATTGCAGATAAATACTATGTTGATGGCGGTTATCGAAACAATATTCCTGTTGACATTGCGCTGCAAAAGGGTGCGACTGAATGCGTCATTGTAGATGTGAAAGGTCCAGGAATCACAAAACCAGTCAAAATCCCTACAACTGTAAGTCGCCTAACTTTACAGACGCCGTGGTCAATGGGAGCTGTTCTTTTATTTGACGGTGCTCGCTCAACAAAAAATATTCAATTAGGGTATTTGGAGACAATGAAGGCTATTAGTGGGAAATATCTTGGATACTGGTACACATTTGATGAAACGATAAATAGCTCAGAAGTGTTTCAACAATCCTTTTTTACCTATATCAATGATACTTATAAAATAAAATTATGGGATTCTATCGCGCAACAAAATAAAATCTGTAAAAAATTGCGTAAAGTTTATAAAGACAGGGTGTATACTGAAAATATTGGATTGGTTTTAGTGGAGTTATTAGCAAAGGGACAGGAAATTTCTGCTTCCAAGTTATATACGATCCAAGAAGTAGTAGAACTTCTACAACAAAGTGAAATGAAGACCGACGTTACGGGGAGTGCTGGAATGATTTCTGTTCAGGAGTGGTTGATGAGATACTATGAAGATTACTTTTTACTTTCTGATAAACAACAGTTATCATTAATGAGCAATTTACTGAATGTAGATAAAAAAGAAAAAACACAGCGTCTGGTTTTTTTATTGGACAAATTACCTGTTCAAGTATTACAAATTTTAATGAAAGAATTTATACAACGAGGAGAGGATTAATAATGGCACAAGAATTTTCATATGAAATCGTAGAAGAAATTGCGATACTATCAGATAACGGAAGAGGCTGGCGTAAAGAGTTCAATTTAGTCAGTTGGAATGGACGTCCGCCAAAGTTTGATTTGAGAGACTGGTCTGCCGACCATGAAAAAATGGGTAAGGGTATTACATTAACAAATGAAGAATTTGAAATCTTATCTAAAGCAATAAAATCAATGTAGAAAGGACACCCTGTCAATGAAAAGTATGACCGGTTTTGGAAAAGAAACATTTTTAAATGACACGTATCAAATCGATGTAGAAATCAAAAGCGTGAATCAGCGCTTTTTAGATATCCAATTACGGATGCCAAAAGAGGTCAATCCTCATGAAATGGCTATTCGCCAGTTAATGAAAGAAACATTACAACGTGGGCGAATCGAAGCGTATATTAATATCAAACAAACTGGTAGTGGTAATAAAGAAGTATTGGTACATTGGGATTTAATTCATCAATTATTGGGAGAAGTTAAGCAAGAATTAATAGCGACGTATCCCCAAGCGGAATTTGATCCTGCACAAAACATTAATCAACTGCTCAATAATTCGGATTATGTTGAAGTCACAGAAAAGCAGGAAGCAGACGAAACTTTCGGCAAGTTAGTTTTAGAATCTGTGGAAAAGGCGGTTGAACGAATCGATGCTAGTCGTCTGCAAGAGGGTCAAAAAATTCAACAAGTATTGACCACCTATAGTCAAGATTTTACTGATTTAGTGAATGCATTAACTGGTTTTGTTGCGATTTACGAAAAAGAATATCGGGAAAAATTTGAAACAAAGCTAAATGATTGGTTGGGTGGTCAAGTCGATGAAAATCGTTTGTTGACTGAGATGGCGATTCTGCTGGAAAAAGGCGACATTCACGAAGAGTTAGATCGATTAGCTATTCATGTGGATAAGCTGCAGGAATTATTAATCCAGATAGAACCAGTTGGTCGAGAGTTAGATTTTTTGATTCAAGAGATGAATCGTGAAGTTAACACGATTGGTTCTAAATCAAGCTCAATTGAAATCAAAAATATCGTTGTTCAGATGAAAACGATCCTTGAAAAAATTCGAGAGCAAATTCAAAATGTCGAATAATAGAAAATAATTTGTGCTTCTAGTATTTAAAGCTATAATTAAAGAGAAGAAAGTAAAGAGGTGGATTTTTATGTCAAACTATTATGATGTAACGTTTCATGAACTAAGCGGGAAGTCCGTAGTAAAAAGAGAAGTTATTTCGGATAAACACCCATTTGATGTCTGGGAAGACGCATGTGTTTCATTTACAAAGGATACTTTAAATATTCGTGTGAACGAAGAGGCGTTTGTGACACTGAACCGTCGTTTTGTTGTTCGTGTAGACGTTGAAGAAGTGGATGGACCTGTGGATAAAAAAATCAAACGTCATGATGAGATTATGGGTGTTGTGAATACTTTATCGAATATGGGATTTTAAGAAACACTACAGTAAAAAGGGACTGAGATATAACTCGACGAGTTATGTCTCAGTCCCTTAAAATATGAACAACCGCTTTTGCCCTATTCTCTTATATTTTTATAAAAAGAGAAGTATGCCAATCGCTGAAAGAAGTAAAAGTGTTCCGCTAATAAATAATAATCGTGTCATAGGAGTGGCCTTTTTTCGGCTGCCTCTTCTAACGCCAGCGATTCGTTTTCTAAATACTCTTGAAAAAATAAATAGTAGCAACCCTAAGGCAGCTAATAGAATGCTGATCAAGTATTTATATCCCGCTATTTTAGTTATTGAAGACTGGGGGACATTCTTTTTTTTATGTGTAGTAGAAGAGTTATTGGTAGCTTGTGACGTTACTTCTTGATAAGAAACACTTTGAGCAGGGATCTTAGGTGAAACTGGGCCATAAGTATTCGTTAAAGACAATTGCCCGTCAGCTAATTTAAAACTAGGCGGGGTATCTTTTTTTACAAAGCCGTAAAAATCTTGTTCTAGGTTGATTTCTTTTTTGTTGATTTTGTTTGGACCTTTAGGTAACAATTTTTTATATTCATAGGTAGAGAAGGCATGATCTAAAATTGCGTTACCAGCTATATGTCGTTCATATTCTCCGTCTTGATCTGACCAATCACCTACGCCTAAAACAACTTCAATCAGACGAATATTTCCTTTTTTGGCTGTGGCAATATAATTGAAACCGCCAGTTGGACTTGATCCAGTTTTTAATCCATCTACCCCCTCATACCCATATTTTGCGCCAGGTAATGAGTAATTATAGGTCTCAAAAGTTTCAGCATAAGGCGTGTTTTCCATCGTGGTAACGACAGGTTTATTAGTGAATTGTAATACATCAGGGTATTTTTTGAGTAAATTGTAGGTTAAAACCGCTAAGTCTCTCGCTGTTGACTTATTATCGCCATTAGGATCGATTCCTTCTGCTTGGTATAATCCGTCAAAAGCACTGATTTGGGCTCCACTACAATTGAAATAAGTTGTATTTGTCATACCTAACTCTGCTGCTTTTTCATTCATTTTGCGGATAAAACCAGCTTCATCATTATCAGAAACTAAATTAGCTAACATTAATGTGGCAACATTTGAAGAAGGAACAGCAACCATTGAAAACAAATCTCGAACAGGATAGTCAACACCTAAGGAAATCTTATTGTTGCTTAATGCATAGAGTTGAGAAATGTCGACATATTTTTGGGTAGCAGTGACTGTTGTATCTAAATCAAATTTACCTTGCTCCATTGCTTCAAAGGCCAAGTACATGGTCATGACTTTAGCAATACTTGCCGGGCTCCAAGATAAATCAGGTTGATCTTCCCATAGAATCTGACCTGAATCAGCATCAATTACGATCGAAGCCTTGGGCCGATAATTTTCTTTGACTGGAAAACCTGACTTTTCAGCAAAATCCATTAAATTTTCTTCTGCATAACTTTTTTGAGTAAAACTTCCGAGTAAGACAAAAGCAATCAGTAAAAAGCAACTAGTCGTTTTAAAAAGTGTTTTTTTTGTGAACATAAATTTAAATCCCTTCATTTTTAATACTTTCACTTAATTAAACAGGTTAGTTATTTTATTGTGAAAATGAGTAATAACCTCATTCTACTTGAAAAATGGGTATGTTGTACACTTTTTTTGAGAATTTCATTGTAAAGAGCCAAAAGTTTATGTTTTTAAATACAAGATTAGTTTGCTAGATGTTAGAATTAAAACAGGATCTGTCTTTTTCGAAAATATTATGTGGTAAAGTCTTGAAAATTACTGAAAAAAAGTGCATTATAGAACTAATACTTTATTAAAATATAGTTGTGTAAGCAAATATGCTTGTTCAGCTTTTAAATTGTCAGCTTTACAGGCTAGCAACTCGGCAAGAAGATAAAAAATAATTGTGACAAAGAACACCACTCTTATTTTTATGTTTTTCTGCTAAGGCTAATAAGCCTGTTCAGCTTTTTATGAAAGGAAGTCATCATGTCAGAGCGTGGATTATTAATTGTACTATCGGGTCCTTCTGGAGTTGGTAAGGGAACAGTGCGAAAAGCAATTTTTGATAGTGAAGAGAATGATTTTCAGTACTCAATTTCTATGACTACCCGTAAAATGCGGGAAGGGGAAGTAGAAGGAGTAGATTACTATTTCCGCACAAAAGAAGAATTTGAAGCAATGATTGAAGCTGGTGAAATGCTAGAGTATGCTCAGTATGTAGGGAATTATTATGGAACGCCACTTTCTTATGTTAATCAAACGCTTGATAAAGGAAAAGATGTCTTTTTAGAAATCGAAGTCCAAGGTGCCGAACAAGTCAAAGAGCAAGTGCCTGATGGAGTATTTATTTTTCTAACACCGCCAGATCTATCGGAGTTAAAATCAAGAATCGTTGGTCGTGGGACCGATGCTCATGATGTTATTGAAGAAAGAATGCGTGTGGCTCGCGAAGAAATCGAAATGATGGCATTATATGATTATGCTGTAGTGAATGACGAAGTACCGTTGGCAGTGAAACGAATCAAAGAAATTATCGCGAGTGAACATTTTCGCGTTGATCGAGTAATTGGTAAATATATTAAAATGTTGAAGGAGATGTAGCCTTATGATGCTAAAACCATCTATTGACTCATTATTGAAAGAAGTACCATCAAAATATTCACTTGTGATCCTAGCAAGCAAACGTGCTCATGAACTAGATGAAGGGGCGCAACCAACATTAGAAAGTTTTGAATCTGTGAAAAGCGTAGGTCAAGCACTAGAAGAAATCGATGCTGCAACAGTAATCAATGATCCTCGTCCAGAAGAAAAACGTGAAAGAATGCGTATGGCTAAAGAAGAGCAAAAAATGAGACATGAACAAGAGCAAAAGGAACTTGAAAATCGTATCCGCGAAGAAAAAAGTCTATAAGATAGCAGAAACTGGGATGAAACCATAAAAAGTTTTCATCTCAGTTTTTATATGTTTCAAAAATAAACCATGATTGCTTACTTAAATTTTCAGTAACAGAAATCAGAGGAACAAGACAAATGCGTGATTCTTTAGTACAATAGGCAAAGAAAAGCTGAACGAATCTGTTTAGCTCTGACAGAAAAATAGGGAAAGCTGATTGTGCCGTAGTGTGGCATTAGCAACTTTCATCTTTTTTCCGAAGAGCTGATTCGATAAGCTAGATCAAAGAAAAGCTGAACGAATCTGTTTAGCTCTGACAGAGAATCAGTATTATAATGATAGATTGGAGGAATGTTTATGAGAAAAGCGGCACAAGTCATTGTTGATGTACCAACGATGCAGACAGATCAACCGTTTACTTATTTGATTCCTTTTAACTTAGAACAACAATTAACGGTTGGAATGCGGGTAGAAGTCCCTTTTGGAAATGGGAATCGGCATCTGCAAGGGTTTGTTTTAGCAATAGAAGAAGTCTCTGACGAAGTGATAGCAGCACAAAAGTTTGAATGGAAGGAAATTCTTTCTGTTTTAGATTTAAAACCAGTGCTCAACAATGAACTACTGGAATTAGCTGACTACATGAAGGAAAAAACATTTGCCTTTAAAATCACTTGCTTACAAACAATGCTTCCTAGCGTGATGCGTGCAGATTATAGTAAATACATATACTTAACGGACGAACTAGAAGGAAATATACAAGATGAGTTATTCTATGGATTGGATGAAATATCCTGGGAAGATGCGTTGTCTCGCAATATTTTACCTCAATTGATGCAGCTTAGAAAGCAACAAAAAGTCGATATTCGTTACGAAGTGAATACCAGAAATAAAGTGAAAATGATTCGCTATATTCAAGCGCTGAAAAACTTTGAACAATTAGAAGAAGCGCGGCTTGAACTTAGAAAAGGGTCACAGAAAAAAGAACAATTGCTCAACTATTTACAGCAATTAGGTTCAGAACAAATGACCACTGTCAAAGAGATGAAAGGGTTAGGTTTTAGTACAGCCGTATTAAATGACGGAGCGAACAGGCAATGGTTGACGTTTATTGAAGCCGAAGCTTATCGCGACCCATTTGCGGATCATACATTTGAAAAAACTACAGCACTTGCTTTAAATGATGAGCAGCAAAACGCAGTAGATAAAATCCTAGGATCAATGAATCAAGATATAAGTCAAACGTATTTATTAGAAGGCATCACTGGTAGCGGAAAAACCGAAGTCTATCTTCAAGTGATTGCTGAAGTATTGAATCAAGGAAAAACCGCCATGATGTTAGTGCCGGAAATTTCATTAACGCCACAGATGGTTCATCGTTTCAAGAGTCGTTTCGGTGAGCAGGTTGCAGTCATGCATAGTGCTTTATCTCAAGGGGAAAAGTATGATGAATGGCGTAAAATCGAACGTGGTGAAGCGCAAGTCGTGGTAGGTGTACGTTCTGCTATCTTTGCTCCTTTAGAAAATCTTGGTGTTGTGATTATTGATGAAGAACACGAAGCCAGTTACAAGCAAGAAGAAACACCGCGTTATCATGCGCGTGATTTAGCGATTTGGCGTGGTGAATACCATCATTGTCCAGTTGTTTTGGGAAGTGCTACGCCCTCATTGGAAACACGGGCACGAGCTCAGAAAAATGTGTATGAACGATTAGTATTATCCCGAAGGGCCAATCAAACTGCCACATTACCGACAATCGATATTGTGGATATGCGTGAAGAAATTCAAAATAAAAATACCTCATCCTTTTCTTTAGCCCTTCAAGAAAAAATCCAAGACCGCTTAGCTAAAAAGGAACAAAGTGTGTTACTACTAAATCGTCGAGGCTATTCTTCGTTTGTGATGTGTCGAGATTGTGGCTATGTCCTACCTTGTCCAAACTGTGATATTTCATTGACGCTACACATGGATACGAAAACGATGAAATGTCATTATTGTGGTCATGAAGAACGAATACCGTACCATTGTCCGAATTGCGGTGGAGATAAAATTCGTTATTACGGAACAGGAACTCAAAAAGTAGAAGAAGAACTCAAAGCTCTTTTTCCTGAAAGTCGTATTCTACGAATGGACGTGGATACAACAAGACGAAAAGGTGCCCACGAGAAAATTTTAACAGCATTCGGCAATCACGAAGCGGATATTTTATTAGGAACTCAAATGATTGCTAAGGGACTAGATTTTCCTGACGTGACGTTGGTAGGAGTACTAAATGCTGATACTGCATTGAATCTTCCAGATTTTCGCTCAAGTGAACGAACATTTCAATTATTGACTCAAGTCAGTGGTCGAGCAGGTCGAGCAGAAAAGCCTGGAGAGGTGATTATTCAATCTTTTAATCCTGAACATTATGCAATTCAGCTAGCTAAAGCGCAAGACTACGAAGATTTTTATCAAAAAGAAATGTACGTCCGCCATCGGGGCGATTATCCGCCGTTTTACTTTACGGTGCAAATCACCGCGAGTCATCCAGAAGAAAATCAAGCGGCTAAGCAGATGTTTGAAATAGTCAAAGAACTAAATGAAGGATTATCTGATCAAGCGATCTTGTTAGGGCCAACCCCTAATGCTATCATGCGCGTCAATAATCGTTACTTTTATCAAGTAATCATTAAATATAAACACGAACCAAATTTACAAAATATCTTGAAAAAAATATTGACTGATACCCAAAGAGCAACTGCACACGGTTTGAAATTGTCGATTGATGCTGAGCCAATGAATTTTATATGAGCTCTTAGATATGTCAAACATCACAGTGAGTCAGCAGATTGATGATATTTGACCAAAAGAAAGGAAACTTTATGCGCTACCCTATAGTGATACACCCCAATGAACGTCTGAAACAAAAAGCAAAACCCGTAACAATGATCACAGATGAAACAATTACCCTTTTAGAAGATATGTATGAAACGATGGTTGCCCATGATGGAATCGGTCTAGCAGCGCCTCAGATTGGCAAAAACCTTCAACTTGCAGTGATCGAAGTAGATGAAGAAACAGGCTTGTTTGAATTGATCAATCCTGAAATCATTGAAAAGAAAGGCACAGATATCGATGTGGAAGGCTGTTTAAGCATACCAGAAACGTATGGAACAGTTGAACGAGCGGATGAAGTGACCGTTCGTTATTTTGATCGTGAAGGAGACGAGATCGAAGTGACTGCTTATGGGTATCTTGCCAGAGCTTTTCAACATGAAATCGACCATTTAAATGGTGAATTGTTCATTGATAAAATCATCGATCCAATCAAACCAGAAGATTTAGATGCATATATGGAGGAACATTTAGATGACTAAACTAATTTTTATGGGAACACCCGCTTTTTCAGTACCTATTTTAGAAGGATTAATCGAAAATGGCTATGAAATCCAAGCTGTAGTCACTCAACCAGATCGCCCAGTAGGACGAAAAAAAGTAATTACGCCAACTCCTGTGAAAGAAGCTGCGGTCAAGCACGGCTTACTTGTTTTGCAGCCAGAAAAAATCTCAGGCTCACCTGAAATGGAAAGAATCATCGAATTTGCGCCAGATCTTATTGTAACAGCTGCTTTTGGCCAGTTTTTACCAGAAAAAATCTTAAATGCACCGAAATTTGGGGCAATCAATGTGCATGCTTCACTATTGCCGAAATATCGCGGCGGAGCGCCGGTTCATTACTCGCTCATCGAAGGAGAAAAAGAAACAGGCGTCACAATCATGGAAATGGTGAAGAAAATGGATGCTGGAGATATTCTTTCTCAAAAAGCGATTCCAATCACTAAATCTGATGATGTAGGGACGATGTTTGATCGCCTGAGTGTAGTTGGAAAAGAGTTATTGTTAGAAACATTACCTAAAATTTTAGCTAATGAAATCACGCCAATTTCTCAAGATGAAGAGCATGTAACATTTTCTCCGAATATTACGAGAGAACAAGAACGAATTAATTGGCATAAAACAGCAGAACAAGTCGACAATCAAGTACGTGGTATGCGTCCATGGCCGACAGCATTCACGACATATAATGATGTTAATTGGAAGTTATGGGAAGTTACACCTTTAGAAGAAACAACAAAGGCTGCTCCAGGGACAATCATAAAACGCAGTAAAAAAGAATTATGGATCGCTTGTGGAGAAGGAACTGTTCTTTCTATAAATACGATTCAGCCATCGGGCAAAGGAAAATTATTCATCCAAGATTTCTTAAATGGAGTCGGTAAAGCAGTTGCAGAATCAGATAAGGTGGGCTAATCAAAATGGGAAAGAAAATACCAGCGAGAGTAAAGAGTTCGGTTCGTTATGTTGCATTAAGAACCATTGAGCGTGTAGACAATGGCGGAGCATATTCGAATTTATTATTAAATGAAATGATCAACAAATCTGCTTTAGGAGAAAAAGACAGCCGTTTGTTCACAGAGCTTGTATATGGAACAATCAGTCGTAAGTTGTTATTGGAATATTATTTGACGCCATTTATTACAAACCCTAAAAAAGTAGATAGCTGGGTGAAAAATTTACTTAGTTTATCGATCTATCAATTAGTCTTTTTAGATAAAATACCTGATCATGCGATTATCAATGAAGCAGTAGAAATTGGGAAACATAGAGGGAATGTCGGAATCGGTAAGTTTGTCAACGGAGTACTTCGTGCATTTCAACGTGAAGGCGCACCTAGTTTGGAAAATATCAAAGACTCTGTTGAACGCCTATCCGTGGAGATTAGTATGCCAAAATGGTTGACAGAAAAACTGATCCAACAAATGGGTATGGACGAAACGAGAAAATTAGGGCTATCTCTTTTTGAAAAAAGTCATGTTAGCGGACGTGTTGATACGCGGGAAATCAGTATTTCAGATGCACTGGAAGAATTGAAAAAAGATCATATTGAAGTATCTGCTAGCCAAGTTTCACCGTATGGTGTAGTTGCGGATAAAGGTTTTTTAGCAGGCAGTTATTTATTTGCGACCGGGAAACTGACGATTCAAGATGAAAGCTCTATGTTGGTTGCACCAGCAATGCAAATCGAAAAGAATCATGTAGTTTTAGATGCCTGTGCGGCTCCTGGGGGGAAAACAACTCACATTGCAACATTTCTTGACGCTGCACAAGGTGGTCGTGTAAAATCTTTGGATATTCATGATCATAAAATCAAATTAATCAAACAAAACGCTGAACGTCTGCATGTAAAAGAGGTTGTTGATACTGAAAAATTAGATGCGCGCAAAGTAGGAGAAGAATTCCCAGCAGAGTATTTTGATCGAATTTTAGTGGATGCACCATGTTCAGGATTAGGGTTGATGCGCCGTAAACCGGATGTTAAATACAACAAATCAGCGCAAGATTTTGAAGAATTACCTAAAATTCAACTAGAAATTCTAGAAAGTGTTGCCCAAACATTGAAACAATGCGGTATAATGGTCTATAGCACATGTACAATTGCGGAAGAAGAAAATCAGGAAGTTGTTGCAGCATTTTTACAAAAGCATCCAGAATTTAAAAAAATCGATGTGAGTGTTAGTGAGGCTGTCAAGCCTTCTGTGCATGATCAAATGCTCACACTATACCCCCATCAATTAGGGACGGATGGATTTTTTATTTGCTGTATGCAGAAAGTTTGTTAAACGAGGTGAAGCATGGTGGAAATCAATTTTCAAACAGATGTTGGACGGAAACGCAATACAAATCAAGATTACGCTGGACTATTTGAGAATAAATCAGGCGTTTCTTTAGCTATTCTAGCGGATGGAATGGGCGGTCATCAGGCTGGTGATGTTGCGAGTCAAATGGCAGTCAATAATCTAGGCGAGCGCTGGCAAGAAAGTCTTATCGATACATCAGAAAAGGCAGCACAGTGGCTGATCAAAGAAATCCAAGACGAAAATGAAATGATTTATGAAAAAGGCCAGTCTCGACCTGAATATTTGGGTATGGGAACTACGATCGTTAGTGCAGTATTGCTGGAGCAATCATTCGTATTGGCTAATATTGGTGATAGCCGAGCTTATTTAGTTCGTAATAATCAATTGCGTCAACTGACCGAAGATCATTCTTTAGTGAATGAGCTGGTAAAATCTGGTGAAATCACTCGCGAAATGGCTGCGAATCATCCAAGAAAGAATGTTTTGACGCGTTCTTTAGGTATGCCTAGAACAGTGGAGGTTGATGTAGCAAATCATCTTTTGGTACCGGATGATTATATATTACTATGCTCAGATGGGCTGACGAATATGGTGTCGGAAGAAGATATTTTAGCTATTCTACTTTCGGAAAACACCTTAGAGCAAAAAGTTGAAACATTGATCACGACAGCCAATGAAGCAGGTGGAGCGGATAATATCACCGTTTTAGTGATCCATTTTGACGAACAAAAGGAGGAAAACCAATGATCGAAATCGGCAGAAAATTGAATGGTCGATATCATATTATTGGCAATATCGGCAGTGGCGGTATGGCGAATGTTTTTTTAGCGCATGACTTGATTTTGGATCGAGATGTTGCTGTCAAAGTACTGCGCTTTGATTTCCAAAATGATCAAGCGGCAATCCGTCGCTTTCAACGAGAAGCCTTAGCCGCAACTGAATTAGTTCATCCAAATATCGTCAGCGTCTACGATGTAGGCGAAGAAGATGGTTTGCAGTACTTAGTAATGGAGTATGTGAAAGGAATGGATCTAAAACGATTTATTCAGACACAATACCCGATTCCATATGCAAAGATTGTTGATATCATGGAACAAATTTTATCAGCAGTATCACTAGCACATGAACATAGAATCATTCACAGAGATTTAAAACCACAAAATATTTTGATGGATGAAAGCGGCGTTGTAAAAATCACGGATTTCGGGATTGCTATTGCACTGACCGAAACATCAATTACACAAACTAATACGATGCTGGGCTCAGTTCACTATCTATCTCCAGAACAAGCGCGCGGCAGTATGGCAACCAATCAGTCAGATGTTTACGCGGTTGGGATCATTTTATATGAAATGTTGACAGGGAATGTGCCGTTTGATGGTGAATCAGCAGTAACGATTGCGTTGAAACATTTCCAAGAAGAGATGCCATCGGTCAAAAACTTTGATCCTAATATTCCTCAATCGTTGGAAAATGTAGTATTACATGCAACGGCTAAAGATCCAGCTGATCGTTATAAAACCGCTGAAGAAATGTCACGTGATTTATATACGGTATTAGCGGCGAATCGCTTGAACGAGCCGAAATGGCAACCAACAGGTTTGATGGGTGAAACGAAAATTTTGACCCCGATAACAGACGAAATGGCGATGCCATCTTCTTTTAATTCGATGGAAACACCACCTGAAGAGCGGAATGAACATGAAGAAATTGAAGAGCAGGAAAAAGCTGCAAAGAAGAAAAAGAAAAAAAAGCCATTGATTATTTTTCTAATCTTGTTAGCATTGGCTTTGATTGTTGGTGGATTTTTCTATTTTGCGGGGCGAGGCAGCAGTGAAGTCAAGATTCCCAATGTAGAAAACAAAACTGAAGAACAAGCACGAAAAATGTTGGAAGATGCCGGGCTGAAAGTCAAAGATGAGACCAAAGAAATTCCAGACGAATCCATCGATGAAGGAAAAGTAGTTAAAACTGATCCAGCTATTGATTCTACGGTGAAAAAGAATCGTGAGGTCGAACTTTATATAAGCTCAGGAAATAAGAAAATCAAGCTTGATGATTATGCTGGAGAAGAGTATAAAGATGCTATTGAAGCGTTAGGTAAACTTGGCTTTAAAGAGAGTCAAATCAAAATTACGAAAGAAACAGACTCTAAAGTTGACGAAGACAAAGTCATTAGTCAAACACCAAAAGAAGGTGTTGAAGTTGATCCGAAAACCGATGAGATTACTTTAGTTGTTAGTAAAGGACCAGATGATATCTATTTAGCTGATTATGCGAGTTTAGGCTATAGCTACAATAACGCTGTAACTGAGTTGTTGAGTTATGGAATTAAAGAAAGTCAGATCACTCGAGTGGATAAACCAAGCGATACGGTAGCCAAGGATTTAGTTATGGAACAAAATCCTGCAGCAGGTAATCCGTTTAATCCTAAAAAAGGTAAGATCAGGTTAACAGTAAGTTCTGGACCTGATAAAACAACAACGACGAGCTCTGAAGCCAGTACGGTCGTTCTAGGCAGTTATGCCGAGAGTTACACATATGAAAATGCGGTAAATGCTCTGACTAGCTTAGGGATCAAAGAAAATCAAATTTCGCGAGTAGACGAAGCTAGTGACTTGCCGAAAGGAACGGTCATTTCACAAGATCCAGGTGCAGGTGCAACATTTGATCTTAAAAATGGCAGAATTACTTTAAAAGTCAGCAATGGGCCAAGTAATGTCAGTGTTCCAAACGTTGTGGGGCTTTCTCAGTCCGAAGCTAAGTCTCAAATAGAAAGTACGGGTTTGAAGTATGTGCAGGGGACAGGTGATGCAGCCAAAGGAACGGTAACGAGTATATCACCAAGCGTTGGTGATAGTGTTGCAAAGGGAACATCTGTCACCGTTAATTTCTCAAGTTCAACGGATTCAACAGGTAATGAAAACAATTGATAAGTAGAGGTTAGGATGTGGCTCATAGAGTTATGTCCTAGCTTTTTTTAGTCGGAAAATAGTGGTGGGATTTAAAGGCTAAACAACTAAGAGTTGGAGCTTCGGAAATAAACACGCTAAGCCCAATTTCTTAGAGTGGAAAATTAATTTAACAGGGCCCACGTTTAGCTTTTCTTTAACCTATGGTAGAATGGAAGCAATAGAAACGAGGAGGTGGCATTTCTGGAAGGTCAAATCAGAAAAGCATTAAGTGGTTTTTACTACATTTATGCAGATGGCGCAACATTTCAAACAAGAGCTCGTGGTAATTTTCGTAATCGAAAGATCACCCCGCTAGTTGGCGATGAAGTCATGTTTGAAAGCGACAATCCAACCGATGGCTATTTGCTTGAAGTTTTTCCTAGACATAATGAGCTGGTGCGTCCCCCAGTAGCAAATGTGGATCAAGGCGTAATTGTGATGAGTATGGTGGAACCCAATTTTTCATACAATTTAATGGATCGATTTTTAGTCACATTAGAAGACAAAGGAATTGCCCCAATCATTTATTTGACGAAAGTTGATTTGCTGACGGGAACTGAATCAGTCAGTGTGGCGGATGTCAAAAAGGTTTATGAAGAGATTGGATATCCTGTAATTGCAGCAACAAAAGCGGATGATGAAGAAGCAGTTCACAGGTTAGAACAGTATTTTCCTGAACGACTGACTGTTTTTATGGGCCAGTCCGGTGCGGGAAAATCAACGTTGCTAAACAAAATTTCGCCTGATTTACAGTTAGCGACCGATGAAATTTCTGAATCGTTAGGACGAGGAAAACATACCACTCGTCATGTGGAGCTGTTGCCGTTGTATGACGGGTTAGTCGCAGACACACCTGGCTTTAGCTCAATCGACTTTTTAGAAATGGAAACAACCGAATTACCGAAGCAGTTTCCAGAATTTGTAGAAGCATCAGTCTCATGCAAGTTTCGTGAATGCATGCACCGTAAAGAACCGGGTTGTGAAGTGAAAAAACGTGTAGAAGTAGGAACGATTGCTCAAACACGTTATGACAATTATCTGCAGTTTTTACTAGAAATAGAAAATCGTAGACCAATTTATAAGAAAAAATAATGAATGCTAAGAACGAACTTACAAAATTCAAGGAGTGGTTTTAATGAAACTAGCACCATCGATTTTAAGCGCCGATTTTGCCAATTTAGAAAGAGATATTCAGTTAGTCGAAAAATTAGGGGCAGACTACATTCATGTAGATGTGATGGATGGCCAATTTGTGCCTAATATTACCTTAGGGCCTAATGTTGTTTCAGCGATTCGACCAGTAACAAAATTGCCTTTAGATGTTCATCTGATGATCGTTCAGCCAGAAAATTATATTGAAGATTTTGCTAAAGCAGGTGCGGACATTATTACTGTTCATGAAGAATCTACGCCGCATATCCATCGTGCGATTCAAATGATTAAAGCATCTGGTGTAAAAGCCGGAGTAGTAATTAATCCTGGAACACCATTATCTGCGATCGAGTATGTATTGGATTTGGTTGATCAAGTTTTGATCATGACCGTAAATCCTGGTTTTGGCGGGCAATCATTTATAGAAAGTTCATTAGATAAGATTGCTCAATTAAAAGAATGGAAAGAATCGAAAGGCTATACGTATGATATCGAGGTAGACGGGGGAATCGTTCCAGAGACAGCTAAACGTTGTAAAGAAGCAGGCGCTAATGTTTTTGTAGCGGGTTCTTATATCTATGATTCGGAAAGCCCTAAAGAGCGTATCGCCGCATTGAGAGCAGTGTTAGATTAATGAATATTCTTCTTGTGGCAGGTGGTTCGCCTGATAAGTGGCCACAGTTTGACCTTGAGGAATTTGATTATATTGTAGGTATCGATAGAGGAAGCTTATATATCGTAGAGAATGGTTGGCCGTTAAATTTAGCGGTGGGGGATTTTGATTCTTTAACGGCTGATGAACAACAACGTGTCCAATGGCAGGCGGGAGAACTTGTGCAGGCACAAGCGGAAAAAGATGACACCGATACCCAACTGGCTTTGGCGCACACGCTTGAAAAATTTCCAGAAGCTAAGATTACGATCATAGGTGCAACGGGTGGTCGCTTGGATCACTTTTTAGCAAATTTATGGCTCCCACTGGAACCACGGTTTCAAGACTTTGCACACCAAATAAAATTGAAAGATTGCAAAAATAGCGTCTCCTATTATCTTCCTGGGGACTATATTGTGAAAAAAGAAGTAGGAATGACTTATTTGGCATATTGCTGTTTAATACCAGTTACAAATCTGACGTTAACAGAAAGTAAATATACGTTAGATCATGTGGATGTTGCGATTCCTACTTCTTATGCAAGTAATGAATTTGTAGGAGAAACAGCTGGATTTTCATTTGATACAGGGATGATTGCTGTGATCCAAAGTTGCGATGATAAATAAAAAAAGCTGAACGGCATGCCGTTCAGCTTTTTGATTACGTTCTATTAAACACGCTCGATTTTACCAGATTTCAAAGCACGAGTTGACACCCAAACTTTTTTAGGTTTACCGTCTATTAATACACGAACTTTTTGCAAGTTAGGTTTAACAGTACGTTTAGTAGCGTTCATTGCATGTGAGCGGTTATTGCCGCTGCTTGTCTTACGACCAGTAAAGTAACATACTTTTGCCATTTTTAGTTTCCTCCTTTGCTTTGATCTCGGAGCGATATTTTTCAGCTCATACTAACTTAATTTATCACAGAAAGCAGTTTTTTGCAAGGGGATTTTCAAATCAGTTTGACATTTCCCTTCAAACGATGTAAATTATACAATTATTGGTAAATTCGATGAGACGCTCTATAATTATCTAGATAAGTTCCTTTTCATTAAGGTATGCCTATGTTAAAATATTATAGAAGAAAATAGGGCAATTGTGCTCTTTAAGGAGGCTTTCATCAATGGCTGTAAAAATCAAAACACCAGCAGGCACCATTGAGATTACCAATGAGGTTATTGCCACGGTCGTTGGCGGTGCTGCGACAGATATCTACGGAATCGTCGGTATGGCTAGTAAAAACCAAATCAAAGATAATTTAAATGGCATTTTGCGTAAAGAAAATTATTCTAAAGGCGTTGTCGTACGTCAAGAAGAAAATGGCGTTGCGGTCGACGTATATACAATTGTAAGCTATGGAACAAAAATTTCAGAAGTTTCTCGTAATGTACAAGAAAAAGTAAAATATAACCTTGAAACACTACTTGGCGTAACCGCTAATTCTGTCAATGTATTTGTGCAAGGTGTTCGTGTGTTGCCTGACTAGGTAGCCAGCTGCTAGATAGATAAACTATCATCTATCTGCAGGAATCTCAAAGGAGGATTTTTTAGGTGAATGTAACAGAAATCAGTGCAAGTCAGTTCCAAGAGATGGTTCAGGCTGGTGCGAGTCGTTTGCATGTAAATGCAGAGTATGTCAACTCATTGAACGTTTTCCCTGTACCAGATGGCGATACAGGAACAAATATGAATTTATCTATGACAAGTGGAGCAAAAGCAGTAGCAGATTCTCGTTCTGAAAAAGTCGGAGAATTAACAACGATTCTTTCAAAAGGATTATTAATGGGTGCTAGAGGAAACTCTGGTGTTATCTTATCGCAATTATTCCGTGGTTTTTCAAAACAGATTCCAGACGTTGAGACGTTGAATGCGAAAGATTTAGCAGCAGCGTTTACTCATGGTGTGGAAACTGCATATAAAGCAGTTATGAAACCTGTAGAAGGCACGATTTTGACTGTTTCTCGTGAAGCTGCTCGTTCTGGTGAACGTAAGGCAAAAGAGACAGATGACTGTATTGAAGTGATGGAAGCAGTTGTGAAAGGTGCAAAGCGCGCTTTAGCTAAAACACCTGATCTTTTGCCAGTATTAAAAGAAGTTGGCGTTGTCGATAGTGGTGGTCAAGGTTTACTATTTATCTACGAAGGATTTTTAGAAGCTTTGTCAGGTGAATTTTTAGCAACTGAAGTTTATGAGCCGAGTCCTGGTGAAATGGACGAGATGGTCAATGCTGAACATCACCGCGGCGTTAGTGGACACGTAGCAACTGAAGATATCAAATTCGGTTATTGTACAGAAATTATGGTTCAAATCGGTGAAGGTCCAACGGTGGACAGTGATTTCGATTATGAAACATTTAGAAACTACTTAAATGAATTAGGTGATTCTTTACTTGTCGTAAATGACGATGAAATCATCAAAGTTCACGTGCATACAGAACATCCAGGCGAAGTGATGAACTACGGACAAAAATTTGGTTCATTAGTGAAAATCAAAGTTGACAATATGCGCCTACAACATGAAACGCTAGTAGAGCATGATGCAAAAGCAGCCGTTGTTCAAAAAGCGCGTGTACCTTATGCCGTTATTGCAATTGCAGCAGGAGAAGGTGTTCAAGAATTGTTCCGCAGTCTTGGTGCAAGTTACATCATCAGCGGTGGTCAAACAATGAACCCAAGTACCGAAGATATTTTGAAAGCTGTTAAAGAAGTGAACGCTGATCAAGTGATTATCTTACCTAATAATAAAAATATCTTCATGGCAGCTGATCAAGCAGCGGAAGTAGCGGATATTCCAGTGGTGGTTGTTCCAACGAAAACAATCTCGCAAGGAATGACAGCAATGCTTGCATTCAATGATCAACAAACCCTTGAAGAAAATAAATCAACCATGACAGAAATGATCGAAAGTGTTGTCAGCGGGCAAGTAACAACAGCTGTACGTGATACAACGATCGATAATGTTGAAATCAAAAAAGATGACTATCTAGGGATGATCGATGGCAAAATCGTTGTATCAGAACCAGATATGTTTAAGGCATCATTGGATACACTAAAACGTATGATCGATGAAGATACAGAAATCGTAACGATCATTATCGGTGAAGGTGGTACAATGACAGAAGCTGAAAAATTTGTAGAAGCGTTGACTGCTGAATATGAAGATCTTGAAACAGAGCTTCATGAAGGTGGACAACCTGTTTATCCATATCTATTTTCAGCTGAATAATAAATAACTTACGGAGGCCAGACACTTGTTGTTTGGCTTTTTCTATAGAAAATAAACAAAAACAGAGCGAATCACGTAACTATATAACGAGAGGAGGAAAATTGGTGAACGTATCAGATGACATCGGTGTATTGCCGGGCGTTGGACCAAAGCGAGCAGAAAACTTAAAAGAACTAGGGATTCAGACGATCGAAGATTTGTTGACTTATTATCCTTTTCGTTATGATGATATCCAAGAAAAAGAATTAAATGAAATTCAAGATCAAGAAAAAGTCACACTAAAAGGACTAGTAGTGTCTGAACCTGTTGTCAGCCGATATGGTTATAAAAAGAGCCGAATGATGTTTCGGATGATGCAAGATCATGCTGTGATCAATGTTTCCTTCTTTAATCAGCCCTATTTGAAAGATAAAATCGTAATGTCAGAAGAAATTGCGGTTTATGGCAAATGGGACGCTAAACGAAAATCATTGAATGGCATGAAAATTTTAGCGGCAAAAAATGATGGAGAAGATTTTGCGCCGATTTATCATGTTAATAAAAAAATTCGCCAAAGCAGCTTGATCCAGCTTATTCGTACGGGTTTTGAAAAATATGGGGAAATGGTTTCTGAGGTTTTACCAGAAGAACTACTAGAAAAATATCGCTTGATGCCAAGAAAAACAGCGATGTTTGCTATGCATTTTCCAAGTAATCCAGAAGAAAGTCATCAAGCAAAGCGACGAGTTGTATTTGAAGAGTTTTTCTTATTTCAATTGAAAATGCAAGGGTTGAAGAGGCAAGAAAAAGCGGAAAAAAATGGATTGATTATTCAATATGATGTGGATCGCTTAAAATCCTTTACACAAAAACTTCCTTTTGAGCTGACTGCAGCTCAAAAAAAGGTAACCAATGAGATTTGTTGGGACTTAATGAGTCCAAACCACATGCAGCGCTTGCTTCAAGGAGATGTTGGAAGCGGAAAAACAGTTGTAGCGGCAATCGCCCTTTATGCAACGATGACAGCTGGCTTTCAAGGGGCTTTAATGGTGCCGACAGAGATCTTAGCCCAACAACATATGCAAAGTCTACAACAGTTATACGATCCCTTAGAAGTTCGCGTAGCGCTATTAACTGGGTCGACTAAGACGAGGGAACGTCGAGAGATTCTTGAGCAATTAGCAACAGGTGAGATAGACATTATCATCGGAACACACGCTTTGATTCAAGATGATGTTATTTTTCGGCGGTTAGGGTTAGTGATCACGGATGAGCAACATCGATTTGGTGTGAATCAACGTAAGGTATTAAGAGAGAAAGGCTTGAAGCCGGATGTGTTGTTCATGACGGCTACTCCAATTCCTCGAACATTAGCAATCACAGCTTTTGGCGAGATGGATGTTTCTATTATTGATGAAATGCCAGCAGGTCGCATCCCAATCGAAACACGTTGGATTCGACCGCCTCAATTGGATACTGTTTTAGAATGGATGGGGAAAGAACTGGCTCGCGGTCATCAGGCCTATGTGATTTGTCCTTTGATCGAGGAATCAGAAGCGCTAGATGTTAAAAATGCTACAGAAATTTTTGAACACATGTCTGCTTTTTTTAATCCTACGTATCAAGTAGGACTACTTCATGGCAAGATGAAAAATCAGGAAAAAGAAGAAATCATGCAGGAGTTTAAAGAAAACAACTTACAGATTTTGGTTTCTACTACGGTGATCGAAGTTGGTGTCAACGTTCCGAATGCAACGGTTATGTTGATTATGGATGCCGATCGCTTTGGTTTGGCGCAATTACATCAACTTCGGGGACGTGTTGGACGGGGGTCGGATGCATCTTATTGTATTCTTGTCGCCAACCCTAAAAACGAAATGGGCGTAGAACGAATGAAAATCATGACTGAAACCAACAATGGTTTTGTACTGAGTGAAAAAGATTTAGAACTACGAGGCCCAGGGGAAGTATTTGGTGCTAGACAATCTGGTGTGCCTCAATTTGCGGTTGGAGATATCGTGACGGATTTTAATATTCTTGAAGTTGCTCGGCAAGAGGCTAGTGCCATCTGGAAAAAAGACCAGTGGTGGATCTTGCCGGAGTATCGTGGGATTGCTGATAAAATCAAGCCCAATGATGACGAGCAACAGTTCTTTGATTAATATTATTAAGAAGTTAGAAAAGAATGAAGGAAGAGCTGTTCTGCTTTTCGCTGATCCAGCTACACGAACCAGCTCTTCGGAAAAAAGATGAATCCTATTAGTGACAACAGAGCGTCACGAATAGGTTTCCCTATTTTTCTGTCAGAGCAAAACGGTTCGTTCTGCTTTTCGCTGATCCAGCTACACGAACCAGCTCTTCGGAAAAAAGATGAATCTTATTAGTGACAACAGAGCGCCACGAATAGGCTTCCCTATTTTTCTGTCAGAGCAAAACGGTTCGTTCTGTTTTTTGCTGATCTAGCTACACGAACCAGCTCTTCGGAAAAAAGATGAATCTTATTAGTGACAACAGAGCGTCGCAAATAGGCTTCCCTATTTTTCTGTCAGAGCAAAACGGTTCGTTCTGCTTTTCGATATGTTATACTACTTATTGTAATTTACCTAGGAGGGACTATGTTATGAAGATTGCAGTAGATGCAATGGGTGGCGATCATGCGCCGCAGGCTATTGTTGAAGGCGTGATGTTGGCCAAACAAGATTTTCCGGAGATTGAGTTTTTACTTTATGGAAAAGAGCCTGAAATTAAAAAATATGTAACAGATGAAACGAATATTACGATTATCCATACGGATGAAAAAATCAATAGTGATGATGAACCTGTAAAAGCGATTCGTCGGAAGAAAACAGCTTCGATGGTTTTAGCAGCACAAGCAGTAAAAAATGGAGAAGCAGATGCGATTTTTTCTGCTGGAAACACAGGCGCGTTGTTAGCAGCTGGATTATTCATCGTTGGACGAATCAAAAATGTAGAGCGCCCAGGATTGATGTCGACTTTGCCGGTCATTGGTCAACCAGATGGCGGATTCGATATGCTAGATTTAGGCGCAAACGCGGATAACAAACCAGAGCATCTTGTTCAATATGCGGTATTAGGTTCTTTTTATGCTGAAAAAGTTAGAAATATCATGAAACCTCGTGTAGCACTTTTAAATAATGGTGCAGAAGAAACAAAAGGCAGTGAGCTGACTAAGAAAGCTTTTGAATTACTTTCAGAAGAAGAAAGTATTAATTTCATCGGCAATGTAGAAGCGCGTGATTTACTAAGCGGAGCAGCCGATGTTGTCGTAACGGATGGTTTTACAGGGAATGCTGTGTTGAAATCCATTGAAGGAACAGCATTAAATATGATGGGACTTTTAAAATCATCAATTCTTGCGGAAGGCTTCAAGGGCAAGATGGGGGCATTACTTTTGAAAAATGCATTGCGTGGTATGAAAAATGAAATGGATTACTCGAAACATGGCGGAGCGGTTCTGTTTGGATTGAAAGCACCGGTCATCAAGACTCACGGATCAACAGGACCAGAGGCTGTTCGTTATACGATTCGTCAAATTCATACAATGCTGCAAACAGAGGTTGTACCGCAACTTGTTCGCTATTACGAAACAAAAGAATAACTATTTCCGCAACCTGTTTGCAACCATATTGTAATAGTTTTGCAAAAAAAGATGGACAAATCGATTAATTGTGAGTACAATGTATCATAGCGTTTAACTCATTTTAGAGAAACGCTTTTCAAAAGCAGTGGAGGTGAATACAGTTGACTCGTGAAGAAGTACTTGAAAAAGTAGCGAAGATTATCTCAAACCACTTTGATATTGAAGCTGAGAAAGTGACAGATCAATTAAACATTAAAGATGACTTGAATGCAGATTCAATTAGTGTAATGGAATTTGTTTTAGAGCTGGAAGATGAGTTTGGTACAGAAATTTCTGATGAAGATGCAGAGCAAATTGAAACAGTTGGTGCCGCTGTAGATTATATTATGAATAACTTATAATTTGAAATGAAAAAAAGTAGAACAAAACAAATCCTGTTTTGCTCTACTTTTTTTTACCATATAGACGATTTTGCATTACCAAAATGTTGCAATTTTTACAAATATTATATACAATTGCTTAAAAATGATTACAATGAGAATATAAGGAAAAAGTTTAAAAAAGTATGGTTTTTTAATAAGATTTTTTATTGTGATAAAAGATTTAATTAGCGTGGAGGAGTGTATAAAGTGAGTGATGGAAATCAATTATTAGACGTTCAACATCTGCACACAGGGTTTCGTATTAAAGATGAGTACTATGATGCAGTTGATGATGTGTCCTTTGAATTAGGAAAAAATGAAATCTTAGCGATCGTTGGTGAGTCTGGTTGTGGAAAAAGTACTTTAGCAACAACGATTATTGGGTTACACGATGCAAACAATACCCGTGTAACAGGGGAAATTATTTATAAAGACTTAAACTTGACTACTTTTAATGAAGAATTATATAACAAAATACGTGGTAATGATATTGGGATGATTTTCCAAGATCCTTTGTCAGCACTGAATCCTTTGATGAGAATTGAAGATCAGATCAAAGAAAGCTTGACTTATCATACAGATATGAATACAGAGCAAAAACAAGCGCGAGTGATTGAATTATTGACTCAAGTAGGGATACCTAATCCTGAACGAGTAGGAAAACAATATCCTCATGAATTATCTGGAGGAATGCGTCAGCGTGTGATTATTGCAATTGCTATTGCATGTAAACCAGCAATTATTATCGCTGATGAACCAACTACAGCGTTAGATGTAACGATTCAAGCACAAATTTTAGATTTACTGAAAGATCTACAGGAAGAAACGGGTTCCGGTATTATTTTGATTACTCATGATTTAGGTGTAGTAGCTGAAATGGCCGATAAGGTGGCTGTGATGTACGCAGGACAATTCGTTGAAGTGGCAACTGCTGAAGAATTGTTCAACAATCCAAAGCATCCATATACACGTTCTTTACTGCAATCAATTCCACAAGAAAATTCAGATGACAGTCAATTACATGTGATCGAAGGCGTGGTTCCTTCGTTAAGTAAGTTACCAAGAGAGGGATGCCGTTTTGCACCTAGAATTCCTTGGATTTCAGAAGATGCACATGAGGCAGAACCAACATTGCATGAAGTGTCAGAAGGGCATTTTGTCCGTTGCACGTGTTATCAGCATTTCCATTTTAGAGACGATCGGGAGGAAGTATAATGGCAGAAATCATTCAAATCAAAGACTTGAAAGTTCATTATCCTATCCGCAGTGGTTTCTTCAATAGAGTGACCGATCATGTGTTGGCAGTTGATGGTGTTGATTTTATTATTGAAAAAGGCAAAACATACGGTTTAGTTGGTGAATCTGGTTCTGGAAAATCTACCACAGGAAAAGCAATCATCGGCTTAGAAAAAGTCACGAGCGGCAGCATTTCGTATCAAGATAAAGACGTGACAAAAGCGTATAACCGAAAAGCCATGAAATACAACAAAGATGTTCAAATGATTTTTCAAGATTCAATGTCTAGCTTAAACCCTAAAAAACGTGTGCTGGACATTATTGCAGAGCCGATTCGCAATTTTGAACGGTTGAGTGATCAAGAGGAAAAGAAAAAGGTCAAAGGGCTTTTGGACATCGTTGGGATGCCAGAAGATGCATTGTATAAATATCCGCATGAATTCTCAGGTGGACAGCGTCAGCGTTTAGGCGTGGCGAGAGCTGTTGCAACGAATCCTAAACTGATTATTGCGGATGAACCAGTTTCAGCTTTAGATTTATCAGTTCAAGCACAAGTATTGAATTTTATGAAAAATATCCAAGAAGAGTATGGCTTGAGCTATTTATTCATTTCACATGATCTGGGTGTTGTAAAGCATATGTGTGATAACATCGCAATTATGTATAAAGGCCGTTTTGTAGAGATTGGCACACGCCAGGATATTTACACAAACCCACAACATATCTATACAAAACGTTTATTATCTGCAATTCCTAAAATCGATGTTGCCAATCGTGAAGAGCATAAAGCGCAACGTCGCCAAGTAGAAAAAGATTATATCGAGCATCAAAAAGATTATTACGATCAAAATGGTCGCGTGTATGATTTGCGTAAAATTAGTGAAACACATCAAGTAGCGCTAAAAGATGGAGGTGAGGTCTAATGTGGAAAACGATTTTACGACGTGTACTCTTTATGATCCCTCAAATTTTGATTTTAAGCGTATTGATTTTTATGTTAGCCAAAATGATGCCGGGTGATCCATTTACTGGATTGATTAACCCAAATACTGATCCAGCAGTTATTGAGAAGATGCGTGAATCGGCTGGGTTGAATGATCCCTGGACAACACAGTATGTTCGCTGGATCGCCAATGTTTTCCACGGTGATTTTGGTGAGAGCTTTATTTTCAAATTACCAGTTTCGACTTTGATTGGCAGCCGTGCGATTAATACTATTCTTCTGTCCTTAGTAACAGTTGTGATCATGTATGCGATCGCTTTGCCATTAGGTGTTTTATCAGGTCGCTACCAAAATTCTATTTTAGATAAATTTGTCGTAATTTATAACTTTTTCAGTTTCGCTGTACCACCATTTATTTTTGCATTGGTTATGCTATTTATTTTCGGGTATCGTTTAGATTGGTTTCCAACGACAGGTTCAATCTCCAGTGGTGTTGAGCCGGGAACTGGTGCATATATCTGGGATCGCTTCTATCATTTAATTTTACCAGCACTATCTCAAGCTTTGCTTGGAACGGCGATCACGATCCAGTATTTACGTAATGAAGTCATTGATTCACAGTCGCTAGATTATGTTCGGACGGCTCGTTCAAAAGGGGTACCGACAAATAAAGTCTATACAAGACATATTTTCAGAAATGCTTCATTACCAATCGTTTCTCAACTTAGTTATGAAATCACCGCTTTGATTAGTGGTTCGGTAGTTATTGAAAAAATCTTTGGCTATCCGGGGATTGGGAAATTATTTATCGACTCGATCGGACAACGTGATTATGCAGTAATCACGGCCTTAGTATTGATTTTAGGAGTTGCAACGCTCGTCGGGAATCTGATTTCAGATATCGTCATGAGTCTTGTAGATCCGCGGATTCGGGTTCAATAGAAAATCAATTTTAAGGAGAGGAAGAGACGAGATGGATAAAAATAAAGAAACTGCAGCAGTTGCTGTACCAGAAACGATCCCACCGATGGGATTTCGAATGATCGCAAGAGAATTCAAAAAAGATAAATTAGCGATTTTCTCACTTGTACTGTTAGTAGCCATTTTATTGGTTGTTTTCATCGGTGCTTTATTGACCGATCAAGACAAAGTAATGACAGTCAGTATTTTAGATAAATATGCAGAGCCAGGTGGAAACTTCATATTAGGAGCAGACGAAGGCGGACGTGATATTTTTGGGCAATTGATCATTGGTGCCCGTAATTCTGTTGTGATCGGCTTTGCGATTACGATCTTAACATCGATCATCGGTGTAGGGATCGGTATTGTTTCAGGTTATTATGGTGGAATGTTTGATAATGCAGTGATGCGTGTGGTTGACTTTATCATGATTTTACCGATTATGATGATCATCATTGTGTTTGTTACAATCATTCCTAATTATAATGTTTGGTCTTTTGTAGGAATAATGAGTGCCTTTTATTGGGTCGCGAAAGCCCGGCTGTTCAGAAGTAAAACGTTATCTGAGGTTCGCAGAGATTATGTGAGTGCCTCAAAAACCTTAGGGACAAGTGATTTTAAAATCATGTTTCGAGAAATCATGCCGAATCTAAGTTCATTGATCATCACCAACTTAACAATCAACTTTGCGGCAAATATCGGGATCGAAACAACTTTGACTTTCTTAGGTTTTGGTTTGCCGACAAATGTGCCGAGTCTTGGAACATTGATCGGTTATGCTAGCAATGGCGATGTTTTAGCAAATAAAACATGGATCTGGGTACCTGCATCAGTACTGATTTTGGTAATGATGTTATGTATAAATTATATTGGCCAAGCGTTTAAACGTTCAGCAGATGCGAGACAACGTTTAGGTTAAGAAGAGGAGGAAGTAGTGTGAAAAGCAAAAAACTTTTGGGTTTAATTACATTAACAGCAGTGGTAGCTGTAACATTAGCTGCATGCGGTGGAGGTAAGAAATCGGATTCAGGCAACAAGAATGTAGAAACTGAGGATATCAGTAAATTTACAATGAAGGTCAAAAATGATAAAGAGGCAATCAAAGGCGGGACTTTGGATGTAGCAGTTGCGTCAGATACTCAGTTTAAAGGGTTGTTTTCAGAAGTCTATTACCAAGATGCGTATGACTATCATTATATGCGTCCTTCCCATGAAGGGTTGTTCTCATACGATGATGATTTCGTCATCACAGATGAGGGCGCTGCTAAATTAGATTTAGATGTTGATAACAAGAAAGCCACAATTACATTGAAAGATAATATTAAATGGTCAGATGGTGAAGCTGTAACCGCTGATGACTTGATTTATCCTTATGAAGTAATTGGAAATAAAGAATATACTGGTATTCGTTATGATGATGACTTTATGAATGTTGTAGGTATGGATGAATACCATGATGGAAAAGCAGATACTATTTCTGGAATTAAAAAAGTTGATGATCAAACGATCGAAATTACCTATAAAGAAATGAATCCAGGCATGTTACAATTAAGTGGCGGTGTTTATACAAACGCAATGCCAAAACATGTCTTTAAAGATATTCCAATCAAAGATCAAGAGAAAAGTGACGCAGTCCGCAAAAACCCTGTAACATTCGGTCCTTACTACATGAGTAAAATCGTAACAGGTGAATCAGTGGAATACTTACCAAATGAATACTATTATCAAGGTAAACCTAAACTAGATAAAATCGTATTTACAAACGTACCAACTGCGTCAATCGTTGAAGCGGTTAAAGCGAAAAAATATGACATGGTTTACTCAATGCCAACAGATAATTATCCAACGTACAAAGACTCAGAAGGCTATCAAATGTTAGGGCGTGAAGAATTAGCATACACATATGTTGGTTTTAAATTAGGAACATATGATAAAGAAAAAGGCGAAGTTGTAATGAATCCAGATGCAAAAATGGCTGATGTGAAATTACGTCAAGCAATGGGCTATGCGATGGATAATGATGCAATCGGTCAAAAATTCTACAATGGTTTACGTACTGGGGCAACAACATTGATTCCACCAATTTTTAAAACATTACACAATACAGATGTAAAAGGTTATCAATATGATCTAGATAAAGCGAAGAAAATTCTAGACGATGCAGGTTATAAAGATACAGATGGCGATGGACTTAGAGAAAATCCTAAAGGTGAGAAGCTAACAATCAATTTTGCCTCAATGGCAGGTGGCGAAACAGCCCAACCTTTAGCTGATTACTATCTACAACAATGGAAAGAAATTGGTTTAGACGTGAAGCTAGCAACTGGTCGTTTGATCGACTTCCAAGCATTCTATGATAAAATCAAAAATGATGATCCTGAAATCGACGTTTTCCAAGCGGCTTGGGGAGTAAACAGTGCACCATCTCCTGGTGGACTGTACAGTCGTAATGCAGCATTCAACTACTCTCGTTTTGCTTCAGAAGAAAATGATAAATTATTGAAAGAAATCGATTCAAAATCTTCATTTGACGATACAAAACGTAAAGAAGCATATGATGCATGGCAAAAGTATATGTTTGAACAAGCACCAGTTATTCCAACATTGTACCGCAATGAAATCATGCCAATTAATGACCGTGTAAAATCATTTACATGGAATTATGAAGAAACTAGAGATTACTATGGTATTGAATTAACAGCTGAAAAACGTTAAGCTAATGATTTGAAAAATAAGTAGTTATGAAGTTAATTCATAGCTACTTATTTTTATTTATTAGGAGAGTGGACCTAGCGCTTATATCTAACAATGACAAAGAACGAACTTTTTTTGTCACTTGTATCCTAGACATAAATTTTGAAGCATGATAATCTTCTTGTTAAGCGCTTACAACACAAGCGTTTTAAAAATGAAAACAGGGAGAGGAATCAAATGGAACAAACACTCGTTATCATTAAGCCAGATGGCGTTTCACGTAAATTAGTTGGAGAAATTCTTCAACGATTTGAGAAAAAACAATTAAAGTTAAACCAATTAAAAGTAGCGAAAATGTCTAGAGAATTAGCTGAAGAACATTATGCACATGTGAAGAAATTTGATTTCTTTGAAGACATGATGACATATATGACCTCATCAGAAGTTGTTTATTTAGTCTTAGAAGGAAACAGCGTCATTAAAACTGTTCGAAAAATGATCGGAGCTACCAATTGTTTGGAAGCAGAACCAGGAACGATTCGAGGCGATTATGGCGCAAATAGTTACGAAAATATTATTCATGCGTCAGATTCACCAGAGGCGGCTGTGGTTGAAATTAAACGATTTTTTAATGAATTAAATTAAATAAAAAGCGTATCAAGATTTTATGACGATCTTGAACGCTTTTTGTTTCTTTTATTGAATAAATGGCAGGATATTCATGCTTTATGATAAAAGTACACTAAAATCATTAGGAAATCCTTCAAATACCATGAATTTAGCAGTGATTTTAGTGCAAATCCTCCCTAACCATTTAAAAATTCCGTAAAAAAAAGTATAATAGAGAAGGTTGTAAATAAACTTAAAGGAATGTAGCAAATGGACAATCAGCTAACTACAGAATTAAAAGAACGTTACGGCATTGTTTTCCATGATGTCAACCTATTAGAACAAGCTTTTACCCATTCATCCTATGTGAATGAGCATCGCTATTTAAAACTATCTGACAATGAACGATTAGAATTTTTAGGAGATGCCGTTTTAGAATTATTGGTTTCTCAATATTTGTATAAACAATTCCCGGAAATGCCAGAAGGCAAGCTGACGAAAATGCGGGCAGCAATTGTGCGTGAAGACAGTTTATCCAAATTTGCGAAAGAATGTCATTTTGACCAATATATTCTTCTTGGAAAAGGAGAAGAAAATTCTGGTGGACGGACACGTCCAGCGTTACTTTGTGACTTATTTGAAGCATTTTTAGGTGCTTTGTTCTTAGATCAAAAAGTCGATGCAGTCAAGAAATTTATTGCAGAAGTCATTTTTCCAAAAATTGATGCCGGTGCTTTTTCACATGAGATGGATCATAAAACACATCTACAAGAAGTCTTACAACGTCAAGGGGATGTCAATATTGACTACCGTTTGGTTAATGAGGAAGGCCCTGCTCATGATCGAATCTTTTTTGTTGAGGTTTACGTCAACGAAAAACTGATTGGAACAGGTCAAGGGAAATCGAAGAAATTAGCAGAACAGGATGCCGCTGAAAAAGCGCTGAAACAAAATCCTGAGTAAGCTTGGAAGGAGCCGTTTTATTCGTGTATTTAAAACGAATTGAGATCGCAGGATTTAAATCCTTTGCGGATCGGACTGTTATAGAGTTTGAAAATGGTGTGACGGCTGTCGTTGGACCAAATGGCAGCGGAAAAAGTAATATCACCGAAGCGATTCGCTGGGTCTTAGGCGAGCAATCGGCAAAAAGTCTTCGCGGAGGCAAAATGCCGGATATTATTTTCGCTGGTTCTGAAGGTCGTAAAGCGTTGAATATTGCCGAAGTAACGGTTGTCTTAGATAATAGCGATCATTTTTTACCGTTAGATTTTACTGAAATCAGTGTAACACGTCGCTATCGTCGAACAGGTGAAAGTGATTTTTATATCAATAAACAAGCTTGCCGTTTGAAAGATATCCATGATTTATTTATGGATTCTGGTTTAGGAAAAGAATCATTCTCGATTATTTCCCAAGGGAAAGTTGAAGCAATTTTTAATAGTAAACCAGAAGATCGTCGTGGTATTTTTGAAGAAGCCGCAGGCGTTTTGAAGTATAAACAACGGAAGAAAAAAGCAGAACAAAAGCTGTTTGAAACAGAAGATAACCTAAGTCGTGTACAAGATATCATCTACGAATTAGAAGATCAACTGACTCCTCTAGCTGCGCAAAGTGAAGCGGCCAAGGAGTTTTTGAAACTTAAAGAGAGCCTAACTGAAATTGATGTTAGCTTAACGGTAACGGAAATCGAGGCGGCCAAAGAAATTTGGAAAATAAAAACAACTGAACTTGCTGAAATCGAAGAGAAACTAAACGCTGCAAGTAAAAAAATCCGTGATTCAGAGGATGAATTGTTTCAGTTGCGTGGGAAACGCAATAAATTAGATGGGCAAATTGAGACAGAACAGCAACAGTTGCTCCAAATCACGGAAGCATTGAAACAAACAGAAGGACAAAAAGATGTTTTGGTTGAACGTTCAAAACATACGATGCAGACAACCAGTGAGTATCAACAAACGTTAGCAGAAAATGCTGAAAAAATCACGCGCTACCGTGAAGAAGTCCAAGAGTTACAAACGAAAGTTACCGAGAAAAAAGTACAGCGTGAATCATTAGTTGAAGCAATCCAAGCATCAGAATTAGAAGTTGAAAAATACAGTAAGTCTTCAAAAGAATTATTGGAAGAATTACGCAGTCAGTATGTAGAAGTCATGCAAGAACAAGCTAATACAACGAATGATTTAAAATATTTAGAACGTCAATACCAACAAGAAACGGCTAAAAATCAACAATCTATCCAAAAACACGAAGCATTAGAAAAACAAATGACAGATGCGCTAGCAGAAAAAGAGCAACTGGAAGAAAGTTTAGCCGCATCTGATCAATCATTAACCGATCAAAGAGAACAATACACGCAATTAAAGAATCAACTAGATCAAAAGCAAGGGCAATTGGCTGTAAAACAAAAAAATATGTACCAAGCCATGAACCAAGTCCAACAAGCCAAAGCGCGTCAAAAGAGCTTACAAGAAATTCAAGAAAACTATTCAGGATTTTATCAAGGTGTTCGAGCCGTACTCAAACACAAAGATCAGTTGACTGGAATTGTTGGTGCTGTGGCAGAATTGATCGAGGTGCCAAAAGAGTATACATTAGCAATTGAAACAGCTTTAGGTGGTGCAGCACAACATGTCGTTGTGGAAAGTGAAAAAGACGGTCGAGCTGGAATCACATTCTTGAAGCAACAACATAGTGGTCGGGCAACATTCCTACCGTTGACAACCATTAAGCCAAGAAATGTTTCCAGTGCGGTGCGTGATCGTGTCAGTAATATTCCTGGATTTTTAGGAGTCGCCAGCGAATTAGTTCATTTTTCAGATGAAGTTGGTAATGTTATTCAAAATCTTTTAGGTGTGACGTTGCTTGCAGAAACGTTAGAAAGTGCCAATCAATTAGCAAAAGCTGTGAATTACCAATATCGTGTTGTCTCATTAGATGGAGATGTCATGAACTCAGGTGGTTCGATGACCGGTGGTGCCAATAAACGTGGTAATCAAGGAAGTCTGTTTTCACAAACACAAGAACTTCAAACTTTAACGGAACAAATGGAGCGTTTTGAAAAACAATTAACTGTAAATGAAAAAGAAGTCCAAGAATTAACAGATGAAGTCAAGCAGCTAAATGAACAATTGGAGCAACTTCGCTCAACTGGTGAAACAAGTCGCTTGAAGCAACAAGAGTTACAAAATAAACTGGCAAATCAAGAAGAGACGATTACTCGTTTAACAAAAGAACAACGTTTGTTTGAATTTGAAGCGCGCGAACTACATCAATTTTTAACAGAATATCAAGCGAGAAAAGAAGAACTGACGGAACAACAACAAGAACTGAATCAGACAAAAGATCGTTTGGATCGAGAAATGAAACAAGTTGATCAAGAAGCTAGCCAAATGGAAACCTTACGAGCAGAAGCGTTTGAACGCTTTAATCAAGTACAGGCAGATCAAGCAGTTGTGGCTGAACAATTGGCTCATTTAACGGAACAAGTAACAGAAAAACAAACTCAGTTAGACGAATTTTTAGCAAGAGAAACAGCATTACGTCAGCAATTACAACAATTGAGTGATAACTCCACAGATCATCAAGTCACAGAAGAAAGCTTAGCGGTTCAATTAGAACAACTAGCAGAGAAAAAAGAGCAACTTCAAATAAGCATTCAAGAAGCGAAAACAGCTCGTCATCAATTACAAGAGCAGGTTGATCGAATCGATACAGGGTTGGCTGAAGAAAATAAACAACAACAACATTTATTGACAGAACAAACCAAAATAGAAGTCGAGAAAAACCGCTCAGAAATCAAACTAGACAATTCGTTGCAATATCTACAAGAAGAATATAGTTTGACCTTTGAACGTGCGAGTGAAGATTATGAACTGTCGATCGACAAAGAGCAGGCACAAATCGAAGTGAAACGCTTGAAACGTGAGATCGAACGTTTAGGTCCAGTCAATCTCAACGCCATCGAACAATATGAACAAGTCAATGAACGTCATGAGTTTTTAGTATCGCAACGTGATGATTTATTAGATGCCAAAGATCAATTGTTTGAAACAATGGGTGAGATGGATGAAGAAGTCAAAGCACGCTTTAGCGAAGTCTTTGAAGCAATTCGTGCGCAATTTAAAGTTGTGTTTCCAAACATGTTTGGCGGCGGTCGGGCAGAGCTGATTTTAACAAATCCCGAAGATTTACTGAATACAGGGGTAGAAATCGAAGCACAACCACCAGGCAAAAAATTACAAAACCTAAGCTTACTTTCCGGTGGCGAACGAGCTTTAACAGCGATTGCGTTATTGTTCTCTATTATTCGTGTTAGACCAGTTCCATTCTGTGTCTTAGATGAAGTTGAGGCGGCATTAGATGATGCCAACGTTTCTCGTTTTGGCCATTATTTGAGTGAGTTTGAAGATGATACACAATTTATCGTGGTCACTCACCGTAAAGGGACGATGGAAGCCGCTGATGTCTTGTATGGTGTAACGATGCAAGAATCAGGTGTTTCAAAAATTGTTTCTGTTCGTTTGGAAGAAGTGAAAGAAGGCGGCGCAATCGTCGCTGAAACTTAGGTGTGTAAGATAGGAGGAAAAGTTGGGTTGATTAAGCTGGTCGCTATCGATTTAGATGGCACATTATTAGATAGTAAGAAGGAAATTTCTTCAAGAAACAAAGAAGCTTTAGCCAAAGCCAAAGCTGCAGGAGTTAAAATCGTTATTTGTACAGGCCGACCATTGGCTGCAATTGGTATCTATTTAGATGCTTTAAATTTGCGAGATAACGGCGATTATAGTATCACATTTAATGGCGGGTTAGTTCAAAAAAACGATACAGGTGAAATCATTGAAAAATCATCTATGCCGTTAGAAAATGTCCATGATTTATTTGAGCTAGCTACATCGTTGAATGTACCTCTAGATATTTTGTCTGATGGGCTGGTCTTGCAGTTGCCAACAACACAGAATTATGAATCTTTGTATAGCCAACTAAATAAATTACTGACGTATGAGTCTCACGAACTAGCCGCATTGACAACTGATAGAATTTACAATAAAGCCGTTATTGCGGTAGAGCAAACGTATCTAGATGAGCAAATTAAAAAGATACCGAGTCCATTTTATGATCGCTATGAAATCATCAAAACGAGAAGTAATTTACTAGAATTTATGCCTAAAGGAATCACGAAAGCCTATGGAATTTCTTTATTAGCTAGAGATTTAGGCATTAAACAAGAAGAGATTATGACGATTGGTGATGAAGAAAATGATTTACCGATGATCGAATATGCAGGACTTGGTGTAGCGATGGAAAATGCTGTCGCTAAGGTGAAAGACTTGGCAGATGTTATCACAGATACAAATGACAATGACGGTGTTGCACAAGCCGTTGAAAAATTTGTTTTAGAACCATTGAGAGGAGGGAATTAAATGGGATTTTTCGATAAAATAAAAAAAGCGTTTATGAATGAAAAAGAAACACCACCTGCTGAAATCAAGACAGATGAAGAGGTCATAGAATCCGTTCAAGAAGATGTGATTCCAGAAGAAAAACAAGTAGAGACAGAATCGTTGGAACATACGCAAGTAGATTCTCTTGATACAACAGAAGAGCCTGTAAAAGAACCAGAACCTGAAATCGATCCTTCGATTACGGTAAATCCTGTGACTCAAGCAGAAGAACTTGTTGAGCCTGAAATTATTGAAGAACAAGAAGAAGAAATCATCGTTCAAGAAAAGTATGAAAAAGGGCTAGAAAAAACCCGTAAAACATTTGGGGAACGTTTGAATGAATTATTTGCTAATTTCCGTTCTGTGGATGAAGACTTTTTTGAAGAGCTAGAAGAAACATTGATTGGCGCTGACGTTGGCTTTGATACAGCAATTAAAATCACAGAATCATTACGTCAAGAAGTGAAACTGCGCAATGTGAAAAAACCTGCGGCTGTTCAAAATACGATTATTGAAAAAATGGTTGATTTATACGAAGCAGAAGGAATCGAAGAAAATAATGCGCTGAATATTCAAGCAAATGGTTTAACTGTTATGCTATTTGTCGGCGTAAATGGTGTTGGTAAAACAACCAGTATCGGTAAACTAGCACATGAATTTAAACAAGACGGAAAAAAAGTCCTGATGGCAGCAGCAGATACGTTTAGAGCAGGAGCCATTGATCAATTAGTGGTCTGGGGCGAACGTGCTGGGGTAGAAGTTGTTCGCGGTAATGCAGGTGGCGATCCAGCGGCAGTAGTTTTTGATGCAGTAGATCGTGCTAAAGCTGAAAATGCGGATATCTTACTTGTTGATACAGCAGGGCGCTTGCAAAATAAAGTCAATTTGATGAACGAATTAGAAAAAATCAAACGGGTGATACAACGTGAATTGCCAGATGCACCGCATGAAGTCTTGCTTGTGGTAGATGCCACAACCGGGCAAAACGCCATGTCACAAGCAAAACAATTCAAAGAAACGACCGATGTTACAGGCTTAGTCTTAACAAAATTAGATGGGACAGCCAAAGGTGGGATCGTCTTAGCCATTCGTAATGAGTTACACTTACCAGTGAAGTTAGTGGGACTTGGGGAAGGTATTGATGATTTAGAGCCATTCGATGCAAATGATTTTGCGATTGGATTGTTTAAAGGATTGTTGAAGGAAGAAGACTAGAAGCTAGATACGTTCTTTAGTTCATAATAAAAAAACAGTTTTTGGATACGTCAGGTAGACGACTATTCAGAGGCTGTTTTTTTATGAGCGCATGTGACTTTACTTAGGTACATTAATAAAAAATAATGTGATTAGTACAAACTAGCGTGTTTTAATAGGTCACCTATCCGCCAGTCTTGCGACTGAAATGAAGTGTACTCTATGCTTTTGTATGTAGATTAATTATATCTTTAAGGAAGTATTTTGTGTAGACTAAATACTATGATTCCAACTTGTTTTCCTAATTTTCATGAGAGCTAAACGCCGTGTTCCGCTTTTCTTGATCCAGCTACACAAAACAACTCTCAAGGAAAATAGATAACTCTCTGAAAAGACAAAGAGCATCTTTCCAAAGAGTTCCTAATTTTCATAAGAGCTAAACGCTTTGTTCCGCTTTTCTTGATCCAGCTACACAAAGCAACTCTCAAGGAAAATAGATAACTCTCTGAAAAGACAAAGAGCATCTTTCCAGAGAGTTCCTAATTTTCATGAGAGCTAAACGCTTTGTTTCGCTTTTCTTGATCCAGCTACACAAAGCAACTCTCAAGGAAAATAGATAACTCTCTGAAAAGACAAAGAGCATCTTTCCAGAGAGTTCCTAATTTTCATGAGAGCTAAACGCTTTGTTTCGCTTTTCTGTTTACAAATTATTCGTCTCTATCCCATAATCTTCCGCAATTTTCTTCAAACTAAATCCTTTACCGAAAACTTCACTCGCATTCATTGACACAATAAAGGCTTCTTCATCAATTGACAAGACATTTTCTTTGATCTTTGCAAAATCTTTTTCACTAATAACCGTCATCATCAACATGCTTGGATTTTTTTGATAACCACCTTCGATTGGAACCATTGTTAATCCTTTATCCATATCGACTAAAATTTTCTCTTTGATTTCCGCATATTTCGGTGAAATGATCATGACATTTTTCGAACGAACAAAGCCAACTTGAACCATATCAACCACTCGTCCAATAAGATATAAGCAAATCAGAGAAAAGAGGACTGTATCAGTATTGAAAACAAATAGAGCGGATAAAATCACCAAACCATCCACAAATAAAATCGACACGCCTAGCGAAATCTTAAAGTACTTGTTCACGATTTGAGAGATGATTGCTGTTCCACCAGTTGAAGCATTCCCTCTAAATTCTAGTCCTAACCCAATCCCAGTTAAAATACCGCCGAAGATCGTTGCGAGGAAAATATTATGTGTAAGTACAGGTAAATGCGTCGTGATCCCCACAAAAAACGGATAAATCAAACTACCATAAATCGTTTTGATACCAACCTCTTTTCCCAAAAGTAAGAAACAAAGTAGTAATAAAGGCAAGTTGATTGCATATAAAACTAAAGCGGGATTGGTTCCAAACAAGTAGTTGATCACTACGCTGATTCCGTTTGCCCCTCCTGCTACGATTTTGTTTGGCAGTAAAATCGAATTGATTGATACCGCTAAAATAAAAGAACCAATCGTTACATATAACGTATCTTGGATTTGTCTTTTCGTAAATTTCATATAAAACGTTCCTCCATTGTCAAAGAATATCGGGTATTTCCTCATTGAACGAATAATAAGAGCAAAATAAAAATAGTTCAACGAATAGCCCCTAGTTATACTATCACGAATGACTAGAAAATATCATGAGATAATTTTAATTTTTTAGTTGAGGAGTATGGTAAAATTAGAGAGAATAGAAAAACAATAGCTATTTAATCAAATAAAGGTTAAAAAACGTTGATCCCATAAATTTTCGTGATGCTGAATAATTGTTTGGGCGCCGAGTAAGTCATTGTTTAGTGTTGTATTTAAACCTCGTTTCATGAAACAACGATAACCTAAACCGTGAGCCATTCGGATTGTAGTGTCAACACAGTATTCTGTCTGAGCACCACAAAATTCTAGTTCAGTGACGGATAATTCATCTAAACATTCTTTTAGCTTTGTTTGAAAAAAAGAATTCGCATGCGTTTTCCTAACATAAACGTCACAAGATCTGGCATCAAGTTGTTCAAATAGCTGCCAATTGTGACTTCCGACAACTAGCTCAGCATCTTCATGTTGGATAAATAAAATGGGTAGATGATTAGTACGGTAATCTGCAATGCGTTGATTTACACCAATTAATAGATCAGTAAGATGAAATAAACCATTTCCAACATTTTCGAGACCATTTTGGAGATCGATGACGATCAATGCTTTAGTATTCATGGTGTTCTCCTTTGTTGTATATTTTTTTTTTCTTTCTAGTATACAATGAAGTTACATGACTTAAAAGAATAGACGCAGCAAAATAAAAAAGTGTGAGGCACCTCTGTTTGGACTAATTAAGAAAGTTTATATTCTTTTTAACTAAATTTAAGCTAAAATATTCTTTTTGCTTCTCTTTTTCTATATAATGATGAGTAATGGAATAATAACGGGGAAGAAAGGCGACAGTATGAAATTTAAAGAGTTGTTACAACAAAAAACTGCACGTCCATATGTAATGGCTGCACGATTTGGATTAGAAAAAGAAAGTCAACGTACGACATTTGATGGTCAATTAGCAACAACGTATCATCCAGAAGTTTTAGGCAATCGTTCGTACCATCCGTATATTCAAACTGATTTTAGTGAGTCACAAATGGAGTTGATCACGCCTGTGGCAAATTCCATCCATGAAATGATGCGCTACCTTGCAGCGATTCATGATGTAGCGTTGCGTTCGATGAATAAACATGAGATGCTTTGGCCGTTAAGTATGCCGCCAAAACTGCCACTAAAAGATGAAGAAATCAAAATTGCTAAGCTAGACCAGTTTGAAGGGATTTTGTATCGTCGTTATCTAGCGAGAGAATATGGCAAACGTAAACAAATGGTCAGTGGCATTCATTTTAATTTTGAATATGACATCGAATTAGTCAAACAGCTTTTCTCAGCACAAATAGAATACGAAACGATCGAAGAATTCAAAAATATTTTATATATGAAGGTCTCACGGAATTACTTACGTTACCGTTGGCTGATCACATATCTATTTGGCGCGTCACCTGTCAGCGAGTCTGGTTATTTTACGGAGCGAGAAGAACGTCCGAAAGAGCCAGTTAGAAGTCTGCGCAACAGTTCGTTTGGTTATAAAAATAATGAGGACGTCAAAGTTTCGTATGAATCATTACAACACTACATTAATGATATCCATCGCATGGTTGAAAATGGTATCTTATCTGAAGAAAAAGAATTTTACTCGGCTGTCCGTTTACGCGGCGGAAAACAAATGGCTGATTTACCTAAAACGGGTATTCGCTATATTGAACTTAGAAATCTAGATTTAAATCCATTTGCGCCATTAGGTGTAGATGAAGAATCGCTTGAGTTTATTCATTTGTTTATGCTGTACTTATTATGGACAGATGAAAAAGAAGCACCGAATGATTGGGTAGCAACAGGGGACTTCTTAAATGAACAAGTAGCGTTAGGACATCCTTTTGCTCAAGTAAAACTACTAGCAGAAGGTGACCGTATTTTTGCTGAAATGGATGAAATGATCGAAGCATTAGGTCTATTTAGAGCGAAGAAATCATTGGAAGTTCATCGAGCTCAGTTAAGAACACCTGATTTAACGATTGCTGGAAAAATGTGGACAATTATTGAAAGCAACTCAAATCAAGAATTGGGTATTATTTTTGGAAAAGAATACCAAGGAATGGCCTTTGAACGTCCTTATCAATTAGCTGGTTTTAGAAATATGGAGTTATCTACACAGTTGTTTTTATTTGATGTCATCCAAAAAGGTGTAGAAGTTGAGTTGTTAGATGAAGCAGAACAATTTTTAAAACTTAAGCACAATGACCATATTGAGTATGTCAAAAATGCGAATATGACAAGCAAAGATAGTTATATCGTACCGCTGATCATGGAAAATAAGACGGTCACTAAAAAAGTTCTGGCGGAGGCTGGTTTTACCGTGCCTGCTGGAGATGAATTTGATGGGATCGAACAGGCGGAACAAGCTTATGTAAAATACTCCGAAAAAGCGTTTGTGATCAAACCTAAAACAACCAATTACGGTTTAGGAATCACGATTTTTAAAGAGGGTGCTTCTTTAGCTGATTATACTGAAGCGTTGAAATTAGCGTTTAAAGAAGATTCAGCTGTATTGATTGAAGAATTCTTACCTGGGACAGAATATCGTTTCTTTGTTTTGGATGGTCAAGTACGTGCTATCATGTTACGAGTGCCCGCCAATGTTGTTGGTGATGGGATTCGTTCAGTTGAAGCATTGGTAGCAGAAAAGAACCTTGATCCGTTGAGAGGAACGCACCATCGCTCACCGTTGGAACTGATTCAATTAGGGGATGTAGAACGATTGATGTTAAAAGAGCAGAATCTTTTAACAACATCTGTACCAGAAAAAGATCAGATCGTTTATTTACGGGAGAATTCTAACGTCAGCACGGGTGGCGATTCAATTGATGTAACAGATAATTTTGATGAAAGCTATAAACAGATTGCCATCGAAGCTGTTCAAGCTTTAGGCGCAAAAATTTGTGGAATCGACTTGATCGTACCAGATAAAACAATCAAAGGAATGAAAGACAGTCGAACGTACGGAATCATAGAAGCGAACTTTAATCCAGCTATGCATATGCACGCATATCCGCATACGGGTCAGGGGCGTCATTTGACGATGGATGTGCTGAAAATGTTATATCCGGAAGTGTTTTAGAAAATGAATTATAAAGAAGCAGCAAAGAAAAAAGTTGATTTTCTTTGCTGCTTCTTTGTTATCAAAAAGAATAGTTGAGAAAAGAGTTATTACCAGCATGCTCTTATTTTTGTTTATTTGTATCCAAATTATAGGAGCGTTCCTCGATGCTCTCTTAATGAAATAATTTATGCCAGAAACTTTTCTTAGGTTGTTCTGATTTAGTTGTTGGTGCAGCAGTTTGCTTGGGATATTTTTGTTCGATATCGATGATTTCTTCATTCACCGCTTCTCTCGCAGTTAATACCAAACCTAAAGCATCAGGTGTATTCTCAACAAAATCATTGACCACGGTAAACGATACTTTTTGCTCGTTGATCAACTTGATATAGGCTCCCTGCAAGCTCATCTCCATTGCGCCATTCAGTAAAACAGTAGCATCTGGGTGCTGTGTTAGTTCTTTTAAAAAATTCGTTCTATCTTCTGTATTTTTCATCTGTGTAATTGTCATCGTCAAGTAGCATCGCTCACGAAAAGTGCCCATATACTTGCGTTGTTCTTCTGGTTTTAGTAGCGGAGTGCCATACATTGCATTATCTAAATGTTTCTGTAAGTCATCTTGTGCCATTAATTATCTAACCTGCTTCCATATAGTCTTACTTCAAATTATAGCATAGATCCAGTGTAAAGCGCTTAGAATAACTGAATTTCAATGCTAATTGAGAATGAAGAAAAGCTAAAAAAGTATTGCTTTTATTAAGATTTTCGCATAGACTAAGAGATAAGAATGAAAATCATTCTCAATTAGAAAAGCTGAACAGGTTCGTTCAGTTCTGACAGAAAAATAGGAAAACAGGATTGTGCCGTAAATTGGCACTAGCAGGTTTTATCTTTTTTCCGAGGAACTAGCTTGTAAAGCTAGACAAAGAGAAAAGCTGAACAGGCTCGTTCAGTTTTGAAAATTTCATTCTAGCAAGTAGAAAAACGGAGCAAGTATATGAAAAAAATAGGCCTATTTGTTCTCTTACTCCTTTTGATTGTAGTATCGATTTTTGTCGGAGTGAAAGATATTTCTCTGACACAATTATTTCAATGGGACTCACAGCAACAATTAGTATTGTTAACCACTAGGCTGCCTCGAACGATTAGTTTGGTGATAGCAGGAAGTACGATCAGTATTTCTGGTTTGATCATGCAGCATTTAACACAGAATAAATTTGTCTCGCCAAGTACAGCGGGAACGATGGATAGTGCACGTTTAGGGATTTTAGTCGTAATGATTTTGTTTCCTAGTGCGCCGTTATTATTCAGATCGTTTATCGCATTCTTGTTTGCTTTTGGCGGCACATTGATTTTTATTTATTTAACACGCTTTTTACCCGCAAAAAATCAAGTGATGATTCCACTGATTGGTGTGATGTTTGGAAATATCATTGGTTCAGTAGCGACATTTTTTGCGTATCAATTTCAGCTCGTTCAAAATATGTCTTCTTGGTTACAGGGGAATTTTTCAACAGTGATGAAAGGCAATTATGAACTACTTTATCTAACAATTCCGTTATTGATCATTACGTATCTTTTTGCATATCGTTTTACGGTAGTCGGGATGGGGGAAGATATGGCAACGAATCTGGGGTTGAATTATCAGCGAATTCAGCTATTTGGTTTAGGGATCGTGGCATTATCCAGTGCGGTTGTCTTGATCATGGTGGGAAATATACCATTTCTAGGCGTGATCGTGCCTAACCTCGTATCCATGCGTTATGGCGATCATATGAAAAATACATTAGCAATCACAGCAGTCGGCGGAAGTATCTTTTTATTGGCATGTGATGTGTTAGCTCGTGTTGTGATCGCGCCTTATGAAGTGCCAGTCAGCGTCGTTGTCGGCGTGCTTGGAAGCTTTATTTTTATCGCATTATTGATGAGGAGGAAAACAGCATGAAAAAATTCTTCCAGTCATCCGCGGTGAAAATCATCTTATTATTGATTGCCGTGATTGTTGTTTGTGCCTTGTATCTATCCTATAAGACGTATGGGAATTGGGCTTTTGCTTTAGAGCTTAGAGGGAAAAAGTTATTAGCATTTGTTTTCGTTGGAGTCGCTGCTACATTTTCCACGATTAGTTTTCAAACGATGACGCAGAACCATTTTTTAACACCGAATATTTTAGGATTGGATTCATTATATGTTTTTATTCAGACTTTGCTGTTTTTCTTTTTAGGAGGTCAGCAGCTTTTAGGCAATGAAACGATTGCTACTTTTCTTTTGAATGTTTTATTGATGGTAAGTGCGAGTACGATGCTCTCTCGATTCTTGTTGAAAAAAGGCGGTAATGATCTGTTTCTATTATTGATGATCGGGATTATTTTAGGGACATTTTTCAATAGTATCAGTACGTTCTTACAAGTTGTGATGGACCCGAATGAATATGATTTGCTTCAAGGTAAATTATTTGCCAGTTTTGGTAATGTGAATAGCCAGCATCTGCTGATTGCGAGTATTTTGATCACGTTTTTAGTTGGCTTTTTATGGATAAAAAGTCATGCGTTGGATGTCTTGCATTTAGGGAATGAGCAAGCAACTAGCTTAGGGATCAATGTTCCGAGGTTTCAATTTATTTTGTTGACCGTTATTAGCGGGTTGATCGGGCTTTCAACCGCTTTGGTTGGGCCAGTGACATTTCTTGGATTTATTGTAGCAAATATGAGTTATCAACTAATGGGAACCTATCGACATCGTGAGTTATTCTTAGGTGGTAGTTTATTGTCGATTCTATTATTAGTATTTGGTCAGTTTCTTGTGGAGCAAGTTTTCCAATTGAATACGACGTTAAGTATTGTGATCGAATTTGGCGGCGGTGTTTATTTTGTCGGAAAGATTATTAGTGAAAGGAAGCAACGTAGATGATCGAAATCAAAAATGTTTCAAAAAAATATGGTGAAAAGATTGTTGTGTCAGAGGTTCAATTGCCGATTACAGAGCAAAAACTGACTGCTTTTATCGGTCCAAATGGGGCGGGGAAAAGTACGTTGCTTTCGATGATGAGTCGCTTGATTCCAAAAGATACTGGTGAGATTTATTTAGATCATAACGAAGTAAAAACTTGGAAACAAAGTGAACTATCTAAAAAGCTATCGATTTTAAAACAAACGAATGGTATCAATCTGAAAATTACAGTTAGAGAGTTAGTAAACTTTGGCCGCTTCCCCTATAGTAAAGGTCGTTTAAAAAAAGAAGATCATGAAAAAGTCGAAGAAGCAATGGAAAATCTTGGGTTATTGGATTTAGCAGATGAACTGATCGATACATTGTCAGGTGGACAATTACAACGAGTTTATATTGCGATGGTTTTAGCACAGGATACAGATTATATTTTACTAGATGAGCCATTGAATAATTTAGATATGAACTTTGCCGTTCAAATGATGCAGACTTTACGGCGTTTGGTGGATGAATTTGGTAAAACCGTCATCATCGTGTTGCATGATATCAATTTTGCAGCGAGCTATGCAGATGAGATCGTCGCAATGAAAGATGGGCGATTATTTACACATGGTAGTACGGATGATATTATCCAATCCGAAGTTTTGAATAAACTTTATGATATGAATATCCGAATTTGTGAGATCGAAGGAAAAAGATTTTGTATGTATTTTAACTAGAAAAGCGGAGTGAACCGTTTAGACCTCGAACACATAAGGAAAATGATGGACAGATGTTCTTTATCTTTTCAGCACTTTATCTATTTGTTGAGAGCTCTGGTTCGTGCAGCTAGATCACAAGAAAAGCGCAACACATAAGTTAATCTTAGCAGAAAAATTTTAAAAACTTTAATTAATTGGGGGAAATAAAATGAAAAAGAAATTTCTAGCAATTGCAACAGTTTCAATGATTGCATTACTTACATTAGGTGCATGTGGAAATAATGGGAAAACTGCTACAGATGGTTCGGCTTCTAAAGAATCAAGTTCAGATGCAGCGACAACGATCACAGTCAAAGATTCAAATGGTTCAGTAGAAGTTCCTAAGAATCCTAAAAAAGTCGTTGTTTTCGATAATGGTTCATTAGATACAATGGACGCATTAGGTGTAGGGAATACAGTTATCGGTGCGCCAACGAAAAATCTACCTAAATATTTAGACAGCTATAAAAAAGTAGAATCAGCTGGGGGAATCAAAGAACCAGATTTAGAAAAAATCAACCAACTAAAACCTGACCTGATCATTATCTCTGGACGTCAACAAGATTTCCAAGATAAATTAAGCAAAATCGCTCCAACGATTTATCTAGCAGTAGATGCCAAAGATACATGGAATTCTACGAAGAAAAATATCGAAACGTTAGCTGAAATCTTCGATAAAAAAGATGAAGCAAAAACAAAAATCGCTGATTTAGAAAAAGAAATTGCAGATGTTAAAGAAAAAGCGCAAGCAAGTGATGAAAAAGCTTTGGTTGTTTTAGTAAATGAAGGACAACTTTCAGCTTATGGTAAAGGTTCTCGTTTCGGTATCGTACATGATACATTTGGCTTCAAACAAGCGGATGATGCTATCGAAGCCTCAACTCATGGACAAAGTGTCTCATATGAATATGTTTTAGAAAAAAATCCAGACATCTTATTCGTGGTTGACCGTACCAAAGCAATCGGTGGGGACGATACGAATGATAATGTAGAAAGTAATGAATTAGTAAAACAAACAAACGCTGGCAAAAACGGGAAAGTAATCTCTTTACAACCTGACGTTTGGTACTTAAGTGGCGGTGGCTTAGAGTCTACACACTTAATGATTGAAGATGTACAAAAAGCGTTGAAATAAAAAACATAATAGACCTACATTCAAATTATCTGTCAGAAAATTGAATGTAGGTCTGTTTTTTTTTATAAGTAAATTGTAAGGTTTTTGTAAGCCAAAGTTCTAGCCAACCACTGGGAATGTGGATTTCTATGATACTATTATTGTTATAGTTTTATGAGGCTAAAAAGAGAAATATTCACAAAAAAATTAAAAGCGATTGATCAACACATTTTTCAATTCCTATATTGACGCTTCTTCGCCCTTTATGCTACAATCCTTATAATACATTATCTATTAAAATTAAATGTGAAGATAAGGAAAGTATTTTTCAGATAACTCAAAGAGAGTCTCGGATGGTGGAAAGAGACAGTGAATATGGGAAAGAAAATGGCCTTTGAACAAATTGATCGAACAAGTTAAGATCAATTCAGGTGCGCCTGTTATAGCGCCTCAGTATGATTGTACTGAAAGAGTGGACTTATTATTTAAGTCAATCGAAGGTGGTACCGCGAAAGTTTATAGCTCTCGTCCTTTTATAGGATGAGGGCTATTTTGCTATTCATCACTACACGCCAGAGTGGATGAAACAGTACAGGGCGTGCAAAGGGAGCAGGACAGTTTATTTTCAATATTCATAAACAAGGTAGGAGTAGTTAATGTATACAGATACTGAAGGGAGAAACAAAAATGAAGAAAAAATTATTAGTCGTAAGTGCAGTGATAACGGGATTATTATTAACAGCATGCGGTGGTGGTAACGACAAAAAAGAGACAACCAAAAACGAAGATGGGACAATCGCAGCTAGTCAAAAAATCGAAATCAGCTCACCAGCACCACTTTCAACATTAGATACAACACAAACAATGGACAAAAACACCTTTACGATCGTTCAGCATCTTTTTGAAGGGCTGTATCGTTTTGATGATGACAGTACACCGATTCCAGGATTAGCAGAAAAAGTGGATATCAGTGAAGATGGTTTAACGTATAAATTTACATTAAAAGATGGTATAAAATGGAGCAATGGTGAACCAATCACTGCTCAAGACTTCTTATATTCATGGAAAAAACTAGTAACACCGGCAACAATCGGACCAAATGCTTATCTATTAGACAATGTAAAAAATAGTAAAGCAATCCGCAATGGTGAAAAACCTGTAGACGAAATTGGTCTTTTAGCGCCAAGTGAAAAAGAATTTGAAGTAACATTAGAACAAGCACAGCCATCATTTTTAACGGTTGTATCGATTGGATGGTTGGCACCACAAAATCAAGCCTATGTGGAAAAACAAGGGAAAGATTATGCGACTGACAGTGATCATTTGATTTACAGTGGACCATTTGTGTTAGCTGATTGGGATGCTTCATCAGATACATGGACATTAAAGAAAAATTCTAAGTACTACGATGCAGATAAAGTAAAATTAGAAGAAGTTAAAGTCAATACGATTAAAGAAGAAAATACAGGAATCAATTTATATCAATCCAACGAATTGGATCTAGTGCGTATCAGTGGTCAATATGTTCAACAATATAGTGACGATGCTGGCTATATTACGCATTCGGATGTAGCTAATTATTATTTAGATTTCAATAAAAAAGAAGGAACTGCACCAGCTAACGTTCATCTTAGAAAAGCCATCGCTCAAGCTATTGACAAAGATTCTTTAACGAAAAATGTATTGAATGATGGTTCAAAACCATTAAATGGTTTGATTCCAAGCGACCTATACAAAAATCCTGATACTTCTGAAGACTTCAGGAAATTCAGTGGTGACCACTCGATATATGATGTGAAAAAAGCGCAAGCTGAGTGGGAAAAAGCCAAAATGGATTTAGGTGATAAAATCAAGCTATCCCTTTTAGTTTCTGATGATGATAACGGGAAAAAAATCTCTGAATATGTGCAAAGTCAATTACAAGAAAACTTAAAAGGTCTAGAAATCACGATCAATGCCCAGCCTAAAAACAGTGTCCTACAAACACGTAAAGATAAAAACTATGAACTTTCATTGTCTGGCTGGATTGCCGGTAGCAGTGACTTAGATTCTTATTTCAATTTATACGCTGGAGAATCTGCTTATAATTATGGCTCATATAAAAATACTGACTACGATCAACTAATCACTGATGCACGTACAGTTAATGCTAACAAACCAGATAAACAATTTGAGGATTATAAAAAAGCAGAAGATATTCTACTAAATCAAGAGGCAGCACAAGTACCGCTATATCAAAGTGCATCTAACTACTTGATCAATCCAAAAATCAAAGGAATCAGTTACCATCTGTATGGGGACTATTTCAATCTGAGAACAGCTTATTTAGAAAATTAATCAGTTTCACTAACTTGTTTGAAATGAGGAGTAAAATAATGAGTCGATTATTAGAGAGATTTATTCGTTACGTCAAAATCAATACACGTTCTGATGCAGCTAGTCAGACGACGCCAACAACGCAAGGTCAAGTGACTTTTGCAAGAATTATTGAAAAAGAATTAGTTGAAATTGGTCTTTCTGATATTCATTACAATGAGAAAAATGGTTTTTTAACAGCGGTTTTACCTGCAACCACAAATGAAGAGATACCGACGATTGGGTTTATTGCTCATTTGGATACAGCAGATTATAATGCTGAAAATATTCAACCAAATATCATTCAAAATTATAATGGTAAAGACGTTGTGTTGAATAAAAATCTAAAAATCATTATGAAGACAGAAGAATTCCCTAACCTAAAAGATTACACTGGTCAAACGCTGATCACAACTGATGGCACAACGTTACTAGGAGCAGATGACAAAGCTGGCATTGTGGAGATTTTAGATGCAGTCGAGTACTTACTAGCGCATCCTGAAATTTCTCACGGGAAAGTCTTACTTGCTTTTGGACCAGATGAAGAAATCGGACGTGGTGCAGACCTGTTTGATGCAGAAAATTTTCCAGCGGTATTCGCTTACACAGTAGATAGTGGAAGAGTGGGGTGTTTTGAATACGAAACATTCAACGCAGCTCAAGCTGTGATCAAGATCGAAGGAACTAGCGTTCATCCAGGTACGGCATATGGAATGATGGTCAATGCCATCAAATTGGGTGAAAAGATAGATGCCCAATTGCCAAAAGATGAAGTGCCAGAAAAAACAAAAGGTGATGAAGGGTTTTATTTACTAACAAAATTTGTTGGAAGTTTGGATCAGGCTGAGTTGACCTATATTATTCGTGATCATGATAAGGACCTTTTTCAAAAAAGAAAACAAGAACTTGCTAAAATCGTTAGTGAGTTAAACGGGACTTTCGATAAAGAACGAATCACGATTGATTTTCTAGATCAGTATTACAATATGAAAGAGATTATCAAAAAAGACATGACTCCCGTAGAACTTGCAGTCAAGGCGATGGAAAGCCTTAGCGTCAAACCTAATATACAACCATTTCGAGGTGGAACTGACGGATCAAAAATTTCATTTATGGGCATTCCAACCCCAAATTTGTTTACAGGTGGCGAGAACTTCCATGGTCAATATGAATTTATAACACTTGAAGCAATGGAATTAGCAGCAAAAACGATTGTCGAAATTATCAAAGAGAATGTTGAGAAATCAAGGGTTTGAGAAAAAAGTCAATTTTTATATAAAAAATAGTTGACAAGATTAGAATTTTCTAATATGATTGTCCTCAATAGCAAAGCTTTGAGAAAGAGGAGTAACAACACTGGAACTTTTCAGAGAGCTGATGGGACTGTGAATCAGTAAGGGATGGGTTGTGAATGGACTTTCGAGCGAAATGTTGAATCTCAGTAGGCATTTTCGGGAACTCCCGTTATAGAGTAAGGTCGTTGATAGACGACTGATAAGAGGAAAGAATTTCTTTCAAACTTGAGGTGGCACCGTGAATTTTCGCCCTCAAACCACAGATTTTGTGTGGTTTGGGGGCTTATTTTATTGTAAAGCGTGAAAAAAAGTGGTTTACAGTAAAAGGTGTGCTAAGAGGGAGAAGTAACTTTACAAGGGATCACTACACGCTCTGAACCAAATCGGTTAATAGTGGACAGAAGCTCTAAGGTTACTTAAAAAGAAATACACTTTTCATTGAGGTGGTACCGTGGATACTATTATTCGCCCTCGCAAAACAGATAAAGTTCTGTTTTGTGAGGGCTTTTTGCTGTGAATCACTACGACTGGCTATGCCAGAGTAGATGATGAACAGCACTTGGCGAGCAGAGCGAGAGAAGTAACGATACTAGGAATCACTACGACTGGCTATGCCAGAGTAGATGATGAACAGCACTTGGCGAGCAGAGCGAGAGAAGTAACGATACTAGGAATCACTACGACTGGCTATGCCAGAGTAGATGATGAACAGTACTTGGCGAGCAGAGCGAGAGAAGTAACGATACTAGGAATCACTACGACTGGCTTCACCAGAGCAGATGATGAACAGCACTTGGCGAGCAAAGCTTCATTACCAATGAATCACGCCACTGCATTTCAATTCTATCAAACATTAAAACAAAAATAGAAAAGAGGAAATCACATGCAATTGATCAAAGAAATCCAAGCAGATTATCTAACTGCGATATCTGCATTCTTAAGAATCCAAGGAAGCAACAAATGTCTTTTAGAAAGTATTCCTAGAGATAAAAGCAAAGGGCGCTACTCGATCATTGCTTGGGATGCCATTTCCGAAATCACTTGTTTCGGTCACAATCTAACGATCGATGGAAAGATGATTCCTACAAAAGATCCGCTAAAAGAAATCGAAAAACATGTCTTAAAAAAAGAAGAAATTTCAAGAGAACTACCTTTTCAAGGCGGAGCAATCGGCTATGTTGGTTATGACGTGATTGCTTGCTATGAAGAGTTGGGGCAACAACCGTTTGACGAGTTAAATGTTCCTGATATTCATTTTTATTTGTTTGATTCTTATTTAATCTTTGATCATGTGGGGGAAAAAATCTTTTTGGTAGAGGCCAATACTTATTCAAAACGTAGCGAAGAAGTACTAAAAAAAGCAATCGATCAAAAAATAAAAGAACTCCAAACACCAAGTAAAGAAGAGAAAAAAGAACTTAACTTAAAAAAATTGAATTATCAAAGCAACTTTACAAAAGCTAGTTTTGAAGAGGCCGTCACAAAAATAAAAGGCTATATCAAGCAAGGCGATTTATTCCAAATGGTTCCCTCACAACGTCTAACAGCTGATTTTGAAGAAGAACCGTTTGACTATTACCGTAGATTACGGGTCACCAACCCATCGACCTATCTGTATTTTTTAGATTTTGGTGAAACATATGTGATTGGCTCTTCACCAGAAAGTCTAGTCAATGTGAAAAATCAAATCGTAACAACAAATCCAATTGCCGGAACACGTAAACGAGGGCAAACAGTGGGACAAGATTTGAGATTAGAGCAAGAGCTACTCACCGATGAAAAAGAACGTGCAGAGCATTTAATGTTGATTGATTTAGGACGAAACGATGTAGGGAAAATTAGTGAAATTGGTTCTGTTGACGTTCCAGTTTATATGATTGTTGAAAAGTATCGCTTTGTAATGCACCTAGTCTCAGTTGTAACTGGAAAACTAAAACAAGAATTGACCGCAATGGATGCCTTAAAAGCGACGTTACCGGCTGGAACAGTCAGCGGTGCACCGAAAATTAGAGCAATGCAACGTATTTATGAAATCGAACCAGTCAAACGAAATATTTATGCTGGAGCAGTCGGTTACTTATCAAAAAATGACCAAGCAGACTTTGCCATTGCAATTCGTACGATGGTCATCCATAAAAATAAAGCCTATGTACAAGCGGGTGCCGGAATTGTATATGATTCTGACCCTACACAAGAATATGAAGAAACGCTACAAAAAGCGAAAGCACTTTTGGAGGTGGAACAATGATTTTATTGATTGATAATTACGATTCATTTACCTACAATTTAGCTCAATTACTTGGAACAGATCATGATGTAGTCATTATTAGAAATGATTCAGATGATATTTTCCAGTTAGCAGAACAAGCTGCAGCGATCGTGATTTCACCAGGACCCGGTACTCCAACAGAGACTGGTTATGTAAAAGAAGTGATTCAACAGTTCTATCGAATGAAGCCATTATTAGGTATTTGTTTAGGTCATCAAACCATCGGAGAAGTATTTGGCGCAAAAGTGATAACAGCAAAAGAAATTCGACATGGTAAACAGTCAGTCATTAGGATATACAAAGAGAGTAAACTGTTCGAAGGGCTGGATTTTGAAAGTTCTGTGATGCGTTATCACTCTCTGGTCATCGAGCCCAAAACAGTGCCGGAAGAATTTGTTATCACAGCAATAGCTACAGATGATCAAGAAATCATGGCAATCGAACATCAAGAATATCCTGTCTTTGGTCTTCAATTTCATCCAGAATCGATTGGAACGCCAAGTGGAGCTGTAATCATCAAAAATTTTATCCAACGAATGGAGGAAATCTGATATGCAAGAACTGTTTGAGAAAGTATATAGTAATGAACATTTGACGCGTGCGGAGGCAGAGCGAGTAGCTGAAAAAATTTTTGAAGGTCAATTAACGGACAGCCAAATCGCCGCCTTTTTAACAGCATTAAAATGCAAAGGCGAAACAGCAGAAGAGATGGCAGGAATTGCGGAGACGATCCAGAGAAAAGCTGTGATGATTGATTGTCAAAAAGAAAATGTGATGGACAATTGTGGAACGGGTGGAGATCAATCAGGTAGTTTCAATATTAGTACAACAGCGGCGTTTGTTTTAGCTGCGGGGGGTGTAACGGTTGCCAAACACGGTAATCGCAGTATTTCTGGTAAATCAGGTAGTGCAGATATTTTTGAGTGTTTAGGCGTTGATATCAATCTTTCGTCAAAACAAACAAGTTTTATCCTGAATAAAGTGGGACTGGCCTTTCTATTTGCTCCACACATGCATCCAAAAATGAAATATGTCATGAAAGTACGCAAAGAGCTAGGAACACCGACGATTTTAAATTTGATTGGGCCATTAACAAATCCAGTTTCACTGCATTCACAATTAATGGGTACTTATCGTCGAGATTTATTGGAAGAGACCGCAAAAACCTTGAGTGAATTAGGGCGAAGTCGAGCAGTAGTCGTCAATGGAGGTGGTGGATTGGATGAAGCTTCCCTTGCCGGAACGACACATTTTGCATTGCTAGAAGATAAAAAAATCACGATGCATATGATCGAACCAGAAGAATTTGGTTTTACTCGTTTTCCTTTAGAAGCTATTCATGGAGGGAACGCTGAACAAAATACAGAGACATTGTTATCTATTTTAAAAAACCAAGCCAGCCCTTATTTAGATACCGTTTTATTGAATGCTGGATTAGGATTTTTCAGTAATGGCAAAGTGGGAACGATTCAAGAAGGAATTGTATTAGCAAAAGACTGTGTGGCAAGCGGAGCGGCGTTAGATAAGCTCGAACAATTGATACAAGTACAAAAGGAGGTTGTATAAGATGGACTTTCTAGAAAAAATTATCAATTCAAAACAAGAGGAGGTAAAAGAGATGCCGCTAGAAGTAACGCAACCGCTTCGAGAAACATATTCATTTTACCAACAAGTCAAAGACCAGCCTAAAAAAATGCATATTATTGGAGAAGTCAAACGAGCTTCTCCATCTAAAGGAGCAATCAATTTATCAGTCAATATTATTGAACAGGCCAAAGCCTATGAACAAGCAGGTGTTACTGCTATTTCAGTATTGACAGACGAGCAGTTCTTTAAAGGATCGATCGAAGACTTACGCCAAGTCGCTGCACAGGTGAATATCCCCGTTTTATGTAAGGATTTTATCATTGATGAAAAACAACTGATTCGAGCAAGAAATGCAGGTGCAACGATGGTACTATTGATTGTTGCAGCATTACCCAAACAAAAGTTAGAAGAACTGTATAAAAAGGCCACTGAACTTGGTTTAGAAGTCCTTGTGGAAGTCCATGATGAACAAGAGTTAAGGTGTGCAGAAGAATTATCGGCACACTTGATCGGTGTAAACAATCGCAATTTGAAAACATTTAATGTTTCACTAAGTGTTAGCCAAATATTAGGTAAAAAACAGAAAACAGACGCGATACATATCAGTGAGTCTGGGTTTTCAGCGAGTGAACAAGTCAAACTGGTAAAAGAAAATTATCAAGCCGTTTTGGTTGGGGAAGGGTTGATGAAAGAAAATGATCCTAAAGAAAAAGTCAAAGAACTGCAGGTCTTGCGATGAAAGTTAAAATTTGTGGGTTAAAAACCAAAGAACATGTTGAGCTAGCAGTGAACTCTGGTGTAGATTATCTTGGTTTTGTTTTTGCAGATAGTAAACGCCGAATTACTCCAGAACAAGCAAAAAAAATCACGAGAAATGTACCAAAAGAAGTTAAAAAAGTAGGAGTCTTTGTTTCACCAATTCAATCGGAAGTAGAAGCAATCATCCAACAAGTTGGGCTAGATATGGTACAGCTTCATGGTGTGCTAGCGACAGAACGTTTTTCTGTTCCTGTGATCCGAGCAATATCAGTTGATGGAGTGGGACAAGAAAAATGCATTAAAGAAACAACAGCAGAATTTTTGCTTTTCGATGCACCACCGCAACAATTTGTCGGTGGCAACGGTGAAGTTTTTGATTGGCAGAAATTAGACACCAGCTCTATCAAAAATAAAAAAATTATTATCGCTGGTGGCCTAACACCAGAAAATGTCCAACGAGCTAAACAAACTTTTAACCCTTATGCTGTTGATGTATCCAGCGGAGTTGAAACAAACGGAGTAAAAGATCCTAAAAAAATCATCGCTTTTCTAAAAGAATCCAGCTAGCTTCATAGGTTAGGTTCTTGAGAAAAAGATACAAATGGAATGTGACAAAAAGCGTCACAGTCAATTTTTCCTATTTTCTTGTCGAACCAAAATGAGCCTATTCAGCTTTTATATTATCTAGCTTCATAGGCTAGGTTCTTGAGAAAAAGATAAAAATGGAACGTGACAAAAAGCGTCACAGTCAATTTTTCCTATTTTCTTGTCGAACCAAAACGAGCCTATTCAGCTTTTATATTATCTAGTTTCATGAGTCAGTATCTCGGAAAAAAGATAAAACATGAATGTGGTAAAGAGCACCACTTTCATGTTTTCCTATTTTTCGTCGATACTAAGCGACTCATTCAGCTTTTATTACAAGGAGGAGAATTATGTATAATCAACCAAACCAAGGTTTTTACGGAGATTTCGGTGGACAGTTTGTTCCAGAGACATTGATGTATGCCGTTAAGGAATTAGAGGATGTTTATGAAGCGTCAAAGACAGATGAGGTATTTCAAAATGAGTTAAATTACTACTTGAAGCAATATGTAGGACGAGAAAATCCATTGTATTTTGCAGAACGTTTAACAGATTATGCAGGCGGTGCAAAGATCTACTTAAAAAGAGAAGACTTGAATCATACTGGTGCTCACAAAATCAATAATACGATCGGGCAAATTTTACTAGCAAAAAAAATGGGCAAGAAAAAAGTCGTCGCAGAAACAGGAGCAGGGCAACATGGTGTAGCCACAGCTACAGTGGCTGCTTTGTTCGGAATGGAATGTACGATTTTTATGGGAGCAGTCGATGTGGCTCGCCAATCATTGAATGTGTTTCGGATGGAGTTGTTAGGGGCAAAAGTTGAAAGTGTGACTTCTGGAAGTAAAACGTTAAAAGATGCAGTCAACGAAGCACTACGTTTTTGGGTTGCAAATGTTGAAGATACACATTATGTAATGGGGTCAGTTTTAGGTCCTCATCCGTTTCCAGAAATTGTGAGGGACTATCAGAGTATTATCGGACTTGAGGCTAGACGTCAATTTTTAGAAGTTGAAAACAAACTGCCTGATGCTGTTATTGCTTGTGTTGGAGGTGGCAGTAATGCGATGGGGATTTTTTATCCGTTTATCAATGATAATGTTCCACTGATTGGTGTTGAGGCGGCTGGTTTAGGCTTAGAGACGGAGGCTCACGCTGCATCTATCAATAAAGGAAAAACAGGTGTACTTCATGGGGCAATGATGAAACTGCTTCAAGATGATGATGGACAAATTTTAGAAGCTTTTTCGATTTCAGCGGGTCTTGATTATCCAGGACTTGGCCCAGAACATTGTCATTTAAATGAAATACAAAGAGCCAGTTATGAGTCAGTCACTGACCAAGAAGCGCTAGATGCTTTTAAAATTTTATGTCAAACCGAAGGAATCATACCAGCTTTAGAAAGTGCCCATGCTGTTAGTCATGCACTAAAGGTTGCAAAGGAACTAGGATCAGACAAGCAAATCATTGTGTGTCTTTCAGGTCGTGGTGATAAAGATGTCCAGCAAATCAAAGAGTTAGTTGAACAGGAGGATACGCAATGAAATCATTAACAAGACAACTGAAGCAAAAGCAACAAGATAATGAAACGATTTTCGTACCTTATATTATGGCAGGAGCGCAAGGGCTGGATCAATTAGCTGATGAAATCCAATTACTGACAGAGGCTGGAGCTAGTGCAATTGAGTTAGGTGTTCCTTTTTCAGACCCAGTTGCAGATGGTCCAGTAATCCAAGTGGCTGGTCTAAGGGCATTAGAAAATAATATCACGTTAAGAAAGATAGTCCAACAGTTAAAACAAATCAAAACCCCAACCCCTTTAGTGATCATGACGTATTTTAATCCGATTTTTAGCTATGGTTTAGAAACGTTTATTCAAGATCTAGAAAAAACCAATGTTTTAGGTTTAATTATTCCCGATTTACCTTACGAACATCAAATGTTATTAACGCCATTACTAAAAGACAGTGATATTTCGTTGATCCCATTGGTTGCTTTAACTACACCAAAAGAGCGAATTCCAGAATTAGTGGCCGCCGGAGATGGATTCATTTATGCGGTAGCTGTTAATGGCGTGACAGGAATTGGTCGAGAGTATCAAGAAATAGTGGATGAGCATTTATCTTATATTCAACAAGTCAGTGATAAGCCCGTTCTTGCAGGATTTGGTGTGTCCTCTAAAGAACACGTAGATCGTTTTAGAAAAAGTTGTGCTGGCGTGATTGTAGGCAGTAAAATTGTCCAGCTCCTTAGTGAAGGAAAGCAAGAAGAAGTCAAATCCTTTATTCAAGAAGCTGTCCAGAATGAAGTTTAAAATTTTTCGCATTTCCCCTTGCCACTGGGTAGTTATTTCTGTAAAGTAGTATGAAAAGCAGGTGTAATTATGGAAATTCTTATCAATCGAAATTTAGTTTTTGCACAAAACCAAAATTTAGAAACAGATCGCTTAAAGCTTCGCCCAGTAACGTTAAGTGATGCTGGTGATATGTACGAATATGCATCGGATCAAGAAACTGTCAACTATGTTTTCCCACTCCATCAGTCATTGAAGGATACAAAAGAAAGCATCTCTAATTACTTCATGTCAGCGCCATTTGGAAAATATGGTGTGGAATTAAAAGAAACAGGAAAACTTATAGGAACGGTCGATTTGCGTGTTGAAGATCAGCATAATATTGCAGAAATCGGCTACGCATTGAATCGAAACTATTGGGGCAAAGGGTTTATGCCGGAAGCGGCTAGTGAAATCTTACGCTTCGGTTTTGAAGAATTACAATTGATGCGGATTTTTGCAACCCATGATATCGATAATCCTAAATCCGGTCGGGTAATGGAAAAAATTGGCATGAAAATAGAAGGCAGGATCCCAAATGCTCGTATGTGGAAGGGCAAAATCGTGACAGATGTGATGCTTGGTATCACATTAGAAGAATGGCAGAAATTACATCGTTAAATTACAGAACAGCTCAGAGGAGAAATGATGACATGTTGATGTTTACTGAAAAAGATTTTGATGTCTTTACAATAGAAGGACTAGATCCAAGAATGGCTGGTATTCGTTCAACGATCCAACCAAAATTTCAAGAGTTAGATGATTATTTTGCTGAAAAATTGGGGGAGAAACTAGAAACAGAATTTTTTGTCCATATTGCGCAACACCGACGTAGAACTGTTTATCCACCAGAGAATACTTGGTCAGCATTAAGTCAGAAAAAACGTGGTTATAAAATGGAAGCTCATTTTCAATTAGGCATCTGGCCAGATTATCTTTTTATGTGGCTATCACTGATCGATAATCCTAAAAATGAAAAAGAAATTGCACAAGCTTTTTTAGAAAATCAAGCATTATTTGAGCAATTGGATGATGATTTTTACTTGTCTATCGATCATACACAACCTGAAATCGAATGTTTAAATAAAGCGGATTTGGTGAAACATTTGACTCGTTTTCGCGATGTGAAAAAAGGGGAATTCCAAATTGGTCGGATCATTAGAAAAACGGATGATTTGTTGAATGATCCTGAAAAGGCACGTGAGTATATGTTGAAGACGTATGAGGAATTAGTCCCACTGTATCAATTAGCAATCAATCTGCAACGGGTGTAATAAGATTAAAATGTTAAAAGAAAACGAGTTTGGGACGTAAGTCCTAAGAAGCGTAAAATAGAAGACCAAAAAATCATTTTTATGATTTTCGGTCTTCTATTTTTTAGATTATGGGGAGAATCCACCTTGGTTATCCGCTTATTGAGACTATATTTCCTTAAAGTTACGACCATTAGCGCAAACCCAATTTCACTGTGCACCTTTTGTTTTACTCGAACAGAGAACCGATTGAACTCTACAGAAAATACAGATTGCGTGTAGGCACACAAAATCATCTTCATCATCATTTCTGGATGATAAGAAGAAGGTCCCGTTTGATGGTGAAAAGAAAGAAATCGTTCCCTAGAAATATTTTCAACTAATTGATCAATCGCAAAGGCAATATCATTTTTTTCTAATTGAAAGCTAAAATCTAAAGGAAGAATGACTTGATTTGTGTAGTTACTTTTATTTTAGCAAAGGTGTTCTTGTTTTTGTACAAAAAAATCCAGATACCAATCCACTTAACTGGTATCTGGATTTTTCATTAGGACTTGTGTCCCAAACCCTTTAGTCTATTTATTTTATAAAAAATGATCTGATAATCAGGAAATCACGCTGTTACTGTACGCCAATCTTGTCTAATGGATAATATCGGAAATAAACAACGCCTACGATATCATCTTCATCCACAAAACCAAAATAACGACTATCATCAGTTATTCGGCGGTTATCTCCCAGTACAAAATATTTCCCATCAGGAATAACAGTTGCGGGTCCAGCTTCACTATTTTCTAAAGTAAAATCAGCGGTCAAAGGTAAATTGTCATCAAGAGCTGCTTTAAATTCATCTAAATAAGGTTCATCATATTTTTTATCATTGATATATAATTGATCGTTTTCCATTCGAAGAGTATCTCCAGGTAACCCGACAATACGTTTAACAATGCGCTTACCATCTCGTGGACTCGGGAAAGTTGCCACATCAAATCGTTTGGGACTGATTAAAGAAGTTTGCCATAAGCGATCAGACTCATGATAAGTCGGCTCCATTGAACTACCAACTACTTCCACAGGTGTCAAGACGAACTGTCTTAAGAAAAGTGTGAATAATAAGATTGCTGCAAATTGCATGATTGTATAAAGCGTTCCGTGTTTCTTTTTCATAATTAAACTCCTTTTTACTTATTGTTTATTTTAGTATATCAGAATAACTGTGAAAAATTAGAAGAAAAATAGAAGGATTTGGGAATTTTTTAAGACAATTGTAAAAGCAGATGTTTTGTTGTCAGTTCTAAATTTTGCTATACTTTTTATAGAACTTATCGTTTGATAAGGAGGAGGGGAATTATGTTTTTAGCTTGGAATGAAATAACTCGTTCAAAGTTACGCTATGCATTGATTATCAGTGTCATGTTTTTGATTTCTTATTTGGTCTTTTTTTTAACAGGCTTAGCATATGGCTTGGCAGAAGATAATCGAACTGCTGTGGATAAATGGCAAGCAGATGGGATCGTATTGTCGGATGAATCAAACACCAATATTAACATGTCCATGATTCCAATCAAATCAATGGATAAAGTTGAAGCACAAGAAAAAGCTTCATTAGGACAAACTGCTGCTGTTATTCAAGTAGATGAGAAAAATACTGAGAAAATCAATGCCAGCTTTTTCGGTATTAACAAAAGTGAATTTTTGATGCCTACTATTGTTGAAGGAAAAGCTTTTATGAATGAAAATGAAACGGTTGTGGATAACAGCTTGAAAAAAGAAAATGGCATCAAACTTGGAGATATCATAAAATTAGCTGGCAGTGATAAAAAACTTGAAGTTGTAGGTTTTACAGATAATGCCAAATTTAATGTTGCGCCAGTGTTATATGTCTCCACAAATGCTTTCCAACAAATTCGTTTTGAAAAATCAGATACTTCAGAGAATGCTCGAGTGAACGCAATCGTTTTTCGAGCAAAAGATGGAGCAGTAAAAAATGTTCATATAAACGATGACGGATTAACTCGTTATAGCATCACAACGTTTATCAATAAATTACCAGGGTATAGTGCCCAAGTGTTGACTTTTGGTTTTATGATTGGATTTTTGATCGTGATTGCTGCAATCGTCATCGGCATTTTTATCTATGTCTTGACGATGCAAAAAGCAAATATTTTCGGTATTATGAAAGCCCAAGGTATCTCTGGTTTTTATATAGCTATTTCTGTGATCGTTCAAACCTTTATTTTAGCATTTTTGGGGATAACATTAGGATTGCTAGGTACGGTTGGAACCTCATTAGTACTTCCAACAGCAGTTCCATTTCAAACAAATTGGGTATTCTTCTTGTCGATTGGCGGAATAATGTTGGTTGTTGCAGTTTTAGGCGCATTGTTTTCAGTTCGGACGATCATTAAAATCGATCCGTTGAAGGCAATTGGCTAGAAAGGGGCTAGTTTAAAATGAAGGCAATTGAATTTTTAGCTGTGGATAAACAGTTTTTAGATGGAGATACAACAATCGAAGCGTTGAAATCCACAGATTTTTCTGTGGAAAAAGGTCAATTTGTTGCAGTGATCGGTCCCAGTGGTTCAGGAAAAAGTACCTTTTTAACGCTGGCTGGTGGCTTGCAAACTCCAACAAATGGCGAGGTTAAGATAAATGATGAAGCATTTAGCAAAGAAAATGAGAAAACACGCTCTAAAATTCGCTTCTCAGAAATTGGGTTTATTTTACAAGCGTCAAATTTAGTCCCATTTTTAACTGTGGAAAAGCAATTGCGTTTGGTGGATAAGGTAAAAAAAGAAAAGACTGATGTGGATAAAGTCAATAAGTTGCTAACAGAGCTAGGAATTGAGACGTTAAAGAAAAAATATCCTGATGAAATATCTGGAGGAGAACGTCAGCGGGTAGCAATTGCACGTGCGTTATATAATGATCCGTCAATTATTTTAGCGGACGAACCTACAGCAAGTTTAGATTCAGATAGGGCGTTTGAAGTTGTAAAAATATTATCGAGAGAAACGAAAGAAAAAAATAAAGCGACGATCATGGTAACTCACGATCAACGCTTGATTGAATATTGCGATGAAGTATTTGTGATGAAAGACGGCGTGTTGGAAAAACAATGAACCTAAAAAAAACCTTGTACAGCAGAAGCTGTACAAGGTTTTTTTCCAAAAGATCCGTGAGAATCTTAAAGTTTTTGGTTGTAGTATTCAACGACAAGAGCTTCGTCGATATCAGGGTATAATTCATCACGTTCTGGTAAACGAGTGAAGCTACCTTCTAATTTTTCAGTGTCAAAGCTTACGAATGCTGGACGTCCAACAGTTGCTTCAACCGCTTCTTTGATTGTTACTACGTTTTGAGATTTTTCACGAACAGAAATCACTTGACCCACTTCAACGTGGTATGAAGGGATATCTACGCGTTTGCCATCTACAGTAACGTGACCGTGGTTAACTAATTGACGTGCTTGACGACGAGTAGTTGCAAGACCTAAACGGTAAACGACGTTATCTAAACGTTGTTCTAGTAAGATCATGAAGTTAACACCGTGTTTACCTTCTTTGATCTTGCTTGCTTTAATAAACAAGTTAACGAATTGACGTTCGTTCATACCGTACATATGACGTAATTTTTGTTTTTCAGTTAATTGCATACCATATTCAGAAACTTTACCACGGCTGTTTGGTCCGTGTTGTCCTGGTTTGTATGGGCGACGTGCTAGTTCTTTACCAGTTCCTGATAGAGAGATACCTAGACGACGAGAGATTTTCCATGATGGTCCTGTATAACGTGACATTAAAAATTCCTCCAATAAAATAATTTTTTTTGGAGTAAAATAATCTTCTGAAAAATTCATATTCGTTCAGTTCATTCTTCAACCTTCGCCCTTTGCAGCCGTGGGTTACGCAGTTGAACCTGAAAAGAAAAGCTGATAAGGCGTGTTCAAAAACGAGTGATAAGAGGAAAAATTGTTGTGACAAGTATTGTCACAATGATTTTTTAGGTTATCATCAAGTTTTTAGCCTTAGAAGCTAGACATCAATCAAGGCAATGAAATGTTGACGAGTCTATTATTTTTCTGCTGCATTATTTTACACAAAGTATAGTATAGCGCAAAACAAGGGATAACTCAAGCTTTTTCTTGAGTTATCCCTTCAATAAACTACCAACCGCCAGAAGCACCTCCGCCACCGGAAGATCCGCCACCGAAAGAACCCCAAGATGAACCTCCACCGCTGCCAGATGAGTCGTTATCTGACCAGTTGCTAGAATTATAGTTAGAAGCTAAAAAAGCAGTCGTTAAAATTTCGCCATTTCCTGAATATAGGGTATCACCAATTAAAATTCGACCAAATGCTTTTTGCTGGGCAGCTGGATTTTTTAATAATTTTCCTCTGGCGATCGCCCGACGTAAACTTCTTTTTGATAAAATCAAAAAAGTTCCGCTTAATAGAATATAATAAAAATCTGTTTGTTTCATTTTTTGTTGCAAGAATTGAGGATCGTTTGGATCAATTGATCTAGAGTAATTGGACATCTGTGCTAGATATTCATTGTAGGCTTGTTTCAAAGTGCCTTTTGCACGAATCAATTTGATGATAAAAAACAAACTAAATATTATGAGGGACAACAATAAGATGAATAAGCCCCAATGAGAAAATTTAGCTGAACTTTGTTCCGCTTTGACTTGATTGATTTTAGAATCCACTAAAGCGGTTTTAGTATTCATCAATGCAAATACTTGGTCGACTACTTGATTTACCCCATCTGCATATCGTTCGTCTTTAAATGCATCGACTACGTCATCATCATTAATGATGTTATTTGCTGTGCCATCGGGAATCAAGCCTTCCAAGCCATAACCAACCTCTAAACGAAACTCTCGATCATCTAACGCAATCAAATATAAGATGCCGTTATTTTCGTCCTTATTACCAATTCCTAGCTGGTTAAAGATTTTATTCGCATAGGATTCGATATCTTCACCGTTGGGCAATCTTCTGACTGTTACGACTTCCAATTGGGCACCATTAGTGCTAGCAGCCAATTGTTTATTCAAATCGTAGATTTTTTTCTTCATTGAACCATCTAACATAGCCGCATTATCTGAGATGAAAATGTTATTTTTATTGATGACTAAATTGCTATTAGTACCTTCAATTGAGACAGAATAATTGTTTTCTTGTTGAGGATACTCTTTTAAATGATCTAAGTTTTCTTGTAAAACAGTATCAAACGATTTTGTTGCTTCTACCACTTTGCCAGACTCGATATCTGTCCGTTCTTGTTTAAGAGTTTGTAATTGTTGATCATAAGACGCCATCTTCTCAGGATAACGGGTATCTGTTATAAAAAACGAACTGAAAAAAAAGCCGCAAGAGAGAAGAACGCATAATAAAATGACAGTGAAAAGTTCATTCCTTCTTTTTAATGAACGATAGTGATTAACAATTCGTTGATTTAATGATGGTTGATTATTTTGACTTGATCTAGACATCAGACTCATCCCTTTCATTCAAAGCTGATATAAAGCATCTTTTTGCATGCTCATCAAATGTAAAATAGCTTTCAATTATTAACAAACATTTCTTCTCCTTCATTCCACATACAACTCCCTTTACATGATCAAAGTACTCATACTACCATTTTACCATTTGATCGAGAAAATTCATCGTACTTCAGGTTGATTTTTACTCTTTTTAAGGCTTTTTCTCAATGATGAGAAGTGTTGAAAATAAGCAATAGCTGAAAATTAGATAGATTGTGATATAATTAAAAGAATAAAGAGATGCCGAATGATTCCTTGTAATGAAGGCTTTTTATTTGTCGTGCTATGAAAAAAAGTGTTACTTTGTGTGAAAAAGCACTAGACAAAACCCTTGTAGGTCTTTAGAATGATAAAGGATGTTTTTTGAAAATTTTAGATGAAAACGAATTGAAAAGGAGAAACACAATGAAACCTGTATCGCCATTATTTGAGCAGATCGACAAATCAATCAGTAAAAAAATGAACTTATTCCAAAGTAGTTTTATGCGTTATGCTTTTCGTGCTATGTTGGCTTGTATGTTTTTAACATTAGGAACGGCAGTGGCTTTTGCGATTGCAATGAAAGGTGAAGATATTGTACATGGACTAGGCAAAATGCTTTATGCGTTTATGTTTAGTTGGTCACTTGTTATGATTCTTTATATGAATGCTGAGTTAGGAACATCAAATATGCTTTATATGACAGTCGGTGTTTATCGGAAAAAAATCAATGTGTCATTTGCGGCAAAAATTTTATTTGCTTGTATCTTCTTCAACTTAGTCGGTGGTGTTCTTTTCGGATACTTGATTTCTTTGACTGTTCCTTATCAAGATCTGGCATCAGATAGTTTCTTCTTCACTTCGATTGCTGGTAAATTAAATAAAACGACAACACAGATTTTAGTAGAAGGTATTTTTGCAAATATCGTAGTAAACACAGCCGTGTTAGTAAGTATGCGAATGAAAGATGATGCGGGTAAAGTTGCGGCAATCATTTTTATCATCTTTATCTTTGCTTTCTTAGGCTATGAACACGTTATCGCCAACTTCCCTGCGTTTAGCTTAGCGTATTTTGCTTCTCATGGAACAATGGCTGCAATGACAGTCGGCAGCGTAGCACACAATCTATTCTTTGCCTTGATCGGTAACTTTATCGGCGGGGGCTTAGTGATTGGCTTGGGTTATGCTTGGTTGAACAATGCAGATACAACTTATTTAGATTAAACATTTTAGAAGCTGAGACGGGATATCCGTTTCAGTTTTTTTGCTGTTCACAGCTCATTGAAGTAAGATATAGAGAAGATAAGAAAAGGAGTAATTGAATGAATGAAGTAGTTTTTCCGAGAAATAAAGAAAAAGCTAGTCAAATGGCGGCCTATATGAAAAATTTATTTCCTTTTGCAGGTGTTGCCGCACCAGAGCGGGCAGTACATGAGAAAGAACTGTTGAAAGCCAGTAAAAAACGACCATTTGATGAATTATTTGAGTTAGTTGATTTTTACTATCATAAATCTGAACGGGAATATCAGTACTTGGCGATCGATTTAGCAACAGTTAATGTTAAACGCTTATCTTTGGCGGAAGTTTTACGCTTCAAACCTTTTGTAATAGACAAAGCTTGGTGGGATAGTGTTGATTCTTGGCGTAAGTTTTTTGGTCTTTGGGGATTTCATCATTTAGACGAAATGCCCCAGTTATTTGAAGCGTTTTTTGGAGAAGAGGACTTCTGGCATAGACGTATTGCCATCAATTTGCAATTGTTATATAAAGAAAAAACAAACACAGTGTTATTGAAAAAAGCTATTATTTATGATAAAACTACAGATGAGTTCTTTATTCAAAAAGCAATCGGCTGGTCGTTGCGCCAATATAGTAAAACGGATCCGAGCTGGGTCCAAAGGTTGATTCAAACGACCGAATTAAGCCCATTAGCCGTTAGAGAAGGCAGTAAATATTTGCCAAAATCATAGAAAGCGAGCGGATTATCACGCCATGAGAAGAAAACTTTTTGCATTTGATATTGATGGAACATTGCTGGGGACGGACCGACAACCGTTGGAAAGCACACGAGAAGCATTAAAGATGTTGAGACAACAAGGACATCTGGTAACAATTGCAACAGGTCGCAGCCGATTTATGGCGCAAGATATTATTTTAGATTTAGATTTTTCCAATTATGTTCTTTGTAACGGTGCTGCGGCATTTTTAGATCATGAACAATACTACCAAAATTTATTGGATGAAAATGAATTACACCGTTTTGCATCAGAAGTAGAAAAAAGAGAAATTGGGTTAGCGTATGTTGGTTTAGATGATGTGAAAAAAAATAACCATCATCGTCGGAAACAAATGGTTGAAGCGATGGGATCAATCGACTTTGAAGCGCCGGAATATGATTTGAATTTCCAAAAAGAGAATGATGTGTATCAAGCTTTAGCATTCTACGATGAATCAGCTGACGGTATGTTTGACCGTGAGTTCTCTAAATTCCGCTTTATCCGTTGGCATTCTGAAAGTGTTGATATCGTCCCTAATAATGGTTCTAAAGCAGCGACTTTGCTGAATTTAGCGGATCGTGTGGGGATTACTCGTGAAGATATCATTACATTTGGAGATGGTGAAAACGATCGTGAAATGTTAAGAGAAGCTGGGATCGGTGTGGCGATGGGCAATGCCTTACCACATATTCAAAAAGAAGCAAAAATCGTGACAGACACCAATGATAATGATGGTATTTGGAAAGCATTGAAAGAATTAAAGGCGATTTAAGTATAAAAAAGTGATCTGCTCAAAGCCATTAGGCTTGTGCAGATCACTTTTTTTATTCAATCACCAAAACGCCATCTTTCAACGCATATGGATTTTCTGCATTGATGTGATCATAGAACATCACACCATTTAAATGATCGATTTCATGTTGGACCACGATTGCTTCGTAATTTTTTAAACGGATCTTTTGTTTAACGCCTGCTGCGTCCACATAAGAAAGCGTGATTTTATTATGGCGTACCACATAACCAGGCACTTCACGGTCAACAGATAAACAACCTTCGCCTTCACCAAGACAAGCATCTTGAACCGAATGGCTTAAAATTTTAGGATTATACATCACCGCGCTTAATGTTGGTTCTGGGTTTTCTAAATCACCGCTTGGTACGTGGACTGCGATGATTCGTTTAGAAATATCTAATTGCGGTGCGGCTAAACCGACGCCGCCGCGTAGACCTAATTCTTCTGCTTTGACAGGGTCTTGGCTGTTATGCAAGAACTCCATCATTTCTGTACCTAATGTGATATCTTCATCAGATAGCGGCACAGCTACTTCTTTAGCCACTTCTCTAAGAGTTGGGTTTCCTTCACGGATAATATCCTTCATGGTGATCATGGGATAATTCCTCCTTTGATTATTTAAACGTCTGATCTATTTCAGTAAGAAATAAGATCTATTCGTTAATCTATTTATTTGCCTATACAGTTTATCATAAAATCAAGTAAAATGGGGATAAATTGTTCAAAAAACACGAGAGCGAGTCAGCTTGGTCTTGCATTTTTAAGAACTTTCCTGTAAAGTGTAGCTGTATGGAAACATACCGTCTTTTACTTGGTTGTGCGAATCACCAACGCATTACTCAGTAAGAAGATGACTATTAAAGAAGAGGTGAAAAACATGGCAATGTCAAAAGAAAAGAAAAACGAAATCATTAGCGAATACGCTCGTCATGAAGGAGATACTGGTTCACCAGAAGTACAGATCGCTGTATTAACTGCTGATATCAATCACTTAAACGAACATGCTCGCGTTCACAAAAAAGATCACCATTCTTACCGTGGACTAATGAAAAAAATTGGACACCGTCGTAACTTGTTAGCTTACTTACGTAAAACTGACATCCAACGTTACCGCGAATTGATCCAACGCTTAGGATTACGTCGTTAATCAAAAAGGGAAAAGCGAGATTCTTAATGAACCTCGCTTTTTAGCTTATTTAAAAGCGGAGGTTGGGTATCCTTAAAATACTAAAAAACCATCTTCTTTGGAAAGTTTGAATGAATCTACTAACCAAATAAAAGGACTCAATTTTTTTGAATCTTTTCATTTGTTTAGTAGTAGTCTGACTTTTCCGAAGAATCAAAGGAGAAGAGATATATGTCAGAAAAACAAGTGTTCAAAACAACTTGGGGCGGACGTCCTTTACAAGTTGAAATCGGGCAATTAGCGAAACAAGCAAATGGTGCAGTATTAGTTCGTTATGGAGAGACTGTTGTATTAAGTGCAGCTGTAGCTTCAAAAGATGCGAGAGATTTTGATTTCTTTCCATTAACAGTCAATTATGAAGAAAAAATGTATGCTGTAGGTAAAATCCCAGGTGGATTCATCAAGCGTGAAGGTCGCCCAAGTGAACGTGCAACATTAACTGCTCGTTTGATTGACCGTCCGATTCGTCCGATGTTTGCAGAAGGGTTCCGTAATGAAGTTCAAATCACAAATACCGTGATGAGTGTTGAACAAGACTGCACACCAGAAATGGCTGCGATGTTTGGTTCATCTCTAGCATTAGCGATTTCAGATATTCCGTTTGATGGACCAATCGCAGGTGTTGATGTAGGTCGTGTAGATGGCGAATACGTGCTAAACCCAACAGTAGAACAATCTGAAAAAACAGATATCGAATTAACCGTTGCTGGAACGAAAAAAGCCATCAACATGGTTGAAAGTGGTGCTAAAGAAGTATCTGAAGAAGATATGCTTGGTGCATTACTTTTCGGTTTTGATGCCATCAAAGAATTAGTTGCTTTCCAAGAAGAAATCGTTGCCGCTGTCGGTAAAGAAAAAATGGAAATCAAATTGTTACAAGTGGATGCTGACTTGAAAAAAGAAATCTTCGCAGCTTACTACGCTTCAATGAAAGAAGCAGTTATGACCGAAGAAAAACTTGCTCGTGAAGTCAATATTGATGCAATCAAAGACCAATTAAAAGAAGCGTACGCTGAAAAATTTACGGGTCATGAGGATGCAGATCAAGTAGCAAAAGAAGTAAAACAAATTGCTGAAGATTTAGAAAAAGATGTAGTTCGTGAATTGATCACGATCGATAAAATCCGTCCTGATGGCCGTAAATTGGATGAAATTCGTCCATTAGCATCAGAAGTTGGTATTTTACCACGCGTTCATGGTTCTGGATTGTTTACTCGGGGACAAACACAAGCGTTATCTGTTGTGACATTGGCACCACTTGGTGAGCACCAAATCATTGATGGTTTAGGTGTAGAAGATAGCAAACGTTTCATTCATCATTATAACTTCCCGCAATTCTCTGTTGGCTCAACAGGTCGTGCAGGTTCTCCTGGTCGTCGTGAAATCGGTCACGGTGCTTTAGGTGAACGTGCGATGGCGCAAGTGATTCCAAGTGAAGCGGATTTTCCTTACATGATCCGTGTGGTATCAGAAGTTTTAGAATCAAATGGTTCTTCTTCTCAAGCAAGTATTTGTGCGGGGATCTTAGCATTGATGGATGCTGGTGTACCAATCAAATCACCAGTTGCCGGGATCGCAATGGGGCTTGTCAGCGATGGCGAAAACTATACGATTTTAACAGATATTCAAGGGTTAGAAGATCACCTAGGCGATATGGACTTTAAAGTTGCTGGAACTAAAGACGGAATCACAGCACTACAAATGGATATCAAAATCCAAGGAATCACTGAACAAATCTTGACAGAAGCATTGACTCAAGCGAAAAAAGCCCGTATGGAAATTCTTGCTGAATTGACATCAACATTAGCTGAAGCTCGTCCAGAGTTAAGCAAATACGCTCCTAAGATCGAAATGATCCAAATCGCTCCAGCTAAAATCAAAGATGTTATTGGTAAAGGTGGAGAAACCATCAATGGTATCATTGATGAAACGGGCGTTAAGATCGATATCGATCAAGAAGGTAATGTAAGTATTGCTTCTGCTGATGCTGATATGATCAAAAAAGCCATCAAGATCATTGAAGAATTAACAAAAGAAGTTGAAGTTGGACAAGTTTACTTAGGTAAAGTCGTTCGTATCGAAAAATTCGGCGCATTTGTTAACTTGATTAAAGGGAAAGACGGACTCGTTCATATTTCTCAATTAGCGAATGAACGTGTAAATAACGTTGAAGATATCGTAAAACTTGGCGACGAAGTGCTTGTAAAAGTGACTGAAATCGACAAGCAAGGTCGTGTAAATGTTTCACGCAAAGCGTTGTTGACGGAAGAAAATAAAGAAAAATAAATAGTTTTAATAAGGCAGAGCAAGGTGTTTAACCTACTCTGCTTTTTTTGTTTTGAGTAGAAAGTCAGTTAGCCCAAGCTTTTTCTGTAGAAATAGCTGTCGTTTGATTCCGACTGACCTCATGTAGTTGTTTTTCAGCACTAGTTAGTAAAAGCTCGAACTCTTTGTTAAATGTCTGAAGGAGCTTTGAACAAGCATAATAGTGTTTGACGACCTGTTTTTTGTTGATGGGTGTAGTTGGGTTGTGAAAATATTTTTCCAACGTTGTTAATGGTTCTTGCCAAGAAGCTAGCCGTTCTAATGTGTCGCGAAGATCGATAATTTCTTGATAAGGAACAGCTTTGATACAATGTGCGGAATTTTTCATAAGTAAGTTCTCCTTTTTTTAGTAATTGTAGCTGTTGATTCCTAAATGAGAAAAAGAAAAAAACGATAGAGATTGCCGTCTCTATCGTGGCTCTGATTACAAGTCTGTAGCAGGATTCTTTCGCCTATTAGAAAAATTTCAAAAACTGTCTAGAAATTCTTACAAAAATTAGGTACAATAAAGAAGCTAGTGCTACGGTACTAGTACTCAGGCAACTTGGATGGAGAGTTATGGCTTTCCATTTAAGGCTTCATCTGTTGGTTGGTGCCAATGATGAAGTGCCTGTTTTTCTTTTTCTCAAAATTTATAGGATAGAAAACAAAAAAGACGGTTACAGCTATAACTGCAATCGTCTACAATAGGCAAGACAAAGAAACTCTATTTTTACTTATTCTTGAAAGGAGAAGGTTGGTAGTCTTCTGGCACACAAAAGAACGTAAAAATAAGAAAATGACTTCCGCTATTGGCAAATTGTTTAGCAGTTATGGCTGTTAATCAAGGCTTCACTGGTTCGGTTGGTAGCCGTACCAGAAAGTGCCAATTTTATTATTTATTTTCATGTTAATTATTTCTATCCTATGCCATTTATTATACCCAAAGAAACGTTCGTTCGCAATGACAATTCTTACATTCCGTGATTAAATAACATCAAAAATGACTCTCTTATATATAAGGAAAAATAACAGAAAAATTTTTTAATGACGTTTATTTTATCTTCTGAAAGAGAGGAATATTATGCAAAAATACTGTTTATTCTAAAATTTATAGAAAACAACTACTCTATTTGTTATGATTATATTATCAAACGAATTTAGTGAGGTGTTTTATGGGAAAAGAAGTCAATAGTAATAAACAAGTTGCGTACCAGTATGCGACGGATATTTTTTTAGCGGCGGATGTGCTGAAAGATGCAAGTACGGTTCAAGAAGATCATCAAACAACCGTTGCGGGTAATACAAATGCAAAAGAAGCCATTCAACTGGCAAAAAATGCGGCAACAGATATCGCCAATGCAGTAGGGCGAGCATCCAATAATTTAAAAAGCGTAGCGAATGAATTTGAAGCTGCAGACGCAACGATTCGGAAAATCATGCAGTCTTCAATGATTGCTGGTGCCGATAACAATCGCGGATCAAAACCAACAGTACCATTTACTAATGGCCCTTTCGGAGGGAAGTAAATGACTGAAATAGAAGTAGAAATGACCACTAGAAACATGCGTCAATTAGAAGAAAGCCAACAAGAAAATGAAAATCAGCAACGTGGTATGGAACAAGCGATGGAATTATATCATGAGCATTTTCAACGTTCCAATACGATCTATAGTGAAATGAATGCCACTTTTCACCGCAATGATTTCGCTCCAATTTTCCAACAAATGCAGGATGAAATACATAATGAACGGCGCCAATTATTCGATCAGTTAGAAGAAGAGCTGGAAGAATTGCAGCGAGAAAACCGAGTGTTGGATGATCAGTTGTCAGAAGAACAATATAAACGGCAACGGTTGTTAAACGAAGCGGACGAGGAGGAAATCAACAATGAGCAGTATTGATATGTACCTCTCGTCGGCGAATACCCAAGCGACAAGTGTCAGTGCGTTAAGCAACAAGCATCATAATGGCTATAACCAGTTAGAAAAAGCTCTTCAACAATTCGCAGGAGACTCTGTCCTAAAAAGCGATTCCTACGATTCAGCGAAAGCTTTTTATTCAGCTGTCTTGATTCCCTTAGCGCAAGGTGGGATACTATTAACAGATGCAGTGGAAGAGGCATGTACAAAATTTCCAGAACAATATACAGCGGACGTTGACAGCAGTGATCTTAAATCAGAAGAATTAGAGCGGAAAATAGAGCAACTGGAAAGGAATATCGATCGCGTTCAAAGCTTACAGAGAGAACTGCGCTATTTTCCAGTCCCCACGCCAGTCAAACAAATACTGATGAATCAAAATAGACAATCTTTGATTCGAGATCTAGAAAGTAAACGTAAACTAGAAGAGAAGCTTCGAAAACTACAAGCTTTCCATGGCAGCTCACCAACGATTTTTTCTGAGATCAGCGCTTTAAAAGCAACCATCGACCAAGGAATAGCCCAAGCCAATCAATCGTGGAATGCAAGTACAGGACAATTTACGATTCCAAGTGGAAAAAATATGGATTGGGCGAATACAATCAAAAACAGCTGGGCCACACGAGACAAACGATTGATGGAAAAACAGTTAAAAGAGTATCAAATCTACGCGGTGATTTATAAGGATAAAAACGGCAAACCTAAGATCATTTGGAAAGTGACGAAAGATGGAGCAGGCGTTAAAAACCCAAAAATCTATCAGTATTTGAATGCGAATGGTAAAGACTTGCCATCGGACTTGTTTGAATTTATTTCTCAACAGGATTGGGATGATAAGGTAAAAGCGGCCTTTCGAAATGGGAAAGACTTACAAATCGGGGACAAGTATAATCCAGTTTTAGGCGCGTTAGTGGCATCAGGTCAATATCTTGAAGATGGTTATAGATTTATGACGGAAGACGAGCTAGGACAGGCGTTGCAGATGTTAGGGTTTAACTTTGCTTCTTATCGGTTAGCGACGAATAAAGGTACGAAGACGGTTGAGAATAAGAAAGCTGGTGGGGCTGGAACAGAGATTGGAAAACATTCTGTAGAAACTTTAAATAGAGACCAAACTAGAGTAGTAGTTGAAAATCTTTTAGATAATGGAGAAATAAGCTTAAAAGATTTACAAAATATGGTTCCAAAAGGAATTCCAAACACATTTAAACCTACAGATACTATGAAAAATGGTGCGAAATATGAATTTCAATTATCTGATGGTCAGAAAGCTATTATTAGATGGCATGAACCAGACCCTGTTGCAGCAGCCAAGTTTCCAAATTCAGCATCAGGTTCAAGATGGACTGCTCAAATTAAGATAGGAAATAAACAAGTAACTGTTGATGGACTATGGACAAAAAAGCAAAACTTAAATGGAGTTCATGTTCCAGTTCAAGGGAGGTAATAGAATGGAAAAAATCATGAAAAAAGAAGATTATTCTGATATGCCATGGATGTCTGCAGATAAATTGTATTTATTATTTGAACAAGCTATCATGGACTTTAAAAATAAAAAATTAACCAAAAAAGAATTTTTTGATATTCTAGACGAATTGATGATGAGACAAGGGGATACTTATGAAAACTTAAAAGAACCTCTAAGAAGTGAACTAGATAATGTTTTATGTAGCTTATGGAATACAGAAAATTATGATGATGTAGATATAATTACATCATTACTAATAAATTTAGGATTGAAAAGGACTTATAATAAAATGAAAGAATCTATTAAAGATACTACAAATATATCTTCAGAAATACTTGAAGAAATAGAAGATACCATTGAAGAGGTAGGGGATAATATAGATGACCCTTATCATGATTACATGGAAAAATAACAGAACAAGCCCCTGAATAATCAACAAAATAAAAAGGCACTCTACTTCTCAATTGACGTTGAGGAAGCAGAGCCTTGACTAGTAAGGTCTAAACTCGCTAATCAAGTTGCCAATAGTTGAAACAGTATTAGTGAGACTTGTTCATTAATGCTGTTTTTAATTTTATTTTACGACAATGTTCTGCCTACGTTCCTCAACAAATTTATGCTCAGGTGATTCCTCTGATTCGGCGAAAGCTTTTTATTCAGCCGTCTTGATTCCCTTAGCACAAGGTGGGATACTATTAACAGTTGCAGTGGAAGAGGCATGTACAAAATTTCCAGAACAATATACCTCAGAAGTTGATAGCAGCGATCTTAAATCTGAGGAATTAGAAAAAGAAATTGAAGAACTGGAAACTAACATAACTCGGGTTCAAAACTTACAGCAGGAATTAATTCATTTTCCAGTACCTGGTCCAGTCAAGCAAATATTAATGAATCAAAATCAGCAATCTTTGATTCGAGATCTAGAAAGTAAACGTAAACTAGAAGAGAAGCTCCGAAAACTACAAGCTTTCCATGGCAGCTCACCAACGATTTTTTCTGAGATCAGCGCTTTAAAAGCAACCATCGACCAAGGAATAGCCCAAGCTAATCAATCGTGGAATGCAAGTACAGGACAATTTACGATTCCAAGTGGAAAAAATATGGATTGGGCGAATACAATCAAAAACAGCTGGGCCACACGAGACAAGCGCTTGATGGAGAAACAATTAAAAGAGTATCAAATCTACGCGGTGATTTATAAGGATAAAGATGGTAAACCTAAGATCATTTGGAAAGTGACGAAAGATGGAGCAGGCGTTAAAAACCCAAAAATCTATCAATATTTGAATGCGAATGGTAAGGACCTACCATCGGACTTGTTTGAATTTATTTCTCAACAGGATTGGGATGATAAAGTAAAAGCAGCTTTTCGAAATGGGAAGGATTTACAGATAGGGAACAAGTACAATCCAGTTTTAGGCGCGTTAGTGGCATCAGGACAATATCTTGAAGATGGTTATAAATTTATGACGGAAGACGAGCTAGGACAGGCGTTGCAGATGTTAGGGTTTAACTTTGCTTCTTATCGGTTAGCGACGAATAAAGGTACGAAGACGGTTGAGAATAAGAAAGCTGGTGGGGCTAATCAGAAAGTTGTAGAGGAAATCACTAACCCTGTTTTAGAAGCTCCTAGATCGGGAAGTGGATTGAAAGTTGATGATATAAAACCAGTCAAAGGGAAAGGTTCTGTTTATGATATTGACCCATTAACAGGAAAACCTTCTGCAAAGCAAACTCAAATTATCAAAGATGAATTTCCTGATGTTCCAAAAGCGCATGGTTTTTCTGATATTATTGATAATTATGCTGGTTTAGCAGAAGTTACAGATTTAGGTAATGCTAAATTATATCAAATTCAAGGAAGTCAAAATGGTGTTATGGGACGTTTTGAGTGGATAATTCAAGACGGAAAAGTTACGCACAGAATGTTTGTTAGAAATCCAGAATTGAATGGAGTGCCTATAAAATAATGAATTGTATAGATGAATTTAAAAAAAATAATATTCCTTTTTCTTGGAACGAGATTAAAGTAGGTAGGTTTGGTTATTCAGACAACGAATTTTATTTACAAGGTGTACTTGATGATGAATTTGTAATGAAATACACCTTAGATTATCTATCTAAAAATGAAAATGAAGAAAATTCGTATGTATGGGAGCTTGGAAGTCTATTTTCACCATATGATGAGAACGAAATATATAAACTTCTGTATTTGATTGAGGATTCTGATGAGAAAGATTTGATGTCCTATTATAGATGGAGATGGATTTTAGTTAATAACTTATTGAAGAAAATCTTAGATAAAGACTATGTAAATGCTTTGTTAGAAATTAGTGAATTCTGGCTTGATTTCAAGTCTCCATTCGATATGCCTTATCAATACCAAGGTGTAGAAAATAAATTAACCCCTCAAGAATTTTACACTGAGGAACACTTATCTAAAGTTATTTCCGACCATAGGAGATGGTTGGAAGATGAAAAAGAGAATTTAAAGTAATAGGTATCAAAATAAAAAAGGCACTTTATCACAAGACTGGTAATCAAGTGATAAAGCCTTGACTAGTAAGGACTAAACTTACTAACCAAATTGCCAATAATTGAAACAGTATTAGTGAGGCTTCTTCATTAATGCTGTTCTTAGATTTATTTGCATGATTTTGCTCTAATTTTCCAATGAGTGGACATCTGGAAAAGAAATTAATCAACAATTGTCACTAATTTCTGGGAGTATTACTTATACAGAAATGGTATTATTTAGGTTTACAGGTTGATAATAGAGCTATTTAGCTGTAGAAAAAAGGGTTATTTGCAGAGAGAGTTTGGCCATTAAGAAATCTTTATTTAATAAAAAAATGTAAAGACGCACCACAGCTCTTTTGTTTACCTTAAATTAGTGGTAGAATTATTGCTATCAGTCTAAAGATTATTCGGGGTGTCGATGTGAAAAAATTTAATCCAAATAAAAATATAATTATCACGCTGATCATCGTGATCATTGTGGTTACGATCATTAGTTTGACCGCAGCTCACAGAGCAAACAACGGGAAAACGAATCTTGGTCAATCTGCAGTCAATGACAGCGTAGGTTTTGTTGACAAAGTCATTTCGTTTCCAGCCAGAGCAATTCATAACGGAGTATCATCAGTCAGCACGCTTTTTAACACCTACGATGAAAATGAACGATTAAAAGAGAGAATCGATGGATATGGTGAACTTTCTATCCAAAATGACAACTTAAAAAAAGAGAATGAAGCATTGAAAAAAGAGCTAGCATTGAATGAGACATTGGGCAATTATGAAAAAGTAACGGCAACGGTTGTTTCCCGTTCTCCTGATATGTGGCAAGATCTATTGATCGTTGATCGTGGTTCAAATGACGGCATCGAACCAAACATGGCAGTTTTAGCCCAAAAAGGGTTGATTGGCCGTGTTGTCGAAGTGAATGCAACATCGTCCAAAGTTGAACTATTGACATCTAAAAATCAAAATTCAAATCATTTTCCAGTCCAAATAAATTCTGAAAAAGGCGATTCTTACGGTCTATTGAAGAAATACGATGATAAAGAAAATACATTGATTGTTAGCCAATTAGTAGGAGATATGGATATCAAAGAAGGTGACACCGTTCAAACATCTGGATTGGGACAAAATTCTCCTGCAAATCTACCCGTTGGTGTGGTTCAAAAAGTTAAACCAGATAGCTATGGTTTAGATCGAGAAGTTTATGTTAAACCCTATGCTGAAATGTATAACATACCCGTCGTAACAATTATCAAGCGGTTAGCTGGAGCGGGGGAGTAAGATGCACATGATCCGAAAAGAAAATGTTAAATATTACGCGCCTGTAGTTTTCTTTTTCCTGATGCTAATCGATGGTCAATTGACCCAAGCTGCGCGGAATATAACTGATAATGTCTATTTTGCAAATGCTCATTTTTTGTTGTTGGCATTTCTGATGGCAGTGCCTAATTTATCTAAACGCTATTTGTTGATCACTGCCCTCGTCTTAGGGATGGTTTGTGATAGTTATTATATTGGAATCATTGGGATTTACACTGTGGCATTGGTAGCGACGGTCATGATGATGTATCGTTTCCAAAGAGTAGTTCACACGAACCTACTCACGGCTTTTTTTGGAATGATTATTTTTGTGACAACGTACGAATTAATAGCGATGGGGTTGCAAATCATTTTTCACATATCAAATGTAGCGCCATTATTATTTATCACGAAGGTTTTAGGACCAACATTACTTTTTAATATGTTGATTTTTGTTATTTTTTCTTATCCATTAAAAAGACTATTCGCTAATGAATAGTCTTTTTAAATGTATTTAAAGAATAGAATATTACGATTATTATTATTTAAAAGCCTGTACTATTAGTTTTTTAATGATTATAGATGTTATTTAATTGCGTTTCATGAAACATTTTTGTAATATCCTTTTTATCTGTATGTCATACTGCTATGTTACAATTAGCACGTTGCCGAATTAAAGTGAAATCGAAATAATACGTAGAACTTATAAAATACATAAAGTAAATGTCGGAGGAATAAAGAGTGAAAAAAAGTATATTATCAGCATTGATGGTTTGTTCAATTACGCTTACCTCAGTTGCTTTGCCTGTGGCTGCAGTTGCAGATGAGTATGATACTAAGATCGAACAGCAAGATGAGATCATCAATGGACTAAAAACAAAAGAATCAGAAGCAACGGCTAAACTATCAGCAATTGAGTCAGATATGTTAGCTACAGCAACTAAAATCGATGAATTGACTGCTAAGAAAAAAACACTTAAAGACGAAATCAAGAAGTTATATAGTGAGATTTCTGATCTGAACGTTCGTATTCAAAAAAGAGAAGTTCAAATGCGTAATCAAGCACGTGACGTTCAAGTTAGTGGAACAAGTACTAGTTACTTAGATGTGATCATCAATTCTGAATCTATCTCTGATGCAATCAGTAGAGTTCAAGGGATCACAACATTAGTTAATGCGAATAATGATTTATTAGAACAACAAACTTCTGATAAAAAAGATGTAGAAAAGAAGACAAAGACTGTAGAATCACAAATCTCAGTTTTAGAAACTTCTACAAAAGAGCTAAATGCTAAAAAAGCCTCTTTAGATACACTGAAGTTAGAACTAGAAATCGCTAAAAATGATTTAGAAGCACAACGTTCAACAGAAGAAAATAAAAAATCTGAGTATGTTGAACAAAAAGCAGCAGCTCAAAAGAAATTAGAAGAAGAACAAGCCAAGCAAGCAAAACAAGCAGAAGTACAAAGAAAAGCTGAAGCCGAAGCTGCTAAGAAACTTGCAGAAGCACAAGCGGCAAATCCTGGTCTTGTCCAAACAAATCTTGTAGAAGAAAATGGTACAACCAATACAACACCAGAAGCGCCAAAACCAGTGGAAAAACCTAATGGTAATACTGGCGGTGGCAGCAGTATTGGTACTGGCGGAGTATCAGAAGCAAAGAAAAAAGCAGCACAAATCGCTTTAAATGCTGTCGGTCAGACAAACCCAACAGGTTGGGGGCAAAGTGGTGAGTGTATTGTAGCCGTACAAAATTGGCTAAATGCAGCAGGCGTTAGATTCTCACCAGGTGGTCCTCATAGTGGATACACACAATCAGGAGCAGTCCAAGTTTCTTGGTCGGATGTTCAAGTTGGCGATGTCGTTCAATACGAAAACGCACTTAGTCCAGATGCTTGGTTAGACGGAGTTCATACAGTTTTAGTCGTTGGTGTAAAAGGTAGTTCTGTTCAGATTGTTGAGTCAAATAATCCAGCCGGTTCTGGTTATGTGTCAACAACAACAGGCTGGACACCGAGTCCATATGCAGCAAACTTTAGAGCTGTTGTATGGCGTTTCCCAGGATAATTTAAGCTAATAATCAAATCCCTACTCATGAGACCAAATGGATTTTATGAGTAGGGATTATTTGTAATTTATCGTTTGTTGAAGTAAGGTAAGAGAATCAGTGTTACGTTTTAGTTGATTCTCATTCTATTACCAAATGTTACGGTGGGAAAACGAGTTAAGAAGGTTGATTTCATAAGCTTTTATCTCGTTAAAACATTTTTTTTAGTCGTCATTTTTAATGATCGAAAATGAAATACTCCTGTAACATTATTTTTATATGTATGACATGTGATTATGATACAATGATTTCGTTGTCAATAATAAGAATGAAAATTACTCAAACAATGAACGAATTTATTATAAGCAAAAAAGTCGGAGGAATGAATTTTGAAAAAAAGTATATTACCATTATTAATGATTAGCTCATTAATCCTTACATCTGCAGTAGCACCCGTGATTTCATTAGCAGATGAAGTGGATTCGAAAATTCAACAAAAAGACCAAGCAATTTCAGGATTGAAATCTCAAGAAGCTGATGCTCAAAATCAAGTGGCTGCTGTACAAAGCCAAGTAGCTTCTATTAACGAAAAAGCAGATACACTATTAGCTGAACAAGGCAAACTAAGAAAAACTTCTACTAGCTTAGAAAAAGAAATCAAGCAATTAACAAAACGTATCGACAAACGTGAGGTTGCTATTCAAAACCAAGCACGTGACGTACAAGTTAATGGTAATAGCACTAGCTACATGGATGCATTATTGAATGCAAAATCAGTTTCTGATGCCATTACTCGTGTGACTGCAATGTCTACAATTGTTAATGCAAACAATGACTTAGTAAAACAACAACAAGAAGATAAAAAAGCAGTTGAAACTAAGAAAACTGAAAACGAAGATAAATTAAAAGAATTACAAGATAACCAAGTGGAACTTGAAGCGCAAAAAGGCGAACTTGTAAAAGCAGAAGCTGATTTGAATGTTTTACAAACATCATTAGCTGCTGAAAGAGCAACTGCTGAAGATCAAAAAGCTGGCTTAGTGAAAGAAAAAGAAGCAGCAATTGCAGAACAAGCACGTATTGCTGAACAAGAAAAAGTAGTAGCTGCTAACGCTAAAAAAGCAGCTGAAGAAGCTGCAGCTGCAAAAGCTGCAAAACCAAGTACTACAACTTCTTCATCTACTGAAGAATCATCAACTGCTAACTCAGTTGAAACTGGCGGAAACGTAACACCACCTGTACCAGATAATGGCGGTGGTCAAGATGTAACACCACCTGCACCAGATAATGGCGGTGGTCAAGATGTAATACCACCTGCAACAGGTGGCGGCGGTGGCGAAAGTTTACCACCATCAACTGGCGGTTCTGCAATTTCTATCGCAGCAGCACAAGTTGGTAAACCATACGTTTGGGGTTCTAAAGGACCAAGTAGCTTTGACTGTTCAGGTTTAGTCTACTACGCATTCATGAACTCAACTGGTCGTAATGTCGGTGGATACACAGTTGCACAAGAAAGTGCTGGTACACGTATCTCTGTAGCTGAAGCTCAAGCTGGAGACTTATACTTCTGGGGTAGCCCAGGTGCTTCTTACCACGTAGCAATTGCGACAGGTGGCGGTGGTTATATCCACGCTGGTAACGAAAGTACAGGCGTTGAATACAGCAATGTTGGTTCATTTACACCAAGTTTCGCTGTACGTATGTAATCAATTCAAACTTAATAATTTAAGAACCAGACATGAGTCTGGTTCTTTTTTTTGCTCAAAAAAGAAGTTCCAACGAAAACTCGTTGAAACTTCATATTGTTACTTAACATATCCTTCTGTCAATTCCATAAACTCATTGACATCTTTGATCACTTGATCGATTCCAGCTTGCCAGAAGTCTGGTTTTGTTAGATCGACTCCAAGATGTTTCTTCGCTAAGTCTTCTGACGTCATTGAGGCAGTATCACGAAGTAAAGCAATATATTGATCTTCAAAATCACTGCCTTGTTTATTTGCATAAGCATAAATTCCCATACTAAACAAATAACCAAACGTATAAGGGAAATTATAGAAGGGCACATCATCAATAAAGAAATGTAATTTACTTGCCCAAAAATGTGGGTGGTAAGTTCCTAAACTATTTTGATAACTTTCTTTTTGAGCATCAAGCATCAACTCGGTGATTTCGTCTTCACTCAACAACCCTTTTTGACGTGCTTCGTAAAAACTATTTTCAAAAATGAAACGAGAGTGGATATTCATAAACATTGCAATGGCATTTTGCATCTTAGTATCTAACAGATTGATTTTTTCTTCAGGTGTCTCTGCTTTTTTTAATGTAGCATCTGCAACGATCAATTCTGCGAAGGTACTAGCCGTTTCAGCAACGTTCATCGCATATTCCCGATCAAGTGCTGGTAGATCCCACATCACGCTGCTATGGAATGCATGGCCCAATTCATGAGCTAACGTTGCAACCTCATTGATCGAATTGCCAAAAGTCATAAAAATTCTAGATTCTTTGGTTTCTGGTAGTTCTGTACAATAACCACCTGGGCGTTTATCGGGACGATCTTCTGCTTCGATCCAACTTTTTTCAAATGCTTCTTTAGCAAATGTAGCCATCTTAGGGCTGAATTTTTCAAAGTTTTCTAAAATAAATTCAGCTGCTTCGTCAAAGCTGTAGGATTTTTCTTTTAAGTCACCTAAAATAATGGGAGCATCTTGATCTTGCCAGTCCATTTTCTCTTTTCCGAATAGTTGGGCTTTACGTGTCAAAAAATCAATAAAAGGCTGTTTATTTTTCTGAATAGTTGCCCACATGACATCTAGCGTTTCTTTTTGCATACGGTTATAGTTCAATGGTTTTTCTAAGAAATCAGAGACACCGTGCAATTTATAGTCACTTAAGCGGAAACCATCTAAGTGATTTAAGGTATCTGCTAGTAGTGGTGATTTCTCGCTCCAAGTTTTTTCCCATTCTTTAAATAGTTGCGCACGAACTTCCGAGTCTGGATCGCTCATCATTCGGTTAAATGCTTGTCCCGCTGAAAGAAGTGTTGTCTGATCGTCTTCTTTAAATGGAATCGAAATACTAGCAACAATCGTATCATAATGACTGCTCCAAGCGTTAAGACCGTCTAAGGACAATGTATTGATAATATTTTCTTCTTGCTCAGATAATAGCTGCATACCGTCACGGCGAATTTCGTTTAAACGAAAGGCAATTGTTTCAAATGTAGGTAAAGATGTTAGGGCTTGCCAATGCTCGTCGGAAATTTCTGTCAATTTTTTGGTGAAAATAGTTTCTGCCAATTGAATCGCTGGTAGGAGCGAGAATAAGTCACCGGATAAAATTTTGGCTTTTTTATCTTTTGTATCAGCAGACGATAATGCAGTGATAAAGCTGCTACATTGAGAAAATCCGTCTGAGATTGTTCCTTGCAAAGATATGATCTGTTGTAATCCTTGGTAATCAGCATCATTTTCTGGTGCCCATTGTTCGATCAACTGGTGATAGTCACGACTTTGATCTTTTAACTTTGTTAATCGTTGTTCCAACTGTGCGGAGTGACTGCCTCCTTGGAAAATGCTGTCTAAATCCCAAACGAGTGAATAAGTCATACATTATACCTTCTTTCTTAAATCAATTTCTTCTAGTATATCATAACAAAAAAAGTTTGAGCGATTGTTTATTTTGCTTAAAAAGGCTACTATAGTAAATGGAAAGAGGTGGCGAATTGAAAAAACAGTTGAAAAATAGCAATTTTTACATAATTTTGGCATTTTTGATCATGGCTATTTTATTTTATAGTTCTTCTCAAACATATGAGCAACAATCCCAAGTTGGTTTATTAGAAAAACTATTGAGCAATCATCCATTTAAAGAACAACTGAAAGGAATTTCGTTTAGCTATGCTGGAAGTGAAGTAAGTATTCACGCTAAGGGATATGTAAAATTTGTGGAGTTCTTTATTCGTAAAGGAGCTCATTTTGGCACGTACTTTTTATTAGGCGGCAGCTGGTTCATGGGTTTGAACATGAAACTCAAACAGCCGTTTTTGATAGGTATTGTGGCGTGGCTTACAGCAACAGGTTATGCTGGCTTGGATGAATATCATCAAATGCTGACAGGTGGACGGACACCACTATTTCAAGATGTAATGTTAGATTCTATAGGTGCACTTACAGCAGTTTTACTTTGCTTACTGGTAATTGGCATCAAAAAATTAAGGAAAAAATAGATTTAATAGTGACAAGAAAATTGATAATTATAGAAAATGGAGCAAGGTTACGATATTAAAACCTTTGCTCCATTTACTTTTATAGTGTAAGTGAAAAATCAGTCTCAAGCTGGATGAAAGTGGAACTAAAAAAATCTATTATAGAAAGGAAGAATGAAGTAAACGAGGAAGGAGTGTGCAGTACCTAATGAAGCATTTCTGTAAATCTGTATTGATGATGATAATTATCGTAGTAGTTGGCATTATTGGCCTTAGAATTTATACATATAATAATACTTCCACAGCTGCAGCGATGATCGATTACTTTAATCCATTAGTAAAAACGGCGACTCTATATACTAAAACAACTGAAAAATATGATTATATATATCCAGATGCAGTTAGTAAAATAGAAAATTTTGCCTATATTCAAACTTGTTATACTAACAATGGAGAGAAGCGAAAACTAGAATATATTTCGTTTGGGAAAAAACTGAAACCAGATAAATTCCTTAAGCTAACCGTTAAAGGTCAAAATGTTATGGAGTGGGAGGAAATCAATAGAAGAGATTTACCAGACAATGTAAAGCTATTATTTTAGTTAAATGAAAAAACTCTTATGTAGAAGATAGTCAAATTTAAAAGAACACCTTCTATAATCATAGTAAGGAGTGATTAATCATAGAAACTATAGCGATTAACAAAAACAAGACAAGAGATACTGCAACGTTAGCTAGCTTGGGAATGCTAGCCTATCGCATTTTTCCAGATACGGAATGTATCAATATACAACTATTGAGTGGGGAACAAGAAGAATGTACGATTCCCTGTAAAACTGGTGAAACCGCGATATTACGTGGTGTTGAAATACGCCTAGAGGTTATTGAGTAATGACGATAAGGAAGGTAAAACAATGTATGTAGCCGTTGTTTTACCTTCTTCATTTATAGAGTATTTAAAAATAAAATGCTTTTTTTTAAACGTTGTAGCCCTTCAAGAAGTTTATCTTTAGAGCAACCAATATTTAAACGTAAAAATGACGTGCCAGGTTGACCATAAGTCGCGCCAGCCATGATAGCAACTTATGAGAGCTTTTTGAATCTCTTTCATTGAAAAAGGTAATATAGAACAGTCAATCCAAAGTAAGTAGCTTGAGAGGAGATAATTGTTAATTCTGGTAAATACTTGTGAATAAAAGTTTCTGTTAACTGAATATTTTGATCTATATAATCATTCAATTGATCCAGCCAAGCTTCGCATTGATTGTAAGCTGTGATCGTGCTAAGCATACCCAAAATGCTTGTAGAAGAAAGTCCATCACGATTTTTCAGTAAAATCAGAAATTCTTCTCGTAAATCATAATCTGGCATCATTAAATATGAAGCAACTAGCTCAGGTGTGTTGAATGTTTTAATGGTTGCAACTATTTAGAAGCATAGTAAAATAGAAAGTAAAAGAACTTAATTGACAGGTTCGTAAGACGTTATTATATGGGGAGGAATAAATAATGGCAGGTCACAGTAAGTGGAAGAATATTCAAGGTAGAAAAAATGCACAGGATGCGAAACGAGGAAAGATTTTTCAAAAATTATCAAGAGAAATTTATATGGCAGCAAAAGCAGGTGGAGCTGATCCAGCAACAAATGCAGCATTAAGACTTGTAATGGATAAAGCAAAAGCAGCTAATATGCCAAACGATAATATCGACCGTGCGATAAAAAAAGCCAGTAGTGCGGGAGAAAATGAACACTATGATGAGATTACGTATGAAGGATATGGGCCTGCGGGTGTTGCAATTTTAGTGTATGCGCTGACAGATAATCGTAATCGGACAGCAACCAATGTCCGAGTAGCATTCACCAGAAATGGCGGCTCTTTAGGTGAGACAGGTTCGGTTAGCTACATGTTTGATCGAAAAGGGTACATTGCAATCGAGCGTTCTGGATTGTCTGTAGATGAAGACACTATGTTTGAAAATGTGTTGGAAGCAGGAGCGGAAGAGCTGGAAACATCAGAAGAAGTGTTTGAAATCTATACGGCACCTGAGGATTTTACTACAGTTAGAGATACGTTAGAAAAAGAGGGATATACGTTAGCGCAAGCCGAATTGACGATGATTCCGCAAACATTGGTTGAGTTAGACGCGGCTCAACAAGAACAGCTACAAATGTTGATTGATAAATTGGAAGAAGATGATGATGTATCCGAAGTATTCACTTCCGCTGATGTATAATTTTTTAGGAACGCTGAAAATGATGACCTATTGTTGTCATCATTTTCATGGTAATTTATAGTCATCAGTATGAACGGAGACGATACTATGAATTATAAAATTGAACAAAAAGCAGCCTTTAGTATAGTAGCTTACACGAAAGAAATGATCAAAATAGACAATGATGAGGACTTTTATGAAATAGCATATTTCTGGTCAAATTTGACAGATGTTAAAATCAATCAATTGATAACAATATCTGACGGGACGCTTCAAGGCTTATTAGGAGTTTCTGATAGTAATAAAAGCCCCGAAAAACAATTTAACTATATGATTGGAATCAGTGTAAATCATAAGGAAACTACGACGAATAGTCTAAATGAAAGCCAAATTCCTGCGTCAAATTGGGCAATAATTGAGTGTATAGGCGCTATTTCAGCGGGTGTTAAAGGGATGGATAAGAATCAACCTTTTGAACCTAATGTTATGATGCAATTAAAACAAAGAACGGATTGTTTAGAAGCAGAGGGAACAATAGTTGAGAATACTAAGATTCCAAGAATAGAGTTTTATCCGTTTGGAGATATGGAAGCTGAGAACTATAGGTGTGAATTATGGATTCCTATTAAATAATAAAAGAGGGATGAAATGAAAAAAATTATAGATGTCAATGTAGCAACGGTCTTTGAACATTATCCAGAACGTTATCGAAAACCGTTGCTGGAGCTTAGAGAACTAATTTTTGATACGGCAGCAGAATCTACAGTGGTTGGAGAACTAGAAGAGAGTTTAAAATGGAACCAACCTTCTTATGCAACAAGAGTCAGCAAATCAGGTAGTCCGATTCGAATTGATCGATTTGGCGCTGAAAAAATTGCGGTTTTCTTTCACTGCCAAACTACATTAATTGAAGAATTTAGAGCACTATTTAGTGATGTTTTTGAATTTTCTAAAAACCGAGCAATCGTTCTTGATCCAGATAAAAAATTACCAGCGAATGAATTGATTTTTTGCATTGAACAAGCGTTGACGTATCATAAGAGATAAATTGTTGCAAAAAGGACCAGAAAAGAGGTTGAGACAAGCAAGCATGATGGTAGTGGTTTTGTCTCAACCTTTTTTTATGTTGCAATATAAGTTATAAAAAAATTAACGGAACCTAACAATTTTAATAAGGCTATTGTCGTTTAATGAATGTGTATGGAATGGAGACGGTTTGACTTTTTTCTTCCCACAAAAGATGAAAAGCTGCCTCTCCACACTGATCTATATGGTGATCGATCGTAGAGAAATTGAGTAGCTTACTAGAAAGTAAGTTCTCTTCTCCAATCACGAGCACTTGTTCTTGAGAAATATGGTGCAAGATACCAGCAGCAACATCATCTCCATTAGTCACAATCACATCAAGTTCTTTTAATTTTGAAAAATGCTTTCCCGCTAGGATGCCATCTTCATAGGAACGGCAGTTTCTAACGATCATTGACTGATCTAAATAGCCTATGATAGTGTTATATGCTTGTAAAGCCAATCCCGTGCTAGCACTTTCATTCTCCGCTCGGCCAACTGTCAATCCAATATTTTCGTAACCTTGGTTTCTCAATTGGGTAAATAGATCGATATAAGATGCTTCCCGCTTGATCGAAACACAAGAAATTGGGAAAATGCCCGTGTCTTCACAACAAACGATAGGGGCATACTTTAGGTAGCTGGCAATTTTTTTAAAAGATATTTTTTTTGAAGTGATGATCATGCCATCCCAGGCTTTCGCTGCTAACGCATCTAAATATTGTTTCTCTATTATAGGATCATAATTAGTCGGAAGCAAGGTTACTTTATATTCCTCTTTAAAGGCCGCCTTCAAAATACCACTGACGATTTTATCAGAATAAGGATGATTGGCATAGGGAATCATCACTGCGATGTGTTTTGATTTCCCATTACTTAAATCGCGCGCTTTGGCATTTGGAATATAGTCAAGTTCTTGCATGATTTTCAGAATCTGCGTTCGTTTTTCCTCAGATACATAAGGATGATTATTCAAAACACGGGAAACTGTAGAAACTGAATAGCCAGATAGCTGGGCAATATCACGAATATTTGCCATATGTGACTCCTTTCAAATCTAGTAACTAACGCTGATAGGGCGAAAAGCACTCTTTAAAAAAGGCATCAGGTGATTGCCATAATCAATAAAATGGTAGTGATTACCCTCATAATCAAAACAAACAAAATCAAGTTCGCCATCTTCTGCAAATGCTAGTCCTTCTATTTCAGCCAATTTTACTGCTTTATCGATTGGTTTGCAATAATTATTCAAACTACGGATGATAAGCACTCCATTTTCAGTGAATAAAGAAACAAAGTAATAATCTAGTCCTAATCGATCGGTTAATTCAAGCATACCATTTACCATAAAGCGATTCCTCCTGTCTTTTGATTAACTATAAAGTATGAAACGCGTATCAGGTCAAGAGGAATTATTTAAATTCTTGCGTTATAAACGCATAATGATGATTTCTTATTGAATTGATTGATACTGGGTTGCGTCAGATTAGAAAAACAAATAAGTGCATTGCTTTCACAAGATTAAGATAGTCACATTTATTTTGACCTATATAATGGCTAAAGACCATCTTCTTTGTTTTTCTAAATACCAGCGAGTATACTCAAAAGTAAGAGAGGAATTTCCTCAAAATAAAGTGAAGGAGTCATTGCCATGCTTAAAATCAGTCAAGCAAAAATGGATGCGCTAAACCGTTTATCTAATGAAAAGGGATTGATCGAAGCTTTAGCGATTGATCAACGAGGGTCACTGAAAAAAATGATTGCCTCAGCAAGCACTCTAGCTACAGGAGAAGAAATCATAGACTTTAAAAAAGTAGCTTCACAAGAGTTGACACCATATGCATCAGCGATATTACTTGATCCTGAATTTGGATTACCAGCAACGAACGTTCGTGACGAGAATTGCGGTTTATTATTAGCGTATGAAAAAACAGGTTATGATACAACAATACCTGGTAGAATGCCAGATTTATTAGAAGATTGGTCGGTGTCACGTCTAAAAGAAGCAGGAGCCGATGCAATCAAGTTCTTATTGTATTATGATCCAGACGAACCTGCGGCTATCAATCATTTAAAACATGTCTTTGTTGAGCGTCTAGGTAGCGAATGTTTAGGTGAAGATATTCCACTTTTTGTTGAGATTGTCACCTATGATAAAGAAATCACGGATGCTAGTTCAGCAGCATTTGCTAGAGTGAAGCCACACAAGGTATTAGAATCGATGATTGAGTTTTCTAAACCTCAATATCATATCGATGTTTTAAAAATGGAAGTACCAGTCAATATGAATTATGTGGAAGGATTTGCTGAGAATGAAGTTGTTTACAGCAAAAAAGAAGCTTTAGGTTATTTTAAAAAACAAAGCGAATTGACAGAATTACCGTTTATTTTTCTAAGTGCAGGGGTTTCAACAAAATTATTCCAAGAAACACTAGAATTTGCGAAAGAAGCAGGGTCTAAGTTTAGTGGAGTCTTATGTGGACGTGCGACGTGGCGTGAAGGTGTTAAACCATTTGCCGCTAAAGGCGAAGCTGCAGGACGTGATTGGTTTGCTACTCAAGGAAAAGAAAATATTGAAACATTGAATGAAATCGTTGATCGTTGCGGAACTTCTTGGCGATCAAAAGTTGAAGTTGGATAGTAAGAAACGAGGATGGGACAGGAGTGTTTAATCCCGAGAAATAAGAAGGAATTCACGAAAATTGCTCTTTAAATTTTTGTGAATTTCAGCTTATTTCCGAAGGGATTGCTTCTGCTCCCACCGTTTATTCGGTTTCCATGTGAGTGGGATATGACTCGAAGAGTTATGTCCCGCTCACTTTTTTTTTAATAGACGATTAAAAAAGAAAGAGAAAATTAAATTTTTTACTATGTATTGCGGATGAACTTTCATTAAACTATAATCTAATAAGTAGCTTATAAAAGAGAAAGATAAGCAATGAGTTAGAAAGGGTCCTGAATAATGAAAATAGGTATTCCAAGAGAAATAAAAAATGGTGAAAATCGCGTAGCACTGCCAGCTTCTGGGGTTTTAGATCTCATTAAGCATGGTCATACGGTTTTTGTTGAAACTAATGCTGGTTTAGGAGCGTCGATCCATGATGAAGAATATGTTGCAGTTGGTGCAACAATTGTAGCATCTGCTGAAGAAGTTTGGGCGCAAGAATTAGTTTTAAAAGTAAAAGAACCATTAAAAGAAGAGTATCAATATTTACGAGAAGATTTGATTTTATTCACTTATCTACATTTAGCAGCTAATAAGCCATTAGCTGAGGAGCTGATGAGACGTAAGACGAAAGCAATCGCCTATGAAAGTGTTCAATTAACAAATGGAGAATTACCACTGTTAGCACCAATGAGTGAAATTGCTGGACGATTAGCAGCACAGATCGGCGCTCAATTTTTAGAAAAAGTCCCAGAAGGAAAAGGAATTTTACTAGGTGGTGTGCCAGGGGTAAAAAAAGGAAAAGTAACGATTGTTGGTGGAGGAATCTCAGGGTGTAATGCAGCTAAAATAGCCTTAGGTTTAGGTGCGGATGTCACAATTTTAGATGTAAACATCAAGAAACTACAAGAAATCGATAATCAGTTCAATGGAGCTGTTAAAACGCTCGTTTCAAATCACTTCAATATCCAAGAAGCAGTAAAAGATGCGGATCTTGTAATTGGAGCTGTCTTGATTCCTGGGCGTAAAGCACCAGTTTTAGTTACAGAAGAAATGGTTGTTTCAATGCCGGAACATTCAGTGATCATCGATATCGCGATTGACCAAGGTGGGATTTTTGAAACGATTGATGAAGTGACTACACACCAACATCCAACTTATGTTAAGTATGGGGTGATCCATTATGCTGTAGCTAATATGCCGGGTGCTGTTCCACAAACAGCTACATTTGCTTTAGCTAATGCGACTTTACAATATGTAGTGGAACTTGCCAACAAAGGATTTGAACAAGCCGTAGAGCAAAATCCAGCATTACTTGCAGGTGTTAATACACTAAATGGTGCGATGACGAATCATGCGGTTGCAACTGATTTAGATTTAACGTATTCTTCTGTTCAATCTGTTTTATAAATAGCCAAAATTATCAGGGGGACAATCATACAAATGACCAAAAAAGAATCTTTACATTTAATTGAACGCTTATCCAATGCATCTGGTGTTTCTGGATTTGAAGATGATGTTGTGGCAATTGCAAAAGAATATTCAGCTTCTTTTGCTGAAGTTACGGAAGATCATATTCGTAATGTTTACATGAAAATTGGGGAGCCTAAAACGGATAAACCAACGATCGTATTTGATGCGCACAGTGATGAAGTTGGTTTTATTGTTCAAGCAATCAAGCCAAATGGAACGTTGCGCTTTTTACCATTGGGCGGTTGGGTACCCAATACAATTCCAGCTCATCGTGTACGCATTAAAACGGAAAAAGGCGAAGAAGTTCCAGGAATCATAGCAAGTAAACCACCGCACTTTATGACGGATACCGAGCGGAAAGAAGTCCAAACTATTGACGATATGGTGATCGATGTGGGCTGTACCAGTGCTGAAGAAGTGACAGAAAAATTAAACATTGCCATTGGTGATCCAGTGATTCCAGATGTTTCGTTTGAGTATCTAGAAGCAATGGATGTTATGCTTGGCAAAGCGTTTGACTGTCGTATTGGTTGCGCATGTTTACTCGAAACACTCAAAGAATTGGCTGGAAAAGAATCAGAATTTAATTTGATCGGTACGATGACGGCGCAAGAAGAAGTCGGCGAGCGAGGTGCGACAGTGGCCATGAATAACGTAAAGCCAGACCTAGCAATTGTGTTCGAAGGTTGTCCAGCAGATGATACATTTTCAGAAGAATACATGATTCAGTCAGGGTTAAAACGAGGTCCAATGTTAAGAAACTTTGATGTTTCAATGATTACCAATCCTCGTTTTCAACGATTTGCCAAAGAAACTGCCGAAAAATATGGGTTGCCAATGCAAAGTTCTGTCAGAAAAGGTGGAGGAACAAATGGTGCAATCATCAATTTGACAAACAAAGGGGTACCGACCATTGTGATTGGAGTACCCGTTCGTTATGCACATACACATTATGGTTATGTTGCTTATGAAGATTACCAAGCTGCTCGTCAATTAGCGGTTGCTATCGTGAATGATTTAACGGAAGCAGCAATCAAAAGATTTTAAAAAAAAATTGGGGGAATCACAAAAAATGAACATGAAAAAGTGGGCGTTAACGACAATCGCTGCAAGTGCATTAGTGGTATCATTAGCTGCTTGTAGTACAGGGAGCAAAAAAGAAGAAGCAACCGGAGATAAAAAACAAGTTTTAAAAGTGTTGGAAAGTGCAGAATTGCCAACGATGGATATTTCCCAAGCAACAGATGTGGTTAGTTTTTCGGCGATCAGCCAAGTAATGGAAGGTTTATATGAGTTTGCAGATGACAGTACGTCTGCACCAGCGATTGCAAAAGAAGTAGTTGCGCCAACAAATGATGGGAAAAAATACACAATTGAATTGCGCGACGATGCAAAATGGAGCAATGGTGACCCAGTAACTGCGAATGATTTTGTTTATTCGTGGAAACGTACAGTAGATCCGAAAACTGGATCAGAATATGCATATTTATTTGATGGGTTTGAAAACTACAAAGCTATCTCTAAAGGTGAAAAACCAGCAGCCGATTTAGGTATTAAAGCAGTGGATGATCATACTTTAGAAATCAATTTAGAGTACCCAATTCCATATCTATCTTCTCTCTTAGCGAAACCAACATTCTATCCATTGAATGAAAAGTTTGTTGAAGAAAAAGGAAAAGATTACGGCACAAACAGCGATAACATGATCTATAATGGTCCTTTTACTCTTGCTGATTGGGACGGAACTAGCATCACATGGAATTATATGAAGAATGATAAATATAGAGACGCAGACAAAGTTAAATTGGACGAAGTCAATGTTCAAGTAAGTAAGGAAATCGGTACAAATGTTAACTTGTTTAAGGCTGGAGAAACAGATATTGCTCCAATCAAAGGTGAATATGTTGATCAAGAAAAAGAAAATCCAGAATTAGTGACACGTATTTATCCATCAACTTCTTATTTACAATACAATACTGAAAACAAAGTGTTTGCGAATAAAAATGCTAGAAATGCGATTACGAAATTAATCAATTCAGATCAAATCGCTAAAAATATTTTAAAAGATGGCTCAATGGCAATTGAAGCTTTTGTACCCAAAGGAATCGCTAACCAAGAAACAGGGAAAGATTTCGCTGAAGAAGCAGGCGTTTTAATGAAGACTGACATCGAAGGTGGAAAAAAACTCTGGGAAGATGCGAAAAAAGAATTGGGTGTTGATTCAGCGTCCATTACGTTGTTAACATCAGATACAGATTCAGCGAAGAAATTATCCGAGTATGTTCAAGGTCTATTGACAGAAAACTTAAGCGACTTAAAAGTAACAATTTCAAGCGTACCATTTAAAAATCGTTTAGATCAAATGAGCAAAGGTGATTTTGATGTTGTCTTAGCAGGCTGGGCTGCAACTTACGCTGATCCTTATGACTTCTTACAATTGTTTAGAACAGGTGGAGAACAAAACTACGGTAAATTTAGTAACGAAGAGTTCGATAAATTCTTAACAGAATCAGCAACGACATATGCAACTGAAAACGAAAAACGCTGGAGTACATTGCTAGATGCTCAAAAAGTATTGATGGACAATTCACCAGTGACTCCGTTATATCAAGCTTCAGAAGCATTCTTAGTGAATGATCGCGTAGAAGGTTTGGTGTATCGCGCAATTGGTGCCCCTTACTATAAAAATGTGTCAGTAAAATAGATAACTATAAAAACTAGAAGAATGTTGAGAAGTTTGGGAAATCCTACTTTTCAACATTTTTTGCATGTTCGTATTGACAAAGGGAACGTACGTTTGTATATTGGTTATAGAAATAAAAAAAGGGTAAGGTGAAGAAGTATGATGGATCATTTTTCAGTTAATGTAAGCGATATTGAAAAAAGTAAACAGTTTTATAAAGAAGTCTTGTCGCCATTAGGAAATGAAATGAAGCTGGACTTTGGTACTACAGTTAGTTTTGGTCAAAAAGAAATTGTCAGCGGAGATCCTGCTGGTGGTTTTTGGATAGTAGAAGGAGAACCACAATTCATTCATTTTGCTTTTAGTGCTGCATCAAAAGAAGAGGTTGAAGCCTTCTACAAGTCAGCAATAAAAGCTGGTGGAACTGATAATGGTAAACCTGGAAATAGACCAGATTACGGGGCTCATTATTATGCGGCTTTTATTCTTGACCCAGATGGTTATAATATTGAAGCCGTTTATCACGGAGCTTAAGTGGCAGAGGTCGTTCAAATATTCGAGAAATCACAACAAATTGATGCATTCTCAGAAAGAAAGCTTTATACTAAAGTATGATGATATGTTTTCTGGAGGAGAAAGATGAATAATAATGACATACTAATTCGATTACGCTATGCGTTAGATATTAAAGACACAGATATGATCAAAATTTTTAAATTAGGTGATCTAGAGATCACAAGAGAAGAGCTACGCGTTTTATTAACCAAACAAAACGAGGAAGACGAACTACCAAGGGATGCGGTTTGCGATAATCGTACACTGGAAGCCTTCTTAAATGGATTGATTACTTACAAAAGAGGCAAACCGCCTGTGAAAAACGGTATTACACCTAAGCCAACATTCTTGATTACTAGCCAAAGTAACGTCAATAATGTGTTGCTTAAAAAAGTGAAAATTGCTTTAATGCTTACAAGTGATGATATGTTGGATGTGCTGAGACTTGCCGGTGTTTACGCATCTGATAGCGAACTAAGTGCTATTTTGAGAAAAGAAGGTCACCGGAATTACAAAGAATGTGGCGATCGTTATGCAAGAAATTTCCTAAAAGGTTTAGCAATCAAATATCGAGAATAATGGATAGGACAAAACTAGCTCGAATGTGCAAGTTTTGTCTTTTTTTCCTGTATAATTAAAGATAATTATACAAAATTTATTCTTTTCCTTAAAGTCGAAATGGAGGTACACATGAAAAAAATCGAACGAATACTAGCGATCATCGTTCTTCTTTTGGATAATGATGTTGTCTCAACTGCACAATTATCTCAACGATTTAATGTCACAAAAAGAACGATTTTTAGGGATATGGAAACGATTGAAATGGCTGGTTTTCCGATTACATCTCATTCAGGTCGAAATGGAGGCTTTTCGTTGATCAATTCATTTAAGCTACGAACGTATACCTATAGTGACTCAGAGAAAGAAGCTATTATAAGCGCGTTAAATGTCAAAGAAGGCTTGTTTGGGACGGGCGATGAGCAAATAATCATCAAAGAAAAAATTACGCAACTACAGGTAGGAACACGCAATAAAAATAACCCGAAAAATCATTTTTCCTTTGAATCGCCAACCATGCATCGCCTAGAAATTGAGATAGAAACGAAAGCGAAGATAAATCAAATCAACCTTGCTCTAAAGTTAAACAAAAAAATGACGATCCAATATATTGATAACCGTGGTGAGTACACAAATAGAGTCATTCATCCGTACGAATTGATGTTGATGAATGGCAGTTGGTACATTCATTCTTATTGCGAGAATCGTGAAGCGTTTAGATATTTTAAAGTCACTAGAATTCGCCAACTGGTTATTCAAGATATGACTTTTGTACCTATTGAACACTCAAATGAGCGACTGATAGAAAAGAATGAAGATAAAGTTCAACTGCGCTTCAAAAAAGAAGACTTAGGAAAACTATATGACTACTATACAGAAGCTGAAATTGAAATCAAAGAGACATATGTGGATGTAAGGATCTATGCGAATCAACAAAAAACGATCCTGCCGTTCTTATTGATGTTCGGTAATGGGGCACAAGTAATTGCGCCAGAAGAATTAAAAGCATTACATAAGCAAGAAATTATGAAATTGAGTGAAACATATCGAAGTGATATTTGAGAACAATAATGAAATTCAACGAGGTTGGGACAGAAGTGTTTAACTCCGAGAAATAAGAAGGAATTCACGAAAATTATTTTTAAAATTTTTGTGAATTTCAGCTTATTTCCGAAGGATTTTCTTCAGCGCCCACCGTTTATTCGGATTCCTTGAGGCTGGGATGTAACTCTTAGAGTTATGTCTCAGCCTTTTGTCGCTTTTTCCTGCAAGATTCCACTTTTTTGTCGAAAAAATAGCCTTAATTAAATAAATAAAATAAATAAAATAATTTAATATAAATAGTTGTTATTTCATAAATGTTTGAGGGGAAGGAAGTGAAAGAAAAACAAACCTATGTTAAACAGGTATGATATTGACGATATAAATTTTATTAAAAAAATAAAATTTAAAAGTTAAAAAGTAGGTGAGATTATGCGAATTTTTTTAGATGAAGTATACGATAGGAGAATCAATGTTCTAAGTTTTGTAGCTAATAAAAGAAAAGAAGTAAGTTTATCAGAAATAGCAGAAGCAACTGCACTTTCTAAAAAAACAGTGTCACTCATTATTAGACAGTTTGAACAAGAGTTACAGGTTTCTAAAGAACAGTTCGAAGTATCATACATACATAATACGGTACAAGGCGTATATGCGAACAATATTGATTTAGTCAGTATTAGCAATAAATACTTAAAGACCTCTATTCTCTATAAAATGATCAAGCATATCTTTTTAGTGGAGCGAATTGATGCGATAACATTTTGTGATTTGGAGTTTATCAGTCCAGCAACTTTCTCGCGCAATCGGGGAAAACTTCAAAAAATATTGAACCAATGTGGATTAAGTTTGACGCGAACGAATGAAATCAAAGGAAGCGAGTTGAGAATTCGAAATTTCTTTTTTCTTTTCTTTTTCAATGCATCGAACACTTGGGATTTTGATCAAAATATTTTTAGTGAAATGAAAGCTTTTCTTCATGAGAGAATACACGGATGGGAAAGTATGAACTGTATAAGAAAAAGGCAGGTATGTTTATTACTCTTTATTAGTAATGTTCGTATCAGCCAAAAAAAGATAGTGAAAAAGTCTATCTTAACAGATTTATCTGAACGATTTCAGGATGGAAAATATACACAAGTATTTTTTGATTATTTTCACTTGAAGAAAAATCGCCCAGAAAAACAAGCTTGGGATGAAACAAGTGCGGCTTTGTTATTACTTTATAAAGAGCGTTTAGTAGATGGAGAAGTGTTTGTGATTGAGGAGCATCAGAAATTTTTTAATGAAGAGAATTTTAAATTAGTGAAGTATAGTCATATGTTAGCTGAAAAGTTGATTGAGATTTTCTTTCCAAACAACAACACGCCAATGGTCTATTGGAAGCTTAGAAAAGAGCTGGATATGATGCATTTATTGATGGAGACCTGTTTCATTGATCCAAAGATGTTTTATTACATTTACGATGAAAAAAATTTCTTCTATGCGGATCCAACTGAGAAAAAAATCCAAAAGAATATTCAGCAAATCATTGAAGAATTAATCACGAAAACGGAGTATGGTTCTTTTTTTAAATCCATCAAAAAATATACGACACAAGAGACATTGACCGATTATATTTATCTAGTTACCTATACAATCTTAGTAAAGTTTATGCAGGTTGATTTCCCGAAAGTCCGTATTTTAATTCAAAATTCAAAAGTGTTCGTAGGACCTATCATATCGCAGAAAATTGAATTACTTTTCAGCGATAAGATAGAATTTGTCAAAAATCAATTTGGTTCACCAGATATCATCGTGACGGATATCGAACTAACAGAAAAGAATGAGTCAGCTAAAGAAATATTCATTTCTTCCTTTTCAAATAGTTCTGATTTGGAATTGTTGTTGGAAGAGATCGGAAAAAAAATCATTGAACATTACGATGATCGACAGCTGTTTTTAGGTTAGAGAATTCGTATTTTATAAAGAAATTTACTTAAGTATTACGCAGTGTGTAGATTTTTCCACTGATAAAAAGAATTAACTCTCTCCAAGATGACTGATCATGAGAATGTTCGAAATGAAATGTTTTTTCGTTAGACTCCTCCCCTTCAAAAGCATCAGAAATAATCACGTCGGCATCCTTTACATCAAAGGTGAATTCGAGCGTTGAATCCCCAAAAATCGTAAGTAGATTGTTTTTAATAAAGTCATAAATAAAATGATTGATAGAATGCTGGATGAAGATTTTTAACTTAGCTTCTCTCTCTCCGCTTTTCAAAATAGAATGGAAGAACTTTGCCATAAAAGAGATAAGACCGGCATTCATATGTTTGCGTAACAAGGGTTCTTTGAGAAGTGTCTCTTTCACGAAGGAACGATAAGATGATTCATCAGCAGAGAACCATTTTGCCTTAGAATCAATCGTATCATCAACAAGAAATTTTCTAAAATTAATTCCAATAAATCGAATATAGATCAAGCAAATCATCAGTAAATAATAATTTTCCAGATAACTACTAGGTGATAGTTTTACTTTGTAAGTAGCTAAAAGCTTGTCTAAAATTCGTGTAGTTAGCTCAGCTAATGGCAATTTTGACTGGATAAGTGCTTGGGCAATCACTTGTCTTTCTTCAACTGAGTCAATATTGGCAATGAGAAATCTCGATAAAAAACCAAAAAAATAGGCTTCATCTGTTTGATTGACCCGTTCAAGATCTACATTTTCTAAACTTGAAAATAATTTAGTTGGTCCCACTGACTCGAAATAGGTCAGATAACTCATAAATTCTTGCGATAAGGTCAATCTTTCTTTTCTATAAAGCACACGCCAGTAGGTGACATTTTGAAAATATCTAAGTCTGACTTGTTGTGAAGGTGAAAGTCTTTGAGCATTTACAGCTAGTGGAAGTGTTTGATAAGAACTTGGCGTTTTCTCAAAAGGCCATTCTAGTCCTTTAAAAACATTCCAGAATAAAACGAACCCTAAAACACGGAGGTTTAGTTCAGCTCCTTGAAAATTTGTTTTATAGATAGAAGGAGAAAAAGAAATAGTCAAATCAAAAGGACGCAAAAGTTTATTTAAAAACGTTAAATTTGAGTAAACATGGGATGGACTTAAGTTCAAATCCTGAGCTAATGCTTCGACAGAAATATAGTGTCGTTTTAAAAGAGCTTCTAGAACCGAAAATTTTTGAGAGACTCTTATGTAATACAGGCGCATTGAGTCTAGGACATAACTAAAAGTCAGTGAAGGAGCTAATTCAATAGTATAAAAGAGCTTCTTTTTTTTGATTGTTACTTGACCTTGTGTAAAGACCGTATGTAAATCATCGCTAAGTTGTTTTTTATAACGGTAGAAGGTTTTGCTCGAAATATTGAATAAATCCATCATTTGTTGCGTGGTTGCACCGGTTTTAGCGTAGAGAAGTTGTTTTAATAACTCGAAACGAAGGGTTTCGTTCTTCTTCATAAAAATAGTTTCCATGTCATTTTAACAACACCTTTCAAAATCTTGAAACTATCATAACATGGATAGTTATTAAGCGTATATTATTAGCATTTATACAAAAAACATAGTTGAGATTTTCAATAACTTCTTAGGGGTGAAACGATATTGAAAACAAAATAAAATGAAATATTATAGTATTATTTTTGAGGGTTTGATATAAAAAAAATATATATTTGAGTAAAAGACATAATACATAGAAGAAGGAGCAGAGGATATAGATGTGTAACATAGGAATGCTTTCTTTAGGAAATGCTGAAGAAAGTAGAATCGACATAGAGGAAATTAAAGAAAAACATACAATTGTTAAAATAACCGAGAATTTGGAGTCACTAGAGACCCTTCACGCAGTCATTATTTTAGAAGAAAATATCAGTGATTTAAGTATGATCTGTGAATTGATCTCCAAGATAAGGCAGAAGTCAGCTTGCTATATTTGGGTCATGACCGCTACAGAAAAATCAGTTGGAAAGTTAGTTTATTTACAATTAGGAGCGGATGAAGTTTTTGATTTAAGCAGAGAAGCGAAAGAAATTGCCTTTATCGTGGAAAATTCTTTGCTAAGGATTAAACGTCTTTACGTCAAAGAAGCGGCTGCTGCCGAAAATCATCATACCGAAGAACTACTTAAGCTGATACCAACCAATGTTAGTGTGATGATTGAGGGGAACAAAGAAATCGTCTTAACAAAATTAGAATTTCAAATGTTGGAATTACTATTACGACATTCAGGAACAGCCGTTAGCTACGAAATGATTTTTCAGGAAATGTGGAAAGCTGGCACAGTAGAAAATAAGCAATACAGAATTGCAAATGTGGTCTATCACTTGCGCAGAAAAATCGAAAAGAATGTTAAAAAACCAATTTTTATAAAAACTGTGCGATCTAAAGGCTATATGCTGAATATATGATGAACCAAACAATGTAACAATAGTAAGTAAAAAAAATGAGCTAAGAAGGTGAAAAGAACGAATGAAAAACAAATTACTAATTGTAATCGGGATAATTATTTTAGCGAGTGTAGGATCACCATGTTTTGCATCTGAGGCAGATAGCGAAGTAGGGATTTTCTTTACTGAAAAAAATTCATTGCCAAAAGAAGCGAACGTAGTGGAACAACCAAAACAAGGTAGCGTGGAGTACAACAACCGAGTATTACCTAAAACGGGTGAAGCCAATGGAAATATATGGTTATTTTTAGGCAGCGTTGTTTTATCTGGATTCTTTTTAACTAGAAAAAGAGAGTTCAACCATAAAAAATAGCTAAAACGATGAAAGGAGCACTATAAATGAGAACAAAAAAAATCACACCGACGAATCAATCATTTATTTCGCTGTTCTTACCAATTTGATAAAAGGGTTGTAAGATTTTATAAGTTAGTAAAGAACAGACAAAATTAACAGAATGAGGAGAATAGAAATGAGTAAAATGAGTTTAAAGCAAGGGATAATGGCAGGAATGTTAGCAGTATCACTGTTGGCGGCAAACACAACAGTACTTGCGGAGGAAGCAACGACTGGAAATGATAAACCTGGAACAGAAGCGTCTTCTAAAGGCTACATCAAATTAACACCAAATAAAGGAGAAGAGTCACCAGAAATACTTGTTCCAAAAGAAGAAGAAAACGAAGAGCCAGATAGTGAAACAACTTCAACAGGTAACAAAGGCCCACTAACGATTGATACGATTTCAGTGTTAGACTTTGGTTCGTTTGAATTATCTGGAACAACTGAAATATATTCAGTAAGCAATAAGGTTGAAGGAATCAAAACGAAAAAAGTACAAGTCACAGACCGCCGTGGAACGGGTGCTGGTTGGACCTTAAAAGTAAAATCTTCAGAATTCACAGATGAAACAGATACTAAGAAAATTTTAAAAGGTGCGACATTGTCGTTTCCACTAGGGCGCATGGACAAAACAGAGGGAAATACATCTTCAGAGCCAACGAAAGAGGATAACGTTACTTTGATGACAGGTGATGCAGAAGTTAAGACGTTTATGACAGCTGCAGCAGGTGCAGGTTTAGGATCATGGATGAATGTAATGAATTCTGACGAAGTTAAAATCGAAGTGCCGGCCGGGAATTTAGCGGGTAGTTATTCAGCTACTTTAGAATGGTCATTGGCAAACATACCAACAGCAGACACACCAACAGTAGACTAAAAATAGAATAAACTAAAGGAGATTTTTTTATGAAATTTATTAAAATAACAACATTATTATCACTATCAGCAATCGCTTTAATGGGTGCATCACAAGTTACTTTTGCAGAAGATGCACCAGCTGGAGGGGACACACCAGCAAAAAATCCAACGTCAAAAGGTATTGTCAAATTGACTGCAGGAGATGGTTCTGCTATAACACCTCCAATCGATAAGGACACTCCAGACGAAGATATAACAAACCAACATGGACCATTATCAATTGATGTTGCGCCAAACTTTGATTTTGGTACAGATAAAATCGGGGTAGGAACAACGGATTATCCAATTAAAAATACAAACAATCCTTATGCGCAAGTAACTGACTCTCGCGGAACGGGTAGCGGTTGGCATTTACGAGCTAAAATCACAGAATTTGAAACAGCGGATAAAAGTAATAAGTTAACAGGTGCAACACTTACTTTAGTATCTAAAGAACTTCAAACAACCAATCCACAAGGTGTGGCATTCAGAGCGCCAGTGGCTGAGAGTATTACATTAAATGATTCACCACAAAACTTACTATCTGCTGCTGCGGGAAATGGTTTGGGAACTTGGGCTAATTACTTCGATAAAGATGCATCTAAATTAACAATTCCAGGTGGTAACCTTATTGGTGAGTATACAGCAACGCTTGAATGGTCATTGGCTACGACGCCTGATGCTAAATAACCAGATAATTGAAGGAAAATGTTTTCAGTTGGAGGAGTAGAATGAAAAAAAGAAGTGTACTGAATTTGATAGTTTTATTCTTTTTACTGCTTACTCTACAAACGGTAGAGGTAGATGCCAGCCAAGTAAACTCCAAAGATAACTATATTGAATTCAAAGAGAATACGAGTAGCAAACCGCCGCTAGATCCTCTTGACCCTAACAACCCAACACCACCGATGCCAATAGATCCATTAGATCCAATGAATAAAGGGACGGGGAATGTAGGTGCGTTGACAATCGATTATGTTCCGAGCATTAAGTTTGGCAAACAACAATTAGCCAATGGGGATAAAAACTATTTTGCTCAGAACCAAGATCCTTTTATTCAGGTTACTGATTTACGAGGCGCAGGGACTGGTTGGAATTTAACTGCCCAAGTTTCTAAATTTATGAACAGCGATGGTACAAAAGAATTAAAAGGTGCGGTTTTATCTTTTAAAGAAGGTGCCATAAAGACACGTTCAGGAAATGTATCATCTGCTCCAGAGGGGTATGACCTAGTCTTTGATAGTCAAGATACATATACTTTGATGCAGGCTGGAGAAGGTAGCGGTAAAGGAACATGGTTGGATGTTTTTTCAGGGGAAGCGAATAATAACGAAAAAATGCAATTACTCGTCCTTGAAGGCTCGGCAGAAACCAATGTACGTTATACAGCAATAATTAACTGGGCACTGTCTGATGTACCAAAACCAGTAAGTAATGAGTAAACGAGCATATCATATAGTGCAGTGCAGCTGCTATGTTTGTTTTGACATTTAGGTGAGTGAAGAAATTCACTCACCTTATTGATAAAAAGTGATGGAAGGATAACAAATTAATGCAAAGAAAATTAAAAGCCGCACTGTTTACGTTAAGTATCATAGTGGCATCATTACTATTGCCGCAAGTAGTAGCAGCAAAAGAAGAATCTGGAGAAGCTAATTTCTCAGCAAGAGCAGAGATTCCAGAGAATCAAGTAGATAAAAATCAAACATACTTTGACTTAAAAATGCAGCCAGGAATGGAGCAAGATTTAACGTTAGTATTGACTAATCCAACAAAAGAAACAGTCAGTGTAACCGTTGAGCCAAATGTTGCGACGACCAATAAAAATGGTGAAATGGATTTTACTCAGCATCCAAAAAAACAAGACAATACCTTACAATATCCATTTACAGAGTTGATCTCCGACAAACAAGTTGTTGAACTTGCTTCAAATGAAACAAAAAATGTGACCTTCAAACTGAAAATGCCGCAAGAAAACATAGAAGGCATAATATTAGGTGGTTTTTACCTCTATAAAAATATCAGTGAAGAAGAGGAGAAAGCGGAAGCAAACGTTCAAATAAAAAATCGGTACTCCTATGTAATCGGTGCAAAACTAACGGTTGATGACCAAAAAGTAAAACCCGATGTTGTATTAAATGAAATCAAACCAGATTTGTTGAACTATCGAACAGTCGTGACGGCTAATCTTCAAAACATCAAGCCAACGATGATCGGTAAGTTTAAAGTAGAAGCAAAAATCTATCAAAAAGATAAAACAGAAGTGCTGCATGAAACAACAAAAGAAAATATGAGTATGGCACCAAATTCAAACTTCGATTTTCCAATTAGTTGGGACAATCAACGCTTAGAACCAGGAACGTATCGCTTGAAACTTCATGCAAGCTCTAAGGATGAAAACTGGGCGTTTGACAAAGAATTTACGATTGAGAAAACAGATAGTGATCGATTGAATAAAGAGGCTGTTGAGTTAGAGGAACAACCAATAAATTGGTATTTAGTGATTGGTGTGGGTGTAGTCATAATTGTATGCCTAATTGGTTGTGTAATGATTTATAAGAACAACAAAAAGAAAAAAGAGAACCTAAAAAGGAAAAAAACGGGACCAAAAAAAAGAAAGAAAAAAATCGCTAAAAAATAATTATAGTGTGTGAATAACTGTAATAATCAGTTTTAAGAAAACTATAAGTATAGTGCCCCCGTTAAAGTTAAGCAGAAGGAAAAATGAGTAAACAATTTTGAAAAAAAGAAATGCATAATTTTGAACGTAGAAATTACGGGAAGACGCAATATGAGAATAGGAGGTTTCCCACTAAATGAAGCAAATAAAAAAAAGGCGATATTTGCTATTGATTGGTATTATAGCAGTATTTACTTTCGTTTACATAAATATACAATCAGGTATCAGCGCTAATGAAAAAGAAGTTGTTAAGAAAACAAATACTGCTCCAATTGCTGATAAAACAAGTTTGTTGAGGGCAAATACTGGAATAGGCAACCCTCCAGAACATGTATTCTTAGACGGGATTTTCCAATTACCAGCTATTTCAGATAGTACCTTGATTGGAAATGTTGTTCAAGTAACAGACAATAAAATTAATCAAGAAGGGGCTATTTGGTCAACGCCAAATAATCTATTGGATTTAACAAAGAACTTTGAACTTGAAGCTTATCTTTATTTTGGGAATAAAAGGACAGACAATGGGGACGGTATGACCTTTGCTATGCACAATGATCCCGAAAGATTAACGTCTAAAAGAGGGATAATGGGAGAGCATCTAGGTGTTTATGGAAAGTATGATCCAACAACAAAGAAATATGCAGTCGGGGCGTTAGAAAATAGCTTCGCTGTTGAATTTGACACTTATTACAATGAGAAAGGGATGGATGGTTTTTTATCTTATTTTAGCTACTTTGGTAATGCGCACATAGCACATGCTTTTCCTGGTAGAGAAGATTCATATAGTCAAGTTTATGCAAACAAAGCATCCTTGAACCATTTATCACCCCAAATTCACAAAACGTTAGCTAACGATCAATGGAATAAATTCACTGTTTTTTGGGATAGTGAAAAAAATGTATTGACCTATCAATATGGTAGTTCACCTCAAGTAGTTGTCCCTATTGATCCTCAAGTGATTTTTGGCACGAATGACGTGATTTGGGGATTCACTGGTTCAACAGGTGGCTCGACGCAGTATAGCCGCGTTGTATTTACGAAGGTTCCAGGTCTAGTTAATGCGAAGTCAAACATTACAGCGGTTGATAGTACGGGAAACCCTATAGAGGGAAAATCACTTAAAGCTAGACAAAAGGTGACCTATACCGCAGAAGTCACCTATGAATCAGGGAAGCAAGATTGGTTTGATGTGTCAGGGGTAGCGAATCTGAATGACTCTGTGGATTATGTTCCTGGTTCACTGAAAGTAGATGGTGTCCCTATTGATGACACGTCCTTCATTGAGAGCAAGCGAATCTCTTTAGGCGATCTGTCTTTAACATCTACTACCAGAAAAATATCGTTTGAAGCACAAACGAAAGAATTGACGGCGAATCAAAATGTTTCAGATACGATCAGTTTTGCTGGAAAAAACTATATGTCAAATCCGGAGACGTTTAATTACCAAATCACCGCAAGTACTGTTAAGGATAGTCTAGAGATAGACCCAATCGCGCCTTTCAATAAGAGTATTGATATTACGGGGAATTGGTCACTCAAAAACCTCAGAAAATTGAAGTCACTGATCTATCAAGTAGATGGTGGAGCAACAATTCTTTTACCAAAAGAAACCTATGCAACAAACGATGAGGAATTTAACTCATGGAAACTACAATTATCGCAAGAGTTGATTGATTCCTTGGATGTAAAAAAAGAACATGTCTTAACCGTGACGGGTATTCCAGAACAACCATTGTCCGGGCAACCAGAAATTCAAGCTACTGCAAAATTCGCTATAAAACCACAACAAGTAACATTAGACACTGCGATTACAGATAAAGCAACTTCGATCGAAGGCATTGGAACGCCTGGATTAACCATCCAGTTAAGAGATGAACAAGACAAACTTATCAAAGAAACAACCGTTGATCCGGAAGGAAAGTTTGTTTTAAGTCCACTAGTACGAATGAAAGAAGGCACAAAGGTAAACTTGATTCAAAAAAGCCAATTTGCTATTAGTGAACCTTTGGACGCCACTGTTGAACATTTAGAATTAGCGCCTAAATTAGTCGTTGAAGGTGATGGTGAAACAACAACCATTTTAAATGGAGCAGATTTTACGATCAAAACGCAAGTTTCTGGTGAAGAAGCGGATGATTTAGTGTTGAAATATGCGATTAATGGTGTTGCGAATGACTCGATGACTGAAATTATCGCAAATCCTACAATCAATGAAGTTCATACAAGAACTGCAACATTAAAAGCAGAAACGTTACCTATTGGAGAGTACAGTCTGACTGTTGTAGCTGAGTGGAAGAAAAGTGGGATGAAGTCTACTGTTGGAAAAATAAACTTATTAGTAGTAGCGGGAACGATGTCCTTCAGTAAAGTACCGGAAGAAGTCAGCTTTGAACAAGGAGCGATTACAAATAAACCACAAACGTTGGCTAGAAAAGCTGGTTGGGATATTCAAATAGAAGACTTCCGAGGAAAAGGAAGTAAAACAACGCTTTACGCTAAATTGACAGGCGATTTTAAAACGAAAGAAAACCATGTCATTACCAATTCATTGATTTATGTGAACCAAAATAATCAAGCCACACCAATACCTGTGGATAGTAGTATTAAAGTATTTGAACGAGAAACAACAGAGACTTTTGCGAATGTAGCTGTTGATTGGCAAGCGAATCAAGGTGTTCTCTTTGAGTTGAAACCTGGAAATTATAGCGGAACTTATCAAGGGGAGATTGAGTGGACGCTGTTAGATATTCCGAAAGAGTGAATGAATACAAATTAAATAACAGTTCCAATTGATCGAAGAAGGTATATATCAACACTGTTCAAATAGACGCTCAATGATAGTAGTTATATTAGAGAGGAGGCAAAAGTGGATGAAAAAAAGGTTGGTAATTGCAGGGTGCTTCTTCTCTATAGCGATAGCTATAGGTGTTTGGCAGAATCCCAATTTGATCAAAGCTAATACAATTGCAGAAGAGCCCTTATCTAAGGGGAATTCAGAAATTGAATCAACAGAAACAATAAGAAAACTCCCAGAAATGAAGTCAGCAGATGGCTATGTTGAAAATCCTGAATTGGAAGGCTGGACAAAGATAAAAGGGAAAAGTCCGACAGGAAGTTTAGCTGTTTCTGATGAGGTTAGTTTGCAGTACAAGTTTCAACCAACAATGACAGCTGAACCCAGTCAAAGTACTGATAAATATGCTTTTTTTCCTAATGTTTATTTACTAGATAAAGGGAAAGAAATTGGTGCATTACATGGGTATAAGACACAACCTTTAGGGACATTCCCCGTCGGATTGGTATTTGGTAGCGAAAACTCGCTTAAAACGGATGATAAAATAAATGGGGAAAATATCTTAAATCCCAAATATTATGCAAAGTACAGCTCGAGTCAAACGATAGAAGCGCTAATGTTTAAAGGAGAATCCTTAACAGATCCCAACAACAAATCAAAAACGTATAGCAAGTCCAAGTTTGACATCACGATCATCATGACGCCGTCAAACAAAGCGATAAGAATAGATACCTTTGTCAAAAATAATTCTGATCCCACTCTTGTTCAAGACAGTTGGTATGACGAGACGATTTTATATACGATGATGGATACGTATCTAGTCAATGATTCAGTACCTGTTCGTTTTATAGGAGGAAATCGGGGATTGTACATCGAAAATCCTAGTTCCACGGATAAAGCCGTCACCTATCGCTTGAATTACAATTTTAATGTATCTAACCCAGTTAGTAACTGGAAGGCGGGTAAGTATAAGCTGCCAGCGACTTCTGATGGACAACCTGTCTTTAACCCTATTCATGGTGGTTTCCCAACATATGATGCCCCTGGTGCAGAAATTTTAAATGGTGTAGCTGGTGAAGATGCTTACGATGCTTATCCTAACAATATACCTCAAACGATCGATACAGCAATCTTTATGAAATCAGCTAGACAAGCTTTTCCAATTGGCTCAGTTATGGGTTATTCCTATAGTGTAGGAATAGATAAAAAAGATGAAAATGCCCCTCCTGTTCCAGTAAATGACGGCTTGATTTTAAAATTAGATAAAAGCCGAGATACTTATTCGGGGGAAGGGAAAGGTTATACAATATCGGGAATATTTAATGATGAGACAACAATGTTCATCGATGAAATTACTTATTCTATTGGCAATTTAAACGATATGAAAGCTGGCTTATCATGGATTCGTAATGAAGAGCCGGGAAAAGATGTGCCATTCAGTTTTTTAATCGATAAAACAGAACTAAAACAGGGACAAAATATCATTTTCCTTAAAGCTAAGAATATAAATGGCATAGAGTCTGAAATCGTTGCGATGATACTAGAAGCCGACTTACCTAATCCGCCGAGTATTTCTGCCAATCTAGTCATAGATAAAGCTGAAATCCTAGAAGGGGAAAAAGTCACGTTTACGTCGACCATCCAAAATACAGCCGCGGCGCCATCAATTTGGGACGATGTGGTTTATGAAACAACAGATGCTTTTCCTACTACTATCAATGTTGATTTAAAAACAGTCAAATTGAACAATGTAGCAGTGCCAGCTTCTGATATTACATTTGGCACAGATCGAAAACTGAAAGTGAGCCTGGGAAATGTCGAGCCGAATACCGAACTAAAACTGACCTATGATGTTCTATCCATTATTGCTGACCCAATATTGACCAGCTCTTTTGACGTGAGTCAGGCATTTAAAGTCAGCGGAACGACATCAAATGGTGAAGTAGCAGAAAGTACATCTGGGGAATTAAAGACATTCACCGTTAAACCAAGAGCTGCGAAACTTACACTCCTACATTTAGAAGAAGGAACGAGCCCTGAAAATGAACTTTACAAAGAAGAACCTAAAGAAGGCTTGATAGGAGAGAAAGTTGTGATAACTTCTCATCCAACCGAAGACTATATTTTAAGTAAAGTGCTGATTGATGGACAAGAAAAAACGCCCGTACCAGAAGCTGATTTTGAAGTGATCTATGGAGAGGTCAAAGAAGTCAAATTTTATTATAAAGGTGTCTTAAGACTTAATTCAGTTCCAAAAATCATGGATTTTGGGCAGCATGAGGCAACGTTTAGAAAAGTTCGTGTAAACCAACCAGATTTAGCTGGTCAGAAATTAGCCATAACAGATACCCGACGAAGCAAAAAAGAATGGACACTAAAAGCGGTTTTAATACAAGAATTCACTAATATTGATGATCCAAACTCACAGATGGCTGGGATTCTGCGTTATAACACAGGATCACAAGAGAGCGAAACTATTTTTGAGCTGAACAAAGTAGAAGAACTGATGCGACATACAAATGATTCTAAGAGTGAATTTGTTGTAAGCGATACTTGGAGTGAAGCTGGTTTTGGGTTCAAAATGGAAGTACCAAATGGCGGAGGGAAAATTGGGAAATATCAAGCCCGTATCGAATATCAATTGGGCGATACCCCATGATGAAGGAGATTGGCAAATGAAAAAGAGAAAAGGAATTTGTCTTTTCATCACCTCTATTCTATTCAGCATGATGCTGTTCATTTTTCCGATGGAAAGTCTTGGAAGTGAAGGTGCCGTTCAGACAAAGGGCGAAGTAACGTTAATTAATGGAACGACTGCAACAAGTGGAAGTCCCACAGCAACCACAAAAGACTCATCACTGCCCAATACAAATGGCAAAGGACAGAGTCAAAAACCAATCGGTCGATTCCCTTCTACAGGTGAGCTGGTACAGAAAAGTTTACTCATTAGCGGGCTATTAGTATTGTTGATTTTTTTGACGGCTTATTATTTAAGAAAGCAACGTGAAAGGAAGGATGGATGATGAATAAAAAATCAATACTTATCCTGATCTTTCTGATAGCTACTCTAGCCACGAGACCACGTATTGCTAAGGCTACGGTTCATTCAGGCAGTGCAGTGTTTGAAGTTGAAAAGCCTAAGTCTGATCTCTCTCAGATTCAAGATCCAGAAGATAATAAAGTAATCGTAAATCCTGGAGAGAGTCCCCGAACAGAAGGAGATTTAAGAATCGACTTTGTCCCTTACTTAAATTTTAGTACAGTCGAAATGACAGACGATAGAAGTGTGTTACCTGTTAATGCACAATTGTTTCACGATAGTGACCAGGTTCGAGGCAACTTTATTCAAATAACCGATCAACGAGAAACCCCTAGCGGTTGGACGATTCAATTAAGACAAGAAACGCAATTTAAACAACTGATGAAGCAAGGTGCCCAGTTAAAAGGTGCGACCATTTCATTTGATCATACGTGGACGAATTCTGCCACGAACAGTCAATACTCACCAGAAGTATCAAAAGAAGTGATTCAAATGAACCATGTTGGTGAGACCTATACAATAGCGACTGCAAAAGCTGAACAAGGCATGGGAACTTGGAGTATCATATTTGGTGCGTCAAAAGAAAATACACATAAGCAACAACCAACCGTATTTCCCCGCATCGACAATACTGGCAACATAATCGAAGATCCAGTATTCAAGAAACCTAGCTATGTAAATAATGCAGTCAACTTAACCATTCCCAAAACTTCTGAAAATGAAGCGGGAACCTACTCAACAGTGTTAACTTGGATAATAGCCGAGTTGCCATAAATACAACCAAATTTTAGGAGGAAATACAAATGAAATTCACACACAAATTATGCGGAACAATCTTATTAGCAGCATTAGCTACAACGGCAGTTACAGGAACAGTGGTAGCAGCTGAGCCTCAGCCAGACAGCGTAATGGGCAACAATGCTGGGCAAGTTGAATTTACAGACGCAACATATGAAGCGGAAACAGATAACCCAGTACCTGACACAGACGAAAAAGATCCAGAGAAACAACCAAACGGGAAATTCTTAATGCGTAAAGTGACACCATTAGACTTTGGTAAAGCGGAAGCAAGTGCAACCAAAGAAATCACGTCATTTGCTAAAACATATGTGCCTGCTGGGAATCCTAAAGCAGAATCTGCTAACTATGTACGTTTCAAAGATGATCGCCAAGTAGATGATCACACATACCAATTAACAGCTAAAATAACAAAACAATTTGAATTTAAAGACGGCGAAACACTAAGAAAATTAGACAATGCAACAATCACTTATGGTCACCAACGTTTACTTGATGCTGCTGAAAATGGTATCCAAAATCCAGGCGAATCAGGATTACACCACGATGCAGTAGTGAAATTCGGTGAGTCTACACCAATTTTCACGAATACTGGTGCAAAAGGCCGAGGAGATTACTTCATCGCTTTCGGTAAACTAGGTGATACGGCTAAACCAGGCGATAATGCAGTTAAATTAACGGTTCCATCTGGTACAGATGTTCGTACTGGAACATACAATGCCACAGTCACTTGGACACTTTCAGAAACACCATTAAAATAAAAAGGTAACGCAAACGAAAGTAAGCTCACCGGTTAAAAAAATCGGTGAGTTTTTTTAAGAAAGGTTGATGTATAGATGAACAAAAGAAATACGTTTTTATTAATCTGTTTATTTTACATAGTTAGTATCATTGTGACAACAGAGAAAACATATGCTACTGAAGCAATCGCAACACCCTATACTTATACGGTGGTCAAACCAGAAAATCAAGAAGGGGACGTTGGGTATTTTAATTTACGTATGACACCTGGGAAAAAACAAAAAGTTCAAGTAGAACTGAAAAATGATGTAGCTAAAGAAGTCACTGTTGGTGTAGAAATCAGCCAAGCGAAAACAAATTCAAATGGTGTGATTGAATTTGGACCAAGCCCAATTAAAGACGATTCATCGCTGAAATTTGACTTGAAAAAAATTGTGACAGGACCTGAGAAAGTTGTCCTTCCACCAAAGCAAAAAAAAGTATTAGAATTAACAATCGATATGCCCGAAACAAGTTATGACGGTATTTTGACTGGTGGAATTCACTTGAAAGTGATCCCAACCAAAGAAGAAGAGGAAGAAAAAAAGAAGCAAAAAGGAGTTATCAATGAGTATGCTTATCTGATTGGTTTAGTTTTGAAAGAAACAGACACAGCTATCGAACCAGAATTAGAACTAAATAACGTTTATCCAGGATTATCAAATTATCGTAATGCTATATTTATTAACTATTCAAATATACAGCCAGATTTTGTCAATAATATGGAAGTAGAAGCTCAAGTGATGAAAGAGGGTTCCAGTGAAATTTTGTATGAAACCAAGAAAATCAAAATGCGAATGGCCCCTAATTCGATGATCGACTTTCCTATCCTAATGAATTCTGAAAAGATGGAACCCGGTGTTTACAATGCTCATATCCTTGTAAGCAATCAAGAAAAGAAATGGGAATGGACGAAAAAATTTAAAATCACAAAAGAAGAAGCCGATAAATATAACGCGCAAGATGTGACCTTGATTCAAGAAAGAGGGATCGATTGGGGATTGATCGGTCTGATTGTTTCTGGGATTATGGCTGTTTTTGTCCTCATTTTCTTCATTGTTCGAGTAATCAACAACAGTAAAAAAAAGAAAAGAAAGCAGAAGCAAAGTAAAAAAAATAGCTGAGGAGGCCTGACTAAATGAGTGTATTGGATTGGCTGTTTATTGGGCTATTATCGAGTGGTATCGTATCTAACCTTGTACTTCTGTTTGTGAGTACGCGCTTTTTCTCTATTAAGCGAACGTTAAAAATGTTGAACCGAAAACGACCAAAAACGAAACAAAAAAGACGTTGGCTAAAAAAGAAAAAATATCGACTTCAAAAACAAAAACGCATTTTTCTCAGATGGCTGTTGTTTCTTGCCATTTTTGGGATAGTAACTATTTGCGGAGCATTGTATGTACGTTACTATCAATCAACGAATTTAACGGCAGAAGATTCTAATATGATTGTGCAAAGTTATTTTGTCACGGAAGAGGTAAATACAAACTTAAAAGATATCGAAAAAGGTGGCAGTATCGATAAAATCCAACCGAAGTTAAGAGAGGTCAGTTCCTTATTAGTGAGTTACGGGAATCGAAATCTAGCACAAGGAATGTCAGAGGAAGGAACCTCTTTATTGATTCGATATAAAGCCATGATGAAAGAAATCGGGACGAATATTTACGCCTTAAGTAGTGAGGATTTAGCGAATGCTCAACTTAATTCTAATTATCAAAAAGATCTAGAAAAGTTAACACAAAGCCGTAAGAAGGTTTTTGACTATTTTAAAATCAACGAATTAGCTTTAAAACAAAAAAAGTAAGTCAGTTGAGGTGAAATGTAGTGAATAAAAAAAAGACAATTCCCTCTACAAAGAAGCGGCCGAAGAAACGAAAACAATCGACGACTGCTTCTATACATAAGCGTTCTAATGAAAAAAACATAAAGAAAGGTAAGCGTATAAGACAACCTCAGCAAAAACGAAAAAAGCGGAGGACTAGGAAAAAAATTAAACCATTTTTGATAGAACTAGGTATTACGATGGTGATTAGTATACTTCTGTTTAGCTTCTTTCGAATAGTCATATTCGCTGTTCCTAGGGTTAACGGATACAGTATGACCATGACTTTGACTGAAGGGGATCGGCTTTTTGTGAATAAGTTAGCCCCTATAAAAAGGTACGATCTGATTTATTTTATTCATCCATTGACCAAAGAAAAAGTAATCCAACGTGTGATTGGTCTTCAAGGAGAGTCATTATACTATCAAAATGATCAACTATTCATCAATGGAGAAATAAAAAATGAACGCTTTTTAGCAACTTCGATTACACAGGCTGCAAAAGAGGATCACTTATATACCAACGATTTTACACTGTTGGAAAAGACAGGGGGATCTATGGTGCCAAAAGATAGTTATTTTGTGATGGTGGACAATCGAATGTATGAAACAGATAGTCGAGAATTTGGTTTTATACAAGTGAGTGATGTCATCGGGGTCGTAAAATTGAAATGGTTCCCCCTCCATCAAATGCAAAAATTTTGATTCACTAAGTAAAATATGAAAAGAGGCACATCTTTTATGAACAGAAGAATACGTGTGATGACGCTATTAATCGTATGTTTACTCCCTATAGTACTCATTTCTGGGTGTAAGAAAGAGAAGACTTTACCAAAAAAATCTCAAGAACTGTTATGGAGAGCCGAAAGAACCAAGCCGTTTGGTGTTTTCGAATATAGTGATCTGTCTAAAGAAGAAGCTGAAACGATTCTAAAAGAAAAATTTGCGGTATCGTTGTCTACTTTGACCAAAAAAACAGAAGCAATCTTAGATGAAGAATTCCTGAAAGATACAGGAGCAAGAGGCTCCGTAAGCTATACGATCGATGCAAAAGAAAACAAATTACAAGTACGTGGCTTTTATCCTTATGAGCAAGGGGGCACTATGCAGGCATTTGCTTACATTGATTCAGAATACCACTATCTTCCCGAAAAAAAACAAGCAATTTTAGCGGACCAAACGATTACACTTTCAAATTATGAAGAATCATCCGCTTTTCAAAGCGAAAATGTAGAGGTATTATTAAAAAAATTAGGGGAACTCGTTCGAGTGGAAAATTTGACGATTGCACTAACGCAGCTGAAAGAGAGCGAAAAAGAGGTCAAATCTAAAGAATTGGAAGTCTCAGATAATGGGGAGGATGCATATAAGAAAAAAAATATTCGTTCGTCTTTGTATGTGGGAATTGATGAAAAATCAGAAATCAAAGAAATATATGCTCGTCTAACGGATTACAGAGAATAGCGTTACTAAATAGTTATTTTTTCCTCAAACTTCCTGTATAATATTCTAATCAAAGTAAAAGAGGAGTTTATCAGATGGAAATAGATAATCTGCTGTCCATAACGACTAGACAAGAATTGCGTAACTGGTTAGAAGCAAACAGCACAACCGAAAAATACTGTTGGATCATCGTTAGTATCAAGCCGGAATCCAATAAAATCCAATATTTGGATGCTGTAGAAGAAGCGCTATGCTTCGGCTGGATCGACGGTATCAAAAAGAAAGTCTCTGAAACGCAAACTGCTCAACGACTTTCACCAAGGGCCAAAAAAAGTCCGTGGACGGAACTGAATAAAGAACGTGCCCGCCGTCTAGAAAGAGTAGGTTTGATGACCATGCAAGGCAGAAATGTTCTGCCTGATATGACAGAAGCGTCGTTTCAAATAGATGAAATCATAGAGAAAAGACTTAAAGAAAATCTTGAGGTCTATGAAGAATTCCTAAAACTTCCTGAATTATATCGGCGTATTCGTATTGATACGATTCAAAGCTATAAACATCAGCCGGAGTTATTTGAGAAGCGTTTGGCTAAATTTCTAGAGAATACAAAGGCTGCAAAAATGTATGGCGCTTGGCATGATGAAGGACGGTTACTTGAATAAATAGCAAAAAAGAGGATGGGACAGGAGTGTTTATTTCCGAAGGGATTGCTTCTGCTCCCACCGTTTATTCGGTTTCCATGTGAGTGGGATATGACTCGAAGAGTTATGTCCCACTCACTTTTTTTACTTGCCTTGAAGTCCACTTCATGGTTTATGATAAACACGACGAATAGAAGTGAGGGGAAAACTATGATCAAAACATTATATCTGATGAGACACGGGGAAACACTATTTAATCAACAGAAAAAAATTCAAGGCTGGTGTGATTCACCACTGACAGCAAAAGGAATTAGACAAGCACAAATAGCAGGGAATTATTTCAAGAAGCATCATATCATTTTTGATAATGCATATGCTTCAACATCTGAGCGAGCAAGCGATACATTAGAACAAGTCACTGATATGCCTTATAAAAGAGTAAAGGGACTGAAAGAATGGAATTTTGGTCGGTTTGAATCAGAGAGTGAATCACTGAATCCGCCATTACCATATGGCAATTTTTTTGCTGGCTATGGTGGGGAGGAAGAATGTCAATTTAGGGAACGAGTATCTGAAACCTTGCTGGAAATCATGATAGAGGCAGGCGAAACTGTTTTAGCTGTGTCTCATGGTGCATCCTGTCGGCAATTTATGCGAAACTGGGCACATACCAGTGAAGTAGATCAAAAGGATCGGCTAGGAAATTGCTGTATTTTGAAATTTGAATTTGAGCATGATACATTTAAATTAATGGAAATCATCAATCACGATTTTTCAAGTTTTGGATAAGTGATAGAAGGAGCCGCTGAACTGATTAGCTTAATGACCATCGGTGAAAAATACCATAAAATAGTAAACAATAGAAAATTATGTTCAAAAAATTTGTGGTTTCTACAATTTTTTGAACGTGATTTTTTTATATAAAATAGGGAATAGATTGCTTACCTTGTTTAAGTAAGAATTCTTTGAAATACTGATAAATCAACGTTGTACGAATTGTTTCAGCATAGAAGTATTGAAAGAAACTGTACGTAAAAGAAAATAGTAATAAATGTACTTATTTAGAAAAGGACCAAGATAAGCTTTTCTTTGGAAAAAACTGAATTGTAAAGATAGGTTTAGTGTGGTAAAGTCAATGTTCATCAAAATGTAGTTAGAAGGAGAACTGTAGAAATGAAACAAAAAAAATGGGCAAGTATTGTGTCATTTATGGTGATGGTTATCTTACTGGTTTTTACTCACTTTGATCATGCAGAAGCATTTGAATTGCCTCAACTAGATTCTCTAGTTAAGGCAGATAGAGCTAGTATGCCCGGTGAATTAGTCACTGATTATCAACTACTCCAAGAAGATGGCCAACAAGTAGACATGAATACGTCATTGAAAATAGGCGAAACTTATCTTGTTTCTATGAGATACCATCTAAAAGAATTCGACAATAATCAAGAAATTTATGATCATAATATTATTTTTTCGTTTAACAGAGGCTTGGAGTATGTGGAAGACTCATTTTATATTGGTTCCAGCCATTTGCCTCCGACTCATCTGGATGATGAAAGTCTTGCTAGTATCATGCCTGATTTTCCAAATGAAATGAATCTTCCTTTTTCAGGGGTACTATCAGGTGATTTAGAAGTATTTTACCATTTCAAAGTAAAAGTAGATACTATTACTGGAGCTGTTGATCTGCCAGGTTTGATCACGGGCGAAACTGCAGATGGTGCTGGTGGTGTCAAGCCGCTTGAGCCGATCACGCTATCTTTAGCCACGCCCAACTTTTTTGTAGCGCCTGATTTTAATCTGCTGCTAGCAGTTAGTAATTCAGAAGCCAAAGTAGGAGATATTTTGACGTATACCTTAGTAGTAGAAAATAACGGAGGAAAAGTTGGGGAAAGTGTTCTTAAAAATAGTTTACCAACAGGTGCTGAATATCTTCCTAATTCGACTAAAATCAATGAATCTTTAGTTGACGATAGTGCTTGGAATGGTCGTGAATTTGCCTATTCGTTTACTGATATCCCTGAAAACGAAAAAATAACACTAAATTATCAAGTAAAAGTAACTGGAGAAAATCAGCCTTCAATCGAGCAAAATATGTCATTAGAAGGTGTGACTAGTCGCGATCAACAACCCTATGTATTCCAATCTGATACTGTCACAACAACCATAGTCAACGTTCCTAAGCTATCAAGTGTTACGGCCAATTTCAAAGATGAAGAAGATAATATATTAAAGCCAAGTATTACTATAACAGGAGAAGTTGGAACTGATTATGAAATTGATAAGGAGATTACAGGTTATCAGTTAAAAGAAGTAGTCGGAGATGACAAAGGAATTTTTACAGATCAACCTAGGGAACTAACGTATATTTATGAAAAAGTAAAGACAGCGCCAATTGAGCAGAAAACAATTAATACAAATGAAAAACAGCTGCAAATAAAGGAACAAAAAAATTCAGAATTACCCAAAACAGGAGAACTAGAACAAAATAAAATAGTCTTATTTACTGGAATGAGTAGTCTACTTCTATTTAGTTTGCTTTTTGAGTTGTAAATGAAAAAAAGAAAATAATACAGTAAAAAGAGCCGAACATCACTACTTTTGAGTTGTGTCCGGCTCTTTTTAATTGTTATGGTGGCTTTTTTAAAAGGTTACTTTTGGCTATTTCGATACAAAATATCTTCCGAATCGCCACTTGACCAAATTTTACCAGAAGTCGCATCAAAATCTTCGTGTTCTAATTGGATACAGCGGATACGCTGGTTATTGTATGTTTTATAATAATAATTCAACGAGCTGTTGACTATCACAGAAGTATATTGTGTATAGTCATAAGCTTGTGTCGTTTTGACAACCCCTTTAGGAATATCAACATTAGCAAGCACATGGAACATAGAGGTAACACCGTCTAATTCAGTTTGAACATCCTGTAAGCAAGCCTTTAAGAAAACCGCTCTGACAAATCTTGATGGCGGCGTAAAGTCACCTGGGAGACCGAAGGCACCTGCTCCTTCACCAAAAGGTTTCATCACCATATCTTTTAAATGTACTTCTGTTTTTTGTTCGGGTTGAAGTCCGATGTAATTTCTTAAATTTGTCGTATGCCATTTGTAGTCAGGACTATTTGTCATAACGCCGATCGTATTTTCATGAATGTGTAGAGTTTGTTCCGTATATTCAATAACAATACTTTTACCAGTTTTATCTGTGATGACCCAATGAAGAGGCAAGACGATTCCTAAAAAATCTAGAGCTGTGTTTTCAACTTGAGCATTTTCCATGGTACGTGTTACTTCTTCAACAGTGGAGCACGTAGAAAGTAAAAATGGGACAACATCATGCGGCGCTAGGGTATATTTTTTAGCGGTATCCTGACTATTATAATCAGCATAGCCTGAAAAATAGAGAGCAGCACAGGAAAGGCCTTTTTCGTTTAAGCCATCAGCAAAAACAAAGTGCTCTTTATCTACTTGTCGCGCCATTCCTACAAAGGCATAGTCATTTTTACGATCGTAGCTTTCGTCATTAACGAATACAAATTTATTCCGCGGAATAAACGTTGGTTCGGCCTCAAGAACAACCGCAAAATCCATTGTTCTTGCCAATAAAACATGTTGATCTTTCGTCATCATCGTAATACTTGTACACATCGATTATCGCTCCCTCTTTTTTATAAAATAAAAGCTATATCTAAAAAAATAAGATTATAGAATAATTTAAGCTAAAGTGAACTTTCTAAAAGTTTAACGTAGTTTAAATTTATAATCAAATAAATAGAATAGGAATTCCAATTGCTAAATGTGGGTGGAAGTGTATCAGTATTTACTTTTTTATTATAATGCTATGATTGATTTATATATTATTTAGTTATCTATTCGAGGGGGAATTCTGATGGTGGGAGAAGGTTTTACTAAAAGGAGCGATTTAAGAGTGTTTGTTCATTTAAGTAGTCTGATTTATCTGGCTATATTACTATTCTTAGTGATCAATCAGCGCGGTTTTATTGAAAACATTCTGCGGAAATCTTTTCGAATCACGGTCAATAATGTACTGACTTTTTTTTCATCTAAAGATTGGCAAGCGGGACTGTCAGACAAAATCAGTCAAGTAGTCACTAATTTGAGCGTACTGTTTATTATCCAGAGTGTTGTTGTATTAGCTGGATTAGCGCTTGTAGGCTCTCTTTTGTGGCGATTAAGAAAAACGGACCAGTGGCATTTGAGTGAGAAATTGTTAGTGTTGGGTTATTTATTTTTAGTGAGTGCTCTTTTAACGCTCTTGACAAAAATGACAATAGAAACATATCAAACATATACCGTGATCGATCAGCGAATTAATAGTTTGAGTGTACAAGAGCTCAATAGTTTTCATAAAAAACTTTCAGATATTTTTCATCAGTCTACGTTTACGTTAGATCAGTTGATTCCAAGTGTCATGTCCTTATTAGAGCAATTGAAAGAATTGATTCATACAACCAGAAACATCGCTGGTATTCCAACTCTTGTTCAGGAAACGTGGGAACAGTTACTTATCTTGAAGAATTGGCTGGTTGGACTAAGTTTTAGTGCTGTTGCAATCATTATAGCAGGTCATATTGCTGAAGGACTTCGTATGTTTAAAAATAGTCAGTGGGTAGAAGAGAAATTACGGCAGACAAAACGAAGTCGTCAAATAGAGTTGAATGAACGGTTGGTGGAAGTGATCGAACAGCAGCAACAACTGATCGAACTTTTGTCAAAGGACAAATAAAAGTAGTAATCAAACGGAAAACGAGGCAGGGACATAACTCTATGAGTTATATCCCTGCCTCTACAAATCCGAATAAACGGTGGGCACAGAAGTAAATCCTTCTTATTTCTCGGAGTTAAATCCATCTGTCCCAACCTCATTTTCATTATGGACGTTTTAGTAGCAGATAACATTAGTTCCATTTTCTAGAGAATAGAAAATAGTTAAGCTTTTTTAATCCGCACATCAAAATTTTCTCTAAGTGTGTCTTCTTTGAAAATCACATCTGCTACATCCTTAGCAGTGATTCTCATTTCTTTCGTTAATTCAAAACCACCAGGGAGATCGTTTCGTTTCGCTTCTTTTTTCTCATCAGTGATCACAGGCGGATTATCCAATGGGAAATAACCAACAAAAATATCCTTCTCTTTTAGCTCTTGATTTAGGTGTGTCATCAACATTTTCAACGCAGCTTGAGCAGTTCCCATGATTCCCGTATATGGATAAGCAATTCGATCTGATTGTCCACTAGAAATCAAAACAGAGCCATGAGCTTCCTCTAAATAAGGCAACACATGTTGAACAGAAGTTAAGACTGAAGTGACTCTTAATTGTAAAAATAAAGAGAATAATGATTCAGGTGCCTCTGTCATTGGCATGTATGATTTACCTAAAGGTCCTGGAACATTATAGAAATAAGTAGTCAGACCATCAAGCTGTTCAACAAGGCGATCGATGGCTTGATTTAATGCGTCTGTATTACTTGCGTCAGCAGTTTCATAGTAGACAGTGATGCCATCTTGTTCAAGTTCAGCTTTCAACTCAACTAAAACAGACTCCGAAATATTGATCAATCCTATTTTGTATCCTTCAGAACCATATTTTTTAGCTGTTTCATAGCCAACTCCTGGACCTGCACCTACGACAATAATTGATTTACTCATAAAAAACATCCTTTCGTTGTGTCATTAAATTACTTCCACAGGATAGCATCACTTTTATCGATTGTCTGTGTAAATCAGTTTAAGGAGAAAAGAGTAACATCGTAAAACCTTGAATATAAAGGGTTTTAAGGTTGTTTTTATTTGAGAAAATAGAGGGATTTAGATGTGTAATCAGTACTTTTTTGTATGTGTGTTTGCTTTATGAGGTGAAACTAACTATAATAACCTTCAAACAAGCAACAGAAAGCAGGCTTTGGAATGAACGACTATGTAAAGTATAAAAACGAGTTGAATACAGTCTCGCTGGGTTCGTTTAATGCCAATGAATTTAACTTATTTTTTGCCCTATTAAGTAAAACAAAAGAAGAGCAGCATGAACAAATTTATTTGACGTGGGATGATTTAAAACGATTGGCTCACTATACTTCAACGTCTAATGCTAGATTTTTAAAGGATTTAAATAGTATGGCTCAAAAACTGACCCATACGAACTATCTTCATATGTATACAGATGATGAACAGGTTGGATTAGAACGTTTTATGATCTTTGAGGATTTTAGGTTTCTTACACATGAGAAAGCAATCAAAGCTCGTTTTAATCCAAAGTTCACTTGTCTCTTAAATCAAGTAAATACAAATGCGACTTGTTTTTCTTTAGAAGAATTTATTTCACTGAAAAAGAAGTATGCCAAAAATCTATATCGGTTGTTAAAACAGGCAGAAAAAAAAGGCTATTGGGAAGTATCGTTTGAGACATTGTCTTTTTTACTTGGGATTCCTAAAAATTACCAAGTTGGCCAAATCGATCAGAAGATTTTAAAACCATCACTTGAGGAGTTGAGTCGATATTTTAGGCATTTAGACGTTGAAAAAAAGTATAGTGATACACAAGGGAATAAAGTCTTAGGATATCGGTTTAAATTCGACAAGCTCAGATAATAACATAGAAAGAAAAGAAAAAAGAAGTCACTATAAAATGTACCGACCCCCAAAAGTTAGACCTGAAAATCTAACTTTTGGAGGTTTTTTTGTATGGCAAAATACAGTTTTGAATTTAAACTTAAAATTGTCCATGACTACTTATCTGGTCAAGGAGGCACACCGTTTCTCGCAAAAAAAGTATGGGTTTAAAAATAATTCTCAAATAAGTAAATGGATTAATAGCTATAAAGAATTTGGTGAAGAAGGATTACTTCGTAGTCGGGAAAATAAGAATTACTCTGTTCAATTTAAGTTAGATGCGATAGAGTTGTATTTAACTACAGAGTTGTCCTATCAAAAAGTAGCCAATCTTCTCAAAATGAACAATCCACCATTGATTGCGAATTGGCTTAAAACATATCGTCAGTTTGGTATAGATGGACTCTCTAAACAGAAAGGACGTCCACCTAGAATGCCTAAGAAGGAATTAAATGAAGCCCAACCATTACCAAGTGAACAATCTCAATTAGATAAACTAGAAAAAGAAAATAGAATGTTAAAAATTGAGAATGCCTATTTAAAAGAATTGAGGAGGCTACGTTTAGAGGACGAACAAAAAATGAACGAATCGCCCGAATCATTCACAGCCTCCGAGGACACTTTCAATTAAAAGATATTCTGGAAACCTTAAGGTTTCCAAAAGCCACTTACATGTACTGGCAAAAACGTTTAGACAGAATAAATTCAACACAAATGATTGAAGAAGAAATTCAAGCGATCCGTAAGGAACATCAACATTATGGCTATAGAAGAATAACACAAGAATTGAAGAGACGTGGATTTCAAGTAAATAAAAAGAAAGTGCAGCGATTAATTCAAAAGCTACAGTTACAAGTCAATGCTTTCACTAAGAAATCAAGGAAATACAATTCATATAAAGGAACCGTTGGTAAGATCGCTAGAAATTTGATTCATCGCCGATTCAACACCTCTGTTCCTCACCAAAAAATCACAACAGATACAACTGAATTTAAGTACTTTGAAGCAGATAAAGCAGGTATTCTTCGTCAGAAAAAACTCTATTTAGATCCATTTATGGATATGTATAACCGTGAAATTTTAAGTTACAGTCTGTCTAATCAACCAAACGGTAAAACGATTATGAGCGGTCTAGAAGAAGCTATCACTCAAACAAATGATTGTCCCTATCGTCGCACCTTCCACTCTGATCAAGGGTGGGCGTATCAAATGAACGCCTATATACAAACATTAAAGGACAACAGTATCTTTCAAAGTATGTCTCGAAAAGGAACCTGTTTGGATAATTCTCCTATGGAGAATTTCTTCAGCATTCTAAAGCAAGAATTGTATTACGGTAAAGTCTATCAAAGTCAAAATGAGTTAAGACAAGCAATTGAGAACTACATTTATTATTATAATCATCATCGGATTAAAGAAAAACTTAACTGGAAAAGTCCAGTCGAGTTTCGACAATTTAATCAACAAACTGCATAAAAAATAGAGTGAAAAAATCCACTCTATAAAAAGTCTAACTTTTTGGGGTCACTATAAAATCCAGTGAACTTCTTTTTTCTTTCCCGAAATACAATAAAAAACCAATCAAATTCTATGTTTTTACAAAGAAACTCTATATAATATCGTGTTTTTATCCTATAAACTAGACCTATGGTTAGAATTTAATCACGAAAGAGAAAAAGGAGGACACACAAATTGGAAAAGAAAAAAGAATTAAACGTATTGATCTCTATTATGATGATGCTTGTGTTAGCGGTTGGTGGTTTATCTGGCACAGAGATTGCTAGAGCACAAGAGAGTATTGAAGCAGCAGCTCAAATCGAGCAAGTGGACATTAACAGTGCAAGTTTAGAAGAGTTGCAGAAGCTTTCTGGAATCGGATCGGTGCTTGCGCAAAGAATTATTGATACGAGACCATTTGCGTCGATTGATGAATTGACTAAGGTTAAAGGAATCGGTGCTGCTACGCTGAAAAAGATTAAGGATCAAGGCTTAGCTTATGTGGATGCAGATCCTGTGTTGGGGACTATTGCTGAGGTTTTCCCGGATCCTCATTTTTCTTCCGAAGTGGCAGCAGCTTTGAGTAAAGAAGTTACTTCAAGTACTACTAAAGAAGAGTTGCAAGTTTTAAAATTCGATAGTTTATATTTAAAGGATGTTACTAATCTTGAAGGTCTACAATATTTAAAAAGTCTTCAAAAGGTGAGTGTTTCTACAGAGGAAATCACAAATCTATCTGATTTCTCTAAAATCACTTCCTTGGAGAATCTTGAAAGTTTGAATCTGAATATTTATAATTTGGACAATCTAGCAGGTATTGAAAAATTAACTAAATTAACTAAATTAAGTATGATTGCTAGAGGTAAAGTAAAGAATTTTGAAAAAATATATCAATTAGAAAGTTTAGAAGATTTTGATTATTCTGGAACTTCCGTAAAAGGAAGTACTCTTAATTTTGAAGGGATAAATAACCTAAATAAATTAAAAAAAATCAGAATGAGTGGGATTGAAGTCAATGACTTAGCGCCTATTTATAAACTAGCTAATTTAGAGTCACTAGATATAAATACGCTTTGGAAGAAAGATTATGCCCCATTAGATTTTGAAGGTATTGATCAGTTGAAAAAATTAAAAGAATTGAGAATCATAAAACCTTCTAACGTTTCTGATATTGGACCTTTTGGAAAACTAAACTCTGTAGAAGGTTTATATTTAGCTTTATTTATGAATGCCAAGTTAACAGGTTATTCCGAAATTGGGAAAATGGAAAACTTGAAAGTTCTTAGTTTATTTGATAATCGCATGTCTGATGCTAGTTGGTTGTCTTCAGTTACGCAGTTGGAAAAACTTAGTCTTGATGAAGGTAGCCTTACAGATATTTCGTCACTTTCAAATTTGAAGCAATTGAAACAACTTTCTCTAGGTGGGGCTAAAGTGACAGACATATCACCGTTAGCCAATATAGAAGAGTTAACAGACCTATCGATAACTAACAGTAACTTTACCGACGTCAATCCATTAGCATCATTGAAAAAACTAAAATACCTCTACCTGTATAACAATCAACTTACAGATATTTCAGCGTTAGAAAAGATAGGTACTCTTGAAACTTTGAACATTTCTGGAAATAATAATATAAACAATTATTCATCTCTTAGTAAATTGACTCAATTGAAACATTTACTTCTAAGAACAAAGACATTAGCTAATCTTGAATTTCTACCGTCTCTAACAAGTCTGTCTACTCTGGATTTAGCTATTAATCAAATTGAAGATATTTCATCAGTAGCGAATTTGAAAAATTTGGAAAGTTTAAATCTGTCTTCAAATAAAATAGCTAAGATTGATGCTTTGAAATCTTTGAAAAATCTTAAAAAGTTAACTCTTATTAACAACAAGATAGTAAATATCTCCGAGTTACAGTCTTTGACAAATCTAAATGGTTTAGTTCTTAGCGATAACCAAATAGCTGATATTTCAACACTATCTTCATTAAATAATTTAAGTACTTTATTTTTAGATTCGAATGAGATTAAAGATATTTCGGTTTTAAACTCTATGACTAATTTAAAAAGGTTAGGATTGGATTCAAATCAGATTGTAGATGTTTCAGCATTAAGTTCACTAAAGAATCTTACTGAACTTACTTTAAGATCAAATGAAATTGAAAATATAGAGCCTCTATCATATTTAACGAATTTAATCAATTTAGAGCTAAATGATAACCCAATCATTGACTATTCACCATTAGATAAATTACCAAATATTCATAAATATGTTGCTCCTTAATTTTTGAAGTTGTATTATTGTTCAATTAACTGTAAACAAAGAACTAAGGTAGCTATTATAGTTCTGTAATCATTCCTAAAAGTTACAAAAAAATGATATAAAAAACTTCTTTATTTGTTATAGTAAATAAAGGGGTTTTTTCTATTGAATGAAAGAAAGAAGGGGATAGCATTGTATAAACTGTTGGTTATAGAGGATGAACCGTTGGTGCGCAAAGGAATCGTAACGTTGATTGATTTTAAAGGGTTGGAAATCGATCAAATATTTGAAGCAGGTGATGGGAAAAAAGCTCTTGAGATTGTCAAAAAAGAAAGCCCTAACATTATTTTGACAGACATTAATTTACCTTATTTGGACGGCCTAACTTTTGCTAAAAAAGTTAAATTATTTTTGCCGAAAACGGTAATCATATTTTTAACAGGGTATGATTATTTTGAGTATGCTGTGTCCGCCATAAAATTAGGGGCAGATGATTATATTTTAAAGCCGGTAACAAAACAAGAAATTGAAGAATTGTTGACTCGAGCGATTACTAAGTTAAAGTCGGAGCATTTGCATCAGCAACTGAAAGAGGTGCGGGTAGTGAAAGAAGGGGAGCGAAAAGACAGTACAGCGTTAGCGGATACGTTAAAACAGATCATTGAAGAACAACTAAGTAACCCTTTGTTATCACTAACATGGCTAGCGAATAAATTAGGCTATAATGCTAGCTATTTAAGTAGTGTAATCAAAAAGACACTAGGCACAACGTTTCAAGACTATGTTAGTAAAAAGCGAATCGAACAAGCGAAAGTATTATTACTCGCAACACCTCTCAAAAACTATGAAATTGCTGGGAAGGTCGGGTTTGAAGATGTTAATTATTTTTCGTTACGTTTCAAACAAGTGACTGGACTATCGCCGAGACAATATAAAAAAGAGGCGGCACAACGATGAAGATCTTGGATAAGCTTAGGTGGCGTTCACTTTCTGTGCAAATAAGCCATTATTTTTTCTTAACGACGCTTATTCTACTAGTTTATTATGGCATTTCAACAACGTATAATACTTCTGCAATCATGTTGGCTAAAGCGCAAGATGATACGATCAATACGATTGAGCGCAGCGGTGATTATGTCAATGACTATATCAAGCGCTTGAAGCAGGTGGCGACGGCGATTACGATTAGCTCCGATGTTCAAGAATTTGTAACAATAGGCGATCCAGAAAGTCGAACGCAAGTATTAAATGTACTAGCTAATATGTTGGCGACAGATGATTCACTTATTTCGGCTATGATACTTACTAAAGATGGGCGTTTTGTTTCTAATGAAGAGTCTAACGAAGCATCAAAGTCAAAAAAAATGTTAGCTGAGGAATGGCGTAAACAAGGAATTAACATAGATGGCATGACGATTCTAACTTCTGCTAGAAAACAGAAAGCATCCAGTAGTAAAGAAGAGTGGATAATTTCTATTACCAAAGAAATTGTCACGGACGACGGTCAGAAACTTGGTGTGATCCGATTGGATATTGATTCTAAAGGGATAGAAAATTATTTAAGGCAATTGAATATTGGACGAAAAGGGTATGTATTTATGATAAACCAGCGCAAAGAGCTGGTTTATCATCAGAATGATACTGTTCTTTCAGAGCAAAAATACCAAACTCAAGTTCAATATGATAGTAACCGTAAAAATGGGTATGACGAGAAGGCGCAACAACTTGTCTATAACCAATTAATTGTTGAGGCAGGTTGGCAGCTAGTTGGGATTGCTTCTTTAGAGGAATTAGCGATGATTTCTAATAACATGTGGTGGAAGATAGCGATAGTTGGCGGTTTAATGTTTTTAGTTGTTTTTATAGGAAGTATATTTGTAATCAAAGGACTGACTAAACCAATGCGGACTCTTGAATATTCAATGAAGCATGTTGTATCAGGTCTATCAGATGCCAAAGTTGTAGAGACTGGCCCAGATGAAATTCGCAGTCTTGCTCGCAGCTTCAATGGTATGTTGATGCAGATGGAGCAGCTAGTATCAGAAGTAAAAGCAAAAGAACAAGCCATCCACAAATATGAAATACAAACATTGGCTAGTCAAATAAATCCTCATTTCCTGTATAATACACTGGATACAATTATTTGGATGGCAGAATTTAATGATAATAAACAAGTAGTTGCAACAACTAAATCTTTGGCTAGTTTTTTTAGATTGTCCCTTAATCAAGGGAATGAAATGATTCGTCTGAAAAATGAAATAGAGCATGTTCGGCAATATCTTTTTATTCAGAAACAACGTTATGGCGACCAATTGACCTATGAAATAATCGAAGATCCGGAGTTGTATGAGTATCAATTACCTAAACTGGTGATACAACCAATTGTGGAAAATGCAATTTACCATGGAATTAAGGAAATCGACCGGCAGGGATTGATTAGTATTCGGACTAGAGCCGACGAGACTAGTTTTTATATTGAAATCTACGATAATGGCAAGGGGTATCAATTAGAAGAAGACCATAAGCATACTTGTACTAGATTAGGAGGGATTGGGCTAAGCAACATTAATGAACGGCTCCGCTTACAATATGGTACTGACTATCAGATGGAAATTAAAACTAAACCGAATCAATATACTCATATTGTGTTAAAGCTACCTCGTTATTAAGAACTCACCAATTTAAGGATAAGGAAGTCACTAGAATTTCTGGTGGCTTTTTTTATTAACATTATCAGTAACAGTACAATAAGATGAAAGGCGAGTTGATACACTAAGAGAGGTAAATAGGAAAGTAATCTGTCAGCGAGCTGAATATATTACTTTAAGAACTTTATTATAAAATAATGTGCAAAAATGTATATGATTTGACTTGAATATATTTATTGTTTAACATCAAAAAAGTTGCTTTTTAATAACGCAATAGAGAATGTATATTGGTCTATATCAATTAGAGAAGGGAACGATGTATAAAAGATGTTAAAAAAATTATCATGGTGTGTAGTAATGTTTGTGGGATTCTTAGGATTATTTGGGTTTGGAGAGCAGTCTTTAGCAACTGAATTAAGCAGTACAGGTTTTGTTGATACGATTCAGTTTGATAAGACAGAATTAATGGATGGGGAACTGACATCTATCCATGTAACATTTAGTGAAAAAGCAGGTATGAAGCTTAAAGCAGGCGATGTTTTGACGTTGTCTTTACCGAAAGAGTTAGAAGGATTGACAGACTCCAATGATACTCCTCGTGAAATAGATTTAAATGGATTAGGAATAGTCCGTGTATATAAAGATAAAGCTGTTTGTCTATTTAATGAAAAAGTGAATCGCTTAGATCGTGTTCGAGGAGAATTTACTTTCGGCGTTCGAGTGACAAATGTTAAAGAAAATACAGTAAAAGAAATACCCACAAATCTTGGAACTTCAGTTGTTGTCCCAAATATTGTTGTTAAAGGGCATTCTGGTAGTGGCGTAGAAGGGGAGAAACCGTTCTTTTATAAAACGGGAGATTTATTGGGAAAATCAGGTCAAATTCGTTGGTTTTTAAATGCAAACTTAACGAAAAGTGACTTAGCTAATGATATCGTGTTGACTGATAAATCAGGTGGCGGTCAAGTATTAAATCAAGATAGTTTTGTATTTACTGTTGACAATTATTTAGGTCGATCAGCATTAAGTTTAGAAGAGTTTGTAAATCAAAGGTATGGTACAGTGGAATTTGGCGATGATAATGCCTTTTCTATTCGAATTTATCGTGAAAAAGCGCGCTTGGCTTCATTTACAATTATGTATACAGCAACCATAACAGAGGCTGGGAAAAAACAGCAAAATTTTACAAATGATTGCCAAATTGATTATCAAGTTTTATATCAAAAGCCAATCAACGAAGTAGCGACGCATAAAGTGAAAAATATCTTTTTAGACGGCAATGCAATTGGTGACGAAAATCAGCCCATTGAAGAAGCAATTGTCGAGGAAGAAAAAATCGAAGATGAATCTGGAGAACTAGGTGAAATCGCACCGCTAATTCCAGAAGAACACGTGAAAGAAACACAAGAAGAAGAGTTAAACGTAGCCAAAGAAGAACAACCAGAAATACACATCGGCGAACAAGTCGAAGTGATCGAAGATGAATCTGGAGAACTAGGTGAAATCGCACCGCTAACTCCAGAAGAGCACGTGAAAGAAACACAAGAAGAAGAGCTAAACGTAGCCAAAGAAGAACAACCAGAAATACACATCGGCGAACAAGTCGAAGTGATCGAAGATGAATCTGGAGAATTAGGTGAAATCGCACCGCTAATTCCAGAAGAGCACGTGAAAGAAACACAAGAAGAAGAGCTAAACGTAGCCAAAGAAGAACAACCAGAAATACACATCGGCGAACAAGTCGAAGTGATCGAAGATGAATCTGGAGAACTAGAGGAAATCGCACCGCTAATTCCAGAAGAGCACGTGAAAGAAACACAAGAAGAAGAGCTAAACACAGCAAAAGAAGAACAGCCAGAAATTCGTATTAATGACCAAACAGAAACGAATGAAGACAAATCTGGTAATCAGGTAGAAGAAATCAAACCGAATGGACATGCAGAAGGCGAATTGATACCAGTAAAAGAAGAAAAAGTACAACCAAAAGCTGACAAAGTCTTTTTGAATGCCTCTAAAGTTCAACCAAAAGGGCAATTACCTAAGGCTGGTAGTAAGGATAGCTTTGTTGCTATAGTTACTGGTTTAGCATTAATTCTATCAGTAATCGGAGCATATGGACTAAATCGTAAAAAAATAGCGAAATAAAAAATAAGATAAAGGATAAGACAGATAGGGTTGACTATTTGCCTTATCCTTTATTTATATTCTCTTAAAAATAAGGGCTGTATATGCGAATGGTAGTATTTTATAATTTTGATGCAACCATTTATGTTTTTTTTGACTCTAATAGATATAAGGTTCAAATTAACTGTTGGAGATGAAGGGAGTATTTTACTTGGCAAATGATGTTTTTTTAGTTAAAAAGGCCCAAAAAGGCAATCAAGATGCATTTATTCAATTGATTCAAGAATATGAAAGGGTACTTTACAATATGGCTAGGCGGTTTTTAACAAATGAACAAGATATAGCAGATGTACTGCAAGAAACAGTGATCACTGCTTATCAAAAACTGGATCAACTTAAAAATCCGAACTATTTCAATACGTGGCTTTGCCGAATAATGATCAATCAATGCAAAAAAATATTGAATACCGAATCCTATTTTGATATAGAGGATTATCAATTTTCAGTGAATAATCAAGAGTCGGAGCACTTAGCTATGAACGATTTACTTACAGGGCTAAACTCAATTTATCGAATCCCTCTTGTCTTGTATTATTATAATGGTTTTTCAGTGAAAGAAATCAGTCAGATTTTAAGTGAACCCTCTGGTACGATCAAGTCTCGCTTAGCTAGAGGTCGAGCAATGTTGCAAAAAGAATATATGGGATCTGAAGGAGGAGTTATTTAATGAAAGATTTTGAAGAAAAATTGAACGAAACGTTGCAAGAAACGCAAGCTATTTCTAAAGAAGCTCGTCAAGCATTTGATGAAGCCTATCAAAAAATCTCTCAAGAAAAAAAACGAGTACAACCCAAAAAGAAAAAAAAGCTCCCACTGATCCTAATCACAGCGATTGTACTGATTGGACTATCGCTAGCTTTTACACCTATCGGTAAAGCGGTGACTAATTTCTTGCATCTGGGTCAATTTACCTCTAAAACGCTTCAAGAAAAAGGATTTGTCACGCAACAAAGTACAAAAGCAACGAATGAAAATGTTGATATCGAGTTAACTGAAGTCTATGCTGATCAAAATGAAATCGGGTTGCATTTTATGATTCAATTTCCGAAGAACTCAAAATTTACGAATGAAACTCTTGAATTTTACGGTATCCATTTTGCTCTTAAAAATGGGGATGGTCGCTATTTAGTTGATCTAAAAAGTGGCTTGGCGGAAGCTCAGGAAAACTTGAATCTCTTTAACAGCATCACGCCAGAGTCTCATTTTGATCGCAGTACGAATCAATTAGAATTAACGTATCGTCTTCAAGCCAGTAATGGTGAGGTTCCGCCGTTAGAAAATGCAGTTGTTGTAATTAGTCGTGTAACCGCAATGTATCCCATAGATGATACGCCAGGCTACCATGAAGGGAAAGAAGGAGAAACTTTTGAAGAACTCGAAGGCTTATGGGAATTACCGATTGATACATCAAAAATCAAGTCATTTGATGCGCTCAATTTTGCTCCAACTGATTCTTCATGGGCCGAAACAGTGTCTGCATTAGTTTATCCAAATTCATTCGTGATGAAAACGAGTGATAAAAGATTTAATGAAATGATCGATCCAGATGATATTTGGTTACAAGCAGTGATCAATGGTCGCCAGGAGCGTTACTTATCGAGAGAATTTAGCTCCGATGAAGAAGGTGGAGAACTGTATTATCAGATGATTTTCAACTATCCAGGATATGATCAAGCGGATGTACTGCTGCTTCATTATGGTGACCTAGAGGTCGAATTTAAGCGTCAGTAGTTTTCAAAAAAGAAAAAGCCAATGCTAAGAGCACTGACTTTACCAGTAAGCTGAAACAAAATTTGCTGCTTCCTTCCTTTATTTAAGAAGGGAGTGGTTTTTATTTTCCAGCAAATGTTAGCTGCCAAGTAATACCAAACTTGTCTGTCAGCCACGTAACTTTTTGAAAAATTCCAGCTTTTTCAGGTCCCATAATGACTACGCCTTCGGCAGATAGTGCTGAGAAAATGCGATCAAACTCTTCTTCTGTGTCCATTTCTACGTATAATGAAAGATTCCAACCAGGTGCTACGGGATTTTCAGGTCCCATCTCTAAAAAATAAATCAAGGCGCCGTTTAAATCTAACTGTCCATTCAACACACGTTCTGGGTATTCATCATAATAAGTTGTTGATTGAATCGTAGTGTTTGGAAAAACCTCAACATAAAAATCCATTTGCTTTTTGGCCTGTTCCGTTACTGAAATAAAGGTTATTGGCTGTTTCATTTTCTTCACGCTCCTTAAGTGTAAGATAGCAGGTTTTGGCGTAATTTCAATTGATGTGCTCTAAATTCAATCAAATAAAGAGAAAACCTAAATAAGCACGTTTGGGATAAACGACTTATTTAGGTTTCTTCATCTCAATTTAAGCATAGAAAGGGAAGTGGGATTCTATTGAATAAACTTAATCAAAAAGAATATCACCATTTGATTCGATCACTTGCTTGTACCAATGGAACGATTTTTTTCGACTTCTATTGAGTGTACCATTTCCTTCATCATCACGATCGACATAAATAAACCCATATCGCTTACTCATTTCTCCCGTACCAGCGCTGATCAGATCAATACAACCCCAAGGCGTGTAACCAATTAAGTCAACCCCATCATCAATCGCTTTTTCCATTTCAATAATATGTCGTTTGAAGTAGTCTATTCGATAATCATCATTGATCGAACCATCTGCTTCCACTTCATCAAAAGCGCCAAGTCCATTTTCTACGACCATTAACGGTACTTCATAACGAGAATAGATTTGGTTTAACGTATAGCGCAGTCCGACTGGATCGATTTGCCAACCCCAATCGCTCGTTTCAAGATACTCATTTGATACACCGCCAAAAAGATTGCCGCCTGTTTTATCATTACGATTTTCCAAGTCATCTGTGATACAGGTGGTCATGTAATAGCTAAAAGTGTAATAATCAACGGCTCCTGCGTTGAGTAAGGCTTTATCTTCTTCTGTAATCTCTATCTGAATATTGTTCTTTTCAAAATAACGTGTCATAAAGTAAGGATACTTTCCTTTGACTTGAACATCACCACAGAAAAAGTTGAATTTCTCATTGATTTGCTGCGTTTTTAAAACATCTTCTGGACGACATGTTTTTGGGTACATCGTAATATATGCCAACATACACCCAATTTTAAAATCAGGGTTGATTTTGTGTCCAGCAACGACTGCGCTAGCTGAAGCGAGAAAAACGTTGTGTAATGCTTGATATTGTTCAGATTCAGTATATTCACGATTAAATAAACCATTGATACGTTTGCCGTGATCCATTGTACCGAAGTTGATTTCATTGAATGTTAGCCAGTATTTTACTTTATCTTTATAACGCTCAAATAGAGTAGTTGCATAGTTTTCGTAAAATCCGATCGCTCGTTTATCTAAGAAACCATCATAGTTTTTCCCCAAGTGAAAAGGCATTTCAAAGTGAGAAATCGTGACAAGTGGTTCAATGCCATATTTCGCTAGCTCATCAAAAAACTCATCGTAAAATTGTAACCCTGCTTCATTTGGTGTAGCATCATCTCCATTAGGGAAAATCCGTGACCAAGCAATCGACATCCGATAAACCTTAAAGCCCATTTCTGCAAATAAAGCGATATCTTCTTTATAGCGATGGTAAGAATCGATACCCGTGTGACTAGGGTAGTAATAGTGATCTGTATCGATCTTTAAATCGAATGTGCGATGTGTATTAGCGGTTCGACTCCCAGCGCGATTATGATCACAAATAGAATCTCCTTTACCGTCCAGATTCCATGCTCCTTCACATTGATTGGCAGCTGTTGCGCCGCCCCATAAAAAATTCTTTGGAAAACTCATTGATCTGTACTCCTTTGTAAATAGATTTTGTATTGGTTCAAATGATTATTTTGCGATGATCGCAGTAATCAAAACATCTCCTTGTTTAGTCGAGGTTTCAGAAGTTGCAATCACATCAGCGTAATCAGGGGTATTTGTAACGATAATCGGCACTTGTGTGCTGTAACCTGCTTCTTCGATCGCACTGATATCGAAGGTCACTAATTTGTCCCCTTTTTTGACTTTCGCATTTTGTTCAACAAACGCCTCAAAGCCTTCACCATCTAACTGAACGGTGTCGATACCGATATGGATCAAAAGCTCGGTCCCATTGTCTGAAATCAATCCAATAGCATGTTTTGTCGGGAAAAGAGTCATCACGGTACCATCAAATGGTGCCGCGATTTCCCCAACAGTTGGTTCGATCACAACCCCTTTGCCCATGATACCTTCTGAAAATGCTGCGTCTCTTGCTTCGCTCAAAGGTAGAACTTTGCCTTCTGCTGGAGAGAAAACTTCATCTTTTGTTAGTTTCTTTTTTTGCCCAGTTGCGGCTAATTTCGCTTCTTCTTTTGATAGTTGAATCGTTGGTTCATCATCTTTAAAGCCTAAAGCCCAAGCTATTGCAAAACCAGCTGCTAGAGCACACGCATCCAAAATCATTGCGTAAATCGCAAACTTAACATCGCCATCTGGTGAGATAGAACTTGGATAGCGGAATATTCCTAAGCCACCCATTTGATAGCCTTGCATACCTAATCCCATAGCGATGGCACCAGTAACACCCCCAACAATACAAGATGCCCAGAAAGGTTTTTTTCTAGGTAAAGTGATACCGTAAATAGCCGGTTCAGTTACACCAAAGATACCTGAAATAAAAGCAGGGATTGATAATTCTTTTAATTTCGCATTTTTAGTTTTCAACATGACCGCTAATACCGCACCAGTTTGAGCAAAACTTACACTACCTGATGGTGTTAATAATGATGTTGGGTCACCTTGAGATAATGCGATAATGGCAAATGGAATAAGCGCCCAATGTAGACCGAACATAACAAGAATTTGCCAAGAGAAACCAAGAATAGCACCGAATAAAATTGGGCTAAAACTTTGAATAGAAAGTAACCCATTTCCTAAAGCGTCAGAAACAGTATTCATGACTGGTCCGATCACTAAGAATGTTAATGGAATCGTTACAAGCGCTGTTATAAATGGAACAATAAACAACTTAATAACGTCAGGAATAACTTTTCTTAATTGCTTTTCTAAAAATGCAGCAAAAGCCACCGCCGCAATAATCGGCATAACTGTAGAACCATAACCAGCAGGCGGAATAGAGAATGGAATACCAAAGAAATTAAGCCCTCCCGCTTCAGCAAACTGAGCAGTAGCTGCACCTTCTAAAAATCCAGGATAGACTAAACTTGATGCGATTAACATTCCAAGGAAGGGTGAGCCGCCAAACTTTTTCATTGCTGTGTAACCAATAAAGATTGGCAAAAATTTGAATAATCCGTCACCCATCGCATTAAAAATAGCTGATGTTGACGACTCCGCAAAGCCAGCCCCTAACGCGAAAATTAAAATGGCATTAACCCCTTTTAACATACCAGCTGCAGACAGTGGCGCTAAAATCGGTTGGAAAATAGAGGAAATCATATCAACGAATTGATCAAATAAATTTCCTTTTGGACCAGACTCAGTCGGAGCTTCTAACACACCTAATACAGCATCCACATCTTTGCGAACATCAGGGACATGGTTGCCAATCACTACTTGGTATTGTCCACCTGCTTGCATAACGGTCACAACACCATCCATATTTTTTAAGACTTCGGTGTTGGCTTTACTTTCATCTTTCAATTTAAAACGAAGGCGTGTGATGCAGTTTGTTAAAGAATTGACGTTTTCTTTGCCTCCGACTTCCTTTACAATATTTTGTGCAAGTTCTTCATATTTACCCATTTTCGTTCCTCCAAATGTCTAATTATTTTTTATTCAGAGGTCTCGCCAACTTAATGTCACGATCCAGGGCCTTTCCACAGGCAATCAGTTTCCTACGCTCCTTTTCGGGATATCATTTAGATTAAGAGAAATCCTCTCTAACTAACTTGTTTTATCGATGATTCGAGCCAAATGTATGGTGATGTAGACCTGTTCATCTTTTGACATTGTATAATTACGTCGATTGATTAATAGTTCAGCGACTTTTTTTGTTGCCTCAAAAGCCTCTGGATATTGTTTCGTCACGAGTAAGAACAACTCATTTTCAACTTGTTCTTCAGATGTTGTTGCAGTGTTCTCTTTGAACACTCGTTCAGTGAAGAATTTTAAATGTGTAATAAACCGTTGAAAGTAAATATCATTTTCAGCAAAATTGATTCGGAGTGTATATTTGATGACGGTCAATATTTCTTCGATCAACTGAGTCAGACTGATCGCATCTTCGTGATTGCCGTCGAGTTGAGCATTGGTGATATGCAAGGCTAGAAATCCAGCTTCATCATCAGTCAAATCTACATCCAGTTGCTGGTTGACCATTTGGATAGCCAATCGTGCTATTTCTAATTCAACAGGAAAAAAGCGTTTGATATCCCATAATAAAAAATTTTTGATTTGAATATTTTTCTTTGTCCGTTGGATAGAGGAGTGCAAGTGATCAGCAATCGCTATAAAAGATGATTCATTCAGTTCTTTGTCTAGCGCTTTTTTTGCTTGAGATAAGATTTTGTAGGAGATTTCAATGATTTCTTCGGGAATTTCTGAAAATAATTGCTCGATCTGTTCCGATTCAACTTCGTTTTCAAGCTTAAAAACCTTCTCGATTTTTGCCCGATCAACTTCTGAGCCAGCCCTCATTTGAAAGCCTAATCCGTTGCCCATAAGAATCACTTCTTCGTTGTCTTCATTACGAACAATGATCACATTATTATTTAAAATTTTTAGAATTTCCAAAGCAATTGCCCTCCCGTTTTCCTAAATAAAGAGACTGAAAATAGAAAAAAGCCCAAACAAAAGCCTAAAGAGGCGTTGTTTAGGTTTAGCTTAACTTAATAATCACTATCCATTTAACAAAGCAAATATACACTATAAAGAAAGCGCTGTCAATGGGTTTTTGAAGAGTACTACATATTAAATAGAAAGTGATAAAGAAAGCTACTGACGAACAGACTAGACATACTATAAGTGACTTTCTATAATGAATCTTGCAAAGTAGGTATTTTATACGGAAAAAAGCCAGTGCTGATAACACTGACTCTTACTTTAGTTGAGAGGATAGCGTTTTTTTATAGGACGATAAAAAAATTAATCACTTCTACGATCTGGTAGGCCATAATGAAGAAACATGCTTGAATCTGAATCAGTGTTGTCTAATCAATTGCTGTAATCGTCCATTCTTTGAAGAATGCTTCTGTGCCAATATCAACAAAGAAACCAATCCCACCTCTAGCATCAGCACCGTGCTTCATATTCTCCACCACCAATACGGGTTTGTCACTATCGTTTAAATAAAATTCTCCCTTAGCTCCATTGATCACTGCTTTTAAGCTGATCCATTCATCAAGTCCAATGTCCGCTGGCCCCTCAAAATCTGTGATGCCAAGATTTCGGAAATAGTCAAAGGTGTATTTAGGATAGGAAAAATATTGCACACCGCGATTTTTTCTGACTGGATCGTCTATACGGCCATTTGTCGGTCTTACGTAGAAAGATTCAAATGTTGTGTCAGTTTGATCGATCCGAAAGGCAATACCGATAAATCCACGTGCAAAATCTGGTGCATCCGGCAATAAGCGGCTTAACATCTTCACTTCGATTGTCCCATTATGAAAAGTGAAGTTGTTTAGCTTAGCATATGTATTTTCATCAAATTCCATAATTTTATCTTTTTTTATAACTCTTAAAACAGCTTCGCCGTTTAGCATGGTCTGCTCAACAGCGGTATGAACTGCTTCGATGGGTGTAAACTCAGTATTCATTTAAATAGCCTCCTTAATAATTGTTGTGGTCTGTAATAAAGTATAGACAATTTTTTATAAAATGTTAAGTAGGCACTAATTTGTAACTATCTATCGAAGTTGTTGTTTATAAAATTGTCCCTATTGTCTCATGGATTCAATGACAGGTAATAAGCTTTCTCCCAAAGGGGTTAATTGATACTCAACATGAGGCGGCACTTTTTGGAAATCGATTCGCTCTACAATGCCATCTAGAATCATTGAGTTAAGACTTTCGGTCAAGACCTTTTGAGAAACTCCTATTAACGATCGCTTTAATTCGGAATTTCTTTTGGGTCCTGTTATTAGATCTCGAATAATCAATGTTTTCCATTTACTTCCAATCAGTTGAACCGTCGTTGCCACGTCACAAAGTGGCATTTCTTCTTTCTTTATCATAAAAAAGTAGCTCCTAACATTTGAGAATGAGTCCGCTTTTAAAAATGGCTTCCGTGTATGAGAATTGTTACATGTTTAGAGCAGAAAATCAACTAGCTCTTTAGGAAATAGAATTACAGAATAATATCCAGTAAAATACATCATTGAAATGTTAGCGCTATTATTGTAGACTGGAGTGAATGATATAATTTTTGTCAATTTGTCAGTGTTTTATAATACAATGCAGGATAGTAAAAACGGTACACTTATAAAAAAGTAGCGATTAGTGTGTTGTTTTGTGAAAAAGTGAACATTCCATGTAAGGTAGGATCTTTTTTTATTTGAATGCTATTAAAAGAAAAGAGGAATAGGAATATGAGCAATGACAACGCAGTACTAGCAAGAAATACAAAAAATGCACCACAGGATCCACTAGCATCACAAACGGTCGCTTTTTCTCACTACAATAACTTTTCAGCACAGTTACCGATCGATCCAGTATCTGGTAAATTGATAGCAGGAGACATCAAGGAACAAACTGAACAGTGTTTTGAAAACATCAAAGCAATTGCTAAAAGTATCGATCATGTAATGAGTGACATTGTTCGAATTACTATTTTTGTTAAAAATAGTAAAGATATCGATGCAGTAGATGAGGTGTACGCCTCAGTTTTCACAAGCTACCAACCTTCAAGAACAGTAGTTGTGGTAGATGATTTACCAATGGGCGCTTTAGTGCAAATTGAAGCGCTTGTTTCAAATGGTGAAGGGACAATCCCAAATGCTCCTCAAGCAGGCGACTTGATCAAACTGACAAACAACACATCAAATGCACCAAGTAGTTCATTGTCGACACAAACGGTCTCGTTTTCACATTACAATAATTTATCAGCCCAATTACCGATTGATCCTAAAACAGGACGAGTGGTGCCCGGTTGTATCAAAAAACAGACTGGACAGTGTTTGAAAAATATTAAGGCAATTTTAGAAAGTATTGATGTTCCATTTGATGATATCGTTAAAGTCACGATCTTCCTAAAAGATTTGTCGAAGATGGATGCTGTGAATAAAGTTTATACAACCTTTTTCCCAGATTCGGCGATTGCTCGAACAGTTGCCTATGTTCCAGCACGGACAGTGGTTGCAGTAAAAGATTTACCAATGGGCGCTGCAATTCAGATTGAAGCTGTGGTTTCGCATGGAGATGGTACACCGCCCCAAGCAATCGAAGATAGACATGGTCTGATCATCGAAGCGAATAATACAGCACAAGCGCCGAAATGTCCATTTTCAACACAAACAGTTGCTTTTTCACATTATAATAATATTTCAGCCCAATTACCGATCAATCCAAAAACGAATGAGATGGTTGTCGGTGGGATAAAAGAGCAAACTAATCAGTGTTTAGACAATATCAAGGCGATCATTGAGAGTGTTGATCATGTGATGGCTGATGTGGTCAAAGTGAACATATTTGTTAAGAATATCGAAGATACGGCTGCTGTAGATGAAGTTTATGCAAGATTTTTCCCAGATGGTGTGCCTGCCAGAAGAGTGGTTGGTGTATCGGAATTACCTAAAGGTGCGTTGATCCAAATTGATGCAATTGTTGGAAATGCGGAAGGAACACCGCCGATTGTTTAATAGCTAAACTAAAAGTTATGAAAGTTCTAGCTACAAGGGAAGAATTATAAAATAAACCTGTGTTACCTTTGCTAATGAAGGAATACAGGTTTATTTTGCTGTATAATAGGATGAAAAATGGATGTAAGTTAAAGGAGGCTTGAGATGGAAAATCTATTTTCTTCAAAGGACCAAGTCTTACTATTTTTAATTATATTTAGTTTGGTTGCTCTGTTATTTGCAATATTTGTGGATAAGTCAAGTGGTTTATTTTTAGCAAGAAATCCGCTAAATATTAAAAACGATGACATCTCTACAGAAAATAAAGCGGAAAGACGGGCAGGGAAATTATTTGTTAGGTGGGTTTATTAAGGAGTTAGTGTGATGAGTCCAATTTGTTTGTTTTTGTATAGCGGTGTTGTGTCTAAGGGTTTGGCAATTCTGTTTATTGTGGGTATCTTTATATATCGAAAATATCTGGCAAGATAGAGGTCTTTTTTTAAAATTAAAGTGACATTCTATATCGTAATCAGCAGTAAATAAGTTTATAATAGATGGCAGTATACAAATATCGGAGGGTTCTTACGTGAAAAAACTAGGTTTTGATCCACAAAAGTACATCGAAGAGCAATCAAAATATATCCTTGAAAGGGTCGACCACTATGATAAATTATATTTAGAATTTGGTGGTAAATTGATTGGGGATATGCATGCAAAACGTGTTTTGCCAGGATTTGATGCGGATGCAAAAATTAAACTTTTACAGAAATTAAAAGATCAAGCGGAGATTTTGATTTGTGTTTATGCAGGCGATATCGAGCGGAACAAAATTCGTGGTGATTATGGGATTACCTATGACATGGATATTTTACGTCAAATCGATGAGTTAAGAGAATACGGCTTAGCAGTCAATAGTGTAGTCATTACACGCTACAGTGGACAACCTTCTACAAAAATGTTTATCAATAAATTGGAACGAAGAGATATCAAAGTCTATAAACATGCAGCAATTGAAGATTATCCATCAAATCTTGAAAAAATCGTCAGTGAAGAAGGATTTGGTAAAAATGACTATATCCCAACAACAAAACCAATTGTAGTTGTCACAGCGCCAGGTCCAGGTAGTGGGAAATTAGCGACGTGTTTGAATCAACTGTATCATGAAAGTCGCAATGGAAAGACCGCTGGCTATTCAAAATTTGAAACCTTCCCAGTTTGGAATGTTCCGTTGAAGCATCCTTTAAATATTGCGTATGAGGCAGCCACCGTTGACTTGAAAGATGTCAATATGATTGATTCTTTCCATTTTGATAAATACCAGAAAGTTGCTGTTAATTATAATCGTGATGTGGAGACATTCCCCGTAATCAAACGAATTATTGAAAAAATTACGGGTGAAGAATCTGTCTATCAATCCCCAACGGATATGGGCGTGAACCGTGTCGGTTTTGGGATTGTCGATGATGATGTGGTGAAAGAAGCGTCTAAGCAAGAAATTATTCGTCGCTGTTTTGCCACAGAATGTGATTTTAAAAAAGGCTTGATCGATGAAGAAACAGTCAATCGTATTAAGTTGATCATGGAAGAAGTAGAATTGAAAAAAGAAGACCGAAAAGCGGTTCTTCCTGCTAGAGAGTATTCAGAGCGATTAAGAGAGCAAACGCAAAGTAATGACACACCTGCTGTTATTGCGTTTGAATTGCAAGACGGTCGAATTGTAAAAGGGAGAACCAGCAGTTTAATGGATTCATGTTCATCTGCTATTTTGAATTCTATTAAGACGTTAGCCAATATTTCAGATGAAATTTTATTACTATCTCCAGTGATTCTTGAAACTATTCAAACGATGAAGCGAAAAGATCTTCACAGTAAGATAACGGCTTTAAAAGCGAATGAAATCTTGATTGCCTTAGCGATCAGTGCCGTGACGAACCCAACAGCACAATTAGCTTATGATAAATTGTCTGAATTGAACGGTGTACAAGCGCACTCTACTGTGATGTTGAGTAAGAATGATGAGCAGACGTTACGAGAATTAGGATTGGATATTACCAGTGATGCGGTTTATCCGTCTGAGAATTTATATTACATTTAGAGTGGTAGGCGAACATTCTGAATTGTAATTTAAATGTTAAACCCTAATATAAAATTTCTTATTGAGAGACAAGTAGTTGGATAGTTAACTACTTGTCTTTATTTATCGTTAAGGATTTATGCTCATAAAAAAAGAATATCTATTGACAATACATAGATATTCCTCTATATTAATTTTATACATAGATGGATGTCTATGTGAAGAGGGATATTTTAAAGTATGAAGTTATTTGTCGATCAACAGCTTGACTAGTTGATATTTTCTTAGCGTTAGTGGGTCATTTAATGATTTAGAATTAAAGTAAAAGGAAGTGAAAAAATGAATTATGAAGATTACGCAGTAAAATTAAAAACAATAACAGATCCTAAAAGGATGAAGATTATCGATCTACTTTCTTGCGGTGAAATGTGTGCTTGTGATATTTTAGTCCATTTTGATTTTACCCAACCAACTTTATCTCACCACATGAAAATATTAGAAAAGGCTGGATTTGTACAGGTGACGAAAAAAGGCAAGTGGCATCACTATAGTTTAAATCAAGAGGAGTTAAAAGTATTTATGAGAGAATTTAATCAATTATTTTTTAACTCAGATAATTGTGTTTGTCAGAAAAATAATGTATAACAAAGAATCATTCAACTTCTGAGCGTTCACACCACCTAAGTGAGTGACAAAGTAGCTGAATGATTAAATGAGCAACAGGAAAATATTTTCTTCAGCAACACATAGATGCATATCTATGTGTTGGCGGAAGTTGGAGGATGAACAAAAATGAATCGTGTAACAAAAAAGATGTCGATATTAGACAAATATCTTACCGTGTGGATATTCTTAGCAATGGCAGTTGGAGTAGGTGTCGGCTACTTTTTCCCTAGTATACCTAAAACAATGGAAAGCATGTCTTATGGAACCACATCGATTCCCTTAGCGATCGGCTTAATATTAATGATGTATCCGCCTTTAGCAAAAGTGAAGTATAATGAAATTGGACGCGTCTTTAAAGATTGGAAAGTGCTATTATTATCTTTATTTCAAAATTGGGTCGTGGGTCCTATTTTAATGTTTCTATTAGCCGTGATTTTCTTGAAAGATTATCCTGAATATATGGCGGGTCTAATTATGATTGGCTTAGCACGTTGTATTGCGATGGTCATTGTGTGGAGTGAGTTAGCACAAGGAGACAATGAATATACAGCAGGGTTAGTCGCATTTAACTCTATTTTCCAAATTATTTTCTATCCTATTTTTGCCTATCTGTTTTTGACAGTATTACCGAAGGCGATTGGATTAGAAGCACATACCTTGAGTATTACCATGGGAGAAATTGCTAAAAGTGTGTTCTTTTATTTAGGAATTCCATTTATTGCGGGGTTCATCACTCACTTTAGTTTAACAAGAATAAAAGGCGAAGAATGGTACGAAAAGGTCTTCATTCCTAAAATTAGTCCAATCACATTAGTAGCCTTATTGTTTACGATTGTTACAATGTTTTCTGTTAAAGGAGACAAAATTATTGAATTACCGCTGGATGCTGTTAGAATAGCGGTACCACTGCTTTTATATTTTGTCTTAATGTTTTTTGTATCCTTTCTACTATCCAAAAAAATGGGCACCAGCTACCCGGTTGCAACATCTCTTTCATTTACAGCAGCAAGTAATAATTTTGAATTAGCCATTGCGGTAGCTGTGGGTGTGTTTGGGATTAACTCTGGAGAAGCGTTTGCAGCAGTTATTGGACCGCTCGTGGAAGTCCCTGTGTTAATAGCTTTAGTAAATTTAGCGTTAAAATGGAAAGACAAATACTTTGATAAAGAGGAGTCGCTATTCTAATGAAAAAAATCTATTTCTTATGTACAGGTAATTCTTGTCGTAGTCAAATGGCAGATGGTTTAGCTAAAGTAATTTTAGATCCAAAAGAATGGGAAGTCAGAAGCGCAGGCATTGAAGCGCATGGACTTAACCCAAGAGCGGTCAAGGTCATGGCTGAAATCGGCATCGACATTAGCCAAAACAAATCAGAAGTCATTGACTTAGCATTTCTAAATTCTTCTGATTTAGTGGTGACGTTATGTGGGGATGCTTTAGATAATTGTCCTGTCATTCCTAAATCTGTTCAGCACATTCATTGGGGCTTAGAAGATCCTGCCAAAGCGACAGGAACAGAAGAAGAGATTATGACTATGTTTAGAAAAACTAGGAATGAAATAGAAAAGAGAATAAAACAGTTGTGATAAAAAATATACAAAAAACAACGGAGAAAACCATCAATCAATGGTCTTCTCTGTTGTTTCTTTTTATAACTTTTCTAATGAATTTTACGAAAGCCAAACCCATAGAAAAGAACTAATTGCAGCAAGTATTCCAGCTGTTAATGAAAAGCCCAAAACGATTTTGGTTTTATTCCAACGGTCCCTTTTTTTATCACGTTTGGCCCTGGCCGCTTCAAGATCCTCCCCTTCCATAAAAGCTACAATTTCAGTATAAGTTTGGACATCTTTTTCTTTTTTGATTTTCTCAATTTTAAGAGCGACAATCATAGAGATCGCCCAAAGTACAAAAGAAATACTTAAACCATACCAACCCCAAAGTGACACAAACGGACCAACGGATACAACAGCTAACACAATAAATACGATCATGACCCAAGAAAGTCGATTCATTCTTTCCGATTCGATGTTTTGATTGTTTTTCATAATTTCTACATCTCCTTTGACTAATTCATCTAAGGTGACATCAAAAAGAGAGCTTAAGGCAATCAAATTATGAATATCAGGATAAGTATGATCATTTTCCCATTTAGAAATAGTTTGCCGTGTGACATAGATTTTTTCTGCAAGTTCTTCTTGAGAATAACCATCTCTTTCACGATAAAGTCTTAATTGCTTATTAAAATTCATTTTGTTGTCTCCTTTGATACTAAGATAATATAGAAGTGTCTATTTTGTCTGTCTATTGGCGTTTACTGTAATAGAAATAGGGATGTATACAGGTGTTTACATCGGTAAAATCCTTGATATGACTGATTTTTAAGAGTATCACCTAAGTAAGCAAAATAGTCTCTGGAATAAAAATATTTGTTGCTTATTCTCTATACTTAAAACTTTTCTCGGAATACTTCATTTTCACAATCAAGACATATAATGGGCGCATTTTGGTATTCTAACGCTTTTATAGATTTATCTTGAAAGGAGTTTGCTTTACTAGGGAATTGCCACTTAGTCCAGCATTTTTCATAAGTTACTATTTCCTTTTTGCAGCGATTACAATAAAATTTTCTTGTTTTGCTATCGTACATAGTATAGACCTCGCCTTTAGTTTTAATTTTATTATAAAAGAAAAAACTGTAAAGGTCATCCCGTTCATTGTACAAGATTGGGATACGGTATTCTAATGCATTCAGAATGCGTATGTTTTCCTATATAATAGAATGTTTATGCGAACAAAATAACAGAAACTTGTTATAAAATGAATTTAATAATGACTTCCTGGCGGATCAAATGACATACACAGGGAAAACTCTTACAAGCTATAATTATTCAGAGGTGAGTGATATCGTCAAAACGTGATTATAAGTGGCATTGAATGGTAAAACTCAGTCACATAAAAAAACAAAGCCTTTCTTTTTTTTCCTTCATAGCGTAGAATAGCAAATTGAAGAAGCATGTCAAAAATGAGGAGGTTACGTCATGAGAATACATAAAATACTAAACAACAACGTGATCATCACAAAAGATGAGAATGGAATAGAACATGTGATTATGGGCAAAGGCATTGGATTTAAAAAAAATGCAGGCGAAATATTAGATAGGACAAAAGCTGACAAAATTTTTCATTTAGAAGATGCTGGTTTGCAGCAGCATTTTAATTCACTTAGTAATGAAGTTCCTTATCCGATTCTAAAGGTAACAGAGGAATTTATTGATAGCTCAAAGAAAAAGTTGAATCAAAAATTAAATGAAAGTTTACATGTTTCTCTTGTCGATCATATTTTCCATGCATTAAAAAGACATCAAAATGGACAGTCGATTACCAATTCTTTGATTTGGGAAATTAATCGCTTATATCCAAATGAATTTGAACTAGCTAAGGATTTACTTGATATGATCGAACAAGAAACAGAGGTTCGATTGCCAGCAGATGAGGCTGGATTTATTGCCATGCATTTGATCAATGCAGAAATGAATGAAGAAATGAATACAACCGTTGCGATCACCAAAGAAGTCTCTGCTATTTTAAAGATCGTGAAATATCATTTAGGAATTGAATACGATGAAGAGTCATTGAATTTTTATCGTTTTTTGACCCATCTTAAGTTTTTTGTACAACGGATCACCAATGGAACGTTGCTTGATAGTGAAGATCATGACCTTTATTTATTGATGAAAAAGAAGTATCCATTAGCATATGATTGTGCGAATAAAATCGCTGAGTACGTGTATACGACTTTCCATATGGATTTAACTTCTGAGGAAATGCTCTACCTTGTGATTCACTTAAAGCGTTTATATACAAGAGAGAAAACACTTTCAAAAAAGGATTGACTTCTATTTTTGAAAATGCTATCATTTGAGTCAGATAACTAAATAGCGTATCAGGTTAGTGGATTGTGACTGTTCGGCAGGCGACACCTAAACTTTTACTAAGAGATTGCACACAGGGGTAGTGTATGCATTTTTTAGTAAAGGTTTAGGTTTTTCTTTTGCCAAAAAATAGATCCGGAACTATTTTAATCAGTTAAAAAACAACCTTTTGCAAGTATGTTTTGTCTAGCTTCACAGGCTAGTCTTTCGGGAAAAAGATAAAAATTGAGTGTGACAAAAAGCGTCACAATCAATTTTCTCTATTTTCCTGTCAAGTCTAAATGAGCCTGTTCAGCTTTTAAAATTAGGAGGATTTATTATGGATGCGAATCAATTAGCAGAAAAAATATTAAAAGAAGTCGGCGGCGAAGAAAACGTACAATCACTTGTTCATTGTGCGACACGTCTAAGATTTAAATTGAAAGATAGAACGATTGTTGATAAAAATGCTGTGGAAAGTATTCCTGGCGTGGTAACGGTGATGGAAAGTGCAGGACAATTCCAAGTGGTTATTGGTAATACTGTCCCAGAAGTTTACGCGGCGATTGGAGCTATGTCTAATTTAACTGGTGATCAGACAGGATCAGATACTAATTCAAATGAAAATGAAACGATTTTTGGTAAATTTGTAGATTTGATTTCTAGCTTATTTACGCCATTATTAGGTGTGATGGCAGGGGCTGGGATTTTAAAAGGGTTACTTTCGATTGCTACGACAACAAAATTTATCGTACCAGAAACATCAACGTTTATTATTTTAAGTGCAATTGCGGATAGTTTATTCTATTTCTTACCCGTTTTACTCGCAATTACAGCAGCGAGAAAGTTCAAAGCTAATGTCTTTGTTGCAGTAACGATTGCAGGGGCTCTTGTATATCCAACAATTATTGGTTTAGCAGCACCAGATGTTTCGGCTGATTTCTTTGGGATTCCTGTGGTGATGGTGAAATATACGTCGACTGTTATTCCAATCATCTTAGCAATTTACGTGATGAGTATACTAGAGAAATTCTTGAACAGACATTTACATCAAAGCATTAAAAACTTTATTACTCCAATGATTCTGTTGATTGTGATCGTTCCGTTAACGTTAATGATTTTTGGCCCATTTGGCGTCTATGTAGGAAATGGAATTGCCGATGTGCTACTGAAAGTGATCAGCTTCAACCCAATTATTGCAGGTGCCTTAATTGCAGCTTCATGGCAAATTCTTGTGATGTTTGGTTTACACTGGGGGATTGTCCCGGTGATGATGAACAACATTGCGACAATGGGGAAAGATCCTCTAAAACCCAGCGTAGCAATTTCAGTATTTGCACAAGCAGGTGCCGTTTTAGGTGTTATGTTAAAAACGAAAAACAAAGAGTTTAGAGCGTTGTCAGCTTCTGCGGTAGTTACAGCTTTATTCGGAATTACAGAACCAGCTGTGTATGGTGTGACGTTAAGATTAAAACGTCCATTTATTATTGGTGTGATTTCAGCCGCTGTTGGTGGTGGTATTGTCGGCTATGCTGGAAGTATGGGTTATGCAGCAGGTCCTTCAAGTATTTTAATGATTCCAGCTTTCTATGGACCAAATGGTGAAGGTTTTGTAGGCTTCTTGATTGGTATTGTAGTAGCATTTGTCTTAGCAGCCGTTTTAACTTATTTCATTGGTTTTGAGGATATTCCAGAAACAACAACAGGAACAAACGAAGTACCCGCATCAAAAACAGTTGAGCATGCTGGTGTAAAGTCAGAAGTAATCAGCAGTCCACTTACGGGTGACATTGTGCCGCTAGAAAATATTAATGATAAAGCTTTCGCATCAGGAACATTAGGTCAAGGTTTAGCCATTGCACCAACCAAAGGTGAAGTAGTTTCACCCGTCAATGGCACAGTAACAATGGCGTTTGCAACAGGACATGCGGTTGGTTTAACTTCTGAAAATGGTGCAGAAGTCCTGATTCATATTGGTTTAGACACTGTTCAATTAGAAGGAAAACACTTTGAGTTAAAAGTAACACAAGGACAAACGGTAAAAGTTGGCGAGCCGCTGGTTGTGTTTGATATTGAAGCAATCAAAGCAGCTGGCTTTGACGTAACAACACCAGTAATTATCACGAATACAGCAAATTATGAAGATGTTGTTGTCAGCGATCAAGCACAAGTAGAGACTGGCGATCGTTTGATTACATTATTATAAATAAGAGGTGAAGTTTATGACACAAGAAACTCTATTTCCAGAGAATTTTTTATGGGGAGGCGCGATTGCAGCCTGTCAAGCTGAAGGAGCATATGGTCAATATGGCCGTGGCATGGCGGTTTCAGATATTTCATTTTTTGACAGCCAAATCGACCGTCAAGATTTAGCCAAACATCGCAATGTAACAACAGAAAAGATTGAAGAAGCGATGAAAGATCCAGATACAAGACGTTATCCTAAGCGACATGGGATTGATTTTTATCACCGTTATAAAGAAGATATCGCCTTATGTGCGGAAATGGGCTTTAAAGTATTCCGTTTTTCAATGGCTTGGAGTCGTATTTTCCCAACAGGGGAAGAAGTAACACCGAATCAAGAAGGACTTGATTTTTACGATGCTGTTTTAACTGAAATTGAAAAATATGGCATGGAACCACTTGTGACCATTTCACACTTTGAAATGCCGCTAGCACTTGTGAATAAATACAAAGGCTGGACAGATCGTAAAGTCATCGACTTATTTGTCCGCTTTGCTGATTGCTTATTTACGAATTTTGGGCAACGAGTGACTTACTGGATTTCATTTAATGAAATTAATGCAGGACGTTTTTCAACCTTTAAATCTACAGGTGTTGTAGCTGATAAAACCGATCATTATATTCAAGATTGCTATCAAGCAGTCCATCATCAATTTATTGCAGCCGCACTTGTGACCAAACGATTGCATGAAATCAATCCTGCTGGCAAAATGGGCTGTATGATTGCACGCTTTACGACTTATGCTGCAACGTGTAAGCCAGAGGATGTCTTACAAATGATGCATGACGACCAATATGATAACTTCTTTTATACAGACGTGATGCTTCGTGGGAGTTATCCTGGCTATATGAATCGTTTCTTTAAAGAAAATGGTGTTTCAATTGTTTGGACAGATGGGGACAAAGAGCTATTAAAAGAGTATACGTCTGATTATTTAGCGTTTAGTTACTATATGTCTAATGTTTCAAGTGCGCAGCCAGATGAAGGCGAAATGACGGATGCAAACTTGAAAAAAGGCTTGAAAAATCCTTATCTAGAAAGCTCAGCTTGGGGCTGGCAAATTGATCCGAAAGGGTTACGTTACACATTAAATAATCTTTACGATCGCTATCAAGTGCCTTTATTTATTGTAGAAAATGGCATCGGCGCAGAAGATAAAGTAGAAGCAGATGGGCGTATTCATGACACCTACCGTATTGATTATTTACAAAAGCATCTTGAGCAAATGAAGGAAGCTTTGATCGATGGTGTTGATTTAATTGGGTACACGACGTGGTCATCGATTGATATTGTTTCTTCTGGAACGTCTGAAATGTCAAAACGTTATGGTTTTATCTATGTCGATCAAGACGATGATGGTACTGGAACGTTGGCTCGGAGTAGAAAAGATTCGTTTTATTGGTATCAAAAAGTGATTCAAAGTAATGGAGCAGCGTTGACGGTTTCGTAAAAATAGAATTTTTAAGCACCATACGCAGAATGGATAATTGCGTAGGGTGCTTATTTATTTTGGCTGCTGATCACCCAAGGCAAAAGTAAGAATATTATCTCGATTTTTCTTTCCATTTACTTGATCTTCAACGATTGCTGTAAAACAAAAGAGCCAAGAGCAAATTGAGATTAACTCCCAAAGTTACTGGCCCATCAATTCTAACAGTAAACTCATTGGCAGATCTTATTGTGTCTTGCTTCCATTTTGGACAGCAGAGAGAGTAACGGCAAAATTATATTGTACTCCAATTAAGCATTATTTCTAAAATGTAAAAACGACGAATCATTGATCCGTCGTTTTAGCGTTATATTCATTGTATAAGAACTGTTTATATCTATTCTTGATCGTATAACCAATAAAACGATAACTTATTGCCATCAGGATCAGAGAAATCAACGTATCGAATGATACCTGGTACATCCTCTATCACCTCGTCAACGATTACGCCAAGTGTTTTTAAACGTTCAAATTCTGTGTCTAAATCTTCCACTTCTAAACGTAAACCGTTCTCTGAAACATTAATTTTTTCTTCGAAAAGTTGAATCCAAACCGAACCAATTTGATACTCAATAATGCCTTCAACAGGGCTAATTTTCTCATCACTCATAAGAAGTTTTTCATACCAACTAGCAGATTTTTCCAAATTACTTACTGGTAGACCTACAGTAACACTCTTTACATTTAAACTCATAATCATTTCCTCCATTTCATTAACTTACAATTATTTTATCATTTCACGATCTAATAATATTATTCTAGATTGTGTTCTTTAAACGGGAGATCAAAAGTTTTCCCACATTCACTAATATGGGTGGGTCTTCTGGTATGGGTTCTCTCAGCTTAATCGTGTAATGATTGCCAGAACAGTTTGGAAAAGATAATTTGTCATCTTCTTTGCCCCTTAAACTATTGCCTAAGTTAAAGTACGATAGAACATTATTGGAACGGCTTATCCCACAAGCTAATAAATAATAGTCTCCATTTGGAATATTTTTCAATTTGTTTCCGATTAAATTTTTAGTCGCTAATCCAGATATAGGCATATGATTCGGGATAAGTGTCCGGAAAAGTCCAATAAATAGGATCCCCATCTCAAATCCATCCGGTACTTCAATCGTTACGGTGCAAAAAGACTGACTCTTTTCTTCAAAATGCGCTATCGACTGATCCTTATCATCCGTTTCAAACCGTTTCATATCATCAAAAAGGTCACTCATTTCAGTCTTGTACGCTCTAGGAGAACTACCTGTATATTTTTTAAACGTATTCGTGAAACTACCGCTGCTTTCAAAACCTGAACGTTCTTGTAGGTCGAGTATTCGCTTTTCTTCATCAAGTTCAAAGATCGCCTTTTCAACTTTTAAACTAGAGAGAAATTCAGCAACACTGAATCCGTTTATTTCTTTAAATTTCCGACTGAAGTGATGTTTATCGTAACCAAAGTGAATGGCAATTTCCTCACTGGTCATTTTTCTACTAACAGCTTCTTCTGAAATGAACGAAAGAATTTCAGGCATTTTCGTTTTCATTTTTGTTCCTCCTTCTCAGAGCACTAGTTTTTAAAAGTCTTGTCAAAAAATAAACTATATCAACTACTTATTTTGCACGAAAAGAAAGAGTTTTTCAATAACATTTGAACTGTTCAATGGTTTATCAAAAAGTTACAAGTACACTGAATAAGTTGATAAAGTCTATAGTTTTCAATATGGTATTCTTATCTTACATAATATTTTTAAAACTAATGATATGGTTGGGCAATTTAGCTAAAAAGATGACTATTATGTAGAGGATAAAATCAACTAATCGATCAAAGGAGACATTCAGATGGCAGATAAAATCAGTACTGATGCAGCAACCGTAAATTCCTTAACAAGTAAATTTACAAGCAGCCTTTCATCCTTATCATTCAAACCAAAACAAGCAAGTAGCATGAGCTTTTCTGAAAGTAGTGCAGCTAGCGCGATGAAAAGCAGTGTTTCTTCGCTTAGTACCATCGTGTCAACGTTTAAAAGTAACGCCTCTAAAGACATTGGAAACTTAGAAAAAATACATCAAGCCATCAAACAGGCTGAAAAAAATGCAGTAAAGTAGGTGCGTTATGGAAGAAAAACAACTACAAGTGAAAATCGAAGAATATGAAGATCGAAAAATAGCCTTAAAGAAAAAAGATACTGAAAGTGATTTTCTACTCAATGATCTACAACGTGTTTACCAACAACAAGCAGAGATATTAGAAGAATTTCTCTATTACAGCAAAGGAACAGAAGCAGAACGTTCAGCTAGGATAGATTTAGAAATGCTAGAAGATGAACGAACAGAAGCGTTCAGAACCTTTGATGCGGGCAAAGAAGAGTTAACAGAATTAGTCAGTGAAACAGAACGTAAAAAAATCCAAGCAGAAGACGACCTCCTATGGCTGCAAAAAAAGAAACAAGAACAAAAGGAGGAGGAAGATGCCTAAATTTAGATATACGGAATGGCAAAACGTTGCCAGTGAAGTCCAAACGCTACGTTTAACTGTGTTAGATCAACTAAATTCCTTTAAAGAGGCGCAACAAGCGTTTCAAAGTGCAGGGAAATTATCTGGTACAGGGTGGGATTCGACCAAAAGTTATTTTAATGCCTACTCAGAAGTATCAACGACAGTGGGCAATGCCTTAAATACCCTTGACGATGCGATCACCTCTTACTTGAGCGCCTTTACCTCAGAAGTTGGACCAGCAGAAAATGATTTAGATACCGCAAAAATGGAAAGTCTAAAAGCTGAGTTACGTCGTTTACAAGCAGAAAATGATGTGATCATGGAAGCTTTGGCAAAAGCCTTTGAAGATGTGCCATTTGTGAATCAATTTTTTAATAAACAAAGTATGCTAGGAACCGCCAAGAAAATTGAAATTCTCGAAAAATATAGCGCCTTTGAAGCAGCACATGGCAGTGATTTCTCAGACGTACAAACAGTTATTGCTTCAATTGCCGAAGGGTTAGCTTTTCTAGGTAGTGCTGGAAATTTTTCAGGTGGGAAAGATGGTTATAAAACCATTGATTTTAAAAATCAAAAATGGTATAAAGCACTAAAGGACTTTAACAAAGCCCAACCGAAAGACCGAATTGATGTGGTCATCAAAGAATTATCGAATGGCGTCGAATATCAGATTTATCGCAATGGAAAATTGGATGTTCAAAGAACAAAAGAGTTACATGAACTGTTTCGTGTTCATAATGTTGAATTGTTTAAAGAGTATGGGCCAGAGATTTTTAAAATCCTTACCAATATTGATGATATTGAGATCCTGTTTGGGAAAGATTCTACGACGATGCAGCGGTCATCTTCAGGTGTTTTCCTGTTGTTAGCTATATTGCCGATCGATCGAGTGAAAGATATCTTGAAGTCAGCTAAGTTGCTGAGAAATGGTGATTATACGCTGGATGCAGTTAAGTTGACTGTTAAAGAGTGGGAAGCATTGAAAGAGTTTGAGAAGTCGGCGGATGTTGTTAAGACTGTTGATAGAGGGAAAGATGTAGGGAAAGTTAGTGGGGTTGGAAACTCTAAATATAACTATAGTCAGAGTGTGATTGAAAAGGCGAAATTAGATCCTTTATATCATGATTTTCCTAAAAACTTGGATATTGATATTTTATCTAATCCAGTAATTACTAGAGCTGATGGACGAATAGAGCATTTGGCTAAAGGAGCTGTAAATGGTGAAAGTGGAGTTTATCAAGTTACAGTAAAAGGAGATAGTATCATACATCGTACTTTTATTCCTGAGTCTGACTGGGCAAGGTTCTCAAAAGTAAACGAACTACCAGAATTTATAAAAATACCTTCATTGAAGTAAAGGAGAATTAGAATGGAACAATATAGATATACTATATCAGGTGAATATAAAGATTGGTGTGAAATTTATAAAAATGATATTCTCATTCACAGTGGCTCATTATTGGGAATTGTAAAAAAGGTAAATAATGAAATTCTCTTGAAAGTGAATTATGGTACTAAACAATATTTTTACTCAGTTTTGAAAAGGTGTAATGATCTTGTAGTAGCAGTACCTCAAGACTCTGATGTCGTTCAAAGTGAATATAAATATCAACCTATATTATTTGATCCCCAAGAGTTTCAAACATTTGTTGACAATATTTATTTTGATGAAAAACTATTAGAAAATCTGTCAAAAGTATCTAAAGAGGATATAATAAATATGTGGTTGTTATCTAATCCCAAGCGCAAAAATTATTCTAATATATCTGAAATGAGGAAAGATGCATTGGATAATATATTATTTTTTTCTGATGATAATTATGATATGACTCATTTAAAAGAAATTATCAATGCTTCAAAATTTTCAATTAATCCAATTTCTAGTGAACATGAATCAATAATAATTTACATGGATAGTGAAGAAGGAGTCTATGAATGGAATTGCTTAATAAAAATAGATAATAAGATATATTTAAAAATAGATAAAAAATACTATATAAAGTAACTTTACTATTGAATAAATTCAATTTTCTAGAGCATATACACGTCAAAAAAGTCTAGTGGAAATTCTTCTAGACTTTTTTTAATTAGAAATGGATGCTACTAGATACAAAGAAATTGCTACAGAAAACTAAAGGACTTTAACAAAGAACAACCCAAAGACCGAATTGATGTGGTCATCAAAGAATTATCGAATGGCGTCGAATACCAGATTTATCGTAATGGGAAATTGGATGTTCAAAGAACCAAAGAATTACATGAACTGTTTCGTGTTCATAATGTTGAATTGTTTAAAGAGTATGGACCAGAGATTTTTAAAATCCTTACCAATATTGATGATATTGAGATCCTGTTTGGGAAAGATTCTACGACGATGCAGCGGTCATCTTCAGGTGTTTTCCTGTTGTTAGCTATATTGCCGATTGATCGCGTGAAGGATATTTTGAAGTCGGCTAAGTTGCTTAGAAATGGTGATTATTCGCTGGATGCGATTAAGTTGACTGCTAAAGAGTGGGAAACGTTGAAAGAGTTTGAGAAGTCGGCGGACGTTGTTAAGACTGTTGATAGAGGGAAAGATCTTCCTAAAATAGTATCTAAGGATGTCAGATTTAAAGATAAGTCTTTAGATAAAGCCTTTGGAAAACATGGAAAAGATTTTGGAAACTATCCTGATGGTGGAAAGGCTAGTGTGGAAGCTTTTAAAAATGATGTTAAACGCTTGATAGATACAGGCACACAGAAACCTGGATCATGGAAAGGGGTTGAAGGAACCCATGTATATGATTCAAAAACCGGTCTCTGGACGTTTATAAATAAAGATGGAAGTATGAATACAGCATTTAAGTTGAGTAAGGAACAGCTGAAACATCTAATAGAATCAGGAGTTGTTAAATAAATGAGACTAGTAGTAACGATGATGACTAAAAACATATTATTAGAAAAAGAGAAAGATGCTATAAATAATATTTTTCAAACAGAAATGAAATCTAAGAGTGAGGTATTTAGTTATGTAGAGGATGACTTTTTTGAGGTAGATATTGATTTATTTGATGTCATATTCACTAAAGAGACAATCTATTCAGATATTAATCAATTGATTTTAGTATGTGAGAAAATACTTATTGAGGTTCGTGAAGATATCGAATTTATTATAGCAAATGATGATACGTCTACAGAAGTGGAAAGATACGTTTCTGATTGGAACGATATAAAAGATTTTGGCCTTTTCGTTTCAAAAAGAGCTATTCCTGACGTTACAATATATTATAGCTCAACTATATGTAATGCATATCTGAATTTTGAGTATGTAAGTTTTGGTTGTATTTTTTAAAAAACGTAATTTAATTTTAGGGTTAGTTGAATAGGAAAGGTATATTTTAAGTTAGATACTTGTTTAAACTATTTAATTATCTCATTAATCAGCGGAGAGTTAATGATGAGTATAATAGAAAAATTCTTACAAGCCGAGATAAACGAGCAAGAATTATACGAAGCAATAATTGAATTTGTTAAGTCTTATGAAATTAGAAATGGTGAGTTTGAAGGAAATGAGTATATTATAAAGAAAATGGATCGATTGAATTTCTTGGTTTTTCCAGAATATGAAATAAATAATCAGTGTGAAATTCCATTTGTAGAATGCTTATACAAAGATGAATTACTTGCACAAATTAATAAATATGTTTGAGTAAGAAACTTGAATGTAGCAGATTTTAAAATGAAAAAGGGGGAATTTTAAATTATTTGAAAAATAGAATAAAGAAATTTTTGTTATAAGGTCTAGGGAGATTTTCGCTAGGCTTTTCTAATAGTGTCAAGCTTTAACAAAACCCAAAGACCGAATTGATGTGGTCATCAAAGAATTATCGAATGGCGTCGAATATCAGATTTATCGTAATGGGAAATTGGATGTTCAAAGAACAAAAGAATTACATGAACTGTTTCGTGTTCATAATGTTGAATTGTTTAAAGAGTATGGGCCAGAGATTTTTAAAATCCTTACCAATATTGATGATATTGAGATCCTGCTTGCGAAAGATTCTACGAAAATGCAACGCTCATCCTCTGGTATTTTCTTGTTATTAGCTGTGTTGCCGATTGATCGAGTGAAGGATATTTTGAAGTCAGCTAAGTTGCTTAGAAATGGTGATTATACGCTGGATGCAGTTAAGTTGACTGTTAAAGAGTGGGAAGCATTGAAAGAGTTTGAGAAGTCGGCGGATGTTGTTAAGACTGTTGATAGAGGGAAAGATGTAGGTAAAGCTAGTGGGGCTGATATTATAAAACAATCAAATGATTTTGCTACAAAACCATTTTTACCAGATGCGTATTACAAGGACAATAGATTACCTAGTATAGTAGAACCTAGCACCAACTCATTAGATAAATTTGATGATTTAGGCAATTTGAAACAAACTAAATTTTATGACCAATATGGAAGAGAAAAAGGGTGGGTGGATTATTCAAACCATGGAAGACCTGATTCACATAGTGCTCCTCACTGGCATGAATATATTTATGATTCAGAATTTCCTTTAGGGAAAAAAATTGATCATAAGTTCGATACCAACCCACCATTTTTAAAATAGGAGAAAAAATATGTTGAAAAAAATTGATTGTACTTACAATGATGCGAACTACAATGCTGAGTTTCTAATTGAAATATTAACATCTATGAAAAAGAATACAGGAATTAGTAAATTTTCTATAGGAACAATTAATGCGGTTCCGAACGATCAAGAAAGATTTTCCGAAGAAAAAGGACTATTTAGTGAAAAAGTTTTCGATTTTAATAATCGAGTAAGAGATACACAAGGTATGAAAATTGATTTTGATGAATTGATTGGTATTTTGAATCAGTGCAGAACTGTTTGGGAAATAAGTATTGCTGTTGTTCTATCTGATAGTGAGTTTGTTCCTAATTTAGAAGATACAGAAAAAGATATTGATAATAGTGTGTTAATTGAATTTAATCTTATAGAAGGAGATTTATTTACACTGTTCTATAGAGATAGTATAAATTATGACAACTTTTTAAAAATTTTAGACGATGAATCAATTACTCTTGAGTAAATTTTAAAAAGAAAAATAAAAGGGGCGTTACTACTCCTTTGGAATCGAATAGTAAGATGTAACTTATCTTTCAATTTGCGTCTCTATTGAAGGCTAAATGGGAAACGCTAATCCCTCTTAAAGTAATTAGAAATTTTGCTATCTTCATCTTCTTAAAACATTATTCAGATCAAAAAAGTCTAGCGAAAATCCTGTTAGACTTTTTTTGATTTGAAACTGAATTTAAATACATAGAAGTTGGTATAAAGCACTAAAGGACTTTAACAAAGAACAACCGAAAGATCGAATCGATGTGGTCATCAAAGAATTATCGAATGGCGTTGAATACCAGATTTATCGTAATGGGAAATTGGATGTTCAAAAAACAAAAGAGTTGCATGAACTGTTTCGTGTTCATAATGTTGAATTGTTTAAAGAGTATGGACCAGAGATTTTTAAAATCCTTACCAATATTGATGATATTGAGATCCTGCTTGCGAAAGATTCTACAAAAATACAACGCTCATCTTCAGGTGTTTTCTTGTTGCTCGCAGTATTGCCGATCGATCGAGTGAAAGATATCTTGAAGTCAGCTAAGTTGCTGAGAAATGGTGATTATTCGCTGGATGCGATCAAGTTGACTGCTAAAGAGTGGGGAGCGTTGAAAGAGTTTGAGAAGTCGGCGGATGTTGTTAAGACTGTTGATAGAGGGAAAGATGTAGGGAAAGTTAGTGGGGTTGGAAATCCAGTAGAAACTGCTGGTAAAGGAAATACAGGGCGTATTATACCAAATTATTTTGATGAGCAAATGGTAATGCATGAAGTTCAATCTAATCCATTAAAGAATGCTAAAGAATTGCCTATAAAAATGACTGATCCTAGGTGGCTTGCAGAAGATGGCTGGGTAAAAATGCAGAAAAATATAAAATTGTCAAATGGAGAAAATGTATCTGTTCATTATGTCTATAACAAAATCACCGGTATTTTCGATGATTTTAAATTCAAATAAACTAGATTTAGAAGGAGAAAATATGAACAACATTAAAATAGAAAAAAATTGGGAAGATTCAAATTTATTAGAAATAAAAGTTAGTGCTAAATCGAAATATATTTCAGCTTATCAATTATGCTATATTGAGAATACAGACTTAGAAATTATTGGAAACAGAATTAAGGAATTTTCTTTTAAATTTAATGATAGTTGTTATGTAGAGTTTGGAAAAAAAGAAGGAGATTTCACGCCAGCTTTTTCGCTGAATTTTTCTCCAGCAGATGCAACAGGAAAAATAGAAATAGAAGTAGACATGGAAATAGATGATAACGATGAACGTAAACATAGATGCTGTTTTTATCTATACAGTGAAATTGGTCTTATAGAGCAATTTGCTAATGGATTGATTCAGATGTCTACACAAAATAATATAGAAGAAATAAATTTAAATATTTAAGGAAAAATAGAAATGAATCAATCAGTTTAGTTAATGTACCATTTAATTTAGGAGTACAGCTATGAAAAAAATAAAACTATATTTGGAGTATCAATGTTTTCCTATATGGATATATGAAGATGAGCATTTTCTATATAACGATATACCTGAAGAGCTATTGAAAGATAAAGAATTAGATGCAAAATTAGTTTCCTTACAGGAAAAATATAATAACCTTTTTATTGATACAGATACTAATTTCAAGTACATTGGGGTTAACTTAGATATAGAAAAAGAATTATTTCTTGATGAGTTTAATCAAATAGCAAAGTATCTACAAGAAGCACTTGGAGAAGAATATGTAATAGAGAATGAGATAAAATTCTAATTCACTTAGTAGTGGTGAGGGAAATTTCAAGTGTTAAATTGTTTAGTGTGAGGTCTAGAGGATTTCCTCTAGGCTTTTTTGCGTTGTGTTAGTTACTAGAGAAAGAGAATAATCGGTCTAAATATCATGAATATTCTCATTCTACTGCTGATGTGTAATCAAAAAAACAAGTAGCCGGTTATCCAACTACTTGTTTAAATCTATTGTTCATGAGTATCAGTTCGGCTAATACTGATGAACTTTAAAATCCCATTTTGCAGCTAGGATTTTAAATCAAAATGTTTTTGAGTTTCTGTTTGCTTTTAAGTTTATGTGTTTCTTGATCTAATGTTTTTAGTATCCGCTCATGCTCATAGAAGAGGTTATCGGGAATAGAATGATTATGGATGTTGTTTTTTAGTGAACTGAATGTTTCGTGCCAGTTCTTTAATTGTTGGTTGATTGATTGTAAAATGATTACACTATATCAAAAAAACGTGTAGAAACCTTATGAATAAAGGGGATACACGCTTTTCTTTTATTCCCACTCAAAAATAAATTAGTTTTGCACAGCTCGTGATAGTTGAGTTTACTCCATTTTAAGTGATTTGAGTTTGTTTAAAATGTACTCAATTTTAGTAGAGTGTTATCAATTTAATCATTAAATGCTAAGAAGATAGATTATCTAAAGTTTGTTGTTGCTTCTCAAAAGCTTCTGTTACTTTTTTTCCAAACTGACCTTTAACAGCACCCTCTAATGTTTGAGAGGAAGAAGACAATGCCTTTTTAGCACTTTCTATTGCTGTTTCACCTTGTTTCTTGGCTTCGTGTTTCTTTGAATGAGATTTCTGTATCTTGGCTGAGCCAATTGCTTGAACAAGTATCCTTTCTAAATTTTTTTGTAATTCTTTTAATAACTTTTTTGCTAATTCTTCCAATAGAACAACTCCCTATTCTTTATTTTTTTTCTGGAGGTCATTTCGATAGTTCCGTTCAAGTTCTTCTTGTTGTTGATAAACTTGTTTTTTTGCTTTTGATAGCTCTTCATGATAATCATTTTCTATTTGCATAATGGCCTGTTTGGCACGATCAAAAGGCTCGCTATTTACAGCTGACTGTTGAACAATTCGGTAAATATCTGACAACGTTTCTTGTATCAATTGTTCTCCTTTTCGTTGCGTATTTTTTAGAATATCTTCATCTTCTTCTAGTTCACGGCGTTTTCGCTGATAATCGGCTGTAATCTGTTCCTCTTTCATCTATTAGCTCCTTTTTAAGGCTTTAATTGTTGCGCTAGTTGTTGATCTGTTTGAACCATTTTGTCGATTTTACTTTTGATTCCTTTTGCTAACGATTCGAATTTTTCATCCATCGTTTTTACCTTATTGATTTTTTGTTTAAAAAATTCTGTTGGTTCACCAACTATTCGTTGTTCAGTAGCTCCTATCGCTGATAAATTATCCCTCATTTCATTATCCGACAGTACTTCTATTTGAGAACGGGCTTCCCGTAATGTTTCTTGCCAGATATCTTCAGCATCTGTAATTGCATTTTGATATACTTTTATAGCAGTAGCCATCGCATTTTGATAGGCTGCTCGTCCTGTGTTAACTGCTAGTAACGCCTGTTGGTCATCTAAATAAATTTTTTCATTCTTTGAAAGTCCGCCCCCACTGGCTGTTAGTTTGGCTTTGAGTTGATCTAACATAGTCAATTGAGTTAAAAATCCACGCATCAGAAAATGACTGGCTTGTATCATGGCTCCTTCAGAATTGCCCAAACTATCTGAAATTTTTAGTTGTCCTGTTTTTTCATCAAATTCCCAGCTAGTTAATTTGTGACTATTACCATCTACCCATACAATTGTTCCAAAATCATCACTATTTCCCCATTTAGAATTGAAATCATTCCATTTCGTCACATCGTCATTTTTTTGGCGGTAATTTAAAAATAAATGAGGGTTTTCTTTCATAAACTTTTCTTCCTCTTTTGACAACGAACGGTATTGAAACCACCCACTAAACACTGTAGCTGGGATTTGAAAATGGGCTCCTACCTTTAGCATATAAGCTGATTGAGAATAGCCTGACAACTGATTAATCGTCCAATTTGGATTATTATCAATAAGTTCCCCCACATACTGTAAAGCAACGTCAGCTTGAGGAGAACCGTTCGGAGACATTCCTTTTACAGCAGCCCATTTGTCATCCCAATCATCTGGATAGGTTCCCGCTGCAACTACTGTGACTTGTCCATAGTCTGGAGTACCATTCACTATTGGTGCTACCGCCATTCCTTGAAAACCATAATCGCCATTTCGGGCTGAAAGTACTTTAAATTCTTGATTTCCTACTTGAATCACATTTTTTTCATTATTTTTCAACTGGTTATCAGCTTTATCTGTATACTTGATTTTATTTCCATTATCTTTATAATCAGGATCTACTTTGTAAACTTCTTGGTTCAAGATCATTAAGTCTTTTTCTGTCGACATTAACTAAAAGCTCCTCTCATCTTTATTAGAGAAAATAACTCGAACCTCGGTCTCTGTTCGCCCTTTTTTTAAAGTAGGTTCTCCAGACCCTACATAGGATTCGGTAGCTTTATCTTTAGGAGACATACTAACCCCAATTTCAGAGCTTACACCATAGCTAGTTGATACTGTAACCATAACTTCTGTATATCCTGTTAATTTATTTTCACCATAATTTTCTGAAAATTTAATTTCTGTTACATCGACAAATGTATTTTTAATTTGTTTTGCAGTTACTGTTTCCATCTTTATGACTTGTTGCTCTTTTCTTTCCTTCGCATTTTGATTAAAAGTAAACAAAATGACACCTCCAATTAGTATAAGTACAAGTAAAACAACAAACCATTTTTTCTTTTTCAAAGCCTCATTCTCCTTTAATTATCAGGATGTTAGTACAAGAATAGGTATGTAAAAATAATATTACTAATAACTAATTATCCCAACTAAGTTAAAAAGAGTCAATATTTTAATTGTGATAAATAGTTAGAAATGGATTTAAATGTTGAGAATTTTCGACCGATTCTAGATAAATTAGTTATGAGGTACACGACAAAGGAGTGGGGGGAAGAAATTAAATCGTTAAATAAATTGGGAATAACCAGATAACTGATTAATCGTTCAAGTGGGATTGTTGCCAATAAGATCACCTACATATTGTAAATCGACGTCTGCTTGAGGAGAACCATTTGGAGCCATTCCTTTTACAGCTGCTTTTAAATCGTCAGAGTCACTAGGATAGGTTCCCGCTGCAACTACTGTGACTTGTCCATAGTCTGGAGTACCATTCACTATGGGAGCTACTGCCATGCCTTGAAACCCGTTATCTTTAAAATTTGGGTCAACTGAATATACAATTTCATTCAAGTCTTTTAACTGTTCTTCTGTAGCCACGTTTACACCTCACTTTCAGAACCATTTGAATAAATTACCTTAACTTTGTCCTGTGTTTTTCCATTCAGGACAATTTCATCAAAATCAGAATCAATGGGCCCGAAAGCACCTAACTCCGTCTGTTGATTGCTCGAAAAATGTATTGTTCCAGGACTAGAAGTACCCTTATCGGTTGTAATATTCACAGTAAAAGTCCAATAGCCAGTTTTATCATTGTATCCTCCTGACATTTCGGAAATAAAATCTACAACTTTCACATCTGCAAATCTATCTTTTATTAGTTTAACAACAGTTGTTTCCATTTTTATTACTTGCTGTTCTTTTCTTTGCTTCTTATTTTGATTAAAAGTAAACAAGCTGACACCTCCAATTAGTATAAGTACAAGTAAACCAAGGAACCATTTTTTCTTTTTCAAAGCTTCACGCTCCTTTAATTATCAGGATGTTAGTACAAGAATAGGTATGTAAAAATAATGTTACTATAAACTAATTATCCCAACTAAATTAAAAAGAGTCAATGTTTCAATTGTGATAAATAGTTAGAAATGGATTTAAATGTTGAGGATTTTCGACCGATTCTAGATAATCTAGATAAATTAGTTACCCAATAGCTATAACAGAAATAACTATAAAAAGTAGAGGAAATGATTGTTATGAAGTTTAGAGGGATTCTTTCTAGGCTTTTTTAGTTGAAAATAATTGTGCTAAAACAAAAAAACAAGTAGTTAGATAGCCAACTACTTGTTTAAATCTATCGTGCATCAGTATCAGTTCGGCTAATACTGATGAACTTTAAAATCCCATTTTGCAGCTAGAATTTTAAATCAAAATGTTTTTTAGTTTCTCTTTGGTTTTAAGTTTTTGTGTTTCTTGAGCTAATGTTTTTAGTATTCGCTCATGCTCATAAAAGAGGTTATCGGGAATAGAGTGATTATGGGTATTATTTTTTAGTGAACTGAATGTTTCGTGCCAGTTCTTTAATTGTTGGATTGAATGATTTAGTTTATGTAGATCTTGATAGGTGATCATTTTTATTGGGTGAGCCATGTTGAACCTCCTAATGATTTCTAGTTTTTAATTCATTGTTTTTGTTCTTAAGTCTATTTTAGAGTTTATTACTCTAAAAGTCAATAGAGTTTATAACTCTATCGTAAAATAATTAAAAAGAGGGAGACAAGTCATGGATTATATAAAGCGGATAAGAGAATTACGTGAAGATAATGATTATACACAGAGAGAAGTTGCAGCGCTGTTGAGTGTTGGACAAAGAACTTATGCTGATTATGAATATGGAAAATCGAGAATACCTCTAGATTCCATGATTGTATTAGCAAAATTTTATGAGGTTGACATGAATTATATTTGTGGGATTAGTCATGTGAAGAACTCATTTCCTAAAATGTAGTTAGTTTAATGCTAAATGATAGATAGTTAATTTTAGAGTTTATAGCTCTAAAAAGTGATTGAGTTTATAACTCTAGGATAGAATAATCAAAAAGAGGGATGACTATGGATTATATTAAGCGAATAAGGGCATTACGTGAGGATAACGATTATACACAGAGAGAAGTTGCAACGTTGTTAAACGTGGGTCAGAGAACTTATGCTGATTATGAATATGGGAAGACGAGAATACCTTTAGAATCTATGATTAAACTTGCTAAGTTTTACAATGTTGATATGAATTATATTTGTGGGGTTAGTGATGTGAAAGTGCATTTTCCTAATAAGAAGGGGAAATGAAATTGCAAATAAACATGAATAAATTATCTTTATCTTCACGACAAGCCAAGGTTTTAGATGTCATTGATAACATTTTAGATATTGAGAAAAACAAAAACAATTAAAGACGATGAGTTGATAGAAGTTTGCATACGCAAGCTTCTTTTTTTGTATGTTTTACTTTTCCAACCGTATGTCTCTCTGTCATGTTCCATTCTGCCCTTTCGAGTTAGGACGATGCAATTTAGCAATTTTTTTTGATTGCCTACAAGGAATCAGGGCAGGCCTTCGAATACATCGTCCTTTCCACCAATCAAAAAAATTGCTGTGTCAATTGCGCCGAAAGCGAAAAAGCAAAATGAACGATTCATCGAAAGTTGATACATAGAATTTGAAAACTAAAAGAGAAAAGAAAATCGTCAGGATTGCAGCCTAACAATCTGCGCCTCAGTTCGAAACAAAATGGATGGTCAAAAAGACTAATGTGGAATTAGTAAAAGTAACGGAGGAAATGATGATGGAGCAAGAAGGAAAAAGAGTTGGCGGAGATAGCGATCATTGGATATATCTAATTAATTTAAAATCCTATAACGAAGGATTTTTGTTGGGTGTGTATTTTAGTGAGGAAGTCTTGGCGCAAGCGTATCAAACGATTTGTGTGGGGAATGAGTTTGTAGATGAATTTGGTTATTCGTATGAAGAGTATTATATTCCTATTACTGAAAGCTTTAGCAGAAAAATATAATAGTTTAGAGGAGTATATGAGTTATCCAGATGAAGTTATTCAGGTGATTGCGAAAAATAAAGGTGCTGAGGTAAATATTATTGAATTGGATGATACAGGAGTGAGCAATCATGAGAAGTTTGGATATGCTTTGATAGATTTGGGATATTATGATATTGCTGAACGTTTAGTGAATTATATAGATTATGAAGCTATTGGGAGAGAGGGGATTTAGGGATGAACGGGGAGTTGTGAGTAGTTATTATATAAATATGTTATGAAATAAAAAACAATGTGATTGGAATTCATATCTTTTATATAAATTAATTTGATATACTAAGAGTAATTCAAAAAAGGGAAGTGTTAGATATGCTAATTCTAAATTTGCTTGGATTCCTACCAGAAAAAATTATAGTATCTCATTTCTTTAATCTATCTATAGAAACATTGAGTAATAAATATGAGAAAAGTGATTTTGAGTATGATCAAATTAGAAAGGCTGTTGAATTAGAAAGAGTTAATCAAATTGAAAAATTTAAAGGTGAAAATATAGTTTTGGAATCAGCATTTGATTCAGTAAAGCAGCAAAATAGATTTCTTTATTATAGAATACTCTCTGTGTACAAAGAATTACTAGACAATTCTTTGTACCAAGTAGATACAGAAGAGGACTATACGCATCCTATGAGTTTTATCTTAAATGAAGTTTCTTCAGAATTAACAGATGTTGAGTATAAAAACATGAAATTAACTGATTTTTTTGGTGGTGTTAATGAAAGAACTTTTGAAGAATACTTTTTAAACTTCTTTAACTTCATAAAAGAAAAAATTAATCCAGATAAAGCTATTTTAAATAGTACAATACCGCTAATATATATAAAACCTTTTGAATTTCAGAGCGATTTTTTGACAAGTATGGACATAGAGCCATATAGAATTAAGCAAGTTGAGAATTATACTAGTATGTTGGAGAAGTTTTATGATGAAATTGAGTTATTAAAGATTTTTGGTAACTTACTAGATAATTTTTTTACTACTCAGGACGATGCTAATAAATTTATATTTATTTTGAAGAATCTACCAATGTCGGCTAACGACAATTATTCAAACTTTTTAGTATCAATTTCAATTATAGAGTTGTTTAAAAAAAATGGATTTAGTTGGACTGAGACTGAAAAAGAAGAAATATCAAAGTATTTTTATGGAACGTATTGGGTAGCATCAAAAGACGAAGTAGATTTAATAATAAAAATTCGCAATAAATTAGTTCACGCTGACTATAATCAATACTTCAAGTTACTTGATAAATACAAAAAAAACTATATGAAAGACTTTGAATTTTATCAATTTGAAGCAACCGATTATAGATGGATTTTAGATAGTATTACTATTAAAGTTAATGGAGCGGTTGCAAATATCATTTGGGAAGAACTTAATAAATAGTTGATAATCTACGAGGAGGCAAAATGGATAATAAAAATTTTTATTTTATAGTTAATTTTTTAAGAACTTTTATAGAAAGTAATGAAAAGTTGAGTATTAAGCAGAAAGACATACTTTCGCTTCAAATAATCATTAGTGTAGTTACATCATTAGGTCTTATTATTAATCTCTTAGTGTCTATGATTTGGGAGCTGCTTCTTGAACTGTTTTATTCAGGACTAGTTTTGATTCAAAATATAAAAGAAATTTTCGAAACCGATGGACAAGTAATGACTTTGTATAGGTATAATCCCCAGATAAATTTCGATCTTTCTGTAGAAATAAAATTTGTAGCTGTAACCATGTTATATGCGCTTATTAATCTACTTCTCGTTAGATATGTGAAAAAAGATCATGGAATAATAATGATGATTTCTTTAGTTTTGCAAATAGGAACGGTCTGTTTAATCTATGATAGTGCTTGGAAACTGGTATTATGTATTATAGCTTTTCTATTTATTATAATAACAGTAGTTCCAATCGGGAAAGGTAAATACTTTAATATAATAAAATATGCAGAATATTTTTTAGATGCGTTCAAAGAAAGTCCAGTCCAATTTGATGTAAAAAACAAAAAAAAATATATAGTTCAGGCTATAAAAATTTTTGTTGCATGGATACTCTTTTTCCTAACTTTGCTAGTACAGTTTCCAACGTTAACTTTTCAGATGAATCTATTGATATCAGTATCAACTGTATGTATCATTTTTATGAACACTTCTAATAAGATGAGCAAGTTTATAAAAAAAGCATTTATATATTGCTCATTTATTCCAATTGTTATAATTGGCAATAATATGGTTGAAAGTGGAATTTTTTCAATGCTAGTTCTTTTTATTACTGTTTTTTTCACCTTTGATAGGATAATTTCTTTGTCAAAAGATGCAAAGGAGATTATTCAAGAATATAGTGTAATGTATTATACAGAAGAAGAAATTGATGAGTTAAAAAGTAGGTTGAATTTCATTTTTCCAATAACTTTTTTTAGTGAAAAAAATTTTTCAGAACTGGAAATTGTAAGGCAAATGATACTTTGTTATAAAATGAATTGGTATGATCAATTTAAGCAACTATATAAGATTTATTTGAAAACATCTTTCCATAATTATTTATTATTATTGGGTGGAATGAATTACTACTTAATATTTGATGAAGAAGGTTTTAGTGAAAGAGAGATGTATTTAAGAAATCTATTTACTAGTATACAAGAGCACGAGCAAAAAATTAATCATATCTCGATCTCAGTTGAGTATGCTTATATTCTTTATCATCAAAAGAAAGATTATGAGCTGATTCGAAATTTGTTAGAACCGATAGAACAAACATTGGATAGTGAAATGAAAGAAATATTAGAAATTGCAAGGAGCAATTAGACAAATATAGATAGAAAAAGTTAAACACTGAGGAATTTTTTCAACTTGCATTTTTATATTGAAATTATTACGTTTGTTATTGAATGGGTTTAAATGATTATCAACATCAAATTCTGTCCGTTTAATAAACTTATATTCAATTTAGATATTCTTTTCATAGTTTTATTCATCAGAGGTAATAGAATTAATTTCGGAGGTGTAATATGCTAACACAACAAACTTTCAAAAAAATCCTAAATTATCTTGATAAAAAATATTGGGAAAATAAGACAGATGAAACAAATTGGAATTATTATGGCCTAATTCTTGATAATCATTTTGAGAATTCGGTTCTTTCTATTGATTATTTAGATATTTACGATTATTTAGATGTAAATGGGAATTTTTCCTTTGTTGAAGATACGAGTTTAGCTGCTCAATATAATGATATTTCGGAGAATAAATATTTATTGTTGATTCAAAACTTACTAAATATTTTACATCATTCCCATTTAGGCAAAGAACAAAACATTAATGTTATTACAAGAGTTACAAAAGTATTAAATAGAGAAAATATAAAAACTATCTTTCCAGAAACTGGGGATGTCGTTTTAAAAGTTGATGATATATTAGATAGTGGCTCATACTGTAATATTATAAGAATGCCTAATGGAGTATTACGTAAAGAATTGAGAGTAGAATATAGGAATGACGAAAAACTCAGAAAACGAATGAGATATGAGTTTGAAAATATGAAAAAATTATCCAGCTGTCCTCAAATATTAAATGTTATTGATTTTGACACTGAGAATTCTTCATATTTAATGGAACAAGCAGATATGAATTTACTAACATATTTATCAAGTGAAATTGAATTACCATTTGAAGAAAAAATGATAATTATTACAGATATCCTAAAGGGAATGAATTATGCGCATGAAAATTCTATTATTCATCGAGATTTACATTTAGGGAATGTTCTTAAAATAGGAAAAGATTTTGTTATATGTGATTTTGGTTTAAGTAAAGACCTCTCTATTTTAAAGAGTTTAAAAACATCTTACACTGAAAAGAATAATCATATATTTGTTGATCCACTTGCAATAAATGATTTTAGATTACTAGATAAGAAGAGTGACATTTATTCTATTGGAAAAATGATTGATTATATATTTACGTATAATGCGATAACTACAGATCATCCGTTAAAAACTGTTGTTGAGCGTTGTATTTCGAGGGAAAAAGGACATCGCTATGATTCTATTGACAAAATTATTGCTGATGTTGATGTTACTCTAAAATATCAATATGGACAACTAGATAAAGCACAAATCACCAATCAAATATTAAATAATCAATATGAATCTGGAGTACATGAATATATAATGAATTTAGTTAGTAATAAAAAATTATCCAAATTTATTATAAAACATAAATTATATGATTTCGGAAAATTGATAATATAGTTTGAAAGTGTATATCAAATTGAAATATTGACTGCAATAGAAGACAGTTATTCAGAAGCGACAGGATATGGTGGTTGGAGCAATTATGATATTTTTGCTCAAATAACATATTATCTTTGTTCCAATCTCAAAGAGGTAGAGGCAAGAAGTATTGCATATTCGATTTTAAAAAATTGTGCAAGTATTCGCTATTTTGCTAAAAATCTATTTGAAAAGCTAGAAGATGAATAAGTTTTAATATCATATTTCAAAATAGTTTAGGATATAAGCTTAAAATAGAAAAATCACGTCTAATCAATTTTTTGATTGGGCTTTGAATGCGATTTATATTTGGTAAAATCATTATTATATCCTGATATAGAAAATTCCCTACCAAAATTTGGTAGGGAAAATGGTAGGGAACCGTATCATTTTTAATGAAAATCAAGCATTTCATAAATTGAAAAACGTTGATTTATCGGCATTCCCCATCCTTATTATGTTGGCTCTTTATTCCCACTCAACAGTAGCAGGTGGCTTACTCGTAATATCATAAACAATCCGATTCACATGATCCACTTCATTCACGATCCTCACAGAAATCTTCTGCAACACATCCCAAGGAATTCTCGCAAAATCAGCTGTCATCCCATCAATCGAAGTCACTGCACGAATACCCACAGTATAATCATACGTACGACCATCACCCATTACACCCACACTACGGATGCCAGGTAACACAGTAAAGTACTGCCAAATATCACGATCTAAACCAGCATTGGCGATCTCTTCACGTAAAATCGCATCAGAATCACGCACGATTTCTAATTTTTCTTCGGTAATTTCACCCAGAACACGAATCCCTAAACCAGGACCAGGGAATGGTTGGCGCCAAACGAGCGCTTCAGGCATTCCTAATTCAATTCCTAATTCACGAACTTCATCTTTAAATAAAGTATTCAACGGTTCGATCAATTCAAATTGCATATCTTCCGGCAATCCGCCCACGTTATGGTGAGATTTGATTGTTTGCGCTGTTTCAGTTCCGCTTTCTACGATATCTGTATAAAGAGTTCCTTGAGCTAGGAAGTCGATTCCATCAAGTTTTGTTGCTTCATCATCGAAAAGATAAACGAATTCATTTCCAATGATTTTACGTTTTTTCTCTGGATCAGAAACGCCAGCTAATTTATCTAAGAAACGTTCTTTTGCATCTACTTTAATAATGTTTAAGCCAAATTTTCCACCTAAACTATCCATTACTTGTTCTGCTTCACCTTTACGCAGTAAACCATGATCCACAAAGATACAAGTCAATTGATCGCCAATGGCTTTTTGTAACAGCACACCAACAACGCTTGAATCCACGCCGCCTGAAAGGCCAAGAAGGACTTTTTTATCGCCAACTTGTTCGCGGATTTTGTTGATTTCCATTTCGATGAAGTTACCCATTGTCCAGTCGCCTTCGCAATGACAAATATCAAAGGTAAAGTGACGCAATAAGTCGTTCCCATATTCAGAATGACGTACTTCTGGATGGAATTGCACACCGTAAAGGTTGCGGTCTGTATTTTGAACTGCTGCAAACGGACAATCTGCACTAGTTGCCACTGTTTCAAAGCTGTCAGGGATGGCAGCGACAAGGTCACCATGACTCATCCAAGCGATTTGTTTTTCAGGTGTTCCTTCAAAAATAGGTGAATCAGGAATTAAAAGTGATAGCTCTGACTTGCCGTATTCACGGTTGCCAGCAGGCTCAACTTTTCCACCTAAATTATGCATCATTAGTTGCATGCCGTAACAAATCCCTAGAATTGGAATGCCTAATTCATAAATTTCAGGATCGATACTAAACGCATTTTCATCATAAACACTATTTGGGCCACCAGAGAAAATAATTCCTTTTGGTGCCATTTCGCGAATTTCATCCGCTGTGATTCGGTGGCTCAATAACTCTGAGAACACGCCAAATTCACGAATACGTCGAGTAATCAATTGGTTATATTGACTACCAAAGTCTAAAACAATAATTTTTTCGACAGTTGTCAAATCGGCAACATTGGTCACATTTATTACCCCTATCCATTTAGATTTATCTAATAAGAGGTTGTAAAAAAAGCGTTTAGGTTTGAGCAAAGAAGGAACAACACGCAAATGTTGCGTCTTGTACTTTTCAACATCAAATCGCTAGGCTCTTTGTGTTTCAAAGCAAGAAACCTGCTTCTTTTACACCGTTTATGGAGAATTTTCCGTTAGGAAAATTCTGACCCCTTTAGAATCAAGTTAAGTATTACATGTTTCTTTTAGTACTTCCGCATAAAGATCTCATCAATAATATGATTTTCAGTCTTATGAAGTATAATATCCGCTCTGCCTCGAGTTGGCAAGATATATTCCTCTAAGTTTTTCAAATTCACCGTTTTCCATACTTCTTTAGCCATCGCAAAGGCATCTTCACGATTGCCAATCGCATATTGATAATAGTAATTATCTGGATCAAGAAATGCCGTATCGAGTAAGGCACCAAAACGTTCGAGGTACCATTTTTCGATTAGCTTCGGTTCAGCATCCACAAAGACGGAAAAGTCAAAGAAGTCGCTGACGTAAATTTGCTGATTGGCAGGCAATTGCAGTGTGTTGATTCCTTCAACAATCAGAATATCTGGTTGTTGGATCACTTCATATTCGCCTTCCACGATATCATATACGCTGTGAGAATAAAGTGGTGCTTTGATTTCTTCTTGGCTATTTTTGACTTGGTTTAAAAAATCGATCAACTTCTCCATGTCATAGCTTTCTGGAAATCCCTTCCGATCCATAATGCCTTTGGCTTCTAAAACCTTATTCGGATATAAAAAGCCGTCCGTCGTAATCAGTTGGACATTGCGGCGTTTAAAGGTTCTGGATAAAATCAGCTGCAGTAAGCGAGCGGTAGTACTTTTCCCAACAGCCACACTACCAGCGATCCCGATGATAAAAGGCGGAACAGGCACATATTCATGCAAAAACAGTCCTTTGCTAACAGTTAAAGACTCAAATTCTTTCATATACAAATGAATCAGATGGGTCAGTGGCACGTATATGTCCTGCACATCCTGCAATGAAATTTGATCATTGAAGCCTTTGATATCTTCTAATTCTTCTTCTGTCAGCGGCGCTTTGCCGTTATGATAGAAGCCCTGCCATTCCTTCCGTGAAATGGGGTAATAATTCATTTTATCGTCCATCGGTTCCTCCACCAAAGCCAACATTTATTTCTGCTCCTATTTTAACACAATTTAGCTGGACCTAACACCAATTCCTGAAATAATTCTTTACCTCGGCAAATCAGTCTTTTCAATGGTATGATAAATAAAGAAAACGAGTCTGGAAAGGAAAATGCTTGATGAAAAAAATCGTTTTATTTGGAGATAGCATCACAGCAGGATACGGCGAAGAAGCCATCACGCCGATTTTACAAAACTTGATCACAGAAGATCTATCAGCTCAAAATTATGAAGAAGTGATGATCGTAAATGCTGGGATGCCGGGAGATACTACGCAAGCTGCAATGAAACGTTTGAAAAAAGAAGTCTTAGCAGAACAAGCTGACATCGTAACGATCTTCTTCGGTGCCAATGACACGAATCGTGACAACCTAGTTCCTTTAGAAAAATACGCTGAAAATATCGAAACAATGATCACAAAAATCGGTAAGGAAAAAGTCGTTTTACTCACACCACCATATGTAGATTGTGCTAGAAAACCAACCCGAGATGATGACCGGATTCGTGAATATGTAGAACGAGTAAAAGTAATCGGGGCGAGATACGAAATTCCTGTCATCGATTTATACAAAGCAATGGTCGTTTACCCTGGCACAGATGAATTTTTACAAGCAGATGGGCTACATTTTTCCCAAACCGGTTATGACTTACTCGCTGCCTTGATTGTTCGAGAAATAAAAGGTAGACTGATGACAAAAGAAAATAGTTAGGAAGAAGAAAATGAATAATCATTATTATACAGAAAATCCAGATTTGGCTCATGATTTAGAGCAGTGGTCGTTTGAATTAAGAGGGAAGAAGTTTCATTTTTTAACGGATAGTGGGGTGTTTTCTCGTAATACAGTGGACTTTGGTTCCCGTGTATTGATCGATGCGTTTGAGTGGAAAGAATTGCCAGAAGGAAAGCTTCTAGATGTTGGCTGTGGCTATGGTCCAATCGGATTAACATTAGCTTCATTCAGTGGTAGAACGGTAGAAATGATTGATGTTAATCAGCGAGCAGTCGCTTTAGCGCAAGAAAATGCGAAGAAAAATCATGTAGAAAATGTCGATATCCATACATCAAATATCTACGCTGATACCCATGAACAACAATACGCTGCAATCATCAGCAATCCACCGATTCGAGCGGGGAAAAAAGTGGTTCATGAAATTTTAAGTGAAGCGCATCCCAGACTTTTAGTCGGCGGAACGTTGACTGTTGTGATCCAGAAGAAACAAGGAGCACCAAGCGCTGAGAAAAGGATGGAAGAAGTCTTTGGAAATGTTGAAATCGTGACAAAAGACAAAGGCTACTATATTTTGAAAAGTATCAAAGAAGCATAGTAGTGAATAGAAAAATAAAAAAACGAGACAGTTGAAATAATTGTCTCGTTTTTTTGCGTATTATTCTTTAACGAGCTGTAAAAGTTGCGTATAAATAGCTTTCCATGTTCCGGCTTCATTAAAGTTTTCCACAAGTAAAAAGGCGGTGTCTGGTCTTTCAATCGGTGCCACATAGTTTGCGATGATTACATCAGCGATCGTATCATCGGTCGTGAATATGAAGGTATCAGGGTTAAGAATTTTCATCAATTTTCGTTTTAAGGCTAATTCAGCAACAATATTTCCACCAAAGTCGATATAAATCATGACTTTTTGCTGATGCTCACCTAAAACGATCAAATAAAGCGTATCGATCAAGACTTGCTTACTTTCTTCTTTTTTAGACCAAGAAACTACTGGCTGGAACTGCTCATAGAAATCAACCAACTGCTCGTACAACACTGCATGAGTTTGGATACTTTCAGTAGTTAAGGCTTGTGAATAAAAGATGTTTTTTACATCGTGCCCAAAAAATTGAATATAACTTAAATGTAAGGTCAAAATATAAAGGCTGGCGTAATAGTTTTTATACAAACGTGGCAAAGATTCTAATGTAAAAGTTTCAAATACAGCATCTAGCATTTGTTTAGCAAGCATCGCTAAATCAAAATCGACCATAGTTTCCAAACGTTCACCTAAGCGAATCATTTCTTCGAAGGTACAAAGTCTAGGAATGAAAATCCGTAGGAAGAAGAGTAAGAATGCATGATCAAGTTCATTTTCTTTCGCTTCAAGAATCGTTGTTAAAGGAAATACAGAGGAGGAGTGTATTTCCTCTGTTAAGCGAGCTAGATCTGTTGGTGTATGCTCCAGTACATAGAAAAAAGAATTTAGACTGTGAAGCTCGGAATAAGTCATTTCTTTGGCGTAAGGTAGTGTCTTCTCGTTTGCTATACTTTTTTGACGTTCAGATTCAATCGCAGGATAAGCTGAGTGGTAAAAGAATAAGAAACTAAACACTAAAAAGCGAAAGATAAAAATATCAGAAGCGCGCCCATTAAGAACAACGGTCTTATTAGCAACGGTCAATTTTAAATTAAATTGCTTCAAAAAAGGGTTGACCTGACGGATAACATAATAGGTATGAGATTGAGAAAAGAGCAATTTTTGTGCAATATCAGTAATCGGTATTTGCTCTTCGTGTAAAAAAAGATAGGTCAATTGAAACATAGCAGAAGCATTTAAATAATGTTGAATAAGTTCATAAATCAATAATGAAGGATGATGGCCGTCTCCTGATTTATCTGCTATATATTTATTTTCTTTATAATTAATTGTGATTGGGATTTGATAGATTGCCAGATCTCTATTGAGCTGAAGTACAAAGTGATACAGCCGATTTTTAGAGAGAGACAACTGTGTTTGTAGGGCCTCACTTTCAATCATAGGGCTATTTACGATTCTAGTAAATAAATCCAATTTTATCTGTTCATTTTTTTTGATTAATTGAGTCATTAACATAACGATCCCACCTTTATAGTAGATATTATAAACGGGTTTAAATATTTTTCATATTAAAAAATTAAAAATAAGCAAATTATTGTAATACGAGAATATCTTGAAGTTGAGGCTAGATTCTTTTATATTTTGTAAGCAGAACAAATTTTGACAAACAAGAGGTGGTTAAGTGAAATTCATGAAACGATTTACTTTATGGATAGTCGTTGTTTTTTTAGTCGTCAGTCCTTTATGTCAAAGTCCTCTAAATGTATTCGCGGAAACACTAAGTGAGCAAACGAATATTTTGAAAATACATAAAAATGAAAAAGAACAAGCGTTAGTTACTTTACCCAAAGTTAGTTCAGGGCAAGACGTAACCATTAAAACGAATACAGTGATCGATGTGGCTGCTTTAGAGCAGGAGCAACCGATTGTAAATTTGACTAGTGATGAAGATAATCACACTATTTCATTTATCTATCAAGGAACAGCACCGTTTCAATTATATTTTGATGTTGAACAAGTAACGGAGCAAGAAATTATAGTAGAACAGAATCAAGAAGCAGTCACATATCAACTACAGTTAGACGAAAGCTTCACTGAAACGAGTACGACAGAATCAACAAGTAGTGAAATAGAAGATACTGCTCAATCCAGTTCAGAAACATCTTCAACAGTTGAAACAACAGAGGCTTCGGAAACTGAAAGTAGTTCAGAAGATCAAAGCAGTGCTAGTAGCGATCTGGATTCAAAATCAGATTCCACACCAACAACGGAACCAGAAGCTAAACCAGAAACGCGATCAGGTGACTTGATGAGCGAGATTTCAGCAGATCGAGACGCTGGCTGGAAAGTACAACTGGATAAGCAAACGACGTTATCTACTCCCTTATCATCAGGAAGTCAAATTTCTTACGGTTTTGCGACAGAAGCAGATTTATTTTTGACCAATATCTTTTTAACTAATGAGAATGGTCAGAGAGTGGATTATCGAAATGAAAGTAATACTTCGAATGGTAGAGGGATTCGTTTCTACTCTTTTGAAAAAGCTGGTGATTATACGGCTGTAGAGAAAGTTGCGTTGACTGCAGTCTCAGTCAAAGACAATCAAATCAGAGGGTATGGAGAGTTCACGCTAGATCATAATTTAATCTATTCTTATAAAGTTGTGGTGCGGGTGACGTTAAGTTCAAACCCAGTAACTGGGGATATTCAAAAACAAATTGAGATCAAGCGTGTAGATAAACCTATGCTAGGTGATCCTCAACCAATGAACGTTGGGTTTTCGGAAATTGTCGATACTAAGTTGAATGGTAGAGATAGTGGCGATGTTGCGTACATTGGGAATGACCGGGGACTTTCAATTGAAAATAGTCCTTATCAACTGATGTTTAAAGTTGGAGAAACAAATAATGTTGGAGCTAATCCAGACAAATGGGCCGCTGCGAAAGGAACTTACCTAGACTTAAGTATTGGGATCCATTGGTGGTATCGTTATGCAGAACCGGGCGATTTTTTCAAGAGTCGATCGATCATTGGCGGTGAGGTTCATGGGTTAGAAGAGAACGATGGTCAACCAGGTGAAATCGTCGATCATTATTCAGATGCGGCGGTTGCAATGATGTGGAATAAACAAAAAGTGAAACCACAAGAAAAGCGAACGATGTCTTATACGATTCATTTGGATGAAATAGACAAACCTAAAATTAGCTTAAAATCAGATATTCCTGCTAGTTTACTTGAAGGGAAAAATTTAGAAAAGGTAATCGGCACGTTAGAGTCAGATAGAAGTCGCGTGGTTGATATGCTCTATGCAATCGATGATGAGCCATATACAAAATTTGAAGAAATTGAAAATACAAATCTAGGTGAAAAACAAGAGTGGTCAATCGATAAAATCGACTTATCAGCATACAAAGCGGGCAAACATACGCTGACTTTTCTAGCTCAGGATAGCGATGGTTACTTGTCTGAGAAAATCACACGTACGTTTAGAATCGTATCGAAAGACACAAAGTACGTTTTTGATTCCACCGTCACGAATAAAGATGGACTACTCTCAAAGGTTCATCCCGGCGACCGCTTGCACTATGAGATATACCTAGAAAACAGAGGGAAGAATATTTATTTCCACTGGGAAAATGAATTCTCTAAGTACTTAACGCTAGATGAAGCATCAGTGCATATTGTGAACAAACGAGATCCTAAACCAGATGTTCAAATACAAGGAAACAAAATGATTTATGACGGGGCAATGGCGCTTAATGAAGTGATCACGTTTAGTTTTGATGCAATTGTAAAGGATGAAAGTTTAGGCGTGAAATTAGCGTCTATCGTGAATAAAGCTAGTTTTTATGAAAAAGATGGCTCCACAAAACCTCTAGTAAAAAGTGAAATCAGTGTGGCAAACGAAGGAATAGTTACCAATTTCCCTAAACCATACTTAGAGGGACAGTTGTTAAACAAAGAAATCAAAGAAGAGGACGAACTTGTTTTTGAAGGCAAGATCGGTAACTCGACGATAACTAAAGAGGCTGATTCTGGTGCATGGAAACAAGTGCAATATGTGTTTCCAGAAGAAGAAGGACTAGTTCTTAAAGAAGTTCAGATTCTTGATAAAAATAATCAACCTGTGCCCGATAGTCAAGTTGAATGCGGCATCGTTTCTGAAACGGATGGCCAGCAAGTAAAACAAAACTATCGTAGAATGGCGATTGCTCGATTTAAAAAGGATATTTTACCCCAAGAAGAATACCATATACGAGTGAAAGCGACAGCAGCAAAAGAGTCATCTAAGTTAAGTGAACCAATCATTGTTCATACTTCTGCTTTTGGAACAGACAAAACAGAGGAAAGCGTTGAGGTTGAAAAAGAAATCAAATTACCTAAGATCCAACCAAAAGAAATGTTGACCATTGCAGATGTGACAGGTGAATTGAATTTTGGCGAGTGGACAATAAAACGAGAAAAGCAGAAAAGATATGCAGAAGATTTAAGTATAACGATCCAAGATACACGCACTGGTGATAATTCATGGACATTGCAAGTATCGAGCAAAGTTAAAAATGAATCTGGCGATGTATTGCCTTTATTCTTTGAAGAAGGAAATCAAAAACAATCCTTGGAAGATGGGGTCATCATTAGCCATAAAGGAATGAAGAAATTGAGCTTTGGGGAAAAAAGCGAGCAAAAAATTTATGCTGAACTTTCTCCAAACATGACAAAAGGTCATTATCAAGGAACCGTATCTTGGAATTTGATGGATGTACCTTAAGGAGTGCGTCTTCATTATTATCGTTTTAAATAGGTAGAATCATTAGCGTCTATCGTTAAAATAATCAATCAGTTAAACAATATTAGGAGGAATTTTATTATGAAAACAAGTACATTAACAGCAGGAATGATTTTATTAGCAGCAGGAAGTCTATTTGCAATGACTGCTCATGCAGAAGAAGCTCCAGCCAAACAAGCAACAACAAAAACAGAAGCAGCCGTTAAAGGCGGAGATCTTTACTTAACAGGCTTCACAAATAAAGTGAATTTTGATTTTGATTTAAACGAGGCAGTAACGACAGATGAACATGGCAATACAGTGATCAACTCAGTGATTAAGTCTAAACCGATGGAAAATGAATCTGGGATCATTCAAGGTCAAGTAGTTGATTTACTAGGGTCTAACGAAAAATGGACTGTGAATGTTAAATTATCAGCTTTTGTTAATACAGAAAATAAAGAGCAAACATTAGCATCGCCATTAATCGAAGGGTCAAAAGTTTTAGGTCAAGAAGTACCTAGATCAGCAGATAACTCAATTATCATTGATCAAGAAGGAACTAATATTGTTTCTGATGGCGAAACAACTGGATTAGGTGTTAATACAATCGGATTATCGAATGCTATGATGACATTTGGCTATACAAACAACAAAAAAGTAGTTGCTGGTGATTATGCTGGTGAAATCAATTGGAACTTAGTTGATGCTGAAACAGGTCAAGAATAAGCAATCGATTAAGTAGACATAGTAATAAATATAGCGAAAGTAGTTTGAAACAAAGAGTATGACTTTTTGTTTCAAACTTATCTGTACATAAGTCACTCACGTTTTATAGAGAAAGGAATAATTATAATGAAAAAAATAATAGGATGTTTAAGTGTTCTCTTTGTTGTTGGTCTTTTTTGTGGAAGCACTGCTTCTGCCGAAGAAATGGCCTACTCCGTTCAAGCGATTTTACCTGAAAACCAAAAGTCAGACGTCAGCTATTTTGATTTACATATGAACCCTTCACAAGAGCAAGAGCTAAAGCTAAAACTTGTAAATGATGCCGACCGACCATCAACTATCGCAGTGACGCCTAGAGATGCGTTTACGAATAACAATGGAATGGTTGATTACAGTGTTGACAAACCTACATTAGATAAAACGATGAAGTATGGTTTGACGGATTTAGTGTCAGAGAAACAAGTTGTTACCTTAAATCCTAAAGAAGAAAAAGAGGTTAGTTTTCATTTGAAGATGCCAACTGACTCTTTCGATGGCGAAATCTTAGGTGGATTTTTTGTTCAAGAAGTAAAAGACAAAGAGACTACTGAGGATTCAAAGGGATCCAAGCAAGAACAAAAAAATGCTTCGGGTGTACAGCTGTCAAATCGATTTTCTTACACAATCGGTGTAAAATTAAGCGAAACAGATAATCTCGTAAAACCAGAAATTAAGCTGGGCGATGTTCAAGCAGGTCTTGTAAATGGGCGAACCGCTTTTTTAGCAACATTAAGAAATGTTCAAAGTACAACCTTAAAAAAAGCGACTGTTGAAGCAAAGGTATATCAAAAAGATCAATTGGTTTATACAACCAAGAAAGAAAAATTAGCGATGGCACCTCATTCAGTATTTGATTACAATATTTCTTTAGAGAATGAAGAAATCCATGCAGGAGAGTATACGCTGAAGTTAACCGTTACAAGCGGTGAAGAGAAGTGGGCATTTACAAAAGAGTTTGATGTCGAGAAAAAAGAGGCAGAGAAATTCAACAAAGAAGCTGTAGATGTGGTAAAACAACCAACCAATTATTGGCCAGGGGTAGCAGCTGGAATGGGGCTTGTCTTAGTTGGATTATTTGGGTATATTGTGTATCAAAAAAAACATAAATAAAAGAAACAGTCGTAAATTTAAATGTATTTACGACTGTCTTTTTTAGTTCAACAAGTTTTATTGGGCATTTAAAAAGAGGCAATCCCATCAATAAATATATAGGGATTTATTACTAGAGATTTTTGTATTTTGATAAATTTGCATCTCGTTTCCTCCGCTCGATTTGATAAATTAATTGTATCATATTCACTAACAGTTAATTAGCAATGATGTTATTAGGTTCATTTTTTTAACATCTATATTTTCTATAAGAATATCTATATTTTGTTTATTTTTATTCTTTTTTGAAAGCGCTATAATTCTATTGTAGACAATTTGATGAAAGGAGTTGGGGAAATGAAGAAGAAGTCAAAGAGCTCGCTTTTTTTTACAAATGTATGGCGGTATAAGGCGTTGATCTTAATGGCGATCCCAGCAATGATTTGGATGATTTTTTTCTTTTATATTCCAGTATTGACCAATGTGGTAGCTTTTAAGGATTTCCATATTTCGCCAGATGGATTTATCGCTAGTTTGAAAGAGAGCCCTTGGGTTGGCTTAGAAAATTTCAAGTTTTTATTTTCTTCTAATGATGCCTTTTTGATTACGAAAAATACAGTGTTGTACAACGTGACCTTCATTACATTAAACCTTGTCATTTCTGTATTTTTTGCAATCGTGATGAGTGAATTGCGGAATAAGCGTTTGGTAAAGGTTTATCAAACGATGTCTCTTTTGCCGTATTTCTTATCTTGGGTTATTATTGGGTATTTTGTTTATGCCTTTTTAAGTCCAGATAAAGGGATTTTCAATCAATGGATTTCAAGTCGTGGAGGAACACCAATCAATTGGTATAGTGAAGCGAAATATTGGCCATTTATCTTAGTGTTTATCGGAACATGGAAAGGAATTGGGTATAATAGTATCATTTACTTTGCCTCTGTCATGGGAATCGATCCTACTTATTACGAGGCTGCAATGGTAGATGGTGCTAGTAAATGGCAGCAAATCAAGAATGTGACGATTCCCCAATTGTTGCCTTTGATGACGATCATGACGATTTTAGCTGTGGGAAACATTTTTAGAGCGGATTTTGGTTTGTTCTATAACGTTCCAAGAAATTCAGGTTCCTTGTATCAAGTCACATCTGTTTTAGATACGTATATCTTTAACGGGTTGACTGCTACCGGAGATATCGGGATGACAGCAGCTGCTGGCTTGTATCAATCGACAGTCGGTTTTGTCTTGTTGATGGTCACAAACGCGATCGTTCGTCGTTTTGACAATGATTCGGCATTATTCTAAGGAGGAGTGAAAACATTGAGGAAAAAGCCAGTTTCAAAAGTAGCAATTCGCTCATTTAATAAACCTGTCAATTTACTTTTTAATGTGTTGATCGCCGTTTTTGCTCTATCTTGTATTTTGCCGTTTTTGTTTGTTGTGGCGATTTCACTAAGTAATGAAACTGCAATAGCGGCTCACGGCTATAGTTTTTGGCCGCAGGAATTTAGTTTCTTTGGTTACACTTATTTGTTTGATCAGATGCAAGATAAAATTTTTCAAGCGTTGTTTGTAACAGTTTTTGTAACAGTAGTTGGAACCTTGATCAATAGTACGGCGACATCACTATATGCGTATGTGATTTCAAGATCTAATTTTCCGTTTCGTCGGTTTTTCACTATCTTTTGTTTGATTACGATGTTGTTTTCTCCAGGGATGGTGGCAAATTATATAGTGACAGTTAATCTGCTTCATTTAAGAGATACGATTTGGGCGTTGATTTTGCCAATGGCGGTCAGTCCGTTTAATATTATTGTGATGCGGACATTTTTCAAGCGTTCAGTATCTGATTCGATCATTGAGTCGGCTCGGATCGATGGCGCTTCTGAGATGCGGATATTTATTCAAATCGTGTTGCCACTAGCTGTTCCGGGTATTGCAACAATCAGTTTGTTTGCAGCTTTAGGATATTGGAATGACTGGTTTAATGCACTGTTATATATTCAAAAAGATAGTTTAGTTCCACTACAATATTTATTGATGAAGATTCAAAATAATATTCAATACTTGACTCAAAATGCTGGAGCCAGTAGTCAATTATCTGGCGGAATGGCTGCGATACCGGGAGAATCTGCTCGGATGGCGATCGTCGTTATTTCGACATTGCCAATTGCAATCAGTTATCCGTTTTTCCAAAAGTATTTTGTCAAAGGGTTAACGATTGGTGGAGTTAAGGAATAAAAGGCTAGTTCATTCAGCTTTTTAAGATAGCTAGTTACGTGGGCTAGCTCATTCAGCTTTTAAAATTAGGAGGAACAGGAATGAAGACGTGGAAAAAAGTAGTCGGATTAAGTACAGCAGTGGTTCTTTTAGGTGCGTTAACAGCATGTGGTGGCAGTAAAGAAAAAACGGATGGAAGCAGTAAAAAGGCGGATGGAAATACGCTAACGATGTATCAAATTGGTGATAAGCCTGATAATTATGATGCATTGATGGACATTGCTAACAAGAGACTTGAAGAGAAGACGGGTGCGAAACTAAACATCCAATATATTGGTTGGGGCGATTATGAGAAAAAAATGAGTGTGATTGTCTCTTCTGGTGAAAATTATGATATTGCTTTTGCAAATACCTATGTACCAAATGCGCAAAAAGGGGCATACGCTGATTTAACTGAACTGGCTCCGAAGTTTGCTAAAGATGCTTATGATCAGTTGGATGAAGCTTATATCAAAGGAAATTTAGTGGATGGTAAGTTATACGCATTTCCAGTTAATGGCAATGTATACGCTCAACAAGTATTAACATTTAATAAACAGTATCTAGATAAATATAAGTTATCAATCGATGATATCAAATCGTATAAAGACGCAGAAAGCATCTTAAAAACGTTCCATGAAAAAGAACCGAATATTGCAGCCTTTGCGATTGGTCAAGGCTTCAAAGCACAAGGGGATTTTGACTTTCCAATTGGAAACGACTATCCATTCGCAGTCGATTTAAATGGTGATACAAAAAAAATCATCAACCAATATGAAAGCAAAGATTTCATGGAGGTCTTAAAAACGATGCATAAATGGTATCAAGCAGGTTATATTCCATCCGATGCAGCAACAAGCAATACAGAGTTTCCGTTAGAAGGAAATACTTGGTTCGTTCGTCAAGAAACACAAGGACCTTACGATTATGGTGATACAATTTTAAGTAATGCAGCTGGTCATGAATTAGTATCTAAAGCATTTACTATACCATTGAAATCAAGTGATCAAGCACGAATGGCTAATTTCGTTGTTTCAAATACGTCTAAAAACAAAGAAAAAGCGGTAGAGGTGTTAGGTCAAATCAATAGTGATCCGGAGCTGCTAAACGGATTGGTTTGGGGAATAGAAGGCGAAGCATGGGAAAAAATTTCTGGTAAAGAGGATAAAATCAAGTTATTAGATGGATACAAACCGAATACTCACTTACCTGCATGGAATACAGGAAATAACAAAATTTTATATACCCAAGATACAATCACAGATGAGATGATCAAAGAGCGTGATGAATCAATTGCTAAAGCGGAAACATCTCCGATTTTAGGCTTTAACTTTGTAACGTCGAATGTGAAAACAGAAATGAGCAATATAGCAAACGTTATGAGTCAATACCTGGATGGTTTGAATACAGGAACGGTTGATCCAGAAGAAACAGTCCCTAAATTAAAAGAAGCACTTGTTAATGCTGGTTATGATAAAGTCATGACTGAGATGCAAAAACAATACGATGAGTTTTTGAAAAAATAAAACAGGTATAGTCCGTAGAACCAAGTGATTCGATGCTGCATCGTTTTTACTTGGTTCTTTTAAAAAATAATTGAGTTAAACTGCGTAGTATTATTGTATGCAACAGTTTTTTTATTTGGAATATCTTGAATAGTTATTTATTATACTAATAGAGATGCAGAAAGGAAGAGTTAGATGGTTGGAAAAGCGTTAGAAACGTTATTCATTAAAGTCTGGGTCATTGTAAAGTTAAATTTGTTTTTTTGGTTATTCAGCTGTTGTGGATTACTTGTAGCTGGTATTGGCCCCGCCTTGAAAACGGTCAATGAACTATTTATCAGTCACGAATTTAATTATAAAGAAATTACGTTAAAAGAAGGTTGGATGAGTTTTAAGCAGAATTTTATCAGAGGGAATATTCTCTTTTATGGAACTGTTTTGTTGTTAGCAGTTTTAGCATACAATTTGTTTTTATCTGTTCAAATCCAAGGCTTGGCTTTTTTAATGATTGATTTTCTTTTAGTTTTTGCAATGATCTATGCAGGTGTTACTTTCCAGTACACTTTATTATTAGATAGTTATTATGAAATCGGTTTAAAAAATTTATTGAAGCTAGCTTTTATTTCAACGTTATCTAACTTTACCAATCTCTTGAAAATTGTGCTTGGCATCTGCTTGATTCTGTTTATTACATGGAAGTTCAAAGGCCTGATTTTATTTGGGACTTTTTCTATGATTCAAATTTGGAGCTTTACTGCAACAAAGTCATGGCGTCAAACAATCGATCAACGATTGGAACTCCATGCGTAAACACAAACCTTCTTTCTTTAATGAAAAAACGTTACTGAACCGATTGCTGAAAAATTATGCGTTGATCCTCGTTTCCTTGATCTTAGTCGGCATGTTCAGTATTGGTATGAATACCTATTGGCAATCGATGGGAAGAGGGGAAGTCACAGCACAAGAAGCTGTGGATACGATTAGCCGCTCGCTCAATGATAAGAATTTACAAGGAAAAACCATGATGAATGGGCTGACAGATAATCAAGAGAAAATCAACAGCTTAAATCGTTATATGGATAATTCGATTTCAGATTATTTGACTTATTCATATGATCAACAATTAGAAACAGGTAATTATTTATTCTTACCTGGGCAAGTTAAAAATTTTTATACTATGTATGATAATATCGAATCGATCATCATCGTCTTGAACAATTATAACGATTACTACCTTTCGACTGCAGAAGATAAGAGCGGTAAGAAAATCAAAGGAACACCGCGTCTAAACAATAAGTTTTATTTAGCTTACCCAATCACGAACCCAGTGACGTTAGAAGTGTTAGGAAGTTTTTATGTTGAGTTTTCTCAAAAAGATATTCTCGATAGTTTGACTCATTTAACGACATTTGATGGATTATCAGCGTATGTATTCTCCAATACAGGGTATCAATTATTGACTTATACGGAAAAAGGTAACACGCTCGATCAACAACTGATTCAAAAAAAAATGAAAGAAGTATCGGAGTTGCCACTTCAAAACTTGATGGAAAAAAATATATTGGAGCATCTCCAAACAGCAAGTGGTTTTGATATTTTAGTGACGATCTCTAAAGCAAAAATTCTGACACATGTTCTTTTTGAGTTACGTATTTTGATGTTGGGTGGTTTGGTGCTGATTCTATTGTTGCTATATTTACTTTACCGGACATTTACTAAGTATTCTCAGCAGGTAGATATTATTATGGGATCAATGGCACTTGTTTCAGAAGGTGACTTGAATACACGTATCAATGAACAAGAGACGCAATTTGAGTTAAAAGAGCTTTCTATAGGGATCAATACGATGCTGGATAATATTGAGCAATATATTGCGGATATTTATAAACTAGAAATCAAACAGCAAGATGCGCATATGAGAGCGTTACAGTCACAAATCAGCCCTCATTTTTTATATAATACTTTAGAGTATATTCGCATGTATGCGTTAAGTGAAGGAAGTGAGGAGTTAGCGGATGTTGTGTATGCATTCTCGACTTTGTTGCGAAATAATACCGATCAAGCTAAGACGACGACGTTAGAAAAAGAGCTGAGTTTTTGTGAAAAGTATGTGTACTTGTATCAAATGAGGTATCCAGATCGAATTGCGTATCATTTTGAGATCGACGAAGCATTAAAGGATCTTGTTTTACCGAAATTCTCGATTCAGCCCTTGATTGAAAATTATTTTGTTCACGGTATCGATTTTTCTAGGAATGACAATGCCATTAGTGTGAAAGCTTGTTTAGTTGATGGACAAGTAAAGATTTTGATTCGTGATAATGGCAAAGGAATCTCTTTACAAAAGCTGGCATTGATTCAAACCAAGTTGAAGAGTGATCAAATTGAGCTACATGATTCGATTGGATTGCAAAATGTTAATGAACGTTTGCGGGCTTATTTTGGGCCATCATTTTTGATGACAATCACGCCAAATGAAACAAAAGGTATCGCAATTGAGCTATCTTTCGCTTATCCTCTTCCTTAAGGGAATTCTGATATAAAACGAAGATCAAGGGAATGATTACTTTGAAACGTCACTATCTCTCACAGCAAAATCATTTTGCTATGAGTAGTCGCAACGTAAAGGAGCAATAAAATGAATTACAATGTTTTACTGGTTGATGATGAATATATGATTGTAAATGGACTGAAAAAAATTATTGCTTGGGAAACAGAAGGTTTTTCCATCAAAGGAACAGCACGAAGTGCAAAAGAAGCGTTAACGATGATGGAGACAGAGGAGATCGACTTAGTGATCACTGATATCACGATGCCAGAAATGACAGGGTTAGAATTTATTGAAGCAGCTCAAAAAGAGGCTAGAGACTTTGAGTTTATGATTCTCTCTGGCTACCAAAAATTCGACTTTTTAAAAGGCGGTCTACAGTTGGGGGCGATCAATTATTTGATGAAACCTGTCGATAAGATCGAGCTTTTAAAAAGTGTCAAAAAGGCAAGGAAACGTTTGGATGATCGCAATCAGCAAGAAACTAGAAATGGTATGTATAGTGAAATTTTATTGTCTCAATGGGTGAGCGGCGAAATCGATAAGGATAGTTATGAAGAGCTGGATCGATTGGTTAATACTGCAGAGAAATCAGAGTGGACAGTTTTGTTGATTGAGGTCAATCGTGAGAAAAAAAGCAACGTCATTGATTGGTTAGAAAATCAGCAGCAATCGTTACTGTTTACTCGAAACTTAGGGGATAAAAGTCTGATTGTACATATATTTAAAGGTGGCAAGTATCAACTGAACCAATTGTTAACTGCAAATCCTTTACCAGCCAGCGAAGATGACAGTTGGTTGATAAGCGTTGGTGAGACGGTCAGTGATTGGGAAGATGTACCAGATAGTTATGAAAAAGCAAGTCAGACATTGCAACGCTACAAGTTTTATGAAGCAATTGGCAGCAATGTGTTATATTCTGTTTTTTCGGATGATTTTGATCTTTCCGCAGATATTATCAATTTTAACAAAACATTGATGGTAGGAGACTTTACCACGATTGAGAGCACGATTGCTGAAATTTTTACTAAAACGCAAAAAATAGGCGCCCGTCCGGAAGATGTTCGCCATATTACGTTTATGCTTTTTATGGATATCTATCGTCGCTTCAATCATTTGGATGAAGGAGAGTATCAACAAGTTTTAGATGATATCAATCATTCATCGAATGCTGACAAACTGCGTGATATTCTATCCACTACCGTGACTCAAATCACGCGGGAAAAAATAGCGTACGATTATTCAGAAAATGTTCAAAAAGTAATTGATAAAATTCGTTCAGAGTATACAAGTGAATTAACATTGAAATGTGTCGCTCAATCATTGCATCTTAACGTGATGTATTTGGGGCAGTTGTTTAAAAAGGAAACAAAAAAGAGCTTTTCTCAATATTTGAACCAATACCGTATGAAAAAAGCACAAAATCTGTTGCTCTATACTGATGATAACGTAAATGAAATCGCTGATAAAATAGGCTTTAACAACAGCACATACTTCTCTCAAATATTTAAAAAGATGAATGATTTAACACCAAAAGAATTTCGAGAAAAATATAAGCACCATTATGATTCAGTGGGGGAAGAGTAGTGTTTTTTAATCTGAAAATCAAGTGAGTGAGAAATAACTCTTCGAGTCATATCCCACTCACATGGAAATCGAATAAACGGTGGGAGCAGAAGCAATCCCTTCGGAAATAAGCTGAAATTCACAAAAATTTAAAGAGCAATTTTCGTGAATTCCTTCTTATTTCTCGAGATTAAACACTCCTGTCCCATCCTCTTTTTCATAAGTAAAGCGATATTAAATACTAAATGGAAGTTGTTCTGCTTTGTATTGTCTCGGTCTGGGCACAGTGCCCAAAGTAAAGTCGATTGTACCACCGTTCATCAAGCGGTCATGAGTGAAAACTAACCCCTCATGTAAAGAAGCATTATAGTGAATATGGTCCACAAACTGTTGCTGTTCCTGATTCGGACTAGTAGAAATAGTCAAGGTCTCACCGTTAGACAGATGAATAATCACTTTATCAAATAAAGGCATCCCAATCACATACTCGCCTGAACCAGGACAAACAGGATAAAATCCTAATGAACTAAAAATATACCAACTCGCCATACTCCCGTTATCTTCGTCACCAGGGAAACCAGTAGGGCTATCATTAAACTCTTGAATCATCAATTGTTTTAACAATGGCTGAGCAAACTCAGGCTTTCCAAGATAGCTAAACAAATAAGGGAAATGAAAGCTCGGCTGATTAGAAATCGCCAATTGACCAAACTCTGTGGCGGCCATTTCGCTCATTTCATGAATTTCAAACCCATACCCGTCAACATTAAAGATAGGCGCTTGATTACATAAATCAATCAATTTTTCTTGAAATTTGTCTGGTCCGCCGTAAGCTGCAATCAGACCTTTAAAATCATGGTATACAGCAAAACTACTCTGCCAAGCGCTACCTTCGGCGTAATCTTCGCCCCAACGATGATTGTTAAATGGTTCTTTGAACGTACCGTTCGCTTGTTTCGCTCGCATAAAGCCAGTTTTAGGATCAAAAATAGATAAATAGTTCTTCGCTTGTTTTTCATAGTGTTCAGCAATTGTATGCTCTTCTAGGGCTCTCGCTACTTGGCTGATGCAAAAGTCGCTGTAACAATAATCCAAGGTATGGTTTACTGACTCGTGATAGTTAGCAGGAACATATCCATAAGTTAGATAATCAGTGGTTCCTTGTCTGCCGTAATTTGGATTCTCGCTTTGAATCGTTGCTCCTTTGATCATAGCCTCTAAAAATTCAGGCATCAAATCAGAGCGGATATGTTTCACTGCAGCATCAGCGACTACTGCATCGATCAAGGTTCCAGGCATCAAGCCTCGTTCATCAGGTGAAAGCCATTTAGGTAAATAGCCGCTTTCTCGATAGCTGTTTAAAAATCCTTCTAGCATTTCTGCATATTTTTCTTGAGCGATCAATGAATAGAGAGGATAAACCGTTTTGTAAGTATCCCAAAATCCGTTATTTGTGTAAAGAAATCCTGGTTTTACTTCTTTGGCTAACGTATCATAATGAATAATTTTTTCGTTAGCATCTTTCTCATAAAATGTTTGCGGGAATAAAAAAGCACGATATAAATTATGATAAAAAGTCGAGCGGCGTTGCTGATTCTTGTCTTGAATATCTATTTTGTTCAAGTAATGTGTCCACTGTTTTTCAGAGTTTATAAGATAGTCAGCTGGTTGCCAATGGGCTTCACGAGACAAGTTCAACTTTGCTTGTTCTGAACTGATAAAAGACGTACCAAACTGGATGACTTGTTCTTCGATATTTCCAAATGAAAACGTCATGCACTCGTTTTCACCTGTTTGTTTCAATGATTTTTCAAAAGTTAACGCATGTTTAAAATGCAATGTAAAATAAAAAGAAAAATGTTTATCCTCGCAACCTGCGTAGTTTATTATAGAGCCGGAAACAGTATGCGCATCCTCAATATGAAGTTGGTAGTTTCCCGGTAGTGAAAGCAACAGTCCAGCATCTGGCTGTGTGTAAGTTGTTGTTAAGACACCGCCATACATACTAGGAATCAGCCGAGTTGTCAATCGATAGCGCTGTGCAGTAAGTTCTAGATAATTAGGACAAAAAACGCTTTCATCTGGTCGGTAAGAAGACTGAGCACAAAAGACAGTCGATTCTTTTAGTTTGCCATTGAAAGGCAGCATAACTAAATAACTAAAATCCCCCATCCAAGGACTGGGCTGATGAGTCAAACGAAACCCCTGAAAAACGCGGTCGCAAGGGTTGAACCACCAACTACCGTTATCTCCATTTGTTTGAGGTGAAAAGTAATTCATGCCAAAAGGAACGCCAGTATAAGGTAAACAATTACCGTTTGAAAAAGAATGTTGGTTATCGGTTCCATGTCTTGTATCGATAAGAGTTGGTTTCATGCATTAATTCTCCTTTGTTGAGTGTCGACTAATTTGTTTTACTGAGACTTGTTGATCTGTTGGAATTACTTGTTTTTCAATCCACTCTATCAGCATTGTACCAGCCAGTTTGCCCATTCCTTTAAAATCCTGAGCAATCGTTGTCAGAGAAGGATCGATCAATGAGGCCGCTTGAATATTATCAAAACCGATAACAGACAGCTGATTTGGTATATCAATATTGGCCCGTTTTGCTTGGTTCATTAAAGAAATCGCCACTAAGTCATTTTCGCAGACAACACCAGTAATTGCATTTTCTCGGATATAGGTAATTACATCAGAATTTAGGAACGCTTGTTTATCTGTCAAAGCTGTGTGAAAAGACAAGTGCTGTTCTTTTGTCGCGTGAATGTAGCCTAAATAACGTTGACGCACGGACTGAGGCAATGTTTCTTCTCCGAAAATATAAGCAATCCGTTGGTGACCTTGAGTTGCTAAATAAGTAGTTGCCATTGCACCGCCCGAAAAGTTGTCTGATTGAACAGTCGGATAAGGTAGATCGTGGATCTTTTTATCTAAGATGATGACTGGAAATTGCTGAATAGACAACTCGAATAATGTATCTAGAAAGTCTTCAGTATTATGTGCATAGTAGATCATCCCGTCAAAGTCTTCGATGATATCAGCTGCTTGCTTATTGATCAAAAATTCCGAAGAAGACATGATCACTTCGTAATGATGATCGCTTGTGATGGGGGCTAACCCCTCATTGAAATTACCAAGAGAAAGGTCATTCACGAAGGGAATCAAAAATAAGATTCGTGAAACTTTTTTCTTCATGGGTTTTCGTTTTTGAACATAACTGCCTTTTCCTTGAATACGATAAATCAGTCCTTGATTTTCAAGTTCTGTCAGTGCTCGTTTAGAGGTGATCCGGCTGACATTATATGTTTGAGAGAGTTCCTTTTCTGTTGGAAGTTGTGCGTTTTCAGGTAATTTCCCAGTTTCGATTGCTTGCAATAAGTCATCAATGATTTTTTTATATAATGGTTTTGACATAGTCGTTCTCCTAAATATTAAATGATATATCATTTCTGTTAGTTTAACATATAAGTAAAAAGAGTTCAATTTAAAAATATTAATAAAAACAGTGGACAAAACGCTTTCATTGGCATATACTTTCGTTGTTAAATGATATATCAACTACAAGGAGGTACGTATGGCTTACAAAAAAATACCAAGTTCAGTTCAATCTTTTATGGATAGAATCACTCAAATGTGTGGTGAAGAACATGCAGGTTGGGCCGAAAACTTCAATTCGGCTTTTGCCAACACTTTGACTACGACTGTTAAAAGACAATCTGATGGGACTACATTTTTACTAACTGGAGATATTCCGGCGATGTGGCTGAGAGATTCTACTGCTCAAGTCCGTCCTTACTTAGTTATCGCAAAAGAAGACGAAGAATTGAGAGACATGATTTGCGGCTTGGTTCGACGTCAATTTTTCTACATCACGATCGATCCATATGCCAATGCTTTTAATGAAGAAGCGAATGGTGCTGGACATCAGACGGATCACACGACAATGAATCCGTGGATTTGGGAGCGGAAATATGAAATTGATTCACTCTGTTACCCCGTTCAGCTAGCCTACTTGCTATTTAAAAATACGGGTTGCAAGAAGCAGTTTGATGAGAATTTTGTAGCAGGCGTGAAAAAGATTTTGACTGTCTTTAAAACGGAACAAGAACATCAAAATTCAGTTTATACATTTGAACGGGATACCACACGTTTAGAAGATACGCTCCCAAATAACGGTCGAGGCAGTGAGGTCAGTAAAACAGGAATGACCTGGTCTGGATTTCGTCCAAGTGATGATGCCTGTCGGTACGGTTATCTAGTTCCTTCGAACATGTTTGCAGTAGTTATCTTAGGTTACATCGAAGAGATTTTTTCCGAAATTCTATCTGATCTAGAAATCGTGGATCAAGCGTCCTCCCTTAGAAAAGAAATCGATGCCGGGATTCAACAATTTGGGAAAACGGATAATCAATCTGGGGAAGCTATCTACGCTTACGAAGTGGATGGTTTAGGCAATGCTAGTATTATGGATGATAGCAATATTCCTAATTTACTTGCGGCACCTTATCTAGGGTATACAAGCGTTGATGATTCAACCTATCAAGCAACGCGCAAAACAATTTTAAGTAAAGAAAATCCTTATTTTTATGAAGGGAAATATGCTAAAGGAATCGGTAGTTCGCATACGCCGGAAAACTATATTTGGCCGATTGCGCTGGCTATGGAAGGCATGACGTCAAAAAATAAGTCAGAAAAAGAACGAATCTTAAATTCTTTAGTAGCCAATGATGGAGGAACTCACCTAATGCATGAAGGATTTGATGTAGATAATCCGGAAAATTATACGCGTGAATGGTTCTCTTGGGCCAATATGATGTTTTGTGAACTAGTGATGGATTATTTTGATATTCGAGTAGAACGATAAAAAGAATAGAATGGAGCGTAAAATCATGAAGAAAAAAGTGTATATCATCTCGCATTCTCATTGGGATCGTGAGTGGTACATGCCGTATGAGCAGCATCATATGCGCTTAGTTGAGCTGATGGATGATGTGTTAGAATTGATTGAGACAGATCCTGCTTTTGATAGTTTTCATTTAGATGGTCAAACGATTATTTTAGACGATTACTTACAAGTTAGACCAGAACAGAAATCTGCAGTCCAAAAGGCGATTACGGATGGAAAATTGCGAATTGGGCCCTTTTATATCTTGCAAGATGATTTTTTGATCAGCGCTGAATCGAATGTGCGAAACATGTTGATCGGTAAAAAAGAAAGTGAAAAGTGGGGGCCAAAAGTTAAGTTAGGATATTTCCCAGATACGTTTGGTAATATGGGCCAAACGCCACAAATGATGAAACAAGCTGATTTAGACGCATCGGCTTTCGGTCGAGGAGTGAAACCCGTTGGCTTTAACAATGAAGTCTTAGAGGATGAGAATTATACATCACAGTATTCAGAAATGTGGTGGCAAGGGCCAGATGGTAGTACTATTTTAGGGTTATTATTTGCTAATTGGTACAGTAATGGTAACGAAATACCTGCTGAAAGAGAAGCGGCTCTTGCCTTCTGGAACCAAAAACTAGCTGAAGCAGAAAAATTTGCTTCTACGAGTCACTTACTAATGATGAATGGTGTCGATCATCAACCAGTCCAAAAAGACATTACAAAAGCAATTGCCTTAGCAAATGAGCTGTTTCCTGAGTACGAATTTATTCACTCAAACTTTGATGACTACTTAAAACAAATGCGTCAAGATTTACCAGATAAAGTGGGAACGGTTCAAGGAGAATTAACGAGCCAAGAGACAGATGGTTGGTTTACTTTAGCGAACACGGCGTCAGCAAGAGTTTATTTAAAACAATGGAACACAACTGTGGAGCGTCAATTGGAAAATGTGACAGAACCATTAGCAGCAATGGCGTATGAACTCACACAAAGCTACCCGCACGATCAACTGGATTATGTATGGAAATTATTGTTACAAAATCATCCTCATGATAGCATCTGTGGATGTTCAGTCGATGAAGTACATCGTGAAATGATTCCGCGTTTTGAAAAAGCAAATGAAGTCGGAAAATTTTTGGCTGAAGAAGCATTGACTCATCTAGTTGAGGCAGTCGATACAAAACAATTCGCTGATAGGAGTTATCCGTTTGTTGTATTTAACACATCGGGATATCAAAAATCAGAAAACACAAAAATAAAAGTAGAAATCGAAAGGAAACCTTTTAAAGAAGGGATTCCTCATGAGTTGTGGGAAGAACTTGCAGAAAGCCAGACGCCAACATTTGAAGTGATTGATTCGGAAGGTCTAGTAGTACCAGCTCTAATTTCAAATCCTGAAGTTAGCTTTGGCTATGACCTGCCGAAAGATCGTTTCAGGGTGCCATATATGGCTAAGTATGTGGAAGTGGAGCTGCCGATAACTAACATGCCAGCCTTTTCTTGGAACTCTTTTGCATTACAAGAAACAAAAACACCAGTAGTGAAATTAGACTCGATGATTGTAAATGCAGAAAACAGTGTATTGGAAAATGGTTGCTTACACGTAATGATTAACGGGGATGGGACACTAGAGGTGTTGGATAAACTGTCTGGTAGAAAATATACTAAATTACTGACGATCGAAGATACAGGCGACATAGGGAATGAATACATTTTTAAACAACCAGAAGACACAACACCGCTCTTATCTAGTGGGCTTCCAGCAGAAATTTCTATTGTGAAAGATGAGTCTTTCATGGTGCAAGTCAAGATCATCCAACGTATGATGATCCCTGAATCTGCCGAAGACTTATTAGAACAAGAACAAAAAGCTGTCGTTGATTTTCGTTATAGAAATGCGAAGCGTTCATCAGAACTAAAAGAATTGACAATCGAAACAGTCGTAACGATGGAAAAAGATTCTCCTCGCTTGTCTTTTGAAACAACTTTAAATAACCAAATGAAAGATCATCGCTTGCGGATACTATTTCCAACTGGTATAAAAACAGATACACATGAAGCGGATAGTATCTATGAAGTCGTTACACGACCAAACCGAGTTAGTAAAAGTTGGGAGAATCCAACCAATCCTCAACATCAGCATGCATTCGTTAATATTCACGATGATGAGGCAGGAGTGACTGTTTCAAATTTTGGTTTGAATGAATATGAGATTTTACCCGAAACCAATACAATTGCACTAACGCTGTTAAGAGCCGTTGGCGAAATGGGTGATTGGGGTTATTTCCCAACGCCAGAAGCGCAATGCATAGGACAACATACGTTTAAATATGGCATTGATTTTCACGGAGAAGCGACTGATCGATATGATACGTACAAACGAGCATATGCAGCCCAAATTCCTTTTAGTGTCAAACAAACAACGAATCATGCAGGCCATTTAAAAGTAAAAGATGTTTATTTAACCGTTGAAGGTGCAATGTTTGCAGTAACGGCAATGAAAAATAGTGAAGAGAATCAAGCGCTTGTTGTGAGAGGGTTCAATATGAGTGACAAGCCTGATGAAGTTGAGATAGCAAAAAGCACTGGTGAAAGTCCTTGTTTATTAAACTTGCTAGAAGTGAAACAATCTGAAAAAGTAGCAAACAGTCTAAATGCTTATGAAATTCGGACAATTGGGTTTGACCGATAAGAAGGAGAGATGATTTTGATGGAGTACTATGGATCAATCGAAGCGGGTGGAACAAAATTTGTCTGTGCCGTTGCGGATGAAGACTTACAGGTCATTGATAGAATCAGTTTGCCTACGACATTACCGGAAGAAACCTTAAATCAAGTTTTTGATTTTTTTGATAGATATCAGCTAAAAGCGCTCGGAGTAGGCTCATTTGGCCCAATCGATGTCAATCGTAAATCGAAAACATACGGCTATATTACCTCTACGCCCAAAAAAGGTTGGACAAATATGGATCTTTTAGGAGCGTTAAAAGCACGTTATGCTATTCCGATTGCTTGGACTACTGACGTAAATGCGGCTGCTTACGGTGAAATTCATTTTGGTGCAGGAAAAGGAACGAAAAGCTGTATCTATCTGACTGTAGGGACAGGGATTGGCGGTGGTGCCGTTGTAAATGGTGCTGTTTTGCAAGGGTTTAGCCATCCAGAGATGGGACATATTACTGTTCAGCGTTATCCGAATGATACCTTGGAATGTGTATGTCCCTATCATGATAATTGTTTGGAAGGATTGGCTGCTGGACCTGCCTTAGAAAAAAGGACGGGAATTAAAGGACAATTGTTGGAAGTGGATCACGATGCTTGGGCAATTGAAGCTTTTTATCTAGCGCAAGCTTTGATGAATTATACATTAGTCCTTTCACCAGAAAAAATTATCTTAGGCGGTGGAGTAATGAAGCAAGCACATCTTTTCCCAAAAATACGTGAATCGCTAGAACAACAATTAGGTGGTTACGTTTCGCTACCTGCTTTAGAGGAGTATATTGTTGGTTGTGGATTAGGTGACAACAGCGGGACGATGGGATGCTTGTTGTTAGCAAAGGAACATAGTGGTTTGGTGTGAAACAACGTACAGTGACTAGTTTATTCAATTTACAAACTATCTGTTTTTATATGGATCAGACTTTTGAGTCAGAGCAGGAGAGAATCGCTTATTTATACTTACGGTTGCTAAACAAAAAAATCAGTTTTGTAAAAAATGTCGAGGAAGCTGATATTTTCGTCGATTTTTCATCAGAGTTGAAGAATACGTTTGTTGTAGATACAGTTGAACATATTGTGATACAGGCGGATAGTCGATTGACCGCGTTTCGTGGTGTTATGTATTTAGCGAAGTTGTTAAAAACAGGAGCTGAACTCACATCTGGAAAATTCTCCGAGAGTGTATCAGAACGAATTGTTATGCTGGATATTGGCAGAAAATACTTTTCGCCTGCAGGACTACACCGTCTTTTAGAAGCGATGGCTCTGTATGGCTGTAACTTTCTGCAATTGCATTTTTCTGAAAATAGTGGATTTCGAATCGAGTCAATAAACTATCCCAACCTTGTTTCAGATGAATTCCTATCAATCGGTGATGTGGAAGAGCTAATTCGCTATGCGGCCTATCTATCGATTGAAATTATTCCTGATATTGATACACCAGGGCATATGGAACATGTATTAAAAAAATATCCGGAATGGCAATTGTCCATAGAAGAAGAGGGGAAGGTCAGAAAAATCCCGTCAGCCTTAGATATTACAAATCAACAAGCGGTGCTATTTATACTCTCGCTATACGAAGAGTATCTGCAGTTGTTTTCTGATAGTCGTTATTTCCATATTGGTGGAGATGAGTTTGTTGAGTTTAATCAAATGGAGCGGTATCCTGCGTTGAAAGATGAAGGCGTAAATAAATATGAAGACTATGTCAACACCATAGCTGATTTTGTTGGGAATCATGGATTTACTCCTAGAGTTTGGAATGATGCATTTTTTAGAAATGGTCAAAGCTCTAGACTAACAAAAAATGTTGAAATTACGTATTGGACGAAATGGCAAGAAGAAATGGCACCTGTTCAAACGTTTTTAGACGAAGGCTACACCGTCATTAATTTCAATGATAATTACCTTTACTACGTACTTGGTGAGAATGCAGGTTATACGTATCCTACGGCAGAAAAAATAAAAGAACAGTGGCAACCAGATTTATTTGCTTCAAACCAGCTGGTTTCCCCGACGTGTCGACAACAAGTTAAAGGAGCTGCTCTAGCAGTCTGGTGTGATAAACCGAAAGCCAAAGAGGAAGAGGAAATCATAACCGATCTCATAAAGTTAATGGAAGGATTCTCTTTTCACTTTTACAAAATCAATTAATGTGACAGCTGAGGCGGAGAGTGTAAAGCTTGATGTTTCAGCTGTTTTTAACGATTTAACCTGAAATAAACCTATACTATTTGATATAAAAGCTATAGTTTATCTATTTATAAAACAGAAAGAAAGCGTTAACATTTTGTGTGGGAATGAATAATGCTGAAATTAGGGCAACTAACTTAAGGAGGTTCATTCAGTGAAAAGAAAAACGTGGAGAAGTGTGTGTTATTGTTCGGCGGCAGTACTTGCTCTTGTGACAGGAGCGAATCTGGCGCTTGGGTCAACTGTTTATGCAGAGTCATCTGAATTGGGAAGTAATCAGGAAAGTGGTATCCCGGTGTTTGAGCAAATACCGGAATCAACAGCCTTATTTCCTGAGACGTTGCTAAATTGGAGTCCTAAAAGTGATCCGGATGCACCGTTTAATGTTTCCAAAGTTCCTCTAGCTGCTCGAGTTCAAGGAAAAAAATCAAACGCAGATCAAAGTACAGAGGCAAAAGTATTGTCAATCGCAATCGTGAATCGGCATACGAAAGGAACGCCCTCACAAGGTGGAACAGATAAAGCAGTCTATAATTTTACGAATTGGCAATATGTAGATACGTTAGTTGCATGGGCGGGCTCATCTGGTGAAGGGATCATTGTTCCGCCGAGTGGTGATGTGACCGATTCAGCGCATAGAAATGGTGTGCCTGTTGTTGGAACGGTCTTTTTCCCACCTGAAGCTTATGGCGGAAAGAGTGAATGGGTAGAACAATTCGTTCAAAAGGATCAAAAAGGAAGATTTCCGATGGCAGATAAGTTGTTGGAGATGTCTCAAGCGTATGGCTTTGATGGATGGTTCATTAATCAAGAAACCAACGTTGATGCACAAACAGCTAGTGGCATGAAAGAATTTATGAGTTATTTACAAGCACGAAAACCGAAGAATCAGCAAATTATTTGGTATGATTCTATGATCCCAAGTGGTGCTGTAGCTTGGCAAGGCGCACTCAATGAGACAAATCAAGGCTATTTTCAAGAGGGGAAAAAACGTGTTTCGGATAAGATGTTTATTGATTTTCGCTGGCAAGGTCTTAAGTCATCCAATGAAAAAGCAACTCAATTGAAGCGCAGTCCTTATGATCTTTTTGCTGGAATCGATGTGCAGGCAAATGGGGTGAATAGCAGACGTAAACCAAGTAGTATTTTAGGCGAAGATGGAAAATCATTGGTTTCTTTAGGTCTTTATTGCCCAGATTGGACCTTGCGAGATGGGGGGCAGTATGATATTGATCAGTATTGGGAAAATGAAAAACTGCTATGGATAAATCCACAGGGAGATCCTCGTGCAGTAGAAAGCCCTAAAAATGAATGGCAAGGAGTATCACGTTATTATGTAGAAAAAACGCCAGTTACGAAATTACCATTTTTAACGAATTTTAACGTAGGAAATGGGGATGCTTTTTACAGAAATGGCACAAAGGTCAAAGAGGGAACCTTTAATAACCGAAGTATTCAAGATGTAATGCCGACATATCGTTGGGTTATTGATAATGAAGAAGGCAACCAATTAAACGCAGCAATTAGTTATGAAGAAGCATTTAACGGCGGCTCTTCTATCAAATTAACTGGACCAGTGACAGCAGATAAGAAAACATTTATCAAATTATATGCTGCGAAAGTGAAAGCGAGTGCTTCGGAAACAGCATCGATCGTAACGAAAGGGGCAGGTGAAACCTCTCTAGTTTTAGAAGTACAAGGAAAAGAAAATCCTCTGATTATTCAAGGAACGCAACAACCTCTAGAAAACGGCTGGGTGCAAACGACTTACTCACTCAAACCAGCAGTTTGCCAAACAATCACAGCAATTGGTTTGAATGTGCAAAACGCTCAGACCGAAACGGCTTCGATCTATTTAGGTCAATTAAGAATGGGTAAAGAAAAATCAACACTAATTAGTCCTGTCAGCAATCTGACGTTTTCTGGTAAAACGATTGTAGATGATTTGACTGAAAGTATTCGAATGAACTGGGAAACGAAAGGTAAAAATACAGCATCTTACCGTATTTATCGGGAAGTTGCGGGGCAATGGCAGTTTGAAGGTGAAACAGCCAATACCTCGTATACATTATTGAATCAAGAACGAACAGCTGATACGGCCAACTATCAAGTGATACCAGTCGATCAATATGGTCGAGAAGACCAAAGGAAAGGAGCTGCCGCAGTTTACACGTTTGAAACATTGAAAAAACCAGAAATAACGATCAATGCTAGTAGTACATTGCTATCAGTAGGCGAAACGTTAACATTATCCGCTGATGTTTCTAAATCGACAGAAATGGTCAATTGGGAAGTGATTGGCGCAACGCCACAAACGGTTTCTGGTAAAGAGGCGACATTCTCTTTTGCAAAACCTGGTGTTTATACAGTCAAAGCAGTTGCAGTAAATGCATCAGGTGAAACGGAGGTTGTCAAAGAAAATTATCTCTATGTTTATGATCAAAATGCCGGAATCAAAATAGAAAATTTGGCTACTTTACAAGGGACGACCGCTACTCAAGGTTCAGGCTATACGAATGAGCGTGAAAGTTATCGTTTTGCGCTGGATGGAGATATAAAAACAAAATGGTGTGATAATGGGAGTGAGAAGCCGTGGATGATCGCGGATTTGGGAGCGGAGAAGACAATTTCCGGATTTGAGCTTTTTCATGCTGGCGCAGGTGGTGAAAGTCCAGAGTGGAATACGAGAGATTATGACATTTCTGTGAGCCATGATGGTAGTAATTGGACAACTGTCGTTCAACATCGAGGAAATACAGCAGATAATAGCCAAGATGCCATCAGTTTGATTGAAGCGAGATATGTCAAATTGTCTTTAGAAAAAGCGGAACAAAATGGAAAGACCGCTAGAATTTATGATTGGCAGATCATTGGAGTGGATCAAACAGGGATTATCAAACAGTAAAGTTTAAGGGATTTAATTGATATAGAAAAAGGCAAAATGAACGATTCGAAAGTCATTTTGCCTTTTTGAAGTGGTGTTATTGAATTAAAGTTGATAGCTAGTTGTTAATTGTTCATGAAGAATTTGTTTTTCACTGTCAGAGATAAAAGCGCCATTAACTGCGTTATGATTCAATGACTCCATATCTGCATAAGTGATGCCGTACCATTCGTGAAGTTTCATATATTCATCCGTTAGCGTTGTGTTAGAAACGGTTCGATTATCAGTGTTGATACAGACATTGATGCCAGCGTCAATAAATGTTTGGAAAGGATAATCTGCTAATTTAGTGACTGTCTTCGTTTGAAAATTACTGGTAGGGCACATTTCGATCAAAATATTTTTATCTCGTAACAAAGAAAAATATTCAGGTGTATCTTTTACAGCGATGCCATGCCCAATTCGTTTAGCGCCTAAATGAATGGCGTCGGCAACATTTTTTCCGCAACCACATTCGCCTGCATGAAGGGTTAAAGGGATCGTCAATTGGTTGACTAATCCTAGCGTTTCTTCAAAAGTATAAGGTGGGAAATCTGATTCATTTCCAGCGAGATCAAAGCCTACGATGCCATCTGTTTTGAATTCTTCAGCCAATTGGACAATTTTTTCGATAGCTGCTGATTCTTCGTGCCGCATGCCGCATAACAGTGCGTTACTTTTTACGCCGAAACGTTGTTGCCCTTGATCAAGTCCTGCTAACACAGCCTTTATTACCTTAGGCAAAGAAAGTCCTTTTTCAGTGTGGAGAGAAGGCGCAAAACGGACTTCGATGTACTGGATATGTTCTTCTGCTGCTTGACTGATAACATCAAATGCAGCAGCCGTTAAGGCTGCTTCGGTTTGTAGGCAGGATAAGACTAAATCAAAACGCTCTAAGTAATCATTTAAGTTTTGGCAATCAATAGGTGCAACTAATAGTTCTTTTAACTGCTCATTGTCAGCAGGTAAAGAAACGCCTTGAGGTTCTGCTATTTTCCGTAAGGTCTCTGGGCGTATAGAACCATCTAAATGGCAATGTAGCTCTATTTTTGGTAGTTTCTTAACTTGCTCTCGTTTCACAATATCATCCTCTCATTTGTTTTAACGCTATCGGTCTCGTTGATAAGTATTTTGAAGACTTTAACATGCTGAGTGAGCTCTGTCAATAAGAGGGAGAGTAAGCTGGAATTAGGAGTAGTTTTTTTAGCTGATTTAAAGTAAAATAGTCCAGTAGAAAATTAGTTATTTAATCAGTTATTGGAGGGGCTATTTTGTTAGGAGTAGGACTATTATTTGTAGCGATCACACTGATCAGTAATGGTTATTGTGGCTTAGCAGGAGTGGATAAAAAATCTACAGGCTTGATTAACTTGCTTACAGGAAGCTTGTCTTTTATTATCAATACGATTTACTTGTTTAAAGGAGCTTATTATGATGCTGGCACGGGCTATTTGTTTGCCTTTACTTATTTGATGGTTGGCTTGATTTATGTGTTTGATTTAGACATGCGTATTTACGGAATATTTGCTTTGTTCGTAGCAGTGAACACGATTCCTGCAGCCTATATTTCGTATACGGTAGATGGTGACTGGCGTTTTGCGTTGATTTGGTTGTCATGGGGGATTTTATGGATGACTGGTTTTGTTGAATATGTTTTGAAAAAAGAAATCGGTAAACCAGTCCTGTATTTTGCGATTTTTGAAGGAGTCGTTACATGTTGGATTCCTGGGTTATTGATGCTGACGAACAATTGGTAAAACAAAAGCAGTCTGTGAAAGTGAAGTAGCAGACGGTTTTTGTGCTGAATTTTGTAAAATATTTGCTTAAGCTATTTTATTCTATCGAATTCTGATAAACTAGGATCATTCGATACGTATTTTGAAAACGTTGACAAGGTTGGTAGGACTTGTCAATAAAGGGAGAATAAAATATGAAATTGACTATTAAGGAAATTGCAGATATGGCGGGTGTATCTGTCACAACAGTGTCTCAAATCATCAATAACAAAGGTAGCCGCTTTAGTGAGAAAACTAGAAATAAAGTCTTGTCAGTAGTAGAGGAATTTGATTACAAGCCAGATTATTTTGCCTCCAATATCATCACTCGTCATTCGAAAACGATCGGGATGGTTGTTCCAGATGTAACGGATTTTTTCTTTGCTAAAGTCATCGAAGGTGTAGAAACGTATTTAAATTCATTAGGTTATATGATCTTGTTGTGTAATTCTAAGCACGATGAAGACAAGGCAACGCAATATGTTACTGAACTGATTCATCGCTCAGTTGATGGGATTATTTTCGCGACACCAAATATTTTACCGGTGGATCATATCTTGAGGAATAAAAGTAAACGAAAAGTTCCAGTGATCCTTGTCGATCGTGGTATCAACCCTCGAGAAAATGGTCGTTTAATTGTAAAAGAATATGAGGGCGCTTACCAAGCGGTTTGTTCTTTGATTGAGCAAGGACATAGACACATTGCAATGCTGAAAGAAAATGATGGTTATTATCAGCTAACGGAAAGGGTAACAGCCTACCAGCATGCGCTAAAAGATCATGGAATCCCGGTGAGAGAAGCGTATATGAGCAGTGGTGATTTGAATTTAGGCGGTGGATACATGGCGGCCAAAAACGTATTGAAGAATCCAAAAATCACAGCTATTTTTTGTGGAAATGACGAAATGGCGATGGGGGCTTATCAAGCAATTGAAGAATCAGGCAAGAAAATTCCAGAGGATATTTCTGTTATCGGATTTGATGGATTGGAAATTTCGGAATATTTAGTACCTGGGTTAACAACTGTTTATCAGCCAAGTTTTGATATTGGGTTTTATGCTGCACAATTTTTAGTGGAATCGATCAATGATCCCAACAAAAAAATCCCGAATAAAATCTTCGATACAACATTTATTTTAAGAAATAGTACGAAATCGATTGACAATCTGGTCGATTTGATTTAATGTTCGTGTTATAAGCGTTTTCAAATTATGTAAGCGTTAGTAAACTGTTTTACTAAAAGGTTTTAACCTGAACGATTTTAGTGTATAATACATCCTTGGGGATTGATTCGGAGGAAAAAAAGCATGAGAATGGTAGATTTGATCGAGAAAAAACGTGATGGACAGGTCTTAACAGAAGCAGAAATTCAATTCATTATTTCGGGTTATACAAAAGGTGATATTCCGGATTATCAGATGAGTGCCTTTTTGATGACTGTCTTTTACAAAGACATGACAGATGAAGAAATCACGACATTAACATTGGCAATGGCTAATTCAGGTGAAATGATCGACCTTTCATCAATTCAAGGCATTAAAGTAGATAAGCATTCTACGGGTGGTGTTGGTGATACAACAACCTTGATTTTAGCGCCGCTTGTTGCAAGTGTGGGTGCTAGTGTTGCTAAAATGTCTGGTAGAGGACTGGGCTATACAGGCGGTACGCTTGATAAGTTAGAAGCAATCCCAGGATTTCATGTAGAAATACCAGATGAAGAATTCATTCGTTTGGTAAACGAAAGTCATGTAGCAGTGATCGGACAATCTGGTGATTTAGCACCAGCGGATAAAAAATTATACGCGTTGCGTGATGTTACAGCTACTGTCAACTCTATTCCATTGATCGCAAGTTCTATCATGAGCAAAAAGATAGCAGCGGGTGCGGATGCAATCGTATTGGATGTAACGACTGGCGAAGGTGCTTTTATGAAAAATATCGATGAAGCACGTCGCTTAGCAGAAACAATGGTTCGGATCGGACGTTTAGCTAATCGTCAAACGATGGCAGTGATTTCTGATATGTCCCAACCCTTAGGTGAAGCGATCGGCAATAGCTTAGAAGTTGTTGAAGCAATCGAAACACTGCAAGGCAAAGGACCGGAAGACTTGTTGGAAATGTGTTATATCTTAGGTAGTCAGATGGTCGTCCTAGCGAAAAAAGCGGATACGTTAGATGAAGCTCGTGAGATGCTAAAAGAGGCGTTAGAATCAGGCAAAGCATTAGACAAATTCCGAGAAATGATTCGCAATCAAGGCGGAGATGACAGTATCATCGACCATCCAGAACGTTTATTAACAGCCAAATATCAAATAGAGTTACCAGCTAAAACAGCTGGTGTGGTTCAAAAACTCGTAGCAAATGAAATCGGCATCGCAGCGATGTTGCTAGGTGCAGGTAGAGCAACGAAAGAAGACGAAATCGATCATGCGGTAGGACTTAAGCTGCACAAAAAAGTCGGTATGCCAGTGAAATCTGGTGAATCGCTACTCACTATTTATTCCAATTCAGAATCAATCGAGAACGTAAAAGAACTTTTATATAAAAATATTGAAATCGGCAGTTCTGGCACTGAACCTGAGCTGATTCATGATATAATAACAGCATAAAGGATGTGTAAAAAATAATGGAATTAAATCAAATGATTGACCACACTATTTTAAAAGCAGATGCGAAGGAAGAGGATGTTTTACGAATTATTGAAGAAGCTAAAAAATATGAATTCTTTTCGGTTTGTATCAATCCATGTTGGGTTGCTTTAGCAAAAGAACACTTAGCAGGAACATCTGTTGATGTTTGTACAGTAATTGGTTTTCCTTTAGGTGCGAATACATCAGAAGTAAAAGCCTATGAAGCAACAGATGCAATCAATAATGGTGCAACAGAAGTCGATATGGTTATCAATGTAGGCGCCCTTAAATCTAAGCAATATAAAAAAGTTTTGAAGGATATTCAAGCCGTTGTTGATGCTGCTAAAGGTAAAGCCTTAGTGAAAGTAATCATCGAGACAGCGTTACTAACAGACGAAGAAAAAATCAAGGTTTGTGAGCTTGCTAAAGAAGCCGGTGCTGATTTTGTTAAAACATCTACTGGTTTTTCAACGGGTGGAGCTACAGTTGCAGACGTTAAATTAATGCGTGAAACAGTAGGACCAGATATGGGTGTCAAAGCCTCTGGTGGTATTCATAATGAAGAAGAAGCCCAAGCAATGATCGATGCAGGAGCTACACGTATCGGCACAAGTGCAGGCGTTGCAATCATGGAAGGCTCAACTGGAGCAGGTTATTAATTTAAAGAAGAAAGCGGCGGACAAATGACAGCAAAACAAGAATGGTTAGCTATCGCAGATGATGCATTAACAAAAGCGTATGTGCCGTATTCTCACTTTCCAGTGGGAGCGTGCTTGATTACCAAAGAGGGAAAAACTTATCAAGGAGTCAATATTGAAAATGCTTCATATGGATTGACCAATTGCGCAGAACGGACAGCAATCTTCAAAGCTGTTTCCGAAGGTGAACGAGAGTTTCAGCATTTAGTGATTGCGGGAAATACGCCTGAGCCAATCTCTCCATGTGGTGCATGCCGCCAAGTGATGGCTGAATTTTGCGCGCCTGAAATGCCGGTCACATTAGTTGGTGAACATGGTGTGGTCAAAGAAATGACTGTGGGCGAGTTGTTGCCCTATGCATTTACAGAAAAAGATTTATGAGATCTAGCTACATGAACCAAACCTCTCAACAAATAGACAAAATGCTAGAAAGATAAAAAAACATCTTTCTATATTTTCCTAATTGCCTTGATACACAACGGATAAAAAGAGTTGATGTAAAAAGGTACCTACTTCGGTTGTTCGAGGTCTGAGCGGTTCATTCCGCTTTGCTTGGAAACACAAAGAACAAAGTGATTTGATGTTGAAAAGTACAAGAAGAACGAAGAGAGAGTTGTTTCATTATTATCTTGTTTCATTCAGTCATCCGGCTGTTGAAAATATAAAACTATTTTAGGGGGCTTTACAGAGATGAAAAAAGCAAAATTATTTGGTTTTGGCTTGACTGCACTGGCATTAACACTTGCGTTAGCGGCATGTGGCGGGGGTAAAAAAGATTCAACAGATGGAAAATCAGCAGGTGGGGACGCAGATCACAGCGTTGTTATCGTTACTGATATCGGCGGGGTAGATGACCGCTCGTTCAACCAATCAGCTTGGGAAGGTTTGCAAGCTTGGGGGAAAGAACATGATTTGAAAAAAGGAGCAGAAGGATTTGATTATATTCAATCAAACGATGCTTCAGAATACGTAACAAATATTGATACAGCCGTTTCTAACGGATTTAAAACAGTCTTTGGTATTGGTTATCTATTAGCTGATTCAATCGGTACTGCAGCTGATGCAAATTCAGATACACAATTCGGTATCATTGATAGTGTCATTGAAGGAAAAGATAACGTAGTATCTGCAACATTTAAAGACCAAGAAGCTTCATACTTAGCTGGTGTAGCAGCTGCCCATACTACCAAAACAAACACTGTAGGTTTTATCGGTGGTGAAGAAGGAGCGGTTATCGACCGTTTTGAAGCTGGATTCCATCAAGGTGTAATTGACACAGCGAAAAAATTGAACAAAGATATCAAAGTTGAAATCGAATATGCTGCTTCCTTTGGAGATCCTGCTAAAGGGAAAGCGTTAGCTGCTTCTATGTATCAAAAAGGCGCAGACATCATTTTCCACGCTTCAGGCGGTACAGGTCAAGGTGTGTTCCAAGAAGCAAAAGACTTGAATGAAACTGGTTCAAAAGATAAAGTTTGGGTTATTGGTGTAGATAGTGACCAAGACAAAGAAGGTAAATACAAAACTAAAGATGGTAAAGAAGATAACTTTACTTTAACATCAACTCTTAAGGGCGTAGGCGCTGCGGTACAAGATATCTCTAATCGTGCACTAGAAGATAAATTCCCTGGTGGCGAACACTTAGTTTATGGTTTGAAAGACGGCGGTGTTGATTTGACAAAAGGATACTTGTCAGAAGAAGCACAAAAAGCTGTTGATGCAGCGAAAGAAGAAATCATTGCTGAAAAAATCACTGTTCCAGAAGTACCAAAAGACGTAAAAGAATAGATTTTTCTGCTTAGCGCTGCGTTTGTAGCAGCGCTAAGGTTTTATTAAGCCTTTAAAGAAAGAAAACGAATGATCAAACAACTCATTTTCTTTCTTTAAGAGCCTAAAAGCTACTTTAATTTTTTAAGAGTACCGTATTAATAGATGATGTAAGTTTTGTGATTAAATCGTTAGGATGTGAAAAATGTGGCTCAGGAAAACTTTGTAATTGAGATGCGCAATATCACTAAGCAATTTGGGACATTTAAAGCCAATGACAATATCAACTTAACTGTCCGGCCTGGTGAAATCCATGCTTTGCTTGGAGAAAATGGTGCAGGTAAATCTACCTTGATGAATATTTTATCTGGTTTATTAGAACCGACATCGGGTGAAATCTTTATGAATGGTTCAAAAGTATCGATCAATGGACCAACTGCAGCAAATCGTTTAGGGATTGGAATGGTCCATCAACACTTTATGTTGGTAGACGCTTTTACGGTAACAGAAAACATTATTCTTGGAAGTGAACCAACGAATGCTGGTGTATTGGATCGCAAAAAAGCAACAGCAGAAATCAAACGAGTTTCTGAACAGTACGGGTTATCTGTTGACCCGAGTGCGTATATTCGTGATATCTCTGTTGGTGCGCAACAACGAGTTGAAATTTTGAAAACGTTGTATCGTGGCGCAGATGTTCTAATTTTTGATGAACCAACAGCTGTTTTAACACCTCAAGAAATCGATGAATTGATCGAAATTATGCGTGGACTTGTTCAAGAAGGAAAATCAATCATTTTGATCACGCACAAATTAGATGAAATCAAAAAAGTAGCTGATCGTTGTACGGTTATTCGCCGCGGTCAAAGTATCGACACTGTGAATGTCAAAGATGTCTCATCACAACAATTAGCCGATATGATGGTAGGACGCTCAGTTTCATTCAAAACAGAAAAGAAAGCAGCTGATCCTAAAGAAGTCGTTCTTTCAATCAAAGATTTGGTTGTCAAAGAAAGCCGAGGATTAGACGCTGTGAAAGGTCTTAGTCTGGATGTAAGAGCCGGGGAAGTAGTTGGTATTGCAGGAATCGATGGTAACGGCCAAACAGAATTGATTCAAGCGCTAACTGGATTACGCAAAGCTGAAAGCGGATCAGTTGAATTAAGAGGAGAGGCAATCACAAATAAACGCCCTCGTGCAATTACAGAAGCTGGTGTCGGACATGTCCCAGAAGACCGCCATAAGTATGGCTTGATCCTGGATATGACTTTGGCAGAAAATATTGCGTTACAAACTTACTATAAAAAGCCATTAAGTAACACTGGCGTTTTAAATTATAATCAAATCAATTCATACGCACGTAGATTAATAGAAGAATACGATGTGCGGACAGTAAATGAATTAGTTCCTGCTAAAGCATTGTCAGGCGGGAATCAACAAAAAGCAATCATTGCACGAGAAATCGATCGTAATCCTGATTTGTTGATTGTCTCTCAACCAACGCGTGGACTGGATGTAGGGGCTATCGAATACATCCACAAACGTTTAATTGAACAACGAGATAAAGACAAAGCGGTATTGGTCGTTAGTTTTGAATTAGATGAAATTTTAAATGTTTCTGACCGTATTGCAGTCATTCATGCTGGGAAAATCGTCGGAATCGTTGATCCTAAGGAAACAAGTGAAAATGAATTAGGCTTGTTGATGGCGGGTTATTCATTAGAAGAAGCGAGAAGAGAATTAAGTCAAGAGGCAGGTGAGGCAGTTGAATAATCGATCAGAAAGACTACGGAATATTTTGGTTCCTATTTTATCAGTATTGATGGGTTTTATTCTTGGTGCAATTATTATGCTAATTTCAGGTCAAGATCCAATCACTGGTTATCAAGCGATGCTTAAGACTGCTTTTCAAAGTCCAAAAAGTATCGGTGAAATTTTTGTAACAGCAGGACCCTTGATTTTTACCGCGTTAGGATTTGCCGTAGCAAATTCAGCTGGATTCTTTAATATTGGTCTTTCAGGCCAAGCATTGTGCGGTTGGGTAACAAGTATTTGGGTAGCCCTTTCTATGCCAGATGCGCCTCGTATGGTTGTTCTACCTGTAGCTGTACTTGCAGGTGCGTTAGCCGGAGCTATGGCTGCTGCGATTCCAGGGTTGTTGCGTGCGTTCTTTGGTACAAGTGAAGTAATCGTTACGATTATGTTGAATTATGTTTTTCTTTATACAAGTACGCATATCGTAAATAATGTAATGTCAAAAGATTTAATGACCAATAAAGGTGTTACAAAAGTAATTGGAGAAAATGCCAGTTTACGAACCGGTTTCTTGAAAGAGTTGAGTAGTGGTTCGCGTTTGAACATTGGTATTTTTATGGCACTTATTTTCTTAGTTTTGATTTGGTTTCTTATGAAGAAAACGACATTAGGGTACGAGATCCGTTCAGTTGGGTTGAATCCGTTCGCTTCAGAGTATGCTGGAATGAGCAGTAAACGAACTATTGTGATGTCGATGGTTATATCAGGAACTTTAGCTGGTCTTGGAGGCGTTGTTCTTGGATTAGGAACATTTGGAAACTTCTTTGTTCAAGGTTCTTCTTTGAGTATCGGATTTGACGGAATGGCTATTTCCTTATTGGGAGCAGGAAGTTCGGTTGGAATATTCTTATCTGCGATCCTCTTCAGTGTGCTGAAGTTAGGTGGGCAAGGAATGCCGCTTCGTGCGGGTGTACCTATCGAACTAGTGGATGTTGTCATTGCGGCAATCATTTTCTTTGTGGCAATCAGCTATTTGATTCGCTTCTTATTGGCAAAAGCTTCAGGTAGCAAAAAAGAAGTAGCTATAGTTGAAGAATTAGTTGGAAAATCAGATCCGACAAGTCAAGAAGGAGGAAAAATCTAATGAATATTGCATTAATCGCTGTATTAGCGCCGATTATTACACAAACTTTGGTTTATTCCACTCCTTTGGTCTTCACGGCTTTGGGCGGGACATTTTCTGAGCGCAGTGGTATTGTAAACGTAGGACTTGAAGGTATCATGGTTATGGGTGCTTTTAGTTCAGTGGTATTTAATTTAACGTTTGCTGAAACATTTGGTGCAGCCACGCCTTGGCTTGCTTGTTTAGTCGGTGGTGTGGTCGGAATGTTGTTCTCATTGCTTCATGCAGTTGCTACGATCAATTTAAGAGCAGATCATATCATCAGTGGAACAGTAGTCAATTTAATGGCGCCAGCTTTAGGGATTTTCTTGATCAAAGTAATTTATGGAAAAGGTCAAACAGATACCATTACAGAATCATTTGGTTACTTTTCATTTCCCATTTTGAAGGATATTCCAATTTTAGGTGAATTGTTCTTCAAACAAACAACCTTACCCGCATTTGTAGCGATATTAGTTGCGATTCTTTCGTGGTTTGTGTTGTTTAAAACCCGTTTTGGTTTACGTCTTCGTTCAGTAGGTGAAAATCCTCAAGCCGCAGACACATTGGGAATTAATGTTTATCTAATGCGTTATGCAGGCGTTTTGATCTCTGGATTTTTAGGCGGAATCGGTGGAGCGGTCTTTGCTCAAACGATTGCAGGACGTTTTGCAGTCACAACGATTGCTGGACAAGGGTTTATTTCAATGGCAGCGATGATTTTTGGTAAATGGAATCCACTAGGTGCAATGGGCGCCGCTTTATTCTTCGGTTTTGCTCAAAACATCAGTATTGCAGGATCAAACTTACCAGTTATTTCATCAATTCCAGCTGTTTATTTACAAGCAGCACCATATGTTTTGACTATCATTGTTTTGGTCGTTTTCCTGGGAAAAGCATCTGGACCAAAAGCAATTGGGAAAAATTATATCAAATCAAAATAAAGTTAGTATAAAAGGGCGGGCTATGGGAAGTTATCTTAAGTCATGCCCTTTTTATCAATAGTAACTATATCAAAGAAAGAAGGATGGTTATGTTTAAACGTGTGCATTTAGTTGTAATGGATTCAGTCGGTATCGGAGAAGCACCTGATGCTGAAAAATTTGGCGATGTAGGCAGTGATACATTAGGTCATATCGCAAAAGAAGCAGGTTTGACGATTCCTAATTTAGAAAATCTAGGTCTAGGAACAATCGCCCCTCTTCATAATGTTGAAGCCGTAGCTGATCATAAAGGATATGCAACTAAATTAGAAGAAATTTCTGTTGGGAAAGACACGATGACAGGGCATTGGGAAATTATGGGGTTGAATATTCAAAAACCTTTCCGAGTATTTCCAGATGGATTCCCAGAAGAATTATTAAAACAAATCGAAGAATTTTCAGGGCGTAAGATCGTTTGTAATAAACCATACAGTGGCACTGCAGTCATTGATGACTATGGTCAACATCAAATGGAAACAGGAGACTTGATCGTTTACACATCTGCTGACCCAGTGTTGCAGATCGCAGCGCATGAAGAGATCATTCCTTTAGAAGAATTATACCGTATTTGTCAGTATGTTCGTGATATTACGAAAGATGAGCCGTATATGATCGGTCGCATCATCGCTCGTCCCTATGTTGGAGAGCCAGGGAATTTCACTAGAACAAGCAACCGTCATGACTACGCGCTAGATCCTTTTGGTCACACTGTGCTTGATTCATTGAAAGAAAATGGAAAAGAAGTCATTGCTGTTGGGAAAATTAACGATATTTTCAATGGTCAAGGAATCACTGATTCTGTTCGTACGAAAAGCAATATGGATGGTGTAGATCAATTGCTTAATGTGATGAAACGCGATTTTGAAGGGTTGAGTTTCACTAACTTGGTTGATTTTGACGCGTTATATGGTCATCGTCGTGATGTAGTAGGGTATGCTCACGCAATTGAAGCTTTTGATTTAAGACTTCCTGAGATCATTGATGCCATGGAAGAGGACGATTTATTGATGATTACAGCTGATCACGGAAATGATCCGACTTTCCCAGGTACTGACCACACAAGAGAGTATGTTCCATTATTAGTTTACAGCAAAAAAATGAATGGCCAAGGTAGCTTACCACAAGGTCATTATGCAGATATCTCAGCGACTGTAGCTGAAAACTTTGCTGTTCCAAAAACAGAAAATGGCGAAAGCTTTTTAAATAAACTGGTATAGGAGAGAAATAATGACAAAACTAGGTGAGATGTTAAAAGAGACAACAGCATTTTTAAAAGAAAAAGGCATAGGTGAAGTTGATTTTGGGTTGATTCTGGGCTCTGGTTTAGGTGAGTTAGCTGATGAGGTAGAAGATGCCATTGCCATTCCATTTTCAGAAGTTCCTCATTTTGCGGTTTCAACGGTTGTTGGACATGCGGGTAAATTAGTTTACGGTACGCTTTCTGGAAAGAAAGTTTTAGCTATGCAAGGTCGTTTCCATTATTATGAAGGCCATTCGATGCAAAAAGTGACGTATCCAGTGCGTGTGATGGCGGCGATGGGTGCTCATTCAATCGTAGTCACAAATGCCGCTGGTGGTGTGAATGAAAACTTCACTCCAGGCAATTTGATGTTGATCACAGATCATATCAACTTTACAGGAGATAATCCATTGATCGGTGAAAACGACGAAGCGATGGGACCGCGTTTCCCAGATATGAGTCATGCTTATACACCGGCTTACTTTGAAGTTGCTAAAAAAGTGGCGAAAGAACAAAATGTACCGTTGCAAGAAGGTGTTTATATGGGCTATTCTGGTCCAACCTATGAAACACCAGCAGAAATCCGCATGTCTCGTGTGATGGGAGCCGATGCAGTTGGAATGTCGACTGTTTCAGAAGTAATTGTTGCCGCACACAATGGCTTGAAAGTCTTAGGGATTTCATGTATCACGAACTTAGCAGCTGGTATGCAAAGCAGTTTGAACCATGCGGAAGTTGTGGAAACAACAGAGCGTGTCAAATCTCAATTTAAAGAACTGATCAAAGCAACATTAGCTGAACTATAAAAGAGTTAGTATAAAGGAGAAAAATATGAGCGTTCATATCGAAGCAAAACCAGGTGAAATCGCAGATAAAATTTTATTACCAGGAGATCCGTTACGTGCAAAATATATTGCAGAAACATTTTTAGAAAATCCAGTATGCTACAATCAAGTAAGAGGAATGTTGGGCTATACAGGTACGTATAAAGGTGAACGCGTTTCTGTTCAAGGAACAGGTATGGGAATGCCTTCCGCGACTATTTATGCCCATGAACTGATCAATTCTTATGACGTGAAAAAATTGATTCGTGTTGGTACTTGCGGATCGATTTCTGAAAAAGTGCATGTAAGAGATTTAGTGATTGCACAAGCAGCAGCTACACCATCTTCAATGATCCGCAATGACTTTCCTAAATATGATTTCCCACAAATCGCTGATTTTGATTTGCTGTTGAAATCATACACAACAGCTAAAGAGAAAGGCTTTGTTACTCATGTGGGCAATGTCTTATCTGATGATGTCTTTTATAAAGACAGTATGGATGGCGTTTTTGAGTTAGGAAAATTAGGCGTTTTAGCAATCGAAATGGAAGCTGCAGCGTTGTATTATTTAGCAGCTAAATTTGATGTGCAAGCGTTGGCAATCATGACCGTTAGTGATAGTCTGGTAACAGGTGAAGAAACAACTGCTGAAGAACGTCAAACAACATTCAATGATATGATCGAAGTCGGTCTAGAAACAGCAATCAACAGTTAATAAAAATAGTTAGTAAAACAGCTCCTGTATATAGACGGAGCTGTTTTTATACTACGATTTATCGAGTGAAATTAAAGGGTTGTTTTCTTGACACTCTTTTTTGATGGACTATCATGTAATAAGAAACTTAACTTGAACGGAGGAAAAAAAATTGGATAATTTTAGATTTTACGTACCAACAGATATTCGCTTTGGGAAAGACCGTTTAGCAACAGAGCTAACAGATGTAATAGATGTTTATGGAAAACATGTATTGCTCGTTTATGGCGGGGGTAGTATTAAGAAAAATGGTTTGTACGATCAAGTAATCAATTTACTTGAAAAGAATCACAATAAAATTGTTGAATTAAGCGGCGTAGAGCCTAATCCTCGTATCGAAACAGTCCGTCGTGGTGTAGCCTTATGTCACGAAAATGATATTAATGTTATTTTAGCTGTAGGTGGAGGCTCAACGATCGATTGTTCTAAAGTGATTGCAGCAGGTTTTTACAGTGATGAAGACCCTTGGGAAGTCATAGCAGCACGCAAAGGTTTCCAAGGTGAAGCCTTACCGATTGTAACGATCTTAACTTTAGCAGCAACGGGTAGTGAAATGAATATTGGCGCTGTTATCACAAACTTAGCAACAAACCAAAAATTAGGTGTGGGTGGGCCAGCAATGATGCCAAAAGTGTCATTTTTAGATCCGACGACCACATTTACTGTACCGGCGTATCAAACAGCTGCGGGGTCTGCCGATATCTTAAGCCACTTATTTGAAAGCTATTTTAATATAACCGAAGGAACGGACGTACAAGACTTTGTATCAGAAGGTCTGATGCGCGCGGTTATCAAAAATTGTCCAATTGCACTAGACTTTCCTAATGATTACGATGCTCGTGCTAATTTGATGTGGTCGAGTAGTTTAGCTTTGAATGGATTGACAAGAAATGGCAAACATGGTGTTTGGTCGTGTCATGCGATGGAGCACGAGCTAAGTGCCTTTTATGATATTACGCATGGAATCGGATTAGCCATTTTGACACCGCGTTGGATGAACTATGTACTTTCAGAGCAAACAGTAACTAGATTTGCTCAGTTTGCCCATAATGTTTGGGGAATTGTTGAGACCGATCCAATGCTTGCGGCGAAAAAAGGCATTCAAGCAACATATGATTTCTTTAAAGCTTGCGATATTCCGATGACTTTACCAGCTGTTGGGATCAATGAGGAAAAATTTGGAGAAATGGCGAAACAAGCAGTGGCGCACAGCACCATCAAAACAGATGCTTTTGTTCCACTAGCTGAATCAGATGTTGAGGCGATTTATCGTGAATGTTTAACTGAGTCTAGCTTTGTATAACCAAAATTTTCGGCTTGAAAAGGGGATGGGCTTGTGAAACAGTTGTTTGATGAAACGTATTCCGAAAATCGAACGCTATGGTATGCTTACTTCAAAGATATCGAGCAAATCGATTTAATAGAAACGATTTGCCAAATTATCCAAAAGGATTTACAGGAATCTGCTGATGTTTTGGCGACAAGTTGGATATTTTACCGTGAAGAATTACAGAAAGATGCATTGGAAGAAGAGATAAGGTCTTCAATCATGGTGCGTTTTGTAGATGAGCAATACTATGTACAATATAATATGTCTGATTTTGAATTTGTTACGCAGCGAGAAGCCATCACCAATTGGCTTAAACGCTTGAAAGAAAATCTATAAAAAAAGACCGTTGAAACGATAAGGTTTCAACGGTCTTTTTTTTATAAGTAGTATTTTTTAGCTACAGTTAGGTCATCGTTTAATTCATAAACAAGTGGTTGACCTGTTGGGATTTCAAGATCCATGATATCTTCATCTGAAATGCCTTCGATGTGTTTTGCTAAGGCGCGTAAAGAATTACCGTGAGCTGCGACTAAGACAGTTTTGTTGTCTAATAAAGCAGGCGCGATTTGATCTTGCCAGAATGGTAACGCACGTTCTAGCGTTACTTTTAAGTTTTCTCCACCTGGAACATCACGTTGATCCAACATTGCGTAACGACGATCATTTGCAGCAGAACCTTCATCATTTGCTTCCATTAATGGAGGAAGAGTATCGTAAGAACGACGCCAGATGTGTACTTGGTCATCTCCATATTTTTCAGCAGTTTCTTTTTTGTTTAAACCTTGTAATTTACCATAATGACGTTCGTTCAAACGCCAAGATTTGATTTGAGGAACCCATAATTGATCTGAGTGTTCTAAAAGCAAGTTACATGTTTTGATAGCACGAGTTAGTACAGAAGTGTAGGCTACATCGAATTCGATTCCAGCTTCTTTGATTTTACGGCCGCCTTCGATGGCTTCTTCAACACCTTCTGGTGCTAAATCTACGTCAGCCCAACCGGTAAATTGATTTAAGGCATTCCATTCACTAAGTCCATGACGAGAAAAAACTAATTTTGGCATGTATAGCTCTCCTTTGAGTTGTAGTTTCTGAAACTTTCATTTCCTTTTCTATTGTACACCGTTTTAAAATAGATTTCCATTGTAAATTAGTGGAAAATACTGAAAGTGCTGTTTGTGTGAGTTAGTCTAGGATAGGTCTTCTGAATAAAAAGGAGCAAATAAAGAGAGTGCAGTCACAAGGCTGCACTCTCCTGGAATGGTCATATTTTATGAATCTTGCGAAAGTTTGGCGACGTCCTCTTCAGATAAGTTGATGTATTTGTAGCAAGTGCCGACAGAAACATTGCATTTTGAAGAAATAAATTGAATCGTTTCTTTCTTTTCATGGTATAAGTGTCGGATCTTTTTTACTGTTCGTTCATCTATTTTAGGTCGTCCGCCGATTTTTCCTTTTTTTCGAGCGTTATTCAATCCAACTAAAGTACGTTCTTTGATTAGATCGCATTCCATCGTTGCTAAACCATTCATTAACTTGAAGTAAATTTCACCCATAGGATGCCGAGTGTCGATCTCTTCGTCTAGGCTGACTAAATGAATACCGGAACCTTTGAACTTTTGCGTTAGTTCAGTTAATTGACGTGTAGAACGTCCTAGACGGTTCAAGCGACAGATGACTAAGGTGTCTCCTGCTTCTAAACTATTTAGGACAGTCTCCAGCTCGGAAGTGAGGTGATTGTCATTTGTGAAATCAAACGATTCATGATGAACCTCGTTGCAGCCGTATTCAGACAACACTTTGATCTGAGCATCTAAATCGTTATCGGTAATTGTTGTACGTGCATAACCAATTGTTTTCATCGTTCGTCCTTTCTAATAAAAAAGTAAAATAGGATACTAAAAATGTAGCATATAAACGAACGAAATGATAGTTGTTTTTTTATCTTTTTTTAATGTTATTCTTTTTTTTCAAATCATATTCACATGATTCTTTATTTAGATACATGAATCGTTTTGGGACCAGTTTCCCCACCCACGATAACTGTTGAGACGATTTGAAGAAATAAGCCGTGTTCAACAACGCCGACTAATTGATCTAAATAAGCACCTAAAGCAATTGGATCTGCTATTTCTTCTAAATGAAGATCAATGATATAGTGACCACCATCAGTGACCAAAACTTCTCCAGAATCTGTTGTTCGTAAAATAGGAGCATAGCCTTTTTCTTCGAATAAACGAACGAGTTGTTGACTGCCGTATGGAACTACTTCAACTGGCAAGGGGAATTTACCAAGCTTTTTAACAAGTTTAGATTCATCCACGATCCAAATACATTTCTTTGAGTAGGTCGCAACAATTTTTTCGAACAATAAAGCGGCACCGCCACCTTTGATTCCTTGGAAATCTTCGCTGATCTCATCAGCTCCATCGATTGTTAAATCAACGTAAGGGACTTCGTCAATTCCTTTTAAGGGAATACCTAATTCTTGTGCTTGACGTTCAGTTTCTTTTGATGTTGTAACTCCGACGATAGATAAACCCTCTTCTTTAACGCGTCTACCAATCTCGTCTACCATAAATTTTGCAGTAGATCCCGTACCAAGCCCTACGATCATGCCGTCTGTTACGTATTTTGCCGCTTCAATTCCTGCCATTTGTTTAAGATTCATTCACTTGTTAGCCCCTTTCAAATAATCAAAGATATTGTACCGTTAATTGGTATAAAAAGATAGCCTAAGCAAGGTGATGAGTGAAAATATTAGAAGTAAAAAATCAGGAACCCCAGCATTTTTATTTAGCAAAGTATAAATTCCAGCGAGTAAGCCAATTTTCTGATTCACCGTCAGAATGTGTTTTTTCTGATGGTGCGTATAAGTTGTCGCTAGAAGTTATCTTTAATGGTAAATAGAGTCTTTTTTTATCTTCTGGTTGAAGGTTATCAGCTTTCATTTTTAAGTCAGCATATAGCAATATACGTTCAGTTATTTTAGCATCTAAAGAAATCCGGAAGCCTTCTAAATCTTGCAAATTAGGTTTTTCAAGTGAGAAGTTCGTTCCATCTGTAGAATATTCGATTACGATAGTAGGTTCAAATTGCTTGGTCTCTGAAAGGTTATACCAAGAAATTATAGGATAGTCTAATAATTTTAGTTTTTTTCCGGTTGGTGTCGTTAAATGGAATTCAGACCAATTATTTTTACTATTCAACATAGTGCCTTTCCCGTAACGTAGATAGATCGTTTCATTTAATGGATCATCAACATATAGGTAAGAACGTTGATTATTTCGTAAATCAGTTGCCATTTCAAGTGAAGTAAATCCGCCGTTATATGTGCTAGGAGCGATTGTCACCACGCATTCAGCTTTAATGCGTCCGTCACTTGTCATAGCGAATATTTTTCCGTCACCTGCACCTTGACCTGTGATGACACCATTAGCGTCAACCGTCGCAATAAGTGGATTTTCAGCTTTCCAAATGATTTTTTCTGGTTGAGCGTTTTCTGGAGATGTTTTAGCGGTTAGTGTCGCTTTCTCATTGCGATTTAATGAAAGCGCGGATACGTTCAATTCTATTGTGTCTATTTTAGGCTTATCAGCTACAGTTACTTGAACAGCCGCAGAAACCTTTGGATTTCTTGTAGAAAAAGCTTCTATTGTTGCTTTACCTTCTTGTAAGGCAATGATGGTTCCGTCGCTACTAACGGTCGCGATTTTTGGTGCACTACTTTTGAATCCAATCTCAGGATAAGTCGTATTTTCAGGTGATAGAGTTGCTTTTACCTGATGATTTTCATCGACAATCAATTGGATATTGCTTTCTGAAATGTTGACTGTACTAGGGACTTGTTCGACTGCGAGATTTGTAAATCCGGAAATGAAATAATTACGATACGTTTCTTTATACCAGGTACCTCGATCAGTGAGTGTGAAGCTATCACCTAACACTTCGTCTCCCGATTTTGAGTTTACTGGAAGCCATTTGTTGTTTGGATCAAGTGAACGATAAACCACTGCGATCGAATAGTTCGATCCAGATAATGTCACAGGAGTGTCTAAAGAATAGGTTTCTGTACCAATGTCATGCTTGATTCCTTCTTTGACCTTGATAAAGCCGTCCAAGTTTTTTGTTGGTTTCCCAGAAGGCAATACATAAATTTCAAAGGCTGTTTTTTCGTAAAGTGTTTTCAAAGAGACAGCAGAAAGCTTCTCTTGTGCGTTGCTATCACGACTATAAGAATTTGCAATGGTTCTAGTTTTATCTGAAGGAATGGACATCAAAGAACCAATATTTTCTCGTGCAGAATTATATTTTTTATAGTAGTTAGTAGTAGGTTCTACCAGAGAGATGATATCGATATCAGAGCGTTTTAATTGAAAATCGTCATAAGAAATATAAAAATAGCCGCCATCTCCCCATGAAGTTCCCCAACTATTTTTGACAATAAATGCACCATCTTGTGAAGGCGTGTAAACAAAAGTGTCTTTGCTATAAGAATCATCCCAACCGACGATAGTAGTGACATGGTTTACAGGACCAACACGATCTTTTGGAATAAATTGTGAAGCATGACCTGTCTCGTAGCCAACATACATTCGATTTCGTTGGATGGCATTGCCGTATTTGTGGACATATTCCTTAATTTTCTGCACGCGTTGATTATTTTCTTCTGCACTGATGTCTAGGGAGACCGATTTCATACTGATCACATTTTGCACATGCTTTTGTTCAGAGAGATTTTCCCATAGAGAGAGCGGCTGAGCTCCAGTAATGCTATTGGGGAAATCAGTCTCCTTCACAGGTCCTGACCAGTCTAAAAGTGCAGTCAAAACAGGAGTGGAATCAAATCCTGTATCTAAATTACCACCGTTGCTGTTGATAGTGTGTGCGTAAGGATTTCCTCCGGTAGTTCCTGTAGCATCCTTTGCAAGTAAATAATTAAAGTAGTTTGCAGAAAAATCATGTGTCTCACCAGACAGCATTAAATGACTTTCAAGTGCTGAATTTACTGCATATGCCCAACAAATCCCTCTAGTCTGTGTTTTTACTGGTGTAGTTAGCCCGTGTTCTCTAGGGTCGTATTTTTCTGGTAGATTAGTTGCATAGCTGCGACTAGGTAACAAAAACAAACAGGATATAAGCGAGATACAGAAAAATAAATAACAGTGTGTTTTGATTTTTTCTTTTGAATATGTAGCCGTTGTTGTGAATTTTTTCATTTTAGAACCTCCTTTTTAATGTAATTTTAATTGTACTTAATATATACCATTAGGTCAATTTAATTTTTTAAAAAGAAATGAAAAAATGTTTATTGATTTTTTTTTATCAAAAAAATATCATAATAAAATGATAGGAAAGAAGAAAGAGGGGGAATAGGCGGATTGATTGGATAGGAGTGTCTTGCAGTTGGATAAAGTCATGTTAATAGTTGGTTTGAATCAATGTAATACTTGATGCCGAAAGTTTATTTAGTTTAAGTTAGAAAAATAAATTTGCTCCTTTAAATACAATGAGTTTAAAGGAGCGAATTTATGAATGCTAGTTATATGATAGAAGATTTCAAATCTGGCACTTTGTTCTGTAAAGATATCCGAGAGATTGCTCTAATATCTAAATCAAAAATTATTTGGCAAAATATATATTATTTGAACGGGCTCCAGAAGGATTTATTCCATCGGCTACTATATACATCGTTGGTCTAGAGTATCTGCCAGAAGACGTATAGCCGTATTTTAGTTGAATAGGTAATAGAGGTGTCCTCTTCTCTTCTTCTTTTAAGTTAATAACTTTTAATTTTAAATTAACGAAAAGTCGTAGATGTGAAGTGATTTTTGGTGCGTAATGAACTCTAAATCCTTCTAAATCTTTGATGGCTGGTTTTTCAGAAGAAAAGTTTTCACCATCTATAGTATATTCAATGACAGAATCTGTAATGGAATCTGAAATGTTGGTCACGTTAAACCATGAAATATCTGGATAATCTATTGCTTCAAACGTTTTTCCTTTTGGTGTGTTTAAATGGAACTCAACCCAATTATCTTTTGATTCTTTGCTGAATCCAGCACCATATTGAAAATAAATAATATCTTTAAGATGGTCACTAACATTTAGATAACCAGGACTGCTCCTATGGGAATCAGTAGCCCACTGAATAAAGGAATGTCCATTTGAATACGAATCGGATTGAGCAGATACTTTACAACTGGTATTCACTGATCCGTCTTCAGTTGCAGCAGTAATAGTAACTTCACCTGCTTGACGCCAAGTGACTTCACCAGTATATCTGTCGACACCGACGATTAGTGGATTACTTGTTGACCAGATAACTTTTTGCGGTTGCGCATTTTCTGGGAGTGTTCTGGCGGTCAATTGAGCAGTGCCGTATTTCTTGAGTTCAAGTGTATTTTGGCTCAGTTGTATCTCTTTGATTTTTGGTAAGTCATTAACAGTGACTGTTATACTTGTTTTTATAGAAGGATTCCTAGTTGAAAAAGCTTCAATTATTGCATTTCCGGCATGGACAGCCGTGATTGTACCATTAGAGTCTACAGTTGCAAATTCTGGATTGAGACTTCTAAAGCCGATGGATGGGTAGGTCGCATTCTTAGGAGCTAGTGTTGCTGACAATTGTTCTTGATCACCAATTAAAAGTGAAAAATTATTTTTTAGAACGCTGATTGATATTGGTTTTGTTTCGGATACTCTTTCAGTAAAGCCGCTGATAAAGAAGGAGCGAGAGGATTCTTCAGTCCAGCTTCCATCATTTTCCAATAAATGACTGTTGCCTTTATTTAAACCTATTTTTTCCTTTGGGCTCACGGGTAGCTCTTGGCGCTTTTCTTTATCTGAAGAGCGATAAACGACAGCGATAGAAAAATCTTTTCCTGTTAACTTAACAGGTTTTTTTAAACGAATCGTTTCAGTTCCAACTTCTTTTTTTATTCCTTCTTGAATTTTAGTAAAACCAGCCAAATTCTTTGAAGGTTTTCCATTAGGCATAACATAAATTTCATATTTTACATCATTACTTAAAGTTCTTAAAGACACTGCAGATAATTGTTCTGGCGTATCGAGTGTACGTGAATAAGAAGTAGCAAGCGTTCGTGTTTTATTGGGAAATAAAGGGATTAGGGCACCAGCAACATAATGGGCAACATTATATTTTTTATAGTAGTTATCTTTGTTTTCAACAGAGGTAATTATGTCAACTTCTGATTTTTTTAATTGGAAATCATCATAAGAAATATAGAAATAACCTTGATCTCCCCAGTTAGGTCCCCAACTGTTTTTCACAATAAACGCTCCATCTTGTGATGGTGTATAAACGAAAACGTCTTTACTAAAAGTATCGTCCCATCCTACAATTGTGGTTTCATGATTAGGTACGCCCGTTGCCCGTTCTCTTGGGATGTATTGTGAACTGTAATATCCATCATAACCCCTCTGCATTATATTGCTTTGAATAGCGTTCCCGTAACGGTGAACATATTGTTTAATTACTTTAATCCGTTGATCATTATCTTCTTTTGAGATATCCAATGAAACGCTAGGTAACTTTACGAAACCTTGAATATGCTTTTCAGCTTTCAAATTTTGCCACTTCGTAATTGGCTGATAGCCTGTGATAGTGTTTGGAAAATCCGATTCATATACCGGCCCAGACCAATCTAAAATAGCATTCATAGGAAAGGATGAGCCACCCACGGAATCTAATATTTTACCATTGCTTATAACTGTAGAATAAGGGTTTTCTCCTTTGATTCCGGTCGCATTGGTAGCAACTAAATAATTGAAATAATTCTCTGAAAAATTATGTTGCTCTCCATTTTTAGCTAAATTACTTTCTATTGCTGATGTGACAGCATACGACCAACAAATTGGTCGTGTTTGAGCTTTGACAGGAGTAACCCTGCCAGTTTCGCGAGGGTCATATTTTGCTGGTAAAGCATTTTCCTCCCCAAAGGCCTTTTGAGGTGAAAAAGCAAAACCTATAATCAGAGCAGCGAGAAGGTAGTGTTTTTTCAAATCAATTGAACCAGGATGTTTCTTTTTCATTTCAAATTCCTCCCTTTTTTAGTTTAAGATTAAGAGGCAATCGTTTATAGTTTCCTCTAATGTTTTTATTGTATCTCTTTCAGTTACTAGCTAAAATAGAAAATAGTCGGCAAAATATAGAGTTTAATCGGAAATATTCAAGTTTTAGTAAGTTGATAATAGAAACACAATACAGAGGTTGACAAACAAAACATGACGTGATATGCTATCAAAGGTGCTTTATCTACAGGTCTCTCATTGGAGACGTGCTGACTGTCTATCGAAGCATATTTGATAATAAGTGCAGAGATTGCATTATTTTTTATCGCTAAAAAAGAACCACCTGGATGTGTGGGACTAGATGCGAAATGAGGAAGGAGGAAACAAGGAATGCCTACAATTAATCAATTAGTACGTAAACCTCGTAAATCAAAGGTGGAGAAATCTAATTCACCAGCGTTAAACAAAGGATATAATAGTTTTAAGAAATCTCAAACGAACGTAAATTCACCACAAAAGCGTGGGGTTTGTACTCGTGTGGGAACAATGACACCTAAAAAACCTAACTCGGCTTTACGTAAATATGCCCGTGTTCGTTTGTCTAACTTAATCGAAGTAACAGCTTATATCCCAGGTATTGGTCACAACTTACAAGAACATAGCGTGGTATTATTACGCGGTGGACGTGTAAAAGATTTACCAGGGGTACGTTATCATATCGTACGTGGTGCGCTTGATACAGCCGGCGTTACAGATCGTAAACAAAGCCGCTCTAAATATGGTACTAAAATGCCTAAAGCTGCTAAATAATTTGACAATCACTAAGGTCTTATACAATAAAGAATTTTCGGAAGGAGGAGTTACGGATGCCACGTAAAGGTCCTGTTACAAAACGCGATGTTTTACCAGATCCAATTTATAACTCAAAATTAGTAACTCGCTTGATTAACCGTGTAATGGTTGATGGAAAACGCGGGATTGCTGCTAATATCATCTATAATTCATTTGATATCATCAAAGAATCTACAGGTAATGATCCATTGGAAGTTTTCGAACAAGCAATGAAAAACGTTATGCCTGTACTAGAAGTAAAAGCTCGCCGTGTTGGGGGTTCTAACTATCAAGTACCAGTTGAAGTTCGTCCAGAACGTCGTACAACTTTAGGTTTACGTTGGGTTGTTAACTATGCTCGCCTACGCGGTGAACATACAATGGAACAACGTCTAGCAAAAGAAATCATGGATGCTGCCAATAACACTGGTGCTTCTGTTAAAAAACGTGAAGACACACACAAAATGGCGGACGCTAACCGTGCGTTTGCACACTATCGTTGGTAAGATCCTCTCTGTATGTAATTTAACTTTACTGCAGACAGTCACTTTACAATCGATTTAAATAAAGAGAGGAGAAACCTAGAATGCCAAGAGAATTTTCGCTGGAAAACACTCGTAATATCGGTATTATGGCGCACGTTGATGCGGGTAAAACAACAACAACAGAGCGTATTTTATACTATACTGGTAAAATCCATAAAATTGGTGAAACACACGAAGGTGCATCACAAATGGACTGGATGGAACAAGAACAAGAACGTGGTATTACTATCACTTCTGCTGCAACAACTGCAGAGTGGAAAGGTTACCGTGTAAATATCATCGATACACCAGGACACGTGGATTTCACTATCGAAGTTCAACGTTCACTACGTGTATTGGATGGTGCTGTAACCGTTCTTGACTCACAATCAGGTGTGGAACCTCAAACTGAAACAGTTTGGCGTCAAGCAACTGATTATAAAGTTCCGCGTATTGTTTTCTGTAATAAAATGGATAAAATCGGTGCGGATTTCTTATACTCTGTAAACTCATTACATGATCGTTTACAAGCTAATGCTCATCCAATCCAATTACCAATTGGTTCAGAAGATAACTTCACAGGGATCATCGACTTAATTACGATGAAAGCTGAAATTTATACAAATGATTTAGGTACAGACATTCAAGAAACTGAAATTCCAGAAGAATATATGGAACAAGCAATTGAATGGCGCGAAAAATTAGTAGAAGCTGTTGCTGAAACTGATGAAGACCTAATGATGAAATATCTTGACGGTGAAGAAATTACGATCGAAGAATTAAAAGCGGGTATCCGCCAAGCAACGATCAACGTTGAATTCTTCCCAGTAATGTGTGGATCAGCCTTTAAAAATAAAGGTGTTCAAATAATGCTTGATGCAGTACTTGATTACTTACCATCACCGCTTGATATTGAAGCAATCAAAGGTATCGACGTTAAGACAGACGAAGAAACAACTCGTCCTGCTGATGACGAAGCTCCTTTCGCTTCACTAGCATTTAAAGTTATGACTGACCCATTCGTAGGTCGTCTAACATTCTTCCGTGTATATTCTGGTGTCCTTGAAAGTGGTTCATACGTATTGAACGCTTCTAAAGATAAAAAAGAACGTATCGGTCGTATTCTACAAATGCACGCGAACACACGTAAAGAAATTGACAAAGTGTTCTCAGGAGATATCGCAGCAGCTGTTGGATTGAAAGATACAACAACTGGTGATACTTTATGTGCGGTAGATTCACCAGTTATTCTTGAATCAATTGAGTTCCCAGAACCAGTTATCCAAGTTGCTGTTGAACCTAAATCAAAAGCTGACCAAGATAAAATGGGTGTCGCTCTGCAAAAACTTGCAGAAGAAGATCCATCATTCCGCGTTGAAACAAACGTTGAAACTGGTGAAACAGTTATCTCTGGTATGGGCGAATTGCACTTAGACGTATTAGTAGACCGTATGAGACGTGAGTTCAAGGTTGAAGCAAACGTTGGTGCTCCTCAAGTATCATACCGTGAAACTTTCCGTGCGCCTTTAACTCAGGCAGAAGGTAAGTTTGTACGTCAGTCTGGTGGTAAAGGTCAATACGGACATGTCTGGGTTGAATTTACACCAAACGAAGAAGGAAAAGGTTTTGAATTTGAAAATGCTATCGTCGGTGGTGTAGTTCCTCGTGAATACATCCCAGCGGTTGAAAAAGGCTTGGCAGAGTCTATGAACAACGGTGTTCTTGCTGGATATCCATTAGTGGATATTAAAGCAAAACTTTACGATGGTTCATACCATGATGTCGATTCAAATGAAACAGCCTTCCGTGTAGCAGCTTCTATGGCTCTACGTGCGGCTGCTAAGAAAGCTAATCCAGTTATCTTAGAACCAATGATGAAAGTAACGATCACTGTACCAGAAGATTACTTAGGTGATATCATGGGACACGTTACAAGTCGTCGTGGACGTGTTGAAGGAATGGAAGCACATGGTAACTCACAAATCGTTAACGCGATGGTGCCTCTAGCTGAAATGTTCGGTTACGCTACAACATTACGTTCAGCAACACAAGGTCGCGGTACATTTATGATGGTATTTGACCACTATGAAGACGTACCAAAATCTGTTCAAGAAGAAATCATTAAGAAAAATGGCGGAAACAACGCTTAATAGTTAATAAATAGGCTTATGCTTATTTATGACTAGGATTTTCTACCGATTTCGGTTAAACTAATTAAAGATGATCAGGTAGTTGTCACTATCTATCAAATAAAATAAAATTCATATATTTTAGGAGGAACATTTAAAATGGCTAAAGAAAAATTTGACCGTTCTAAACCCCATGTAAACATTGGTACTATTGGACACGTTGACCATGGTAAAACTACATTAACTGCTGCAATTGCAACTGTGTTAGCTAAACACGGTGGCGGTGAAGCTCAAAACTATGCTGATATCGATAACGCTCCAGAAGAAAAAGAACGTGGTATCACAATCAACACTTCTCACATCGAGTATGAAACTGATGCTCGTCACTATGCCCACGTGGATTGCCCAGGACACGCGGATTACGTTAAAAACATGATCACTGGTGCTGCACAAATGGATGGAGCTATCTTAGTAGTATCTGCTGCTGATGGTCCTATGCCTCAAACTCGTGAGCACATCTTGTTATCACGTAACGTTGGTGTACCATACATCGTTGTTTTCTTAAACAAAATGGATATGGTAGATGACGAAGAATTATTAGAATTAGTAGAAATGGAAGTTCGTGATTTATTATCTGAATATGACTTCCCAGGTGACGACACTCCTGTTATCGCTGGTTCTGCTTTGAAAGCTTTAGAAGGCGACGCTTCATACGAAGAAAAAATCATGGAATTAATGGCTGCAGTTGATGAGTACATTCCAACTCCAACTCGTGATACTGACAAACCATTCATGATGCCAGTCGAAGACGTATTCTCAATCACTGGACGTGGTACAGTTGCTACTGGCCGTGTTGAACGTGGAGAAGTTCGCGTTGGTGACGAAATCGAAATCGTTGGTATTAAAGAAGAAACATCTAAAACAACTGTTACAGGTGTTGAAATGTTCCGTAAATTATTAGACTACGCTGAAGCTGGCGACAACATCGGTGCTTTATTACGTGGTGTTGCACGTGAAGATATCGAACGTGGACAAGTATTGGCAAAACCTGCGTCAATCACTCCACACACAAAATTTAAAGCTGAAGTTTATGTTTTATCAAAAGAAGAAGGCGGACGTCACACTCCATTCTTCACTAACTACCGTCCTCAGTTCTACTTCCGTACAACTGACGTAACTGGTGTAGTTGAATTACCAGAAGGTATCGAAATGGTAATGCCTGGTGATAACGTTGCAATGGACGTTGAATTAATCCACCCAATCGCTATCGAAGACGGAACTCGTTTCTCTATTCGTGAAGGCGGACGTACTGTTGGTTCAGGCGTTGTTTCTGAAATTACTAAATAATTACAGATTAATATAAAGCAATAAAACCGACGTAAAACATCGGCGTACTCGGACGTAAGTCGAAGGGATTTCCCTTCGACTTTTTTTTGAAGTTGTATACATAAAATAAGATTCAAGAGTAGATGGATTGTTTTATTTCTTAAAATATCTTGACATATATCGAGGTTCGATATAATATAGTGTTACGATATATCGAACCTCGATATAAAATTGAGAGGAATGAAACACCGATGGAAGATAAGCTGAGAAGAATCTACATACCAATGACAGAAACGGGTTTTTATATTTTATTTGCTCTTAAAGAAGAACGTCATGGTTATAACGTCATTCAATATGTAAAAGAGTTGACGAGTCAAGCAATCGTTATCAGTGCAGGGACAATGTACGGCAGTCTTAGTAAGATGGAAAAAGACGGTTTGATTGAAGTGGTGAAGGAGGAAGAGAGACGAAAAAGTTATCTGATTACACGGTTAGGGGAAGAAGTGCTCGATCATGAAATCAATAGAATTAAAAGGTTGTATAAAAATAGCATTGGGGAGAAACTAGATGAAAACTAAAAAAATAAGGAAAAGGTTTGAGTTAGCCGATTATTTAGAGGAAGAAAAATTTTTACAAGCACAACATAAAATGGGATGGAAAATGGTGGATTTAAAGTCACCGTTTAGTACCTACGTCTTTGAAGAATGTGAAGCAGATGATTATGCATATCAATTAGATTTTAAACAACAAGAAAAAGATCTTGAAGAGTATCTACAGCTTTTTGAAGATTGTGGTTGGGAGCACTTTTATAAGTTCGGCAACTGGTATTATTTTAGGAAGAAAAAATCTGAAATACCAGAAGAAAATGTGATTTTTAATGATGCTCCAACGCGGGCCGAAATGGCTAAAAAAGTAGTGAGGTTTCAAGGCGTGATTTCTCTCAGTGCGTTGTTCCCGTTGTTTTATATAGTTCCTATGGTGCTAAATAGAAGTGAGGGGATAAGCAATGTTCTCCTTGCGTTGTTATCAATATATGGCGTAATAATGATTATTTTGGCTGGGAGTCAGTTAAGAAATTTTTGGAAGCTCAACCAGATCATCAAGAGAGAAGAGCAGTTGTAAAGAGACTGAGTCGTTGCGCTTTTGCTCCTGACATTTCTTTATACTTAAAGACCGGAACAAAACTGATTATAGTTTTGTTCCGGTCTCTTTTTTACTTTCAGAGTTCGCCTGTTAAAAATTGTGCTTTCCCGAATCCGAAACTCCAGTCTGCATCATTATTAATTATGAACGAAATGAGTAAATTTTCAGGTGTGATATCACATAATTCATTTAATTGCTCAGCGAGTAGCTGGTAAAATGTTTCCTTTTGAGCTGTAGTTCTTTCTCTACTGATAACGGTCAGTGAAATCATCTTAGCCGGATCTCTTTTAAAACCTAGCCCCGTATCTTCCATCACCATTTCGAAGGGTTTATGTTGAGTGACGATTTGATATCTATCACCTGTTGGGACATCGAAGGATGATAAAACTACGGAATGCGCCACATCAAGTATGGCTTGTATTTCTTCTTTGCTGCGACCTTCAATCAAATCAAATTTTAGTAGTGGCAAGTTGACTCCTCCTTTTTTTATTTCTAGTTGCTATATAACAGTTCAACCATGTGTAAGTCACAAAACTCTACATATTTTTCTGGTATTTCTCTTGTTGTGACGATTCCTTTGATATTTTCTAAAGGAGAGTAGGTGAGTAAAGTAGAATGGTCGAATTTTGAACAATCTGCGAGTAAATAGATATCTTTGCTTCTTTGAACAATCATCTTTTTAATTCGATATTCCATTAAATCAGAATTGGTCAAGCCGCTTGTGATCGAAACCCCAGTCGCTGCCATAAATGCCTTATTTATATTGTATCTTGTTACAACGGCTTCATCTTCGACCCCTACAAAGGAACGCGTCTTCCTTTTATAACTATTACCAATAAGGATAAGTTGGACGTTTTTCATTGCAGCCGCAAGATTGATGATATCAAGATTATTTGTTAGTAATGTAAATGGCAATTCTGGATTAACGTTTTTCAAAATTTGGCTAGTAGTTGTTCCGGAATCGATATAGATTAGATCATCTTCTTTAATCAATGCAGCCGCTCTTTTACCAATCTGCTCTTTTTCCTTTTGATTATGGATAGTCCGATTTTCAAAAGAAACTAAGTTATTCTCTACATAAACAACTCCACCGTAGACTTTCTTCAATGTCCCTCTTTTTTCCAATTCATTGATATCACGGCGAATCGTATTTTTAGAGACGTTAAAAACACGACATAGTTCATCAAGAGAAATACTGCCCTGTTGCTGTATGTAATTTTCAATTTGCTGAATTCGTTGTAGTTTCATATTCCGTAGCCTTTCCACTTCGTGTAATTAGATTTACTATAACATATGACCTGAATGTAATCAATATGTAACCATGATTGTGTGTGTTTTACTCTTTATCATCCATTTTTTTTATTTTGAAATAGAAAATTCAGCAAAAAGTAATCAAAAAAGTAAAAATTTCGCCAAAATAGGTTGACTATCAGAAAACGGAATTGTACAATGTAATCAAAAGTTAACCAAACATAATCAAGATGTGACCAACGCGTTGATTTTTAATTGAAAACAAGGAGGACATTATAGATGGTAGCGGTACGAAAGTTAAAAAATTATATTGGTGGGAAATGGGTATCTAGTCGTACAGAAGTATATGAAACAGTTTATAATCCAGCTACGAAAGAAGTGCTTTGTGAAGTGCCACTTTCAACAAAAGAAGATTTGGAAGAAGCAGTTACGATTGCTAAAGAAGCTTTTAAAACATGGAAAGAGACGGCTGTCCCACGACGTGCAAGAATCCTCTTTAATTATCAGCAACTCCTAATCAAACATAAAGCAGAATTGGCTCGTCTGATTACACTTGAGAATGGGAAAAATCTCAATGAAGCTTTAGGAGAAGTTCAACGAGGAATCGAAAATGTAGAATTTGCTGCAGGAACGCCAACATTGATGATGGGGGATTCATTAGCTTCCATTGCTACAGATGTGGAGGTCGCTAACTATCGTTATCCAATCGGAGTGGTTGCTGGAATCTCGCCCTTTAACTTTCCGATGATGGTCCCTTGTTGGATGTTTCCGATGGCGATTTCGTGTGGGAACAGTTTTATTTTAAAACCATCAGAAAGAACCCCTTTACTAACTGAGCGATTAGCTGAATTATTTACAGAGGCGGGATTACCTGCAGGTGTGTTCAATATTATCTATGGCGCACATGATGTTGTAAACGGGATTTTAGAACATCCAGAAGTGAAAGCGATTTCCTTTGTTGGTTCACAACCAGTCGGTGAGTATGTTTACACGCAAGGGAGTAAAAACTTGAAGCGAGTGCAAGCGTTAACTGGTGCTAAAAATCATTCAATTGTTTTAAAAGACGCAGATCTAGATGATGCTGTGACAAATATTGTATCAGCTGCTTTTGGTTCTGCGGGTGAGCGTTGTATGGCATGCGCGGTAGTAACCGTTGAAAATAAAATAGCAGATGCGTTTATCGATAAATTACAAGAAAAAGCATCAAATATCAAAGTAGGGAATGGCTTGGACGATGGTGTCTTTTTAGGACCCGTCATTCGAGAGGAAAATCAAAAAAGAACACTCGCTTATATTGAAAAAGGAATTAAAGAAGGTGCGCGCTTGATTGCGGATGGTAGGGAAAATATTCCAGATAATGGTTATTTTGTTGGTCCGACCATTTTTGATGGTGTGACAACAGATATGACGATTTGGCGGGATGAAATTTTTGCCCCAGTATTGTCGATCATTAGAGTAGAAAATTTAAAAGAAGCCGTTGCGACAGCGAATCAATCTGAATTTGCAAATGGTGCGTGTCTGTTCACTAACAATGCTTCAGCAATTCGTTATTTTAGAGAAAATATTGATGCAGGCATGTTAGGTATCAATTTAGGCGTGCCAGCACCTATGGCATTCTTCCCGTTTTCTGGTTGGAAGTCTTCATTTTATGGTACGCTTCATGCGAATGGAAAAGATAGCGTAGAATTTTACACGCGTAAAAAAGTAGTGACAGCACGATATCCTAAAACAAATATTTAATGGGAAAGAAGGAGTAAGAATGGCTCATCTAAATTATAAACCTGTCCCACGGAAATTATCACAAGGTATCACGCTGCTTCAACATATCAATAAAAAAAACACAGCGTTGCAGTACATTGAATTAAAAGTGATTCAAATGACTAGTGGAAGTGTATTTCGGGAAAGTTTAGGAAAGCAAGAAGTATGTATCGTTGCCTTAACTGGAAAAATCACTGTAACAGATGGAGAACAAATCTTTGAGTCAATCGGTACACGAGAGAATGTTTTTGAAAAAATACCGACTGACAGTGTTTATATCTCGATAGAACAGATTTTTGAAATTACAGCGATATCAGAAGCAACGGTGATTTTGTGTTACTCACCTTCTGAAAAGAAAAAAGCGACCGCTCTGATCAAAGCATCAGACAACACCATTGAGCGAAGAGGGAAATATCAGAATAAACGTTTGGTGCACAATATTTTACCAGATACTAGTCTACTTGCTGATCGTCTGTTAGTTGTAGAAGTGTTTACAGATGGTGGTAACTGGTCTAGCTATCCACCACATAAGCATGATCAAGATAACTTGCCGATGGAATCTAAATTAGAAGAAACCTATTATCATGAAATGAATCCTAGACAAGGGTTTGTTTTTCAGCGAGTGTATACAGATGATCGATTGCTTGATGAAACGATGACTGTAGAAAATGGTGATGTTGTCGTTGTTCCTAAGGGGTATCACCCAGTAGGAGTGCCGGATGGTTATGATTCTTATTACTTAAACGTAATGGCAGGTCCAACTAGAAAATGGCAGTTTCACAATGATCCTGACCATGAATGGATTTTAACTAGAAAATAGAAGGAGTGGCAATGATGACGAAAAAATTTGATATGATCGCACTTGGTCGAGCATGTATTGATTTGAATGCTGTTGAGTATAATCGACCGATGGAAGAGACGATGACCTTTAAAAAATATGTAGGCGGTTCGCCAGCTAATATCGCGATTGGCAGTGCGAAACTAGGTGGAAAAGTTGGTTTCATAGGGAAAATTTCCGATGACCAGCACGGGCGTTTCATCAAAGAATTTATGAGTGAAGCTGGAATTGATACGAGTCAGATGTTTATCGATCAAAAAGGGCATAAAGCAGGATTGGCCTTTACAGAAATCAAAAGTCCCGAAGAATGCAGTATTTTGATGTATCGAGATCAAGTGGCAGACTTATACCTAGCACCAGAAGAAATCGATGAAGAATATATCAAACAAACAGATCTTTTGTTAGTCTCTGGAACAGCTCTTGCGCAAAGTCCTTCTAGAGAGGCGGTATTAAAAGCGATTGCTTATGCTAGAAAAAATCACGTGAAAGTGGCCTTTGAGCTAGATTATCGTCCATATACATGGCAATCAGCAGAGGAAGTTTCCGTTTATTATTCAATTGTTGCTGAAAATGCCGATATAGTAATCGGTACGAGAGATGAATATGATGAAATGGAAGGCAAAAAAGGTGGAACAAATCAAGCTACTATAGACTATCTATTTCAGCATCGACCAGGTTTGATCGTGATCAAGCATGGTGTAAAAGGTTCCTATGCCTACACCAAAAAGGGAGAAACCTATCAAGCGGGTTCTTATAAAACTCAAGTGTTAAAAACATTTGGTGCAGGCGACTCTTATGCAGCGGCATTTTTATATGCATTGAATACAGGGAAAGACATTGAAACAGCATTGAAATATGGTAGCGCATCGGCAGCCATTGTTGTTAGTAAGCATAGTTCATCAGAAGCGATGCCGACAGCTGAAGAAATCAAGCAATTAATTAAAGAGCAATCTTGATAAAAGTAAGGCGGGGAAGTTATGGCTAAAAAGGTTCGATTAACGACAGCACAAGCACTTATCAAATTTTTAAATCAACAGTATATTCAAGTTGATGGTAAAGAATTCCCATTTGTTGAAGGAATTTTCAATGTCTTTGGTCACGGCAACGTTTTAGGGATCGGTCAAGCGCTTGAAGAAGATCCAGGCCATTTAAAAGTGATTCAAGGTAAAAATGAACAAGGGATGACGCATGCCGCAGTGGCATATAGTCGGCAGAAATTAAGACAGAAAATTTTTGCTGTTACGGCATCAGCTGGTCCAGGATCAGCCAATATGATTACAGCGGTGGCAACTGCTTTTGCCAATAACATTCCGGTGTTGATCTTACCAGCAGATACCTTTGCTACACGGCAACCTGATCCTGTTTTACAGCAATTAGAACACGAAACAAGTGCGGCAATCACAACAAATGATGCGTTTAAATCAGTTTCTAGATATTGGGATCGTGTTCAACGGCCAGAACAGTTGATGAGTAGTCTGCTAAGAGCGTTTGAAGTCATGACGAATCCAGCGACTTCTGGTCCAGCAACGATTTGTATTGCACAAGACACAGAAGCCGAAGCGTATGATTACGATGAAGAGTTCTTCAAAAAAAGAGTGCATTATATTGATCGGCAAATCCCGACAGAACGAGAATTAAAAGGGGCTACAGAGAAAATTTCTAGGAGTAAGAAACCGGTGATCATCGTTGGAGGCGGAGCGAAGTATTCCGAAGCGCGTGATGCTTTGATTCGTTTGTCTTCACAATGTGGGATTCCGCTAGTTGAAACACCGGCCGGTAAATCCACTGTAGAAGCAGATTTTAAGAATAACTTAGGTGGTACAGGTGTCCTCGGAACGTTGGCTGCCAATAAAGTGATTCGGCAAGCTGATCTGATTATTGGGATCGGAACAAGGTATACGGATTTTACAACTTCTTCTAAAACTGCTTTTAATTATGAGCAAGCAACATTTTTGAATATCAATGTCAACCGCATGCAGGCGTATAAGTTTGATGCTTTTCAGCTCATTGGTGACGCTAGAGAGACGCTAGAACGACTAATACCGATGTTGACAGAATATCAAACATCATTTGGCGGAAGTATTCAACAGCTGAAAGAAGAGTGGATGGTTGAAAGAAGTCGTCTAGGAGAGATTTCTTTTTCGCGGGAAAATTTTTCACCAGAAATCAAAGGTCAATTCACACAAGAAATTCTAAATGACTATTCGGATGCGTTGCAGACTGAAATGCCGCAAACTGGTGCATTTCTTACAATCAATCAGACTGTAGATAAAGAAAGTATTGTCATTGCATCAGCGGGCTCTTTACCTGGCGATATGCAGCGTTTATGGAATCCGCTCGTGCCCAATACCTATCATCTGGAATATGGTTATTCTTGTATGGGGTATGAAATCAGTGGTGCTTTAGGCGTAAAGCTAGCAAGTCCATCACAAGAAGTGTATGCCATGGTAGGCGATGGTAGTTTCTTGATGCTGCACTCAGAACTGATCACCGCACTGCAATATGGGCAAAAGATTAATATTTTGTTATTTGATAATTCTGGATTTGGCTGTATCAATAATTTACAAATGGGGAATGGCAGCGGTAGTTATAAGTGCGAGTTTAGAGATCAAAATGATCAAATCATGAACATCGATTATGCAAAAGTTGCGGAAGGTTATGGTGCTAAATCTTATCGGGCTAATACGAAAGAAGAGCTTATTGCGGCGTTGGAAGATGCTAAAAAACAAGAGAAATCTACATTGATCGAAATGAAAGTTTTGCCAAAAACGATGTCAGATGGCTATGATAGCTGGTGGCATGTTGGGGTTGCTGAAGTTTCAAAAAGTCTAGCAGTTCAAGAGGCATATGAGCGTAGTCAAGAAATGTTGAAAATAGCCAAAGAGTATTAGTGTTACAAGCCTGCTTTTTTACAGAAGCGGGCAAATAATTAAATCGTTTTGAAAGCGTATACGTAATAGTGGACTGAGGAAGTTGTCCGACAGGTTTGTAAAAAAGAAAATGGAGGCAAAACAATGGATTTAAAAGTTGGCGTCATTGGAACAGGTGCAATCGGGATCGAACATATTAAACGAATCAATGAAAAAGTGCAAGGGGCTTATGTTACTGCGGTTTCAGATATCAATGTGGAGCAAGCACAAAGTTTAGCGAATCAAATCGATGCTGTTTTCTTTGAAACGGGAGAAGAGCTGATTGCTTCATCTAATGTGGATATTGTTGTGGTAACTTCTTGGGATCCAACCCATGAAAAATATGTATTAGAATCAATCAAACATGGAAAATACGTTTTCTGTGAAAAACCTCTAGCTACGGATAGCGCAGGTTGCAAACGAATCGTCGATGCTGAAATTAAAGCTGGGAAAAAATTAGTCCAAGTTGGTTTTATGCGAAGATACGATCGCGGTTACATTGAGTTGAAAGAAGCAATCGAAACTAAAAAATTTGGTGAACCGTTGATGCTTCATTGTGCGCATAGAAATCCAACAGCAGATGAAAACTATCTAACGCCAATGGCGATCATTAATACCGGCATTCATGAAATTGATGCTTTGCGTTGGTTACTGCAAGAAGATTATGTTTCGGCACAGATGATTTTACCAAAACAAACAAGTTTCACTCACGGAAAACTACATGATCCGCAAATGCTGATTTTAGAAACAGCTTCTGGCATTCATATTGATTTAGAAATTTTCGTTAATTGTCAGTTTGGCTATGATATCAAATGTGAAGTTGTTTGTGAAACAGGGGAGATCGGGCTGGAAGATCCGGCATATACTCATGTGAAGGCAAAAGGCAAAAACTATACTAAAATCGCGCCAGATTGGCAAACTCGTTTTGTTGAAGCGTATGACTATGAATTTGAGTTGTGGATCCGCTCGATTCAAACCGGTAATCTAACAGGACCAACAGCTTGGGATGGTTATGCAGCAGCGGTTACGATGGATGCTTGTGGTAAAGCTAGAGAGACAGGTGAGCGGGCGTTGATTCAATTGCCTGAATGTCCAGTGTTATATAAATAAGTTGTTATTTAGTTTCACGAGTTCTTTCAATTTTTATCAATAGGAGGATGTACGGAATGGGAAAAATCAAGGTTGGAATTGTCGGTTTAGGTCGTTTAGGGAAAGTTCATGCAAAGAACTTAGCTGAAAACGTTCAAGGATGCCAATTAATTGCTGCTTGTAGTTTTGTGCAAGAGGAATTAGATTATGCTATCACAGAATTAGGTGTACAAGAAACATATAAAGAGTATGAGGAAATGGTAAAAAGTCCAACAATCGATGCAGTTTTTATTGTTTCGCCGTCAGGCTTTCATTGCGAACAGATTCAGCTAGCGATGGAATTTGGCAAACACGTTTTCAGTGAAAAACCGATTGGCTTGGACTTGACTGACATAAAAGAAACGGAGCGAGTGATCGAGAGTCGTCCGGATCAAATATTTATGTTGGGGTTCATGCGCCGCTATGACGATTCATATCGTTATGCTAAACAGTTAGTAGATGCTGGCGAATTAGGGGAGCTGACTCTAATGCGGTGTTATAGCATCGATCCTAGTTCGGGTATGGAAAGTTTTGTGAAATTTGCTGGGGCTAGTGATAGCGGAGGAATTTTCATGGATATGTCGATTCATGATATTGATTTAGTCCGCTGGTTTACAAAAAAAGAAGTGAGTAAAGTTTGGGCGATAGGCAAAAATGCAGCTTATCCTGAGTTGGATAAAGTAGGGGAACTGGAAACAGGAGCTGCTATGATGCAGTTGGAAAATCAGGCGATGGCGATCTTGGTTGCAGGTCGGAATTGCCATCACGGGTATCATGTAGAAACGGAGTTGATCGGAACAAAAGGAATGCTTAGGGTAGCAGCAGCGCCAGAGAAAAACTTAGTTACGATCATGGATGAAAAAGGAGTTGTACGAGCATGTTCACAAGATTTTCCAGAAAGATTTCGTGAAGCTTTCGTCAATGAAGCGAAAGAGTTTATTGCTTGTATCAAAGAGAAACGTCAGCCGCAAGTTTCAGCATATGATGGGCTGCAGTCAACAAAAATAGCTTTAGCATGTAAAAAATCGTTTGAAACAAATGAATTGATTGCAATTGACAATTGATAAGCAAATATTCCTTAGAAAGGGGAGCAAAAATAAAATGAATGATTCGAAAATCCGTTTGGGGATTGCGCCGATTGCTTGGACAAATGATGATATGCCAGAATTAGGAAAAGAAAATACGTTTGAGCAGTGCATCAGTGAAATGGCTTTGTCAGGGTTTGTAGGGACTGAGATTGGGAATAAATATCCAAAAGATCCAGAAGTATTGCGGCCTTATCTTGATACTAGAGGGTTGTCGGTAGCGAGCGCTTGGTTTAGTGCCTTTTTAACAACGAAGCCTTATGAAGAAACAGAACAAGCTTTTATTGAACATATGAAATTTCTGCACGCTATGGGGGCCAAAGTAATCGTCGTTTCGGAACAAGGGCATAGTATTCAAGGCCAGATGGAGCTGGCTATTTTTAAAGAAAAACCTGTATTTTCAGAATTGGAGTGGCAAGCACTGACAACTGGTTTGGAGCGTTTAGGCGGATTGGCAAATGCTAAGGGCATGTCGATTGTTTATCATCATCATATGGGGACCGGTGTACAAACGACTGAAGAAATCACTCGTCTGATGGAGTCGACGGACCCTGAGAAAGTATCCTTGCTTTTTGATACTGGACACCTAGTTTTCTCAGGCGAAGATCCGATTGAGATTTATCAAAAATATCAAGATCGCATTAAACATATCCATTTTAAAGATATTCGGGATAAGGTAGCAAGACGAGTAAGCGATACGGATCAAAGTTTTTTGAATGCCGTTAAGGCAGGGGTGTTTACTGTTCCAGGAGACGGAATGATCGATTTTGCACCGATTTGGGAAGCAATCAAGACTAGCGGTTACGAAGGTTGGATCGTGGTCGAAGCAGAACAAGATCCAGCAAAGGCAAATCCTTTTGAATATGCTGTGAAAGCGAGAAATTATATTCGTAAAATCACGAGTATTTAAAATCTAAAAAAGGAGCGGAATCCTATGAATCTATTTTCTCTTATTAGCTTTGTCGTAATCGTGGCGTGTGTCTGGATTTTTGCGTACAGTCGTGCCAAAGGTGTGGATACTTCCGGCTCAGAAGGCTTCTTTATGGGAGGGAGAAGTCTGACTGCTTTGCCGATTGCAGGTTCCATTATTATGACGAACTTATCAACAGAACAAATCGTTGGTCAAAATGGGCAAAGTTATCACGCTGGTATGGAGGTTATGGCGTGGGAAGTAACAGCTGCGATAGCAATCGTTGCGTTGGCAGTTGTCTTTTTACCAAAATATTTTAAGTATGGTATCAATACTATTTCAGATTTCATTGAAATTCGCTATGATACAGTGACTAAGCGGATAATTTCGATCTTATTTATCGTAACGTATATGATTTCTTTTTTACCTGTTGTTTTATATTCGGGTTCGCTCGTTTTTAATAAAATTTTTCATATAGATGAATTGTTAGGCGTTCGACCGATCGTTGCAATTATTTTGGTTGCCTTGATCATCGGTGTGATCGGTATTCTCTATTTATTGATCGGTGGCTTATCATTGAGTGCCAATAGTGATACAGTCTATGGTGTTGGGTTGCTGATTTGCGGTCTGTTGATTCCTATTTTGGGTGTGACGAAATTGGGTGAGGGTAATTTTATTGGCGGAATTGATTATATTGTCGACCATACACCGTGGTTATTGAATTCTGTTGGAGCAATCGATTCAGCGATTGTCCCGTGGCCAACATTGATCACCGGAATGTTGTTCAATAACTTGTATTTCTGGTGTACGAATCAAATGATTGTACAAAAAGCGTTGTCAGGGAAAAACTTGGCAGAAGCACAAAAAGGGACATTTATCGTAGGCTTGTTCAAAGTGTTTGGTGCATTGTTCCTAGTATTTCCGGGAATCGTCGCACGGAACATTTTTGGAGATGCGCTAATGGGTAATCCTGACAATGCCTATCCGTATCTTGTGACGGAAGTGTTGCCGCAAGCGTTGTTTGGCGTATTTGCCGCTGTGATTTTCGGGGCCATCCTGTCCTCGTTTGCTGGAGCCTTAAATGCAACGGCTACTCTATTTTCACTAGATTTCTACAAACCTGTACTTAATAAGCAGGCAGATGATAAGCAAATTGCTCGAGCTGGAAAAATTGTTACTATAATAGTAGGTGTGATCTCTGTAATTGTGGCACCATTTATTTCCTTTGCTCCAGCTGGTTTGTATCAATTTGTCCAAGAATTCAATGGATTATATAATATGCCATTGTTGGTAATCATATTATTTGCCTTTTATTCGAAAAAAGCGACCGCTGTTGCAGCGAAGGCAACGATTGCTATTCATATTGTTTTGTATGCATTATCAAAGGTCTTTTTGAAAGACATCCATTTTTTATATGTGTTGAGTCTGCTATTTTTCTTAGATGTTTTGATCATGTTGGCAATTTCTAAGTGGAAACCAGATGGGGATTTTGTGTTGGAGTCGTTTGATACAAAAGTAGACATTAAACCATGGCGCTATACAAAAGTTGTATCTGTGGTTTTGGTTATAATCGTCATTTTGACGTATGTTGCTTTTTCTCCGATAGGTCTAGCAAGTTTGCAATAAGGTGAATCTAGAGTGTTCGGAAAAAGTATTTATCGATTAACTGGAGGTCTAATATGGAAAAAAATATTTTGGTTATATGTGAGGCTGGGATAAGTGCTTCGTTATTGGTTTCAAAAATTCTTGAATCTCTTAAAGAAAAAGAGTTAGAATACACAATAGATTATGCACCTGTAAGTCGTGTTCAGGAGAAACTAGCATTTAAAAACTATGACGTATTACTTTTAACGCCTCAAGTAGCAAGGTATGAGGATAAAATACAGGCAATTGTTGATAAAGAAAAATGTACATCTAAAATCATATTTATAAAACCGGAAGATTTTCAATATATGAATGTTGAACGAATGATTAGTCAATTATAAATAAGGTGTTTTTAGTATAAAAGATAGGACGAAACAAAAAGGTTTTGTCTTATTTTTTTTGACTTGTAGAAATATAGCGTATTTATCAGGTATACGCTGGAGTGTAAATGAACAATTTCTTCTATTATAAAGTTTTTAAAAGGCTAATTGAATTCGATGCGCATAATAAAATAAATTTAAGAAAATGCTTGCAATAAAAAAATACCTTTTTCTAGAAAAAAACCTTGCTATTACTATGTTTCTGTAATATAATTACAAAGGTGCTATTTACAGAAGTGTAAAAAGCATTGGTAAATCAAGCTTTTGATCTACCGGCTAAGAAACGAGAGGTTGCGACACGCCCGGACGCTTTGCCACGAACGAGCGTGACGGAAAAATTTTCGTGGAGCTATGTCTACTTTCAAAATAGGCGAAGGAGGGAACAAGATGGCAAAACAAAAAATTCGTATCCGTTTAAAAGCGTATGAACACCGTATTTTAGATCAATCAGCGGATAAAATTGTGGAAACAGCAAAAAGAACTGGAGCTGACGTGTCAGGACCAATTCCATTACCAACAGAACGCTCGCTTTACACAGTTATTCGTGCGACTCATAAATACAAAGATTCACGCGAACAATTCGAAATGCGTACGCACAAACGTCTAATCGACATTGTGAACCCAACACCAAAAACAGTTGATGCTTTAATGAAGCTTGACTTACCATCTGGTGTGAATATTGAAATCAAACTATAAAATCAAGATGATGGAGGTGTACTCATGACCAAAGGAATCTTAGGAAAAAAAGTGGGAATGACACAAATCTTTACTGAGTCTGGTGAATTAATTCCAGTAACAGTAGTTGAAGCTACGCCAAACGTAGTTTTACAAGTAAAAACTGTTGAGACTGACGGATACGAAGCTATCCAAATCGGTTACCAAGACAAACGTGAAGTTTTATCGAACAAACCTGCGAAAGGTCATGTTGCAAAAGCAAACACGGCTCCTAAGCGCTTCATTAAGGAATTCAAAAATGTTGAGCTAGGAGAATATGAAGTAGGTAAAGAAATTAAGGTAGATGTTTTCCAAGCAGGAGACATTATTGATGTTACAGGAACTTCGAAGGGTAAAGGATTCCAAGGCGTTATCAAACGTCACGGACAAAGCCGCGGACCAATGTCTCACGGTTCTCGTTACCACCGTCGTCCTGGGTCAATGGGTCCAGTAGCACCTAACCGTGTATTTAAAAATAAAAAACTTGCCGGCCGTATGGGTGGTAACCGCGTAACAATTCAAAACCTTGAAATTGTTAAAGTGGACGCTGAAAGAAATGTAATCATGATCAAAGGTAACATTCCTGGAGCGAAAAAATCATTAATCACAATCAAATCAGCTGTGAAAGCTAAATAAGCGTAGGGAAAGGAGGAACTAAGGAATGCCGAATGTAGCATTATTTAAACAAGATGGAACTCAAAATGGTGAAATCACTTTAAACGAAGAGATTTTCGGAATCGAACCAAATGAAACAGTTGTCTACGATGCAATCATCATGCAACGTGCTTCATTAAGACAAGGTACACACTCAGTTAAACACCGCGGAGAAGTTCGTGGCGGTGGCCGTAAACCATGGCGTCAAAAAGGAACTGGTCGTGCTCGTCAAGGTTCAATTCGTTCACCACAATGGCGTGGAGGTGGCGTAGTCTTCGGACCAACACCACGTTCTTACAGCTACAAACTTCCTAAAAAAGTTCGTCGTTTAGCAATGAAATCTGTATTGTCAGATAAAGTTGCTGAAAACAACTTGGTAGCAGTTGAAGCTTTAGGCTTTGATGCACCAAAAACAAAAGAATTTAAACAAGTTTTATCAAACTTATCTATTGATACGAAAGTATTAGTTGTTTTAGAAACAGGAAATGATTTTGCAGCGTTGTCTGCACGTAATCTACCAAACGTTTCTGTAGTAACTTCTGATAACGTAAGTGTTTTAGATATCGTTTCTAATACTAAAGTATTGGCAACACAAACTGCTCTTACTCAAATTGAGGAGGTGCTTGCATAATGAACTTACTAGACGTAATCAAACGCCCAGTGATCACTGAAAAATCCATGCTTGCTATGGACGAAAAGAAATACACTTTCGAAGTGGACACTCGCGCGAACAAAACTTTAGTAAAACAAGCTGTTGTAGCAGCATTTGATGTTAAAGTTAAAAACGTAAACATCATTAACGTGCGCCCTAAATTTAAACGTATGGGTAAACACGCTGGATACACAAAAAAACGTCGCAAAGCTGTTGTGACATTAACAGATGATTCAAAAGAAATTCAAATTTTCGATGCTGCTGAATAAGCAGTCCATGTTAACTATTAAATGGGAGGGAAAAAGACGTGGCGATTAAAAAGTATAAACCTACCACAAATGGCCGTCGTAATATGACAGCATCTGATTTTGCTGAAATCACGACATCAACACCTGAGAAATCGTTGTTGGCGCCATTAAAAAACCATGCCGGTCGTAACAACAACGGTCGTATTACAGTTCGTCATCAAGGTGGCGGTCACAAACGTCAATACCGTATGATCGACTTCAAACGTAATAAAGATAACGTTGTAGCGGTTGTCAAAACTATCGAGTATGATCCAAACCGTTCTGCTAACATCGCGTTAGTACATTACGAAGATGGAATCAAAGCATACATTCTAGCACCAAAAGGATTGGAAGTAGGCATGCGCCTTGTTTCCGGTACTGATGCAGATATTAAAGTAGGGAACGCATTACCATTGGAAAACATTCCAGTCGGTACTGTTGTCCACAACATTGAAATGAAACCTGGTAAAGGCGGTCAATTGATTCGTTCTGCTGGAACAAGTGCACAAGTACTTGGTAAAGAAGGCAAATACGTATTAATTCGTTTAAACTCAGGCGAAGTTCGTATGATCTTAGCAACTTGCCGTGCAACTATCGGGGCAGTTGGTAACGAACAACACGAATTAATCAACATTGGTAAAGCTGGCCGCTCTCGTTGGATGCGTAAACGCCCAACAGTTCGTGGTAGCGTAATGAACCCGAACGATCACCCACACGGTGGTGGTGAAGGTAAACAACCGATTGGACGTAAAGCTCCAGTATCACCTTGGGGTCAACCAGCTATCGGCTTGAAAACTCGTAATAAAAGAGCTAAATCCGACAAATTTATCGTTCGTCGTCGTACTAAATAATTTTTTTGACCATGTGTCGTACATTTTGAGAGGAGGTTCACCATGGGTCGTAGTTTGAAAAAAGGACCTTTCGCTGATGAGCATTTAATGAAAAAAGTAGAAGCTCAACAAGGTGCCGAAAAGAAGAAAGTAATTAAAACTTGGTCTCGCCGTTCTACAATTTTTCCAACATTCGTTGGATTTACAATTGCCGTATATGATGGACGTAAACACGTTCCTGTATACATCCAAGAAGACATGGTAGGACATAAATTAGGTGAATTTGCACCAACTAGAACTTATCGTGGCCACGGAGCCGACGATAAGAAAACTAGACGTTAATTTTGAGGGGAGGAAATGCAAATGTCAGAACAAATTACATCAGCTAAGGCAACTGCTAAAACAGTTCGCACTTCACCTCGTAAAGCCCGTTTAGTAATCGATCTTATCAGAGGTAAAAGCGTTGCGGATGCAATTTCTATCTTGAAATTCATGCCAAACAAATCTGCTGGAATCATTGAAAAAGTTTTAATGTCAGCAGTTGCTAACGCAGAAAATAACTTTGACTTAGACGTTGAAAACTTAGTAGTATCTGAAGCATTTGTCAACGAAGGACCAACAATGAAACGCTTCCGTCCTCGTGCAAAAGGTTCAGCATCACCAATTAACAAACGTACAAGTCATCTTACAGTAGTCGTATCAGAAAAATAATCTGTTTTAAACAGATGTCACTTGATAAGAGGAGGATCATTATCTTTAATACTCAAGTATTAAAAGATAGTGACTACCGAACCTTAAAAGATTAAGAGGAGGGACAATCAGTGGGTCAAAAAGTACATCCAATAGGAATGCGTGTAGGCATCATCCGCGACTGGGATGCAAAATGGTATGCTGAAAAAGAGTATGCTGAGTTCTTACACGAAGATTTAAGAATCCGTAAATTTATCGCGACAAAACTTGCTGATGCCGCTGTGTCTACAATTGAGATCGAGCGCGCTGCAAATCGTGTGAATATTTCAATCCACACAGCTAAACCAGGTATGGTTATCGGTAAAGGCGGATCTGAAGTCGAAAACCTAAGAAAATCATTGAATTCATTAACTGGTAAAAGAGTTCATATCAACATCATTGAAATCAAAAAACCAGATTTAGATGCAAAATTAGTAGGCGAAGGAATTGCACGTCAGTTAGAAAACCGTGTTGCGTTCCGTCGTGCTCAAAAACAAGCGATCCAACGCACTATGCGTTCAGGCGCTAAAGGTATCAAAACACAAGTATCAGGTCGTTTAAACGGTGCTGATATCGCTCGTTCAGAAGGTTACTCTGAAGGTACAGTTCCACTTCACACTTTGCGTGCTGATATTGATTACGCATGGGAAGAAGCAGACACAACTTACGGAAAATTAGGAGTTAAAGTGTGGATTTACCGTGGAGAAATTCTTCCAACGAAAAAAAACACTGAGAAAGGAGGGAAATAATCATGTTAGTACCTAAACGTGTAAAACACCGTCGTGAATTTAGAGGTAAAATGCGTGGTGAAGCCAAAGGCGGAAAAGAAGTAGCATTTGGTGAATGGGGTTTACAAGCAACTGAATCTCACTGGATTACTAACCGTCAAATCGAAGCTGCCCGTATTGCTATGACTCGTTATATGAAACGTGGCGGGAAAGTATGGATTAAAATTTTCCCTCACAAATCATACACAAGTAAAGCTATCGGTGTTCGTATGGGTAAAGGTAAAGGGGCACCTGAAGGCTGGGTATCACCAGTTAAACGTGGCAAGATCATGTTTGAAATCGCAGGCGTACCTGAAGAAGTAGCTCGTGAAGCACTTCGCCTTGCATCCCACAAATTACCGGTGAAAACCAAAATTGTAAAACGTGAGGAAATGGGTGGTGAATCGAATGAAGGTTAAAGAAATCAGAGAATTAACCACTGCCGAAATGCTTGAAAAAGAAAAGCAATTCAAAGAAGAATTATTTAATCTTAGATTCCAACTAGCAACAGGTCAATTAGAAAACACTGCACGTATTCAAGAAGTACGTCAATCGATTGCACGCATCAAAACAGTATTGCGTGAACAAGCTAACTAATAGTGGAAGGAGGCCAAACGCGTATGACTGAAGAAAGAAATCAACGCAAAGTTTACCAAGGTCGTGTTGTTTCAGACAAAATGGATAAAACTATCACAGTTGTCGTAGAAACAAAGAAAAACCATCCTATTTATGGTAAACGTATGAAATATTCTAAGAAATACAAAGCTCATGATGAAAACAACACTGCAAAAGTTGGAGACATCGTAAGAATCATGGAAACTCGTCCATTATCAGCTACAAAACGTTTCCGTTTACTAGAGGTAGTCGAAGAAGCAGTTATTATCTAATAAAAACGAGATTTTCCTATATAGATTGAAACATAAAATCTGAAAGGGGGATACACATCGTGATCCAACAAGAAAGCCGATTAAAAGTCGCAGATAACTCAGGTGCTCGTGAAATCTTAACGATTAAAGTACTAGGTGGTTCTGGACGTAAAACTGCTAATATTGGTGACGTGATTGTTGCTACGGTTAAACATGCAACGCCAGGTGGGGTTGTCAAAAAAGGTGAAGTCGTAAAAGCCGTTATCGTTCGTACTAAATCAGGAGCTCGTCGTACAGACGGTTCATACATTAAATTTGATGAAAATGCTGCTGTAATTATTCGTGATGATAAGAGCCCGCGTGGAACTCGTATCTTCGGTCCTGTTGCACGTGAATTACGTGAAAACAACTTCATGAAGATCGTTTCTCTAGCACCAGAAGTATTATAATCAGGACACGTATCAAAGGAGGTGCGAAACAGTAATGTTTGTTAAAAAAGGCGATAAAGTGAAAATTATCACTGGTAAAGACAAAAATAAAGAAGGCGTTGTATTAGCAGCGTTTCCTAAAAAAGACAAAGTCATCGTTGAAGGTGTTAACATCATGAAAAAACACCAAAAACCTAACCAAGCAGCGCCGCAAGGCGGAATCCTAGAAGTCGAAGCGCCGATTCATGTTTCTAATGTAATGGTGATTGACGGAACAGGTGTAGCTGGTCGTGTAGGTTACAAAGAAGTCGATGGTAAAAAAGTCCGTGTTTCTAAAAAAACCGGTGAAGTCTTAGATAAATAGATTAAAGGAAGGAGGGGCTTACTAAATGAACCGCCTGAAAGAAAAGTATATTAAAGAAATTACTCCATCATTAGTGGAAAAATTTAATTATAGTTCAGTTATGCAAACACCAAAAGTTGATAAAATCGTTATTAACATGGGTGTGGGTGACGCTGTTTCAAACGCAAAAAACTTAGATAAAGCAGTTGAAGAATTAGCTTTGATCACAGGTCAAAAACCATTGATCACTAAAGCGAAGAAATCAATCGCTGGTTTCCGTTTACGTGAAGGAATGCCAATCGGTGCGAAAGTTACTTTACGCGGAGAAAGAATGTACGAATTTTTAGATAAATTAGTATCAGTTTCTCTACCTCGTGTACGTGACTTCCACGGTGTAAGCAAAAAAGCCTTTGACGGACGTGGTAACTACACTTTAGGTATTAAAGAACAATTAATCTTCCCAGAAGTTGATTACGATTTAGTAGATAAAGTACGCGGTATGGACATCGTTATTGTAACAACAGCAAACACAGATGAAGAATCTCGTGAATTGTTGGCACAATTAGGTATGCCATTCCAAAAATAATAAAAGGAGGCGAACTACGTGGCTAAAAAATCAATGATTGCTAAAAACAAACGCCCTGCAAAACATTCAACACAAGCGTATACTCGTTGTGAACGTTGCGGACGTCCACATTCAGTTTATCGTAAATTTCATCTTTGCCGTATTTGCTTCCGCGAACTTGCCTATAAAGGTCAAATTCCCGGCGTGAAGAAAGCTAGCTGGTAAACAAGTAAACTCGCATAAAGGAGGTAAATAGTTCAATGGTCATGACAGATCCAATTGCAGATTTTCTAACGCGCATTCGTAATGCAAACATGGTTAAACATGAAAGCTTAGAAGTGCCTGCGTCAAAAATCAAACGTGATATCGCTGAAATCTTGAAACGTGAAGGTTTTGTACGCGATGTAGAATATATCGAAGATGACAAACAAGGCGTGATTCGTGTTTTCCTTAAATACGGTAAAAACGAAGAACGTGTTATCACAAACTTAAAACGTATCTCTAAACCAGGTTTACGTGCTTATGTCAAATCTGACGAAGTACCTAAAGTATTGAATGGTCTAGGAATCGCGATTATCTCTACTTCTGAAGGTGTTGTAACTGATAAAGAAGCAAGAGCTAAAAACATCGGCGGCGAAGTAATCGCCTACGTATGGTAATTTAAAAAAACACACAAGGAGGTGTCTCTAAGTGAGCCGTATTGGTAATAAAATCGTTGTACTTCCTGCTGGCGTCGAGGTCAAACAAGAAGGAAACAACATTACTGTAAAAGGACCTAAAGGTGAATTAACACGTGAATTTTCAGCTGATATCACAATGAATATCGAAGGAAATGAAGTAACATTCACTCGTCCAAATGATAGCAAAGACATGAAAACAATCCACGGAACAACTCGTGCGAACTTCAACAACATGGTTGTTGGTGTAAGTACAGGCTTTGAAAAAGGTCTTGAACTTATCGGGGTTGGGTACCGTGCTCAAATGCAAGGGACTACATTAGTTCTTAACGTTGGGTATTCTCATCCAGTAGAAATCACACCACCAGCTGGTGTAACTGTAGAAGTACCTTCGAATACACAAGTAGTTGTAAAAGGCGCTAACAAAGAACACGTTGGTGAATTAGCAGCAAACATTCGTGGTACTCGTCCTCCAGAACCTTATAAAGGCAAAGGAATCCGTTATGTTGGCGAATTCGTACGCCGTAAAGAAGGTAAAACTGGTAAATAATAGCAGCTTGAGAGTTATTTTTCAACTCTGTTTGAAAAATAACGATCCGTTGTCTATCGCAGCTTAATAGCTAGCAAATATAAAGAGGTGACAATTGTGATTACAAAACCAGATAAAAACAAAACACGTCAAAAGAGACATCGCCGTGTACGTAACAAAATCTCTGGTACTGCTGAGTGCCCACGCTTGAACGTATTCCGTTCTAACAAAAACATCTACGCGCAAATCATTGATGACGTAGCGGGTGTAACGCTAGCAAGTGCCTCTGCCTTAGATAAAGAAATTTCAGGTGGAAACAAAACAGAAACAGCCGCAGCTGTTGGTAAATTAATCGCTGAACGTGCCGCTGAAAAAGGCGTTAAAGTAGTAGTCTTTGACCGTGGTGGATACCTTTACCATGGCCGCGTGCAAGCTTTAGCTGAAGCAGCGCGTGAAAATGGACTAGAATTTTAGGAGAAGGAGGAACACCATTCATGGTTTATATTGATCCAAAACACTTGGAATTAGAAGACCGCGTGGTTTCTATCAACCGTGTAACTAAAGTTGTTAAAGGTGGACGTCGTCTACGCTTTGCTGCATTAGTTGTTGTGGGAGATAAAAACGGTCACGTTGGCTTTGGGACTGGTAAAGCACAAGAAGTACCAGAAGCAATCCGTAAAGCAATCGAAGACGCGAAGAAAAACTTAGTGGAAGTACCTATGGTTGGTTCTAGTATCCCTCACGAAGTGATTGGGGTATTCGGTGGTGGCCGTATCCTTATGAAACCTGCAGTAGAAGGTTCTGGGGTAGCCGCTGGTGGACCAGTTCGTGCCGTATTGGAATTAGCTGGTGTAGCAGATATTACATCAAAATCATTAGGTTCAAACACACCAATCAACGTTGTTCGCGCAACAGTTGAAGGGTTAAAACAATTAAAACGTGCCGAAGAAGTGGCAGCACTTCGCGGTAAATCTGTAGAAGAAATCTTAGGATAAGGAGGACAAAATAATGGCTGAATTAAAAGTTACATTAAAACGCAGCGTTATCGGACGTCCTCAAAACCAAAAAGATACAGTTAAAGCACTAGGTTTAGGTAAACTAAACAGCTCTGTTGTGAAACCTGCGAACGAAGCAATCAAAGGTATGATCAACACTGTGTCACATTTAGTGGACGTTGAAGAAGTTTAATTTACAATAGTACATTGTTAAGGAGGTGCCAAACCAATGAAACTTCATGAATTGAAACCTGCTGAAGGTTCACGCCAAGTACGTAACCGTGTTGGACGTGGTACTTCATCTGGTAATGGTAAAACTGCCGGCCGTGGACAAAAAGGGCAAAAAGCTCGTTCAGGTGGTGGTGTAAGACTTGGATTTGAAGGGGGTCAAACTCCATTATTCCGTCGTTTACCAAAACGCGGCTTCACGAACATCAACCGTAAAGATTATGCAGTCATCAACTTAGATGTCTTAAATCGTTTCGAAGATGGAACTGAAGTTACACCTGCAGGCTTGATCGAAGCTGGAATCGTGAAAAACGAAAAAGCTGGAATCAAAGTTCTTGCTAATGGTGAATTAACAACTAAAAAATTAACTGTGAAAGCAGCTAAATTCTCTAAAGCAGCAGAAGAAGCAATTGTTGCAGCTGGTGGATCAATCGAGGTGATCTAATGTTTAAACTATTAAAAGATGCTTTTAAAGTCAAAGACATTAGATCAAAAATTTTGTTTACTGTATTCATTCTTTTTGTATTTCGTTTAGGTGCGCATATAACTGTACCTGGCGTAAATGCAAAAGGTTTGCAAGACTTAAGCAATTTGCCATTTTTAAATATGTTGAATATGGTCAGCGGTAGTGCGATGCAAAACTTCTCTATCTTCTCGATGGGGGTTTCGCCTTACATTACAGCATCGATCATCATCCAATTATTACAAATGGATATCGTTCCAAAATTTGTAGAATGGTCGAAGCAAGGTGAAGTTGGACGTAAGAAATTGAATCAAGCAACAAGATATCTAACGATTGTCTTGGGTATTGCTCAATCTATTGGGATTACTGCTGGATTTCAAGGCTTAAGTAAAACTGGGATTGTAAACAATCCTAATATCAACACTTATGTAATGATCTCTGTGATTTTGACTGGTGGAACAATGTTTGTTACATGGTTAGGAGAACAAATTACTGAAAAAGGAATTGGAAATGGGGTTTCAATGATTATCTTTGCGGGGATTATTTCTCGCTTACCAGAAGGAATCAAAGAGATCGTTGACGATTACTTTATCAATATTGAGTCTTCTAGAATTTGGCAGTCTGTTATTTTTATTGCAATTTTAATTATTGCAATTTTGCTTATTGTTACATTAGTAACATTTTTCCAGCAAGCAGAACGAAAAATTCCGATCCAATATACTAAACGCGTTTCTGGTGCACCAACAAGTAGTTATTTACCGTTAAAAGTAAATGCTGCGGGTGTTATCCCGGTTATCTTTGCAAGTTCGTTGATCGCAACGCCGAACGCTGTTTTACAGGGTTTCTCCGACAAATTTGCTGGAGAAGGCTGGTATGATATAATGACACAAATTTTTAGTTATAATACCGTTCCAGGTGCGATTATATATACTGTACTGATCGTTGCTTTTACATTCTTCTATGCTTTTGTTCAAGTTAACCCTGAGAAATTAGCGGAAAACTTACAAAAACAAGGAAGCTATATTCCAAGCGTACGACCAGGTAAAGGGACAGAAGAATATATTTCTGGAATGTTAATGAGACTAAGTGTTGTCGGTTCTATATTCCTAGGTTTAGTTGCATTACTACCGATCATTGCACAAATGATTTGGAAGTTACCGCAATCTATCGGTCTAGGAGGAACAAGCTTACTGATTGTGATTGGTGTTGCTTTAGAAACAGCTAAACAATTAGAAGGTTTAATGTTGAAACGTCAATATGTTGGCTTTATCAATAAGTAAGAGTCGTGTGTTGAGGGATTGCCTCAGCACCATTCTCTTTCTGGGCTAGCTTCAAAAGCCAGCCTTTAAAATTAGGAGGAAATGAAATGAACCTCATTTTAATGGGACTGCCTGGGGCAGGCAAAGGTACTCAAGCAGAACAGATTGTGGATACTTATGGTATTCCTCATATTTCTACAGGAGATATGTTCCGTGCCGCTATGAAAAACGAAACTGCTCTTGGCTTAGAAGCGAAATCTTATATCGATAAAGGTGCTTTGGTTCCAGATGATGTAACAAATGGAATTGTCAAAGAACGTTTGGCAGAACCTGATACTGATAAAGGTTTTTTATTAGATGGTTTTCCACGTACTTTGGATCAAGCAGAAGCATTAGATAAAATGTTAACAGAATTAAATAAAAAAATTGATGCTGTCATCGACATCCATGTTGAAGAAGAGATTTTAGTTGAACGTCTAGCTGGTCGGTTTATCTGCCGCTCATGTGGGGCAACTTACCATAAAATCTTCAATCCTCCAAAAGAGGAAGGAACATGTGATCGTTGCGGCGGACATGAATTTTATCAAAGAGAAGATGATAAGCCTGAAACGGTCAAAAACCGTCTGGCAGTCAACATCAAAAGCAGTGCACCAATTTTAGACTTTTACAAGGCTAAGAATGTGTTGCATACAATAGATGGGAATCGCGAGATCGAAACTGTTTTTTCTGAAGTGAAACAAATCATTGAAAATAAATAGTTGTCTGATTAGCCGCATACTTACCATTTGTGTTTGATTCAGATTCTCTTGCCAAATAGAATAGTTTATGATAGAATATATCAGTCCGACTTCTACCTTTTTGTGGAAGTTAAATTGAAAATTCTAGGTGGGGGCTGAAGTTTCCGCCATTTTATCGTGTGAAAATGCGAAACAAGTACAAGGAGGTACTGTGCGTGGCTAAAGAAGATATGATTGAAGTCGAAGGTACAGTCGTCGAAACTTTGCCGAATGCAATGTTTAAAGTTGAACTAGAAAATGGACACCAAGTTCTTGCTACTGTTTCCGGTAAGATCCGTATGCACTATATTCGAATTTTACCTGGAGATAAAGTAACTGTAGAGTTATCTCCATATGATTTAACTCGTGGTCGAATCACTTATCGCTTTAAATAATTGTACTCCGTAAAATTCAGGGAGGTATTATCATGAAAGTAAGACCATCAGTAAAACCAATGTGTGAACATTGTAAAGTAATTCGCCGTAAAGGACGTGTTATGGTCATTTGCCCAGCAAATCCAAAACATAAACAACGTCAAGGATAATAGGAGGTGTAACGAATAATGGCTCGTATTGCAGGAGTAGACATCCCTCGTGATAAACGTGTAGTAATTTCTCTTACTTATATTTTTGGTATTGGTAATACTACTGCTAAAAAAGTTTTAGCAAACGTTGGCGTATCTGAAGATATTCGTGTTCGTGATTTAACGAATGATCAAACAGATGCCATCCGTGCGGAAATTGATAAGTTAAAAGTTGAAGGTGATCTTCGTCGTGAAGTGAACTTGAACATCAAGCGTTTGATGGAAATCGGTTCATACCGTGGAATCCGTCACCGTCGTGGATTACCAACTCGTGGACAAAACACGAAAAATAATGCACGTACTCGTAAAGGCCCAGCTCGTACTGTAGCAGGCAAGAAAAAATAATTCCTAAGTGAAGGAGGTTAGATCTTCATGGCAGCAAAAAAAGTTAGTCGTAAACGCCGTGTGAAAAAGAATATAGAAACTGGGATTGCACATATCCATTCTACATTCAACAATACAATTGTAATGATCACTGACAGTCATGGTAATGCATTAGCATGGTCATCAGCAGGATCATTAGGTTTTAAAGGAAGCAAAAAATCAACACCGTTTGCAGCTCAAATGGCCGCAGAAGCTGCAACTAAAGCAGCACAAGAACACGGACTTAAAACTGTTGATGTAACAGTTAAAGGACCAGGTTCTGGACGTGAAGCAGCGATTCGTTCATTGCAAGCAACAGGTTTAGAAGTGACTGCAATTCGTGACGTGACTCCAGTTCCTCATAATGGATGCCGCCCTCCAAAACGCCGTCGTGTTTAATGAGTGCCACTCATTCTGAGTTTGAATTAAGAACGTCATTGAACAAGACACTTTTCGTTTTGAAAGGGGTATAGATAAGAATGATTGAATTTGAAAAACCAAGAATCGAAAAAATTGATGAGAATAGAGATTATGGCAAGTTCGTCGTTGAACCACTGGAAAGAGGTTACGGGACTACTTTAGGTAATTCTCTACGTCGTATTTTATTATCTTCTCTGCCGGGTGCGGCTATTACAAATATTCAGATCGATGGTGTGTTGCATGAATTCTCTACCATTAAAGGTGTAAGAGAAGACGTAACTCAAATAGTTTTGAATATTAAAGGTTTAGCTCTTAAGCTTTATGCAGAAGAAGAAAAAACCCTTGAGATCGATATTACAGGACCTGCTACAGTAACTGCTGGCGATATAATCGTCGACAGCGATGTTGAGATCTTGAATAAAGATTTAATTATCTGTAGTGTCTCTGAAGGAGCTACTTTCCATGCTCGCTTAACAGTGAAACCTGGTCGTGGCTATGTTCAAGCAGACGAAAACAAAAAGGAAGATATGCCAATTGGTGTTCTCCCTGTTGATTCCATCTATACACCAGTTCGCCGTGTGAACTACCAAGTAGAAAATACGCGTGTTGGTCGTCGTGATGATTTTGACAAATTAACAATGGAAATATGGACTGATGGTTCAATCATTCCTCAAGAAGCCCTTAGCTTAGCTGCTAAGATTATGACGGAGCATTTAGACATCTTTGTTAACCTAACTGACGAAGCGAAAAACGCTGAAATCATGGTTGAAAAAGAAGAAACACAAAAAGAAAAAATGCTAGAAATGACCATCGAAGAACTAGACTTGTCTGTTCGTTCATACAACTGTTTAAAACGTGCAGGTATTAACACTGTACAAGAACTTACAAATAAATCTGAACCAGAAATGATCAAAGTACGTAATTTAGGTCGTAAATCTCTTGAAGAGGTTAAACTAAAACTACATGATTTAGGTTTAGGCTTACGTAAAGACGATTAATACTTTTTACGAAGGAGGAAAACCAACGTGGGTTATCGTAAATTAGGACGCACATCAAGCCAACGTAAGGCAATGTTGCGTGACTTAACTACTGATTTAATTATCAACGAACGTATTGTTACGACTGAATCTCGTGCAAAAGAAGTTCGTTCAACTACAGAAAAAATGATTACTTTAGGCAAACGTGGAGATCTTCATGCTCGTCGTCAAGCAGCTGCTTATGTACGTAATGAAGTTGCTAGCGTACGTGAAGAAAACGAAGCAATTGTTGTTGAATCAGCTTTACAAAAGTTATTCAATGATCTTGCACCTCGTTACGCTGAACGCCAAGGTGGTTACACTCGTATCTTGAAGACAGAACCAAGACGCGGAGATGCAGCACCAATGGTAATTATTGAATTTGTTAAATAATCAAACTATACCGTCACTTTATAGATGATTCTTTTAGAGTGTTATGATGTTGGAGGCGACTCCTAGTCTAGCTCAACGCTTTCCCTGTCGAACTTGTTTGACAGGGAAGCACTCATCATATTATAAGGTGTATTTTTTTGTCCTAAGAATTTTTCTTAGGACTTTTTTGTTTAGGCAGATGTAAATATTTATTCTTGTTATGTTATTGCATCTAGGTGTCTATTTTAGTATACTTTTATTAGTCGGAATTTTCTGATAAATAAAAAGGGATTTAAAGGGGGAGTAACATGGCTCAAATGACAGCATTCACGTTACTAATGGCTATTTTGTATATAGGCGATATCGTATCAACTAAAACAAAAGCTTGGATTTCATCTGTTTTTGTCTGTGCAGTTTTATTTGTTATTGGGTATTGGACTATTTTTCCAGAGAATATTGTTGAAATTGCTGGAATTCCACCAGTAGTGGCAACGTTATTAATGTATCTTCTGATTACGAACATGGGAACCTTACTGTCAATCAAAGAACTAGCCAATCAATGGAAGACGATTGTGATTACACTATCTGGGATTTCAGGTATCGTTATATTTTTATTAACGTTTGGGGCTTTAGTTTTTGGTTTTAGAACAGTTCTTGTAGCTGTTCCTCCACTAGTAGGTGGTGTTGTTTCGTCACTGATTATGTCAGAAGCAGCTCAAACAGCAGGACTGACGTCATTATCAGTCTTGGCTATTTTAATTTATGTAATGCAAGGCTTTGCGGGGTATCCGTTGACTTCGATCATGCTAAAAAAAGAAGGCAAAAGAATGCTTAAAAAATACCGCAGTCGAGAGTGGATTCCTGTTCATGAGCAAGAAAGTGAGCAGGTAGAACAAGTTGATGAAGATACGCCTAAACTATTTAAGAATATACCACAAAAATATCATACTGATTTTTCAAGGATTTTTCGTCTAGCAATCGTAGCGCTATTGGCATATTATGTGTCAGTTTGGAGTGCTGCTTTTGTCTCAATCAGTCCCTTTGTCTTATGCTTATTTTTTGGTGTCGTAGCTTCATCATTGGGTTTTTTAGAAAAACAGCCTCTAAAAAAAGCGAATAGTTTTGGTTTTGCAATTTTAGGCTTAATGTTATTTATTTTTGATGGATTAAAAAAAGCAACACCAAAGATGCTAGAGGAATTATTTTTACCAATGGTAGGTATTATTGTCATTGGTGTAGTTGGAATGTATATCTTTTCTGCAATTGTTGGAAAGCTGTTAGGTGTTAGTAAGGAAATGGCGTTTGCAGTATCATTAACAGCCTTATATGGGTTTCCAGCAGATTATATCATTACTAACGAAGTTATTCAGTCACTAACTGAGGATGAAAAAGAAAAAGAAGCTTTGACTAGCCATATGATGCCGCCGATGCTAGTTGCTGGATTCATAACTGTTACAATCGTATCTGTTGTACTAGCAGGAATTTTTTCAAGTATTTTATTAAGTTTATAGAAATGAGGGAATGGAATGAAAGAAATAAAAGCACTGATCCAAAAGCATAAAGAAGAGATGATTGATTTTAGAAGAGATCTGCATCAATATCCAGAATTACAATTCGAAGAATTTAGAACAACTAAAAAGGTTGCTGAAGCATTAGACGAGATCGGAATTCCATATCGAAAGACTGAACCTACAGGGATTATTGCAGAACTAGTTGGTGCTCAACCTGGAAGAACAGTTGCTTTGCGTGCAGATATGGATGCGTTACCTGTGCAAGAACTAACGGAAGGCATTTCATATAAGTCATTAGAAGATGGAAAAATGCATGCATGTGGACATGACGCACATACAGCTATGTTAGTAACAGCTGCTAAAGCGTTAAAAGACATTCAAGCGCAAATCAAAGGCACTGTTCGTTTTATTTTCCAACCATCTGAAGAAAATGCTCAAGGGGCTAAAGCGATGGTTGCACAAGGAGCAGTAGATGGTGTAGATGATGTTTTTGGAATACACATATGGTCGCAGATGCTTTCAGGAACAGCCTCTTGTGTTGTTGGCTCATCATTTGCCTCTGCAGATATTTTCTCGATTGACTTTAAAGGACGCGGTGGACATGGTGCTATGCCGGATGCTTGTGTGGATGCTGCAGTTATGGCCTCATCTTTTGTTATGAATGTACAGACAGTTGTCTCAAGAGAAACTAATCCATTAGATCCAGTTGTGGTGACCGTTGGAAAAATGGATGTTGGTACTCGGTTTAATGTTATTGCTGAAAATGCTCGATTAGAAGGTACTGTACGCTGTTTTAGTATCGAGACGCGTGATCGTGTAGAGAAAGCTTTACAACGTTATGCTGAACAAACTGCGGCGATGTACGGTGGTAGTGCTAGTCTAGATTATGATTATGGTACCGTTCCAGTAATTAATGATGAAGAGGATGCGTTATTTGCTCAAGCAATCATCAAAGAAAGTTTTGGTGAATCAGCACTTATTCAAGAACCGCCAACAACCGGAGGAGAAGATTTTAGTTATTTTACTGAAAACACACCTGGCTGTTTTGCCTTAGTTGGCTGTGGAAATCCAGAAAAAGAAACACAATGGGCCCATCATCATGGACGTTTTAATGTGGATGAAGATGCGATGGAAGTTGGAGCGGAACTATATGCACAATATGCTTTTGAGTATTTAAAAAGAATAGATATCGATTAAGAGTAACTAAAATTTAAAGATCATATTCGCGAAATAGACATGTTGATAAGAAAAGTATGGTTGTGTACTGTAAACTCTTCAATGAAAATGAAACTGTAATAAAAGAAAAATACTGTATTTCCAGTAAAATGTGAAATTTTTCTTTATTGTGTCTATTGTATACTTTGTTTAAATATAAAACGTTTCTTGTTTTTTTATAAAACAAGAAACGTTTTTAGTTTGATCTTTAAAGTAGTTAGCTTAACAACATAATTAATTCTATTCGAGTGTTTGATAAAAATCAAGTAGCTAAGCGAGAAATATCTCATAATTATTTTCAATATTTTTGTTAAATATGTAAAAAAATGAGAATTCATATATTTAAATCGAGTTTTGAGAGAAAGAAAAAAGTAGGAATTCGGACTGACTTTTCCTAAAAGAAGAAATCCGATAGTGATTTCATCAAGAAAAATAGTGTGGAAGTCTACAAGAGACGATTCGTTTTTTTACGCCGTCAGTTCCGCCGTCAATACAAGTAGAAAGGATTTGATATATTTTGGCTAAAGGTGAAAATATTTATAAACGAAAAGATGGTCGTTGGGAAGGGCGCTACCCTAAGGCTAGAAAAGCAGATGGGTCTATTTATTATGGTTATGTCTATGGACGTACTTATCGTGCAGTGAAAGAAAAGATGATTGAGAAAAAAGTACAAGTAACCGCTTTTTATACGAATAGAGCAAAAGAATTTCAAGGGACTTTTGGCAATTGGGCAAACCTTTGGTTGACAGAAATCATGGCACATAAAATCAAAGAGAGCACTTTTGCTAGTTATAGTAATAAATTACAAATACATATTTTACCTTTTTTAGAAAGCTATCCGCTAAAAAAGATTACTCCATTAACGATTGATCGATTCGTTCAATCGTTAGCCAAGTCATTGGCATCGAGCTCAATAAGAATTGTATTTAGGATTGTCAAAAGTTGTTTTGAAGCTGCGAGAGAACGAGGATACATTTATTTAAACCCCTGCGAGAATACCGCCTTACCTAAAAATTCGAAAAAAAAGATACAAGCTTTGACTCGTGCTCAACAGAAAGCTGTAGAAACAGAAAGTCTAAATGATGAGAAAGGACTGCCTATTTTATTAGCACTAGAAACAGGTATGCGCATTGGTGAAATCTGTGCATTGAAATGGACAGATATCGATTTTGAGACGTCTTTATTAAGAGTTGAACGGACAAAGCAACGAATTTATTTGCCTAGTGGTACTGGACAACGGTCAAAAATTGTGGAAACAGCGCCGAAAACGGTAAATTCGACTCGAATTATTCCGTTAACGGAAAAAATAAAAAAAATATTACTACGTTGGAAAAATCAGTCTATATCTGAGTATGTTGTAACAAGTGACAATCATTCAATCGAGCCTCGGACAGTTAGTTATCGCTTTGAAAAAATTAAACAAAAACTGGGGTTATTTAACATACCTTTTCACGCGCTTCGTCATACTTTCGCCACACGTTGTGTAGAATTAGGAGTGAATATAGCCGCCATTAGTTCATTGTTAGGTCACTCATCTATAAAGTTGACGCTGGATACTTATACTAACTCATTCTTAGAAGAACAACGAGCTGCAATAAAAAAACTATCACTCGTTTGATTTATTTTCGAAATATATAAATAATATCTTTTGTTTATTTGGATATCCGCAGTTATTTTATTTTGATAATATTATCTTTATGATTAGCTTTACTCATACGAGTAGGGCTTATTTTTTTATTATCAGCCGTCAAGTTCGTCGTCAAACCAGAAAGGTAAATAGCTATATATAAGGGTTTTAAGGTGCTGTTTCTTGTTTTATAAAAAAACAAGAAATGAAAATGAAGCTTTCGTGCAACCTATTCTAAAATTTTCAATTAACGTTATACATTTTTTTATTCCTTTTTTTTCAGTATAAATTGAAATTTGTTCAATTGATAATGTAGTAAACTTGAAATATAAAGAAAATGATTTTTATGGAAAGTCATTATTATAAATAGATTTATTGGGAATGGTTTATTTAATAATACTATAAACAGGAAAAATAAAAAAATATTTAGAATATCATTATCTTAGTTTTCAATTTTTATACCAACCCTCGTTCAGATAGAAGCTAAAACATACAGAGAAGAGTTCTTTTTATGATCGGCAAGTTTTGTTTTGAATGTAGGCTGATATAAAAAATGAAATATATATTAAATTGTGAAAGGAGGAAGATTGTGAGAAAAAAAAGTCAGACATTAGTTGTCTCAATTATATCGCTACTCTTTATCTGGTGGGTGTTCTTGGTAGGGATGCCTACTTTTGCCATCAGATTACCAAATGCTATACCAGACACGCCAGATCCAACTTTAGGGTGGCGATTATTGGATCAAGATGAAGAGGGTGTTAGTAATATTGATTTGTCCACATTCACTAAAACAGAAGTAAATACACCCGCTAAATTAACAGGAGGAACATTCAATCGTGGTTTAAGGGATTATTATATGTTTTTTGGTCATGTAGGAAGTTCGAATACCTATACGTACGCAACGAATGAATTTAGTAAAACAGGTAATATGTATGCTCCGTTAGGCCGAGGCGCTGAACTGCCAGTTATAGCTCCTGTGATGATAGGTGTCAAGAAACAAACCAATGAATCGGAAAAAAGTGTTAAGCTTTTTGGATATGATTATAACCATCTATCTAATAGTGTTGGCTCGACGGAAAGTAAATTTGATATTGGTGATGTGGAACAGAATCTACTGACAGGAAAGTGGGAAGTCAAAAGAGGTGGAGTTTCAAACGGACTCTATATCATGGAACAATATGTGAAAGATAATGAAATTGTTGCGTATGGCTATTTCGGTCGAGGTACGTATAGAAGCGACAACAAGTTAGAGTACCTACCAGTTAGAGTTCATGGGTATGTAATAGATTTTGAAGCAGGGCGAATTCGTTATGATATAAGTTATTACAATAATAGTGGGCAAATAAAAAATTATGCAATAACTCATGCTTCTCATATGGATGTAGGTGGGAATCATATGAGTTCTAGATTATATTCATACGGAGATGACGGACTCTATTTCGATGAACCTGAAAAGACAATCGCAGATGGTATTCCAGCGCGTATTTATTTTTATGCTAATACTGGATACCAACAAGCAGACGGCCCTACCGCAATGAAAATTGGTGACCTTGGGAGTACTTCTTCCAGTGTTGGTAACTGGTTTTCAATAAGACTTGGACAATGGAAGCTACCAGAAGATACAGGAAAGCTTAGTCTCTTGACAGGGGAGAAGGATGCTTACCAACCTTGGGAGGCGCCTATGCCCAAAGGTACCTACTATAAGTTAGGTCATCCAATTTTCGCATTAAGATGGAACATCAACACGGTAGAACCAAACAAAATTGGTACAGGGTCTTTAGATATGTCGATTGAAGAGCCAGCCGAAGTGAAGCCTGGTGCAACCAAATCATTCAACAATCCTACAGGAGCGACACCAGCGAAAAACCAAGTAGGAGATACGCTAGAATTTACATTAACTGCCACAAACGATGGAGCTGGGGTAATCCATGATTGGGCACAAATCACGTTGTCAGATACGTTGCCTAAAGAGTTAGAGCTCGTAAGAGATTCACTGAGTGTGACGGATTCCGATGGAACAGTGACAAATTTGGCCCCGACGGATTACCAATTTAATCAAGCGGTAGATACAAGTTCATTTACACTGAATAACCTGTATAGCATTGCTCCTGGGAAACAAGTGACCATCAGGTATAAAGCGAAGATTATCAGTGGTGCGAACACGACCGTCATTAACCGATTTTTTGCGAGCAATCCGACGGATCAAAATGCCGTAGGAGAGGTTGACGTTCCTATTAGTGGGGAACCCGCCAAACCTCAAGCCGCTAAAACATACACCAATGACACATCAACCGATGGAAAAGATCGCGTTGAGGATATTCTGACCTTCGAATTAACGGCTTCTAATGCAGGAGACGCTCTTTGGAAAGAAGTATCGTGGAATGATCAATACCCAGCGGAATTAGAAGTGGATCAATCGTCCTTTGTCCTTGTTGACAACAAGGGAGCTGAACAATCAGTGACGCCGATGTTTATGTCATCACCGCCCTCCTTTATGCTGATTTCCCCAGTACTAGATGTAGCGAAAGGGGAAAAAATAACCCTAAGATATAAAGCAAAAATCATCGCAGGTGAAAACACGACGCTCACAAATAAATTTACAGCGTATACCTTTAAGGACTCTACGATAAAAGCTGAAGCGCAAGTGACGATTCCAGTATTACCGAAAAAACCGTTAACCAAAGAGCTGACTATTCACTTTGTAGATAAAGCAGGCGGAAAAATCGCAGAACCGATTGTTCGAACTGAAACCATTGGCTCGTTCGTTAAACTAAAAGAAGAAGCAGATACGGTTGGTTCGGCGCTTTACAATGCGATTGAGGCTGTCAAAGCGCAACAATATAACCTTGTTGAACGCCCCACGAATGAAGCCTCTGTTGAAATAATTGATGGAGTCAATGAAGTGACCTATGTATTTGATGGGAAACTCATGCTTTATTCTGCGCCTAATACGATTAATTTCAGCACACACAAATATGATGGGAAAACCACGAGGGTGAATGCGCCAGTGTATGACCAAGATTTAGTGGTCAAAGATGGCCGTTCCGTTAAAGACAAATGGACGTTAACGGCTAAGCTAACCGCTGAAATGACCCATATAGACCCTGCGCATCAAGACAGTATCTTGAAAAATGCGATTCGTTATGTCTATGAAGGAAAAGAAATCATCTTAGATAAGGGTGCTCAGCCGATCATGGTGCATAAGAATGAGGCAGAAAAAGATCTCTATAACATTAGTACGACATGGAATGGAACCAAAGCAGGAGATGGCTTCAAGTTAGAAGTCGACCCAGGCGATGTCAAAAAGTTGGGCAGTTACCAAGGCGAAATTCTGTGGGAATTAGCCGCGACGCCTGATCCGTAAGAGAAGGAGGAGAGATATGAAAAAAAGCTATAAACGACTAGTTTTCGCTCTGTTGCTTCTCATTGGAATGGGGACGGCGAATACACAAAAGGCCTCCGCAGAGGGCGGTCAAGTAACGACCAATGGCGTAGTTGGTTTCTATGAAGAATCAAGCACTGAGCCGATAAGCTCTAGCACCAGTGAACCGCCAAAACCAATGGAAATCAGTTCTTCTAAAGAACTCCCAAGCACAAAACCAAAAGGCAAATTGCCGAGTACGGGTGAAATCATCCAAAGTCCATTTACATGGATCGGTGTGTTGCTGGCTCTAGGGGCCGTACTTCTGTTTTTACGAGTGAAGAAAAATCGGTCAGTGAAGGAGGAGGATCAATGAACTACTTAAAAACAATCCTTCCTCTTTCTTGCTTGACTCTGTTAGCACTAGGCTTGCCAACTGCAGGTTATGCCGAAAGAAATGACTTAGCTGGGACGGGAAACATCGAAATGATTGGGGGGATCCCGAAACAGCCGATCGATCCAGAAAACCCAGAAAATCCAGTAGACCCTGGACCAAGTCCGTCAACAGATGGGCCATTGCGTATTGATTTTGTTTCCTCTTTTAATTTTGGACAGAACAAAATCGAGAAACAGAACCGACAGTTCTTCGCCAATGCCCAATTGTTTCACGATGGCACAACGCCCAGAGGGAGTTATATCCAAATTACGGATGAACGCTCAGATAAAAAGGGTTGGACGTTACAAGTACGACAAGAATATCAATTTAGAAACACAATCATTCAAGAAAAAGAAGCCCAAGAATTAAAAGGAGCGACCTTGTCTTTAGACCATGGATGGGCCAATAGTGTCTACACGTGGGAGACAGCGCCCCTTGTCACCAAAGACACGATCGAGATTTCAGAACTGGCCACCACTCAAAATGTTGCGATTGCCGAAATAGGCAGCGGGAAAGGCCAGTGGACGATCGAGTTCGGGGCATCCGAACACAACCATAATCAACAAGAAAACACTCTGTTTCCAAAAACAACGCCATCTGGTGAGGCGATTGTAGACCCAGACTTTGAGCAGCAACAAGTTTATGGAAACAAAGCAATTTTCTTAACTGTTCCAGAGAGAACAGTCATCAAGCCAGTGCAATATGAAACAGAATTGACCTGGATCTTGGCAGCTTTGCCAACTTAATTGGAGTTCACTTGTGCAAGCAAGTAACTATATAAAAAAAACACACACATTTTTAGGAGGAAAACACAATGAAAACAAGAACACTATGTACGGTTGCCTTAGCAGCCATCGTTTCAGCATCACTAGCAGGAAGCGCAACGGCTTTTGCGGATGAGCATTCATTAAAAGGAAAAGGGATCATCGAAATCATTGAAGACAATGGCGACAATGAAGATATCGATCCAGAGAAACCAGGGACAATCAAACCTGAAAACCCAGATACTGTAGACAAAAACCCAAACTTTGGTCCGATTACGATTGACCGTATAGCCGTATTGAATTTTGGGCAACAAAAAGTATCTACAAAAACAGAAACGTACACAGCGGCAGAAATTCCAGTGACAGAAGTTGCCCCAGATGGCACAGAAACAGCAGGAAAAGTACGTGGCCCTTACGTACAATGGACAGACAAACGTGCGGGAGATGACCACAAGTACGCAATCAAAGCAGAAATGACAAAACAATTTACACACACAACAAAAGCAGACAAAACATTAGAAAAAGCAACGATTTCGTATAAAAATGGTTTATTAAATTCAACACAAGAAAATGTTAGCTACTGGCCAGCGGGTGAACCAGGGAACTTCATCTTAAGTATGGCTGACCCAGCTAATGCAAATTCAGGGCAGCAGTTAGTCTTTGATAATACAAAGTCTACAGGAGCGGTTGGTTTAGGAACGTATTCTGCAGAATTTGGACAATCAGCTGACTTTGAAGCAACGAATGTTTTACGTCCAGGCGCACCTATTACAGGAATCGGTGAATCAGCTAGTTCAGTTACTTTAAAAGTCCCTGCTCAAACAATTGAATTAGGCACTTACCAAGCAGATATCACTTGGTCAATTGAATACACACCAGCACCATAGTCGTTTCACGAGACAATAGAGAACACGTTTCTTCACTAAGGATAGCCCTTACGTGAGAATAGCAAGAACAAGAGGTTGGCAGATACTAACTGTCAGCCTCTGTTCATTATTAAGTAAAGGATGACGAGCCAAATGACAAAAAAGAACACATACATTTTATTCTTGATGATGATGATCGGACTCATCAATGCCCCAGTCAATACATATGCCAAAGCCCCCTCAGCCGAAGACGCGCAAGGCGCGACAGGTTTTTATTATGAACTCAATTATCCAGAGAACCAAAAAGAAGAAAATGGGTATTTTGATTTAAAGATGAGCCCCGGACAAAAACAAGAAGTCAGTCTCTTGATGAAAAATCTAGGCGAGGAAGAATTAACGATTGGGATCAGTCTGAATGGCACGAGAACGAACTCTAACGGTGTGATTGAGTATGGACCTAGCCAAATTGAAAAAGATGCGTCCTTAAAATTTGATTTTGTAGATTTAGTAAAGGCACAGGAAACAGTCACCTTAGCCCCTAAAGAAGAAAAAACAGTCCCTATTACGATTACAATGCCAGAAACGTCATATGATGGGATCATCGTTGGGGGAATTCAATTAAAAACGATTGAAGAAGAGACAAAAGAAGAGAAACCCGTAAAAGAAGGGGCAAATATTGCCAATAAATATGCGTATGTGATTGCGATGGTACTTCAAGAAACAGACAAAGAAGTCAAACCCGAACTCGCCTTGAACAAAGTAGAAGTGGGGCAATTCAATTATCGCAATACCATTTTTGTGAATGTCTCTAATACGAAGGCCGCTTTTTTACGAAAGCTATCAATGGAAGTGCAAGTCACACCAAAAGGAAAAGCAGAAGTGTTATACGAAACGAAGAAATCAAGCGTGAATGTCGCGCCCAATACCTTTTTCCATTTCCCGGTTACGATGAATGGGGAAAAAATGGTGCCAGGGAAGTATACAGCGAATATCCTAGCGACAGCTGGGGATCAAAAATGGACATGGCAGGAAGACTTTACGATCACGGATGAAGAAGCAGATAAATTTAACCAAGAAGACGTCGACTTAGTACGAGAAAAAGGCGTAAATTGGCCCTTGATCATTGGGGTAGCAGTGGGAATATTCGTCGTTGTGGTGGGTCTTTTAGGCGGCATTCGCTTCATGAATACTAAAAAGAAGGAAAAAGACAGAAAGAACAGAAAAAAAGAAAAAAAGAGCACGAAGTAAGGTAGGGGACAGAAATGACTGTATTGGAAATCACTATACTCGTGCTTCTAACATTGACGATCCTTAGCGGATTACTTTTCCTTTTGGCCTTCTTTTTCTTCATCAAAACGACAAAAGAAACCAAACGCCTTGCAAAAAAGCGAGGAAAAGGGGCAAAACGGAAACGACAACTTGCTCGAAAGCGGAAATACTTACAGGGGCAAAAGAAGAAAAACAAGCGTCGAACCATCCTGTATTGCATCCTAACCCTTCTATTCTTTGGCGGTAGTCAAGGGGTGTCGTATTACCAAGCAATGAGCTTAAGTCATAAAGATGAAGATTCGGTAGTAAAAAGTTACTTTTTATTGAATGATTTTGAGGAGCAGTTGGAAAAGGCGAAAATGGAAAGTGAAAGCAAGGAAAAACTAAATGGGAATATCCGTTATTTAGCGGGGGCCATCACTAGTTATGGCGCCAATAAAGCGAGTGAGTTGAACACAGAAGAAGGGCAGTTGACCTTGAATCGTTATTATAAAGCAATGTTGGATCTCGGGACGAATGCGATGCGTATGACCGATGGTTTTTATGGAAATGACGAAGTGGTCACAGAGTATCAAGCAGATGTCAAACGTATCCGCGGGTATCAAAAGAAAGTATTTGAGTTGTACAAGGTCGATGAAGCAGCGTTAAAAAAAGCCAAAAGCAAGTCTTAAGTAGGATCTGATCATGAGCAGAAAAAAACAACTCCCCCCTTCACGTAATAAGCAACCTCAACGTGGGAAGTCCAAAAAGCGAAAGCAGGAACTTAAGAAAAAAGCCCGGCGTAAAAAGCAAAAACAGCTACGAATAGAACTCATTTGCGGCTTAATCCTCACGTTATTCCTGCTCTATGCGCAATCCTTTTTCTTTTTTAGTGTAGCGAAAGTAGACAGTTACGCAATGAGCCCAACCTTGAAGCCCGGGGAGTATGTGTTGGTTGAAAAACAACAACGGATCCAGCGCCATACGATAGTGTTGATCCAGCGTAAAAATGCACAGAAACCTGAGTTAAGACGTGTGATCGGGTTACCCACAGAGAAAATAGCGTATACAAAGGATCAATTGTTTATTAATGAAGAAGAACGATCAGAACCCTTTATCGCTTCAGAAAAAAAAGCAGCCTTTGAGAATGGCTTTGTGTATACCAAGGCGTTTAGCTTATATGAACTAACGGGAAAACAAGAATTACCAGACGATTCTTATTTTGTGATGGGAGATAATCGTTTGTATTCAACAGATAGCCGAGAGTATGGTGTGATAAAAAAAGAAGAAATCATCGGTGTAGTGAACCTAAATCATCGATGAGAGCGGTAGAGAGGAGAATAGGATGTACAAAGTAGGAATCGTTACGTTTGAAGAAAATAGCGTGAAAAGTGACGTGCAATGGCCAAGAGAATGGCAAGTGGGCGTGATTGGTTCACAAGAACAGTTAGAAGAAAAGCCATATGATTTACTTCTGATTTATGAGCAATCACTGGAGCAGATTGCGGGAATTTGTGAATATTTATTGCATGCACGAAAAGTAACGAACGCATTATTATGGGTTTGGACCACATTAGAAAGCGAAAGTACGCGAAAAGTTTACCGAAGTTTGGGTGCCGATGGAGTAGTGACCAATCAATTGACGATGGAAGAGTGGCTCTTGACCCTAACCAATCATTTAAAACGGTTTAAGACAGACCTGAAAAGCAAAGAAGTTGATTCTCCTTTCGTTGAAGAAAGAGAAGGACTGATTCAGCTAAATGCAAGAAACAGTACCGTAAAAATAGGAGAGCAAAAAGCGATCCGCTTGACGCGTTTGGAGTATCAAGTGATGGATTTGTTATATAGAAATGCGGGACAAGTGGTGACATATGAAGAGATATGGGATGAAATATGGCAACAAGAGGGAGAAGACACCTCTAATACGTATCGAGTCAGTAATATCGTTTTCCACTTGCGAAGTAAGCTTGAGCGAGATATCAAACAGCCAGAAGTGATTAAAACTGTACGTTCTAAAGGTTATTGGCTGGATAATGTTTAAAGTGATAATGGTGAATAGCTGGTTTAGAAAACTTGAAAAGTAGCAAAGATATAACTTAAAAAGTTGTATCTTTGCTACTTTTTTTGAATCAAAGAAATGATGTGTAAGATGCACTATGTTCTTCCTAAGAAAAAATGGTTCGAAAGTTTCCTGCTTGTCTTAGAAAAAACGTACTTGATAGGTTCATTTCTCCCTTAACGGAGTTATTTTTGTTATAATAAGTATTGTTGTATTTGAAAGAAGATATGATTGAAAAAACACTGATTTTTTGTTAGTGTTAGTAAGACTAAATAATTGAGGGAGTACGCGATGCAACCGATAATTGAATTAAAAAATATAAACTTTAACTATCAACCAGAAGATGCTTCTCCCGCTTTGAAAGATGTATCTTTTTCCATCCAACAAGGTGAGTGGATTGCAATTATTGGCCATAATGGATCAGGAAAATCAACGTTGGCTAAAACAATCAATGGTCTATTATTACCAGCGTCAGGTAGTATTTCAGTTGGCGCCAAAGAATTGAACGAAACCAATGTCTGGGATATTCGTAAAATGGTAGGGATGGTATTTCAAAACCCAGATAACCAGTTTGTTGGATCAACTGTAGAAGACGATGTTGCATTTGGCTTAGAGAATCAAGGGATTCCACGTGAGGAAATGCTGGTTAGAGTCAAAGATGCATTAGAAAAAGTTCGTATGGCCTCTTTTGCCACACGAGAACCAGCTCGCTTATCTGGTGGTCAAAAACAACGTGTAGCGATTGCAGGTGTTGTCGCATTACGTCCAGATATCATCATTTTGGATGAAGCAACTAGTATGCTAGATCCTGAAGGACGAGAAGAAGTTATTTCAACTATCAAAAAAATCAAAGAAGAAAGTAATTTGACTGTTATTTCAATTACGCATGATATTGATGAAGCCGCCAATGCAAATCGGATTTTAGTTATGAAGCAAGGTGAACTTGTTAATGAGGGAACGCCAGAGAAAATTTTCTCAGCTGGAACTGAATTGGTTCAGATGGGCTTAGATCTACCGTTTCCAGAAAAATTAAAAATCGCTTTAAAAAAACGTGGCGTCGATGTGCCAGATGAATATTTGACTGAAGAAAGGATGGTGGATTGGTTATGGACATCCGTTTTGAACAAGTAGATTTTACGTACCAACCCAATACACCATTTGAACAGCGAGCATTATTCGATTTGAATTTGACGATAGAAGATGGCTCTTATACAGCAATTGTCGGGCATACTGGCAGTGGAAAATCCACATTGCTGCAGCATTTGAATGCTTTAGTAAAACCAACAAAGGGTACAGTAACGATTGGTGATCGAGTGATTGTCCCAGAAACAAATAATAAAAATTTAAAACCAATTCGTAAAAAAGTTGGCATTGTCTTTCAATTTCCAGAAGCCCAATTATTTGAAGAAACAGTGGCGAAAGATATCGCTTTTGGCCCCAAGAATTTTGGTGTAACAGGAGAAGATGCCGCAAGATTAGCTGCTGAAATGCTTGATCTAGTTGGTCTGGATTCAAGTTTTCTAGACCGTTCACCTTTTGAACTATCTGGTGGACAAATGCGCCGTGTGGCGATTGCTGGTGTTTTGGCGATGGAGCCAGAAGTACTAGTTTTGGATGAGCCTACAGCAGGACTTGATCCACAAGGGCGTAAAGAAATGATGGAGATGTTTCAGCGTTTGCATGACGATCGTGGCATGACAATCGTTTTAGTGACGCACTTAATGGATGATGTGGCTAACTACGCAGATCATGTATTGGTGTTAGAAAAAGGGAAACTTGTGAAGTCGGGTACACCCCAAGAGGTCTTTCAAGATATCAACTGGTTGAAAGAAAAACAATTAGGTGTGCCGACAGCTGCAACTTTTGCAGAGAAATTGATTGCGAAAGGTGTTTCTTTCGAAAAATTACCTTTGACGGCAGAAACATTGGCTGATGATCTATTAAAAGGATTTAAAAAGGCTGGTGAAGATCTATGATGAATAAATTGATTTTTGGTCGCTATATCCCAGGAACTTCTTTTATTCATAAGATGGATCCACGAGCAAAACTGATCGCCAGTTTTTATTTTATTGGGATCATATTTTTAGCGAATAATTGGCAAACATATGGTATCCTAGCTATTTTTACATTATTTGCAATTTTTTTATCCAAAGTGAATATTCGTTTCTTTATTCGTGGAATCAAACCGCTGATTTGGCTGATTCTATTTACGGTTGCTTTACAGATGCTGTTTACTCAAGGTGGAGAAGTTTATTTTAATTGGGGAATATTTACTATTACTGAATTTGGTGTGATCAATGGCTTGTTTATTTTTTGCCGTTTTGTGTTGATTATCTTTATGTCCACGCTGTTGACATTGACAACACCGCCTCTTGACTTATCAGATGCAATTGAATATTTGTTACGTCCATTGAAAGTGGTTCGTTTTCCCGTCCATGAAGTTTCTTTGATGCTGTCGATTGCGTTGCGCTTTGTACCGACATTGATGGATGAAACAGAGAAAATCATGAATGCACAACGTGCACGTGGAGTGGATTTTGGTGAAGGGAGTCTGATCCAAAAAATGAAAGCAGTCGTTCCTTTGCTGATCCCGCTGTTTGTTAGTAGTTTTAATCGGGCAGAAGATTTAGCGACTGCGATGGAAGCTCGCGGATACCAAGGTGGAGATGGTCGAACGAAATATCGGATTCTCCATTGGCATTTGAAAGACACCGCAGTGATGTTGGCGTTTGCCGCTTTAACTGTAATGTTAGTTTTATTGAGAAGTTAGAAGTAAAGGTGGGAAAAAAATGCCACGCTATAAAGCAATAGTCGCTTACGATGGAACCAATTTTAATGGATTTCAAACTCAGCCAAATGGACGAACAGTTCAGGAAGAATTTGAAAAAACATTAAAAAGAATGAACAATGGCAAAACAATCACGATTTTTGGTTCTGGTCGAACTGATGCGGGAGTACATGCTGCAGGACAGGTCATCCATTTTGATTATCCCCAAGCGAGAGATTTGGAGAAGATGCGTTATGCATTGGATACCCAAACCCCAGAAGATATCGCGGTGAGAAGTGTGGAAATTGTTCCAGATGATTTTCATGCCCGTTATCATGTTGTTGAAAAGACCTATCAATTTCGAGTAGATATTGGGAAGCCGAGAAGTCCATTTAAACGGTTCTATGCAAGTTATTTTCCTTACGAAGTTGACACGGAAAAAATTCAACGAGCGTTAGCTGACTTAATAGGAACACATGATTTCACTTCATTTTGCGCTTCTGGAACTGAGATAGAAGATAAAGTTCGCACGATCCATGAAGCTAGTCTCATTGTCAATGAAACAGAGAATGAGCTAATTTTTACGTTTCGTGGAGATGGTTTTTTATATAAAATGATCCGGATTTTAGTAGGAACGCTGCTTAAAATTGGGAATGGGCGTATGGATGAAACGTTGATTCCTGAAATCATTGCAGCCAAAGATCGCAATTTAGCTGGACCAACAGCACATCCAGAAGGGCTCTATTTAGTTGAAGTCAAGTATGAATAGTCAAAGCAAAAAAGTTCTCAGCTTTAAATAAGTTGAGAACTTTTTTGCGTATCTTAAAGACATAAGAGAAAAATAATTGTTTTTTTATTCTTGAATTATATTTTTCTTCTCAAAAAGTTGTTGTAATGTGCGATATAAGTCAGCTAATTCTTCTTCATCATAAGATAAATCCCAGAAGTAAAGAGGTAATTCAGGATATTTTTTTCTAGGCAATAAAGAAGAACTAATAACTAAATCATATTGCTCATTTAAATCTTCCTGATAAGGAGCAGAGTCTACGAATCCCAGATCATTTAGAAATTGATAAATTCTTCTGACTAAAAGAAAATTATGCTCAAAAGCGATACCGACAGTTAAATGCTCAGAATGTTTCGGTTTGTCATAAGCTGGCAATAAAACACTTTTGAATGCTTTGACTAATGGATTTTTGATTGTGTAAATAAATTTATATTCTTTTTCTTTCGCTTTTTCATCAAAGAAAGCTTGAATTTTTGTTTCAAGAAGTTCATCTGCTTTTTTTCTTTTTCGTGGTAGCTCTACTAACTTTTGAAGATTTGGAAAAGGCTGTCGTAAAACAAAAAAAGCAAAGGTGATATTTAGCAAATTCCCAATAATAATTGGTTTATTAAGGACCTCAGGCTCTTTTTTAAAGATGTTCGTTTTGGCGTGATCCAAAAATTCTTGAACTAATTCATAGACTGGATTAGGCCGAGAGGCAAAATCATGTAGTGTTTGAAATAGTGAAGGGTCATCATCTAGTGTATAAAAAGGAGCATAATGAGCTAAGAAAAAGATAAAGCTGCTTTCTCCTTTACTATACTTAGAGGGTAATGCCTGTATGGGACCAAGCTCTTTATTTAGACGCTCAAAATCATAGTAAGGGTTATCCATCATTAAAAAATCATACTTCTCATCGTAACAAACATAAATCTTTTTTCGAGTCCGGCAAAGAAAAATCGCGGCAAAGTAGGTCAGCTCTTTTGCACCTAAGTAAGTTCTAGATAAAGGAAAATATTCAGAAAAGGCACTAGCGAGCCTTTCAGCATCCTCACGTGCAACACTTTTAAATGGCCAAGCAGTTCCTCTGGTTCCTAACCACAAGGTATCAAAAAGTGCGACTCTCACAGCACGTTCATCACCAGACAAGTTGGCTTCAGTATATGTAAACCTCAGATTATATTGCTTTACGTGCTTTTTCAAAGGCAGCATCTTTCTAGAAACTGTGGAGCGACTAACATAATAGCGTTCACAGAAGTCATCTATGTTAGGAGAATCATAGTTTAGAAAATAAAGAATAAACTGAAACGGTACTGACTTTTTCAGCAAAAAGTAGCGGTATTCATCGATTGTTACAAGCAATTTAGTGCTATCAATTTTCCCAGCCTTTTGTAAAATTGATGGATGAGTAGAGATTACTTTAGTTAGATCATTATTTATTTCATTTACAATAATAAAAGTCTGTTGATAATTTAAAACAAGTTCATCAGATAATTGAGTAATAGAAATATCTGATTGATTGATTTGTGTGATTCGTTTGAAAAGTTTAAATTTTGTGAGCATTCCCGAATCCATCATCAATTCCTCATAAAGCATGCTAATCACTTCCTTGTCCCTATTCTACTGTACTTTATGCTCACTTGTCAGCTAAGACGATAACTGTAGAACAGTTAGTGACGCTTCCTTAACAAAAAGGCAAACTTTTGCCGGAAATGAACAAAAGATAAACTACGTTGAACATTGTTTCCCATTTTGGATAAAAAAAATACCAGTATGGTAGATAAGTTTATACAAGAGGATGAACTCAAAAAAAGAGATGGATAAAAACACAAAGTTTTATCACATCTCTTGTTGTTAACTATAAACGGATTCTTTTTTTATTCTGATCCAAATCAACCCAGCAATCAACCCGAGAAATGCTGGAACGACCCAGCCCATACCGATTGTAAATAAAGGCAAGTAGTTCTGAGCAGTTTTTAAAATAGCTGCAACTATAGTATTTGATTTGATAAAATCAGGTGCACTATTTAACGCATCCAACAATGCTGCAAAGAGTGTCACATATGTTGTCATTTGGTAGACTTCCTTACGATGCTGAAATAGTGGGCTGATGATCACTAAAATCATCAAAGTCATTGCCAAAGGATAAAGAAACATCAAAACAGGTATCGAAAATTGAATGATATTGGTTAAACCAACGTTCGCAAACAAACAAGGTAAAATACTAGCAATCGCAATGTAAAAGGCATAAGAACCTTTTGGAAATAGTTCGCTAAAAGTTTCAGAACAAGCAGTGATTAAACCAATTGCTGTTTTCAAGCAAGCTAAAATAACAATAAATGCCAATAAGATACTGCCTAAATTACCCAAATAATGGTTAGCAATTTGCGCTAAAGCAATGCCACCATTCTCACTAAGAGGGAATTTACCTAAACTCATTGTTCCCATATAAGATAATAGTGTATAAATGATACCCATCAAGACAACACTGATTGCTCCTGATTTTATAGTATCTTTAGCAATATCATTTGGTTTTTCTACCCCCATCCCTCGAATGGTTGAAACAATGATGATTCCAAAAGCCAGAGAAGCTAATGCATCTAATGTATTATAGCCCTCTGTAAAACCTTTGAAAAAAGGGTTTACTGCATAGGCATCAGTAATAGGCGCGGAAGATACCGCTCCAAGTGGAGTAAGAAAAGCAAATAGAATCAAAATTGCCAATAAAAATAGAAATAATGGATTTAAAAATTTACCTACATAACCTAATAACTTAGATGGTTTACGAGAAAACCCCCAGGCAATCAAAAAGAATAGTGCAGAAAAAATTGCTAAAATCAATTTATGCTGGTCAGTTGGAATAAAAGGGGCTAAACCAATCTCAAAAGAAGTCGTTGCCAGGCGAGGTAATGCAAAAAAAGGTCCAATCGTCAGATATAATAACACGGTAAAAGCAACAGCATAACGGCGATTGATGCGAGTTGCTAAATCAAACACACCATTACTTTTTGAAATCCCTATTGCAATCACACCTAAAAAAGGCAAACCTATCCCTGTAATCAAAAAACCAAGATTAGCTAGGAAAATACTAGCTCCGGCTTCTTGTCCCATATGAACAGGAAAAATTAAGTTTCCTGCCCCAAAAAATAAACCAAATAGCATGGAACCTACATAAAGGTAGTCACGCCATGATAATTTCTTTGTCACACTTCAACACTCCTCAAATTTTGTCCTTACTAAAAGTACCAGAATAAGAAGAGTAGAGCAAGTGAATTTTCAGAAAAAATTAGATGTTTTCTGAAAATGTTAAAATAAGCTTAGATTAATCGATAAAATAAGCGAATTGGTAGTCATCACAATAGTGCCCATTTATAAAAAATTCATCTTTGAATAAGGCTTCTTGGGTAAATCCATTTTTGCGATAAAATTGAATAGCTTTAGTATTAGCTCCCATGACTCGTAAAGAAATCTTACGGATACCTTCTTTTTTCGCTACTTCTTTTACATAATCCAATAAGCTCCGTCCAACCCCTAATGACTGACTATCCGAATGGACCCCGATCCCTAACATCCAATGTTTTTTATGAGAGAGTAATGGTGTTGGATGATGAACGTCAACAAAACCGTGGAGCCTGTCTTCATCTACAGCGACAAAAATGTTCCTGCCTTCTATTTTCTCTTTGTATTCGTCAACAGATGCATAATAATGAAGCACAGGAGAGTTCTCATTCGTCCAAATCGTATTTTCTATTTTCAGTAAAGTTGGAAAATCTTTTTCTTCAATTGGACGAATCGTAATTATGGTGTTCATTATGATCCCTCTTTCATAGTTGTTTTTCAGCGAATCGTTCTTCTAATTTTTGTTTATGAGACGTCAAAATATCTTCAAAACGAATATCGTATTTATCAGCTAAAATAAAGATATTGTCTAAAACATCTCCGAGTTCTTCAGTCAAATCGTGAACTAAGCTTTCTGAATTTTTTTCTTCTTCATCGGGTCGATCACGACCGATTTCTAAAGCACGTACAGCACGAGCAACTTCTCCTGTTTCTTCTGATAAGAAACCTACACGGATGAACGAATTAAGCGCATACCAGCCCCTTTTTTTATAAAAATCACTGATCCATTGTTGATAGTATTGAAGTTCCATCTAATTCCCTCCCAGTCTATTTTACTATGGTAGCATAAGGCAGAGAAAAAATGAAAAATACTTAAAATAGCTTCTTCTAAAACAATAAATTTTTATAGAATTTTGTTTATAAAAAAATTGAAGAGATAAAAGTGGTGGAATTTAAAACTGTCGTTAACTAGTATCCAGGCATTTTATTATTGGGGGAAAGACTAACTATAATAATGAAGAGTGAGACAAAGTGGTATTTTTTTACTCATCTTCTCTTTATAAATGCTAGAATTAAGAACAATATTTTAGAAGTGAAGCAAAAAAAATTTATTTGTAGTATCATAATCAAGTGTATGAATCATTTCAAAAATGGAGGGGATGGAACAAGTGACTACATTTTATTTTGTTCGGCATGGTAAGACTGAATTAAATTTGAGTTTACGCTTTCAAGGTGGAGAAATTGACTCGCCATTGTTACCTATTGGGATCGAACAAGCGATTCAGGCAGGACGCTATCTTTGCGACATTTCATTCGATATGGCAGCTGTCAGTACTCAAAAAAGAGCCATGGATACTGCAAATTATATTCTTAAAGAAAATAATTATTTGAACAAACTGACTGTTCAGTATCATGATAATCTAAGAGAAATCAGATTTGGTGATCGTGAAGGAGCTGAGATAGATCAGTCAGATGAACAAACTAATCATCTACGAAAACGACCTGATTTATATGATCCTACAGCTTTTAGTGGTGAAACGATCGATTCATTAGTTGCGCGATCAACTCAGACGATAGAAAAAATAAGTGAAAAATTTCCACATGGAAAAGTGTTGATTGTCGCTCATGGAGTGCTACTGATCACACTTATCAACTCACTAGTAGGAAAAGAGAAATCCAAATGGCGTGAAGGTGGCCCCTTAGCGAACACAAGTATTACGATTTTGGAAAGAGAGAATAATCAGAGCGAGTATATGATAAAAGCATTTAATGATATTTCGTATCAATCCAAAAATGAAGAAGCATAAAAGCAGAGAAAAATTCTTATTTAGTTAGAGTAGGTGAGGTTTTTACGATGAAAGTAGCAGTTTATTGTGGTGCTAGTGAAGGTAATAATACAGTTTACAAGGAGAGAACAAAAGAGTTAGGTCATTGGATGGGGAACAATGCGTATGATCTTGTATATGGAGGCGGCAATGTTGGTCTAATGGGAATCTTAGCAGATACGGTCATTGAAAATGGCGCTAAAGCGATTGGTGTTATGCCAACGTTTTTACTAGAACGGGAATTGGCTCATCAAAATATTACTGAAATGCATATTGTAAATGATATGCATGAGCGTAAGCGTAAGATGATTGATTTAGCAGACTGTTACTTAGCGTTACCTGGAGGACCTGGAACATTAGAAGAAATATCAGAGGTTGTTTCTTGGGGACGAGTTGGAGAACACCAAAATCCCTGTATCTTTTTTAATGTCAATGGGTATTACGATCTATTAGCAGAATTCTTTGACAAAATGGTTGAGGATGGTTTTTTAACGTCAGCGGATCGAGAAAAGATTTTTTTTTCGGATGATTTAGCACAAATTCAACGATTTATCACAGAATATACACCACCAGAAATTCGTTCTTATAAAAAATAAAAGGCCGTATCCAGGACATAACTCTACGAGCTATGTCCTGGATACGACTTTTTTATCTTTTTATAAATGCTGCTCGATTTTTAGAGGGAAAAGGTGTGTTTTTAGGAACGACTTTTATCTCTATTGCTTCTAGTCGTTTAGATAAACCTTGCGTTCCGGCGGATTGTCCGTTTTTTCCCCAACCTAACCAGCCATAATCTTGGGAGTGGACACGATAATGTACTTCATATTGGTTTGCGATAGCACCGCGTAGTTTAATTTGGATGGCTTCCAGACGCTTAGACTTGCCAGTAGTCCCACTAAGAGCATTATTTTCTTTCCAACCTTGCCATCCATAGTCTTGAATATGGGTTTTATATTGGACAGCTCCGTCGATGGCTGAATCTATTTTTATTTGAATGCCTTCTAACCTTTTCGATTGCCTTACGGTTCCGCTAAGGTTTCCTGAGGTTACATAAGGTTTCCAACCTTGATCTTGTACGTGTGTCCGATATTTAAAATCGGTATTTGGGTTAAATGGTGTGTACTGTTTTCGATTATCGATTTTAGCATTGATTGAGACTTTTTGCTCTTTATGGTCGTTAAGATATTGAATGAAGGCTTCAGTATCGTTAGCTTGTAGTATGCCTAAGAGTTTTCCTTTAGAAAAAATAGGACTGAAAAAATCACTAGTATAAACATACTCGTTCACAACCAAAGTAATTACTTGCTGTAAAGTAATAGTAGAGCTTTTTTTCTTCATCAGTTTAGTGACTAGATAAGGTTGTGCATTAGTAGAGTTATTAGTATATTGATAAGAAATTCCCGCAATTTGGAGGGGATTTTTTTGATTGTTTTGATACTGTTTGTTCAAAATATCGGTCAATTGTTGTCCTGAAAGCTGAACAACATATAATGGATTATTAAACGGCTGAACACGATGAGCATGCCCGTAGCTGATTGATTTGTCAGAATTAACAGCTAAATCAGCACGTAAACTACCATTATTTACCAAAGCGCCATCAACAGAAAATCCTTCTTTATTGGCAATTGATAGCTGAGCATCAGCGACTAAATTGCCTAAGGCAGATTCTTTGAAAAGATTATCTTTTTTTGAAATTGCAGCAGTAGAGACCGCATAACTGATCGTTTGCTTAGAAAGATCCTCGATTCGTTGGTCAGCGTCAGTCACCAAAGCTTCTATAGTTGGCTCTTTAGCAAGTGCTTTATTGACATGAATAACTTTGGCAGTAGGCGTCGTTGTGAAATCATTTGTTTCAGAATCAATTTTACCATCAACATTGCTAAAAGCACGTCCGCTGGATAAACTTTGAATGATTCGTGTGTTGCCTATAGCTGTATTGACCTCTTTATGACTATGCCCATCAAAAAAAATATCAATGCTATGTTCGGGAGCAATTTGGTTTAGTTTATTGATAATTGCTTCTCCGTGACCAGTATGGGCAATAACAACAATTGCATGCACACCTTGATCTCGAAGTTCTTGGCTATATTTAGCAATCGTTTCTGCTTCATCTAGAAATGTGTATTCTTCGTGGTATTTTTTTGAAACTAGATTGGGGATATTTTTAGTAACGATTCCGATTAAACCGATTTGCATTTTCTTTTGATCCATAGTGATTTCTTTTACCGCATAAGGTTTCCAGTTGTATGGAATGGCATGGTCACGTTTTTGTAAAACATTGGCAATCAGTAGTTCTTGCGTACTAGCTTCTCTAGGGTAATTTTCGGTTTCCAAATTAAATTGCCCTATTTCTGGAGCAGTACCAGTTAAAATTCTATTGAATTCTGTTAAACCTTCATCAAATTCGTGATTGCCTAAAGTGCCGTAATCAAAATGCATCTGATTCATTACTTTAATCGTAGGCTCATCTTGAAGTAGGCTAGAGTTAACTGGACTGCTGCCAACCATATCGCCCGCTTGAACTCTGAGTGAAACAGCGTTAGGGAATTGTGACTTGAAGGTATTTCTTGCTTGATTTAAGTTACTAGCAAGAGCCGATGCCTCAGAGAGAGCACCATGGAAATCATTAGTGCCTAAAAATTGTATTGGCAGCACCGCTGATTGTTGAGATTGAGTAGTACTGGTTAGCTCATTAGCTTGGACAGGTTTGGGTGAAATCGAATAAGCTAAAAAAAGAGCAGTGAAAAGCAATAATAACTTGTTTCTATTTTTCATTTTATAACATCTCCTTCAACAGAATATAACATATGTTATATGGAGTTTCTAGCTTATTTCAAGAGAATCGATTTTTTATTAAAGTACCTTTAATAATCTTATGAATGAACGCATTAAAAGAAATTCCTCTATCTTCAAATAACTGTATATAAAAGGAACAAATGTTAGAATCTAGATCCTTAAGTGAACGAAGCCATTCTATGTAAGTTTTTCAGAAGTATCAATACATGACTCCATTGGCATGCCAAAAGAAAAACCTAAGTTGAACTGCACGCGTTCGACTTAGGTTTTCCCTTCTAATAAAATACTACTATTCTTGTGATAAGATTCGATGTAAAAATTCTTTTGTTCGTTCTTCTTTTGGATGAACAAAGATATCTTCTGCGCTACCTTCTTCAGCGATGACACCTTTGTCCATAAAAATTACACGATCAGAAACTTCTTTAGCGAATGCCATTTCGTGTGTCACGATAATCATCGTTAATCCTGTATCAGCTAAATCCTTCATAGTTTTTAAAACTTCTCCGACCATTTCAGGATCAAGTGCTGAAGTCGGTTCATCGAATAACATTACATCTGGGTTCATAGATAAAGCACGAGCAATCGCTACGCGTTGCTTTTGTCCACCAGAAAGTTGTGATGGTTTTGCATCTATAAAACGTTCCATACCCACTTTATCTAGATTTTCTAAAGCGATTTTACGTGCTTCTTCTTTGTCACGTTTCAAGACAGTCAGTTGTCCGGATGCACAATTTTCTAAAACATTCATATTATTGAACAAGTTAAACGATTGGAAAACCATGCCTAAATGCGTACGGTATTTAGGTAGATTATATCCGCGTTCCAAAACGTTCTCACCATTGTAGATAATTTTGCCCCCAGTGGGTTTTTCTAATAAGTTGATGCAACGTAAAAGGGTTGATTTGCCCGAACCAGAAGAGCCGATGATTGTCACGACTTCTCCTTTATTTACAGTCACGTTGATATCTTTTAAAACTTCATTTTCACCGAAGCTTTTTCTTAGATGTTCGACTTCAATAATTGTGTTCATCATTATCTCCTCTTAGCTTTCTTTTAGATTTTCTACTTCTTCTAATTTTACATAAGCAGAAGGACCATCCATCTTCTTCTCAACGACTCGTAAGATACGTGTGATAGCATACGTCATGATTAAATACATGATCCCAACGATCGTAAATGTTTGGAAGAATTGAAAATTTGCGCCAGATGCAGAATTTCCTTGGAAGAATAGGTCGGCTACACCAATCACGCTCAAAACAGCTGTATCTTTAATATTGATAACAAATTCATTTCCTGTTGCTGGTAAAATATTACGTAAAACTTGAGGAATCACAACTTTGCGCATTGTTTGTCCATGCGTCATTCCAATTGCTTGTGCTGCTTCAAATTGTCCTTGATCAACAGCGAAGATTCCGCCACGAACGATTTCAGACATATAAGCACCTGTATTTATCGAAACAATGAATAAAGCTGCGATTGTTCTATCTAGAGAAATCCCAAAAGCTAATGCTAAACCATAGAAAATCACCATTGCTTGTACCATCATTGGCGTCCCACGGAATACTTCGATGTAGATCGAAAGCAAGGCGTTACCTAATTTTTGGAAGAAACGTGCTACTTTATTTTCTGATTCTGGAATTGTCCGAACAACACCAATCAATAATCCTAAAGTTGTTCCTACAACCGTTCCGATCAAAGCAATAAGTAAGGTTAAACCAGCACCACGCAAGAACATACCGCCATATTGATCCCAAATATTTTTGAAATCGGCTAAAACGCCTGTTTTTTCATCATTACTTGTTTCAGCAGCAGGTTGATCTTCGACTGCTTGATCCATTATTTTAGTACGTTCTGCAGATGAAATATCTGACAAAATTTGGTTGACTTTGGTAATGGAAGGATCTGCTTTACGCATGCCGACAGCGATTTGAACGTCTTCGGTATTGGTTTGGAAGCCACTTTCTTTTGAAAACTCAAGCATTTCTAGCTCTTTATTGACACTTGTAGCAGTTACTCCTTCTGGTCGTTCACTGACATAACCATCGATCATACCAGAAGCCAATGCTGTTCTCATCGCAGAGAAATTATCCATAGCTTGTTGCTTATTCACACCAGAAATTTGATCAATTACACTATAATGGAAAGTATTTAGCTGAGCTGTGATTTTGGCACCTGATAAATCTTTTAAATTTTTTGCATCTGCAAATTTGCTTTTTTTCTGAACCACGACAACTAATTGTGATTCATAGTAAGGATCTGTAAAATCAATTTCTTTCCGACGTTCAGCTGTTGGGCTCATCCCAGCGATGATTGCATCTATTTTACCTGACTGTAACGCTGGAGCCAGCCCATCCCATTTTGTTTGAACAATCACTAGTTTTTTATCTAAACCATCTGCAATTTTCTTAGCGATTTGGACATCATATCCTCCTGCATAAGAAGAATTTCCTTGGATTGGTACTGCGCCATTCGCGTCTGTTTTTTGTGACCAGTTGAATGGTGCATATCCTGCCTCCATACCAACACGGAATTCACCGTTTGCATCTGTTCCTTCTGCCTGGCTGAACGAGGGAGCGCAGAAAATACTTATAACAACTGCTACTAACAAGCCAAGTGAAAATGATTTTTTATTCATATTGTTCTTCCTTTCTCCTAGACCACGAAATTTATTCTACTATAATTTAGTTTAAAGAGTTTTGAAGAATGTGTCTAACAAATTCTTCTTTACGTAAAAAAGCAACCATACAAAAATGCATGGTTGCCTACTATCGTCAGGTACTCTCAACAAAAACATAGCGCAACTTAGCATCACTACTAAGACAGTCCGTAAGTTGTTCGCTTACGTCCCAACGCATAACAGGGAGGCTGTTATGCATTTCGGCGATTTTTCCTAGACTTGCTTCGACGTGTCCTCTCACTCCGCAAGCTTAATAAAAACCGCAACCTCTACCTCAATTTGAGGTACTATTTAATTATTAGATTCAAGTAGAAAGTGTACGTCATTTGAGAGGAAAAGTCAATATTTTGATTAGGGACAAATTGAATAGAGTAGTATTCTTTTCATTTACTAATGGATTACGGACACTTTAACGCATAATAGCAGCAGAGTTCCTAGTGATATAGCATGGAAAAACAACGAAAATGTCATTTTTATAAAAAAGTTATACTTTTTATATTTAAATTTGTTATAATTAATATGTAACTAAAAAAGTTCATAAAGGAGAAAAAAATGAAGAAAAAGTTGGTTAAACAGTTGGTTGTCACTTCAGCATTTGCAAGTGTTATTTTGTGTCCAAAAGTAGGATTTGCGGAGAACTTAGAAGCTAGTCAAGAAATCAAGACAGAAGTTAAGGATGGGAATATTTCAGTTAAAGCTAAGAATATAAAATTAAGTTTTGACGATATCCATTACGGCAATAAGGAGACAAGATATATTTATCCAACGATTGATAAGGAAAGCATCAGCCAATCAGATCAAATGACAGTAATTGAGAAGGTAAATCCATATAGCGGCCAGCAGCCTGTAATTCCGCCAGAACCCTGGTATCCATGGAAAGACTTGATGATGGCAATTACGAATAATAAAACGAGTGCACCCGATTTTAAAATCACGTTAAAACGTACTGGATTTACTCATGAAAAATCTGGAAAAGAGATGACAGGTGCTGACTTATATATTGGGAGATTCCATGATAGTTTAGACTTCAAAGGAGAAAAGCGTACTGACAATGTTGGTGAGGCTGATAAATATTGGTTAGCTGAATATGTAACTTTAGATAAGGATAATTCCGCTTTGATTGCTGATTATCGTGGTGAGGCGGCAATTGGTGAACATTGGCTGTCACCTTTCCAAGTTCCTGGGACTGATGATGATGGTTATAGAAAGAATCCATATCCAGGTGGTTATATTTCAGGTGAGGAAACATACAAAGAAAAAAACATTTCATTAGGAATTGATGCCAATACAAAAATTCCGACGGCAGGCTCTTATGTTACTACATTAACTTGGTCTGTGGAACAAACCCCAGGATAACTATTCAATAAGATGATTAAATAATAGTTAAAGGTCTGTGGTGAAAGACAAAAATGGCTTCCACTACAGACCTAGTTTTTAATTAAATAATTAGATAGTGTAAAAAATCGACTATCTTATATTTCTCTAACAATAAAATAATCTTTGATAATCTTAGGGTTTTTCTTATCTACATACATAATAACCATTTTACTATTATCCAGTTTTCTATCAGCACTAACATAGTACAGTGATGGAAGTAATGGAGTGCCAAGTGTTAATGGCTGAACATTATACAGACCAGTTCCATTAATAGTGTCTAATTCACCGATTTTTAGATTATACATTTTATTTAGTTTGTTTAGATGCAAGAGAATATATACTTTTTCATTAGAGGGGGATTTAAGTTCAACAGTTTCATTTAAATCTTGTTTAGAAAAATATAATCCGTTTCTTGCTGGGAAGGTTACATCTACTGATTGTAATTTCTCTTTCACTGTAACAGAGACACGTTTTTCGATTTCACCAAAGTTAGTGACAGATAATACTGAAATAGTGGTTGTTCCTACTTTTTTACCTGTGATTTTACCATTGTCATCAACGGTTGCGATAGATTCATCTTCTGAAATCCAGAATAATTCTTTGTCTGTTGCATTGGCAGGTAAGACAGAAGCTTTAAGCGTTGAAGAGTTACCTAAATGTAATTCTACATTCTCTTTGTCAACACTGATTTCTTTAGGAGCAACCTCGTTTACTGTAACATCGATATACTTGGTGATTTTACCGTCTGCTGTTGTTACATCGATTACTGTAGAACCAGGGTTTACTCCAGTGATTTGTCCATTGGCATCAACAGTTGCAATCTCTTCATCTGTTGTGCTCCAAAGTAGCTGCTTGTTTGTTGTATTAGCTGGCAAAACAGAAGCTTGAAGTGTTACAGAACCTCCTGCGTCTAGTTCTATTTCATCTTCAGCCACGATTTCTTGAGGTGCTACTTCAACAGAATCAGAGACTTGAACAAATTTGTCAGTACTGACATTTGAGCGGGATTCTACTGCAGAAACTGATTCAGGAGACAAACTAGCTAGAGATGTTCCTAATAAAACAATACCAATTAAACCTAATTTAAAATTTTTCATAACAATTAATTCCTTTCCCATTTTAAGGTTTTAGTCTACTGTTCATAGAATAGTAGCTAGGGAAATTATAATATATCTCGTAAGAAATAGCAATATATATAAATGAACTTATAACAATTCATTTGTTTAACAAAATAGTTAAAACTTTTCAACAGTATAGAGATGTTGATCTTAGACTTGGATAATTCTTTTTTAATTTTTGGATGGTGTGAAAGGGTAAAGTAACGCTGGGATCTGCTGCTCCATGTTTGAAGAAGCGGCTAGATCAAGCCTTTTCTTATATTAAACTGATAAATAGTGCGTTTAATTAAAAAAGAATTTTGAGAATAATTAAGGAGAAATGGGTATTATGAAATTTAAAAAGATAACAAAAACAGCAGTATTATTGCCGCTTTTGATTTTTACCTTAACATTTATTTATGGATTGTTAAAATTTGATTTTTCGGGGAATACAGCCAACCAGTCTTATGGATTGCTGTATTCATTTTTTGTATTGTCATTTGTTTTTATCGGATATATCTTTTCTTTCTTCGTGAATGCGGTCGTGGTTGTATTTTTTCTGAGAAAATTTAGACAAAAGAGTCAACAATTGCAATGTCTGATCAGTGTCTATGTGACATCGTGGCTTTTGCTACTCGTTCTATTTTTTAGGTTTGGTTATTCTGCCTTGTTTCCGTATAAAACATTTTTTGCACCTGGAACGATTGGTGTAGGGTTAATGGTATTATTTTTAGCTGTGACAGGCTGGCAAGTGGTTGATCGCTCAACTGAAATTACTATTGATACACCGAAAATAGTTAGTTCAAAATTTGTTGCTGTGGGTGTGATGATTCCAGTTATAATTGTTATTTTGACGGCTGGAACACGCTTGGGGTTTCTTACTTATGCCCAAAATAATCGAAATGATGAGTACCAACAAGTGATTGAACAAAAACTTCATAGTGTTGGAACAAGGGGGAGGGCAAATTCTGGACAAACGATGATGATGAAGCGAAAGCTCGAGTAAAAGAGTACTTAAAATTATACGGCTCCTATCGAATACTGGATCTTTCTGAATTGAAAAAATTAAGAAAGAAATTGAAATCAAGTGGTGGTGGCTTATCGAAGAGTGAAGAAATATATTTAGATAATAGTCAAGCCTTGTTAGCTATAACAACTGCTTCTCTGACGATGAAAGAAGGATTAATAGAACTAATCAAACTCTATCAAGATGCAATTATAGAAGTGGAACAAGTTTGGATAGAAGGACTCCAACATGCTCGCTCAATCGGCACAGAATTGAATGAAGCTGAAATTATTGAGGCACTAGCTTTAGTTGGAGCAACAGAATCAAGTATTGTTACAGAACCCACGATATTCTATAAAGAACAAATAGCAAAAGCGAAACAACTAGGTGAGAGCTTTGATAGTCTCGTTTCTGAAATTAAATCTGGTATTGATAAACTTGTTCAAAGCGATAAAGATTTAGCAAGTCAACTTTTCTAGGAAGGGGTATTCAGTTGGAGCAGCAAGAAGTATTGGAGATAGATTATTTAAGAAAAAAACGCCAATTTGAAGAGAAAGAAGACGACATTCTCTTTCAAAGAGATCGTGGAATACGTGACTTGGAAGAGATTGCAGACAGGACATATTATTATTTAAAAGACTATGTTCCTGATCAAGAATTTATTATACAGGCTGTACATAAGTTAGATAGAATGAAGGAAGAAGTCTATGAAGCGGCACGACATGACAGAAAGCAGATCGAACGAGAGCTAGAAGAATTAGATGATACCTATTATCGTGCGATTCGCATATTAGATGATCAGGAATTAGCTAAGAAAGAGAGTGATTTTTGATGTTAGACGATGTAAAAAAGGAACTTAAAAAAAATGCACAAAAGGAAGCAATTGCTGCAGCTATTGGTCATTCTATGAATCAGAAAATACAAACTAATAAGCAAACAGCAAAACAAAGTGGAGAAACGAAACTATCTTCAGTTAAAACCAATATGGCAGCTGTGTCCGAGAATATGGGGAACTCCGTTAAGGGGCAATTTGGAAAAAAGGTAAAAGAAGCATTCCAAAAACAAAGTAAAAATTTAGACAAGTTTCAATAGCAAAGACTGAATTCTCCTAACAACTGAGATTGAAAAAAATCAAAACAGAAACTTTATGAAATATGGGTGTCACCTTTATTATGTAACTAAGTAAATAACCTCAAAAGAGGTGTCTCATACCTGAAAAACGCCCAAAAACAAACATAGAAATAGACCCCACGCAGTACTAACCTCATGTTCGTGAAGAATTAAAAAAGAGTTAGAAGGACAATTTCCAAATGATCCTGACGTTCTTAGCCAACATTTAAGTTATGTGGATGATTTGTAAACTCTAAAAAGAAATGGAAAAAATTATGATCTCTCTTGATCAGAAAATGATAGCTGCAGAAAATAATGCATTGACTTTTTTAGAAGCGACTCCTAATTGCATCCCACTTTATATTCAACGTTTATCCGCTCATTATGAACAGTGGTAAAAGGAGAATATGGAAACTATCAGAAATATGAAGGTTGGGACTATATTCTTTCATTTTGTCTCTGAAAAGCATAGCAAGGCGTACCTTCCTTATGAAAAAATACAGTAAAAAACAAGTTGGTCACTCATTTAAAAAGAGCAACCAACTTGTGTGATGTTATTTAAGTTTGCTGAAACTGACTATTATAAAGAGAGGCGTATAATGAAGGTTTCGCCAATAATTCTTGATGATTTCCTTTCTCCACGATATCGCCATCTTTCATCACTAAAATCAAATCAGCATTTTCAATTGTAGATAAGCGATGAGCAATCACAAAGCTTGTCCGATTGTTTGTTACCTCATCCATCGCTTTTTGAATGTGAGCTTCCGTTCTAGTATCCACACTAGACGTTGCTTCATCTAAAATAACAACAGGAGGATTTGCTAAAATGATTCTGGCAATCGTCAGTAGTTGTTGCTGACCTTGTGATAATGAACCATTTTCACTTGAAATGATCGAATCATAACCATTTGGTAATGTACGAATAAAGTGATCACATTGGGCGATTTTAGCAGCTTCAATCACTTCTTCTCGAGTTGCGTCCATCCGTCCATAGGCGATATTTTCAGCAATTGTTCCTTCAAATAGCCACGTATTTTGTAAAACCATCCCGAACATCGCACGTAGATTGGTTCTTGAAAGGTCTGTGATATCTACACCATCAAAGGTAATACACCCTCCATTTAATTCGTAAAAACGCATCAATAAGTTTACTAAGGTCGTTTTACCAGCACCAGTCGGTCCGACGATCGCTACCATTTGCTTTGGTTGAACGGTAAAATCAACTTGTTTCATCAACATTTTTTCTTTTGTATAACCAAACTGAACTTTATCAAATGAGATTGCTCCAGTTGGATGATCGATGAGTTGTACGTTCGCTTTTTCTGGAACGTCGTCTTCTGCATCTAAAATTTCAAAGATCCGATCAACGGCTGCTAAAGCTGCTTGAATCGAGTTGATAACATAAGAAGCGGTAGAAATCGGTTCAGAAACTTGATTGATATATTGTAGATAAGCTTGAAGTAAGCCAATTGTGATCCCACCTTGTAAAACTAAGAAGGCACCGATGATCGCACTGACGATAAACGCTAATTGATTGATCAAACGAATCGCTGGATAAATCGCAAAGTTCATAAATTGAGCACTTAAAAAGGCTTTGTAATGTTTTTGGTTCGTTTGTGAAATGACTTCTTTGGCATGATCTTGTTGGTTGAAGGTTTTCGTCACTAAATTTCCAGATAAAAATTCTTCTGTTTTATTATTTAAAATGCCAAGTTCCGCCTGACTTTGTTCGGCTAGTTTTTTATTTTTATTCGCAATTTTACCTGTTAAAAATGAGCTGCCTGCAATCAGTACAACGACGATCAAGGTTAGTTTTACATCAATGTAGAATAACATGATACCAGCAAACACGATTGTTGAGATCGACGTGAAGAATTGATTGATCCCAGTCAGAAAAACTTGTGATAATTGATTTAAACTAGTTGTTGTCCGGCTTAAAATATCGCCTACTTGATGTTGATCAAAAAATGCCATTGGTAATGATTTGAACTTTTTCGTGACTTCTTTTCTGACTCTTAATGTGATTCGTTCACTTAAAGAGGCCATTACACGTTCTTGAATGTAAGACATCACACTGCTTAGAATGGAGAATACAATTAGAATCAAAACAGGTACCAACAAAGCATCTTGAATCATTGAAAACGTGAGGTGACCGACGCCGTGAGTTTTGATAAGCGTAAGTAAATCATCAATGGCGATACCCATGATAAATGGCATAGCAATAATTAAGGCATTCCCAATCAAACTGCAGAGAATCAAGCCGAAAAATATTGGACGTTCTGGTCGAATCAATTGAAAGAATCGTTTTAATGTTTGTTTATTTAATTTTTCCATCATGGTTGTACTCCTTCCGTGATAATCCCTTGTGAGCGGGCAAACTCTTGGTACGTTTTATTGTTTTGTAACAGTTGTTTGTGTGTCCCTTGACCCACAATTTTACCTTCATCTAAAACAATAATGTTGTCTGCTTGTTGGATAGTACTTAATCTTTGTGCAACAATCAGTAAAGTTTTATCTGCCATTTCTTCTTTTAATGCTAACCTTAATGCAGCATCAGTTTGGTAATCTAGTGCAGAGAAACTATCATCAAAAATATAAATATCCGCAGGTTTTATTAAGGCTCGAGCGATACACAGTCGTTGTCTTTGACCACCTGAGAAGTTCGTTCCACCTTGCGCTACGAATGAATCATAGCCATCTTTTAATGTAGAGAGGTAAACAGCAAGTTGTGAAATTTCGGCGGCTCGATCCATATCCGCTTTTGTTGCTTTAGGGTAACCCATCAATAAATTGCTCTTGATAGTTCCACTAAATAGAAAGGCTTTTTGAGGAACGTAACTAATTTTAGAACGTAGCTCTTCTTGCGTAACATTTCTGATATCCATGCCATCGAATAAAATCTCACCTTCAGAGACGTCGCTAAGTCGTAATAATAATTTGGCAACAGTACTTTTACCAGAACCAGTCCCACCGACAATCGCAGTTGTTTTTCCTTTTGGAATACTGAAATGAATGTCTTCTAAAACGGCTTCATCCGCTTGATCATAACTGAATGTTACATGGTTTAAATCAATCAGAGTATCTTGTGAATCAGATTTTTCAAGTAAAACAGGTTGGTCAGTATCCAGAATTTGGTCTTGTGTATTCAAAATTTCTTCGATTCTTTTTACTGAAGCCAGCGATCTAGGTAACATAACTAAAACCATGGCGGCAATCATGAGGTAAGCAAGCGTTAGTAAAGAATATTCAACAACGGCTGAAACAGTACCAATCTGCAACGTACCAAGCGCAACTAAATTTCCACCAAACCATAAGATAGAAGAGAAAACCACGCCCATTAGTAAGAAAGCAACAGGTGTAATAAACGCAAAAATACTATTTACGCGAATCATGCCGTTTGCATAGTCAGAAAATGTTTTATTGGTTCGGTCTTCTTCATACTCTTGATTGTTAAAAGCACGGATCATATTGATTCCTGTAAAAAATTCCCGCAAAGTCACAATGATTTTGTCCATTTTTGGTTGGATCAATAGTGAAAGCGGTGTTCCTTTTTTCATCAAGATATATACGATCAAGCCAAAAACTAAGATTGCAATCAGTGGAACTAATGCTAACGTTGCTGAATAGGTGAACGTCATATAAAGTGAGAACACCGCAATAATCGGTGCCGGTAAAATCAGTTGTAGAAACAACACGATCATCTGTTGAATGTTATCAACATCGTTGGTCATTCTTGTCAGCAATGAGCCTGTCCCAAAATGGTCTGTATCCTTAATAGAGAATGTTTGAAGTTTATCGAAAAACATTTCCCGTGTTTCTAAACCAAATTTAGCGGCTACTTTAGCTGAAAGATAACTTCCCGCAATTGCTGAGAGCGCACCAAACAAAGCCATTGCGAGCATTTTAAGACCAATTATTTTGATTGACTGTGTGTTGCCACTCGCAATCCCCACATCGATCAACTGTGCGACTAATAACGGCACACCAAGTGTTCCGATAATTTGTAAACATAAACTGATCACTGTTGCTAAAATAAGTATCCTATTCTTTTTAATGAAAAACTGAATGATTTTCATGTAAATTCCTCCTTTTCAAGACTCAAAGGGAATTCTACACCTTCAAGTCACTTGAATGTCAATGTTTTTTGTTTATAATAAAATTAAGAGGTGAGTTTATGGAAAAAGAGAAGTTATTGACTGTGGGACAAGTGGCTGAAATCATGAAGTTGCCAAAGTCGAAAATTCGTTATTGGGATGATATGGATTTACTAACATCATCTAGAAATCGGCATAATGGTTATCGGATGTTTGACATGGAAGATATCCTAACAATCAGCGATATTGATTTTTACCGCAGATTGGATATTCCCATCAATAAAATGAGAAATCTCTACCGAAAATCACCAGAAGAATTATGGACGATATTAGATGAAACAGAAACTCGAGTCGCTGCAGAATTAGCGGAACTAGAGAAAAAACAACAAGGGATCAAACACAGAAAAGATCAATTATTGAGTTTGATTGAACTGAAAGAAAAAGACTTTCTTGACGAGCCATTAGATGTAGAGCGAATTATTCCAATTGATCTAAAGGATCCTAATGAATTACAAACATACATTGACAATCCTTCAAGTTTGGTAGTGTATATCGAGTCTGATCATGAAAAAGAAATCATTTATGGGTTTGCTGTCACAACTAAAGAATTTGTAGAAGAAGTGACGATTTGGCAGCAACTAGAGCAACCAAGTTATTCATACAAACAATTCCTACTTACAATCAAGTCTGACAATCCTTTAGAAAATAATTTTCAATCAATGAAAGAAAAATTGGAGAAACAAGGCTATCAAACTGGAACGATGGTTGGACGTTATATCATGACTGCTGAAGATAAAGATGGATTTTACAGGGACTATTACAAGGCATGGGTTGAAGTGAATAAGTAGCGTTTGGGCATAAAAATCGTAATCTTGGTAAGAAGGTGCTATGATTTAGCCAATTACAGAAGGATGATTAGTCTATGGAAAAATTACAAACAATTCAAGAAGTAATAACCTTTATCAATGAAAATCATCTTGCTTTTATCTATGTTTCGCAAGAAGATTGTTCGGTGTGTCACGCACTCAGACCTAAACTGACCGAGTTATTGAAACACTATCCTAAAATTGAACTAAGAGAAGTGGAAGCTGATAAGATTAAAGAAATTTCAGCTGAATATTTGATTTTCTCAGCACCGACGTTACTTTTTTTCGTTGATGGAAAAGAGTATATTCGTGAAGGAAAATTTGTTCAGTTTCAAAAATTAGCCGACGCAATCGAACAAATTTATTCGTTTGAAGAAAACAGGGTATAGTTTAAATTCAGGTGGTTGAGTCATGTGAGAGGAGGTTTGTTGTCAAAATGTAAGCGTACTATTGACAATGAAAAAAAGACGTTGTATACTTTGGTCAACGGATCGTTACTGGTAAAGCAGGCGTGACCTCTCACATTACTTTTTTTGGTGATGTTTGATAAGGTCAGGTCTTTTTTCGTTTTTCAAGTCAAGAACAGGAGATAATTTCAATGAAAGTACTGAAAGTTTTTAATAATAATGTTTCTTTGATTTTAAATGATGACAATATCGAAGAAATCATTATGGGCAAAGGCGTCGGCTTTAACAAGCGTGAAGGTGATGTGATCGATTCAGCCCTGATTGAAAAAAGATTTGTTCTTGAAGGTAATAATTCCGTTAGCAATTTAGATAATCTGCTTGCAAGAATCGATATTGAAGATATTGAACTGGCCAGTGATATTATTCAATTAGGCGAAGCAGAATTAGAACAATCGATTGATGATTCCATTTTACTGACATTGTCCGATCATATCGGATTTGTCTTAAATCGAGCTGCAGAAGGCTTACAAATGCGCTCGCCGCTAGAATGGGACATTAAACAAATCTATACAAAAGAATATGCGTTTGCATTAAAAGCCGTTCAAATGATGCGGGAGAAAACAGGTATTGCTATTCCAGATCAAGAAGCAGCTTTTATTACTCTTCATTTTGTCAATGCCTATAATTCTACTAGCAATATGAACGAAACAATGCTGACAACTAAAATCATTCAAAGTATTATTGATATTATTAAGTATCACTATGGCAAAGAATATGATGAAACATCCTATGATTTCACTCGTTTCATTACCCATATTCGTTACTTTGTTAAAAGACAGTTAGATAAAGAAGTTTCATCAAATGAAGACTCATCTTTGATCAATTTAATCGCTGTCAAATATGAACTAGATTATCAGTGTGCAGTCAAAATCAAAACATTTTTGGAACAACAATACGATTGGACGATTTCAAATGATGAATTGATGTACTTAACACTTCACTTAAATCGCTTATCAAGCAATCAATAGGATCGTTACTGGTATGGCAGGCGTGACCTAAGAAAAACACTTAGTTTCTAAGTGTTTCTTAGGTCACTTTTTTTCGAGATTGGGGCAGGAGTTGCTTCTGTTTCCACCGTGTATCATCAATAAAAACGAAGCAAAGAGAGGAATTACTATCATGCGTTATGAAGAAGAAAGTAAAAAAATCATCGAACTTGTCGGTGGGAAATCAAATATTAATAGTTTAGTTCACTGTGCCACACGTTTAAGATTCAGTCTGAAGAATACAAAAAAAGCGGATAAAGAAGCCCTTGAAAAACTTCCCTATGTGATGTCAGTGGTCAATAGTGGTGGACAATACCAAGTGGTGATCGGCAGTAAAGTACCAGATTATTATGCGGCGATCCAATCACTTGCTGATTTAAACGAAGATGCACCTAAGACTGAGAAAAAATTGAGTTTTAATTATGTATTCGAAGTGATTTCTGGTGCCTTTTCACCACTGATCCCAGCAATGGCAGGTTCTGGAATGATCAAAGCTGTTTTAACAATTTTAGTTGAAATGAAATTATTAGCTGATACTAGTTCAACTTATATGGTTTTAAGTGCAGCAAGTAATGCGATCTTTTACTTCTTACCTGTTTTCTTAGGAATCACATTGACGAAAAAAATAGGCGGAAATATGTATGTTGGTGGTGTGATTGGTGCGGCATTACTGGAGCCATCATTCACAGGGATGATTGGTCAGGGAAAGCTTGATTTTCTAGGGATCAATTTAAATGTTGTTGATTATGCAACAACGATTTTCCCGATTTTTGTAGCGATTTTTATCTACTCATTTGTGGATAAACTCTTACGTAAAATTATTTTTAGAGACCTTCAATTATTTGCAGTACCAATGTTTAGTTTGATGATCATGGTTCCATTGACGGCTTTACTTTTTGGTCCATTTGGAACGGTCATTGGTGATGCGTTATCACAAGGTGTAATGTGGTTGATCGGAAAAAGTGCGTTACTTTCAGGAATCGTATTAGGTGGTGGAATGCCGTTTATGGTCATGTTTGGCTTGCATTGGGGCTTTTCTCCAATTACGCTTGAAAACTTAACCGTTATGGGTGGTGATCCAATTGAAGGAATGGCTGTTGCTGCAGTATTTGCTCAAATTGGGATTGCAATTGGTTTTTATTTGAAATCTAAAAAACATTCTAAGATGAAAGCCTTAGCTGGACCGTTAGCGTTAACTGGTTTATTTGCAGGAGTAACTGAACCGATCGTTTACGGTTTGATTTTAAGATACAAACGTTTATTACCAATTGTTGCAATTTCTGGTGCGATTGGCGGTGCAATTTGTGGTGTTACAGGTGTTACGATGAATGCTTATGTATTCCATAATATTTTCTCTATCCCAGTTTATACACCGAAAGTGGGTTACTTTATCGGAGTAGGTTCTGCGTTGATTGCTGGTGCAGTATTGACGTATTTCTTCGGTGTGAAAGAAGATGAAATGACCGATTTCTTACCTGAAACAGATCAAGGAGAAGATGATTTTCAAGAAACAGCGGTTGAAATGCCGACTAATGCTGAACGTGCAACTGAAACAATTGTTTATGCACCATTTGAAGGGACAGTAATTCCGTTAAAAGAAGTTGATGATGATGTGTTTTCTAGCGAAATTGCAGGAAAAGGTGTTGCGATCATCCCGACAGACAATAAAGTTGTGGCACCATTTGACGGAACAGTTGTCGCAATTTTTCCATCAAAGCATGCCATTGGTTTGAAGTCGAATGACGGCAGTGAATTATTGATCCATATTGGAATCAATACGGTTAATTTAAATGGTGAATATTTTGAAACAAAAGTTGAAATGGGTGATATAATCACACGTGGTCAAACGTTGCTAGTCTTTGATCGTGAAAAAATCGAACAAGAAGGCTACGCGATGACTTCGCCAGTCATTTTGACGGATGGACCAAGTATGGATACGATGAACATCATCAACACCACTGAGTCAGTAACACCAGACACAAAGCTATTTGTTGTAGGCTCAAACAAGGAGGAAACGGATAAATGAGAAACGATTTCTTATGGGGCGGTGCAGTAGCTGCTCATCAAGTTGAAGGCGGCTTTAACCAAGGAGGCAAAGGCGTCAGTATTGCAGATGTGATGACTGCTGGTTCAAAAGACCATGCTAGAGAAATTACAGACGGGATTATTGAAGGAAAATTTTATCCCAACCATGAAGCAATCGATTTTTATGGACATTATCAAGAAGACATTAAGCTGTTTGCGGAAATGGGCTTTAAATGTCTGAGAACAAGTATCGCTTGGACAAGAATTTTTCCAAATGGTGATGAACAGGAACCGAATGAAGCAGGACTTACTTTTTACGATGATTTGTTTGATGAATTATTGAAACAAGGAATCGAGCCCGTCATCACGTTATCTCACTTTGAAATGCCTTATCATTTAGTTAAACAGTATGGCGGCTGGCGTAGTCGGGAACTGATCAGCTTTTTCACAAAATTTGCTGTAACTGTGATGGAGCGCTACAAAGATAAAGTAAAATATTGGATGACCTTTAACGAGATCAACAATCAACGAATCTTAGAAAATCCAATTTATTCATTTACCAATTCAGGTATCCTGTATCAAGCAGATGAAGATAAATTAAAAACGATGTATCAAGCGGCACATTATCAATTTGTGGCGGGGGCGATCACAGTTGCTGAAGGGCGAAAAATCAATCCAGACTTTCAAATTGGTTGTATGTTGGCAGCAACACCAAATTATCCACTGACAAGTGATCCAAGTGACATCTTTGCAGCGCAACAAGAAGATGAGAAACAGTTGTTTTTTACAGATGTTCAAGTAAGAGGAAACTATCCTCGTTGGGCAGTCAAAGAGTGGGAAAGAAAAGGCTATGAGCTAGATATTACTGAAGACGATTTACAGTTACTAAAAACTGGAACAGTTGATTACATTGGGATTAGCTATTATTTAAGCAACACGATTTCAACACGACCAGAAGCCGTTCGTTTAGAGGATGACTTACTTGGAGATAGCTCACTTGTGGAGAATCCTTATGTACGTATGACGGAATGGGGCTGGTCGATCGATCCAGCAGGCTTACGTTATTATCTAAATATTTTAAGTAATCGTTATGAACGACCGATCTTTATTGTAGAAAATGGATTTGGCTATGCCGACACTTTAGTCGAAGATGAAATACATGATGTAGAAAGAATCGATTTTCTTAGCCAACATATCAAAGAAATGAAAAAGGCAATCGAGATAGATGGGATCGATGTTTTAGGTTACACGGTTTGGGGTTGCATCGATCCGATTTCATTTACAACAGGTGAAATGCGTAAACGTTATGGGTTCATCTACGTGGATCGTGATAATCAAGGCAATGGCTCGTTGAAGCGGATCAAAAAAGACTCCTTTGAGTGGTATAAGCACTTGATCCAAACAAACGGAGCAGAAATATAGAGAATAATATAGAAGGTTCTCTCACTGTATTTTAGTAAATTAAAATCAGTGAGAGCTTTTTTGTGTAAAAAAGCATAAAATAGAAGGGAACAATATAGAACGGGGAATGCATGTATGAGAAAAAAGATTGGATTCGTTTTACTGAGTATAATCGTTGTATTAGCTGCAATCATTTATTCTGGACGGGATCAAGAGCAGAAAGAAGAAACCTTATTTAAAAAAGAAGCAATCGAATTTTGGGTAATCAGTGACCCTCATTACATTGATAAAAGCTTAACGGATTCAGGCTTAGCCTTTGAAAAAATCAAACAGACCGCAGCTGGAAAAGAGCTGGATTACCAAAAAGAGAGCTGGCAAGCCTTTATCAATAACGTGATCGAACAAAAGCCGGAAATGCTGATTATTACAGGTGATTTAACGTTGAACGGGGAAAAGATCAGCGCGGAAAAACTCGCCGAACTACTGAAACAATTGACCAATAAGGGAATCAGTGTCTTTGTGATTCCTGGAAACCATGATGTCAATGATGGCTGGGCGAGAAAATTTGTTGGTGATAAACAAGAAAAAACAAAGGCGATTTCAATCGCTGACTTTAAAAAAATATTCGCTGATTTTGGGTATCAAAATGCAACAAACTATGATAAAAGTTCCTTAAGCTATTTAGTATCTGTCAATCAGCAGTACAATTTTCTTTTCTTAGATTCCAATATCTATCCTGAAGATAATCAACCTCAAACAAGCCCAACAACAGGCGGGACGATTCGTGGGAAAACAATGAAATGGGTCAAAAAACAATTAGAAAAGGCTCAAAAAGAAAAGAAAAAAACGTTGGTTTTCATGCATCATAATATCTATGCTCATAACCAACTATTATCAAACGGATTTGTTCTTAACAATGCAGATGAATTCAAACACGTTTTAGCAGATTACCAAGTTCCCATTGTTTTTTCAGGTCATATTCACGCCCAAGATATCATGACAGAAACAGTCAATGATCATTCGCTAACGGAAATAGTCTCCAGCTCGTTTTCAATCGCACCTCGAGGATACGGTGTGGTGAAGCTAAAAGGAAAGTCTTTTGACTATCAAAAACAAGAAAGTATCCACTCGATTGCTCAAATAGAAAATTATCCTCAGTACATCAAAGAACTTTTTATTGAAGATGGGAGAAGATTAGGTTACGCTCAACTGATCGATGCAGGAGTATCTGATCGCCAAAAATTGGATACCGCATCTGAATTCGTGGGGCAGGTAAACTATCGCTTTTTCTCAGGGAATGATTTTATTACAGATGAAGAAGTAGGAAAAATCAAAGCAGAGCCAGGCTATCAAATCATCGCAGAAAATAGTAAGTTTTTAAAAGAATACATTGACTCTATTATGCAAGATAAAAACCAACAAGATAATCAATTGAAGAAAAATCTATACTGATAGCTAGCTTCCTAAATTCCAAGTGAATGAGGGGAGTTTTTTTATCGATAGCTTTTCGCTATCATACCTGTTAAATAACTATTATAAGTTTGCTGAATTTTGTACTATCATAGTAAGATAAAGAAAACGCTATAAAAATAGTAGAACAGACAAATGAGGAGTGAAAAAAATGGAATTGATTTCAAGTGAGAAGGGATTTGAATTAGTTCATCAAAGTGGTAACTGGGTATTAAAAAAAGAGGTTGGTTTTTCCCCTGTTGAAATGTTAGTTGCATCGATTGGTGCATGTGGCGCCTATGTTTATGAAAAGATATTAACAAACTCCCACGTTGCGTTTACAATCGAGCGCGTTGAAATTTCGTATGAACGAGCAGAAAATAAACCGGTGAAACCACTAAGCCGTGTGGTCATTACGTTTTCGATCCGTGTGTCAGAAGAAGACCAAGGAAAAGCTGAACGAGCGTTGAAATTGATTGGGAAGAATTGTCCAGTCATACAATCGTTAGATCCTGAAATAGTTGTAGTTGAACATGTAATTTTCGTTTAGCCGTACATCAATTAATGCACGAGGAGGAATAAAATGAAAAAGTTTTTCGCCATTAGTGCGCTGGTACTTTTATTTTTTGTGACGGGATGTAATTCAGCTGGAAAAACAGAGTCGAATGATTCGAAAAAGGCAATCGTTCACTTTACTGAGCCAGCGGAACTGCTGACACTTGATACAACACAAGAAGAAGACTTCACTAGTTTTAATGCTCAAAATCAAGTCCTTGAAGGGCTTTACCAATTAAATGAACAAGACGAAGCCATTCCCGCTGTCGCCAAAGAGCTACCGAAAATTAGTGAAGACAAACAGACGTATACGATTCCGTTAAGAACAGATGCCAAATGGTCAAATGGAGAACCAGTCACAGCCGAAGACTTTCTTTATGCCTGGAAACGAGCTGTCACACCAAAGACCGCGCCATCCTATGCTAGTTTATTTGTTTCTTCTATAAAAAATGCGGAGGCCATTTATCAAGGGAAGATGAGTCCCAATCAACTTGGAGTAGAAGCGCCAGATGCGCATACCTTAGTGATTCATTTGATCAAACCAATTCCATATTTTACGTCCTTATTAACATTTGAAACATTTTTCCCAATCAATCAAACTTTTGCTGAAAAACAAGGTAGTGAATATGGGACTTCCGCAAAAACGACTCTTTATAATGGTCCCTTTGTTTTAACAGGCTGGGAACAAAATTCTGATACGTGGCAGTATGTCAAAAATCCTGAGTATTGGGATAAGAAAAATGTGAAAGTCGATGAAATTCAAACGACTGTTGTAAAATCAACTAGCACTGCCGTCAATTTGTATCAAACAGACGAGCTTGATCGAGTGGTTTTAGACGGTGAGTTTTCTAAACAATATAAAAATGATCCTGATTTTCAAAACCAAAATGATACAAAAATGGGCTACCTACGCTTTAATCAAGGTCAAGGGAAACCATTGGAGAATGTCAATTTACGAAAAGCAATCTCTTTAGCGATCGATCGAGAGACCTTTGTTAATAATGTTTTAGGTGACGGATCGATTGCAGCGACAGGGTTTGTTCCACAGAATTTTGTTCAAAATCCAAAAACTGGAGAAGATTTCCGCAAAGAAAATGGGGTCCAACAAAAATTTGACAAAACCGCTGCGCAAAATGCATTCACAGAAGCGAAAAAAGAGTTGAAGACAGATTATATCACCTTAGTTTACTTGACGAAGGATACAGATACAGAGAAAAAGACAGCTGAGTATTTAGCGAGTCAAATTGCTGAAGTTTTACCTGAAATCAAATTTGAAATCACTACATTGCCGAGTAATAATTTACAGGAACGCTATTTATCTGGTGACTACGATATTGCTTTTGGACAATGGATGCCTGATTTTAAAGATGCAAGCACATTCTTAGATATGTTTGCTTCAACTTCTGGTTTGAATCACGTTAATTATAAAAATCCCGAATACGATCGATTGATTCAAGCAGCTTCTTATACAGATGCGGCAAATGAAGAAAAAAGATGGTCGGATTTACTACAAGCAGAACAGTTACTATTGGCCGAAGATTATACGATTGCACCAATTTATCAGCAACAAACAGCTTTGCTACAAAAGAAAAAAATTAATGGTGTGGTGAAGCATAGTTTTGGATCACCTTATAGTTTTAAATATATCCAAATAGAAGAAGAAAAATAAACTAGAAGCTAGACAAAATCTAAAGAATTTTGCTCTAGCTTTTTTTTTGCAATGAAAATACAGTTTTCACTTGACACATGAGTGACTGTTCATGTATTATAAGAGTATGATATATGAACGGATATTCATTTGAAAGAGATAAATGTATCTTTTCAGAAAACAAAAGAGGAGGAAAAATCAAATGGAAACAACAAAAGGACATGGGCACAATTGTTCAAATGAAAAAGGTCAAGAACACAAGCATGAAAGCGATCATGGGCATAGTCATAGCCACGGTAAAGCTCCAGTTATATTATTTTTTTCAGGATTGGCTATTTTTGTCGTTGCGTTTTTTATCAATGAAGGTTCTCTGTTACAAAACATTCTTTTTGTCAGTGCCATGCTATTATCTGGTTATCACATCATCATAGAAGGGATTGTTGATACGATCAACAACTCAAAAGAGCAAAGGAAATTTGTGCCAAATGTTCACATTTTGATGACGTTAGCCGCTTTTGGTGCAACCATCATTGGCAGTTATGAAGAAGGCGCTCTACTTATTCTTATTTTCGCAGCAGCTCACTTCCTTGAGGAGTATGCGGAAGGTCGCAGTAAAAGAGAAATTACCAACTTACTTAAAATGAACCCAACAGAAGCACGACTGATCCAAGCAGATGGCAGTGTGAAGACAGTTGAGGTTGCTACGTTAAAAATCGGTGATAAATTGCAAGTATTAAATGGTGATCAAATTGCAACAGATGGGATTATTTTATCAGGTCGTACATCGATCGATGAATCTTCTATTAATGGTGAAAGCATACCTAGAGAAAAAACAGTCGGTGATGATGTGTTTGGTAGTACTATTAACGGTAGTGGTACATTTACTATGGAAGTTACTAAAGACAGCAGTGATACAGTTTTTGCCAAAATTCTTCAGCTAGTCAATCAGTCGCAATCAAATTTGTCGAAAACCGCAACAAAGATTCAAAAACTAGAACCATATTATGTGACAATTGTCTTAATTTTAGTACCTATATTTATAGTAGCAAGTCCATTTCTATTTAATTGGTCATGGAATATAAGTTTTTATCGTGGAATGGTATTCTTAATTTCGGCGTCACCATGTGCTCTTGCTGCTAGTGCTGTGCCAGCAACGTTATCAGGAATTTCCAATCTAGCTAAAAGAGGTGTGCTATTTAAAGGTGGCTCTTACTTAGCGAATTTAGCTACAATTAAGTCAGTTGCTTTCGATAAAACTGGAACATTAACCAAAGGAAAACCATCTGTTACTGATTTTTATTTCTTGACGGAGACAGAGGAATTGACGGAACAAGTATGCATAGATCTAATCGTTGCAATGGAAAAAACAGCAAACCATCCATTGGCCAATGCAATGTTAGATAGGTTCAAGGCAGAAACAGAATTAACATTAACGGTTGAAAATGAGATTGGGAAAGGACTAGTGACAGAATATCTTGGCGATACGTACCAAATCGGAAAACCAGAAATTTTTAGTCTAGTGAATACTCAAATAAGTGCTCATAACGAGCAATACGCCAAAGAAGGTAAAACCGTTGTCTATTTTGCGAAAAATAATAAAGTGATTGGTTTAATTGCTATGATGGACGTGCCAAATGCAAATGCTAAAACAGTAATCAATTATCTTAAATCACAAGGGATTCACACAACGATGATCACTGGAGATGCGGAATTAACAGGTCAAGCAGTTGGTCGCCAAATTGGAATTGACGAAGTGGTTGGAAATGTTTTGCCTGAAAACAAGGCGGCAATCATCAAAGATCAACAAGAGCGTTTCGGCAGTGTAGCTATGTTAGGTGATGGGGTCAATGATGCACCAGCATTAGTAACTGCTGACATTGGTGTAGCAATGGGAGATGGTACAGATATTGCTATTGACGTAGCGGATGCAGTACTGATGCAAAACGATTTAACTAAATTCAGTTATGCACATAAAATTTCTAAACGCTTGGATCGAGTTGTTTGGCAAAACATTATCTTTTCAATGTTCATTGTGGCTCTATTAATCACCTTGAATATTCTTGGGAGAATGGACATTACGATTGGTGTTATCGCGCATGAAGGAAGTACGTTGCTTGTTATTTTGAATGGCTTACGTTTATTGATTCCATCGAAAGATTAGTGAGATGAAAGTTCAATAAAATTGCTCAACTGTATGCATTGAATTTAGAAAATGTGAAAAAAATGAGTGTTTTTATTGAAAAATTAGTGAAGGTCAAAAAAAAAGATTTGTTGTTAAAGCTGCTTTTTAATTAAATTAATAACAAATGAAAAATAGAATATAAATTTTGTTTTTTTAACATTATTGATTTTAAAAGTAATAATATTCGTTTTTGAAAAGAGTAGATTCTTAATTTATTAGAAACTACTCTTTTTTTTAGGGAGGTTCTTTAAAAAAAAAAAAACGATTAAAATTCATTGGAATAAGAGTTTGTAAGGGATGGGAGGATAGGGGGGCTAAGTTTTTTTCATTTATGAACAAGAAGGTGATTTGATAGTAAAGAAAATAAACAGTAATCAAAGCATATATATAATTTTAAAAATAACAAGTATTTTAAAAAGAGTTTAATAATAAAAAAACATATATATTACCAATTGTAAATTTGTTTAATTTTAAAAAATAGCAAAGTATGATTTTAGTTTTGCGAAAATCAAGATAATCCCCTAATTCAGTTTGTTTGTTGAGGCATTTTCTGATAAAATAGAAAGAGGTAGGCACGTTTTTCAAGGGTTTTTAATCATCGTTTTTTATCGAATGAAATAATAACTAATTTGTAATGATCATAATTAGTTAAAAGTAGGATGTATTGTAGCCACTAGAAACAATACTTAGAAGTGAAGTTGATTATTTTTACAAAGAAAAAAGATTACTGCACTTGTCATTATAGTTACATATACAGACAATTCACATAGTTTACTTAGTATTTAAAATTAGTATGTTAAAAATAATCAATAACAAGAGATAGTCCCATTTTTGTAGAAGGAAGTGAGCATATGCTAAAAATTTTTGGCAAAGGTAAAAAAAGAAAAAAATACGAAGATTACGATGAAGATTATGACGACGATTATGATGATGAAGATTATGATGACGACGATTATGATGATGAAGATTATGACGACGACGATTATGATGACGATGATTATGACGACGACGATGACGATGATGAAGATTATGACGACGATGACGATGATGAAGATTATGATGAAGATTATGACGACGACGATTATGATGATTATGATGACGATGATGATGAAGATTATGACGACGAAGAGGATGACCGCCCGTTATTTTCACTGAAAAAGAAAAAACAAAAACAGGCGCCAATACCTAAAAAAACTCAGCCTAAGAAAAAAAGACCGCCAGTCAATGTTGTGATTGATGATGAGGAGTTAGAAGAGCTTCAAGAAGAAAATGAGCAGCTTCAAATTGAACTTCGAGCAGTAAAAGCTGAACTGCGTAAGAGCAAAAGAGAAAATGCTCAATTACAAAATGAAGTTGAAGCGGTACGTCAAACAAGCGAATCTTTAGAAAATGAGTTATCAATGGTAGAAGCAGTACCAAAAGATTACGATGCTCGTATGGCAGAACTTGAACAAGTGAAAAGTAAATACAATAGTTTATTACGTGAAAGCAATCGTCAGATCGATGAAACTGATTTGAATCGTAAAAAAGCAGAGCGTTTCGCAAATAAAATCAGACAATATGAACAAGAGCTATTAGCTAAACAAGAAGAAATCGACAAACTTTCAGAAGATCGTATCGTAATCATGGCGTCAGATACACCAACAGATACAGGTGCTTACGAAGAGCTGGCAAAAGTTCGTCAAGAGTTAGAAGCGACAAAACGTCAACTAGCTCAAAAAACGATTGATGTTGATCAACAATTATCTAAAGAAGATATTGGTGAAGTGTTGTTAGATGCTAAGAGACAAGCCAAAGAAATTGTGAATCAAGCAAATCAGCGTGCACAGCTTATTAATGAAGAGACAAAGAAAAAAGCTAGTGTCTTAAAACGCTTAGAACGTGCCGAACAAGAATACCAAAACTATTACAAACGTATCAAGGATGTTAAGGAAGAATCAGAACAAGCATTCAACCAAATCATCAACTTGGTAAAAGAAGATCCATATCAATAAGAAAGAGAGGACACAGAATGAAAAAAAGAAATCTAAACAGTAAAAAGTTACGAGTGTTAAGTGTAGGATTACTTACTTCAAGTGCTGTCCTTTCTGTTACCGATGTTCAACCCATTGTTGCTAAAGAAATTGATGATCAGGCAACTTCAGGTTCCGAAGAACATGAAGATGTAGCAATTTTATCTTCAACTAAGGAACATGAGACAACAGAAAGTACAGTAGAAGGAATTGAAGCTAGTTCCTCAACAGAAGATAGTACAAGTTCTTCAATAGAAGAAACAAGCAGTGACTCGACAAACTCATCAGATGATACTAGTTCTACATCGGACACGACAGATTCGACGAGTACATCTGATACGTCGACATCAACGTCAACTACAACAAGTAGTACTAGTACCAGCACAAGTATGACGAGTTCAACTACAACTCCGTCGAAACCAAAACCAAAACCGAAACCGAAACCGAAACCAAGTGAACCAAAACCAGAGCCAAGTAATCCATTACCACCAGTGCAAGGACCAAATCAACAACCGAGTGTCCCAACTCCACAACCAAGCAGACCAAGTGTTGGCTCTGCTGTTGGAACGACAACTGGTAACAACACTGGCGGATCGGACCAGGTATTCCATATCAGTCCTAATCTGACAACAAAAAGTTTTGTTAAAGTAATTGGTGAGGATGCTCGTACAATTGCTGGTGAGAGTAATTTATATGCATCAGTGATGATAGCACAAGCAATTTTAGAAAGTGCTTCTGGAAACAGTGCACTAGCCTCAGCACCAAATTATAATTTATTTGGTATCAAAGGTAGTTATGAAGGAGCAAGTGCTAATTTTCTAACTAGTGAAGATAATGGCTCGGGCAGTATGTTTACGATTCGTTCTAATTTCAGAAAATATCCATCGTACAAAGAATCTCTTGGTGACTATGTTAAGCTTCTCAGAGGTGGCACCGACGCTAGCAGCGGTTTTTACAGTGGTACGTGGAAAACGAATACGAAATCATATAAAGATGCAACGAAGTTTCTAACAGGGCGCTATGCAACTGACACTAGTTATAATTCAAAATTGAATGGCTTGATAGATGCGTATAACTTAACGCAATATGATACACTAAAAGATAAAAAGAAATCCAAAAAAGCTAAAAAAATTACACTAAATACTTCTTTTGATAAGTTAGAAAAGAAAAATGATCAAAAAGATCAAAGCATTGAGTACCTTACACACGTCGTGAAAAAAGGTGAATCATTAAAATCAATCAGTAAGTTATATGATATTTCTACACTAGCTATTTTAGAGAAAAATCAATTAGATCGGCGTATGCTATTCATTGGTCAAAAATTGAGTGTACCTAAACAAGAAGAGAAAGTTACGACTGTAGCAAAAGAAGATGCTGTGGATCGTTCATTAGATATGGTTCAAAAATTATCTAATGCATTCACAGGTCAAGAAACAACACAATCTACGGCTAAGAAAGAAACAACCTCAACAACGACTAAAAAAGAAACTAGAGCTAAAAAAGAAACCAAATCGACAAGTGAAGCAATAACTAAAAAAGAAACAAAAGATTATCAAGTTAGCGCAACACGTAAGAAAACAAAAGACACATATGAAGTGAAAAAAGGTGATACTTTAGCAAGTATTTCTAAGAAAACAGGCATTTCAGTTTGGTCGTTAAAAGAGTGGAACGACCTAGATCAATACTTCTTGACTGAAGGACAGCAACTTATTTTAACGCCAGTTTATGATCTACAATCATAAAAAAGAAAGGAGAACGGTTTAATGAATGATTATTTCGATGTTTTTTTTCATCAACAAGCAATCCCATTCACTGTGGGAACCGTTCTCTACCAAAAAGATAATACGGAAGAAATTGTTGAGGCGTGTGAAACACTCTATGAACGCTCAACAGGAGATTTTCTTACTTTTCGGGAAAATGATGACCTTTCCCGAAAAGTAATTTCTTCGCCTATCAAAAAACATGTAGAAATTCAGTTTTTTCAAGCTCAGTTGAACTGGGATGTTTTATTGGAAGAATTGGAAGAACTGTTTCCACAGTTTGTTTGGACAAAAATAGTGGAAGAAGTCGATGGAATTTTCAGTACATATTTCTGTGAATTGATTCCTGTTTCTTTTAATTCAGAAGAAGAACCGATTCAATTTATTGTTTCAGCTAGTTTAGAACAGATGGGCTATTCAAAAAAGGAGTCTGTTAGTAGCATTTTGGAAGCGAAACTTCTTTCTATTTTCCAAGAAGAAGAAAATCTTCCATTATCTGGAGAGACACTTAGTTTTCCAGTGGAAGTCTCTATAGAAGAAAATGAGGCGCCTCCGTTGGATGTGGATTTGAAGTTCTTAGAGAATGAGGAACTTTCAGATGAGGAAAGAATGGGAAATGAACCCAATGATGAACTTGAAATCACTGCACTTGCTCGTTCAGAAGAAAGTGAAGTTCTTTTCTTAAAAGAAAGTTTAAAGCGAGAAAAAGCGTCAAAGGAACGTGTGCGGGTCGCAAAAGAAAAATTGGAATACGAGCTGCTCGCCATAGAAAACAGTTTACTCGTTAGTGGATTAAAAAGATTTAAAAAGCATCAGAAAACGTCAATAGATGAAGAAGACTGGTATAAACCAGTCCGTATTGATTTGATTCAGTACGATGATTTATATAAAAAAGCGAAGTTCATTGAGCAATCATGGCGTTTAAATCGTCAGCTAGTCACAATTACTGAAAAAATGACTGTAACTAAAGATCAATTGGTTTATGAACGAGCTCGTATTGAAAAAATCAAAAATAGTGTATCAGAGATGGACTTACAATCAATGATGGAGCAATGTCATTTGATCAATGAACGTGTAAAAATCCGCCCAGGGTTCCTATTTTTTAAACCCAGAGTAAAATTATATCAAATTGATTATGAACAGCTTGAAAAAATTAGTGCCTTTTTTGATATTATTCAAACTGAAAATAGACTATTAGAATCGGTCATTGAACAGAAAGATTCTAATGTATAATCATTAATAAAAAAAACAGAAGCACTAGCTAAGCTAGATATGTTTCTGTTTTTTTGTTGATTAAAGGAAACCAACGTTGATAATAGTCAGGTTTATTTCTTAAAATTTTTTGAAAATCGAATGGAAAAGAATGCTATTTGGCAAAATAGTCAACCAAAATCTTGTAATATTTCTGGGATTTTGTAATATGACGATTGTTATTGAATTGAGCAAGAGTGAATTTCAGAAAAAAACATGATTTTTTACATTCGATAGAAAATGAAGAAAGCTAGTACGAACAAGTGTTTTTCTGATTGTATTTTACAAGCTGTTACGTAATAAAAACACTCGTAACGAATTGTTACTGGATCTTCACCTATGAAATATTTTTAGATGTTAAAGTATGCAAAGTCGATAAACAAACGACGAAAATATTTTTTACAAAGGAGAAACAACATGAAATCAATTAAAACGATTTTATTAGCAACAACTTTGACTGCAGGACTTGGAATTTTTATGGGAACGACTGACGCGCATGCTGATAGCTTATATACAGTAAAATCTGGAGACACATTATCAACTATCTCTCACCAATTCAATGGTGACAATAGCTTGATTGATCTAATTGCAAAAGATAATAATATTTCTAATATAAATATGATCTTTGAAGGAGAAGAATTAGTAATCCGTACAGCTGAAGAAGCAGCACAAGTACCATCTCAACAAAAAACAGAGGCAGAAACTGTATATGCAACACAAGTACAAGAAACACCAGCTCCTGTTGCAGAAACGGCACCAGCTCCAAGCGTTGCGGCGGATAGTTCTTCTGCAAAAGAATGGATCGCACAAAAAGAATCTAGCGGTTCTTATGCGGCAACTAACGGTAAATATATTGGCAGATATCAATTAGATGCTTCTTATTTAAATGGTGACTATTCCGAAGCGAACCAAGAACGAGTAGCAGATAGCTACGTAGCGGGACGCTATGGATCATGGGAAGCTGCACAAGCTTTTTGGATGGCTAATGGTTGGTATTAAGCAAACAATCATTAGTAGAGTATAAAGTTAAAAAAATTGAGGTAGAATACTTTCAACCTTAGTGCTTTATCACATAGTCAAGAATTAAAGGAAACAACATGTCATTCGAATTTCTTGTAATGTGTATCCTTGAATTTCTTTGCTTGATCTACAACAATATGGTTGAAGCAGAGCGCAATGCTAGCTCTTTTACCATAAAAATTTTCGGATTTTAAGGGACTGAGACATAACTTAAAGAGTTATGTCTCAGTTTTTTTTTATAATCAAGATGATATTAGGCGACTTTATCTCAGAAGTGAGTATAATTTAATTAAATGAACTTGATCTAAGAAAGGATGAAGGAGCATGCCGAAACTTTATAAAAATCTCAAAACAGGGGCAGTGATCACTGCAAGGGAATATCAAGAAAAAATCGTGAATAATATGACAGAAACGAATGCTGATCTTGCTACAATGGGGTTAGGAGCCTATAGTGGTTTTGCTAATAAGGTATTTGAAGGCGAATTGGATAACTATAGCCAGTATGCTCCTTATGATCCAGAGGAAAAAGGGTGGCGATAAATGAAGAGGCAGACATTACGAAATAGTATTTTTAGATTATTTCGGTTTGTTGTTGTTATTACTATTGGTTATTTAGTTTACAAGGTATTATTTTCAGAAATATTAACTAGAAAAATCCATATCTTTCTTTATATCTTTTTTTGGCTATTTAGTTCCTATTTATTTATCCCTTTTATCAATAAATTAATGACAGGACGCTATTTGCCAGATTATTTTATTGGCCGCGCTAGAACAGGGGATGGTCTGCTTGGTGATCCAATCAATCTTGCTTTTATTGGGACGGATGATGAATTAGAGCAACTTTTTATAAAATCAGGTTGGATGAAAGCCGAACCGCTAACAATAAAATCAAGTCTGTATATGGTTGCCGCTAGTATTTTTGCTAAGTCCTATCCCAAAGCGCCAGTAAGTTCTTTATTTCTATTCAATAAAAAACAAGATATAGCATTCGAACGAGAGATAGAGAATAATCCCAGAAGAAGGCACCATGTTCGCTTTTGGAAAACACCGAAAAATTGGTATTTACCAGGTGGAAGAAAAGCTGATTGGTTAGGAGCTGCAACTTATGATAAAAAAGTTGGTTTTTCGGTTTTTACTGGACAAATTACTCATAAAATCAGCTCTGATGTAGATCGAGAACGAGATTTTGTTTTAGAATCATTTAAGCAATCAGAGCAATCATTTTCGATTGAACTAGTTGAGCATTTTACCACGAGTTATCATGGACGGAATGGTGGTGGTGACGAAATTTTTACGGATGGTTCATTACCATTTATCCAAATAGACAATTAATGCAAAACGGAGGTTGGATATGACTCATAGAGTTATGTTCAAGCCTCTTCTTTTTTCGCATTTTGATTAAGTACGTAGGTTTCATAGCTAGTTTTGGTAAGAGAAATGACACCTGATAATAACAATAAGCTGATAAGCGTACCTTCTCTAACGAAAATTGGGAGATCATAAATTAGTGAAAGGACTAAAGAAATAATTACTGAAAACAAATCGATAGCATATCTGAACTTAGCAAAAGAGTAGCCGGTTAATTTGGCAAAAGTAAGACAGACGCTTTCAATAGGGAATGGTAAAACACCAAGTGAAATCACGATTCCTGTAGCAAAGCCTGCTATGGAAGTCCCTAAGGTAAAAACCGCTAACCTAATAACGTAATGATTCAAATTTACCGATGCTAATACTGTATATGAAAAAAAGTTGATAATTGTTCCTAGACATAAAATAGATAGAAACATTAGCAGGTATTTCAAGTATTGTTTTTGCTTGGATAGTAATACATAAAGCATTAAAAAGCCGGTGTTTAATAAAAAAGTGATTGTACCAACTTTAATGTTGCTGATTGAAGCAATAGCCACATTTAACGAATTAAAACTACTGACGCCAATATCAGCTTTAAGTGTTAAACTAATACCAATGCCGCTAAGTGTGTAAAAGAACAGAGAAAACAATATTTTATTCATAATAAACCTCCTAAATTTAAAAGTTAAGCAGATATGCCTAAGCTCGTGAAACTAAAGAAAAAATAAACGATCCCTTTAGTAGTAATTTAGCGAATAATCAATCATAATAATAGGAGATATCTCATATTTTGAGGAGGAAAAATGAAAATTTATGACATTGATCAACTAGTTAAATTAACTGAAAAACCAAATCTCCCTTTATCTAACTACTTTTCTGATTCAGTATTAAGACAGGCCCAACTATTTATTTATGAAAAAAAAGAATACATTACTCGCTTTGATAAGCAGATAGACCATCTTTTTCTTTTAATAGAAGGTAGAGCCAAAATTTATAAAATCCATGAAAATGGCGGGCGTTCCCTAATTCAATTTTTGAGCAAAGGTGATTTTATAGGAGAGCTGTCCCTACTAGAAGTTGAAGAGCAGGTCAAGGATGTACAAGCAATCGATCGTTGTATTTGTTTAGCATTACCGCATCATAAAGTAAAGCAAGGGTTATTAGATGATCCAGACTTTTTGAGAGTTATTGCTAAGTATCTAGGAGAAAAAATTTTATTAAGAGCTGAGCATTTTTCAAATAATCAAAATTATGAACTGAAGTATCGTTTAGCAACTTATATGCTACAGGCTGAAACTGATAATATTTACGCTGAAAAGCACACTGAAACAGCTGAGTTTCTTGGCGTTAGCTATCGACACTTGATTTACACTTTAAATGAGTTCCAAAAAGCAGGATTGATTATAAAACAAGGGAAGCAATATCAAGTGAATCGCGAAAAACTGACAGAATTAACTGTAGGTTTGGTTGACTATTGAACAACTATTTTAAATAGAATCCAATTTGTTACTACAGTTTAATCAAGTAGAAGATAGAATTAGATAGTTATAGAAATAAAATTAAGAAAGAAATCATCTTCAAAACTGGAACAAGAAGACAGATCGCCTTTAGAGTCTGTCTTTTTTGTTGGAAATAAAAGCATTAATTTCTTATTTGTTTATCAAAAAAGTATGATATTTACTCTTTTTTTTAATAATAAAAGTGAGGTCTTTTTTTTTATACTTATAAGTGAAAGAGATAACAATAAAAAAAATCCTGTTCTAACTAAGAACAGGAAAGGGAAGAGGTGGAGTGGCGAAAAAACAGATATATTTTTATTTTATCACTTTTTAAAGGTTATATGATTTGGGTAATGTTGTCAAACTGATATTTTAAAAATAAAAATGATGAGAATTATGTGAATAACATATCTTTTTTTTATCTTTTGTAAGTATAACTCATTTTTATTCCAAGAACATATCAATTTTTTCATTAATTTCTGAATAATTTGAGAAAAACTTGATTTTTTTATCGCCGTCATATGCGCCGTCAATTATTTTTATGGAAGGAAGTGTTACTTTGGCTAGAAAAGGTGAAAATATTTATAGAAGGAAAGATGGCCGTTGGGAGGGGCGATACATTAAAGGGAGGAAAGCAAACGGGCATATTCATTATGGGTATGTTTATGCTCAATCATATAAAGAGGTTAAGAAGAAGCTTACGATTAAAAAAGCAACAATGTTTTCAAGCAAAGAACAATCACAACAATTTTATGGGACACTCAATAACTGGTTGGATTATTGGTTGGAATCAGTAATTAACACAAAAGTGAAGCCAGGAACATTTGATAGTTATAAAAGCAAATTAGATTGTCACGTTCGTCCCGCGATTGGAGAGAGGCGTCTGAGTGAGCTAACACCAGAGCATATCCATAAATTTATTGATAGTACACAGCAAAAAATAGCAATAAATTCACTCCATTCAGTATTTAGAGTATTAAAAACAGCCTTAAAATATGCTGAAAAACTTGGTTTTATTCGGAGCTCGGTTTATGAAAATATTGAACTTCCAAAAGTAAGAAAGCCTAAGATAGCCAATATTTCTCAATTTGAACATAAACTTTTGATAAAAGAAGCGAAAAATTCGTCTGACGGTCTAGCTATGCTGATATCACTAGAAACTGGAATGAGAATTGGTGAAATTGCAGGCTTGAAATGGGAAGATATTGATTTTGAAAGCAGAATCTTGTCGGTAAAACGAACACTTCAGAGAGTAAGAACATATACGCAAAGCGGATGCAAGACGCAGATAATCGAAGAAAAACCAAAATCAGAAAATTCAGAGCGGATGATTCCTCTATCTTATGACCTTTTGGAGCAACTGTTAAAAAAGAAGATATCTAGCAATAGCGACTATGTTGTTTCCACGAATCAAAGTTTTACTGAACCACGAACGATTCGATATCAATTCAAGCGGTTGTTGAAACAGTTTAAATTAGTTGAATGCTCTTTTCATGCATTGAGACATTCTTTTGCAACTCGCTGCTTGGAAAAAGGAATAAACATTGCTGTAATCAGCTCTTTATTAGGGCATGCTTCAACTAAAATGACACTTGATATTTATACCAATTCCAATTTAACAGAAGAAAGAATCGCGGTAGAGGCAGTTGCTGCGATTTAATAAAAAATGAGGATTTCGCCGTCACAAACGCCGTCAAAGGAAATTTTAATCGTTAATATTAAACGGTTTGTACATTAATTTCCTGTTCTTAGTTAGAACGGGAAAGCTTATTCTAAATTATAAAAAATAGTGATCAGAACTAATATTACTATAAATTAGAATAAAATAATAATTATTGATACAAGAGATGACTATTCTAAATTTAAAAGAATGAATAGCATAGATAATGAACGCGGCAAGAATAGCTTGTCACCAAAAAGAAGGAGGAAACAAATGTTTAACATAGCCATGGTAAATGCTGTTGAAAGTAATCAAACTGAGTACATAGTTGCTTTAAAAGAAAAAAAATGTATGATCCATCAAGTCGATTCAAATGAAATGGATAAAAGAATTCCCAAAATGGATGCTGTAATCATTACTGAACCTAATTTAGAAGATATCAGCTTAACGTGTGAGTTGATTATCAAAGTAAGAAGTCTGACGGATCATTTTGTCTGGATTTTATCTAGTGAGTCAACAAAGATAAATCGTATCGTTCATCTTCAACTTGGTGCAGACGGTACTTTTGACAATCGAACAGAGTCGGATGAGTTTTCTCTATACATTATGAATACCCTTGAAAGAAGATCTAATAAGCAAAAACAGCAAGTCATAAATCCACAAGTCACAAATTCAACAATTGCAGGACCACCACCAGCAATTAGGTTAGTTCCTAACAATTTTTCCGTAAATATTGAAGGGAAAGGAGAAGTGGGATTGACTAAATTAGAATTTAAAGCCTTAGAGTCATTGATTCGTCGTAAAGGTGAAGCAATCACGTATGAAGAACTTTATAAAAGTGTCTGGGGAGAAGAAAAAGGCGATAAGAAATACCGTGTTGCCAATCTAGTTTTTCATTTAAGAAAGAAACTTGAAGATGATTCTTTCAAGCCAAAGTATATCAGAACTGTCCGCTCTAGAGGATATATGTTGTCTAGTTGATGGGAAGTTGTAAAAGTAATACAACAGTAAGTATGTAAACTGGTTTCCATTTTTAAACTTAAAAACTGAACAATTCAGCTTGAGTTTAAAAATTGAAATATAGTGTGATCCGACACACAAAAAAATTATACGAATAGAGAGGAGTTGAGAAAAATAATGAAGATCGGAAGAAGATCGATACTAATTGTTTTGTTGGTTTCTTTGTTTAGTATTTTGGGATTTTTACTATTTAATGGGCAAACCAAGATACAAGCTTCTGAAGAGCATAAAGGCAAATATACTCTTGAAAAAATTTCTGAATCAAAAGATCAAGTAGCGTTTCTTTTGAAAGTTAAAAATCCACAAAAAGAAGAAATTGTATTGTCTTTAGATGAAAAAGAAGTAGGTCTTTTATTTGCAGAGGAACTTATAGAGTCTCTACCATCAATTGCCATGAATGATCTAAGTATCAAAGATCATGAGCAAATGAATAAAATAGCTATTCAATTTAAAGCGGACACAGGAGAATACGATTTTCCAATAATTTTAAAGGCAAAAACAGCTGGGAAAAAGATAGCTGATACGCTTAAAGTCACTTATCAAGATGATACAGTTGCAAAGGCTAGTTTTAACTTGAAATATCCAGAAAAAATAGCTGAGACTAAAAGTAATAATAATGAAACTGCCTCACCAGTTGCTTTTAACACAAGAAGTTTAGTTACAGTTGAAGACTGGGGGACATTTGTGAGTGCTTTACAAAATCCAGCAGTAAGTTCAATCAAATTGACTAAAAATATTGCTCGTGGAAACTCAGCACTGAATCCTGGTACTGTAAACAGAAGTGTAACAATTGATGGAGCCAATGGGGGAGACAATTTTAGTTTAGATTTGGGGGCTAATGCGGGTGCTAATTTTAGAATTACTTTAGGATCAGTTGGAACAGCTTCTGAAATCAGATTTAATAATGTGAATCTGAAAGGTTCTGGTAGTGCAGTTACTAAAGCTGATGCATTGGTCTATGCGGCACCTGCTGACAGTTCAAATTGGACGGCGGCCTTTAATAATATTTCATTAATTGAAGGACATACTAAACGTATTGCATATCTGCAAAATGGCGCTATTTTGATGGATGGAGGAAACATCCACCTGACTCATAATGGAGTAGGTACTGGCGGTGCTGGTGGAACAAGTATGAATGATAACTGGCATAAATTGTTTGAAGCTAAAAATATAACTATTACTAATGGAACAAAGATTAGTGGAACATTTTCAGATATGTTTATGGGCTCTCAAGTAAATGATGCGACGATTCTTGTCAATCAAGGGTCAACTCTAGAACTGAATAATAGTAGAACAACAATGATTGCTATCGATGGAGACCGTGCAACAATGAAATTTGACGGTGAAGGAACAAAAGCAACTATTTATAGCTCACAAACTGGGACAGATCGCTTTGGGGGAATCCTTTGTATCCAAGGATTGAACTCTTTAATAGAAGTAACAAATTCAGCTCATTTTTATCTAGATTCAGAATCGCATCCAGCGACTATCTTACAAGGAAACGGGAGTATTTTTAATATTAAAAATAAAGCCGTATTAAATGCAAAAATAAGAAATGATGCGACAGGAAATGGTTTTGGAGCAGTTATGCGTTTTAGAACATCAAGTGATATGCAGTTTAATATTGAAAATAATTCAGAATTCTCAATTATTAAAGATGCTAGTTCAAGTTCTGAAACATTACGATTGTCTGGTGGGAATAATGCTGTAAAGGTTACTGGAGGGTCAAAATTTAAAATAATTGGCAATGGTAATCAAGAGGCAATTAACTATACAGGTACGGGTAATTCATTTAAATTAGAAGACAAAAATTCTAAGGTAGAAATAATTTCTACTTTAGGAAGAGGATTCAGCTCAGGAAATCAAACAGTTATTGCTGGTGATCCAGGAACAGAGTTTACGATTGATGGATACGGTACAGGTGGTACTTTTAGTTTTGGAACAAATTCGATTTTGGAATTTCATAATATGCTGTACTACGATTTTAGAAATAATAGCGGCAGTGTAGTTTTTAACGGTAGCGGTGATTTAAAAAATGTTTATTCTGATGTCAGTGTCTGGAAGCAAGGAAATGCTGCTCAACTAGAAGGTAATCCGTATAGTGCTTGGACACTTATTGATATGGGACTTTATGACACTGGTTTTAGATATGATTATCACAGCTCACGTGCGGCAAGATATCGAACATTTCAAATGAGTCAAATAAATCTACCTGGTACTTTTACGACGGATGATTCAGTTCATGCTGTATTGGGAAGTACTGCAAATAATATGCGAACAATGGCACGTATTAGTGGAAACAACGCTAATCCAGTGGTAGATGAATTACGAACACCAACAAATGCTGATAAGTATGCATTTGGTCATGTCACTATTCCAGAAGGTGTTGAGGGTTCTCGTCCTGCATGGACAGATGAAGTAACAATCGTTTTAAAAGTTACTAAAGCGAACACTGGCGAAACTTATGAAATAAATGGAAAAACAGTAGGTGCTGATGAGAAATCACAGGGGCTGAATGTTTATGGTGAAGGTGCTCGTCCTGGTTTATTCCAAGCAGAAAATAAACGTACTGGAAATGGAGATACTGAATTTTTCGAAACAGGTGACAAAGTTGAGGTGGTAAGAGCGTGGCGTGGTGGAAAAGCAGGGGAATTAAACCCCGATCCTAATACTGTCCATCTTGGTAAACCAGGTGACGAAGTTCCTGGTGATTTAAAAGGTTGGGCGGAATCAGTCACTACAATCGATGTTACACCACCAACTCAACCAGCAGCGACAACAGATTTAAATAACGCAACAAAACAATTATTAGGTACAAGCGGTGAAGAGGGTGCGAAAGTTTTCATTAAAGTAGATGGGGAATGGCTGAAAGATTCAAATGGCCAAGCAATCACTACAACAGTCAAGGCTGGAAAGTGGATACTTGATCTACCTAAATATTTAGATAAGACGGCTAAAGTCGATATTTATTTGAAAGACAAAGCAACAATTAGCCCTGTACCAGCGTTTACATTACCGAAAACGTACACACAAGAGCCAGATGGTGTATTTGGAAATATTAGTGAAGAAGTTACTGGGTATGAAACTTATAAAGGGTATCATGATGCGGTGAAAGTCGGAACCAACGATACTCGCTTTAATTCAGCAAAACGTCTGGTTGTTAAAGACATCATTCCTGACCAATCAAAACTAGTTAAATCAGTTGAATCAAGTGGCGGTACTGATAAGACTGCAATTGGTGATACGTTGACTTATACATTACAAGCTGATAATCCAAAAGCAGAATCTGCGCCTTGGAAAAATGTTGAATTAGTCGATGTTCTTGCAAACGGACTAGATTTCGATCCATCAAATCATGGCATTACGATCAATGGTAAGTCAATTGGTGAGGATCAAAGTAAATTTAGTTACGTTGAAGAAACACGAACCTTAACGATTTATGTTGGAGATTTACAAGCCAACACAAAAGCAACAGCAACGTTCAAGGTGAAGCTTGGACAAAATGCGATTGTGGGTAATGATATTAAAAATAAAGCAAAAGCCAATGGTGATTCTCCACAAGAAAAACCATTTGTTTCAGGACCAATCAATCCGGAATCAGGACATGAACTACTTACTGTAAATTCTAATGAAGTTGGGTTACCTGGTGGAAAAGCCGAAGGCGTTCTTTCATTTGTTTCAGCACCAAAAATGATTGATTTTGGACTAAAAGAATCTGGAAGTTATGGTAACTTTTCTGCTGATAATCCGGAGTATGATCAATCGCTTGTGGTTAGTGATAGCCGAGAAGTCTTAACTGATTGGAAGCTATCAGCTAAGGTAACAAAAGTGATGGAATCAACCGACGACCGATCTTATAAATTACCAGAAGCACTCGTCTATAAAGATGGCGCACGTGATAATGTACTGAAACTAGAAGAACCGTATGACATTATCAAAAAAGCCAGAGGTAGTCAAAATGTTAGTGAGGAAGAATGGGTCAAAAAAGGAAATGGATTTAAAATGATTCTGGAAGCGAACCAATATAGAAAAATTGGTGAATACACAGCAACTGTCAAATTTACTTTAAGCGAAACCCAATAATGGAGGGATAAAATGAGAACAAAAAAAGTAACATATCTGCTTATCTTTTTCATTGCTTGGTTTACGCTATTCATTTCATCAGCTCAAATAGTTAGTGCACAAGGAGATGAAAATGGCGGTGGTGCAGTCCAAACAAATGGAGAAATTGGTTTCTACGAAGAAGATGCTTCGACTGAATCATCAACATCAACTAGTTCGTCAAAAACAATTGAAAAGGAAATGCCTAGCAAACCTAAAGGTAGATATCCTTCAACAGGTGAACTAGTAAAAACAAGTTTATCCATTAGTGGTGCCGTTATGGTTGTAATTGCTTTAGTCTATTTTCTTTTGAAACGGAAAAAGGAAAAGCAAGAAGGAAAGGGGCGTTAAGCAATGAAACGAACAATGACATTGTCTTTACTTGCCACGATTCTTCTAGGAGCAGGACCTTATGCTACAGGCAGTCAGACTGTATCTGCAGAAGAAAGTTTAAATGGCACAGGTTCTATCCAGTTTACTGGTGACTATGAAGATGTAGGGATTAGAGATCCAGAAAATCCAGATAAAACTGTCGATGCAGGAGAAAGTCCAAACTCATCAGGAAAACTACGTATTGATTTTGTTCCACAATTCAATTTTACTGGACGCAATAAAATATCTGATAAAGATATGACTTATTCAGTGAATGCTCAATTATTTCATGACGCAACTGAAGCGCGTGGAAATTTTATCCAAGTTTCAGATTATCGCGGCGGAGCAATGGGGTGGACTCTTCGCTTAAAACAAGAGACGCAATTTCAAAATACTAAAACACCAAACAATCAGTTAAATGGTGCTGTGTTGTCCTTAGACAAATCATGGACGAACTCTACAGTAGATAAAACATATGCCCCAGTTGTTTCTGGCGATATTATTCGTCTGGAAAATATTGGAGAAACATATAACCTAGCAGAAGCAAAACAAGGCTCAGGAGCAGGCACATGGTCTATTTCATTCGGTGCATCGTCTGATAATCCGCTTGGAAGAGAAAACAGCTTGAAACCCAAAGTAGATCCAGACGGGAAACCGCTGCTTGATACAAGCTTTGAAAATAAGCAAATGCAAGAAAACAGTGCAATAACATTAACAATACCCGGAACAACGAAAAAAGATCCGGTACCTTACACTACGTTGCTAACTTGGACATTAGCCGAGTTACCATAAATCAAAACACACAATATTAGGAGGAAATACAAATGAAATTAACACACAAATTATGCGGAGCGGCTTTATTAGCAGCAACAGGAGTTGCATTAGCAATGCCTAACACAACAAAGGCAAACGATCTTGATGGATCTGGACACATTAAGTTCACATATAACTCAGATGAAGATCCAGTCATCACTGATCCAGGTAATACAACTGGTACAACAATCACAACAGGTATCACTACAACAAACCCTGGGCCTATGGGAATTATTGGTATTAGCCCACTAGAATTTGATTCACACGATATTTTAACAAGCCAAACACAACGTGATTATAATGCGTTGCTTATCACTGCAAACCCAGATAGTACAGAAGCAGATAAAGCAACTAACACTGAGAAATTTGATATGCAAAATACTGTATGGTTCCAAGATTTACGTGCAACTGAGAAACGTCCATACCAAGTAAGTGCTAAAATCACTGAAAACTTCAAAGAAAAAACAAGTGGTACTTATTTGAAAGGTGCTAACATTACGTACAAAAACATCAATGTAACAACAACTGCAGATCCAAGCTTAAAACCAGCTGAAAAAGCAGGAACATTGAAACTTACGGCAGGAGATGCTGCAACAGCAGGAGAATCAGTAGTTTTTGTTGATAACAAAGATGCTGCAGCGGGCGTTGGTTACGGTAGATTTGAACTTAACTTTGGTTTACACTCTGATGACACTGCAAAAGATTCTGTTGTCTTAAACATTCCAGCAACTACTGCAATTGGTGAAGGAGATTACTCTGCAAAAATCACTTGGACAATGGCTGACGTACTTTAAGTCGTAACCAGTCATCCGTTTTAACGTAAAAAATAAGTACTGAGTGAGGTTCGCTGGCTCAATGAGTCGGCGAATTTCATTTCAAGAGAAAGGTTAGAGAACAGAAATGAAAAAAAAAGCAATCCTATTTTTACTCTCCCTTGTATACATAGCTAGTTTTGTTTCACCGAACCAACTGGCATACGCCAACGATTCAAAGAAACAGGAGGAACAAAAAAATCCACTAGGATTCAGTTACAAAGTAATTAAACCGGACAATCAACAAAATCCACAAGTTGGTTATTATGATTTGAGAATGACGCCAGGACAAAAACAAACCGTTCAAATCGATTTAACAAACGATGGGGATCAAGAGGTGGAAGTGACCGTTTCGATTAGTGGCGCGAAAACAAATGGAAATGGTGTTATTGAATATGGACCGAGTTCAATCGATAATGATAAATCATTGAAATATGATTTTAAAGATGTTGTCAAAGGAGAAGAACTTGTAAAAATCCCGCCAAAAACAACAGTTCCATTGGAACTAGCCATCACAATGCCTGAAAGTAGTTATGATGGCATGATTTCTGGTGGTATTGAAATGAAACGCCATATTAGTAAAGAAGAACAAGAAAAACAAAAAGGTGTTGTGAATGAATATGCATTTCTAGTCGGTATGGTACTGACAGAAACAGATACCGTTGTTCAACCAGAATTGAAGCTGAATAAAGCATATGCTGGATTAAGTAACTATCGAAATAGTATTTTCGTAAATCTTTCAAATATAGAAGCGGCGATTCTAGATGATTTGACATTGGATGTTCAAATTATGTCAAAAGAATCAGATAGTGTTATTTATGATACTAAAAAAGCTGGTATGCGCTTTGCACCAAATAGTATGATGGATTTTCCAATTTCGATGAATGGTGAAAAGATGGTACCAGGTAAGTATCGTGCACATGTTCTTGCAACCTCTAAAGATAGAAAATGGGAATGGACTGAAGACTTTACAATTACGGATGAAGATGCTGATAAGTATAACAAACAAGATGTTAATTTGGTTCAAGAACAAGGAATTAATTGGAAGCTAATTGTCCCAATTGTTATAAGTGTCTTTATTTTAGGCTTGATTATATTTTTTGTAGTTAGGAAGCTTAATAAAAAAAGAACCAAGAAGAAAAAGAATGCTAAAAAAAGTAAACGCTAGATAAAAAAATTAAAAGGAGAGAGAGACGAATATGAGTATGTTGGATTGGTCTTTTGTAACATTAATGTCTAGTGCCTTGCTCTTTTTCCTATTTGCACTATTTTCCGTGGCTCTTTTGATAATGACTAGTCGAAAATTACGTCCATTAAAAAGGAAAGCGCCGAAAAATAAGCGTAAACGAAAACAATTTATTATGAAACGTCGTAAATTTGAAAAACAAGTTAAGCGGCAACGGAACACAGGTATTATTCTCCTTGTTTTAATGTTAATCGCAACTAGTGGTGCCTTTTACACGCGACATTACCAAATGAATAACTTGAATGGGAATGATTCTGACTCGATTGTTCAAAGTTATTATCTCCTAGATGAAGTTGAGCTTCAATTAAACAATATTAAAAATAATGAAAATCCGCAAAAATCAATTAAAAATCTAAGGGAACTGTCGTTATCTTTATCTAGTTATGGTGCAAGAAGAGCGTACCAAGGTTTAACCGAAGAAGGGCAAATGTTGTTGAATCGTCATTTTGTTTTACTGAAAGAACTGGGAACCAATTTGAGTAGTCAGACCGTAGACACCTTAGGAAACACTGATACGATGGAAGGCTATCAAAAGGATGTAAAAAAAGTGAAAGACAGTCAAAAGAAAGTATTCAAACGATTTAAAGTCAATGAAGCTGCTTTGAAGATCAAAAAGTAGTAGCTAGGTTGAGGTGAATCAAATGGAACTAGGTAACCAAAAGAAGAATAAACGTCCAGTAACTAAAATGAAACCAACTTCTAAAGAAAGTACCACTAAGATCTCCAAAAAACGAAAAAATGATGGAGCAAGAAAAGTAACGAAATCTGCAATAAACGTGAAACCTCAGAAAAAACGAAAATACCAGAGAGCTAAAGCAAAGCGATTAACAAAAAAACAGCGTATTACTTTAAAGAAACAAAAGCGTAAAAAGCTACTTTTAGAATTGCTTATTACCATTTTCATTACTGTTTCTTTGATTTCAGTAATTGCATATTTTACATTCTCTATTCCTGAAGTTGAAGGTTACTCCATGACACCAACTGTGAATGATAAGGATCGCTTGTTCGTAAATAAATGGGGACAGATCAAGCGGTTCAGTTTAGTCTATTTCAAAGAACCTAAAAATCAGGAAGTGATGATTCGGCGTGTCATTGCTTTACCAGGTGAAGATTTTTTCTATAAAGAAGGTAAATTATATATAGAGGGAGAAGAAGTAGTGGAACGCTTTATGTCCCAAGCTATACAAGTTAAAGAAGGACAAGATACTAATATAACACCCGATTTTTCACTACAGGAACTACTGCAAGAAAATAGTATACCAAAAGGTAAATACGTTGTTTTGGGTGATAATCGACGTTACTCAACAGACAGTCGGTATTTTGGTCTGGTTGATGAAAAAGACATTATTGGCGTAGTAACGATGAGAGTATTTCCAATTCATGAAATGACCCATTTTTAGTCTATGAATAACGAGGTGAAAAATGAAACAGCCAAAATCAGAGCAGATAGTACATAGAAAAAGTCCTACTGGTCATACAAAAAAAAGAACACCTTATAAAAAAAAGAAAATATTCAGTTACATAAAAAGGCAACGAATGCTTGAAAGAAAGAAAAATCAAAAAGAAAGTCGAGCTGGGAAAGTACGTCGTTATTTTTCGAACTTGATTTTTCTGTTTTTTTTCATTGCTTGTTTTCTGTTCTTATTTCGTATAGCCACGCATCGAGTAGAAGGTCATTCTATGGCACCGACTTTTGCTAATAAGGATCGTGTTTTGGTAGCTAAAGGAATGGTTCCATCTAGGTATGAGATTGTCACATTTGAGCCGAAAACAGCGAAGGGAGATTCTTATATCAAACGAGTGATAGGAATGCCGGGAGATGTTATATGGGTGGAAGAAAATACGTTGTATATTAACCAGCAAGCAGAAAACAATCCTAAAAATCTCTATGGACAAAATTTAGCGGCTAAAGAGCTACCAGATGGAACGATTCGAGTCAATGTTACAACAAATGTTGCGAGAGCATTATCAGTATATTATAAGATACCTGAAAATGCTTATTTTGTTCTGGGTGATAATAGAAATCATTCTGAAGACAGTCGGATATTTGGTTTAGTTGATCAAAATCAAATCGAAGGAATCGTTGTCTATCGGTATTATCCGTTCAATAAGATAGGGGTTGTCCGGTGAAATGCTAGGAACTGTAAAGAAAGTGAGAGCTAAAAATGAGAAAACATAGAATAAAAGAGTTTCTAAAACAAAATAGTTTGATGATGCTCCTAAGCTTCAGTATACCTGTTGTATTAATGGGATTGATTTATTATTTTAACGATATCTATCCGGGCAGTAATTTAACGATTTTAGCGAGCGATTCATTTACACAGTATGCGAATTTTCATGCTAGTTTTAATAATGTTTTACATGGTAAACAAAATATTTTTTATACTTGGTCTGGCTCATTAGGATTAAATTACTGGGCGTTGATGGCTTATTATTTAAATGGCTTGTTTACGCCACTTGTTTTCTTTTTTGATAATGGAAATATGGCAGATGCCTTATATTATTTAACGTTACTTAAGTTTGGTGTAAGTGGCTTGGCTTTTTGGGTATTTGCTCACAACACGTTTAAAATCAAGCGTTGGTTCGTTGTCGGTTTAAGTGTATCTTATGCATTGATGTCCTACAGTGTAGGGTACTCCGAAGTTATCATGTGGCTAGATACATTTATGTATTTACCGTTGATTATCCTAGGAATCCATCGATTGATGGACGATAAGAAACCAATTCTATTGTTTATTAGTTACTTACTTTTATTTTTATCTAATTTTTATATGGCTTTTATGGTAGGCGTATTTTCTTTTCTCTACTTTTTTGCCAAAACAATCAGTAATTGGAGCGCTTATAAAAAAAGTATCCTTTCATACTTGATTACCTCATTACTTGCTGGGGGTGCCTCAATGATCACCATATTGCCGACAATTTTTGATCTTAGTAACAATGGAGAAAGTGTATCGACAATGTCTACATTTTTAACACCTGATACTGGTCCGTGGGATTTTGTAGCGAAAAGTTTAGTAGGTGTTTATGATACGTCCAAATTTGAAAGTATGCCGTTTATTTATATTGGCTTATTCGCACTGATTTTTTGCATATTTTACTTTATCAGCAACAAGATTGTAATTAAAGATAAGTTGCTTTTTGGGAGTCTATTTATCTTATTGATTGCAAGTGTCTACATTCTACCGCTTAATTTAGCATGGCACGGCATGCATTCACCAAATATGTTGCTTTTTAGGTTTAGTTTTTTATTTTCATTCTTAGTGATTTTATTGGCTGGATATGGTTTAGAAGTATTTGAAAAGAGCGATTTTAATCAACTGTTGAATGGTGTACTAGGGATAGCAGGACTTTTCATTGTCTTTTTGCTTGTGTCGAATAAGAAAAGATATGGTGTTATTACGACAATGTCTTTAGTAGTAACGATTGGTTTACTGGCAATGTATGTTTTACTTTTATATCTTTATGTTTATCAGTCAAGATGGAAAAAGTGGCTACCCGTGTTGATTGTTTTGTTAATGAGTGGGGAGGCTCTTGTAAATGCGCAAGCATTAGTAAAAGGAATTAAACAGGATTGGAACTATCCTTCGCGTGACTTGATTGCTAAGCCGTATCCTCATATCAAAGCGTTGTCAGATCAAGCATTTGATGAAAACAAAACCTTTTTTAGAATGGAAAATTTAAATCCAATCTCTTTAGATGATAGTTTTAATTTCGGCTACCATGGTATTGGTATGTTTTCGTCGATCCGTAATAGACATTCTTCACAATATATGAATGCGCTAGGATTTCGTTCTCTAGGCAGCAATCTTCAGGTGCATTATGAAAATAATACTTTGCTGATGGATGCTTTGATTGGGATGAAATATACCATTGCTAAAGGCAATTTAAACAAGTTTGGTTATGAAAAAATTGGTCAATCAGGTGACTATAGCCTTTATAAAAATGATTATGCATTACCGTTAGGAATTATGACGGATAAAGGCATTTATGAAAAAGAAGCAGTCCAAAATCAAACAGACCTCTTCAATTATTTATCTGGTTCAGAAGGTGAGTTATTTAGTTTTGGCGAAGCAACAATGGTTGATTCCAAAAATGTGATTATAACAGAAGAAGAAAACACCATTAGTTTTAGTGAAGAAGAGCCCAATAAAATAAAATCAGTTACTTGGCTAATTACAGTTCCTGAGCACTCCCAAGGTTATTTAAGCATAGTACCGACAGATTTAGGTGCGGCGATAGACACAAAAGTACATGTGACGGTCGATGGTGTAACACGTAGAACGGATTTACGAGATGATGGTCAATATCACTCGATAGGGTATTATGACAAAATAAAAACAATAAAAGTTACGACCAGTTTTACAGGTGGTAAGCAGAGAACTACGTTGTTCAAACCAGATGTTGTCTTTTTAAATACACAGGAATTTGAAAAATCGGTGAAAAAGATTCAAGAAAAAAGTGTGAATTTTAAAACGAATGGCCGCAAAGCACAAGCTCAAACTTCTTTTGATAAAGAAGGGGTGTTGTTAACAACGATTCCATATGATAAAGGTTGGAAAGCCTATATCGATGGAAAAGAAGTGCCGATTCCAACGTTTAAAGATGCCTTTTTAGCAATTCCAGTATCAGCTGGCCAACATGAAATCAAGTTTGTTTTCTTACCGCAAGGATTTGTGTTTGGATCAGCTTTATTCATTCTTTGTATACTACTTTTTATTGGTTATATCTACTGGTCAAAAAAACAGTTGAGGGTAAAAGCTGAGGCATAAAATTAAATCAAAAAGACAAAGGAGAATCTATATGAAGCAACTGAAAGGAATCATTTTCTGTACACTGCTATTTCTTTTGACTGGCTGCACGCATCAAGCTTTGTCTAAAGAAAAAGAATACTTTTCAAAAGAAGGTGTAGAATATTCCTTTAGTCTGCCAGTTGGTTGGAAGGGACAAGAGGATTATCAAGAGCAATATAATGAAGCCGCAGTTTTTGGTGCAGAAGATACAGCGAGTAACGCTTATATGTTTGTTCGTGTACGTGATAAGGCGAACACTAAAGAACGCACATTGGAACAACAGTCAAAAAAACTAATCAACGAATCTTTTGGCGTTGATCATGTTTCACCAGAAAAATTAATATTAGACGGACATAGAGTTTTACGTTTTTCCTTTAAATATGAATACAGACAAAAACCAGTATGGGTATCAACCTACTATACGCTCCAAAAACAACATCTAGTAGAATATATCTTTTACACGCCACAAGATAACCAAGAAAAAAGAAGAACAACATTATTTGATCAATCAGTTGGGACTTTGAAACTAGAAAATTCTGCAAAAAAAACGGTGACCTCAGAACAAGTTAAAAAGAAGTTAAATAAAATTGAAAATGATTCGTACCTTTTTGATTTGACAGGTTACAAAATTATTTCTGAAAATGATAAGAAAAATCTTTTGATTGTGCGCTATGTTTTTAAGAATAAAAGTGAAGTCAAGCAATCCGCAAGTCATTGGAAAACATTAGTAACGGTTGAACAAGACGGAAAACGATTAAGCGCTAGCCCAATCACAAAACATGAACAGGCAACTGATTTATCATATCTAGTAGAAAATGGGAAGCAATTAATCAACAAAAATGATTCGATAGAAAGTGCAACTGTGTACCAGTTGAATGACCAATCATTTTCTGATGTTATATTTTCATTTGATAAGAATCAATTTAGAGGGAAAGAAGAAATTATTTTACCAATTAGATTGTAAGTAGAAAGGAGGAGTTTTATGAAATACTCAAAAATAATGTTGTTTTTGCTTCCATGGTTCCTTTTGACAGCTTGTGCTGGAAAGTCAGAGCAACCCACATCTACGGTGAACCATAAACTGGATAAACGTGAACAAAAATTTACCTGGTGGAAAGATCGCAAGGTGCCTTTTGGTGATTTTGAATATATAGATATATCAGCGGAAGAAGCCCAGAACCTCATGGAATATAAATTTAAAGTGGATATTCCAGAGAATATATCATCTGCAAAGAATTTGCTTGCAGAAGACTTGTCTATTGAAGGAAGCGAAAAAGAGACAGACTCCTATAACATATTTACCTCTGAGAATACTTTAGAGTTTTCATGTTTTATAAAATATAAAAATCTATCGGGAAAATACTTGTCATATGGGGAAGTAAAGTTGGTGTATAATTATATTCCTATTCAAAAAAAAGTCAAACTAGCTAGTGAAAAATTAGTGATTTACAACGCATCAGAGGATGGAATTTTTCATGGGAAAAATGAAACGAGTACTATAAAAAACTTAAGTACTTGGCTAGATCTAGCGGATCAAGAAAAGCTTGTGAAAAAGTTTGAAGAAGAGACCAAGGCAACGGAATCACTTGGAAATAAAGAAATTATTCTTTATCGGAATCTTGATGAGGCAAAAGAAAAACGTCTTTTTGGAAAGAGCTTTGGTGTAAAATATGGAACCAATGGAACTATATCAGAAATTTATGCAGTTGCTAGAGATTATCGTATATAAAAATAAACGTGTCAGATCAATCTCGGTAAAAGCATATTTTTGTGATATCTTTTTTAAACATAAAGTGTGGTGTTAAGCAGATTCTCAGCTTAACCTGCATTTTATTTTTTTATCGATCATATTTATTTTTCTTTTAATAAAAAAATATCATTCAAATAAGTATATTGTTCGCATTCATACTCTAATTGTTATATTATTATAAGAGAAATAAGAAGAAGAACAGGAGGTGCAGTCTTAAATAAAAAAGTTTTTCTTCTGTCAACATGAAGAAAGTAGAATCAGTCTGGATGGTTTAAACAGCACAAAAAAACTTAAGACGAGGTGGAAATTTTGAAAAAAGTGTTTAGAAAGAATGTAAACGTTTTATCCGCGTTAGTACTTGTTGTTTCAAGTTTGGTTTTATCCTTATCTGTATTAGTACCAAGTAAGACTGTAGAAGCTGCCGCCCCTTCTCAATACCGTAATGTTATGTACTACGGTGATTGGTCGATTTGGGGAGGAGAAGATAACTTTTATCCAAAGGATATTCCTGCGGATCAGTTGACTCATTTAAACTATGCTTTCTTAGATTTTGATAGCAGTGGCAATTTGAAGTTTACGGATAAAGATGCTGCAGTTGGAGCTCCTGTTGGACAAGAGGGTGTTCAGTGGAATAGCGCTAGTGCAGGGGTCTTAAATGCAATTCAAGATATTCGTGCCAAAAATCCTAATTTAAAAATTGGTATTTCAATTGGTGGTTGGTCTAAATCAGGAGATTTCTCCGATGTAGCTGCCAACCCAGCTGTACGTGCAACTTTTGTTAGCAATATCGCTAAATTTATCAAGTATACTAATATGGATTTTGTAGATTTGGATTGGGAGTATCCTGCATCTGTTCGTGAACCTGACAAAGTTGATAACACTAATGACGAAGGAACACCTCATGCAAAACCAGAAGATAAACAAAATTTCATCATACTATTACAAGATATTCGCGCAGCTATCGATAAACAAGGAAAAGATTTAGGCAAAACTTATGAGCTTTCTGTTGCTTTACCAGCTTCACAAAATACTTTGAAAAACGGTGTAGATGTTGCACAATTATTTAAAGTAGTCGATTTTGCTAACGTGATGACTTATGATATGAATGGTGCATGGACACCAAATAGTGCGCATCATAGTGCACTTTATGGTAACCCAGCAGATCCGAATTATGCTAACGGTTTTTCTGTTGATCAAACCGTTAAGTACTTGCAAACAAACGGTGCACCAGCAAGTAAAATCGTGATAGGGGCAGCCTTTTATACACGTGGTTGGAATAAAGTAGCACAAGGGACAGATGCGGCACACCCTGGTCTATTCCAAGCAGCAGAAAAAAATAACAAAGATGCCGATTTATCACCAACTTATGGCGCTAACAATAAAAACCCGCTGAAGTCAGGTGATGGAGGACGTGCAGGTGGCGTGTGGCCATATCGTAATATTGCTGATCTTAAAGTAAAATCACCTGATTTAAAAGAATATTGGGATGACGTAGCTAAAGCTCCCTATATGTACAATCAAAAAACAGGTGAATTTTATACCTATGATAATCCACGTTCAATTGGTTATAAAGCAGAGTACGTAAAAAATAACCAATTAGGTGGCGTGATTTCTTGGATGCAATCACAAGATAAAGCGACAGATACAACAAAACGTGATGAATTGACTAAAGCAATCAAAACAGGTTTGTTTGGTACGGCAGTACTTCCAGGCAATAAAACAGTTTATGCTGATTTAAATGTCAAAGCAACTATCACTCCGTACAATGAAAATGGAGCTGGATATGAAATCACTGTAAAAAATAATGAAACTTCAAACGAAACTGGTGATGTCTTAAAAGCCGTAGAAGCAGCCTTTGAAACGGTGAAATTACCAAAACTATACATTCCAATCAACGCAGCGGAAACATTAACTGCAGGAGATTATAAAGCTGGGACTGTAACGGCAGAAAACGGAAATGTTATCGTAGATTTATCTTCGGTGTATGATGCACAACAAATTCCGCAAGGGACAAGCTATACGTTTAGATTAAAATCTAGTGCAGCAGCAGTTGACGTAAATCGTATCAGTAGTATTTCGTTAACACAAAGGATTGCTAAAAACGGTGCAGAACTTAGCAAACAAACGATTTATGGTGGTGGAGCAGTCAATCCAGATCCAACAGATACGATACCTCCGACAATCCCAGGGAATTTAACTGCGGGAACTATTACTGAATCTGCGGCAACACTAAGCTGGTCAGCTTCAACTGATAACGTAAAGTTAGCAGGGTATAAAATTTATCGTGATGGTGTATTAGTAGGAACTGTTGCAGAAACAACATTTACAGATACAACGTTAAAAGCTAATACAACATATAATTACACAGTAAAGGCTTATGATGCAGCCGGAAATCTTTCCGCAGATAGTAATAGCGTAGCTGTGAAAACAAAAGATAGCACAACACCACCTGTAACCAATGGATGGGATGCAGCCAAAGCTTATAATAGCGGTGATGTTGTAACTTATCAAGGCAAAACTTACAAGGCAAAATGGTGGACTCAAGGAAATGTACCTGGAACAGAACAATGGGGACCTTGGGAACTAGTAGGCTAAAGCATAAAGAAAGCTAGGCATAACAGCGATTGTTAGCCTAGCTTCTTTTTTATTTTGGAGGTGTATCTAAATAGTCATGAATAAACTCCGCATATTTTTTAACAATCATTTGTCCTTTATCCATCAAAACATAAATGCCTGGGTCAACCATATTGACAATATAATCCGCAGTGAATTCTTTGGTCAGCAATTTGATGGCTTCTTCTTTCGTATTGCATTTACTCAGTCCGTTGTCTTTAAAGACCTCATTTAATTGATTTAAAGACCAATAATCGATGACGGAAGCATCGTTTAAAATATCGAGATAATCGGCAAACAATAATTCATTTGTACTCGCTACAGGATCGATTCCAAGTTCCATTTCAAAGAATTCTGGAAAAACTGCAGTAGTGGAATCTTTTTCATTGACCCAATCAAGTAAAATCACTTCTCCTGGCAGTAAGCCATCTTCATTTCGGATCATGCTTTCTTTTGGAACGATTTTACCAGTCCCGTCAGCAATCGATTCTATCCATTCATCAACATTTCGATCTGGCGACATTACTGGGAACTCTGGATATGTTTCATAAATCGCTACGATCTTTGCTACTTCATCATCTAAATTGATCCCTTTTTTTGGTTCTTCTTTTTTAAAAAAATCAAACAATCCCATATTTTCCTCCTAAATTTGAAAGCTTCGCGGGCTCGTTCAGTCGAAACTAGTCCGCGAAGCTAGATAATACAGAGCACAACGACTCACTTAACTACAACCTGAAATACGTTTGCCAAGAAGTTAGTCTGCGTAGCTAAATTCTTAACGTCATTGTCTTTTTGATGTGTTTAAAAGCCGAGTATCACAGGCTCATCTAGCTAACATACAAACTTGCATATCGTCTCACCAAATAATCCAAAAAGAATGTCAACGGATAATTGCCGATTCGTACATAGTTTGTGGTTGTTACATTAATGGACAAATCAAATTGATTCGTCAAGGTGTTTTGTGTATGTTGGGTCAAAAAAATAGACTTTGCTAGGCTATCACTGATTTTTCGCATCAACTTACTACTTCGATTAAGTAAAGAACCATATGAGGAAATCACGATCACAATTGATTTTTCAGTAAGATCCTCTACAAAGGCTTGTTGTGTTTCTTCTGTTTCCCCTACAAATACTAGTTTTTGACTTAAGAGAAAAGAAGTCTGTAAATCTTTCGCCAAGTCTAAGGTAGCACTGTAACCAATAAGAACGATTTCTTGTGCTTGATGGATGTCAGCTAGTAGTTGATCAACTTGTTGAATATCGATTGTTTGTAAAACATCATTTACTGCGGTGGTAATCTCTGCTCCATAAGAAGTAAGATAACTTTTAGGATCATTTTTCAATTCTATCAGTTCTTGTTCTTTCATGCGTAACCCACTATGTTTTTTCATTGCGCCTAAAGTAACCAAAGAATCTCGTAAAGAAGAAAAGGTTGAAATGCCAAAGTGTCTGCAAAAACGGGTTAAAGTAGCCGGCGAAACAAAGCAACGCTCAGCAATTTCTGTAATAGTCAGTGTCCGAATTTCTTTCAGATGTGTAAAAAGATAGATGATGATTCGTGAATAGGTTGCATCGCGCTTATTTGTATTCAAATAATGAAGAAAATCAAATAGATCAAGCATCAAAAAACTCCTTTGCAGTCTTTCATTTTCATACTCATGAAAATGAAGCGAAATAGTGAAAATAACACTCGAAACAAAAAAATAACTTTCCCATAACTCATGCTAAGATAGATGTATTAAGTCAATTATACACTAAATTAATGATCGAGAGGATGGGAAAATATGAGTGGATTTCCACAAAATTTTTTATGGGGCGGCGCAACAGCAGCCAATCAATTTGAGGGTGCATTTTTAGAAGACGGGAAAGGCTGGTCTACAGCTGATACGGCAAGGTTTATCAAAGCAAATGGGATCAGTATGGCTGAGTTGTTAAGACCAACAACAAGAGCGGATGTTGAATTTGCAATGAATGATAAAGAAGGCATTTATCCAAAACGTCATGGCATCGATTTTTATCATCGTTATAAAGAAGATATCGCATTATTTGCTGAAATGGGTTTTAAAACATTTCGCTTATCGATTTCGTGGCCACGTATTTTTCCAAATGGTGACGACGTAGAGCCAAATGAAGCTGGTTTAGCTTTTTATGATGACGTTTTTGATGAGTGTTTGAAATATAATATTGAACCTTTGGTAACAATTTCTCACTATGAATTTCCTTTGGGTTTAGCATTTAAACAAAACGGTTGGGAAAGTCGTGAAACGATCGCTGCTTTTGAGCGCTATGCTCGGGTATTGTTCAATCGTTATAAAGACAAAGTGAGATACTGGTTGACATTCAACGAAATCAACATTATCGGGATGACGGGTTACTTAAGCGGTGGTATTTTAGCGGATGGAGAGAAAAACATGCTACAAGCACAATACCAAGCAGCGCATCATCAATTTGTCGCAAGTGCTTTAGCGGTCAAAGCTTGTCATGAAATTATTCCAGATGCACAAATTGGGTGTATGTTGGCTAGAATGGAAGCTTATCCAGAAACATGTAATCCATTAGATATCATGGAAAGTGTGAATAGCGATCACAGTAACTTGTTCTATTCAGATGTTCAAATTCGTGGTTACTACCCAAGCTACATGAACAAGTTTTTCCGTGATCACACTATTACAATCAAAAAAGAAGCTGATGATGATCAAATTCTACGTGAAGGTACTGTGGATTTTATGTCATTTAGTTATTATATGAGCAGCATTGCTTCTCATAAAAAAGATGGCGATACTACTGGAGGTAATCTCCTAGGTTCTAAGAAAAATCCATATCTAGAAGCAAGTGAATGGGGCTGGCAAATCGATCCGGTTGGACTTCGTGTGACATTGCACAAATTATATGATCGTTATCAAGTCCCCTTGTTCATCGTAGAGAATGGCTTAGGTGCTAAAGACGTGGTTGAATCAGATGGCAGCATTCATGATAGTTATCGTATCGATTATCTAAGAAGTCATATTGAACAAATGGAGCAAGCTATTGATGAAGGTGTAGATTTGATGGGGTACACGCCTTGGGGCTGTATTGATTTAGTCAGTGCGAGTACCAGTGAAATGTCAAAACGTTATGGATTCATTTACGTTGATTTGGATGATGAAGGCGAAGGAACGCTAGATCGTTCACGAAAAGATTCTTTTTATTGGTATAAAAAAGTGATCGAAACAAATGGAGCAGATTTAAAGTAAACGCTGAATTCTGGTTGTAACAATGAAAGCGTTGCATATTAAAATCAAATGCATTATACTAAAAACAAGAAAAAAAACGTTAATGGCGATGTAGCCATTTTATAGAGTATGTTACTGATTAAAGCAGGCAGAACTCAAATTACCTAGGAATGTCCTTTCCTAGGTAATTTGAGTTTTTTTTCTGGAAAGGAGTAAATCAAGTGAAAGTAAGTCAAATTTTAAACAACAATGTAGCAATCGTAAGCCGTGGGAATAATGAGGTCATTGTGTATGCGAAAGGATTAGCTTTTCGAAAAAAAGTTGGTCAAGTGATTCATGAAAAGGAGATCGAAAAGACGTATGTTTTAGATTCAAATGATATGTTAGAGCACTTTAGCTATTTGTTGTCTCATTCTGATGCCAATCATATTACGTTAGTGAATCAAATCATTGCTTACGGAGAAGAAAAGTTGAGTGAAAAATCAAATGATTATCTAAGTTTGACCTTACTGGATCATATTGAATTTGCATTGAAACGTGCAGCCAAAGGACAATTTATTCGCAGCCCATTGACTTGGGAAGTAAAGAAATTTTATCCGCAGCATTTTGACATTGGCATTTACGCATTGGATTTGATCAATGAACAATTTCAATTGACATTTCCAGAAGATGAGGCTGTTTCGATTGCATTGCACTTTGTCAATCTGCAAGAGGATAAGAATAATCTGGACGAAACAATCCGCTCAATGGAAAGTTTAAGAGATATCTTATCGATCATTCAGTACCATTTTCAACTCAAATTAGACGAAGGCTCCATGAATTATATGAGACTGATGACCCATCTGCAATATTTTATTCAACGAATCATGACTAAAAACAGTCATGAAGAAAGTGACACAATCTTGAATGAACAAATCAAGCGGATGTATAAGGATTCATTTGAATGTGTGCAGAAAATCAGAGTTTATATTCAGCAAAAATATGCCTGTGATCTAACGATCGACGAAGAAACATATCTTATGCTCCACATCCATCGAGTGACGAATCGGAGTCAAAAAGAGAGGACATAAGACAATGAAATATCAATCATTCAATGAAAAAATCATCCGCTTAGTAGGCGGAAAAGAAAATATTCAAGCAGTCGTTCACTGTATGACTCGCTTGCGTTTTACTTTGAAAGATCGTTCAAAAGCGAATACCGAAGAACTGAAAGCCATCGATGGCGTGATCGATGTTGTTTCTAATAATGTAGCGTATCAAGTGATCATTGGCACGCATGTCAGTGAAGTGCATGCTGAATTGATCAGTATGCTAGGAATTTCTCCAAATTCAAATGAGGAAGAAATACAAGAAAAGAAAAATCCATTGAAAGCTGCAATGGATCTACTTTCCGAAACGATGACACCAGTAATCGAACCAATTATTGCTTCTGGATTGTTAGCTGGATTCTTATCCTTATTTTCAATCACAGGACTGATTTCAGCTGACAGTCCAACCTATCAATTACTAGATTCGATTCGTTCAGCGGTCTTCTTCTTTTTACCAATTTTTATTGCAATGTCATGTGCAAAACGTTTGAAAGCGAGCCCATATTTAGCAGTAGCACTAGCTGCAACACTTGTTTCCAGTTCAATCAATGATGTAGCAGGACTAAGTATTTTTGGAATTCAACTGCCGCAAATGGGTTATGCAAATTCATTTATTCCAATTATTTTAGCCGTTTGGTTTATGGGACAACTAACGGTTTTATTAAAAAAATATGTTCCTAAATTTTTACAATATTTTTTAAATCCCTTATTGATCATGGTTATTTGTTTGCCTGTGACGTTATTGATTTTTGGCCCGATCGGTATTTGGATTGGTGATGGTATTGGCTGGTTCTTTGAAGTGCTGCATAATACATTTGGCAGTTGGATCGTTGTCATGCTGTATGCAGCGTTTCAGCCATTCTTGATCATGTTGGGCGCAGGGAATTTCATGATGCCGTTAGCGTTGAACTTTGTGAATAAAATGGGGTATGATCCGATCTTTTTAGCAGCGGCAACTATTTCTGATTTAGCGGTATCTGGTGCAATGCTAGGCTACTTTTTAAGAGCGAAAGATGCTAAACAAAAACAATTATTTGGAACAGTGAGTTTCAGTGCTTTGATGGGCGTAACAGAACCAGCTATCTATGGGGCCTTTATCAAGTTTAGAAGACCTTTTATCGCAGTGATGATCGGTGGGGGGCTAGGAGGTTTATTTGCCGGTTTGATGAACGTTAAGACTTATTCGATTGTTTGGGGATTGATGGGATTACCTTCTTATGCAGATAATCAAGATTTTTCAAACTTAGTTTACATGATTATCAGTGTTGTGATCGGCTTTGCAGCAGCGGCCGTTTCAGCTTATATTTTAGGAATTCCACAAGAAGAAAAAGAAGTCATCGTTAAGGGAGAGCCAAAAGAAGCGATAGCTCAAAAAAACATTGAACTAAAGAAGGTTCCATTAGCATCGGTGGTCAAAGGAAAAGCTATTTCCTTAGCTGAAATCAATGACCAAGCATTTTCAACCGGTGCACTAGGTAAAGGTGTGGGTATCATGCCTGCAGATGATAAAATTGTTGCGCCAGTATCTGGTGAAGTTTCAGCGGTTTTTCCGACAAAGCACGCAATCGGCATTAAAACAGAACAAGGAGTAGAAGTGTTAATCCATATTGGTATTGATACTGTAGAACTTGATGGGAAATACTTTGATACAATCGTAGAACAAGGAGAGATTGTGGAACAAGGACAATTGCTGTCTACGGTTGATTTTGCGGGGATTCAAAAAGACGGTTATGATCCGACCGTAATCGTAGTCGTAACAAATACGATGGATTATCTAGATGTGATTCCAGCAGTGAAAGAGGATTTAATTGCTCAGGATGAGTGTTTAACAGTTATTTTATAAATGAGAGACTAGAAATAGCGAGGCTTCTTTCCATCGCTGTTTCTAGTATAATAAGAATCAAGTAGACGTTTTTTACTAAAGGATCAAGGAGAGTTTTAAATGAAAAATAATGAATTTTTATGGGGCGGCAGTATTGCGGCTCATCAATGTGAAGGTGCTTGGGATCAAGATGGAAAAGGTGTGGCGATTATGGATCTGGTTACACAAGGAACGCACGACACTCCGCGTGAAATCTGCCAGACAATAGAGTCAGGTAAATATTATCCTTCCCATGAGGGGATTGATTTTTATCATCGTTATAAAGAAGACATTGCACTGTTTGCTGAAATGGGCTTTAAAGCATTGCGTATTTCAATCGATTGGTCAAGAATCTATCCTAAAGGAGACGAAACAGAGCCAAATCAATTAGGGATAGAGTACTATCAAAATGTAGTTGCTGAACTGTTAAAACATAATATCGAGCCTATTGTGACCTTGTATCATTTTGAAATGCCTATTCATTTGGTGAAAGAATATGGTTCGTGGACGAATCCTAAAGTGATTGATTTTTATTTAAATTATTGTCGAACAATGTTTGAAGCATTAAGAGGCAAAGTGCGCTATTGGGTTACCTTTAATGAAATGAACCATATCGATCCTCAAACCGAAGCATCAGATATTTTTACCTACATCATTGCAGGCTTAAAATATACCGAGATGGTAAATAAAAAACAAACATTAGCGACAATCAGTTACAACATGACGTTGGCAAGTGTGAAAGCTGTTAAGTTAGCGCGCATAGTTGATCCAACCAATCAAGTTGGATGCGTCTTTGGATTGACACCAGCGTATCCTTTAAATTGTGATCCGCAAAACGTCATGAATTCCTTGAAAGAAACAGATCGTGAATTTTATCAAATCGATGCTATGTGTATGGGGAAATTCCCAGAATATAAATTAAAAGAATATCAAGCACAAGGCATTGATTTACAAGTTACAAAAGCCGATCAACAAGCCTTCAAAGAAGGACAACTCGATTTTATTGGGTTGAACTACTATTCTTCCAGTGTGGCTCATTATGAAGGTGATGATGAGAATGAAGAGACGCTGTTTGGTGGTGTCCAAAATCCTTATTTAGAGCAGAGTAAATGGGGCTGGGCAATCGATCCAACGGGATTAAGATATCTCTTGAATTATATTTATAGACGCTATGGATTACCAATTATTGTTACGGAAAATGGCTTAGGTGCAATTGATCAAGTAGAATCGGATGGATTGATTCAAGATGATTATCGAATCGAATATGTGCAAAAGCACTTAGAACAGATGGAAAAAGCAATCGTTGAAGATTATGTCGATTGTTTTGGCTATTTAATGTGGGGACCAATTGATTTAGTCAGTGCAACAACTGGCGAAATGAAAAAAAGATATGGTTTTATCTACGTAGACAAAAATGATGATCAGACGGGAACTTTGAAAAGAGAAAAGAAAAAGTCTTTTGAGTGGTATCAAGAAATTATTAAAAAATATCCAACGTTTACTTCACAGAAAATTTGAAACCAACAAAAAAGCGATTATAGCAAAACATATCTTGTTTTGCTATAATCGCTTTTATTTTGTATAAGTAGTTAGCAGTAAAAGAAAAAATTACTTTTTTGAGTCTATTTCTTCATTTAAAAACCAAGCCGATAGTACAGAAAGCCCACCCATTAAGCAATAACTTTTCTTTTTTGTCATTAAACCATAGCAGATTGCTGTTGTTCCTAATAGTAAATTGACAGCGGAAGCTTTAGCTAAACGTTCGTTATTTGGTGTAGGTAAAGCAACGTTTACATTTAATGAGTCGTTGACCTTGTTCAAAGTAGAATTAATTTCAGATAACATAATTATTCCTCCTGTCGTCTAGTTATTCAATCACATTATCAATAGTAGAGTCTAAAATGAACTCGAAAATACTCTCAAAATCATCTGTGACTCTATCACGAATAATAATAATACTTAAGAGAGTATTGATAATTTCAAAAGCTTTTTTTTCACTCACTTTAAGCTCTAAATTGGCAATATGTAATGCCTCTTCAAAAAACTTCCAGTTATCTGTTTCAAGTTCAGTAATGAGATTTGGTGGTAGTTTACCAATAAAGGCTAAAAAATCAGGGTTTGAGAAGTCATAAAGAAAAGGTGAATTTTTGTATTCACGGAACAAGAATTTCATTGCTTGGACAAAACCTTCTTTAGACGGCGAAGCATTTAAAATATTACGCCAATTGGTTTTTAACCGATTCTGCACTCTATCTAATGTATCAACAAATAACTCTTCTTTTGTTCCATATAGCAAATAAAATGCACCAGTAGAAATAGAGGCTTTTGACGTCAATTCAGCAATGTTCGTCTTCTTATATCCATTAGTTCCCCAGCTTTTTTCGCATTCCATACATAGAGTATTTCTTAATTCTGCTCTTTTTTCTTCTGAAAATCCCTTAGTGCCTGTCTTCATTAGTAGCCTACTTTCTGACTTTGAATATATTTATCTTAATATTCATAATTGTAGTTTAAATAAAAAATTTGTCAAGTTATTATTGCGATCATGATTCATGAATCTATTAAAAATCAGTAGATTATAACAAAAATGTCATAAACGCTTGACAGAACGACGTACAAGCATTAATATGTGAATATAAAGTTATGAATATTCATAATAAAATATTCAGAAAGAAAAGAGTGAAATTTTTATTGGATAATGTGTTGGAAATCAAAAAATTGACAAAGTCATTTGGCGAGCAGCTTGTTTTAGACAATGTATCACTTTCATTAAAGAAAGGGATGATATACGGATTACTAGGGGCAAATGGAGCTGGTAAAACGACAATCATCAAATCAATTTTTGATCTTGTGAAACCTGATAGCGGAGAAATTTCTCTCTTTAATGAGAAAATGCCTCAATCTGTGGAGCAGTACAAAAAACTAGGCAGTATTATCGAAACACCTGTCTTCTATGAAAATATGACTGTGGAAGAAAATCTATTGCTTCATTGCGATTATATGGGAGAACAGTTTAAAAGTAATATAGACAAAGTCTTGCAAGACATTGGATTATTCAACGAAAAGGAAAAGATGATCGATCAGTTATCATTAGGAATGAAACAACGATTAGGCTTAGGGAGAGCACTTTTAAATGAACCAGAATTATTGATTTTAGATGAGCCGATAAATGGGTTGGATCCAGAAGGAATTATTGATTTTAGAAACTTGATTTTGGCCATTAACCAAGCGTATGGAACAACTGTTTTGATTTCTAGTCATATACTGATAGAAGTATTCAAAATAGCTGATATGATTGGGATCGTTGCGAAAGGGAAACTAATCAAAGAAGTTAGTAAGAAAGCCCTGGAAGAGATGGATTTGGATATTGAAGAGTATTACTTATCCTTGGTCAAAGAAGGAGTGAGTATATGAACAAGTTGTTGAAAATCGAACTAAAGAAAATCAATTTAAAAAGCCAAATTATTTCACTGATCGTGATGAATCTCATCGTACTGCTACTTTCCATTTTTACGTCAACACTATTAGCTGATCCATCAAGTGAAGTGAACCCAACAGGTGTTGCAGTCCAACTGTCGACATCGGAATTGGCGTTGCTGATTACACGAGCAGTTTTGATTGTGTGGCAAGCAATTTTAATTGTTCAAATCATTATTGAAGAATATAAAACAAAAACGATTACAGTGCTTTTTACTTATCCATATAGTAAAAAACAATTGATTTTAGTTAAGTTCCTACTTATCTTTCTATTAACAGCTGCATTTGCTGTATTCTCAACTCTATTTCAGGAACTCAGTATTTATTTATTAAGTCAACGATTGGGATTTGTGACTTTTGTGTCAGAAAGTTTGTGGTCGTTAATCATTGTACTAGTTTCAAATATTTGTCTAGGTTTTTTACCTTTATTTATTGGAATGAAAAATATTTCGGTTATTGCAACCGTTGTTTCCTCATTAGTTATTGTAGTGATTGGTTCTAATTCACAAGCATCGCCAGCTGGTTTATTGGGAATCCCTATTGTGTCATTATTTTTAGGAGCAGTGAGTGTACTGTTAATGATCGTGACCTATCGTTCAATGTTAGTCAAAGAAATTTAATTTAAAAGGAGATATATCATTATGCCAAGTAAACTATTAGATAATTCATTCATCAAAATTCCAGATCCGTCAGTTTTAATGTATGTCTGGATTGGAACAATCATTCTGGGAATCGTGTTACTTATTATTGGATTGATTTTAGGAAAAAGAAATAAAGTTAAAAATAAAAATATTTCTAAAGTTTTGATCTGGGGCGGTATCGTCATTGTGTTAGCCCAAGGTGCACAACTATTAACGAGTTTACTATAAGTAGAAAGGATGGATTTAAAATGGATCAGATGACACGTTTTTTTGAAAATATCGGACAAAGTTTAGGTGTGAAAGTGAAATTGCCAAGAGTGACAAACAAATATTCACTTATCAGCTTACTTATTGTGATAGGTAGTCTTGTTTGTTTAAGAATTTCACTAGTCTTTTTGATACCATGTATTTTGGCAGGAGCTAATTTTTTCTTAGTAAATAGAAAACGTTAAAAAATAGTTAGCCTTATGAAGTAATACTTCATAAAAATAAAAGCTGAATGGGGGGGATATGCCGCTCATTCAGTTTTCCTATTTTTCGGTTAGCCTTAAACAGACCTGTCGAGTTTTTAATAAGTAGGAGGAGAATAATGGAAATTGAAAAACGTGTGATTTGGAATAGAAATTTTGCCTATATTATTATGGGACAAACCCTCTCAGTTCTGGCGAACTCCGTGATGAAGTTTGCACTATCACTGTATATCTTAGATTTAACAAAATCAGCTGCATTATTTGGTACACTTTTAGCTGTATCAATAATCCCGACAATTATTTTTTCACCGATTGGTGGCGTATTAGCAGATAATTTCAACAAGAAAAATATGATGGTGATCATGGATGGCTTGTATGCCTGTATTGCGATTTTGGTTTACTTAGCAGTCGTCTTAAAAGCTAATATAGCTATTGTTGCGATATGCTTATTGCTGATGTCAGTCGTTTCAGCCTTTGAAACGCCAATAGTGCAATCAAGTATGCCGTTGTTATTTAAAGAAGATCATTTATTAAAAGCAAACTCAGTTGTTAATCAAATTCAATTGTTCGCCAATTTTGTCGGACCAATACTGGCTGGTTTTTTATATAGCCTTGTAAAAATTGAATGGATTTTTGTTATTTGTTTTATTTTGTTTTTTGGTGCTGCCTGTATTGAGTGTTTTATTAGAATACCGATATTAGCTGTCAAATTTGAAAATGGTGCAATTGCAACTGTCATCAAAGACTTGAAAGAAAGTTGGTTGTTTATTAGGAAAGAAGAGCCAGCAATAGTCAAGATAATTGTTGTTTTAGGTGCTATTAGTTTTTTCATCTCTGGATTACTATTTGTTGGAATTCCTTACATCATTAGGATCGTTTTAGGTCTTAACAGCCAGTATTTAGGGATTAACCAAGGATTGATTTCTTTGGCGGGAATCGCGGGAGCTGTTATGGTGGGGCTACTTTCGAAAAAACTAAACATGAAAAATAGCTACTTGATTGTTGGTCTATCAAGTCTTTTGGTTCTTATTATGGGGGTCATTTTTATGATCGATATGCCTACTACATGGACTTTTATATTGTTTACTTTGGCTATTATGTTTTTACAAGCGTTGTTCACATTATTTTCTATTTTTGTTATTTCAAATATCCAAGCGAACACCCCTGTTCAGTTGGTAGGAAAAGTAATGTCTTATGTAACGACTTTAAGCTTATGTGCACAACCTCTTTCTCAAGCCGTTTATGGTTTTTTATTCGATATTTTTTCAAATTCAGTCTATATTCTGTTTATATTCACGGGATTTGTTATGCTCTTAGTTAGCTATTTTTCAAAAAATTCGTTTAAAAATTTTAACCAATAGAGACAAAATGAAAAGTACTCTGATTTGAATGCTGAACTGAGATAACTTACAGAACAATGGAACTTTGGGGTTTAATAAAATTTTAACTTGGTTGAGAGATAACTGAAAAGTTATAGCTCAATCTTTTTTTGTTTACAAAGAAACGAGTTTAACTAGATCGGTCAGTGTCAAATGCTTTTCAACATTTTTTTGAAGTATTGATGAACAAAGAGCAAATTTATAATGACTATCAACGATACAAGAGTAAAAGTGAGCATCATTTTCTATTTGTGTTGAGAGAGAAATCACCTCTCCAGTCAAGGTGAAATGATAGCTGTCTAAAGGGATGGATAAACCAAGTCCGATTGTTTTACTAAAAGCTTCTTTTAGTGTCCAGATCGAATAAAAGGCATCTAACCGTTCCGTCTTACTATGTCTGGAATGAATATACTTCTGTTCGTGAATGGAAAAAAAGCTAGCAACATCCTGAAAATCAATTGCTGCCATTTGTTCAATATCTATTCCTACAGGAGCAGTGCTGATTGAACAACAAACATAATCACCAGAATGAGTCAAATTAAAAAAAATATCTGGATGGGAAGCTAAAAACGGTTTTCCTTGTTTAGAAGTTGAAAAAAGCAACTTATCTGGTTCTAGTTGACAATAAGTGAATAGCATCCACCGTAAAAGAACTCCAGCTGTAAGTGAGCGTAGTTGATCCTTAGGAAATCTTAAATTATCTATTTTATTTTGTCTTTCTGACTCAAGTAAATGATACCATTTGTACCAAATGTCAGATTTTAACGAATCATCTAGTTTTAGTAAATGGGTAATTAGCATAGGTACCTCACAAAAAGTTGTAAATAGAATGTTTAAAACATCGTAAGTATATTTTACATTTTGATAAATGTCAAATCAATTTTCTGTTTTATCTAATATTTATTTATTAAATTTCGATTAAATATATACTTAGATATAAATTATAAAATAAAATTAATGTATTTCTTTTTTCGTTTAAAAATAGATTTGACATTTAGTGAAAAATTTAATAGACTTTGAATTAAAATAGGTGAATATTCATTTAGTTTGATTCAAGAAATGTAATTAAAACTAAAGTAATATTTAGCTAGTTTTTAATACAACAAAATGGAGTGGGTTATAAGTTGGAGAATATATTAATTAATCAATTAGGAAAGAACGAGTACGAAAAAGTTATTTATGAGTTTAATTCTAACCGAGATACAACCTATGATGGAGTAGATTTAGTTACTTGGTTTGAAGAGGTAGTTCAACAACATCCGCAAAAAAAAGCTGTTGGTATCAGTGGTGAGACTTTAACTTATGAGCAACTAAATCAAAGAGCCAATCATATTGCAAAGAAGTTAGTAGACGCTGGAATTGAAAAAGAAGATTTAATTGGTGTTATTTTAAATCGTTCCATTGAATTAGTTGTGGCAATCTTAGGAATCTTAAAATCAGGTGCAGCATTTTTACCTATAGATTCTGAAAACCCTGAGGAACGAATCAAATATATAATCGAAGATAGCAATGTGAAACAAGTAATAACAGAAATAAATTCAAGAGAAAAATGGGAAAAATTATTAAACAAAAAAGTGATTTGTCCGGATTTTAGCAATATAAGTGAAAAAAATGTGAATTTAGCTCATTCCCCGAACCAATTAGCCTATGTTATTTATACCTCTGGAACAACTGGAAACCCTAAAGGCGTTATGATCGAACACAAAGGATTAGTAAATTTTATCAAATGGAAGCTTGATACCGCAAAATTTGATGAGAACAGTGTCATGCTCCAAAAAGCTACCTGCTCTTTTGATGCAGCAGTTGGAGAAATTTTCTTAGGGATACTGGGTGGCGCAAAACTGCAACTATTAACAGATCAAGAAAATAACAATTTCAGCATGTTACTAGATGTTATTAAAGAAAATAAAGTAACTCATATGGTGATGATTCCAACGGTTCTCTCTGTCTTTTTGGATTACGCAGTTGAAGTTGACAAAGAGTCTTATTTAGCTTGCTTAAATACGTTATATATCGCAGGTGAAAAATTAGAGGAGTCTCTGGTCAAAAAAATCTGTAGACTGACTCCTTTAACCAAAGAAAATATTTATAATCTTTATGGTCCTACAGAAGCTTCTATTGGCGCAACTTATTTTCATCTGGCCGATTTGGGGAACCAGTCAACTGTTTCGATTGGTAAAGGTATCAATAACGCAGCTATCTATATCATGAACGGAAATAAATTATGCGGGATTGATGAGGCTGGGGAATTGTGTATCGGAGGAGTTGGTGTTGCTAGAGGGTATTTGAATCGTCCGGATCTAACCAGAGAAAAATTTGTTGATAACTACTTTGGTCTACCAGGAAAGATTTATAGAACGGGAGATTTAGCGAAGTGGCAAGAAAATGGTAATTTGGAATATTTAGGTAGAATTGATGAACAAGTTAAAATCAATGGCTTGAGAATCGAATTGAGTGAAATCAAAAATACTTTAGCGATTTATCCAAATATTGATGATGCAGCGGTTATTGTTTCTGAAAAAAATCAAATTATTGCCTATTTTGTATCTAAAGAAGACTATCAAGAAACACAATTAAAAGAATATTTAGAGAAAAAATTACCACTATACATGATTCCAAAACGATTTATAAAAATTGCGGAGTTACCTGTAAATAATAATGGCAAATTAGATAAGAGCAAATTGCCTACGATCGAAGAAGAATCGGTAGTTTCTGCTAAAGAAATAGTAGCGCCAAAAACTGAACGAGAGCGTGTACTTATTTCTGTTTTTTCTACTGTTTTAAATAACAAAAATATAGGTTGTAACCATAACTTTTTCGAAATTGGAGGAGACTCGATCAAGGCAATCAGAATTGTATCGAAATTGCGGGAAATTGGCTATAACTTAAGTGTTCCAACAATCATGACTGAAAAAAACTTAGGAAATATCGCGACCTTTATGGAATTGAACCAACTTGAAACACAGGAACAAAACGAGCCAACGATTGTTGGCGAAACACCATTATCACCAATTCAGAATTATTTTTTCGACAGCAAACTTCCTGCGCCAGAGCACTTTAATCAAACGTTTCTATTGGAGTGTAAAAATCTGGAAATTAATAGTTTGAAAAAGGCGTTATTGGCAGTCTGTAACCATCACGACTTATTAAGAGCTGTTTATATAAACAACAAACAAGTAATTAAAGAACAAAATAGCCCCAATTTATTTGAGGTGAATTCTTTTGATTTGGTGAATGAAAAAGATTCTCTTATCTTTGAAAAAATGGAAGCTATGAGCGACAAAATACAGTCAACCTTAAACTTAGCGGAAGGACCACTAATCAAAGCAGTTATTTTTCATACAAGTGAAATGGATTATATTTCATTAATCGTTCATCATTTGATGGTGGATGGTATTTCTTGGCGCATTTTAGTGGAAGATATCAATACAGCATATAAACAAGCTCTAGAAGAAAAAGTGATCGAATTACCAATGAAAACGGCATCGTTTTCTAGATGGTGTGAGTCATTAGAAGCGTTTAGTAAGTCAGAAATATTAGAAAAAGAACGTCCTTACTGGAATAAAATCAGTAAATTAGCAAATCAAGCTAATACTACTTTATGCACGCCGCAAGACAATTGTGGAACAGGAATCGATGAGATTTTTTTATCCAAAGAATTAACGGAAAATCTTATTTTACATTCTAACAAATCTTATAATACAGAAATAAATGATTTGTTAGTGACAGCTCTGTTCAGAACAATAAATAAATTGACTGAAACAGATACAATCAGTGTACGAATGGAAGGACACGGTCGAGAACCTATCCATAAGCCGATTCACATTGATCGAACAATTGGGTGGTTTACAACCATCTACCCAGTTGTTTGCGCAGGAATTGGTGATAATTTACAACATGATATTAAAAAAGTGAAAGAGAATCTGCGACGTATTCCTAACCATGGTTTGGGATATAGTGTTTTGGATTGTTATGATGAACAGTTTGAAGGGGTTCAGACTGAAGTGACATTCAATTATCTGGGAGATTTTGAGCAAGAGTCGTCAGAGTATGATATTCAAATCAAGACAGTAGAGTACGGTTATCAAATTGCAGAAAACAATCATTTTGGTACACCTATTTCTATAGATGGTTCTTTGAACAATGGGGTGCTCTCTTTTGTTTTCATTTACGATAAATCAATGTGTGATGAAACCATGATCAAAGAACTTAAAGCTTTGTTTGAAAGAGAACTGGAACTGCTTGTAGATCATTGTCTTAACAAAGTAGTTCCCGAAAAAACAGCCTCAGACTTTGGAGAGATCGACTGGAGTGAAGAAGAATTTAGACAAGTAGAGGCAAACTTTACTAAGTGTAATGATCAGATTGAAAAAATTTATCCCTTGACCCCGCTTCAAGAAGGGTTGTTGTTTCATGAGCAGGAAGAATCGGCTTCAAGTGCCTATATTGTCCAAGCTATCTATGAGTTAGGGACAATTAAAATGGCCGAATTTGAGCAGGCTCTTCATTTACTAGTACAGAAACATAGTGTACTAAGAACAAATATCGTTTATAAAAATGTCAGAACACCAAGACAAGTTATCCATCAAAATGCTATTTGTGATGTGGAAAGTATTGATTTAACAGAGACTTTAGCTAGTGAAGAAGCGATGGAAAAAATCAAACAAGAAAATATCCAAAGAGGATTTGATCTTGAAGTAGATGCATTGTTCCGTATAAAAATCATAAAAATAACAGCCAATAGCTACAAAATGCTAATGAGCTTCCATCATATTATATTAGATGGCTGGTGCAATGCCATTTTACTGAATGACTTACAAAACTTTTATAAATTATTGCTTGCAGGTCAAGAGTATGAAGCAATTAAACAAGGGATTGATGCTGATTATGCGCATGCAGATCATGTGAAGTACTTAGCAGAAATGAATACACGTGAAGCAAAAGAATATTGGCATATGCTGTTAGAGGACTACACAACAGTTGCAAATATTCTACCAACGGCGGTACAAACTGTTAAGGCAGAGAAAAATCAAATTAAACAAGTCTTGGATAATCGAACAAGTGAACAGATCCGTATTTTAGCAAAATCATTAAATGTAACGGTCAATACTCTTTTTGAATCAGCCTGGGGTGTTTTATTACAAAATTATACAAATACAGAAGATGTTGTTTTTGGACAAGTCGTATCTGGAAGGAATAGTCCGATTGCGAATATTGAAGATAAAGTTGGGTTGTTTATCAATACGATTCCAGTACGAGTACAAAATGAAAAAAATGCTGACTTTACGACGATTGTGACCAATTTACAAATGCAGTTAAATCAAAGCGGAGCGCATGATCTATATCCATTAAGTGAGATTCAAAATGAAAATGAATTAGGGAATAAATTAGTACAAACAATCGTTGCTTTTGAAAATTATGAAGAAACTGTCCAGTTTGAAACAGGAGCACCACAATTTTTACTAGAGGATATTCGAGAAGAAACAAATTATGACTTGACACTCTCCATTCAAAATGGTGAAAGTTTCACGGTGAATCTTTTATTCGATGTTTCTAAATATTCAAAACAAGGTGTGGACAATATTTTGACTCATTTTTGCCAATTGCTGAAAGCTGCTGTACAGTCACCGGAGCAGCCGATTTCGACTATTGATTTCCTAACGAATGAGCAACGTGAATTGATTGTAACAGACTTTAATCAAACAACGACTACGTACCCTAATGATATATCAGTCACAGCAGCATTTAAGGAAATCTTGTCTAGTTGTTGTAAACAGGTTGCTGTAGCATCTGAAAATCAAGTTCTTACGTATGAGGAATTAGATATACTTTCGACAAATTTAGCTTATAAATTAAAAAATCTCGGGATTATGAAAGGGGATTTAGTCGCTGTAGTTGCTGATCGTGAAGTTGAAACAATCGTATTGTTCTTAGGTATCTTGAAAGCTGGAGGAGCATATTTACCAATTGATAGTAACAGCCCAGCAGATCGAATCAAATTTATTCTCAGTGATGCAAAATGTAAAGTTCTATGTGATTTCGGTCAGCAGTTACAAGGAGACATCACAATAGAAAATTGTACGGTCATCACAAATGATGCTTTTGAAGAAAGTGTTGATAGACAAGAATTACCTCAAGTTGGTGCAGATGATTTAGCGTATGTTATTTATACTTCTGGTACAACGGGTGTACCTAAAGGTGTGATGATCACGCATAAAAATATAATTCGTCTTGTTCGAAATACGAATTATGTTGAGTTTAAAGACAGTCACATTTTACAAACTGGTTCTCTAACATTTGATGCATGTACATTTGAAATTTGGGGTGCGCTATTAAATGGAGGGCAATTATATATGACGACCTCCAATGTCCTGTTGGATCCAGAATTATTACAAGATGTGATTGTAACTCAAAAAATCAATACTTTATTTATTACAACCGCCCTATTCGTAAATATTGTTGAAATGCATCCTGTAGCCTTCCATTCCTTAAAAAGGATCCTGGTTGGTGGTGAGAAAATTGTTTCAGCGCCAATCAATCGTTTTAAAGAATATAATCCGAATGTCAGCATTTGTAATATTTATGGGCCAACTGAAAATACGACGTTTTCTTTATTTGAAGATTTAGATTATGAAATAGAGACGCTTGTGCCAATTGGAAAACCGATATCAAATACAACTGCGTATGTAATGAAAGATGAAAAATTATGCGGTATTGGGATTCCTGGAGAGCTATATTTAGGCGGAGATGGTCTGGCATTGGGTTATTTGAATCTAGAGAAAAGTACAGCTGAAAAATTCATTGTGACAGAGTCAAATCAGCGATTGTATAAAACAGGCGATCTTGTTCGGTGGCTTGAAAATGGTTCAATTGATTATCTCGGAAGGGTGGATGATCAAGTTAAAATCCGAGGGTTCAGGATCGAATTAGAAGGAATCACGACCATTATCAAACAATTACCGTATGTAAGTAATGCTATGACGATCATTTTTGAAGAAAATGGGCAAAAGGATATTTGTTCTTATGTTCAATTAGAAGAGCTAGTAGACCTTGAAACGATCCGTCATGAATTGATGTTGAAATTACCACATTACATGGTACCAAAAGTGATTATGGATGTGGCTAAGTTTAAGCTTAATAAAAATGGAAAGATCGATAAATCATCTTTACCTAAACCTCAAATGCCAGATATCTTGACTTTTGAAGCTCCTCGAAATGAAGCTGAAATCATTGTTTGTGAAACCTTTGCTGAAATTTTAGGTGTGCCACAAATCAGTATTACAGATGATTTCTTTACATTAGGTGGTCATTCACTAAAAGTTATGCAATTGTCAGGCCAATTAGCTGCTAAAACAGGCACTAAATTAACATTAGAAGAAATAATGACTGGTCGGACAGTTGAGAAAATTGCGCTTAAACTTCAAAAAGGAGAAACATATCAGCCAATCACAAAAGGATCTAGCTTAGATGCGAGTCCTGCACAAAGTCAAATTCTTTTGGTGGAAGAAACTTTAGCGAATAATACGACATATAATATTCCAGTTGTATTAACGATCGAAGGTGTAGTTTCAGTTGCAGACTTAAAAGAATCACTACAGAAACTGAGTAGCAAATATGAAATATTAAGAACAACTTTTGCGTTTAAGGAAGGAACCTATTGTCAGGTTATTGCCGATCAAATACAGATCCCAGTGTCTACCTCAACAGTTGAAAAAGAACGGTTGAATCAAGCAATTTTTGACTTCATTCAGCCATTTGATTTAAGCAAAGGACCGCTGGTTAGAGGACATGTTTTCTCCATTTCTCCAAATGAGCATATATTTGTTATAGATATTCATCACGCTATTTTTGATGGAGAATCTATTCCAACGCTTGTTTCTGAGCTGGTTGCAGCGTACAACGGTGAAGAATTAAAAGAAGCAACTATTCAGTATAAAGATTATAGTTCTTGGAAAAATCAGTTGGATTTACAAAAACAAGAAAAATTCTGGTTAAATAAACTAGATGGTGCAGAACTAAATACAGAATTCCCAACAGACTTTATTAGAGGTTCAGAAGCAAGTTTTGTAGGTGAAAGTTTCTCAATAGACTTGCCTAAACAATTGACTGAAAAAATTCAAGAATTTGGAAAGAAAAATGGCGTAACCAGTTACATTTTCTACGCAGCAATCTTTAATTTACTACTTTCGAGATATACAAGGAAAGAAGAAATTATTACAGGAACAGCTATCTCAGGAAGAAACCATCCAGATTTGGAAAAAATGATAGGAATGTTCGTGAATACGGTCGCTTTAAAGCAAGAAGTTGAACCAGATGCATCATTTATGAACTATATAAAACAAGTTCAGACTAATTTCTTTGAGGTTTTCAATAATCAAGATTATCCTTTTGAAAAATTAGTAGAGAAGCTAGCGATTAAACCAGGTCAAACACGTAATCCTATTTTTGACGTGATGTTCTCTTATGAAAATTTAGGAGATGAAAGCTATTCTCTAGGTGATGCTAAATTAAGTTACTATGAGTTACCTAATAATACCGCAAAATTTGATTTAACATTGACTATCAAAGAACATCCTGAGAACGTTTCAATCAACTGGGACTATAATGTTCAGTTATTTAAAGAAGAGACGATGAAAAAAACTTCAGAGCACTTTATCACGCTGATTACATCGGCGCTTGAACAGCCAGTTAGTACATTAAGTGAACTTTCAATGATTGATAAAGCAGAAAAAGAAAAGCTTTGTTACACCTTCAACACTCAAGAAAAATCACCGCTGAAGCATGAAACGATTGTTTCGTGGTTTGAGGAAAATGTGGTGAATTATCCTAATAGAATTGCTGTAGGTATTGAAGAAAATGATGTTACGTATGCTGAATTAAATCAAATGGCCAATGCAATTGCGAAAAAATTAAAAGCATCTGGTGTGAAGAAAAATGATGTAGTGGGGCTGTTATTCCATCGCTCGATTGAATTTATTGCAGCAATTTATGGTGTTTTAAAAGCAGGCGCAACCTATTTACCGATTGATGTGGAGCTTCCTTCTAAGAGAATAGATTATATTTTAGAAAATAGTCACACAAAAGTCATTTTAACGAATGAATCATCAAGTGCATTAAATGTCCAAACAATCATAGTATCACCACAAGAACGAGTAGAAGAAAATCAAATAGTGGACAGTTCAGCAGATGATTGTGCTTATATCATTTATACTTCTGGAAGCACTGGACATCCCAAAGGTGTCAAAATAAAAAATAATAGTTTGATCAACTTGATTGAGTGGCAAAAAGAACAGAGTGGAGTCAATGACAAGAGTGTTGTCTTACAAAAAGCTACCTGCTCTTTTGATGCATCCGTTTGGGAGATTTTTCTGGCAACATTATCTGGTGTAAAACTTCAACTGCTCACAGATGATGAAAACCAAGATTATGCCAAATTACTACAAGTAATCCAAGAAAAACACGTTACTCATACCTTGATGGTTCCAACTGTTTTTGATTCTATTTTGGATTATATGAAAGTTGAGGACGTAGCTTATGCTTTAGATGGTTTGGAAAAAATCTATTTAGGTGCGGAGTCTTTAACAACAGAACTTTTAGAAAAATATATCGAAGTTACTAAAAATAGAAATAACGTTTCTAAGATCACGAACTTATATGGACCAACTGAAACCACTGTTTGTGCCACTTTCCATGAAGTGAGTGAAGAAGACTTAGATACTCGAGTAGCGATTGGTCAACCGGTTCGTAATACCCAAGTCTATATTATGAATGATGGTAAATTATGTGGAATCGACGTTGCAGGGGAAATTTGTGTTGGTGGAGTTGGTGTATTCAAAGAGTACTTGGGCTCGGAACGTTTAACCAAAGAGAAATTACTTCAAAGCAAAATAGATACTAGCCAATATTTATATCGAACTGGAGACCTTGGGAAAATTGATGAAAATGGACAAATTCATTATCTTGGTCGAATCGATAAACAGGTCAAGATTCGCGGATTTAGAATTGAAATTGAAGAGATTGAAAAAGGACTATTAAGATTACCGAACATTTCAAGTGCGGCTGTGATCGTCAATGAAAGCCTTGGAAATCCACAATTATGTGCGTATGTAGTCAGTGATTCGACTGTGAATATTTCAACGATCTCAGATGAACTAAAAGAGGTTTTCCCAGATTATATGGTTCCTAGTTTTATCAAACAAATTGATGAACTACCAAAAAATCATAATGGTAAATTGGATGAAAAAGCCTTGCAGGAAATTCCGATTGAATATAATACAACGATTATTCCGCCTAAGACAAAAGATGAAGCCAAATTGTTGCCACTGTTTAAAGAAGTATTGAATGTAGAGAATATCGGTGTCACAGATAGTTTCTTTGAGCTTGGTGGTTATTCGATCAAGGCTGTTGAATTATCCAGAAGAATTGAAAAAGAATTTGATTTGCGGGTATCCTTAAAAGATATTATGAAAGAGCAAAATGTCAAAAATATCGCTAAGGTCATTAAAAAGAAAAATAAAAAAGGTTTTCAACCGTTATTAAAAGCTGCTGAGGAGTGCTTAGATGAGTAAAAAATATTTAATGAGTTCTAATCAAAAAAGGATATATACACTTGAGCAATCTCAAGGTTCTAGCGTCACATATAATATGCCAATTATTTTAAAACTTGAAAAAGCGCTAGAATATAATCGCTTAGATCAAGCATTTAATCAATTATGTGAAAGACATGAAGCGTTTCGGACCAGTTTTTCAATTGAAAAAGATAAATTTGTACAACGAATTCACTCGCCGAAAAAAAATCAAATCGAAATTGTCGAAGGACAAACATCTAAGGAAATGATCAAGAAATTTGTGCGTCCGTTTGATTTAAGCCAGGCACCTTTGATTAGAATGGGTTTAGGAAAAGATCAAGATGGATATACACTTTTATTTATAGATGTTCATCATATTATTTCAGATGGTGCATCTACAGGTATTTTGCTAGAAGAATTTAGCGAACTCTATGATGGAAATGATTTAGAGCCAGTGGAGTTGCATTATAAAGATTTTTCAGCTTGGCAAAACAGTTTAGATTTAGATGATCAAGAACAATTTTGGCAAGAAGAATTTAATGAGGTAGTGCCAGAAACGGAGTTACCCGTCGATTTCAAAATGCATGAAAAACAGCATTTTGAAGGGAATCACGTAGAAATGAAAATCGATACTTCAGTCAAGGAGAAAATCGATGCATTAAACAGGCAAAACCAGACAACCAGTTTCATGGTTTATTTAACGACATTGATGATTTTTCTAACTAAGTTAAATCGTCAAGATCGTGTCGTTATTGGTACAGTTGCTGAAGGTAGAAACCATCCTTCAGCAGAAGAGATGATTGGGATGTTTGTGAACACTTTACCGGTCATAGGAACAATTGATCCTCAGAAAAATTTTATTGAAATTTTAGAAGAGATCAAAAACAAGAGTTTGGATGTCTTTGAGAATCAAGATTATCCTTATGAAAAAATTGCGGAACTAGGGACAAAAAATCCGATTTTTGATGTAATGTTTTCCTACGAAGTTGGTTATGATGAGACTGTTTATATAGGGGGCCAACTTGCTAAAGTAGAACAGATCCAAATGGAAGTATCCAAATTTGATCTAACAGTCACGCTGATTGAGCATGGAACTGACTATACGATCAACTGGGAATATAATTCAAGGCTTTTTAAAGAAGAGACAATTCAACGGTTAGCCGAGTACTTTAATGTGTTGCTCGCTAATTTATTAGCGGAAATGAAGCAGCCTGTATGTGGCGTCCAATACTTGAATCCAAGTCAAATCATGCAAATTAAAGAAGAATTTAATCAACCAGACAACCAATTGAAGCAGGAGGCTTTTATTTCTCCTATTCAATGCTTTGAAGAACAAGTGTTAAAAAATCCAGATAAACCAGCTGTGTATTATCTAGAAGAGCAATTGACTTACAGTCAACTGAATGAACGAGCAAATGCTGTAGCGCAACAATTAAAACAAAAAAGTGTTGGGAAAAATGATGTTGTTGCATTGATCGTTGAGCAGTCTACAGAAATGGCAATCAGCATACTAGGTATTTTAAAAACAGGAGCAGCCTATCTTCCAATTGCGCCAACAACGCCAATTGAACGGATCAATTACATTATAGAAGATAGCCAATCTAAAGCAGTTCTCTGCTCTCCTAAGACTGAGAAACTAGTCTCAGAAGAACTTGTATGTAAACCTACGATTCTTCACCCGGAGAGTTACCAAAAAGAATCCGTTGAACGGCAACCAGTCGAAGGATCTGATCTTGCTTATATTATCTACACTTCAGGGAGCACAGGGAAGCCCAAAGGAGTAATGATAGAAAATCATTCTTTGATGAATTTGATAGAGTGGCAAAGAAATGAAGGAAATGTGTCAGAACAAAGTATTGTTTTGCAAAAAGCAATCTATACTTTTGATGCATCCGTTTGGGAAATTTTCTTAGCACTACTTTCTGGAGCTACGTTGCAGATGCTATCCTCGGAGGAACATGATGATTTTGGGAAATTACTGGATGTATTTGAAAAGAGCCGGGTGACACACTTTTTAATGGTGCCGACATTTTTAGAAGCATTATTGAATTATACAAAAGAATATGAACGGGAAAAAGCATTTGAAACGATCGAAGCGGTTTATGTAGGTGCTGAAAAAGTGACGAATCACTTACTTACTCAATTTGTTGAAACTACAGGTAAGAAACTATCGATCATTCGTAATCTATATGGACCGACAGAAGGCACTGTATGCGCAACGTACTATCAGTATCCTGATCAGTTGGATAGTCAAGATACTCTGATAGGCAAAGCAATTCATCAGACACAAGTCTATATAATGAATGATCAGACTTATTGTGGTATCGGCATTCCAGGAGAATTGTACATTGGTGGTGCTGGCGTTGCTAGAGGCTATTTAAATCAACCTGAATTAACCGCTAAACAATTCGTGACATTGGATGGACAGGTTATTTATAAAACAGGTGATCTAGGAAAATATAGAGTAGACGGCTCAATAGATTACCTTGGGCGAATCGATAATCAAGTGAAAATTCGCGGATTTCGTGTAGAGTTAGCTGAAATTAGGCAAACCCTTTTACAAATACCTGAAATAACATCGGCTGCTGTGACGATAAAAAAACAAAAAGGAACAGACTATCTCTGTGCTTATGTGGTGGCAGAGCATTCATTAGCCGAAAATGATTTAAAAGATTATCTAAGCCGATCATTGCCGGATTATATGGTGCCGAATTACTTTAGTTTCTTAGACAAACTGCCGATTACTGCAAATGGTAAGCTAGATGAAAAACAGTTACCTAAACCAGATGCTTCCAAAGTTAAATTATTTTTAGCACCAGAGACTGAAAAAGAAGAGCAGGTTGTCACTGTATTAAAAGAAATTTTACAGTTAGAGCAAGTCAATCTTTTAGATAGTTTCTATGAACTAGGTGGCGATTCGATCAAAGCGATTCGGGTTGTTTCAAAGGTTAGAGAACTTGACTATCAACTAACAGTAAAAGAGATCATGCAAGCTGGAACAATCAAAGAAATGATACAAAAAATGAACGTTATCACTCAAAAAATGAATCAGGAAATGGTAACAGGAGTGGTCCCTAAAAGTCCAGTACAGCAGTTCTTTTATTCAAGCAATTTAAATACCCCAGAACATTTCAATCAGTCGCTTATTTTAGAAACAGATGGCTTGATAGATGAAACACTATTGAAAAAAGCCATAGATGAACTTGTTTTACATCATGATATGTTGAGAATGGGTGTCAAACAAAGTGAACAAACGATTTCTAATTGGGAAAAAGAAACAAATTACGATTTTCACTCATTCCAATTAAGTGAAGAGGGTACAAAAGTGACCGAAGAAATTCAAACGATTGGGGCTCCATTTCAGTCAATGTTTACGTTTGATCAGTCACCGTTACTGAGAATTCTAGTTTTTCAGTCTAAACAGACATCTTTTCTTTGGATTCAGATGCACCACCTAATTGTTGATGCAGTATCTTGGCAAATTTTTATTGAGGATTTAAATCAGAGTTACGAAAGTTTGATTAATGGTCGGACTAATCAAATGCCGCAAAAAACCACTTCTTATCCAGTCTGGAGTGAAGGATTAAAAGAGTTAACGAATCGTTATGAAATAAAAAAAGATGAAGACTATTGGCAAGAAGTCAATCAAAGGATCGCAAGTACAAGCTTATTTGATCAGACAATTCCAACAAACCAAAGCCATACATTTACCTTTGAGTTAGGTGAAGAAGAAACCAAGAAACTTCGTTTTAAGGCAAATAAGGCATTTTCTACAGAAATCAGTGACTTACTGTTAACTGCCTTAGCAAAGTCGCTAGGAAATATCTTTGATAAAACGAGTGTTTCCTTTACTTTAGAAGGTCATGGTCGTGAATTATTTGAATCAGTTGGCTCGGTAGATCGAACGATTGGTTGGTTTACGTCCATGTATCCATTAATGGTTACACTAGAAGAAACATTAGCTGGAACAATCAAGCATGTTAAAGAGTCAATTAGAAAAATTCCCAATAAAGGAATGAGTTACGGTCTGTTAACGACATACACAGATAAGCTTAGAAACCAACAAACGGATGTAGTGTTTAATTACCTTGGAGAATTAGGGGATAGTAAAGACAATAAACAGCTATTTACAATTAGTACTATTGCAAATGTGAACGACAGTGCTAAAGAAAATACAATTGGCAGCCCATTATCAGTCAACTGCTATATTCAAAATGATCGACTGATCACAGATTTAGTTTATGCTGCACCAATTCTTTCAAATGAAGATATCGTTGCTATCAGCGATGGTTATCAAAAAGAGTTATTAGCAATCGTTGACTATTGTCAAAATATATTGGAACCGCAGAAAACAGCATCTGATTTAGGGGAGTTCTCATGGAATCAAGCTGAATTTGATTTGGCACAACGAAGAGCTGAAGAGCTGTTAAGTGGAGAAATTCAAAAAATCATCCCATTGACATCGATGCAAGAAGGATTACTGTATCATAAATTGCTTGACGAAACATCAACAAGCTATGTAATCCAATGTTCTTATGATGTAAATACACAAATGAATCAAGAACAATTAGAGAAAAGTTTGAGTCTCCTTGCCGAAAAGCATCCGGCATTGAAAACCAATATATTATACAAAGAGATCAAAGAACCTAGACAAGTAATTTTCTCAGATCGAACCTTAGAAACTTCAAGTCACGATTTTTCAAAAGCAGAAAATGCTGAGGAAGAATTTACTCAATATAAAATCGCTGATGTTAATAGAGGTTTCGATTTAGAAAAAGAATCCTTATTTAGAGCATCACTTGTAGAAATGCCTACAGGTCAAAGACTTATTTTTACCTTCCATCATATTATTATGGATGGTTGGTGTTTGTCGATTGTTTTAAACGACTGGATGAAGATATACGCTGCGTTGCAGAATAATGAAGACTCAATTGCGTTAGGTCAAACAGAAACAGATACAATTTATGAGGACTACGCACGAACAGTAGCGAAACTAGATAAGGATGCGAGTTTGAATTATTGGGAAAGATTATTAGAAGAATACGAAACGCAAGCAAGTTTTGCAGGGATGTATCCTAAAAATGATCAAAAGGCTGAAGTCAAAGCCATTTTTGACTCACTTTCAAGAGCAGAAACACATGAGATTCAAACCTTTGCAAAAGAAAACAATGTCACGATGAATACTATTGTCGAAACGATCTGGGGACTTATTTTGCAGCGATACAATCATACAAACGACGCTGTTTTCGGTAAAATGGTTTCTGGTAGAAACTTACAATTAGCAGGGATTGAACAAGCTGTCGGGTTGTTTATCAATGCAATCCCAGTCAGAGTTAAAAGTGAAGAGAAAGCTTCGTTTGTAGACTTAGTCAAAGAAATTCAGAATCAATCGATTGAAAGCGATGAACATACGTATTGTTCATTATCTGAAATTCAAAATAGAACGCTATTAGGAAAAGAACTGATTCACACAATTATAGTTTTTGAAAATTACGTTGTACAAGAAGCGGATGAAGCTATCGGATTACTAGGTGAAATGGAAGATTATCGTGAGCAGACAAGTTATCCTATCTCACTGAGTGTAGGCGCAGCAGATGAACTGAGCTTCAAATTGATGTTTGATGAGCGCTTGTTTACAGAAACTGAGGCGCAACTGATTTTATCTCGAATTATTTGCGGGTTAAAAGAGTTGGCCCAAAATCCAGCATTGACCTGCGGAGATTTTTCTTTAGTGAATGAAGCTGAACAAAAGCAGGTAATGACTGCATTTAATCCAGAAAAAAAAGATAATAGCAGTTATCCAACAATTTTAAAAGCGTTAAAAGCACAAGCTCAAAAACAACCAGATAAAGTAGCAGTCGTTTTTGAAGAAGAGCAATTAACGTACGCACAGCTAGAAGAGAAATCAACAATTTTAGCGAAAAGAATACTCGCGTCTGGGATACAAGAGACAACATTTATTGGCCTATATTGTGACCGAACACTCGAAATGGTCGTAGGAATCTATGGGATTATGAAAGCTGGTGCGGCTTATATTCCATTATCGCCAACTTTACCACAAGATAGAATCGATTATATTTTAAACGATAGCGAGATTAATCTTGTGTTAAACGGCCAAACAGAGAAAATAGTTTCTTTAGAAGCAACCGTAATTGACTATACAGTCGAGGAATTAAAGACAGATGAATTCGCACCAATCATATTGCCTAAGCGGATGCCGGAAGATAATGCCTATGTGATTTACACCTCTGGAACAACTGGTAACCCTAAAGGAGTCATTGTCGGACATGCTTCTTTGATGAATTTGGTCAATTGGCAAAAGGATTACTTTGAACTTGATTCAAATCAGACGATTTTACAGCAATTTTCGTTTATTTTTGACGGATCAGTATTCGAACTATTTGCAGGTTGTCTAGTTGGTGGAACTCTGGAAATCATTTCAGATGACGTGAAAAATGATCCTGACCGTTTCTTGAAAAAACTAGATCAAAAGATCCTTATTACAGTACCGTCTCTTTTCAAAATGTTATTGGAGTTCGCAGAAGAAAATGGTCGTCAAGATGAAATCAATCAACTGAGCAAGGTAGGGCTTGCAGGAGAAGCAACAACTATGGCTTTAGTTGAGAAATTTTATCAAGTAATGGCTCAAGGAAAAACAACCCTTTACAATCTCTACGGGCCAACAGAAACGACTGTCTGTGCTTCTGCTTATAAAGTGGCAAACGAACTGTACAAGTCCGTTCCTATTGGTAGCGCAATTGACAATTCTAAATTATTTGTCTTTCATCAAGAGAAATTGTGTGGAATTGGTATGTTAGGAGAGCTATGTATAAGTGGCGATAATTTGGCTTTATCATATTTAAATAATCCTAAGACGACAGCTGAAAAATTTGTTCAAAATCCTATGATTCCGACCGAACAAATGTATCGAACTGGCGATTTAGTTAAATGGCAGGAAGATGGCAATATTCAATATGTTGGAAGAATCGATGAACAAGTAAAAATTCGTGGTTTTAGAATTGAACTAGGTGAAATCGAAAATCAGCTAGGTCTTATTCCAGATGTTTGGGATGCATGTGTGATTGCACGCACTATTAATAATGAGCTAGCCCTGTGCGCATATCTTGTAACAAATGAGGAAATGACTGCATTTGAAGTAAAAGAGAAATTAAAGAAAACCTTACCAGACTATATGGTTCCAGGATATATCACGATTATGGACAAATTACCTGTTACAAAAGCAGGAAAAATCGATAAACGGAATTTACCTGAACCACAACAGAATCCAAGTGTTTCTTACGAAGCACCAAGAAATGAATTGGAAGAGACGATTTGCGATTTATTTGAGGAGATTTTAGAAATCGAACAAGTTGGGATCGACGATGACTTCTTTGAACTGGGAGGGCATTCTTTAAAAGCTGTTCATTTAGCAAATGGCATTTCAAAATTTTCAGGGGTGAAGGTTCCATTAAGTGATATCCTTCAAGAAAAAAATGCTCGTAGTATAGCAGAAAAAGTCAAAGAACTAACTTCCGCAGGTTCTTTGGTTCTTGATAGCATTGAAATTGTGGATGATGAGGAGTTATAAAGGTGAGTAAAAAATATTTAATGAGTTCTGCTCAAAAAAGAATTTACACGATTGAGCAAGTACAAGGTGAAAGTATCACGTATAATATCCCGATTGCTTTTCAATTATCTCAACCGATAGATTTAGATAAACTGACTTGTTCACTTAATGAACTGATTGAAAGACATCAAGTATTAAGGACTTATTTTGAAATGATTGATGGTAAATTCGGACAGATTGTAGAAGAAGAGTATGAGTTTTCAATAGAAATGATAACTGATTCAGTCAAACCGTTATCTGTGATCATGGATGAGTTTGTTAGACCCTTTACCATAGATGTGTTGCCTTTGTTACGAGTGTGCTACTGCACACTCGTAACGGGTGAACGCTATCTACTATTTGATGCCCACCATATTATTATGGATGGTGGTTCAATGGGTATTTTTTTAGAAGAATTGAGCCAATTATATAATGATAAACAACTACCACCTGTAAAATTGCAATATAAAGATTACAGTGCTTGGCATAGAAAAAAGGATAAGCAGTCCAGTAAACAATTTTGGCTGGATGAATTTTCAGATGGTTTACCAGAATTTGAATTATTTTATGATTATCCTCGTCCTAAAGAGAGAGAATATTGTGGTGATACAGTTAGTACTTGTTTATCTTCAGAACAGATTGAACTGTTGAATCAATTGACTGAACAAACGAGTGCAACAAATTACATGATTTTTATTGCCTGTTTTATGATCTTTTTATCAAAATATTCGGGCAGTGAAGAGGTCGTTATCGGAACGACGATGTCAGGACGGGATCATCCGGACATTCAAAATCTACTAGGAATGTTTGTTAACACAGTTCCAATCAATGACACGATACAATCAAACGAAAATTTTGTTACGTATTTAGATCGTGTAAAACATAAATTAATGCGTATTTTTGACCACCAAGACTATCCACTTGATGAGATTGTTGAGGATTTGAATGCTCCCGTTTGCGAAAATAAAAATCCTATTTTTGATATTTTATTTAACTATCAAAGTAATGGACAATTGGATGTTAAATTAGGAGATAGTCAATTAAATGAAGTGCCAAGAGAGTCTCATGTGGCAAAATTTGATTTGACATTTAATTTGGGTATAGCAGAAAATCAAGTTGAATTAGTTTGGGAATACGATGTTAATTTATTGAAAAAAACAACAGTTGAACGAATGCAGCAGCATTTTGTAACATTGATGGGTGCTATTTTAACAGATGTAACCAAACCAATTCGAGAGTTCTCTTGTTTGGAACAAGAAGAAGTTGAAAAAATCATAACTCAATTTAATCGATCAGAGTCTGAATTACCCGAAGATGCCACGGTCATCGCTCATTTCAAAGAGCAAGTAAAAAAATATCCGACAAGTATTGCTATTGCAGGAGTAGACCAAAAACTAACTTATGCTGAATTAGATCATGAATCCACAAAAATTGCTTCATTGATCCAGTCCCAAAAGGCTGAATCAGAGATTGTTGCGATTCTTGCTGTTAGAGAAATTCAAACAATTACGGCATATTTAGGGATTTTAAAAGCGGGTTGCGCGTATCTACCACTAGATCCTAAAAGTCCCAAAAAGAGAAATCAAGAAATCGTGGAAAAAAGTCAAGCAGGATTATTGATTGATTTTACTTCAGATCAAAATGACGATGATTTCGCAATAGCTCAGTTAACATCTGCTGATTTGAACAGACTAGATTTAACGACGAGCTATCAGCCTGTTCGACTTTCCAAACATTCATTAGCGTATGTCATTTACACGTCTGGTACAACAGGTGAACCTAAAGGGACAATGATCGAGCATAAAAGTATTATCCGCTTAGTTAAAGAGCCAAATTATGTTCAACTGGATCAGCCGAATATTCTTCAAACAGGTTCGTTAACTTTTGATGCAAGCACTTTTGAAATTTGGGGTGCATTATTAAATGGTGGAACATTACATTTATCTGAAATTGAGAATTTAGTTGATCCAGATAAATTAGAAGAAATAATCGAGACTAGTCAGATCAATGTAATGTGGTTGACATCCTCTTTATTTAATCAATTGGTGTCCTTAAATGAGCAAATTTTTTCATCACTAAACTATCTGTTGATCGGTGGCGAAAAACTATCAAGCTATCATGTGTCTAAATTTAAACAAGCCAATCAACAGACTCATTTGATCAATGGCTATGGTCCGACTGAATGTACAACTTTTGCTTTAACTTATGAAATTAAGAAGCCGTTCATGCAGTCGATTCCAATTGGTAAGCCAATCAATTATACAGAGGCTTTGATTTTTTCCGACGAATCACTTTGTGGAATCGGAATGCCAGGAGAATTATATTTAGGCGGTGAAGGACTTGCAAGAGGCTATTTAGGTAAGGATGAATTAACAAATGAAAAATTCATAATAAGTCCATTCAAACCTAAAGAAAAACTATATAAAACTGGGGATCTAGTTCGATGGGATGAAGAGGGACAGGTTGAATTTCTGGGCCGGATCGATCAACAAGTAAAAATCCGCGGATTTAGAATAGAGCTCAAAGAAATTGAAGCTCATTTATTAGATATTTCTGAAATTAAAGAAGCGGCTGTAATCGTAGTTGAAAGTGAAACTTCATCAGAAAAACAACTTATTGCCTATGTAGGTACTTCAAAGGACATTTCGGGAAAACAAATCAAAGAACAATTGAGAACACAATTGCCTGAATATATGATTCCAAAAGCTATTATTCTCTTAGAGTCGTTGCCAACTACCAAAAATGGAAAATTAGCTGTTGATCAATTACCAGAACATCAAATTGATTTGAATAAAGAAGAAAAGGAACAACCTAAAACACAATTACAAACCAATATTTTAACGATTTTTAAAGAAATTCTCAATCAAGGTGAGATAGGAATAAATGAAGATTTCTATGATTTAGGCGGAGATTCGATCAAGGCTATCCGGATTGTATCAAAACTGAAAGAACAAGGGTACTCGTTAACAATCAATGACATTCTCCAACATCGAACGATCAAGGATTTGAGTAAGAACCTTAAACAAAATAAAAAAATGAATCTTGATCAGAGTGAAGTGACGGGGGAAGTTCTGTTTACACCAATCCAACAAAAATTTCTTGATGAGCAATTAACTGAACCAAATCACTTTAATCAATCTATCATGCTTGAATTTTCGACAGAGCAATTGAATGAAGAAAAAATGACAGAGGCCTTAAAGGCAATCATGATCCATCATGATATGTTACGAGCTATTTATGATGAAGGGCAGTCAATACAGCCTATAGAGACCGTATCATCGTTTAAAGTAACTCATTATAATTTTGAACAAGAAAGTCGGGCAATCAATTGGTTTGATCAAACAACAGAAATCTATCAATCAATGCAAAAGTTAAGCAATACAGCTCAAGCGGATCTTTCAATAGCAGACGGTAGAGTCTTTAAAGCAGTTATTTATCAATTTAAGGATCGCAGTTTCTTATTGCTGATTGCCCATCATTTAGTTGTTGATACGATTTCTTGGAAGATCATTATAGAAGATCTTGAAATAGCCTATAGCAACCTCGTGGCTGATCGGAAAATAAAATTACCTTTAAAAACAATGTCTTATCAAAAATGGAGTCAAGAATTAGCTGATTATAGCAAGAGTGAAGAGCTAGCTAATGAACTATCATTTTGGCAAGAAACGGCAGAGATTGTTGAAAAGAGTCAACTAAAAAATTACTCAGATACAGAGCAAACCAAACAAGTGAACATCTTATCTACACAATTAGGGGTGGAAAAAACAGCGCAGCTTTTAACGCAGAAAAATCGGTTCAGTCACTTCTATATTAATGAAATTTTGATTACAGCTCTAACTAGAGCGATAGCAAAAGTGACTGGAAATTCAGCGGTTTCTTTACTTATGGAAGGACATGGAAGGGAACAATTAACGGATGATACGGAGATTGATCGTACAGTTGGCTGGTTTACGGTCACCTATCCAGTTGCTTTTTCAGTAGGAAACAATAGTATGGAAGATGATATTTTTGAAGTCAGCCGTTCGTTAAAAGCAATTCCTAAAAATGGCATCGGCTATGGGCTTGCTAAATCAGTGCTGCCGGAAATTTCTAAAACTGAGCCTATGGTCACGTTCAATTATTCAGGAGAGTTTAATGAGTCACAGCAAGAAGACCATTTGTTCATGATGAGCCCTGCGCCGCAAGGAAATGAAGTTAGCCCTAATAATCAATTTGGAACGCCGATTGCAGTTAATTTAGTAATTGTAGACAAAAATTTAAATAGTAATATCGTCTATGACAATTGCCTTTTTTCAAAGGAATTTATTCAAAACATAACTGAGCAATTTTTAAAAGAAATTGATGAAATTTTAGAATTTTTACAAAGCGAGCAGCACCATGCTGTAAACGAAGCTGAGCTATTTGTTCCAATCAGCTGGGAAAATTCACCAATCAAGCAGAAGATTCAGCCTTCAGCAATGCAAAGAATGTTTCTAGACACTTTAGATGCTACGATGGTTTATGCACCGTTTGAGTTGCCAACGTCAGATGCTGAAAGAATAATTGAGGCTATCAAACAAGTAGTTTACGAGCAACCTTTGTTGCGGACAAGTTATGGCTATGAGGAAGAGCAGTATATTTTATACGAGCATCCATTTGAGGAGACATTTACTATCCCAATTATTGATTTAAGTGCCAAGTCAGAGGAAGAGAAGGTCATTTTTCAACAAAGAGTTAAAGATAAAATGACATCCGCATTTAAAAATAAAAAAACAAATACACTTTATCATATGTTGATTACCCAAGCAAATGAAGAAGTAGCGGTTTTACACCTACTGATTTCTCACGCTATCTGGGACAAATATAGTGATACAGTATTTTATGATCGAATCAAAGAATGTATCATGAAACCTGTCAAAAAATCTAAAATCGATATTCGTTATCTTGAACCTAAACCTAATTTTGACAAGAAGAAAGATCTGAAAGAGTTACAGGATCATCTTTTGGTATTCAAGAAAAATAAAGAGCTTATTCATGCTGAGCAAAAAAATAAGCAAGAATTTTCTATTTGTTTATCTACATTATCTTTAGGGGAAAAGACAAAAAAATATTATGCTAAAAATCATTGGGCACTTATTATGTACTTAGCCCAAATTATTATCCGTAAAAATCATGGGATAAGCTACTCTCAAATAATTCCTGTTTATGTTGTGCAGGAAAACAGAAAATATTTGCCTACTGAATTTGCACAAGCAATTGGGCCATATATTGATTTGTGGCCAGTTTTACTCAACCAGTCGACTGATAATATGACAGAGCAAATGAGGCAATTACAGCAAATAAAATTAGACACACAGATTAGCTTGGTTGATGAATTGAGTAAAATTGATAGCGACTATACAAATAAAGAGACATACTCAATCAATAATCAAATGATTTTTGAATTAACAAACGAAACTTTGGAAACTGCAAAAAAACAAGTAGAGATGATGGAGCATGTTGATGGGTTCGAGATCGTTATCAACAAATGTTTAGACCAATTAGTATTCATTTACCCGGAAAACATAAACCTAAAAAATCAACTTGGGACTTTACTACAAAGTGCTTGTGACCAGTTGGAGCTAGAATTACGATAGAATGGAGATAGGAGAAAAAATGATTCAATTAGTTATGTTTCCTTATGCTGGAAGTATCGTAAATCCTTATAAAGAATGGCTAGAGCTGAATGATGAGCAATTTGAAATTATTCAGATCGAATATGACGGTCGAGGTCGAAGAAGTTTTGCAGATAGACCGCAATCTTGGCGGATGTTGATTGATAAGACATTGAAGCAAATGCTAGAATGTGTGGATTTTACCAAAGAGTATATTTTATTTGGTCATAGCATGGGAGCTAGAGTTGCCATGGATATCTATAGGAAGCTTGAAAATATGACGATCAAACAGCCGAAACTTTTAATATTTTCTGGAAGTGAGGCATTTCGCTCAAAGAATTACGAATCAATTTTATCTGCCCCGACTAAAAAGTTCAATCAATTCTTCTTTAAGTTAGGTGGAATTCCCAAAGAAGTAATTGAAGAAGTTGAGCTTTTGGAGCTGGTGACAGATTATTTAAGGGAAGACTTAGCATTACTAAATCAGTTCAGTGTTAACCCGAAAAAATCAAGAATAGCATGTCCTGTGCTTATTCTTAATGGAACACAGGAGAAAAAGAGTGAGCTGGAGGATTGGAGAGATATTATAGGTTCCAATTGTCAACAAATTGTTTTTGAAGGAGATCATTTCTTTATTAGAAATAATGTTCAGCAAATTCTTTCTGCTATTAGGAAAAAAGTAAATGAACTCTAACTTACTGAAGAAACATTATTGGGAAATAGTGTAAGAAAAAAATCTGATTATAAGAAATTAAAAAAAAAGAAAAACATTCCTGGAAGATAGACGGGGATGTTTTTTTTTTGAAAAAATCGGAATGGAAAATGAGTGTTAATGATCAAAATATAAAAAAAAATTATTTATGGAATTATTTTTTTTTAGAGGGAAAGAAAAGATTAAAAAGAAAAAATTGATTGGAAACTTTAGCTTATGTACTGTACCATTGTAAATAATAACGTGCGTCATCATAAACTTCTGAAGATGGACATATTTTTTACAGACTTATGAATGCGCAACCAAAAAAAAAGAATACTAAAGGGGACTTAAATGAAAAAAATAGGAGAAAATAAAGAAACATTGGTTACAAGATAGTAAAAAAAGGGAAGTTACAAGGTTGACACTATATGGTATGGGGAGTTAGTAATGAAAGAGTATAAATGCATTGGAGAGAAGGATAAAAAACATGTTGTAACTAGATACAATCATGTCTAGTTTAGAGGTAAAAGTTAATGATATTTTTTCTTGTTCTTTGTAGGAACAAGAAATGAGAAAATGAAATTTTGATGAATAAAAAATGTTGGTTTTATAAACAGTCTTATTCACTCAACACCTAGTATTGTACTATTTAAGTATGTTCAATGTCAATAGGTATTGGTGTAATTGGTTTTATAAAAAAAAGTCCTAATCTCTTGTGTTATTAAAAAACGTTCATAATGATATTCTGTTGCGGGCATAAAAACGTTTTATAAAAAAAATGTAGAGCTAATTTGGTATTTTATGAATGAAAAATTCTCCCCTAAAAATTGGGAATGCGTATATTTAGTTGAATAAAACACTGAGAAAACAACGATTCAGTACTTTAATTTCAACGCCGTCAAATACGCCGTCACAAATCAAAAAATGAGAGAGGGATTTTATCATGGCAAAAAGAGGAGAAAACATATATAAGAGAAAAGATGGCCGCTGGGAAGGTCGTTATATAAAGGAACGAAAAATGGATGGGAAAATTCGTTATGGTTACATTTATTCTAGGAAATATTTAGAAGTGAAACATAAGTTAATGTTGTTAAAAGCCGATTCACTTAGGGATCCAGATTTTCAATCAACTTATGTAGGAACACTGACTGAGTGGTTTGAAGTTTGGCTAGATACAATTGTTAAAACAAAAGTTAAACTAAGCACCTATAATAGTTATAAAAGTAAAGTTCAATTGCATATTTTGCCAGGGATTGGTGAGATTCGATTGGTTGAATTATTACCAGCAGATATCGATCAATGGATTTTACAGTTAAGCCTAGCACTATCACCGAGCTCGGTCCATGCTGTTTATCGTGTTTTGAAAAATGGCTTAGCTCAAGCTGTTCGCCAGAATTTATTGAAAAAAAATCCAGCATTAAATATTGATTTACCAAAATTAGAAAAACAGAGAGTACGGGCTTTTTCTGTGGATCAGCAAAAAAAAATTAAGGAAGCTGCTGTTGCAGATGAAAAGTATTTACCCATTGTTCTAGCTTTAGAAACTGGGATGCGTATCGGTGAAATTAGTGCCTTACAATGGGGTGACATAGATTTTACTGAAAAAACAATTCATATTCAGAGAACTCTGCAACGATTACAAGTGGACAGAGGTAAAACAGCTTTGGTCGAAGGAACACCAAAGACTTTCCAATCAGAGAGAACTTTACCATTATCAAACCAGCTTGAAGCCTACTTAATTAAAATCAAGCAAACTTCTAAAAGTTTATATGTTGTTGGAATCGCTGATTCTTGCACTGAACCACGAACGATTACGTATCGATTTAAAAAACTTCTGGAACAACTTCAAATAGCACAATTGCCTTTTCATGCATTGAGACATACGTTTGCAACACGATGCTTAGAATTAGGTGTGAATATTGCTACAATAAGTTCAATGCTAGGTCATACCTCAACTAAGATGACTTTAGATGTTTACACAAATTCATTTATGGAAGATGAAAGACAAGCAATTGAAAAAATTTCTACTATTTAATTACTTATTCTAAAAAAAACAAAATAATAACTAGTTTGAAACCATTTGAAAAGCTCAAATGGTTTTTTTATTTCAATTTTTTACTATTAACACTGGATTTCCGCCGTCAGCCAAGCCGTCAATCAAAATGTTAAACGCATAGAATCAATAACAAAAAAGCCATTTCTTGTTCCTACAAAAAAGAAGAAATGGGAAGCTAATCGGATACGCCTTAATCTAATATGCTATGTACTTTATTATATGGATTTTTTGGGTCGTGTCCATTATTTTACTTTGTGTGAGTACTAATTCAAATTGGTATTTAACAAAAAATTATTATTATGGGGGTAATGGTTCATGAAGAGCAACAAAAATTTCAGAAAAGACGATTTGAGTCCTGAAAGCAACACGAAGAAAATTTACAAAATGTATAAGAGAAAGAAACAGTGGGTAGTAGCCCCTGTAGTATTTGGATTATTACTTAATGCAATTAGCCCTGTAGCTGCTTTGGCAGTGACAGAGACTGAATCAGATGTTCGAACAGTACAAGTAAGTGATAGTGAATTAGATGCATTGAGAACAGAAGCTGAAAATAATATTTTAATATTGGTTTCACTAACTACAGATGCTAAAGCTCAGTATGTTAAAGCTGTTAAGGATGCTTCGGACAAGGCTGGTATCGATACAGCTCTCAAAGATGCACGTAAAGCTGACATAGAGCAGTCCGTTATAAATGAGAAAGCTGAGTATGCTGAAAAAATCAATGCATTGAGCTTTTTATCTGACACTACTAAAACCACTTACATCAACAGTATTACAGCACTTGGCTTGGATACGTTAGTAACAGTATATAACAACAAGTTAGCTACTAGTGATTATGCGACAGCTAAAGAAGCATATGATGCTAAATTAGCGGATATCAAGATTGCTGCAAATGAAATTGTTGAACAAGCAGTAACAGAAAACACTGCCCTAGCGAACATTCCACAATACAGAACAGAACAAAAAGCAGTGGTAAATGCCTTGACTCAACTTTCAGAACTTAAAAAGCAAGACTATGTTAAACAAATTGACGCTGTTGAAACTAAAGAGGCAATTGACAGCATTGTAGCTGCTGCAACTAGTGAAAATACGACTCTTTTAGCTGGAAAGATCACTGAAAAAATTGCTGAGTTAAAAACAAAAGCAGAAGATATTCAAACAATTGATTCAACGAAATATGCTGAATTAATAGCTATGATTAACGCAGAAGGAACAGAAGCAAATGATACAACCTTGAACAAATTAATTGCGTTAGAAAAGGTTATTGATAAAGAAATTCAAGATGTTATTGATGGTGATCTTGCGACGCAATTAAAAACAGCAAAAACTACTTTGAAAACAACCATCTTGAATGATAAGAAAGCCAACGACTTGATTACAGATGCTGAGGTGAAAAGCTTTACTGCAAGCGCAGATGCTGCTAAGACACTAGAAGCGCTTGAAGTAGTTAAAGCTGAGTGGACAGCTCTTGTCGTAGCTAAGGAAATCGAGAAAAAAGATACTGAAGCAGCTAGAACTGCTGCTAAAAATTTGGTTACTGGATTAGAATTAGATGGTGTTCGCAAGAATAATTATCTTGAATCAATCAGATTAGCAAAAGATTCTACAGAAATAGCAAAAATCGTTGTTGAAGCACAAACAGCTGCCCGTGAATGGAAAGAGCAAAATGAAGCAGAATTAACTGTTGCTAAAGAACAAGCAGTTAAAGAAATCAATGCTTTGAAAAATTTACCAAAACTTAATAAAGATACCATGATAGAAAAAGTGAACGCAGCTTCTAACCTAGCTGATGTAGCAAATTGGTTAGCTTTGGCCAAAAGTGGTGATGCTGCCGCTCAATTAGATAAAGAAAAGGAAACGGCAAAATCAAAAATCAACGACTTTGTAAACTTGTCAGATGATGATAAAGAGCTTTACCAAGGACAGATTGATGATGCAGAAAATTCAGCTGAGATCACAGAGATTATGAATGAAGCTATTTACGCTGATTATCAAGCTGGAGTTACTGCAACTGATGAACTGTCAGTGGCAAAAGAATTAGCAAAAGAAGCTGTCAATAAATTAGAGAACTTAACAGTTACTGAAAGGACTGCAGCATTCAAAGATATTGAAAAAGCGACTACTGTGGAACAAATCAGTGCAGCATTGAATCTAGCTAAAGATTTGGATGGAAGAAATGCTATAGCAAATGAAGCAGCAAAAGATTTTGAAAAATATAAAGAAGATAAAAAGGCAGCAATTGATGCTCTAGAGTTTTTATCAAAAGAAGTGAAAAATGGATATAAAGCAGAAATCAGCTTGGCTAAAGATACAGTTGCAGTAGACGATGTCTTTAATAAAGCGAAAGCTGCTGATGACAAGATTAAAGCCGAAAAAGTTTTATTGGATACAGCGAAAAATACTCTTATTAGCGCAATCAAGGATTATTCAGATTTAACAGATGCTGAGAAAAAACAATTTATCTCGCAAACTTTTGATTGCAAATCAGTAGACGAAGTTACTACATTAGGTGAGAAGATAGGACAACTGATTCGCGATCGTCAAGTAGCAAATGCAGCAGATAACTACAAAGATGTTATTAAAAATGCGATTGATGAACTACCAGGTTTGTCTTTAGGACAAAAAAATGCTTATAAAGCTGAAGTTACTGCTGCTAAAGATAAAGCTGAAGCTGTAAAAGTTTATGAAGCTGCAAAAGCAGAAGGTATTCGTATATACGATAAAGAAATTACAAATAAAATTGATTCACTAATTGCTTCAGGGTCGTATGTTGAGGCTCAAAAAGAAATCAACACATTAAAATCAGATGCCACTCGGAAAAAATATCAAACTAAACTTAATGATAGTATTGCATTGACAGAAGCGAAGGCTACTGCAAATAAACAAATCGATGCTTTAGAAAACCTATCAATCGAAGAAAAAACAGCAGCTAAAGAAAAAATTTCTAAATTAACAACTAAAGCAGCTGTTGAAAAAGAAGTTGAAGCATTAGTAAAAGCAGACAATCTTGTTCACGACAAACCTTTGATTGAATTAGCAGAAGCGCAAATCAAAGCCAAAGACTTTGATAAAGCTGCGAAAACAATCGAAAAAATTCGCGATGCTGATACAAAAGCTAAACTACAAAAACAACTAGATGACGCTCAAAAAGTAGCGCCAAACATCAAAGGAACAGGACATGTTAGCAAAATAGGTTGGCAAAAAACTGTTGATATCAATGAAATTATTGGGACAACAGGTAGAAAATTAGCTCTTGAAGCTGTCAAACTGAATTTATCAGATGTGGATATGCCTGAATCAGCTAAGAAAATCGAAGGTGGTATTGAATACCGTGCTCACGTTCGTAATATTGGCTGGCAAGGTTACAAAGCTAATGGAGCTTTAGCTGGTACGACAGGCAGATCTTTGCAAATGGAAGCTATCCAAATCCGACTAACTGGCGAGTTAGCGAAGAGATATGATGTTGAATATCGAGCACATTCTAAAGACAAAGGCTGGAGTAAATATGTTTCAAACGGTGCAACAGCTGGAACAACTGGTAAGTCATTACGTATGGAAGCTGTTCAAATTCGCTTAGTCGAAAAAAAATAGTGAAAAACGAATCTCGCTTATTATTCTGAGATTTTCACTTAACAGCTGAATAGCTTGAAACTGGAGAACAGTACAATAATCAGAGATACTTCTGGTTGTCGTGCTGTTTTTTTGTTTATACATATCATTAGAGTATGTTGATTACTTCTATTGTGTACTAAAATCTGTTCTAAATCGGAAATTCTGTTATATAAAATATGATTTATTCTTATAATATAAAGCTTTTTTGAGCAAATATATGTAATATTATAATTAAGAATGATAGACTAAATCTATTGTTGGAATTATCAGATATTTTCAGGATATTATATTGAAAGCACTTTTATAGAACAAACGAAAAATCTTACAAGCATAGATAATAAGAAAAGAGGAATACAATGTATTATGTTATTATGCCCTCTCACGATATTCGTCGGAATTTAGCGACAGAACAATATTTGTTGAATCAACGATCATTTGAAGAGCCACTGGTATTATTTTACATTCAAAAACCATGTGTCATTGTTGGCCGCAATCAAAATGTACGTGCAGAGGTTGATTTAAATTATGCCAAGGAACACCAAATCACTATTACTAGAAGGCTATCTGGTGGCGGTGCAGTTTATGATGATTTAGGTAATTTAAGTTTTAGTTTTGTTGTGGATGCTGCTCATGAGTCGTTTGGTAATTTTAAGTCATTTACTCAGCCAATCATTGATGCTTTACATGAGATGGGGGCTGTAGGTGCTGAGATTAGTGGTCGAAACGATTTACTCATTGATGGGAAAAAATTCTCTGGCAATGCCATGTATACGAAAAATAAAAAAATGTATTCGCATGGAACATTAATGTTGGATGTTGACTTAGATAAAGTCAGTCGGGTACTAACTGTTTCTGAAAAAAAGTTAGCCTCTAAGGGGACGAAGTCCGTTAGAAGCCGAGTGACCAATCTAAAACCTTACTTGGATAAAGAATATCAAGGGATTTCTACTGAAGATTTTCGTGATCGTTTATTATTACATTTATTTGAAGCTGAAACAATGGAGGCTATTAAAACAAGAGAATATTGTTTAACCCAAGAAGATGAACAAGCAATCGATCAACTGGTATCAGATATTTATGGAAACGAGACTTGGGTATTTGGCGAGGAGCCTAATTATACAATCAAAAGAGAAGAAAAATTTAAAGGTGGACTCATAGAGGCGAATATTTCTGTAGAAAGAGGCAGAATTTCAGCTATCAGAATTTATGGCGATTACTTTGGCCAAAAAGACACGAAGGAAATAACAGATTTGTTGATTGGATGTAAATATAAACAGGACGCAATTAAGAAAGTGCTAGCTGACACCACAATAGGTGACTATTTTAGCAATGTTTCTACAGCTGAATTTGTTCAGTTGCTGGTAGATTAAGTTGGGGGAATTAAAATGATTACATTTGATAAAGTTTCGAAGTTTTACAATCATAATGGATCAGTTGTTAAGGCATTAGATAATGTTGATTTTCAAATCCAAGAACATGAAATATTTGGGGTGATTGGCGAAAGTGGTTCTGGTAAATCTACGTTACTGCGAATGATCAACACATTAGAAAAACCAAGCCAAGGAGCTGTTAAAATCTCTGGTGTTGATTTGATGCAGTTAAATGAGAGGCAAAAACGGCAAAGGCGCAAGCAAATTGGTATGATTTTTCAACAATTCAATTTGCTCTACAACCAAACTGTGAATGAAAATATTGGACTTCCTTTACGGTTGAATAAAGCATACGATCAAAAAAAAGTTCAAGAAGTTCTGGAGTTTGTACGCCTATCTAATAAAGGGCAGTATTACCCTAGTCAGCTTAGTGGTGGTGAAAAACAGCGCGTAGGGATTGCCAGAGCATTGATCACACAGCCAAAAATTTTACTCTGTGATGAACCGACATCTGCTTTAGATGGTCAAAATGCATACGATATTCTGGAATTGTTGCGAAGAATCAATGAAACGTTTGGAACAACAATGGTCATTGTTAGCCATGAGCTAAATTTAATCAAACAATTATGCAATCGAACAGCGATTCTAGAAAAAGGGAAAGTGTTGGATATACTAGCAATTCAAAAAAGTCAACAGTCGTCGCAGTTTAGCTCTTATTATGAAAGAGTACGGGAGAATTTAGGATGATGACATCGTATATAAATAAAATTAGTTACTACCTTCCGGAATTGAATAAAGCGTTATCAGAAAGTAGCATAATGATTTTGATTTCGATTATTGCAGCAGTTGTACTAGGTTTACCACTTGGAACATTTGTTTATTTAACAAAAAAAATGCCAACTAAGTCCAATCGGTGGATAGGAATATTGGCAAATGGCTACATTAATATTGTGCGTTCCTTCCCTTTTCTTTTATTGGTTGTAGCCATGATTCCATTTACTCGATTAGTATTAGGGACTGCTTTTGGGACTTACGCTGCTTCGTTACCTTTAAGCTTTGTAGCAGTGGCTATATATGCCAGACTTGTGGAACAGGTACTTTTAGAAATACCAAATGATATTTTAGAGCTGGCTCAATCTCTTGGGACAACAAAGATTCAGCTGATCACTCGTTTTCTTTATGTTGAAGCACGTGCGGGCTTAGTGTTGTCATTAACCTCAGTTATAATCAGTATGGTTTCTTATTCAACGGTTATGGGTGTAGTTGGTGGCGGTGGGATAGGTGACTTTGCACTGCGTTATGGCTATCAGCGTTATGAATATGTGGTAATGTATACAGCCATCGTTCTTATGATTATATTCGTAAGTTTTATTCAGTTTAGTGGTAGTTGGTTATCTAAAAAGATAAATAAAAAATAGTAGTTAGGAGCAAAATTATGAAAAAAAAATTATTGATTAGCATGTTAGTAGTAGCAGGTCTAGTGGTTGCAGGATGCGGTGGACAGAAAAAGCAAACGGATGCAGAGAAGCAAGAAGACAAAGTAATCAAAGTTGCTTCTCATATACCATCAACTGTTGAAGTAGTAGAGTTGGCAGGTAAAAATATTGAAGATGGGTATAAAGTAGAGCTGGTTCAAGTTAATGATAATATTCAATATAATGAACTTTTAAATGCTAAAGAAATTGATGCGAACTTTGCTCAACATGAACCATTTATGCAAAAATTCAATGAAGAAAAAGATGGTAATTTAGTGGTTGTACAAAAAATTTACAATGCTAAAGTTGGTTTTTATTCAAAAGACTACAAAGATATCGAAGACCTCCCAGATGGTGTGAAAATTGCATTACCAAGTGATATTTCTAATGAGGGACGTGCCCTTGCAATTTTAGATGATGCTGGTTTAATCAAATTAAAAGAAGGTGTGGGCTTTAATGGAACAATCAAAGATGTGATTGAAAATCCTAAAAAGTTTGAGTGGGTATCTGTTGATTTATTAAACTTAGCAGAAGCGTATAACGAAAAAGATATTGCAATGATCTACAACTATCCAACGTATATTGCTAAAATTGGATTAACACCAAAAGATGCGATTTTATTGGAGAAGAAAGTAGATGATCGTTTTGCTATCAGTTTGGTTGCCAGAGAAGATAATAAGGAGTCCGATAAAATCAAAGCATTAAAAAAAGCTATGACTAGCGACAAAGTTCGTGAGTTGTTAGAAACAAAATATAGTGAAACATTGACACCAGCATTTTAAAACTAAACAATCAGCGGGGACTCCTCACTGATTGTTTTTTTTTGATAATAAAAAATCAAATTAGAGTTGTTTATAGAAAATAGTAGAATATAATTTAGTACTGACGTAACTAATCAGTGCTTGCCATTCTGTTGTATCTAAAGGATTATCAAAATAAAAAAAATTATCACTGGGATAATCTTGTTCATAGCAGTCAGATATTAAGATATCTGACTGCTTAAGGTTGGAAACAAATACAATGACGTCGTTATTGAAAAAACCTGCTAGACTCTTTTTTATTTCTTCAGTAGTAACATGATTTTTTGAATATTGGACAAAAACCTTTAACTGCTGCGATTTCTTAGAACAATCTAGAATGAAATAAAATAAAAAAACCATGTAGGTGAAAAAACCTTTTGATGTCAAATTATCTAGATAAGGTGCTTCAGAAAATAATTTCTCTGCCAGTTCTGAAAGTTCGGCTTCCATTTGAGGAAAATCAGCAAAGTCAGTACCTAAATTAGAAAGATTTTGATCATTTTCAAACAGTTCACTATTATCTATTTTTATATAGGTGATTGAGATTAGGGCAAGAAGAATTGAGTGATATGAGAAAAGATAATCCTCACGTTTAGGGTCAATATTATAGGCAGCATAAAGCCCATCTAAAATAAATGTACAACTTTTAGAAATCGGTAAGTCTGATTGAATAAAGGCTTCTGCTGTTTCTATTTTCTGACTGATAGTGTCCACATCAAAAATAAAAATTCGACATAAGTAGGCAAAATAGCTTTCCTCATGAACAAGTGCTTCTTCAGAAAGATTTAAATCAAGTGCAAATTTAATTGGGTGAACTGTATTAAGCAACTGAATAACAGCTAAAAAATCTGGTTCAATAACGACTAGCTTATTCCGATATATGACTCTCCATATCGTTAACGTTTGATAATAGTTTAAACGGGTTTTTTGTGATCCTGACAGATCATCTATAGCGATATTAATATTTTTTAGATTTTCTAAAGATTTTCTAAAGGGCCAAACGAGTCCTTTGAAAACAGACCAATAATAGTAAAAAAGAAACAATCGAATGTTTATTTCTGAACCATGGAAATTAGATTGTGATTTTTCTCTTGAAAAACTAAGTTTAAGTTGAAAATAGCCTAAAGCTCTATTAATAGCATTTAGACTTTTATAGGTTTGAGCAACGCTTAAGTTAATCTTTTGAGAGAGTGATTCCACACTATCGTAATATTTCAAAGATACAGAATGGAATATCAAATATTCATGAGAATGCTGTATATAGTAGAGTCTCAAGGAATCAATCACGAAACTTATATTGATAGGATTACCTATCTGAGCAGTAAAAAAAATATCATTTTTGATTAGAGAAACTTCTTCATGAGGAAAAATTTCTTTCAAATCATCACGAAGTGCTTTGATCTTTCGGTAAATCAGATTTAATGACAAGTTTGATTTTTCTGCAATCATATTGACGGAGAGGCCATTTTTACTAAACAGAATTAATTTGAAAATATCAAATTTTTGCTCATCACTTTTTTTCATAAAAAAACTTTTCATAACGTTCTAACCTCCCAAGGTGAAACGTAATCAATTGAAATATACAGCAAAAAAATAAAAAAAACAATTAGAAAATAGCAAATTTGAAGATCAAATTCCTATTTTCCAATTGTTTTTAACCCATGATATTGTTATTATCGATCGCTGATTCAATTGATCTTGCGTAGTGGCTAGTATTGGCTTGGTATTTGTCAATCAATACCAAGTCTTTTTCAATATGACCTAGGCGAGTATTTAGTTCATCTATTTTAGTTAAAGTTTGTTGTAAAATTTCAAGTATATGTTCATCTGTATTATTCATCCTGTCACTCCTATTTAGATTTGGTATTATTGTTCTTTTAGTTTATTTTCGTAAGTAGAGACCTTTGATTGGTAAAATAAGGCATAAAGAATCGTGCAAACTATCGGAATTAGACCGGCAACGAAGTATAATCCTTGGAAAGAAAGAAAACTTCGTAGTTCACCTAAAACATAAGGACCAACACCTAAACCAAGATCTAAACCGATGAAGTAAGTGGACAACGCAATGCCGATTCGATGACTAGTGGGACTAGCTTTTAAACAAATTGCTTGGCCGTTAGACATAAACGTACCATAACCCAAACCAATCAATCCACCTGAAACAAGTAACATCCAACCACTTGTGGTCACGCTCAACAAGAGTAATCCAGCCGTTAGAAAGATAAAACTAGGATACATCACCGCATTTTCACCACGCGCATCAAAGATTCTGCCAGACATTGGACGAGTGGCGGTGATCACCAACGCATAGACCACAAAGAAAAAGGAGCTAGCACTGACTAGATCGATCACTTTGGCGTAAGAGGAAAGGAATGAAAGGACACTTGAATAAGAAAGCCCCATTAAAAAGGCAATAAAAGAAATAAATAGCACTTTTTTTTCAATAAAACTATCAAATGTCCAGCGTGACAAACTGGCTTTATGAGCTACACTTAATTGAATATTTTTTACAGGGAAGATAAAACAAGCAATCGTTGTCAGGAAAATAAGCACGATTGAAAACAAAATAATAAAATAAAAACTCGTTGTATTTAACAAAACCATCCCAATAAATGGACCGATTGCGGCAGCTAAACTAGTGCTTAGTCCATAATAATTGATTCCTTCACCATGTTTTGATTTAGGAATATAGGCCGTCACGATCGCATTTGTCGCAGTCGACACTGTTCCATAACCAAAGCCATTGAGTAAACGAACAAAATAAAGAATACTGATACTTGGAATATAGAGATAAGCAATCGTTGTGACGAGATAAAACAAAGCGCCATAGCGTAAGACCGCTTTTCTACCAAGTAACTCCAACATTTTTCCCATAAATAGCCGAGCAAATAAGGTGCCGATAATATAAATTCCTGAGGCAAGACCGGCTTGACTTAATGAAGCATGAAGGGTATCTTGCGCAATTACTGCGATGATCACCATCAATAAGTAATAAACAAGATAGACCACAAAGTTGATCAACGTAATGCTGATAAACCCTTTATTGAATAATTTTTCTTCTGAATGTTCCGTCATTGTTGAATGTTCCTTCTTTCTTGTTAGGGTAATGTTAAATTGCAAATTACAATTTTTTTCTGAAAACTATTTGTATAGCTACTATACGAAAAAAATCATTAAAAAAAATGCTGATTTGTTTTTTCAAAAAGTTATTAACAAAAAAACACAACAAAAGTCATATACATTTGTTGTTGCTTTGGGATGTGTTATCATCTTAAATAAGAATAGCTTTTACAGAAAATTTTCATATAAACGGTGAGGAGTTACTAAATGGATAGCCACGTGTTACAAGAATACTTAGACGATCATTCGTTTCCAGTCGTAGTGAAGAAAAAGAGAACGTACCTTACTTATGAAGGGTTACAAGACCGTTATGCCTATATTTTAAAAAGCGGTATTATCAAAACCAGTGTTATTTCGCCAGATGGGCGAGAATTCAATCTTAGGTATATCAATAGCTTGGAAATCGTTTCACTTTTGAGGGATGAATATTCTCAGTTTATTGATGCGCCGTTTAACATTCGAATCGAATCAGAGCAGGCAGAGTTGTATCAAATCGATCGCGTTCAGTTTTGGAAAGATATCAATCAAAGTAAAAAGCTACAGATGTATGTGAAAGATTATTATCGTGTGCGTTTGATGTATTCGATGAAAAAAATGCAGCAGATGTTGATGAATGGAAAATTTGGCGCAGTTTGTACTCAGATTTATGAGTTGTATGATACATTTGGTGTACAAATAGATGACGGATTATTGATTGATTTTGTGGTAACAAATGAAGAGATTGCTCATTTTTGTGGGATCACTTCTGCTAGTAGCGTTAATCGAATGATGCAGCAGTTGAAAGATTTAGGAGCGATTAAGATTCAAGAGCGGAAGATTGTGATTACGGAACTGGAGATTTTGAAGGATAATATTATTTTGTAAAGCCACGTAGACAAATTTCAATTTTGGTACGATTTGTACGGTAACCAATTACGAAGTATAATGAGGATATAAAAATCAAGAAAGAAGGAATCGATGAGCATTTAGCAAGTGGATTCTTTTTTTATCTGTATAGATACAGTGAAAAAGGAGAAAATATGAAAATAGATCGTTTACTCAGTCTGGTAAATTTATTGACGGAAAATGACCGAATGACCGCCAAAGGGTTGGCGGAACGGCTGGAAGTATCTAAACGAACCATTTATCGTGATATCGAAACCTTGAATTTAGCGGGGATTCCGATTATTTCTTATTCAGGGATTCAAGGTGGCTATGGTATCATCGCTGGCTACAAAGTGAGTAAACATGTTTTCTCAACTGAGGATATTTCGACGATCATGACAGGTCTTTCGGCCATTCAAAGTATTTCAACTTCCTCTGAAATCGGCCCATTGTTGGCAAAAATTGCTCCGAATACGAAGGTACAGCAACCGCAAAGTGATTTGTTGATCGATTTATCTTCTTGGTATAAACCAAACGAAGGGAAAAATAAAGTGGATGATTTACGACAAGCGATAGCAACGCAGCAAATCGTTGTGATTCAATACCATTCCAAGAAAGGTTATTCTGAACGTAAAATAGAGCCTTATAAGCTTATTTTTAAAGCTTCACATTGGTATTTATATGGTTTTTGTTTAAAAAGAAAGGCATTTCGCCTATTTAAACTGACAAGGATTCAAACATATACGCTGCTAGAGGAGCGATTTGAACCTAGACCACTAGACCCTGTAGAGCTAACCAGAGAGTCTGAAATTGATTATTTAGAAGCGAGGGTATCGCCAGATGTTCAGCAAATCGTCTTAACTTATGAGCAAAAAGATAAATTATACTTGGTCGATAAACTAGGTGCAGAATTTTTTCAGGAGCATGAAAAGGATTCGGTTACTGGAACGATTGTATTTCCACTGATAAATCATAAAAAATCAATAGACTTTATTTTACGTTTACAAGATAAAGTACGAGTTATTGAACCACCGAGCATAGTAGAAGCAGTCAAAGCGAAAATCGAAGAAATGTATTTTCTTTACAAAAGCTGACAATCAGTTGTCACACTTCTGTTGTATGATGAAGTCTAACAGGTACTTAGCTTATCCTTTTTCCATCAAATCGGGAAGTTGTTACCATGTGTTATCTAGCTATGCGGGCTAGCTCCTCAGGAAAAAGATAAAAATAGTTTGTGGTAAAGAGCACCACAATCGATTTTTCCTATTTTCCAGTCGGAGCTGAACGAGCCCGCTTCGCTTTTGATTTGAAACATGCCAAGAAATACAACGAAGTTATGAGTTGATATTAATTGGTACAAGGTGACTGAAAGGAACGTTGCTTTCTCCTGTTATTAAGATGTTGAAAAGTACAAGGTGTAGCATAGCGGAACGTTGTTACCGTAAGTTATCTAGCTACGCGGGCTAGCACTACGCTGTGCTTCGATCTCAACAATTCCTAAGAGCTAAAGCTCTAAGGATTGAAGGTCTTCGGGAAAAAGATAAAATCTAAATGAGGCAAAAAGCACCTCAGTTAGATTTTCCTATTTTCCTGTCAGAGTTAAACGAGCCCGCTTCGCTTTTAAATTAAGGAGGAATAAATCATGACAGAAGTGTTTTTTGTATTATTAGAAGATTATGCAGATTGGGAAGCAGCATCGATCGCAGCAGTCTTGAATCAGCAAGAGGGGTTCACAGTTAAAACTGTTTCAAATGAAAAACAAGCGATTCATTCAATGGGTGGTTTTTCGACATTACCAGATTATACGTTTGCCGAGGCGTGTCAAAAAGATTTTGCTGCGCTGATTTTAATTGGTGGAAAGTCTTGGCGAACGGATAAAGCAAAAGAAGTCGATGCTTTAGTAGCGAAAGCGGAACAACAAGGTGCTTTGATCGCAGCCATTTGTGATGCCACTGTTTATTTGGGAAGTCTAGGGTTCCTAAATGATGACAAGCATACAAGTAACCAATTACAAGACTTACAAGAGTATGCGGGTGCGCGTTATACGGGTGGGAATCACTATTTAGAAGTTCAAGCAATAAGGGCAAACAACCTGATTACAGCCAATGGGACCGGGCATTTAGAGTTTGCAAGAGAAATTTTGTTGGCACTTCAAGTAATGTCTGAAAAAGAAGTGGAACAATGGTATAACTTTTACAAGTTAGGCTACTATGAAGCGATCAAACAAGAACTAAGAAATGCTGGTGAGGATCATGTTGGCTAAAAGTACCTTTGAGCTTGTTTCATGGGAGGAAGAATTATTGGCAGATATCCCAACAGAACAACCAGTGGCGAAAGCTTCTGCTTGGTATAAAGCCTTACAAGAAATCACAGGCAGTTTCAAAGCAGATTATTTATTGCATTACTCGCAGTACAATCAAGAAAACCCTCATCTATCAGAAGCGACCTATTTAGGGTATCTGTTCTTTGAAGGGGTGCTAAAAGGTCGCAAAGGCACGTTTGTCTTAGAAGAACGAGGGACTTTTGAAAAGGGACTTCCGCACAATGAATTAGTGATAAAAGAGAACACTGGAACGGAAGAACTTTCAGGAATTCAAGGTACGGGCAAGTATTTTTTAGATGGAGACAACTTGGTTATTGAGATTGATTATGGGATTGAGAAGTAAAGTGTTTATTAGTAGCGGAACAATCCAAAATGTAGTTTTAGTACAATTGAAAAATGTATGTAAATGTATTACGATAATCAGTAAGACGAATGTTTGAAGAGGAGGTAACTGAATGAATACAGTGTCATTTAGATTATCTAACGATGAAAAAGATTTTATGCAAAGGCTGGCTAACTCTAAAGAGATATCCTTATCTGAACTTGCTAAGACAACAATTTTGGAAAGCTTAGAAAATCAGATTGATTTAGAAACATACAATAATCTGATGAAAAAGCATCAAATAAATGACGAAAGTATTTCTCATGCTGAAATGATGCAGGAGCTTATTTAATGATAAGTGGACAGGTTGTTTATTGTGATAGAACAAGACAATAACGATTTTTATCACAGTGATTTTGCATAGGAAAACTCTTTATCAGTAATAGTAGCGAAAGGCTTAGAAATAGTATTCATTTCTAGGTCTTTCGCTTTTATACAAAAACTACTTGAAAACAAGCGCCTATTAAAATTTTTAATGAATTGTTTCGCGAGAAAGACGTTCTATTTTGGAATAAATGAAATAATCTCTTCTTTATTTTTATAGTAGTAGAATTCTTGATTTTCTTTTATAGCTAATTTTTTTGGAAAGATAATAACAATTCTCTCTCCTTGTTTTGTTGCTTTTAGTAAATCCAAAATAATCCCTCCCATTTTTAATGTGACTTAAAATAGTCCAATCATATTTTTGTTCCTGACACTATCTAAATACGCAAAAGATGATTCCTTTCATTTTTTTAATCAACTATTTTGATTTTGTGTAATAATAGCCAATTGTTTTTGCGACTCTGCTATCAATAACTTAAATTCTTTATTAAATGTTTCAAACAATTTGGCACTAGCGTAATACTGTTTAACGACCTGTTTTTTATTGATTGGTGTTGTTGGATTGGTAAAATATTTTTCAAGAACTTCCAATGGTTCTTTCCAAGATTCTAAACGTTCCAGTGAATCTCGAAGATTTAGAATCTCTTGATACGGGACAGTTTTAATGCAGATGACGGAATTTTTCATGGTAATTCTCCTTTTCTCTTTGTTTGATTTTTGTATGTAGAGCGAAAGAAAAAGGGGAAAGCTGTCCGTCTCTATTGTTGAATTATGCCAGTATGTTGGGAACTTCTTTGTGTAACCAGAGAAAAATTCAAAAAGTGTCTAGAAATTCTTACAAGAATTAGGTACAATAAAGAAGCTAGTGCTACGGTACTGGTAAATGGGCAACTTGGATAGAGAGGTGCTACTTTCTATTCAGGGCTTCATTGAACGGTTGGCGCCGAACAATGAAGTGCCTTTTTTGCTTTGAATCACTACGCTGTCGCTTCGATCGCATCAATTTCTAAAAGCTAAAGCTCTAAGAATTGAAGGACTGCGACTGGCTATAAGACAGAGCTGATGATGAAAAGTACAAGGTGAATAAAATGAACGTTGTTCCCCTGAAAGTTCTTCTTCGTCTCAAATTTGTAGGATAGAAATAAAAAAAGACGATCCACAGGTGACCTGTAATCGTCTACAAATAGGCAAGATAAAGAAACTATAAAATGTGTCGTCACTATAGACGTGTACAACAAAAATAGATCGATCCTTACGCTATTGGCAAAGTTGTTTGACAGGTGCTACTGTTTAAACAAGGCTTCTGGTTTGGTTGGCGCCAGACCACGAAGAGCCAATTTATTTATTTTTAATGTTAGTTATTTCTATCCTATGAATATTATTATACAGAAAGAGTGGCTTGTTCACAACGAATTTTTTTGTGGAAAGAGATTAAATAACACCCGATTTTTGCTCCTTATATATAAGGAAAAATAACAAAACTTTTTTTAGAGTGGTCGATTATTTTTTGTTTATTAAGCTAAAATGCTCGCTCTTTCTTTTGTGATGTAGATATGTATCGCATAAAAGAGATGAGCTCAATGGCTTATTGTTTTTTATTTAGAAGAGACATTAAATATCTGAGTTATTTTTTCTTACTGTTATTTAACAAAAATAAATCAAAAAAAGCCTGGATAGTAGTTATCCCAGGCTATTCCTTGTAGTTACGTACAAAGACATAATACTTAAAAATTTCAATCCACGCATTCTAAAATTTACTATAGATTACGACATTAATTAATCAGTGTTTACAGAATATTATAGCATAAAAATTTGTGTAAAAAATTCTTTTAGTCGATATATGTTAAATTGATGTTGACTATTTCTTTCTTAAACGATAAAATGATATAGAACAGTGGATTTTTCTTACAAAGAACAAAATACATAAAAGAAGAATTAAAAGGAGTTGTCACAATGTATATAGAAGGATATGTCCTAGTGATTTTAATTATTGGCATTGTTGTTTGGCAGATTATCGTTAGAAAAAACAAGAAGTGATATTGAAAAAAATATCGCTATTTTTTTGTGAAATGATATAATACATTTAAGACATTTAGACGACAATTAAGGAGTTTTGGTATGTTTATAGCACATATTAGGGAATTGGATGGAGAAGAGCAATTATTAAAAAATCATTTAAAAAATAGCGCAAAACTAAGTGGTCACTGGGGGAAAAAATTCAATTTAGAAAAGACTTGCTATTTAGCTGGTCTTCTTCATGATTTCGGCAAGTACTCTGACGAATTTCAATATTATTTAAGACAAGCTGTAAAAGACCCAAACAGCGTTAATCGAGGTAGTGTGGATCATTCAACAGCTGGCGGTAAGTTACTGTTTGAGTATTTACATCAAGAAGAAGTGAATCCATTTCAATTATTCCTAGCTGAAATTATTGGCGACGCGATTATCTCCCATCATAGTAGTAATGGGCTACAAGATTTTTATAAACCAGACGATATGCGCTCTGTTTATTTAGAACGAGTAGTAGAAAAAACAATTCCAGAGTATGATTTAATGAAAGAACGATTTTTTAAAGAGGTAAAATCAGAAGCTGAATTTCAGAGTGATTTACGAGTAGCGAGTAAAGAAATCGAACAATTTCATCAAAACATAAAAACGGAACACGCTTACTTTTTTCTACTAAAATTTGTCTATAGCTGTTTACTTGATGCAGATCGAACCAACACCATGTTGTTTGAAGCACATCGAGAAGAAGAAAGTGTAGAAGTAGATACGCACACTTTACTGAAAAACTATCAGCAACATTTAGAAAAGCATATCGAAGAATTGGAGAAATCCGTACCGAAAACAGCTATCAATCAGTTACGAACAGAAATGTCTGAAACATGTAAGCGTTTCGCTGGACAACCAACGGGAATCTATAGTCTGTCGATCCCGACTGGAGGAGGTAAAACGTTAGCAAGTTTACGTTTTGCTTTAAACCATGCTCTTCAACATAGCAAAGATCGAATTATTTTTGTTGTCCCGTTCACTACAATTATTGAACAGAATGCTCAAGTCGTGCGGAATATCCTAGAGGATGACCAGCATATCCTAGAACATCATTCCAATGTATTTACAGAAGAAAGAGTAGATCAAGAAGATGAATCAGAGTCATTAGAACAAACGCAGGAATTAATGAAAGACAATTGGGATTCACCAATCATTTTTACAACAATGGTACAGTTTCTTAACGTTATTTATAGTCGTGGGACTAGAAATCCAAGACGATTTCATAATTTACAAAATGCAGTGATTATTTTTGATGAAGCACAAGGCGTTCCAATCAAATGTACTCATATGTTTACGGAATCTTTGAACTATTTAAAAAATCACGGACAAACAACCAGTGTTTTGTGTACCGCAACACAACCTTCATTAGATAAATTACCCAAAGAACTTGAAAAAGATGGTGAGATGATTCAAAACTTATCGGAGATAGAGAAGTCATTTAAGCGTGTAGATCTTGTAGGAAAACTGAAAAATGGCGCGTGGTCATTAAACGAGTTAGCTGATTTTGGTCAGGAAATTTTGGAAGAAAAAAATAGTTTGTTAATGATATTAAATACAAAATCAGCTGTTCTGAAAATGTATCAAGAATTAAAAGAACGTTCACTTAGTAATGTAAAAATCTTTCATTTAAGTACAGCGATGTGTCCAGTTCATCGAAAAGATATTCTAAAAGAATTAAGAAAGCAACTTAAAAATACTAAAAAAGATCAAAAAATAGTATGCATCACAACACAACTGATTGAAGCAGGGGTAGATATCAGTTTTGAGTCAGTGATTCGTTCTACAGCAGGATTAGATTCAATGGCGCAAGCGGCAGGTCGTTGTAATCGAAATGGAGAAGCTGGAAAACAAGCAGTTTATCTTGTCAATGTTTCATCAGAACTTGAAAAACTCTCCCGTTTAAAAGAAATTTCGGTGGGAAAAGAAGTGACAGAACGAATGATAAAAGATAATAATGAGCAACCAAGATTATATGACGGAGAATTACTTTCCGCTAAAGCACAAACTAGCTATTTTGAACGTTATTATAATCATGAAAAGATTGAAAATGAGCTTGTGTATCCCGTCAAAAAAAGTTCGTTAACGTTATTTTCCTTGCTTGGGAACCAAAAAAATGCTTCTCAACAATATCTTGACAAGCATCGGAAAAAATTGGGATTAGTATTAGGTAGTAGTCCTCAAACAATAGGTCATCATTTTGAAGTAATCGAAGATTTTACGACATCCGTTCTTGTCCCTTATAAAAAAGACAATGCCCAAGGAGCAAGAATCATCGAAGATTTGAATGGCGAATTATCCCCGAATGAGGTTGTACCGTTAATAAAAGAAGCACAACAATACATGGTGAATTTATTTGACTATGAAATAACAGAATTGAACAAAAACGGAGCTATTTTTCCTCTATATAATGGGAATATTTTTGCTTTGACCGAAAATTCATATTCAAATGAATTTGGAACTGATCCAACAGCTTTAGCAGCAAGTGACGAACTTATTTTTTAATGAATGGAGGAAGAGTAGTGAGAAATCAGGTAAGTTTCAAAGTTTATGGTGAGTATGCGTTATTCACTGATCCTGTCACAAAAATGGGTGGGGAAAAAATGACCTATCAAGTACCCACATATCAGGCATTAAAAGGAATCACAGAGTCGATTTATTGGAAGCCGAGTATTACGTATTATGTTGACGAAGTTCGGATTGTTAATCCTATTCAAATGGAATCAAAAGGCATTCGTCCTATGAAATACAATGATAGTAGCGCCAGTGATTTAGCCTATTACACGTATTTAAAACAGCCGTGTTATGAAGTGAAGGTGCATTTTGAATTTAATCAATATCGACCAGATTTAAAACAAGATTGGAATGAACATAAGCATTTTCAAATTTTAAAACGAGCAATCAAAGCGGGAGGCCGAAGAGATATTTTCCTAGGTACTAGAGAATGCCAAGGCTACGTAGAACCTGTAGATTTCGGTGAGTCAGAAGGCTTTTACGATCATTATGGGGAACTTCATTTTGGAACGATGGTTCATGGATTATCCTATCCAGATGAAACTGGAAAAGATGAATTAGCAGTTCGGTTATGGCAACCGATTATGGAGAATGGTGTGATTCATTTTCTACGTCCTGAAACATGTGAACTGATTAGACCATTAAAAAGCATGCAGATGAAACCTTTCACTTTTAATAAAATCGAATCTGTCGATCAATTAACTGAAGTATTGGAGGGGGAGGAATGAGTTGGCTGTATGACCTATATCAAACTTACGAAGCAAATCAAGACTTAGTTGGAAAACCGATTAGAACATCATGGGGAAAAGAAATCGTTCTTTTACCAGTTGCTCATGCTTATCAAAATGCCCAAATTGAAGTTCGAGTAACACCTCAAGGAGAATTTTATGAAGCGAAAGTAATTCCTAAAGAAGATGCGCCAACTGTGATTCCGGTAACGATTGAATCCGCAGGACGAACAAGTAAACCGACACCGCACGGGATACATGATGGCTTGCAGTATGTAGCTGGTGATTTTGAATCTTATGGTGGTATTTACAAAAAAGGGAATAATTCGTATGAAACATACATGGGAAACCTTAGGGAGTGGTGTCAGTCTCCAGAAGCCCATCCAAAAGTACAAGCGATTTTCACCTATTTAGAAAAAGGAACATTAATCAGCGATCTGGTTGAAGAACGAGTATTACTTGCTAAAGATCACCAACTCATTCCAAAATGGAAAAAAGAATTGGAAGTTGAATTTGGAGAAAAACCAGAGATTTTTTCAGTTCTTGCTGGCGATCAATTTTCAACATTTGTTCGTTTTTCTGTGTATGATGCAGAAATAATAACCGATGAAGTGTGGCAAGATTTATCTGTGATTGAATCTTATGTTCAGTACTATAGTCAGAATCTTCCAGAAGCGGGGTTAGATTATGTGACGGGGCAACAATTGCCAATTACTGAAAATCATCCATCAAAAGTTCGCTACGGCGGAGACATGGCCAAAATTGTTTCAGGAAATGATCTACAAAATTTTACATTTAGAGGTAGATTTTCAGATAAAAACCAAGTAGCAATGATTAGTTATGAGGCTTCACAAAAAGCACATAATGCGCTGAAATGGTTGGTTGGTAAGCAAGGATTTATTTTAGACGGGCGTGTATTTTTGGTTTGGGGTAAAACGCAATTGGCTGTTCCATCACCAGAAGAATCGAGTATGGATGTATTTGCAAATTTATTTCCAGAAGAAACCGAGGTTGTTACTGCAGACACAACAGCACAACAGTTTGCAGAATTATTTCAACAAGCAATGAGAGGGTATCAAAAGGATTTAACTCGTGATGCACCTATTTATATCATGATTTTAGATGCAGCAACACCTGGGCGGATGGGGATTTTATATTATCGTTCAATTCAACATGTGGACTATTTTAAACGCTTTGAGCAGTGGCATCAAACGTGTTTTTGGCGGCATACTTATGGTAGTAAGAATAAGCAGCGGTATACGTTTTGGGGCGCACCTGCGCTAAGAGATATTGCAGAAGCAGTTTACGGTGCAAGAGGGAATGAAACCTTAGTTAAAAACACTGTGGAACAATTATTTCCTTGCGTTATAGATGGTCGAATGATTCCTAAAAATATTGTTCAAAGTTTATTAAAACGGGCATCCAATCCAGTTGGTATGGAAAATTGGGAATGGCAAAAAACGTTGAGCATTGCGTGTGCGGTAATGAATAAACACTTTAATTTCAAAAAGGGGGAAAGAAATGTGGCGTTAGATAAAAATGAGACAGACAGAAGTTATTTATTTGGCAGAATGTTAGCTGTAGCAGATAAATTAGAGGAAGATGCCTTAGCAGCAAATGGGAAGTTGGGAAGTAGACAAACAAATGCAATTCGCTATATGAACGCTTTTAGTATGCATCCAGAAACTACTTGGAAAATTATTCAACAAAATTTAATCCCTTATCAATCTAGATTGTGGGGAAATGGTAAAAAATTTCAAGATATATTGAAAGAAATAGGAAATAAATTTGAAATAAGTCAGTATAATGATGAACATCTAAATGGTAAGTATCTATTAGGGTACTATAGTCAGAAATACGAACTAGAAAATAAAAAAGATAAAACGGAGGAATAAGCAATGAGTACACTAGAAAATAAAATTGATTTTAAAGTAATTGTTTCAGTAACAAATGCCAACCCAAACGGTGATCCATTAAACGGGAATCGCCCACGACAAAATTTTGATGGTTTTGGTGAAATATCAGATGTTGCAATCAAACGTAAAATTCGTAATCGACTGCAAGACTTAGGTGAACATATTTTTGTTCAGTCTGATGACCGTGCAGATGATGGATTTAAAAGTTTGAAAGACCGAGCAGATGCAGTCGAAGAACTAGAAGCAATCATTAAAGACAAGAAAAAAGATGCAGATCGTTACGCAGAAGTCGCTTGTAAAACATTTATGGATACTAGAAGTTTTGGACAAGTATTTGCTTTTAAAGGCTCTGATTTGTCTGTTGGTGTTCGTGGACCGGTTTCGATACAAACAGCTGTGAGTATAGATCCAATTGACATCAACACGATGCAAATTACAAAAAGTGTGAATTCTGTTACTGGTGATAAAAAAGGCTCAGACACCATGGGAACCAAACATTTCGTAGATTTTGGCATCTATGTCTTCAACGGCAGTATCAACGTCCAACTAGCCGAAAAAACAGGTTTTACCGAAGCTGATGCAGAAAAAATCAAAGAAGCCCTAACGACTCTTTTCGAAAACGATGCATCATCCGCTCGTCCAGATGGCAGTATGGCAGTCGAAAAGGTTTACTGGTGGGAACACCCAAGTAAAATGGGCAAAGCATCATCTGCGAAAGTTCACCGTTCTGTAAAAATCGAAAAAATTCCTGAAGTTGATCGTGCAAAATCATTTGACGATTACAAAGTAACCGTGGAACCACTAGAAGGAATAGAGCTAAACGTCATCGAAGGGCTATAATATGTACGATGAACAAGATTATTTAATGATTTCAGGCATTCAGCATTTTCTGTTTTGCCGTCGTCAATGGGCCTTGATTCATATTGAGCAGCAATGGCAAGAAAATGTTTTAACGTTGGAAGGGCAATATTTACATGAAAAAGCCGATCAGCCAACAATTAGAGAAAAACGCAAAAATCGCTTGATTGTTCGCGCATTGCCGATCCATTCACCAACATTAGGAATTACTGGAATCTGTGATGTGGTGGAGTTTGTACAAGATTCAAATGGTGTGCCTCTAAACGGAGAAGTAGGAACTTTTTCACCGATTCCTGTTGAATACAAACATGGAAAGCCTAAACAAGAATTAAGTGATATCTTACAATTAACTGCACAGGCAGTTTGTTTAGAAGAAATGCTCGTTTGCGAAGTGCCAAAAGGGTATCTCTATTATCATGAAACGAAACGTAGAGAAGAAATCGAAATCACGTCTGCTTTACGTGAAGAATTACAAAAAAATATAACGGAAATGCATCAATACTGGCAAAGACGTTATACACCAAAAGTTAAAACTGGTAATTTTTGTAAAAAGTGTTCGTTACAAAATATTTGCTTACCTAAATTAATGAATGTTCAAACAGTCAAAGGCTATTTAGATCGGAGGTTATGTGAATGAAAAAGCTGTTGAATACCTTGTTTATAACATCCTCAGATGCATATATGGCTTTAGATGGTGAGAATATTGTGGTCAAAATAGATGAAAAGAAAAATAGAGTCCCGCTTCATAATATAGAAGCAATTATCACTTCTGGTTATTTAGGTGCTAGTCCAGCGTTGATGCGCAAATGTGCTGAAAAAAATATAGGCATAACTTTTTTAACGGCTTCTGGTAAATTTGGCAGTCGAGTGACTGGTGGCACAACTGGAAATGTCACGTTGCGGAAAAAGCAATATCGTCTATCGGATAGTGAAGCAGAGAGCTTGGAAATTGCCCGTCATTTTATTATTGGTAAATTGTACAATCAACGTTGGATGTTGGAACGAATGACTAGAGAAAATCCGATGAGAATTGATGTTGAGCGTTTTAAACAAATTTCCAGAGAATTAAAAAAATACATTGAAGCGATTCGCCAAGTTGGAGATTTAGAATCGCTACGAGGAATCGAAGGACAAGCCGCAAATCGTTATTTTCTATTGTTTGACCAAATGATTTTACAGCAAAAAAGTGATTTTGGTTTTTATGGTAGAAATCGTCGGCCGCCTTTGGATAATGTAAATGCTATGCTTTCTTTGGCTTATACTTTGTTAGCGCAAGAATGTGCTGCTGCATTGGAAACTGTTGGACTTGATCCTTATGTCGGATTTATGCACCAAGATCGTCCTGGAAGGGCTTCTTTAGCCTTAGATTTAATGGAAGAGCTACGAGGAATCTATGCGGATCGTTTTGTCTTAACTCTAATCAATAAAAGAATAGTGACAGAAAAGGATTTTGTGAAAAAAGAAAGCGGTGCAGTGATTTTGACTGATGATGGTAGGCGAAGATTCTTTCAAAAATGGCAAGAAAAGAAACAAGAGCAAATTCAGCACCCCTTTTTAGGTGAGAAAATCAATTGGGGATTAATTCCTTATACTCAAGCTCTGTTATTAAGTCGATTTTTAAGAGATGATTTAGATGGTTATCCGCCCTTTTTATGGAAGTAGGTGAAAAAGTGTGTTAGTGCTGATTACTTATGATGTTGCAACAAGTTCGAAGAATGGAACTCGTCGTTTGAGGAAGGTAGCAAAGAAGTGCCAAGATTATGGACAGCGTGTTCAAAATTCTGTTTTTGAGTGTGTTGTTGATGCAACTGAATTAACTAAGCTGAAGAAAGAACTGATTGATTTAATTGACGAAGAATTAGATAGCTTACGTATTTATCGATTAGGGAACAATTATCAAAATAAAGTAGAGCATGTAGGGGCAAAGAAAAGTTTTGATGTAGAAGCGCCTTTGATATTTTAGGAGAAGTAATTTGGTGCGGACCTAAAGTGTACATAAAAATACCGGGAGATTCGCACCAGAAAACAGGTGTTTTTTACCTCTGAAAAGCTTCTTTTCTCACCAAAATTTAATAGTAAGAGTCTCTTTTTTTGAAATAGTAAAAATATGTCGTGTATTTTTATCAATTTCGCGGTCTAGCTCTGTTTAGAGCTAGTGGATTGAAATCGAGAAGGATTAAAAGAGACTGCTGAGACTTTAGGTCTAGCTCTGTTTAGAGCTAGTGGATTGAAATTCTAGGCAGTATTTGGACATCATTTGTGGGTAACGTCTAGCTCTGTTTAGAGCTAGTGGATTGAAATTTCTATCGTCCTCAGAACAGGGTCGCTACTATGTCTAGCTCTGTTTAGAGCTAGTGGATTGAAATAAGTAGTTCAGCCTTATTTGATTTTGCAATATGGAGGTCTAGCTCTGTTTAGAGCTAGTGGATTGAAATCTCGTGTTGTTATGGTTGGTGGCTGGTCTATTTTAGTCTAGCTCTGTTTAGAGCTAGTGGATTGAAATTGATGGAAAATGAATATAGGAGTATGGTCTGCATTACGTCTAGCTCTGTCTAGAGCTAGCGGATTGAAATGTTAATAAAGCAGCAATAAGAAAAAGTTTTTCGTATAGCTCTGCTTAGAGTTGATGAAATTAAATTAGGCAGTATTCGCAGTATTCAGAAGTATTCAAGAAAAAATTACATCCTACAATCTTATTAAAAACACTAAGCACCTGTAACTCAATCGAATATCAGAGATGAAAAGGAGGTTAAAGAGAGAATATTTGATCTTCTTTTGTATCTTGAAAACTCTGTAGCAATGATAAACCCACTATCATATAGTGTAATATAAACAAAATGTACCTAGAACTTGTATTAATAAAAGGTGTAAAAGAGTAATACAAGGACATCTCATTAGTACATTTAGATGATCAATTGATTAAGTTTGGAAAATACACATAATTACAAAAAAAGACCTCTGAAATCAAAGTTTCAAATAGTCTTCAAATATAATTTTGGAAATAGCTTATTTTTTTGTTTTAAAAATCATTTTTTATTCGTTATTTTATTTTTTTTATTCTTGTTATATTAACAAACGAGAAAACTAAGTAATTAAAGTTTTTGTTTAGCTCTCTCAGATGATAATATATTGTTTTATTCGGTTTGTCAATACTGTTTTTTTGTATTTTTTATTATTTTAATTATCGTATTAGCATTTATATCTTATTTTTTAATGGCTGTTATACGATAATTCTTATTAGCCGTCAAATCGCCGTCAAAATTAAAAGAAGGGGGAAATGATTTATGGTAAGAAAAGGTGAAAATATTTATAAACGAAAAGATGGTCGCTGGGAAGGAAGATACATAAAAAGTAGAAAGAGTGATGGAAGTGCTATATACGGCTATATATATAATAAAACATACACTGATTTAAAAGAAAGACTACTAACGATGAAAGCATTGTATTCACATAACTATACCTTTAAAACAATTGCTTATCAAGGTACCCTAAATGATTGGGCAAGTTGCTGGCTAACGGAAATACAAGGACAATTGAAGCCTAGCACATGTGCCAGTTATACAAACAAAATGACCAAACATATCCTTCCTTTTTTAGGTGACAGACCTTTACAAACAATTACAACGGCTAGTTTAAATGACTGGATCAAAAAAATAGAGGATGATCTGTCTTCTAATTCTGTTCGAATCGTTTATCAAGTCTTAATGTCTTGTTTTACTGGAGCAGTAAAAAGAGAGTTGATCCCAGATAATCCCTGTAAATATGTTGTTTTGCCTAAAAAAACACCAAATAATATAAATGCAATTAGCGCTCAAGAACAAAAGGAACTAAAAGAAAAAGCTGCAACACATCCCAAGGGGCTTGCGATTATTTTAGCCTTAGAAACAGGAATGAGGATCGGTGAAATCGCAGGTTTAAAGTGGGAAGATATTGATTTTTCATCCGATATTTTGACAGTACAACGCACGATTCAGAGAATTCAAATTATTAATGGTGTAAACAAAAAAACACAAGTTATCGAAGGGACACCGAAAAGTATTGCGTCTAAACGGACCATCCCACTTTCTAAGAATGTCAGGAATCTGTTGATTAAGCAAAGGCAAGAAATGAATGGTGCCTTTGTATTAGGAGGAAATAAACCAGCAGAACCACGCCTTATTTCAATGTGGTTGAAAACAATCTGTCAAAGGTTTCGGTTTACAAATATTCGTTTTCATCAACTGAGACATAGTTTCGCTACTCGTTGCTTAGAGAAGGGAGTAAATATAGCCACAATCAGTGCCTTGCTGGGTCATCATTCTACTAAAATGACATTAGATGTTTATGTGAATTCTTTTATGTCAGAAAAAAGAAAAGCCGTTAATTTAATAAGCTAGTCTGTCTACTTTTCAAAAATTATGACGTTTGGAAAGTAGATAGGCTTTTTTTATGTTTCATTTAACGTACCTTTAAAATATTTTTTCTTTAATTAATTTTAGATTAACTCGATAATTCAATGCTATTTGACTTATACGAAAACCTAAGCCGTCAAGTTTGCCGTCATGAAATGTTCTAAGTAGTGGTATGAATAGCATTATAATGATGTTTCTCGTTTGTTAATATAACAAGAAAATAAATGGCAGAAAAATTTGAAGAGGAGGGCGTCATATGGAAAATACAATTGGTATATTACATAACGGTGACGATTCTAAACAGAACGATAACATAGGTTTACTGCTGAAAGAGGCTCTCGATGAACAAAGTTACTCATTAATTGAAATTACAGAAAAAGAGCAAATAGGATCATTAGATGGTTTGGTGATTCATTTAGAGAATTCATCTGACTATGTTAAAGCTTTTCAGTGGTTGATTGATTTACAGGAAAAAGATTCTTTGTTCATTTGGATTTTGAACGAAGGAGAAGATTCTGAACTGACAAAATTGTATCCTCACTTGAGTAAAAATTCAGTAATAGAAATTGTTGAGTCAGATAAAGGGTTTGAGGATCTTGGAATCAAAATAAAAAATGCGCTCAATTATAAAAATCATTTATTAAACAGGACAGAATTGAAAAAAATACCTGAGCATCATTTCTTAGACTCAACCAAGCTAAGCCTAGTAGTTCATGACAAAATAATAGCACTAACCCGAAAAGAATTCAAAATTATTGAGCTGTTATACGAAAATATAGAGAACGTTGTAACTTATCATGAAATCAATAAGGCAATTTATGGTTCTTCAACAGGAGAAGCGTTGGAAAAGTATCGCGTAGCAAATTTCATTTTTCATATCAGAAATAAACTAAAAGAACAGACTTACTTTGAAATTGAAATTATTCGAACAAAGGGATATCTGCTTACTTATTCAAAAAATGAACGATTTTTGTTGGAAAATAGAAGCGAAAAAGTTTTACAATAATCAATTTTTAAAGAAAGACCTTGAAAAGGTCAATACTATGCATTTAAAGGGGTTTACGTATTGATTATCAGTATATAGGCGACGAACAACCTGAGCGATTATTTAAAGAAATGGAAGGCTAAATGTGTGAAAGACAAAAAAAAATATTATAGAAACTATCGAAATTATTACCTCGGTCAAATCCTCCTTCTAATCGGATGGATCACTAATTTTATCCTCTTTTCAGCATTCTATAAAGAAGCTGTGTTTTATGTAGATAAAGATGCCAAGTTTATTATTCAACTATTATTCATAGTAAATTATTACTTAAGTGATGTACTGACATATTTATTTGTCGCTTTTTTACTGATGACGTTAAATCTTTTCCTAATCTTGATGTTTTATACAAAAAACAAGCGCGAAGTAATCAAACAAAAAGAGAGTACTTATTCAATGATTGCATTTCTAGCAATTACCGGAATCAGTGCCGTAACGTTACTACTGACAATCATTTGGCCGCTATTCTTACTATTGTTCATCGTTTCTTTGACGATCGTCTATATCATATATGTCATTACAAATTATCTATATGAAGAAAAAGATGAAACGTATGAAGAGAATGAATTAGTTAAAGTAGAAGGGCCATTTCAAACAAGGGAAGCAGCAGAAGAATATATCAAAGGATTCTTAGCGCATTGGACGGATTACTTTACTAGAAAAGGTCATAACTTAGTAGCAGTTACAAAGTGTGATGAAAAAAATGAATGGTATGCGGAAATTATTGTTCAATCAATTCAATAAGAATAAATATGAGTAGTTAGGAGAAACCTTTTTCATGAGAAAGATTAATGCGATATATATAACCATTATCTGTATTTTTTCATTATTTTTTTTTGCAGATCAAGTAATGGCTGCGGAGGATGATAATAATCTAGGGTATACAGTGACATTGGTTCAGTCCAATACACAAATCGATCCCAATAAAAGCTATTTTTATGTGAAAACAACACCAGGAGAAACTCAAACATTAGAAGTGAGAATCAAAAGTACGAAAAAAGAAAATGTGCGTATCAAGATCTATGGAATCAATGCAATTACGGGGGATGGAGGCACGATCGAATATAGCGATGACAAAAGCTACTACGATTCAACGTTAAAAGAACCTGTGACCTCAATGATCAAAGTAGTCACTCCGGACATCACAGTCGGTAATTATGAGGAAAAGACGGTGAAAATCCAATTGACACCGCCAAAAGAAAAATATGATGGTGTCAAAATGGGCGCAATTGTTTTTGCATTAGATCAAGGAGAAAAGGCGAAAAGTGGTGTTTCAACAGAATTTTCTTATCGTGTCGGATTGATTACGTCAGGTTCTGGCGACGAATTTAACAACGCTCAAACGTTGAATTTAAAATCAGCAAAAGCATCGATCAAGCGTGGCAAAAAAATGGTTCTAGCGAACTTGCAAAATCCTGAACCCAAAGTATTAGAAAATTTAAGTATCGTGGGCACAATGACTAAAAAAGGCACCGCTGAAGTGGTTAAAAGAAAATCCGTAGAAAATTACAGCATGGCTCCAAACAGTTCGTTTGATTTTGAAATGGATTGGGGAATCGCTAATCTGCCGTCAGGTACATATACCTTAAAATTAGATGCATCAAATGACTATCAAGAATGGCAGCTTAGTAAGGAATTTACGATCACCAACCAACAGGCAAAAAAAATGAACGAAGAAAGTGCCTTTAAAATTATTACACCAACTTGGATCAAGGCAAGCGCAATTTTCTTATTGGTAATCACCGTTCTAATTGTATTACTGACTCTTTTTAGAAGGAAAAAATGGGAGAATCAATGGAAAAAAGTCAGAATCGCTAAACGAAGAAAAAAAGGCAATCAAAAGAAAAATCGAAAAAAAATCAATAGAAAAGATGGTGAATAAGTATGAAAAAGTCTTACTTTATTTGGCCCTTGTTTATTGTGATGTGCATGTTTGGGCTCTTGTTTAGTCATACACCTCAAGCGTTAGCAGATCAAGACAAAACTGAGACAGGTATTTCGTTTAATCAGTCGGTAGAACCTGAGAAACCTGAACCACCGATCTATGAAACAAAACCACCAGGTTATCCAGCAACCGATGGAGCGTTACCTCATTTAGGACAAATGATGACGTCATTCATTCTATTATTGTTGGGCGTTGCGTGTTTGATTGTATTTTTAGGTGTTATCAGTTTGCGTAAAGTATACAGCATACAAGTATAGGAGTGTAAGATGAAAGATTATTTGTGGATTTATATACTGGGAGGCATTGCCTCTGCATCGTTATTATTTTTTCTAGTAACACTTTCCAGAGACGTTTTTTTAGTCAGAAAACTAAGGAAAAAGAAACTGGATTTAGCTTTTAACTTTAGTTTATTAGCTGTGTCTATCGTAAGTCTAGGGCTAATTATTTATCTATTCATTTTACTAAAAGATCAAATAAAACTGATCGGATGATATTTTAAGAGTAGCACTTTTCTGTGAACAATTTATAACAGTAACTGTCGCCAATTTTATTTACGCTAAATAAGAAGGGTGATTAAATTTTGAAAAAAATACTATTTACAACATTACTTGCTTCATCAGCATTGCTGATTTTTGCAAAACCTGCGAATGCAGAAGAAGTTGGAAGTGAGCAAACAGATTTGGGGATTCGTTTTGATACTGACGGACCAAGTAAACCAGGTGAAGGACCGTTTAAAGATAACTTAGCATTGGTATGGACACCATCTAAGTTTGATTTTGGTCGTCAAGCAGCAACTGCGAATATTGCTACATATAGCAATACTGTAGCTGGAGATCAATATGTTGTCGTAAATGACGACAGACAAGGTACTGAAGCTGGCGGCGGTGAAGGCGGTGAAGGCGGCGAAGAAACAAGAGCTGCAACAACGTCTGCTTGGAAAGTTAGTGCGACATTGTCTAAATTAGTCTCTAAAGATAGCTCAGCTACAGAATTGCCATCTAAATTAACGTTTACTTTAGGCGATCCACAATCTTACGATATTGGTGAAGTTGATCCAGATACAAATGACTTCTTACCAAATCCGATTGAAGGAAACTTAGGTGCTCTTGCTGACCCTAACAATATTGTTGTAACTAAAAATGTAACATTAGAAGCTGGCAATACAACTGCAACAAACATTATTACTAAAACAAAAGCAGATGCTGTTAAAGGCGGTTTTGCTACAAAACTAACTGATACTAAATTAACAGTTACTACAGGTACAGGCGCTGCTGGTAAAGCATTTAAAGGTAGCGTGAACTGGAGTCTTGACAACACATACTAAGAAATAGCTTGGTTGTGTGTTTCTATAAATAAGTAAATAGGTTGGTTGACAGTTATTGTTATAAGTTGTTCACAGAATTAATAGATACTACTTGAAATAAATTTTTATTTTTACAAAGAGAGAGGGATCAGTAGATGAAAAAGCATCTTACCTGCGTATTACTAGTCCTGTTTTACCTAGCATTATTCTTTGATCCCAGTAAAGGTTTTGCTAAACAAGATTCGGAGAATTTGATTGGTGGATTATCGTATGAAGTTTTATATCCAGAAAACCAAAAAAACAAGAACTTAGGTTACTTTGATCTTCAAATGAACTCAGGACAAGAACAAAAAGTATCCCTAAAATTATACAATTCATTATCGGAAGAGTTAACAGTAGAAGTTCGGTTAAATACTGCAAAAACCAATGGCGTTGGTAAGGTTGAATATGGACCAAACGTTTTAGAAGAAGACACGTCTTTAACAAATGATTTTATAAACATCGTCAAGGGGCCAAAAAAAGTAGTGATTCCGTCTAAAGGCAGTAAGCAAGTCAACTTAACGATTTCGTTACCCAAAGATACGCCTCAGGGATTGATAGCAGGTGGCATTCAATTACAGCCTGTAGCAGATAGCAAAACGAAAGAGCCAAGTAAAAAAGATGTCGTAGTAAACGAATTTGCTTTTTTAGTTGGGATGTTAATAAGAGTTGGTAATACTGATAGCATAAAACCAGAGTTAAAACTAAATAAAACATACATAGCATTTAAAGAGAGCAAAAGCCATTTTTTCGTCAACATTTCCAATGTCCGTCCTGTTTATGTTGAAGGCATGGAGATAGTCATTCAAGTAAGAAAAGCTAATAAACAAAAGGTGTTATTTGAGTATCAAAAAAAAGGGATGAGAATGGCACCAAACTCAATGATCGATCTTCCAGTTGATCTAGCGGACAAAGGGATGACTGCAGGAGATTATTCAGCTCAAATCGATGTCGTATCAAAAAATGGTGGTAAATGGTCTTGGACAGAAGATTTTAAGGTCAACTCTTTAGAAGCGAATGGTCTTAATAGGCAATTAGTCGAAAATAAAACTAGCAATAAACTGATTTTTTTAGTGTGTGTTTTGATTTTATGTGTGGGTGTATTTGTCTTTATTTTGAGTTATAAAACGATAAAACCTAAACGAAGTAAAAATGAAACGAAGAAGTGATCGTTATTCGGAAAAAAAATCATGAAAAAGGAACAACTTAAAATAGACAGTAGTAAATCAACACTGACACCCTTCTTCGGTATCACCTCTAATATCCCAATCAATGATCTGGTTCGAGTGGTCGAACTAAATAGATGATAGCGATACAAAGGAGGTGTTGTGATAAGAGCGTATCTGATAGACGATAAAAAATAATAAAGAAAGGAGAAGAAAATGGGAAACAAAAAAAAGAATCCTACTAAAAATAAACTACATTGGACACTCGTCGGACTAACTGTATTTAGTATTCTTTCTGTGATCGTTTTGCTCACCGCAACGAATCCTATATTAGCTAAACCTGAAACCAGCGTAAAAAAAGAGACAAAACAGACAAAACAGACGACCAACAAAGATTCTGATACAAGTGCTTCAAAGACAGCAACAGAAAACGCACCACAAAGTTACACATCGAGAGCGCTAGATCCGGTTGAAAATGAAGAAGGACTGAAAGCTACTCCGAAAGTGTTAACTATGAAGCAAAATGAAGCCTTCCCAGATCTTAATAGCGAAGCAGGTCTCGCAAAACTTTTTTCAGAAAGAGTCATTCCACAGCCGGAATATGGTGCTTTATATAAATATGTGAATGCTGATGGTACACCTACTAATCCGAACAGTCAGCTAGTAGGATTTCAGACAATTTATGTAGAGATTACCGAAAATTATAATCTGACGAGTATTCGCGTTCCTATACCTGTAACGGTTACCGATTTAGGGACTTCCTTTTTGTTAGATAATCAAATTGCCCTTCAAGTCGATAACATGAATGGTAAAATTATTTTGTATCCAAACGAAATTGCGAATAAGACGGAAGAGCAGTTACAGCAGTTAGTAAAAACAAAATCTAATGTACGCTCATGGAAATTGGAAGATGGCAGTACTGTTCCTGTTGATGTTACAAAAACAACTATTTCAGCAACTTCTGTCGGAACGTATGAGGCAGATTTTGAAATTACTGTCGGAACTGGGGAAGGTGAACAAAAAGCGTCTGTTCAAAAAGATGTGGTAGTGTTTGGTGCTAATCCAAGAGACTTTGTATCGGTAGATCAAAATACAACGCTCGATTTGGGAACAAGCCCAACCAACCTATTTACAAAGTTTCAAACGGTGAATAGTACATCAGCCACGAAAGCACTTTATCAATTTGTTGATGTAAATGGTGAACCATTGGAAAAATTCGATACTACAACAGTTGGATTTCACTGGGCTTATGTAAAGGTGACAGAGAAAACCGATGCAAATGTATCGACGATCATCCAAGTGCCAATCAATGTGACCAGTAAAGATACAACGCCCCTTTTAACAAACAAAGTGATGGTAAAAGCAGATGCAAAAGTACTTCTTTACCCAAATGAAACAAAAGGGAAGAGCAAAGAAGAGCTAATTGCAACGATTCAGTCGCGATCACATCTGAGTGCTTGGAATATGAGTACAGGTGCATCTGTTCCTGTATCGTTTACAGATACCACGACACTTAATGATTCTGTAGGATCCTATACAGGTACAATCAAAGTAGAATTAGATGGCGTAGCTGCTACTACAAAACGAAATATTACGGTGTTTGGTGCTGATCCGCAACCGTTTGTATCTATAGCGCAAAATGCTTCATTATCTTTAGGAACAAATCCAACTAATCTATTTGTAGGATTTCAAACAGTCAATAGTGCAACTGCAACAAATGCGCTGTATCAATTTGTTAACGAAAATGGTGAAGGAATAGACAAGTTCGATACGTCAACTGTCGGATTTCACTGGGCTTATGTAAAAATGACCGAGAAAACCGACGCAAATGTATCGACGATCATCAAAGTGCCAATCAATGTGACAAGCGCAGATACTACAGGCCTTTTAACAAACAAAGTCATGGTAAAAGCAGATGTAAAAGTACTTCTTTATCCTAATGAAACAAAAGGAAAAAGCAAAGAAGAACTAATTGCGTTGATTCAGTCACGAGCACATTTAAGTGCTTGGAACATGCGTACAGGTGCATCTGTTCCTGTATCATTCATTGAGACAACGGCGGTCAATGATTCTGTAGGTTCTTATACTGGAACAATCAAAGTAAAGTTGGATGATAAATCAGCTACGACAACACGAAATATCACGATTTTTGGTGCAGATGTGAAATCTCCTTATTATTTTAAGGTGATTCAAAATGAAGAAATGAAAATGGGCAATAGTGCTACCTCTATTTTTTCAAAATATCAGTCTTTAAATAACGGAAATTCAACCAGTTCTACCTACGAATGGGTCAAAAATTCAGCAGGCGATCCGACTGAACCAGTCGATAAGTTTGATACGAGCAAAACAGGATTTCACTGGGGCTATATAAAAATGACGGATAAGGGAGATACAGATATCTCAACAATTATTCCGGTTCCTATTACAGTGACGTCAGATAATCAAACAGTTATTGTAGAGTCAAAAGCAGGGATGAGTTTCAAGCATGTTCCACTTTTGAAAGCAAGTGAAGTCGAAGGAAAAACTGTTCCGCAAATCATTCAATTACTCAATAAAAGATTCCTGCCAAAAGCTTGGGATCTAACAACAGGACAAGATTTAGACGCACGAATCACCAAATCAACGATTGTTAGCTCTAGTAGAGGGAACCAAGAAGTAACCACTACAATCACATTAGGTGAACAGTTATTAACTTATAAGCTTAATGCTGTGGTACTTCCTGAGCAGATATTTGGTGGTGATATGATAGATGATTGGAGAAACATTCCTTTAAATTCTACTGATGGCGTCATTGAGAATCCTCTAAATAGATCTAAAATGGGTTTTCCAGAGAGAGGAATTTCTGTAAAAGAATACAAAAATGAACTGGGATTTATAATCCAGGATAATAATTTCATAGGCTATGTTTTTAAGGGTGGTGAAAGTAAAGTAACGGATATTCCAGGTGTAAATAAGAGTGTTTTATATGGAAATACATGGCATAGAGACTATGGTATTGGGCGAGATGAAGTTGTACCAAAAATCATCGATAAATACTTTTTACGAAAAGGAAATGAATTAAAGCAAATTCTAATGGACGAACGAAATCAGATTTTATATGTGTTTGATCTTTCTTTGAATCGAAATTTGAATTTTTCCATCCGCTTAAATATGTATAATCTTTCTAATACAACAAAGAGTTTTTCAATGCTGGAAAGTGTGGATACAGATTATTATACTGATAAGGTACCAATCTATGCACTAGGAAATAATAGCGGTTTTTATATACAACCTTCGTCAGGAAAGAGATTCACAATTCGATTAAAAGATTCCAGAGGAAATTGGCTGTCTGATTATACCAAGTATATAGCGGGTGCTTTCACGAGCATTGGTGTTTCGAGTGGGAATAATTACTTCAGGAATGATTTTATGGGAACAGGTTCTGAAAGTAAAAATTACACTGCAGGACAAGTTATTGCATCAGGTGTAGATTCAGCCTATCAACTAGGTGCACCTTGGAAAGATATTGCACCAGATGAAGCATTAAAGACTGGTTATGAGATTTTTGCTGGTGATGAGCTTCCCTATATGCAAATAAAAGCTGATCCAGAAGTCTTCAATATTTATCCAGATTATGTAGATGATTTTAATACGAGTTACAAACTAAGCGAAATCCCTGCCGAAACGGATCATGGAACTGTTTATGTCACCTATCCTACAGGTGTTGAAGTTACAATGCCCTTTATCTCGAATAGTCAAAAAGAATTCAACAGTCCCTTAATTATTCCAAGGACAGCATTACCGGAACAGTTAAACGACGAACCCGGTACAATCAAAAACTATGATACGTCGTTACTAGCAATCAATGAGTCAGAGGGCCCTTATAATGGGTTACCTTCGCAAGATTATGCAGTAAATATCAACGTTTACAACCTTGGAGCAAAACCGATTCCACAAATCATCAAAAAAGGAACTGCATTTAATAAAAAAGCTTCTGAAGTAATTCAAGATGCGGTGATCTTACCTGGACATACTGCTTCATACGCATATGAAGGAGAAATGCCAGATACTTCGATTGCTGGGTTAACTAGTGTGATGGTGCGAATGACAGATGAAAATCAACCAGATAAAACGACGTTAATTAAAATACCCGTTCAAGTGATTGATGAAACACCGCCATCTAGAGGTCTTTATATTGCAGCGAATGATTTCAACAGCAGACCAGAAGCATTTCAAAATCTGACTGAAAGCGAAATCAACAAACTGATTCTAAAAAAATCTGAAGTTGTTGCTTGGGATGTTGCGACTGGGTCAAGTAAAGATATCGTATTGTCAGTAGAATCAACGACCTTACCGCTAAATCCTAAACAAGGAAGATACAAGGCAACCCTAAAAGCTGTCCGCGATACAGAGACAGTTAAAAAAACGATTACGATTGATATTCAAAGCAATCAAAAAGTGAACGTGGAATTTGTGGATGAAACAGGGGATTCTTTACACGACAAAATTACATTTGATAAGATTATCGGAACAACGATCGATTTAACAGAAGAAACAGAAGTCCAACAAGTCTTGAAATCTATTCTGGCAAAGAACTATCAAATAGTCAAAAAACCAGATAATGAAACGGAAATTCCTGTTACAAGTGAAGAAAGTACTGTTCAATATCAATTCAAAGGGATGCTGTTCGTACAGTCATCACCAAATTTTTTGAATTTTGGACGTAAAACGCTAGGGATTCCGTTTATAAAGGTAGAAAAAGCAAAGTATGACAAACCATTGATTGTTTGGGATAATCGCAAAAATGGCGGTGCATGGGATCTAACGGCAACGTTGAAGAAACCACTGACAAGTCAAGAAGATCCAAGCAAAGTTTTACCTTCTGCTATTCGTTACAAGGTAAGTGACACAGAGACGGTTGTCTTATCAGAAAATGTGACACAATCAATAGCAGAAAGAACGCATGCAACCAAAGGACAATATAACGTAAGTAATGAGTGGGATAGAAATGAGTCTGGCTTATTATTAGAAGTTCCTTCTGGGGAAGTGTTACAAGCAGGTGGCTACAGAGCTACAATTTTGTGGCAAGTAGAACAAACACCTTAATAGCTAAATGAAAAAGTTTCGCCCAACAGGATTTTTGATGGGTGGAACTTTTTCTGATATATTCGCTACGTTATTGTGAAAAATAACAATTACTGATCCATATTACTCGTTTTATTTAAAGAAATTCTATACAATGTAAGTAGAAAATAAGTAAAGCGTTAGTGGAGGGGATAATGATGAATAACGTTATGGAGCAATTAAGAAAATATGCACTGTTACGAGGAATTGTTTATATGATTTTTGGATTGTTGATTTTGATCAATCCAAGGAGTGTATTCCAAGTTGCTGTCTACTTGATATCAGCTTATATTGCAATAATCGGTGTGCTGAATCTTTATGATGGCTTTAAAGTTAAGAAAGCAACGGGCACATATGGAATGAGTTTTCTAGGTGGGATCGTTTTATTAGTGATTGCAGGGATCGTGCTAGTTTTTGCCAAAGGAATCGTAAGTATTTTACCGATTTTCCTTGGTCTAGTCATCGTGATTGTTGGGGTTACTCGTGCGATTCAATCAGTGAATTTACGGACCTATGTTAATGTTAGCTGGATGCCTATGCTGATCTATAGTGTGATTTTGATCGTAGCTGGACTGGTTTTAACGTTTAATCCATTTAGTAGTTTACTAGTGCTTTTCCAATTATTTGGAGGTATTCTGATTTTTATGGGCATTGGCGAAATTGTTTCGTTTTTCCAATTACGTAATATTAAGTAGCGGAACGAGTTTAGAAGAAGCGTTGTTTTTCAATTTTTTAGGATCTGAGGTGTAGCTCTAAAGAGTGGGCCTCGGTCCTTTTTTATATGGAATAATATAATTATTGTGATTTAAAAAAAATATCGCATATATATATGGAAAAAGGTAGGGATGAAAAGGAAAGAGATAGTAAAATATGATCTTAATATATAAAGACACCTGATTTTTGATTTTTTTTAATTAGTTACGCACATACAATTCAATATAGATACTCCCTGTATGTTCTGTATACTAACACGGCTCAATAAGTAAACACTATTTTCAAGATTTTTGATAAATGAATAATAATTATATAGTGTGTATTTTTTATTTACTATTTATTTACTAATTATTTAGTAAAAAAACAGTGTATTTTATTAGTTATGTTAGCTATAATAATCATACACTAAAAAAGAAGGAAGTATAATGAAGAGAATGAAAAAGCGTCTGCTAGTTTATTTTTTTGTGTTGCTAAGTTTTTATTTAGGTGGCATTAATGCTGAAGCAGGATTAGTAAATTTGGATATACCATATGAAACGATTAGAAGCAGGCAAGGAAAGGGATGTTGTTTTCACTTTAACGAAAGAAGAGCTGAAATTTTACACGAAAGATCTGACATTTGCTGCAGAACCAGGAGTATTTATTGTGTTTGTTAGTTCCGATGTGAAAGATGCCCAAGAAAAGTCATTTACACTAATATAAGCAACAAAAGCTGTAGGATTTGGCGTAGCCTGGTCTACAGTTTTTTTGCTCTAAAAAATAGAAATGAGACTTGCAAATAAAATAGTGAAATGGTACTCTTAATTTCTAATTGATAATGATTTTCATTATCAATTGATATGAAGCTTTATTTTACAGATCTATTAAGCATAAAATGATAAAAGAATAGGAGCAAGAGGATGAACATTGATTCAGTAGAGCAAGTCATTAGAGCGCGCCGAACGATTCGAACAGTGTCGGGTCAAGCGATTTCTATGGAAGTTATAGATGAACTATTAACAAGTTCTAGTTATGCCCCGTACCATTCCAAAGAAGAACCGTGGGAAGTTATTGTAGTTGAGGATGTACAGGACCGTCAGTTATTCGTAGAAAAAATCATGGACAGCTATGATCGCTTAGATAGCTGGGCTCGTTATGATCAGCAAAATGTAGAGAAGGTTAAAAAGAGAACGAGTGACTATTTTCTAGATGTTCCTCTGACGTTGATCGTCACAGCGCCTATTTGCGAAAGTGAAAAGTTGAACTTGGAAGCAATTGGAGCTGTGTCAGCTTTTATTCAAAACTTTCAACTAGCTGCTTGGTCAAGGGAAATCGGTGTGACTTGGCGAACTATTCCAGTCATTTTTGATGAAGGATTTAAACAAGCTGTTGGTGTGGAAGCTGATCGACAAATTATCGGTTTACTTGATATTAGTGGAGTAGATAAAAAGATGAAATTACCGACAAGTCGTAGAAAACCAGTGACAGATTGGACAACTCACCTATCTGGTAAATTGGCTAGGGTGAGTGAAAGTAATGAGGAGTAAAGATTTTCCCGGTACACAGGAGGCGTATTTTTTTGCAAGTAACGAGGACGAATGATAACAAGATTAAAGCTAAAACAACCTATTATTACCCATTTATTCTTTTAGTTCTAGTCGTCTTTATTTTCTTTTCGATTGTTTATTCTTTGATTAATGGACAAGCGAATATTTCAGTGGAAGATATCGTTCAGATTTTATTGACCAAAGTATCTGGTGGCAGGTTAGGTTCTTTAGAGAATATTACCAGTAATTCCGCGATAAATATTATTTGGTTTGTGCGGACGCCGCGAGTGATTTTAGCTGTTTTTGTGGGAATGGGTTTGGCTATCACAGGAGCTGTGATGCAGGCTGTCGTTCAAAATCCACTTGCGGATCCTTATATCTTAGGTATTTCTTCTGGGGCTTCCCTTGGGGCGACCTTTGCAATTTTAGTTGGGTTTGGCACAGGAAGTGTTTTTTCTCAGTTTGGTTTGGCTTTTGGAGCTTTTATAGGCGCTATGGTGGCAGCTTTTGGCGTGCTGATTTTATCAGGTATCGGCGGTCGAATGACATCTGTTAAACTCGTTTTGTCAGGTTCAGTCATTGGTGCGCTGTGCAGCTCGATTTCCAGTTTTATTGTTTATCTGGCGAATAATGCAGAAGGTATGAAAACGGTGACCTTTTGGGCTATGGGAAGCTTGGCATCGGCTAGCTGGAATAAGTTGGCGGTTTTATCACTTACTGTTGCAGTGGTTACTGTTTTCTTTTTATTTCAACATCGTATTTTGAATGTCATGTTATTAGGAGATGAGGCGGCAATCACTTTAGGTGTTCCCTTAAGTAAATATCGTCAACTGTATTTATTGTTAGCAGCTCTTTTGACGGGCGTGATTGTGGCTTATTCTGGAATGATTGGCTTTGTGGGATTGATCATTCCTCATATTATTCGCGGATTGATTGGTTCTGACCATAAACGTCTATTACCAATCGTTGCGTTATCGGGTTCGCTTTTTATGATTTGGGCAGATGTTCTTTCAAGAATCATCATTCCAAATGTTGAACTGCCGATTGGGATCATTACCTCAGTGATTGGTGCGCCATTATTCATTTATATTATCGTAAAAAAAGGTTACAATTTCGGAGGCTGACAATGGAACTGCATGTAAAAGATTTAGAAATCAAGATTGGTCAGGAGTCGATTGTTAAAAGCATTTCTTTTCAAACGCAAAAGAAACAGTTCGTGGGCATTATTGGGGCTAATGGTTGTGGTAAATCTACGATGCTTAAAGGAATTTACAAAGGGATCAAACCACAGGCTGGCAGTGTATTTTTAGATGATTTGGATTTGTTGTCTGTATCAGAAAAGAAAGTTGCGCAAAAACTTGGTGTGGTCAATCAATTTAATGAACTAAATTTTGACCTAAACGTTTTTCAGATGGTTTTATTGGGACGAACACCGCATAAAAAATTATTAGAGTCAGATACGCAAGAAGATAGTGAGATCGTGATGGACGCTTTAGCTAAGACCAATTTGACCAGCTATTCGGATCGCAGTTTCTTATCATTATCTGGCGGAGAGAAACAACGCGTAATTTTAGCTCGGACGATTGCACAGCAGCCGAGTTATATGATTCTTGATGAACCAACTAATCACTTAGATATTCGTTATCAATTGGAAATACTGAATTGTGTGAAAAATCTAGGAATAGGTGTTTTGGCGGCACTTCATGATTTAGAATTAGCTGCACATTATTGTGACTACATTTATGCGATGAAAGCTGGGAAAATCATTGCTGAAGGAAGACCAGAAGAACTATTGACAGCCGCATTAATAGAAGAGATTTATGGTGTCAAGTGTACAATCTATCAAAATCCAGTGACGCATCATTTAGGTTTTGCCTATTCATTAGACTAAAGACTAGAATTAAACTATAGGAAGAGGAAGCGAAAAATGAAAAAAGCACTTATTATTAGTTTATTAGGTTTAACAATGTTAGTAGGTTGCGGACCAAAAGACCAAAAAAATGCTGAAGATAATCAAAGTAAAGGTTATCCTGTGAGCATACAAAATTTTACTAAAGCAGAAGGGGCAGAAAGCTGGCAGAAGAAAGAACAAATATTTGATAAAGTACCTGAGAAAGTTTTAGCAAATACGCAACCTGCTGCAGAGTTATTGCTGCACTTAGGTTTAAAAGATAAAATCGTCGGTGTAGGGGCTGTTTTTGGTGAAGCAGATAAAGCAGTTGAGAAAGAATTTAATGAATTGAATCATTTATCAACGGATTATATAGGTAAAGAAATGGCATTAAGTGTTGATCCTGATTTGATATATGGTCGTGGAGGATTGTTTGATAACCAGGATTGGGGCGTAGGAACGGTCGATACGCTAAATGATATGGGAATAAAAACTTTTGTTTTGAACTCTTCTGTCACAGGTGGGACATTTGGCTCAGTTTATGATGATATTGATAATTTAGGTAAAGTTTTCAATGTAACAGAAAAAGCAAATGCATTTAAATCAGAGTTGAAAGAACGTCAAGCAACAGTTGATAAAAAATTAGATAAAATCAAAGACGATCAAACTTTTGCTTATCTTCATACAACAGATCCAGAAGAATTATATGTTTATCCAGCAAACAACGAAACTTTTTTTAATGATATTTTTAAAATGGTGAAACTAGAAAATGTTTTTAAAGATGAGAGAGGCGATGTCAGCATAGAAAAACTGATCGAAACTGATCCAGACGTGCTGATAGTAGCTGATTGGGGTACGATGAAAGATGGAATTTCTGGTGAGAAAATGATTGAAGCTGTGTCGAAAAATCAAAAACTTTCAAGTATGAAAGCAGTCAAAAATAAAAAGATCTATGCGGTAGATTATAATTACATGTTTGGTTATGGGTACCAATCATTAGAAGGAATTGAAAAACTGGTGGATCAAATGTATCCAGTAAAATAATTTTAAACTAAAAGAGATGAGGTTGGGACCGAAGTGTTTAACTCCGAGAAACAAGAAGGAGTTGCTTTTGCGCCCACCGTTTATTCGGATTCCAGACTCATCTTTTTAAATTGTACTCATTTTCAACATTGGCAGAGCAAATAGTTATTATTTTTTGTATAAAGCACCACGGGTTCTTAAGCCTACCTCAGCTCCTACATTTGTTTTATTATTTGCAATTGCATATCTTGAAAGATTAGGTAATTGAAAACAGAAAAATGGAAAAACTCGATTATTATGTGTGTAGCAACTTTTTGTTCATCAATTGTATTGATCAGGTAACAGTCGCAAGCTGTGAAGGTAGATTTATTAGGGTCTTTTTTCCTTCGATCAATAATTTTTTTGAAATTTTCATAAATAACTTCTTTATTTTCGATTAGCCAATGTTGAAAGCATATTATAAAAAATTAATTGTGTTGTATTCATGATGTCATTATTTGATCACTAGTTACATAATTATCTTTCGTACCTTTTTATCGAGAAAATGATGCATAACGAAGCTAAAGCCATTATGCTTGCAGTGTTTTAGTGAGAATAGATAAATTAAGCTGGAAGTATCACAATGGTTTTATGTAAACGGGCAATAACAATTAGTAATAAAACATAAAGAAAACCATAGGATAAAGGTTTTTTTACCTTTTTACAAAAAAATAAATGAGAATAAAATAAGCGAAAAATGAAAACTGGTCTAGAAAAAACTGGAAGTTATGCTATACTAATTTTAGTTTGATACATTCGTTTTTAATGATAAAAACAGTGAAATTTACTGAAAGGTATCATACGTATGTTCTATGTTTTTACAAAAATAATAGTGAAGTAGGTTTCAGAAAAATTTACACAATATTTACTCCATTATTATGATAAATTTACACCACTAAAATACAATGGATATAGCTAGAGTACGAGACTGGTTTCAGCTTTAGTAATATCGAAATGCGAAGGGATGGAAAGAGTGAAAAAGAGAACGAAATTGTTAGGGTTGCTGTCTGTTATTGGTTTGAGTGTAGGATTGCTTACAGGATGTGGGGCAAGTGGCGATAAAAAAGCTGCAGATGATACGAAACCACTAGAATTACAATTTGTTCCAACCAACAACGATGGCTCAATGGAAGCAAAAGCGAAACCTTTCGCAAAATATTTATCAGAAAAATTAGGTCGTGATGTCAATGTTACTTTGGCAACAGACTATTCAACAATCGTCGAAGCAATGGCATCAGGCAAAGTAGATATTGGGATTATGCCGCCATCTGCATATGTTCAAGCCCGTAATCAAAAAGCAGCAACAGCGATTTTATCCTCTGAGTTAGGAGCCTTTAACCGTGAAACTGGAAAACCAGAAGAAGATAAGTTGTCTAGTACATTTAAAGGGGAAGTTTTAGTTAGGGCAGATAGTGGAATTGATTCTTTAAAAGACTTGAAGGGAAAAAAAATCGCTAGTTTAAGTCCAAATTCAGCTAGCGGATATATTTATCCAGTTGTTGAAATGAAAGAAGCAGGAATCGACCCAACCAAAGATGTCACGTTAACGACTGTTAATGATATCCCAAGTGAGATTACAGCTGTATTAAATGGGCAACAAGACGCTTGTTTTGTTTTTGAAGGCGCTCGAAATGTGTTTGCCTCGAAATTTGAAAAAGACGATTTATTCAAAGATTTAAAAGTCCTATATTTAACAAAAGGCGACATTCCAAATGATGCAATCGCCGTTCAGCCGAAAATGGATAAAGACTTACAAGCGAAAGTCAAAGACATTTTCCTAGCGATGCCTAAAGACTCAGAAGGTGCTGAAGCGATGGCAATGTGGGGACACAAAGGCTATGTAGAAGCGGATGATAAAAATTACGATACAGTTGAAGAATATACAGAAAAAGCAGCAGAATAAAGCTTTGCTACCTTAATGAGTGACTTAAAAGCTGAACAAAACTTGTTCAGCTTTTCTATTTTTTTATTAAAAGGAGAAATCATGATTCAGTTTGAAAATGTAACAAAAACCTACAATAATGGGGTCAAAGGACTTAAAAATATTAATATAACGATTGATGATGGTGAGTTTGTTTCAGTTATTGGACTAAGTGGGGCTGGCAAAAGTACTTTATTGCGCTCGATCAATCGTTTGAATGAGATCAGTGAAGGCAACATAACGATCGATGGTGCTTCAATTACAAAAGCAAATAAGAGAGACTTACGAAAAATCCGCAGAAATATCGGTATGATTTTTCAACACTTCAATTTAGTTAAAAAAAGCTCTGTTCAAAAAAATGTTATTTCAGGTAGATTAGGTTATTATTCAACATTTAAGAGTATCTTCGGGATTTTTTCAAAAGATGACTATGCTTTAGTAAATGATGCTTTGGGACGTGTTGGCTTAGCTGATAAGTTGCACTCACGAAGTGACGAGCTAAGTGGTGGACAGCAACAACGTGTATCTATTGCACGAACGCTGGTTCAACAAGCATCGATTATTTTAGCTGATGAGCCTGTAGCTTCACTAGACCCAATCACAACACAGAAAATCATGAAAGATTTGAAGAAAATCAATCAAGATTTAAACCATACTGTGGTAATCAATCTTCATTCGGTTGATTTGGCTCGTGAATTTTCTAGCCGAATCATAGGATTACGTGATGGAGAAGTTGTTTTTGATGGAACCGCGGCAGAGGCAACAGACGAAGTCCTAACAAGTATCTACGGTGCAGATATTTTGAAGCAAACTGAAGGTGCCGCGCAATGAAGTTGAAAGATACGATTCATCGTGACTTATACAAGCATTTATTTATTCTAGCGCTAGTCCTTATTTGTGTAATTTCAAGTGCTCGCCTAACAGGTGCTAAATTGGCGGATGTTTTTAATAATATAGACCAAATGGGAATTTTTTTACAACGTTTTCTCAGCCCTGCTTGGCATTATATTCCTAAAATTATTGAACCGATGTTAAAAACAATTAAAATGTCGGTAGTGGGTACAACACTTGGCGTCGTTTTTGCTGTACCTTTTTCATTTCTAGCAACAACAGTTGTTACTAGAAACTTTTTTGTGACAACGATTATTCGTTTTTTGATGAGTATTGTTCGGACGATTCCTAACTTATTGTTGGCCGCCTTGTTTGTGGCAATGTTTGGGATTGGTGAATTTACAGGTGTGTTGACGATTGCGGTTTTTACATTTGGGATGGTTTCTCAATTGGTTTATGAAGCAATCGAGACGATCGATCATGGACCGATAGAAGCAGCCGAATCAGTTGGTGCAACGAAGACACAAATTGCTTTTTGGTCGATTGCACCGCAAATATCTCACCAAATTGCCAGTTATTCTTTGTATGCTTTTGAAGTGAATATCAGAGCATCAACGATTCTAGGCTATGTTGGGGCAGGTGGTATTGGCGTGATTTTGAACTCTTCATTGAGTTTGATGCGTTATGATCGGGTGTCAATTATTATTCTATCTATTTTAGTTGTAGTGATAACAATCGATTGGATCAGTGAAATTATCAGAAAGAGGTTGGTATAATGAGCATAAATCGGAAGGTAAAAAGCTATTTGCCAATTTTCATTGTTTTAGTGATTATTCTTTATTCAGCAGTGGGTATTGATTATTCAGAAGCTGGGAATATGTCTTTTGATATGGTTAAAACTGTTTTTTCTGGTTTGTTCCAGCCAGATTGGGGTTATGTTTATGATGGTAGCGGCGAAGATTTGCTAAGTTTATTGTTATTAACGATCGGCATTGCCTTTTTAGGTACTATGATTGCGACAGTTTTAGCTTTACCATTAACGTTTATCAGCGCCCATAATTTATGGAAATCCAATACGATCGTTTCTAAAATCGGTAAGTTCATTTGTAATGTATTAAGAGCCTTTCCTGAACTTGTTTATGCGATCATATTTGTAAAGATGGTAGGACCTGGACCGTTTGCTGGAGTATTAGCAATTGGTGTTCATCAAATCGGGATGTTAGGAAAATTATATACAGAAGAAATTGAGTCGATGGACGAAGCGCCAGTAGAATCAATGACAGCTGTAGGTGCTAATTTTTGGCAAACAATGTTTTATGCACGCTTGCCACAGTTGATTCCAACCTTTTTATCGCTAGCATTGAATCATTTTGAAATCGCAGTCCGCAGTGCAGCAACCCTTGGTTTAGTCGGTGCTGGTGGAATCGGTGCGCCGATGATCTTCGCGATTCAAGCTAGAAATTGGGGCAGAGTGGGGATCATTTTGTTTGGCATTATTATTACAGTGTTCTTGATCGATGCTGTTACTGGCTATTTGCGCAAAAAATTACAGTAATACGTGAGGATAAAAAAATGGATGAATTAACGATATTAGGTACAACGGATGTCCATGGTTTTTTCACGGCAACTGCAAGCGAAGAGAATGGTATCTGTTCTCTTCCTGCAATTGTTGAAGATTACCATGAACCGATTTTGATCGACAATGGTGATTTTTTAGTAGGTAGTCCACAGACTACTTTTTTTAATACAACTACAGCAATCTCACCTTTGATTGAGCTTGCTAATAAAATTGGATTTGACGTAATGGTTCCAGGAAATCATGATTTTGATTATGGTATCGAATTTTTAAAACGTCAAGCTGCTGCATTTGAAGGACATTATCTGTGTGCTAATGTTTTGGATTTGGACGATGAATTGATTTTTGAACCATATACAATCATTGAACGTGGAGAACTCAAAGTCGGGGTAATTGGTGTGGTTACTAGCGCGATGGCGCAAATTTCGGATTACGAGCAAATCAAAGATCTTAAATTTATCAATGTGATGGATAGTTTAAAACAATGGGTCCCACTTGTCCGCGAGCAGGTCGATGTGTTGATTGTAAGTTATCATGGTGGAATTGAACGAGATATGATCACAGGGAATCCGACCCAGTATGATACTGGCGAAGATCAAACCTATCGAATCATTAGTGAAATTTCTGGAATTGATGGTGTGATTTGTGGTCATCAACATCGTGTCAATTCAGGAGTACTAAACAATACTGCGTTTGTACAGCCTGGGTATCGAGGGAATTACGTTGGTGAATTGACTTTTGCAATTCACGCAAATCAAGTAACTTCGAAAAAAGCACAATTACTAGAGACAAAACAATACTCCGCAGCTCGTTATCATTTATACAATAAAAATGAATATGAAAAGTGGTTAAGAAAAGATCTTGATATAAGTTTTTTTGATCAGTATTTAGCAAAAAAGGTCTCAAATACTTTTTATGCTGTGTCCCTCAAAGGGACAACAATTGGTGATTTTTTAACCAGTTTTATTCCACCTTATACGCTTTCGACCTATCATGTGTCGAAAAAAGAATTGAGCGAACTATTGTTAAGCAAAAAGGTTCAAGGGATAAAGTTAGAGAACGGCCAAATCCTACCTGATCAATCAGATTATCGTATAACTTCTAATGAGAAGCTGTTTCCAAGCTATCGTTTGGAAACGAACTATATATATAATGTTTTCGATGAATATATTGCTAGTGTATATAACTATCATGAATAATAAGTACTTATTTAGATTTGAGGTGAACTTAAATGGAACAACATATGAAAATTTACTATACATCCGATATCCACGGTTATCTATTCCCAACCAATTATGCTGATACAAGAGAAAAAAATCTAGGACTTTTAAAGTGCATTCCCAATTTTAAAAAAGATGAGAATACCTTGATTATAGATGGCGGAGATATGTTGCAAGGTTCAGCATTGGCAACTTATTGTCAAACGCATCCAGAAGAAGGTTTCCCTCAAGCAGAGGTATTGAATAGCGCTGGATATGATTTTGTAACATTGGGGAATCATGACGTCAATTATGGAACAAGTTATTTATATAAGTACTTAGAATCATTAGATGCTACATGTGTTTGCGAAAATCTATTGGATGCAAAGAGTGAAAAGAAAAAATATCCATGGGCGATCAAGACTTTAGCAAACGGTTTAAAAGTCGGTATAGTTGGTGTAGTGACAGACTACATCAACGTCTGGGAAAAATCAGAAAACATTAAAGATATTACAATATCTGATCCATTTATAGCAGCGAAGCAAGCGCTGGGGGAAATAAAGCCACAAGTTGATCTAACCATTTGTATTTATCACGGTGGGTTTGAAAGAGATGTGAAATCAGGGGAAATCTTATCTAAAACAAGTGAAAACATTGGGTATAAAATCTGTGAAGAGCTTGACTTTGACTTATTATTGACAGGACATCAGCATTTGTTGATTGAAGGCCAATTACTACATGGAACTTATATTGTACAGCCTTCATCAAACGGGTTAAATTATTTTGAAATCGATATTGAAAAAGAACAGAATAATTTAACAATAACATCTAATGTCGGTATGCCAGTTGGGGCGCCAGAGTCTAATTTAATTAACAAATTGAAGCCATTGGAAACGAAGGTACAAAATTGGTTGGACCAAACGATTGGAAAACTGGATAGTGATGCGCTAGCTGGTGATAAGTTGGATATGGCTCTATTTGGTAGCCCAGTTGTGGAATTGATTGGAGCAGTTCAGTTACAAGCAAGTAACGCACAAATTGCAGTGGTTTCCTTAGCTAACACCTCTCCTGGATTTCATAAAAATGTAACGATGCGGGATGTCATTGCAACATATCCATACACGAATCAGTTGATTACACTAAAAATCACTGGTGCTCAATTGAAACAGGTTGTAGATAAAAATGCAGATTATTTTCGTTTAAATGAACAAAATGAAGTGATTATTTCGCCAAGTTACTTGTATCCTAAAATTGAACATTATCATTTTGATTTTTTTGTAGGTATTGATTATACGATTGACCTTTGTCGAAAGGCAGGAAATCGTGTAATGGAATTGCGTTATAAAAATGAAAAAATTAAAGATACTGATGAATTTACGATTGCTTTAAGCGATTATCGTGCAAGTGGAGGCGGAGGTTTTCCAGTTTATAAGGAGTGTCCTGTGATCAATGAAGGGGCAGAAGAAATCGTTGAGTTGATTATCTCATTTATTCAGTCAAAAGATGAAGTTACAATTCCAAAAAACTTAAGCTTTAAAATAAATCATTATTAAACGTAAAAGTCTAATAATTTCTGACCACGACTAGACGTAGGAGTAAAGTCAACTACTTGTTTTATAGTAGTGTTGCTGCAATTTGAATCACATATAGAAAAAACCGCTCTATGGTTAAGGGCGGTTTTTTTTCATGTCTTGCTTAATTTCCTAAGCGCGTTAAGGTTCCTGAATATCTTACTCTATAAGTATTCATACCAACTTTGGAAATGAATGAAGGGTTAACGTACCCTGTATACATATAGTTTCGATAATATTCCGTGTGATATTTTCCTCTAATTTGACTAGGGCTTCCTGCTACAATAAATTGATCTTTATCATATCTAATAGTTCTTGGGGCAGAAGCGTATGAAGTGGCATAAGTGTTTATGGATAGAGAATAGTATAAAAATACAGAACAAAACGAGTAAAGTTTTGTTCTGTACTTTATGCTGTGTGTAATCATATCGATAAATGTATGTAGAGAAAATAGTTGCTTACTGTAATGATAATACTTGCCCGATATAAACGGTGGAATCAGTTAAATTATTTTTTAACATCAAATCTTGAAGAGATAGTTTGTTTTTTTCAGCAATCACCGAGAGAGTATCACCAGACTGAACAGTGTAGGTCGTTGCGGCAGGCACTACTGGTGGTTCCGTTGAGCGTTCAGTTTGTTGTTCAACAGCTTCTGATGAAGAGAGGGAAGGTTGGACTTGTTGATTGTTTCTTTCAGTAGTCGAACTTGATTCCTCTATTTTGCTCATTTGCGTAGAACTTTCTCTAACAGGAACGTTGTGTTCTGTATTATCGGTAACAGTAGATGGGTTACTTGCCTCTGATGGGGAGTCTAGCTGACTGACTAATTTTTCTATACTATTTAATTGTTTTTCTTGTTTTGAGCCAGCTTGAACGTTTAAAAAGAGCAAAAAGCCCAATGCTAGTGTATTTATAAACAACAATAAAATAACAATGAAAATGATGCTTTTTGATGCTGAAGCTGGACGTTGTTGCTTACGACGTGAGTATTCTTCTTCCAAAATAGTTTCACTCCTTTCATAACGGATTTACGATATAAATACTGTAAAACAAAGCATTACTAGTATATCACAATGTTCTGCTACTCTCAAAGAGGAAAATGAGAAGATAATGTTTTGCATAGGCTTCATAGTTACAGTTAAGCAATTATAAAAAAACATATTTTTGAAATAACCAAATCTTTTTTTTTATTTATCGGTAAATAATTCGCGTTGTTTTTTTTATTTTACATTATTTCTGTTGTTTTTATTCTAAATATTTTTAATTATATGTTTTTTGGGAGATGCAAGATATTTCAATTTAAAATTATTTGATTCTAAAAAATAGTAGAAAAAAATATTTTTTTCTAAAGTCTAGTGATTATTTTGTTTTTTAAATATATAATGTGTGAAGATCATTGGACGTGGAAAGCAGAATCAAGTAAGTTTATGTTACTAAGAGAGGTTGAGGTTATTTGAAGTTATTTATTAGTGATATAGATAATAGGAAAATAGAAGTATTAGCATATCTGATTAAAGAATTAAGAGAAGTAAAAATATCTGACCTAGTCATTGCAACAGGTTTCTCTGACAAAACAGTGAGGGGAATCGTACTATCTTTAAAAGATAATACATATCTCGATGAAACGAAAATGAGAGTTGATTATAATGAGAACGGTAAAATCAACTCAATAACTGTTTCTAATATTTCTTTAGCAGATGCAGCATTTTTTTACTTAGAAAAATCTGTCATTTACATTATGGTCAAAGAGCTATTTTTGCGTGGTTATCTGGATAGAAATAGAATTTGTAAAGCTCATTTTATCAGTGAGGCAACTTTTGTACGTTATAAAAGTCAATTGAAGAAAATTTTGAAAAGATTTGATTTTAAGTTATCTAAAGAGAATACTGTGATAGGTGAAGAGTATCGTATCCGTAATTTTTACTTTTTATTTTTTTCTTATGCGCACTCTAAGTGGTTCTTTTCAGAAGAAACCTATCGTGATATAGAACGCTCCTTAACAGAAGTTTTTTTTGATAAAATCCGTTTTGATCCTTCTAAAAAGAGTATGATCTGTCTATTACTATTTATTTGTAAAATTAGAAATAATCAAGGTTTTTATTTGAATCAAAAAACAACTATTCATTTTAAAAAGGGGAGTACTTATGAACGTATTTACAAAGGAATAGCTAGTTATATCGATACATATTGTCCATATTTTAAAAATAAAGAAGAGGAAATTCAGTTTTTCTTCTTTGTTTGTCTTCGTGGGCAACTGATTGTGCCGAATCTGTACTTGGAGGAAGAAATGAGTATTGGTGTCGACCATTTGGAAAACTTTAGTGAGACTAGGGAATATCTTACCCAAAGCATCCTCTCAGAATTTTTTGAAAATGATGATGAAAGACGTTCACTAATCGAGCAGGAGATGACAGTATTTTTATTATATGCCTATTTTAGTTTTATTGATGCTAGAAATTTTTTATATGTTTATGATGAAGAAAACTACTATTCTAGAACAAAATATGAAAAAGAGTTATTGGAAAAAGTCAAAAAAATTCTAGATCCAACGAAACAAGAAATTCCTAATAATCAGTTTTTCGAACGGTGGTTCTATGGGGAAAAAGGGGATGTATTGATAAATCAATTGTTTTTGTTGATATATAGCCTTATATCTAGAATGGAATTGGAGAATATTGTTGTAGTTCGTGTACATGTTCAAATTTCAAAAGTATATGTGGCGGATATTTTGAAAGCTAAGATCAAACAAGTATTTGCCGAAAATGTGGAAATCGTCAATTTCCATGATGAATCAACAGATTTGATTGTTTCTGATAAAAATTATTCTGACAAAGAAGAATATCCATTAAGGGTGTATGTACCAACGTTTTCTGATGCTCAATATTTTGATATCTTATGCGAAACAATATTGAAAGAAATAACAAAAAAAATAAGTCGAAACAAGTCATGGTAATAAATAGCTAGCGTAGTTATTTGAATAAAACTATCATAATATCATGCACTATTAAAAATAAAAATCATTATTTCCGTTACTTAGAGGAAATGATGATTTTTTTTTTACGCAAAAAAAGTGTATAACTAAAAAGAGAGAAAAAAGAAATATTTTTGTTTAAAAAAAGAGATTAAAAAAATTGAATTGTTATTAACGAGTGTTTCATTGTTAAGTAGAGCAGATTATAGTAAAAAACTACACATGTTTTGAAAAGATTTTGAACATATAAGTGCTGATATAACAACTAGCTGAACTGATTAATGAACGAAAGTTCGTAATTAAAGATGATGGTGTTATTACATAAAGATAGAATTGGCAAGAGATTTATTTTTTGTTTGTTAAAAATGAAATAGATCTATATAACCTGTACAGGTTATATAAGCATTAATAAGCAGAAGGGGGTTGGAATGATAAATACTGTAAATAAGAAGGGCAGAAAGGGTGTTTTACTGGCGATAATAGGCGTTGGATTTATTTTATTGACAAGTGCGTTAATATTGAAAAATATAACGCAAATCAAAGCAGAAAATACTCTTACTCCAATCGCTATTGAAAACGCGAACTATCAAAATTGGGAAGCTGCAGATTTGACGGTTGCCAAAGATGAAGTTAAGGTTTTTTTGGATAAACAAAGAGGAACGGACAAAAACAGACCGTACAAAAGCAATTCAGAATGGACAGAAGGATCATTGGCAGCATTAGATAAAGGATATCAGTTCAGTTTACTTGCTGAAACAGGTATTAGTTCAGATTTATCTCGTATGCTTTTAGTTGAGACAGTTCGAAAATTAGAAAAAATATCTAAAATTGATCAATATGATCCAATAATTAAATCGTTGAATAATTTTCCTAATGCTAAAGGGGAATACGAATTGGAGTATGATTTACCAACTGTTTTATCCTTACCAGAAGATGAGAAAGTCAAATATGATATTATGTTTGTTTTGGATTGGTCTGGTTCGATGAATGGTATGCTACAAGGATTACCTGGTTATCAGAGTGAAGGGATTCCAGCTTCTCAGCCACGGTTACATGCGAAACATATGATCACGACATTGTCTCAATTGGTGTTGAATAATTATGCTGGTAGTCGAGTTCGTTTATTTGGATTGAATTCTCCAAATCAAAATGGCGCTATCCATGTAAATTTAGATACTGGATTTATAGGGAACAGTCCTGGTTGGGAAAGCATAATCAAAAATGCTTATAACATACCTGTTGATAATAGTGAGGATAATCAAGTAGGAAATCTAAAATATGTTGTTCCTATTATGAAAGCAGAGCGGGATCCGGAGGCGGTTCCAGTAATTGTGTATCTGACCGACTTTCAATTAGCAGCTACAGGATATCCAGCAAATAGTACAGTCAATAATCCCGTAATAGATTATCGAAACATACTGACCGATTTTGCATCATTTAGTCCAGTTGGTGAACGAGGACCAATTTATCTCGCCGTGAGGTACGATCATAATGGAAATTACAACCCGATTACCAAAAAAGCGCGTTGGGCAGGTGGACCTGTTGAAGTTTGGGGGGAAGCGATGGGGTATACATATGATATGTTGCAAGACGATGTGGTGAAAGGTAGAAAAAATTGGAATTGGTTAGCAGTAACCGCCACCGGCAGGACTGAGCCTAAACCAACACCTCCTTCAAATGCAGCTACGATAACAGAAGATTTTATCGCAATGTTTACACAAGCATTACCAATTAACCCATCAAGAGCTTATAAAGCTGAGTTGCACCTTCAGGAATTTTCATACATTGAGGACTCTCATCAATCTGCAGGAGGCTCAACGATTTCTTTACCCACTAAAAAAGAACTAATTATAGCGAATGCCAACAATAAAGACAATGATATTGCTGATTTAGGTTCGTTTAAAATAACTTTTACGGACATTGGAACATCTGTCATGGGGACAACCAGTCCTTTAGGAAGTGTAACAAACGGGGTGAAATTTGCAGCTCCTGAATATAATGAAAATAATAGAACCTTTAAATTGCTGCCTAACCTGTTTCAACCATTTACAGAAAGTGCTGTTGAAGTATACCTGTACAAAGGAACAGGTGCTGTAACTGATCCGTTAAACTATGAATTGAAAGATACAATTGTAGGTTCAAATTATAAAATGTATAGCGGGAAAAATAACTATTCTTTAAAAGATGAACGTTTATCTTCTATTAGATATGGGAAAACGATAACTAAAGAAGAGGCATTAGAAATCATTAAAGAACAATTTGGATCGGAAAAATATCAGAAATTTGATTTTAATGGAACAAGTGGTAATTTAACTGAGAAAAGCAAACAAATGACATTTGATGCTAGTAAGAATGTGTACAAAGTTTATGCAGAGCCTAATGAATCTAATATTGTTATTCAATACTATGATGAAGCAACAAATCAAAAGATTAAAACGGACAAAACATTGACAGGTGTCATAGGAACTACGTATCAAATTGACCCACTATCAGATGAGATTATCTCTGATTTTGATTATGTCCGTTTCGAAGGTGCTCCATTGATAGGCAACTATATAAAAGCAACTCAAACAATCAAGTTGTTTTATCGTAGAAGTGAAGTAGAATTGAACATTTACTTTAAAGATGAGGACGGTAATGATATTGAACCTGCTGTCACATTATTAAAAAAACCAAAACAAGTTGTTGATTTAACCTCGGAATTAGATGTTTCAAAAGTTATTAAAGCGATAACTAATGATCTCTATGAATTGTTGACCCCGCCTGCTGACGAGAAAGCAGTTGAAATACTTGTAGGTGATAATGAAAGAACATATGTCTTTAAAGGACAAGTAGTCCTAGGAGCAACAAATGAAATGATTTTTAAGACGGGAATTATTCAATCTGAAGATCAGTTATTAGAATATGCTTCCACAGAACCATTTAAGCTGAATATTGCAGATAAACGAGGGCAAAAGGCGCCTAATGAGGGGTATAAACGAGGGCAATTTACTATAAATGGTTCCTTGTCTAAACCATTTAAACATGTAAAAAATGGTAGCACCTTAAAAGATGCTCAAATCATTTACAATAATGGTACATCGGATAAAATCATATCAGATGCGAATGGTACAACAATCTATAATAATCAAATAGCAAGGCCACAAACCAATTATGAACTAGAATTGGCGAATCAAACCGATAAAAAAACTGGCTTGAAATTGCTTGTTCCTAAAGGCAGTGGAGCAATTAAAGGAAGCTATCAAGCTGAAATCACTTGGGAATTAGTTCATGAACCATAGGACAAGGGGATCAAGAAATGAAAAAGAACATTATTCGTTTACTGTTTCTAATGCTGTTTAGTGTGTTCATTGCAAATGGTGTGACTGCCCAAGCAAGTGGAAAAACAGGTGGAGAAATAGGGTTTATTGATGGAACTAAGCCAACACTAAAACAGCCAAAACCAACTACATCCAAAGAGTTAGCAAAGAAAAGTAGCGGTCTTTTACCGAAAACTGGAGAAGAGTTCTTGATGTATTTAACCATTATTGGGCTATTCTCGTTAACAGTCACTGGAGTTGTAATGGTAAAGAGAAAAAAATAAACAGGGTTGCTCGTAGACGACACGTCTAGTTTAACAATAAAGCAAGGAAAGAGGAATAAAAATGAAGAAAAAAATAGTAGCAAGTCTATTATTAAGTAGTATGTTGTTATCAGTAGGTGCGCAAGTTGCTACTGCTGAAAATTTGGAAACTGCTAAAACGATAGGAGAAGTTGGTTTTATTCATGGTGAAAAACCAGAGCCGACAAAACCAGAAGAAGGTCCTAAAGACGGAGAAGATCTTGAAGAAGACAAAGATGATAAAGGTGATCCTAAACCGTTACCGAATAATAACGGAATCTACGTTACACACCTACCTAATTTTTTCTTTGGAACAGATAATAAAACAAGTACTAAAACAACCGAGTATCCAGCGTACACAGAAAAACGTACATTGAAAAGTGATGGATCAGGGGAAGAAAATTATTTTCATATGCCTCATTCTGTTCAAGTAAGTGATGTTTCCGGTAATGAAAAAGCGACTTGGAATTTATCCGTTGTGCAAGATACACCCTTTACATCTGAAGATGCGTCAAAACTAACAAACACTCGTATTCGCATTTTTGGTAATACCTTCACCAATTCATTACATGATAGCGCAGCTCTAGCTGGAAAAATTACAGGTGTAGGTCTGGATACAGCAGATACAACGTTTGGAAATCATTCAGCTATTCCCGTAGCTGGAGGTACAGAAGGTGAATTAACTGTATTGAAAAATTCAGCAGAAGGTTTCACGAATGCATCAACTACTTCGGCTATTTTTAATAATGATTATGTAGCTTCAGACTATAATCCAACAAAAACCAAAGAAACAGCAACTTACGAAGGCGTAAAATTAAATGTTCCAGCGAGTGATCAAGCCAAAGCTAAAAACTATAAAACACAATTGACTTGGACGTTAACCGTTGAACCAGGAGTACCATCAGAAGAGTAAGATTATCATAAAATGGGATTTTACTTACTTTGTTTTTTAATCAAGGAGGAAAAAAATGAAAAAATCAATGATATATAACGGAATTTGGGCGATTGCATTAACAAGTTTATTTGCACTAGCACAAACAGCATCAGCAGCACCAGAAACAAATTCTGCTAAGACAGATGGAAAAGCAAATTTTGAAGTACCAAGCACTATTCAAGACCCTATCAAGCCAGGAACCGATGAAGAGATTGAGATCATTGGCGAAAAAACGCAAGTAAAAGGGGTACAGTTATTACATGCGCCGACCTTTGACTTTGGAACAAATGAATTGAAATCAAAAGGGGATGACCTAGATGTTATCCATGAATCGTTTGAATATAAAAATACGCCAGGAACTAAATATGCAGTACCTTTATTCGTTCAAGTAGGTGATTTTTCAGGACAACGTCAAACAAATTGGCATGTATCAGTTAGCCAAGATGGAACTTTCAAAGAAAGTGTAAACAATCATGAATTAACAAATTCACGTATCCGTATTTTTAATCAATCTTTTACAAACAATTTAAATGATGCAAATGCCAGTAATATGGTGACTGGGGTAACTATTCCAGAAAATGGTCACGCAGTGATTCCTGTAGTGGGTGATACACCAGATACATTAAGTGTTCTTTCTTCAAAACTGTTAGATACAGATGAAGGAACAACAAATGGATCAATTTCATCAGTTATTTTCAAAAACAATTATGATGAAAGTCACTATGGCTCAAAAGCAACGTCGGCACCAGCTTTAGATGCAAGATACGATGACGTACAATTAAATGTTCCAGCATCAGATAAAGCACAAGCTAAAGCTTATTCAACAAAACTTACATGGTCACTAACTGTTGAGCCATAAAAGAGAGTAATAAATAGAGGGAATAAATAGTGGTTCAAAAGCTGTCGAAGCTTCGATTACAAAAATAATCATTTGGTTCTCGTAGTTAACAGAGTTTGTACCACTTTTTCATTTGTAAACTATGCAACAGAGAGGAAAGTAATAATGCTAAAAATACATATTTCTTTATTGAAGAAAAGCTTTTTTTTATTTTGTCTACTAATTGTGGCTAGCCTTTTTTCTCCGGTGAGTGTCCAGGCCGAAGGAGAAGAATCTAATTTGTCTGTTAAAGCAGAAATGCCGGAAAATCAGCTGACAAAAGACGCAGGATATTATGATTTAGATGTAAAACCAGGTCAGACGCAGGAGTTAATTTTGAAAGTCTATAATATGAGTGAAAAAGAAACAACTGCGAAAATTGAAATAAATCCTGCTTATACAGGTGCGAGTGGATCGTTTGTCTATTCTTTGGATGCGTCTAAACGGGATGAAAGTATGAAGTTACCTTTGTCAGATATTGCAAAAACGGATGAGTTTGTAAGTATACCTGCAAAAAGTGAAGCAGATATTAAAATCAATTTGACTATTCCAACAACCCCGTTCGATGGGATTATATTTGGAGGCATTAGGGTGACCGATGCGGAAGAAGAGAAAAAAGGTGATGCTCAAGATGATAAAGGAGACGGTGGTTTCAGTATCTCAAACAAATATGCATATACGATTGCATTAAGATTGAGAGAAAGTGAAAAGCTTCCAAAATCAGATTTGAAAGTAAAGAAAGTTTCTGCCTCTCAAGTAGTAGGAAGAAATGCAGTGAAAGTCAATTTACAAAATCCGACACCGACTATTATTGATAAAGTAACATATGATGCAAAAATCATGAAAAAAAATAGCACAGAAGTACTTCATGAACATAAGGTCAACGACTACCGAATAGCGCCTAATACCAACTTCGATTATCCGATTTCATGGGGAAATAAACCTTTTGAAGCGGGAGGCTATCAACTAGAAATGACTGCAAAATCAGAAGTCACAGGTCAAAGTTGGGAATTTAAGCAAGAGTTTACGATCAGTGAAAAAGAAGCAAGAGAATTGAATGAAAAAGCGGTTGACTTAGAAAAAGATTATATGAAATACATTATTTATGGTGTGATTGGGGTTATTATTTTATTGATTACAATCATTATCCTACTAATTGTTTCATCAAGAAAAAGAAAGAAAAAACAACGTCGAAAAAAAGAAAACGGGAATGTAAAACGCAAAACACCTAACCTTAAAAGAAAGGAACCAAGAAATGGATCCGGTAAACCCAAACGAAAATCAACTAGCCAATCTTCACAATCCAGCAAAAAACGAGACTAGTAGTATAAAAGAAGCTAAAAGCAAATCGGATACTGATCAAGAGAACGAACGGAGTTTGGAAGGCGAGTCATTTGAAGAGGTGACTGTAAGATCACGACTTTTTTATCTATCACTTACTTTATTAGGTATACTTGTTGCTTTTATTGCTGTTGGATATTATTTGACCTACCCATTATCATCTAAAATTAGTGGAACCTGGGAAAATACTGGTATGGGAATGGTTTTGTCAAGTAAAGGTGATTCTTGGTCTGCTGAAATTGCAAGCTATCAAGGAGTATCTGGTTATACACTTGTTTATACTGGGAAATGGAAAGCTGCGGGAGTGAACATTTACGATGGAAAACAAACGAAAGTACAGGTTCACTTGGATAAACAAAAAATTCCTGCAGAAGATATCAGTAAATTACAGCAAGAAAATCCTCTCTATAAAAAAATTGCTGACGACAAAAAACAATTGAAACTAGAATACACAGAGGCAGGAATGAAGAAACTATTCAATAAAAATTCGATTGATAGCTATTTTCACTTCTCACTTGAGCCCATCACTTTACAGAAAAGTAAAAGAATTTTATATCTAAATCATTCTTACTTTTCAAATGAAAGACTTCCTTTTACAACAGTTGATTAAAGCAAAAACATTGAATGACTACAGGAACTTGTCCTTTTGGTTATTCAATGTTTTTGTTGAAATAAGCGGATGGTTTGATGGTTATCAAAAAGTTATAAATAGAGGTAAGGGTTATGAAGTCATTTAGTGAAGCCAATATGGTCGCTAAATGATCTTTTTTGCATAAAAAATTGCTCTATGAAAACAAACAGCACTTTTTACTTTTTGTTCTTTTGTCTGTAGACTTATTATGAAGTTTGATAAATCATCAAAAACGAATGTTAAACTCAAGGAGGATCTGATATGACTCAAAAAGTAGCTTTGATCACTGGAGGTAGCCGTGGAATCGGATTAGCTGTTGCAAAAAGATTGATTGAAGATGGATTTAAGGTAAGTATTGTTGGTCGTAATCTGCAACATTTAAACGAAGCCATCGAAAAACTGGATACTGACTCAGATCAATTATTGACGATTCAAGCAGATGTAGCTAAACGGGAAGAAGTCTTTTCAGCTGTAGAAAAGACAGTAGAAGTATTTGGTGATTTTGATGTTATCATAAATAATGCTGGTATTGGACCAATTACACCAATCGATACAATCACACAAGAACAGTTCGATGAAGTCTTTAGAGTAAATGTGGGGGGTGTTTTGTGGGGAATTCAAGCTGCTCATGAAGTTTGGAAAAAATTAGGGCATGGCGGTAAGGTCATTAATGCTACTTCACAAGCTGGCGTAGTTGGAAATCCTAATTTAAGTGTTTATAGTGGAACAAAATTTGCGATTCGTGGTATCACACAAACAGCTGCAAGAGATCTTGCTGATGAAGGGATTACAGTCAATGCTTATGCACCAGGGATCGTTCGGACAGAAATGATGTTGGATATTGCTCATGATGTTGGTGAAAATGCAGGGAAAAATGATGAATGGGGAATGCAGCAGTTCGCCAAGGATATCACGTTAAGACGATTATCTGAACCCGAAGAAGTGGCAAATGTCGTATCTTTTTTGGCGGGGAAAGACTCGGATTATATTACAGGTCAAACGATTATTGTTGATGGTGGGATGCAGTTTCATTAAAACCACAAGAGGTTCCATGTTAATAAAGAATGTGGAAAAACTTGAAGATAAATATACTTCAGGTTTTTTTTACAAATGTTGAAGCGGCAATCCGATGTATTATTTCTAAACCCTTGTTATAATAAATCTGTATTGTGCTATGAGATCCATAATTAATAAAACCTCACCAAGTTGAAAAGTAAAGGAGGATGTTACAGTGGAGAAGTATGATGTGATCATTATTGGGAGTGGGCCTGGCGGGATGGCAGCGGCATATGACTTAGCTGCCAATGGAACAAAAGTTGCCGTAGTGGAAAAAGATCTTTGGGGTGGGACATGCCCTAATCGAGGGTGTGATCCTAAAAAAGTTCTTTATGGTGCAGTGGAAGCTAGGGATAATCTATTACAATTGAAGCACATAGGGTTTGATGCAGTCCCAGAAATAAATTGGGGTGACTTAATGGCTTTTAAAGAGGAGTTTACCAAACCAGTACCGATTGAACAAAAAACAGGATTAACGAGTGCAGGAGTTCAGACTATTATCGGAAAAGCTAGGTTTAAAGACAAACATACGATCACAGTAGCTCATCAAGATTATTGGTCTGACAAATTTATTTTAGCTACAGGTCAAAGACCAGCAATTTTAGATATTCCTGGGAAAGAACATTTTGGTACGAGTACTGATTTTCTAAATATGAAGGAATTGCCTAAAAAAATCGTATTTGTTGGTGGTGGGTACATTTCTCTTGAACTTGCTAATATTGCTAACAGTTGTGGTAGTGAGGTTCATTTATTACATCATAATAAAAGACCATTGAAAGGATTTGACGATGAGTTCACTAAAGCGTTAATTGAAAATCTTAAAGTTAGAGGCATTCATTTTCATTTTAATGAATCTGCTGAATCGATTACCCAAGTGAACGGACAGTTTGAGGTTTCTTTGACTAGTCAAGGGAGCGTATTGGTAGACCGAGTATTCTGTGCAACTGGTCGGATTCCTAATGTTGAAGATCTAAATTTGGAAAAAATAGGTGTTGGTTTTACGCCCAAAGGTATTAGTGTAAATGAATACTTACAAACATCAATAGAAAATATTTACGCACTCGGAGATTGCATCCAAAAAGATAAACCGAAGTTAACCCCCGTTTCTAGTTTTGAAGGAAAATATCTTGCCAAACTTTTTAATGAAAAATCGCAGATCAGCATTAAATATCCTGCTTTACCTACGATTATTTTTAGCTCACCTAAACTGGCTCAAGTTGGTTTAACAGATGAGGATAATTTGGAAAGTGGAAAGTATAAAGTTCAAGATCTAGATTTAACACATTGGTTTACATATAAACGTGTCAATGAAACCTTAGTGAGAGCGAAAGTCATTACTGAAAAAGAATCGGGTCTACTAGTTGGAGCAACAGTTATAGGAAATGAGGCAGATGAACTCATCAATTTATTTACCCTGATGATCAACCAAAAAGTACTCTCGGAACAAGTCAGCGAAATGATTATGTTGTATCCAACTGTCTCTAGCGATTTGAGTTATCTTTATTAAAAGATAAGCTGTAAACGAATGAAAAAAATTCGTTTGCAGCTTATTTTAATTATTTAGAATGAAAAAAATAAACTGTTGACTTGTAACGAGGTGTAAGTAATAATAGGATAATTACTTTAAAAGTATAGGAAGCTGTTTATAACAAACAATTTATAAATTTCATTTATTGATTACATAAAAATAAAGCATTAGATATTATAGACGATTCTTCTTAAACTATATATAGTGAAATACTGAGCAAGTTTAAACTTAAACAGCTAGGAGAATGGCAATGGAAATGGAAACAACGAAAAAAAAATACACCTCTTTGATCGGCTCTTTATATACGAATTTTATTTTTCAAGGTATGGCGGCAATCATTTTATCTCAAAACCTTAATGCCTTAATGGACAACTGGCAAGCTACTGTACAACAGGTGACTTTAGTTATTAGTGGCATTGGTTTGGGACGAGTGCTGATTTTGTACTTTGCTGGTTATTTTTCAGATAAGTTTGGCCGTAAAAAAACGGTACAACTAGGAATCATTAGCTATTTAATTTTTTTCTTAGGAATCTTGGTTAGTCAAAATTACATGCAAGGTCTCTTTTTTGCTCTGTTTGCTGGCTTTAGTAATGCTTTTTTGGATACAAGTACTTATCCAACCCTAATGGAAGCTTATCCAAACGAAAAAGATAATAGCTCTCTTAGCGTACTGAATAAAGCCTTTATTTCTTTAGGACAATTTATTTTACCTTTGCTGACACGGTTTATGTTAAACCATGGGATTTATTACGGGCTTGTTTTTATCGGTTGTGCTGTAGGTTTATTTCTTAATTTACTGTACATTTCTAAACTTAGATTTCCAGAAAGAGTGCAAGTAAAGGAGTGTATAACACACGTAGACAAAGATGAGGTGGATGATCAGGCGAAACGACCGCTATTTAAAGTTGAAGGGCTGGCATTATTAGTTTTTAGCTTTACTTGTGTCTCCACGTTTAATATTTTTATTTTATGGGTTCCGTCTTTTGCAGAATCATTAAATCTTATGAATCATTCAAATAGTCTGGTTTTGGTTAGTGCATATAGTATTGGTTCATTTGCATCCGTGTTTTTAACGTCATTGATTGTAAAACGAGGGGTTGCGCCGACGTTATTACTTGTTTGGTGTACGTTTGTTTCATTGCTTTTACTGATTGGAATGACATTGTTTCCAAGTGTACCGATGTTTTTAATTGGGTCGATCGGTATCGGAGTTTTTGCGGCTGGAGGAATTTGGCAATTAGGCTTAGCAGTGTTATTGGAGTTGTTTTCAAATGGAAAGGGTCGGATCACGAGTTATTATTCCATTGCAACATCCGTTTCGGTGATGGTTATTCCTTTTATTACTGGACAATTAGAAAAGGTCAATGTTTCACTGATTTTTGGATTGAACATCATTTTGACTACTATCGGTGTAGTAGCAGCAGTGATTATTCGATATCGTTATAAAAAGGTGATGAATGGATGGGAAAAAAGCAATAAAGGAATTGTTGAGTTAAAAGAAATTATTGACTAATAGATGATATAGAAGAACAAAGAAAAAGTATGTCCAATTCTATACAGGGCATACTTTTTTCTTTGTTTAGTTTTTAACGCTAACCAATCAAATTAACTAAAATCCCAGTTATAAAAACAGATGTGATCGTTACTGTAGAAAAACCTGCAATCACCATCTTAGGTAGAATCTGACCTTCAATCAATGCGATTTCCTCAGGGGTTCCATTCACACTTTTTGCAGCTTCTTGGCTGAGAATCATTGTACCTGGAAAGCCATATAGTGAAGTCAAACCAATCGCAATAGACATTGATAAGCTATACCCCAGAAACTTACCAGCAATAGCGGAAAATAAAATATTTCCTGTAACACCAACTAAAAATGAAAGTGTTAATGGTAGAATCAATTCGATCAAATCATGAATAGAAATAGTCGCTAAAGGACCAAAAATAATAATTAAAATAGCCAACATCATCAATCCGTACGCATCAATGCCATTCAAAATATTTGGTTTAAAAAGATTCAGCTCTCTCAACGCAATCCCAAATAATAAACAGAGAATAAAGGTATTGATCATGCCATTCGTCAAGTTATTAACGAATGTAGCTAGTAACACAGTTACTCCAACGATAAATAATGTACCAGCTGTTGTTTGGAAAAGTTCAGGAAGCCGAGTTTTCTTCTCTTCTTTGTCCTCTATTTTTTCAGCATTAGTAAAAACATCCGGATTTCTTTGATATTCCTGATGTAAGCGATTGGCTTCTTTTCTTAGAATCAATGAGGTTAAAGGGAATCCAATCAATCCTTGAAATGCAGAAATCAAAACGGGTAAAACAGCCACTGATACTAAACCTGCAGCTATTGCTGCATCTTGAACCATGATGATCGAAATTGTACCACCAGAGATTGCACCAATCGCTGCAATCGCATAACTCTGACTTTCAAATAAAGGTCCAACAAGAAGTAAAGCTGCAACGATTCCTAATGTTGCGGCGACGCCAATCAAAAAAGTCCGCCACTGTTGTTTAAATTCTTTTAAGCTGATCGTTGTTCCTAGATGGACTAAGATAAACCCAACAACAGTTGTTCCTAAGGCCAATAACGATGAACTAGTAAGTAAATCTTCTGGAAATAGATTTGTCTTAAATCCAATCAAAAAGATCAACGAGGCAATTAGTAGAGTTGAAAGTAGTGACTTTGTTTTTTTAGAAATATAATCACTGATTGTCCAAACAAGCATAATAATTGTAAAAGCTAACACAGAATTCATAATTTTCTCTCTCCTTTTTCTGATAATTTTTTAGAATAGATCACTGAATAGGGTGATAAGTAAAGCCTAAACCATGAACTTCAGCGACATTTGAAACAATGACAAATGACTTTGGATCAATTTGATCAATAATCCGCATGACTGCTGGATATTCATTGTTGGAACTAACGATCATCAACATTTGATTTTCTTGCTCGGTTTTACCACCAGTAACATTGAAGAGTGTGACACCACGATTAACGGTTTGCAGTAGTTCTGTTTTGATCTCATTTGTTTTATTTTGGCTGAAAATCAAAATAGATTTTCTTCGTTTGACGCCAGTTTCAATATACGTCATGACGATTGACGTGATAATGATTGATAATATAGCAAATAGAAACGATTCAATACCGAAGATGAAAACATTTAGTAAGACAATAAAAGCATCGGTTATTAATAGACCTGTTGAAGTATTAATGTGCCAATATTTTTGTAAAATAAGTGGAGGAATCGTAGTTCCGCCGCTAGAAGCACCAATTTTATATAGAATTGCCACACCAATTCCAAAAATGGCACTGCCAAAAACAACTGATAATAAACGATCTGAGGTAACCATTATTTCAGGAACAACTGCTAAAAATAGTGGGAATAACAAGCTACCGAATAGTGTATTGAAGAATACTTTTTTACCTAAAAAGATGATTGTTAAAAGAAGCATCAAACAATTTAAAGCCAGTACGATGAGCGATCGATCAATTGAAAAAGCAGCTTCTGCCAAAATACCTAATCCACTTACGCCGCCGGCTGCTATATGGTGAGGACCTAAAAACATATTGATTGAGATACTCAGCAGTAAGACTGCAAGGATAATTAGAATGATATTTTGGCTTTTTCTTAGCATAGTCATCTTACAGACCTTCTTGAAGGATCGACGTTCGGTAGTTCATCGAGAATAGCTAAAGCTAATTCAACTGATTTTAGCATTTCAGCAATCGGGATGTATTCGTTGACAGTGTGGATCTCTTCATATCCAATAGATAGATTCATTGTCGGCTTACCGTATGCGTTGAAGATATTGGCATCACTGCCGCCGCCACTAATTTCGGAAGTAAAGGTCCTACTGATTTTACTTGTTGCAGCTTTAGCAATTTTTACAGGATCACAATTATCAGTTAAATGAAAACCTGTTGCCTTTTGATCAATGGAAATGGTAAAATCACCTCCATATTGGATTGAAGCCTGTTGAAATGCTTGTTCTAGTGAAGCAAGAAAGTCACGTGCTTTTTCATCTGAGATGGATCGCACTTCGCCTTTGATTGTCAAATGTTCCATCACTACATTGACACCAGCACCGCCGGAAATTTTTCCGATGTTTGAAGTGGTATGTTCATCAAGTCTGCCGAATGGAATTGTTTCAAGTGCTGCTTGAGTAATCGTAAAGGCTGAAATCCCTTTTTCTGGTTCTAAACCGGCGTGTGCTGCTTTTCCAGTCACTTCAATGTCGAACATGTACAGGAAAGGACTTGCGACAATTCCGTTTCCAACTAGACCGGAATTATCAAATACGTATCCAAATGTCGAATCGATCAATGACATATCTAGGGCGGCTGCGCCGATCAACCCTATTTCTTCACCAGGAGAAAAAACTAACTCGATTGGACCTGTCTCAATATTATTTTCTAAAATGGTCTCTATCATCTCCAAAAGAATCGCTATGCCAGCTTTATTGTCTGCAGCTAAAATCGTATCCCCTTTAGAATAAAGAATATCGTTCTTATTGATTACTTCAATGTCTTCACCAGGCTCTACAGTATCCACATGACAAGAGAAAAAGATTGGTTCTTTAGGCAAGTTTCCAGTATACTTAGCAATTAAATTATTTGCCCCAAGTTTTGTTGTCTTCATGGAATCATCTTCATAGATCGTTAAGCCTAATGCTGTCAATTTATCTTTTAATAATCTGACAAAAGCTCCTTCTTGACGAGAAACCGAAGCTACTTTTACCAACTCTGTAAATGTGTGAACTAATCTTTTCTTATTCATCTGAAACATCCTTTCGTATTTATGAATTTTTACTCTGTGGCCATCCAAACTTCTTCAACCAACTTGATTTGATGTAACTTAAAATCTTGTAACAAAGAAATACGACAAATGATTTTTTCCATTGCAACCTCTTCATTTGATTCCATAGAAACAAATTGTTTTGCAATCGTCTCACCATGTTTATTCAATAGCACGGCTTCAAAAAGGTATCCGTAAGAAAAGTACTGCTCTATTTTCATGTTTAAACCTCCCTTAATATAAGAACGTAATGAGTTTGTTTAACTCTGGAAAAATAGGAAAATAGGAAAATAGGATGTATTTTTTTTAGTAGCATCCATTTTAGTTTTCTTGTTCTCTATATCACAAATTTATCATGGAAAGTTATGAAATTGAATGGCAAAAAAAGTATTGAATTGACATTTTTTGACATTATTATATTTTATTCCTGTTAAAAATCAATAACCACAGGGGACCAATGATAGATGTGGGATATATCTGGCAATATTTTCCTTTAAAATGAAAAAAACGCCTGTATTATTATATTTTAATCCGCTATTATAATGAATAAATGGTCTTTGTTTATAAAAAAAATCCAATGTTTTGTATAATGTTGATAAAATATTTTTTTTTAGAGGGGATAATCATGAATCGAACAGTGCGGCAGTTTTGTATTATTTTGTTTGTTACAGTATTCACATTAGGTGTGGTTTTCATATTTTTTCCGAAGTTTATTTTGTTTATTTTTACAATATTTGAACTGATGTCCATTTTATTAAGTATTTACATCGTCTTTAGAAGAACTGATGTAACCAGTGTTAAAGTTGCTTGGGTTCTTACGTTGTATTTTATTCCAATTGTCGGACTATTTTTATATCTTTTCTTTGGACGCAAGAATCTAAAAAGCAATACGGTTCAAAAGAGAGAGCAAGAGGCATTGAGTTACTACGTTCAGAATTTAGATACGAAGAATCTTGAAACATTAAGTAGTTTAGAAGAAAAAAATGAACGTTTGTCTGGAAAAGCGGTGTTAGGTGGGAATCAGTTTGAAGTACTAACGGATGGGGAAGAGACGTTTACTGCGATTTTCGCTGCATTAAATAAGGCGGAGCATCATATACATTTGTTTTATTTTATTATCAAAGAGGATGAGCTTGCTGATACATTAAGAAAAATCTTGATAAGGAAGGCCTCTGAAGGTGTACAGGTACGTTTTGCTGTTGATGGATTAGGTTCAATAAAATTATCAGATGAGTATTTGGATTCTTTGAAAGCGGCCCAGATAGAAGTAGAAATTTTTAATCCGATTCGATCGTTTTATCATATTGCTAGGGCGAATTGGCGTAATCATAGAAAAGTGATTGTTATTGATGGAAAGGTTGGATTCACAGGAGGCTTAAATATTGGAAATGAATATTTAGGGATTACATCGAGGTTTTCTCATTGGCGGGATACACATTTGCAAGTAACAGGACCGTTAGTCATACAACTTCAGGAGACTTTCTTGTATGATTGGTTGTACATGAAAAACCACCCAGGAAATGCAAGTGAGTTTATGATAGAAAGTTATTTTCCTATTATTGATGTAGGAAATGATGAGGGACAAGTGGTTTATGGAGGGCCTTACGATCAAGAACGAGTTGTTCGAGATGTTCTTTTTAATTTGATCGATTCAGCGGCAGAAAAAATTTATATCGCAAGTCCTTATTTTGTTCCAGATGATGAAATGCTGGCTTTACTAAGAAGAGTAGCTCGTAATGGAGTCAAGGTGGAGATAATTATCCCAGGAAAAGGTGATCGGAAACTTTCTTATTATGGAAATGATTTCTACTTAGATGATCTAGTTAGTGCTGGGATTCATGTTTACAAGTATGATACTACAGCCTTTTTACACTGTAAAATAATGATTATTGATGATAAAGTTGCTACGATTGGTTCAACGAATTTTGATATTCGTAGTTTTGACATCAATCATGAAGTGTCTGCTATTTTATATAGCGGTCAAGCAATTCAAACATTAACAAATGATTTTAAAAAGGACCAAATAAATGCCAAAAAAATAACTGTACATGAATTAGCACAAAGAGGTACTTGGAAAAAAATCAAAGGGAAAATCTGCGGACTATTTGCACCACTTTTATAGTGGAAAGAGTCGTATCAAGCGTTTTTTTAAAGCGCACATGCTATACTGTTACTAAATATTGCGAGTAAAATGAACGGCACACTAAAGGGGGAAAAGTATGCGGAAATTGTATATAGATTTAGTGACTGACAAAAAAGCAATACGATTGATTCATTTGATTTATTTTTTGGCCGATACTTCTGATTTATTGACAATGGAAGACGTTGCAACGAACTTAGGTGTGACCAAAAAGACGTTAAAAAGTGACCTAACACTGCTACAAGAATACAGCCCAGTGATCGATGGGTTTGTACAAGTGAAAAAGGAAACAATCATTTTTAATAGAGATAGCACCTACACAATTGAAGAGGTCTTATCAGACATTATTGACCAGCAGCCGCTCTTTACACTATTGAGTGCTCTTTTAGATGGCGAAGAGTATTCGATCGAAACTTGGTGTGAGCGCATTTGGCTATCAGAACGTACATTGAGACGTTATTTACCTAGTCTGACTGAAGTGTTGGAACGATACAACCTAACCTTACAATTATCGCCTTTTCTAGCTTTGGTTGGTGACGAAGCAAATATTCGGTATCTCTATTTCGATTATATGAGTCAACGAGGCTGGAGAGAAGAAGATATTCATTTAGATACGATGGTTCAAAAATTTTATTATGAATTTCAAGAAGCATTTTTGAAGAAGTATCAAAGAGTTTTGACTCTTGATGCTAATCGGGCGAAGTTATGGCATCATGTGATTTTACAAAGAGTCAACAAGTATCTGTACATGCCAAAAAAACAAAATCCTGAACAAAAATACCCTATGACGGAACGCTTTGAAGTGTTTTCTGAAATCTATGATCAATTGATGAAAAAGTATTTTTCAATAGTTAACTTACCTTATGAAGAGCTTGTCTATGCTTATGTAATAACATTAGCGAGTGTGATTTATTTACCTCCTGAAGGAGAAATTTATTCAATCAATTTGACCCGGAAATCTAATTATGATAACAAATATAATTCTATCTTTGATTTTGAAGGAACGATTCCTCTTGATTCTTTAAAAAGTGAAGAGATGTATCATTGCGTGAATTCATTCTTGGAAAACATTAGCTTATTATCTAGAGTGACACCGCTATTTCAAAGAAATTCATTTGAATTGAATCAGTATGCAAAAACAGAGTTTCCGGAGATTTATCAATCTTGTTTGACTAAATTAAAACAAGTCCAATTAGCACACGATGCGCGATTGGTGTATCCAGAAGATGTAGCAACTAACCTAAGTTTGCTTTTTAGTTCATATTTAATCGATACGACGATCGAAAATAATAAAAAGATTCTTTTAAGTATTTCTGGAGAAGCTTGTTACGTTCAGCATTTGATTGCGCTTTTAAAAAAAAGAATTCCTGGAAATTTTGATATTGTTTGGATTTTTAATGAAAAAATTACAGAAGAGTATACTAAAAAAGAAGGAATCGATGTGATTATTTATAATCATGTGATGTTAGTACCGATTGAAAGCTGTTTGAATATTAAAGTTTCACAGTTTCCAGCAACTGGTGAGTTGGAAAGATTGACGAAAAAGCTATTTGAGCTTTGAAGTAACATCGGAAGTTAGAAAAAAGCCAAAATGAACGTTAATATGTTCATTTCGGCTTTTTTCGTTTAGTTTAAAAATTCTTTTGCAATCCTCTCATTAATCGTAATCATTTGATAAAAATCATTAATATTAACGAACTCATTAGGTTGATGTGCATATTTTGTTTCACCTGGACCTAAGATTAAAATTGGAAACTCTTTTTTGACACGTCCAAATTGAGAACCGTCGGTATAACCAGTCATACCGAATGTATTCGCTGTTTCACCGGTAACCTCTGAAACGACTTTTTGTGTTAAGACAGTGAATGGGTCATCAAGCTCAGTTTTCATTGATGGTAAATCATTGATGAACTCGATCTCTGCTTTAAAATCTGGTACTGTTGCTGTTAATTTATCTAACATGTCTTTGAATTGTTGCTTTAATTCAGAGTGATCTTGTGCTTTGATTGTGCGAATATCGATTTCGACTGTACATTTATCTGGAACGACGTTCGTTCCATTGCCGCCATTGATAATATCTAGGCTGGAAGTCGATGCGCCCACTAATTCGTCTACAGATTGAGAGAAATCAAACGTTTCTTTAAAGGCATTTAAAACTAAAAGCATATGCTCAATTGCATTTACACCTTGGTCTGGCATTGAGCCGTGAGCTGTTTTTCCGTAAGTTGTGATGCGAGGCCATAAAGCCCCTTTGTGAGCCACACCAATCTCAACATTTGTAGGTTCACCGATTACTAATGCATCTAAATCATCTGCATAGCCTTTGTCGACTAATTGACCAGAACCAATCGCGCTAGTTTCTTCACCTACAGTAGCTAACAGTTTTACTGTTCCTTTGAAATTAGAGCCAGTTTCTTTTAACCGGATCATCGCAACCACAGCGGCAATCAGCCCAGATTTCATATCGCAAGTTCCACGACCATAAAGTAGTCCATCTTTTTCAGTTGCTGCAAAAGGATCTTCATCCCAAGGGATTTCGCCTACAGGAACGACATCCATATGTCCAGAAAAACCTAAGACAGGACCTGCCTCATTTCCTGTTAGTGTTGCAACTAATTGATTTCGCCCAGCGCTATATTCTACTTGTTCGCAAGGGATACCATATTTCTCAAATAGAGCTTGTAGTTTATCCGCAACCAATTTTTCTTTTCCTAAAATACTTTTGATTTGAACGACTTCTTTTAATAAATCTAACGCTTCTTGATTATTCATAGATGTTCTCTCCTTATACTTGTTTTTCTTTTGGGATAATGAATACGATTGAACCTAAGGCTAAAACGCAGAAAAGAATATTTGTCAGTAAGCCAAATGTTGCGCCTTGTGTATAATTTCCACTAGCACTAAATCCATTATAAACAGCAGCTGAAATGGCCACGCCTAATGCTCCGCCAAGAGAACTGGCCATTTTATAAATTCCAGAAGCCACACCAGCTTTTTCATTTGGTACACTGGAAATTGCTGTATCTGTGGAAGGTGTTGCATACATTCCTAGACCCATTCCAAACAAACTATAGCCAATAAAAACTAATACAAAGTATGCAGATCCTGTAACCATTGTTAAAGCCATCAAACCAACACCTGTACCAGAAAGAATTGTTCCCCATAACATTGGTTTTTTTGCACCAATCGTTTGTAATAACTTTTCACCGATTCGAATCGTAATTAATACTAGACATAAGTAACCAATCGATAACATCCCTGTTTTAGCGGAAGAAAGACCACGTCCTTGTTGGACATAAGTATTGATTACGATTAAAGTACCGGCAACAGCATTTAGTAAGAAATTAGAAATCGTTGCACCAAGGTAGCCGCGATTTTCAAACAAAGAAAACTCAACGAAACTATTATCGCTTGCTTGTTCTACTTTATAAAATACAACCAATCCAATGATGACTACTGCAGCTAAAATCAGTACGATCGGATTTGTCCAACCTAATTCGGATCCTTTAGAAACGACAACGTTTAAGGCAACCATTGAAACGATGAATAAAAGCAAGCCAATTGAATCGAATTTACTATTACTATCGCTGGTGACCTTACTTTCTGGTGTACCAAAAATTAATAATGCACTACAAATCGAAACGATGATTGAAAAGATAAAGACATAACGCCATCCTAAAGAACTGGCAACGGCCCCACCGAAGAAAGAACATAAACCAGAACCACCCCAAGAACCAATTGACCAATAACTTAATGCACGTTGGCGATCTTTGCCATCATAATAGGTTTTGACTAATGCCATAGTGGCAGGCATGATACAAGCAGCTGATAATCCTTGTAAAATTCGACCGCCGATAAATAAAACAGGTCCGTGTGCAATCACTAATGCTCCTGAACCAATAACACTTAAAATAAGTCCAATATAAGTTAATTTCATTCTACCTAGCTTATCCGCTAAGCCACCAGCCACAACGATAAAGATACCCGAGAATAAACCTGTCATGGAAATTCCTATGTTTAAAACGCCAGATGACACGCCTAAGTCACTTTGGACAGCTGGCGCCATATTCAGTAAAGATTGAGCAAACAACCAATAGGTCAAAACACTTAAGACGATTCCTATCAGTAATTTGTTTGTTCCTTTATATGTTGCAGCATTTGCTGCTGTATGTGTTGTTGCTTTCATGATTAAACTCCTTCAAATAAATAATGTAAAACTGCTGCACCCATTGATTTGGCAGCGATCAATAAACAATCTTCATCAATATAAAATTTTGGATGATGATGTGGATACATTGGTGTTCCTTCTTTATGAGCACCCACGAAAAAGAAACAACTTGGACGTTCTTTCGCGTAATAAGCAAAATCTTCAGAAGGAGTTTGTGGACCACATTCGATCAATTGCTTAACTTCTGGTATTTTAGCTTCAGATAAGGCTTTCGCGACCATTTCGGTGGTTTTTTGATCATTGACACAAACTGGATAATCATTGGCATAATCAAGTTCATAGCTGATGCCAAATGTTCGGCAGATACCATCCAAAATTTGCTTAAATTCTTTTTCAACGATCGCACGTGTTTCTTCTTTCATAATCCGCACGTCACCTTCAAGAGTCACCGAGTCTTTGATGACATTAGCAGAACCTTTACCATCAAATGAACCAATCGTAACTGTTGCGGTATCAAATGGATCAATTCGACGGCTAACGATGGTTTGGACTGCTGTCACAAATTGAGAAGCCGCTACAATCGTATCATTAGCATCTTGTGGTGTTGAACCATGACCTCCTCTTCCTTGCATGATGACTTTGAATGTTGCGCGACCTGTATGAACAGGACCTGGATGGTAAAGGACATCACCAAGCGGCATCAAGCTCATTACGTGAATCCCCAAAACATGATCCACCCCATCTAAACAGCCAGCTTCGATCATGCCTTTTGCACCACCAGGCGGTACTTCTTCTGCTGGTTGATGGATCACACGAATCGTTCCAGCTAATTGATCTTTTAACTCAATCAGTGAATCAGCTAAAATCATCATGTATGCTGTATGTCCATCATGTCCGCAAGCATGCATGACACCAGCTGTTTTTGATGAGAAGGGAAGACCTGTATCTTCTTGGATCGGCAAAGCATCAAAGTCTGCTCTAATCGCTAGAACAGGTCCTTTTTTTCCACCGTGAATGTCGACTAAAATACCATTACCACCGCCAACTTTTGTTCGAATAGTACAGTCTTTTCCAGCATAAAAATCTGCAATATAGTTTGCTGTTTCTGTTTCATGAAAAGATAGTTCTGGATTCTCATGAAAATGTCGGCGAATCTCGATCATGTCTGCTTCTTTTTCTTCAAGTTTCATAAATAATTGTGTACGTAAATCCTCCATTTAAAACGCTCCTTTCAAATACAATACATATTCTATGCTTAATTAAAAACTTCACAATGCTAGAAGTTTCCAAATTTCAGAAGTCACTTTTAGACTATGCGGTTTGGAAATTAAAAGTATATTTAACGAACGATATTTTCTTGTTTGAGTGTTATAATAAGAAAAAGATAAAAAAAGAGGGAAGAAAATGATTGTAAATGAAAATTATAAGATTAATTATCGGCAGTTAGAAATAGAAGAAAGTGTTTTCTGTAAAGAAACAACTATTTTGATTGTCTTAAAAGGAAGCATGTATATAACAATAGATGAAGCGACTGATCAAGTAAGACCAGGAGAATTAGTCGTTATCAATACAGGGGATTACTATCTTTTGAGCTCTGATAAGGTACAAAGTTGCTCCTATTTAGAATTGAGTATCAATAGCGTGTTCTTTGCTGCTCAATTTCCTGCTTTTTTCTATACTCATTTTGATTGTAGACCTATTCAAAAAGAACATGGAAAAATGCATGCAATCGCTGCTTTAAGAAGGCAAGTTGCTGAATTATGTTTAGTCGAATTTAGCGATGACCCATCAAAGAGACTTAAAATCACTTTATTTTTGACTCAAATCATTTTGTCGCTTGTTCATCATTTTCAAAAAGAAGAAGTTACGGAGTACCATCTTTCTGATAATCAAAAATTAAGAGAGATTTTAGAGTATATCGAAGAACATTATCACGAAGGTATCTTATTATCTAATACAGCAGAACAATTTTTTATGTCTGAATCGTCTCTATCAAAATTTTTCAAGAGGGAAACAGGGGATTATTTTTCTCATTATGTTCGTACGATTTGTGTGAAACACAGTTTATCAGAACTTTTGTATACAAAAAAAAGTATCGAGCAAATTGCTTTAGACAATGGGTTTAGTAATAGTAAAACTTACCGTCAGCATTTTAAAAAAATATTTAACGATTCTCCAACAAGTTACCGTTTATCCCACTTAGCTCAGACTAAGGCTCCTACAAAAATCAAATATGAAGTTAAAGCAACCAAACTTCAAATTAAAGAAATCTTAGTTCCTTTATACAGCTATATTCAAACAGGATTAGAAGAAGCTCGGCCTTCAGAACTATCGTTGAAGACGAAACAGCTCCACATCACAACAGAACATTCTGAGTCGGACTATTTAAAAAAAGATATCATCATTCATGTTGGTTCATGGGAAATGTTGGCTTCAAAAAAAATCCAAACTGAAATTCTGGATATAAAAAAGCAAATTGGGATCAAGTATATTAGTATTCAATCGTTGTTTACACAAATTCCTTTATCCGTGCAGATACATCAAGAAGCCGCCATGAATTCTTTTCCTGCATTTGAACAATGGGACTGTATTCTGACATTTTTAGAAGAGGCTCATTTGGATATTTTTTTTCAATTGTCACTTGTAGAATTTAAACAGTTAAGTGTTAGAGTAAAAGAGATCTGTCGCAATTTTTTTCAACATGTTCAAAATCAGTTTGGCACCAAAATGACCGAGCAATGGAAGATAAATTGTCTATTTAAAGGTCAAAGCCTTGCTGAATATTATCCAGTGTTTTTAGAAGTGAAAAACAGCTTATTTGAGATTTCTCCTAAACTAGCGATAGGTGCAGAAATTCCGTTGCCCGATCCTTTTTTTGAACAAAAGAATCCTGAACAAACTCGATTTTTTTGTGAGACGATTGCGGCAAATTGTGAATTTTTGTCCTTTTCTGCCGAACCTAATTATGTGTTTCAAAATTTAGACAGTACCTTCCCAGATTTAAAAAATTATCACCAATATGTGTTGAATAAAACCTTACACATCAAGCATATTTTAAAAGAGTATGACATTAAGCTGCCGCTTTATCTTACTGAATGGAACACATTGACGGGAATGACTAGAAATAGCAATGGAACCTTCTTTAGAGGTGCAATTATTTTAAAAGAGCTTTTGATGTTGGATGTTTTAGTATCTGGAGTTGGTTTTTGGCTGAATATCGAGTTATATGAGAAGCAAACACAAGAGCGACCATTAAAAAATGATGGCTTGGAGCTATTTCATTTTTATAGTGGGAAAAGACCTGTCTATTTTTGTTTGTGGTTAGCTAGAAGGATGGGAGGTACGATTTTAGCGCAAGGCGAAGATTATCTGCTGACCGCAATTGATGGGAAGTATCAGTTGTTATTGTTTAATGCAAATTATTTTGATCCCCATCTTTCTTCAGAAGAAGCATTTCTTGAGAGTCAAGCAGTGACCTTTGAAATTGAATTAGCAGGGATTAAATCAGCACATTATCAAATCAAACAGATTGATTTTAATCGACATAATGGAGCGTTATTTTACACGTATGAAGAGTTTCGTAATGCTGAAGCCCTTGATTTAGAGACCCAAAAATATGTTGTCGCTAGTACGAGACCAAAGATCAAAGTCTTTGATACGCAAGTTGATCAGAACTTTAACTATTATGTGACGCTAGATACAAATAGCATTGTGCTACTAGAATTGACGCCGATTTTGTGATCACTCAAAGGTCGTTTCCTTGACGGAAATCCTTCTACTGGCTAGTATTTAGTTAGACAGAAAACTGGAGAGGAAGAAGCAAAATGAGTATTTATAATTATCAAATGAAAACGACAAATGGTGAGACTGTTTCAATGGAAGAGTATCAAGGAAAAGTGCTTTTGATCGTAAATACAGCGACAGGTTGTGGGTTTACACCTCAGTATGAAGGCTTAGAAGAGTTATATAAAAAATATCGTACGCAAGGGTTAGAAATTTTAGATTTTCCTTGTAATCAATTTGGGCATCAAGCGCCTGGAACAAATCAAGAAATAAGTGATTTTTGTCAGTTGACCTATCAAACGACTTTTCAAACGTTTGGGAAAATCGATGTGAATGGAGAGAATGCGGATCCATTGTATGATTTTTTGAAAGGTGAAAAAGGTGGGCTTTTAGGTGGAGCGATCAAATGGAACTTTACCAAGTTTTTAGTCGATCGTGAGGGCCGTGTCGTAAAACGTTTTGCATCGACTGTGGAACCAGAAAAAATTGCCGGCGATATTGAAAAACTATTGTAAGAAATACTTTTTTGTTCTTGATATCAAGGATTGTCTCATGATATAATGATGTTGCTAAGAAAAAACATAAAGAGTAAGCCCTTGGAGAGTCGGATCTCCAGGGGCTTTTTGTGGCTAATGGCGCCTTATTTTCTGTTACTTCCTGTATTTGTTATTTAGCCAATGCTTAAATAACGCAATCAAGATTCCTACAAGAAGTGGACAGATAAACGCTAAAAACATAAAGAGGACACCTCCGTTCAGTCGCAAGACTGTAAGATAGGCGACAAATTAAAATACGCTTTATTGGGTGAAACTCTATTATTTTAATGACTTGAAGTTAGTAGATAGTTGTTATGCATAACAAAAATGCTGGAAGTCAGTGATCTAAAAGCTGCGCTAAAATACTTTTTAGGGGCGTTTTCTTCATGTATAAAGATTGTATAAAGAAACAGCCTCAACTTTAACACTATCTTTATACGGAATTTGATATCATACTTTTATCAAATGAAGGAGAGGAATTTTGATGACGATTATTTCCGGAATTATTGCAGCATTACTGCTAATTTATTTATTCTATGAACTATTTTGGGGGGATCAACAGTGAGCGCTATTTTTATTCAACAAGCTATCTTTTTTATTGTATTGATCGGTTTAGCGATTCCGCTAGGCTTTTATATTCATAAAGTGATGACAGGTCAAAAAACGCTATTGACCAAAATCATCAATCCAATCGAAGAAAAAATTTATCAGTTTTTAGGAACACCAGCCCAAAAAGAAATGAATGCAAAACAATATAGTTTTAGTGTGTTGTTTTTTAGTGTTTTCTCTTTGATATTGTTAATAGCGATGATGATGGGACAACAGTTTTTACCGTTAAATCCAGAAAAACTTCCCGGTACTAGCTTTTCATTAGCATTTAACACGGCGGCAAGTTTTGTGACGAATACGAACTGGCAGGCATATGCTGGAGAAGATACTTTGTCGATCTTTACGCAAGCTTTCGGATTGACTGTCCAAAACTTTGTATCAGCGGCAGTCGGAATTGCTGTATTGTTTGTTTTATTAAGAGGTTTTACAAACCGAACAACAAAATATATTGGAAACTTCTGGCAAGATTTAACAAGAATCACTTTATATATTTTATTGCCACTTTCATTTATTGTTTCGTTGATCTTGATTTCTCAAGGAGTGGTTCAAACATTTGCTGGTTCAGTTGAAACCACAAGTTTAGAGCTCGGACAAAAAATCTTTTTACCTTTAGGAACTGTTGCCAGCCAGGTCGCAATCAAACAATTAGGGACTAACGGTGGTGGTTTTTATGGTGGGAACTCAACGTATCCTTTTGAAAATCCCAATTTGATCAGCAATTTTGTGGAAAACATTTCGATTTTATTGATCCCAGCTGCTTTGATTGTAGCATTCGGCTTGTACGTTAAAGAGTGGAAACAAGGCAGAACGATCATGATCGTTTCACTTGGCTTTTTAATTGCTGCAATGATCGGTGTGACTTTGAGTGAATATTACGGACCGCAGTTTAATCATGTACTTGGACAAATGAACTTAGAAGGAAAAGAAATGCGTTTTGGTATTGGTTGGTCTAGTCTGTGGGCGGTTAGTACGACAGCGGCTTCCAATGGTTCAATCAATGCGATGTTAGATAGTTTTATGCCTTTAGGTGGGCTGATTCCAATGTTCTTGATGCAACTAGGTGAGATTATTTTTGGTGGGACAGGAAGTGGCTTGTATGGAATGATTGCGTTTATTCTATTAGCGATTTTTATTGCAGGTTTACTTGTTGGACGGACACCAGAGTATTTAGGGAAAAAAATCGAGCCTTTTGATATGAAGATGGTTTGTTTAGTCATTTTAACACCGCTTCTTTTAACATTACTTGGGACAATGTTATTCATTTTAAATCCACAAGCAATGAGTTGGTTGACGAATACAGGTCCGCATGCCTTTTCAGAAGTTCTCTATGGTTTTTCTTCTCTGGCCAATAACAATGGGAGTGCCTTTGCAGGATTGGCGGCAGATACAACGTTCTTGAATATGCTAGGTGGTACGATTATGATTCTTTCTCGTTTTATTCCAATGCTAGCAATCATTTATCTTGCTGCTAATTTAGGGAAAAAGAAAATCGTGGCAACTGGCTCAGGAACACTTTCAACTACCAATGCAACATTTGTGACAATGCTGATCATTGTGATTTTAGTTATTGGGGCATTGAGCTTCTTACCAGCAATGGCATTGGGTCCAATTGCGGAACATTTCATTACAAAATAAGTAAAAGAAGGGGATTCTTTTGAAAAATACGCAAAACAAGCGCAATGTTTATATGGATGCTTTTAAATCTTCTTTTAAAAAACTTGTGCCAAACATTCAAGTTAAAAATCCAGTGATGCTGGTGGTTTATACAGGAGCAATTTTAACAACGATTCTTTATGTTCTAACATTTTTTGGCTACACAGATGCGAACCCGTTCTTTATTTTAGCGATTGCCATCATTTTATGGCTGACGATTTTATTTGCTAACTTTGCTGAAGCAATTGCGGAAGGACGAGGAAAAGCGCAAGCAGAAAGTTTAAAACAAGCCAAAAAAGATGTCACTGCACATAAAGTTGATTCTTTAGAGGATGCAAAAAATCAAAAATTTACACAAATCAAATCGTCCGAACTGAAAAAAGGTGATCTTGTCTATGTAGCTGTTAATGAACAAATCCCAATGGATGGTGATGTGATCGATGGAGCGGCTTCTGTAGATGAAAGTGCGATCACAGGAGAATCAGCACCAGTGATTCGTGAATCTGGTGGAGACCGCAGTGCCGTAACAGGCGGGACAACGGTTGTTTCAGATTATCTTGTGATTAAAGTTACCGCTGAAAATGGTGAATCCTTCTTAGATAAAATGATTTCAATGGTTGAAGGAACAGAACGGAAGAAAACACCGAATGAAATTGGCTTACAAATTATTTTGATTATGTTAACGATTATTTTCTTAGTCGTTTCGGCAACATTACTACCGTTCACGAAATTCTCAAGCGAGCTGGTGGGGACAGGTTCAGCGTTATCTCTAACCGTGATCATTGCTTTACTTGTTTGTTTAGCACCTACTACGATTGGAGCGTTGGTTTCTTCTATTGGGATAGCCGGAATGAGCCGTTTGAACAAAGAGAATGTTATTGCAATGAGTGGGCGTGCAATCGAAGCGGCTGGCGATGTCGACATTTTGTTATTGGATAAAACAGGAACCATAACATTAGGAAACCGCCGTGCTAGCGAATTTATCCCAGTGACTGGTGTTAAAGAATACGACTTAGCAGATGCAGCTCAACTTTCTTCTTTAGCGGATGAAACAGCTGAGGGACGGAGTATCGTAATTTTAGCGAAAGAGAAATTTGATATCCGTGGTCGAGAATTAAATGATGTTGAAGTCGAATTCATCGAATTTACAGCAAAAACAAGAATGAGCGGTATCAACTATCAAGGGGATGAAATCCGTAAAGGCGCCGCAGATACCATGAAGAACTATGTGGAAGAAAACGGTAGTCTATATCCAGAAGAATGTGATGCAATTGTTCAACGAGTAGCCAATGAAGGTGGAACACCGTTAGTAGTAGTTAAAAACAACCAAGTTTTCGGCGTGATCTATTTAAAAGATATCGTGAAAAATGGTGTAAAAGAAAAATTCGATGATATGCGTAAAATGGGAATCAAAACTATTATGATCACAGGAGATAACCCGATGACTGCAGCTGCAATTGCAGCAGAAGCCGGCGTGGATGATTTCTTAGCAGAAGCAACGCCAGAAAATAAAATGAGCTTGATTCGTGAGTATCAAGAAAAAGGGCACCTTGTTGCAATGACTGGAGATGGTACTAATGATGCGCCAGCTTTAGCACAAGCAGATGTGGCGGTGGCGATGAATACAGGTACACAAGCAGCCAAAGAAGCAGGGAATATGATCGATCTAGATTCAAGTCCAACCAAATTGATCAGCATCGTAAAAATCGGTAAACAATTATTGATGACGCGCGGTGCTTTGACTACCTTTAGTATTGCTAATGATATTGCAAAATACTTTGCGATCATCCCAGTGTTGTTTTTTAGTATTTATCCTGCATTGGATGCGTTGAACATCATGAGGTTAACTAGCCCAACTACTGCGATCTTGTCAGCGATCATCTATAATGCATTTATTATTGTAGCCTTGATTCCATTGGCTCTAAAAGGCGTTTCATATAAAGAAAAACCAGCTAGTCAGATTTTACGCCACAATTTATTGGTATATGGATTGGGTGGTGTCGTGGCACCATTTATCGCAATCAAATTGATCGACATTTTCTTGACATTGATTTTATATTAATTGCGTTGAAATATAAGATCTCCAGAAAAACTATGAGTTATTACACGTTTAAATTATCGAAATAACGGGCTAGTTTTTCGGAAAAAAGATAAAATCTGATTGTGGCTAAAAGCGCCACACTGTGATTTTCCTATTTTTCTGTCAGAACTAAACGAGCCCATTACACTTTTAGATTATCCAGTTTCATGGGCTAGTTCTTCGGAAAAAAGATAAAATCTGATTGTGGCTAAAAGCCCACACTGTGATTTTCCTATTTTTCTGTCAGAGCTAAACGAGCCCATTACACTTTTAGATTATCCAGTTTCATGGGCTAGTTCTTCGGAAAAAAGATAAAATCTGATTGTGGCTAAAAGCGCCACACTGTGATTTTCCTATTTTTCTGTCAGAACTAAACGAGCCCATTACACTTTTAGATTAGGAGAGAAGAACAGTGAAAAAAATTATGATTGCATCATTAAAAAGTATCCTTGTATTTACTTTACTGTGTGGTGTAGTTTATACAGTTGCAGTCACACTTGTTGGACAAGTTGTCTTTTCAGCTCAAGCCAACGGCAGTTTAGTCAAAAAGCAAGAAGCTGGAAAAACCGTTGTGATTGGATCTAAATTGATTGGACAAGAATTTGTTGGAGAAGGATATCTTCATGGACGGCCAACTGAGGTGAGTCAATTATCACCTGTTTCAGAAGAACAAAAAGAACGTGTTGAAAAACGAGTCGAAAAAATTGATGCAAAGGATATTCCCGTTGATTTAGTGACTGCTTCAGCTAGTGGTGTTGATCCTGAAATTTCAGTTGAAGGGGCTTATTTTCAAAGTGAGCGAATCGCTACAGCCAGAAATATGAAAAAAGAGGATGTCCGTGCTATAATCAAACAAAACATTATCGGCATGAAAATCGGCGGGATCACGTCACAACGGGTGAATGTGTTAGGCGTTAATCAAATGCTGGATGAGTCTGAATAAACGGTGGGATCAGAAGCAACTCCTTCTTAGTTCTCGGAGTTAAACACTTCTGTCCCAGCCTAGAAATAAAGGATGGAACGATAAGTGGAAGAAGAACGTTTAGATCCAGAACAACTTTTAGCAAAATGGAAGAAGAACGAACAAAGCCTGAGGTCTGGTAGACTGAAGGTTTTCTTCGGTTATGCGGCAGGTGTAGGGAAAACTTATGCGATGCTCAAAGAAGCGCATGAGCAACAAGTAGAAGGTAAAAATGTATTGATTGGTTATGTGGAGCCGCATGCACGCCCTGAAACACAGGCGTTGGTGAATGGTTTACCTACTTTACTTACAAAAACATATGAGTATAAAGGAATCCAGATTAATGAATTTGATGTGGACGCGGCACTGAAAGAAAAACCGGATATTATTTTGGTAGATGAATTGGCACATACAAATGCTATCGGCGCTAGAAATAGAAAAAGATATCAAGATATCGAAGAACTATTAAAAGCTGGTATTGATGTGTATACAACAGTTAATGTGCAACATATCGAAAGTTTGAATGATGTTGTGGAACAAGTGACAGGTGTTCATATCTCGGAAACAGTTCCAGATACATTTTTTGAAACGAGCTCGTTGAAAGTTGTCGATATTGAAACTGAAGAATTATTGGATCGATTGAAACAAGGAAAGATTTACCACTCTGAAAATGCTAGAAAAGCGATGGCAAACTTCTTTACATCGGATAATTTAACATTATTGAGAGGTCTTGCCATTCGTAAAGCTTCAGATCATATCAACACAACGAATCAACAAGAAACGCAAAAAAGTACAGGAATCCACTCTAAACTACTAACGATCATTGATGAAAAAAATCCAGATATGACAAAAAAATGTTTACGTTGGACTGCTCGTTTAGCGCAAGCTTTAGGGACAGAATGGATTGCCTTAGAAATTTTGGAGGACACATCTGAACATGCTGAATCCGAAAATTCAAAATTGGCGACAAAACTAGGTGGTGAAGTCGTTACTTTAGAAAGTGATAATCAACGAGAGACGATTGTTCAATATGTGAAAATGCGTGGTGTTACTGATTTAGTGATGGGAAAAGTCATTAAGAGGTCTCGTTTTCTTCGCTTATATCGCCCGGATTTAGAAGATGAGCTAGTCGCGTTTATTCCAGATGTAGATATCCATCTAGTGCCGTACCAATCTAGTAAATACTTATTGAATAAATATGCGACAAAGAAAAAGAATTTGAAGAGTATTTTCACATGGCAAGATTTTTACATGACATGCGGTTTGTTAACAGTTGCTACAATCCTTTCTGAATTAGGCTCTTATTTTCGTATTGGGGATCAAAATTTGATTTTGATCTATATTCTTTTTGTATTGCTAGTCGCTCGATTGACAACTGGATATCTTTGGGCGGCGCTGGCGTCGATTGCCAGTGTTTTGATGTTTAATTGGTTTTTTGTGGAACCGTTATACTCGTTGACAGTTTACAAACAGGGATATCCAGTTACTTTGGTCTTTATGTTGTTAGTGGCTTTATTAGTTAGTAATCTAATGATGCAGATCAAAAAACAAGCATTTTATGCCATGAAACGAGAGCATCAATTAGAAATTCTGTATGAGCTGAATAAAAAGTATCTAGTTACCCATGATCAAAAAGAGATTTTGACAACGACTGCTGAATATCTATCGAATATGCTAGACCGAGAAGTCGTATTATATGGGGAAGAAGAACTCAAAAATCCTTCTGGTGCGCCGATTAAAGGACCGCTTAGAAGTTTAGAGGAATTAGCTGTAGCCAATTGGGTCTTTGTCAATCAAAAAGAAGCGGGGTATGGAACCGACACACTGATGGGGGCAAAAGCGCTCTACTTGCCAGTTTTATCAAATGGTGTGACTCTAGCTGTTATTGGGATTGAAAAAAGTAAAGATAACCCAATCACAGATGAAATCATAACGTTTATTGAACTGATTTCTACACAACTTTCTTTAGCGATAGAACAAAATAACTTGACTTCAGAACGCCAACAAATTCTATTTGAAAATGAAAAAGAACGAATGCGTGGGAACTTATTACGTGCTATTTCTCATGACTTAAGAACGCCATTGACAGGTATTTCAGGATCTGTCGAAACGATTTTGAATGACCATGAAGCTACTAAATTACCAGAAGAAACAAAACGAAAATTATTGGTAGGCATCAAAGAGGATGCTGATTGGCTGATTCGGATGGTTGAAAATTTATTGTCAATCACGCGTATCAATGAAGAAACAATGAAAGTTGCCAAAAGTAAAGAAGCAGCTGAAGAAGTCGTATCGTCAGCTATTCAGCGTATCAAAAAAAGTTATCCAGAAAGCGAAATCAGCGTTACACTACCAGACGAATTTATTATGGTTCCAATGGATTCGATTTTGATCGAGCAGGTGTTATTCAATTTGATGGAAAATGCAATTCGTCATTCAAATTGTCACTCGCCTATCTTTGTGACTGTTACAGCGACTACTAAAGATGTGACATTTGAAGTGGCCGATCAGGGAAAAGGGTTGACTGGAGAGCAGATCAAATTGCTGTTTGATGGCATGAGTAAACAAAATACACCTGTTGACTCTAAAAGTGGTATGGGGATTGGCTTATCTATCGTGAAAACAATCATCATGGCTCATGACGGTACACTTAATGCGGCGAACCGACCACAAGGTGGTGCAGTATTTACCTTTACTTTACCATTGGAAAGAAAGGAGCCAAAATAATGGCAACAATTTTGATTATTGAAGATGATAATGTGATTGCTGAATTTATGGGAGCCGTGCTGGAAAAAGAAAAACATGATATCCGTTTAGCTTATTCAGCATTAGAAGGTCTGTCTATGTTTCGTATGTGGCCAGCTGATTTGATTTTACTGGATTTAGGTTTACCAGACCAAGATGGAATCGAAGTGTTGAAAAAAATCAGAGAAACATCACCTGTACCGATCATCATTATTTCCGCTCGTGATCACGAAGACAATAAAGTCGAAGCGCTAGATTTGGGAGCAGATGACTATATTACAAAACCATTCGGTACACCAGAATTACTTGCCAGAATTAGAACAGCGCTAAGACATGCTACAAATGGAGCAACCTCAACGGAAGTAAAGAAAATAATCAACGGCAAATTATGTATCGATATTGAACATCATACCGTAAGTAAAGAAGGGCGAGTGATTCATTTAACGCCGAATGAATATAAAATCATTCAAGTTCTTGCTGAAAATGTTGGGAAAGTATTGACGCATACGTATATTTCTCAAAAAGTTTGGGGACCGTACAGTAATGAAAGCCAAACACTGAGAGTGAATATGTCGAATATCCGTAAAAAAATCGAAGACAATCCAGTCGAACCGGAATATATTATGACGGAAATCGGGATTGGTTATCGCATGTTGGAGAAATAGATAAGCACATCATTCTAGAAAAGAGGCGCAAAAATGAAGATATTGACAGCAATAGATTCTATGAAAGGCTCTTTAAGTAGTATGGAAGCGAACCAAATTATTGCCGATACTTTTACGACAGAGGGCCATCAAGTTGAGCAAGTAGCAATAGCTGACGGTGGTGAAGGAACGGTTGAGGCTGTTATAAAAAATAATAATGGTCAAAAAGTTGCAGCACATGTTCAAGCACTGGATGGGGAAACAATCGTGGCTCATTTTGGTTGGTTTGAATCAGAAAAATTAGCGGTCATCGAATCTGCTGCTGCTTCTGGCATTCAATTTTTAAATGGAACAGCAGCGACACATCCTAAACACACCTCTTCTTATGGAACAGGGCAGTTGATCTTATCTGCAATCGATCATGGCGCGAAAACGATTATCATTGGTTTAGGTGGAACTGGCACAGTAGATGGTGGTGTGGGATTACTGAACGCATTAGGGGTTGAATTTTTTGATAGCGAGCATCGAAAATTGCCAGCTAAAGGTAGTGCACTAGCCAATATTTCTAGCGTTTCAAAAGAACGACTAGACCTTAGAGTACAACAAATCGATTTTCAGATTGCCGCAGATGTTCAAAGCCCTTTAACAGGACCTAACGGAGCAGTTAAAATGTTTGGGCAACAAAAAGGACTTGCTAAATCAGAATTAGAGGACTATGAACTGGCCATGAAACACTACCAAACTTTGATAGCAAAAGACGAGACTTCTGTTCCAGGAGATGGCGCTGCTGGAGGACTTGGTTTTGCAATCAGAACTTTTTTGAACGGTACTTCTCGTTCAGGATTTGACTTTATTTCAGAACAGACGAGGCTAGAAACGTTGATCCAACAAGTGGATTTAGTAGTCACGGGTGAAGGGAAAATGGATAATCAAAGTCTGCAAGGAAAAGTGCCAGTGGGGATCGCTAGAATCGCTCAAAAAAATGGAATTCCGGTGATTGCTTTTGTTGGTAGCTTTTCAGGAGATGAGCCACTCTTTTATGACGAAGGAATCACCGTGATCATTCCGATTATTGATCACATTATGACGTTGGAAGAAGCGTTGGATCAAGCTGGTGATAACTTGAGAAGAGCTTCGAAGCGGACCATGCGTTTAGTCACGTTAATAAAATAATTAAAAAACAAGATTATTTGGTTTCGGCAGCCAGATTATCTTGTTTTTTTCTGTAAACGTTTTTTTGACTTAAGTCTAACAAAGAGATAGGTCTTAAGTACCATGACAAAGAAGGCAATTTCCTGCAAAATGAATAAGTGTAGAAGGGAGTAAAATGAAAATAGGGTGGATAATAATTATATAACAAAAAGTAAGAGAATAGAATTAGTGGAGGGGAAAACATGTCTGTAATTGAAGCAAGAAATATAAAGAAAAGTTATGGCCGTAATGAATCAAAATTTGATGCATTAAAAGGCGTGAATTTAAAAATTGAAGAAGGTGAATCTGTTGCGATCATCGGTAAAAGTGGATCTGGTAAATCTACATTCATGCACATTTTAGCATTATTAGATAAGCCAACTTCAGGAGAAATTTTATTAAATAATCAGAATGTAACAAGCATTGGTAAAAAAGAATTAGATAAAACCAGAAACAAACAGTTCGGTTTTGTGTTCCAGCAATTTTTTATGAATTCTAAAGATACGGTTTTAAATAATGTGATGTTACCGCTAAAAATTGGTGGTATTTCTAATAATAAACGCAAAGAAATGGCGCTTGAAGCACTAAAAGCAGTTGAATTAGATGATAAAACCAACAATAAAGCCAACAACTTATCTGGTGGTCAAAAACAGAGAGTTTGTATCGCTCGTGCGCTGGTCAATAATCCTAAGATCATTTTTGCAGATGAACCGACAGGAAATTTAGATTCCACAACGGGTGAGAAGATTGAGCAGCTGTTATTTGATTTGAATAAAGAAAAAGGGATCACTCTGATTATCGTCACTCATGATCCAGAACTCGCGGCACGCTGTGATCGACAAATCCATGTGCGTGACGGATTAATTGTGGGAGGGAACGAGTAGATGAAATTTAGTGATATTTTAAAATCAGCCAGTTCAAATTTAATGCGCAATAAAGGGCGGACGATTTTAACCATCGTAGCCATTTTTATAGGAGCATTTACCATTTCATTGACAACAGGTGTGAATATTGGAGTTAATGATTATATTGATAAACAGGTCGGAAGCGTTGGAGGGCAAAATCAAATTATGATCCAGCCAAAAATGACTGGAGGACCTAGTGAAGATGGCGAACCTCAAAAATATGATGAAAATAAAAAAACAAGCTCAATGCAGCAACAAGAAGCCTTAGATAGCAAAGATCTTGATAAAATCAAAGAGATCAAAGGGATCAAAAACGCAGAAGCAATGAAATCTGTTTCGACAACATATATTTCAGGGAAAAACAATGAAAAATATGTCTTTTCAGGAATGCCGATGGTTGAAGAATTAAATGTAGATCTTGAAGCAGGGAAAGGGCTTGAGCAAAATAGTACAGAATTCCAAATCAATTTAGCACCAGAATATGTGAAATCATTAGGCTATAAATCAAGTGAAGAAGCAATTGGTAAAACTGTCAAAATCGCCATACCTTCTGCTGCTACTGGAGAAGAAAAATTAGTAGAAGCTACCATAGTTGGTGTACGTAATACTAGCTTGATCCAAGGTGGCATGTCTTTATTGAACCGTTCGCTTGTTGATGAAATTTCAAAAATCAATGAAGAAGGTTTACCAGAAACGATGACTGGGCAATATGGATTAATCATGGGTGAAATGAGCAAAGATGTCACAAAAACAGAAATAGCTGACGTGAAAGAGCGTTTGGATAAAGCTGGCTATATGGGGCAAACAGTTGAAGACCAAATCGGCATGATCAGAAACGTGATCAATGCGATTACAGGTGTTCTAACGATGTTTGGTGCTATTGCGTTATTAGCGGCAAGTTTTGGAATCATCAACACATTGTACATGTCAGTACAAGAACGTACAAGAGAAATCGGCTTGATGAAAGCGATGGGCTTAAGCAGTGGAAAAGTCTTTACGATTTTCAGTGTAGAAGCGGCGTTGATTGGATTCTTAGGTTCCCTTTTAGGTATTTTAGGAGCAGTCGGCGCAGGTGCGTTGATCAATCAAATCGCAGCTGATTCATTCTTGGAATCATTGACAGGCTTTACCTTGATTCAATTTTCAGCTTCTTCCTCTGCTGTAATCATTTTGGTAATTATGGGAATCGCATTCCTTGCAGGAACATTGCCAGCACGTAGAGCAGCGAAATTGGATCCGATTGAATCATTACGTTATGAATAAGCGTTAAACTATAAGCTTGGGACGTAAGTCCTAACGAAAAATCCAGATATCAGTCAAATTGATTGGCATCTGGATTATTTTTTTGTACAAAAATAAGAACACCTTTGCTAAAATAAAAGTGACTAAACCAATAAACTAGCGAGGTGTTCTTATGTTTAAAAATTATACCACAAATCAAGTCGTTCTTCCTCTAGATTTTAGTTTTCAGTTAGAAAAAAATGATATTGCTTTTGCCATTAATCAATTAGTCGAAAGTATTCCAGAGGAACGCTTTCTTCCTTTTCACCATCAAATGGGGCCTTCTTCTTATCATCCAAAAATGATGATGAAGATGATTTTATGTGCTTACACGCAATCTGTATTTTCTGGTCGTAAGATTGAAGCGCTAACGAAAGACAGTATTCGCATGATGTGGCTTACTCAAAGTTATCAACCTAGTTATCGAACCATCAATCGTTTTCGAGTGAATCCTTTAGTGAATGCACTCCTTCGGGAGTGCTTCGTCCAGTTTCGTAGCCAATTAGTCAAGGAACAATTAATCGATGAAGAAGCCATTTTTATCGATGGTACAAAGATTGAAGCCAATGCCAATAAATACACCTTTGTTTGGAGAAAATCCATTGATAACTTTGATAAAAAGCTTACTGAAAAATCAAATTTTCTCTACGATGAATTGTTAAAAAATCAAATTATTCCTGAAATTGAGCGAGAGTCCGCAAAGGAATTATCTGTCACTGAATTAGGCAAGATTGAAGAAAATCTAGCGCATGTTGTCGAAAAGTTTACGGACAAAATCGAACAAGCAGAGGATGGAATTACGCGCAAATCAATTCGATCTAAACGAAAAGTTCCAAAAAAATTAAGGAAACTTTTCAAGGACTTTAAAGAGCGAAAACTCGCTTATCAAAAACATAGACAGATTTTAGGGCAACGAAACAGTTACTCTAGAACGGATCTAGATGCCACTTTTATGCGCATGAAAGAAGATCACATGAAGAATGGGCAGTTGAAAGCTGGCTATAATCTTCAAATTGCCACAAATAGTCAGTACATTTTAGGGTACGATCTTTTCTCAAATCCAACAGATACACGAACATTCCGCCCTTTTTTAATCACCTTAAAAGAGCGTTTCTTTGATCTGCCAAACTATATTGTCGCAGATGCCGGCTACGGAGGAGAAGAAAACTATCAAGCGGTTTTAGAGGATCATGAGCGAACACCACTCATCACTTATGCCATGTATCATAAAGAACAGAAGAGAAAGTTTAAACAAAATCCGTTCCTTCCAGCAAACTGGCCGTACCAAGAAGTAGAGGATACGTTTCTTTGTCCAAACGGACGGAAAATGACTTTTCGAAATTATTCTATTCGTACAGATAAATATGGATTTAAACGGTATTTAAAACGGTATGAATGTGAAGACTGCTCGAATTGTCCTCTTCGAAGACAATGTACAAAAGCGAAGAGTGACAAGAATCGTGAGATTCAAAAGAACATGAACTGGGAATATTTTAAAGCGACGGTTCAACAGCTGCTTTCAGAAGTAGAAACAGGTAAAATCTATCGCCAACGAAAAATTGACGTCGAACCTGCTTTCGGACATTTGAAGGCTTGTTTAGGCTTCACTCGTTTCTCTGTTCGAGGAAAACAGCAGACACACAATGAAATTGGATTCGCGTTAATGGCAGTAAATTTAAGGAAATATAGGCTAACTAAGCTAATAAACAAGGATGATTCTCTACACAATCTAAAAAATAGAAGACCGAAAATCATTTTTTACGATTTTCGCTCTTCTATTTTAAGATTCTTGGGACTTACGTCCCAAGCTCATTTTTTGTAAGCATATTTTTTACCTAAATAAAAAATAAGGAGTATACTAAGTTCACATTTTGTTTAAAAGACGGAGGAATCATAAATATGAAAGCAGTAGTTATCAATCAATATGGCAGTAAGGAAGAATTAACTGAACAAGACGTTACTTTACCTGAATTAAAAGGAAACCAAGTACTCGTAAAAGAACATGCAACATCCATCAATCCAATCGACTGGAAATTAAGAGAAGGCTATTTAAAACAAATGTTTGACTGGCCGTTTCCTATTATTTTAGGCTGGGACGTGGCTGGTGTCATAACAGCAGTTGGTAGTGGTGTAACTGATTGGAAAGTTGGAGATAAAGTTTTCGCTCGTCCAGAAACAACTCGTTTTGGTACGTATGCAGAAGAAACTATCGTGGATGATAATCTATTAGCGAAAATCCCTGAAAATGTTTCTTTTGAAGAAGCAGCGGCTGTTCCTTTGGCTGGTTTAACTGCTTTACAAGCACTATTTGACCATGGAAAACTTCAAAAAGGTGAAAAAGTATTGATCCATGCTGGAGCTGGCGGCGTAGGAACTTATGCAATTCAACTAGCAAAACAAGCGGGTGCTTATGTCATCACGACAGCGAGTGAAAAAAATCATGAGCTACTTAAAAAACTAGGGGCAGATGAAGTAATCGATTATCATACAACTAATTTTGCAGATGTTCTAACAGATATTGATCTAGTATTTGATACGATGGGCGGAGACGTTCAAAAAGCAAGCTTCTCTGTTCTAAAACCAAATACTGGACGTTTGATTTCAATCGTTGGTATTGCAGATGAAGAGTTGGCGAAAGAAAAAAATATTAAAGCCGAAAGTATCTGGCTTCAAACAAACGGAAAACAATTACAAGAAATTGCAGATCTAATGGCTTCAGGCAAAGTAATTTCAGTGGTTGGAGAAGTTTTTCCTTTCTCTAGACAAGGTGTTTACGATGCCCATGCATTAAGTGAAACTCACCATGCTGTAGGTAAAATCGTCATCAAAATGGCTGACTAAATAAATAGGAGGCCGAGACAAAAGCGTTTAGCTCCGAGAAATAAGAGGGAATTCACGAAAATTGCTTTTTCAAATTTTTGTGAATTTCAGCTTATTTACGAAGGAGCTGCTTTTTTCTCGCCGTTTATTCGGACTTAGAGCGCGAAACAAAACTGTTCTTTAGTTTTGTCCCACGCTCCTATTCATTTGTTTTTCCTGCTCTAAAGCGGATCAGTTCTATTAATCCAGGCAATTCTCGTTGGATGTGGTCTTGATTTAAAACATATGTCTTAGTTGTCCCAATTTTGATTTCTTGAATCAGTTGAGCGTCCTTAAGTAATTTTATATGGTGAGATAAGGTGGATTTTACAATATTATATTTTTCTGAAGTTATCCGTTTTTCACCATCGAGTAATAAGCAAGTAAGGATATTCAAACGAATCGGATCACTGGCTGCTTGCAACGCTTGAAGAACAGGATCGTTGTTGTTATCGGTCATTTTATTTTTCATAAACAGATTATAACATAAACTTTCTCCTTTACATATTGCTGAGGGAGTGATATATTTTTAATGTTCGAAAATAATCGAACGAAAAGAAAGATGAGGGATATTATGGAAAACACATATAAAGAAAATAATTTTGACACGATCATGAAAGGCAGAAGATCGATTCGCAATTACGATCCAACAGTTAAAATTAGTCGTGAAGAGATGGAGCAAATCATCAACGATACTGTTAAAGCACCATCTTCAGTGAATATGCAACCTTGGCGCTTTACAGTTGTCGAAAGTGATGAAGGAAAAGCAGCGTTAGCACCTCTTGTTCGTTTTAATAAATTACAAAATGAAACGTCTGCTGCGATGATCGTGATTTTTGGTGATTTAAATAGCTTTGAACATGCTGAAAAAATTTACGGTACGGCTGTTGAACAAAACCTAATGCCTCCAGAAGTGAAAGAGCGTCAATTAGAAGCACTGAGTCCTTTGTTTGAGCATATGCCCACAGAAGATAAAAAAGAAATGGCCATTATCGACGGAGCCTTAGCTGCAATGAATTTAATGTTAGTTGCTCGTGCTTATGGTTATGATACCAATCCTATCGGCGGCTTTGAACGCGAAAAAATTGCTGAAGCGCTAGACATGGATAAAGAACGTTATTATCCAGTGATGATCGTTTCAATTGGTAAAGCAAATGAAGAGGGATACCCTTCATATCGATTACCAGCAGCTGATATCACAACGTGGAAATAGGAGGAGAAGACCATGCATATTGTTCCTTTGGTTTTAGCTGTGATCGTTGCAGTTGAACATTATTACATTTTATATTTAGAAATGTTTCAAACGGCATCTCCTGCAGCACAACGTAGCTTTGGTTTGGATAAAGAATTTTTGGATGATCCAAGAGTTCAAACGCTATTCAAAAATCAAGGACTATATAACGGCTTTTTAGCTACAGGAATTTTATGGGGTGCTTTTTTTGCAGCAAATAGTTGGAGTGTGGTAACATTTTTCATCATTTGTGTAGTTGTTGCTGCCGTGTATGGTGGACTGACTTCATCCAAATCAATTTTGATAAAACAAGGGTTGCCAGCAATTATTACGTTAGTAATGTTATTTATTTTTAGATAAAGAGAGAAAAGTTTGAGACAAGAACCTCCTTGTCTCGGGCTTTTTTTTAATTTCAAAAAAACTTATAAAAAGTAAGTCAAATCTCTTTACTTACTTTTAGTAAGACGATATACTAAGAAAGTAATCTAAAAACTAATTCGAATCGAAAAGGAGCAATACACATGACAGAATTTATTCAAGCATTAAAAAAACGCCGTTCAATCTACTCTTTAGGAGATAACTTACCACAATCACAAGAAGAAATCACAGCTTTAGTTAAAGAGATTGTTAGAGAAAGTCCAACATCTTTTAACTCACAAACACAACGTGTGGTTTTCTTATTCGGCGACGTACACAAAAAATTATGGTCAATGACAGAAGAAGCATTGAAACCTTTAACACCTGCAGAAGCTTTCCCAAATACACAAGCGAAATTACAAAGTTTTGCAGCTGGAACAGGAACATTGTTATTCTTTGAAGATATGGATATTGTTAAAAACTTACAAGAACAATTTGCCTTATATGCAGATAACTTCCCAGTTTGGTCAGAGCAAGCAAGTGGTTTAACACAAGCAAATGTTTGGACTGCTTTGGCTCAAGAAAACATTGGTGCAAACTTACAACATTACAACCCAGTAATCGATGAAGCAGTTGCGAAAGAATGGTCTATTCCAAGCCAATGGAAATTAAGAGCACAACTTGTTTTCGGTTCAATCGAAGCAGAAGCTGGCGAAAAAGAATACATGGAAGATAGCGCACGTTTCCTAGAATTTAACTAATAACGAGCAAATGGAGGAGAAATGTATGGTGTATACATTACCTAAAGAAACAATCGCAAAACAAGTAAAATTAAAAGTAGAGAATCTGGATGAAATGACAGAATTTTATACACAAATGATTGGACTTGTCTTACTAAAAAAAGAAGAAAATACAGCTTTCTTAGGTGCACAACAGTCTTCTGAAGCAATCCTAATTTTGGAAGAACTTGTTGATCCTGTGGTGAAATACAATACAACAGGCTTGTATCACACAGCGTTTCTCTTACCTACTCGTAAAGATTTAGGCAATATCTTGTTATGGCTGATGCAAAACAAAATTGAAATTGGTGCTGCTGATCATGGTTACAGCGAAGCTATCTATCTAACGGATCCAGAAGGTAATGGTATCGAAATCTATTGGGATAAACCGATGTCTGAATGGGATATTCGAGCAGACGGGGAAATCATTGGTGTGACGGAAGAGTTGGATGGAGATGGCGTTGTCTCAGAAGCGGATGGAACGTGGTTAGGTATGGCACCAGGCTCAAGAATCGGTCATGTACATTTACAAGTCGCGTATTTAGAAGAAACAGAGAAGTTTTATGAACAGCTTGGTTTTTCCTTGAAGTCTAATTTTGGCAGTAGAGCTAAATTTTTTGCGGCAGGGGAATATCATCATCATATTGGGACGAATACTTGGAATAGCCGAAATGCAGACTTGATTGGTGAAAATCAGTTGGGGTTGGCTTGGTATACATTTCAGTTGCCGTCTAAAGAGGTATTTGAGTTGTTTGTTAAGCAGCTTGATGAAGCCGCTGTTGAGTATGTGAATGAAAATGAACAAATTACGATTCAAGATCCAAACGGGATGCAGATTAAGTTTGGGTATTGAGTTGGATAAGTCAACTTCTTAAAGGAGGTTGGCTTTTTTTTGATTTTGTAAAGTAGTGATTTGTTTGTTTAGGGATAAGGGGGAGATATTAAAAATGACGGTTTTTGGGAAGGAGAATTTTAATGGTTCATGAACTAAAAATTGTGCCTGAATATTTTCAGGACATACGAACTGACTTGCGAAAAAAGTGGGTACGTTTAACTAGGTATTGAAAATACTTCAAAACCCATATATTTATAAATCAATTGGAAAGGATAGAATTATCCTTTCAATGTAACATTATAGTATAGTCAAAAGTGATCTCATACAGCTGCTACGAGATTACTTTTGTGTTGTAAATTTTAAATGAAAATAAGGTCAGAGCTATTTTACTCTGACCCAGAACACTTATAATTTTCTTTTTTCTTTCTCTTTCTTATCAATAACTGATGTTTTTTAGGAAATATTACTTCAAGATCATTGCTTTTATCTAAAAAAAAAAAATCATTGTTTTCTTTTTGAATTTGAACGGGTGTGGCATTTTTATTTGCTGGTTCTGGAGAATTGTAGTCGTTATTCATATCATGACCTCCTGTTTTTTTTTTATAATTTTATATCACAAATTCTTGTTAAAATAAAGTTATACATTATGATGAATATAATTTAAAGAGGCGTATACAATGATTGTCGTGCATGCTATTATAAATACATAAAATAAATTAACAAAGGAGATGTTTGGTTTTAAAAAAGTTTTGTATGTTGTTACTAGTGTAATGTTTATGTCTTTTGGTGTAGTATTGTTATCAAATGATTCTTATGCAGCGGATATCAGTAACATGAGAGATGGGGAAATCATTGTAAATGATGATAAAGGGAATGTGATTGAAGGAATTGAAGTAATTCTGGAGTCAGAAGACTACACACTTCAAAATGAATTGTTACAAAGTCGCGCTGTTGGCCATATGGTTTATCGTAATATTGAAGTCGTTCAAAACAATGGAACAGGTATTTTTGCTGGACCAATGTATTATTCTAAAAAAGAACTAGGATATACAACGCCATTTACAGGAACTTTATATCGAGAAAGTGCTTGGAGTTAAAACAACGGTTCTTGTACTGTCTACTATGCTAGATTTTCTGGAACAGTTGCAGCATACTTAGGCTAATATTCTTACAACTTAGTGGAGGTGTACCATGAAAAATAGATTGTATGTACTTTTTCTTTTGATTAGTTTAACTACACTTTATGGTTGTACACAAAATAATAATAAAGAAACATCAAAATCTATTGATAGTACAACACCAAGTGGTATGATATTTTTGAGCTCAGAAGAAATTTTTGATGGAGATTCAAGCGAATATTTTACTAAGGACTATACAAATTATAAAGAAATACCAGAAGAGATTTCAGAAAAAGGAAAATCAATGAAACTATACGTTGTAACAAAGTATGAAAATAAAAAAAGATACACTGCTTACTACAAATGATGTTTAAGTGAAAAAAACTAGGTGTTGTTTTAAATAATTAACTGGAGTTTTACAAACTATAATCAAATTTTGAAAAATTGAAGTGAAAAGAGAATCTGACACAAGTACGTTGAGTCAGGTTTTCTTAAATATAAAGTCCTAATGAAAGTTATTATTTCTTTTAACGCTTTAAATATAACTAATAATTAAAAATAGATTTCAATGCTGTTTCTATTCACTTATTATTATTTATAGTACAAATTGTACTGATAATAAATATAAGGAAAATTAATGTATAAAAAATTTATTTTAGAGTTAGCAATTTGTTGTTCAATCAGATTTGGAGCAAACGTAGTTTACGCGAATGAGGTTGTTAGTGAAGTTGATTATGGTATGGATATGACACTTGGTGAAATTGAAGATGTTTTAGTGACATATTTAAGAGAGCGAGGGTTAAACTACTTACTTCATTCTAAAGATTTTTCCGACTATCTATATGATCAATTAACTAGTTCAAGTGAACAGGAGCTAACTAAATTAAACAAAATATGATAATATATTTAGAAACACTTCCTGCGGAAGAAAGGGAAGTCTCAACGATTGAAGAGTCGTCTGATATGACGTTAGCTGATGTTAAAAAAATTGTTGATGAAGAAAACTTAGAGGCTTCACAAACAGCTTCTGAACAAGAAAATAGTGTGCCAATAATTCCACCTTGTAGAGTCTGGTAAAATAACCATGTCACTAATTATGGAGGTGGAGATTGTACAAATTTCGCTTCACAAGCACTTAGAACTAGAGGAGCTAAAGGTGGAGTAACAGGTTATCTAGGTTATATTGACCGGTCAAGTAAAAGAACTAGTCAAGGATTAAAATATTCTGCTGCTTGGATAAATACAGATGTGTTCAGACAATACTGGGAAGTAAAAGGGCGTAGTGTACGAAGATATTCAAAAGCTGTAGTCGAAAATGAGTATAAAGAGTTTTTGACTGTAGGTAGACCTGTAATTTTAACTTTTTATCAAGAGATCTCTGATAGAGTTCTTAAAGACTATTCCGAGGACTATAAAAAAGATTTAATTGTTCTAAGTTCCGATATTAGAACTAAATTATTTTCAGGCTCACTATCGCCATCATCACTTTATAAAGATAGTAAAGAAATCATTTTAGGATTAAACTTAACTTTAAGTAAATGATACGAGAAAGAAGGATTAAAATGAAATTTAAACAAAAAACAATATTGTTTTTGTCTTTGTGCGTAGTTATAGTGAGCGCTTCCGGGTGCAAGAATTTAAATAATAAAGTAACAGATAGTACTATTGACAAATCAGACTTAGTCTTACCTCAAGACACACAAAAAGAAGGAGATGTTATTTCTCCTTCTTCGAAATAATATACATTTATTATGCAATCATCGAGTAAACATAAGTAGTTAAACTATGCCTGTAAGCGTTCGCGTGTCTTTGAGCTATGGTTTTGTTACCAATAACATGAAAACCGCAGCTTTTACATTTATAGCCATAGGTAACACCAGCTGCAGCCTCCACAGTGTTGTTTTCGGTGGGAATAATTGGTGCAAGCAAAACAAGTGACAAAGCAACAAAATAAAACATACCTTTAAATTTCTTCATAATAATAAACCCCTTTCATTTTTTTATATCGTACCATATGATCGTTTATATATTAATATGTTTATTAAATATTACCTTGTTTTAAAAGACTATAGTATTAGAATAATTCTGACGCAAACTGATTGTGCCAGATTTTTTCAACATAGGTTTCCCAAAAACAGTCATTTTTAGGTCAAGAAGGATAATTCCCATTTATCCTTTAATATTTTAATTTACCTTCCCAAAACTTACAACATATTCAATGTGTCAATAACTCCCGTTTATGATGTAATTTTAGTGGGAGTGATGACATGAAATACACTTATGGCTATACACGAGTAAGTACAAAGTCTCAAGAACTAAATCGGCAACTTGATATTTTAGAAAAATACAATTGTGATGAGATTTTGACTGAAAAAATTAATGGGACAAAAGCAAGTCGACCGCAACTAGACAAATTAAAAGAATCTGTTCGAGAAGGTGATACTGTAGTGGTAGAAAGTTGGAACAGACTCGGACGTAGTACCAAAGATCTTTTGGAATTAGTTGATTTCTTTTCTGAGAAGAACGTACAAGTGATCAGTGACAAAGAAAAATTTGATACGTCAACACCACAGGGTAAAGTGATGTTAACTGTATTTCAAGCTTTTGCAGAATTTGAGAGGGACTTGATAGTTGAGCGTACTAGAGAAGGACTTAAAAGTGCAAGAGCAAGAGGACGTGTTGGTGGACGTCCCAAAGTGTCAGATAAAAAAATTCAGCAAGCTATTAGTCTATATGATACAAAACAGTATTCAGGAAAAGAAATACATGAAATGACAGGAATTTCTTCTTCTACTTTGTATAGATACCTTGAAAAAAGAAAATACAGTAATTAGAGAGAGGCTCTAAGAGCGTTTGTGCTATTTACTTTGGGTAGTTTTTTCACAAAATAGAAAGATTGAGGAATAGGAGATTAGACATGTTAAGTAATAAGTTAGGTATTACAAATCAAGTTGAACTTGCAAGAGTTGAAGAAAAAATAAGTAAGTCAAACGCAAAGAAATTATACGATACTGGTGATATAAATAAGTTGGAAGTGGGAACATACAATGGACTAGCAGATATTCATAGGTACCTATTTTCGGATATATATGAATTTGCAGGGAAAATTAGAACCGCCAATATTGCTAAAGGAAACTTTAGATTTGCACCAGTTATGTATTTAGAAGTTTCTCTACATCAAATTGATCAAATGTCACAATCGACTATTGATGAAATTATCGCAAAATACGTTGAGATGAATATCGCTCATCCTTTCCGTGAGAGGAATGGTCGTAGTACAAGAATATGGTTAGATTTGATCCTTAAGAAAGAACTCAAAAAAGTTGTTGATTGGAACTTGATTAATAAAGAAGATTATCTTTCTGCTATGGAACGTAGCCCTGTAAACGATTTGGAGATAGCTCATTTACTAAAGAAATCTTTGATCTCTTTAGTAAATGATCGAGAAGTATACATGAAAGGTATCGATGTTAGCTATTATTATGAGGGATACACTGAATACAATATAGAAGATTTATGATGAAATAACTCTTTGGTCAGTCAAAAACGATCAGAAAGGATGATTGAATGATAAGGTTGTACCGTGGATAGTAGTAATTGTATTGCTTTTTATATTTATTAAACTGTTATCTGTTAGTTGGTTCTATTATGTTGTGTATGCTCTATTAGGAACATTTACAGTGGGTGTAAAAACATTAGCATTATTGGCAAAAAGAAAAAAGTGATTCCTAAAAACGATTAATAGTAAGAAAAATAATTTGAGAAAAGCTTTATTAGTAATTGATAGTCAAAGTAAAACAAGTAAATCACTGTATGATAAAGAACGATTTTTGAGAAGTGTTTGTCCCAACCTTCTCGTTTGTGCATATCTATAATCAAAAAGAAATTAATCTGTAGTTTGTAAATTAAAAAAATGATTGAATAAATACTGTGACAACAGACATTCAAGGACTCTAAATGAACTAACTGAAATTTGCATTTAAAAGAATCAGTTAATAAGGTGTTGAATGTGTTTTAGACTAAAAGCTTCCAAAAAATAATCTAGGAGGTTTAGAATGAATAAGAAAGCTAAAAAATTGGTCCATGAATTGTATAATACCATAGGCGACAAACAAGGGAAAAGTTATTTAGAACTAAAAGAAGTGTTGTTAAAAGTCTATAAAAAGTTGGACAAAGAAACGAATGATGATTTTTTGATATCTAGGCTTATCAACTATATCTATTTCAAAAATTTAACTGAAAAGATAACCTTTACTGAAAAACAGAATCAATTGATAAGGGAAATGAGTCAAATAGCTAAAACTTCTGGTGTAAATAATAATTATAGAGGATACTTAGGTAGTGTCTCTCAATTTGATTAATATTCAATGGAATTCCAAGCATGAATCAGAAGGACTTTAAATGTAGTGAATATAATAAATACAAGCAAACGGTCAGAAGATATAGTTAAACTGATTTTGACGTCAATATAATCAGAAAAAGTGAAAGGAGCATAAAATGACTTTAGAAGAAGAGTTGAAAGAAATCGCGAAAATCACTAATGGGTTCAAACCAATGGAACACTTAGCTGATTCACTTGAAAAAAAGCTAACAGAAAAGGAATTAGAAGATTTAGCATTTATCTTATACTCGTCTGAAGTTTATCAAATACGAATGGTCGCTGTTTTTCTGTTTGGAAAGCTTGCACCAAAAAAGAATGCGGTATTAAATTTCTTGAAAAATAATGTCTCAAAAGATGACAATTGGCGAGTGCAAGAAATTTTAGGGATGGCCTTTGATTATTTTTGTAAAGAAATAGGCTATGAAGAAGCCCTAGTGACGATAAAAGAATGGTTAAACTCTGAAAATAGTAATACTAGAAGAGCTGTTTCAGAAGGGTTGAGAATTTGGACGAATCGTCCTTATTTTAAAGATAATCCTGATAGGGCTATTCATTTGCTGGCAACGCTTAGAAATGATGATAGTGAATATGTTAGAAAATCATGCGGCAATGCACTAAGAGATATCAGTAAAAAATATCCTGAAAAAATTATGGAGGAATTATCGTTATGGCAAGCTAGTAAGGAAGAGCTTCAAATAAAAAAATTTATTTTCAAAAATAAACATTTAGGATATTTTCTTAATAACAATTTTGAATAGTTTTAGTCGACTTAATTCTAAAGGATATCAGGGTGTCTTTTCTATTTTTTTGCATTAAAAAAGATGCCGATGATTTCTCACCAACATCAGAAAGTATAGAGCCGCTATTATAAGTATATAGAGCTAGGTTCATAAAAATATACTAGTCTACAATAAAATTCGATTGGTAGGTTATGGATAGATTAAGAGAGGATGAGCACCTTATTGTGTAAATAATGAATTTGATGAAATAATCAAAACAAGCGAGCGCTTAAAACAGAGTTTTAAAAGTATAGATAAGCGTTTGCAGGACATTGAAATATCAAAGGAGAAAATCAAAAAATTATTCTCAATAAGTGATACACCTTTTTTGAAACAGTATAATCATTGCCTTTTTTCAGGTAAAGAAAAGCTAGCGATAACAAAATTATTTTTCCATTGAAATGAGTAGGTTGTTTTTGGATACTGCTTTAATAGTTTGATTAAAATAGGGAGACCGTTACCCTGGTGTCCTTTTTTTGTTGTGAAATTATTTTTCAAGGCTTTTTCAATCAAAATTGGACCATTAGACTTATTTTTTACTTCTATATAAATACCAGTAGATCTATTTTCAAAATGTAAGCTTATTAGAGGTTTTTCTGTATTGATAGACGCTTCAAATGCATTATCTAATAAAATAGATAAACAACGAATAAAATCAACTAAGTGGATAGTTATATCAAAATCAGAAATTAATTGATCCACAAAAAAATGGACAGGTACATTTTCTTTAGAGCATTTTTTAAAAAAATTTAAGAGTAATCCTTGTATGGGTGGAATATTTATTTTTGAAATTTGGGTGTAATGATTTGTTTCAGTAAGGTCTTTGGAATAGTCAATAATAGTAGAAAGGTAGTTACGCGCTTGATCAAATTGCTCTTTTTCAAGGTACACATCTAAACTGAATAAAATATTTCGATAATCATGTCTAAATTCATTTGCTAAACTAATTTTTTGAGATTCTTGTGCCATTTTTTTTGAAAGTAGAAATATTTGTTGCTGCTGTTGATAAAACCGACTTATGATGTAAACAATATAACTAAAAGTACTTGTAAAAAAGAGTAAAAGAAAAGTTAATTGGAAAAATACAGTCAAATTAATATGTCTTATGCTAATCTGTCTTACCAAATTTAACGTAAGAAGTAACACTACACTAAAAATAGATTGAAAAATATATTTCTTTTTGAGCTGAGAAATAGAATTGAAAATTTCATAGTTAGTACTTATCTTCCTCATAAGAATCAATAATGAAAATAGCAGAAGCTGTTGAGCAACAATAGAAATTGGCTTTAAAATGGCAAAGGATGTATCACTCATTAGGCCTGTTTCATGAAAAAAATAGGTAAAATCCCATGTTACGAGCCAAGAGATAAGCATCAGTGAGTTTTGTAAAAGATAATACAAAGCGATTAATGTCCAGCTTTTTGTGAATCGAAGGATGAATATCGATTCTATTATTGCAAAAGGTATAAAAACTCTTAAACCAATTTCTCTCCCGACAAGGAGAGCTATAAGTACTTGTATAAATAAATAAGTAGACAAGAAAATAGTTTGCCTATAACTTAAATATCTTTTATATCCTATAATCAAACACATTTGGAAATAGTTAAAAGAGAACAGTATTGCCACTAAATGAACTTCCATATCTTTTCACCTCATCTAATAAATAGCTATAAAAATTTGTTTAGTTTGTCAATGATACTTATTCCAACTTCTAATTCAGAACCATTATCAAACGTAATTAGACCAACTGAACGTTGGATAGATGCTAAGTGATTTCGATTGATGATCAATGATTTTAATCCAGTATAAAGGTAGGGTTTATCAATTATCTTTTTCAGTTTATGAATTGTTCCCTCTACCATCTGTTCAGAATCTTTGGTATGTACTACTAAAGTATTACGCATAGTAGAAATAGAAGATATATAAAGAATGTCAGTATATTTTATATAGACTACTTCACCAAATTTTTTGAAAGACATATAGTTATCTTTATTTTGAATACGATTAATTATTTCTATTTTAATGGGTAAAAAAATACTTTCAACTTCTTGAATATCTAAATTAGTCCCTTTAATAATATAGGATTTTGGTTGAATGTCTTTGTTGATGATTTCAAGGGCCTTATCCTCAAGGTTGGTAAGAAAGAGAATAAAACAGTCTTTGTTTTGTTCTCTAATTTTTTTTGCAAGATCAATCCCTGAATAGTATGACTGTAAATCAATGTCAATTAAATAAATATCTGTATCTTGTATTTTATGAGTAGCTTCCGACAAACTGGAATAAAAGACATCTAATTTTTCTATCGAAATAGCTTCTAAAGAAAAATAGTTGTCAGATACGGGTAATTGTTGAATTAGTTCTTTTATTTTTTCACGAAAGATAAAATTGTCTTCGATGATGTAAGTGCGGATCATTAAATCCATAAAATTCACCTCATTTTCTTTCTAATAGTGTACAATTTTATGAAAATAAATACAAAAATAAAGAAAAAACGCACCAAATTAATTTGGAAACGTTTTAATCTGAGTCATGTATTTTTTTAATTTCATATACTAACTGTGTTGAAACAAACAATAATACATAGCATTATTTTCTTAGAATTATCCATTCTAAGATAGGTAATATTTCTCATTTTTATCAATTTTTAAAAAATAAATCCGACAACATAAGAAATATAACATAATTAAAAAAAGAAGTCTATATTAAATGAAGAAATTCATTCCCTTTTTTTAGGATTTTTAATGAAAAAATAGGTTGTTCTTCTGTAATACCCGTCATTGTGGTGGTCAATTTTAATTGAAAGGAGTGAGTCACTATGCCTAGAAAAGGAGAAAATATTTATCAACGAAAAGATGGCCGTTGGGAAGGACGCTATCGAAAGGCTAGAGATTCACAAGGCAAACTTGTTTATGGTTCTGTTTACGGAAAGAAATATATGGAAGTAAAACTGAAATTAGAGCAGATTAAAGCCCAGTATAGTAGTCAAAAAGCTTATTCAAAACTATTTTCAGGAACAACGACAGAATGGTTAAATTATTGGTTAGATCATTTAGTGATCGGACAGGTAAAAAAATCAACATTTGCTTCTTACAAAACCAAATTAAATAATCATATCGTTCCATATATTGGACATAAAAAACTAAGCCTACTTCAAAAGAAAGATATCCTGGAGCTTCTTTTTTACTTAGGAGATAAAGGACTGAGTACAACAACCATTCACAACACATTAACGATTTTTAAAGGTGCGTTAACGAAAGCAGTTGTAGAAAAAGCATTGGTTGAGAATCCTTTTGATGGAGTTGTCTTTCCTCCTATTAAAAAGAAAGCTATAACAATTCTTTCACTTGAGCAACAAAAAAAATTAGAAAGCATAGAACTTCAAAAGAAAGAATGTTCTCCTATTATTATCGCCTTATATACAGGATTACGAATTGGAGAAATCAGCGGATTAACCTGGGCTGATATAGATTTAGATAATCGAATTATTCATGTTGTTCGAACTGTACAACGGATATCTGTCACTGGAAAAACAGCAAAAACGGAGATTTTATTTGATTTACCAAAATCAAAACAATCCCTAAGGAAAATCCCAATAGCACAAAACCTATATACCTACCTATCACAAAAAAAGGAAGCCACACAAGGCAGCTTTGTCATCAACAATCATAATTCATATGCTGAGCCTCGTTTAATCAATTATCATTTTAGACGAGCAATCAAACAAGCAGAAATCACAGGCATTCATTTCCATGCACTGAGGCATACATTTGCGACACGTTGCATTGAAAATGGTGTTGATATTGCAACTCTTAGTCATTTATTAGGTCACCAATCAATCAAACTGACTTTAGATACCTATGCTGGATCATTGTGGGAGACTCGTGAACAGGCAATGTCTGTTATTGATGCTCAGTTAAATCTGGCAGAATAGTTGCTGTGATAAACATAAACCGTCAAAAAAATCGTCAACGTTAACATTATTGCTGTTAGAAAAAGGATAAGTCTTCCTTAACTTAGAATGGATAATTCTGAGAAAAAAAATTAGGTAGAACACATATAGTATTACTGACATTATACGTAATAAGTTGCAATCAATAAAGAAATATGAATTATTGATTGCTTGAAACTATCAAATTCAAAGGACTAGTCATAATTAATTTAATAAAAATGGAAAGGATAAGTCACATGCATAAAATTAGTTTGGTATCTTCGTCTATCACTATGAAAAAATCTATAGAAGAGGCTTTTACGCGTGAAAATAGTATGATTCAAATATTTCCCAAAGAGATAGATTTGAATCAGTTGAAAGAGTCAGAAATCATTATTTTGGAAGAAAATAGGCTAGAAGACATCAGTTATCTTTGTTCAATTATTTTTTCAATCAAAGAACAAGCAAGTTCATTTATTTGGATATTATCGAATCAACGATGTTACATTAATGATCAAGTTTATCTTCAAATAGGAGTTGATGCCATATTAGATGGCAAATGGTTTCCGGAAGAGGTTGCCTTAACTGTCCGAAATACTTTTTCTCGTTTTAAAGAAGGAAAATCAAAGAAAATTATTTTAAGCCATAAAAGAAATAAGGACAGAAGTTACTTAGAAATGAGAATGGGAAGTCAAAGTGTGCTAGTGAAATCAATTGGGAAAGAAAAGGAAATAGAGCTAACCAAAAAGGAGTATAAACTATTGGCCTTACTTATAAGTGATCCTACGAGGGCATTTTCATACCAAGAAATTCATAAACAAGTGTGGAATCAACTAAATTCAAGTAATAATTATCGAATAGCGAATCTGGTGCTTCATCTTAGAAATAAACTGGATGAAAATGAAAAAGACAGTTATATAAAAACAGTAAGGTCAATTGGTTATCGATTAGTTGACTTGGAAATAAGAAATTAAGGTACTAAGTATCGTTTAGATGAATCTATAAGCGACAGATATATTTAGTTTGAGATGACTATTATTCCATCGGTGATAAAGAGCTGTAAGGAGGAAAAAATGAGAAACAAGAAATTAATATATAGGAGTATGGTTTGCAGTTTAGGAATACTTAGTTTGTTAGGAATATTATGGGTTAGTATTCAATCTACTTCTATTAGTGCTAAGCCGAGCGGCACACCAATTATTATTGATAAGAAGGATCCTAATGTACCTGAGGAGGGTCCAGATTATTCTTTTGAACTACCAAATGATGCTACTAAGTTAGTAGAAGAAGATCTCATCAATAATAGTCAATTTGATGGTTTTGTGCAAAATGAGGATATTGTAACAAACTTTAAAAAAGAAACAAAGTTTATTGGATATAATTCTATTCCTAATTTTAAAGATAGTTTTGAAGGGAAATTTATACAAGTTCCTAATAAAGAAGAATATATTATACAAGTTTCTATCAGTAATAGTCCTACTAATGGAACAATTTTACTAGTTAAAGTAGATACTAACGGGAATTATATCAGTAAATTTTCTTTAGCTGATTTATCAGTATATGGATCAGATTGGCAACCTGTAAATAAAAATTTACAAAGTCCTTCAACGTGGTTTATATCAAATGTAACAAATATTGAGTTAAGTGATGGGAAAGGTATTGTATATTATTCGCAAGGAAATGGGACAAATAATGGTTATGTAAAAAAATATGTATACTATAATTTAGCTGATTTTAAAGTTTTATCTAAAGGTATAGCATCAGGTTGGGGTGTTGGATATACAAATGGATCTGGATATGGTTCAGTTGGACCGGTGTCAGCATCAAATAAAGATGCAGCGCTAAACGGACTAGATGGTAAACCTAAGGATCGCTTTCAGATTCCTGCGCTTTCTGATTTTGGTTCATCCAAAATAACTACAGGAAGAATTGAATTTGGGGTAAATAGATTACATAGTTTATCTGATGGAAGTGTAGGTGGAACATTTACATACTCAGATAAAGGCTTTTTAGGTAATGGTGAGGAGGCTATCATTTGGGATGAAAAAAATGGAGATTTACCTAGACAGATAAAAAATAGATTTGGTTTAATTAAAGGAAAAAATACACATTTTCAGATAATTGCTGAATTAAGTTCGGACAAAGAAGTATATTATCAATATACGTTAGACAATGAATTTTATAAAATAGTCAAATATTCTATTGCAACAAATACTTTTACAGTAATAAGATCGTTTGAAGCGGGAACTTCTCTTAAATTTTTTAAGAAAGGAAATGAAATATCTTTTATAGGGTATGTACCTATATTACCCAACAATAACATAAAAGAGGCGACTATTGCAGGAGTAATGGATGTAGAACTAAATATATTATCCGTATCAAATATACCATCTAATGTTCCGCTTGACTTTTTAGATATAGTAGGATTATATAATGAAAAATTTTTAACTATTGGAAATACTATAAAAAAAGGTAATTTTATTGATGAGTGGGTTGGTCAGGATAGTAATGCCGTATTTTTAGGCGTATTAAGAACAATTCCAGATTATTCCCCTATCATTGAGTCTCCCAGTAGTATATCTCTTAATTTAGATATATTTAAGAATGAAGAATCATCAATAAAAGAAAGTATTCTATTAAGTAAAGATGGTGGGAAGCAAGCTATTAGAGTGTATGATGAACATGATATTAATAAATCATTAAATCCAATATCAGAACAAGAATTTCAAAAAAGACTTAATCGTAATCCAAAAGATATCACATTACCAATAGATTGGAAATCGTTAGGATTTGACGAAGACAACACAGGCCCACAACGGGTAACCTATTTTGTTACTGATAGTCAAAAACAAGCAACAGCGACCTCTCGTATCATTAATGCAAAAACAGGTAAAACAAAAGAAAAAGACAACTATTTTTTAGATGCTAATAACTTTTCTTTGCCACTGACAGATGTTTCCACCTTGACAGAAAAGGCAGTTAAAATCAAGGCTAAAACAAAGGCTTGGAACGGGAATTTGGAAGATGAGTTTTTAGATGAAGATGCGACAAAGGAGACCCCATTCCTCAGTTCAAAAGTAACCTTTCCGATGCCAGATCAGCTAAAAGCAATTCAAGAGACAAAAAAAGTTGGGGTCTACCCTCTAGATATTGAATACAAAGGGGCGGACGCAATCAAGGTTTCTAATCGTATATGGGTGTTTGTGACAGATAAAAATACTGTTGTAGATAAAGAAAATAATATCGTCATGTATGCCAATGATTATTATCGTCCTGTGCATGAAGCGAAGAATGAAAATGCAGTGAAAATGTGGGGATACACGCCAGAAACACCTGCTGAAGGAGAAACACCAGCAGTGCCAGAAGTACCTGGTGCAGATATTAAAGTGTACAACTACAAGGCAACAGAACAGACTGGAGATACGCTACCAATGCTAGCTGATAAAGATAAAACTACGTATTTAAGTGTCAATGAGGAGCTGCTAACCGCGATTAGAGAGACACCCTCACCATTACCAAATGGTGAAACAAGTAGAAATTATCCAGCTCAGATTAGCTATACTGCTAATAATAAAACGACCACCGCAAGCATTACTGTTACACTAGGTCAAGAACTTACCGATGTAACGATTCGTTTTGTGGATGAAGATGGGACATCAATTAATGCCAATGTGATTTTAAAAGATCGTCAAATCAACTCAACAATTGATTTGTTAAAAGAACAAGCAATTACAGATGTGAATAAAGTACTCGTGGATTCTAAGAACTATGAACAAAAAATTATCCCAGAAACCTATAAGGTTCAGGTTGAAAATAATGAAGTAACCTATATTTTTAAAGGACTCCTTCGTTTAGTTGATGTTTCAGAGGAATTAACGTTCCAACAAGGCTACACCTCACCCAATGATCAAGTATTAGAATATGAATCATCCAATGACTTTGTGGTGAATGTGGGGGATTATAGAAATTATACCGCTCTAACAGGTGAAGAAAAGAGAGCGAAACAAAGAGGGAACTTTAGCATATCGGTTGCACTGTCTTCACCATTTAGGTTGGTGGGTTCAGATGGGCAACCAATGACAAAAGTGTTATCTGAAGCCCTTTTAAATTATACACCTAAGAATGTGGTCGAACCGCTCACGATTACTCCAGAAGGGGTTACGATTCATTCCTCAACGCAATCAACAGAAGATCCAAAGAAAACAGATTTCTCACTAAAACTGGATGAAAAAAATAAAACAGGAAGAACTGGAAAAGGATGGTCATTATTTGTTCCATCCAAGAAAGTACAAAAAGGAACGTATCAAGCAGAATTGACATGGTCATTAACGACAGGTCCATAGGAGGAAATGAAGATGAAAAAAATGGTCCAGTATAGCTGTTTAATTGGCATAGCTTTTCTATTAATGATAGGCCTATCCGCAACACCAGTATTTTCGGAGAGTACAGCGGATGGACAAACACCAGTAGGTGTGACCTTTGTTGAAGGGGATCCTACAGAAACTAGTGACTCTAAATTTTCAGAGAAACAAGTGGGAAGAACGCCTTCATGGTTACCAGAAACAGGAGAGATGGCAACAATCTTTGGATTGCTAGGTTTTCTTCTCGTAATAGGGATTGTAAGTACTTATTATTATCGACAAAAGAACCATTGAAAGACTTAAAAGTGGCATTAAGCATAACCTAAGGTTATCTATGCAATATAAATGAAAAGAGAGAAAGGAAGAAACATAGAATGAAAAAGTATATACTAAGTAGTTTTCTATTAAGTATTGCTGCACTAACATTATTTGGCCATACAACATTGGCACAAACAGTAAAAGGAAACTCAAAAGCGGATATTCAATTTGAAAAAGGGGAGCTTCCATCAGTGGTAGATCCAACAGATCCCAACACTTCAGTAACACCCAGTCCAGGATTGAGTAAACCTATAGAAACAACAGATGGTGTCGGGGTAACGGCAGTTCCCTTCTTTAGTTTTGGCACAGTAAAAGTGAATGCTTTAAGTCAAGAATATCCTATACAAAAAGGAATGTATACTAAAGGTGAGGGAGAAGATAAGTCCACTTATTATTCTCCTCAGTTCCTTCAAGTTGCAGATGTTTCAGGAGCAGATAAGCTTTGGTCTGTGAGCGTTGGCCAAGATGCTGTTTTTACTTCAGGAGAAGGAAAAGACAAACAAACATTAGAGAACACACGAATTCGCTTATACGGTCAAACAATCACAAATAGTTTACAAGAGCCAGGGAAAGATTTGATAGGTTTTAACCAAAGTGAAGGGTATGGAGAAATTCCTGTAGGATCTACAACGTTAGAAGTATTCAGTTCCAAAAAAGCTGGATTTACAAATAGTTCAATGTCTTCCCTAGTATTTGAAAATAACTATACAGAAGAAAGTAAATCTACTGAAAAAGGTACGAGTGATGGTGTGAAATTGTATGTTCCGAGTAGTGATAAACCAAAGGTAAATAACAAGTATACCGCCAATTTAACATGGACGTTAGCAGTAACACCATAAAAAAGAAATATACTAAAGAAAAATATAGAAACAAAGAGGAGAAAAAATGATGAAAAAATTAGTTATCAGCAGTTTATTAGTAAGTACAGTAGCATTAGGTGGATTTGGAATGTCTGTGTCAGCAGCTCCAACAACAAACGGAAAGGCATCATTTACAGATAAGGATGCGCATACGCATGTTGTAAAACCACAAACGTTAGAAGCAATTAAAGATGTCACAGGAGGTCAAGCACCAGATGGATCTGTTGCAGAAAGTGGAGCAGTTCGATTAATGTATGCACCGACTTTTGATTTTGGAATCAATCAAATTTCAACCATTGATGCAGATTATGCTGTGAAGATGAACTCTGTTCAACCTATTACTTGGACAGAAAACATTGAAACAAAGCCGTCTACTTGGACACACAAAAATACACAAACAGGTGATCCTGCAAAAGACGCAGCAGCCTATGATATCCCACAATTTGTCCAAGTATCGGATATTTCAGGAATAGATACAACGAATTGGAATGTAACGGTGAAACAAGATACAGCATTTACTAATGGAACTGGAGCAGATGCCAAAACATTAAAAGCCGGCACAACGATTGATATTTATGGACAAACATTGACAACAACGTCAGAAACAGCTGTAGCGAATCTTGCAGCGGGGATGACTATGGATGCCTCAGGTAAAGCATCTATTCCTATTGGAAAAGATGTCGGTGGATTAAAAGTATTAGGTCGTAAAGACTCAACCGCAGCAAGTGCGACTACAGGAACGATTACGTCAAATGTCTTCAAGAAAGAGTATGGTGAAGCAGATTATAGTTCAACTAAAACAGCAACATCAACTGAAGATTTTCGTTATAATAACGATGTGAAATTACATGTACCAGCTCAAAAAATTACGAAAGACGTTACGTATTCAACAACCTTAACATGGGCAGTCACAATTGGTGAATAATTAAAGATAAATCTACGTTTGGGCGGGCAAGTGCCCGCTCTTTTTTTAATAGAAAGGAAGCAAGTAATGAAGAAAATTATACATAGTCTACTCCTTATACTGGTGTGTTTTATTTTACCTACAGGAATTGTAAAGGCAGAAGAAGCACCAGAAGGAAGTATTCCATTATCAGTAAAAGCGAATATCCCAGAAAATCAAGAAGAAGGGAAGGAAGGGTATTTTTCATTAAAGGTACAACCAGGAGCGGAACAAGAACTAAGTATTTCACTAAAAAATACAGGGGAAAAAGAAATAGAAGTAGCTTTAGCCGTCAATACAGCGACAACGAATCAAACAGGAAGTATCGAATATGGACAACTGTACGATAAGAAGAAGAAAGATACGAGTTTGAAATTTCCACTTTCAGAATTGTTAATACCAGAAGCAAAAACAGTGAAAATTCCTGCAAAAAAAGAAATAGAAGCAACATTCAAACTGTCTGTACCAGCTGAACGATTTGAAGGAATGTTATTGGGTGCCATTAATGTATCACCAGTAAATAGTGAAGAAAACAATAAGAGTAATGGCGCTGTTGTTATAAAGAATAGATATGCGTATAATATAGGTGTGAAATTAACGGAAGAAGAAGACCCAGGAGAAATCAAAAATACATTGGATCTTTTAGGCATTGAGGCTTCACAGATAACAGGAAGAAATACGATTTTAGCACGGATCCAACATGCCAATCCGACCATTGTAGATGAAGTTTCATATGAAGCAAAAGTGTACAAAAAAAATAGCGATGCTATTTTGCATGAAAAGAAAGCAGAGAATTATCGAATTGCCCCAAATAGTACGTATGAATTTCCGATTTCATGGGAAAATGAGCGTTTTCAAGCAGGAGACTATCGGTTAAAAATGGTAGTGAGTTCAAAGAAAACAGGGGAAAAATGGGAATTTGACAAAGAATTTGCGATCACTCGTGAAGAAGCGAATAAATTGAATGAGACAGCGATTGATTTAACTCCTGACTATACTCGTTGGATTATTTTAGGAGTGGTAGCCTTTGTAGTTCTTATTGTCGGACTGATAGTATTGGTAATTCTGTTACGTCGACGGAAGCAGAAACGTCAAGCATTAGAAAGAGCGAGAGCAAAAAAGAAAAGAAAGAAAAAAGCAGGTGTAGCAAATAATAGAAAGAAAACTGAGACAGGGAAGCCAAAGAAACGAAAGGACTCAAGGGAATGACATTATCAGAGCAAGAAGAACAAGAACTGCCAGTTGTTGAGCTGGAAGAAGCATCACTTCTTTTAGAGGAACAAGAGGTTGTGGAAGAGGAAGAAATGTCAGAGCAGAAATTTCCTTGGAAGCTATTAAGCGGATTGGTAAGCGGTCTCCTAGTCGTGAGTCTTTTAATGGGTTTTTATTTTCTGTATCCAGCAACATGGAAAGTGAAAGGCGACTGGAAAACAAAAACAAGACCTTTTATTGAGATGTCCATTGATTCGTCAAAAAATACAACAATAGAGTTTTTGAATTACGGAGGAGCGAGAGGAATTACGCTCCAGTTTATCGGTAAACTAGAGGCAGTAAATTTTAATAAGTATCAACTAACAAAGATCAAAGGGGAACTACATTTTGATAAGGACCAAGTATCCTCAGACCAACTAAAGCCCTTTGACGAAAATCGCTCATTCTATAAACCTGTATCTGGAACAAAACAAACAGTCCAGTATCAATTGACCAAAAAAGGCTTAGAAAAATTGATGGGCACAAAAGAAGCAGGCCGTTATTTTGTTTTTGATCGAGTATCACTGATTCCCTGGAAGACACCAACATTCTGGCTGAACAATTCTTTAGTATCAGAAAGACGTATAGAATTTACTAAGGAGTAATAGAAAATATAATAAAAGCGATGAAAAAATAGAAACGATGGACAAGGTTGTAAGAAAGCAACCTTGTTTCTATCGTTTTCAATCTAAAACAATGGATTGCATCGGAGAAAGAACACTATATTACATTTATCATCTAACAACAAGTATACTTATTATATAGTCACTATTTTTGCAATGTTGCTTTAAATCGAATCTTAATTATCTAGGAACTGTAATCTGCCTGATAGGGCTATTCATTTGCTGGCAACGCTTAGAAATGATGATAGTGAATATGTTAGAAAATCATGCGGCAATGCACTAAGGGATATTAGTAAAAAATATCCTGAAAAAATTATGGAGGAATTATCGTTATGGCAAGCTAGTAAGGAAGAGCTTCAAATAAAAAAATTTATTTTCAAAAATAAACATTTAGGACATTTTCTTAATAACAATAAAAAAGGACTGAATCATCTTGTTGACAACTGAACGTATCTCTTTTCAACACGAAGAACAAATAATTCTAAACGATATTACCACATCATTCGAAAAAGGGAGCCATACAACGATTACCGGACCATCTGGCAGTGGGAAAAGTACCTTGCTTAAATTACTGGCTTCTTTATTAACTCCGACTAAAGGAGTCATCCTATTCAATGACCAAAACATTGCAGAGTTAACACCAGAAAAGTATCGCATGCAAGTTTCCTACTGCTTTCAACAACCATCATTATTCGGTGAAACTGTGCGAGATAATTTTATGTTTCCATACGAAGTACGCAAAAAAGAGTTTCAAGAGAGCCATGTACTAGGTTTGTTAAAGGAAGTTAAACTCTCTGAAAGTTATTTGGATAAAAAAATCACCAAATTATCCGGTGGCGAAAAACAGCGTATAGCCTTAATCCGTAATGTGATTTTTCTCCCTGAAGTGTTACTGTTAGATGAGGTAACAGCAGGTTTAGATGAAGAAAGCAAAGCAATCGTCAATCAATGGTTGTTAAAATTGAATCAGGAAAAAAATGTAACATTGATTCGTGTCACGCATGATCCTGAAGAAATTGCTCAAGCCTCGATCGTCAAAAAAATCGTAGCGGGTAGCTTGGAGGGCGCAAAATGAATCTAGCTGTCAATGATCTGTCACTTTTATTTGCTGGAATGCTAGTTGTAGTAGCATTACTGATCAGTTATAAAGAAAAATTAGGATTTACCAAAGATATTATAATCAGTGTTTGCCGGGCAATTGTTCAACTTGTTTTAGTTGGATACCTTCTTAAATATGTCTTTCAAATCGACAATGTGATTTTAACCGTAGTCATGGCTGGAATTATTATTGTCAATGCTGCGTTGAATGCAGGGAAACGTAGTAATCATCTGAAAAATGGTTTTTGGATCTCTTTGTTGGCAATATTTTGTAGTACAGGAGTCACGATCGGTGTTCTGGTTTTATCAGGTGCGATTCGGTTTATTCCTTCGCAGATCATTCCTATTAGTGGCATGATCGCTAGTAATTCAATGATTGCGATTGGTTTATGTTATCGGAATATGGATAGTTTATTTCATGATCAAAGACAAGCTGTGCTTGAAAAATTAGCATTAGGTGCAGATATCAAGTTAGCTTCTCGCTCGATTGTTAGAGCAAGTATCCGAACTGGAATGGCGCCAACCATTGATTCTGCTAAAACGGTTGGGATCGTTAGTTTACCTGGGATGATGTCAGGACTGATTTTTGCTGGAGTTGATCCAGTTCATGCAATCAAGTATCAAATCATGGTGACCTTTATGTTGCTTTCGGCTACAAGCATTGGTTCAGTTATTGCAACTTATTTAGCGTATAAAGAGTATTATAATGATAGAAAACAATTGATTATATAATTGGCTTGTTAAAAGATAAGATGAATTTTGTCTTGTCTTTTTTTGTATACTTTGTTTTATAAAAGTATAGACATTTAAAAGGGTTCGCTTTATAATAGTAGTGAATAGGATCGCGAAAAGTATTTTGAGGAAAGTAGGGACAGCCATGCAAAGAACATTTAGAGATGATTTCTGGTGGGGTGCTGCAACATCAGGTCCGCAAAGTGAAGGACGTTTTAATAAAAAACATGCAAATATGTTTGATTATTGGTATGAGATCGAGCCAACCGATTTTTATGATCAAGTTGGGCCAGATGTAACGTCAAATTTTTATAATAGTTTTAAAGAAGATATTGCTTTAATGAAAGAAATTGGCTTAAATAGTGTCCGCACGTCGATCCAATGGAGTCGTTTGATCGATGATTTGGAGCTTGGAACGGTTAGCGAAGATGCAGTTCGTTTTTATAACGAAGTGATTGACGCGTTTTTAGAAGCAGGGATTCGTCCAGTGATGAATTTACATCATTTTGATTTACCTGTTGAACTGTATCATAGATATGGCGGTTGGGAATCGAAACATGTGGTAGACTTATATGTGAAATTTGCGAAAAAATGTTTTGAGTTATTCGGTGATCGTGTAAAAGATTGGTTTACACATAATGAACCAATTGTTGTCGTTGAAGGAGAGTACTTACACCAATTCCATTATCCAAAAATTGTGGATGGTAAAAAAGCAGTACAAGTAGCCTACAACTTAAACTTAGCTTCTGCAAAAGCAATAAAGGTATTTAGACAATTAGGTTTGCAAAACGATGGTGGAAGAATTGGCATCATTTTAAACTTAACACCGACCTATCCAGCTTCGGATAGTCCAGAAGATTTAGCAGCAGCAAATATTGCTGAGCTATTTAATAATCGTATGTTCTTAGACACAGCTGTTCATGGGGAGTTTCCTCAAGAATTAGTTGATTTATTTATCAAAGACGGTGTCCTTTGGGAAAGTACTCCTGAAGAATTGGCCTTGATCAAAGAGAATACTATTGATGTTCTAGGCGTTAATTTCTATCACCCAAATCGTGTGAAAACACCAGATATTGCACCAAATAGTGTGGGAGCTTGGCTACCAAATCGTTATTTTGACGAGTATAATATGCCAGGACGTCGAATGAACATTGATCGTGGTTGGGAAATTTATCCGAAAGCGTTATATGATATTGCAATTAATATTCGTGACAATTATACTAATATTCCCTGGTTTGTCTCTGAAAATGGAATGGGAATTTCAGGTGAGGAACGATTTATGAACGAAGCTGGAGTTGTCGAAGATGACTACCGGATTGATTTTATTCGAGAACATTTAGAGTGGGTTCATCAAGGGATTGAAGAAGGATCTAATTGTTTTGGCTACCATTTATGGACGCCAATCGATTGTTGGTCATGGGCCAATGCCTATAAGAACCGCTATGGTTTTATATCTACAAATATCCATACACAAATCAAAACCATCAAAAAATCAGGACATTGGTTTAAAACAGTTGCTCAAACAAATACATTAACTGATAAATAAAAGGAAGAATGTGATGCAAAACTAATTTTTTAGTTTTGCATCACATTCTTTTTTCAATCTATGCATAATCAACATTTAAAATAGAATAACTTCTTTGATCGTACCGATTTCGACTACAAGAAAACTCAATAGGACGACCATTTTTTGAATAGACAACTTGCTGCACTTCAAGTACAGGATCATCCTTTTTACAATTTAAATATTGCTGATCGTATTCATCAGATTTATCTGCTTGAATATTTCGATAGGCACCCGCAAAATCAAGAGATAACTGCTCTTTCACATAAGTGTAAATAGAGTCTTTCAGAATATCCGTTGTTAAGCCTGGTACTAGATCACAAGGCATATATGTATGCTCCAAAATAAACGGTTCCTCTTCAAGAATTCTAAGACGAATGATCTTGTAAACAGGCTGTTCTTCAGAGATAGCCAAACGTTCTTGAACTTCTTTAGAAGGAAATTCTACTTCAAATAAAATTACTTGGCTTTTTAATTTTTTATGACGGTCGTGCATTTGTTTGCTAAGGCCATCATATTCATTGGCTGGTGAAGTATCTTTATCCCAAAAAGAGCGATTCAATACTTTGGTTCCAGAACCTCTCTGAGAGTATAAAAGTCCTTCCATGACTAGAATACCAATTGCTTTTTTTACAGTCATTCGACTTACATTAAATTCTTTTACTAAGTCGGTTTGGTTAGGAATCAAGGTATCTGTTTTATAAATATTATTTTTTATTCGTTCACGCAGGGTGTCCGCGATTTCTTCATATTTTGGCTTCATATCATGACAACCTCCTCATCTGTATTGTAACTGATTATGAATGTATAGACAATTGAGAGTTTGAGATAGAAGTTTTTTATACTTAATATTTCATAGGTTGAAAAAGTATATCTATAGTAAATTTCTTGTTTAAGTAAGCAAAAAAATTCTCTACCACAGGATTATCATAAAAGTTTCCTTATTTCACATACCATGAAATCGGATGGAAATATACTTTCCGTTTGTTTGTAGTTAAAAAAAATACATATCAGAAATACATTAAAAAATTAGAAATCAACAGAAAAAAATATGGCTAATAAATTTTTCTTCTTGATTATATTCGAATGATAATTATTTGTTTTTTTTATCATTTTTTTAAGAAAATTGATAAAAAATTGATAATACAAAACTGCAATATAGATGCTATAATTCGTGATGTTGCTGAGATTGCAGGAGAGACGCTTTAGATAATATTTCTACCTAAAATGTCTGGTGACCTAAATACCCTTAAAAAAAAGGGCATTTAACAACATCTTTTTGATAGATAGGTGAAACTCCGAAAATTAATTTGAAAAATTGTATATTGTTTTTTTAAATTAATTTCGGGTTCATATATATAAAGTAAGGGAGATTTACATTATGAAAACAAAACACATTTTATCAACAGCTGCAGTATTTGCCGGATTGATTTCAGGCGCTGTACTAACAACTCAAACAGTGGATGCGCAATCGACAACTTCAGGAGTTACTCAAAAAGCTTCTGAAGAAAAAAAAGATGAAATTGGCTCAGTATCCTATGTACATTACAATGTTCTTAGAGCCTATTTAAAAACACCCGTTTCTACAACGGATTACTATCTAGCATTTTCAGTAGAGGGTATGCATCATAAAGGAACAGCAGTAATAGAAAATGGAAAATATATTGGTTTTGACCTTAAGCTAGATGAATTAATCAAAGAATATCCTACTGTTTCAGATAGAGAAAAACTTTTTGACGCTTTATTTATTCGTAGCTTTCCTTTTACGGCTCATGAACCAGTAGTAACAACCAAGGTAACAAATAAAGACATAAAGAAGGAGTTATTGGATTATCACTTTTTAGGTAATGTTCTTGGAGATGGCTTTGCGGGTGAAACCTCTAATCTTACCCACGGAAGTTCTTTCAATAAATTTTTTACCCAAGAAAGAGTAGCTGGAGATCACCTTTTAGATAACGGAAATATAACTACAGAAACTGGCGGGCTGGAGTTTAGCTTTAATCCAGAAATGGAAGCTGATTATACGTATGCTTTAACTGATGCTTCAGGTAAAATTGCTGGAAAAGCATGGTCAGTTATGGACTATTTCTTTGTAAATCCAACAGATGGAGAGCGCTTCTTACCAAAAGAATATACACTTACCGCGAAATCCAATAAAACGGGTGCAGTTTATACCCTTGCTAAATTCACACCAATTAGTATATTCTAAAAAACAAATAGACAGTCAAAGTACCCCATACTCCCAAACTACTTTTAGGAATATGGGGTACTTTAGCTGTCCATCATTCTTCTTCATTCAGTTACTGGCATTAGTATTCAAACTTAAACAGCTTTTCATAGAAATAAAAATAAATGAAACGAATATATGAGAGGCTGATTTTTATGAGCCGATACGAAGAAAATTTTAAACAAATGATTGTTGAACTGAATCAAACAGGATGTTATGCCCGAAGTTTGTCGAAAGCATATGGCTTATCTGAAGCGATAATTTATAGATGAAAAAATTTATATGTACCAAATCAGTCCGCTGGAATGACTGAAAAAGAAGCCACTGAATTGCGAAAAGAAAATACTCATTTGAAAGAAGAAATTGAAAGCTTAAAAAAAGCAGTCATATTCTCTCGAAAGAGCTAACGTCATTTGTTCAATTTATTGAAAAATGGTGTAAATAATATACTATTTCTTTATTATGTCGGTTATTAGAAATTTCTGGAAGTATCTACAACTTTCATAGAAAGGAATCATTAACAGTTACAGAGATAAGAAGCATTGAATAAAGAACGATACGGTGCAAAAAAATGTATTATATACGTCTTAAACGAGAGTATTCTGTCTTTTTTAAACATATACAAAAAAATCAATGAAACAATCAATCATTGCTAAGTTCTATTACTAAAAAATACAAACGATATATGTTTAGCTATATTGAAGTTTTATATAAACGGAATCGAATTCATAGTTCGCTTCATTATTTAACTCTACAGGAGTTTGAAAATTAGGAAAAAGCCAAAAATACTTGATCATCATACAAAAATGTGACTAAGATATTGATTTAGATCCAATACTATCATAAAAATAGATGCAACAAAAATTAGGCTATAAATCCCCGATAGAATACCAGAAATCCACAGCCTAACAAAAGCTCTTTTGACGATAGCTTATTAAAAATGGGGAGTCCTAATCTCATTTTCTTTTTCTAATAGACGTAGGAACGGATACCAAATCATACCGACAAGTAGTAGATCGACAAGTTGTAAGATACCGCCTAAGATAGAATTTGTTGCTAACATGCCACTAAAGAAAATTGGAACAGTCCATGGAACGGATACTCCAGTTGGGGGTGGAACAATGCCTGTTGCCATTACAAGATAATTAAGCACCGTAACGATCAGTGGAGCTAGTACCCATGGAATTAGGATAGTAGCATTTAAAACGATCGGCAAACCAAAAATTACGGGCTCATTTACATTAAAAATTCCTGGAGCCAAACTTAAACGTCCAATATCTCGATATTGTTTTTTCTTCATGACAAAAGCCATGATCAAAATAACTGCAAGTGTCATACCAGAACCACCAAGACCTACAGTGAAAGTTTCCATAAAAGGTTTTGTGATGATATGGGGCAATTTTTCTCCTGCTTTATAGGCATCTAAGTTTTCTAGCATCAAAGTGTTCCAAATAGGATCCATTACGGAATTAACAATGATTTGTCCATGTAAACCGAAGAACCATAAAAATTGGACAAAAAATAACGCAATCAAAGTCGCAGGTAAGCTGCTACCTAAGCCAACTAGTGGTTTTTGGATCACTTCGTAAATCACATCATGAAGGTTTGTATTGAACAAGCCAGTTACGATTGCATTGATAAATAAAAAAACAGACAATGTTAAAATAGCTGGAATCAAGGCAGCAAATGATTTGGCGACAGCAGGTGGGACACCATCCGGCATTTTGATTTGCCAACCTTTTTTAGTGACTCTACAATAAATTTCACCAGCAAGAAAGGCTGCGATCATTCCAATAAACATACCTTTAGCGCCTAAACGATCTAAAGATAGTACGCCTGAGACTTCTGTACCATCCTCGAGTGTCATCATGAAAGGGGTCAAAAGTAGAAAACTAGCAAATGAAACTGCTCCGCCAAAAATTCCTTCAACATCATAAGATTTAGATAAATAATAGCCAATACCAAAAGTAACGAAGACTGCCATAATGCTCATTGTCGCATTTTGACCATTACCAAATAAAGAGGACAAGGTTCCCTTCGTAGTGTCGCTAAAAAAAGGTAAGTTATTGATAACAACAATGATCGATCCGAACATCGTTAATGGAAAAGACAACATAAAAGCATCTCTCAATACAGAGAGATAACGGTTTTGTCCAAGTTTATTTGCAAGAGGCATGATCTTTTCTCCAAGAGAATCCATAAAACCATTCATAATAATCAGTCCTTCGTATTTTTATTTGTAATCGATTACAAATAAAATATACCACTTTGTATTTCAAATGTCTATACTTTTGTTTTTAATGATTGTATATAAAGAAGGGAGATCAAAAAAGAGCAAACCAACTAAGGTTTGCTCTTTTTTGATTTGAAGAGATAAAATGATGAATGGTCCCAGCTCTAAATACTAGCGCCACCTCCACCAGAAGATCCACCACCAGGTTTAAAAGGCCACCACCAAGCAAATAAATCTATCATGTAAAATCACCACCTATATTCTCCAAGTTTAGTTAAAAATGTATATCGATGAATAGAAATTTTCTTCTAGTTTTGGAATTATTTTGTGAAACCTATTTCTGGGATGTACTTGTTGAAGTATCAAAATTCACAGAAGGCACAGTGTGAGCTTTCGGTTCTGCTTTAAAGTAATCCTTTTTACCTAGTCCCATGATATTTGCAAAGATATTTTTAGGGAAAGAGACAACTTGTTCATTGTATTCTTTTACAACATCGTTATAACGTTTACGTTCAACAGAAATGCGGTTTTCAGTGCCTTCTAGTTGAGTCATCAACGTTTGTACATTGTCATTTGATTTTAGTTCTGGATAGTTTTCATTGATAACGTTGACCAAAGTACCTACTGATTGGTCTAACTCTTGACTAGCTTTGATCTTGTCCGAATCTTTGTTGGCGCTACCATATGCTTCACGAGCTTTAGTTATATCACTAAAGACTTTTTGTTCCTGCTGCATGCTGCCTTTAACACTGTTGACTAAATTTGGAACTAGATCTGCGCGACGTTGCATTACGTTTTCGACTTGACTCCATTGTGATTCGACAGACTGTTCTTTTTTCGCTAAACCATTGTATTGGCTGACACCAAACACAACGAATACAACAATAGCGATCAAAGCGATCAAACCCACTTTTGTTTTGTTGTTTTTCATACGTTTTTCCTCCTAAAATTTAAAAGAGTGCGGGACAAAATGGGAGTCCAAGAGTGCCCTACACTCTAAATCCAAATAAACGAATAAGGATCTCTTTAAACTTAATGTAATGATATTGTAACACTGGAGAAATGTTTTAACATCCATCTTAAGACCTATTTTCAAAGGAAAAGGACAGAACATGTGTTAAGTAATTTTCTCCTAACTTAATTATAATCGATTTTGTGAGATAAGGGAAAGGGAGGGAACTAGCAATGTTTTAGAGAATATCTTCATTTTTAAAGAGTGAGTAATAGTTAAGTCCAATTATTTTAAAAAAGCAAAATGAAATTAGACCCAATGCTTCTATTATTTGTAGCGTTTACATTATATATTGAGTACAGGAGGGACAAGATGATTGATTATCGAATGAGTTATCTTATCAACAAGCCGCACGGAGTGGGTTACTCCATTCAAGAAATCAAGGAAATCACAGGACTACCAGTAGAAACAGTTATCGATCAGTTAGGGAAACTCAATGAGCAGCTGCAGCGATTTTGTTACGAACAAGTATATTGGAAAAATGACAAAATCTATTTTTCTAAGCAAGTACCTGAAAAATGGTTAGAACTTCATTTTGGAAATCTGGAAACAGAGATTTTCTATTCGGAATCTGAAAGACAAGCCTTACTTTATCTTTTGACATTTATTGTAGAAGAGGATTTATCTGTTTATCACTATCAAGAATTTCTTCAAGTCAGTAAAAATACTATTTTAGCGGATATCAAAAAATTGCGGGAACGTTTAGCTAAGGAGAACATCAGCTTGGAGTATTCACGAAGAAATGGATTTTATTTGACTGGTCTTGAAGAGCAGATTCGGATACAGGCTTATCAAATGATCACTGAAGTTATTACGTCAGTTTCGGGAAAATGGGGTTTGAAAAAGGGGTTAATGGCGTATTCAAAAACCTTTGAAGCAGACGTTCGCTATTATTTTTTTGAAACGATCAAAATGAGTGAGTTGTCCATTGTTCCAAGTAGAATCGAGGAGACAGTTTATTTTATGTCTTATGTTTTAAGACGCGCTAAAACATACTCGTTTAGGTTGGATGGACAAGCAGCGATGATGTTAAAGGAGTTAAATGTTTTTTCGGCAAGTCAGCAATTTTTACTTCAATTCTCTGAAATCATAGAGCCTAAAAGAGAGCAACTATATTTCACACTGATTTTTATGACAATTACGCAAGGAGAAATCAGAGATACAGCTTTAGAATTTTTACTGGAATGCGGCAGTCAGATTATTCATGAAATGGAGCGTTTAGCAGCAATCGAGTTTAAATCCTATAGAAAGTTATTACTAGACCTTTTTTATCATTTGGTGCCAGCATTTTTTAGAATAAAGTATCATTTTTCGCTAGCCAATGTGTTAACTGAGGAAATCAAAGAACAATATGGTGAAATCTTCACTTTAACTAAAACTGCGCTATATCCGTTAGAAATGTTGGTAGGTCGTTCAATTCCAGATGAAGAAGTGGGCTATTTTACGATTTTATTTGGAGGTGAAATTGGGAATCAACGAGAGTTAAACCGGGTGATTCGGTATAAAGCATTGGTTTTGTGTCCAAGCGGCATCAGTTCGTCTTTGATCATGCAATCGGAGTTGAAAGAACTCTTTCCAACGATCGATTTTAGTTTAACAACAACAGTTGATCAACTAGAAAGTATTGCTGAATCCGAATATGATGTGATTTTTTCAAGCGTTCCATTGAATACATTAAAGAAAATGTATCTGGTCAATCCAATCATGTCCCAATTGGAGAAGAACAATTTGATTCGCTGTGTACAAGAAGAGTTGTTGATTCCAGGAATTGTCATCCCTTCTATAGATGAAATTATTGAGACATTATTACCATATATCGAATTAAAAAAAGGCGTTACCAAAGAAAAAATGTACCGTATTTTAAATCGCAAAATGATCAAAAAATTGAAAGTGAAAGAAGATGAGAAACCAATGCTATCGGAGTTGTTAACGACAGAGATGATTCAGTTGACGGATAAAAAATTAACGTGGGAAGAAGCGATTGCTTATGCGGCACAACCTCTAAAAGAACAAGGGAAGATTACAGAGAACTATATTGAAGCAATGATTCAAAAGGTGAAAGATTATGGGGCTTTTATTCATATTGGTAAAGGAATTGCCTTACCACATGCAAGACCTGAAGATGGGGTTAAAGCATTAGGGATGTCACTTTTAAAAGTGGAGGAGCCAGTTTTCCTTTTGGATGATCCGAAGCATGATATTACTATTTTTATCTGTCTGGCAGCGGTTGATAATGAAATGCATTTAAAAGCGTTGGCGAGTTTAACGAAAATTTTATCGAACAAAGAGAATTTAGAGAAGTTATTAGCAGCAGAAGACCAAGAAGCAATTATTCAGTTATTAAAGGAAGGGGAATCATTATGAAAATGGCAGCAGTTTGTGGATCGGGGTTAGGTTCTAGTTTTATGGTGGAGATGAATATCAACAGTGTATTGAAGGAATTAGGTGTAACAGGAGTTGAGGTATCTCATTACGATATGGGCAGTGCGACACCAGATTTGGCAGATGTCTTTTTTGTAGGTGGGGATTTAGCGGATAGTGCGCAGCATTTGGGGAACGTGGTTGTTTTGGACAGTATCATTGATATGGATGAGTTGAGAGAAAAAGTTAGAGCTGTTTGTGTGGATGAAGGGTTACTCTAAAAACTAAAGAAGGTAGGAGAAAAATATGAATAGTATTTTAAATATATTAATCGATATTGCAAGTACTCCAGCAATTCTGGTAGCACTGATTGCAGTTCTTGGATTAGGGTTACAGAAAAAGCCGATTTCAGATGTTGTCCGTGGCGGGATCAAAACTTTTGTTGGATTTTTAGTGGTAACAGCTGGAGCTGGCGTGATCGAAGGATCACTAGCGCCCTTTGGGGAAATGTTCCAGCATGCGTTTAATATGCAAGGTGTGGTGCCGAATAATGAAGCAATTGTTGCCTTGGCTTTGACAAAATATGGAACATATACAGCACTTATTATGTTGGCGGGAATGGCGTTTAATATTTTGATTGCCCGTATTACGAAATTTAAATATATCTACTTAACAGGGCATGCTACGCTTTATATGGCGTGTATGATTGCTGTAATCATGAGTGTCACAAAAATGAGTGCAGTACCCTTAGTTTTAGTTGGTGGCTTGGCATTAGGCCTAGCAAATACAATTTTTCCAGCAATCGCACAGCCATTTACCAAACAAATTACTAAAAACGATTCGGTGGCGTTGGGGCATACTGGAAACTTTGGTTATGCGCTTAGTGGTTTTATCGGGAAATATGTAGGAAATAAAGAAAAATCAACCGAAGACATCAATTTTCCAAAAGGCTTGTCCTTTTTACGAGACTCAACGGTTAGTATTACATTGACGATGGGAATTGTTTATACTATTGTGGCATTATTTGCAGGAAATGACTTTATTTCTAAAAACCTTAGTAATGGGACCAATTATATTATTTATGCATTGCAACAGGCTGGGATGTTTGCAGCAGGAGTGTTTGTAATCTTGGCGGGTGTTCGTTTGATTTTAGCTGAAATTGTGCCGGCATTTAAAGGGATTTCTGAAAAATTAGTACCCAATTCGATTCCAGCTTTGGATTGTCCAATTGTCTTTCCTTATGCACCAAACGCTGTTTTGATTGGGTTTTTAACTAGTTTTGTTGGTGGGATTGTTAGCTTGTTTATTATGATTGCAACAGGTACCACTGTGATTATTCCAGGTGTAGTGCCGCATTTCTTCTGTGGTGCGACAGCGGGTGTTTTCGGAAATGCGACTGGTGGTGTTCGTGGTGCAGTTGTAGGTTCGTTTATTCATGGGGTGATTATCAGCTTTATGCCGATTTTATTGATGCCGGTTATGGGGGATTTAGGGTTCCAAGGATCAACTTTCTCTGATACAGATTATGGTGTGACGGGGATCTTCCTTGGTAAATTAGCTGATATGGGCGGTCAAATTTCGGTGGTTGCTGGAGTGTTAGCGGTCTTAGCATTATTGATTGGATTAACGATTTTCGGTAAGAAAAAGACAACTGAAACGAAGGAGGCAGCATAATGAATACACAAAAATTTGCTGATCGGATTCGTTATTACACGATGAAAGAGCTGGATAATTTAGGTTTTGGGCACTTTGGCGGCAGCTTGTCGATTGTTGAAACATTAGCTGTTTTGTATGGAAAAGCCTTGAACGTGTCGCCAGAAAGAAAAGAGGATCCAGACCGTGATTATTTTGTCTTGTCAAAAGGGCATGCTGGGCCTGCACTTTATGCTACGTTGTTTTTAAAAGGCTATTTTGATGAAGGATTTCTATATAGCTTAAATCAAAATGGAACAAATCTCCCTTCTCATCCAGATCGGATTAAAACACCTGGTGTAGATATGACAACAGGCTCTTTAGGTCAAGGAATCTCGGCTGCGACAGGAATTGCCAAAGGAAATCAATTGTTAGGTAAAGAAAATTATACGTATGCAATCGTGGGTGACGGTGAATTGAATGAAGGGCAATGTTGGGAAGCTTTTCAATTTGCAGCACATCAAAAGTTGGATCATTTGATTGTCTTGATCGATGATAATAAGAAACAATTAGATGGTTATACAACAGATATTTGCGATCCTTTTGATTTTGTCGAAAAAATGCAGGCGTTTGGGTTTAATAGTTGGCGTGTTGATGGGGGCGATGTGTTGGCGATTGAAGAAGCAATCATTCAGGGAAAACAAGTCAATGGGAAACCGACAGCAATTGTTTTAGATACAATAAAAGGGCAAGGTGTTCCTTATTTTGAAGAGTTGTTAGATAATCATCATGTTCGTCCAGATGAGGCAGGAAAAATGGCCATTAAAGAAGCCATCGCAACATTGGCTGAAAAAATCGAGGTGAATCAGTAATGAAAGACTTAGAAATGCGGCAAGTCTATACGAAAACAATTTTAGAGTTAGCAGAAAAGGATCAGAAAATTGTTGCTTTAGAAGCAGATCTAGCAAGTTCGATGGGGACCAGCAAATTAAAGGAACAACTAGGGAAACGCTACATTAATGTAGGAATCATGGAAGCAGAAGAAATGGGAGCGGCTGCTGGTTTGGCTGTAACGGGATTTATTCCATTTATCCATACCTTTGCGCCGTTTGCAACGAGACGTTCTTTCGATCAAGTCTTTCTGTCACTTGGTTATGCTAAAAATCATGCGGTGATTGTGGGAACTGATCCAGGGGTTACAGCTGAAATGAATGGTGGAACCCATATGCCATTTGAAGATATTGCGTTGATGCGGGTTATTCCTGAAAATCATATTTATGAAGTGTCAGATCCTTATCAGTTTAAAGCAATTTTAGAGTATGCTCATACAGCTCAAGGCTTGTTCTATATTCGAACAATGCGTAAGCAAGCAAAGCCACTTTATAATGGAAATGAAGATTTTTCCAAAGGATACTGCAAGTTAAAAGAGGGGACACAGGGGACGATTTTCGCTAGTGGAATTATGGTAGAAGAAGCACTTCAGGCGGCGGATGATTTAGAGAAACAAGGAATTTCAGTTCAGGTGATTGATTTATTTAGAATCAAACCAATGAATGAAGATATTGTGATCGAAGCAGCTAAACTAGGACCAATCGTAACAGCTGAAAATCATAACGTGATTGGTGGATTAGGGAGTGCTGCAGCGGAAATCGTTGCTGAAAATCATCCAGTAAAAATGAAGAGGATCGGTATAAAAGAACAATTCGGTCAAGTGGGTAAGATGGCGTATTTAAAAGAAGTGTATGGATTAAATGCTGTTGATATTTCAAAAGCGATGGTCGGTTTGTTAGATTAAGTTTTTTGAATGGATGATGAAGTTAAGAAGTAACACTAAACAGTCATGCAAATGTTGCATGACTGTTTAGTGTTAGCAGTATAGTAGCGTTGAGGCATTAGCTATTTTAATTTGAATAGGGTTTCAACGGTTACGCCAAATACACGTGCTATTTCCAGAGCTAACTCTAAGGATGGATTATATCTATTGTTTTCCAAGTGGAGGATAGTTTCCCGTCGAACACCAACTTTTTCCGCAAGTTCTCTTTGAGTCAGACCCTTTTCTTCCCTGTATTGTTTTAAAGTTGTTTCAATTTTACCCATGAGTTATTTACCCGATATTTCTAAGGATCTAAAAGTTGAACCATGGAGTATTAGAATTACAGCGAGTATAAATGAAATTATAGCAGGTGAAAGTTTAAGACCCATTGGGATAAAGTAAACTACCATTCCTCCTACGAGTAAAAATATTAAAATAAAGAAAAATGTTATATTGCTAGATTTATAAAAATTATTTAAGGCACGTTCATCAAGTTTTTCTGTATTAGTAAGAATGGTTACGACCATTATTATTAACAAGACTAGAATCATTAAACCTATTGCTAGATTTTTGATAATTTCTGGGGTTGTGGGTGGCGTAATGAATAGAATTCCTAAGCTATAGAAAATAATTCCGCTCAAGAGTTCTATGGTATAGATTTTTCCAGTTAGATTCATTTTAGTTTTCATAAGTAGTACATCCTTTATGGTGATATATTTATAACTTGGTTATAAATATATCACCAGTCGTCTGAATAGTCAATAGAATCTTCTTGGTTATCGCTAAACGAACTCATTTTGTTTTTTATGTTATGATAAGAAAAAAGTTAAATGCGGGAGAAAGAGATGAAAGAAAAGCAGCCACCTAAATTCGACTGGTACCATAACCAGTGGGGTCAACCCACACATGATGATCGATTACTTTTTATTTTACTAACTGTAGGAACCTTCCAAGCGGGATTAAGTTGGAAAGCGGCGGCTGGTAAATTAGAGGTGTTTTTAAGGAACTTCCACAATATGGACATCCAAAAAGTTGCAGGGATGATGCCAGACGATGTAGAGAAAATCATGCAAGATCCAGAAATGATCCGCAACCCAAGAAAAATCAATGCCACGATTCAAAATGCGCAAGCAATTTTAGCTGTACAAAAAGAATACGGAAGTTTCGCTGAATACATGTGGGATTTTGTGGGCGGAGTTCCTCGGTTGAATGTGTATGAAGAAGCGTATGAAGTTCCAAATGTCACACCGTTATCTAAACATGTAGCCAAAGACATGAAAAAACATGGCTTTACTTTTGTTGGACCCGTTGTGACGTATATGTTTATGAAAGCGAGTGGGATGATTCAAGATGAAGTGTTGAATCAAGAGTTATGATGATAACACCTTGAAAAGATAACTCTAAATTAGATGAAGGTGCGACTATTCCTATTGATGAACAAAAATATAAAATTCTCGATACAGAGCATGCATTCAAAAACGGAATGCAAGCAATAGCAGTTGCCCCAATTGTTAACGGAAAAGCAGACATATCACAAGTAGTGATTGCCTATGCAGGAACGAATTCATCGGATGATTTAGATATAGCGACAGATATACAAACAGATTATGCATCCAAAATGGTGGACGCATAATCTGTAATAGCCCGACAATTCGCAGAGTTGTAATCACAAAAAATGCTCACCAGTCAGTTGTGACAGGTGAGCATTTTTTTGTGTTAGTAGAGATAACGATAAGTTGTAAATTAAATAACGCTATTTAGAATTTTAAATAAAATAATTCGATATTATGTTATAATTAATTTACCATCTATCTTCAGGAGGATATAATGAATAAACGGATTTTGATAATAGCGGTAGTTATTACTATAGTGCTTATTGGATTTGGAGGGAAATTGTATATGGATAAAAAAGCAGAGGAAAAAGCTAAGGAAGAACAACGAAATTTATTGGAAGTTCAAAAAGAAGCAACTATTGCTTTGAAGAATACTTTTAAAAACATTAATTCATTAAAATTTGAAGAAAATCCAGATGGAAATAAAATGACTGGATCATATGGATTAGTATTAACTATGACTAATAAAGAAGGGAAATCAACTACTTTTTTCGCCATATATATAAAGGGAAAAGAAGAATTAGAAAGTTATATAATAGAAGATGAAAGCGTACAGATTGAGGGAGAAACAAAAGATTTTATACAAGTTATTTTCTATAATGGGGAGAAAGATAGAGTATGACTATTACAGAAAAAGATTATAACAAACTTAGCGAAATGGTGTATTGGGTTGATCCTAAACACGAAGACCATAAATCTAATTTAAAAAAAGACAAAAAAATCAAATTTAATAATTCTGAATATGAAATTCTTGATGTTAAACATGAACCCAAAAACGGAATGCAAGCAATGGCCGTCGCCCCAGTAGTTAACGGAAAAGCAGACACCTCACAAGTAGTAATTGCTTACGCAGGAACGAATCAATCGGACGATTTAGATATAGCGACAGATCTACAAACAGTTGGTGCAGGAAGCGATAAACTGAAATCGTTTGATTGGTTTGGACCACCTGAAATGGTGGATGCCCAATCTGTCACAGCTCAACAATTCGCAGACTCGATTAGAAATCAGTATCCTTTTGCAACAATTACAACGACTGGACATTCTTTAGGCGAAAGTTTAGCATTTTACATTGCCGCAGAAAACAAATGGCTTAACGTAGGATTCAATGGTCCTTATGCTGGAAGCATGATGTCTAAAGATGGAAAAAAATGGGCAAAAGATAACCCAGGTATGTTTTATAATTATCGAAATAAAAACGATGCTATCGGAGGACTTCGAGTTACTGGTCGAGAGTTTGCCATTATTATTGATATGGAAAAAGACAAAAAGATGGCGGATCGATTTAGTGGCGCTTACCATAGTCTGGCTATGTGGGAATTTGATAAAAAAACGGGACGATTGTTAATTCCTGACAATGAGTTCAATGTAAAAGCAATTAAAAAAAGAGCTGAGAATGATAAACAGCAATTACTAGGTGCTCTTAGTAGCACACAAGCATGGATGAAGTTCTTGCGAAATAAGCTAAAGAAAAGTGGTGGCGGTTTATCAGCCAATGAAGCGATTTTCTTAGACAGCGTTGAAGCACTCCTTGTATTAAATGCGCAAATGAGTACAGTCAATGCAACGTTTTTAGAGGCAGAAAGTTTCCTTCGTCGGCAAACAGAAAAAGCAGAACAATCTTGGAAAAAATCATTAGAAGCAGGAAGAACATTAGGACATGATTTAAGCGAACCAGAAGTACTAGATGCACTCGAATCTATAGGGGTCAGTAAATCCATCATTTCAGATCAACCTAAAGAGAGAAACGAATCGAAAATTGCTGAATACAAAGAGATCGCAAGCAGTTGTGATACGCTCAAAACAGAAATTCATGGAAGTATTGAAAAACTATTATCTGTTGATCAACAATTAGCGAAACAATTTCAACCAGACTAACTGTAAAGGAATGCGTTAAGAATGGATAAAGAAGAAGAACTAAAGCTAGAGTATCTGAAAGAAGTGCGTATATGTGAGGAAAAAGAAGATCAGTTAGCTTGGAACAAAACAAAAGTATTTCAAGAAATAGATGACTATGTCAAGGAAACTGAGTATTGGGCAGGTAGACTCCCTTTTGGTCGTGAAGCCATATCTGAAGCGTATCATCATTTTCAAAATGAATCGTTGGAGTTAGAGGATCGATTTCATCAGGAACGAAAAAAAATAATGAACGAGCTGGAAGAGTTAGAAGAGAACTATAGAAAAGAATTACGTAATTTAGAAAATTAAAAGGAGGCTTTTAGAAGACATGGCAGAGCTATTCACTGATGAAATTCTTGATGAAGCTGGATTAAAGGAGCTTAGAAAAGCGAGACAAAAAAATAACATCCGTTCTTTCGTTGGGACGGCCGTACTCATGGATCACGTGGCAAGAGAACAAGAAGTAAAATCAATTACTGACACGTACATAAATGAATTGAAAAGTTCTTTAGAGAGTTTATCAAGTAATTTAGGCAGCTCTCTAAAAGGACAAGCCGGAAAAAAAGTAAAAGAAGCAATAAAACAGCAGGCCTCAAAAATCCAATCGATATAGAGGTAGACCAATTGATTGGATTTTTGAGGTCACTGAAGCGTCGGGGCTGTTGGAACTTGATATAATACTTTAGTATGTTGACTAAACAATTAAAAAAAAGAGGTGTTTTATGGACGAAAAAGAACTTGAACGTGAAAGGGAACGACAAAAAGAGCTTGTCCGAAAAATAGGCGAGGAAACTGTAGCTAAGCAGCAACAAATGCATGCGGCTGTTGAAAAAAATGCCAGTGAACTAATGGCTCGTATGCTTGAAACCATTCAAGATACACAGAAATTAGTGGAGAAGTGGTCGGGTCTTGAACAACCAGCAAAGAAGCCTGATCTTCACCTGGTACCACCCCTCTCTTCAGAAATACCAAAGGAGGTACCTCATGACTGAAAAACGTCCTAAAATAAATGTAGAAATGAATCCCGCACAGTACTATCCTCATGTTCGTGAAGAATTAAAAAAAGAGCTAGAAGGACAGTTTCCTAATAATCCAGAAGCCGTTACTGAACATTTAGGTTTTGCAGATAATCTTCATTCACTAGAACAAGAAATGGAAAAAATCATGGCTTCTGTTGACCAACGGATGATTGCTGCAGAAAATAATGCATTGACTTTTTTAGAAGCTTCACCTGAACGTATTCCTCTTCATATCAAGCGTTTAGCAGCTTTCTATGAACAATGGAAACATGAAAATAGATAATCAATCAATTTGAAAGTGAAGACTATATTCTCTGCTTAGGTTTGTTCGAAGAGGCCATTCTACTTATAGAAACGATTTATTTTTATACGCAGGTACTGTGGCCTAATGATTGATGTAGTTCTTTTCGTGCGACAAGTAATTACGTGAGAAAATAAGTAAAATGATCTAGTTTCTCCCTAAGTAATCGACCTACAAGTCACTTCTGTCATCTCTTGTATGACAAGAAATAGTATGTAGGTCGATTACTTTATTTTCATTCTATTTGGTAAGGTGATAGCCCTCAAGAGTGGTTGTCCCAAGCTCTTTGCTATACCTTAATAAAAATCAGTGCTAGGAAAATCTTCAAAAAAGTCCGGTTGTAAAAAGTGAATCAGCGCATAAATGTACTTATCAGCAATCATTTGCCGTTTAAGAAGTTCATTCAAAGCACGCAATGATTGCTCGGCTAATTCAATCATTCGTTTAGGCGAATCTGCTTGTAATTGAGCCAAAATTTCTCGGACTTCATTTAATGACCAAGTAGAAGATCGAATCAAACGGATAAATAATAATTGTTGTAAGGCATGTTCATCAAACATTCGATAGTTACTGTCACTATCTCGTGGGACTTCAAGGAGGCGCTCTTTTGTCCAGTGGCGAATCGTGGTTTCAGGAATCGCTAAACGATCTGCTGTTTCACCAATTGTCAGCCAACCTCTAGTAGGTAGCAGAGTGATTTCTTGCCATTCTTCTTCATGAAGGAGAGCTAAGGTTTGATCGGATATATTTTTCCGCTGATTTAGTTTGACTTGTTCTTCATTTAATAACCAAAAAGCAGCTGTAAAGTTATGACGTTGAATAGCTGCCATGATGTTATTTGTCGCATGATAGCCGTAAGTGAGTGTAGTCGTTCGAATCGCACGAAAGTAATGTAGACTTTCTTCTGTATAAAGCCGATAACCACTGCTACTGCGTTCAGGTGAGGGGAGTAGTTGTTTTTTTTCATAGTGCCGTAATAAACTGGTACTGATGTTCAATTCTCTGGCGATATCAATAGGTCGGATATTCATGAACTATTCCTCCCGATAACAATGTTTTTTACTAGTATAAGCTATTTAATAAGGTTTGTAATCTATAACCTTAGAACTTGCACCGATGTGCTACGATAAGGTTAGTCTAATGGTATCTAGTTGTGCGGGCTAGTTCTTCGGGAAAAAGATAAAGATAGAATGAGACAGAAAGCACCTCAGTCGATTTTTCCTATTTTCCTGTCAGAGCTGGACGAGTCCGTTTCGCTTTTATTTTAAGGAGGATTTTTATGACAGAATATGTAACAATCAATGGGGCCAGAGAAAATAATTTGAAAAATGTCTCAGTAAAAATACCGAAACGAAAAATAACTGTTTTTACAGGCGTTTCAGGTTCAGGAAAATCCTCTATCGTATTTGAAACGATCGCCAATGAATCACAACGGCAATTAAATGAAACCTTTAGTGCGTTCATACAAAATTTTCTACCGAAATATCAACACCCAGATGTAGACAGCATTGAAAATTTATCTACTTCTGTGGTCATCAATCAAAAACGTCTAGGTGGCAATTCTCGTTCAACCTTAGGAACGATCACAGATATCAATCCTTTACTACGAGTACTTTTCTCAAGATTTGGGAAACCTAGTATCGGTCCTGCTAACTTTTTTTCGTTTAATGATCAAGCAGGCATGTGTCCAGATTGTCAAGGTATTGGACGAACACTTAGAATCGATGAAGATAAATTTTTAGATCGTTCACAGTCTTTAAACAGTGGAGCGATTGAGTTTTCTGCGTTTAAAAATACTGAATGGCATATGAAAGGTTATTTAGATTCAGGTTTGTTTGATAACGATAAGAAAATTACAGAGTATACAGAGCAGGAACTGGATACCTTGCTTTACGGAAAAGATATTAAAGTTAAAATCGAAGGTGTTAATTTCACGTATGAAGGTTTATTTGCAAAGTTCAATCGCCTCTATTTACAAAAAGAAGGTGAAATATCACCACGAACACAGAAATTGATTAGTGAATATACACATGAAGCCACTTGTCCACTGTGTCAGGGGAAACGTTTGTCTCAAGCTTCATTAGGTGTAAAGGTAGGGGATTATTCAATTGCGGATTTGACTGCTATCGAATTGGTTAAAATACTGGAGGTCTTAGAAACAATCAACAGTCCAAATGCTACGCCAATCATTAATAATCTTAAAGAAAAAATCGGCCACTTAGTTGAAATTGGCTTAGGGTATTTAAGTTTAGATCGAGAAACCACAACATTATCTGGTGGCGAGTCTCAACGTGTGAAGATGGTTAAGCATTTAAATAATAGTCTAGTGGATTTGATTTACATATTTGATGAACCTAGCATTGGACTGCATCCTAGGGATGTTCATCGTTTAAATGAATTGTTGTTCAAACTAAGAGACAAAGGCAATACCGTGATTGTCATTGAACATGATCCAGATGTGATTAAAATTGCAGATCATGTGATCGAAGTTGGTCCCCAAGCTGGAAAGCATGGCGGAAATATCATGTTTGAAGGAAGTTATGAGGCTTTGCTTGAGTCTGATACATTGACAGGGAATTTCTTGAAAAATCAAACAGAGTTGAAAAAACAGGTTAGACCCGCAGTTGATTTTTACCAAGGCCGTCTTTCAAGTATGCATAATTTAAAGGAGACGGCGTTGCGTATTCCTAAAAAGACCTTAACGATGATTACAGGTGTGGCAGGATCAGGAAAAAGTACCTTGGTCAAAGATTCTTTTTTATCAGAATTTCCAGAAACGATTGTGATTGATCAAGCCGCTGCTCAAACAAATTCACGTTCGAATCCAGCAACCTATATTGGGATTATGGACAACATTAGAAAATTATTCGGAAAAGCCAACGGTGTGTCACCTTCATTATTTAGCTACAATTCAAAAGGTGGCTGTGAAAACTGTAAAGGACAAGGATTTATCGAGACGAATTTAGCCTTTATGGAAGCAATCAAAAGCGAATGTGATGTGTGTCATGGCAAGCGCTATAAACAAGAAGTGTTAGATTATCAGTTCCAAGGAAAAAACATCACAGAAGTATTAGCATTGACGGTAGAAGAGGGATTGGAATTCTTCAAAGAACCAGTGATTTTGAAAAAAATCCAAGCGATGGAACAAGTTGGATTGAGCTATTTAACCTTAGGACAACCGATGAACACCTTATCTGGTGGGGAATGTCAACGAATGAAATTAGCCAGTGAGTTTTACAAAAAAGGCAGTATTTATGTTTTAGATGAACCATCGACAGGGCTACATTTATCTGATATCCAGCACTTGACTGAGATCATGAATCACTTGGTGGATCAAGGCAATACGGTTATTGTGATCGAGCATCATGTTGATTTAATCAAGCAAGGGGATTGGATTGTAGATATTGGCCCTGATGGGGGTAATCAAGGTGGGGAAATTGTTTTTGAAGGGAAACCGGAAGAAATAAAAAATAGTCATTCGATTACAGGACAGTTTATTTAGCGATAATTAAAAAGTCGGAGAGAAATGTCTCTTCGCCTTTTTTTATTTCTATAAATCATTCGTTATTTTCCGTTTGTAAATTTATTCAAATATTTATCTGTTTCGGTTATTAAAGTATCAAAATTTTGATAAACCACTTCGAACATTTCGGCACAAGCTTTCATTTCTTGCGGATTTCTTCTTACTTTACCTTCAAGAAAATGCTTCATAAAATGCAGTGCATCGTGCCACTCTTTCAACTCAAGTAAATAAGCTTTTGCCTCCAAAATATCCAGATAAGCAATCGTGCTTGATTCCTGTGATTTTTCCATGTCTCCATTCTCCTTGTCTAAATTTGGTCTGAAGTCCAACTAGATAGGTAAACAAAAAACGATCAGACCCGCGCCTCATCGTTTTCAATAGACAAAAACCATCGCAAAGATCTCGACACAATCTAAAAGAATTTCTCACATAAGGTAGAAATTCTGGCTGAAATTGGGTACAATAAAACATGCTGGTACTTTGGTATCGGCTATCGGCAACTTGTATTGGCAGGGATTGCTGTCTTTACAGGGCCTCATGATTTTGGTTCCCGCCAAAATGTGGGGTGCCGTTTTTTATTTTCTATCAGGTCGTTGTTACAAAATAGGATAGCAACAAAAAAAGATATCGGGAAAATATCCCAATACCTGTTCATCAATAGTATGAACTACCCTTACTTTTTCACTTCTTATCAAATAAAACACGACAAAAAAGAAGCGGTCAATGACACTTGATTTTTGTACAATGAAAGAAGCTAGTTGTAATGCTAGCGACTATTGGCGACTTGTATGGGCAGAGATTGCTGACTTTACAAGGACTTCAAGTATAAGGTTCCCGCCAGATACTTGAGGTGCCAATGGTTATTTATATGTGATGGCGCTTTGCGAACTTTTCTTAGTTCGTAAAGCTTTTTTCGTTGCTATCCTATACCAAAAAGTATAAAGAACTTAACATGAATGGTCAATACGAACAAGGGAGAAAATCAATTGATTTTTTTATACGTATGTTAAATCGTGATGTCGCGAATATTCATAGTGCTGCCGTTGTGTTTGAAAGAGCTGATTCTCAGCCGAAAAACTTATTTGAAAGGCCAATTGTTAGTTTGATGAAAAAGCTAGTTTTAAAAGCTTTCCTTCCAGAGAAAACAGACTAAATTAGCTCCTTCAATTTTTTAATTAAGGAGTGGATTGCGTGAAAGAACATAAAGATAGAAATAAACTAGTTGAATACGAAGACGATTTTTCATTGAAATAGGTAGTTGGTGCCTATTTGTCTGTGTCACAATTATTTTTGAAGCAAAAAAGGATGAAACTATTCTAAATGAAATTAATCTTTACATATTATAAAATATATTATACGATAATTTGTACGGAATGGAAAAAATCTGAAAATTCAATTTTTTTAAGGCCCAATTTGTAAAGAAGCGTATCTTAAAAAATAGATAGGTGGAGAATTATCTGGAAATGAAGTTAAAAAAAGTGTTTTATATTCTTGTAAGTATTTTCATCATTGGTTTTCTTTATCAGTGTAGCAAGAAAAGTGAAGTACCATCATTGAATAAGTTTGACTATCAAGCATTCTCAAAAAAGTATTCAAACTCAGAGCAGTTGAAAAATAGAATGGTTAAGATAGGAATTATTGATGGAGAATTGGCTGACAATCATAGAGCGTTTTCTAATATGAATTCCATTATTAAAAAGGCTATGGTTCATGTGAATAAAAAAGAAGATACCGTACACGCAACATCTGTTCTAGGTGTAATTAGTCAAAGTAGCTATAATGGTTCTAAATATGGATTCGCAGATCCTAAATATTTAGACGTATATAATGCTAGTATTCTATCTGCTGGTATAGCAAAACCTAATGATTTACTGAATGCAATTGAATGGTGTCTCGAAAATCAAGTAGAAATTATAAATATCAGTATCGCATTCAACAAATTTTCTGAAGAACTTTTGGAAGTAATTAAAAAAGGACAAAAAAAAAATATTTTGTTTGTTATTTCAAATGGGAATTTTGATACCACCAAACGAGATATACCAAATATAGAAAACGTTATTTTTGTAGGAGCTCTAGACAGTAATTTTAAAAAATCTTCTATGAATTCTTCAAACAAAGCAAACTATTATTTCCCAGGAACTAAAATAGTAACACCAAGCTATGGGGAAAATGAATATTCAGAGATGGAAGGGACTACTTACTCAGCTGCTATTGCTACAGGTCTACTAGCTACTAAACTACAAAAAGATTTAAAGTTTGAGATAACCTTCAATGATTTAAAAAAATACCTTAAATCTATTGAAGTTATTAATAAATAAGCATTAAGGAGATGGAAAATGAAGAAAATTGTCGTAAGTTTGTTAATGATTTTAAGCTGTGGGTGTATAAGTAATACAGCATATGCGATTACAAATGATCCTATTAGTACAACAGAGAATAAGATTTTAACAGAACTAGAAAAATCAAGTAATGAGGCCACAACATTTGAAAATGTTGAGATTGATTTGGAAGAAAGCGAGTTAATTATTCAAGCGAAAACGCAGGTTGACGACGAAACAAGAGAAATTGAAATTGTTCAAGAATTTCAAGAAGACTCCATAAACTCGAGTGGTATGAAAGTATCTGAGAAAAATGAAGAGGAAACAAATAATTATAGTCTTTATTTTGGTACATTGGAACAGAAACAAAGGCTAGAAAAAGCGATTGAAGAAGAAAAAATATTATTGGAAGAAATTGAACAAGGAAAGTACTCAGAAGAAGAGCTTCAAAAAATTGAATTGCCTACTAAAAACATAATGGAAGATGAAAGTACGCATATTACAACAGAAGAACAATTTGCGGATACTGCCATAGTTATTACTGATGAAAATACATTCGAACAAAGGGAAATATTACCAGAAGATGGTGTAGCTTCAGGTTTTGTACTAGGGCCAGGAATTCGGGTTGCGATTCCAGTCGCACGAGAATTAATCAGACTATTATTTGCGGCAGTTGTTGGAGGATTACTAGGAATTGCGTTAACTATTTTTTCTAGAAATGCAAATTACAGACAGTTTTACGAGCATTATAGAGCAGTGAGGACTGGTCGAGTAGGAATCGTAGTTTATTCTGGTATGAACTTAAATACAGCTGTAAATTACATGAAGATACGTGGAGATTTATGGTCAACAACATCTACAGGAGCCTACAAGGTAGCTCGTTTAGCTGGTGGACTAAGAGGTGGCAAGTTCCAACCGCCAATAGCAGATAGGGCGCATGGAGCTGGTAATTTCGCACATTATCATACTTGGAATAGGTCTGGAGGGCATTCATTTTATGGTGTGGCTTCAAACAAATAGGAACAAATATTATTATTCAGAGGATATACACAGTCAGCAATATCAAGATATTACTAACTTAGCTTTAAAACAAGGGTGTACATTTTTTGAATTTTGTATTCGTCATGATATTGATTTTAAAGGAGATAACACGTATTCATATGATAAAAAAACATATGAATTAATTAGTTATTTAGATTCATTTTTAGTTACTAAAATTGAAACAAATAGTTGGGCAACTTCAATGGTAATTGAACGTGAAAAAGTAGTGGAAGTGTATCGCTTTGTATTTAATTCAGATTCACTATCCATTCTTTTAAACTATTCAAAATCAATTGGAGATTGGCAAGGTCCGAATTTGCCAGAAGATATTGCCTTTTTTCAGGGGGAAAAAATATGGCTAGGTACAGTTGGGCATGAAAAAATGTCGTGGTGGTTTTTGACAAATGAAGAATGCCAAGAAGTCAGAAATATGGGGATTGATTTATTTGGAGGAGAATAGAGAACGTTTCACTATTTTTCTGATGCTTAATAAATCGCTTGTATAGTAAAAAACAAAGGTGAAACTAAATTGTGTTTATGCAATTTAGTTTCACTTACTTTTATATCCAAATCTCTTACAACTCTTCACCATTACTCTTAATCACTTGCTGATACCAATCAAATGATTTCTTCTTAGAACGCTTCAACGTCCCTTGTCCTTCATTATCCTTATCCACATAGATAAAACCATACCGTTTCTTCATCTCACCAGTTCCCGCAGAAACCAAATCAATAAAGCCCCAAGGCGTATACCCAATCAATGGAATACCGTCAAATTCAACAGCTTCTTTCATCATCTCAATATGAGCTTTCAAATAATCAATCCGATATTGGTCATTGATTGTGCCATCTGGTTCAATTTCGTCAATCGCACCAAAGCCATTTTCCACAATAAACAAAGGCAATTCATAGCGCTCATTAAACCAGTTCATGGCATAACGCAAGCCAAGCGGATCAATCTGCCAACCCCAGTCAGAGGCTTCTACGTAAGGATTTTTGACTAAATCTTTTGACTCATCATAATCAAAAGCAGGGCCTTTATCATGATCTTTGATGGCAAACGACATATAGTAACTAAAGCCGATATAATCCACACAACCATGGGTTAAATCAGTCAAATCCTGTTCCGTAATATCTAAATTAAACCCTTTACGAGCCAAATAGTTTTCCATAAAGCTTGGATAATGTCCTCTTACATGAACATCTGTAAACCAGTAACGTTTTTGCATTGCACTGACAGACATCATCATATCTTTGGGATCACAAGAATAGGGATAAATTGGACACATCGCAATCATACAACCAATTTGAAAATCAGAATTGATTTCATGTCCGATTTTAACCGCTTGTGCACTTGCTACTAGCTCATAGTGAGCGGCTTGGTACATGATTTTCTCACGATCTTCTCCTTCTTGGTACTTAATGCCAGAATTGGTAAATGGGGCAAAGTCTTCAGCGTAATTCGCTTGATTATTGATTTCGTTAAATGTCATCCAATAAGTGACTTTATCTTTATAACGTTCAAAACAAACACGAGCAAACTTTGCAAAGAAATCGATCATTTTACGATTACGCCAGCCGCCATATTCCGTTACTAAATGATAAGGCATTTCAAAATGAGATAAGGTAATTACAGGCTCGATCCCATATTTTAAACATTCATCGAACAAGTCATCATAAAATTGTAATCCTTCTTCATTCGGTTCCGTTTCATCACCGTTCGGGAAAATTCGCGTCCAAGCAATCGATGTCCGGAAACAATTTAACCCAAGATCAGCAAATATTTTTACATCTTTTTTATAGTGATGATAAAAATCAATCGCTTCATGATTAGGATAATTTTCACCCTGCAACACACCATCTGTGATTCGTCTAGGAACACCGTGAGCACCAACAGTCATAACGTCAGCAACGCTAACACCTTTACCACCTTGATCCCAACCACCTTCTAATTGATGAGCAGCTACGGCGCCGCCCCAAAGGAAATCTTCTCTTAAAATTGACATATCATCTACTCCTAACAACCTTTATTATTTGGAAAAAACAGCTATTTATTCTTTTAAAACTAAAATAGTTAACCGTCCCTACACAGCTAGGAGGAATCATTTGAACGGAATCAGCTGTGCAAGGATGAGTTAAGTCAATTTAAACCATTTTTTTAAGCTTCTGCTTCAATTTCTTCTAATACTTTTTCTGTAATAGGTTGATTTGTTTCTTGCGCATAGTTGATCGCATCCATTTTTCTAGCAAATGGTAAGTATATAAAGAATCCTAATGTTAAGACAAAGGCTTGTAATAACGCTGCCTGCCATCCGCCAACTAATAATCCTGAAATGATCGGAGGTGTTGTCCAAGGGACTTGAACGGCTGTAAATAATGGCACTAAACCAGTATAGAGCGCAAAGTAAGTAATAACAGATGACACAACTGGCGTTAAGATAAATGGAATTGCCATAATCGGGTTCATTACAATCGGTGTGGCAAACGTGATTGGTTCGTTGATATTAAATACTGCAGGACCAATTGACAAACGTCCTAATTGTTTAAATTGAGCTGATTTTGCAAAGAATACCATATAAACCACTAATCCAAGGGTCATACCAGCACCTGTTACGGTTAAAAATTGATCTAAGAATTGTTGCGTTACGATATGACCACCGTTTGCAACAGTTAATTCTTTACCCGCTTTCAAAATATCCGTATTTTCCAAAGAATTCGCTTGTAAAATCGGGCCCATGATTCCACCGACGATCGTTGAACCATGAACGCCGAAGAACCAGAATAAAGGAACCAAGAAACCAAGCACTAAGGCGCCACCCAATGAATCTGTTACCCCTTGAAGTGGAGACTGTAAGACATCGTAAATGAAATCAAAGAATGTCGTTTTAAAGACTTTATCAAAGAAGATATACACAAACATCGCACCTGTGATCAAAGCCGCAGCTGGGATCAGGGCTGTAAATGAGTTCGCAACGTTTTCAGGAACTGCCTCAGGTAATTTAATGCGGATATCATGACGTAAGAACCAACTGTACACCCAGCCGACGATCAGTCCGACGATGATTGCTGTAATCATCCCTTTACCAGCAGTCCAGTCTTTGTTTATAACATTACCAATCGTTATACCACTGTCTAAATCAGTCACATCTGGAGACATAAACAAAATAAAGACAACTAATGAAATCATTCCAGCAGGCAGACCTTCAAAGCCTTCTGTTTTCACGTAAGAATAAGCAATCCCGATCACTGCAAAGACAGACATGATCGCAAAAGATGCACCATAGGCCTGATTAAAGTAAACAACTAATCCACTATCCGTGATCCATTTGGCTACTGACTCAATCGGTAAATTAGCTAATAATAAGAAAATCGAACCCACGATCGTAAATGGCATCGTATACAACATACCATTTCTTAACGCTGTAATTGCTTTAGTATTGACGAATTTTAAAACGGGTGGTAGAACTTTTTCATTGATCCATTCATTCATTCTAAACCTCTCCTTTGGTTAACTAAAGTAACGGAAAATAATTGCTTGCAGCAGTATTTCAATAGAGCGGCCGCTCTTATTTTAATCTACTGAATACGTTTACATGTTTACTATAAAAGAATTTCAGGCAAATTCCTATAGTCTGAGCCAGTTGAGAAACATGTACCGTGTAAAAAAACAAATTAGATCAAAAAAGAAGGGAATCATCATGTGATTTCCTTCTTTGGGGCTGTTTTATTTATTAATCATTGGTAATTTTATGGTGATTTTACCATGTTCAAAATCGATTAGTTGAATGTTATTAGTTCCTCCGATTCCATATTCAGTAGATTGATAAAGCTCACCATAACATGCACCGATAAAGTGATCAATATCAGCCAAAGTTTCCCATGAACCAATGAAAACTGCATAATCACCAGCTGATACTTCAAAAGTTCGATTGCCTTCACTATTTTCGATCAGATATTTATACGTTCCATTACGTTCATCAGAATCGTTGATAATGATTGCTCTTACAGTACTTAATTCAGTAGGTAATATTTCTAGTTTTTGGTTATTCACCTCAACAAAATCTTCAGGTGTTTTAGGAATAGCAAATTTGTATTGTCTCCCAGTGATAACTTCATTATCCAAATGTTCGATGGTAAATGTCATTAGCAATCACGCCCTTTCATCGGGGTCATTCGTCTAGAAAATACGGCTGACCTTTCTACAAACAATAGCAATGACTACACATTTTGTCAAAGTTTCAGCATAAGAAATAGTTGCCAGAGCCTGTTTATTCAGTATCTTTTTTTATTGGATTCTTTTCAGCGAATTCTTTACTTGCTTGATGAGCAAGTAGTTCGATCAATGCGATTACTGGAATTTGTGTGGTGATATTGATATAAGGATCAGCGTAAACGGAGCGTTCGTCTGGCATATAATAAGAAATATTATAATCCGCTAAACGAGAGATTGTGGAGTGCTCATCATTGGTGATACTTAAAACTTTAGCACCTGATCTTTTAAAATCTGTCGCTTGTTTGATGACTTCAGTTGTTTCACCTGAAACGGAAAGAATGATTGCTAAGGTATTTTCAAATCCTCTTTGCGGAATTGGAGTGAATGGATCACCGATACTATAAGCATTGATGCCCATATTCGCAAAATAGCGACTGCCGTAACTGCCTAAAATTCCGCTTGTCCCAATACCGGAGAAAACAATGTGACGGGCAGAGGCGATCATCGTAATTGCGGGTTTCAGTGTTTCGTAATAGGTTTGTTGGTTGATGCGCTTCAAAAAAGAATCCACGTGGACCGTCGCATCATAATACTGTTCAAAAGATTGTTCCTGTAGTTCTACTTCTTTTTTTAAAGCATATTTTAACTCTGAAAAACCGTCAAATCCCATTTTAGAACAAAACCGTAAAATTGTTGATGTGGAAACATGACAATCAGCAGAAAGTTGACGAATCGTTAATTTAGGTACACTAGTCATATGCTCTAATATGTATTGATAAACTAACATTTCCAGCTCATTTAATGATTGAACTTTTTCTAAATCAAACAAAAAAATCCCTCCTGCACAAAAGATATCTGCATTTTCTATTTCGAGAAAAAACAGAAAACAACTTCTTTTACATTGTACAGGAAAGAGGAACATTTCGCTTGTTATTACGATTTTTTTATGCATCCACCAATTTTTTTCGATTTTTCTTATGGAAGTATTGATAAAGCCAATAACCAATCGAAGTAAACAATAAAGGTCCAACTAATAATGTTAGACTTTGTAGGTAATTTCCTTGTGAAATTGGCTGATATAACTGAAAGCCGATGGCTAACGTAATACTTACAATCACACTGCCGCTGAGCAATGAACCATTGAGTTTTGACTGAATCAAAGCAGAGCTCGGTTCTTGTTCTAATTGTTTTTTCTTAAAAGCTGGATAAGCAAGAGCGACTAATAAATAAGGAATCGCTCTAGAAATATTGGTCATCAATGTTAGCTGATTATATAAAAAGACGACATATTTACTGCCGAAACTGATACCCAATATAAACAAACTGATCAATCCACCTTGAATCAATAATGCATAAACCGGCATGTTATGTTGGTTTTTTTGTTTCAAGCGGGGATGCCAATAATGGGCGGGTGTTCCTTCTACTAGCGTGCGAATCGGTAGATAAAAAATCGTTGATAATAAACTAATATAAGAAAGCAATAAAGTTAGTGCTGTGAAGCGAGTAAATAATTGTGATAACCATTGGGTTTGCATAGGCGATAAGGCAAATGATCGACCAACAGAATCCCCTAAATTTTCCATTAATTCATACATTAAATTACCTAAATGAATGCTGCCATTTTCTTTCAAAACAGACAAATCAGAACTTCCGCTCCATAAAAGAATTCCTAAAAAATAACAAAAGACCACTAAAATACTACTCAGGATCAACAATTTAGGAAATCGTGTTTTTTGTTTTCCAGTTTTATCAACGAGACTTGCAATTGTATCTAGTCCACCAAAAGCTGTGATTGCAAAAATCAAAAAGGTTAACTGTTCAATCAATGATTGCCTCGAAGTGGAACTGCTTTGACCGCCTTTAAAACTAGCAGCCAGATTTGGCAAGATAGCGGACTGATTATTGAGCCATAACCAAAGGTTGCTGCTAAGGCTAATGATCATTAAAATCGACATCATGAGGCCACTCAAATATAACGCAGAAGCAATGCCCTTAAAGCCTTTGCTGACAAAAAATAATGTCGCAGAAACAGCCAGTATCGACAAAATACCGATTATAACAGGTGTAGGAAAATAAGTAAGTGAACTGCTTTTTTTTGTTAAATCTTGTCCAAATAGTAAAATAGACGAGGGAATCCATAATTTCATAAATAAGCTGATCATCCAAATAAAATAACTGCAGTACCATAGAAAAGCGGCAATGAAAGCAACTTTTTCAGAAAGATGCCCGGCTAGCCATTGATATAATCCGCCAATATGGTTTTTATAAACACCTGTAAATTCTGCTATAATAATAGCGTAGGGAATAAAATAAAACAGTGAAGCGCCGATAAAATAGGGAAAAGCCTTCACCCCCATCAAGAAAAACGCTGTTGTCATGCTAGAAAAAGAAAAAACTGTCATGGTAATGATCATGACCAATCGCTTAGGACTAAAAGTAGTAGTTGTTTTCATAAAAAAATCCTTCTAAAATAAGATGATGTTGGGTTAAGAATAAGAGAAGATCGAATAGAAAACAAGCTTTTTATTAAAAATTAGGGAATAGGAGTAGTCAAATGACGGATCAGGTGCAACAAGTAATCGATCGAATCAAAGCAGATCTAAAGGTGGATTTTGTCACACTAGCACTTTCTACTGTGAATGAACTCACTAAAATCCGTGTCATTCGCTGGAATTATGTAGCGGGAAACACCAACCAGAATTACAAGAAAATTAGACTGCAGGTTGGCAAAGGGATTGGTGGAATCGTTTGGCGAACAGGTCGTCCTTATCAAGCAACTGATTTACAAAAACAGCCAGAAAAATTAGTAGAACTACCAATCACGAGAATGGAAAAGTTAGAAACAATTGTAGCGTTTCCCGTATTAAAAAAAGGAGAAGTAAAAGGCGTATTATTACTCGGTTATCGAGAAAAAATAGAGATTACAGAAGAATTTTTGACTGTTGCTAAAGACAAAACAAATGAACTAGTTGTTTATTTATAGGTGAAAAAATGGAAATGAACTTAATGGAAAAACTATTTGACGAAGCAAAAGATAGCTTGTTTTTAATCGAAGAAAATAAATGTATCAAACGAAATAAAGAGGCCGCTAAATTAGAAACCCTGTATCCATTTTCTTTAGAAAAAGTGTTGGAAATTGCTAAAGGTGAAGGTTGTATGCTTCATTCCACTATGGAAAAGTGTCTAGATTGTGAGGTCAAAGCAGATTGGGATCAGGCCGCATTTCCCGTAGTCTTAGAAAATATAGAAGGTGAACAAGAACAGTTCAGTGGTAGTTATACTACGATTGATCAAGAAACCTCTTTATTAAGTATTCGGCGCGTAGCTGTTCAAGATCGTCTGCAACAGGTCATCCAAAATAAACGCTTGATCGAATATGTCAATCAAGCGCATGAAAATGAACGTCGAGCTCTTTCACAAGAGTTGCATGATGGATTGGCTCAAAGTATTTATAGTTTGATGCTAGAAACTAGGCAGCTAAAATGGAGCGGACAATCAGAAGACCTATCAACAAAATTACAGAGAATTGATGAGGATTTTGTCGCTTTGCTGGGTGAAGTAAAACAATTAGCTGTTGATTTACGCCCAACCGCTTTGGATGATTTAGGGTTGATTCCAGCTATTGAAGTCTTATTAAATCGTTTAATAGAAACAACGGGTGTGGATATCCATTTTATTCCGATGATCGAAAATAAAAGATTTGTGGAGAGTGTGGAGATCATTACGTATCGTGTTTTGCAAGAAAGTGTGATGAACAGTGTGAAGCATGCGGATGTGAATGAGCTGTGGGTAACCTTAAGCGAACGAGAAAACCACTTAGTACTAACTGTTCGGGATCATGGTAAAGGCTTTGATATTCAAAAAGTAAATGCGCACAGCCGTGGATTAGGACTTTTACATATGCAAGAAAGAGCTGAATCGATCGGAGGATACTTAGTTATTCAGTCAGAAGAAACGGAAGGAACAACGGTGACGCTAGGTTTGCCAAGTATGTGATCTAGCTGTGCGGAGAACCTTTTTGGTCTGGAAAAAATAAACATGGCGTGAGACAAAAAGTGTCTCAATCATTTTTTTCCTATCAAGGCTAAACGAACCCGTTCCGTTTTTAAATTTAGGAGGTGGTAAGATGAATATCATAATAGCAGATGACCATGCCGTTGTGAGAAGCGGTTTACGTTTGTTACTCGAATCCCAAAAGAATATCAAAGTTGTAGGGGATGCAGCAGACGGTACGGAGGCATTTTTGCTCCTTGAAAAATATCCAGTTGATATCGTGTTGATGGATATGCGCATGCCGCCAGGCGAAAATGGATTACAGACAACTAGGCGCATCAAAGAACATTTCCCCAAAGTGAAGACGATTATTTTAAGTATGCATGATGAAGAAGAATATGTCCGCACAGCTTTAGAATATGGCGCAAAAGGCTACATTCTTAAAAGTTCTCAAGATACCGTGTTGCTAGAAGCCCTCCATCAAGTAATTAATGGGAACATTGCAATCGACCCATTATTTGGCGAATACGACAAGGATAGTTGGCATAATCATGCTGAACCGGCAGAAAAAGATGCAAAGTATGAACGTCTGTCGAAAAGAGAGCGAGAAGTCTTACCGTTAGTTGCTTTAGGCTATAGCAATAAAGAAATTGCAGAACGCTTATTCATTTCCGTAAAGACAGTGGAAGTCCATAAATCTCATGTAATGAAAAAATTAGAGTTTGAAACATTTAGTGAATTATTGCAATATAGTATGAAACATCAATTAATCGACTTATGAGGTGAGAAAAAATGATTGGGATTCTTTATGTATTTCATGGCAGTCAAAAAGCTGAAAAAAATCAAGCAGCGATGGAGTTTATTAAGCAAGTAGAAACAAAACTTGATCCAACTTTTTACCAAGCAACGGCGTTTTTAGAAAATCATTCTGATACGATTCCCAGTGTTGCTGAAAGAATGATCAAAGATGGTGTGACTAAGATGATCATTGTACCGGTCTTATTATTTGCGGCCAAACATGCTTTAGTCGATATTCCTGCTGAAATTAAATCAGTAAAAGAGCAGCATCCAGATGTCCAGTTTATGCAAACGGAAACTTTCGGCAGTAAAAACGGTAGTCGCCAAGTCTTGTTGGAACGCTTCCAAGAAGTAGCCACTGCTTATCCAGATGACCAATTAGTCGGAATTTTAGTGGCACATGGAACAAAACAAACAGACGAACCACAGCAGGTTTTAAGTGAAATTGCCAGAGAGATCCAACAACAAGTCGGGTTTCCAATTATACCGACTAGTTTAAAAGGACAAGAAGATTATTTGGTAGATATCAAAAAACAATTATCCGAGGAACAAAAAATAGTGATCGTGCCTTTCTTTTTGTTCGATGGACATTTGATTACGATCATGAAAAATAAACTGGAGGAGGCATTTCCAACAACTGATTTTATTATTACTCGCACACTGGAGTTTGATTCACGAATTTTAGAAGACTTGGAACAAATCGTTAAAGAGGCGATCTCATGTATCCCATAATGCTTGAACTGACAGGAAAACATATCGTGATTATCGGCGGTGGGAAAATTGCGTTGCGAAAGACGCTAGGTGTTTTAAAGGCCAAAGGACAAGTAACCGTCGTTGCACCGAACTTTTTGCAGGAATTTGATAAGTTAGATGGAGTAAAATGTATTACAGCAAAATACAAAGCGGAGTATATTCGAGAAGCCCACCTTGTTTTTGCTTGTACTGATTCTAAAATCGTCAATCAAAAAATTGTTGAAGATGCTTCCGATTACCAGTGGGTCAATGATTGTAGTCAGAAAGAAAATAGTGATTTTTTTAATATGAGCACGATTGAACAGGAAGAATATTTAATCGCACTGTCTACCTATGGAAAAAATCCAGCAGAAACGAAAAAAATAAAAGAACAACTAATGACCTTTTTTGAATAAAATACGGATTGTTAATAGCAAACAAGTTACTTTACTGATTTTTTGTAAGGTAACTTGTTTTTTGTTGACATTGCTCTTTGATGCAATGTTAAGATACCTTTAGATAAACAAAAAAGGAGTTGAGACGATGTATAAAATGAAGGACGTAGCAAATGAAATGGACATCCCACTTTCGACGATCAGATATTATGAACGCCAAGGAATCGTTATAGGGAAGCGGCAAGAGAATGGTTATCGTATTTTTGATGAAGCAGATAAAATTCTATTAGAATATTTAGTTGTTATGAAGCACGTTGGATTTACGATAGAAGAGATCAAAGAACTATTGGATTTTTTAGAATTTCCAGAAAGTGACGAATGTAGTGCACGATCCAATCAACTATTGTCTAAAAAAGAATGTGAGATCAAACAAAAAATCAGACATGAACAGATGGTTTTAAAGTTGATCCAAGATTTGAAACCAAAAATCGTCGCAAAAGAGTATGCTCAGTATGAAAAAGAAATAAATGGAAAAATCCACACTATCTACAAGGAAATTCAACACTCTAAGTCAGGAGAGAAAAAATGAAAACCACTATTATTTATGCACATCCATGGGAAGGCAGTTATAATCACGCAATCTTGGATAAATTGTTACAACGTTTAAAAAGAGCAGGGATCGACTACCAACTGATTGATTTGAATAAAGATCAATTTGATCCAGTTTTTTCCGAAAAAGATCTAGCCTTATTTTCCAAAGGTGAAACAACGGATCCACTTGTACGTCAGTATCAAAAAATGTTGGGAGAAACCAATGAACTATTCATTATTGCCCCTACATGGTGGTATGAGTTCCCAGCAATCATCAAAGGTTTTTTCGATAAAGTGATGTTGAAAGATGTTGCGTATGATGATTCAGGTCTGAGTTTAAAGGGATTGTTTACGAATATAAAAAAAACCACGATCATCAATACAGGAACAGCCCCTAAGTGGTATCTAAAATTTGTCAAAGGAAACTATGTTAAGTCGGTTTTTATTAAAGGAACATTGAAAGATATTGGGGTTAAAAATGTGAAATGGAAATATATTGATGTGAAATCGGCTTCAAAAGATAAGAGAGAACAATTTCTGGCAAATATTTAATAGTTATCTATAATAAAAAATGAAATCAATTGTTCAAACTAAGATAGGTGTTTACTTAGTTTAGGACAGTTGATTTTTGTATTAGAAAAAATAGTTCAACTACTGGATAAAATAGAGCTTAGTTATTAGGAAATTCCCTAATGGTCATTTCCTTTCATTCTTGCTATTCTAAAAGAGACAAAGCATTGATTGTATTGCTCATAATATCACAAAGGGAGAGTCTAAATAAAATGAAAGAAAAGCTTGTTTTAATTGGTAATGGAATGGCGGGTGTCCGGACGATCGAAGAAATTTTAGAACGTGATGCTGATCGCTATCAAATCACGATTATAGGAGAAGAAAAATACCCAAACTATAATCGGATCATGTTAAGTAATGTCTTGCAAAAGAAAATGACTGTTTCAGAAATCATCACTAATCCACTTGAATGGTATGAAGAAAATCAAATTCAACTGATCAATCATGATCCAGCAGTCAAAATGGATACAGATAATAAAAAAATCATGACACAATCTGGTAAAGAAGTCTCTTATGATATATGTATTTTGGCGACAGGCTCCAGAGCATTTATTTTACCTGTTGAAGGGGCAAAATTACCTGGTGTTGTCGGATTTAGAACAATCGATGATACAGAAAATATGCTTGAAGCAGCGCAAGAATATCAAAAAGCAGTGGTGATTGGTGGAGGATTGCTTGGTTTAGAAGCTGCGAAAGGATTGTTGGATCAAGGTATGGAGGTTACCGTTGTCCACTTAGAAAAATGGCTGATGGAAACTCAATTAGATGAAAAAGCAGGTAAAATGCTACAAGCTGATTTAGAAAAACAAGGGTTGAAATTTTTGATGGAAAAAGCAACACAAAAAATACTTGGAGAAAGCCATGTCACAGGTTTAGCCTTTAGTGACGGAACCACGATCGAAACGGATATGGTCGTGATGTCGATCGGGATTCGTTCAGAAACAACGCTAGCAAGAACAACTACTATCGAAGTAAATCGGGGAATCGTTGTTGATAACTTTATGAAAACCAATGTTCCAGATGTGTTTGCAGTGGGTGAATGTGCTGAGCATAATGGCAATGTTTACGGCTTGGTTGCACCTTTATTTGAACAAGGGAAAGTCTTAGCAGATGTGTTGACAGATAGAGAAGCTAAGCCTTATCAAGGCAGTACAACATTTACTTCTTTAAAAGTATCTGGATGTGATTTATATTCTGCTGGGAATATCAGAGAGACAGAAGGAATCAACAGTATTGAAGCTTTTGACGGGATTAATTACACGTATAAAAAGATTTTTGTTAGAGACAATCAAGTTGTCGGGGTTGTACTTTATGGAGACACAAGTGAGGGTAACCGTTACTATAATATTTTGAAGAAAAATGAAAGTATTGAAGAATATACGCCTGTTTCCTTACTCCATATGGTTGGTGAAGAAGCGAGTGCGGACGTCAGTGAGTGGCCAGATGATGAAGTGATTTGTGGTTGTAATGGAATCGAAAAAGGAACGATCATGACTGCAATCAATGAAAAAGACTTGACCTCGGTGGCAGATGTCACGAAACATACCAAAGCTGGCGGGTCATGTGGAAAATGCAAATCAGTGATTGGTGATGTTTTAGCCTATGCATTAGGTGGAGAAGTCGTTTCTGCACCAACAGGAATTTGCGGATGTACGGATTTAACGAGAGATCAAATCGTCACGCAAATCTATGCCAAAAAATTAACGACCTCTCAAGAAGTGTATCGTGAATTGAATTTTACCAATCCAGAAGGGTGTCCGAAGTGCCGACCTGCTATCAACTTCTATTTAAACGTAGCATGGCCTAAAGAACACGAAGATGAAAAAGAATCTCGCTATGTCAATGAACGCTTATATGCCAATATTCAAAATGATGGAACCTTTTCTGTAATTCCAAGAATGCGTGGCGGTAAAACAAATCCGCAACAATTACTATTGATTGCAAAAGTTGCAGAAAAATACGATGTACCGATGGTCAAAGTAACAGGTAGCCAACGGATTGGCTTATATGGTGTGAAAAAAGAAGACCTTCCAAAAATTTGGGAAGAATTAGATATGAAATCAGCTGGCGCATACGCTAAAGCGGTTCGTTCAGTGAAAACTTGTGTCGGTGCAAACTTTTGTCGATTTGGTACACAAGATTCGATGGGGCTTGGTATCAAATTAGAACAGCGTTATGAATTTATCGATACACCACATAAATTTAAAATGGGTGTTTCTGCTTGTCCAAGAAGTTGTGTGGAAAGTGGCGTGAAAGATTTTGGAATCATCGGAGTGGAAAATGGCTTCCAAATTTATATTGGTGGAAATGGCGGAACCGAAGTGAAAGAAGCTGTTTTACTGACTACTGTTGAAACAGAACAAGAAGTGATTGATATCTGTGGTGCAATGCTGCAGTATTACCGTGAAACTGGCATTTATGCTGAACGAACTGCGCCATGGATCGAGCGTATGGGCTTTGAAGTAGTGAAGGAAGTTTTATTGGATATTGAAAAACGTCAGGAACTGCTTGATGCATTAGATGAAGCTGTAGCTGGACGACGAGGAAACCCTTGGAATGAAGTTGTAGAGGATAATAAAACACGTCAAGAGTTATACACAGTAGGGAGAGCATAATTATGAAAAAAATTTTGGTTGGGCAACTAGAAGAATTAGCACCTAGAATGGGCAAAGAAGTTATTATAGGGAAACAAAAAATTGCTGTTTTTCGTTTAAGTGGTGATCAAGTCAAAGCAATTGAAAATGTTTGTCCACATAAACAAGGGCCGTTAGCTGAAGGAACTGTTTCGGGTGAATATGTTTTTTGTCCGTTGCATGATTATAAAATCAATTTAAATGATGGACAAGTGCAAGAGCCAGATGAAGGTTGTGTTCGTGCTTATGAAACGGTTATTGAAAATAATCTTGTCTATGTCATGGTGTAGTTATGGGGAAAGTTTATTTTGTCGGAGCCGGTTCAGGCGATCCTGAGCTATTGACGCTAAAAGGAAAGAGAGTGCTGGAGTCAGCGGATGTCATTATTTATGATCGGTTAGTTCATCCTGTTTTATTATATTTGGCAAAAGAGTCTGCTCGTTTTATTTATAGTGGGAAGTATCCGAAAAATCATGTGTTGAAACAAAAAAGTATCAATCAATTATTGGTAGAAGAAGGTCGTCAAGATCAGACTATCGTAAGATTAAAGGGCGGCGATCCTGGTATTTTTGGTCGTGTCGGAGAAGAAATCGAGATACTTCAAATTGAAGGGATCAGCTATGAAATCGTTCCTGGTGTTACAGCCGCATCGGCTGCGAGTAGTTACAGTGGTATCCCGTTAACTCATCGGGAACACAGCAGCAAGGTGACCTTGGCGACTGCTCATCGTCAAGCGGGGGAGACAATCGATTTTAAAGGTCTGACAGAAAACGGAACGATGTGTTTATATATGGGCGTAGAGCGAGTAGAAAATACGCAAAAGAAGCTATTAGAGCAAGGCGTTTCATCAGACCTACCTGTTGCAATCGTAGAATGGGGCAGTTTAGGTCGCCAACGTACGATTACAGCAACGATCCAAACAATGGTAACTGTGATTGAAGAATATCGCATGGAAAACCCGTCATTAATCATTTTAGGTGAGGTCGTTTCTTGTCGAAAAGGGGCAGATTGGTTTGAACAGTTACCATTATTCGGCCATAAGATTTTATTAATTGATACAGAAAAAATCAATTTTGAAACGATTCTTTCTTATACGCAACAAGGGGCAGATATATATGCGATTCAAGTGGGTGAAAATCGAGATCAGCGCTTTGATGATGTGCATCAGCGGTATTTAAAAGATCACTATTTTGATGAAGTGGTGTATCTGGATTCCGATTTAGCGACGATGTATAAAAAAGAATGGGGTATTTTAAATAAGCAAATGATCTAGCTTCACGGGCTAGGTTCTCGAGAAAAAGATAAAAATAGAATGAGACAAAAAGCGTCACAGTCAATTTTTCCTATTTTCTTGTCGAACCTAAACGAGCCTGTTCAGCTTTTAAATCTATCTAGCTTCACGGGCTAACCTTTCGGAAAAAAGATAAATTAGGAATGAGCCAAAGAGCGCCTCAGTCATAATTTCCTATTTTTCAGTCAAGGTTAAACGAGTCCGTTCAGCTTTTAAAGTAAAGGAGATAAAATATGGGTTCATTTCAACCACCAGAAATAGTCGATGTTACAATTGAAAAAGGGGTTCAAAAGGCGCGTGCTAGTTTTTTGACTTTAGCGGTATTAGGTTTTTTAGCAGGTGTTTTTATAGCTGTTGCGGGAATTGCGATGATTCGAGCAATGGGAACGATGCCAAAAGAGTGGGGATCGCTTGTTAATGTAATTGGGGCCGCTGTTTTTCCATTTGGATTGATTTGTTTGTTACTTGCAGGTGGAGAGCTGGTTACAGGGAATATGATGGTTGTTTCGATGGCATTATTTGCTAGAAAAATCAGTGGCAAAGAATGGGTGCGAAATATTGTGATCGTGACGATTTTTAATTTGATTGGTTCGTTATTTGTGGCTTACTTCTTTGGTTTTTTAAGTGGCGCTTTACAAGGGGATTTTGCTGAGCGGGCAATCCAAGTTTCGCTTGGTCGAACCAAAGACACTTTTTTACAAGGATTTCTTTCAGGGATTGCCTGTAACTTTTTAGTTAGTACCGCAGTATATCTAAACTTTGCAGCGAAAGATTTTATTGGCAAAATTGTAGGGATTTTTTTGCCGATCATGGGGTTTGTGATTTGTGGTTTTCAGCATGTTGTGGCAAATATGTTCTTGATTCCGATGGGGATTCTTTTGGGAGGGAATACATGGACAGCTTTTGGGCAAAACATGGTCAGTGTGTATCTAGGCAATATTATTGGCGGTGGCTTTTTTGTAGCCGGGCTTTATTTCTTAGCGTATAAAGTTGGCACAGGGCAGTTGTCAAAAAAATAAAATCTAGTATGATGAGAAGATAAGAAAAGAAAAAGGAAGTAAATTAAAATGAAAACCGTCCGTGTCGGCACCAGAAATAGTCCTTTAGCGATGAAACAAACAATGATCGTCTTAGATTTACTGAAAGAAATTCATGGTGATTTTCCAGTTGAGATCGTACCGATGACGACCAAAGGAGACCAGATGCTTTCAGTCAGTTTGTCCAAAATTGGAGGTAAGGGGTTATTTATCAATGAAGTAGAACAGGCTTTATTGAAAGAGGAAATCGATTTTGCGGTTCATAGTTTAAAAGATATGCCTGCAAAAGTCGCAGACGGCTTGTCCTTAGCCGCAATTCCTAAGAGAAATGATCCAGCTGATTGTTTGATTCTTAGAGAAGTTAGCTCCGTAGAAGAGTTGCCAAATGCTGCTAGAATTGGAACGAGTAGTTTACGGCGGGAATTTCAGATGAAAAATTTACGCAATGATATTCAAGTTGAATCGATTCGAGGCAATGTAGGAACTCGTTTGAAGCGGATGGAAGAGCAAGGACTAGATGGGATTGTATTAGCTGTTGCAGGCTTAAAACGTTTGGATTGGTTTGATGAGCCGATGTATCCTTATCAAATTTTAACGTGTGAACAATGTATTCCTGCTGTAGGGCAAGGGGCTTTAGCGGTTGAATGCAGAAGTGAAGATCTTGAGATGATAGGATTTTTAGAGGGGATCAATGATTTGCCTACTAGAGAATTAGTGATGGAGGAACGAGCATTTTTGGCGATGCTAAATGGAAATTGCGATATTCCAATCGGGGCTTACGCAGTTAAAGAAGAGAATGGTTATCGTTTTTCCGGTTTTTTAGGGGACAAAGAACTCAAACAGTCATTTACTGAAACAATAGTTGTTAAGGAGCTAGCAGGAGTCGGTAGCAAGGTAGCAAAAAGGTTACTAAAGAGAATTGAAAAGGAATCACTATGAAGAAAATTCTTTTAACACGTTTGCTAGAAGATAATTTGGAGGATCGTTTATACTTTCAAAAAAAAGGATTTGAAACAGTAGAGATTCCCTTGTTGACGTTATCAAAACGAACGTTACATGCCTCTTTTGAAAAGATGGTCAATAAGAGTGAATGGATCTTTTTAACTAGTCAGCATGCAGCAGAATTCTTTTTTCAGCAACGGATTACTAAGGAATTACAAACAAAGAAATTTGCGGTTATTGGAGCAAAGACAGGGCAAGTTCTTAAGAAAAATGGCGTGCCTGTGGATTTTCAAGCAACTGTTCCAACCAAACAATATTTATTTGAAGAATGGTCTTCCTATTTTACGACACCAACAACCATTTTTTATCCTAAAAGTAGTTTGGCAGATAGTTTTGGAGAAGCTGAGTTGATGAAAGCAGGTCATTACTTATTTACACCCATTCTTTATGATAATCTATTTTCGAGTGAGAGTCAGCGATACTTAAAGCAATGTTTACTATCTGGAGAAATAAGTGCGGTTTATCTGGCAAGCCCTTCTTTGTGGCAACGTTTTTTATCTATTTTTAGTGAAGTTGGCTTAAAAAAAATGCCGAAATTATATTGCTTAGGGGCAACAACACAACAAATTATCCTGAAGGATGGTTATGAAGTGCATATAAAAGAAAAGCATAGTTGAAAGAACAAGTGATGTTTTTTTCAACTATGCTTTTTATTATGAACAAACTAGTTGACTGGAAAAATAAAACAAGTAGAATAAATAGTTCAGACGAAGGTGGAACGATTTACTTAAAAGCATAAACTCCTACTTTGGATAGGAATTAAACAGTTTGCTTAGCGTTTAAATTTAAGGAGGATTTTTTATGAGTAGAGAAATTATTTTATACATTGCAGCCAGTATCGACGGATATATCGCAGAACCAGATGGCAGTATTGATTTTTTAGGTGGCGGAATGGAGTTAGTTGAAGAAGATACTAGTTATCAAGAGTTAATGAAAAAAATCGATACAGTGGTGATGGGGCGGACAACCTATGATCAAGTCATTAATGAGTTGTCTCCAGATCAATATCCTTATGAGGAGCAAATGTCTTATATCATTACGAGCCATCCAGATGAAAATTCCGAAAAATTAGTTTTTACTAGTCAAAGTCCGGTGGAATTGATTCAAGAATTAAAAAAACAAAACGGTAAGGCGATTTGGATTGTCGGTGGTGCTAGTATTATTGCACCGTTGGTAGAAGCAAAATTGATTGATACTTATATTCTTACAACAATACCAAAGATCTTAGGGAAAGGAATTCCTTTATTTAACGAATTCAATGGACCTGTAGAATTAAAAGTAGAACAAGTTTATGTGAAAAATGATATGGTGTATACAACTTATTCAAATAAATAAATAGAAGTGAGTATGGATTGATTTCATTTAATTCGTACTTCCTTTTTTTTATGCATTTTAGTATATACAAAATAGTATATACTTAGTATAATGGAGGAAAATAGATAGGAAAGGAGATTTTTGCAATCAAGAAGTTGGCAGCATACAAACTATTGATAGCGTTAGCATATGCCTTCTTATCATCATTAGCGTTAAATTTTTTTTGGTTACCGGGAAATATTTATGCTAACGGAATAACAGGTCTATCTCAACTGATTTCAACGGTTTTAAAAACGACACAAGGTTTAAGTGTATCGATTCCTTTACTCGTTTTATTATTTAATTTACCCTTATTGATTGTGTCTTGGTTTAAAATCGATCGTGAGTTTACAATTTATACGATTTTTGCTGTAGTTATGACCTCTTTATTTATGCGGTTGATTCCTATTGTTCATTTGACAACGGATCCTGTGATTTGTGCTATTTTTGGTGGTGTACTGCATGGTATATCAGTGGGGATTACATTGAAAAGTGATTTCTCTACAGGGGGCTTAGACATCATTGGAATTGTTGTTAGAAAAGTATCAGGAAGAAGTATTGGCACCGTTTTTATTGTTTTTAATTTGTGTGTACAATTTGCGGCGGGTTTTCTTTATGGTTGGCAGTTTGCTTTTTATAGTGCATTATCAGTTTTTATAAGTGGTCGTATGGTTGATTATGTGAATACCAAACAGCAGAAAGTTCAGGTTATGATCGTGACAAATCAATCAGAATATGTGATTGACAGATTGCATCAAATCTTAAAAAGAGGAATCACTGTTATCAACGATGTGGAAGGCGCTTTTGATCATCAGCAAAAGAAACTACTTGTTGTAGTTATTGCAAAAAAGGAATTGAAACAATTAAATGAGGCAGTCAATGAAGCTGATGCAGGAGCATTCGTCAGTGTTTCAACAGGCGTTTCAACCAATACAGCTTTTTATGAATGGTAAAACCTTTGTGATGATAGTTCTTGAAACGACTTTCGATTATAATAAAGCTAAGGATATGATTAGATAGGAGAATAACAATGGCGAAAAAACAAAGTGTCTTTCAAGAGGTAGCAAAACAAATCCAAGAAAAAATCAATAAAGGCCTTTATATTAGTTCCCAACGCTTACCTTCTGAATATGATTTAGCTAAGGAATTTGCTGTTAGTCGTTTAACGGTCAGAAAAGCAATTGATGAGCTTATTTCTAGAAATATTTTAGTGAAACAAAAAGGAAAGGGTACCTATGTAATGACGCAGCAAAAAATCCAAAGCGGACGTGCTGGATTACAAGGCTTTACAGAAGCAGCAAAATCTTATGGGAAAACATCCAAAACGGAAGTAATCAGTTTTGAACCTGCGATAAATATACCAGAAGAAGTGATGAAAGCTTTGCAACTGGAGGATCAAGAAGAAGTCTATCACTTAGTTCGTTTACGCTCATATGATAATGAACCAATGACAGTAGAAGATCTATATATCCGCTCGATTTATTTGCCGGAAGTCACAGAAAAACAATTAGAAGGTTCCCTTTTTAAATTGATCGAAAAACAAATCGAAATTGCCTATTCCCATCAAGAAGTCGAAGCGATTTTAGTGACAAAAGAGCTGAGCCCATTATTGAAAGTTAACGCAGGCGAACCACTTTTAATGGTACATTCAATCACGTACTCAGTCACAGCGACACCGATTTTATACGATACATCTTATTATCGTGCAGATCGTTATACGTTTAAAAACACACTCCATCGCAAGACAAATTAGCAGTAAAACTAAAAAAGTCAGGTGAATAAAATGGAAGCAATCAGAATTCGTATTCAAGAAGCAATTCAAAAAAATAAACGCCAATTTTTAAATGATCTAAATAAAATTATGGAAGTACCGAGTGTGAAGGGGCCAGCTGAAGTGGGGGCACCTTTCGGGAAAGAGCCTAAGAGAGCATTAGAGATGACACTTGCCTTAGCTGAACGTTATGGGTTTAAAACACAAGCTGTTAAAGATGCAGTTGGTTTTGCGCAATATGGGAATGAGCAAGAGTATATCGGGGTTGTTGGGCATTTAGATGTAGTTGCACCAGGCAACGGCTGGGATTATCCACCATTTCAATTAAGTGAAAAAGACGGGCGTTTGTTCGGTAGAGGGATTTTAGATAATAAGGGGCCTGCTTTTGCTTGTTTGTATGGATTGAAATTATTGAAAGAATTAGACGTTCCTTTGGAAAAAACGATTCGGATTATTTTTGGAACGGATGAAGAAAGTGGTTCTGCTGATTTACCTTATTATTTGGCAGAAGAACAGCCGCCGACCTTTGGTTTTACACCAGACTGTAAGTATCCAGTCGTTTATGGTGAGCGAGGAATCGTTAATATAGAACTGATTACTTCATTTTCTGAAGCCGATTTATCTACTTTTGGTTCAATCGAAGGTGATCAAGCCAAAGACCATGTGCCCGACGAATTAAGTGTTGAACTAAAGTCTGGAAAACGGATTGAAGTGACAGGGAAACGCGCGCCAACAAACGCACCAGAACTAGGTGAAAATGCGATTACTTTATTAGCGGAGAAACTGATGAATGAGCTGAGTTTTTCTGAGCCTCTTAAACATTATTTTAAATGGGTTTTTGATTGTTTACATGAGTTACATTTCGGTGAAGGGTTTAATTTAGCATTAGCTGATGAGGATTCAGGCAAGTTAATACTTACACCATACGAATTGCATAAAACAGCTGGGGGAATGTCACTATCTATTGCGATTCGTTATCCTGTCACGTTCCAAGAAGAAGAGATCATTGAGCGTGTCAAAGCAATAGTCTTCGAAAATACGGAAGTGGTCATTGTAAGAAGCATGAAAGGAATTAATTTTCCTAAAGATGATCCCAATGTTCTCGCTTTAGCGGATGTTTATGAAGAAGTTACTGGACTTGATGGTACACCCGTTACAACGACTGGTGCTACTTATGCTAGAACAATGCCGAATATCGTTGCTTTTGGCCCCTCATTTCCAGGGCAAAAAGGGATTGCGCACAATAGCAATGAATACATGGATTTAAACGATTTACTGCTCAATCTTGAAATTTATACTTTAGCACTTTATCAACTAGCTGCAAAAAAATAAACAGTATACAAAAAAAGTATCCAGTTTCCGCGAATAAGATAGGAAGCTGGATTTTTTTGTTTTTAATGGACTGATTACATTATGGATAAAGCAATCAAATCAATCAGTACATGAGCGATCCAAGATCCCCAGATACTCTTACCCATTTTTAAATATGCAATATTCAAAATCAAACGGGCAACACCTTGTAAAAGTAAGACATGTGCTACTGTAGAGAACCAAGAGCCGTCCCAATAGGAAGGAATGTGCATCAGACCAAAAACAAGTGCGCTTAGCAATGAACTGGCAATAAGAGAGAGCCCTTTACTTTGTGCTGCTTCTAGTATACCAATCCCTAATAATTCTTCTCCCATCAACATAAAAGGCAACATGAAAATAATTGCGCCTAAATGACCAGAGGCAGGATTTGCTGCCCAGTTAAAACCCAAAGTTTTTGAAAGCAATCCAATAATTACCCCAATAATAAAATAGCTGATTACAGCGACAGGTATCACCCACAACTTACGTGGTGTACGAAAGGCTACCTTACTCTCTTTACCAAAAGCTAACAGCCAAGCAAGTGCACCACTAACAAAAAGCCCCCACCAAGCCCAAGGAAAAGTCATCAAGGCCCAAAATCCGATGATCATCAACACAGCACCGCCAAAAATTCCTATACTTGAGCTGTGTAAAGTTTCTCTTGTGTTCATATAAATTCCTCCTGTTATCATTTCAAGATTTAAATAGATGTTATTAACTCAAAAGACAATAAGTAGTTTAAACTGCTTCTATTAAGTATACTTTCCATAAGAAAATTAGGAAAAAGATGTGCTTATTCAACGAACTATCAGTTTTGATAAGTTGAAGTTTACAGCAGTTATTGTAAAATGAATCAAAAGGTGCCTTATTTGCTACCAGAAAAAAAGTAATCAAAGCATTCTATTAGTGGACAAATGACTTTCTTGATACTATAAAAGTAAATCTAATAAGTAAGGGGAACGGATGAAAAAATACGGGGAATTGGTTCGTGAACTACGAATTAAAAAAGGAATATCGCAAAAACAACTCTATGAGAAAATCATGTCCAAATCCTATGCAATTCGTTTTGAACAAGGTAAACATGATATTTCTTTCTATTTACTAAAGATGATCTTAGAACAATTATTGATGGAAGTTGATGAGTTTTTATATATTTTCAATGGATATCGTGCATCTGAAATTGAGCAATTTTACTATGACTATGGTGAAAAAGGAAACCAGAATGATATCAATGGATTAATTTCAATGCGAACAGAACTTAAAAAGAATCCTAATGATGTTCAAACTGAGCTTAGAATAGCTGAATTGACTGCACGAATCGAACAATTGACTGAATATGAAAAGACGGGTGTTTATTCAAAAAAAGTGATTGATAAGCAAACGTTAATGGTCATTCAAAAACACTTATCCAAGGTTCAAACATGGACATTAGGGGAGTTAAGATTATTTGCGAATACATTAGATTATATCGATTATGACAGAAAATCAGAGTATTTTGAAACGTTATTACGATCAATTGATCGCTATAAATACTTTGAAAGGGGAAGGAAAGTCATTTGTACACTCTTGATCAATGAAATCCATGAGTTGGTGCTATCAAATGATGTAGCAGATGCTGAGCGTTTAATGAAAAAATTACGCGTGTTTACCACGGGTGTAGACGAGATGTTTTTTAGAAATTGTCATTTATATTATGAAGGATTGGTTTTGTATTTAAAAGGGGAACAAAAAACTGGATGTAAAAAAGTTGATCAAGCAATCGAAATATTTACGACGTTGGACTACCACCATCAAGCAGAGCTATCAAGGACTATCTATCAAGAATTGTGTATCAACAGAGATAAATATAAGTACTAAATAAGAGACTTTTTCTGATAATTTCAGAAAATGAATATATAATAAGTTAAACTAGAAGGGAAGGAATTACAATGCTTATTACAACAACAGAAAAAATTCCAGGAAAAGAGTATGAAGTCTTAGGAGAAGTATTTGGTTTAACCACACAGTCAAAAAACGTTTTTAAAAATATCGGAGCTAATTTAAAAAATATTGTAGGGGGAGAAATTCGAGCATATACAGAAATGCTGGAAGAATCAAGAGAAACGGCAATCGAAAGATTAAAAAGTAATGCTGAAAAATTAGGAGCAGATGCTGTCGTAATGATGCGTTTTGATTCTGGATCAATTGGTACGGATATGCAATCTGTTGCAGCCTATGGGACTGCGGTAAAATTTAAAAATACTGATCGTTAAACAATGGACAAGTGGATCAAAAAAACGGGCTAGGATAAACGTAAAAAATACGTGTATCCTAGCTTATTTTCAATGTCTAAATTTAGTATATACTAAATTGTATATATCGTGTATAATGCAAGTATAAATATTGAAAACGCTATTTTAAAGGATGGGGATGCAAATGTCATGGGGAATAATTGCTACTTGGCGAATGGCGCACGATGGTGTCGTTCAAGCAAGTGAATTACTGACAAACAATGGTCAAGCGGGAGATGCAATCGAGACAACAATTCAAACAGTTGAGGATTATCCGTACTATAAATCAGTTGGATTCGGCGGCTTACCTAATGCTGAGGGAATTTTAGAAATGGATGCAGCTTTTATGGATGGGGATACATTTAAAATTGGTGCAGTTGCGGGAATCACAGATACGAAAAACCCAATCTCAGTTGCTAGAAAATTAAGTGATGAAAAGTTCAACAGTTTTAGAGTTGGGGATGGCGCAACGAAGTATGCCATGCTTAATGGATTTGAACGGAAAAATATGTTGACCCAACGAGCGCATCGAATTTGGGAGAAGCGAATAGAAGAGATCGCAAAAAGTAATTTAAGTCCATACGATGGACATGACACGATTGGTGCCATTGCTCTTGATACAAAAGGTGGTATGGCAGCTGGAACTTCTAGTTCTGGTTTATTTATGAAAAAACCAGGACGTGTAGGGGATTCACCGCTGTCTGGCTCAGGTTTTTATGTGGATAGTGAAATCGGCGGAGCCTCAGCTACAGGCCTTGGGGAAGACTTAATGAAAGGTTGCTTAGCTTATGAAATTGTTCGCTTGATGGGAGAAGGAAAAACACCGCAAGCCGCTTGTGATCAAGCCGTTTATACATTCCATGACAAGCTGACCAAACGTTACGGCAAAGCTGGGGCATTTTCTTTAGTCGCAATGAATAACGCGGGTCAATGGGGGGTGGCTACCAATGTAGAGTTTACCTTTAGTGTAGCAAGTGACCGAGAAAAGCCAGCAATTTATCTAGCTAATATGGGCGAAAATCATCAAACACTCATTGAACCAATCACACAAGAATGGCTAGATGCCTACGAAAAACGAATCAAAGCACCTGTTGATTAATAAAACAATTGAAGGAGAGAAGAGCATGAGTAAAAAGAAGATTTATTTATTTTGTGATGCAGGGATGTCTACAAGTATTATGGTCAACAAAATGATGGAAGTGGTAACCAAACATCAAATGCCACTAGAAATTACTGCATTTCCAGTTGCTAGAGCACAAGAAGTGGTTGACCAGGAGAAGCCAGTCGCAATTTTGCTAGGCCCTCAAGTACGATTTTTGCTTGAAAAAACCAAAGAGCAATTTGCCCCACAAGGTATTCCAGTGGCGGCGATCACACCAGAAATTTATGGCATGATGGACGGCGAAAAAGCACTAAAAGAAGCATTGAAACTAATTAAATCAAACAAAAAATAACGAAGATGGGAGCGTCTCTGTATGAAAAAGTTTTTGGATTGGTTGGAACGCATTTTGACACCGATGGCAAAAGTCATTGGGGAAAATAAATATCTGGTTGCGATTCGCGATGGTTTTTTATTATCTACTCCTTTACTGATCGTAGGCTCGCTTTTTCTTTTGATTGCAAACTTTCCCTTACCTCAATGGGATCAGTGGATGTCAGGGATTTTAGGGTCAGATTGGGCTGAGCATATGGCAGTTCCTGCTAATGCTAGCTTTGACGTCATGACGATTTTGGCGGTTGTAGGAATTGCCTACAGTTTGGGACGCCAATTTAAAGTAGACGCGATGCAAGCAGGAATCATTGCATTGGTATCATTTTTCATCGTAACGCCTTACTATACTGAGTACACGCCAGAGGGAACGAAACAGTTATTTGAAGTTGCGAGTTTACCATTGAAATGGATGGGCTCTAATGGACTGTTTTTAGGAATGATCGTAGCGCTGATCTCCACACGAATTTTTGTCTGGGTCTTAAGTAAGGGGTGGACGATCAAAATGCCAGACGGTGTACCGCCAACGGTAGTAAAATCCTTTGAAGCCTTGATTCCAAGTTTTATTGTCATCATGATTTTCTTTGTTGCAGATTGGTTGGTTAGTTTAACTTCTTACGGTAATTTACAAGCAATTATTTTTGATTTTTTACAAACGCCATTATTAGCATTGGGCAATACACTTGGAGCAATGATCATTGCGTATGTATTCTTGCATTTTTTCTGGTTCTTTGGAATCAACGGCAGCAGTGTCGTTGGAGCAGTTTTTAATCCAGTTTTAAGAGCATTGTCCGTTGAAAATTTAGATGCCTATAAACACGGGCAAGAAATTCCTAATATCATCACAGGCCAATTTCAAGATATGTTCGCTACATTTGGCGGTGCTGGTTCGACGCTTTCATTGATTGTAGTCATGGTTATTTTCTGTAAAAGCCAACGAATCAAAAAATTATCGCAATTGTCTTTAGTTCCAGGAATTTTTGGTATTAATGAACCGATTATTTTTGGTTTACCGATTGTGTTAAACCCATTGATTTTAATTCCATTTGCCTTAGTGCCGACGATCAACATCATTATTGCTTATTTTGCAATGGATTGGGGTCTGGTTCCTTTAACGAATGGGATTCAATTACCTTGGACCACACCGATCATATTCTCAGGATTTCTGGTGAGCGGCTGGCAAGGAGCTGTTTTACAAGGTTTACTATTTGTTTTAGGGATGTTTATTTATTATCCATTCATCAAAGTGATGGATGACCAATATTTACGTGAAGAAGCGCAAGCAGTAGAAACAGAGGAAGAAGAAGAAATCAATTTCGATGATTTTGACTTTGATGATATTTAGAAAGAAGGTTCTTTGATGAAAAGAATTATCCTTGTATTAAATCATGTACAAGCAGGAATGGGGAGTGATGAGAATGCTCATCTTGCTCCTGGTGGTAAGAAGTCAGCGATGGGACCAGGGCAAACATTAAGTCCATTCTTTGAAGAACATGACGCACAAATCGTTGCAACGCTTTATTGTGGGGATCAGTATTATTTAGAACATCAAGAAGAAGTGATGAAAAAATTTGTAGGCTTTGCCAAAAAGTTTGAAGCAGATGCCGTTCTTTGCGGACCTGCGATGCAGTATCCTAACTTTGGGGAAATGGCCGCAAAATTAGCGATTTCATTTAATCAATACCAAATTCCAGCAATTGCCGCTATGGCTATCGAAAATCCAGCAACAGAGCACTACAAGAATCAAGTTCCGATTGTGAAAATGCCGAAAAAAGGTGGTGTCGGATTGAATGATTCATTCAAAAATATGGCGTTATTAGCGGCGAAGAAAGCACATGGGGAAGAGACTGAAGTCATAGAAAAAGCAATTTGTTTTTGATAAGTTAATCTTATCAAATCGTTCAAAGCAAATCGCTATTTATACTAAGAAATCCTATAAGTAATGAGCAATGTAACCTAAAAAGACGTAAAACCAAAGTAGTTGTTTTACGTCTTTTTCTGTGTTTGATGAATGGTAGCAAAAGTAGCAGAAATTTTCCCTTTGACAAACAGAAAAAAAAGAGCTATGATTAATATATCGAATGACTACACGTGTAGTTTTTCGGGTGTATCAAGAAAACGGTAAAAAGGAGACTTTTTATGTCAGATAATAAAAAAGCGCTGAACATCACTGACGCAGAATGGGAAGTCATGCGTGTTGCCTGGGCGACGCAAGAGACGACAAGTAAAGAAGTGACAGATATACTTAATGAAAAGACTGAGTGGAAAAGCACCACGGTCAAGACTTTACTCAGTCGCTTAGTTGATAAAGGGATGCTGGGCACAACACGTCATGGTAATAAGTTTACCTATTTTCCTTTAGTAGAGGAACGCAAAAGCATTGAGGCACTGTCTAAGGAAATGTTGACTAAAGTTTGTAGTAAAAAAGTTGGAAGTGTTCTTGAATCAATCATAGATGATAGTCTATTGAGTTTTGATGATATCGATCAATTGGAAAGACTACTAAAAGAAAAACGAAAATCAGCGGTAAAAGAAGTGCCCTGTAATTGTACAAAGGGACAATGTCAGTGTCATTTAGTTAGTTAGAATCAATAAAAAATTATAAGGAGTGTTTAATAATGGAAAAAACAGTAACAATCAATGGAATGAAATGTGATGGTTGTGTCAATATTGTTAAAGAAAATTTCGAAAAAATTGCAGGGGTTCAATCTGCAAGTGTTGATTTAGAGAAGAAATCAGCGTCAGTGACAAGTGATAGAGAAATCTCAAATAGTGAATTACAACATTCATTATCAGAAACAAAATTTACAGTTGCATAAAAAAGTAAAATAGGATGTGAAAAAAATGGAATTTACTTTTGTTCCACAACCTAAATCCTAATAAGTCCTTGGAGCAAAAGCGCTCCCTTCTTATTTCTAGGGATTAAATACACTTGTCCCACACACTCTTTTTTGTATGCTCAAAATACCTAAATTAGATCGAATATAAAAAAACAGAGGCTTCCCTGAAACTAATTCAGAGAAGCCTCTGTTTTAAAATGGCCCTTTTACTTTTGATCTTTACGATAAACCATCAAATAATTCATAAGCATAACGCCGTTACGATATTTTACTTTTTGTTCGACTAATTCAAATCCAAGTGATTCAAAAAATGGTTTAGCAGTTATCGAAGAATAGACAGTAATCTCTTTAACTCCAGTTTTCAATGCATGGTCGATCAAATCTTTTGCTAGCATTTTTCCGATACCATAGCCAATCCATTTTTTATCTACGTATAAGTAATCCAGCTCACCTGTATCAGTAATATTACCAAAGCCAATAACTTCCATTCGATTTAAGGCAACAATTGCATAGGTTGGTTCAAGTCTAGCATGCCATTTATCGTAATCAGGTGTTAGTTGGACCCATTGATCAATTTGTTGCTGTGTGTAGTCTTTTTTATTGATTGCTTGGACAGTTCCATTAAATATAGTAAGTATGTCTTTTAAATCAGATTGTTGATATTTTCTCAAACTGAATACAGTCATAATTTGTTCACTCCTATTCACTAAGCTTAGTTTAATCACATAATTGAAATATGTCAAAGTATAATTTACAAGATAGAGTATTTTTTAGCAAAATAATCACCTCTATTAACTTATTGCGCAATCAAGTATAATAATTCTTAATAGACAAATGAGGTGAGTAGATATGCAGCGGCTAGAAAAAGTAAGCAATATTCTCGCTGAAAGAACCAAACAACAAGAAAAAATCGAAAAATTGAAAGGGGTTACGGCTCAAGAAATCAGCGATATATTATCTTTAGCGAGAAATACAATTAGTGAAGATTTAAATAAATTATTAGCCAATAAAGAAGCTATCAAAGTGAAAAGTCGGCCAGTTTTATTTTTCAGCAAGCAAGAATTGGAAAACAACTATAACTGTTCACTAAAAAGGCAGTCATCTTTTAAAAGCTTGGAGAGCTTAGTCTTTTTTTTAAAGCAAGAAGATCCTTCTGAAATGCTGAAACAAGATAAACGTACACCAGAAGAGTTTTCAGAAATTATTGGATATAAAGGCAGTTTAAAAGATAGTATCGAAAAATTGAAAGCGGCTGTTCTCTATCCGCCAAATGGGTTAAATATTTTATTGGGTGGCGAATCTGGGGTTGGGAAAACATTGTTGGCAGAATCCCTTCATCGATATTATGAAGCATTTGTAAGTGAAGAAATGCCTTTTATCTATTTTAATTGCTCAGAATATTTTAACAACCCAGAATTACTGACAACCCATCTTTTTGGTTATAAAAAGGGTAGTTTTACAGGAGCTGTTGAAGATAAAGCAGGGCTTGTTGAATATGCTGATCAAGGTTTTTTATTTTTAGATGAAGTCCATCGTTTACCGAGTGAAGGACAGGAAAAACTTTTCACTTTGCTGGATAAAGGATATTTTTCTAGGATGGGTGAAGCAGATGTCAAACGAACAGTAAATATTCGTTTCATTTTTGCGACTACGGAAGATTTTTCTAAAACATTCTTAAAAACTTTTTTACGTCGTATCCCAGTGTCTCTAATGTTGCCCACTGTAAAAGAAAGACCTATACAGGAAAAAATAGAATTAGTGATCAAATTTTTTCAAAATGAAAGTCGAAAAATCAAAAAGGATATTACTGTTAAATACCAAGTGATTGAACAATTGGTATTTAAAAAATATACAGGTAATGTAGGTGAAATGAAATCTGAGATCCAATTCATTTGTGCACAAGGCTATTTAAAACAGATTGAAAAACAATCAGTTTCATTGATGATTGATCAAACACTCCTATTGAATGAAGAACCTTTAGAAAAAGATGCGAAAGATCAAATAGCTTTAAAGGAACTTTTAGATGGCAAAGCCTTAAAAATAAAATCTGATGATCAATCATCAGCTAGCCATTATTTTACAACAAGAGATAAAATCAACGATGCGTTCTATGACTTTTTATTAAAAGAATTTTCCAATTTAAAAAATAGCAATATTCCTCAAAAAGAAGTCGCTTCGATATTACAGAAAAAAATAGATCAATTATTTGATATGCGTTTATTTGAACCAATGGCTAAAACACAATCAATGCGCACCATTGATGAGAGTTTTGAACAAAAGATAGCAGAATTAACGGTGTATATCTCTGAACTAACAGGATTTACAATCAAAAAAAACCTTATAGAAGTGTTGGCGAACCATGTTTATTCTACGTTGCTGTTCATGGAAATTCCCAATGATGATTTTTATTTTTATTCAAGTCAGTTAATGTTAGGACGACTTGAAAATTATGATATTTCGAAAAAAATCGTAGAAAAAGTATCATCTCTGTTTTCAGTTGAATTGCCTAAAACGGAAATTACTTATTTTGGTTTACTGTTGAGAAAATTAAAGCAAGCAGACAGCCAGTATCAGCGCAATGACGAATGTGGTGTAATCGTTGTAGCACATGGTTCAACGACTGCTACGAGCATGGCGGAATATTCTAATGTTCTATTCTCTAGTAATCTTCTAAAAGCTGTTAACATGCCGATTCATCAAACTGTGGAAGAAACACTTGAGAAGGTCAAAAATATTATTAAAATCAATAAGTATAAACGGTTGATTTTGTTAGTAGATATCGGTTCACTGGTTTATTTTGGTAATCTGATCAGTGAGGAGTTTGGGATCGATGTATTGCTGATCAAAAATATCAATTTGTTGTCACTGCTTGAAGTTTCTAGAGAAGTCATTTATGAATCAACTGATTTCAACTACTTACTTCCTGTCTTGAATGAGAAAGGACACCTTTCATCTGTTTGCAAAAAAGGGCATTTTTTTGATTCAAAAGTACTTATCGTTTCTTGTATGACTGGACTTGGCACTGCTTTAAAAATTGAAAAGCTGATCATTGATGTTTTCCAAGAAGAAGTATTGCAAAATATCCGGATACTGACACTAGATAATAGTGAGATACAAGATATCGAACGGATTCACCAACATATTCGAGCAGATGAAAAATTAGTTGGTATTGTTGGAACTTTTCAAACAGAAGTACCTGATATTCCGTTTATTCCATTAGAAGAATTATTTTCAGAAAAAGGCGTAGAACGTCTCCTGCTGTTATTCGGTTATGATATGTCTGATAAAAAGAACCGAACGTTGAAGGATAAAATAGCTAAACGCTATGTACATGGATTGTCTTTAAAAGCGATCATCAATCATATTACCGTGTTAAATCCACAGCGTCTATCGATTGAAGTCAGCCAAACTTACGATGATTTATGCCGACAATTGAATGTAAAGAGTGATGAAAAAATCATGTTGCGCTTTTTGATTCATACTTGTTGTACGGTTGAACGCTTAGTGATAAATAATGAATATAGCACGTCTGATTATAATGTGTCGTACAAGGATATCCCAAATGAAGCATCTGTCATAAAAATGGCTTTTCGTCCCTTGGAAGTGTCGTATAATGTTCAATTTTCACCATTAGAAATAAAATACATTTATGAATTGTTGTATGGTAACTGAAAATAGTAGTAAAGTCCGTAATACCCTCTATTATAAGGTATTAGGGGCTTTTTTGTTGTCGATCGTCCCTTATTATTAAACTACGCAATAATTTACTAAGTTCATTTAATTTTACATTTTAAATGAGTTTTATTTTACGACAGATTATTGGCACAGGACTTGCTTCGTAGTAAAGCAAAGGGAGAAATAAAAAGGTTTGTTGAATTGAAATAGGAAATGATTACTGTCCTATGCATTGTCTAGTTTTACGGGCTAGTCTCTCAGAAAAAAGATAAAATCTGATTGTGGCAAAAAGCACCACCCTCATATTTTCCTATTTTTCACTCAGAGCTGAACGAACCCTCTAAGTTTTTAATTTAAGGAGATGAAAAAATGACAAAAGAACCCATTATACTACTCACCCACGGAGGTTGGGGGGCAGGGCTTTTAAGGAGTATTAAAATGATTGTTGGGGAGACAGAGAATATTTACGAGGTTGTTTTACAGCCGGAAGATAATTTACAAGAATATATTCAACGTGTAGAACAGCAATTGAAATCTATCGTCTGGAGGGAGAAACTGCTGATATTGACGGATATTAAAGGTGGAACAACAAGTAATGTAGCACTAAGACTTTCAAGAGATTATGATATTTTAGCTATTTCAGGTTTGAATACGGCAATGCTTTTAGATGCAATCATGAAACAAACAACGCCATTCACTGAACAAACAGGAGTGGAAATTTTACAAGCATCATTAGATAATTGTCAGATTTTACAATTACCAACAACCAACAATTAGATAGGAGATTATAAACATGGCAAAAATCGTATTAACAAGAGTAGACAGTCGTTTGATTCACGGACAAGTAGTAACAAAATGGCTACAACAGTCAGGTGCAGATGAAATTTTCGTGGTTAGTGATGAATTGGAGAAAGATGAATTCTTGCAAAGTATCTACGTGATGGCGGCGCCTCCAGGTGTTGAAGTGAAAATCTACGGTGTCGAATCAGCACAAAAATATTGGGCTGAAGAGGCATCAAACAGCAACGCAAAGGTTCTTTTCTTAGTACCTGATTTACCTACTTTAGAAGCGATGGTCAATACAGGTGTAATAGAAAATGATATTCAAATCGGTGGTTTAGGTGGAGGTGCAGAACGGAAAAATGTGCTTAAAAATATCAACCTATCTCAAAATGATGTCACTGTTCTAAACGGCTTTCTAGAAAAAAATCTGAATGTCTTTTTCCAAGCAATCCCAGAAGACAATCCGATGCCAATCGAAAAATTGATTGAAAAATATAATTCATTATAAATAAAAAAAGGAAGTGACAAAGATGGGTGTGTTAGGTGTTTCAATTACAATGGGTTTGTACTATTGGTTTGCCCGCTTGCGTTTTGGTTATACGTTTTCTGGAATGTTATCTCAGCCTTTATGTGCTGCTATGGTTGCAGGACTTGCCACTGGAAAAATTGCTGAAGCGATGACGATAGGCGCTGGCATTCAATTGGTTTATTTAGGAGTAACATCTACGCCAGGAGGAAATGTTCCAAGTGATCCTGCATTAGCCTCAGCAATTGCGATCCCGATTGCTTTAGGCGTAGGAATGAATGCTGAAGCAGCGATTGCTTTAGCCGTGCCATTCGGCGTATTAGGTGTCTTTATGGATCAAATCAGAAGAACTGTCAATGCAACTTTTGTTCATATGGCAGACAAATATGCTGAGAATTTAAATTACAAAGGAATTTATCGTGCAGCGTTCTTATATCCAGCACTTGTTGGTTTCTTGTTACGTTTTCCACTTGTTTTTGCCGGGAATTTCTTTGGGCAATCTGTGGTAACGACACTTTTAGATATTATTCCAGAAAAGTTGATGCATGGCTTTGAGGTAATGGGTGGTTTATTGCCAGCTTTAGGATTTGCTTTAACGATCATGGTTATTGGAAAGAAAACGTTGATTCCATACTTCCTTATTGGTTTTGTGGCTGTCATGTATTTTGGTGCAGAAGTAATGGCTGTGGCTGTAATCGGTACTTGTGTCGCTTTCTTAGTGAGAAATAATGCGCTGAAAGAGGGGGAAGCATAATGGAAAATACGACAGATATCAATCAAAAAAAATTAACGAAAAAAGAAATTAGTAAAACCTTTTGGATCTATCAGTTGGGCTGTGAGCTATCTAACTCATATGAACGTCTACAAAGCTTGATTTTCTGTGCATCAATGATTCCTGCAATCAAAAAGTTATACGCAAATAATGAAGAAGAGCAACGAGAAGCATTAAAACGCCATCTGGCCTTTTTTAATACAGAAGGAACGATTGGTGCTTCGATTCAAGGGATATCTTTGGCAATGGAAGAAGAACGTGCTAATGGAGCTGATATTGGTGATTCTGCAATTACTTCAATTAAAACTGGATTGATGGGTCCTTTAGCTGGTATTGGTGATTCCATTGTTTGGGCAGCAATTATGCCATTGATCATTTCGATTTTCATTCCAATCGCTAAAAATGGTAGTATTATGGGTGGCTTAGGACCGTTAGTGATTTATACAGTTTTAACGATGTATATCAGTTGGGGATTAATCAACAAGTCGTATACACTCGGTAGAAACTCTATCATGGCACTGCTTAAAGATGGTAAAATCAAACAGGTAATCTATGGTGCAAATGTTTTAGGAATGATGATGATGGGCGCTTTATCCGCAAGTTATGTGAATATTTCCAGCCCGATGAAATTCCACGTTTCAGGTGGTGCAACAATTGTTGTACAAGATATTTTAGATCAAATTATGAAAGGAATCCTACCGTTGACCGCAGTCTTCTTGATTTATTTCTTTATGGTCAAAAAAGGTCCGCGCTATGGAATTATTATTGGAACAATTGTTGCTGTTAGTATTATTGGTTCATTTTTAGGACTTCTATAGAAAAAGAAGAGGTTGAGATAATAGAAATTCTCATCCTCTTTCTTGAGTTTTACATTTTTAGATATAATGTTATAATGTTTGAGGAGGGGACGTTCAAATGGATAGCTATGAAAAATTCAACCTAAAAGAAGTCATCAATGCCTCAGGCAGGATGACGATTTTAGGCGTATCAAAAGTTTCTGAGAATGTCTTATCAGCGCAAAAATTTGGCGGTGAACATTTCTTTGAGATGAGTGAATTAAGTATTCAAACAGGAGCATATTTAGCTAAACTGTTAAAGGTTGAAGACGCGCAAGTCGTTTCTTCCGCATCTGCTGGCATCGCGCAAAGTGTGGCTGCTCTAATAGGCGAAGGCTCCGTTTATCATGCCTATCATCCTTACACAGATAAAGTAGTAAAACGTGAGATCATCTTACCCAAAGGCCATAATGTCGACTACGGTACACCAGTTGAGGTAATGGTGGAACAAGGTGGCGGACAAGTTGTAGAAGCAGGCTATGCCAATATGTGTACACCAGAACACATCGACATGATGGTCACTGATCAAACGGCGGCGATTCTTTACATCAAGAGCCATCACACGGTTCAAAAAAGTATGTTAAGTGTAGAAGAGACCGCACTCGTAGCCCAAAAATACAAACTCCCGTTGATCGTAGATGCCGCAGCGGAAGAAGACTTATTCAAGTACATCGAAGCAGGCGCGGACCTGGTGATCTATAGCGGTGCAAAAGCGATTGAAGGACCCAGTGCCGGGCTTGTGATCGGGAAAAAAGAGTATATAGAATGGATTCGCCTACAAGGAAAAGGCATTGGCCGTGCAATGAAAATCGGGAAAGACAACATTTTAGGTTTTACCCAAGCGGTGGAAGACTATGTGAAAAACGGCAGTGAAGCAGGCAATTCGATGCAAGCGAGATTAGCGCCGTTTATCGAGGGTCTGAATGCCATCCCAAATATCGAAGCCAAAGTCGTGCAAGACGGTGCAGGTCGAGAGATCTATCGTGCAAGTATTAAAATCAGTGGGGAAAAATCAGCCAAAGAAGTGATTCAAGAGCTAAGAGCTGAAAGTCCTGCAATCTATACCCGTGAATACCAAGCCAACAACGGCATTATCGAATTCGATATCCGTTCAGTCAATGAAGAAGAAATGAAGAAAATCGTGATTCGTTTAACTGAAATCATGAACTAAAAAAACTAATAACAGGAGTGAATCAACCATGACATTAACACCAAACTATTTAGAAGACCGTATTTGCCTAAACGTTTTAGCCAATTCCGTACAAAACGCCAAAGACTGTTATGAAGCCGCAGAAGGCCATATCGTTTTAGGTGTCCTCTCTAAAAACTATCCAACAGATGAAGCGGCAATCGAAGACATGAAAAAATACGCCGCAGAAACCAACAACGCCTTATCTGTAGGGCTAGGTGCAGGCGATCCAAACCAAAGCCAAATGGTATCAAGACTTTCAAAAGAGTTACAACCGCAACACGTCAACCAAGTCTTCACAGGGGTGGGAACATCTCGTGCTTTACTCGGTCAAGATGAAACAATCGTCAACGGCTTAGTCTCACCAACAGGTAAAGTGGGCATCGTCAATATCGCCACAGGTCCATTAAGCTCGCAAACCCCAGATGGCGAAGTAACGATTGAAACAGCGATTCGTTTACTACAAGACATGGGCGGCAGCTCTATCAAATTCTTCCCAATGAAAGGCTTAGCACACATAGAAGAATACAAAGCAGTTGCGCAAGCTTGTGCGAAATATGACTTTTATCTAGAACCCACAGGTGGGATCGATTTAGAAAATTTTGAAGAAATCGTGCAAATCGCAGTAGATGCAGGCGTGAAAAAAATCATTCCACATGTGTATAGCTCGATCATCGACTCCACAACAGGAGATACAAGACTAGAAGATGTGAAAACCTTACTGGGCATGATCAAAAATACCTTGAAAAAATAAAAGCAGAATGAGCTCGTTCAGCGCTGACAGAAAAATAGGAAAATATGATTGAGGTGCAATATGCCTCAATCGGATTTTATCTTTTTTCCGAAGTGCTAGCTCACAACGCTAGATAAAAATAAAAGCAGAATGAGCTCACCAAGCTGGATAAAAATAAAGAAATAGGTTAGGAAAAGTCTGATGTCTTTTCCTAACCTATTTTTATTTTCCTCGAATATCTTGAATACTCTGATAGTATTTTTTAGTTAATTTACTATCTTTATTTGTATAATAGTATAATTTATCTTTAGTCTGTATTTCTAAAATCGGTTTTTTATTCGTTAAAACAAGCAAATAAGCAGGCTCACCATTAACCTGGAATTCTCCAGTTAAATAATTTTCTGTTGCTGTTCCATAAACACGGAGCTTATTTTTAGGAAGGCTATCAACCAGCTCTACTGATTCAATCTCATCCCAATCAATCTGTCTACGGTGGCTTAATGGTGCAGATATGGAGATGCCATTATGAGTCGTAGTTAATTCAAATGGATTATTTGAAAAATCACTGATTAACATCGGAATACTTGCTGCAACTAAAGCAATCAAAACCAAACTACCAGTGATTCCTAAAGTCAGTTTTCCAGCGGGGCGACCTAAATTGACAGAGATATTCATCCCAACACGATCAGGCACCATGATTCTTTTATCATTTGGATTTATATAAATTCCATACTTCCAATATTGATCTTCATCACTGTAACGATATTCTTTAGCTTGTGCAATCAATTGATCTTGTTTTTTTCTAGATGAGAACAAATAATAAAAAGTGAAAATCACAAATACAAGGATAAGCACAGTATAACCAATCAAAAATCCGATCACTTGCTCATAAGGAATCGTTACTGAACTTGTTGACAGAAAAGGCAAAGGGCTCAAAACGAATGAAGAAACAGCCATTAAAACAGACCAATGATGACGCATTTGATCATTGACCTTTTGATTGATCGTTTCATCGCTTGTGACGGACTTAACTGGAAAACGCGCGATAAAATAATAAAAAAGTAAAAACATTACTGCTATAAGCAGAGAAATAAGGCAAATAATCCAACTACCGTTAGCCAATCCAAGTGTTGTAAATGAATAAGTACAACCCAAAAGAGTAATCAAAATACTAGGTAAAAACCACCAAATAGAAATCAATTTACGATTTTTATTGGCCACTAATTTTGTATCGACTAAAATTGGACTTGTTGGTAAAATCCAATTGTTTTGAACTTTTACTGTTGTCATTTTACGAATATGAATAATCTCTAAGTAAAAAGAAGTCCCGATGAATCCAATCAACATCACTAGAAAATAAAGTAGAACTAAAGAATCATAAGGGATCATAATGATTGGGAGGGCGACGATAGAGAAAATGCATGCACAGTACAATAACTTTTTTTTGTATGCTCTACTGACAGCTAGGACTTGTTCATCTTGAAGCTTATCTTTAGGCAAAGTTGTTTCTAAAATAATGTTTTTATGCGGATTGGCTGGGATTCTACTTGCGAAAGCCATTAAAAAGTTGATCCCTACAAGTACGAAATATAGGAAAAAATTCATTTTCAACACACCTTTTACTATTTAAATTTTTGATAAATCTGTTTGATTTCTTCTTGTATCATGGTTTCTGAAATTTGATGAATGGAAGCCTCAGCTAATAAGAGTTCTAGCTCTCTTAAAAAACGTTCTTGAAATGGAGGAGCGAATGATTGTTTTTTAGCAACCATGGTTCCGTTTCGGCGATCCGTCAAAATATAACCATCGTTTTTCAGTAAAGTATAAGCTTTTGAGACAGTCATCATATTTACACCAATTTCATCAGCCATTTGTCGAACGGAAGGAAGTATTTCACCAGATTGCAGTTTATTTGTAGCGATTCCAATAATGAGTTGATTACAAATCTGTTGATAAATAGGCGTTTGACTTTGAGCATCTATTTCCAATAACATATTTTCACCTCTTTTTATCCCTTTGTATTACACATTATAATACAAGTGATGCAAAAAAACAATTTTATCTTATTAAAAGCTTGAGAGATTGAAAATTCAGGCATATAATGAAAAAGGAATACTATGAGTGAAAGGATGAGTCAATATGTCAGCAATCGAACCAACAGTAACACAAAAATTTCATGATACCTTTATGGAAAATAATAAACAAAATGCTTTACAACGCGGAGTTATTAAAAATGGAATCACTGCGTCAGCGCAAAATCAGAGTGCTGAAGTAAATAATGTCCCAGTGTTTTCAGTTGATATAGCTACTGGAAAAGTAGCCAATCAAAAACAAAGTGGACGCTGCTGGATGTTTGCAGCCTTGAATACATTTAGACACAAAATGATCAATAGTTTTAATTTAAAAGATTTTGAGCTTTCTCAAAACTATACATTTTTCTGGGATAAATATGAAAAATCAAACTATTTCTATGAAAACATCATCGCAACGGCCGATCAAGAGTTAGATAGTCGCAAAGTAGCTTTCTTATTAGCGACCCCACAACAAGATGGTGGCCAGTGGGATATGATCGTTTCTCTTTTCCAAAAATATGGTGTTGTGCCAAAAACTGCTATGCCAGAAAGTAGCAACAGCTCAAATTCTCGTGACTTAAACAATTATCTCAATAAGAAACTAAGAAAAGATGCAACAGTTTTACGTGGGTTGATTGCTGGAGGAAAAACGTCTGTAGAGGTTCAAGCAGTTAAAGAAGTGATGTTAGGGGAAGTCTATAACTTTTTAGCCATCTCGCTAGGAACTCCTCCTGAAACATTTGACTTTGAATACCGTGATGAAGAAAAAAATTATCATCTAGATCAAGAATTAACGCCGCAATCATTTTATGAAAAATATGTTGGTGTGAACCTTGATGACTATGTAAGTGTAATCAATGCACCAACCGCAGACAAACCATACAATCAAACCTATACGGTAGAGATGTTAGGGAATGTCGTAGGCGGCAAAGAAGTAAAGTATATCAATGTGGATATGACGACCTTTAAAAAATTAGCAGTAGCGCAATTAGAACAAGGAGAATCAGTTTGGTTTGGTTGTGATGTGGGGCAATCTTCTACAAGAGACAGCGGGATTATGTCTTTAGATGCATATGATATGAATGATTTATTCGATATTGATTTCACGATGACGAAAGCGGAACGTTTAGATTTCGGCGAAAGTTTAATGACTCATGCGATGGTTTTAACAGGAGTAGATATGGTCGATGGTACTTCTACCAAGTGGAAAGTGGAAAATAGTTGGGGTGAGAAAGTCGGAGATAAAGGATTTTTTGTTATGAGTGATAAGTGGATGGATGAATACACTTATCAGATTGTTGTTCGTAAAGAATTCTTGTCACAGGAATTACAAGAGGTATGGAAACAAGAACCAACTATTTTAGCGCCTTGGGATCCAATGGGTGCTTTGGCATAGGTGAAAAAATCTGTGGATGTGTCCTTTTAAATGTATATTGATCCCGTCTTTTATGAGGTGGGATCTTTTTATTACGGCAAGTATACGGATATTTTCAAAAAGATTTTAGTGTGTTATAATTTGTATAGACAAAAGAAAGACGTTGACATTACTACCGCCTAAAGTAAGTAATATCAACGTTGACCGATTCACTAGGAATCTTTTTTTGATAAGCTAAGTGTATCATATGTTGATTAGATTTACAAAATCATGAGACAAAAATTTTCAGAATAATCTGATTGAGTTGCACTTTTTACAAGATAAAATTATTATCAAAAAAAGGTTAAAATAGATATTAGTAAAAATGATTGAATTGTTAGACATTATAGTTGTCTAAAACGGTTAAAAAAATGGTTTTAGGCAGTTTTTTTAGTGGGATTATTAAATTATTAAGTTTTTTTTAATAAACAAGACGAGAATAGGTTATTGCCAAATTGTTTTTTGTGGAGTAAAATGAAGTACAGTTTCAATAAATTAATAAACTAAATCAAATAACTTTAGATAAGCAGCGCCGGCTGTTTATCAATAAAAGTGTGGATTAACAATTCTTAGGCCATTGATAGAATTGTTGATTGGCACTTTTTTTATTTGTTACTTTGAAACATGTTAGTAAATGCTAGGAAGTGATGAATTAATGTTGGAAAGTCCAAGTTGAATTGAATCAGAATGTTATTAAAAAAGTGTTATCTAGCGTCAAGAGCTAACCTTTCGGAAAAAAGATAAAATCTGTTTGTGGCAAAGAAAGCCACAATCATATTTTCCTATTTTTCTGTCAAGGTTGAATGAGCTCTTTCAGCTTTTAATGTTGTCTAGCGTCAAGAGCTAACCTTTAGGAAAAAAGATAAAATCTGTTTGTGGCAAAGAAAGCCACAATCATATTTTCCTATTTTTCTGTCAAGGTTGAATGAGCTCTTTCAGCTTTTAATGTTATCTAGCGTCAAGAGCTAACCTTTCAGAAAAAAGATAAAATCTGCTTGCGGCAAAGAAAGCCACAACCATATTTTCCTATTTTTCTGTCAAGGTTGAATGAGCTCTTTCAGCTTTTAATGTTATCTAGCGTCAAGAGCTAACCTTTCGGAAAAAAGATAAAATCTGTTTGTGGCAAAGAAAGCCACAACCATATTTTCCTATTTTTCTGTCAAGGTTGAATGAGCTCTTTCAGCTTTTAATATTGTCTAGCGTCAAGAGCTAGCTTTTAAATTTAGGAGGTTTTTACATGAGCAAGGATTGGATAAAATTAATGATTGGTGCTTTTTTTGAAGTATTATGGGTTATTGGCATGAAGCATAGTACTACATGGTGGGAAATTTTGTTGACTGTTGTATTTATTATCATCAGCTTTTATGCGTTGATAAAAGCAGGCGAGACTTTGCCGGTAGGAACAGCATATGCAGTATTTGTAGGATTAGGTACGGCAGGGACTGTAATCACAGGTATACTCTTTTTTGGAGAAGAATTTAAGATATCCAAAATTCTATTGATCATAGTACTACTAGTTGGTGTTATGGGCTTGAAATTTGTGACTGGTGAGAAAGGGGCAAACGAAAAATGAGTTGGTTATTCTTAATTGTTGCAGGAATTTTTGAAATGTTAGGCGTAGGATCAATCAATCGTTTTAACCAAAATAAAGATAAAAAGTCTTTATTTTTATTAGTTCTCACCTTTGGTAGTAGTTTCGCTTTTCTTTATTTAGCTATGAAAAGTTTACCAATGGGTGTGTCATATGCTATTTGGACAGGGATTGGAGCTGCAGGAGGAGCTATCTTAGGTATGATTTTTTATGGCGAATCCAAAGACTGGCGCAGAATCATTTTTATAGGAATCATTTTAGCATCGGTGATTGGGTTGAAACTTATCGGTTGATGTAATAAGGACTGAAGCAGAGATGAATAATCTATACTTCAGTCCTTATCTTTTAGTATGTACCACTTAGTTAAAGAATAAGCTACGTTAAGTGTATGGAAATAATTAAGTGTTCTTAGTTTTTTATGTGTAAATACTGTGTGAGATTTTTAGTTCACGTTTCTGAGTGTGTTTTGTTTTCTGATATGATTATAGATTGTTGGGACGGATACATTACATTTTTTTGCAATTTCAGGAACGGATAGATCCGTATTAGCATAAAGCTTTAAGGCTTTGCTCACCTCTTTTGTACGTGGTGGTCGCCCTAACTGCTTGCCATTTTCTCTAGCAGCTTCAAGACCTGCGATCACTCTTTCACGAATCAATTCAGCCTCCATTTCGGCAAACGCACCCATAACTGTAAAAAAGAAGCGACCCATTGCGGTCGTTGTATCTATGTTATTTTGGATGCTGACGAAATGAATATTTCTTCGTTCAAACTCCTCGAGCAAGTTCAACAGCTGTTTTGTTCCTCTAGATAAGCGATCGAGCTTAAAAATAACGAGAGTATCACCTGATTTTAGAGAGGATAACACTTTATTCAATTCACTTCTGGATGATTTTCTGCCGCTTTCACGCTCTTTGTAAATAAAATCTACCCCATATCGTTCAAGAGCTTTTTGTTGAGAATCAAATTTTTGTTGGTGCGTGCTGACACGCATATAACCGATAACTGCCATTAATAAACACCTCTAATACTTTTAATAGTTGAATTGTTCTTAGTGAAAAGAACTGTGTTTTGTCTTTAAATTATTGATAACTGAGTGGAACGTCTTGTATCATCTGAATCACCCCCTTTTAAGAATGATAATACAAAGAGTAAAAAATATTATTAGAATGCTATTGACATTGTGTTTTCTCTATAATAAACTAATGATTTTTATAGAGCTGAAACACCTGTATTTTTTTGTAGAGAAAATCGCTTGGAAATACGCTATGAATGGATTTATCCGTTCAAGCGTATTTTTTTTTTGCGTTTTAGTTGATTTTCTCAATATCATTAGTTTTTTGGACACTTTAAAAGACGTCTTTTTTTTAGATGAGTAGTCTTTTTTCTTGAATCAAATTTCAAAAAAATGCTGAAACACTAGTTGTTTTCTTGGTTCTTATAAATGGAAGGATATTGTTTATGGTAAGTTCAAGGCAAAGTGAGGGTTCAAAAAATGGTGGAAGAACGAAGCAAGAAGCAACAGCCAAATAAAAGAAAAAGGAGCAGAAAATCAACATCAAAATATGAAGTAAACGAAAAAAAAATAGCAAATCGTTCAAGACCAACAGCTAAGGCGGCCAATAATAAATCCAATTCTAAAAATAGGAAAAAAAAGCAACGCCCAATGTCTAAAAAAAAGCAGCCTGCTAAATACCATAAGAGGAAAAATCCTTTATATACATCAGTATTCAATGTGATATTTTATGGTTTCATTCTATTTATGATTGTTGGATCGATTATGTTTGCAACGACTAAAAATACAGATAAGAGTATTTTAGGTTATCGTTTTTTTGGTGTGTTAACTGATTCAATGGTACCGAGAGATCCTAAAGCTCAAAAGGGCGGTTTTCATTCTGGGGACGTCATTATTGTAAAAAACATTGCTGGTAATGCGGCTGAAGTGGGGGATATTATCACGTTTCGACCAAGTATTACAAGTCAAGCATTTTTGACCCATAGAGTCAAAGAAAAGCTAGACCACTTAGGTGAAACAAAAGGTACCTATTATATCACACAAGGGGATGCTAACTTAGCAGAAGATGTTCCCGTTAATGAAAAACAAGTAGTTGGGAAAAAAATTATAGTCGTTCCTAAAGTGGGAGTCTTTCTAAATTTTGTACGTGAAAACCTAATTATTTCGATTGTTTTTTTGATTTCAGTTTTTGGATTTATCACGATTATCCGATATTACATCTTAAATAAATAAAGGTATTTGCTTTTTAATAAGGGGAAAATAATAAATTTCATCACCATCGTTAAAAAGTTAATAATAAAAAGAATTTGGGAGGAACTTGAGAAATGAATAAAAACAGAAAGAAAAAAGTCCTTGCATTAGCAAGCGGTTTTGCACTTGCTGCGCTTGCTGCGGCAACGTTTGCTTGGTTTGCCAGCGAAGATCAAAAAACCAACCACTTTGAAGGGCAAATTGCAACTGGAAAAGACATTGAAGTGGTGGAAACATTTGAACCACCAACCGAATGGGATCCAGGTTCAGAAGTAAATAAAGATGTGGCGATTGCCAATATCGGTAAATACAAAACTTTAATCCGTGTTTCTTTAGCCGAATCACTGCAACTTTTGAATGACCACCAAGCAAAGCCAACTACGGGTGCTGAACTTGAAGGAAAAACAAGTAAGAATGTTTATTTATTACCAGGAACAGATGCTCCGGCAGGCTTCACAGACTCTACTTTTGACACTACTGGTGCACCAAAAATAACTGTAGCAGCAGGTGATTTTGCTGGAACGTATACCTTGAAAGTCAAAGAAAAAGCTGAAACAGTTGGCACAAAAACAACTTATACCTATCGTTATGCTTTTGAAAAAGGCGGCGTATTGTATTATGCCAGCGGTATTGATGGGTTTGTTCGTAATGCAACAAATCAAATCAAAGTAAAATCAGGTACGCCAACGCTTAACTATGTCTCACTAGAATACAGAGCAGCTGACGAAAAAGAATGGACGACAGCACCAGTTTATGCACCAACGTTTACACCAGATGGAACGTTGATTTGGAATACACCCGCAGCAACTGGGTTAGGAAATATTCAAATTTCATTCAATAATATTACGACAGATCCCAAAGTTGCTGACAAATGGTATTTCAATGCAGCTGATGGCTACTTTTATTACACAAGTGTTCTAAACCCAGGGATGAATACAACACAATTGATGGATGCAGTTAAATTATTGGGATCAGCAGGTAATGAATATAGTAAATTAATCTATGATCTAACTGTAAACGGTCAAGGAATTGCAGCTTATAAAGATGCTGTTGATGATTGGTTGCCAGCCGGCGTCAATGATTCTTTAGCAGCGGCTTTGAAAGCATTAGTCCCTGCTAAATAATTAGAAATAGCTATCTATTTTGAGGAGGAAGAAGGATGAAAAGAAGAGACAGGGGGAAAATGTGGTTGCTGGCAGGATTATTCTTATTGATCAGTCTAGCACTTGCCTTAAAACCTGTTGAAGTACATTCTGAATCGGATCTTCCTCCTGGAATAGTAGCTGGTGATGATCAAGGGATTAAAATAAAAAATGATGGACAATACCTTGTTGATATTAGAGATGTAGCGCCAGGGAAAAAATGGTCTACAAAAATCACCATCATCAATATTGAAAAAGATATTCCCTATCATTTAACAATGAATGTAAGTAAACCAACGGTCATCGAGGGTTCATTAGACCTATCTCAAGCAATCCAAATGACCTTGCTCTATGAGGGGGAAGAAGTATACAAAGGTCCTTTATCTGGTATAAATAAAACGCTAAATCTTCAAGACAAATCAATCCCTTTAAACCTAGGTATATTCAAAGGCGGCGATACCAGAATGTTGGAAGCCCATTTTGAATTAGATGGAAAAATGTATACCAATAGAGATTTTTTTAAAAAGAATGTGGTAGAAAATATCTGGCATTTTAAAGCAGTAAAAACAACTTTACCGGATACATTTGATCCAGATGAACCAGGAAAACCATTTTTAGAACGGTTAATAAATAGGATGAAATTTCCGAGTACAGGTGAAGAATGGCGCAACGCATTACTTTTTTCATGTATAGGGTTGTTTTTGATATTGGTTTCTTTATTGATTATCAAACATAAAAAACAGGAAAAAAAACCAATGAGACGCAAACGAAAGCAGCAGTAAACAGAAAAATACATGTTGTGTTTCTTAGAACGATCAAATGATGGGAGGCGGTACAGCATGAAAAAGGATAAAAAAAAATCCTTAAAAAGAAACAAACGAAGAAAACAGAAAACGGCACAAATAAACATCAAACTGATCATTGCGAGTTGTACCTTTCTCTTTTCTGGTTTGATGGTTCTAGGAAGTACATATGCTTGGTTTGTCTCAGAAGACAGCGAGGTTAATCACTTTGTTGGTTCAAGGTTGTCAGCTGAAATCATAGAAGAATTTGAACCAGAATTTGAGTGGCAGCCAGCGGTAACAACAAAAAAAGTCATACAAGTCAAAAATACAGGAAACATCCCCGCGTTTGTCCGAGTTAGTTTATATGAGTATTTATTGACATTCAAAATAGATACCACAGATCAAACCGGTAATGGTAATTTAGCCGTTTCTCCACATGAGGTGTTACCAATAGTTGACAAAAAACACACAGAATCATGGCAGCCAGCAGTCAATGCAGGTGGAACCTACTTACATGAAGGAAAGAACTTGATTACAGAAAAAGCGATCGTTCCGAACATACTTACTGGAACGGAGATGTATAAGTTTAAAGACAGTAATAGAAAAAAAACAGAATTACGTTGGTTTGAATTACTCTTTCCAGAAAATGTCTACAATTCAAAACCGCTAACAGGGACGAGAGATTACTGGCTATATAAAAATGGTTATTTTTATTATTCTGAACTGCTCCAACCTGGCGAAATAAGTAAGCCAGTCATGAAAAATGTTCAATTAAGTGCAGGGGCACCCAACAAATTCAAGAGTGCTCTGTATCAATTAAACCCAGTGATGGATGCGCATGATGGAACAAAAGTACTTTTAAGTACTTGGAATATTGGGAGTTCTGGAGAGCTATACGATTTGTATCATGATCGGTTAAGTGACTAAAGGGGGTGGATAGTGGGTGAAAAAAAAGCAGGGTTCCAAAAAATATTTAAGTATTAAACAACTTTGTTTATTTACTAGTTTTTTAGTAGCGCTTGTTAGTCTTTCATTTGGATTGTATCAAACGTATGCAGCATTAACTGATTGGGATCAAAAACAGAATGAATTTGGAGTAGGCAATTTTCAAACATCCATAGTAGAAGAGTTCGATCCGCCAACATCATTTGAACCAGAAAAAGACTATTCGAAAAAAGTAGCTATAAAAAATACTGGAGAACAAGAAAGTTTTATACGAGTACTGGCACTGCCGATTATTACAAAGAAGCAGCCAAATGATTCAATTACACTACTACCAGCAACAGCTGAAGAACCAGATCCTGTTTTAAGCATTGATTACAATTTAACGGATTGGATCGATGGCAAAGATGGTTATTTTTATTATAAGCAAAAACTTAAAAAAAATGAGAGTACAACTAATTTATTTACTAAAGTAAAAATGAATCAGGCACATATCACAGATCAATATAAAGGTGCGATATTGTCCTTTGAAATCAAAGCAGAAGGAATCAGCGCAACTAAATTTGCATACAGAGATGCTTGGTGGAATGGAAAAACACCGACTATTCAGCCTCTTTTACAAATAGATGATCTGTTAAAAATACAGACAGTCAATGAGTAGTTTACACCTATTTTGGATTGGAAGGAGATGCCGTTTTGAAGAAAAAAATGCAATTAAAATTTTTAAGATGGATCATGCTTGTTTTGTGCTTGTTTGGGTCTGTTTATATTGTACAAACTTCGTTATTGTACACGAACGCCCCTGTTAAAGCTGCAAAAAAAACAGTATTGAAACCTGGACAATTGAGTCTAAATAAAACGGCAGAACCGGTGATAGGTATGGTCAATCAGTGGGACATAACACTGCGAATTGAAGGGCGAAATCAATTTCCACCACCGCCAACAGATATTGTTTTAATTGTGGATACATCTTGGAGTATGAATGAAAATAATCGAATGGCCAAATCAAAAGTGGCTGCTGAAAAGTTTGTAGAGTTAGTTTTACGAAAAGATTATGTGAATAGAATTGCCCTGGTTACATACAACACAGTAGTAACGAATTATACCTTTAATGAAGGTGGTTGGAGCAATCAGTTTGTAGATTCAAAACATAAACAATTATTGATCGACAAAATAAGAGGGTTAGAGCCAGTACGAAATGGGGGAACCTTTACGCAAGCCAGTATTAAATCTGCAACAGAAGTGATGGCTCAAGCGAATGGAGAAAAAAGGAAAATCGTCTTAATTTCCGATGGGGTACCAACATATAGCTATCCACCAACTGCCCCTTACAATCAGCTAGTAGCTATGAAGAAATTTGATTATTTAAACAATGGGTATGACTATTACGAAAGTGTTAAGACTATTCCAAAAGAAAATTTTAATTATAGTTATATCAATAAGGATGGCGGGAATTATTATGGAAACGGTGCTAAATACCGTATCGGTGCTTTTTATCCTGAATATGAACAAATGCCGTCAAACTCGAAAAATCGATTAATGGCTAATCATGCGCACAGTGCAATAGCAGAAGCCACGATTACAAAAAATGAGAAACTACCAAATGGTGAACACTTGGTGGATGATTTTTATACAATCGGTGTGGATATGGATTCTACCTCACAAGATGATGAAGTAGTAACTGGAAATCAAACGATGAAAGAAATTGCTTCTTCTGAAGATAAAAGTTTTTCAGCAACGGCCGATAACTTGGAGGATATTCTTAGCGGAATCGCAGGGGAAATCGTTGGAGCCATTAAATCAGGCTTTGTCGTTGATCCAATGGGTCTAGGTTTTGAAATGGATGGAAGTGTCACTGCTACTCAAGGGACTACTGAAATTAAAAATGTGCTGGGAAGACCTACGATTAATTGGAATGTTGGCGCTCTAAAAAAACCAGTTTCTAATGATCCGGATGAAGATGTTATGTTTGCTGAAATTAAGTATCGGGTAAATGCTGAAAATGAAATATTAAAGCCAAATATTATCGATACTAATGGATTAGCAGCAACAAACGGGAAGACAACGATTGTTTATAAAGATTACAACGATACGATGAAACACACCGAATTTGTTGTACCAAAAGTCAAACCAATTATCGTCAGCTTACAAAAAAAATTACACAATGAACATGGAGAAGAAATAGATGATAGGACTGAATTATTTGATTTTAACTATGGCAAAGATCAATATACTGTAAATGATCACTTTTCACTTCATTCAAACAATATTAAAAAAGTAGTTCATCCGTGGAAAGCTGATCAAGATTACTTTGTGGAAGAACGTTTAAAAGCAGACCAAAAATATGAAACACTAATTGATATTAACGGTCTAACAACAGCAAGCACTAAAGCTCATTTTAAATTCGTAGCAGATTCTAATACGTATGCACATCAACAAATAGTTGTTACAAACAAAAAAATATCAGAAAAGAAAACTGTTCTTTTGAATATTAGGCAAAGTGTGCTCACCCCAAATTCAGAGTTGGTTATTCCTTCAAAGGGATTCTACCAAGCGGTTGTTGATAACACACACCAAAAATTGAATTTAATTTCTGAAAGCACCACAAAGGATACTTCAACAGAAGTCTCAGCAGAGCTTTTTACTAAATATGAAATAGTATTAGCAAAACAGCAAAAAGAACTAAAAGTTACCGATTTAATACCAGAATATTATAAATTCTTTGGTTTTATTGCAACGACAACAAATAAAAACTTAAACCAAACGCATTTATCGAGTAACACAACAGCTTTGATAAAGTCCAATGAAGCCGTGTTGGATTATCAAATAGATCATGAGTATTGGGTAACGATGTTCATCACGTCTGATTTGGGGAAAGAGAATAGTGGGGAATCCATTACTTCACCTAGACCTTATAGTTGGGATTACAAAATAAATAACTTTGGTTATTAGTTGTAAATAAATAAAAAAACAAATAAATATTAATAAATTACGTTGTTTTTCAGGAAATTTTTGTATTCTTTTACGGTTGTTTGATAATTTAAACTTTTTAAAATAGCAAGATAATGAGTGATTTGAGAATTCACTGGCTGTTTTTTTATGGCTACTTGAGCAATCTCATAATTTAAATTGGCAATAATCATTTCAAATAGACGATAGTCAGTTTGAGCATTTTCTATTGCCAATGCAGAAAAAAATAAAGTTTTTTCATAATGTTGGTAATTTAAGCATAAAGAGGAAAGGTTTAAATAGATTCTCAATTTGATTTCTTGGTATTGTTCCATACTACTAAGCGTATCAATCTTTTTTCCAACCAAAGTTCCTAAAGCGATAGCCTCTGACAAGTCAAAACAGTACAAGGAATTATTTAACAACTTTAACTCATAAAGATACCATTTATCGATACCAATCAAATATTGTTTGATTGGTTGCATTAACTTTTTCGAAGTATTAAGGTCATCAGGTACAATTTTTCCGTTATTTGCATAAGTCATTGCTTGTGTGATCAAGTTTAAATGGAAGTACTTTTTATTGTTGGTCGTTGTATAAATTTGATGAGATTTTTTGATTATAGAATCCAATACTTGTTGATCTTTTTTAAAAACAGCTTGGCTTAATTGATGATATAAATGATTGATTGTTGGATACGTCTCAGGATCGAGTAACTCAAGAAACTCTTCAACAGAAATACAAAGTTTTTCTAGTATTTTTAAAAATTTATCAAAAGAAGGCATGCTGACATTTGTTTCAATTAAATAATAGGTTTGTCTAGTCATGATCCCATCATAGATATCTTTTTGACTGAGCCCTTTTCCTTGCCGAATTTGCTTTATTAAAGTTCCATAATCTTTCAAAAATAGTTCTCCTCTCTAGTGGTATAAAATAATTTACCTAGTGAAAAATTTTGTAATACTTATGTTATTATAGCAAAAACATTAAATAACTAGTAGATAATGAAAAGAATTTTAAATTAATTCGAATTGTTTTTGGATTTATTTGGAAAAGAGAGGAGTTGAGCCGTATGGTCAAATTATTTATTTGGTTTATTACGTACTAAACGTAGCATTTAGAAATTTCAAAAATTAAATTTGTTGGGGGAGTTTTATTGTATGAAACAGAAAATTAGCTATTTATTTTATTCACTCGTTTTAATTTTAATCACTATCAGCGTATTAGGTGGAAAGCAAGCTGAAGCAGCTACTCAAATCAGTGGTTCTTGGTCAACGACGTCAGTGACGACTAATCAACCAGAAAATTCACTATCAAATGATTACTTATCATCAACGCAGAGGAGTTTCTTTACACCACAAAAAGTAACACCTAGATTTTTCGCTCCAGTATTACGTGGGGGCGTTCAGGTAGTCAAATATGATGATCACACGAAAGCGAAATTATCTGGTGCACAATTTACTATATATAATAGTTTTAACCGTGCAGTTCAAGTGATTCAAACAAACTATAACGGTATTGCTGAAACAAGAACATTGCCTCTTGGTTCTTATTCAATTCGTGAAACGAAAGCACCAACGGGCTATCAATTAGAAACAAGCCCAACTTACTTTACACTTTTCTTACCAGGGCAGCTTGTTTGTTTAAAGAAATGTAATATACCACTGCCAAGTCAAAAAGGTAGTCTTAAAGTCATTAAAACTAATGAAAGTAACCAAGCTCTATCCGGAGCAGTGTTTGATGTTTATAATTCAAATAATCAATTTATGGGCAGGATTACAACAAATGCCAGTGGAATAGCAACATTGGGAAATCTTCCATATGGAACCTACAAGTTGATCGAAGTTAAAGCACCAGATGGTTATCAACTAGATACAACACCGAGATACGTTACTGTTTCTTCCACAGGAGTAGCGACGATTAGCGTAATGAATAAAAAACTAATTACGACTGGTGAACTAGAAATAATCAAAAAAGATGAAAATGGTAAAGTTTTAGCGGGAGCCGAATTTATAGTGTTAGGGGGCAATAACACCCTTGTTGGACAAGTTACAACAAACGCTAATGGAATCGCTGTTGTGAAGGATTTACCATATGGCAGATATACAGTAGTTGAATATATAGCACCAGAGGGCTATGAATTAGATGCGACACCAAAATATGTCACACTATCTAAAACAGATCCAAATGGCAAAGCAACGATTACTGTAATAAACAAGAAAAAAATCACAACTGGAGCCCTTGAAGTCATCAAAAAAGATGAGACAGGAAAAGCATTAGCAGGAGCTGAATTTGAGGTTCGCGATGCAAATAATAAGGTTGTCGGTACTATTAAAACGGATGCTAACGGAGTTGGGACGCTGAAAAATCTACCATTTGGTAAGTATCAGCTTATTGAAACGAAAGCACCAGCAGGTTATGAATTAGATGCAACACCAAAATCAATCACAGTGTCCAAAGATGATCCAAATGGTGTGATCAGTGTGACTGTTGAGAATAAAAAAGAAAAAACAACAGGAAATCTCGAAGTAGTGAAAAAAGATGAAACAGGAACTGTTTTAGCAGGAGCTGAATTTGATGTATATAATGCAACGGATCAGCTAGTTGGCAAAATCACAACAAGTGCAAATGGAATCGGTCAATTAAGTGATTTACCATACGGCATATATAAAGTGATCGAAACAAAAGCACCAGAAGGTTATGAATTAGATACAACACCAAAATTTATTACATTATCTAAAGCAGATCCAGATGGTAAAGCCTCCATTGATGTAATCAATAAAAAAATAGAAGTACCTACGACAGGTGCTTTAAAAATCATCAAATATGTTAAAGAGTCTGATCCAACAGTTTATTTAAAAGATGCAGTGTTTGAAATTTATGATAATAACAATCAACTCTTAGGAACGTATACGACAGACGCTAAGGGAGAAATTCTTTTAGATGAGTTAGAACCAGGAAAATACTATGTAATCGAAATTGAAGCACCTCCTGGTTATGAACAAGATTCAACATTTTATGAAGTAACCGTTGAATCAGGAAAAATAGCTGAAGTTAGGCATGCGAATATCAAAAAAGAAAACTTAGGTGGTTTGAAAATCACAAAATATGCAAAAGATGATGACGGCTATGAAACAGACACTGTTTTATCAAATGCTGAGTTTGAAGTAATTGATTCAGCTGGAAATAGTCATAGTGGAGTCACAGATATACAAGGTGAATTGTTCTTTCCAGATTTACCAGCAGGAGAAGTGACGATCACGGAAACAAAAGCCCCAGATGGTTATGATCTTGATGCTCCAGTGCAAACTAAAAATATTGTTGCAGAAGAAATTGCAGAATCAGTTTTTTACAATAAACCTAAACAAGAACAAGGACGTGCTCTAGTCTACCTTTCAAGTAATGATACAAAACAGGTGCTAAAAGGGTTGGAATATAATATCACTTGTACGCAAGGTACGGCATTTGAAACAACGGTAGTTTCTAATACCTTTGGCCAAATCAGTATTTACTTGGCACCAGGAGAGTATGAAATTGAGCCTATGGTAAGAGGGTATTCAACGGGAGCTACACCGACCAAATTTAAAATCGAACCCAACAAATTCACTATTATCAGGCTAACTATTTAAGCTGAGGTAGGGAAGAAAAAATGTTTTAAGATAGATTGCTTTAATAGTAATTTATTTTAAATAAATGATAATAAAAGTGCACATTTATTATCTCAAAATATTAATCATTTAGGAGGAAAACACACTATGAACAAACAAGCTGAGAAAAAAGTTGGAAAATCTTTTGAAGAATTAACACCGGAAGAAATGAATAAAGTTCAAGGGAGCTTCTTTGGATGGAGTTGGTCTTCATCATCATCATCATCAAGTAGCTGTTACTCTACAAGATGTAGCTATAGCTGCTGCTCTTCAAGATGTTGCGGATGGTAATTTAAAATAATCAAGTTGCTAGACGAGTTCCTCTTGATAGGAAACTTGTCTAGCACTTGTTTTTAACCTAAGAAATTTTACATAAATAAAAGAACAAAAGGAGTTTGACATGAGTCTAAAAAACCTTGCTAAAAGCACATCTATTCGCCAACGATACGAAATTCTACAAGAATATTATAAAAACAATAATATGATTTTTCCTAAAGGGCAAATTGAAAATTATAAAAAGTGGCGTAAGCGCCCTACTACTGTGACAGATGAACGATTTAAAGAAATCTTAGAGTCATTAGCGTTGACGGAGGAGGACTTTGGTTTAGCAATAAAAGAATTAACTACAGATGAAAAAGAATATATTTTTACAGCTGTTTCTAAGGAACAATGGATGCAAACCACAAAAATGATATTCTCACAAGAAGACTATTTATCCGAAGATGTTTTTGATGAAGAAAAAGCCAATTTTACGTACGCGTTACGTTTGCATATTGATTATTTTGAAAAAGAACTACAACAAATAGTAGCGGATTTTCCAACATTACAGATTCAACCAACGGCTATGGAAAATTTTGTTGGCGAAGTGATCAATCGTTTTATGGACATAGGATTACGTACATTTGTATATGATTTACATGTAGAAAAAGAGAAGCTGTCTTTTTCAGAGTCATTAAATGAAAAGGAAGGATTCAAACAATACTTGATCGCTCGTTTTAATACACGTGAAAAATTGCTTGATTTTTTTAATCATTATCCAGTATTAACTAGGCTTTACGCTGAGACAATCGATTTTCAACTTGTCAACTTTCGAGAGTTATTGCAAGCACTAGCTGAAAGTGAAACAGAGCTGAACCAAGTTTTTCAAGTAGAAAAACCAATGTCATTAAGCGGCTTAAAAATGGGAGCAGGAGATTCTCATGACCAAGGGAAATCAGTAGCGATCCTAACATTCAGTAACGAAATCAATGTTGTTTTTAAACCAAAGAACTTAATGATTGGTGAGCGTTTTGATCAATTTGTTCAGAAAATCAATGAAATGGAGACCGCATTTAATTTTTATTTAACCACAAAAATAGTGAAAGAAAAATATACTTTTGAAGAATGTTTAGTGTATTCTGAATGTTTATCACAAGATGAGCTTACTCATTATTATCGTCAATTTGGACAAACTGTAGCATTAGTTTATTTATTGAATGGAAACGATTTCCATTTGGAAAATGTACTTGCTTTCGGGAAATACCCAGTTCTGATCGATCTTGAAACAATCATTCAAAATCATTTTCCAATGCCGGATAGTGAAAATGCAATCGTGAAAGTCATGCAAGAAAATGGTGAATCCGTAGTAATGAGCGGCTTAGTTCCAATTTATTTATTTGAAGAGCGGGCGGAAGCGGATGTTGAAGGAACGTCAAAGGGAATTCAATTGAGTGCGCTTAGTGGTGGAGAACAAAAATTACCTTATAAAGTCTTGAAACTCATTAATTTTGATTCAGTCAATATGCAGTTTATGTATCAAGAACATATCACAGACGCAGCTGAAAATATTCCTTTGTTCAAAGGTGAAAAAGTTGATTTTGTACCTTATATCGAAACGATCATTGAGGGATTTAAAGAATTTTCAGCATTTGCGATGAACAATAGAGAAACATTGGCGCATTTAGCAGAAAAGACGTTTTCAGATTACTTAGTCCGCAATGTGATTAAAACAACGCAAAGCTATGGAGACTTATTGGATTATTCAACTCATCCTAGTTGTATGGTCGATTATATCGAGCGTGAGAAACTATTCGAAAATTTGTGGATGCATGGCTATTCAAATTCAAAGCCAGTTCCTTATGAAGTGCGCGATATGCTACAACACGATGTGCCGATTTTCTTTAATCCGACAAATACAAAAAATTTAATAGCTAGTCAAGGTGAAATCATCAAAAATATGTACCCAGAAAAAGCGATTGATCTTGAAATCTTGCGACTAAAGGAATATTCCAAAACGGAAGAAGAGCAACAGCTAGATTATCTAAAAACATCATTTGGCTTGTATCATTCTACAGATTTACAGGAAAAAATAGTTCCGCTCAAAGAACAAGTTCCTCAAGTCAACTTTCTAGATGGAGCAGTAGCTATTGGTGAAACAGTTCTTGAAGCTGCATTTTTAGGTGTAGAATCAATTGCGTGGAAAGATATTGAAGAAACATCACCAGACAATTATGTGGTCAATGTTATGAATGAAAATTTTTATGACGGAATTAGCGGAATGTACTTGTACTTTAGCGAGTTATATCATATTACGAAAGATAAAAAATTTCAGCAGCCATACGAATTAGCAGAAGCATTAGTCTTGAAACTTGAAGAAGATTATGTGGACAGTGTTTCAGCTTTTTATGGTTCCTTTGCTGCAGTTTATCCATTACTTTATACCTATAAATATAATAATGATTCTAAGTTGATTAACGCAGCGGAGTCAATTGCAATGCGGTATATGGAAAGATATCAGAAAGAAACCATTGAAAGCTATGATTGGAATGGCGGTACGGCATCGATCGTTAAAGTATTTGTTCATTTATATCAATTAACAAACAAAGAGAGTTATTTTGCATTTGCTAAGAAGTTGCTTTTAGATACTGATCTTGCAAAAATCACTCAAGGAGGGTTTGCTCACGGCTATTCAGGGCTGATCCATGCCGCCAACAGTCTTTTGAAAGTTGAAAAAGATTCCGAGGTCACACTATTGATCAAAGAATGTTTAGTAAATGAAAGAACAACTTTTGACCCTGCTCAAAAAGGATGGTTAGATTTGCGTCCAATTCCTCCAATGGTCAATGATTTGTGGTGTTATGGTTCTACTGGAATTGGTTTAGCTTATTTAGATTTATTAAGTAACGGATTTGAAGATTCACGATTACCTGAAGAAGTTCAAATTGCAGCGGAGCGTTTAATCAAACAAGAAAAAAGAGATGATTGTTTATGTCATGGTAATTTTGGTGATTTAGAGTTCTTGATCGAATATGGAAAAACGACTTGGGCGACTAAACAACAAAAAGAAGCTATTGAAGGAAAAAGAAAGAAAGCATATCAGAAAATGCTTGAAGAAAACTATACATTTGAAGGGCTGCCGACAATTCCCAAATATGGTTTATTTACAGGTTTAGCCGGGATCGGCCATCAACTGTTACGGCTCCATAATGCAAATCAAGCAGCCGACATACTAACTTTGAAACTACCGATGGAATAAGGAGGAATCATATTGACGAAAAAAGTGCCATTTACTGAACAAAGTGAACATAGTGAATGTGGGCTAGCTTGTACGACAATGGTCTTGAACTACTATGATGATAATGTGACGCTAAGCCACCTCCGTGATGTGTACGGTGTTCCCAAAGGTGGAAATACACTGACAAATTTAAATCAAATTTTATTAGATCGAGGAATTGAAACGAAAGCGATTCGAGTACTGGATCTAGAAATTTTGGAAGAACAAGTAACACCAACAATTTGTTTTTGGGAAGAACGGCATTATATTGTATTAGAGAAATTAACAGCTAAAGAAGCAACGATTCTTGATCCCGCAAGTGGTCGAAAAAAAATAAAAAGATCTGAGTTTGAAACAAGTTTCTCTAATATCGCCTTGATTTTAATTGATGTTGACGTTACGATCACGCAACGAAAGAACAAAAAAAATGCTACTTGGCTGATCTTAAAAGGAATATTAACTGACCAAAAAGCAAAAGTTGCCATGTTTATCGCCCTAACTCTTTTGATCCAAATGGTGACAATTGCTATTCCTAGACTAACACAAATGATCATTGATAACTCTAATGTCGCTGTTACAAACATTTTTCAAATCAGTTCAACGATCGTTATTCTTTTTATCGCTTATTATTTGCTACAAGTGGCAAGAGGGTTAGTTTTGATTGTACTAGAAAATTTATTCGATTTAACCTTAATGAAAGCATTTATGAAAAAAATCATTCATTTACCATTACGATTTTTTGTCAATCGTTCAACGGGAGATTTGATTTTTCGGGCGAATCTCAGCGTGATCATCCAGCAAATTATGAGTCAACGAATGCTGACAATCTCAGTGGACTTTCTATTTGTGTTCATTTATTTAATTTTAATGGTCAATTTATCACTAAAATTAACCCTGATTGCTATCTTTGGTGCGTTTATGATGGGGGCAATTTCAGTTGTTAATTCTAAACGAGTACAAAGTATTACAAATAAAGAACTGATTGCTCAATCAAAAGTTCAGCGGATTTTGGTAGAATTATTTGAAGGAATGGAGACCGTTAAATCATCAGGATCTGAAAATCAGTTCTATTCAAAATGGCGAAATGAATTCAAAAATCAAATTATGTTACGAGCAGAGAAAAATCGCTTTTCAACATGGGTCAGAACAATTCAAACATCGATTCAATTTATTTTGCCGATCGTACTGATTTATGTAGGACTGTTTCAAGTGACGAAGGGTCAAGTAACATTAGGAGAGCTTATCAGTTTTAACGCTTTATCTGGAGCTTTTATTGCGCCAATTGTCACTGTCTTTGATTCCTATACAGAGTTTTTACTTTTGCGTTCGTACTTTGGTAAATTAAATGAGATTTTAGAAGCAAAAGATAATCCTCGTTTAGCGATTGAAGGAGAGAACATAGCAGCAATTGATTCGGTGAACGTCGAAGATGTTTCGTTTAAGTATAGCTACTTTGAAGAAGAGATTTTACATTCTGTTTCCTTTCAAATAGAGCATGGAGACAAAGTCGCAATTGTTGGGAAAAGTGGTTCAGGTAAAAGTACATTATTGAAGTTATTAGCAGGATTATACGATACAACTTCAGGTCAGATAAGATTCAACGATATTGATTTAAAGCAGATTGATGATGTTTCGTTAAAAAAATGTATTAGTATAGTGAATCAAAAGCCAACGATATTTAACGCTTCTTTATACGATAATATTGTATTGAATCAAGCTGAGGCAACAGATGAACGGGTAGAACAAGCGATTTTTGATTCAAGAGTGGATGAAATCATCATGAATTTGCCTTTAGGTCTAGAAACACAAATTTCAGAAGGTGGAATGAACTTATCGGGTGGTCAGATGCAACGGATTTCTATTGCTCGGGCATTGGTAAAAGAAACAAGCTTGCTGTTAATGGACGAACCTACCAGTTCCTTAGATAATATTTCAGAAAACTTTATAATGAATCGCTTAAAGACCTACGATTTCACATGCATCATCGTAGCTCACAGATTAAATACAATCAAACATTTTGACCGCATCTTAGTCATGGATCAAGGAAGAATAGTTGAAGAAGGCACACACCAAGAATTATTAGCTTTAGAAGGTTACTACCACTCGATTTATTTTGATCCAACAAACGTCGTATAGCAAATAGATTACTGGTTGGGGTTAAGGAGAATAGGGGGAGAATAAAATGGCAGTCATTGGCTATATGCGTGTCAGCACACACTATCAAAAATTTGATTCTCAACAGCAAGCATTGAAGGAATACGGTGTCGACAAAATATTCAAAGAATATGAAAGTGGACGCAAAAGTTTTCGAAATGAATTGAATAAAGCATTGACTATTTTGAAACCAGGAGACACTTTTGTAATTTTTAAATTGGATCGCTTAGCTAGAGGAACGAAGCAATTGCTTGGGTTATTAGAAGAATTTGATCGAAGAAATATTCATTTTGTTAGTATTGAAAATAATATTGATACTTCTACACCAATGGGGCGTTTCTTTTTTACAATCATGGGGGCATTTGCTGAAATGGAGGCAGAGTTGATTCGGGAACGTGTTCTGGCTGGATTGAGTGCAGCTAAGAAAAAAGGGGTTGTTTTAGGTCGGCCACCACTTGTCAACCAAGTTAATAAAGCACTTGATCTTTATCACAACACAGATATTTCGACAGAAGAAATTTCAAAACGCTGTGGTATTTCTACATCAACGATTTATCATCATTTAAGAAAAGATGGGATTTATCGAACGAAAAAAACAACTGACTTATCCAAAAGTGACAAAGTTTTAGTCAGTAGTGGAGGAAAAAAATAAAAAAAGAAGAGCCTAAATTGTACCGACCCCAAAAAGTTAGACTTTTTGGGGGCACTACAAATCTCACAGGATTGGGCTCTTCTTTTTTATTTTTTATTGTAAAATACGAGAATATCTTGTAGCAAACTCATTATTGTACTGTACACCATTTACGTTAGTACCAACATCCCAGTTAGCAGACCAAGTCATTAATCCTTTGATGGAATTACCATCTTTTGCTAATTGGTCAAGGGCTTTGTAAACGGCCGTTGGATCGATTACATAGCCACTACCAGCGCCATCTACATTTGCTGGTAGTCCAAGTACAAGTTTATCATTTGGAATTTTTAAGAATGTTCGTGTGCCGTGAATCATAGAGTCAGACATGTAGTACAGGAATTCATATTTTAAAGCATCGTTACTCTGTGGTATCCATTTGTTGATCTCATCCACCCAAACACCATCGCCACCTTGATTATATAACTGTGGTGCAATGTATTCATAATAACCATCTAAGGAAGTAATGTATTTTTCATAAGCACCACCTGGTTTTAGATAAGGAAATTCAGGTGCCATCGTGATGATGAAATTTTTTCCTTGGGCTCTGTAGTGTTCTTTGACTTTTTTCAAAGCTGTTGGGATAACGGTTTGATTATCGCCAGCCGTAATGGCTGATTGCTCTAAATCGATATCCAATCCATCAAAACCATAGGTCTCCACTTGTCGAATAATTTCATCAGCAAAAGCCTGTTCATCGCCAGTTTTTAATTGAATATGAGCATCAGCCCCACCCAAAGCAAGTAAGACAGCACGCCCTTGACTGTTAAGTAATGCTACATCTTGACGAAAAGCTGCATCCGTTTTGTTGTATGGTGCAAAAGTTGGGATTCGGCTAATACCATCACTCTTCATAAAGGATACTGGGACTACATTGTAGGCTTTATTCACTTCTGCTAATGAAATATTTGCAGAAGTACCTTGTTTATAGCCATCTCTACCTTTCGAAGCCCAATTATGCCAATAGCCAACAAGGACTTTTTTATTTGCTACACTGACCATTTCACTGGCTGAATCTGCAGCTTCAGCAGGAGTTGCTGTGAAAAAAATAGTTGCAGCAATACCTGAAACTACTAAAAAAGTAGGGATCAATTGTTTGATTTTCATATGATTGGCTCCTTATTGTTTGCTTTATTTATTATTTTACGTTGACATCGATTGCTTGGTAAAAAGCATTTGTAGTATCGTAAACGTTCCAAACAGCATAAATCACATGATATCCTTTGCGGTCACTAGGTACTGTAATGGTATGATTGACAGAGGCTGCTGGAATCGTTGCTTTGTCATCAATACGGCCAATTAAATCGAAATTTTTGATGTCCAAAGGTTGATTGGGATTCCATCCTTGTTTGGTCATATAGTAATCCCACGTAGAAGTTCTATGACGGGCTGTCAAAGTCCAATTGATTGCAAGTGGACCAGTTGCAATATCTGTTTTATGCCAAAGATCAGCAGTCTGAATATCTAAGGGTTCAAATCCGCTAACGCCTGCACTGGCTAATTTTCCTGGAGTAAAAGTATTTTTAGTTGCTTCGATACTTTGAGGTTCCCACTCAGCACGACCAACGTTTTTATTTATTTTTCCACCTTGACTACTACCAAAGTAGGCACGACTTCCTGGGGACGAAACATACCCATGGGCATGAGTAACAGTAGCTGAAACAGATAAACCTCCAGCTAATAAAGTAAGTGTAAGGACTGCTTTGAGCATTGTTCTTTTCATTGTAATTCCTCCTAAAAGTATTTTGTAGCGCTTACAATAGTAAATGTAACACGGCATTTTATATTATTCCAATGATATGCAACTATTTTTAAAATAATAAAAAATAGGAAACGTTTGTGAAAAAGGTTCTTAAAAAAAGAGCTGTATCTCATCTTACCAATAAAAAAAAGCTAGTTAAGAACATGGTGGATACATGGTCTTAACTGGCGATTCTACAATAACTATTGATCTAACGAGTCAATGTCTTCTCATCGTTAGCAATCACAGATAATAAATTTTGATTGTTATTAAAGGCAGCAAAAACTTTTGCACTATTAAAATCAGGAGCAAGTAATTCTGGTGACTTCATAAAGTCGTTAAAAGCTGCTTCATATGCTAAAAGATCTAGCATATATAGTGATTGATACGTTTGATTTAATAGCATTCCTTCAGAAGCTAAATCAAAAGCTGTTTCATAATTTTTGATCAATGAATAAAATTTTGCGGTATTGAAAAATACCTTAGTCGCTTCGATAGGCATTTTTATCGTCATTTTGTTTAACATATCGATCGATTTCTCATAATAAACCTGTGCTTTATCTAACTCATTAGCCATTTCATAGACAATCCCCAAACTATTGACGGAAAGAATGGCATAAATTGAATTTGAATCGCCAAGTTCATCAGCTCTGTAAAAATAAAATAAACTATCCGTAGTATTGTTGTAACCGAGTAAATTAGTGATACCCATAAAATAAAACCAGCGAACTTCCAGCTCTTTGTTTTGGAAGTCGGCAATGTCGATTGACGTGTCTTTTAGCAGTGAGTGAGCTTCTTTATGTTTGAATGTATTGCACAATTCTTCTACATTATTTAATAAAGAAGTCAGCTTCTTTTCGTCATTATCGTCTAAGACGCTTTCTAAACTAAGGTTTAATCTTTTGCATAGTGCATCAAGAATCTCAAGGCTATCACAGACATTTTTATTTTCAATGTTACTAACGGTTCCTTGTGTACAAATTCCAGCGGCTAAGGTCACTTGCGACAATTTTTTCTGTTTTCTTACTGTTCGGATGATGTCTCCTTTGATTCTCATATTTTTCCCCTCTATGTTTATGCATTATAGTTCTAGTTTTATATAATAGTATGGTATTATTCTTTTAGAATCAACTAATTTTTTGGAGGGATAGAGATGGAGACACTTTTGGATCTATTGAATGAAGTGCTTGGCTATGGCAACACTGGTCACGTATAGTGTGAAAAAATTAGTTAATAGAGTTTTTTTTTTGACAAATAGGTACGACTGGAAAACTTTTTAAAACAGGAGAATATAAACTTCTGTTTTGAAAAGTTTTTTTAAAAATATATATATAAAACAATTTAAATGTATAAAAAATATTTTTTTGGGTATATATTTTAGAAATGAGTCTAAGTAGCTTTAATTCGTTCAAATGAGTTTGGTTCATCATTATTTTTTTGTCATTGATTCAGCATCTTATGTTATAATTTAGACAGTTGAATAAGCAAAACAGGAGGAGATTCAGTGGCAAAAAAATTTACAACTCCATATGAAGTTGCCTACTACGATGGAGATATTACAAGAAAAATGACTATTCCCGCAATGTTGGCCGTTGTAATCAAAACTTCTGAAGAACAAAGCGATGCTTTAGACCGTGGTTCTGATTTTGTTGCATCATTTGGCCTAGGCTGGGTTATTACTAATTATGAGATCCATATCACGCGTTTACCTAAAGTTGGAGAAAGCATCTCTGTTACGACTCAAGCAATCGCGTATAATAAATATTTTTGTTATCGGAATTTTTGGATTCATGATGAAAAAGGAAACGAATGCGTGCTAATCAAATCTACTTTTGTTTTGATGGATACAAAAAATCGTAAAATGAGCAGTGTTCTTCCTGAAATCATTGAGCCGTATGAAAGTGAAAAAATCAAGAAGATTTACCGTAGCGAAAAAATCGAAAAAGTAGAAAATGGTGATTTTTTACCTTATCGTGTACGTTACTTTGATATTGATGGAAATCAGCATGTTAATAATGCCATCTACTTCAATTGGTTGCTAGATGTGTTAGGCTATGACTTTTTAAGTACGCATGAACCGACATTTATCAATGTGAAATTTGATAAAGAAGTAGAATATGGTCAAGTAGTAGAGAGCCATTATGAAATGCTTGACAGTGAAGAAGGAAAAATAACCCGGCATGAAATTCGAATTGATGGTCAAACGTATTGCGAAGCAAATATGAAATGGAAAAAAAGTCAATAGACTTACAGAACCAGAGCAATTTTGGGACTAAGACAACTTTTTGTTTTGTCTTAGTCTTTTTTAGTATAAAATAATAGATAAATAATCATTTTAACTATATGTACGTAATAGTGGTTTGAATAAGAATAGAAAGGACAAAATATTCTATGATTCGTTTAGGTCTGACTTCTTTTAATGAACATGACAAGTTAACTGGAAAAAAGCGTTCTACTTTATATGAATATGCAGGTTACTTACCCTTAGTTGAGATGGATACAGCATACTATGGTATTCCAAAGCAAGAGTCTGTTAGAGAATGGACTAAATCAGTCCCTGATGATTTTCGTTTTGTGATGAAAGTGTATAGTGGGATCAGCTGTCAAGGGGAATGGCAGCAGTATTATCAAAATGAAGAGGAAATGGTTCAAGCCTTTCTAACAAGTATGACCCCTATGAGCGAAAGTGGTAAACTCTTTGCATTCTTGATTCAATTTTCGGGAACGTTTGCCTGTACGAAAGAAAACGTTCAGTATTTGGAAAAAATTCGCCGTTGGTTTGCCGATTTCCCAATTGCGGTAGAATTACGAAATGGTTCATGGTACACAGCAAAATATATTAAACAAACATTGTCATTCATGAAAACAAATGAATTTTCATTAGTTGTGGTCGATGAGCCGCAAATTCCTACGAATCCAGTGCCATTTTTTCCTTATGTGACGAATGATCAATTTGTACTATTTCGATTTCATGGACGTAATGCTGCGGGATGGATGGCAAATGACAAAGATTGGCGTAAAAAGCGCACCTTATATCGTTATAATAAAGAAGAAATTACAGATTTAAGTGAAGCTGTGGAAAAATTATCTTGTGAGGCTAAAGAAGTTGGTGTGATTTTTAACAATAATTCAGGCGGAGATGCGGCAGGCAACTTACTAGAAATGAAAGCAGCGTTGAAACTGGAATATGAGAATTTGAACCCAAAACAAATGGGATTGTTTTAAACAGAACTTACGGTTACTAAAGAAAGGATTCCAATGATTAAAGCTATTTTTTTTGATATCGACGGTACTTTGGTGAATAAAAACAGCAAAGCATTGGCGTCGACTAAAAAAGCGATTGCCCGAGCGCAGGCACAAGGAATTATTTGTGGAGTCGCAACAGGACGAGGTCCAGTTCATTTAAGCCAACAAATTGATGAATTGAATTTAGATGTTTTTGTTACCTACAATGGTCAATTAGTTTATACGAAGGAAGAAACGATTCGATCAGTACACTTTTCTGATGAAACGCTAAAAAGAATTATTTCATTTTCTGATGATTATCACCGGCAGATCATGTTTGGCTCAAGACATAGTCTAGAAGGGAGTTCACTGATGCGCTTTGGTCAGAACAAGTGGGCTAAAAAAATTGTACATTTTTTGCCTAAACATTTTCCTGCAACTTTTGTTAAAAATTTAATCAGCCGCTTTTCAATTCATAGAAAAGCACAACGCTATTTTGATCTTGACATATTGAAAGAGCCAATTTATCAATGTGTTCTTTTGAGCCCGAAATCAGAGGAAAAAACTTTAAAGGAACAATTGCCAAATTGTCATATAACGCGCTCAAATCCATATACAGTGGATATTATTCCTGCTGGTGGTTCAAAGTTAGTTGGGATTCAAAAATGTATTGAGCATTTTGGTATTTCATTAGATGAGGTGATGGCGTTTGGCGATAGCTGGAATGATATAGACATGTTGGCAGGTGTCGGTATTGGTATAGCTATGGGAAATGCAGAAAAAGAAGTAAAGACAGTGGCAAATTACGTGACTGCAACTAATGAAAAAGAAGGAATATATCAAGCGTTGCTGTATTATAATATTATTGAGTAATTTTTTTAAAATGATGAACTTTCCCTGTTTTTCAGTCAAGATAGGCTGAATTTTTTAACCCTAGGAGGAACCTAATGAAAATCGATAATCCATTTGAAAAGACAGAAGCGTTTCACGAAAAATTTGACAATAGAAGACCTAAGATTCCAACGCCATTTTCTGCGAAACAAGCATCAGATAGAGCCGGTTTTAAAGTAGAAGAATTGGTTGAATTTCTCTATGGATCAGCCAATAATAATCCCATTGTTTTTAAAGAGTTAGTAGACCAATTGAAAAAATCTGTTGATCAGGCAGAAGAAAAAGTACTTAACAAAAAAAAGAAAGTAGCAGACCCTTTGGTGGAACAAGTAGATGCTCTGATTGACATTTTATATTTTACGTACGGTTCATTTTCATTATTAGGTGTTGATCCGACTGAGATATTTTCAATTGTTCATGAGGCAAACATGGGGAAAATATTTCCAGATGGAAAACCGCACTACCACCCAGTCACGCATAAGGTGTTAAAACCAGATAATTGGGAAGCAGATTTTGCGCCTGAGCCAAAAATAAAAGAAGAAATCGAACGTCAATGTAAAGCGAATGAAAAATAATAAAACTAAAAATTATAACCCAAAACAGAACGTTAACCGTTCTGTTTTGGGTTATTTTAGTATAAAATGCCGAAAATATTTAATATTTTTTCTCATTATTTTAGTATTTACGCTAATAATATGATAAAACATACATGTTTTATATGATAACATACATATAGTCGACTTAAAAAAACATAATATTCGTATAAAATTACGGAAGACAATGGTTGTTAGTGTGTAACATATTATACGATCAATCACTTGTGAAGAAACAAGCATATTGAAACCTTTTAAAATAAAAAAGAAAGGTGGGAAAAAATGGACGTTATTTACTTTATCTCAATGGTTTCAATTAGTATTTACTACGTCTATATCACAATTATCAAGAATGCAGATGAAGTTTATATAGAAAAGCTTTTTAAACCAGAATATAAAAAAATGCATTATGCTGTGATTGTTCCTTGTTTTAATGAGGAGAAAGTTATTAAAGAAACCCTTCTTTCGTTATTACATTTTTCTACACCTAATTTAACGATTTACGTTGTAGATGATGATTCAACTGATGATACATTAAAAGTTATAAACGGAATCTCAGATCCTAGGATTAAAGTAATTAAAAAAAAGCAACCAGATGCTCAAAAAGGAAAAGGTCATTCATTAAATTATGCATACAGAATCATTCTTCAAGAGTATCGCTCTATTGATTCAGAACAGGTTATTGTCACAGTTTTAGATGCAGATGGTTTTTTATGTAAGGATGCTTTCATTATAGCAGATCGAATTTTTAGCCATGCCGACATTCATGGTATACAAGCAAGAGTACGAATTATCAATAATTATAAAAATGGAAACTGGCTGACATTACTTCAAGATATTGAATTCTATGAAGTAATTGGGAGTATCCAAAAGCTTAGGATGAAGACAAAAACCGTTGGACTTGGTGGAAATGGTCAATTTACAAGATTATCTGTTCTAGAAAAATTTGCTGGAATTCCTTGGAGTGACTGTTTACTTGAAGATTATGATTTAACGATTCGTTTGTTACTGAATAATGAACGAATTGTATACACTGATCGACTGGTCATATACCAACAAGGAGTGACGAGCTACAAGAGCTATATCAAACAACGAAGTCGTTGGATTCAAGGAAGTCTTCAGTGTCACTCATATATGTTTCGCATATTAAAAAGCGCTTCACTATCAAAAATCGGTAAACTAGAAATGGTCTATTTTTTACTGCAGCCTTATTATAATTTGGTTAATAGTATCATTCTATTGATCTCAATGAAATTGTTGAGCCAATCGTTAGTAGAAGGAATAACAGCTAAATCAGTGATAACAATTGTGTTAATGACACTTATTACAATCTACCCAGGATTGTCATTTGCTAAAAGGTATGTCAAAGAAACGCAAAATATTGAAATAATCGAAAATTCTCCTAAATCTCGAAGCTATCTAGGAGGAATGCTTATGTATATCTACATTTTTTTAACAATTCCAAGTATTATTTTAGCATTCACTAGACAATTAACTGGGAAAAAGTCTTGGATAAAAACACAGAGAGAAGAGAATGTTTACAATGAATGAACTCAACCGTTTGTTTGATGAACGATTGTTTTCAATCTTGCCGCTTATTGTTATCGTAATAAGTATGATTTTCGGTAAAATTTTAGGTGTTTTTCTAGATAGGATAAATAGGAGGTCACAAATGAAACACTACATGATCGTTTTTGGGACCAGACCAGAATTAATAAAGATGTTCCCACTTATTAAAGAGTGTCAGAACCATCCGAAACAAATAAAACTAACCATCGTCAATACTGGACAACAAAAGGAAATGGTCGATATTCTTTTAAAAGAATGGAATATTAAACCACAATATGATTTAGAAGTTATGAAACATAAACAAACGTTAATTGAGCTGAACATCAATATCATGAGTGCTTTAGGACCTGTTATGAAAGAAGAAAACCCAGATGTAGTACTTGTTCATGGTGATACGACGACAGCTCTTATCACCAGTTTAGTAGCTTTTTATAAGCAAAAAAAAATAGCCCACATTGAGGCTGGACTTAGAACGGATAACAAGTATGCTCCATTTCCAGAAGAAATGAATCGGCAGTTGATCGATCGAGTCGCTGATTATTATTTCGTTCCAACACAAAGCAACAAAGATAATTTAAAAAAAGAAGGGATTCATTCGAGGATTGAGGTCACTGGCAATACAGGTATTGATACCTTAAGTTATCTAAACCTAGAGCGAACTATTGCCAATAATCAGTATCAAATACTGGTTACTATACACCGACGGGAACTGGATGAGGAAAAGTTAAGGAAAATTTGTGGAGTTTTGAGAAAAATAGCTGAAGAATATCCGAATGTTGTGATTAAATATCCCGTACACCTCAATCCTAAAATACGAAAAATAGTAGACTCTTTATTGTCTGATCAGGATAACATTGTTTTATCGGAACCGTTAAGTTATTTGGAATTCCAACAAGAAATGGTGAATAGCTTTGTAGTGGTTACAGATTCTGGCGGTATTCAAGAAGAAGCACCTTATTATCAAATACCTGTTTTGGTGGTTCGAGAAGTAACGGAACGTCATGAGGCAGTTGAAGCGGGTTTTTTAAAAGTTATTGGAACAGATGAACAGATACTTTACAAAAATATCGTTACTTTATTGGAAAACCAAGATGAATATGAAGCTATGCAGGTTGCGGGCTCTTCTCTTCCATTTGGAGATGGAAAAGCAGCGAAGAGAATCGTAAACTGTTTGCTGCAAGAAATATGATTATAAAAGGTTAATAAAAAAACTTAAAGAAGGAGGCTACTAAATGAAAAAGAAAGTTTTTGCTTTATCTGCGATTTTTCACCTAATTATTAGTGTCATTTTCCCGGCCTATTCTTATGCAAATGTGGATTATGGAGATCTCTATATTTCTAATCCAACAATTCTAAAGGGTGATAGTATCATTGATGAAAATACTGAAATCGATTACCATCAAAATGTTTCGTTAGCATACTCTTATAACATTCCAGATAATGTTCCAATTGTCTCTGGAGATACGATGAACTTAAGAATCCCAGAGAACACCATAATAGCTAACAGTTTTTCATATGATATTATTGCGGATGATGGAACATTGATCATGACGATCAGTGGCGATTCGGAATCCAATACTGCTATAGCAACATTCGGACCATTTTATGAATTGCATAAAGCAAATCGTCAAGGTGAGATACTCTTTTATGTACGTGGATCAACAAAGACGGAAAATGAAAATTGGGTCATGAATAAGGTCGGTTGGAACAGTGCTGATAATAATTCAGCTGTTTGGAATATAATCATTAATCCAGATTCGAAATATATTACGAATGTTATTTTGACAGATATTCTTGGAGACTTGCAGGAGTTTGATAGCGAATTTTTGATTCAAGCGGAACTTGGAACATACGACAAAGCAACACAATATTTTCAGCCGCTAGAGCCAATTGACCCATCTAAAATCAGTGCAACGAATGATGGATTCGTTGTTGATCTAGGTACACTGAACAATGCAGTAAGTTTAACCTATGTATCAAATAAATTAGATGATACAAATTTACCGTATAGAAATAAAGCTATTCTAGAAGCAGATGGTGAAGGAGATCCAGTAGTTATTGAAGCTGAAACTCCTGGAATCGGCGGTGGAGGAAGTGGGAGTGGAGATCCAGAGGAACTTGAACCAGAAGAATCTACCTCTGAAACAATTGATACTTCATCAAGCGAGTCTAGTATGATTGAAAGCACAACAACATCAAGTAGCAGCATTGAAAGCACAGAGCGTACGGAGGAATCGATGATTGATAGTGCAACTGAATCAAGCACATCAAAGCAAGACAATATTAGTAGTTTAGATTCAAGTACTGTGCCAACAGCGAATTCCGGTAAAGTAGAACAAAAAAAATCAAATAAGCTGCCGAATACGGGGTCTTTTAAATCAATGATCGGCTTGTCTGGTTATGTATTGATTTTGATCAGTATGACACTATTTTTAGTTAAATGGAAACGCCAGGATGAGAGTAAATTTTAAATGACGTAAAAATAGAGCGTGTGTGGATTTTCAACTTTTTTGAAAATTCACACACGCTCTTAAATAATATCCAGTTTTAATTGAATGAGTTCCAAAAGCTTTTTTTGAAATGTTGTATCCATAGAAAACTCACAATTATTATGATTGTCAAAACACTTAAATTGAGCGGCCAAAATGGCAAAGTCATTGCAGCAAAAGCATACGCTCCCAAAAGAATCAAGCTTACAAAAATTGATGCGAGCATTGTGAATACTAATCCGACACTTCCAGAACCACGAGTGAACAATTGATTGATATTTGTCCAATCTAATAAGATAAATCGATAATCTCTGGCAAAAAAGCGTAAACAAAGTAAATAGTTACCGAATAATGAACCAATCAACAAAATGACAATATACAAAATCGGTAATCGGAATAGAATACCTCCAAGTAAAGCAACACTACCAGTTAATACAGATTGAATGGTTAAACCCACTAAGAATTTTTGTTTCATATATTTAGACAATGAAATTGGTAAAGTCTGTATAAAATTAAAATTTTCTTGATCAAGAGAAATCATATTACTGATAAACGAAGTCTGATTGACTGTCATACAAGCTAGTGCAACTCCAGTTAAAAAGACTAAACCAATAAAACGATAATCAATATAACTTAAATCTAAAAAGCCGCCGATTGCAAATGTAATGATAAAAATCAATGGAATCAGTAAAGAATTTGATAAGACTTGCATAATCAAATTTGGTTCTTTCAATAATTGCGTATTGTAGTTTATAAGCAATTGATTCAAATTTTGATTAACCTTGTATTTCCGACGATTTACACCTTTAGCAGTTGTTGCATCAGTTAATTGTTCATAAAGTTTTGGCAAGATCAACACCTTGATAGCGAACATCAACAGTAGAAATAGCCCAATTAATCCGGCTAAACTAAGTAGTCCAGATACACTAAATGGTTTAGAGACAATATAAAATAAAGGAAGTAAAACATAGATGGGGTGACGATCCATTTGTCCTGTTTCCATATAAGAACTTTGCCCATTCATGAAAATAATCCCAACAATAGCAATTGTCATTGAAATACCCAGCAATAAACTAGTAACAAGCTTTTTGTGTTCTTTGAAAAACTTAGTTCTTGTTAAGCCAAAAACAATCAGACAACAAACAGCAAAGACCGTTGCTAAAACTAATAAAAAGAGCAGAATTGCTAAGATAATCGTGATTGGCAGAAAAATTCCAGACCGCCAACCTGTCAATAAAAATACGATAAACATTGGAAAAACAAACGGGGTAACAGTTAAGGTCACAACTAAAATTTTCGCTGTAAAAATCATGCTTTGGCGAAAGGGCAGAGGTAAATACGCTGGTAAATCTTGACTTTCAAAAAAGACATTATAAATAATTGAAATACCTTGTGAAAATGCCAAAATGCTAAATAACCCAACATAATAAGTGAAAAAACCTGGAGCTTGGCTAAAATCGATAAAAAACATTGTCATACCGTAGATGAACACAAACAAAACTCCAGATAGTAAATATTGATTAATTAGAGCCTTCGTCAATGCTTTGCCACTTTTGCCTTTTTTTCTAGCCCGATCTGTTACTTGGGGATTGGCGTAACGTAAGTTGACTCGTATTAATTCAAACAACTGTATTTTATTCATAAGTTTCACCTTCAATACGTTCTACTAGTTGCGTATTGGATTGACGTCCAGCCATTTTTAAGTAGATAGACTCTAAAGTTTCATCTGGAGACTGTGCCAATAAATCCTCGACAGAGCCATCATAAATGAGTTCACCTTTCTTTAAAATAGCTAAATGATCACATAATTGTTGAGCCGTATCTAATGCGTGAGTTGAGAATATTACAGTCTTTCCTTTAGCAGCATGAGCTTTCATCATTTCTTTTAAGTCAAAAGCAGCTTGAGGGTCTAATCCCTGCAAAGGCTCATCTAAAATCCAGATATCAGGGTCAGGCAGTAACGCACCGATTATAATCGTTTTTTGCCGCATTCCATGTGAGAAACTGGCTAATGTCTCATCTCGATGACTTATCATGTCGAATAACATAGTTAATTCATTTAAACGAGTTTGTTTTTGTGCTTCTTCAAGTTCGTAGGCAGCAGCAATCAAATCCCAATATTCGCCTGCTGTTAGCTGTAAAAAGATATCTGGAGTATCAGGAACATACGCAATTTTTTTCTTGATGGTCTGCCGATGCTCAGTTAATTCTAATCCGTCAACAGTAATTGAACCACTAGATGGTTGAATAATACTTACTAAACTTTTGATAGTAGTCGATTTACCTGCCCCGTTGTGGCCAAGGAAACCAAAAATCTCACCCTGTTGAATGCTCAAACTTAATTCCTTCAATGCCTCTTTTGTTCCGTAGTTTTTACTAACGTTCACTAACTTGATCATAATTATCCTACCTCTTTTTTATTGATTATTCTCATTATACGCTCACTATTTCAGGAAGAACATGTTTTCTATGAAAAAATACACAGGAACCCCTATTCAGACTTCACTGTGCATTTACTTTATGAGTTAACTTTCAAAAAAAGTTTGATACAATGCTTGAATCGCTTTTTTCTCTTGATCTTCACGAATCCCAAACATAATACTAACTTCAGAAGAACCTTGGTTGATCATTTCCAAGTTGATCTTATTAAAAGCTAAAGCAGCAGTACTATCCGCCATGACTCCAATTCTTTGACGCATGCCTTCACCAACAACCATTAACATAGACAAACCATGCGTGATACGCAACTCGTCAGGTTCAAGTTCAAGTTCTAAACGTTTCATTAATTCTTCTTCGATCTCAATCGTTAACTGACGTTCTCTTAATATGATCGAAATATCATCGATCCCAGAAGGCATATGTTCGTAACTAAGACCTAATTCTTCCAAAATTTGCAGCAGACGACGACCAAACCCTAACTCTCTATTCATTAAGTACTTGCTGATATAGATACTGGCAAAGCCTTGGTCACTAGCAATTCCAACAACTGGATCATGTTTTATCGTTCTAGAAGTTGTGATCAAGGTTCCAGGATGTTGAGGATTATTCGTATTTTTGATAACTACTGGAATATGGGCCCGATAAGCCGGCATCAAAGCTTCATCATGAAGCACAGCAAAGCCGGCATAGGCTAATTCCCGCATTTCCCGATAAGTTAGTTCTTTGATTGTTTTTGGCTCGTGAACAATACCAGGATGAGCAACAAAAATACCGTTGACGTCTGTAAAATTTTCGTAGATGTCCGCTTCTACACCTGCTGCAACGATCGACCCTGTGATGTCAGAGCCTCCTCTAGAAAATGTACAAATATCACCTGCTTCTGTAAAGCCAAAAAAGCCGGGAATCACCAAGATTTCTTCTGTTTCCTTAAACTGGTTGATCTTGCCAGAAGAAGAGGGTAAAATACGGGCATTACCAGGTTCATCAGACACGATGATCCCAAGATCTTTTGGATTTTTATAACGAGCATTCAAGCCGCGCTGTTGGAAAAAAGAAGCAACTAGTTTGGCATTATTATCTTCACCACTAGCTAAAAAAGCATCAAAAAGATGAGGGTTATCTTCTTTAGGTAAAGTTGCCAAATGTTGAATTGCTTGTTGGATATTGCTTAAAACTTCTTTATTAAGCGTTAATTCATCCAAAATCGCTTCATAACGATCAACGATTTTTCCGATGATCTCGGTTGTATTTTCATTATTTAAATAAGCATTATAGTAAGTAATAAGTAAATCCGTGACTTTGATGTCATCTGAAGAACGCTTACCAGGAGCTGAAACAACAACAAACTTTCGTGAAGCGTCTTCTTTTACGATTTGTAAAACTTTCTCTAACTGTGCAGCAGAAGCTAATGAGCTGCCTCCAAATTTTGTGACTTTCACTTTTTTCACTCCTAATTTTAATAGATTTTTCATTATAATAGTAAAAGAATACCGAAATATGGACTGAAAAGCAACTGCAAAAGTGACAATTATTCGATCTTTTCAGTTATTTTCCAACAAATTTCTTCATTTTTTTTCAAACATTTGTTAGACTAGTAGAGCTGAATAAGAATAGTCAAATAAAGGAGCGCCAAAATGACGCAAAGATATGAAGGAATTATTTTCGATATGGACGGCGTGTTGGTCGATAGTGAAGAGTTTTATTATCAACGTAGAAAAGCATTTTTAAAAGAATACGATCTAACAATCGAGCAGATTCCAATATCATTATTTATTGGAGCAGATATGCGGAGTTTATGGGAGACGATTCTTGAAGTTAATGATACAATCTATGATGAGAGTTTTTTAAGTGAAAAATATCATCAATACAAAGAGGAACATCCAATTGATTACAATAATCTGATTGATCCAGATGCAAAACGGGTCTTGCAGTTTTTTAAAAGAAAGGGTTATAAAATTGCTTTGGCTTCTTCTTCTAAGACAGATGTGATTCAAGAAGTATTGAAAATCGGGCAATTAACTAGCTATTTTGATGTGATCGTAAGTGGTACACAATTTAAACAAAGTAAACCGGCACCTGAAATTTATGAGTATACAGCGCAAGAATTAGGCGTAGAGCCAGCCAAATGCCTAGCAATTGAAGATTCTGAAAAAGGGATTCGCTCCGCTCATGATGCTGGTACAGCTGTCTGGGCCTTGAAAGATACACGTTTTGGAATGGATCAGCAATTAGCAGATGCGCAGTTGGAGACGTTGAGTGATGTGTGCAAAAAGTTGCAAACGATTGAGAATGTCGGTTAAACTGACTAATAGGCGGAATAGTTTTGTTACAATATTACAAAGTCAAAACATTTCTTAAAAAAATACAATTAGTTAGTGCTTGATTGACGGGTTTGTGATATAATTTTCTGTAGGTGTTTTTAAGAAAAATTAAGTAGATAAGAGAATATTGCGACCGCAGATAAAGGTGTTTTTGTTATTTACCGGCTGTTGCATATCATATATGGACTAATAAACGGAGGAACCATGAATGAAGAATAATCTGATCATTATCGTAGTTTTAGCTATAATAATCATCGCAGCAGTTTTGTATTTAGTTGGTTATTTTATGAGAAAGAAAAATCAAATGAAACTCGATGATCTGGAAAAGAGGAAAGAAGAGCTGTTCGACTTGCCAGTGATCGAAGAGGTCGATGATGTCAAAAAAATGCACATGGTCGGGCAAAGTCAGAACACGTTTAGAGAATGGAATCAGCGTTGGACCGAGATTTCTACTCGTTCTTTTGCAGAGCTAGAAAGTCAGATTTTTGAAGTGGAAAATTTAAATGAAACCTTCCGTTTTATGAAAGCGAAAAAAGCAGTTGCTGAAGCTGATCAAACGATGACTGAGATGGAATCAGAAGTTGAGATCATCCGTAATGGTTTGAAAGAACTACGTGAAAGTGAAGAACGTAACTCACTTGAAGTTCAAAAAGCATTGGATGTTTACGAAGAAATCAGTAAATTACTTCATGATGAAAAATCAGAATTTGGTTCAGCTTATCCAGAATTACAAAAACAAATCAAAAATATCGAAATTGAATTTACTCAGTTCGTAACATTGAATACATCAGGAGATCCGATCGAAGCTCGTGAAGTTTTAGAAAATGCTGAACGTCATACCTATGAGTTAGACGATGTAATGAAACGCATTCCACCACTTTATGATGAATTGAACCGGACTTTCCCAGATCAATTAAAAGAGATCGAAGAAGGCTACAAACGTCTACTTGCCGATCATTATGTTTTCCCTGAAAAGAATTTTGAAGATGAATTAAGACGTGTTCAAAAACGCGTGAAAAATTCAACCGTCGATTTAGAGAAGACAGAAGTTGATGCAGTAGAAGTAGCTAATCGTGATACAGCCAATGCAATTGATGCATTATACGAAATCATGGAACGTGAAATCAATGCTAAGAAATATGTAATGACTAACCATAAAGTAGTTGGAGATTATATTGCGCATGCATTGAAAAATAATCGTCAATTGATGATCGAATTAGATCATACGTCTCAAAGTTATACTTTGAATCATAATGAGTTAGGACGTTCAAGAGGTTTCCAAACAGAAATCGAAGAGCTGATCCGTCGTTATGAAGATTTCGAACCAAAATTAAAAGAGCATACGATTCCTTTTTCTGAAGTTCAAGCGTTCTTTAAAGACTGCTATAAAATCTTAGATGACATTGAAAATCAACAAGTTGAAATCGATGACTCATTAAAAGAATTACGCAAAGGCGAAAAAGTTGCCCAAGAGAAAGTCGATCAGTACGATTTCCGTTTACGTAATATCAAACGTTATGTTGAAAAACAACGTTTACCTGGATTACCAGCTGATTACTTAGAATTTTTCTTCGTAGCAACTGATCGTATTGAAGAATTAAGCAAGGCTTTAAACAGAATACGAATCAACATGGAAGAAATCAAAAAACTTTCTGATCTTTGTAACGAAGACTTAGAATTACTAGATAAGAAGACAAACGATTTAGTCAACTCTGCTGCATTGACAGAACAAATGATGCAATACGCTAATCGTTACCGCCATACACATGAAGCAATTCGTGTAGCGATGGAAAACAGTTTAGAACTATTCTCAAAAGAATACAGATATCAAGATGCTTTAGATGAAATTGGTACAGCACTTGAACGAGTGGAGCCAGGAGCATTTAGAAGAATTGAAGATTTTTATTTTAATAATCTTGGTGCGATATAGACAATTAAGGGTGAGACAAGCGTCTCACCTTTTTATTTTGATTAATTCTGTTCGTTTGGTTGAACTGCAAAAGTAGAAAGTATATAATAGGAAAGAATTTCAAAAGAAGAAGGTTTTTTAGATGATATATTTTGATAACAGTGCAACAACACCGATTTATCCTCAAGCTTTAGATACATATATAAAAGTGAGCCAACGAATTATTGGTAATCCATCTAGTTTACATGATCTAGGTAATCAAGCTAGCCGTTTATTGGAACAAGCACGTAAGCAAATTGCTGATCTGATTCAAGTGAAATCAAATGAGATTTATTTTACTAGTGGAGGAACAGAGGGCGATAATTGGGTTTTAAAAGGCACTGCTTTAGAAAAAAAAACATTTGGTCGTCATATCATTATTTCAGATATTGAGCATCCAGCTGTTTCTGAAACAGCAAGCCAGTTAGCAGAGAATGGTTTTGAAATTTCAATCGCGCCTGTTGATGAACGTGGGTTTGTGAAAGTAGATGAATTAGCTAAGTTGATTCGTAAAGATACAATTCTTGTTTCGATCATGGCTGTTAATAATGAAATAGGCTCGATTCAACCTATTCAAGCTATTAGTGATTGTTTAGAAGATTATCCAACCATTCATTTCCATGTAGATGCGGTACAAGCAATCAGCAAAGTTAGACAAGAGCAATGGCTGACACCTCGTGTGGATTTCGCTACATTTTCTGCTCATAAATTTCATGGACCAAGAGGTGTTGGTTTTATTTATTGGAAACATGGTCGTAAACTGCAACCTTTGCTACAGGGTGGCGGTCAAGAAAATGGTCAAAGAAGTAGTACTGAAAATGTTGCTGGGATTGTCTCTATGGCTAAAGCGCTACGCTTATATATGGATAAAAAAGCAGAAAAACCTGAGCATACTGCAACTATTAGACGCTACCTGATCGAAGCATTACAGGAGTATACTAACGTTACAGTATTTTCAAAAGAAACACCTGACTTTGCACCTCATATTTTATGTTTTGCATTAAAAGGGATTCGTGGAGAAGTCTTGGTTCATGCTTTAGAAGAAAAACAAATCTATACATCAACAACTAGCGCCTGCTCTAGCCGTAAAAAATTATCCAGCAGTACTTTACATGCAATGAAAGTTCCAGATTCCTTAGCAACATCAGCTATCAGGGTCAGCTTAGATGAAAGTAATACTATTGCAGAAGCAGAGCAATTTATGATTATTTTTAATCAGCTATATAAAAAATTCTTGGTATTAAATAGTTAAATGAATCAAAAAATCAAGCTCACAGAAAAGGATTGAAACATTTTGAAATATACTGAAATCATGGTTCGCTATGGTGAACTTTCAACTAAAGGAAAAAATAGAAAATCATTTATTTCCCAATTAGCCCAAAACGTTAAAAGAGTACTTGGCGATTTTCCAGCTGTTAAAATCCACGCTGACCGAGATCGGATGCATTTATTGCTAAATGGTGAAGACAGCGTCCAAATTTTGCCTAAATTAGAAAAAGTCTTCGGCATCCAAAACTTTTCTCCAAGTGTTCGTGTAGAAAAAACAATGCCTGCAATTCGAGAAATGGTTCAAACCATCATCAAGTCTGCTTATCAGCCAGGTCAAACGTTTAAAATAACTTCCAAACGTTCTGATCATGATTTTGAATTGGATTCAAATGAATTGAATCGTGAGTTGGGTGGAGCTGTTTTTGAAGTTTATCCTAATATTTCGGTACAAATGAAGAAACCAGATATTGATATTCGTGTCGAAATACGCAAAGAAGGTGCCTACCTTTCCTATGAAACAATCCGCGGTGCTGGTGGATTACCAGTTGGGACTAGCGGTCGTGGTATGTTAATGCTGTCTGGGGGAATCGATTCACCTGTTGCAGGCTATTTATCGATGAAACGAGGTGTGGAAGTAGAGGCTGTTCATTTTGCTAGTCCGCCATATACAAGTGAACAAGCGTTACAAAAAGCCAAAGATTTAGCTGCTAAAATTGCACCTTATTCGGGGAGTATCCAGTTTATCGAAGTGCCTTTTACTGAAATCCAAGAAGAAATCAAACGAGTTGTACCGGAAGGTTATCTGATGACTGTGACACGTCGAATGATGTTGCGTTTGACTGATGCGATTCGGGAGTCTAGAAAAGGTTTAGTCATCATCAATGGAGAATCATTGGGACAAGTTGCTTCACAAACATTACAAAGCATGGTAGCAATCAATGAAGTAACCACAACCCCAATCATTCGTCCAGTTGTCTCGATGGATAAAGGCGAGATTATTGAGATTGCTGAAAAAATAGACACTTTTGAATTGGCTATCCAACCATTTGAAGATTGCTGTACGATTTTTGCACCACCTCAGCCAAAAACGAGACCAAAATTGGACAAAGCGCAAGCCTATGAAGCTCGATTAGATATAGAAGGATTAATGGCTCGATCAATGGCTGGTTTGAAAGTTAGTGAAATAACTGAAGAAAATCAGCAAGACGAAGAATTTTCTGATTTTCTATAAAAGTTGAAAGAACAGACTTGATAACGCTATCGAATCTGTTCTTTTTTATTTATTAGGTTTTTTTAATATCTGCTACTTTTTTCACAAACAAGTTGCTGAGTATCTTGAAGCATGCTAAACTGTATATGTGAAGTAAGTAACAAGGAGGTTGGAAAATGAAAGAATTACATAAAGAAAAAACGATGCCAAAAGCCACAGCAAGGCGATTGCCATTGTACTTACGCTATTTGAAAATGTTAGGAGATTCAGGTATAACAAGAATTAAGTCCAAAGAATTTAGTGATATTATCCAAGTACCACCAGCTACGATTCGTCGTGATTTTTCACATTTAGGTGAATTGGGGCGCAGTGGTTATGGTTATGATGTCCCTTACTTGATTGAGGTATTCAGCCATATTTTGAATACCCAAGAAGAAAAACGTATTGCATTGATTGGTTGTGGTAATTTAGGCAAAGCGCTGGTCAAAAATAATTTTCGAAGAAATGAAAACTTGAATATTGTTTGTGCATTTGATATCGGAGAAGAACTTGTTGGGTTATCAGTTGACGACATAGTTATTCAACCAATGGAAAATTTAGCTGAAGAAGTTAAAAAAACAGGTGTGACAGTTGCAATCTCAACTGTACCAAGCCAATTCGCACAAGAGGCGATTGATAAAATCGTTGATGCTGGTATTACAGCGATTTTAAATTTTGCTCCAGATCGAGTGATTGTGCCGAACAATGTAAATGTTCAATACATCGATTTAACAACCGAGCTACAGACGCTGATTTATTTCGATGAAACGTTCTCACGTAAAAAAGCTTAGAAAGCAAGAACTTTGTCTTCTATCGTTCCTTCATCTATACTTAAGAAAGAATGTTTAGCTTTGATAGCTAAATTGCTACATTTTTAAATTTAGGAGGGTAACTAATGAAAGTAACAAAAAAAGGTGAAGAAGTAGAAATAATTGGAGTACAACCTGAAGTTGGAGTGAAAGCTCCAGATTTTTCGTTAAAGAATTTAAATGACGAGGTCGTAAATTTATCTGATTTTACTGGAAAACCAGTTTTGATCAGTGTGGTTCCAGATATCGATACTAGAATTTGTTCATTGCAAACAAAACGTTTCAATGAGGAAGCAGCAAAAGTTGAAGGTGTAAAATTTATCACGATTTCTAATAACACAAAAGATGAACAAGCAAATTGGTGTGCAGCTGAAGGTGTAGATATGGAAATTTTACATGATACTGAAGGAACATTCGGCGAAGCATACGGCTTATTCATTCCTGAAATGGGACGATTAGCTCGTGGGATTTTTGTGATTGATAAAGAAGGTAACATTATTTATGAAGCAATTTCTAAAGAAATTGCAGAAGAGCCAGATTACACTACAGCTTTAGATCAGGTAAAAGCGGCGCGCTGATTTTTTTCAAATTGACTTATATTCAACATCAATGTTAAAATGAACGAAAGACTATGATCAAGAGGAGTATTGCTGGTATCGTTATAGAGAGAAAGTCACTAGGTGGAAGATTTTCACATAGCCAGTAAGAAGGTAGCTTGTGAGTCAATGATTTGAATGTAGTAGAATGATTCGAGTAGTGATCGTTACCTCACGAATGAAGCGGTGTCTGGATCGTCAGACACAATTTAGGTGGTACCGCGTACAGAGTTTACGCCCTAAAATACGAAAGTATTTTAGGGCTTTTTACATGTTCATCACAGATTGTGAAGCAATCTTATGTTGAACAGTCAAGGCGACTGATTAAGAAGCGTTGTCACCTTAGTATGTCGCTTCACCATTCATTTAAATTAAAATGGAAAGAAGGAATCTACATGACAGAAGAAAAAAATCTGCCAACTAAATACCAACCCACAGAAGTAGAACAAGGCCGTTACCAAAAATGGCTAGATCAAGAGTTATTCAAGCCAAATGGCAACAAAGAAGCAAGACCCTATTCAATCGTGATTCCACCACCTAATGTTACGGGTAAACTGCACTTAGGTCATGCCTGGGATACAACGTTACAAGATATGATCATCCGTCAAAAAAGAATGCAAGGCTTTGATACATTATGGTTACCGGGAATGGATCATGCTGGGATTGCAACACAAGCAAAAGTTGAAGAAAAGTTAGCAGAACAAGACATTTCCCGTTACGATTTAGGCCGTGAAAAGTTTGTAGAACAAGTCTGGGATTGGAAAGAAGAGTATGCTTCTCATATCCGTGAGCAATGGGCGAAAATGGGTCTTTCTTTAGATTATAGCCGTGAACGTTTTACTTTAGATGATGGGTTATCTCAAGCTGTCCGCAAAGTCTTCGTTTCGTTATATGAAAAAGATCTGATCTATCGAGGCGAATACATCATTAACTGGGATCCAAAAGCTAAAACGGCGTTATCTGATATCGAAGTTATCCACAAAGATATCGAAGGCGCATTTTATCATATGAGTTATCCACTGACAGATGGAACAGGAGTTGTGGAAATCGCAACAACACGTCCTGAAACAATGTTAGGGGATACTGCGATTGCTGTTCATCCGGAAGATGAACGTTATCAAGCCTTGATCGGCAAAACGGTCACATTACCCTTAGTAGACAAAGAAATCCCGATCATTGCCGATGAGTATGTAGATATGGAATTTGGAACAGGGGTAGTGAAAATTACGCCAGCTCACGATCCAAATGACTTTGAAGTTGGTAATCGTCACGATCTACCTCGTGTGAATGTAATGAATGAAGACGGTTCTATGAATGATTTGGCTGGCAAATATGCGGGAATGGACCGTTTTGCAGCTCGTAAATTAATTGTATCTGACCTAAAAGAAATGGGTCGTTTAATTAAAATTGAAACGATGAATCACAGTGTGGGACATTCAGAACGTACGGGTGTTGTTGTTGAACCTCGTTTATCCACACAATGGTTCGTTAAAATGGCGCCACTTGCTGAAAAAGCAATTAAAAATCAAGATACTGACGATGCGGTAGAATTTTATCCACCACGTTTTAACCAAACTTTCTTACGTTGGATGGAAAATGTCCATGACTGGGTAATCTCACGTCAGTTATGGTGGGGACATCAAATTCCTGCTTGGTACCACAAAGAAACGGGTGAAATGTACGTTGGCATGGAAGCACCAGCTGATGCAGAAAATTGGACCCAAGATTCTGATGTATTAGATACATGGTTTAGTTCAGCATTATGGCCATTTTCAACAATGGGTTGGCCAGATGAGGAAGCGGCTGATTATCAGCGTTATTTCCCAACAAGCACATTAGTGACAGGCTATGATATCATCTTCTTTTGGGTTAGCCGTATGATGTTCCAAAGCTTGGAGTTTACGGGACAAGCCCCATTTAAAAATGTCTTAATGCATGGCTTGATCAGAGCAGAAGATGGACGTAAAATGAGTAAATCACTAGGAAACGGAATCGATCCGATGGAAGTCATCGATAAATATGGAGCAGATGCTTTACGCTGGTTTATGTCAAACGGTTCAACACCAGGACAAGATATGCGTTTCAGCTATGAAAAAATGGATGCGTCTTGGAACTTTATCAATAAAATCTGGAATGCCAGCCGTTTTGTGATCATGAATGTTGAGGGTATGTCTTATGAAGATATCGATTTTAGTGGTGAAAAAACAGTAGCAGATCGTTGGATTTTAACACGTCTAAATGAAACAGTTGCTCGTGTTACGGATTTATTTGATCGCTTTGAATTTGGTGAAGCAGGCCGCCAGTTGTATAACTTTATTTGGGATGATTTCTGTGACTGGTATATCGAAATGAGCAAAGAGATCCTCTACGGGGAAAATGAATCTGCAAAACAAACAACACGCAGCATTTTAGTGTATACACTAGACCAAATTTTACGTCTATTGCATCCAATTATGCCGTTTGTGACAGAAGAAATCTGGGAAAATATTCCTCATGAAGGTGTATCTCTTGTGGTCGCTGATTACCCAGTTGTTCACGAAGAGTTTTCAGATGAAACAGCCGCTCGTGGTATGGAAGTCTTAAAAGAAGTGATTCGTGCAGTTCGTAATATCCGTGCAGAAGTAAACACACCACTTTCAAAACCAATCACATTATTGATTAAAACAAGCGATGAAACGATTGATAAATTCTTGATCGAAAACACAAATTATATCGAGCGCTTCTGTAATCCAGAAGAGTTGACGATTGCAAGTGACATTATTGCGCCAGAATTAGCGATGTCAGCGGTTCTAACAGGAGCAGAACTATATCTGCCATTAGCTGGTTTGATCAATGTGGAAGAAGAAATAGCTCGTCTAGAGAAAGAGTTAGATAAATGGACACAAGAAGTCAAACGTGTTCAAGGGAAATTAGCGAATGAACGCTTTGTTTCTAATGCGCCGGACGATGTTGTAGAAGCCGAAAAGGCAAAAGAAAAAGATTATTTGGAGAAACAAGTGGTCGTGAAAGAACGAATAGCTCAGTTACGAACAGTGAATTAAATATAAAGAGGACATCAGAAAAAATCTGATGTCCTCTTTATATTTGTTAGCACTTTTATTTATTTAATTGGTCACAGTAACAGAAAAACGCTGAAGCTCGATACCCTCTTCATTTAAGACGGCTATCTCAACTTTATCTGTTGGAGATAAAATAGCTACACCTAACAAGTTAAAGGTTCCATCTTCGGTTATTTTTACTGTTTGTTGTCGTCTTCTGTTTACATACAAACGAACAGTAGCAACGGTTTTTCCGGTTACTTTACCCGTTATATAGGGTTCATCTACTTTGTATGGTGTTAGAGCCATTTCTATTACAGGTTCTTGAATCACCACTTTTTTGCGAGTAATTTCTTCCTCATAACGATAACCAACGATTTCTACTTCATCATCGAGATAGTCAACAAAACCTTCCACATCAAAACTAAATTTTCTCGTTGAGGATAATAATGTTCGTTCGATTTCTTCGCCATTGATGAGTAACGCTACATGGGTATGGAAATAATCCGTTTGTCCCGTGATAGTTGTATCTTCGTATAAAGTGTATGGAGCAACGCTTAAAGCGTAGGATTTTTCTTCTATTGTTACAGTTGCCCTTTCGATTTCTTTGTTTTTTCGATCCAATGCGATTACTTCGACTTTGTCAGTGTTTTTGGTGATCATGCCTTTTGTATCCAACTCGAAACTACCATCTCTATAGATTGTTGATGTAGTGACTACTTTATCATTTATGACTAGTTGAACTTTTTTAGCTGGTGAACTGAGTTCTAGGCTACCTGTTATCTCGTTGTCAATACCTAAGATGAAAGGATCAATCAACAATGAATTTTGCCCCAAAACAGTAACTGCGCTCGTTGCTTCAAAACCGCCATCCTCAGTTATAGCAGTAATCACAGCAGTTCCTTTTTTGATACCTTTGATTATACCTTCTGTTGAGACTGTTACTATAGTGTTATCGGAAGTTGTATAACTTATATTTTTATTATTAGCATTTAATGGTTTAATCTTGGTTTGTAATGTTACTTCGTCAGAAACGTTCAATTCTAAAGAACCTGGTGATAACTCAATGCCAGTTACTTTTGTATTGTTTTGATATTTTTCACGAACATATTTCCCAGGTTTAGTTCCGTCGTAATTTGACATCAACTCTTGGCTGTTAGAATATCTATTTTGAATATCTGTAGAAGCTAACATCCAACTCCCAGTGTATAGCTCATCTTTTTTCTCTGGTAAGTCAGAATTGTTAATCAAATTATGTTCTCCTAAAACTATAGTATCTAAAGAATTTGAAGAAAGAAACATTCCATCAACATTACTAGTTTTCCATTTGCTGATATCTAAATAGGTCAAACCGCTAGCCAAAAACATGTTAATCATATCTTTCACGTTATTGGTATCCCAATTACTTACATCAATCGATTTCAAGTTGCTAGTATAAGCGAACGTAAGAGTCATATCTGTTACATTACTAGTATTCCATCGACTTACATCAAGTGTTGTTAAGCTACTTGCACAATCAAACACGGATCGCATATTTTTCACGTTGCTAGTATTCCATCGACTTACATCAAGTGTTGTTAAGCTACTTGCAGATTCAAATACGGATCGCATATTTTTCACGTTGCTAGTATTCCATTGACTTACATCAAGAAATTCCAATTTAGATGTCTGAGAAAACATATCAGACATATTTTTCACGTTATCGGTGTTCCATCGACTTACATCAAGTGCTTTTAAGCTACTAGCAGAGGTAAACATAGTAGCCATATCTGTTACATTGCTGGTATCCCAATTACTTACATCAAGTGCTGTTAAATTTCCAGTATGAGCAAATAATCCAGACATATCTGTTACATTACTAGTGTTCCAATTGCTTATGTCAAGAGTGGTCAGACTTTTTGTTTCACGAAAGATACCAGACATATTAGTGACCTGGTTGGTATTCCAATTACTCACATCAAGAGCTAGCAAGTTATGAGCACCATCAAAAAGGTCAGACATATTTGTTACATTGGCAGTGTTCCATGAACTAACGTCAAGAGTCGATAAATTACTTGCGTAGAAAAACATGTAAGACATGTCTGTTACATTGCTAGTATTCCAATTACTCACATCAAGAGTGGTTAAGCTATTTACTTGACGGAACATGTGTGACATATTATTTACACTACTAACGTCCCAAGTACTCACGTCAAGAATTGATAAACTACTTGTGTCGCAAAACATTAAAGACATGTCTGTTACATTGCTAGTATTCCAATTACCCACATCAAGAGTGGTTAAGCTACTTGCGTAGAAAAACATGTAAGACATGTCTGTTACATTGCTAGTATTCCAATTACCCACATCAAGAGTTGATAAACTACTTGTGTCGTAAAACATTAAAGACATGTCTGTTACATTGCTAGTATTCCAATTACTCACATCAAGAGTGGTTAAATGTTTTGCTCCCCGGAACATACTATGCATACTTTTTACTTGGCTAGTGTCCCATTTATTTAGATCAAGCTTTGTCATACTGGTTGTATATATAAACATGGAAGACATATCTGTTACATTGCGTGTGTCCCATCCGCTAACATCTAAAGTTTTTAAATTGCTTGTACTAGCAAACATCCCAGCCATATTTGTTACACTACTGACAGTGAGAAAATTTAAATTTTCAATAGACTCTAATTCACTTAGATTGTAAAATAAAAAACGTGAATCTGTGCTTGCTATAACTGGTTTTGTAAATGTTATATGCTTAATCTTTTTTCCTTCCAGAATAGTGGAGTTTTCAATATTATCTACAATAGTTGTTATATAGTTTTCATTTGGAAACTCTCCTTCTCCAAATACTATCGTTTGTGTTTGTGCTTCCCAATTCCATGGAACAGTTCCATAAGTGCCCGAAGACTTCTCTTTCTTGTCCTCAATAGCCTTTATTTCTGTGAATGTATCTTTTTCTTGTGGTTCAGTCAACTCATTAGAAGTTACGTTTTTCTCTTCTGCTAGAACCAAAGAAGACTGTATACCAAGTCCTAAAATCAATCCTGTCAATAAAAAAACTATGATTGGTTGCTTTTTTTTCATAGGGCCTCCCTTTTTACTTCTTATTTTTTTTCTCAAATCCTAAATTTAGTAATTTTTCTTCATTTGCTTTTTCACTTGCTGAATCAAGTGATTCAACAGGCAAAGAAATCAGAGGGAGCGTTTTTGCATCCTCTTGAGAAAGGTTTTCTAAATCAATTTCAATTGTTTCCACAGCCTCTTCTTCGTTAAAAACAATAGAGTAGTTGACTCCTTTTTTATTGGTATAAAGTTTTTTGCTGGGATCTAATAATTTTTTGGCTTTGGTTTTTGTTTTAACCCCCATATTTTTATATTTAATAATTGTTGTTACAGTTTGACTCAGTAGTGTATCTTTTTTGTAAATATTTTGAATCGTTACATTTTCATCGTCTTGTCTTAGTGTATAAGTAGCAGTTTGATTTTTAATTCCGCAAGCGGATATAGAAAGCAGAAATAAAAGATTTATAGCAACAACAATACCCTGTTTTTTTTTCATAATTCACCTCCTAAATGAATAAAGCCATATGTCATGATATCATATTTAGAGTTATTTAAAATATCTAAAAAGACAAAAAAATATGCCTTTTTTGGTTAAGAAATAGTCGTTAGAACAAATGAAGTAGAGCCTTGTCTGGACATTAAGAAAAAAGTGTATGAGACAAAAGTAAAAATCACTTTTGTCTCATACACTAAATGTGTTTAAACGGTGAAAGTAGAAGCAATCTCTTCCTAAATAAGACGAGATTTACAAAAATTTGAAGAGAGTATCCTGTAGGAATCATTAACATCGAAATTGAAAAATCCGTGTTTCTTGTTATTTCTGTGAATTCCCTCTTATTGCTGTAAAATACAACGAGATACGAGTTGATGTTATACAGTACCTACTGGGTTTTCGGGATTAAACACTTAGTATTAACTAATCAAAAATCGATTAAACAAGAACAATAACGCATATCCATAAGTTCCAACTGACCAAAATTTAAAGATCAACAATAGCTTCATGTATTCTTTAAACGGCAGGTCTGCTAATCCAGCAACCAAACAAGCCAAATCATCAGGGGCAAAAGGGATCAGCAATGTAACGATCATCAACTTCTTAATGCCTTTTTCAGGACGATCCAACATTTTTTCAAATTTCAAATATCTCTTTTTTGAAAGAATAAGCTGCGCAAAGGGTTTTCCATAATAACGTGCTAACCAGTAAACGATAATATCACCGATCAGCAAGCCGATAAAACTGTAGATCAAACCTGGAAGACTACCAAACATCAACATACCGACTAATGTTGAAATTCCACCTGGAAGAATCGGCACAATAACTTGAACCATTTGCAAAAAGATGAAGATCAAGACAGCATATTCGCCAAATTGTTTCATAAAGTCTTGCAATGACTGAACTGAGTGAAAAATACCTTTATAATAACCGTAAAGTACCAGCCCAGTAAAACAAATAACTCCTATGATAGGCAGTGCATAGATAATTCGTTTCAGAATTTTTCTCCCCATGGCTGCAGTTTCCTCTCGCTGTTAGGTTGATTTTGGTCGTACGAAGCGTTTTAATAGTTGATAAAATAATACGCCTAAAAGAACAGAAATGCTAATCAAAACCCCAACAAGAAAATTTCGTTGTTTATAGTGCATCGTGAGTTGATGTTTTCCAGCTGTTAATTCAATTCCTGTGAAATTACCTAAAACCGACTTCGCTTTGACTTTTTTACCATCCACTGTGATTTGCCAATTCTTATCATATGGAATCGCTAAGTAAAGTAATGAATTTTCTGAATCTGTTACGGCGATTTTTCCAGTCAATGTGCCAGATACTTCTTCTTTCAGCTGAATTGCTAGGGGCTTTTGTTTTGAAATAAATGAATCAAAGGTTTCTTTTTTCAATGTTTTTAATTCAATCGTTTTTTCTTCAAGTTCTTTTTCAGATTCAAGTTGCAATTGAACGACATCATCTTTTTTAAAGTAACCCAGATTAAATAGTTGATTCGTTGCAATATAAACAGCAGGTTGGATTTTTTCACCATTTACTTTAAATGAGGTGATCTTCTCCCAATTTATTTCAGGGGCATAAAGATAGAGTTCGCCGTTTGCTGTTGTTTTTGTCGTAAGAGTGTAGTTCTGATCATCTTGGGCTGTCCAAGCTATTTTTTGTGTTTCTTGAAAATAATCTTGTTTATTTTTTTGAATCTGTTGTAAAATCATTTCTTGGTTCTGTAACGGCTGATTTTTCACTAATTTAAGATCAGCAAATTCTTTTGGAACTAAAAAGCCCATTCCGATTGCTTCTTCATTTTTATAGACATTTGTTGACGGATCGTTTGAACTATTTTCTTGATACAGTTTTATTTCAGGCGTCAGTTGATAATTCACATTTAAAAGCAAGTTGATTACTTTCGATTCATCAACATAAGCGATTCTACGATCATTTTTTTGATATAAGCCTAGAGCAGTTAATGTATCCTGCGTCTTAGCATCTAGAGTAGAAGTGTAACTTGAAACACCGGCATAGCCATATAAAATCGGATTATTGTAACCATTATTTTTCTCATGATAACCAGCAGCATCTGAATCGATCGTTTGTTTTATTCTAAATAAATTTGCCTGCTCCTTTTCCAAATCTGAAATGATTCTATCTTGAATTCGATAGGTTTGAGCAAATTTTTCTTGATTCCCAAATGGAATATCCTTAAAGCTGATCCAAAAGTTAAAGACTAATTCAGAGCAGACGACTAAAAATAGTAATCCGTAAAAACTCTTTCTTTTTCGCCCCTGCATTTTTTGAATCAAGACGACTAATCCATAAGTCACCCAAATGATAAGTAGGCTGATGATAAAATAAGAGTCCGATAACAGAAACACTTTTTCCTTTGAAAATTTCAGAGAAATATAACCAATAGTCAATAAGACAGAGAATAGCACTGGAACAATGACACGTAATTTTGCTCCTTTTTTGAGTTGGAGAAATGCTTCATAGGCAAATTTGATTATCAAGAAACTGAATATAAAGGTATTTCGATACGGAAATCCCGCAGGGCTTTGAAACATATGCCAAATCGTATTCACTAGTTCTAACCAGAAACTCAAGAAAATAAAGCCAATTAGAAAGGCTGCGGCTTGTTTTTCTTTTTTAGAAATCGTCGACAATTGGAAAAAGGCGATAAAAAGTAAAACCATTAAAATCCCAGAAAAAATCGTGGGTAAATGTTCTAAGCGCCATTCAAAATTAACACCGCCAAGACCTAATTGAGAAAGAAAATTTAACCCGAAATTCGGTGTAGGTAAAAATGTTTGCCAGTCAAAATTTGTTTTTTTGGTTGCAAGCATTCCTTCCACCGCTGGAATCAAAATAAAACTTGTGCTAATTCCTGTAAGAAAAGACGTAACAAAAAATAAACGACCTTCTTTAATGAATTGCCAAATAGATTTTTTTATAGGTGACTCTGTTTTTTGATAATACCAATAAAGACTGTAGCATACAGCGAATATGCAGAGCATATAACCCATATAATAATTCGTTACGATCGCCAAAAATAACGTTGCCGAATAGAGTACGTATTTTTTATGATCCCATAAGTACTGGATCCCCAAAACAAGTAAAGGGAGTAGAATCAGTGCATCCAACCACATAAAATTTAAACAATAAACCGTCACAAAGCCGCATAGACTATATGAAGTCGAAAAAAGTAATGTGGAATTTGTTGCGTGTTGATATGTTTTTTGAAGGTAATAAAACATGGAACTCCCCATTAGGGAAATTTTCAACGTAATGATCAATAAGATTACGACTGGGAGTTGCTCATAGGAAAAAAATAAAACCAAAATATTGAAAGGACTCAATAAATAATAAGCACTTAAAGGCAAAATAGTCCCACCCAGCGCGTCAGAAAATGAATAAAGAGAATAAGTCTCTCCTTGGAAAAACTGTTTAAATAAACTTAAAAAAGGCATATATTGGGTCCCTAAGTCACTGACTAAGAGATTATTATTCCCTAAAGGGGCTAAACCTAAAATCGACCAGAGTATGATCAACAATAAGAAGGGGATGAAAAAACTTCCGCTGATCATTAACGTTTTTTTTAATTTTGACATATTTTATACTGCTCCTCTATTCTAATGATTTGGAACTGTTTTAGGATAAAGGTCCAATTAATTATGAAAAATCAAGCGAACTACCTGCAACAATACTATTCTTGAAACTTATCTATGTAAAAAAAGTGTTATTAAAGACCACTAAGATTCTAGTCTATCATGGGATTAGGTGTTGGTGCAAAAGAATCAGTGGGCACTTCCTACATATAGTCTTATTTATTTTATCACAGTTGTTTTCATTTAAAAGTGTTGTGGCATTTGTTTACCCTTTTTTATAGAATAGCCCATTTCTGGAATTAAAGTCGTTAATTAGTGAAAAGCAACTCAGCTTTCGATATAATAGGTAACGAGGAGTTGATAAGATGTCATTAACGATTGAAGAAGCAATTGATTGGATTCATAGCAGACTGCCCTTTGGTTCTAGACCTGGTCTTGATCGAGTGGAAGAATTATTGAGAAGAGTTGGTAATCCTGAGAAAAAAGTTCCAACGATTCATATTGCAGGTACGAATGGAAAAGGTTCTACAGTCACTTACTTACGATGTATGTTAGAAGAATTGGGGCTAACGGTAGGAACTTTTACTTCTCCTTATATCGAACACTTTAACGAAAGAATTGCAATCAATGGACAAGGAATTTCAGACAATCATATTATTCAGTATGTAGAGAAGTATCAAGAGTTGATCAAAGAGATGGATCAGGAGTCTGAGAGTGCTGGAATCACTGAATTTGAGACATTAACTGCAATGGCCCTTGACTATTTTTTAGACGAAAAAGTGGATATTGCTATCGTTGAAGTTGGGCTCGGTGGTTTATTAGATAGCACCAATGTGGTGGAACCAATGTTAACGGCAATCACAACGATTGGAAAAGACCACACAGAAATTTTAGGTGATACTCTTGAAGAAATCGCTTTTCAAAAAGCTGGGATCATTAAAGAAGAAATTCCAGTTGTAACTGGAAATATTGGTGAAGAAGCATTTGTCGTAATCGATGAAGTCGCTAGAAAAAAACATAGCAGATTGTATCGCTATGAAAAAGACTACAAAGCTGAATATCGTCATCCAGATAAAAATTGGGGAGAGATTTTTGATTTTTATGGTGAATCTGGTAAGCTACCTAAAGTTAAGGTACCCTTATTAGGTCGCCACCAAGTAGAAAATGCGGCTGTTGCTATTCAGTTGTTCTATCTTTATTGTGAGAGACAAAAAATCAATTTTTCGGATAGAGATGTTTATCAAGGATTAACTCATGCTCAATGGCCTGCTAGAATGGAAAAAATCAGTGATGAACCATTAATTATTTTAGATGGTGCACATAATGACCATGCGATGCGTCGGCTGGCCGAAAATTTGAAAAAAGAATTTTCAAATCGAGATATCCACATTTTGTTTTCAGCACTATCATCAAAAAATATTGATCAGATGATTGCTATTTTGAGAGGGGTACCGAATGTTCATTTGTATTTGACTACTTTTGATTACCCTAGAGCAATCGAATTAACAAAGATGGAACATTTCGAAGATGACAAAACTGAAATTGTTTCATTGTGGCAATTTGGATTGGGTGAGATTCTAGAAAAAATGTCAGCAGATGATTTGATGCTAGTGACGGGTTCTCTTTATTTTGTTTCACAAGTACGTGAGTTATTGTTGAACATAGGTTCAGGCGATGTAGACTAGTTTTTTTGAAAAATTGAAAATACAAGAGTTTCATAGAAACTGTTGATTATTAATTATTATATGAGGAGGACAAGATGAAAAAAATTGATGGCGTAATCTTTGATATGGATGGTTTGCTATTTGATACAGAGATGATTTATTATCAATCAACACAAAAAATAGCAGATGCAATGAGTTTTCCATATAGTAAAGAATTATATTTGGAATTTTTAGGTGTGTCAGACGAAGAAGTGCAAGAAAACTATCATCGAATTTTTAAAGATTTTGGTAAAGAAAAGGTTGATGAGTTTATCCAGCGCTCTTATGATGATACTTACCAAGTCTTTGAGTCTGGTAACGTACCTTTAAAAGAAGGAGTTATGGAGTTACTAGATTTTCTTGAGCAACAAGAGATTCCAAGGATTGTTGCTTCAAGTAATGTGCGGCCAGCAATCGAATTATTGTTAGATGGTGCTGGGATCAAGGAACGTTTTTCAGGAATTGTTTCAGCAGAAGATGTGACCCGAGCAAAACCAGATCCAGAAATTTTCCAAAAAGCACTGGCTAATCTTGGAACGAAGGCAGACAATACCTTGATTTTTGAAGATTCATTTCATGGTGTAACAGCTGCTGATGCTGCAGGTATTCCTGTGATCATGGTTCCAGACTTATTAGCTCCAACCAATGAAATCAAAGAAAAAACCTTAGAAATTTTTGAAAGTTTGACCCAAGTGCCAGCTTATTTAAAAAAATAAAAACATCACTCCTTTGCGTATCTATTACTAGAAGCGTATAAAGGAGTGATTTTTTGATCAAAGAAGAAAAACTATTTATTAGAGAAATGCCCGAGGATTGTTTGCCTCGTGAGCGACTGGAGCTTGTTGGAGAAAAGGCTTTATCGAACCAAGAACTATTGGCGATTTTATTAAGAACTGGATCTAAGAATACAAATGTGATGGAGGTAGCGTCTAAATTCTTGAATTATTTCAACCATTTATACGAATTGAAAAATGCCACGCTTACCGAAATGATGGAAATCAAAGGAATCGGTCGCATCAAAGCCATTGAGTTAAGAGCTGCCATAGAATTCGGCTATCGAATCCAGCAAAGTACTCAACTAAAGTTAGGAAAGGTTTCTTCCAGTTATCAAATTGCTCAAAATTTAATCTACGAATTACAAGATTTTCAACAAGAGCATTTAGTCTGTTTATATCTAAATACTAAGAATGAAGTAATCAAACAAGAGACGGTATTTAAAGGCTCGTTAAATCAGTCCGTCGCCCATCCAAGAGAAATATTCCGTAGTGCCGTAAAGTATTCTGCTGCGCGCTTGATTTTAGCTCACAATCATCCATCGGGCAACCCGACTCCATCTGAAAGTGATATTCATTTTACACAGCGAATGCAGGAATGTGGGAAAATGATGGGAATCGAGGTGTTGGACCATATCATTATTGGCGAACAAGTATACATCAGCATGAGAGAAGAAAATTTTTTTGCTATAGACTAACTAGAATTCTTGCAAAAATAAGGGTTCGCATGTACAATGTATGTGTAATCTTGTTTGGGACAATATAGAAGTTTTAATTTTAAAACCCTCTATCGTACACGGGCAATGTTACAATATTTAGTGCTTAAGCACGAGGAGGAACAAAAGAATGGAACAAGGAACAGTAAAATGGTTTAACGCAGAAAAAGGATTTGGATTTATCTCTCGCGAAGATGGTAGCGATGTATTCGTACATTTCTCAGCGATTCAAGGTGAAGGCTTCAAAACAATCGAAGAAGGTCAATCAGTAAGCTTCGACGTTGAAGATTCAGATCGTGGACCTCAAGCAGTTAACGTTGTAAAAAACTAATTCATCCATTCCAAAACACTTAGCAAATTTGCTAGGTGTTTTTTTATTTGTGGCTAACATGCTCGCTCCTTACATTTTTGTTACTATCTTTTTTTTATATAAGTTGTAGACTACTTAAGTAAGAGGTGATATATGTGTTGAATATTTCTTTAGTCGTATTCTTTGTGTCTTTAGCGTTTCTTGGATTATCAGGTGCTCTTTATCGTTTTCGTGCTTTTACAAATAAAAAAGCGTGGAATGGTAGGGTTGTCCCGTTAGCAATGGTTGGTTTTGGCTTGTTAGTCATTAGTTTGATAATGATCTATCTCAATTATCCAAAATGATTGAGATATAGAAAAATGATACGTATGAAAACAACAAAAAAGGCATCCGTGATGTAACATTCACTAGATGCCTTTAAATCGTATTAGAACTTGAATCGCTCATTTAGGTTGATAACTCCTTAAATAGATTTTTTCAATTCTTTTACTGCTTGTGTAATCGTGATACCATAAGCGATATTTGTATGGTTATTTGCATCGATAGCCATAAACAAATTTCTCTCTGTATCAAGTGCTACACGGTATTTTAATACTTTATTACCAAATGTCATAATAATTCTCCTTTCTTGATTCTTATGAAAGGTAACGATATCTGATAACGAAATTCCATGATTACTATAACATGGGTTGTTTGAAGTGTAAAGAGGAAAGTTTTTCATTCGGCAGTATTTTTGCTGAAAGCCCTTTAAAGGGGTATAATAGAAGTAATAAAGAAGGAGGTTTTTACCATGGGAGAGTCGTATAAGAATATTTTAGTAGCTGTAGATGGTTCGGATCAGTCTGAAAAAGCGTTTCAAGAAGCAATAAAAATTGCTAAACGAAATGGTGCTACCTTACACATTTTATCTGTCATTGAAGAAATGGGTAATTATTTTGGAGAACTAACAATGTCAATGGGCACATTGATGGAAGATCTACGGACTAGGGAAGAAGAAGAGATGAAAAAACGTGAGACAAAAGCTCTTGAACAAGGAGTAACCACTGTTTCTACGTATGTTATGTATGGGTATCCGAAAACGCTGATTGCTGATTTCACTGAGTCAAAAGAACCAATCGACCTGATTGTAATTGGTCGAACTGGGTTAAATGGTTTTGAAAGATTGATGGTCGGTTCAACGACCTCTTATGTTGTCAACCATACAAAGGCCAATGTTTTAGTTGTAAATAATGTAGTTTAAAAAAACAACCGACAGATTCAATCTGTCGGTTGTTTTTTGTATCTAGAGTCATGAGGTCATGATCATTGGTAAAATCATTGGATGACGTTCTGTTTTTTCAAATAAAAATGGTTGTAACGCAGCTGAGATTGCATCACATAATTTCGCTTCGGTGCAATTTTCATCACGCAACGCTTCACGAATCGCATTGAATAATAATCGCTGTCCTTCATGGATCATTTCGCCTGATTCTCTCATATAGACAAAGCCACGAGATAAAATATCTGGACCAGCTAAAATTTCTTTATTTTTAATATCGACAGTAGCGACAGCTAAAACTAATCCCTCTTCAGAAAGAATTCGACGATCACGTAACACAACATTACCGATATCACCGACACCATTACCATCAACATAGACATCATTGGCATTGAAGTGTCCAGCGATACGAGCATCATCTGCTGTTAAAGCTAGCACATCACCATTTTCCATGATGAAACAATTATCCGCTGGCACACCAACATCTTGAGCTAATGAGGCATGGATTTTCAGCATTCTAAACTCACCATGCACTGGCACAAAATATTTAGGCTTCATTAAGCTCAGCATTAGTTTTTGTTCTTCTTGACCACCGTGGCCAGACGTGTGAATGTTATTGATTTTTCCATGAATAACCTCAGCACCTGCTTCTGAAAGTAGGTTGATCAAACGATTGACACTTGTGGTGTTGCCGGGGATTGGTGAACTTGAAAAGATCACTGTATCTCCAGGCTGTACGGAGATCTGACGGTGAGTACCATTGGCGATTCGACTTAAAGCTGCCATGGGTTCACCCTGAGAACCAGTACATAAAATCATTGTTTCCCCAGCAGGTAGTTGATTCAACTCGCTAGCATCCACAAAAGTTCCCTTTGGTACATTGATATAGCCTAAGTGTTCACCGTTAACAATCGCATTTTCCATGCTACGTCCGAATACTGCTATTTTACGTCCTGTTGCAACGGCAGCGTCCGCCGCTTGTTGCAGACGAAAAATATTTGAAGCAAAACTAGCAAAGATGATTCTTCCTTCGATTTTTTCAAAAATCTTTAAAATAGAAGAACCAATCGTTTTTTCTGATTTAGTAAATGTTGGAATTTCCGCATTTGTACTATCCGAAAGCAGACATAAGACGCCTTCTTCACCTAATTTGGCCATACGGTGCAAGTTTGCTGGCTCACCAACAGGGGTAAAGTCAAACTTGAAATCTCCCGTTGCAACGATATTACCAGAAGGAGTCTTAACGACTACACCCAGTGCGTCAGGAATACTATGTGTGGTTCTGAAAAAACTAACAGCTGTTTTACGGAATCGAATTACGGTATCCTCATTGATTTCATGCAACTCAGCATCCCGCAATAGACCATGTTCATCTAGTTTATTGGTAATCAAAGCTAAAGCCAACGGTCCAGCATAAATCGGTATATTTGCTTGACGCAATAAATACGGTACACCACCGATATGATCTTCATGTCCATGAGTGATCACTAACGCTTTGACTTTATGCAGATTTTGAACGATATAACTATAATCTGGAATAACATAGTCAATCCCAAGCAAATCATCTTCTGGAAACTTGATTCCAGCATCAATAATGATGATTTCATCTTGAAATTGAACCCCATAAGTGTTTTTCCCGATTTCGCCTAAACCACCTATCGCAAAAACGCCAGTTTCATTATTTTTTATATTTACTTTCATATTAAAACTCCGTTAAAGAGAATTCCGCATGTTCTTGTTCATAAGCTAGATGATTCTCATCAAGTGCTTGAATGTATTCAATGTTATATGGGGTATTTTCTTCTACTTGTTGACGAACAATAACATCACTTTCTGCTTCAACATAGATAGATTTTGTATCTTCTCTTTTTGGGTTTCTGGTTTTTGTTTCTTGATAATAGACTTTATATATCATAGTTTTTTCTCCTTTACCTGCCTCAGCAGTTGATTATTTATTTTTATAAATTTCTTACTATAATTTTGAACACAACAAAATGAGGTGGCTGTCCACCTTAAAAACAATTGGCACCAAAAACATTCGTTGATGATGAAATGAAGCCTCGACTTTGCTTCACTTTACTTGTTTTATGGAAACTGTACTTTCTTTCAACCGTTCATTGTGTTGTGCTGTACAACAATTAAACGTATTTTATCATAAAATAGCGAATAAGTATAGAAACAGACTTACCACTTTAAAGAAAACCTTATTATTCATTTGGTTCATTTAAAGGTGGGATTTTCTTTTTGTTAAAGTACAAATTAAGACCGACCAGATGTATCAAATAAACAATCGCTAATGTAGTTGTCATGAATGGATTACGGACGATGATACAAGGAATTGCGAAAATTATAAATAAAGTTGTAAATAATTTTACACGGCCGAAAGGGGTGATTTTCTTTTCCACGATAGATTCTTGAATGTATTTTTGGTAATAGGTTGAGTTGATAAATTTTGTATACAGATAATCTGAGCTGCGCATCCAGAAAAAAGCCGTTAAAATATAAAAAATCGTTGTAGGTAAAATTGGCAGAAATATTCCAATTGTTCCTAATCCAAATGTGAGACAACCTAAAGAAATATAGAGTATTTTTTTCATTGCTTGGATCCCATCACTTTCATTCTATTATTAGTTTGAAAATTAAAGTAATTTTCATTATAACATAGTAAAAATAGTCTCGTTAGCTATTCAGTTGAAAAGTGTCATATTTTCACTCAAATATAATTTACCTAAGTATTGGTTTTATGCTATAGTGAAAGCACTGGGGCAAAAATTGAAGTAGGAGATGATTGATTGAAATTGATGTGGCGTTACACGATGAGATATAAAAAACTGTTGTTTTTAGATTTCATTTGTGTTTTTGGATTTATATTGATAGAACTAGGCTTACCAACGATTTTAGCACGAATGATCGATGTTGGGATCAAAAATAATGACTATGATTATGTAAAACAACAAGGGTTGTTGATGATTGTGATCACCGTCATTGGTGTGGTGATGAATATCATGTTAGGCTATTTTGGCGCACGCATGACGACAAATATTGTACGAGATATTCGTGATGACCTATTTGAAAAAGTACAGACTTTTTCCCATCGTGAATATGAAACAATAGGTGTCTCTTCATTGATTACAAGAACGACAAATGATGCGTATCAAATCATGTTGTTTATGGGAAATATTTTGCGTATTGGTTTCATGACTCCCATGATGTTTTTTGTCAGCTTGTATATGGTCATGAGAACAAGCCCGTCCTTAGGGTGGTTTGTTTTAGGTGCTTTGCCATTTCTTTTGATAGCTGTGGTGCTGATCGCTAAAATATCGGAACCTTTATCGAATAAACAGCAAAAAAATCTTGACGGAATCAATGGGATTCTAAGAGAAAACCTTTCAGGTTTACGAGTAATTCGAGCGTTTGTAAATGAAAAATTCGAAGAAAGTCGTTTTAGCAAAGTCAATGAAGACTATACGAAAAGTTCTAAGAGCCTTTTCCGTTTGATGGCAGCAGCTCAACCTGGCTTTTTCTTCCTATTTAATATTGTGATGGTATTGATTATTTGGAATGGTGCTCTTCAAATCGACCAAGGTAGTTTATTGGTTGGAGATTTGATTGCTTTTATTGAATATATTTTCCATGCACTATTTTCATTTATGCTATTTGCAAGTGTCTTTATGATGTATCCCCGTGCCGCTGTTTCAGCTCGTCGGATTCAAGAAGCATTTGATATGGAACCTGTGATTCGTGAAAATGAAGCAGGGATCACTGAAACTGCAACAAAAGGATATTTAGAATTTAAAAATGTTACCTTCGCTTATCCTGGGCATTCAGAAAGTCCGGTGATTCGCAATGTTAGTTTTACCGCTTCACCAGGAGAAACAGTCGCGTTTATCGGCAGTACGGGCAGTGGAAAATCTACGTTGATCCAATTGATCCCGCGCTTTTATGATGTTTCTGAAGGACAAGTATTACTTGATGGAGTTGATGTCCGGGATTATAAATTAAGTACATTGCGCAATAAAATCGGCTATATTCCCCAAAAAGCATTATTGTTTACCGGAACGATTGCAGAAAATATGCGTTATGGTAAAGAAGATGCAACAATAGAGGAAATGGAATTAGCAGCAGATATTGCACAGGCAACGGAGTTTATTTCCCAAAAACCTGATGGATATGATGAACTTCTTTCAGAAGGTGGCACAAACTTTTCAGGTGGACAAAAACAGCGATTAGCAATTGCAAGAGCCATTATCCGTCGTCCAGAAGTTTATATATTTGATGATAGTTTCTCAGCTCTAGATTATCAAACCGATGCGAATTTACGAGCACGTTTGAAAAAGGAAACGACTGAATCGACTGTTTTAATCGTAGCACAACGTGTCGGGACGATCATGCATGCAGATAAGATCGTTGTTTTAAACGAAGGAGATGTCGTCGGCATTGGCACCCATCGTGAACTACTTGAGAAGTGTCCTATCTATTATGATATTGCTGCTTCTCAATTGTCAGAGGAGGAATTAGCATGAAAAACGCATTTTCTTCTATACGGCGCTTAGGGAGATATATCGGACCTTATAAAGGGACCTTTATCTTGGTTATCATTTTCACGATTTTGACCGTGGCTTTTAATGCCGCTTTACCTTATGTTTCTGGTCTGCCTATTACTGAAATCAGTAATAATGTTGCAGCAGGAGAAGGCTTGAACTATTCATATATCATTCAGTGTTTGATTTGGATACTGGTTGTTGGTTTAGGTTATTGTGCTGCACAATTTTTGTCTGGCTATTTAATGGCTGCAGTTGTTCAACATTCGATGCGTGATTTGCGTAGGGATATTGATGAGAAAATTAATCGTTTACCGGTTTCTTATTTTGATAAAAATCAACAAGGGAATATCTTGTCTCGTGTAACGAATGATGTAGATGCAGTTAGTAATGCAATGCAGCAAAGTTTTATCAATATTGTTTCAGCTATTCTAGGTATTGTGATGGCGGTTGTAATGATGTTTTATATTAACTGGTTGATGGCCTTGATTTCGATTGTGATGATTCCTTTATCTTTGTTGATTTCTAAAACAATCGTTGGGATTTCACAGAAATACTTCCAAGGGATGCAAAATGCGTTAGGAAATTTAAATGGTTACGTCCAAGAAAATATGACGGGTTTTAGCGTGTTAAAACTTTATGGTCGAGAAAAAGAAACCCTAAAAGGCTTTAAAAAAGTCAATCATAACTTAAATAATTTTGGGTTTAAAGCCGCTTTTATTTCTGGTTTGATGCTCCCACTTGTACAAATGACAGCCTATAGTGCTTACATTGGTATGGCTGTTTTAGGTAGTTATTATGTCATCACAGGAGTGATCGTAGTTGGGCAACTGCAAGCTTTTATTCAATACATCTGGCAAATTAGCCAACCGATGGGGAATATTACGCAATTATCTGCAGCGCTACAAAGTGCATCAGCCGCAACAACACGGGTTTTTGAAATTTTAGATGAACCTGAAGAAGAATTGAACGAACATGATATTCCGTTACCAGAAAAAGTTCAAGGGTCAGTTCAATTTGATAATGTCAGCTTTAGTTACGATCCTGCCAAACCACTGATCAGAAACTTGAACTTTGAAGTGAAAGCAGGTCAAACTGTTGCGATTGTTGGCCCAACTGGAGCTGGGAAAACAACCTTGATCAATTTGTTGATGCGCTTTTACGATGTCACCGATGGGGCAATCAAAATTGATGGCATCGATACGAAAAAAATGGATAGAAGTGATGTTCGTTCAGTTTTTGGGATGGTCTTGCAAGATGCTTGGCTATATGAAGGAACGATTGCCGACAATATTAGATTTGGTAAGTTAGATGCAACGGATTATGAAGTGGTTGATGCAGCTAAGACAGCTAATGTAGATCATTTTATCCGAACAATGCCAGATGGTTATGAGATGGAAATCAATTCTGAAGGAGATAATGTTTCTTTAGGACAAAAACAATTACTGACGATTGCTAGAGCAGTGATTTCTGATCCGAGGATTTTGATCCTTGATGAAGCGACAAGTTCAGTTGACACTCGTTTAGAAGCGTTGATCCAAAAAGCGATGGAACGAGTAATGGAAGGGCGCACAAGTTTTGTAATTGCTCACCGTTTATCAACGATTCGTGAAGCTGATTTGATTCTTGTGATGAATCAGGGAGAAATCATTGAAAAAGGAACACATAATGAGCTATTAGAGCAAGGTGGTTTTTATGAGAAATTATATAACAGCCAATTTGCTGAAGATGGTGATTATGATTAATAAAAAAAGAAAGACACCGACTGAGGTGATCTTTCTTTTTTTTTAGTGAGTAATCTTTTTAGCAACGGAATTTTTCTAAGTTTGATATAATGATTGTAATAAAAGAGGTGATTTGTATGGCAGAAGATTATTTTATTGCAGCAAGTGCGGATGTATATGGCAATGTAGTGTTGGCTAAGGATACAAGTATTTGGTTTCAAACTGTAATTAGAGGGGACAATAATTCAATTACCATCAATACAGGAAGCAATGTACAAGATGGCACAGTGATCCATGTCGATCAAGATGCAGCAGTTAAAATCGGTGAAAATGTAACAATCGGTCATCACTGTATGCTTCATGGTTGCACAATTGAAGATGGTGCTTTGATTGGTATGAGTTCGACAGTTTTAAACCATGCTACGATCGGAAAAAATAGTTTGATCGGTGCGGGCTCTTTAGTGACTGAAGGAACCCAAATACCAGCCAACGTTTTAGCCTTTGGCAGACCAGCTAGAGTTATTCGTCCTTTAACGAGAGAAGAAATTCGTAAAAATAAAGAAAACGCACAGCATTATGTAGAATTATCTAAAGAGTTTGCAGCAGGAAAGTACACTCGATTAGACTAGGAAAAAACTATAGCTGCACCTAAAGGTTCCTTACGTATAAATGTTAATGATTCTATTCTGAGTTTTTGCTGATTGTACGAATATAGAAAGAGGCGAGGAACAAATGTTTTTAAACATTAGTGATGAAGCACAAGTAAAATTGACCCCTTATATTGAAAGTAAGGCAGTGATTATTTTAGATTTAGATGATGGTGTGGGGATGTACTCTAAAATGGGTATTTGTTCATTGGATACAAGTTTTCGCTTATTATTATTAGATCGGTTACAAGATAAATCAGATTTTGATTTGACGTTAGATTCGACGATCGGTACTGTGTATATTAAAGATTACTCCAAAAGATATTTAGACGAGGAGATGACGCTTGAACTTGATTCTCGTTTACAGGTATTTCAGTTAAAAAGTCCAAGTGGTGTTTTAGATGGTAATGTACCTATCGTGGATTTACGAGCAGAAAACAGTATATGATTAAAAAACGAGAAGGAATTTTCCTTCTCGTTTTTTCTAATCTGGCCGAGCTAAGTCAAACAAACTATCAATGTGAGCATAGGTATTACCAGCTAATCGAGCAATTGGGTTGAAGGCTTCTGGTAAAATGTACTCGTTTTTTTGATCAAACACAGATTCATTAAAATAAAAATCAGTAATTTCGACAATAAATAAATCAGTAATAATCTGATCTCCATGATTTTTAATCGGGACATACTGATGTAGTCGTGCTTCCATACGAATCGGTGCAGCTTTGATTCCAGGAACTGCAACAGATCTACTTGCAGTTGTTTCAATGGTATTTACAACGATTTCACTTTGGTCAGATCGTAAAGAAGCAGCTGTTTGATTCATAGACTCAATCACTTGGTCATTAACTAAATGGATGACGAGTTCTTTTGTTTCGAGAATATTTCTAGCAGTATCTTTTATTTCTCCATTTCGTCTAAGGATTGATAACGTTACTAATGGGAGATCTGCTGCAGCTGCGTTAAAGAAGCTAAATGGAGCTGCATTTATAATTTTGTGCCCGTTATCCAACGTTGTTACCCATGCGATTGGACGTGGAATGATGCTGCCAGATAGAAATTTATACGCTTGTTTCTGTGATAAATATTTCGTGGAATAATGCAGCATAGGTCAGCTCCAATTCTTTATTATTAACGTGGTTTGTTAGCATCAGACGTATCAAAAGGCCGAACAAATTCTTCGATTTCTTTGCGTTTGCCTTCTAAAAATGGTGGTAAAGATAATTTTTCTCCAGCTGTATCGTAGGTTTCATCTTGTAAAAAACCAGGACCATCAGTTGCCAGTTCGAATAAGATATGAGGAGCTGCTCTAAAATAATCTGATTTAAAATAGAAACGCTCAACAAAACCAGAATTAGGAAATTGAAGTTGATTGATTTTATTGATCCAAAAACGTAAAGCATCTTCATCTGCCACACGCAAAGCGAGATGGTGTACATTACCAAAACCTTCTTGTGCATCTGGGAGATCATTTCGATGTTCGACGATAATACTGGCTCCATTGCCACCGTCACTAACCTCAAATAAATGGAAACGCCCTTCAGCATCAACTAGTTTAAATCCTAAAACATCAACTAGAACACGTTGCATATGGTCAAAGTCTGCTACAGTCACAAAAACTGGACCTAACCCAGTCAAAGCATGCTCAGCTGGAACACTTGCTTTTTTCCAAGGTGTCCCACTTGGCACGCCTTGATTATTTTCATCAGAGATTAATTGATATTGTTGATTATCAAAATCCTCAAACTCAAGAAACTTTTTACCAAAACGTTCTTGGATTTCCCCATGATCGATTTGATATTCATTAAAACGCTCGACCCAATAAACTAATGAAGCATCATTTTTAACGCGGAATGAGGTGCGGGAAATAGAGTTTGTTCCCTTGCTTCCTTGCGGAATACCTGGGAAGTCAAAAAAAGTCATATCGGTACCAGCGGATCCAAGGTCATCTGCAAAAAATAGATGATAAGTTTGGATATCATCCTGATTGACGGTTTTTTTGATCAGACGTAATCCTAAGGTATCTGTAAAGAAACGGTAAATTTTTTCTGCACTAGATGTCATTGCTGTAACGTGATGAATTCCGTGAATTTGTTTATCCATAATATAAAACCTCCGAATGTATTATTAATAACTTACTTACTAAAAGTAAGTTTACATCTAAACTAAGAATTAATCAACTCTTTTATCTTTTCCTAACGATTGATGGAAAGAATAAAGAGGAGTACTATAAGGATATCAAGTGATGAAAGAAAGTAGGAGAAAATTATGGAAGAGAAAAAAACGTTTCATGTTAACGGTTATATTGCATTAGTCGTACTGATTATCTTAATTATCATTGGTGGGTATTGCTTTTACATTGGTGTAACAGACGAAAGTCTTGGTATGATTACGATTGGCTTAGTACTGTGGGTGATCTCTGCTTTATTTTTAAGCTCATTAACGATCGTTAGTCCAAATCAAGCTAAAGCGATTTTATTCTTTGGGCAATATTTAGGGACGATCAAAGATAATGGCTTGTTTGTTACAACACCATTGACTCAAAAAATCAATGTTTCATTAAAAGTACGCAACTTTAATAGTTCATTATTAAAAGTGAATGATTCTGATGGAAACCCAGTTGAAATTTCTGCAGTTGTTGTCTTCAAAGTAGTCGATACAGCGAAAGCCTTGTTTGATGTTGATCGTTATCAAGATTTTATAGAAATCCAAAGTGAAACAGCAATTCGCCATATTGCGACACAATATCCTTATGATACGTTTAGCGATGATGATTTGACGCTACGAGGAAATACAACTGAAGTCTCAGAAGAAATGGCGAAAGAATTACAAGAACGTCTATCTGTTGCTGGAGTCGAAGTAATCGAAACTCGACTAAACCATTTAGCTTATGCAACTGAAATTGCAAGTGCGATGCTGCAACGACAACAAGCCAAAGCAATTCTTTCAGCCCGACAAATCATTGTTGAAGGCGCTGTGTCTATGACACAAATGGCATTGGAACAGATTGAAGACGGTCAGGAAATCAACTTTACTGATGACCGAAAAGTTCAATTGATAAATAACCTTCTAGTATCAATCATCACAGACAAGGGAACACAGCCTGTTATAAACACGGGTGAAGTTCACGAAAGATAGAATAAAAGAAAGCGAGTTTCTCATGATATATAAGACAATTTTATTTGATTTAGACGGAACTATTACCGATTCTGGTGAAGGGATCATTCATTCTGTAACCTATGCATTAAAGAAAATGAACTTAACTGTACCTGGTCAAACCGAATTGTATTCTTTTATTGGACCGCCTTTAAATGATACGTTTAAACATTTATATCATTTAGATGATCCGTTGACGGATCAAGCTGTATGCTATTACCGAGAATACTACCAAGCAAAAGGAATGTATGAGAATCGCATATATGAAGGTATCCCTAACGTATTAGCTGATTTAAAGCAATTTGGCTGTAATTTATACATTGCAACCTCTAAACCAGAAATCTACGCAAAACAAATCTTGGCTTATTTTGATTTAGAACATTATTTTGAGGGGATTTATGGTGCTAGTTTAGACGGTATAAGATCAAAAAAAGGTGAGGTCATTCGTTATGCTTTAAACGAAGCGAAGCTCACTAAGTTAGAAGAGATAGTAATGATTGGTGACCGCAGTCATGACATACTAGGCGCAAAAGAAAATGGGGTGGCTTCTATTGGTGTATTATATGGGTTTGGAAATCAAAAGGAACTAGAAACCGCGGGTGCTAGTTACATTGCTGCAATACCTAAAGACATAGAAGATATCATTACAAAAGGGTAAATCAAAAAGAAGAGCTTCTTGCCTGTTTCAGACATAGAAAAGCTCTTCTTTTAAACTATACGTCGTCACGGCAATTGATCATACGCAAGTTGTTCGATAATATTTTGGTGCTCTGGATAGAGCGCATTTAACTGCTTCTTTGTAAATAATTCAAAATCTTGGTAGTCAAATCCAGGAGAAACCATACAGCTTACTAAAGCGAATTCTTCATCCCCGTCTATAGTTGATCCAAAAATCACATTTTTAGGCACAACTGCCTGCAATACTTCCCCATTTTCCAAGTCAGTTCCTAATTGAATCTTTTCATATCGACCATTCGGGTGTAATAAATGAATACTCAAAGTTGAACCAAAGTGATAATACCAGACTTCATCTGAGGCTAAGCGATGGAAGTGAGAAGGATTGCCTTTCGTCAATAGAAAATAAATGCTTGTATAATAAGGACGCGTTGCATTAGCTGATACTTGTAACGATTGCTCCGAACATAAAACTCGCTTAAAGTATCCGCCCTCTGGATGGGCTTCTAACTGAAGCTGTTTTATCCAGTAATCTTGATTTTTTTCCATGATCATTCCTCCAAGTTAAAAGTAGTTTGACGATTGTTAAGAAAATTTAAAAGTATTAACTATAGTGCAGTTGTCTCATCTAATGCTTTATTTAAACGTTTCATTTGGTCTTCAGTGAAATATAGCCGGCCTTTTTCCCTGATTTTATCTATCATTGACAGCTCAACAAGTGGCGGGAATTCTTCGACATACCTAACAAAGGCTTCCAAACCGTCATCATTTGCTTCAAAATGATTTTCAGTATCTGGAATTGTCTTTTCTAAGATTTCTTCTAATTCTGTTTGAGAAGCTGATGATATTTTAGTGGAAACATCTGACGCGCTAGTTTTCGTATTTTTGACTTCTTTTTCAGTTGCTGAAGCGCAAGATATTAAAAAGAAAGCCATTGACCCAGATAGCAAGCCTAACACTAATTTTTTTTTTCGCATAATTTACTTGACCCCTTTCAGTAAGTTCATTTTACCTGTTATTTTGTTAAAAATGAATCTTTATTTTTTTAAGGTAGAATATTTATGATGATTTAGTGAAAAAAATGAGAGTTTCTCAAATATTTTAATGGAATGGTGATAAATTGATAAAAGAAAACCCTTTCTTACGTTATAATTAAGTTCAATAAATCACATGAAGGAGAGTCTTATGAGCAAAATAAAAACAGTTATCGTAGGTGCCAATCATGCAGGAATTGCTGCAGCAAACACATTGTTGGATACTTATCCAGATCAAGAAGTAGTCATGATCGACCGAAACACGAATCTTAGCTATCTAGGTTGCGGTACAGCACTATGGGTAGGACGCCAAATTGAATCATACGAAAATCTATTTTATACAAATAAGGATGCCTTTGAAGCTAAAGGTGCTAAAATTTATATGGAAACTACTGTAGAAAAAGTCGATTTTGCTAAAAAAACAGTATACTGTAAAACACATAACGGTGAAGAATTTACAGAAAGTTATGATAAATTGATTTTAGCTACAGGATCGGCGCCGATTAACCCAGATATTCCAGGAAGAGATTTGAAAAATGTTGAATTCTTAAAACTTTTCCAAGATGGTCAAACTGTAGATGCCGCTATGGCAAAAGCGGAAATAAAAACAGTTGCAGTGATCGGAGCAGGTTACATTGGTGTTGAGATTGCAGAAGCTGCCAAACGACGTGGTAAGAATGTTCTATTATTTGATGCAGCACAGAGATGTCTACCAAATTACTATGACAAATGGTTCACAGATGATATGGATAAAGTCCTAGCCGATAATGGGATTGAACTACATTATGATGAATTGGCAAAAGAATACAAAGGGACAGAAAAAGTTGAGTCTATCGTAACCGACAAAGGAGAATATGCTGTAGATTTAGTCATAAATGCGATTGGATTTAGACCAAACAATGGCTTAGGCAAAGATCATTTGAAGTTATTTGCCAATGGTGCATATCTTGTTGATCTTCATCAACAAACAAGTGATCCTGATGTTTATGCAGTAGGAGATTGTTCGACGATTTTCTCAAATGCTGTACAACAAACAACTTATATTGCTTTAGCGACAAACGCTGTTCGTTCGGGAATCGTAGCGGCGCATAACGTTGGTGGTACACCTTTAGAATCGATTGGTGTTCAAGGTTCAAACGGAATTTCTATTTTCGGCTATCATATGGTTTCTACAGGCTTGACAGTGCAAGAATCAGAAAAAATAGGTTTGAAAGTAAAGCATACTGAATTTGAAGATTTACAAAAACCTGGATTTATGAAAGAAAATAATAAAGTGAAAATAAGAATTGTATATGAAGAAGGATCTAGGCGTATCGTTGGAGCTCAGATGGCCTCATATGAAGACATTTCAATGGGAATCCATATGTTCTCTTTGGCAATCGAAGAAAAAGTAACGATCGACAAGCTGAAATTACTAGACATTTTCTTTTTGCCACATTTTAATCAACCTTATAATTATATTACAATGGCAGCACTAAGCGCTGAATAATTAAAATTTAGAGAGCCCAAGACAAACCTAAAAATCGGTTTTGTTTTGGGCTCTATGCATGAATAAATAGCAAAAGAAGAAGCAATCTCTTTGGAAATGGTCTTATGCTCCAACCACTATTATTTAGACTAATGAAGAAAACAAATCTTACAAGTTAGTGACTTTTCTCTAAAAAAGTTTAAATTTAAAAAGCTTTCATGTATAATGGTAAAAGTTAAAGAAGATACATAGAAAGTAAGGAGGATTTGTTTTGGCAGAAGATAACCAAAATAATCAAGATCATTCCAAGTCTTCATTCAAAGATCAGGTCTTGCGTTCTTTGCGCGGAGAAGAGATTGAGAATGAGGAATCAGCTTCTTCTGAACATAATGCTCAGAATCTATCACAGCATAACGAAGCAGAATATAATCGGGCATACCGTTTCCAGTCAGATGATCAAGAGGAACTAGCAAAGCCGGATGAAATAGAAACAGTTGGTTCTCGTAGTTCAGAGCACCATGCAAGCCGAGCTGAAAAAACGAGCGATTCGTCAGAATCTGACAACACACAGAGCCCTAAAGAGGATAATTTCAACAACCGTACTAGAAAGAAAGAAGACCGTATTGTTAGCCGAATCGTGTTGATCGTTGCATCAGTTTTGTTATTAGTGATTGCAATTTTTGGCTTCACTTTTTATAAGTATGTCAATGCAGGATTACAACCACTCGATAAAAAAGATACGAAACTGGTTCAAGTACACATTCCAGAAGACTCGTCGAATAAAAAGATTTCCAATATTTTAGAAGATAGTAAAGTCATCAAAAGCGGAATGGTCTTCAATTATTATGCAAAATTTAAAAATTTGACTGATTTTCAGGCTGGTTACTATCAAATGTCACCAAACATGACGTTAGATGAGATCGGTGCACTTTTAAGAGAAGGCGGAACAGCTGAACCGACACAGCTAGCTGATGGAAAAGTCACGATACCAGAAGGCTTCGATATTGATAAAATCGGAGATGCTATCGAAACAAATACTGATTTCAAGAAAAATCAATTTATTGAACTGATGAAGAATCAAGCATTCTTTGATACGATGAAAGAAAAATATCCGGAGTTATTAGGTAGTGCAGCTGAGGCAGGCGATGTTCGTTATCGCTTTGAAGGTTACTTATTTCCGGCAACTTATGACTACTACAAAGATGCTAAGCTAGAAGATTTTGTCGACCAAATGATTGCGAAGTCTAGTAGTGTGATCGAACCGTTTATTCCAATGGTTCACGCTAAAGGAATGACAATCCAGCAAGTGCTAACGCTCGCTTCATTGGTAGAAAAAGAAGGCGTGAAAGAAGAAGATCGTAAAAAAATTGCTCAAGTTTTCTTTAATAGAATTGCAGCTAATATGCCGTTGCAATCAGATATTTCCATTTTATATGCTTTAGGTGAACATAAAGAATTGGTCACCTATAAAGATTTAGAAGTTGATTCACCTTACAACCTTTATAAAAATACTGGCTATGGACCAGGACCTTTCGATAGTCCTAGTGAACAAGCAATCAATGCTGTTTTAAATCCAATCCCAAATAATTATCTTTACTTTGTTGCTGATATTTCAACTGGAAATGTTTATTTTGCAGAGACATATGAACAACATCAAGAATTTGTGGACAAATATGTAAATAACACAGAAACTGAAAAAAGTGAATAGCTTTTAAGTTTGCGTATCCTATTACGAGCCAACCTATAATTTAGGCGGCTCGTTTCGCTTTACTATTAATTCAGCACAGGAGAACTATGAGAGATGGCTCTACTATAAGAAAAGTCTATCGTATTTATAAAAATTAAGGGAATATTATTTACAATTTGCTTAAAGCGTGGTACTCTTTTGTGGATTGAAAGCGGAATTTTTCAATGAAAATAAAATAAAACATTGTAGTAAGTTTAGAAGGAGAAATTAACATGGTAGAAAAAGTATTTCCTATGACACTCGAAGGAAAAGAAAAATTAGAACAAGAATTAGAAGAATTAAAAACAGTTAAACGAAAAGAAATCGTTGAACGTATAAAAATTGCAAGAAGCTTTGGTGATCTATCAGAGAACTCTGAGTATGAATCAGCTAAAGACGAGCAAGCTTTTGTAGAAGGACGAATCACAACCTTAGAAAATATGATTCGTTTTGCACAGATCATTGACAATGGTGGTGTTGATTCAGACGAAGTTTCTATTGGAAAAACAGTGACATTTGTTGAACTACCTGATGGAGATGAAGAAGAATACACTATTGTAGGTAGTGCAGAAGCAGACCCATTTTCTGGTAAAATTTCAAACGATTCGCCAATTGCACAAGCATTGATCGGTAAACGCTTGAACGATCAAGTTGCTATTGCAACTCCAGGTGGAGATATGCAAGTAAGAATCATAAAAGTTGGCTAACAAAACAATTGATAAGAACAAAGGGCGGGCCAAAGCTACTATTAGCTTTGACTTGCCCTTTAAACCTGAATGGATAATGAAATAGTAAAAAAATTAGGGCTAAAGTCCTATAGTAAAATGGGGCTTTAGCAACTAACATTAATATGGGAATCAAGGTATACTAATTTCATAGGAAGGGGGATTATGATGAATAACCCATGGCGTTTTTTTATTGTAGTAGAAGCATTACTTTTTATATTGGCTTTATGGCAAATTATACATAACCCGGGTCTAGCTGTTTTATTAGTATTGGGTATCTTAAGTGCGGTATATGCAATGAAAAAAGTTCATCGTAGTAATTTCAATAACTTTCAACTAGTGTTAGGAATTATCTTTATCTTGATTGGAGTAATGAATAGTCCGGCATTTTGGTTGATGTTGGTATTTGGTGTCCTGTTTATTGGTTTAAAAGGTGTTGAAATCGCCGGTGTTGATATCACACAGCGAGCACCATGGAGAAAGAAACAAATGATCATGGTCGAAACCACAAATGTTGAACCGAAAAGTGGTCGCCGTTTCAAACGTCCTTGGTTTGCTAATGAGCGTATTGGGAGTAACGTTTACGAATGGAATGACATCAATATTGATATTCTTTCTGGGGATACGATCGTTGATCTAGGCAATACGTTATTGCCTAAAGATGATAGCATTATCATTATACGTAAAGGCTTTGGCCGGACGAGAATCTTGGTTCCGTTAGGTGTTGCGGTGATGTTGGAACATTCAACTTTCTATGGAAATGTTAACTTTGAAGAAGAAAAATACCATCTGAAAAATGAGTCTTTAAAAGTCTACAGCAATGACTATGACACGAATAACCGTCGATTAAAAATTATCACAAATACATTAGTCGGGGATCTAGAGGTGATTCGTGTATGATGGGTAAGATGTCTCGACAGATGCTTTCTTTGTACGCTTCTTGCAGTACTTTTATCGTTGTTTTACTTACACTATTTTCATACTTTCATTCAATCAAGCAGAAAAATTGGATGTTGGAATTACTTCAAAGGAAAGTATTTTACATTCCTTTGATTTTCCATATGCTCTTGATTTCTCTTTTAGTCGGGTTATCAACATTTTTACTCGTATCTATTGTACAAAAATCACAATATGGTAGAATTGAAGAAAAACTTCGTTTGTTGGCTAGAGGCAGCTATGAAAATCCAGCTCTCACTAACAATGTACCACATGCAAGCAACGATCAATATATCGGTGAAGTTGACCAAGATATTTTAAAAATTAGAACGAAATTATTGGAAATGTCTAAAGAATTGCAATTATTAAATAGCCGTCCTCAGTTAATGGATGGAGAAACGAAAGAAGAAATTCTAGAAGAAGAACGCCATCGACTAGCTAGAGAGTTGCACGACTCAGTTAGTCAGCAGTTATTTGCGGCAATGATGATGTTATCTGCATTAAATGAACAAGCCCATCGAAGTGAGACTCCGGAAATGTTCCGTAAGCAATTGGTGATGGTAACAGATATTATTAATGCTTCGCAATCGGAGATGCGTGCATTATTGTTACATTTACGTCCAGTAAGTTTAGAAGGAAAAAGCTTACGTAAAGGGATAGAGCAATTGCTAAAAGAATTGCAAACCAAAATCAAGATCGAATTGACTTGGGACGTTGAAGATGTCCATTTGAATAACAGCATTGAAGATCACCTTTTTAGAATTGTTCAAGAGTTGCTTTCCAATACGTTACGCCATGCTAAAGCAAAGGAACTTGAAGTTTATTTACATCAAGTAGATAAAAATGTGTTGTTGCGTTTAGTCGACGATGGTGTTGGTTTTGATATGAGTGAGAATGATAATAAAGCCGGCAGCTACGGTTTAAAAAATATTCGTGAACGTGTTGCTGGTATGGGCGGTATCGTTAAAATAATCAGTTTCAAAGGTCAAGGAACAAGTGTTGAGATCAAAGTGCCTGTAATAAAGGAGGAATTAGCAAGTGATCAAAGTAATGTTAGTGGATGACCATGAAATGGTACGATTGGGCGTATCCTCTTATTTATCGATTCAAGAAGATATTGAAGTAATCGGAGAAGCTGAAAATGGCCAGATTGGCTATGAGAAAGCGTTAGAATTAAGACCTGATGTGATTCTAATGGATTTAGTTATGGATGTAATGGATGGAATCGAGTCAACAAAAGCAATCTTAAAAGATTGGCCGCAAGCGCGAATCATCATTGTTACCAGTTTTATAGATGATGAAAAAGTATATCCAGCAATTGAGGCCGGAGCTGCTGGTTATCTGTTGAAAACTTCAACAGCTCATGAGATTGCGGATGCTATTCGTGCAATTTCTAGAGGAGAACGTGTTCTAGAACCAGAAGTAACAACAAAAATGATGGAACGCTTAACGAAAAAACACGAACCTGTATTGCATGAAGACTTGACGAATCGTGAACATGAAATTTTGATGTTGATTGCCAAAGGCCGCAGCAACCAGGAAATTGCAGATGAATTATTTATCACACTTAAAACAGTTAAAACCCATGTTTCAAATATTTTAGCTAAATTAGATGTTGAAGATCGTACACAAGCTGCTATTTATGCATTTCAGCATGGATTGGCAAAATAAAAAGAAATTTAAAGTGAATAAGATAAACTTGATTAGTTTGTCTTATTCACTTTTTTTGTATAACGAGAAATGAGAAGATAAGGATCACAATAAAATAGAAAGACTGTTTCTGTTCAATTGTCTATCCGTTTGTTATACTTAAATTAAATTTAAAACTAGGAGAAGTTAACATGAAGCAAAATTTTGCAATTATTGGTCTAGGGAGATTTGGCGGCAGCATTTGTCAAACATTGATTGAATCTGGTCAAGAAGTTTTAGCGATTGATAGTAACGAAGATCGAGTAAACGAATATATGAATATAGCGACACACGCAGTCGTAGCAAATGCCCAGGATGAAGCGACTTTGCGTTCTTTAGGTATTCGCAATTTTGATCATGTTGTCATTGCTATTGGTGAGGATATTCAAGCGAGTATTTTGGTTACGTTAATGGTCAAGGAAATGGGTGTACCAAATGTTTTGGCTAAAGCTGTAAATGAATACCATGCAAGAGTGTTAGAAAAAATTGGTGCTGATTTAGTGGTTCATCCTGAAAGAGATATGGGAATCAGGGTAGCACATAAATTAGTTTCTAGAAATATTTTAGACTATATTGATTTATCAAATGAAGTATCTTTGGCAGAAGTTCGTGTCTCTAATCCAAAATTTTATGGTAAAACATTAGGCGATTTAAATTTCCGTCAGCGTTTTGGTTTGACGGTCGTTGCTATACGACGTTCAAAATCTGAGGTCATCGCATCTCCTGCGGCAGAAGAGATGGTCAGAGAAAATGACAATTTATTAGTCGTAGGTGAAACAGACGATGTTGATTTATTGGATGAAAAGATGAATGAATAGACACAAGCAGTTTATTCCCTGAAAATTAGACTATATGCTAAAATGACAAGGAGTGATATAGCTTTAGTCTCAACTTATAGAGATTGAGATGCTTTTATGTTAGGAGGAAATTGCAGATGAAATTAACAATCACGTCACGTGCACAACAATGGTTCAAAGATGAAATTGGTGTCACTTCAGATAGTGGTATTCGTTTTTATGGTAAAATTTATGGTAAAACAGATGTTCATGAAGGTTTTTCAATCGCAATGTCTGTGGAAGCGCCAGATCAACCATTAGTCAAAGAAGTAATCAATGGAATTACTTATTTTATTGAAGAGACAGATGATTGGTTTTTTAAAGGATATGATTTATTAGTGGATTATGATGAAGAAAAAGACGAACCTAAATATAAATTTGCTGAAAACAAAGAAGACCTGAAACAATAGGTTAACCAGTGTTTAAATTATTTGGAAAGAAAAATAGAGTGAGTAAGACAAAATTAATTGTCAGTGTACTCTCTAACTCTGAATAAACGCAGCTCCTTCGGCTTACTTGCGAAGGAGCTGAATTCTTGTAAGAAACAAAAAGCATCTAGTTGTAGCTGTGTCAATTAGCTAAAGAAGAAGTTTTTGCTGTATATTTTTTATGTAACGTATCAATGAGTATCACTTGATAATCTAATGCGGGGGATAATGGAATTACTTGAAAATTACCATTGTCTTTAATTCTATCTGGTATCAAAAGTTTTGATGCCGCTATGTAAAAATCGTAGTCATCCTCAGAGGTTGAAGAAACAAAAGAAACTGAAACAAAAGAAATTTGTTCTAAAAAATCAAAAAGAGATTGTAAAAAAATAGCGTTCGGTGATAAAATGATGCCGACATTCAATTGATATTTTGGATTGCTCCGTTCATAGAATGGAAGCAATAAAAATGAACAAATATAAGTCAAGTCTTCTAAACAATTTTTTATCCAAGTAAATTCAGGAGTCAAGATGATTTGGTTAAAGAATTCTCTCACTTTCGCAGAGAGAGGCTTATATAATGGATTTTGTTCTTTTATACACGTCTCCATAAAGTTGATAGCAAGTGGTAGTGAATCTTTTATGACGTAGTGATTGAGGCATGTAGTGAAAATGTTGATATTCAATACTTCTCTTTCTTCGCTAGACAGTTTATTTTCTGTGAATAAAGGCAGATAAAAATTTTCAAAACGTTCAATCAAATTAGTTAGAGGTTGCTGCTCGCTATTCATGTATTCTTTTACATAGATGATTCTAGGGTCATCTGCATAAAAATAAATATTCCAGTAAAACATCATAAAGGAAAGAAAAGTAGATTCTCGTTCTATGTAGTGCTGAGGTAGATTTATTTTCTCTAATTTTTTAATAAAGGATGTGTTTACTTTAGGAAAAGTTAGTTGTTTGAATGGAGGTTCGATAATGAAATGTTTCTTTTGGATACGCAATTGAGAAATCGTTGTCAACAAATACCATTCTCTAGGTTCCGTATAGGTCATCCATTTACGATCTTCTGGATCAAATAAATCAAATCCTCGTTTTGTTTCATCTAATGCTAAAAATAGATCTTCTCCATATGATGCAATCCAAAAGAAGTTTAAATAAACGATACGAATCAAATTTTCTTTTCCTGTTAGCTGAAGTTTTGAACAGTTCAACTGAATATCGAAAGCCTTTAAATAATTAATCAATGGTTGAAGTCTTCGGATAATCGATGCACGGCTAATAAAATGATCTCTACAAAAATTTTCTATTGTGTAATTTTTCTCTAGAATTGTTGCAAGTAAAAATTTATAAGGTAAACTTTTGCGAAATAGAAATTGTGAATATGGAATATCACGTAACTTGGATAAATCAATATGTACTTTCCCTTGGCCATTTAATAGCTCAAGTCCTTGTTTCTCCATGAGATCTTCATGGATTTCAGAGAACAAAGAGTTTAAACGGGCATAGGAAAAATCTGTAAACTGTTCAAAATAGTGAACGCTATATGTACCATTTGTAGTGCTCAATAACTGATTAAAAACACTGATTTTGCGTTGTGCAACATCATCTAATAAAATGTCTTCTAGCATATTTAGTCTCCCTTTAATAATTAATTATGATTTTTAGAATAGTCAAAAGTTATATATTTCACAAAAATGAATATATTATATGGAAAATTATTCGCTATATATATAATAACCATTTGTTCGATAGATATCAATTGAAAATTAAACATAAAACAAAAGTGTAATAATTATTTAAAGTTACATTAATAATATTTTTAATTTTTAATCGCTATATTTATTAAGGTTTGTGGAGTTTTAATACTGCGAGAATTAAAATATGTGTGTTATTTATATTAAGTAAATTTATTTTAAATAGTTATATTTTTTCTATAGTGAAAACATCGGAATAAGTAGAAATGTCTACTCATATTTTCATTACTCTGGTGTAGATGTATGCTATAATCAACAAATAATACTTTTTTTGGAGGAAATTTCATGCTATCAATTATTGTTCCTTGTTACAATGAAGAGGAATCCATTCCATTGTTTTTTGAAGAAGTGGAGAAAGTGAGTTCACAAATTCAACATGACATAGAATACATATTTATTAACGATGGGTCGAAAGATCAAACATTAAATACACTGAGAAAATTATATAAAGAGTATCCTGAAAAAGTTCGTTTTCTTTCTTTTTCTAGAAATTTTGGAAAAGAAGCAGGGTTGTATGCTGGACTTAAAGAGTCAAAGGGTAGTCTAGTCACAGTGATGGATGTGGATTTACAAGATCCTCCGGAATTGTTGCCTAAAATGATTCAAATGTTAGAGACGAATAAAGAACTAGATTGTATCGGTACAAGACGAGGTGACCGTGAAGGAGAACCGCCTATTCGGAGTTTTTTTGCTAAAATGTTTTATCGTCTAGTCAACAAAATTGGTGAAACAGAGATGGTCGATGGTGCTAGAGACTTTCGCTTGATGACACGGCAAATGGTCGATGGAATTTTAGAATTGACAGAATATAATCGTTTTTCAAAAGGAATTTTCAGCTGGGTAGGATTTAATACAGAATATCTTTCTTACGAGAATCGTGAACGAGTAGCTGGATCTACTTCATGGTCTTTTTGGAGTTTGTTGAGTTATTCTATCGATGGGATCGTCAATTTTTCAGAAGCGCCTTTGAATCTGGCTTCTTATGTGGGTGCTTTCTCATGTATAGGATCAGTTATTGCGATGTTTGTTATTTTCTTTAGAACAATTATCAAAGGCGACCCTACCAGTGGGTGGCCGTCTATGGTTTGTATTATTTTATTTGTTGGAGGCCTGCAATTGCTTTGCCTTGGAATCATCGGAAAGTACATTGGTAAAATTTTCTTGGAAACTAAAAAACGCCCGATTTATCTTGTTAAAGAAACAGAAAAAGATCAAAAACAATAATAAAAATACTGACTCGAAACTATCTATTACTAGTGATTCGAGTCAGTATTTTTATTATTAATAACCTTGTTTTAAAACTATCTCATTTTTAGCTAAAGTATGATCCTTTAAATATTGATCGAGATTTTGTATAAATATATTCAATAATTTTGTTTTGAATTTAGGTGTCACACCAGAGATGTGAGGAGTGATCAAAACGTTTTCCATTGTCCAAAGTGGACTGCTTTCAGGTAAAGGTTCCTCTTCAAAAACATCTAACGCGACAAAACTTAGTTGACCTGTATTCAATGCGTGAATCAAATCATTTGTATTAACAGAAGCGCCACGTCCGACATTTACAAAAATAGTACCTGGTTTCATTGCAAGAAACATTCTTTCGTTATACAGTTGATAAGTGTCATCAGTCAGAGGAAGAATATTCACAACAATATCCATCTCGTTCACGATCCGACTCATATTTTTATGAGAATAGCACTCGATAAAACCGTTAGTGACATGGCCAGACGTGTTGACTCCGTAAGTTTGGATACCTAATCCTTGCGCAAAGACAGCGAGCTGTTGTCCGATGCGTCCGGTTCCGACAATCAGCATTTTTTTCATAGATAGTTGTTGATAGGCAATATTGTTGGTAGTCCATTCTTTCTTTGACTGATTGTTGATACTGGCACGAATACCTCTAAACTCAGCCAATAAAACACCTAAAACATATTCTGAAATTGAAATACCATGAATACCACTGGCGTTGGATAATAAAATTTCTTTTTCAAAAAAACGGTCTAAATCAAATGTATCCACACCAGCGGAAACAGATTGAACCCACTTCAAACGACTTGTTCCTGAATCAAGCAAACGCTGACCCAAGATTTTGTCCCAACCTAACATGATCTCAATATCATCCTCAATTATTTGCGGTGATTCTCTCTTAGCATCGATGATTCTATAATCAGGCGCACTTCGCCTAATTGTTTCAACTTGTTCTTCTTTCATCTGTTCGTAAAGATAGATTAACGGTTGTTCCATGTCGATTCCCCCTCGCCAGTCTATTGTAACAAAAATACACTGCAAACAAAAAAAGATTGAACTTTTCAATCTTTTTTAAGAACATGCAAATTATATTTTTTCACCACGAGCGTATGCAGCTGCAAGAATATCGACTTCTTTTTTTAATTCGTCGACCATTATTTCTTCAGGAACTGTGCGAATGATTTTACCTTTTTTGAAAAGCATCCCTTTACCATTACCGCCGGCAATACCAATATCTGCTTCACGAGCTTCACCTGGGCCATTAACAGCACAACCTAAAACAGCCACCTTGATTGGAGCTTTGATCTTTTCGATGTATTCCTCAATTTCATTCGCAATTGGGATCAAATCAATTTCGATTCGTCCACAAGTTGGGCAAGAAATCAAAGTGGCAGCGTTGCTTGCCAAACCAAAAGCTTTTAGGACTTCTTTCGCGACCTTGATCTCTTCTACGGGGTCAGCTGAAAGCGAAACACGACAAGTATTTCCAATTCCTCGAGAAAGCAATGCACCAAGACCTGCTGCAGATTTCATTCCGCCAGAAAATTTTGTTCCAGCTTCTGTAATTCCTAAATGCAAAGGATAATCAAAAGTTTGAGCAGCTAAAGTATAGGCTTCAATAGCCAAGTTAACATCACTCGCTTTTAAGGACACAATGATATCATAAAATTCTAAATCTTCAAGTATTTTTATATGTTCAACTGCACTAGCAACCATCGCTTCAGCAGTTGGATAACCATATTGTTGCAAGAATTTTTTCTCTAAAGAACCAGCGTTGACTCCAATTCTGATCGGAATCCCTTTGGTTTTACATGCGGTTACAACTTTTTCTACACGATCCTTACGTCCGATATTTCCTGGATTGATCCGAATCTTATCAACACCTTGTTCAATTGCTTTTAGTGCTAAACGATAGTCAAAATGAATATCAGCAACTAAAGGAATCGAAATCTGACTTTTGATAGCGCCTAATGCGTCAGCAGCAGCTTCATCTGGAACTGCCACACGAACGATTTGACAGCCTGCGTCTTCTAGCCGTTTGATTTGAGCTACTGTACCTTCAACATCATGCGTTTTTGTTGTACACATACTTTGAATAAATAGCTCATCACTGCCACCGATTATTAACTCTCCAACTTTAACTTGACGTGTATTTTTACGATGAGTCAATTCTCCCATAATGCATTCTCCCCTTAATACGCTACTATTATTTTGATTACTAAAGCTTAATAAGTGTCATTCATGGTCTATCTTAACACAATTCTATAAAACTGAGAATGTAAGAAAAGGTTAAGATACAATCAACTGCTTTTGACTTAGGTTTAAGCTAAAGGTGGCTCTTGATGCTCTTCTTTACGAATAGCAAAGAAGAATATCAATAAAGAGATGAACACAATCAAAAAGCTATCATCAAAAGACGGATTGATAAAATGAAGAACACTACTGACGATCACAGGGAGTGTCGCACAATAAGTTGAAATCTTTAGGCAATCTAAAAAACGTAGTTTATACAAACGGATTTTGCTATATAGATTAGCCCCAATTGTAATCATCAGTAAATTAACTATCAAGTTAATGAAAGTAGGATACAAAGTAAAGATAAAAACAACTAACTTTATCCAAAAAGGGACGCTAGCCTCATCTAAAGATTTTTTTAAATTATCACTATTTAATCCATCCAGTGTCCCTTTGGAATAAGGTACTTCAAATTGATTGGCTCCCAGTAGCGAATCTGCAGCGCCAGAGTTAGGTAAAGCGACAACAAATTCCTCTTGTAAGAAGCCTAAACCTACAGCATTACCAACCGAATCAGCTGTTACGTCATCAAGCGATCGTCTTCCATCAGGATCAAAGGTGAATATGATAGAGTTTGTCTGATAAATAAATCCTTCAGCATCATCTGCTGTTTGGAGCTTTCCATCAGTAATGTTAAACTCAGGCAACTTTGCAGCAATTTTTTGTCCATCACTTTTGATGTCCTGCATTATGGAAAATATTTGTTTTGTTATAGGAAGGGCAAGAATAATACTTAAAAAAACAACATATAAAATGACTTTCCAAAACGGCATTTTTTTTGCCTGATGGAGATCAGTTAACTGAAATAATGAGTGTTTAAAAAGTGTAAATGAGTTCATAAATTCTCTCCTGACTTGAAATTGAGTATACACGTCATTTTAAAGGAGTTAACAGGGAAAAACAAGTTTATACCAAACTTTGTAAGCAATTACTTTGAAGGTTGCCATAAAATCTGTTATGCTATAAATGTATGAAACTTTATACTTAATTAATGGAGGGATTTTTTATGACTTACACTTTGCCAGATTTACCTTATGCTTATGATGCATTAGAACCTTATATTGATGTAGAGACAATGCATTTACATCACGACAAACACCATAACACGTATGTGACAAACTTAAATGCTGCAATCGACAAACATCCTGAACTTGGCACAAAATCAATCGAAGATTTAATTGCTGACATGGATAGCATTCCAGAAGATATTCGTACAGCTGTACGCAATAATGGTGGTGGACATGCAAACCATTCATTCTTTTGGGAAATCATGGCACCTAACGCAGGTGGCACGCCAACAGGTGATATCAAAGATGCAATCGATTCTACATTTGGTAGCTTTGATAAATTAAAAGAAGAATTTAAAACAGCTGCAACTGGACGCTTTGGTTCAGGATGGGCATGGTTAGTTTTAAATAACGGCAAACTAGAAATTACTTCAACACCTAACCAAGATTCACCTTTAATGGATGGTAAAACACCAGTTTTAGGTTTAGATGTTTGGGAACATGCTTACTATTTAAATTACAAAAACGTACGTCCGGATTACATTGATGCTTTTTGGAATCTTGTAAACTGGGATGAAGTTAACAAACGTTTCGCTGCAGCTAAATAATCAGGAAAAAGAATATTTATAAACTTTTTGAGGAAAACAGTAAAATACACTGTTTTCCTCTTTTTGTTTGTGGCATACTAATAGTTAGGAATAAAAACCAGTAAACACAGAGAGCAAAGGAGTTTTGTCATGGATATAAGTATGCAGAAAGTTCATGGATCGGAAAATGATTTCTTTTTAATTGATGAAATGCAATTAGAGCGTCCACTTACCGATAAGGAAATCGATGATTTACGCATGTTTTTGTGTGATAGAGATGCTGGGCTTCTGAATGGAGCAGATGGTCTACTATTAGTAGAAGAAGTTGCAAAAGGAGAGTCACTAGCTAAAATGCGTGTAATCAATAGTGATGGTAGTGAAGCGAGTATGTGTGGGAATGGGTTGCGCACGGTTGCTAGATATTTGGCTGAAAAATATAATAAAGAATCCTTTACTGTGGAGACCATGTTTGCAGATCTTAAAGTACGCAAAGCCCCTCAATTAGCGGAAAATATAGTAACCTGTCAAGTGGAAATTTCACCAGTCCGTTTTGAAACAACAGCGCTTCCAATGGAAATTAAAAAGAATACAATCATTAATGAATTGATTCCAGAATTATCTAGTAAATTAAAATTTTCAGCTGTAGCAGTTCCTAATCCACATCTGATTACTTTTGTAGATCATCAAACACTGATGGGCAGAGAATTTGAGCAGATTGCAACATATGTAAATGGAGATAATCCATTATTCCCAGATGGAGTCAACGTAAGCTTTGTAGAAGTGTTAGGGGAAAATCAAATTTTTGTACGAACTTTTGAGCGTGGAGTAGGCTTTACTAATGCTTGTGGAACAGCGATGTGTGCGAGCAGTTTGATGTATGTATTGTTGTATGATGGTGAATTTAATGAAACCATCACTGTTAAAAATACTGGTGGTATGGTAAAAACGGTGGTGCATGAAGAAGATTCAGATGGTTATTGGATGGAATTGATAGGAAATGCGACTGTTACACATCTGATATCTGGTACATTGCTTGAGATTAGCCAAGGGCAATTTGAAAATTTACGTATTATAGAAACTACTGAACAAGCAGAGTATCTAGCATTTTTAGAATCAATAAAATAGACGATTAGCAGACATGCAAGGTTGGTATGTCTAATTTGCAATAATAAACACAAGTTGGTTGTGAAAAGAGAGGTATTTAAAAGGAGTGTAATTGTGATAAAAAGAAGTTGGGTTGGTAAAATTATTTATATAATTGTTATTATATGTTCAATTAGTGTCTGTTTGTTAGGAATACGATTAAATGCTAGTCAAGAACAACAAAGAAAAGTCGACTACGCAAAATCAACAATAAAAAATGAAGCTGTAAGAATCAAACGGCTGAATAAACAAACTGATCAATTGTATCAAAATGATCAAGAAGAATTTTTAATAGAGCCAATAGAGAGCGAAAAAATAAAAGATATTGAAAGAGATATCATTACATTGAAGACTGAAGCAGTAGATTTTGGACTGAAAAATAAAGATTTTTCAATAGACACATCCGAAGTAAGCCAAGGTAAAAAAGAACTATTGGCTAAAATAGCAGATGTTAAAACTAAAAATGATATCCAAAAACGAATAAGTATCCTGCTTGATCAAGCGCCGGCTGACTGGACAGTAGAAAACAGTGATATTGTTATAAAAGAAAATACAACTGCAGAGAAAATTTTACAGATACGAAATGATGTTTCCAAAATGAACAATCAGTGGAGCGGTGCAATCACTGCTGTATTAAATCAAATGGATGATCAAATTAAGCAATACAATGACATGAAACAATCCATTACTGAAATGAATCATGATGGAGTATTGACGAGTAGTGCAACTATTGAACACTTTATTTTTATTTTCAATCAGCTATCTGAGATTAAAAATGAAACATTGAAAAAAGAGTTATCAGATAAATTGGATGTAATTGATAAGCTGCTAGAAAAACAAGCAAATGGTGATTCAGTAATTGAACAAGAAGAAGTTCAGCCAAGTGAATAGCATCGGCAAAAAACGTTATCTATCAATTATTTCAATAATTGTTGAAATAATTGATAGTGCATTCTTTGGAAATAACCTTGTACTTGATTCAACTAGAATTTATAATTATTTGTATGTAGTTAATTGGAGGAAAAAATGGAAGAGACAATCAGTTTACAGGAATTAATTGGAGTATTAAAGAAACGTATTGGTTTAATTATTGTCAGTATGTTTTTAGGCTTAGGTATTGCTGGAATGTTAACTTATTTTGTGATTACGCCTAAATATAGTTCTCAAGCTCAATTAATTGTTCGATTACCGCAAAATGAAACAACGAATGTCAATGATATCAATGGAAATTTGCAAATGATCAACACATATAAAGACTTGATCAAAAGTGATACTGTGATGACGGAAGTACAACAACGAATGAAAACAGAGCATGAAAATGATTTATCAGTTGAAGAGCTAGGTGCAAGTATTTCTGTAAACCAGTCACAAAACTCACAAATGTTTTCTATTGTTTCTAAAGTGACAGATCCAATAGTCGCACAAAATATCGCCAATCAAACAGCTTTAGTTTTTCAAGAACAAGCTAAAGATATGCTGAATGTGGATAAAATCACGATTATATCAGCAGCAACTGCCAATGTGAACCCAGTTTCACCAAATAATAAGATAAACTTGATTATTGGATTGGCTTTAGGTGTTATGTTCGGAATCGCTGTATCGTTCATTTTAGAATTATTTGATAAAACGATCAAAGATGATAGTTTTGTGGAAGATGAACTTGGTTTTACATTACTAGGTGTTGTTCCTAATATGACAACAAAAGAGTTAAACGCAAAAGTTGTCCGCACACCGTCAGAATCCTTTTCTTCTGACTCAAGATATCCAAATAGAGAAGTGCCCAGACCAGTATCAAAAGAAAATATCAAACCAGATAACTCTACACCGCCAGCACGTAGAAGTCGTCCGCGAGTTTAAAGGAGTATAGAATGACAAATAAAGTAAGAACTCAAAAAAAACAGAAAACCAAAGCAGTAAGTTTAATTACTTTAACTGATAAGTCTTCACCTATTTCAGAACAATATCGAACGATCAGAACGAATATCCAATACGCTATGGTAGATAGAGATCTAAAAACATTAGTAATCACATCGTCAGGTCCAAGTGAAGGAAAATCTACTACTTCAGCTAACTTAGCTATCGTATTTGCTAATTCAGGTAAGCGTGTATTATTGGTAGATGCAGATATGCGTAAGCCAACAGTGGCAAAAACATTTTCTTTGGATAATATCCGTGGGTTAAGTACTTTATTGGGTAGTCGTGAAACAGTTTTGCATCAAGTGGTTCAAACTTCTGGTGTTGATAATTTATTTTTAATGACAAGTGGACCTAAACCACCTAATCCTTCAGAATTATTGGATTCTAGACGGATGAAAGAATTGATGTTGGAATTAAAACAACAGTATGATTTAGTGATTTTTGATATGCCGCCTGTCATGGCTGTGACTGATGCACAAATCGTATCATCGAAATCAGATGGAACGATCTTAGTTGTCCGTGAAAATGTTTCAAAAAGAGATTCCTTATTGAAAGCCAAAAGTTTATTAGAACTAGTAGATGCGAATATTTTAGGTGTTGTGTATAACGGATCTAAAAATATAGCAGATCAAGGCTATTATTACGGTTCATAATAGACAGTAGGAAAGGAAAAAGCCAATGATTGATTTACATTGCCATATATTGCCAGGAATTGATGACGGTGCACAAACAATCGATAATTCGCTTGATATGGCTAGGATGGCTGTTAAACAAGGAATTACCCATATTCTTTGTACACCTCATCATAATAATGGCAGATACGATAATCCTGCTGCTCAGGTAATTGCTCATGTGGCGGATTTGCAGAAAGAATTAGATCTTCGGAGTATTCCACTTACCCTATTCGAAGGACAAGAAGTGCGAATCAGCGGAGAATTATTAGAGCAAATCCAGACAGGGGATATTTTATTTACGGATCTTGAGAATCGCTATATTTTGATTGAATTTCCTACTAACGATATTCCCGCATATACAGAACATTTATTTTTTGAATTGTTAAAAGCAGGTCATACGCCAGTTATCGTTCATCCGGAAAGAAATAGTAAATTTATTCAAGATCCTAATAAACTGCTACCGTTTTTAGAGATGGGAGTATTGACCCAACTTACGGCTCCAAGTTATGTTGGTGTTTTTGGAAAGCAAATTGAAAAAATCGCAAAACAGATGGTTTCACATAATATGATCTATATGATGGCTTCGGATGCACATAACATTAATAAACGTGGTTTTTTTATGAGAAAAGCTTACGAGGCGATTGAAAAAGATATGGGCATTGAACGTGTAGAAGCAATGAAGCAAGTGGCTAGAGATATTTTAAATGGGGATAATATAAAAAGACTGGAGTTTAAAGCGATTCAGAAGAAAAGGTTTGGTTTTTTATAAGAAAGAGTGGTTGTGAAAGATGTCAAGAAGGGCAAAAGTGTTGGTGTTACTGTTAGTTGATTCACTAATAATTATATTAGCGAATATATTTTCTTATTTTTACTTATTACCGTATGTTGAAATTACATATACTTTTTTGATTAAAGCTATTATTATACAGTTGGTATTGTATATCTTTTTTGGCCTTTTTTTAAAAGTATTTACGCGCATCAATCGTTATACAAACATAAGCGAGATGGGTGCTATCTTTGGTGCGACAAGTGTGACAGCTGTTATCGAATTTATTTTTTTATCAGTGACAGATAATTTTTACAGTCGTCGTTTTATTTTATTAACATATTTATTGTCTACGTTTTTTATTATATCAAGTCGTTTAGCTTGGCGATTAATTATTGAATATCAAAATAGAAGATGTTCACTGAACAATGGCGCTAAAAGAACTCTTATTATTGGAGCAGGTGAAGCTGGAAGAGTATTATTAAACAGTTTGGTCAATTCTACGACGAATGGAGATATTGGTGTTATTGGTTTTATTGATGATGCCCCAGATAAGTTCCATACGTATTTGGCAGGTGTCCGTGTTTTAGGAACTGTTGAGCAAATTCCTTATATTGTCGAATCTTATGATATAGAAATGATAACAATTGCTATTCCTTCTCTGCAGCCAAAGGAATTACAGAGGATTTTGGAATTGGTAACGCCTCTAGGCCTACCAATTAACTCTATGCCTGCACTGGAAGAAGTAGCTTCTGGAAATATTACAATTTCTAGATTAAAAAAAATTGATGTTGTCGATTTGTTAGGACGTGAAGAGGTTAAACTAGACATGATTCAACTAACTGATCAGCTGACATCTAAAGTTATACTGGTAACAGGTGCAGGAGGATCTATCGGGTCAGAGATTTGTCGTCAAATAATGAAGTTTTCCCCTAAAAAATTATTGCTTTTGGGACATGGAGAAAATTCTATTTATCAGATTGAAAAAGAATTAAAACGCCTCTTTTGTGCGCTTGATACAAAGATTATTCCAATCATTGCTGACGTTCAGGATAGAGAAAGAATATTCCAAATTGTTGAACAATATAGACCAGATAATATATATCATGCAGCTGCCCATAAACATGTCCCACTAATGGAAGAAAACCCAGTAGAAGCAGTTAAAAACAATGTATTCGGCACAAAAAATGTTGCTGAAGCAGCCAAAGAATATAATGTTGAAAATTTTGTGATGATATCTACCGATAAAGCGGTAAATCCTCCTAATGTGATGGGTGCTACCAAACGTATTGCAGAGATGATAGTCACAGGTTTGAATGATAAAGGCAATACAAAATTTTGTGCAGTAAGATTTGGCAATGTATTAGGGAGCCGTGGTAGTGTAATCCCTGTTTTTAAAGAGCAAATTAGAGCAGGGGGCCCGATTACTGTAACTGATTTTCGAATGACTCGCTATTTTATGACAATACCAGAAGCTAGCCGTTTAGTTATTCAGGCAGGAGCATTAGCAAGAGGTGGAGAAATATTTATTTTAGATATGGGGGAACCCGTAAAAATATATGATTTAGCTAAAAATATGATCAAGTTAAGTGGTTATAGAGAAGATCAAATAAATATTGTAGAAAGTGGCGTACGTCCAGGTGAAAAGTTATTTGAAGAATTGTTGGTAAATAAAGAAAAAAATGACGAACAGGTATTTGATAAAATTTTTATTGGTAATGTTAAAGGGTTTGAATTTGAAAAAGTAATCTCATTTGTTAATAGTTTATCATTGAATGAAAAAGTTACAGCTAAACAAGTGATAGAATTTGCGAATGAATCAAGTAAGTAAAAGGAGATATTATGAAAAATATACCGTTTTCGCCACCAGATATAACAGATAGAGAAATAGAAAGTGTAGTTGAAGTTCTTAAATCCGGCTGGATCACAACAGGGCCTAAAACGAAAGAATTTGAAAAAAAAATATCTGAATATTGTGGGACTGAAAAAACTATTTGCTTGAATTCAGCTACTTCTTCTATGGAAATGTGTTTAAGAATGTTAGGAGTTGGGCCAGGGGATGAAGTAATCACTTCTTCATACACTTATACCGCTTCGGCAAGTGTGATTGATCATATTGGGGCAAAAATAGTTCTAGTTGATACTGAAAAAGATAGCTATCATCTATCTATAGAATCGCTTGAGAAAGCAATAACTTCAAGAACAAAAGTCATCATCCCAGTCGATATTGCGGGAGTAATGTGCGACTATGAGGGACTTTTTAAATTAGTTGAAGATAAGAAAAAATTATTTGTTGCTAATAATGATATCCAATCCGTATATGATCGAATAATTATTCTTGCGGATGCAGCACATTCTTTCGGAGCCACATACAACGGAATCAGATCAGGAGCTGTTGCTGACTTTACTAGCTTCTCCTTTCATGCTGTAAAAAATATAACCACGGCCGAGGGTGGAGCTTTGACGTGGAAATCCATTGATATGAAAATAGATGAGTTAATCTATCAAAAGATCAATACATTATCACTTCATGGTCAGACAAAAGATGCTCTTGCTAAAAACAAGTTAGGTGCATGGGAATATGATATTATAGAGCCTGCTTTTAAATGCAATATGACTGATATACAAGCAGCTTTAGGGCTAATTCAACTTGAAAGATATCCTGATTTGTTGTCTAAAAGAAAAAAGTTAATTGAACTATATGAATCAACTTTAAAGGAAATTGACAAAATAAGTATGTTATCCCATTACAATGAAACACATATGTCGAGCGGTCATTTATGTCTTACTAATATAAGAGATTTAGATGAGCGAAAAAGAAATCAAATCATAACTGAAATGGCTGAAAAGGGAGTAGCGACCAATGTTCACTATAAACCACTACCTTTATTAACAGCATATAAAAAAATAGGATTTAAAATAACTGATTATCCTAATGCTTTTAACATGTATCAGTCTGAAATTACTTTGCCGCTGAATACAAAAATGACTGAGGACGACATAATATATGTAGCTGAGAAATTAACGAATATTGTGGTAAGGAGCTGAAAAAAATGAAGAAAGTTTTAGTACTAGGGGTTGCCGCTGTTCAATATGATGCAATTAAATTTATAAAGGAAGCTTATCAAGATGTAGAAGTTCATGCTATAGCTATGAAAAATGACGGTCCTGGCAGCAAGATTGCAGATGTTTTTACAGAGATTAACATTATTAATATAGATGAGGTTGTTCAATATGTAAGAGAGAAAAGTATCGAACTTATATATTCAGTAGGTTCAGATATAGCTATGCCAGTCGTCTCTAAAGTGAGTGAAATAACAGGATTGCCATATTTTATTTCAAGCGAGGTCGCTCACAGGTGCAATAAAAAAGATTTAATGAGATCATTTCTAGGTGAAACATTTAAAGGGAATATTCAATTTCAAGCACTCAGTAATGTTGAAGACTTTCAATTTCAGATATTTGATGAATATCCATTATTTTTAAAACCGGCGGACTCACAGGGGCAAAGAGGAGTAATTAAGATAGATAACCATCAACAGTTGCTACAAGAATTCGACAATACCAAAAGTTATTCTAGATCTAATTTAGCGATAATTGAAAAGTATGTTGATGGACCGGAAATTTCAGTTAATGGTTACTTGGTTAATGGAGTTTTAAAGGTATGCGAGATTTCTGACAGAGTGACTTGGCCAAAGTTTGAAGGGTTGATCCATAAGCATATTTTACCTTCACATTTCTCAGACGATATCTTTGAAAAAACAGCTGATTTACTTCAACGATCAGCTAGTAAAATGGGGATAGTCAATGGTCCAGTATACGCTCAGATGAAAGTAGAGCGGGAAGAACCCTATATCATAGAGATAACTCCAAGGCTAGATGGTTGTCACATGTGGAATTTAATTTACCATACTAAAAAATTTAATTTACTAAAATTAACATTTGATCATCTATTATATAACGACTTAAGTGAATTAGATAATTATAACCAGGGGTATGAAAAACAGATGACATTGGAATTTTATTGCCAAGAACCAAATACTAAGGCAAAGTACTTGGAAGAGTTTACAGATCAGAATAAATCTTTTAGATATTATGATGAAGGAGATATTATTCGTCCAATCAATAATAGATTTGAAAAAATTGCTTATAGGATAATTTAATTGGAAGTGTGGTGGGGAGAAAAATGCGGGTAGTTGTGACTGGTGCATCAGGTTTTATAGGAAAACAATTAGTAAAAGAGTTGAAAAATATAAGTTCAATTAAAATTATACCCCTAACCAGAAATAAAAACTCCGACTTTTGTACGGATTATTCATTAACTTCTTTAAAAAAGTGGTTTGAAAATGCTGATGTGGTTATTCATTTGGCAGCTAGAAGAGGCGGTGGGATAACATTTGAAGATTATAGTGAAAATGTTCTTTTGACTGAAAGGGTAGTGATGGCAAGTAAAAAGAACAGTATTAGCAAATTTATCTATATATCGTCTATTTCGGTGTATTCTGATCGTAACTTGTTACCTTGGAAAGAAAGTGAATCGCCCTCCCCTTGTAATTTCTATGGATTAAGTAAGGTTGTAGGTGAAGAAATTTGTCGGCTGCATTTGGACTCTGCTCAAACTTCTCTGTATATACTTCGTTTGGCACATGTATTTGGATCAAATGAAAAAAATAATTATATGATAAATTTATTTATTCGCCAGGCGTTAAATAAACAAGAGTTGTCTCTAACAAATTTAACAGAAGATAAACGTGAATTTATCTACATTAAAGATGTGATAAACGCGATAAAAATGACTATATTTCATCATAATATAGATACAAACTATTATTTATTAAATATAGGAACAGATAATAGATTGACTAATTTAGAAGTTGGTAAATTGGTTAATAAAGTTTTTAATAATAAAAAATTATCAATCTTAGGTGATATTTCAAAAAGCACCTCCAACAGTTCATTTATGAATCATTCATTATCAAAGAGTACACTTGGGGATTATACAAGTTATGATATGGAAAAAGCATTAGAAGAAATTAAGCAAGAGATGGGAGGAATGGAGAACAATGTACCAATTTTTTATTAAACGAATATTTGATATATTGATTTCTATCATTCTATTACCATTTATATTTTTAGTTTGCTTTTTATTTGCAATAGTTATTAAATTGGAAGATGGTGGCCCAATTTTTTATAATGCTGAGCGGTTGGGTAAAAATATGAAGAGATTCAGAATGTTTAAACTGAGAACAATGAAAGAAAATGCACCTGATATACGTAATGTTGATGGAAGTACTTTTAATTCTAGCAATGATTCCAGAGTAACTAGAATAGGATTGATTTTAAGAAAAACGAGTATTGACGAACTGCCTCAATTAGTGAATGTTTTACTTGGAGATATGAGTCTTGTTGGCCCACGTCCTAGCCCATTGGGAAATGAGCATAGATATTCGGAAGAATTTAAAGTGAAATTTGAAGTTCAACCAGGAATTACTGGACTAAATCAAGCCTTGTTAAGAAATGCAGCCTCTATGGATGAAAGAATGAAAAATGATGTTTATTATGTTGAAAACATGTCGTTTTTATTAGACTTCAAAATTATTTTTTTAACTTTTTTTGCAGTCTTAAAAAGAAAAAATATCACTAGGAATGATGTATTAAAATGAAAAATAATCAGACTTTAATACTTTTAACAAATTATTTTCCTTTTTGGAAAGGCGAAGAGTATCTTGAATCTGAGATTAAGTATCTTTCTGAAACATTTGAACAGGTCATTATTATACCTGTAATGATTAATGAAAATATGAAACAAACAAGGAATGTATCGTCCAATGTTCATGTACTTAAAGTATCAACAGATCATTCATTAAAGGCAAAAATCAAGATGATGACCTCCAAAGGAAATGGGGCAATCAAAAACGAAATAAAGAAAATGCCAATAAGTTTTTCAAAGCAATTATTTGAATATTATTTTCAAGTAAGAAGTTCAACGACATGGAAAATTATTAAGGATGAGTTTGAAAAAAAAATTGTTTTACCGAGTAATACTTCTATCTATATATACTCTTACTGGTTCTATCTTACATCAATGGTGGGAATCGAACTTAAAAAATATTTAGTAGATAATGGATACGCAGTGAAAAAAATTATTTCTAGAGCACATGGCTATGATGTAAATGAAAATGCTAATTTTTTGAATTATTTGCCAAGCCGAGAGTACTTGTTACGAAATATGGATTTTGTTTACCCGGTATCAACTTTTGGAGAAAATATATTGAAATTGAGAGTTCCTAATTTTAAAGATAAAGTGGCTGTGAGAAAGTTAGGTGTCAAATCAATTAGCAATGAATTTATCAAACGTGACAATAAGAAAATATGTTTAGTCAGTTGCTCAACCATAAGGCCATTGAAAAAAATTGAAAAAATTATTGACACATTAAGTCTCTGTGAAAAAAAAGGTATAGACTATAAATGGATTCATCTAGGATCTGGAAAAAACTCTTATGAAAAAAAAATACACAAGTACGCCCAAAAAAAATTAGAAAAAGGGAAGTATGAGTTCTATGGATATGTCAAAAATAAGGATGTAATGAGCGTTTATGAAGATAAGGGAGTTTCTTTATTTATCAACGTATCGGAATCAGAAGGAACTCCTGTATCAATAATGGAGGCCTTTAGTATGTCTTTGCCTGTAATTGCATCCGATGTTGGAGGAACTTCAGATATTGTAAAAGATGGATATAACGGTTTGTTAGTTGATTTTCAAATAACTCCTCAAGATCTTTTAGAGAAAATTATAGAGTTAAACAATTTTTCAGAAGAAAAATATAATGAACTGTCACGAAATGCTTTTCATACATGGCAGACAGTGTTAAATGAAGAGAAAAACTACCAAAAATTTTGTCAAGAGTTATTAGAGGGGGATATATGAGAAAAAAAATGTTGTTTAACCTAATTCAAATAATATTTTTCCCACTGTTGATAATTTGTTTTGTTTATTATTATCAAACAATGAATTACGAGGCTATGGCAGTAGTTTTGTTGATTCTAATTGTTTCGTTCTTCATTACTTCTTTTACAAAATATCCTGATAATATACCCTTTTCCCTCTTTTTGGTAACATTCTTTACATTTTTACTTGGACGAATAGTGGTTACAGGAGTTTTGGGCTATAAAATGGATATGGTTGGTATACTTGGTACTGCTTTTTATGATACACAAATCATTGTGGAGGTTTTATTGTTACTTTTTATTAGTCTCTTATTTCTTTTTTTAGGAAGTTTTATAAAGATTCGATTGAATAATAATTTGGTACAGAGTAATTATGAAGAAATCAAGTTAGTAAGTAAGTATGTTTTTTTATTATCATTTACACTTAGAGTTTTCGTGCTTTTAGATATGATACAAGGAACAAATTCACAAGGATATTATGAAGCGTTCTCTTCTTTTCGCTCCTCATTACCTGGAAGTATAGTATTTCTGAGTGAAATGTATGATATAAGTTTTTTTATTTTTTTAGGATGTATGCCTGGTAAGAAAGAAGCTTTACCACTAATTTATTTGTATCTAGCTGAAGGAGTATTGTGTTTGTGGTCAGGAAGAAGATCAGATTTCCTTCTAAATATTATTATTCTTGTATTATATGTATTTTATAGAGAGTACTTTTCAGAAAAGCGTGAGAAATGGATTAGCAAAAAGAAAATATTATTAGGAATTTGTATTCTTCCAATATTTTTCATAGTACTGAATGTAGTTGGAAACCTAAGAAGAGGAGATTCACTAGCAACAAATCGAATTTCTGAATCTATTCTTGATTTTTTCTTTTCACAAGGAATCAGTGTGAACGTTTTGGGCTATACAATTAATTTTAGAGATTCTCTGCCTAATAAAAACTATTCATTTGGACCAATTATTGAATTTTTTAAGACAAGAATTATGATCAATTTAACTAAAACTGAAAATTTTTATGTTGGCCAAAATGTCAGTAGAGCCTTAGAGGGAAATCTTTTTTCACATACGATTTCTTATTATATCATGCCTGACTTATATCTAAGAGGTATAGGATATGGGAGTAGTTATGTAGCTGAATTGTTCAAAGATTTTTCTTATGTTGGCTTAATACTAGGAAATTTATTTTATGGTTTTTTCCTAAGAAATCTTTATCGTTTTATAACACTTTTGAATCCATATTTTAAAGGTATTGTTTTTCTGATGGCTAGACAGCTTATGTTTGCACCAAGGAGTAGTTTTACAAATTTTCTAGTGGCTTCTTTATCTTTACCTAAGATTTTTAGTGTAATAGTTATTTTTTTATTGGCTTATACATTAAAAAAAATGGGTAATAATAGTAAAGTGAAGGTTTTATAAAATGAGAAAGAAACTTTTTACAAGTTTATCTTATACATTTTCAGCGAATATGGTTAATTTGTTTACATCATTCTTTTTAATCATTTTTGTTCCCAAATTTATTGGAGTTGAATTATATGGTTATTGGCAACTTTATATATTTTACACTACATATCTTCAATATTTGACGTTTGGCTTGCCGGAAGGGATATATTTAGAGTTTGGTGGCAGCCGTTATAATGAATTACCCAAAAAAAGGTTAAGAAGTCAATTTTTGAATTTATCGGTTATTTCTTTCTTCTTCATGCTTGTGTTAATTATTATTGGAATTTATGGGAATTCAGTTGATCCCCATAAAAGTACGATACTTATATTTTCAGCCATAGCGTTACTATTAATAGTACCTAGATCTGTTTTAACATATGAGTTACAGGCGACTGGCGAGCTTAAATTATTTTCTATAGCCATGATCTTAGAAAAAACCTTATTAATAATTGGAATAATGACTCTGATTATTTTAAGAGTGACAAAGTTTGAGCTTTTTATCATCGTGGATCTTTTTTCTAAGATTATTACGAATATATTATTAGCATATATATCACGTTCTTTGATCTTTGGAAAAATTAAGTCTTTAAGTACAGGAATGAAAGATTCGTTGTATTTCTGTAAAAATGGAATTAATATTACCTTATCAAATCTTAGTAGTATATTAGTTATGGGAATTATAAGAATGAGTATTGAGTTGAAATGGTCTATTCAAGTTTTTGGAAAAATATCTTTAATTATTAGTATGACAAATATGATAATGGTATTTATCAATTCTATTTCGATTGTGTTTTTTCCTATTTTAAAACGAATGGAAACGAATAAAATGAAAGAGGTATTTAAATATATTGATAAATTATTATCTAGTATGTTATTGAATATTTTATTTTTATATTTTCCAATCTATCTTTTTCTTCAGCTATTTCTTCCTGCATATTCCTCAGGAATAAAGTACTTGGCTTTTATATTTCCTATGACAATTTTTGAAAGTAAAATTGCTATGTTATATAATACATATCTTAAGGTTTTGCGAATGGAAAAAAAACTACTACAAGTAAATACTATAATGGTTTTAATGACTATAATCGTTATTTATCCAGTTATTTGGATATTTGAATCTCTTAATAGTGCAGTATTTGTGATAACAATGGTCTCTATTTTAAAAAGCTATTTTTTCAGAAAAATATTAAATACCAAACTAGAAATTAAACAGTCAGATTTGATCCCATGGGATATCATTATTGTTTTATTGTTTGTTTTTATTAGTATTTTTTTAAGCTTAGGTCAAGTATTTTTTATCATGTTAATTGTAGTTAATGCATTTAATATTTATAATTTCTCGAGAAATAAAAATGCATGGAGACTTTTAAAAGAAACTATAGATTCTGATAAGTAATTTTTTTTTGCTAAAGCGACTATTTTAATGCGGAGAGAAAACAAAATTTAACGAAAACTACTATACATTATTTTACAAATACATTAAGATATCATGCCAATTCCCCAAAAAAGTTGCGGCATGGTGGAAATTGTGAGAAAATAGATTTCATGAATTATTCTTGCAAAAATGAGGAAGTGTCTTATGAACCTATGGAAAAAAGTAATATTAACTGCTTTAGGATTAGTTCTTGTTTCAGTTGCAGGCTTCTGTGCATACGGGATTAAAATGTATTCTGATGCAACTGGTACAGTAAAAGGTGTGTATGAATCAATTGATCGAACTTCTAAAAGAAGAGAGACGGCTGTAAATATTGATGCACAAGAACCTTTTTCGGTTTTACTAATGGGAATTGATACTGGTGATTTAGGACGGACTGAACAAGGTCGTTCTGATACGACAATGGTAGTTACTATTAATCCTAAAGAAAAAAAATCTACAATGATTAGTTTGGATCGGGATATTTTAACTGATATTGTTGGATACGGCACAGAAGATAAGTTAAATCATGCCTATGCTTTTGGTGGTGCCAAAATGGCCATTGATACGGTTGAAAATTTATTGGATATTCCAATCGATAACTATGTATCAATCAATATGAAAGGTATGAAAGATTTAATTGATGCTGTAGGTGGTATCGAAGTTGATAATCCGTTTGAATTTACATTAGATGGTATTACAGTTCCAAAAGGTCATATCAAACTTGATAGTGAGACTGGTTTAGCCTATGCCCGGATGCGTGAAGAAGATCCAGAGGGTGATATTGGGCGTCAACGTCGCCAAAGAGAAGTTGTAGAAAAAATTGTTAATAAAGTCATCAGTTTAGATGGCGTTGCTAAATATAGAAAGATTTTAGACGCTGTAAAAGATAATGTGAAGACAGATTTAACTTGGGATAATATGGTAGATATTCAGAAGAAATATATGCCTGCATTCAAAGATATCGACTCTTTACAGTTAGAAGGTGAAGGTCAAGAAATTGGTGGTATCTATTACCAAATTTTAGATCCAACTAAATTATATGACGTACAAACAAACTTGCGCGCTCAACTAGGTTTACCTGAGAATAAAGAGATGCAAGCAAAAGATAACAGCAACTATAGCAATTATATTGGTGGTAATGAGGCTGGCTCATATGAATATGGCAACAGCGGGACCTCAGATACGATGAATAGCTATGGTTATGCTCAAGATGCAGCCAATTCTGATCCCAATTCATATACGGATCAAAATGCAGCCAATGAAGTCTACTCAGGCGGATATTAATTCAAAAGCTTCTATTCTTGAAAAGGAATAGAAGTTTTTTTATTTTCTAATCATTTTAGACTAGAAATCTTTTTTATAGGGTGTTATAATTGGACTATACCAAATTTGAACATAAGGGAGCAATTTTTAATGAAAATTATCAAAGTAGCTAACGCCGAAGAAGGCGGAAAGAAAGCATTTGAGTTGATCAAAGAAGGCATGGACAATGGCGCAAAAGTTTTAGGTCTTGCTACAGGAAGCACACCAGAAACATTATATAAAGAGATGACTGCAAGTGATTTAGATTTTACAGGTATGACTTCTGTGAATTTAGATGAATATGTTGGTTTAGGCGGAGAGGATGATCAAAGTTACCGTTACTTCATGAATGACCAATTATTTAATAAAAAACCATTTAAAAACACATACGTACCAAACGGTAAAGCTGAAGATTTATCAGCTGAATGTAAGCACTATGAAAGCATCATCGATAATAATCCAATAGATATTCAAATCTTAGGAATTGGTCAAAATGGTCATATTGGTTTTAATGAACCTGAAACTCCTCTAGATAGTTTAACTCATGTAGTTGAATTAACCGAATCTACAATCAATGCAAACAAACGTAACTTTGAAAAAGTAGAAGATGTTCCAACAAGAGCTGTTTCCATGGGTATCGGTTCAATCATGAAAGGTAAAAAAATGATTTTAATGGCATATGGTGAAGCTAAAGCTGATGCAATCAAAGGAATGATCGATGGTCCAGTTTCGGTTGATTTGCCAGCGAGTGCTTTACAAAACCATTCAGACGTTGTTGTTATTATCGATGACGCTGCTGGAAGTAAATTATAAGAATGAGAATCTGTGATCAAAGCTAAACACTTTGATCACTTTTTTTATAAAAATGAAGCGCACTCATTTTCATTATGATTAGTGCTATAATGGAATAGAAGAGTAGTAAGGGGGAATGAGTATTATGGATATAAATTTGACAGTTCCTGAGATTATTATTCGGCTATGCTTAGCAATGCTGATTGGTGGAGTGATTGGTTTTGAACGGCAATATAAAAATCGACCAGCTGGTATGCGAACTCATATTTTAGTTTGTATGGGTGCAACGATCATTGCGTTGATTCAGGTTGAAATTGCGGCAAGTGCCTTACAAGATGCGATCAACCACCCAGAATTGACTGGAGTGATTCGTTCTGATCAAGCTCGGTTGATTGCTCAAGTGGTCAGTGGAATTGGTTTTTTAGGGGCAGGAACGATCATCGTGACAAAACAGTCTGTAACGGGATTAACAACAGCTGCTTCTCTTTGGGCGGTTGCAGGTTTAGGAATTGCAATTGGTATGGGATATTATGCAATTGCGATCACTAGTTTTGTTGGTGTTTTCATTGCTTTGACCTTGGTGAGAAAAGTAATTCATGTCCCGACAACAAAAAAATTAGAAATCCGCTATATACACAAGCAAGAAACAAAAGAATTTATCAATCAATATTTTGAAGAGCACAAAATAGAAATCGAAGATGTTAATTTTAATGTAGTATTAGTTGAAGATACGCAAATATACACGAATATTTATACGATTGATTTACCAAAAGGAATGACATATGCTGAAGTTATAGAAGATCTATCCATTTATAAAAATATAACCAAACTACGTTTAGTCAGTATTTAAACTACTTTGATCGCATAAAAATAAGGCAATCTCGAAAATTTTACTTTTTGAGATTGCCTTATTTTAGTACAGATAAAACGTAATGATCCAACTTAGTAAGACTGTTAAACAGCCACTAAAAAAGTTGACCCAATCATTGGTCAACCATGAAAGACCGCTGACTTGCTTTGTTTGTCGTAGGTGATGTTGTTTTTGTTCAGTTACTTTTCCACAGGTGGAACAGAAGTATTTTACTTGAAGTGTTGCCCCTAATAAACTATCAACAATGGAATTAACAATGCCGCAAATTAAGGGAACAATAAGTAATAAAGAAACTGAAAATTGAGAAATGTGATATAGTCCATAAAGCAGCAAAAAGCTCGCTGCAATTAGCAGACTGCCAAAGAAAGAAGCGATACTTCCAAGTAAAGATATTCCGCCAGAAATTCCTGGTTCGATTGTCTTAAATGAAACAATCGAACGGGGGGCCTTCCTACTTAAAATACCAATCTCAGAGCCCCAAGTATCTGCTGTTGCTCCTGCGACTGCACTAACGTAACCAATCAAAAATAATTGATTCTCTGTATAGTAGAAAATAACTAAAGAAGTAATTGCTGGAAGGCTATTCGCAAGTACTTGCCAGGCATCTCTTGTCTGTCCTTTTTCAGTAATCATTTCAGTTTTAGCTACTTTTAGGGTTTTCTTGATTAAATGGATACATCCGGAGCTTGCAAAAAATAAAATAAGCAATCCCCATGTTGACCATGCTCCAAAGCCGCACACGATTGTAGCGATAAAGATTACAGAAAAGGTGCCAGATTTTGTGAGTAAGCAAGTGATATAGGAGAATAGACCAATTAGACTTCCCACGATAAAACCTAGAAGTAATTTATAAAGAAAAATAGTCATGAGACACCTCTTAAAATAAGTGATTTAGTAAATGTATATTAATAGGATAAGTATATCATGGAATGGAGATAAAATTGGAAAGTAAAATTTTAACAGTCCAAATAGAAAATAATCTTTTTATACTAAGAAATAATGGTAGAATGAATGTATCATGAGTTGGAGGTTTTTTATGGGTTCTTTATTTAAGCAATCAAAATTGTTATTTTGGACAGTAGAAATTGTATTGACGATTATCGGGGTCTTCTTTCTATTGAAGATGCCTAATGTTTTTAGTCCTATATTAGGAATGGTATCTGCCGTTTTTATGCCTTTGTTAATTGCAGGTTTTTTATACTATATGTTTGATCCCATCGTCGTTTTCTTAGAAAAGCGTGGGTTGCCTAGAATTGCAGGCTTTCTACTTTCGTTTACATTTTTGATTGTATTGATTGCACTTGTGATCATGAATGTTGTTCCTCAGTTGGTGAATCAGTCTCTAGAGTTAAGTCAGTCACTTCCCAGTTATGCAGAGGAAATGAACCGATGGTTGAATGATTTAGGAAATTTAGAGGGAGTAAAGAGTTTTAACATTCAAGAACAATTAGATAAGGCCAATATTACGATCAGTAATATTTTGAATTTCGCGATTGTAGGCGTGACCAGCAGCTTGTCTAAAATCGTTGGCGTTTTGTTGAAGTTTTTCATTTTACTTTTTACTGTCCCTTTTATTTTGTTTTTTATGTTTAAAGATGGTCATAAATTTTTAGATGCAATGTCTCACTTTTTCCCTAAAAGTATTCGTAATGAATTACGGCAAACGGTCAAAGAAATGAACCAAACGTTGTCAGCCTATATTAGTAGCACGGTTTTAGATGCTTTGATTATTGGTCTATTAAGTTTTATAGCAATGACAATATTCAAACAACCTTATAGTTTACTATTGGCTGTTTTTTGTGGCTTAACTAACATTATTCCTTATGTAGGACCTTTTATTGGAGCTGTTCCAGCGATTTTAGTTGGTCTATTTATTTCCCCGTGGCAAGCATTGTATATGGCCCTATCGATTTTAGTTATTCAGCAATTAGATGGTAATTTGATCAAACCTTTATTAATGGGAAAATCATTGAATATTCATCCATTAACAATCATATTGGTATTGATTGCATCAGGAAGTGTTGGTGGGATTATTGGTATGCTGATTTGTATTCCAGTTTATGCAGTAATTAAGACATTAGTAATTAATATCAGCAAGATTTATAGTATTAGAAAAGAAAGTAAGAAACGTATCGTAGATGAACAAGCTAGCTGAGTTATTGTGACTCAGCTTTTTTTTGCTAAATAATAATGATGGTTATGTAATGATTTCGTAATATACGGTATCGTCATAAATCGTTTACTTAAGCGCAAGGCTTATATAGTATAGTTATTAAGAAAGTTTAAAGAGTCTTATTTGTTTGAAAAATCAGTTGCTTAATATTACATTCGTGTTACAATAGTGTTACTAAAGAGTTTTAAAAAAAGAGTAGGAGGATTAAAATGAAAAAAATTGTTATGTGTTTAATATTAATAGGGGGCTTTTTTCCAGTAGGAGTGTTGGCGGAAGAAATTGACTCAAATGGAACAATCGAATCAGAAACAGCAGTATCAACTATGGAAAGTACTAATCCAGCAGCGACAAATGAAAGGGACTTATCAACAATAACATCTTCTTCAGAAGAAGCGACTGAACCTGCTGTTTCTGAAGCAGAATTAAATGTAATCAAAACGTCATTATTTTTATTTCAAGGGCAAAAACTGACAGCAGAAATGCTGCAAGCAAATATGCATGAAGGACGTGCACCCTATGATAATGTTAAACTTTTAGAAGAAGCATCCACTGAAAAAATTGGAACTAACTATGTAAAAGCTAGCTATACAGCACATGGACCTGGTGGAAGTTCCAATAATACTGCGATTTTTGAATATCAAGTCATCGCTCAAAAATCCTCAGAAGAAGAGGTGATTAATACCGATGTCATTATTATGATTGATGGGAAATTGACCGCTGAAATGTTGCAAAAAGACGCAAAAGAAAATAACAAACCCTACGAAAACTTTAAGTTATTAGAAGAGCCGGTGACAGATAAGCTAGGAGCTCAGGTTGTTAGAGCAAGCTTTACGATCAATGACGAAAAAGGAAGCAAAGAAGCTACGGCATTATTTAAATATTTAGTTATCCACGAACAAAGTGTTAATGAAGAAGATCTTATGCCTACATCAATTTTACTATATCAAGGGGAAACTTTGACCACTGACATGCTAGAAGCGAATGCTCACTTTCATCATGCACCCTATGATAATTTTAAGTTTTTGGGAACACCAACAGATAGACTAGGAATCAACTATGTAAAAGCAAGCTTCACCAATAATACACCTGATGGAAAGGTTTCTGTCAGTAAAGTATTCAGATATACAGTGATTGAAACCTCAGCAGCATATGATATTCAATTTGATTCATTTGATGAAAGTACGAATACTATAAAAGGAAGAGTGCTTTCAAAAAATGGAGAGCCAGCTCCCAATGTATCGATTTTTGCAGATAATAAAAGCATCGAACAAACTCTAGATGTTACTGTAGATTTATCTGATATAAAACAAGTTAGACCTTATACCGTAAAACAAGCAATCACAGATAGAGGTGGGTACTTCACTCTAGAAGCAGGCAGAAATACGTACTTTATGGCTCTTGATGAGGAATTGGGGACCTATTCATCTGTGGCTACCATAGCTGATAATAAATTTGCCACACAAACACCTGAAGCAAATGAAAAACCAAAAGGAAAAACTCCAGATAAGATAAGTACCTCTAAAAAATCTGCTCTTCCTAGTACTGGTGAGAAAAATCGATTTTTCATAAGTGTTATTGGACTGTTCATGTTAGTTATGGCTGTTGTTACTATCTATAGCAGAAAAAGAAATCTTAGATAAACAATACTATCATTAAAAAAAGCCTCAGATAAAAACGCAAGCAGTTTTATCTGAGGCTTTTTTATTTTTTAGAGAAAGTATCAATCCATACCGATCAAATAATCATCATCTTTCATTGCTTCAACAGTTCCTAATAAGTAACCATTGCCGACTTGTGAGAAGAAATCATGATTGCTTGTACCAGTGGAAATACCATTCATAACAATTGGGTTAACATCATTCGCTGTATCAGCGAATAATGGATCCATTCCAAGATTCATCAAGGCTTTATTTGCATTATAACGAAGGAAAGTTTTTACTTCTTCAGTCCAACCTAAGTCATCGTATAATTCTTCAGTATAACGTTCTTCATTTTCATATAACTCATAAAGAAGATTATACATCCAATCTTTCATTTCATTTTGCTCTGCTTCAGGTAATTCATTGAAACCTAGTTGAAATTTATATCCAATATAAGTGCCGTGAACAGATTCATCACGAATGATTAATTTGATGATTTCAGCAACATTAGCTAGTTTGTTATTCCCAAGATAGTAAAGAGGTGTATAAAAACCAGAATAGAATAAGAATGTTTCTAAAAATACACTGGCAACTTTCTTTTCTAAAGGTGTCCCATTTTTATAGATTTCATTGATTTTTTCTGCTTTTTTTTGTAGGTAAACATTGGTATTTGTCCATTCGAAGATGTCATCGATTTCTTTTTTAGTATTTAATGTACTAAAAATTGATGAATAGCTTTTAGCATGAACAGACTCCATAAATTGGATATTGTTTAAAACTGCTTCTTCATGTGGTGTACGGACATCATTTCTTAGCTGCTCCATACCACTTTCAGATTGAACAGTATCTAGTAGTGTCAAACCGCCAAAAACATAGCCTATAGTTGTTTTTTCAAGGTCTGAAAGAGTTCTCCAATCATCTAGGTCATTAGATAAAGGAATACGAGTATCTAACCAAAATTGTTCCGTTAGTTTTTCCCAAGTTGATTTATCGATTACATCTTCGATAGCGTTCCAGTTAATTGCTTCATAATATGTTGCCATGTATTTTCCTCCTCATTACCAATAAAATAAAATACATTAAATCATAGAACAAGGCGACCAGAGGACGCCTTGTTTGTTTTTTACGAATACATTGATTCAATTTATGCAGTTGACATCGTAGCCAATATTCTTATCTAAATTAGTTTTTAGATAACACAACTTTCACACTGGTTGCTGCCGATTTCTTCAGCATCATCCGTAAATGTCCGTACGTAGTAAATTGATTTAACCCCTTTATGGAAAGCATAATGACGTAAAATATTTAAATCACGCGTTGTTTGCTTCGGAGAATCTTTCCATTCATATAAGCCTTCTGGAATTTCAGAACGCATAAATAATGTTAAACTCATTCCTTGATCTATATGTTGTTGAGCTGTTGCGTAAACATCAATGACTTTACGCATATCCATGTCATAAGCAGATGTGTAATAAGGAATCGTGTCATTTGCTAGGTAAGGAGCAGGATAATAAATTTTACCGATTTTCTTTTCTTGACGTTCTTCGATCATACGAGTGATTGGATGGATACTAGCACTTGTATCATTGATATAAGAAATAGAACCATTCGGTGCGACAGCTAAACGATTTTGATGATATAAGCCGTCTCTCTTCACTGCATCACGTAAGTTTGCCCAGTCTTCAGAAGTTGGAACAAAAATATCTTTAAAAATTTCTTTGACTTTATCTGATTGTGGAGTGAAATCTCCTTCAATATATTTATCAAAGTATGAACCATTAGCATAATCTGATTTATCAAAATTATGGAAGGTTTCATTGTATTGTTTTGCAATGTTATTACTTTCTACTAAAGTCCAGTAGTTCAACAGAGTAAAGTAAACATTGGTGAAATCTAGTGAGTCTTTAGAACCATATTCCATATGATTTTTGGCAAAGAAAGTATGCAGACCCATCGCACCTAGCCCAATCGTATGACTTAATTTATTTCCGTTTTGAATAGAAGGAACCACATCAATATCCGAGCCATTTGTTACAAATGTTAATGCACGTGTCATTGCACGGACAGATTTACCAAAATCAGGGCTGTCCATTAAGTTCACGATGTTTGTTGAACCTAAGTTACAGCTGATATCTGTACCTAGTGTTTCATATTCTTGTTTGCCATTTAACACAGAAGGTGTTTGAACTTGTAGAATTTCTGAACATAAGTTACTCATAATAATCTTACCATATGCAGGATTGCTTCTATTGGCTGTATCAATATTGATGATATATGGATAGCCAGATTCTTGTTGTAATTTAGAAATTTCATTTTCGAGATCACGTGCTTTGATTTTACGTTTACGAATCTTAGGATTGGCAACTAGATTATCGTATTCTTTTGTAATATCAACATAAGAGAAAGGCACACCATATTCACGTTCAACACTATATGGGCTGAATAAATACATATCTTCATTATTACGGGCTAATTCATAGAACTTATCAGGAACCACAAGGCCTAAAGATAAAGTCTTCACACGAACTTTTTCATCCGCATTTTCTTTTTTCGTTGAAAGGAACATTTCGACATCTGGGTGAAAGGCGTTTAGATAAACAACTCCAGCACCTTGACGTTGGCCTAATTGATTAGAATAGCTAAAGCTATCTTCGAACAATTTCATAACAGGAACCACGCCGCTGGCAGCTCCTTCGTATCCTTTGATTGGTGCTCCTGCTTCACGTAAGTTGGCTAATGTGATACCCACACCGCCGCCGATACGTGATAATTGTAAAGCGGAGTTGATCGAACGACCGATACTGTTCATGTCATCTGTTACTTGAATCAAGAAACAAGAAACAAGCTCACCACGACGTTTACGTCCAGCATTTAAGAAAGAAGGTGTTGCTGGTTGATAACGTTGATGGATCATTTCATCGGCTAAGACTAAAGCTAATTCTTCATTGCCATCAGCAAAATACAAGGCGTTAAAAGCCACACGATCTTCATAGCTTTCTAAGTATTCAGTTCCTTCATTATTTTTAAGTGCATATTGTGAATAAAACTTGTAGGCTGCCATAAATGACTTGAATTCAAAATTTTGACTGTCAAGAAATGTATATAATTGTTCAATAAAAGCCATAGAATATTTTTCAATAAATGCTGTTTCTAAATAATCATTGTCGATCAAGTAATTAATTTTTTCTTCTATAGTATTGAAGGTTCTAGTATTAGGAAGGACATTTTCTTTGAAGAAAGCTTCCAAAGCTTCTTTATCCTTATGTAAAGGAATTTGTCCATCGACAGGACGGTTGATCTCATTATTCAGCTTAAAATAGCTAACATCTTTAATTTCTTTTAGACTCAAGTTCATTCACTACTTTCTTAAAGGATTCCACGTCTTCGTTCGTACCGCTAAATTCAAAAGCAAAAAGCATTGGAACGTTGTAATCACGTGCTATGTCTTTGGCTGTATACACATATAATTCTGCGAAATTGAGGTTTCCGCCTCCAGCAACGCCTTGCAAGTATTCTCGATTGTTTTTGTAATCAAGAAAATCGTTCACTACTTCAGTGATTTCTTGGTCATAAGTAGGAACAACTAAGACAAAGGGCTCATTTATCTCAAAAAAAGGATTCGCAGGCTCAATTTCATAAGCTGCTAAATCCAATTTTTTAATGAAGCGTCTAGTTTGTCCAGTGACTGAAAAATAAACAATTTTCATTTTAGCTAGCCAATTGTTTTAATTGATCAGGACGGAATCCGACAACTGTTGTAGCATCAGAAGTGATAACCGGAACACTTTGGAATCCTTGTTCTTTTAACCAGTCGATCGCATCTGGTTGGATATCGATATTTACTTCTTCAAATGCTATATTATTCTCGCTCAAAAAGCGTTTTGCCATTTTACATTGGATACAATTATTTTTAGAAAAGATTTTTACGTTCATTTTTAATTCCCCCTCAATTAGTTTACTTCACTAGTATAAATCTATCAGGGAAAAAGTCAACACTTAGGCACTACATATTGTGTTCATTTTTCTGTGTAATACCATGTTTTGTGTTTTTGAAAGAAATATGAAAGCACGTATTCTCTATATTTGAGCGACTTTTATTGTCATTTTAACGTTCAAAAAAGAAATTTATTAAATTTTAAGTTGGAATTTCTAATTGACGGAACACAAGATATAGTGGTCAATCGATATAGGACACACTAAGAAAATGTAACAAATTTTGGCTAGAAAATATTTTCTTACTATAGGTCTAAAGAACATTGATTTGAGAATCACAAACAGGTATACTTAGTGAGAACGATTATCAATATCATTGGTGATTTTGTTGAAACTTTTTCACAAATCGATAATAATGGCTAAATTTACAAGCTAGCATTTCGGAAGAAAGATAAAAATAATATGATAAAAAACGTTACAGTCAATTTTTCTATTTTCAAGTGGAGAGCTGAATGAGATTGCTACACTTTTAAAATAAGGGAGGACTACACAATGATGACATTAGCACAGGCAATGTTAAACAAGGTTTATACAATTGAAGAGATTCAAGCAGAAGGGTTTGCCAAGAAGCATCTAAATAATCTTGGTCTTGTGCCAGGTGGAAAGGTCGTCTTGGTGAATTATTCTGGTGAGAATGGCATTGTATTATTACACAACAGCCGAATTGCGATTAATTTATCTGTATTAAAAAAGATTACAATAGTAGAAAAAAGTATTGAGGAAGATAATTGGGTGTCTCTAGATCAATTGACAGTTGGGGAGAAGGCATGCGTAATTGGGATTCACGGACAAGGAGCAGTAAAAAGACGATTGATGGATATGGGACTGACCAAAGGGGTAGATATTCTCGTTAGAAAGATGGCACCTTTAGGAGATCCAATCGAAATCAATCTTCGGGGGTATGAGCTAACGCTAAGAAAAAATGAAGCGGAATTAGTTTTAGTACAGAAAGAGGGGTAAAGGATGAAAGAACAGCATATTGCTCTTACGGGAAATCCAAATAGTGGAAAGACTACGGCGTTCAATGCATTGACAGGGGCAAATCAATACGTAGGGAATTGGCCTGGTGTGACCGTTGAACGGAAAGAAGGCAAACTGAAAAAAGATAAAAAAATAATGATTCAAGATTTACCCGGCATATATTCTCTTTCTCCTTACACACCAGAAGAGGTAGTCGCCAGAGACTATTTACTTAGTGATGGACCAGATGTCATTGTAAATATCGTTGATGCGACAAATTTAGAACGAAATTTATATCTAACAACTCAATTAATGGAAACAGGTATTCCTGTTGTTGTTGGATTGAATATGATGGACATTTTAGATAAAACTGGAAAAAAAATCAATACTGAAAAACTCTCCTATGGCTTAGGTATAAATGTACTAGGTGTTAGTGCATTGAAAAATCGAGGTCTTGAAGAACTAATAAAAAAAGCTGTTAAAGCTACTGAAGTTTTTCCACCAGAACTTAACTATCCAACCTATGACAATCGTTTAGAAGCAGCGTTAAATGAAATCATGGATGTAGTAGGGAACAGTGTGATCGAAAAGCAAACCCGCTGGTACAGTATTAAATTATTTGAAAGAGATACTAGAGTTTATGAAGATCTAGAATTAAGCGCCATGCAGAAAAATGAAATAGAAGAGATTATTAAGATTACGGAACAAATATTTGGAGATGATAGTGAAGCAATTGTAATCAACGAGCGGTATGAGTTTATCACTCGTTTGACGACCCTTTGTTCAATCGAACAAAATGAAATCACATTCAGTACAAGTGATAAAATTGATCGAATTGTCACCAATCGTTGGCTAGCTTTGCCGATTTTTGCTGCGATTATGTGGTTTGTTTATTATTTAGCGATTCAAACTGTTGGAACAATGGGAACGGATTGGCTCAATGATGAATTATTTGGCAATCTTGTACCCAATAGAGTCGAAGGTCTATTAGCTAGTTGGCAAGTAGCACCTTGGATGCAAAGCTTGATTTTAGATGGGATCATTGCTGGAGTTGGAGCTGTTTTGGGATTTTTACCTCAGTTAGTTGTTTTGTTCTTATGTCTAGGTTTTTTAGAAGATTGTGGTTATATGTCAAGAATTGCTTTTGTGATGGATCGTTTGTTTAGAAAATTTGGTTTGTCAGGGAAATCTTTTATTCCTATGTTGATTGCAACAGGTTGTGGTGTGCCAGGTGTCATGGCTAGCCGTACGATAGAGAACGAAAAAGACCGTAAAATGACGATCATGGTTACAACCTTTATGCCATGTTCAGCGAAGTTGCCGATTATTGCTTTGATTGCAGGGGCTTTTTTCCCAAAGAGTAGTTGGGTTTCACCATCTGCTTATTTTATAGGAATTACAGCTATCGTATTATCAGGGATTGCACTGAAGAAGACACGTTCATTTTCAGGAGATCCAGCACCATTTATTATGGAGTTGCCAGCTTATCACATGCCCCAATTACGTGGTGTACTCCGTCATGCCTATGATCGTAGTAAATCATTTGTTAAAAAAGCGGGAACGATCATTTTTGTGATGAGTATTATTATTTGGTTTACTTCCACTTACTCATTTACATTGCAAGAGGCGGAGGCTGACCAAAGTATTTTGGCAAACTTAGGGAAAGTCATCGCGCCATTCTTCGCACCACTTGGTTGGGGATCTTGGCAAGGCGCAGTCGCTACAATAACTGGTTTAGTGGCAAAAGAAAACGTAATTGGCACTTTTGGTATCTTGTTTGGACATTTAGGTGAAGTATCGGAAGATGGTGTAGAAGTTTGGTCTGCCTTACAAGGTGCCTTTACACCTGTCGCTGCGTATTCATTTTTAGTCTTTAATTTATTATGTGCACCGTGTTTTGCAGCGATTGGTGCGATTCGTAGAGAAATGGGCGACTGGAAATGGACCTGGGGCGCGATTGGATATCAATGTGGTTTAGCTTATGTGGTAAGCTTTATTATCTATCAATTTGGACACGTGATCTTTGAGAAGGGTCAAATTGGGGCGAGCCTATTTATTGCATCATTACTTGTGATAGTCATGGGCTATTATTTAGTCAGAAAGCCAAAAGTAACAGTAGAACCTGTTGTGATGATAACGACTTTAGAAAGAGGGTAAGTACATGGCAACATTTATTTTAGCAGTATTGATTTTTGGTGGAGCTGGATATGTTGTTTATTCTCGTATCAAAAAAGGGAAGAGTTGCGATGATTGTCATACGACATGTCCTGTAAAAAAAGAACATGCGGAGTAAAAAAGGTCAGATATAATGAGATAAAACGAGCGTAATTTATTTTGTTGTATCTGACGTTTCCTCTTGAATAAACGACTTTCAAGTGCTACAATATTTAAGTAATAATTATTTGGGTCGTTAGCTCAGTTGGTAGAGCAGCTGACTCTTAATCAGCGGGTCATGGGTTCGAGCCCCTTACGACCCATTGGGTGCCAAACCCACGAGAATGGTATTCTGTCGGCGTCTTCGGACGTTTAGAAGATGGAATATACGTTCTCTTTTTTTGTTTATATTATTTCCTATAACTACAATAATCGTATGAAGTGAGTATTCCATTATTTAATGATAAACTAAAGAAAAGAAACGTCTAGGAGGGAAAAAAATGAAAAAAAAAATCATCTACCCATTTATATTACTTGCAGGATTATCTTTAGCAGCTTGTGGAGGCAAAGGCAAGACGGCTGAAAGTTCAAATTCCACCAAGCATACAGAAAAAACAAGCCAAACAACTAAAGGAAGTACAACAAAATCTAGTAGCACAAGCCAAAGTTCCATAAAAACGTCTTCATCTTCGTCAGAAACCAAAACAAGTGAAAGTCAATCTGCTGTGAAGTCAGAAAATAATACACCAGCTAAACAAGCAGATGCAGTTTTAAGCCAGCTAAGTACTGATTTTCCAAACGATCAGTTACCTCAAGCGATACTAACAAGCCAGACAGCTGAGTATCTGACTGCAGCAACCACTAATGCTAGTGATCAAGGGAATTTTAGAATATTATATTATGCTGAAGATCATGGGATTGCGATCAATGATCTTGCAGTCAATGACTTACAACCAATTGCTTCATTTGAGAAAAAAACCTATGATTCTAATGATGTTGCTGCTAGTGCAGTCAATCAGATCATCGATAATGGTGGAAACCAGATTGATTTAGGCTATGGCATCACAGGGTATCAACAAGGTGCCGCAGGATCTAGCTTCTTATCATGGCAAGAAGGGAATTGGAGTATGGTTGTTAGAGCTTCAAACATTGGTGGGGAAGTTGCTGAACCTTTAGCCAAAGAAGCTGTCGCTTATTTAGAAACAGCGATGCTCCCAGCACCTCAAAATGTTGGACAGATTTCTTTGACCGCTAGTGTAAATGATAACTATCAAACTAATTCAGTAGTTTGGCAAAAAGGAACGACTGTCTACACTATTCAACACTTTGATGCGTTACAAGTACTCAAAATGGCTGTATCAACAAATCAATGAGTTTAGTAGTTTTGTTCAAATAATTCAAGCTAACTAATAGTTGGTTAATAAAAAAAATCATCGATCAAAAAAAATTACAGAAAGTCTTCTGCTCGTTATTTGTTTAGAGAAATATCGATTTTCAATGAAAAAATAAAGCAGAATCAGCATTGACGAAACATTCACTCATCTTGTACAATGAGTACAGGATAGAAGTGAAAATAATAAAAAAATAAAAAAGGCACTTCACAGTTTGGTGGCCGCCAAACTACGAAGCCCTGATGAGTCAAGACACTGACCAATCAAGTTGCCCTTCGTCAGTGCAAAAGCACTGACATGGTTCATTGAACTCAATTTTTAGGAAAATATCTACCCCTAAAAATACTTGTTACGGTGAACATGCTAGCGTTTACTTATTGTACGATACAACGGTATTGGAAGGAATTCTGATACCGTTTTTTTATTTTTTACTTCTATCTCTCATTTTAAATATCCTTGTTGAACATACATATATATTGGAGGTAAGTATGATTTAACGATTTGGGGTATAAGGAATAAAGTTTACCACTATAGGCGTTTGATTTATCTATTGGGGAAGAAAATCAACGACTGAAAAATGTGCTCATTAAAATCAGAAGCAACTCTTGTTGCCTATAGTGGTAGCTTTAAACAGAAGTATAAGAGGATGTCATATACTTTAAACTTATTATAATAGAAGAATTACTATTGAAGCAATTGAAAAGCCGTTAAAAATGTAAAAAAGAGCAGAAACCTTGATTTAAGCACAAAAAAGCTCAATATGATTAGGTCCAACTCTTCTTCTATAATAAAAATAGCTATTGCGTAATGATACTTTTGTCGGGCTGAGAATGAGCCAAGCGACTAGCCGCAGCTGCAGCTATTGCACCAACAATGTCATCCAAGAAAGTATGAACTTGCGGTCCTTCGTGAGAATTCAACTTAGCCAAAATACCTGGTTTTACTTTATCGATGTACCCATAATTAGTAAAACCGATTGAACCATAAACATTTACGATCGAAAGTGCTAAAATTTCATCGATGCCGTAAAGACCTTCATCTTCTTCTAAAATTTCTTGTAAGGGATGCAGTAATTTTTTTTCTTCAGCTAATATATCTAACTGAATGCCAGTAATAATCGTATTATGGACTTCACGTTTTGATAAAACACTATCAATATTTTCTAGGCAAGTCGCCAAATCAAGATCTTGAATATAAGGTTTTTGTAAAAATAAAACTAACTCTGCCAAATCCTCCATCTCTACACCGCGGTCCTTGAGTAATTGACGAGCCTTTTTCTCTAACGTTTCTCCTTGTATGACCAAAATAATAACCTCCAATGCGTCATTTTTAAACTTAAGATACATCAATGGTATACTATTTAAAGAGAAAAATGCAAGGAGAAGATTCAATGAATCCACTAATAGAATGTTGTGAACAAAATTTAGCAAAGGGCGCAGAACTGTTGTTGAGTGACCCCTTTATCGAGGAAAATGGCGATGTGGTCTCTTATTCTTGTATGAATGAATGTGTACTTTGCGCTCAAACGTTCTTTGTTTTGTTTGAAGGGGAACGAATTACTGGTACCACACCAGAAGAGCTGATTGCTAATATAAAGAAAGCCATTTTACTATGGCAGGAAGAAATGGGATAAAAAAATGGAACTTACCGTAAAATGGCAAGTTCCATTTTTTTAAAGCATTTTAGCTTCTTTTCCTTCAAATAAACTAGTGCTATGCATCGGCTGAGTTCTTGCATCCGGTTTAATAAAGTGCAATGCATTGTTTACTGCAGTGGGTGCTTCACCGAAACCTGTGGCGATCAATTTTACTTTTCCATCATAATTACAAATGTCACCAACAGCATATACACCAGGGATATTTGTCGACATATCTGAGTTGACTTCGATTGCATTTCGACTGACATCTAATCCCCAGTCTTTTAAATGTCCCAACGATGAAGTAAATCCATAATTGATAATCAAAGAATCTAAATCAAGTTGTTCAAAGTTATCTGCTTTTGTTTCTTTCAATTGAATGCCTTTGAATGAATTATCTTCTAACAGTAGTTGATCAATAACATAAGGGGTGTAAATCGATACCTCAGAGTTTTTTAAATTATCTACACTGTGTTCATGTCCGCGAAATTCTGGACGGCGATGAATGATTGAAACTTCTTCTGCGATAGGCTCCAACATCAAAGCCCAATCGATAGCGGAATCACCGCCACCCGCAATAGCAACTTTTTTGCCAGAAAACTTATTCATATCTGTAACATAATAATGAACATGATTTCCTTCAAGTTCTGCTGCGCCATCAATAGTTAGACGGCGAGGTTGAAATGATCCATTTCCAATTGCAAAGATCACCGCTTTAGAGTAGTGAACGCCTTTTGATGTTTCGATACGTAAATAGCCATCTTCTTGAACCAAATTCCTCACTTCTTCTTCTAGACAAGTCTCATGAGCAAAAGGAGCAATTTGTTTTTCTAAATTTTCAATCAGTTCACTCGCTTTAATTGCAGGAAAACCAGGAACATCATAAATATATTTTTCAGGGTAGAGCGTCGACAACTGACCACCAAGTTGTGGCAGACTATCAATAATTTTGGTTTTTGCTTTACGAATCCCAGCATAAAAAGCGGCGAAAAGACCGACAGGACCTGCACCGACGATGGTTAGATCATATATATTTTTTGAATCAGACATCAAAATTTCCTCCTGTTTCTATAATAAAAAAGTTTCCATCTATATAAAATGAAACCAAAAATGTAGTATATCGTTTTTCACAAAATATCACTTGTAACAGAAAAAAGCAAGTAGGAGTTTGTGAAAAAAAGTTTCTCTTAAGAGATTATCAAAGATATTGGAATTTTCAAGTGAACTTCGTTATGATATTATGAGTAAGTAAAAATTAACGAGGAGGAAATAAGTATGTCAGAATTTCCACAATTAGATTTAGCAAATGTCAAAGGCCCTAAAGCCGTGATAAAAACGAACCGCGGAGATATCACGGTTCAACTTTTCCCAGAGCACGCACCAAAAACAGTTGAGAATTTTGTTCAACTAGCAAAAAAAGGTTATTATGATGGTGTTATCTTTCACCGAGTGATTCCTGATTTTATGATTCAAGGGGGAGACCCTACTGGAACAGGAATGGGTGGCGAAAGTATTTACGGTGAAAAATTTGAAGATGAATTTTCTAAAGACGTTTTCAATTTACGCGGGGCGCTATCTATGGCTAATGCAGGACCAAATACTAATGGAAGCCAATTCTTCATCGTGAACAATCAAAACGTTCCTGCTAATATGTTTGGTCAATTAGAAGGTGCAGGATTTCCTACAGAAGTGATCGAAGCATATAAAAAAGGTGGAACACCATGGTTAGACTTCCGTCACACAGTCTTTGGACATGTTGTAGAAGGCATGGATGTAGTTGACGAAATTGGTGGAGTGCAAAGAGACTCTCAAGATCGTCCAACTTTTGATGTAGTGATCGAAAAAGTAGAGATCAGCGAATAATAGTTTTGTAACTTATAAAGAAATGACGCCTAAACTCTAAAAAGTTTAGGCGTCATTTCTTTATATTATTCAAAAGCATTTTTGATTCTACTTAAGCCTTCTTGCAGTGTTTCTTTTGGACAAGCGACATTCAAGCGCATATGCTGCGTGCCACTAGGACCGAAGCTAATACCTGGATTCAGAACGACTTTTCCTTTATGAACCAATTGTTTTTGCAATTGTGCATCAGTTAAACCAAAAGCAGAAAAATCTAACCAAATCAGATAAGTTCCTTCTGGACGCATCATTTTGACTTTAGGAAGCTCAGATTTTAAGAATTCACTGACAGTATCGATATTTTCTTTTAGATAAGCGAGCAATTCTTCTAACCAAGAATCGCCATTACGATAAGCTGCTTCTGTCCCTACATAGCCAAAAATGTTGATTTCATTTTGGAAATTGCGCTCTTGAGCTGCAATGAAATTTTTTCGCAGGTCAGGATTTTCAATAAAAATCATTGAATTTTTAATGCCCGCTAAGTTGAATGTTTTGGTTGCAGCAGTGAGAGTAATCGAAAAATCCTTGAATGTCGGATGAACATTTGTGAATGTCGTAAACGTATGAGGCGCAAAAATTAAATCTTGGTGGATCTCATCACTAACGACAATTACATCATATTTTGCGCATAATTTACCAAAAGCTTCCAACTCACTTTTTGACCAAACACGTCCTCCAGGATTGTGAGGATTACAAAGGATAAAGAGACGGATGTTTTCAGCAAGGAGTTGTTTTTCCATTGCTTCAAGATCCATGACAAAGTGATCTTGATCGGTTAATAACTGGCTACGAACAAGTTTCCGGTTATTTTGTTCCACAACTTTAGCAAATGGGGGATAGACTGGATCATGAATCAAAACAGCATCACCAGGTTCAGTATAAGCTTGAATAGCCAAAGAGAGACTTGGTACAACACCGCTATTGAAAAGAATCGCTTCTTTACTGACTGAATAATCATGGTGTCGCTTTTGCCAACTCTGAATTGCTTCATACAATGAATCAGGAGCAGGCGAGTAGCCTAAAATACCTTGTTCTACAGCTTCTTTTAATGCATCTAGTACAGGTTGATTTGCTTTAAAATCCATATCAGCTATCCATAGTGGCAGTAAACCATCTTCTCCATAGGTATCTTTAATGGAATCCCACTTAGAACAATTTGTATTACGACGATTATAGACTGTATCAAATTCTACCATTGAATTCTTCCTTTCTATTGAAAATGTTTTTCGTTAAATAAAACCTAACTATAGTATAATGGAGTTTCAATAAAATATGAACAAAAAGAATTAATAATATATAGTAGAAATAAATTCATGCACTTTTTAGTAGAACATGATATCATTTTAAATGAGAAAATCATTTTGATGGGAATAATGAAAAGAGGATACTAGTATGGAATATAAAATAGGCTTGATTCTTAATGGAACCATTACGGGACTACAGCCTTATGGGGCGTTTGTTTCATTAAGTGATACAGTTCAAGGATTAATACATGTTTCAGAAGTACAAGCTGGTTATACTAAGAATATTCATAATTTATTAACTGTTGGACAAAAAGTTCAAGTTCAAGTAATCGATATTGACGAATATTCACAAAAAATTAGCTTATCTTTAAGAACTTTAGAAACTCAAGTACAGCAACCAAACCATCGACGTAAAAAATATTTCACTAATAAAAATAAGAAAATCGGCTTTGAAACTCTAAGAAAAGAGCTTCCTATCTGGACTGATGAGGCAATGGATGAATTGCTCGAGAAATAATTCTGTTTTTTTTCAGAAAATATGGTACAATTTTCCTAGTTTCTGAAAACAAAAATTAATTGAGGTGGATGTTTTGTCTAACAAAAAAGTCGCTGGTACTATTATGCTGAACCTAAATGATGGTTCAAAAAAGTTTCTTGTTCATCCAGTCGGTGAGTCAATGGCATTTGTTACAACAAAAGTTTCTGAGGATATGACGGGATTGGCAAGCATGTTGCAAGTTTTCAAAGAAGAAATTCAACTAGATGTTACTTCAATTAATTTAGTCGAGTTGACAAATGCACATACGGATGCTGAAAATATGCCTTTATTTGTATTTGAAATGAATGAAGAGCATGTAGTTCCTACAATAGATAACAGATATGTGTGGGAAAAACCATCTGAATTAAAAAATTTACTAGCTTCTTATGATATTGAAGGAGTCCCGATGTTTTAAAACTAAATAGATACATAAGATAAGAGGAAGTTGCTACTGTATACTTTTATTCTATCGTTAGAGAACAGAGCAAAACTATACACTAGTTTTGCTCTGTCTTTTTTTATTAACAGGGAGGACAATACTATGAAATTAAAGCCAGCAAAAATCACGGAAACTCAAATGACTATGGCTATATTGAAAGAAAGTGCAGAATGGTTGAGAGACATAGGCAGTACACAATGGTCAGATGTTTTACAAGGAGCAGATAAACATGGATTAGCAAAAGCTGTCTCAAAAGGAGAAGTCTATTTCTTCTATAATAACAAAAACGAACTAGTAGGAATGGTCGCTGCTTGGAAAGTACCAACAGAGTGGGATAAAGAACTCTGGAAAGAATTTGACGTCAATCATCAGGCGTACTACCTTCATCGTATAATCATTAGGCCTTTATATAGAGGAAATGCTTACGGGAAAGAATTATTGAAAGCAATAAAACAAAAGTTTAGTGATGAAGACACCGAGTTACGATTAGATTGTTTAGCTAGTAATCAGAAATTAATACAGTTCTATAGAAGCAACGAATTCATTAATATAGGAAGCTCAAACGATTTAAATGGGAATAAATTCGAACTATTTTCATATAAATCGGAAAAACAATCGTAAATAATCCGGATTTTTATAATAATCCTAATTCAAAATTATGTTTATGCTGTAAAGACGAAAGAATGTCTAATTGTGATAAAATCGAAGAAAAAAAACTTTTGTTTTTTTTAAAAATAATGGTTGACCAATTAAGAAAAACTTGTTATATTATATCTTGTCGCAAGGCACTGATGAAGTAGGCTAAGTGATAGAAATAGAATAACGCTTCAAGTTTTAAAAAAACTTGAAGAACTAGGAAGAAAGTTGTTGACAAATAACAATCAACCTGGTAAACTAATGAAGTTGTCGCGAAACATTCGATAACATCAAGCAGAAAAAAACTTTGAAACTTTTGAAAAAAAGTGTTGACATCAAATCGAAGATTTGATATGATATAAAAGTTGCTGCGAGGTGACACAGTAGACCTTTGAAAACTGAACAAAGTAAGACGAACCAAATGTGTAGGTTGTTTTTACAACGGTAAAAACAAACAACAATTTTTAACAAAGCGAAGCAATATGCTAGCAAACAAATGAGCTTAACAATCTTCGGATTGTGTTCAACTTTTATTATGAGAGTTTGATCCTGGCTCAGGACGAACGCTGGCGGCGTGCCTAATACATGCAAGTCGAACGCTTCTTTTCTACCGAGTGCTTGCACTCATTTGAAAAGAGGAGTGGCGGACGGGTGAGTAACACGTGGGTAACCTACCCATCAGAGGGGGATAACACTTGGAAACAGGTGCTAATACCGCATAACAGTCGACACCGCATGGTGTTGATTTGAAAGACGCTTTCGGGTGTCACTGATGGATGGACCCGCGGTGCATTAGCTAGTTGGTGAGGTAACGGCTCACCAAGGCCATGATGCATAGCCGACCTGAGAGGGTGATCGGCCACACTGGGACTGAGACACGGCCCAGACTCCTACGGGAGGCAGCAGTAGGGAATCTTCGGCAATGGACGAAAGTCTGACCGAGCAACGCCGCGTGAGTGAAGAAGGTTTTCGGATCGTAAAACTCTGTTGTTAGAGAAGAACAAGTAGGAGAGTAACTGCTCTTACCTTGACGGTATCTAACCAGAAAGCCACGGCTAACTACGTGCCAGCAGCCGCGGTAATACGTAGGTGGCAAGCGTTGTCCGGATTTATTGGGCGTAAAGCGAGCGCAGGCGGTTTCTTAAGTCTGATGTGAAAGCCCCCGGCTCAACCGGGGAGGGTCATTGGAAACTGGGAGACTTGAGTGCAGAAGAGGAGAGTGGAATTCCATGTGTAGCGGTGAAATGCGTAGATATATGGAGGAACACCAGTGGCGAAGGCGACTCTCTGGTCTGTAACTGACGCTGAGGCTCGAAAGCGTGGGGAGCAAACAGGATTAGATACCCTGGTAGTCCACGCCGTAAACGATGAGTGCTAAGTGTTGGAGGGTTTCCGCCCTTCAGTGCTGCAGCTAACGCATTAAGCACTCCGCCTGGGGAGTACGACCGCAAGGTTGAAACTCAAAGGAATTGACGGGGGCCCGCACAAGCGGTGGAGCATGTGGTTTAATTCGAAGCAACGCGAAGAACCTTACCAGGTCTTGACATCCTTTGACCACTCTAGAGATAGAGCTTCCCCTTCGGGGGCAAAGTGACAGGTGGTGCATGGTTGTCGTCAGCTCGTGTCGTGAGATGTTGGGTTAAGTCCCGCAACGAGCGCAACCCTTATTGTTAGTTGCCATCATTCAGTTGGGCACTCTAGCGAGACTGCCGGTGACAAACCGGAGGAAGGTGGGGATGACGTCAAATCATCATGCCCCTTATGACCTGGGCTACACACGTGCTACAATGGGAAGTACAACGAGTCGCTAGGCCGCGAGGTCATGCAAATCTCTTAAAGCTTCTCTCAGTTCGGATTGTAGGCTGCAACTCGCCTACATGAAGCCGGAATCGCTAGTAATCGCGGATCAGCACGCCGCGGTGAATACGTTCCCGGGCCTTGTACACACCGCCCGTCACACCACGAAAGTTTGTAACACCCGAAGTCGGTGAGGTAACCCTTGTGGAGCCAGCCGCCTAAGGTGGGATAGATGATTGGGGTGAAGTCGTAACAAGGTAGCCGTATCGGAAGGTGCGGCTGGATCACCTCCTTTCTAAGGAATATTACGGAAACTTACACATTCGTCGATACTTTGTTCAGTTTTGAGAGGTTTACTCTCAAGTAAATAAGTACCATGGGGCCTTAGCTCAGCTGGGAGAGCGCCTGCTTTGCACGCAGGAGGTCAGCGGTTCGATCCCGCTAGGCTCCATTAGTAACCGTTAGGTTACTACTATTGTTCATTGAAAACTGGATATTGAAGTAAAAAAGTAATCAAAACAAACCGAGAACACCGCGTTGAAGAGTTAATTAACTGTTCGAAGCTTATTTTATTGGTGACGCCTCTATCGCTAGAGAAACGAACCAAACAAACTGACCGTAAGGTCATAAGGTTAAGTGAATAAGGGCGCACGGTGGATGCCTTGGCATTAGGAGCCGATGAAGGACGGGACTAACACCGATATGCTTTGGGGAGCTGTAAGTGAGCTATGATCCAGAGATTTCCGAATGGGGAAACCCAACATCTTTTATAGGATGTTACTATTCAGTGAATACATAGCTGGATAGAGGTAGACGCAGAGAACTGAAACATCTTAGTACCTGCAGGAAGAGAAAGAAAATTCGATTCCCTGAGTAGCGGCGAGCGAAACGGGAAGAGCCCAAACCAACAAGCTTGCTTGTTGGGGTTGTAGGACTCCGTTGTGGTAGTCTGTCAAGATAGTCGAAGAACCTGGAAAGGTTCGCCAAAGTGGGTAATAGCCCCGTAGACGAAATGTTGGCAACACCTAGGAGGATCCTGAGTACGGCGGAACACGAGAAATTCCGTCGGAATCCGCGGGGACCATCCCGCAAGGCTAAATACTCCCTAATGACCGATAGTGAACCAGTACCGTGAGGGAAAGGTGAAAAGCACCCCGGAAGGGGAGTGAAATAGATCCTGAAACCGTGTGCCTACAACAAGTCAAAGCCCGTTAATGGGTAATGGCGTGCCTTTTGTAGAATGAACCGGCGAGTTACGATTGCATGCGAGGTTAAGGTGAAGAGCCGGAGCCGCAGCGAAAGCGAGTCTGAATAGGGCGAATGAGTATGTAGTCGTAGACCCGAAACCATGTGATCTACCCATGGCCAGGTTGAAGGTGTGGTAAAACGCACTGGAGGACCGAACCCACGTACGTTGAAAAGTGCGGGGATGAGCTGTGGGTAGCGGAGAAATTCCAAACGAACTTGGAGATAGCTGGTTCTCTCCGAAATAGCTTTAGGGCTAGCGTCGAAGTTAAGAATGATGGAGGTAGAGCACTGTTTGGACTAGGGGCCCATCTCGGGTTACCGAATTCAGATAAACTCCGAATGCCATTCATTCATATTCGGCAGTCAGACTGCGAGTGATAAGATCCGTAGTCGAAAGGGAAACAGCCCAGACCACCAGCTAAGGTCCCAAAATATATGTTAAGTGGAAAAGGATGTGGGGTTGCACAGACAACTAGGATGTTGGCTCAGAAGCAGCCATCATTTAAAGAGTGCGTAATAGCTCACTAGTCGAGTGACCCTGCGCCGAAAATGTACCGGGGCTAAACATATTACCGAAGCTGTGGATCACACCTCTGGTGTGATGGTAGGAGAGCGTTCTAAGGGCGTTGAAGGTCGATCGTGAGGACGGCTGGAGCGCTTAGAAGTGAGAATGCCGGTATGAGTAGCGAAAGACGGGTGAGAATCCCGTCCACCGTATGACTAAGGTTTCCTGGGGAAGGCTCGTCCGCCCAGGGTTAGTCGGGACCTAAGCCGAGGCCGATAGGCGTAGGCGATGGACAACAGGTTGATATTCCTGTACCAGTTGTTTTTGTTTGAGCAATGGAGGGACGCAGGAGGCTAAGGAATGCATGCGACTGGAAGTGCATGTCCAAGCAGTAAGTCTTGAGTAGAGTCAAATGCTTTACTCTATACGGACAAGCTGTGATGGGGAGGGAAATAATAGTACCGAAGTTCCTGATGTCACACTGTCAAGAAAAGCTTCTAGTGAGAAAACAACTGCCCGTACCGTAAACCGACACAGGTAGTCGAGGAGAGTATCCTAAGGTGAGCGAGCGAACTCTCGTTAAGGAACTCGGCAAAATGACCCCGTAACTTCGGGAGAAGGGGTGCTGACTTCGGTCAGCCGCAGTGAATAGGCCCAAGCGACTGTTTATCAAAAACACAGGTCTCTGCAAAATCGAAAGATGAAGTATAGGGGCTGACGCCTGCCCGGTGCTGGAAGGTTAAGAGGATGGGTTAGCTTCGGCGAAGCTCAGAATTGAAGCCCCAGTAAACGGCGGCCGTAACTATAACGGTCCTAAGGTAGCGAAATTCCTTGTCGGGTAAGTTCCGACCCGCACGAAAGGCGTAACGATTTGGGCACTGTCTCAACGAGAGACTCGGTGAAATTTTAGTACCTGTGAAGATGCAGGTTACCCGCGACAGGACGGAAAGACCCCATGGAGCTTTACTGTAGCTTGATATTGAGTGTTTGTACCACATGTACAGGATAGGTAGGAGCCGATGAACCCGGAACGCTAGTTTCGGTGGAGGCGCTGGTGGGATACTACCCTTGTGTTATGAACCCTCTAACCCGCACCACTTATCGTGGTGGGAGACAGTGTCAGGTGGGCAGTTTGACTGGGGCGGTCGCCTCCTAAAGAGTAACGGAGGCGCCCAAAGGTTCCCTCAGAATGGTTGGAAATCATTCGCAGAGTGTAAAGGCAGAAGGGAGCTTGACTGCGAGACTTACAAGTCGAGCAGGGACGAAAGTCGGGCTTAGTGATCCGGTGGTTCCGCATGGAAGGGCCATCGCTCAACGGATAAAAGCTACCCTGGGGATAACAGGCTTATCTCCCCCAAGAGTCCACATCGACGGGGAGGTTTGGCACCTCGATGTCGGCTCGTCGCATCCTGGGGCTGTAGTCGGTCCCAAGGGTTGGGCTGTTCGCCCATTAAAGCGGCACGCGAGCTGGGTTCAGAACGTCGTGAGACAGTTCGGTCCCTATCCGTCGCGGGCGTTGGAAATTTGAGAGGAGCTGTCCTTAGTACGAGAGGACCGGGATGGACTTACCGCTGGTGTACCAGTTGTTCTGCCAAGGGCATTGCTGGGTAGCTATGTAGGGAAGGGATAAACGCTGAAAGCATCTAAGTGTGAAGCCCACCTCAAGATGAGATTTCCCATTTCTTTAAGAAAGTAAGACCCCTCAGAGATGATGAGGTAGATAGGTTGGAAGTGGAAGTGCAGTGATGTACGGAGCGGACCAATACTAATCGGTCGAGGACTTAACCAAAGAAACGAAATAAAAAAGTTTTTCGGACTGTTTGATTACTTTACTTCAATCCAGTTTTGAGTGAATAATCACTCAATTGAATAGCAACAACACCCAGTGTGGTGGCGATAGCGAGAAGGATACACCTGTTCCCATGCCGAACACAGAAGTTAAGCTTCTTAGCGCCGATTGTAGTGAAGGGTTTCCCTTTGTGAGAGTAGGACGTCGCCACGCTAGTTGTTATTCCGGCATAGCTCAGTTGGTAGTAGCGCATGACTGTTAATCATGATGTCGTAGGTTCGAGTCCTACTGCCGGAGTAAAAAAACGAAGACTGAATAAGTTTTCGTTTTTTTTTATTTTATTGTAAAATAAATTTTATTATTTGATAGAAACAGGAAAAGATGGAATAATGGTAGTAATCAATAAAATTGATTATCTCTATCTAACAGTTTTGTCATGTGAACAATCTATTTTGTGGAATAATGGCTTTCATATGCCATTTTTTGATATAATATTTGTAACCTGTTTAAATTACGACTTTAGATTGAGTGAGTACTCTTCAAGCTATGTTATAATAGTTCTAAGAGGTTAGGAGGGGCAACGTGAAGGTTTTATTATATTTTGAAGGTGAAAAAATATTAGCGAAGTCTGGAATAGGACGAGCGCTAGACCATCAGAAGCGTGCACTTTCTGAAGTTGGGATAGAGTATACACTAGATGCGGATTGCACGGACTACGATATTTTACATATTAATACTTATGGAATCAATAGCCATAGTATGGTGAATAAAGCCAAAAAAATGGGGAAAAAGGTCATCTATCACGCTCACTCAACAGAGGAAGACTTTAGAAATTCATTCATTGGCTCAAATCAGGTCTCTCCTTTGGTTAAAAAATACCTAGTTAGTTTGTATTCTAAAGCTGACTATCTGATTACACCCACACCTTACTCGAAGGACTTATTAAAGGGCTATGGAATAACAGTCCCGATTGTTTCAATTTCAAATGGAATCGACTTGAAACGCTTTGAACGCTCTGAAGAAAAAGAACAAAAATTTAGAGAGTATTTTAAAATAGAAGAGAATCAAAAAGTAATTATTTGTGTAGGGCTTTATTTCGAAAGAAAAGGTATCATTGATTTCGTTGAACTCGCTAGAAAATTTCCAGATTACCGTTTTATCTGGTTTGGACACACTCCAATGTATTCTATCCCTAGAACAATTAGAACAATTGTTAAAGAAGAGCATCCTAAAAATGTTGAATTCCCTGGTTATATAAAAGGAGATATCATTGAAGGTGCGTATTCAGCAGCAGATTTGTTTTTCTTTCCTTCTTATGAAGAAACAGAAGGGATAGTTATATTAGAAGCTCTAGCCAGTAAGCAACAAGTTTTAGTGAGAGATATTCCCGTCTATAAAGGTTGGCTTGAAGATAAAGTAAGCTGTTATATGGGGAAAACTAATGAAGAGTTCTCTTATTTTATTGAAGCACTTATTGAAAATAAAATACCAAATACACGTCAAACAGGTTATGACGTTGCAAAACAGAAAAGTATTAAAAGAATTGGTCATGAGTTAAAAGCTGTTTATGAACAAGTTTTAGGTGATGGAATCACACAGTAAAAAGAATAAATGCGCAAGGCAAATTAAAATTACAGGAAAATTAATGGAGGGGAACAAAGTGAAATTTGGTTTCTTTACAGATACATATTTTCCCCAAGTTAGTGGGGTTGCTACATCAATTAAAACACTTAAAGAAGAACTAGAGCAAAAAGGGCATCAAGTCTATATTTTTACAACGACTGATCCCAATGCAAAAGAATTTGAAGAAGATGTTATCCGGATGCCTAGTGTTCCATTTGTATCATTTAAAGATCGGCGCATTGTAGTACGTGGTATGTGGTATGCTTATTTGATTGCTAAAGAATTGGATTTGGATTTGATTCATACTCATACAGAATTTGGAGCTGGTTTGTTAGGGAAAATGGTTGGGAAAAAGCTTAAAGTTCCCGTTATTCACACATATCATACGATGTATGAAGATTACTTACATTATATTGCCAAAGGAAAAGTTGTACGCCCGACGCATGTAAAGTATTTTTCCCGTTTTTTTGCAAACCATACAACCGGGGTTGTTTGCCCAAGTGAGAGAGTTATCGATAAGTTAAAAGAATATGGTGTTACATCACCCATGAGAATTATTCCAACGGGAATTGATATTAAAAAGTTTGAAAGACCAGATATCACAGTTGATATGAAAAAAGCTCTTCGTACAGAGCTAAGCTTAACTGATGACAATATCATGTTATTATCTTTAAGCCGTATTTCATATGAAAAAAATATTCAAGCAATTGTTAATGGATTACCTACTATTTTTGACCGTTTTCCAAACGCTCGCTTCGTTATTGTGGGTGATGGCCCATATGTTGATAAACTGCGTTGCTTAGGTGAAGAATTAGGTTTAAGTGATAAGATTCAATTTGTTGGTGAAGTTCCGAATGATCAAGTTGCTATTTATTATAAAGCTGCGGATTACTTTGTCAGTGCTTCAACCTCAGAAACACAAGGATTGACATACACTGAAGCGATGGCCTCTGGTGTCCCTTGTATAGTTGAAGGAAATGCCTATTTAAATAATTTATTTGATCATGAAAGTTTAGGTCGAACGTTTAAAACGGATCTAGACTTTGCACCAGCTTTTATTGATTATGTTGAGTCAGGAATCAAACCTGACGAAGCTATTTTAAAAGAAAAACTTTATGAAATATCAGCAACTCGTTTTGGAAATGTAATGCTTGAATTTTACGAAGATATGATTAAATATTACGACCAGCTAATTCTAGAGAAAGAAGCTGCAGCTTCGATAGAGCGAATTAAGGTCAAACTTACTTCTTTAAGAAAATAAATGTTAAAACTTCTATTCTTGGTTTATACTAAGAATAGAAGTTTTTTGATAAAAACAATTAGGAGGATTATGACTATGCCACAAATTGGATTCATTGGAACAGGTGTTATGGGTGCTGCAATCGTTAGAAATATGATGAAACAGGGATTAAAAGTAAATGTGTATAATCGGACCAAAAGCAAGACTGATGATCTAGTAAAAGAAGGAGCGGAGTGGCAAAATACTCCTGCGGATGTTGTCATAAATAGTGATATTATTTTTACAATGGTTGGTTTTCCTAAGGATGTGGAAGCAATTTACTTCGGAGAAAATGGTATTTTTTCGAAAGAGATTAAAAATAAAATCCTTGTCGATTTAACTACTAGCACACCGACATTAGCTGAGAAAATAGCCATAAAAGCAAATGAATTAGGTGGGGCAGCTTTAGACGCTCCTGTATCAGGAGGCGATTTAGGGGCTAAAAATGGAACGTTAACCATCATGGTGGGCGGGGAGCAAACAGCATATGAGCAAGTAATACCGATTTTTAAAACATTTGGGAAAACTTTTACATTGCATGGGACTTCTGGAAAAGGCCAACATACTAAAATGGCTAACCAAATCATGATCGCAGGTACTATGACAGGAATGACCGAGATGATGGTTTATGCCAATAAAGCTGGCTTAGATCTAAATAAAGTTATTGAAACGTTATCTGGGGGAAGTGCAGTCAACTGGTCGTTAAGCAATTATAGCCCAAGAATTTTAAATGAAAACTATTCTCCAGGTTTTTTTGTTAAGCATTTTATAAAAGATTTAAAGATCGCCTTAGACGAGGCTGAGAAAATGAATCTTGAGTTACCGGCGACTACACTAGCCACAGAACTCTATGAAAAGCTTGCTAATAAAGGGTTTGAGAATGATGGGACACAGGCCTTGATCAAGCTTTGGTGGACAGATGGAAAACAACCACTGGTTAAAAATTAAAGAACAGCAAAAAAATTAAAAAAAATGACGAAAAATCATGCAAGAAAGACAATGTTTTGATACAATGGTACAGAACTAGTTTTAAAAGGGAGGCCCATTTATGAAACATTCACAACTTGTGGCGATTATCAAGCGACTTGAAGCGATGACTGAAGCAACAGACAACGAAATTCAAGTTCGTCGTTTTGAACGTGAAGGTGCAGAAAAATGTATCGTAACTTATGATAAATCAACTGAAACATTTGAATTAACAGAAACTGACTCTCAACAAAGCTATCAATTTGATAATATTGATATTGTTGCGATGGAAATTTATGATTTAATTCAATAATTAGAAGGTTTCAGTAAGTATTTAACAAACATTAATGATAATAATCGAAAGTCCTGTGGCGTACAATTTTGTACGCCACAGGATTTTTTTATTAATGCAGTTACTAATTCACCGAAACTCACTTTAAATAGCCGTTTTTTTATTTTGTAAGCACCAAAGACTAAGACCTGATCTGGATCCTTAGTAACTATGTTTAACAATGTTTAAGGGACAAACAGCTGCGACATTTTTCAATGGGGACGTGTTCGTTTTGATGTGTTCAGAAAACGGATTCTTAATTGCATATCTTGACATTCTAATCGGGCTTTCGATAATGGTAATATCTTCTTTTTTAGCATCGCTATACGACGTTTTAAACACTTCCGCAGCATCATATTCTTTTGTGACAGTGAAATGCGTAGCCATTTGGGACACCTGAATATCTAAATTTGATACAGTGATCAATATTTAAGCAATCAAAAACACCGCCAGCAAAAATCACAAGAGTATCTATTATTCGGGACAAAGACATAATCGTGTGTCTTCTGTTCTGATTATAAATAAAAAATACTTTGACAGTCAAAATAAATTTAATGATAGTAAATTCGATGAATATTGTCATTTTTTTTTGTCTTTATATGTAAAAATTATTAGGTATAATCTTTTTCGGGAGGCTTAAATATCTTATTTTCTTCATTTTGAGATTAAGAAAAATTAAAAATTAAATATTTTACTTGCAATCTTTTTTTATATGCGATATAGTTTGAACATCAAATGATTTGATAATCAAACTATATGGATGGTGTACACAAATGGAACCTAATTTAGAAACAGTCAATGATTATCTTGTCAGTGTTTTTAATGATATTTTGACAATTGAAGAATCTGAATTGAAAAAATCACAATTCAATGACTTATCCATTACAGAGATGCACACAATCGAAGCAATTGGAATGTATAAGAAAAAGACATCTTCAGAAGTTGCTAAAGAATTATCAATTACTGTAGGAACATTGACAGTAGCGATCAATAACCTTGTGAAAAAGGGCTATGTTGAACGTATACGAAGTGAAGATGATCGCCGAGTAGTTAAGTTAGGTTTGACAAAAAAAGGAAAATTACTTTTTCGTGTTCATCAGCACTTCCATAGAGAGATGGTCAAAAGAATTTTGAATGAAATGGATAAAGCAGAAGAAAAAGCTTTATTAAAAGCATTGAAAAATCTTCATGATTTCTTAAAGGAATATAAATAAAAAGTGAGGACCAAGATGAATCAATATGCGAAAATAACTTGTACGAGTCGTTATGTTCCTGAAAATGCTGTTTCGAATGATCAACTTTCAACGATGATGGATACTTCAGATGAATGGATTTCCAGTCGAACAGGCATACGCTCAAGAAATATTACCACGAATGAAAATACTTCGGATTTATGTATTAAAGTAGCTGAAAAGCTATTGGAAAAGTCTGGTAAAAAAGCTGAGGATTTGGATTTTATCCTAGTTGCAACGATGACACCAGATTATGGTACACCTTCTGTGGCATGCCTTGTTCAAGGAAGTATTTCAGCCACACATGCTTTTGCTTTTGATATCAGTGCTGCATGTACTGGTTTTGTCTATGCATTAAGTGTGGGGGAAAAATTGATTCGCACTGGTCAAAAATTAGGGATGATTATTGGTGGAGAGACTCTATCAAAAGTTCTAGATTGGAATGACCGCAGTACTGCTGTTTTATTTGGGGATGGTGCAGCTGGTGTACTTATTGAAGCCAGTAATGAAAAGCACTTCTTCGAAGAAAAACTTCAATCCGATGGAAAAAGAGGCAAGTCATTGACTTCTGGTTATGTAGAGAATAAAAGCCCTTTTTATTCTGGAGTCTCTGAAGAATCAGCCTATCTACAAATGGTTGGTAGAGATATCTATGATTTTTCGCTAAATGATGTGACCAACAATATTCAAGAAATTGTAGATGAAGATGTAGATTATTTATTGTTACATCAAGCAAACAAGCGCATCATTGAAAAAATATCGAAAAAACTCAATATTCCAAGAGAAAAATTTCTCACAAATATGGAACATAATGGCAATACATCTGGTGCAAGTATTCCGTTGTTATTAGATGAATCAGTGGAAAAGGGAGTGCTTCAACTTGGCTCCAAACAAAAAATTGTGTTAACAGGTTATGGCGGCGGTTTAACGTGGGGATCAATCCTCTTAACGCTGTAAAACTGTGACTATATAAACTAAAAAAGAAAATTATTGGAGGAATATACACATGGTATTCGAAAAAATTCAAGCAATTATTGTAGAAGAATTAGGTAAAGAGCCTGAGGAAGTTAAATTAACAACAAATATTCAAGAAGAATTAGATGCGGATAGCTTAGACTTATTCCAAATCATTAACGAAATCGAAGATGCATTCGATATTAAAATTGAATCTGAAGATGGTATCACTACTGTCCAAGATTTAGTAACATATGTAGAAAAACAAAAAGCAGAATAATTAAAGCGATTAGGTAAAATCAAAGTTGGATGGGCAAGACTCTACGTGATTCTCAATAATTGCTGAAGAGTCTAGCTTTTTTCACACCGTTCGTTGGAATTAAAAAGGCTGGTACTGAACTTATAGAGTTTTGTTCCAGCTCTTTTTTGATTAATCACTCTATAAATTGAAGGATGTCGTTTATGCAATCAAAAATATGTGATTTGCTAGGAATTGAATACCCTATTTTTCAAGGAGGGATGGCTTGGATTGCAGACGCTTCTTTAGCCGGAGCAGTTTCAGAAGCAGGCGGACTAGGTATCATTGCAGGCGGTAGTGCACCGAAGGAAGTTGTTCAAGCAGAAATCAAAAAAATTAAAGAAATTACGGATAAACCATTTGGCGTTAATATTATGTTGCTTTCGCCATTTGCAGAAGATATTGTGGACTTAGTTTGTGAAGAAAATGTTCCAGTTGTAACAACGGGAGCAGGTAATCCTGGCAAATATATGACTCGCTTTAAAGAACATAACATTAAAGTAATCCCAGTAATCCCTTCTGTTGCATTGGGTACTCGAATGGAAAAAATTGGAGCAGATGCAGTGGTAGTTGAGGGGATGGAAGCTGGAGGACATATTGGCAAGTTAACGACAATGAGTATGGTGCCGCAGGTTGTAGACGCCCTGACAATTCCTGTAATTGCTGCGGGTGGTATCGGTGATGGACGCGGAATGGCGGCTGTACTGATGCTAGGGGCGGATGCAGTTCAAGTAGGCACCCGTTTTTTAGTTGCAAAGGAATGTACAGTACATGAACAGTATAAGGCTAGAATCATCAAAGCAAGAGATGTTGATACAACTGTTACTTGCCAACATATTGGACATCCGGTACGAGCTATCAAGAATAAGTTGACTAACGAGTATGATCGATTGGAAAAGATCGAATTGAAAAAAGATGTTCCTGATCTTGAAAAATTTGATAGATTGGGTCAAGGGGCTTTACGCAAGGCAGTTGTAGAAGGCGATGTAAATCATGGATCGATCATGGCAGGACAAATCGCAGGTCTTGTGAAAAAAGAAGAAACAGTGCAGGAAATTATTGATTCTTATATCATTGAAACAAAAGAAGTTATGGCAGCTAGATTTAGTCAATGGTCATAAAAAATAATCGTTATGGCAGTTACTTTTAAATCTATCAAACCTCATATGCCAAACTTTCGGAAAAAGATAAAATATGCTGGTGGTCAAACGTATCATAAATCTGATTTTCAAGCGAGAATAAACGACTCATTCAGCTTTTAAAATAAGGAGTAGAGTAATGAAAACAGCTTTTGTATTTAGTGGACAAGGCGCCCAGTATATTGGCATGGGAAAAGAATTATTTGATAAAGAGAAAATTATTCAAGATACATTTCAAGAAGCAAGTGATGTTTTAGGTTATGACATGGCAGAACTTTGTTTTACTGAAAATGATCAACTAAATGAAACTATGTATACACAACCAGCTATTTTAACAGTTAGTATTGCTTTTTATCGTCTTTTAAAGTCTAAAGGGTATCAGCCAGATGTTGTAGCTGGGCTAAGTCTTGGAGAATATAGCGCACTTGTGGTTAGTGGTGCGATTTCATTTAAAGAAGCCGTTCAATTAGTTGCTAAAAGAGGAAAATTAATGGCTGAAGCTGCACCAACAGGTACTGGGAAAATGGTTGCAGTAATGAATGCAGAGCGGACTTTGATTGAGCGCTGCTGTCAAGAAGCGAGTGCATTTGGGATCGTTTCTCCTGCAAATTATAATACACCTCAGCAAATAGTCATCGGCGGAGAAATTCCCGCGGTAGATAAAGCTGTTGAATTACTGACAGAAGCTGGTGTGAAGAGGACGGTTGTTTTAAAAGTTAGTGGACCTTTTCATACAGCATTACTGAAGCCTGCCTCTGAAAAATTAGCGATTGAACTGGAAAAAATAAATTTTGCAGAAATGACGATTCCTGTGATAAGTAACACTACAGCGCAAGTAATGGGACAAACAGAGATCAAAGAATTGTTGGAAAAACAAGTAATGTCTGCTGTTCGTTTTGCTGATAGTATTGAAACAATTAAAAAAATGGATGTTGATGTCATTATAGAAGTTGGACCAGGCAAGACATTGACTGGTTTTATCAAGAAGATCGATAAAGAAATCCAAACAGCTCGTGTTGAGGATGAAAAAACATTGTCCGAAACTGAGTCGCTGTTGGACGGGAGGTAAGGAATGGATTTAACTGGAAAAAACGTGTTTGTTACAGGAAGCACACGAGGAATTGGGAAAGCCGTTGCTTTAGCATTTGCTAAAGAAGGAGCGAATATTGCTTTAAATGGTCGTGGAGAAATCAGTGCTGATTTAATTTCAGAGGTAGAAACTTTTGGGGTTAAATGTATTGGCGTCTCTGGCGATATCGCAAACTTTGATTCTGCGGGAGAAATGATTCAAGCTGTCGTTGATGGGTTAGGATCTGTCGATATTTTAGTTAATAATGCAGGAATCACGAATGATAAATTACTATTGAGAATGTCAGAAGAAGATTTTACAAGTTGCATTCAAATCAATTTAACTGGAACCTTTAACATGACACAGCATGCAATAAAAAAAATGATGAAGCAACGCAGTGGACGTATTATCAATATGTCTAGCGTTGTCGGTTTGATGGGTAATATCGGTCAGGCTAATTATGCCGCAAGTAAAGCTGGAGTCATCGGTTTAACGAAATCTGTGGCAAGAGAAGTTGCTGTACGCGGAATTACATGTAATGCTATTGCACCAGGTTTTATCGAAACAGAAATGACAGAAGTTTTATCCGATAAAGTTAAAGAACAAATGAATCAGCAAATTCCCTTACAATCATTTGGTCAAGTGGAAGATGTTGCTAATACGGCCATCTTTTTAGCAAAAAGTCCGTATATCACAGGGCAAGTCTTGAATGTAGATGGTGGTTTAGTCATGCAGGGCTAATTAACAAGCTTGAAAGGAGCGATTGAATGAATCGCGTAGTTATCACAGGTTATGGTGTAGCATCCCCAATCGGGAATGAGGCTGAAACCTTTTTAGAGAGTTTACAAACGGGAAAAAATGGTATTGGTCCGATTACAAAATTTGATGCGAGTGAAACGGGTATTACGTTAGCAGCAGAAGTAAAGGATTTTCCTTTTGATAAGTACTTTACAAAAAAAGACGCTAAACGAATGGATATGTTTTCATTATTTGGTATTTATGCAGCATTAGAAGCGATGGAAATGAGTAAGCTAGACGTAGATCAAATTGATGTTGATCGTTTTGGTGTTATGGTTGGTTCTGGTATTGGTGGTCTTCAAACCATTCAAGATCAAGTGATTCGGATGCGTGAAAAAGGTCCTCAAAGAGTAGCCCCATTATTTATACCAATGGCGATTGGAAATATGGCAGCTGGGAACATCGCTTTACGAGTTGGAGCAAGAGGTATTTGTTCTGCTACTGTAACGGCTTGTGCAACGGCGAATAATTCGATCGGTGAGGCGTTTAGAAATATCAAGCATGGTTATTCTGATGTTTTGTTAGCTGGTGGAACAGAGGCTTCTATTACCGAAATCGGGATTGCAGGCTTTGCTTCATTAACAGCTGTGACTTCTGAAGAAAATCCAAATAGAGGATCGATTCCTTTTGATAAAGATCGTAGCGGATTTGTGATGGGCGAAGGAGCTGGAATTTTAGTTCTTGAATCTTTGGAGCATGCTCAAAAACGAGGGGCTAAGATTTTAGGTGAAATCGTTGGTTATGGTTCGAACTGTGACGCTTATCATATGACTTCACCAAGACCTGACGGAAGTGGTGCTGCTAAAGCGATGAAATTAGCGATTGAAGAAGCGGCGATTGATGCTACAGATGTAGGCTACATCAACGCTCATGGAACAAGCACACCTTCTAATGATGTTGCAGAAACTAAAGCAATTCAAACGGCATTAGGAGAGGCTTCTAAAAATGTACGTGTCAGCAGTACGAAAAGTATGACAGGACACGCACTAGGAGCAACTGGCGGTATTGAAGCAATTGCTACCTTAAATGCATTACAACATCAATTTATTCCACCAACAATCAATATCAAACAACTTGATGAAGCAATTGAGATAAATATTGTAACTAATGAAAGCCAAAAACATGAATTTGATTATGCACTAACCAATTCCTTTGGTTTTGGTGGACATAATGCAGTACTTTGTTTAAAACGTTGGGAGGATTAAAATGAATATCAATGAAGTGAAGGAATTATTGACGCAGTTTGACCAATCGACACTAACAGAATTTGATCTTAGAGAAGGTTCATTTGGTCTTTACATGAATAAAAATAAAGTTTCGCAAAAAACATTTGGTGAAGTGAAACAAGTAACTGATAATAATGTAATAAATCAAGAGGTAACGGAAGCCACAAGTCACACAGCAGAAGCTAAAGAATCGACTAATGATGTTGTAAAAAATGAGCTGAAACCAGAAAATACAGAAGAAATTGTTTCTCCAATCGTAGGCGTGGTTTATTTAAAACCAGCTCCTGATAAAGAAAGTTTTAAACAAGTTGGAGATTCAGTGAAAAAAGGTGATGTCGTGTGTATTGTTGAAGCAATGAAGCTTATGAATGAAATTACTTCAACGGTTGACGGTGTGATTACTGAGATCTTGATACAAAATGAAGATGTTGTTGAGTTTAATCAGCCATTATTCCGTGTATCTAAGGGAGTGTAAGTATGAATATTCAAGAAATCAAAGAGATTATTCCACATCGTTATCCTTTTTTACTATTAGATACAGTGGAAGAAATTGTTGTAGGCGAAAAAGTCATAGCTAAGAAAAACGTTACGATCAATGAACCTTTTTTCCAAGGTCATTTTCCAGGTGAGCCTGTTATGCCAGGTGTTTTGATTCTTGAAGCATTAGCTCAGGCTGGAGCTGTAGCATTATTGTCTATGCCAGATTTTAAAGGTAAGACCGCTTATTTTGGCGGTATTGATAAAGCCAAGTTTAGGCAAAAAGTTGTTCCTGGAGATACATTGATGTTAGAAGTAGAAATTATGAAAGTAAAATCAATAGCCGGTATCGGCAAAGGAACTGCAACTGTGAATGGGAAAAAAGTAGCGGAAGCAGAATTGACCTTTATGATTGGATAGGTGAGCTATGTTTTCAAAAGTTTTAATTGCAAATAGAGGAGAAATCGCTGTTCGAATTATTCGAGCATGTCGTGAATTAGGTGTACAGACTGTTGCGGTATATTCTGAGGCGGATAAAGAAGCGTTGCATACACAGCTTGCAGATGAGGCTATTTGCATTGGGCCAGCGAAAGCTGCGGACTCTTATCTGAATGTTCAAAGTGTGTTAAGTGCAGCTATTGTCACGAACGCAGAAGCCATTCACCCTGGGTTTGGTTTTTTATCAGAAAATAGCCAATTTGCTGCAATGTGTGAAGAATGCAATATTACCTTTATCGGACCTAAAGCAGAGACCATCGATGCTATGGGGAATAAAATCAATGCGCGTGAATTGATGCAAAAAGCCAACGTTCCAGTTATCCCTGGTAGTACAGGAGTGATTAATTCGGTTGAAGAAGCATTAGCAATCGCAGATGAGATTGGTTATCCAGTTATGTTGAAAGCTGCTGCTGGTGGTGGTGGTAAGGGAATTCGTAAGGTGTTAAAAAAAGAAGAATTACCTCAACATTTTACCTCAGCACAGCAAGAGGCAAAAGCGGCTTTTGGTAATGATGATATGTACTTAGAAAAAATTATTTACCCGGCACGTCATATCGAAGTACAAATTTTAGGTGATCATTATGGTCATGTCATTCATTTAGGTGAACGAGATTGTTCTTTACAAAGAAATAATCAAAAAGTACTTGAAGAATCACCATCGATCGCAATTTCACCGGAAAAACGTCAGCTATTAGGTGAAACGGCTGTACGTGCAGCAAAAGCAGTTCAGTATGAAAATGCTGGAACCATTGAATTTTTAATGGATAAATCTGGTGAATTTTATTTTATGGAAATGAATACACGGATTCAAGTAGAACATCCTGTTACTGAAATGGTGACGGGGATCGATCTTGTCAAAGCACAACTGAAAGTGGCTTCTGGTGAAGAGTTACCTTATACGCAAGAAGATATCACGATCTCTGGTCATGCAATTGAATGCCGAATCAATGCTGAAAATCCTGCCTTTAATTTTGCACCTTCTCCTGGAAAAATCAATAATTTATTACTTCCAAGTGGAGGTATGGGATTGAGAGTTGATAGTGCAATGTATTCAGGGTATACGATTCCGCCCTTTTATGATTCGATGATCGCCAAAGTGATTGTTCATGGAAGTGACCGAATGGATGCATTGATGAAAATGCAGCGTGCTTTACATGAGATCGTAACTGATGGAATTATTACAAATGCAGAATTTCAGCTAGATTTGATTACGCATGAAAATGTATTAACTGGTGATTATGATACAAGTTTTTTACAAGAAACATTTTTACCAAATTGGGAACCAGAAAGCGATAATTAAAAAGGAGCAGGTGTATGGCTTTATTTAAAAAGAAAAATTACATTCGAATCAATCCGAATCGCCAAGGCGACCAATCTTCTGTAAAAAAACCTGCAGTTCCTGATAACATGTGGGCAAAATGTCCTTGTTGCAAACGTACGCTATATACTAAAGATATGGGGGCAGAAAAAGTCTGCCCTTATTGTGGTTATAGCTTTAGAATCGGTGCATGGGAACGTCTTGCATTGACAGTAGATGAGAAGAGTTTTGAAGAATGGGATACTGATTTAGTGACAAATGACCCTTTAAACTTTCCAGATTATTTGGATAAAATCAATATAATGCAGGAAAAAACAGAACTACATGAAGCAGTTCTGACAGGGAAAGCTAAAATTAATGGTCAACATATTTGTATTGGTGTGATGGATGCTAATTTTATCATGGGAAGTATGGGAACGGTTGTAGGTGAGAAAATCACTCGTTTATTTGAACGAGCAACAGAACAGCGACTGCCAGTGATCATCTTTACTGCTTCAGGGGGAGCACGGATGCAAGAAGGGATTTTTTCTCTGATGCAAATGGCAAAAATATCTGGAGCCCTTAAAAGACATAGTAATGCAGGATTGCTGTATATTACTGTGTTGACTGACCCAACAACAGGGGGAGTTACGGCTAGTTTTGCGATGGATGGCGATATTATTTTAGCAGAGCCGCAAAGTTTGATTGGGTTTGCAGGGCGTCGAGTTATTGAACAAACAATTCGTCAAGAATTACCAGATGATTTTCAAAAAGCGGAGTTTTTACTGGATCATGGTTTTGTGGATAAGATTGTTCCTAGAAATCAATTGCAGGAAGTACTTAGTAAATTAATAAAGATTCACACGATGAAAGGGTGGAAATAACGATGGAAAAAACAGCCAATGATATTGTCACCCTTGCCAGAGCACAGGATCGTTTCACTACATTGGAGTATATCGATGCAATATTTGCTGATTTCATGGAATTTCACGGGGATCGTTATTTTGGAGAAGATTTAGCTGTTGTTGGTGGTGTTGCAACACTGGAAGAAAAACCTGTAACAGTTGTCGGGATTCAAAAGGGACGTAATTTACCTGAAAATATTGAAAGAAATTTTGGAGCACCACATCCAGAAGGTTATCGAAAAGCTTTGCGTTTGATGAAGCAGGCAGAAAAGTTCGGTCGTCCAGTCGTTACGTTTATCAATACTGCAGGAGCTTACTGCGGTATTGAGGCAGAAGAACGTGGTGAAGGAGAAGCAATTGCTAAAAATTTGATAGAAATGTCTGATTTAAGTGTACCGATCATTGCAATTATCATTGGTGAAGGCGGAAGTGGTGGTGCTTTAGCACTTGCAGTAGCTGATGAAGTTTGGATGCTAGAACATACGATTTATGCTGTACTATCTCCAGAAGGTTTTGCTTCGATTCTGTGGAAAGACGGGAGTCGAGCTAAAGAGGCCGCAGAATTGATGAAAATTACTGCAACGGAATTAAAAGAATTAACGATTATTGATCGGGTGATTCCAGAGGAAATGAATGGTGAGGCATTGGAGCAGCCAAAAATCAATCGAATGATTCAAAAAGCCCTTATTAGTAAGTTTTCTGAGCTATCTCAGTTAGAAACAGAGCAGTTGTTAGAAAATCGCTATCAGCGTTTTCGGAAATATTGAGTAAAAAAACGATTGGGACATAACTCTTCGCGTTATGTCCCAATCGTTTTTTTAGTATTCATTTGTATAAATTTCTGAAATCGACCAGATAAATCCAAAAGGATCTTTAATATTCGCTACTTTAAATTTGTTAGGAACAACAGTGATCGGCATTTCTAGATCAAAACCTGCCGCTAATGCTTTTTCGACAAGTTCTTCTACATTATCGCAAATCAACTGGATACAAAAAGGAGTTCCTTGTAATGAAAGAGGTGATTTCCCACCATTTTCTGGTTGTTCATCAGCCAAAGCAAAGAGACTTTCTCCAATGCTAAAACGACCAGACTTCATTTCTTCTGTAATCAATAGTTCAATTTTGCGTGCTTCAAAAACATTTTCATACAGTACCATTGCCTCTTCTGTGTTTGGTACAAAGAGATTGATCGATGCTTTTTTTATAGTAACTGTCATTAAATTCCCTCACTTTATTTTAAACTATAGGAAAAGTTTATCACATAGATGAGAACTTGAGAAAAATAGCGATTATTAGTTATATTTTGAATGACTGAAATTATGATCGGCATTTATAGAATTTTTTAGGAAAATGCAGTATAATACAAATTGGAGGAGTGCTAGCTTAGTACTCCTTTCATTATGAGAAAGTTCATCGTGGAGATGAGAGGAGTTACTATGTTTTTAAAATTTAAACCAACTTGGATGGTCGATGCGATTTATAAAATCACGCCGAACCAATTAAAAAAATTAGGGATCAAGGCTGTGTTGACCGATTTGGACAATACTTTGATTGCTTGGGATAATCCAGACGGAACGGAAGAATTATTGACGTGGATTCTAGAAATGAAAAATGCGGGGATCCCAGTTGTGGTCGTTTCAAATAATAAATCTAGTCGAATCAAACGTGCAGTAGAGAAATTTGATTTAGAGTATGTATCTAGAGCATTGAAACCTTCAACAAGAGGATTCAGAGAAGCTGAAAAAAGATTGCAGCTAAAACCTGAAGAATTAGTGATGGTCGGTGATCAAATCATGACTGATATTCGTGGTGCAAATGCTGCAGGAATTAGAAATATTTTGGTTCGTCCAATTGTTGCTACAGATGGATGGAATACAAGGATCAATCGTTTTTTTGAACGAAAAATCATGAAGCATTTAGCGAAAAAACATCCAGATATGATATGGAAAGGCGGACTAGAATGAGTGAGCAAGAAGCGATTCATTGTATCGGTTGTGGTGCAATCATCCAAACTGAACATCCAAATGAATTAGGTTATACACCAAAAGCTGCTTTTGAAAAAGGAATGGAGACAGGGGAAGTTTATTGCCAGCGCTGTTTTCGCTTAAGACATTACAATGATATCCAAGATGTTCAATTAACAGATGATGATTTTTTACGTTTGTTGAATGAATTGGGTAAAGAAGACGCACTAATCGTGAATGTTGTTGATATTTTTGATTTTAATGGCTCTTTGATTCCCGGATTACATCGTTTTATTGGAGACAATCCAGTTTTAATGGTAGGAAACAAAGTCGATATTTTACCAAAATCATTAAAGAAGCCTAAAATGATTCAATGGATGAGAGAGCGTGCTCATGAAGAAGGCTTACGACCTGTCGATGTTTTATTGACCAGTGCAAAGAAACCTCAAGAAATGGAAAACTTACTTAAGACGATTGAAAAATATCGTGAAGGTAAAGATGTTTATGTGGTCGGTGTGACCAATGTTGGGAAGTCAACATTGATCAATCAAATCATTAAACAGACAGCCGGCGTTCAAGACGTCATCACAACATCTCAATTTCCTGGAACAACGTTAGACAAAATTGAAATTCCTTTAGATGATGGTCATTTCTTGATCGATACACCAGGAATTATCCATCGTCATCAAATGGCACATTATCTGGGTAAAAAAGATTTAAAAATCATTGCGCCGCAAAAAGAGATTAAGCCAAAAGTGTATCAGTTGAATCCAGAGCAAACATTGTTTTTAGGTGGTTTAGCCCGATTTGATTTTATTCAAGGGGAACGGAGTTCTTTTATTGCCTACGTGTCAAATGATCTAGGAATCCATCGTACTAAACTTGCAACGGCCGATGGGTTTTATGAAAAACATGTCGGTGGTTTATTACAACCCCCTCGTCCAGATGAAGTAGAGACGTTCCCAGAGTTGGTTCGTTTTGAATTTTCTATCAAAGAAAAAACCGATATCGTATTTGCCGGACTTGGTTGGATCACAGTAACTGAACCATGTGTCGTTGCTGGATGGGCTCCTAAGGGTGTCGACGTATTAAGAAGAAAAGCCTTGATTTAATCATAAGTGAGAACAGAGAGAAGGAAATTTAGTGGATTTAAGAGGAAAACAAAAGCGTTTTTTGCGTAGTCAAGCACATCATTTACAACCGATTTTTCAAATTGGTAAAGGCGGTTTGAATTCTGCGATGGTGGTGCAGATCAATGAAGCATTAGAAAAACGTGAGTTGATCAAAGTCACATTGTTACAAAATACCGATGAAATTGCTGAAGATGTAGCAGATGCTTTAAAAGCAGATATTCATTGCGATATCGTTCAAATCATCGGACGTGTATTAGTTTTATTTAAACCATCATCTAACGAAAAATATCAAAAAATCTCTAAAGAAGTTAAAGCAATTTAAAACTTGGAGGTAAGAAAAATGGGGACAAATACGAATGCAGCGTTGAAAGCAGAAGTAATTGTGGAAGAAGCAGAGCTTTTTCAAAAGCGTAAACAGGTAGGAATATTAGGTGGAAATTTTAATCCAGTTCATGTGGCTCATTTAGTGATGGCCGATCAAGTGCAACAACAACTTGGTCTTGATAAAGTCTATTTGATGCCTACTTATTTACCACCTCATGTAGATGAAAAAAAGACGATCGATAGCAAACACCGATTGGCGATGTTAGAACTGGCGATAGCTGACAATCATAATTTAGCTGTGGAACCCATTGAGTTATTCCGTAAGGGAAAAAGTTACACCTATGATACAATGAAAGCTTTAACGCAAAATAACCCAGATACAGATTACTATTTTATCATTGGTGGAGACATGGTAGAATATTTACCAAAGTGGTATAAAATTGATGAATTGTTAACCTTAACCAGTTTTGTCGGTATCCGTCGTCCTCATTATGGAACGATCACACCCTACCCAATTATTTGGGTAGATGTTCCGCAAATGGATATTAGTTCAACTGTGATTCGAGAAAAAATCAAAAATGGTTGTTCTACACGCTACTTACTGCCTGATAGTGTGATACACTATATAGAAGAGAAGGGGCTGTATGCAGATGGAATTTAGCAGAAATTATACGACGTTTAAAAGAGAAGAATTGATGCAGAAAGTCCAGATGCGTATGAGTGAACGCCGATTCAAACATGTTTTAGGAGTAGAAGAAATGGCTGTTGCGTTAGCGGCTAAATACGGTGCTTCTGAAGAAAAGGCAAGCATTGCGGCGTTGACTCACGATTATGCCAAAGAACGTCCGAACGAAGAGTTTGAAATGATCATCCAGCGTGATGGCTATGATCAAGATTTGCTAAATTATGGTAATGCGATTTGGCATGGACTTGTTGGGGCTAGCATGGTTCAAAGAGAACTAGGGATCAATGACGAAGAGATTTTAGAGGCAATTCGTCTCCATACTACGGGTGCTGCTAAGATGAGTTTGCTAGATAAAATTATATATGTTGCTGATTACATTGAACCAGGCCGGAACTTTCCAGGCGTAAAAGAAGCAAGGGAAATTGCATTAATTGATTTGGATGAGGCAGTTGCTTACGAAACAAAACATACATTACTACACTTAGTCGAACAAGAACAAAAAATTTATCCTAAAACCCTTGAGACATATAATTATTGGGTAGTAGATCAAGCTGAATAAAGTGTTCAGCTTCAACGGAAAAACAAAAAATTTTAATTAAATAATAGGAGGAAACCATCATAGATAGTCAACAGATTTTAGAAATCGCTGTAAAAGCAGCCGATTCAAAAAGAGCAGAGGAAATTGTCGCTTTAGATGTGCATGAAATCTCACTTTTAGCAGATTACTTTATGATTTGCCAAGCAACGAGTGAACGTCAAATCAATGCCATTGTGGAAGAAATTATTGAAAAAGAAGAAGAAGCAAGCGTAGAAGTGAAACGAATTGAAGGAAAAGATGGCGGCAAGTGGGTACTGATCGATTTAGGCGATATCATCGTTCATGTATTCCAATCAGCAGAGCGCGGCTTTTATAACTTAGAGAAGCTTTGGTCAGATGCACCAATGGTCGATCTTCACGCTTGGGTTGAGTAATATGGCTTATGAAACATTTGCTTTTGTATACGATGAAGTAATGGATGACAGCCTGTACGATCAGTGGTTGGCATTTTCTAAACGTCATTTACCAGAAGGCAAAAAAGATGTATTGGAAATGGCTTGTGGGACCGGGGCTTTAGCTGTGAATTTTGCTAAAGCAGGCTTTACAGTGACAGCGTTGGATTTGTCTGAGGAAATGTTGATGATGGCCAGTAAACGAGCAGCGGAAGAAGAAGTCCATGTTCAGTTTGTCCAAGGCAATATGATGGATTTGTCTGAAATGGGGCAGTATCATGCGATTACTTGTTTTTCTGATTCGCTTTGTTACATGGCAAATCGTCAAGAAGTTCAACAAGTATTTGATGATGTATATCAAGCCTTGGAAGAGGATGGAGTATTTATCTTTGATGTCCATTCTATTTATCAAGTTGACAAGGTATTTCCTGAATACAGCTATCATTATCAAACAGAAGAATTTGCTTTTTTGTGGGATAGTTATCCAGGTGAAAAAGAGCATAGTATTGAACACTTTTTAACATTTTTTGTAAAAGAGCATGGAAACGCCGACGTATTTATTCGGCAAGACGAACTGCATCAAGAACGTACCTATACAATGGAAAACTATTTGATGATGTTGGAAAGTGCTGGTTTTATGACGGTTGAAGTTTATGCAGATTTTTCAGATGATGCACCGACAGAAGAAAGTAAACGTTGGTTTTTCGTTTGTAAAAAGTAGTCTAAAAAATAAGTGGAGAAAAACTTTTGAAGTTTATTCCGCTTATTTTTCTTTTGTTTCAGGAATAAAATAAACGTGGTATGATAGAATTCTAATAGAAATGAGCGATATTAAGGAGAAAAAAGATGAAAAGTTGTGGCATTATTGTTGAATATAATCCTTTTCATAATGGTCATCAATACCATGCTAAAATGGCGCGGGAAATGAGTGGAGCAGAAGTTGTGATTGCTGTGATGAGTGGGAATTTCTTACAACGAGGTGAACCTGCTATTATCGATAAATGGACACGTGCAAAAGAAGCCTTAGCACACGGTGTTGATTTAGTCATTGAATTACCATTTGCTTATGCTGTACAGTCAGCTGACTATTTTGCAGCTGGTGCAATCAAATTACTTCAATCGCTGCATTGTGATGCTCTATGTTTTGGTACGGATAATCAAGCAGAGATGGATTATGAATTGTTTGGAGAGTTTGTGAATAAGCATCAAGCAGAAATTGATCAAGCGTATCAAAAAATCAAAAATAATGGCATGAGTTATCCACAGCAAATGACGGAAATTTTCCGCAAGCTTTATCCAAGTAACGGCTTAGATTTTTCTTCACCTAATCATATTTTAGGTTTAAGTTATGCTAAAGAAAATGCGGCATATGAAAAATCAATGAGTTTATACCCATTAAAAAGACAACAAGCTGGTTATCATGATACTAAGATTTATAGTGAATTTGCTAGTGCGACTGCAATCAGAAAAGCTGTTTTTTCAGGAGAGTTAAATCAAATTCTACAGGTGTTGCCAAATCAAGTAGCAACAGATTTAACAAATTTCCCTATAGTTACTTGGGAAAATTATTGGCCTTTATTAAGGTATAGGTTATTGAGCAGTTCGATTACGGAATTGCAGGAGATTTACCAAATGAAAGAAGGTATTGAGTATCGCTTACAAGAGGCTGCTAAGTCTTCAGACTCTTTTCAATCTTTTATAAAACAGGCAAAAACAAAACGCTATACATGGACACGACTGCAAAGATTAGCTACTTACATTTTAATCAACGTGAAACAACAAGAAATAGAAACAATCTGGAACCAAAGCTACTTACAGGTTTTGGGGTTTAATGAGCAAGGGCAGCGATTTTTAAGGGAAGAGAAAAAAAAATTAGAATTGCCATTGATCACAAAAGTGTCTAAGAATTTGAGTTCCCAGTTATCTTTAGATATTAGAAGCAATCAAATCTACCAGTTAGGGAACCCGCATATTTCAGAACAAAACTTTGGCCGTTTTCCTATTCGTATTTCTTAAAAGCAAAAAACACTTAACAAAAGTTCGAATGACAAGTATAATGGATAAGGTGTTATAATCAAAAATAATAATGAATGAAAGCGAAGTGAGAATATGGGTCGTAAGTGGGCAAATATTAAAGAGAAAAAAGCTGCCAAAGACGCAAATAACAGTCGAGTTTATGCAAAATTCGGTATTGAAATTTACGTAGCAGCGAAATCGGGTGATCCTGACCCTCAAGCAAATCAGAAATTACGGTTTGTTATCGAGCGCGCAAAAACATATAATGTACCGAAACATATCATCGATCGAGCAATCGAAAAAGCTAAAGGTTCTGGTGATGAACAATATTCTGAACTACGTTATGAAGGATTTGGACCAAATGGCTCAATGGTCATCGTTGATGCTTTGACTAATAACGTGAACCGTACAGCTTCAGATGTACGTGCAGCATTTGGTAAGAATGGTGGAAATATGGGTGTCAGCGGTGCTGTAGCTTATATGTTCGATCATACAGGAGTGATTGGATTTGCTGGTGATGATGCAGATGATATTCTTGAATATTTGATGGAAAAAGACATTGATGTTCGTGATGTTACAGAAGAAGAAGGCCAAATCATTGTTTATACAGAACCAGAAGAACTACACGCAGTACAAGAAGCACTAAAGGAAAAAGGTATTGAAGAATTTTCAGTAGCTGAATTAGAAATGATCGCACAAAATGATGTAGAGCTAACTGGTGAAGACTTAGAAAAATTTGAACGAATGATCGATGTTTTAGAAGATCTTGATGATGTTCAAAAGGTTTACCATAACGTTGATCTTGGTGAGTAAAGAATATAGAAGAATCCTTATTAAGTAAGGGTTCTTTTTTTTTGAACAAAAAAACCCTTCATACACACACTATATGAAGGGAAACACAATATGAAAAAACTAAGAACAATAGTATAATAGCATTTTTATTTTAAATTCTCAAATATTTAGCATTTTATGTAAATTTTTGAGAATTTTATAGTGCGAAGGAATACGGATGGCAACTTGTAATCGATTGGCTAGTAAAAGCTGTCGACAAAATATGAAAATAAAGAAATTTCTCTTCTTTCTAGAATAGTCTTTTTAAGAGGATCATTCTAAAAATAGCAATCGTAAATATTTTACTTTATTGTAACCGCAGTATAAAATCAATATAGCGAAACAAATTTTTTTGTTTTTTTTTATATAAAATACTTTTGAAATTATATTTTTTTATTATTTGATGCTATTGAAAAGAAAATATGCTAAACAACCGCTAATAAAAAGGGGGCTTCAGAGTGAAACGTAAATGGCTATTTCTATTTTTATTGGGATTGATATTGAGCGTTCTACAGATGGAGGTAAAACAAGCTTTTGCAGAAGATGAAACGGTCAGTGAACAAACTGAAGTTGAAAATGAACAACCAGAAGTGATGAGGGATGTTCAAGAACGACTGGTGACAGTTGGGTCAGGTTCACTAAGTGGTACCTACACAACTGGTGGAACAGGACAATCAATTATTACAATGACATATACTTATACACCTACGTTAGATTTATCCCTAGGAGGACAACCATTAATCATGCTTCAATTGCCCGCTGAAATAGCGAATCAAATTAATGGTAGTACGACGAAGCAACAGAGCTTCTTATCTCTGCTTACAGGCACAGTAACCGTTCCTGCTCCGATAATTGGAAGTACTTCTTATAATATTCATGATACGACACGTGGGTTTACGTTGGCCTATAGCAGTGCTTATAATTCAGTATATGTCACCTTTCCTACCAACGTTGTGGGTCTATTAGGTCTTAGCCGTTGGGCAGTTAAGTTTAGTTTTGATGTGGCACTCTTGTATCAAAATGGTATCACGATTCCACCAGCAAGTAATGGCGTAGACTATCCCATTAAAGGAGTGTTTGGTTCATCGACGGATGGTTTGAATATTATAAATTTAGTTTTAGGAAATGTTTCACAGTCTGGTGTGATCGCCTTGCCTTCTATGTCAATAGGGACAGGAGTTCCGAATGTTACAGCGCCTATTTTAAATAGCCCGCTTTTGAATTTACAGACATCTGTTGGTGGCAAGATTCAACAAGTACAAAATAGTGCTTATACTTACACTGTTCAACTGACAATTACCCGTTCCGATGGGACATCTGCACCGATAGTTATCAATAGTATACCAGTTGATGCTGCGGGAAACTTTAGCACAGCTTTAGCATCTGCTTTACAGTATGGAGATAGCGTTACAGCGCTGATTATCGCCCAATCCAAAACAACAAGTAATTACATTCAAAGTCCAATATCGATAGCGCAATCAGTTAGTTGGCCGATTCAGCCAGTGACAGCTAGTCAAGCAACACCAGGAGGTACTCAACTTTCAGGTTCTGCAGTACAAACGAATGCAGGTACGTATAGAGTAGCACTACAAATCAATGGTGGAACTGTATACACAACCCCATTAAATGCAAATGGAAGTTTTCAGTTTTCGGATTTGCCGATGTTTAATGGAGGTGAAACAGTCAGTTTATCGGTTCAAGGATTAAGTGACCGCACTGGTAATGTATTGGTAACGAGCACGGGCTACAATCAAACGGTTCCTTATTTAACACCGGCTATTTCAGTCATACAGACGATTGAACGATTAAATGCACAAGGAAACTGGGAAATAGCCCCTTCTGCAGTTACAGGTCAAACTGTTCGATACACATTGACGACAACTTTGACCAATCAGCCAGCGACATGGGGACAACAGATGCTAAAAGCATACATTCCAAATGGATTAACCCAGTTAAGTTCAGTAACTTTGACTAGAATCTCTAATACAGGTGTTCAAACACCTGTATTAGGGACACAACTTTTGACTGATTCTAATTTAAATATGCACTATTGGTATTATCAAAATTCTCTTGCAATAAATAATTTTACACAACCAAATACAAGTTTCAAACTACAGTATACAGGAGTTATTGCGCAAAATATGACGGGACAATCGTTGCCGTTTTCTAGCATTATTGGTGGTGTGGATGGAGGTAACACAGCTATTACTCCACAAAATAGTTCAAATTCAATCCCTGTAGGAGATGGCACATTACGTTTTGTGCAGTCACCTCAACAAATTTCGTTCAAAAGTATACCCGTGCCAAGTAAGACAACAACCTATAGTCCGAGTATAGTGGACACTTCTTTAATCGTTGCGGACGGTCGAGTAGCAAAAAGTCAGTGGCACTTGCTTGTTAGAGAAAACCAGCCTATGAAATCTACAACTACAAACAAAACGATTAACCAAGCGTTTATCTATCGAAAAAATGGTCAAGATACTGCGATAACTCCGATTGCTTCAGAGGCATATGCCTATACATCTCCTGACAATAATAATGTCGTTATTTCATGGAATCAACAGAATGGTGTGTTTTTAAATCTTACACCTAGTGTAAATATCAATGTAAATGAGTCTTACACTGCGCAATTACAATGGATATTATCGGATGCTCCTTTGTAATTATGTATCTAATTTTCATTTTGGAACTATAGTGATTCAAACGGTTGATGCCACGTATCACGCACAGTTAGATATGGAACTAAAAAGGAGTTTTAAAAATGAAGGATCAGATAATCAGGCTTTTATATGCTATTGTTTTTTTAGTGTTGTCGTTGACTATTGGATCGGTCAGTCATGCTAGTGAAATCGATTTTAGCGTGAAAGCGAACTTACCAGAGAATCAGCGTAGTAAGGAGATTAGTTATTTTGATTTAAGAGTAGTACCGGGGAAAACTCAGATACTTAGTGTAGAGCTGACAAATAATACAGATAAAGATATTACGGTTTATGCTTCAGCAAATTCTGCTATCACAAATGATAATGGTGTTGTTGATTATTCTTATAATGATACAAAAAAAGATTCATCTGCAGTTTTTACATTTAGTGAAATCGCTTCAATGCCTAAAGAGGTTATTTTACCCCGAAAATCGAATACAACAGTCGAATGCATAGTTGATATTCCCACAGATACGTTTGACGGATATGTTTTAGGCGGGCTTTATTTTGATCAGAAAGCAGAAAAAGCAGAAAAAAGCCAAGGTGCTTTAGCAGTTGGTAATCGTTTTTCTTATGTTGTGGGGGTTTTACTGAGTGGGACCGATAAAGAAGTCAAGCCAGAACTAGCATTGAACGAAGTCAAAGCGACTCAATTAAATGGGAATAACGCAGTCGTTATGAATATTCAAGATAAAAAAGCTGCAATGATCAAAAAATTACAATTAGATGCAAAACTGTACTATGAAGACGAATCAAAACCTCGTTATGAAAACCATCAAGAATCTTTAACAATGGCACCTAATACGAATTTTAATTATAAAATAGAATTAAAGGAACAACCTTTTGTTGCGGGAAATTATACTGTTAAGATCAATGCCAATGATGGGTATAGGGACTGGTCATGGGTAAGAAAGTTCAAAATAGAAGAAAAAGAAGCTGAAAAATATAATGCAACTGCTCTCAATTTACCTCCTGATTCAAACAAACAGTTTTCGTGGAATGTTGCTATTGGAATAGGAGCAGCGATTTTAGCAGTTATTTTGGGTATTATCTATTACTTTAATCAAAAAATGAAAAAAGATCAAAAAAGGCAATAGGAAAATATGAGGAACTAAAAAAAGCCTTAATAAAACAGAGGAATAATGTTTTAAAAAGAAGGATAGTTTAAACTAGCAGGTAATAATTTTTTAATACTATTTTCTGAAAATGAGTACTAAATAAAAAGAAAGAATATCACATGATATTCATAGTTATCCAGTATTATATAGATATAACAACAACTCCAACAAATAACCCGTCCGTCACCAAAGGACGGGTTATTTGTTAGTATAGAGGGGAGATACTTGAAAATTTGTCAATAGCTATTAGTAGTATGTTCTGTTTTTAAGGACAGAGTCAATGATCAAAAATCAATCCGTAGCCTAGCGCACATATTTCCCTAATGTAGGTTTTAAAGGTAGCAGAAGACTTAGAAATAGATGGGAGTCCACTGATTTCCGTTATTCCTAAGCGCTTTGCTAAAAGTTTTGAGCGGTATATATGAAAATCACTTGTAATGATAACTGTATTTCCTAGCGTTTGTTTCTTCTGAGCATTTTGAATGTTTTCTTTTGTGCGGGTGGATGTATCCTCAATCAAGATTTGTTTTTGAGAGATTCCCTTTGCTCTTAAATATTCAGCCATCACATTCGCTTCACTATCAGGTTCATCAGACCCTTGACCACCACAAACAATAGCGGTTGCACTCGGATGTTCTTTTAAATAAGGAATTGCTACATCTAATCTTTCTTTTAAAACAGTACTTGGATAAGCATTGTCTTTTGAAGAGCCTTTTACTTGTGCACCTAAAATAAGCACAGTATCAGGATTTTGTGTGGGCTGATCTTTTGTTCCGCTTAAAATCAAAAAAAGAATAAGCCCTGCATATATGATTCCTAAACCTATAATACCCAACATGATCCGTTTTACCGATTTCATAACATCACAACCTTTCATCTCTAGTGTAGTAGATAACTCAATTTAATAGATAATATAGGGTCTTTTTTAATCTTTTTTTAACGTTTTTAAAAGAAAGTATAACATAGTAGGTTGACCTTGTTTTATACTATACTTAAACAGATAAAATAGGAGGCGTGATTATGAGGACAGAAAAAGAGATGCTCCAATTGATTTTAGATGTAGCCAAGAAAGATGCTAGAATACTTGCTGTCGGGATGAATGGTTCTCGGACCAATAAAAATGTTCCGAAAGACTCATTTCAAGACTATGATATCGTTTATATCGTGGATTCAATCAAAGTATTTATCGAAGATCGTACATGGGTCGATCAGTTTGGTTCCCGTTTGATTATGCAGACACCAGAAGATATGGTTTTGTTTCCGCCATCAAGGAATGGAAAATTTACTTATTTGATGTTATTTGAAGATGGCAATCGGATTGATTTGACTCTTTGCCCAAAAGAACAGGCAGACAATTGGAATGATGGGGACTATTTAGCTAATATTCTATTAGATAAAAACCAGCTTTTACCTAGCTTAAAAGAAGCGAACGATCAAGAATATTGGCTCAAGCCTCCCACTCAGATTGAATTTTCAGATTGCTGCAATGAATTTTGGTGGATCAGTACTTATGTTGTCAAAGGGTTGTGCCGTAACGAGTTGTTTTATGCAGCAGATCATCTAAATGAATATTGTCGCAAAGAACTTTTACGTTTACTGTCTTGGCAAGTAGGAACAGATTACGGGTATCATTTCAGTATTGGGAAAAATTATAAGTATTTACCTAAATATTTGTCTAATGAACAATACACAAGTATTTTAAACACAATGGATGTCTCTAGTATTTCTTCTGCGTGGTCAGCCTTACTTTCCTTGCAAACACAATTTGATTGTATTGCGAAGGTATTTTCACAAAAAAGCAGCTTGAGCTATGATCAAAAAACGGCTGAGAAAGTCATGAAATATACAAGGGATTTTAATTGCCATTATTAAACGGACCGCTATTTTTTAGATGAAATAAGAGAAGTTAAACGTACATTTTAAAGTTTATTGTAAATAAAGTAGAATTTTGTTAAAGATATTGTCAAATAGTCTTTTTTCCTCTCCGTCATGTGTGGTAGAATGGTAGGTACACTGTATCAAAATTTTGAGAGTTGCGGAACCCTGTTTAATAGATAAAAGTTAAAAACTAGCATTTATACATAAAATATGAATTTTTTCTCATATGTAAGCAAAATAATTGAAGATTGAGAGAAATTTAACTAAACTAGCGTTAAAATAAGTTTCTAAAGAGACTTGTAGAAAAAGTTCAAAACAGTGAGAGGAAAATTACTTCCTTTAGTTTTATTTCTAAAACAGGAGAAAGCATTTGATCAAAGTAAGCATATAAATAATCAAAAAGGAAGATAGCTCAATGGAAAATGAAGAATCAGTTAGTCGTTCGGCAAAAAATGCAAGGGCATCCCAAAATAGAAATCAGCCGAATAAAAAAAAGAAATGGTTAGTCCCAGTAGTTGGTTTGTTGATTTGTTTAGCACTAGTATTTACTGGTGGGCTTGTCTATTTCCAATCTCACTTTTTTATTACAGCTAAGGCTAATGGTGTTGATATCAGTCTACTGAACGCAAAAGATGCGAAAAAGAAACTGGAAGAACTGAATAAAGCTGAGTCAGTCATTATTAAAGTGAATGATAAAGAAGAAAAAATAGAACTACCTGAAAAATATGAGATAACAGAAGAATATTTGAAACAAAATATTGCTGACAGATCGATTAAATTGCCGATCAATGAAGATTATAAAACAGAATTGAAGAATAAATTAAGCGCGTTGACTTTTGAAGAAGGAACGCCAAGCCAAGATGCGCGTATCGAAAAAGTTGATGGCAACTATCAAATTATACCTGAACAAATAGGAACAAACATTGACAAGGAAGCTTTGATGAATCAAGTCTTGAAAGATGTAGATGACAATAAAGGCAGCTATGTATACGATGTAAAAGAATTTTATCAAAAGCCTGCAGTGACAAAAGATGACAAAGGTCTTCAAGAAAAACTAACAGTCTTATCTAAGAAAGAAAATAAAGCAATCACACTTGATATCAATGGTGAAAAACTAACGCTTACCAAAGAAGAACTGCAATCATTTATGGATGAAAGTGGCAATGTCGACCCAAATAAAGTTTATGCTTGGGTTGAACAAACAAACCAAAAATATGGTTCAATCTATAAACCAATTATTTTTAAAAATGTCCACGGGGTGACAACAAAGTATAAAAATAATGGCAGCTATGGTTGGGATATCAATATGCCGCAAACAAGAGATTTACTAGTCCAAGCAATCAATAGTGATAAAGACACCGAAACAATTACCGTACCAATTGATGGAGATGTCAACCAGTCGACAACAGTCGATAAAGATTATGTAGAAATTGATTTAAACGATCAAAAGATGTATTTCTTTAAAGATGGTGTAAAAGTAGTTGAAACAGATGTGATTACAGGTCGCTACAATAAGGGAACAGCCACTGTTCCAGGTTTCCACACAATTTTGTATAAAGATACAGATACAAAATTGGAAGGAGAGATGTTAGACGGATCGAGTTACAGTGTACCAGTTAAATATTGGATGCCATTGAAGAGTTTTGGTGGTGTGGTAACACAAATTGGGATTCATGATGCAGATTATAAAGCGGAGTATTTTGGAAACAAAGAAGCGTATAAAACCAATTTTGGTAGTAACGGTTGTATCAATACACCAGGAGCTGCAGTTGCTCAAATCTTTAATGGAGCGTATGCCGGAATGCCTGTGATCATCTATGGACATATCTATGATGATGCCCCAGGAGAATTCGACAAGCCTGTTGACTATGGTGAGCCTGCTTAAAAGGGAGTTAAAAGAAGTCCGAAAGGGCTTCTTTTTTTCATAGAAGAATGTCTAAAGAGGAGAAATAAATAATGACTATTTTTGATAAAATCGCTCAACGCTATGATTCGCCTAAACAATTAGAATTGGCAGACATCATTACAGACGAGATCAAGAAAGAACTAGGGAATCCTACAGGAAAAGTAGCATTAGACTATGGTTGCGGGACGGGATTGATTGGGTTGAAGATTGCAGATCAATTTAATGAAATATTGTTTGTTGATCCATCAGGAGAAATGATTCGCATTGTTGAACAAAAAATCAAACAACTGAAAGAAACGAATGCAAAAACAGTAGTCGGGTGTTTTTCTAAAGAAGATACTTTAAACATACAAGCAGATTTAATCGTTGCTTCTTTAGTCCTGTTACATGTTCCAAATACGCTGAATCTACTGAAATCGTTGTATCTAGCTTTGAATCCAATGGGACGTATTTTAATCGTTGATTTTGATAAAAATGAAAACATTCAACATGAAAAAATTCATAATGGTTTTTCGCAGATCAATCTAAGCAATCAGCTTAAGGAAATTGGATTTAAATCAGTTTCTAGTAGAACATTTTATCACGGTGAGAAAATATTTATGAATCAAGCAGCTTCTATGTTTATTTTGAGTGCAGAAAAGTAAATGGTTCGTTTCTAAACATGGTATGATTGTATTTAAAAGAATAAAAATAAAAGGAGGAAAAGATATGCCATTTATTCATGTTGAATTAATTGAAGGTCGTAGTGAAGAACAACTGACGAATATGGTTAAAGAAATTACGGAAGTAGTATCCAACAATACAGGAGCACCTAAAGAAAGTATCCATGTCATTGTAAATGAGATGAAAAGGGATCGTTACGCTCAAGGGGGAAATTGGAAAAAGTAAGGATTTTCAATAAATACTTGCTTTTTAATTCAAGAAGTGTTTAAATTAACACATAAATGATTGATGAGAAAGACAACTGAACTTGCAAGCAGTCTTTTAGAGAGGAAAATCTTGGCTGAAAATTTTCCAGACATGCACAAGGAATGACCACTTTTTCCAACCTTTGTCGAAACAAAGGCGGTCGTACCGTTAACACGCTTGAGGAACATGGCTGTTTGCTGTGTTTAAAAATAGGTGGAACCACGAACTTTTCGTCCTAGTGTCTGATGATTTTTATCAGATACTAGGACTTATTTTTTTGCTCAAACGTGCTTATTTTGTTGGAAAGTCGCAGATTCTCATGATCAATAATAAAAAAATTGGAGGAACCAAAAATGTCAATTAACATTACATTCCCAGATGGGGCAGTCAAAGAATTTGAGGCTGGTTCATCAACATTAGACATTGCTAAAAGTATTAGCAACAGTTTAGCTAAGAAAGCCTTAGCAGGGAAATTAAACGGTACATTAATAGATTTAGAGCGACCGATTGAAGAAGATGGTGCTATCGAAATCGTGACACCAGATCATGAGGATGCACTAGGTATTTTACGTCATTCTTCCGCTCACTTAATGGCTAATGCGTTACGTCGTTTATTCCCAAAAATTAAATTTGGTGTAGGACCAGCTATTGATTCAGGGTTTTACTATGATACTGATAATGGTGAAAACCCGATAACAGCAGAAGATTTACCAGCAATTGAAGCAGAAATGATGAAAATTGTGAAAGAAAATAACCCAATCGTCCGTAAAGTAGTTTCTAAGAACGAAGCTCTAGAATTATTTGCAGATGATCCTTACAAAGTTGAATTGATTTCAGAGCTTCCAGAAGATGAAGTCATCACTGTTTATGATCAAGGAGATTTCGTTGATTTATGTCGTGGTGTGCATGTTCCATCAACTGGCCGTATCCAAGTATTCCAATTATTATCAGTAGCTGGTGCATATTGGAGAGGAAATTCAAACAATCAAATGATGCAACGTATTTATGGAACGGCTTTTTTTGATAAGAAAGATTTAAAAGAGTTCATCAAAATGCGTGAAGAAGCCAAAGAACGTGATCATCGTAAATTAGGAAAAGAGCTTGATTTATTTATGCTTAATCCAGATGTTGGTTCTGGTTTACCTTTCTGGTTGCCAAAAGGTGCGACGATTCGCCGTACAATTGAGCGTTATATTACAGATAAAGAGATTAGCTTAGGGTATCAACACGTATACACACCAATCATGGCTAATGTAGAGTTTTATAAGAGATCTGGTCACTGGGATCATTATCATGAGGACATGTTCCCGCCAATGGATATGGGAGATGGCGAAATGTTAGTCCTTCGCCCAATGAATTGTCCACATCACATGATGGTTTATAAAAATGATATTCACAGTTATCGTGAATTACCAATTAGAATCGCTGAACTTGGTATGATGCATCGTTATGAAAAATCAGGAGCATTGTCTGGTTTGCAACGTGTACGGGAAATGACCTTGAATGATGGACATACATTTGTTCGTCCAGATCAAATCAAAGAAGAATTCTTACGCACATTGAAATTGATGGTAGAAGTCTACGCAGATTTTGATGTAACAGATTATCGTTTCCGTTTAAGTTTACGGGATCCTAATAATAAAGAAAAATACTTTGACGATGATGCTATGTGGGAAAGATCTGAGACAATGATCAAAGAAGCAGCAGACGAAGCGGGGATCGATTATTTTGAGGCAGAAGGTGAAGCAGCCTTTTATGGACCTAAACTAGATGTTCAAGTGAAAACTGCATTAGGTATGGAGGAAACACTCTCTACAATTCAAATCGATGCATTGTTACCAGAACGTTTTGATTTAACTTATGTGGGGGAAGATGGCGAAAATACACATCGTCCATTGGTTATCCACAGAGGGATCGTTTCGACAATGGAACGTTTCGTAGCTTACTTGACAGAAGTATACAAGGGCGCTTTTCCAACTTGGTTGGCACCGATTCAAGCAACAATCATTCCAGTATCGGTTGAAGCCCATTCAGATTACGCTTATGAAGTGAAAAAGCGTCTGCAAGAACAAGGTTTGCGTATCGAAGTAGATGATCGCAATGAAAAAATGGGTTATAAGATTCGTGCGTCTCAAACACAAAAAATCCCGTATCAAATCGTTGTCGGTGATAAAGAGATGGATGATGCAACAGTGAATATCCGTCGCTATGGCAGTAAAGAAACAGAAGTGATTGATTTAAATATCTTTGTTGATAGTATGGTCGCTGATGTAGCGAATTATAGTAGAAGATAATAGTAAAGAAATTGTGAAAAAGTGTTTAGTTCCCAAAAATAATGAGGAGCTAAACACTTTTTTTCGTTGTTTATTCAATAAAAATTAAATATTTTCTTAGTAAGAGGATTCCCTCTATTTTTTTTTGTGTTTTTTCGTTACAATAGAGAAGCGAGACTTTTCTCATATGGAGGATTAACAATAATGAAAAAAATGAGTTTTTTAGATAAATTAAAAAAAGAGAATGAAGAACCGATGACACAAAAGAGTAAAAAATCACATATTCCGTTCCGTTTGAATTTATTATTTTTTGTGATTTTTGGTTTGTTTGTGGCGCTGATTGTTCGCCTAGGTTATCTACAAATCGCTGAAGGACAACAATATGCGCAAAAAGCAGAAGAGAACTCGATATTAAAAATAAAAAGTAGTGCACCTCGGGGACAGATTTATGATGCCAAAGGCAACTTACTTGTTGGAAATAAGGCTAACTTGGCTATTACTTACACACGTGGGAAAAAGGTTCAGACTAAAGACCTTGTGCCAATTGCAAATAAAGTAAATGATCTGATTCATGTTCCAGCTGATGAATTGACGGAGCGAGATAAAAAGGATTTTTGGCTAGCGAATCCAGAGAATTTAAAAGCTGCCCAAAAGCGATTGACGGATGCAGATAAAGTCGATGAAAAAGGGAATAAGATTACGAATGAAGGAACTTTGTACGTTAAGACAGTAGAAAAAGTAACACCAGAAGAAATCAATTTTGATGAACATACGTTACAGGCAGCGACCATTTTCAAACGAATGAACTCTGTGGGTGAATTAAATACGGCTTTCATTAAAAATGAGGGCGTGACTCAAGATGAAATTGCAATTATCGGAGAACATACTTCAGAAATCGCTGGTGTTTCAACCGGAATGGACTGGGATCGAGAATATCCAACTGATACAGACCTTAAAAACCTATTAGGAAAAGTATCTTCTCAAAAGGCTGGTTTACCAGCTGAAGAAGCAGATGAGTACATTGCTAAAGGATATGAATTAAATGATCGTGTAGGCACTAGCTACTTAGAAAAACAATATGAAGATGTTCTTCAAGGTCAAAAAGCAATCTCAGAAGTGACGTTAGATAGCAATGGCAAAATCGTCACACAAACACCTGTATCAGAAGGCAAAAAAGGTGAGAACTTAAAACTAACGATCGATATGGCTTTTCAAGCGAAAATCGAAGAAATTGTTCGAGCACAGTATCAGCAGCTTCTAGGCACAGGAAATGCCGCTTATTCAGATGGTGCTTATGTCGTAGTGATGAATCCTAAAACAGGTGCTGTATTGGCAATGGTCGCGTTAGATCGCGATTTAGCAACAAACGAGCTGACATCTAATCCACTAGCTACGATCAATAAAGCATTTGAACCTGGTTCTGTAGTAAAAGGCGCCACGATTTCAGCGGGTTATGAACAAGGTGTGATTTCTGGAAATGATGTGCTGATTGATGAACCGATCCAAATTTTTGGAAGTAAGCAGAAAGCGTCAGTCTTTAACAATGTCATTGTAGGCAATCAAATTCCTCTTAGTGCGGAACAAGCCTTGGAGTACTCATCAAATGCTTACATGATGAAATTAGTATTAAAAATGATGAATACAGATTATCAATATAATATGCAGTTGCCTTATAAGACGGGGGATCCAACTTTATTCAATGTTTTACGTAAAACATTTGGTGAATATGGCATGGGCGTTTCTACAGGAATCGATTTACCTCTTGAGGAAACAGGGCTTTCTAATTCACCTGAGGATTCAATGCCTGGACACTTACTCGATTTATCTTTTGGTCAGTACGATACGTACACGGCGATGCAGCTTGCACAATACGCTTCGACTGTAGCGAATGGTGGTACTCGATATGCTCCACATGTAGTTGAAGGTATTTACGATAACAAGTCAGATGGCTCTCTTGGTGAGATAAAAGAAGAGATGAAGCCTAAAGAATTGAACAAAGTGGATATCACTCCAGAGCAAATGCAAATCATCCAAAAAGGTTTTTATGATGTAGTACATGGAAATGGTGTCTTTACAACAGGACGCGATATGCAAGGAGCCGCACTTGATATTGCTGCTAAAACTGGTACGGCGGAAACCAATGTAGGAGAGCATATTACAGTGAATAGTAATGTAGTAGCTTATGCACCATACAATGATCCTGAAGTTGCGGTGAGTGTGGTTTTACCTCACCTAACAAGTGAAATTACGAGACCTAACCAATCAATGGTCAAGGCAATTATCAATGCGTATGCTGAATATAAAGCGCAATAAGAATTGTAAAGTAGTTTTCCTTTACAAATTTTGTCAAAAGGGTAGAAATTCCTGAATAAACATGATATGATATTTGAGGCTAAGAAATATCTTAGAAATACGAAATTGGATATAGGAGGGAAAACACATGCGCGTAAACATTACTTTAGAATGTACTTCTTGTAAAGAACGTAATTATCTAACAAGCAAAAATAAACGTAACAATCCTGATCGTTTGGAAAAGCAAAAATATTGCCCACGTGAAAGAAAAGTTACTTTACACCGTGAAACAAAATAAGGTTTTGACTCAAAGCTTTGAATCCTTGTCAGACATGGATTTAAAGCTTTTTTTTGTTGTTACAGTCGGATAAATATAAAAAATAAACTTTGCTTTATAGTGAAAATTCTTTATACTTTATAAAAGGTGATTTTAGTTATTTAATAACTAAAAGTTAAGAAAATTTTAAAAATGTCCACTTGATGTCTGAAAGATTTCATTTGTGTCACTATTTTGTTACAAGGTTGTTGGAGGAGTTTTTATATGAAAAAGATGATGGTGTTGTTTAGTCTGGTATTTTTATTTTTACCTAGTATTTGTTACGGAGAGGACACTGAGGAGCTTTCTTCTGAATCAAGTTTCGATGCTTCAAGTGAATTGACGAGTCGGTATGCTCGTAAACAGATTTTAAATGGGAAAACGACGAATAGTGAAAAGAAAAAAGATGAAGTGTATTTGGAGTTTCCTTTTGATAATAGTCCATATATGAGTTTCGCACCGTTTGTATTAAATGGTCCAACGAATTGTTATAGCGGATTTATTGAAACGATTTTTTATCGGGATAAAATCAAGATTAAAGATATGTACTATGAAAAAAAGCCGGTCAAAACCGATAAAATTGGACTTTATTCAACGGATTTATGTTTTACTTCTGAAGAGGGAGTTATTTATCATTACAAAAATGTACCGTATCTGGTTAGTAGTGATAAACCGACGACCTTTTTTTCAGAGATAAATTTTAATAAGGACAATAAAACAATATCTGGTGAAATAAAAATGCCGATATCAAAAAATACTTATCAAATTGAGCTTTTCTATACTGATAATAATGAATATCATTATCAAGAGGCGTCAGTTGATAAAAATGGCGCATTTAGTATCTCTTTAAATCGAGAAGGTATTGAAGGTGAGATGTACCTCAGAGCTAGTGATGGTTTAGGAAATTATGCGGATGCGTGCGATATTATGAAAGAAGGCTCTACAAAGTATCCTGTTCCACCCGAAGCACTGAAGGCAATAAAAGAAAGTTATAACGTAAAGAAAAAAGGAAAAAATGATTTCTTAGAACTGATTGGGCTTGTTTTTATTCGAGTAATTGGTGTAATCATAATAATTCTAACACTGCTGCGCATAAGAGTACTTGTGAGGCGACGAAAAAAAAATTGGCGAAAAAGAAATAAGTAACAGAGTATTTTCGTGTGTCATGCAAAACATGGTATTCAATTTTAGTTTAAGGTGTATACTAAAAAACAAGAAGTTGTTTTAGGAGTGAAAAAGATGAAAATTAGTATTAGACATAGATATATCAAAAAAATTCCAGTGTTAGAAGTCGTTTCGGAAGAAAATAAAAATAGCATGTTGCCTTTAGTTATCTATTATCATGGTTGGCAATCATCAAAAGAATTGTCATTGACTCAAGCTAGAAAGTTAGCAAAAAAAGGGATACGTGTAATTCTACCAGATGCAATGAACCACGGAGAGCGAAAATCAGGGCCAGTCTCACCGATTCCATCTGTAACATTTTGGTCAAGCATTCAATATAATATTATTGAATTTTCGCAGTTAGTACGCCATTTTGATAAGCAACAGCTGATTAAAGATGGAAACCTTGGCGTTGGAGGTGTTTCAATGGGTGGGATTACGACCTGCGCTTTATTGACACAGCATCCAGAAATTAAGACAGCTGTTTGTATGATGGGAACGCCTGCACCACAACGCTATATTGAACGAGTAATGGAGCGTTCTGTTGAGATGGACTTTTTTGTACCTCAAGATTTACCTCTTCTACTCAGCTGGGTAGCCAATTATGATCTTTCTAATGCTCCTGAAAAGTTAGCGCAGCGTCCTGTTTTATTTTGGCATGGAACTAAAGATCCTAAAATTCCTTACGAAGATATGGCAGATTTTTATCGAATGATTGAAAATGAGCCTTATGCTAAGCAAAGTCATTTTATCACAGGCGAAGGTGATGGACATTTAGTCAAAGGTGAGATGATGGATGTTGTGGCAGATTTTTTTGAAAATAAATTAATTCATTAATAAGAAAACCTCTATCTTAAGCTCTCGAAAACCATAATAAGAGCTTAAGATAGAGAGGTATGACGATCATTATTTAATGTTATTGGCTATATTTTTATGGAAAAGGCAGGATGTTGGTATGTTAAAAAAAGTTATGGGGATTATCATGCTAGTTGTAATGGTCGGATTGGCCATTGTTTTTCTTTATAGTGAGGCCTTTCAGCAAATATTTCCAAAAAATAATATAGAAAAAGGTGCGACAGCTACTGCACATGTTATCAATATTGCGAATGGTGTTAGTCTTTCTAGAACATCAGCCAAAAGGGATATCTTGATTATTGAACGTGCTGAAGAGCAAATCGTTGTTTCAGGTTTTTTTGCCCGCTTAGACTTTAATGATGAGTATGCCTTATTGTTTGAAGAGGAAAGTCAACTTTATTATTTTATAAAGTTGAAAAACTTAGAATGTGAGAAGTTTCCTAAGGATCAGTTGTTAGGAATTCTTCAAAAGAGTCAACAAAAATTTACTCTGAAAAAGCATTATAATTTTGACTGGACTCTGTAAATAATCAGTTGATTGAGAGATCATTCTTCGAACCTTATCTCAATCAACTGGAATTTATTTTAAAGGTGAAAGTAAAAGCAGAATACCAAAATTTATACATAAATGTTAATGAAATCAAAGTGATCAAATATTTTTAAAATGAAGAGTTAGGTTCTTTTAAAAATGCTATTTCTTCAGGTGTTGATTGTCTTCCTAAAATCTTATTTCGATGTGGATATCGTCCAAAACGAATCAATATATCTCGATGTTTATTTTCAAATTCAAGATTAGACTCCATTCCAGCTTCGCTAAAGTAGTTCATCGCTTTTTCATGAATCACTAAGGATTCAGAATGCATTAAAGGCATATACAAAAACGCACGTTGCTGTCTAGTCAATTGTGCTGATTCCCCTGTTGCTATTGCTTCTTGTGCCAACACCAATGCCATGCCGTCATATGCAAAAGAACACGGTTCTTCTCTGAATAAATTTCGTGAAAATTGATCCAATACAATAATTTCAGCCAAGCGTCCTGCAATGGTTATTCGCCAATTCGATTTTTCTCCTCGGGAAACCTTCTCATGAATATCTGAGAATCTTTCTTTTATCAATTGATCAAAAGCCAAATCTTTTTTAAACCACTGGCTAGGTTCACATTCATCGAACCAAAATGTAAGTATTTCTTGATAGTCCATAATAATACCTCCTCAAGTATCTCCTCTTTTGAATTATTATATCACACGTCTCATTAGAGCTAATTTAAAAGGAAATCCTTTATGTTTTTTGATTGAGAAAATAAAAATGTATATTTGTTATTTTATTGGTTTGGAAATTAGATTCTCTTATTTATAAATAAGGGTGTTTTTTTAGTTTAGGCTGATTAATTAGAGTAAGCATAGTAATTAACAAGTGAAAAAGAACAAGCTTTTTAAAGTGTTCTTTAAGTAATGAAAAAAATTCCGTAATTTAAAGGTATCTTTCAGTAAAAAATACAATCTTAATATTTGAAATAAAATTATATAGATAGTATTCTTTACAATGCAATCATGTATCTTATTTATCTTGCAGGTTAACCTAGAAGAAAATAGATAAATCTGTTTAAAGACTGAAAAAGCTATTCAGTTTTTATTCCATTTCGCAAGGTGGGTTCGCTTTTTTTAGATTAAGAACTCGCTATGCGTTAAATCAAGGAGGCAATTATGAAAAGGTTTTATCGTTCTAAAGTTTCGTTAGTGGGGGTTGCGATTTTATTGGCGGCAGCAATCACGCCAAGTTCTTTCGCATTCATTGGGGATCGGAGTAAGTATGAAGTAAATGCTACGGAAGCGGCAAATCCCGCTGATTTAGCAGATGTAAGTATCTTAAAGGGAACACAGTTGTCTTCCAATAACGGAACGGTCATCAATGATGGTGTCAAGTTGGAAAAAAATGCTGACTCTACATATAATTTGGATCTTTCGTTTAAAGGAACCGCAGTTGCAGATGTTGGTTTAGTATCACCAAAAGTCATTGTTTTTGCGATTCCAGAAGAATTACGTGGGAAAATAGAAGGACCTATTATGATCAATGCCAATGCTAAATTGCTCCCAATCGTTCCAGGGGATGTCCCGGTGGTCAAAGATTTGGTATTAAAAGTAGGTGGGCTTGTGACTAGATTACTAGGATTAGCTAAGCCTTTAGGTTTGCAACTTGATTCTCTTGAAAAAGCTTTTGAAGGTCTGAACACTCTTCAAGATTTAGGCAGTTATCAAGCCACCGTTGAAGGGAAATTATCACCAGACGGGAAATATGTGATGGTTGATTTTACAGATGGGCTAGGACAATATGTCCGTACAACGTACGCTAAATTATTTGAACCATTGAAAGAAGCAGTTGCTGGACTAAAATTTACTGGACTGTTGGCTATCTTGAATCCCGTTCTGGAATTATTAAAACCAGTTGTTAATAGTTTGCTTGATCTTGTAGGGAAAATAGCAAATGGAACGTCTGATGTGTTGACCCAAGCGTTGCAAGCTAATGTTCTTGGAGATGTGGACTTCAATTTTACTACTAAAGTTTCTGATGTAACAGCTGAGAAAGCAAAAGTCACTGCGATGGCAGTTAATAAGCCGGTAATTGATTTAGAATTACTAAATACGATTCACGCAAATGGTGATGCAATCAATCTTTATTTCGATAAGGTGGAAGAGGATCCATTAGTGGACTATCCGATTGCTAAACCTATTGTTGAAGATGTTATAGAAGGTGCAACTAGTCTTAACGGAAGTGTGACCATAGCAAAACCCATTCCAGAAGGTACAACGTTTAAAGCCAAAGTTGAATTACCAGAAGGAACAATATTATCAAGAGCGGTCAATGAAGATGGTACTTTTATGGTTTCGTTTGGTGACTATGTACCTAAAGGAAACGATCAATTAAGAATAGTGATCGAAGCAAGTGTTGATAAATATACTAAAAACAGTGAAGCAACAATCAAGCAAGTAATAGCAGACCCTTTTATTCACTATCCGATTGCTAAACCTGTTGTGGGTGATATTGTAGAAGGTGTAGATAAGCTTAGTGGAAATGTAGTTATTGCTCAGCCAATACCAGATGGTGTGACTTTTAAAACAATAGTTGAGTTACCAAATGGAGCCAAGCTGACTGGACCTGTAGATGTGGATGGAAACTTTACGATTTTATTCGGTGACTATCAACCGCAGAGCAATGATCAATTAAACATTATGATTGAAGCAAGTAATGGAAAGCAGACAAGAGTCGGTGAAACGACAATCAAACAAGTATTACCTGATCCGTTTTTACATTATGTTGTTGCCAAACCTGAAATTGAAGATATTTTGGAAGGGATGCCAAGTCTTAATGGCAAAGTTGAGCTAGCTCAGCCAGTGCCAAGTGATGTGGTGTTTACAGCTAAAGTCTTGTTGCCAGATGGAATTACCTTAACTGGGGCGATCAATGGAGATGGAAGCTTTACGATTCCATTTGGTAAATATCAGCCTCAAGGGAATGATCAGTTACAAATAATGATTGAAGCTAGCGACGGTAAGCGAACGAAAGTCAGTGAGCCTGAAATCAAACAAGTGATTGTAGATCCATTGAAAAGTTATCAAGTACCAAAACCGCAGTTTAAAACTGTGAATGAGGGTAGTAAGTTTATCACAGGCTCTGTTGATACAAATAATCTTCCAGCAGGGACTAAATTATTTATCCAAGTTCAATTTCCAGACGGTTCATTTAGGAAAGTAGCGATTGAAGCCGATGGAACGTACTCAATTTCTGTAGCTGATAAAAATCTAAAAGAGGGAAACCCTCTCAGATTAGTTACGGTTGCAGAGCATCCGCTGTCATTCACAGGTAAAAATAGTGAAAGTGTAGTTTTTGCAGTAGGTAAGATTCCTTCATTGGAAGGGTATGTTGTTCCGACACCAGTTGTAAACCCAATTTTTGTTGGAGATACAATGATTAAAGGAAGCGTAAAAATGACTAATCCACCTGAAGGAACCCAATTTAAAGTTAGAGTAAGATTTCCAGGGAATGTATACGAAGAAACATCTGTTAACGCAGATGGCACGTTCGCATTAGATATTTCTAACCGTCAATTGACCGTTGGCACATCGATTACCTTTAATACTACGGCAACACTTGGCACTGAGACAGCTTCAAGCGGTAGAATAATTGTTTCTGTCGGAGCCAAATAAATAGATGCTTTACCAATAAAGAAAGGGTGTATAAAATGAAGAATTCAAGAGGTATTTCAACTAGTTCAAGCGTTTTATTATTATCGGTTGTTTTTGGTACGTTATTTTTAGGGCAATCTGTTTCAGCTGCTGATATTAATAAGGCAACTGATTTGGATGTCACTTTTACACCAGGTGCTTTAACGTTAGAAGCTGTTTCTACTATCAGCTATGCATCACAAACAATTTCAGTGAATGATGCTTCATACATTCCAACTAATCCAGATGCAATCAATGTCGTTGTTTCAGATGCTAGAGGTACAAATGCAGGTTGGAAACTGAGTGGAAAATTGAATGGGTTTAAAAATAGTTCAGCTGCAGATTCTTTACCAAATGCTAGCTTAAATTTTAAGAATACGCAAGCTGAAACAAATAGTGATGCTGATGCACCAACACCTGTCAATACAATCAAATTAACGAGCGGCGCTTCAACAGCATCACCGTTTGCAACTGCTGGAGCGGGTGCCGGAGCAGGAACCTGGACATTCACTTGGCCAGATGCTCAAAGCAAAGGCGTAACACTTGATGTGCCTGCTGCGATGGCAACGCTTGGTAAACACACTTCTACGATCGATTGGACATTGGCAGATGCGCCCTAGACTCAAAGTGTGAGCGAATGAGGGTGGAATGAGAACTCTTTTATTCCACTCTCTTTTTTCTGATTAAATTAAAGGTGTGATTTGGATGAAAGGATGGTATAGGTCAAAGGGTATTAAGATAGTCTGTTCAGTTGGAGTTATTTTTTTATTTTGTTTATTTAATACAAAGACGGTTTCAGCGAATGAAAAAAGTAATGAAACAAATAGTTTTTATGTACAAGCAATGATTCCTCAAAATCAAATAGATTTTAACAAATCTTATTTTGATTTAAAAATGCAGCCGGATGAGGAACAAGAATTACAAGTCAAATTGGTTAATCCGGAAGATGCCCCAATTTCCATTTCTGTCAATGCAATCAATGCCACGACAACAGAAGAAGGCATGATCGATTATACGGTAAAAGGGATCAAAGATAAGAGCCTAAAATATCCTTTTGAATCCCTCGTTAAAGTGATAGAAACGAATATTTCTTTACAGCCATATGAAACGAAAATTGCTCGATTTCATTTGTTGATGCCAAAAGAAAACTATGATGGCGTTACAGTTGGTGGATTGCGTTTTACCAAAAATGTATCTGAAAGTGAAACAAAAAATAAAGATGTGACCATTCAGCAGAGATTTCATTATGTTATTGGTGTTGTTTTGAATGAAACAGATGTTGAGATTTTACCTGATTATGAAATGGATTCCGTAAAGGTTGCGCAATCAAAACAAGGTAAGAAAATTTCTGTGATTCATTCGATTCGGAACAAAAATGCAGCAATTTCAAAAAAAATGAACCTAAAATTTGCTATCCGAAAAAAAGGAGAGGACACATCTGTAATCAAATTCGAAAAAGAAGCACTAGAAATGGCACCTAATTCTGTAATGGAATTTCCTGTACCGATTAAAAGGCAATTACAACCGGGAAAATATATCAGTAAAACTCAAATTATGCAAGAGGACAAAAAATGGGAATTTGAAAATGAATTTGAAATTTCGAGAGAGCAAGCAAAACTGATCAATGAAGAGAATAAAGATATTAAGGTTGAAAGTAAAGTACCCCTGTGGTTGATTTTATTCATTATTTTATTGGTTTTACTAGTATTGATTCAATCATACATTTTGTGGCAGAAAAAGAAACAGATTAAATAAACAAAAGACCTCGTCTCTACATCTGCGCTGTAGAAACGAGGTCTTTGATTTGTGATGATTGAGTCTTCTATTGCTTATTTAAGTTTAAATTTAACTTGGGTATTATCGTTGAATTGGCCTTGATATTGGAATTGTTTGTAGCTTGTACCACGACCTAATTTGTTTAAAATGTGTGAAGTGATTTCTTTTTCGCTACCATTTTTCAAGTCTAAACCAGCGATGATGCCTTCAATTTTATCTTCAGCAGCACTGCCTTGCAGTTGAACTTTGTTAGATTTGTCTTGGTATTGAGCTTTGATGGTACCGTTAGAATTTACTTGGTATTGTAATTGAATTTGTTGTCCAGTAGTGTAGGTAACTTGAATTTCTAATTTTTTCAAATCAGATTGTTCAGGTGTTTCAGGCTTTTCAGGAGTAACAGGTGTTTCTGGAACTTCAGGAGTCTCAGGAACTTCAGGTTTTTCAGGAGTAGCAGGTGTTTCTGGTACATAGTATGATTGTAAGCCAAATTCTGCTTTTTGATATCCTTTAGTAATCAAGATAACTTTAAGATGTAACTCTTTTTGATACGTCATTTTTTGTAATAAGTTTACTGATTTATTATAGTTTCTACCAAAATCTCTTGCGATCACAGTCGCTTGTGATGCACTATAACCAGCTGCTTCCCATGTACTTGCTTTAACTAATTCATTATAAACTGATGATACATTTGAACTAGTTAATGATAAACCCGTGTACTCTAAGATGTCCGCTTTATTGAATAAAGTGACTGTCTTATTATAATTTGATTCTACCACTGTTGCTGCGTCTGCTGAGCTTGACACCATTGCCAAACTAGCTGAACATAAACTGATTGTTAATCCTGCAAGCATCATACCTTTAAAAAATTTCATAAAAAATACCTCCTCTTTTTTACTACTATTTTATAAATAGTAGCTTGCCTATATTATTATCCATAGAAAATATAAAGTAAATATATATGAGTGATTTCTAATAATGTTTAGAATATATTTATTTTTCATGTAGTTTATCTAGAAATTATCTATATGTTTTGTTGAACAAAATCCTCTTTTATAATAGTTGGCGATTCGATAAATTAATAGTCTCATTAACTTTTCTATTTTGGTATAATATGTGTAGTAATAGTAGAAAGGATCAATAAGGATGAAAAAAGCGATAATTACCAAAACAGTCAATTTATTGGATGGAGGCTGCAATGCTTGTGGTATTATTGAGGATGAAAATTACACCTTGATGATTGATGAGCAGGTTATTCCATTGGAAGTGTTGACTGTCAATTCTATGATAACAGCCATTGCTTTAAAAAATGGCTACAAACGTGAATATCAGATGGATGCTGTCGATGATTATACGTTATATAAAAAAAAGGACTGTCTGGTAACACTGAAGGAAGAGTATGATTTTCTGACGTATTCAAATGATCGAGCGAAAATTGCAACAAAAGATCAAATTATAGACGAAAAAAAATTAGCAGAACAGGTAAATGAAATTTTGGTAGCTCTTTTCAACATAGAGGAGTTAGAGTTTTGTTTTTAAACTTCTCAAAACTTCAAAGACATAAGAAAGAGGTTGGGCATAACTGTTTAAGTTACTCCCAACCTCTTTCTTATTAGTCTATTTGAAAAAGCTCAGACATTCCAATTTTTTCAAATCGTTCTTGTGAGTCAGAAGGCTGTTCATCATGATCGTAGACCAATAATTTGAAATCTTCTGTTTTAGGGATACGCTCAAATGAATCACTGGCAATTAAGAGTATTATTTGCTGACAAAGCCACTCAAGAACTGTTTCGATATCTTGTTCGTCTTCTACCCAGTCATCAAATAGATGAAGCGAGGCAACCCGTTGATTTTCATCCCAGTCACTAGCATTATATTTCAGTTCTTGTATTTGGGCTTTACTGAGGCCTTTACTTGTATAATAATCGGTGGTTTCTTGCCAAAGATCTACAGTATTGAAGTAAAGGTTGATTTCACCTTCTTCATAAATAGTGCAGTCTAAAGCAAATACATAAAAAATTTCGTCAGAATGATCTAGTAAAAAATTATCGATACTATCTGTTAAAAAGCTGAAAAAGAATTCTTGTTGTTTTTCTAAAAAGTTTTCCATGCATATCCTCCAAATGTTGACTCTTTTAATATTGAAACAGATAAATCCTTGTCTGTCTATGTAAAGTTACTATTTGAGAAAAAACAGCTATTATTTAAGAAAATGTAAAGATTTTTTTAGTTTAAAATATTTGTTTTTCTGTAGGGCATCTAATAGAGCTATAGATGTAAAGTACTTTTCATTAAATAACATAAATATTGAAGTTCAGTTTCTATAAAATTTAATTTGACTTTGTGATTCGATACGATTATAGTTTAAAATGAATTAAATACTTGTTAGGTGAGGCTCCTATATAAACACAGGCTACTGCTCAGAAATGTCGAAAGACAGGTACGGGTAGGACAGAATTCGTCGAATTAAGGCGTTTTCCAAAGTAGCTAAAAGCAATGCTTTTTACGTTATATAGTGCTAAAACTCAACGAAGAGAAGATCATGGTAAGTTTATAGATAAGTGGCGAATGTCATGTGTTTAAACTTTGTAATCTAATCCCTTCGCTGAGTATTCTTGGTGAGGGGATTTTTTCTTTTACATGAGAAACCATTAGAGCTGTAGAAAGGAATAAACAATGAAAAAATCTGTAAAAATAGTGATTATTACCCTATTATCGATTCTTCTTGTGGTTGTGAGTGTGGGCTGTTATGCAGCTATATCGTTCCAAACGGCAAAAGAGGAGAGTGAATCAAAACTTCCTAATAAAAACCAAAACTTTACTGGTGATGAGCAAACGAGTGATAAAGAGTTAACCGTTATGGTCGTTGGGAATGATTCTAGAGATGATGATGAAGATCAGGGACGGTCAGATACGTTGATGGTCGCTCACTATGATGGAAAAACGAAACAACCTAAATTGATTTCGATCATGAGAGACAGTTACGTGACGTTTCCTGATGGCGGGCAAGATAAAATAAATGCAGCATACGCATATGGCGGTGCACAAATGACAAAAGATGTTTTGAAATCGAACTTTGATTTACCAATCAATTATTATGTTGTCATGGACTTTAAAGAATTCAGTGACATCATTGATGAGCTTTATCCAAAAGGAGTAACGATCGATGCTGAAAAAGATATCAACTTAGACGGTGTGGATATTCTGAAAGGGAAGCAGACATTGCATGGAAATAGTTTATTGCAATATGCTCGCTTTAGAATGGATGAAGAAGGGGATTTTGGCCGTATTAGACGTCAGCAGCAAGTGATGGATGCTTTGGTCGAGCAATCTAAAGATTTGATTCCAGTATGGGAACTGCCTCAAGTTGCTGGAAAAATGGTTGGGAAAATCGATACAAATGTACCAACAAGTTTATTGATCGATTTAGCGAAGGACTTTCTTTCTGGAAAAGTGAAGCCGTTAAAATCACTATCTGTTCCAATAGAGGGATCATGGAACTTTAATGATTATACCGAATCTGGTAGTGTAATCGAACTTGATGAGCAGAAAAATGCTCAAGCGATCCAGGATTTTATGAAAGATAAGTAAAATGGAATTATAAAAGTGAAGTTGATCTGTCTGCTCTTTTTATATTGAGCGGACAGATCATTTTTTTACATAAAATATATTAGCGTATCCCTATGCGTTAAGAGCAGCCTTATGCTATTCTTTAAGAAAACGGTTTATTTAGAAAGAAGGTTTTACTGTGAAAGTCGTAATCATTGGTGCTTCATTTGCTGGCGTATCGGCTGCTTTAGCCATCAGAAAAAAACATCCTAAAGCTGAAATTTATTTAATTGAGAAGCAACAAACAATTGGTTATTTATCTGGTGGCATCAATCTGTATTTTAATGAAACGATTGATTCAATAAAAACAGCTCAGTTTGTTTCGGAACAACAATTGAACGACAACGATATTACTTTATTATTGAGTGCAAAAGTAGTCAGCATGGATTCAAAACAGCATATTATTAAATATGAAAAACAGGATACAGCTTTTTTTATGTCATTTGATAAATTGATTTTAGCAACAGGGTCTAGTCAATGGTCACAGAAAATTTGTGGCAGTAATTCAGAAAAAGTTTTAAAATATAAATTTTTACCTGGCGTTTTAAACGCTATCGAGAAGTTAGAAAATAGTAATAAAATAGGAGTGATCGGTGGTGGTCAAATCGGTGGGGAAGCAGCTGACACTCTGCTAAAAAAAGGCAAAGAAGTTCATCTTTTTGAGAGTATGGATTACTTGCTATTTAAGTATTTTGATGAAGAAATGATTCAACCGGTACAAGCTGAGATGGTTGCTCGTGGTGTTGTGTTTCATTTTGATGAGACAGTAGAAAAAATTACAGATACAGACGAAAGGCTTTTGATCAAAACAAAAAAATCTGAGTTTGTGTGCGATAGTGCTATCTTTGCTATGAACGTTCGTCCTGATTTAGCTTATTTAGATGAACAGATTAGAACACATACGGACCAGACTGTTTTTGTGAATGCCTATTTGCAAACTTCTCAATCTGACATTTTTGCGATTGGTGATTGTATCCAAGTGCCTTACAGTTTATCTAAAGAGTCATTTTACATCCCTTTGGTGAACAATGCTGTAAGAACGGGCTTAGTTGTTGCGCAAAATCTTATAGAACCAACGATGCCATTTGTTGGCTCAATTCGTACGATTGGTACAAAACTTGTTGGCTATTATGTAGCTAGCACTGGATTGACGGAAGCAGAAGGCTTGTTTCATGAACAGCCTATTTCCGTTGCCCGTGTTCAGCAAAAAAGCTCCTTATTTTCTGGGGGGGAAAAAATCTATGGAAAAATAATTTTTGAAAAAGAGAGCCATAAACTATTAGGTGCCCAATTAGTTTCAAAAGCTGATATTCTTGAAAAAATCAACACATTCGCACTTGGGATTCAAATGGGACAAACACTTGAAGAGTTTTACCAAAAAGATTTTTTATATCATCCTTACTATTCCAACGTGATAGACATCACGAACCAGTTAGGTTTTGAAGGTTTGTGGAGTGAAGCAGATGAAGATTGAAGGATTGTTGGATAAAAAAGAGGCAAGAGAAGTTGGCATTTTAAAGAAAGTGATCTTGGCTGGTGGTCGAGTCAATGATGATGAGTTATTGACCTATTTAGGGGTATCAAAAGCATCATTTGAAAGTGATTTAAAGGAGTTAGGCTACTATTTGAAGCCTTATGAAAAAGATTGTTCGTTATTTTATGATGGACAATGGGTAGCGATCCATATGTCAGATCAATTTTCTATTAGTAAAGTTTTGGAGGATTATGTTCGGGCATCGATCAAATTTCAGCTGATTGATTATTTATTTCATTACCGTGAATTTACGATTGCTCAGTTGACGACGAAATTTATGATCAGTGAGTCTTCTTTATTTCGAAAAATCAAAGAACTGAATCTTTTGTTAAAAGAGTTTGATCTTAAAATCCGCAATGGTCAGTTAAAAGGGGAAGAGTTACAGATTCGTTATTTTTATTTTCAAATTTACTGGTTTTTAACACCATATGAAATACATCAAGAAAAAACATTGTCGGTTCAAAATTTGAGAATCATTGAAGCTCTAGAAAAAGCATTGTCACTTACTTTTGAGGAACATAGTAGATTGAAAATCAGTTTGTGGTTGACGATTAGTAAGAAAAGAATCGTTGTTCAGCCAAAAACATTTAAAGAATTATACAGTAAGAGTCAAGTATATGAGCAAGATCCCTTTTTTAAAACATTACGTTCTTTTGTTTTACGTTTTTTTAGTCGATACCCACTGGAAATCGATGAAGAAGAGAGTTTATTACATTTTATCTTTTTAACAAGTATGTCGGTTTTGGCGGAAGCCGATTTTTCCGATTATAGTTTGATTCGAGGACGGCGTACACCAACATCACTAGCAGATACATTTGTGTTAGAGCATGTAATCTTGTATTATCGTCCGCAAAAGTTTTTTCCAGAGCTTGAGAAGAAGATTTTTTATTATTTCTCTCAGATCCATAGCCGGCTATACTTTTTTAAAGGAGAGCTAGAATTGTTTGATCGGGAGAATGTCTGGCAAAAGGAACAAAGTCTTTCCAGTCATCAATTGGCAGATTTTTCTCATACTCTTTTAGATAGAAGTTTGGAATGTTTCGGAGAAAGTTATGAAACTGGTAATAGTCTACATGAATGGTCCTTGGTAAAATATCTAAGTGTATTAGCAATCATTGATTTTGAAATTGTTGGTGAAACTCGAGTTGGGATTGATTTGAAGATGGATCATTTATATAAGGAAGTAATGACTCAGGTTTTGGTCTTGAGTTTGAAAAATTTAAATGGTCTTACTATTGAACCCTATGATTCAAGAATGACCTATGATCTCTTGATCACTAATATCATGAAACCAAATAGCTATCGTTCTGCTAAAGAAATATATGTACTCTCAGAGTTAGGATCAACTTATGATATCAATCAAATCAGAATGAAGATTCGAGAATTGCATAGTAAAAGATAAATTGAACGAAAAAGTCAAAAACAATGATAGTTTGCTCGTTGTTTTTGGCTTTTTCGTTAGTGAGAAAGGCTTATTCAGAAAAACTTTCATTTATTTTTGAAATAAAAAAAAAGATGACGTTTTTAGAAAAGCATTTACGTTTATTATAAATACATGAAATATAAAGCGTTTTCAAATCATATCTAGATTCTTAGGGAAAAAGTGTATATGTCTATTATGCTTTTATTATGAGCCAACTGAATGGACGAACACTTCGGATTTTAAAAATTAGGAGGAATCAACAATGACAGAACAAAAGTACATCATGGCGATCGACCAAGGAACAACAAGTTCAAGAGCAATTATTTTTGATAAAAAAGGGAACAACATCGGCAGTTCTCAAAAAGAATTTACACAAATTTTTCCTAAAGCTGGTTGGGTAGAGCATAATGCAAATGAAATTTGGAATTCTGTTCAGTCCGTTATCGCTGGTGCTTTGATCGAGTCAGGTGTTAAGCCTTCAGATATCGCTGGAATCGGTATTACGAATCAACGTGAAACGACTGTCGTTTGGGACAAAGTAACAGGTCTTCCCATTTATAATGCTATTGTTTGGCAATCACGTCAGTCTTCACCTATTGCGGATCAATTAAAAGAAGATGGGCATGGTGACATGATCCATGAAAGAACAGGCTTGATCGTAGATGCTTATTTTTCAGCAACGAAAATTCGCTGGATTTTAGATAATGTGGAAGGTGCGCAAGAAAGAGCTGATAAAGGCGAGTTATTATTTGGAACGATCGATACTTGGTTAGTCTGGAAATTGACCGGCGGTGAAACGCATGTAACGGATTATTCAAATGCAAGTCGCACGATGTTATTCAATATTCATGATCTAGATTGGGATCAAGATATTTTAGATATATTAAATATCCCTCGAGTGATGCTGCCAAAGGCGACATCGAATTCAGAAGTTTATGGATTGACCAAAAACTATCATTTTTATGGCAGTGAAATTCCTATTTCAGGTATGGCAGGAGATCAACAAGCAGCGTTATTTGGACAAATGGCTTTTGAACCAGGAATGGTCAAAAATACGTATGGTACAGGTTCATTTATTGTGATGAATACAGGTGAAAAACCTCAACTTTCTGATAATAATCTACTGACAACGATTGGTTATGGTATCAACGGTAAAGTGTATTATGCCTTAGAAGGAAGTATATTTGTAGCGGGTTCTGCAGTTCAATGGTTACGTGATGGTTTGAAAATGATTCAAACGGCTGCTGAGTCGGAAGCAGTTGCAAAAGAATCACATAACAAAAATGAAGTTTATGTCGTCCCTGCTTTTACAGGATTGGGTGCACCTTATTGGGACTCTGATGCAAGAGGAGCGGTTTTTGGTTTAACAAGAGGAACAACGAGAGAAGATTTTGTAAAAGCAACATTGCAAGCGGTTGCTTATCAAGTAAGAGATATCATTGATACGATGCAAAAAGATACAGGTATTGCCATTCCAATCTTAAAAGTTGATGGTGGTGCTGCGAATAATGATTTATTGATGCAATTTCAGGCAGACATTTTAAACACATCTGTTCAAAAAGCGCAAAACTTGGAAACAACAGCCTTGGGAGCAGCCTTTTTAGCAGGGTTAGCAGTAGGCTTTTGGAAAGATTTAGATGAATTAAAAGAGTTTTACGAAGATGGGCAAGTGTTTGAAGCAAAAATGTCTGATGAAGAACGTGATGATTTATATGAAGGCTGGCAACAAGCTGTGGCTGCCACACAAATGTTCAAACATAAATCAAAATAAGGAAAGAAGTGAGTAGTATGTCATTTTCAATCAAAACAAGACAAACATCTATTGAAAAGATGAAGTCTGAAGAATTAGATTTATTGATCATTGGTGGCGGTATTACAGGTGCGGGGGTTGCCTTGCAAGCAAGTGCTGCTGGTATGAAAACAGGTTTGATCGAGATGCAGGACTTTGCGGAAGGGACTTCTTCCCGCTCAACGAAATTAGTCCATGGCGGGATTCGTTATTTGAAAAATTTTGATGTGGAAGTTGTTGCAGACACAGTACAAGAACGTGCAGTTGTACAAGCGATTGCGCCTCATATTCCCAAACCTGATCCAATGCTTTTACCCATTTATGATGAGCCAAAGGCGACATTTAATATGTTCTCTGTCAAAGTGGCAATGGATTTATATGACCGCTTAGCAAATGTGATCGGAACAAAATATGAGAACTATACACTGACAAAAGAAGAAGTGATGGAAAGAGAACCTCAATTGAAAAGCGAAGGATTACAAGGTGGCGGCGTCTATTTAGATTTTAGAAATAATGATGCTCGGCTTGTAATCGAAAATATCAAGCGAGCGGCTTTTGATGGTGGGCTGATGGTTAGTAAAGTCAAAGCAGTGGGCTTTATTCAAAATGATCAAGGCAAAATCATTGGCGTAAAAGCAGAAGATTTATTGACCGGTGAACAATTTGAAATCAAGGCCAAAGTTGTTATCAATACGACGGGACCTTGGTCAGATAAAGTTCGTGGTTTGGATATGAAAGAAAAGCTAGTGCCGCAATTGCGTCCAACAAAAGGTGTCCATCTTGTTGTAGATAGTAGCAAATTGTATGTACCGCAACCGACTTATTTTGATACAGGCAAACATGATGGGCGGATGGTTTTCGTTGTTCCTAGAGAAAAGAAAACTTATTTTGGCACAACAGACACAGATTATACTGGAGATTATGAACATCCTACCGTTACCCAAGAAGATGTCGATTACTTGCTAGAAATCGTCAATAGTCATTATCCTAAAGCCAATGTGACGATTGATGATATCGAAGCAAGCTGGGCTGGACTTAGACCGTTGATTTCAGAAAACGGTGGATCAGATTACAACGGTGGCAATAATGGCAAAGTCTCTGATGAAAGTTTTAATCAAGTCATCGAAATTGTTGATAAGTATAAAAATCAGCAAGCAACTCGTTTTGATGTAGAAAATGTCTTGAATCATTTAGAAGATTCACTGGCTGAAAGTAAAGAAAATCCGTCAGCCGTTTCACGTGGTAGTTTGCTAGAACGTTCAGATGATGGCTTATTAACATTGTCAGGTGGTAAGATCACGGATTACCGTAAGATGGCAGAAGGAGCTTTGAAAGAAATTCAACGTATTTTGAAAGAAGAATTTAATTGCGCATTTGAGTTGATTGATTCTAAAACATATCCTGTTTCAGGTGGAAATCTTGATGCAGCAAACGTGGAGACTGAATTAAATGATCTTGCAGCATTAGGTGTAGAAAAAGGGTTGAGTCAAGAATCAGCAGAATATCTTGCTCATCTTTATGGCTCAAACGTGACGGAACTTTTTGAAAAAATCGAAACCACTGAACCTGTAACGGGTTTAAGTTTAACTGAAACTTTAGCGTTACATTATGCTTTAGATAATGAAATGGTGCTGACACCTGCAGATTATCTTGTACGTAGAACAAATCATCTGCTCTTTATGAGAGATACGCTAGATGAAGTCAAACAAGGAGTAATTTCAGAAATGAGTCATTATTATCACTGGTCCAACGAACAAAAAGAACGCTATACAAATGAACTAAATCAATTAATTGCAGAATCTGACTTGAGTACATTGAAAGAAGGGAAGAAGTAAAATGGATACTTCAAATATGACACAGATTTTCAGTGAGTTTTTAGGGACAATGATTTTGATTCTTTTAGGAGATGGTGTCTGTGCGGCAGTTAATTTAAAGAAAAGTAAAGCGGAAGCATCTGGTTGGATCGTGATTGCTTTTGGTTGGGCTATGGGGGTAACGATTGCCGTTTATGTTGCAGGATATATGGGACCTGCACACTTGAATCCAGCGGTGACAATCGCAATGGCGATGACGGGAAGTTTTGAATGGAGTTTAGTTGTACCGTTTATTGTAGCACAAGTGCTTGGGGCAATCGTCGGAGCGGTGTTAGTTTGGTTGGCTTATCTGCCTCATTGGCAAGCGACTGAAGATCAAGGGGCGATTTTAGGAACATTTGCTACAGGACCCGCTATTCGGAATTATCCAGCTAATATGGTGACAGAAGTGATTGGTACCTTTGTTTTAGTCTTGGGATTACTTTCATTTTCACAACACAGTTTTACAGATGGTTTAAATCCATTAGTTGTTGGAGCGTTGATTTTATCGATTGGTTTGTCTTTAGGTGGACCTACAGGATATGCAATCAATCCAGCACGTGATTTTGGCCCTCGTTTAGCACATCAATTATTACCGATTTCAACAAAAGGGGACTCTGATTGGGGTTATTCATGGGTACCAATTATTGGACCTGTCATCGGAGCAGCTGTTGCTTCTGGTGTTTATATGATGATGGTTTGATTTTTATCGTAAGTTTAGGTGTTGAAAGTGATCACTTTCAACACTTTTTTTGTTTTGTCTGGTGAATTGATTAAGACCTAACTAATTTTCTTATGAAAAAAATACATATTTTATTTACAAGAGGGGTGTTTTTCTGTACTCTTAAATGAGGTTGATGTGATAACGTGTATCACAGTCATGTTTTCCTATTATTCGTCGATGCTAAACGGCTCATTCGACTTTTACCATATCTAGCTTCATGGGCTAGCTCCTCGGAAAAAAGATAAAACCTGAATGTGACAAAGAGCATCACAGTCATGTTTTCCTATTTTTCTGTCGGAGCTAAATGAGCCCACTACGCTTTTAAAATAAAGGAGGAACAGGTGTGTCCTATCAAGAAATATTATTTCCTTTTCTCGGAGGATTAGGGATTTTTCTATTTGGTATGAAGTATATGGGAGATGGTCTGCAAAAATCTGCAGGGGATTCGTTACGGGAAATTTTGAACACCTTTACATCTACACCGCTGAGGTCTGTGTTGGCAGGTTTGATCGTTACGGCCATTATTCAAAGTAGTTCGGGAACGACAGTTTTGACGGTGGGACTGGTTAGTGTCGGATTCATGTCTTTACGCCAGGCAATCGGGGTGATTATGGGGGCAAATGTCGGAACGACAGTAACAGCTTTTATCATCGGATTTAACTTAAGTTCGTATTCGTTACCGATTATCGGTGTAGGTTCTATTTTACTGTTCTTTTCAAAAAGAGAACGGATCAATAATGTGGGACAAATTTTGTTTGGCTTTGGTTGCTTATTTTATGGACTAAAATTAATGGGTGAAGGAATGGCGCCGTTGAGCACATTGCCTCAATTTGCAGATTTAATGGTAGATGTTTCTCATTATCCTATTTTAGGGGTAGGAATCGGCACCTTACTTACGATGGTGTTGCAAAGTTCCAGTGCAACGATCGGAATTTTACAACAATTGTATAGTCAAGGGAGCTTAGCAATCGGCGCAGTATTGCCAATTTTGTTTGGGGACAATATCGGCACAACCATCACTGCTGTGATTGCAGCGTTAGGCGTCAGTGTCGCTGCGAAGCGGACAGCGGCTTCTCACGTAATCTTTAATCTAGTTGGTGCGATTATTTTTACGACGTTACTGACGCCGTTTACAGCGGTTGTGGTACGTATTTCTACCTTGTTGGATTTAAAACCAGCAATGCAGATTGCGGTTGCTCATGGTTTATTCAATATTTCTAATTTATTGATCCAATTTTGGTTTATCGGAAAAATCGAATGGCTTGTGCGGAAAATCATCCCTGGTAAAGATAAAAGCATTGATTTTAAACCATCAAACCTAAATGAATCAATCATTCAAAATTCTGCTACATTAGCCTTAAATCAAGCAAAAATCGAACTACTGCAAATGGGCGAATATGTTTTAGGCGCTTTTGAAGCAACGAAATCATATTATGAGAAACAAGACAGTATCGACAAAGAAAATGCAAGTCAATACGAGACTGCGATCAATGATACAGATAATCGTTTGACTGAATACTTGGTTCAACTTTCGGCAACGGAATTAACGATTTCTGAAAGTCATGAGCAAACGATGATGTTAGAGTTAACAAAGGATTTAGAAAGAATTGGCGATCATTGCCGAAATATTATTCAAAACCTGAACGAAGCGATCCATCTTGAAAAGAAACAAAAAGCTAAAGAGAAAAAAGCGGGTAAAGTTTCTGATCGCGCCACGTTGATTTTATATGATGAAGATGTGGTAGACTTATTTGAAAAAGTGTTAAAAAATATTCGTGATTCTTTGGTTGTTTTTGAAAATGATGACAAAGAAATGGCAGCTCATATGTTAAGTCGGGAAGAGCAGATCGACCAAATGGTCAAACTGCTTCGCAAAAAGTATATTTTCATCATGAATAGTGGGAAAGGTCGAGCAGCTGATGGAGTGTTGTTTATCGACATAGCATCTAACTTGGAACGAATGAGTGACCGCACGATCCATATGGCTAAGTATGTCTTAGGAGAACGCTATGGAACAGAAGAAATTGTAGTGGATCAATCGGTGAATCCTGTGATTACATTACAATAAAAGAAAAATACCCCCTTTATGACGAGGTTTAAATGAGCGAGGGATCAATAAAGTTAGACTTTTGGAGTGGAGAAATTCACTCCTTTTTTTATTGATATAGATACTAATTTCAAGTGTTAAATTGTTTGTTATGGGGTCTAGGGAAATTTCCTTTAGGCTTTTTTGAGCGTGCCAGATACTAGAGAAAAAAGAATAGTCGGTCTAAATATCATAAATATTCTCATTCTCCTGCTAATATTTAATCAAAAAAACAAGTAGCCGCTTATAAAAATACTTGTTTGAAGTTCATCAGTATCAGTTCGTCAAATACTGATGAACTTTAAACGCCCATTTTGCGACGGATTCCCTAGTAGAAGACATAATTTATCAATTAATTTGTGGTAAAGTAAAAAAATGATGTCAGGAATAGAATGTTTATGATACCATAATTGTACATGGTGTTAAAAAAATATTTCTTATATAGAAAAGGCGGATAGTATGAATAAAAAAGTAATTCTTGTTTTAGGAATTATTATTACTTTAGGTTTAATAATTGGAGGGAGATACTATATGGAAATCAAAAAAATTGAGCAAAGAGAGTTAGAGGCCAAGAAAGAAATCGCATTATTTATAGTTCAGAATTATAAAGAGATAAAAGAGATTGAATTTGGAGAATTTTCACAAATAAAAGAAACAGGTTCTTGGCATATAGTTGCAACTGTCAATTCAAATTCAGTTGTCCAATTTGATTTAAAGACATTAGAAAAGAAGGATGATTTTCATTTAGCTTATAATGAAAATGATTTTCATTTAGAAAAGAGAGCAAAAAAAAACATTTCTATAGATTTAATTAATGTCAATGTGAATTATGGAGGAGAGTATGGCAACAGATAAAGATTATAATTATTTAGCAGATAAAGCTTATAGTATTGATGTTGAAAGAGAAAAAAAAGAAGGTCGAATACCTGTTAAAGAGGGACAAATTTTCGAAGATGAAAACTTGTCTCAAAAATACAAAGTCCTAAAAGCAGAAGACAACACAGAAAATGGCATGCAAGCCATGGCAGTAGCACCAGTGGATAATGCTGGAAATATAGATACCTCACAAGTCGTTATCGCCTATGCAGGTACGAATTGTTCTATTTTCAAAGACTGAATGACTCGTTTGAGAAGAATTCCCTAGTAGAAGACATAATTTATCAATTAATTTTCGTTAAATCAAAAAAATTGATGTAAGGAATAGAATGTTTATGATACGCTAACTGTACATAGCGTTATAAAAAAGTTTCATATATAGAAAAGGCGGATATTATGAATAAAAAAGTAGTTCTTATTTTAGGAATTATACTTATCTTATGTTTAGCAATTGGAGGGAAGATTTATATGGATAAAAAAGAATTAGATCAAAAAGTAGAAGATAATATATCAAAGGAGTTCTCAGAAAGGTATCTAGATCCGGAAGATAAAGAAATAAAAGAAATCACATTTTATAAAGCACCAACAAACCAATCGGATGCAACAGGAAATAGAAATTACTTTTTCTATATAAATAATAATTCTAAATGGAAAGTTGGAGCATCTGTAAAAATTAAACAAAAAGAAATATGGGCTTTTGGTAGTGATGATATAGAACTGAATCAAAAAGAAGAATCGAAAAAAGTCGAAAAACTTAAAGTGAACTATTACAAATAAAAAGAATAAATGGGAGAGGAGTAGGATATGATTAGTGAAGAGGATTATAATAGATTATCGGATATATCGTATTGGATAGACTCAAAAAAAGATGATGTACCATTTCATCCCAAAATGGGCACAACTTTAAATCCAGCAGATATAAAAGGTTTGTCTCAAAAATACAAAATCTTAAAAATCGAAGACAACACAGAAAATGGCATGCAAGCCATGGCAGTAGCACCAGTGGATAATGCTGGAAATATAGATACCTCACAAGTCGTTATCGCCTATGCAGGTACGAATTTTTCTGATGCTAAAGATCGTGCAACTGATTTACAAACAGTTGCTGGAGGAGATAAACAGTTAGCTGTAAATCCCTACCTTGAAACTGCCGGCCAAGCAATCACTGCCCAAGATTTTGCAGATATTATATCAGAAAAATATCCTAATGCTATTATTACGACCACAGGTCATTCTTTAGGAGAATATCTGGCATTAATGATTGCAGCAGAAAATGAGTGGCGGAATGTGGGATTTAATGGTCCAGATCCTTACGGCATATTATCTGCTGACGCAAAAAAATGGATCAAAAATAATCCAGGGATGCTAACCAATTATCGTAATCGTGGAGATAATGCGATTGGTAATTTAATGGGAAATGGAACTGGAGCGGAAATTAAAGTCAGTCTTGAAATGGGACTAGATAATCCGTTAACGTATCATAGTTTAAGCGTATGGAAATTTGATAATAAAGGGAATTTAATCATTCCTAATAATAAATACAATAAAGAGGCGATGAGACAACAGGCAGAACGTGTATTAATGACACAATTTGTTGCAAGTATGTATGCTTTGAAAGCTCTTGAAGCGCGGTTTAGATCCAGCGGTGGAGGGGTATCAGTAAATGAACAATTTTATCTTGATGCGAGTCAGGCTAATTCTGTGGTAGAAACAGCTTCGCGTTCATTGAAACTGGCAATGGCTAACGTGATCCTTCTCTACCAAGAAGCAATAGAGGATGCTGAAAAATTATGGAATGATGGTTTAACTAAAGCAAGAGGTAGTGCGTCTAAATTAAGTGAATCTGAAATTGAAAAAGCATTATCAAGTGTTGGTACTACTCAATCAACTGTGATTAGTGATCCCAGTGAAGAATACAGAGAGAAAATAAATGAAGCAAAAGAAATCGGCGAAAGTTTTGATACAGTAGCAAATGAAATCAAAGGGCAAATAGACCTTGTCCTTAAAAAAGATCAAGAGTTAGCCCAACAATTAAAGGTCTGATATAGAAGTGGGGTGTTATTCTTGGATGAAGAGAAGCTGAAAATAAATTATACTAAAGCACGTCAAGAATTGGAAGAACAAGAGCAACACATCAAGGCATATCGAAAAAAAGGAGAACAACTTTTCGAGGAGTCACGGAAATCCTTATATCATTACCTGCATGATTTTGCTATAGATAATGAACCAATGAATCAAGCGCTACGAGAATTTGCACATAGAGAAGAAGAATACCTTCACATATTAAGTGAAGAACGTAAGGCAATTATACAAAAGCAAGAGGATGCTGACGAAAAATATTATAGAGACCTCCGAAAGTTGGTAGAAGAAAATAAATAAAGTGATAGGAGTTAAAACATGTTAGAGATGCTGAATGATCTCTTAAAAAAAATTGAAAAAGAGAATCAAAAAACGAATGTTCGAGCAATAGGAATGGCGACATTGCAACAAAGTAACAGTAAAAAAAATAAGGTTAAAACAGAAGGCAAAACTACATTAGAAGAAGCAAAGACTTCAATTTCTCAAACAACTACTGGGTTACAAGGAGCAGTAAAAGGACAGTTTGGGAAGAAGATCACTGAAACGTTTGAGAAGCAAAAACAAAAATTGGATGCCTACTAAGTTACTCAAAGAGGTTGGGACAAACTGATGTGCGCCCTAAAAGTTGTACGTAGATTAACCTGTCATTCGACTGGTATGAATTCGGTATTGAACCGGACTCATACCAGTCAATTTTGCTTTTATCCGATGAGGATTGTAATAGGAAATATACTGACAAAAGTTAGGTTTTTGATTTATTTTTTTTGGGGAGACTTCTAGTTATTAAGGGGTATTTTTTAGGCTATCCATGATCGCTTGATATAATTCTTCTAAAGATTGATTACTATCGAGCTTTAAAATGGGACTTTTAGATTGAGCAATTTGATGGTTATGCTCAGCAAATGTCCCAACATCTGAAGGAGTTTGAGCAGTATAATATGTTTTGCACCACTCTAAAAAGTCATTGGTTTGGTGTCCTTGTTCACCTAACCAAAGGGAGCTAATACCGCCTCTAGCTATTTCTCTTGTTATTAAACGCTCAAAGCGCTGTTTATCGTCTAGTCTAAGAAAAACGAGTAGATCGCGATCAATAAAGCCTGTAGGATTCCATGAGAATACAGAACCAGAAACAACAAAACGATCGAACTCGCTTCGATCATTTTGATACATCTTTAGCCGCTGTTGGATTGGACGAGTTTCTAAAAAAGTTTCATCTTGCCAAAGGTAGCAATCAGTATCGATCCATTTAATATGTTCTTTTTCGGCAATATATTTTGCTAAAGTACTTTTACCTGTTCCTGAGGCCCCTATAAGTTGAATTTTCATGTTTTCCCCTTTCGAAGAGTTATAAAAGAAACAATACTTAAAAAGAAAATGCACATTTGACTATTTCATTTACTAAGAATACTTTATAATAAATACTATCAATTGAGAAGAGGGAAGAATATGAAACACAACACTTTTTTGTCATCAGATCGAAAAACAACCAGTCATTTTATCTGCTGGGAGCCCCAAGGAGAGGCGATTGGAACCGTTCAAATCATTCACGGAATGGCGGAGTATATTGAGCGTTATCATAATTTTGCCCAATATTTGAACGAATTGGGCTTTGTTGTAGTAGGGCACGACCATTTAGGACATGGGCAGTCTGTCGCAAGTGATGAGCCAAGACAGGGCTATTTTGGAGAAATCGAACCGATAACACTTGTATTGGAAGATATAGATCAAATCAAAGAGTGGATCGAAAGTAATTATCCAGATTTACCTCATTTTATGTTAGGACACAGCATGGGCTCGTTTGCTTTACGTAATTATTTACAACTATATAAATCTGATCTTAGCGGTGCTATTTTTATGGGAACTGGCAAAAATGCTTCAATGTTGCCATTAGCTCTTACACTAACGAAAATATTGAACAGAACGGCCCCGGAAAAGCAAAATAAATGGCTGGATCATATGGCGTTTGGTTCTTTTAGCAAGCAATTTCCAGAAGTGGGTAATTTCAATTGGTTAAGTAAGAATCAAGAAAATGTAAGACACTATGAAGAGGATCCATTAACTGGTTTTACGTTCACTAATAATGGTTTTTATACATTATTCCGTTTAGTTAACGGAGCAAATTGTAATGGTTGGGCGCAAAATATCGACCAAGATTTACCGATTTTAGTGATCAGTGGCGAACAAGATCCAGTAGGAGATTATGGTAAAGGCCCTAGAAAAGTTGCAAAAGAACTAGATGAGGCAGGAATCAGAGACGTGTCACTTGTTTTGTTTACTGATTTACGTCATGAAATTTTATTGGAAGACGAAAAAAACGAGGTTTATAAAGCGATTGATAATTGGTTGCAAAAAAGACTAAATCTAGACGTAAAAGACTAGAAATCTGTTTGCTATTTAATGGTTTTTTCTATAAACTACAAAGTAAGGTTAAAAAGATCGAGGAGTAAAAAAATAAAGTGATTTATTGTGGGGAATTTTTCTAATCAGGAGGGTTGATTGTGGAAAAAACACGATTAAGAAAACTAGGATTGGCAAACTTAAAATGGCTTCAAAAACATCCAGAATTAAAAGCGCAAAAAGAACAGAAAATTAGCCAAACACTGTTTAATGATCCTTGTTGGAAAAATGCGGAAACGATCGCAATCACTAAACCACTTGCTTTTGAATTTGATACGCATATTTTACTTAATAGAGGTTGGCAAGAAGGTAAGCAAATGCTGATGCCAATCACGGGTAAGAATCGAGCACTGACATTTCATATCATAACTTCTGAAACTGTTTTTGAAAAAACAACATTTGGTGTGGAAGAACCGCGAGATGCAGATGCAGTCTCTGAGGAAGCAATCGACTTAATCGTTGTCCCGGGAATCGTCTTTACGCATGAGGGGTTTCGAATTGGATTTGGCGGAGGATTTTATGATCGTTTTCTAGAACATTATCAAGGGGAAACTTGCAGTTTGGTATTCAGTGAACAGATTCAAGAAAATTGGCGGGCAGAGGCTTTTGATTTGCCTGTAAATCGATTATTTATCAGCTAGGAGGAACACATGAATTATCAAACACAGATGAAAATAAAAAGAATATTGAAACAGCCACTAGTGACCTATCTGTTACTGGGGATCACGACGATTGTTTTTCTAGGGATGGAGTTGACTGGTGGGTCAGAAAACGGTCAAGTTTTAGTTAACTGGGGAGCGATGTCACGAGGCGAGATCCTTTATTTACATGAATACTGGCGCTTCTTTACCCCGATGTTTTTACATATCGGCTGGTTGCATTTTGTAGTGAATATGGTAACACTGTATTACGTAGGATCTCAAGTGGAAAGCATTTATGGTCATTGGCGCTATCTTTTGATTTATTTGTTGAGTGGTGTGGCTGGAAATATTGTTAGCTTTACCTTTGGTTCACCAAATAGTATTTCTGCGGGTGCTAGTACATCATTGTTTGGACTATTTGGCGCGTTTATTATTCTTGGTCGTCACTTTAGAAATAATCCGGCAATTTCATTTATGGTTCAACGCTATGCAACCTTTATTGGAATCAACTTGATTTTTAACTTGTTTAGCAGTTCTGTAGATATCATGGGACATATTGGCGGCCTAATAGGCGGGCTTTTAGTCGCGTCTACTTTAGCTGTGCCAGATCGTTCTGATGAGTTCAATATCCATGAACGAATCATTTCCGGAATCATTTTCGTGTTTTTGTTAGGTGTTTGTCTAGTCTTGGGTTTTAAAAAATTCGGTTTACTTGTATAATAGGGAAGTGCATTTAATGGAAACGCTATATGATGTGCAACAATTATTTAAACAATTCGGCATTTACATTTATGTAGGTGCCAGAATTTATGATATCGAGTTGATGATGATCGAATTGAAAAATATTTATGAAGGTCACTTGATTGATCGAGACACGTATCTCCATGCGAGAAGTGTTTTGCAAAGAGAACATCGAATTGAAGAAAGCAGAGCGACTGAGAAAGGAACCGAGTAAATGGATAAGAAATTGATTGGGATTGATTTAGGCGGAACAACGATTAAGTTTGCGATTTTAACAACTGATGGAGATGTTCAGCAAAAGTGGAGTATTGAAACTAATATTCTGGATGAGGGTCGCCATATTGTGCCGGATATCATTGAATCAATCAATCACCGGATTTCTCTTTATGAGATGAAGCATGAGGATTTTATCGGAATCGGTATGGGCACGCCAGGTAGTGTAGATATTGAGAAGGGCACAGTAGTTGGTGCCTATAATCTTAACTGGACAAAAAAACAAAATGTAAAAGCACAAATTGAAGAAGCAACTAATATTCCTTTTGTTTTAGATAATGATGCGAATGTTGCCGCTTTAGGTGAACGCTGGAAAGGTGCTGGCGAAAATAATCCAGACGTTGTTTTCATCACACTTGGTACGGGTGTTGGCGGTGGGATTATTGCGGAAGGTAATTTATTACATGGTGTTAATGGTTGTGCCGGAGAAATTGGGCATGTAACGGTCGATCCTGGTGGCTTTGAATGTACTTGTGGCAAACGTGGCTGTCTAGAAACTGTTTCTAGCGCTACAGGTGTGGTGCGGGTTGCTCGTCATATGTCAGAAGAATACGCAGGTGATTCTCAGCTAAAACAAGCAATCGATGATGGACAAGATGTTTCAAGTAAAGATGTCTTTGACTATGCACAAGCAGATGATCCATTTGCTTTAATGGTGGTTGATCGTGTGTGTTACTTCTTAGGTCTTGCAATCGGTAATGTCGGCAATACATTGAATCCATCAAGTGTTGTCATTGGCGGTGGTGTTTCTGCGGCGGGAGAATTTTTACGTAGTCGCGTTCAAACATATTTTGAAGAATTTACTTTCCCAGAAGTTCGTAACAGCACACAAGTCAAACTGGCTCAGTTAGGCAATGAAGCTGGTGTTATCGGTGCTGCTTCACTGGCGTTACAATTTATGGAGAAAGAGTAAGAAAGGGATTTTGGAATGAACGTTTTATGGATTATCAACGGAGTTTTATTGACAATTTTACTAGCAATGGGAATCAATGAGTTATATCTTAGAATCATGGCAAAACGCTCTGCCAAAACGATCACGGAAGAAGAATTTAAAGAAGGCATGAGAAAAGCTCAAATCATTGATGTCCGTGAAAAAGACTCATTCGATGCAGGTCATATTCTTGGCGCGCGCAACATGCCATATACAACAATCAAAACAACGATGAATTCAATTCGTAAGGATCAACCTGTTTATATTTATGATCAAAAAAAATCATTAAGTATTCGTACTGCTAATCAATTACGCAAAAATGGTTATAAAGATCTTTATATTTTAAAAGGTGGCTATGAAGGCTGGACCGGAAAAACGAAAAAGAAAAATGCTTAATCAATAAAGCACAGAGAGATAGACGATGGTTCAAAATTGGACAACGTTTACTTCTCTGTGCTTTTTCTTCTAGAGAAAAATCGTAAATCGTTTCTTTTTTTATTAATTAGGATAAAATATAGATGAGGTGATTAGTATGATTCAAATCAAAAGAGCCTACAAAAAAGCTAAGGATGCTGACGGCTATCGAATACTAATTGATCGTCTGTGGCCCAGAGGTATGTCCAAAGAAAAAGAACAGTTGGATTTGTAGTTGAAAGAAATCGCACCTAGTAATGAGCTTAGGAAATGGTTTAATCATGACCCAGATAAATTCCCTGTATTTAAAGAAAAATATCTAATTGAATTACAACTGGGTGAAACGAAGGATGCACTTCAAAAACTTATTCACTTGATGGAAAAACATCCAGTGCTTACACTAGTCTATGGGGCCAAGGATGAGGTACACAATAATGCTGTTGTACTTCAGAAAATTTTAGAAAAAATAAATCAATGAATGAAAAGAGAATAAACTGAAAGGAGGAATTTTATGAAAATAGCGATTGTTGGTGGTGGGCCTCGAGGACTTTCAGTTTTTGAGAGAATCGTTGAATGGTCAAGAGAAGAGCAGGTAATTCAGATCACAATGTTCGATCCTTATGGTCCAGGGGGGAAAGTATGGCGAGAAGATCAACCCTTGTCCTTATTAATGAATTCTGTTGCCTCTCATGTCACTTTATTTACAGATGAAACAATGAGTACAAAAGGTCCTGTGGCTAAGGGGCCTAATCTGTATGAATGGGCTCAAAGTGAAGCAACTGAGTTTATTAAAAAACATAATGTTGAAAACAGATCAAAATTACTTGAAGAGTGTGGTAACTTAGGTCCAAATGATCATTGTTCACGCGTTTTTTATGGTTTATATCAAAAATGGTTTTATGAATATGTGCAGACTAGAATGACTGAGCAGACATCTGTAAAATTTTTTAAAGATACCGTTCGAGCTGTAAAAATGCAGGAGGATAAATTTTTAGTTTATACAAAAGCAGTGGAAACAACCGTAGACACAGTCATTTTAGCATTAGGTCATCAAGAAAATGAACTAATTGGTAAAGAGAAAGAGTTGGCTGCTTTTGCAAGTGATCATCGACTTTTTTACTCTTCTCCTAAAAATGCAGCGGATGCTTACCTTGAGGCAATTACAGAGAACACACCTGTTTTGATTAGAGGATTAGGCTTGGTTTTCTATGATTATCTCACTTTGCTGACAAGTGATCGTGGTGGAGAGTTTACAGAAAAAGATGGAGAGTTGATTTATCTTCCTTCTGGCAAAGAACCTAAAATCATTGTTGGATCTGGTCGCGGCATTCCTTATCATGCTAGAGGTATCAATCAAAAAGGCTACGGAGAGGAATACCAACCACGATTTCTAAAAGAAAAAAGCTTGAATAAGTTTAAGAGAAAAGGCAAATTTTCTGCGGAACAGTTTTTTGAACTCTTAAAAAAAGAAGTAGAGTTTGCTTATTATTCGGCATTGATCGTTGCGGAATATCCTTATGTGAATCAGACGCGTTTTAATGAAGAGTTTATTCGTACAAGAGGCGAGGATTCGATTCTTGTAAAATATGGCATTCAAAAAAAATATTTTTGGGATTGGTCTATTATTCAACAACCAGAGAAAGCTGTAAGAGAAGGTGATTCTTTTCAAGCATTTATTGTTGATTATTTAAATTGGGATTTTGAAGAGGCAAAAAAAGGTACGATATCCGGACCTTTTGCAGCAGCGTTGGATAGTTTAAAAGATTTGCGAGATGAAGTTCGTTTTATGCAAGATCATGAACTGTTTTCAAATGATGAGTATAAAACATGGCTGTGGGATTGGTTCACTCCCTTGAATGCTTTTTTATCGATTGGCCCTCCTTTAGAAAGAATTGCGGAACTTAAAGCGTTGATCAATGCTGGGGTCGTGACGCTTCTCGGACCGAAAATGGAGGTAGTAACAGAAGCGGGTCGGTTTGTTGGTTTTTCTAAAAACTATCCATTGCAAAAATTCAAAACCCACTTTTTGATAGAAGCTAGATTGCCAAAAACAGCCAATCAATTTAGTTTGAATCCTCTGGTTCAACAGCTTTTAAGAGATGGAATGGCAAGCTTACATCAATTGAAATTAGAAACGGGCGATATCTATTTTACTGGTGCACTTGCAGTGGAGTCAAAGACGAATCAGATGCAATCGCAATCAAAAAAAGTAATTACTGGATTATTTTGTTATGGGATTCCAACCGAAGGGGTTCATTGGTTAACTGCGGCTACTTCTAGACCGGGAACGGATCCTTGGAATTTAAGAGAAGCTGATCTAATTGCTAGAAGCATTTTTGAAGGCAAAATAAACACAAGAGAAAACAACAAAGAGTGAAACGCTGTTTTCTCTTGTGTTTTCAGATGAGCTGCCTGGCTTAGTTGATTTTTCGTTTGTCTAGCGACATAAACCAACTCATCGGAAAAAAGATAAAATCTGTTCGTGATAAAATACATCACAAACAGGTTTTTCTATTTTTCAGTCAGAGTTAAACGGTTTATTTCTCTTTTCGTTTATCTAGCTACACAAACCAACTTTCAAGGGAAATAGAGAATCCATCTATGGAACAAAGATCGTTCCATAGATGGATTCTTGATTTTTGTGAGAGCCAAGCGTTTTGTATAGCTCTTCGTATTATCGAGAAATGCGTTTACGCATTGCTTTTTTACGGTTTTCCTCGATCATATCTTCTTTTTCTTCGATTGGATCAAGAACTGTTTTCTTGATAGTAGCTGCAAATCCGACAACAGCAGCACAAGTTACAGCTGTTCCCACAAGCATACCTGAAATAAATTTTTTCATATACATTCTCCTCTCAGTTATTTAGACACCTCTATTATGAACTAAAGTAAGAAAAAAATCCAATAGATAGTGGCAAAAGTCCATTAAGCTCGCTTAGTAGTTATTTTTTTGTAAACGTTTTACGAAAATAGTTGAAAAAATTTAGTAAATGTTTTACAATTAATTTACTAAAGAAAATGAAGAGGTGATAATAGTGGAAAATAAATTGAAAGAGTTGTTTCATACTGTTTTTGGAATTGAGTCTGAAGAAATCTTTTTTGCTCCTGGAAGAATAAATTTGATTGGGGAACATACAGATTATAATGGTGGATCTGTTTTCCCAGCAGCTATTACGATTGGAACATATGGTGTTGCTAGAAAAAGAGAGGATCAAATCATTCGTCTTTATTCGGAAAATTTTTCTGAGTTAGGTATTATTGAGCTGTCGTTGAATGATTTAGCCTACAAAAAAGAGCATGATTGGACAAATTATCCCAAAGGAATGATTCACTATTTAATCGAGCAAGGGCATTCTATAGATACAGGCTTGGATATTCTTTTTTACGGCACGATTCCAAATGGTGCAGGCCTTTCGTCATCTGCTTCGATCGAGTTGTTAACAGGCGTTATTGTAGATGATTTATTTGCTTTGAATGTTAAAATGTTGGATTTAGTGATTACTGGAAAACGTGTTGAAAATCATTTTATTGGTGTGAATTCGGGCATTATGGATCAGTTTGCAATCGGTATGGGGAAACGAGATCATGCTATATTATTAGACACTAATACACTAGATTATGAACTGGTACCAGCAGAGTTTGGGGAGTATGTTATTGTAATCATGAATACAAATAAGCGCAGAGAATTGGCCGATTCAAAATATAATGAACGTCGAGCGGAGTGTGAACTGGCGTTGAGTCGTTTACAGACTATTTTACCAATCGAAGCATTGGGAGAATTAACGGAAGAGTCTTTTGAACAAAATAAAACAGTCATTGCCGATGAGCGCTTGATTAAAAGAGCTAAGCACGCAGTAACTGAAAATCAGCGAACAATCAAAGCCAAAAATGCACTTGTTGTAAATGACTTAAACCGTTTTGGTCAATTACTAAATGAATCTCATGCTTCTTTAAGAGATGATTATGAAGTGACAGGTATTGAACTAGACACCTTAGTGGAAACCGCTCAGAAACAAGCTGGTGTATTAGGTGCCCGGATGACAGGAGCAGGTTTTGGCGGTTGTGCAATTGCATTAGTAAAAGAAACTGAACTGGCTCATTTTATTGAGAAAGTTGGACAAGCTTATCAAGAGCAAATTGGTTACTCAGCAGACTTTTATGTTGCTAATGTTGATGATGGGGCTAGAAAGCTGTAAAATAGAAGAATATGTAAATAATCGTGTTAGTTTAGAAGACGATCAAATTAGGAGGCATTATCATGTCAATTTTAGTTTTAGGTGGGGCAGGCTATATCGGTTCTCATGCAGTGGATCAGTTAATCAATAAAGGATACGAAGTAGTAGTTGTCGATAATCTGCAGACAGGTCACGCACAAGCAGTCCATAAAAAAGCTACATTTTATCAAGGAGATATTAGAGATAAGTCATTTATGCAAGATGTTTTTAAAAAAGAAACAATAGATGGTGTGATCCATTTTGCTGCAAGTTCATTAGTTGGTGAATCTGTAGAAAAACCATTGGTCTACTTTAACAATAATGTGCAAGGCACACAAAACGTGTTGGAAGTCATGGAAGAATTTGATGTTAAACATATTGTATTCTCTTCGACGGCAGCGACATACGGTGAGCCTAAAGAAATGCCAATTGTAGAAACGATGCCAACAAATCCCGAAAACCCTTATGGTGAAAGTAAATTAATGATGGAAAAAATGATGAAATGGTGTGATAAAGCATACGATATGCGTTATGTTGCATTGCGTTACTTCAATGTTGCTGGAGCTAAATCAGATGCCTCGATTGGTGAAGATCATGATCCAGAAACACATTTGATTCCAATTATTTTACAAACAGCGTTAGGGCAAAGAGAGTATTTAGGGATTTACGGTGATGATTATGATACACCAGATGGTACATGTATTCGTGACTATGTTTATATTGAAGATTTGATTGCGGCTCATATTGCAGCGTTGGATTATTTGCAAAAAGGCAATGAAAGTAATATTTTCAATTTAGGTAGCAATACGGGGTATTCGGTTAAAGAAATGTTAGAAGCTGCCAGAGAAGTAACGGGTAAGGAAATTCCAGCTAAAATATTGCCACGTCGCTTAGGTGATCCAAGCAAATTAGTTGCCTCTAGTGAAAAAGCCAAAGCGGTTTTAGATTGGCAACCTCAAGTTACAGATATCAATCAGATAATCAAAACTGCTTGGGATTGGCATGTCAGTCATCCAAAAGGCTATGGTTCTTTCTAGGTCAATAGGCTAGTCTCACTGAGAAGATATAAAAATAAATGTAGTCTAAAGAGTGCCCCTTATTTTTAAACAGAACAAAATGAGCCTGTTTAGCTCTTCAAATTAGGAGGAAACGTTGTGTCAATTAGTCAAACTATTACGGATTTTGTGACGCTAGCAATTCAAGCTGGAGGATGGATGGAGCTAGATCGTCTTTATTTACAAAATCGTGTGCTGGCAGTAATTGGAGAGGAATCTTTAGAACCTGTTTCTCCAAGAGTGGTGACAAAGTCATCATTGGAATTATTGGATGAATTAGTCGCTCAATCTATAAAAAATGGAATGGTTAAAGAAGAAGCAACTGATTTAGAAATTTTCGAAGCGCAATTGATGGATTTTCTCACGCCACCTCCTTCAGTCGTCAATGCTCTTTTTGCTCAATACTATGAAAAAGATCCAGCTGATGCGACCAATTACTTCTATAAACTTAGCCAAGAGAATGATTACATCAAAACAAGAGCAATTGCTAAAAATAATGTTTTTTCGGTGGAAACAGAGTATGGTCAACTGGAGATTACGATCAATTTATCAAGACCAGAAAAAGACCCAAAACAAATTGCAGCAGAACGCCAAATGAGTCAGCTTAATTATCCTAAATGTGTTTTGTGCATGGAAAATGAAGGCTACAAAGGACGGGTCAATCATCCAGCTAGAACTAATCACCGAATCATTCGGATGAATTTGGATGGAGAAAGTTGGGGTTTTCAATATTCACCCTACGCCTATTATAATGAGCATTCAATTATTCTGTCAGAAGAGCATCGCCCTATGGTAATTTCAAAAGAAACATTTAAGCGTCTGACCAGAATCATCGAAGTATTACCTCATTATTTCGTAGGTTCTAATGCTGATTTACCGATTGTAGGCGGATCGATTTTGACTCATGATCATTATCAAGCTGGACGGCATGTTTTCCCTATGGAAAAAGCAGAGATCAAACAATACTTTGAATTAAGCGACTATCCTTTAATGAATGCTGGAATCGTCAAATGGCCGATGTCTGTGATTCGCTTGCAAAGCCCTAATTCAGAAGACTTGGTTGAAGCATCTTCGTTGATTTTAGAAAAATGGCGGAACTATTCTGATGAGAATGTATCGATTCGAGCATTTTCAGCAGATGGAACACCTCATCACACGATAACGCCAATTGCCCGTCGTAAAGGTCAATTATTTGAAATGGATTTGGTTTTACGTGACAACAATGTTTCTGTTGAACATCCAGATGGAATTTTTCATCCTCATAAAGATGTTCAGCATATTAAAAAGGAAAATATTGGTTTGATTGAAGTGATGGGGCTAGCAGTGCTACCGCCACGTTTAAATGAGGAATTGCAAGAAGTAGAAAACTATGTTTTAGCTAGAGAAAATCATATCGCAGATTATCATATACCGTGGGCTGATCAAATGAAAGAAACGCATATCTTCTGTGAAGAAAATGCAAAAGAGATCATCCAAAAAGAAGTGGGACAGATATTTGCCCGAGTTTTAGCTGATGCAGGGGTTTACAAGCAAACGACTGAAGGACAAGCCGCTTTTAAACGGTTCATTGATACTCTATAAAAAGAAGGCAGGTGAAAAGATGGCAACAATCAAGGATATCGCAAAATTAGCAGGGGTTTCGCCAGCTACGGTCTCAAGAGTACTAAATTATGATCCTGATCTTTCAGTCGGTATTGATACTAAGCAAAAAATATTTGAATCAGCAGAAGAATTAAATTATACGAAGCACAAAAAAAATACTAAAAATGCGAAAGCTAAAATCTTGTTTATTCAATGGTATGATGAAGTTGAAGAATTAGAAGATATTTATTATTTATCTATTCGGTTAGGGATTGAGAAAAAAGCAGAAGAACTTGGACTTGAGTTGCTTAAGCGTTCTTTAGAGGAACTAGACAGCGAGCAAGTAGATGGAATTCTTGCATTAGGGAAGTTTACGAAAGAACAAGCGGATGCTTTGTTTGAAATCAGCAGCAATCTTTTGTTTGTGGATTTTGATGCTTTGGATTTAGGCTATAATTCTTTAGTCATCGATTTTCAGCAAAGTATGTCATCTGTTTTAACATACTTGATCCAACATGGTCATCAACAAATTGGTATAATCGCTGGGCAAGAGTACACCCGAGGAAGCCATAAACTGCTTGAAGATAAGCGACTAACAATCTTTAAAGAAATGCTGTCCCACAAAAAAATGTTTAATGAAGCGTATGTCTTGAAAACACCATTTACTGTTGTCGATGGTTATGAAGTGATGAAACAATTTTTGAAACAAGAACCAAAGGAATATCCAAGTGCTTTTTTTGCCTCGAGTGATGCTTTAGCAGTAGGTGCTTTAAAAGCAATTCAAGAAGCTGGACTTAATGTACCAGAGGATATTTCTATAGTGGGTTTTAATGATATCAGTGTGGCAAAATATGTTAGTCCGCCACTAAGCACAATAAAAGTCCATACAGAATGGATGGGCGAGTTAGCTGTTGAGACGATTCTTTCATTGATTCATGAACAGGCACCTGTGGCAAGAAAAATAACGATTGCCACAGAACTAATAGAAAGAGCATCAACGAAGTAACCCCCGTTGATGCTCTTTTTTATTTATAAGCGATAACAAACAAGTTGACATCGTCATTGATACAGCTTTGAAGAGTGATTCGTTCTCCGCCACCGGTACCAACTGTAAGATCCCAGTAATTTGTACCTGAACCTATTTCAGTTCCATAATCATCTAACTGTAACAAAGTACGAACTGTGTAAGTAGTTGGCGTACCATTTGCATCGGTTACAACAATTTGGCTGCCAGCACCTAATGAGAAGACTGTAGAGAAGACTCCTGGATTATGACCGATGAAATGAGTATTTTGTCCATCATCTCCAGATTGAACAGCGGCTCCTCCCCAAGTAGACGCAACACCACCAGGATTAGAATCGATCACACTTTGACCGCCACCTTGACCGCCATTTTGATAAGGAATTGTTTGACCGTTCATTGTGAGGGTCATCGCTCCATAAGCAGGTTCAACGGGTACTTCGGGTGCGCTAACAGGCGTAACTTGAGCAGGCTCAACAGGTGCATCTGCTGGTTCTATTGGAGCTTGTTCCACAACTGGTACTTCGACAGGTTCACTCTTTGGAACAACATGGAAAGTTCTATCTGCAGCACCGATATTTCCGCTACTATCAGTTACAGTAAAACGGATAGTTCGGGTGCCGATGACAGAGGTATCTAACGTTTCATCTGCTGCTACTTTGGCTGTAATATCTCCATCTTTATTATCAGTGGCAGTGACTTCTTCATAAATATTGACTTGAGCATTTTGTTCAACAGTTTCTTCAGGCACATTGATTATCGGCGCAAGGGTATCTTTAGTAGCATTTACAGCAACTATTTTTTCTTTAGCTTGTTTTTTCTTTGGCATAGTTGCAAGTTTAGCAAATTCTTTATCTGTCGGAACATTTTTTACTAAGGTAACTTTGGCTTTTTTAGGAGTACTAGCTAATCTGTTTGCTCGACTAGACGCGTCAGTAAAAATGTATCCGCCAATAAATAAAGCAACGCCTAAAATAGTGATGAAGCCGACAATAATGGTGTGTTTAATTGTGTTTTTTTTCATGTAGAATCCCTCCAAAAAATGTGGTGAGATTTTCCATTTATCGATAAATTTTAAATCCGCGTTTTTATATTTTTATAATAAGACTGGTTTTTAAATAAACCAATTGAGTTGCGCTTTAGATTAATTCAAAAAAGGGTCAGAAGATGCTATAATTACTATTAAACGGGGATTTCTTCAAAAAATTCTTAACTAGAGGAAAAATTTGAAGAATAAATATACTAAATAGAAAAAAGGGGAAAAGAGGAGAAATCATGGAGAGATTATTATCACCATCTATGCATCGAAGAGTGTTGTTGTTAAACTTATTAAATGGACCAAATAGCTGGATCACTTCGGATTATCTTGCCGAGAGCATTGATTGCTCAAAAAAAACAATTATGTTGGATTGTCAGTACATAGAAGATCGCTGGTCAGATTATTTGACGATAGAGACATCCAGAAAACATGGTATTCGGCTGATTGCTTCGCCGCACAGATCGATCCATGAAATTTATATTGAAATCATTCAAGAATCGAATGCATTTTCTTTATTAGAATCCATTTTTTTTGAGCCTATGCAACCGGCGGCTTTTTGGGAGAAAAAATTATTCTTAAGTAATTCTAGCTTGTATCGTTTGTCCAATGTGATTAGTTCAGCGTTGAAAGACCGAAATATTCAAATGAGTCGTTCGCCGTATTTTGTTCATGGAAAAGATGAACGTCAGATTCGCTATTTCTTTACTTGCTATTTTATTGAAGTTTACGGCATTCGAGAGTGGCCATTTCATCTGGATCGGGAAAAAATTTTTAAGTTGTCAAATAAGATCAATAAGAAATTCGAACTGGAGTTGAATGATAGTCAAATCGTTCATTTGGCCCATTCGATCGCAGTTACGATTATCAGAGAACGGCAAGGTTTTTTAATCAAGAATCGAAAAGATCCAATCAATAGTTTTGTAAGAACTACGGTCGATGTGAAAAAATATAAAGCCGATGTGGAAGAAGTCGTTGAACCATTAAATGTAGTTCTTCCTGATAATTGGTATGAAGATTTTTGTTATTCTATTTTTTGGTGGGATTTCGGTTGGGATAATGAACAGGAGAAAGTGAATGTTATCACTCAAGCAGAAAACTTAGTGACAACGATTAAAGAAGCACTCTCTATCTCTATTTCAGAACAAAGTAGGGTAAGTATCGTTCGTTTGATTGAGTATACCTATGCTAAACACAAGATGTTTCCCTATAAAAAATTTATGGTTTATGATCGCTATCTATATTCAAGTCGTGCAATCAAGCAAAATTTTATTGTTTTTACAGAGGTTGTAAAAAAAGCTTTAGGTGTGTTGGAAGTTAAAATGAAGTTTCCTTGGAAAACAATGTATTTAGATGGAATTCTTCATGAAATGGCGATTCGTTGGCAAGATCTTAGTAAACTTACTGATGAAATGAGGCATCAATTATCTGTTCTGGTCTTAAGTGATTTAGGGAAAGAACACGCGCAGCTTCTTAGTTCAATCTTGAAAGACAACTTTCGAAATAAAGTGAATCTTTCTGTTCAAGAAAGTCATTTTTATGATCAATTGATAAATAACTCAGATCAAAATTATGATTTGTACGTGTCAAATTATGCGATTGAAACGGTAGATGAAAAAATCAATATGATCGTAGAAGATATTCCTTCATTTAAAAATATCACAGACCTACGAAAATATATTGATAAAAGGCGACTAGTTTTACCGAAAGATATTGCATATTTAAATGCTTGATTTGTTATTTTAATTGATTCTCTAAGTCAATTTCTTTTTTAAAATAAAAATAAGGATTGTCATTTAATAAATAGTAATGCTATACTAAAAAAGTATTATTAATTTTAAAGGAGAGAATTATGAAAAAGAAAGCGTACAGAAATACACCTGCATTTGTCTTTCTAAGTTGGGGATCATTTGCCTTTTTCGTGGCATTGATGTTGATTGGTTTATACACACTAAAAGAACCGTTGATGGTTAAAGGCTACTATTTGATGGGGTCAGTTGGATTGATATCATCTTCCTTTACATTATCAAAAGTGATTAGGGATAATCAAGAAGATGAAGAACGTTACAATCAAATGTTCCGTGCCAATGACGGATTAGCAAAAAAAGAAGAGACAGAGACACATCTTTAATAAGTTTAAAAAGTTCTGACGTGAGTCAGGGCTTTTTTTGAAAGAATTTTTTAATGAGTTAGCTTTTTTTAATGCCTTATCCATAAAAATCACGTATAATAGAAGATAGTGAAAATTCGAGGGAGGGGTAAATTATGGCTTATCAAGCTTTGTATCGAGTCTGGCGTTCGCAGCGTTTTGATGACGTTGTCGGACAAAAAGCAATTACACAGACGTTAAAAAATGCAATCATCCAAAAGAAGACCTCACATGCCTATTTGTTTACCGGCCCAAGAGGAACAGGTAAGACAAGTGCGGCGAAAATTTTTGCTAAAGCGATCAACTGTAAACATAGTGTAGACGGTGAACCATGTAATGAGTGTGAAACCTGTGTTGCAATCACTGAAGGACGGTTGAATGACGTGATTGAAATCGATGCGGCGAGTAATAATGGTGTCGAAGAGATTCGTGATATTCGTGATAAAGCAAAATATGCACCAACACAAGCTGAATATAAAGTGTATATCATCGATGAAGTACATATGTTGTCTACGGGTGCTTTTAATGCGTTACTAAAAACCTTAGAAGAGCCACCGCAAAATGTTATTTTTATTTTAGCGACGACAGAACCCCATAAAATTCCGCTAACCATCATTTCAAGAACACAACGATTTGATTTTAAACGAATTAGCACACAAGATATTGTTGATCATCTAGGCTATATTTTAAAGCAAATTGATGTTGATTTTGAAGAACAAGCATTATATGTGATTGGTCGAGCTGCAGAAGGTGGAATGCGGGATGCTTTGAGTATTCTGGATCAAACGATTTCATTCAGTGATGAAAAAGTTACGCTGACAGATGCGATGCAGGTAACTGGTAGTTTGACCTATGAAATGATGGATCAATATATCTCCAATTGTGTAACAGGTGATGTTGAGCAAGCGTTAGAAGTATTAGAGAGTATTCTTAGTTCTGGTAAAGAAGCAAGACGTTTTTTAGAAGATCTTTTATTATATTGCCGAGACTTACTGATGTTTCAACAAGCGCCTAATTTATTAGCTGAAAAAGTTGGAAATCTGACGCAGAATTTCAAAGAACTAGCAGGGCAAACTGCGGCTGAGAAAATTTATCAAATGATTCAAATCTTAAGCGATACTCAAAATGACATCCGTTTTACCAATAATGCCAATATTTATCTTGAAGTAGCAACAGTTAAACTGGCAAAATCTGTGAGAAAACCAGTCGAAATTTCAAATGAAACACAACCAGTTCCAACAGAAGAAATCGCTACATTACAGCAACAAATAGAACAGCTACAAAAAGAATTGACAGAGTTGAAGAAAAATGGTGTTGCGGCTAAAGAAGCAGAACCTGTTAAAACAACTCGAGCAACTAGTAGCAAAAATACATTGCGGATTCCAACAGAACTTGTCTATAAAGTATTAAATGAAGCGACTAAAGATCATTTGATGAATGTGAAAAATGTCTGGGATGACCTATTACAAATGATGTCTGTGACTCAAAGAGCCATGTTGAAAGCGAGTGAACCAGTCGCAGCAGGACCAAATGGTTTAGTGATTGCATTTGAGTATGAGATTGTCTGTGGCCGAGCCATGGAAGATGAGGAGATGCAGTTAGCGGTTCATAATAATTTAAGCCGATTGGTGAATAATTACGCACCAGATATGGTCTGTATCACAAAAGAAAGTTGGCCGAAACTGCGTCAGTCATTTATCAGCCAAAATAAAGAGGTCCCAGGAGAGCAAACGAATGAAGAACAATCTGTTGTTAATGAAGAGAATCATTTGCTCACGGAGGAAGAACCAGTAGACGAAGTTAACAATCAAGTAGTAGACGAAGCGATCGCTATGTTTGGTGAGGCGCTTGTTGAAGTAATAAATGATTAAGAGGAGACGATAGTTATGATGCGAGGCATGGGAAATATGCAAGGGATGATGAAACAAGTCCAAAAAATGCAAAAAGACATGGAAAAAGCACAAGCAGAATTAAACGTAAGAGAATTTGTTGGAGAAGCAACAAATCAATTGGTTACAGCAACCTTCACGGGCGATCGTAAAATGAAAGATATCGCTATTAAAGAGGCAGTCATTGATCCAGAAGATGTAGAAATGCTACAAGATCTAGTGATCATGGCTGTTAATGATGCTTTGACAAAAGTAGAAAAAGAAACAGAAGCAACAATGGGTAAATATGCCAAAGGAATGCCAGGGTTTTAGTTTAGAAGATAACTCTATTCAAATAATTTTAAAGGCACGATTTTTGATGATTTATATCAAAAATCGTGCCTTTAATTATTTAAATGAAAAATTGTTGTCTTTTTTACTGATACGCTGTCAATGACAGTCTTCTTTTTTTTCTAGGTAATTGGAAACTTGTTTTAAATGCTCAATCAATTCAATGAAATGTTCTGTTCCGTCTTGTTGTTCTATATAACGTTCAGTCGTGGCAATGGCTTTACGTATTTCCTCTACTAACCTTACACCAGATTCACTCAGAAATAGGTTGTAAGAACTTTTCTTTTGCGGACTCTGTTTTTTTATGATATATCCTTTCTCACAATATTTTTTAACAATTCTAGCAACTAAACCTTTGTCGACCATTCTTTTCTTAGCAAGAAAATTTTGGGTACAGCCAGGATATTCTTCAATTGTTAAAAAGTAATTATACTCAGCAGGACTAATGTCAAATTCCTCGATTTTTCTTTTGTTAATCTGTAAAAACTGGCGGTAAATGCGGTCTACCCATTTACCGAGTATAAGATCATTATCCATTAAAAATACCTCTTTTCAGTTTTCTAAAGATCAAGCGATCCCTTTTTGTTCTTCAAAAGCTCTAAAAGCATCTTCTACACCAAAAATTACATCTTTTATTTTGAAATAGCTTTCAGTGTATAAGTTAGTATCTCGGATTTCTTCCCACATAAAATGATAGTCAGCTAAATCTGCGGTTTCGCAAATTGCAAAATCAGTATAATTTGAGCCTGGAAAAGCTTCTGAATCAAAGAAACGTACAGAAACACTAGGATACTTATCTATAATGTTGAAGAGAGTTTTTCCACACTCATTTCGATCCTTCCGAGAAAGCTGCAACCATTTTGGGTAAAATTCTAATAAAACAATAAATGTATGATTCATAAAAGTCATCCTTTCAAGTTTGTTAAAATAATTAAAACGCTATTTGTTGACTTTGTCAACTATTTAGTTTGTTAAAAGTAAATTGAAAACAAGTCAGGTTTATTTTTTAGGAAGTTAAAAAGCTAATTTTTATAAAATCAACCATAAAAAATGGTATAATCAATGTCAGTCTTGTAATGAAGACATAGTTTGAAACTAGCCATGAATGGTCTTTGTTTGAAAGGATTTGAAAGTAATGCACTACCCAGAACCCATAGCAAAATTAGTTGAAAGTTATATGAAATTACCAGGTATCGGTCAAAAAACAGCTGTTCGTTTGGCTTTTTATACACTTGATATGAAAGAAGAAGATGTCAATGCTTTTGCGAAAGCATTGATTAGTGTCAAACGTGATTTGCACTTTTGCAGTATTTGCGGCAATATTACAGAAGAAGATCCTTGTGAAATCTGTCAAGATACGACAAGAGACCGCAGTATTATCTTAGTCGTAGAAGAACCAAAGGACGTAATGGCAATGGAGAAAATGCGGGAGTACCATGGTCTCTATCATGTACTTCACGGTGTGTTATCCCCAATGGAAGGTACGGGTCCAGAAGATATCAATATTGCATCCTTGATTCAACGCCTTCATAATGATGAGGTAAAAGAGGTTATTATTGCAACGAATGCTACAACGGAAGGCGAAGCCACTGCAATGTATCTTTCTCGCTTGATCAAACCAGCAGGAATTAAAGTGACAAGATTAGCCCATGGGTTGTCTGTCGGAAGTGATATCGAGTATGCGGATGAGGTTACTTTATTAAAAGCTGTAGAGGGCCGTCGGGAACTTTAAACTTTGAGAGTGAAAAGAAATTAAGAGGCTGGGACATAACATAACTCTACGAGTTACATCCCAACCTCTTAATTTCTTTAGCGTTTACTTTTCGACGATACTAATTGTGAATCCGTCGTACCCTTTTACACCCACTGTTTCAATAGCCGTTGAAGTCAGTTTTGGTGAAATGGATAAATCATCTATAAAAGATCGAACCCCTAAAACTCTACCATCGGAACTTTTTGGATCGATGACTGCACCATCGCGCACCACGTTGTCCCCAATAATTATAGTTCCAGGGCTGGCTAGTTGTAATGCATAGTCTAAATAAACTGAATTATTTTCTTTATCTGCATCAATGAAAATCAAATCAAAAGGCGATGTCTGATTTTGTACCATTTGTTCCAAGCTGTCAGAAGCTGGACCAACTAAAACCGTTGTTTTATCGGAAACTCCTGCAAGAGCGAGATTTTCTGAAGCAACTTCAGCATGTTTGTTATCATATTCAAGAGAAATAACGTGACCGTCATTTCCAACTGCTTTAGCAAACCAAAGAGTGCTGTATCCACCGAGTGTTCCGATTTCTAAAATGCGTTTGGCACCTTTAATTTTTGTAAGGAGATAAAGAAACTTGCCTTGAGAGGGAGAAACATCGTGTGGAGGTAATTGATGTTTTTGGTTATTCGCTAATATCTGATCAAAAATCGGCTCTTTTTCTACTAACTTTTCAATAAAATAATCATCAACTGCTGTAAATAATTTTTCCAAATAACTCACTCCCATTTTTTAATGGTGTTGCTAAAATAATTATACCTCTTTTTATGCTAGAAATCATAATACTGAGATACATATTTCAGTTAAAATTATTTTTATGATGCACTTATTTATCAGTAAAAATTTAATTATGAGGAATTCAATTAGACTGATTGTAGCAGATAAAGTATAATAGATAAAAGGAATCAAAGTAAGTAAGGGGATTAGTAAAGTGCAAGGTATTTTTATAACGATCGAAGGCCCAGATGGCGCAGGAAAAACAAGTGTATTGAATGAGCTATATCCAAGGCTAGATTTGGCAGCAGAAAGAAGTATCATTAAAACAAGAGAACCTGGCGGTATTCCCATTGCTGAGAAAATTCGTCAAATTATCTTAGATCCGAGAAATCAAGAGATGGATGAGCGGACAGAGGCATTGCTTTATGCAGCAGCTAGACGTCAACATTTGATGGAGAAGGTTTTACCTGCTTTAGAAGAAGGAAAGATCGTTTTATGTGATCGCTTTGTAGACAGTTCTTTAGCATATCAGGGTGCTGGTCGACGTATCGGTGTTGAAGCGATTGCAGCAATCAATGAATTTGCGATTGAAGGAACTGTACCTGACTTTACGATTTATTTAGACGTAGATTCAGATACAGGGCTGAACCGTATCAAAAATAATCGTCAACAACAAATTGACCGATTGGATTCAGAAGGACTGGAATTTCATCAACGAGTCCGCCACGAGTATCTTAAACTAGTGGAAGAGAATCCAGAAAGAATTACGAAGATCGATGCCAGAATGAGTTTGGAAGATGTTGTGGAAGCAACCTTTCAAGCAATCGTAAAACGTTATCCAGAATATTTTAGAAACTAGGAAGGTGACCGAATATGAAAATTATTTTAGCGATTGTCCAAGATAAAGATAGTAACCGTTTAGCCAATGAATTTATTGATGCCAACATTCGTGCAACAAAACTTTCATCAACAGGCGGCTTTTTAAAAGCTGGAAATAGTACATTTATCGTTGGGATTGATGATGATCGTGTAGAAGAAGCGCTGGAATTGATCAAAAAAACATGTCAATCTCGTAAACAATATGTGTCAACTCCTGTAACACTAGATATTACGATGGATGGACAAGTCCCTTATCCTGTCGAAGTTGAGGTGGGCGGTGCAACAGTCTTTGTACTTCCAGTAGAAGGGTTCCATCAGTATTAAGATGAACGAAGCACAGGTATTAAGTGAACAGCAACCGTTGCTTTACCAGCAACTTCAAAAAAGTTTTGAGCATGGTCGTCTTGCCCATGCTTATCTTTTTGAAGGCGATACAGGAACTGGTAAAAAAGAGTTTGGTACATGGATGGCAAAACATATTTTCTGCACAAATTTAACAGATAATGTTCCTTGTAATCACTGTAATAATTGTTTACGGATCAGTGAGAATGAACATCCAGATGTATTACAAATTGCACCAGATGGTCAAACGATCAAAGTAGATCAAATCAGAGCTTTGAAATCAGAGTTTAGCAAAAGTGGGGTGGAAACAGCCCAAAAAGTCTTTTTGATCGAACAAGCGGATAAGATGAGTGTTGGAGCAGCAAATAGTCTATTAAAATTCTTAGAAGAGCCAGAAGGAAAAGTTTTAGCGATTTTAGAGACAACCTCCTTAGCTAAAATTTTACCGACGATTCAATCACGTTGTCAGGTTCTTCATTTTCAACCTTTAGTTAAGGAAAAATTAATTCATGCTTTGACAGAAACGGGAATCAATAAAAATACAGCAACTCTTTTGACAGAGTTGACAAATAGTTTTGACAAAGCAGTTGAAATCTCTCAAGATGAATGGTTTAATGAAGCTAGGGAAATTACTCAACGGTGGTTTGATTACATGATAAAAGATGATCTACAAGCTTTTGTCTATGTTCAAAAAAGACTGATCAAAGTCTTCAAAGAAAAAGACCAACAAGCGTTGAGTTTTGATTTATTACTTGCTTATTATCGTAAACAACTTACTGAAAGTGTGGCGCAAGAACAACTCAAACGTGTGGTAGAACAACAGGCACAGCGGGTTGAATTGATTTTAAAAGCACGACAAAAGTGGGAAGCTAATGTTAGTTTTCAAAGTGTTTGCGAACAATTAGTGATACGAATGATTCACCCTAAAACATAAATAGGAGGATGAAAATGGTAGAAGTAGTAGGAGTTCGCTTCCGTGAAGCAGGTCATATCTATTATTTTGCTCCTGGAAAATCAGAGTATTTTTACAATGAGAAAGTTCTTGTAGAATCACAGCAATCTAAACAGCTTGCCACGGTCGCAATACCGAAAAAATCTATTGATCCAGAAGACTTACCTGAGGAATTAAAACCCATTTTAAATAAAGCATCAGAAACTGATTTAGAGAAAGAACAAAAAAATGTGGATGATGCAAAAGCTGCACTAAGTGTGGCCAAAGAGAAAATTCGAGCACATGAATTAGAAATGAAATTGATTCGTGTTGAATATACGTTTGACCGCAGCAAAATGGTTTTTTATTTTACAGCAGATGGTCGAATCGACTTCCGTGAACTAGTCAAAGATTTGGCAGCAATTTTTCGTACAAGAATCGAATTACGCCAAATCGGTGTCAGAGATGAAGCGAAGATTTTAGGTGGAATCGGTCCTTGTGGTAGACAATTATGTTGTTCGACTTTTTTAGGTGATTTTATGCCAGTATCGATTAAAATGGCTAAAGATCAAGGCTTATCATTGAATCCAGTAAAAATTTCTGGTTTGTGCGGGCGCTTGATGTGTTGCTTAAAATACGAGAATGACGAATACGAAGCAGCGAAGAAAGAATTACCAGATTATGGTAAAGATGTGATCACACCAGATGGCAAAGGCCGTGTAGTTGGTTTGAATTTATTGAGCCGCATCATCAAAGTCCGTTTAGTTGGACGTGAAACAGCAGTAGAATATGATTATGAAGAAATAAAAGAAGCAACAGAAAAAGCTCAAGCCGAAAAAGGTGATCACAATGGATAAACGTTCTTTATATGATGGTCTGAGTTCTTTAGAGACGGATCTACAAGGAACTTTGGGACAATTATCAGAGATTAAAGAAGCTCTTCACGAGTTAGTTGAAAAAAATACAACACTTGAAATCGAAAATCAACGCTTACGAGAACATTTGCAAGAATTGACTAAATTAGCCAGTGACCCAAATGATCCTGCTAAGCAGGAGCTTTCTAAGTCTCGAATGAATTTAGAAAAACTTTATGAAGAAGGATTTCATGTCTGCAATATTTTGTATGGCTCACGCCGTGAAAATGATGAAGAATGTGCTTTTTGTTTAGATGTTATTTATGGAGAAAGATACAAATAAATTTTAATCTAATCAAATGAAGAGGCTGTGACAAAATTTGTCTCAGCTTCTTTTTACATTAACCTAAGTGCTGAAAAGGAGTAATTATGCAAAAACAAAAAAGTTTTGATTCATCTAGCATTGGACAACTATATTTGGTGCCCACACCAATCGGAAACTTAGAGGATATGAGCTTTCGCTGTATCAATATCTTAAAAGAAGCAACGATTATTGCTAGTGAAGATACCCGAAACACGCAAAAATTGCTGAATCATTTTGAAATTTCGACGCAACAAATCAGTTTTCATGAGCATAATTATAAAGAACGAATTCCGCAGTTTATAGAACGTTTAGAAGCTGGTGAGATTATTGCTCAAGTTAGTGATGCTGGTATGCCTTCAATTAGTGATCCAGGTCATGAATTGGTTGAGGCATGTATCGAAGTCGGAATCAAAGTAATCGCTTTACCCGGGCCGACAGCGGGAATCACTGCACTGATTGCTTCCGGATTATCGCCACAGCCATTTACATTTTATGGTTTTTTACCTCGAAAGAAAAAAGAACAAATCGATGTTTTAGAGAAGTTGAAAACAGCAAGTTCAACGCAAATTTTTTACGAATCACCTCATCGAATTGCTACAACGATAAAGCATTTCTCAGAAGTATTTGGTGAAGAACGGAAAGCCGTGATTTGTCGTGAATTGACGAAACTTCACGAAGAATATCTTCGAGGTACTTTGGCTGAATTGAGAGATTATTTAGCAGAGAATACGTTAAAAGGGGAGTGCTGTCTTTTAGTTGAAGGTGCTGATGGTTCAGATGTAGCAGAAAATGAAGATTTAGAGCTTTCAATCAAGGAGCATATCGACGTATTAATGAATACAGGAAGTTCTTCAAAAGAAGCCATCAAAGAAGTTGCAAAGCTTCGCGGGTTGAAAAAACAAGAGGTTTATAAAGAGTTTCATGTAGATTGAATTGAATAGTGAAAATAAGCTGATTTCTAAAGTCAGTTTATTTTTTTATAGTAATTGGTTTATTCAATTAAACACATATAACGAGATGAAACCGCTATATTGGTATAGATGTTATTTTTTATAACGTGAATTGTCAGAAAAATGAAATTATTTCGTTTGGTCAAGGGATTTTTGTTAGGAAAATTTAATAATCGATGCTAAAATAACCGACAAAGCTAAAATGAAGGTTGGCTTATTTTTTTAATTGGAGGGCTTTGTTATGGAAACAGGAAATATTGCATTTATCATGATTTGTTCTGCGATGGTTTTTTTGATGACACCCGCTTTAGCATTTTTTTACGGCGGATTGGAGCGAAGAAAGAATATTCTCAACACAATGATGATGGTGATTTGTGTAATGGGATTGGCATCGGTTTTATGGGTCATCATTGGTTATTCAATGTCCTTTAGTGGAGAAAATTCATTCGTAGGAAACTTAGACAAGGTTTTTTTTAATAAGGTTTCAATGACCGTTGGAAAGAACATTCCAGAAGGTTTATTTGCCGGATTTCAAATGATGTTTGCTTTGATCACTACGGCAATTATTACTGGTGCTGTTGTTGGACGGATGCGCTTTTCAGCAATTTTCTTATTTATTGGAATTTGGTCTTTAGTTGTGTATTATCCAATGGCGCATATGGTGTGGGGCGGTGGTTTCTTAGAGCAAATCGGTTCAATCGATTTTGCTGGTGGAAATGTAGTTCATATTAGCTCTGGTATTTCAGGTTTGGTTTTAGCACTCGTTTTAGGTCAACGGAGAGAATATCGGCAAACAGAATATCGTCCACATAACATTCCTTTTGTGGTTTTAGGTGCTGGTCTACTTTGGTTTGGCTGGTTTGGGTTTAATGCAGGCTCTGCATTGGCGGCTGATGGATTGGCGATCCATGCGATGCTTACGACAAATACAGCTGCAGCAAGCGGGATGCTTTCTTGGATGCTGATTGAAAAGTTGGCGATTGGAAAACCCACTGTTGTTGGTGCTTGTACAGGTGCTGTCGTGGGATTAGTAGCAATTACACCAGGAGCAGGTTTTGTTTCTCTGTGGAGTTCATTTGTACTGGGGGCATTAGTCAGTCCGTTTTGTTATTATTTTATTTCGTTTGTTAAACATAAATTTGGGTATGATGATGCACTAGACGCATTCGGATGTCATGGTGTTGGCGGGATTTTTGGCGGAATCATGACTGGGATATTTGCAGATCCTGCGGTAGGAGGGAAAATTGGACTTATCTACGGTGGAACAGAATTATTTGTAGCCCAAGTTGCTAGTATTGCTTTTACGATCGTATTTGCCGGGGCTGCTAGTTTTATTATTATCAAAGGAATTCAATTGTTTATACCCATCCGCGTTTCAGCCAAAGAAGAAGCGTTGGGATTGGATCGCATAGAACATGATGAGACGGCTTATCCAACATTTATGGGATTAGATTCTTAGGAGGATGAGAGATGAAAAAAGTAGAAGCAATCATTCAGCAGGAAAAATTAGAAGAATTGAAAGTCAGAATCGATCACAGTTTTGAAGCACTAGGTATGACAGTAAGCCAAGTGTTGGGTTTTGGTAATCAAAAAGGGTTGAAAGAATATGTTCGTGGTCAAGAAATCATCACGACATTATTGCCTAAAGTAAAAGTCAGTTTTGTTGTTTTAGATGAAGAAGTGGAAGAAGTTATTTCTTTAATATTAGCTATTTGCCAAACTGGAGAAGTAGGGGATGGCAAAATATTTGTTTATCATGTTGAAGAAGCGATTCGAATTAGAACAGGTGAAAGAGGAGAAAAAGCGATTTAAAGTGATAAAAAAGAAGTAATCCAGCATTTAAAATACAGCTGTTTTACTTCTTTTTTTTATAAATATAGTTTACTCAAAAGACGCATTATCGATTTTTTTTATGCGCTCAGCCGCTTTGTCTTCAGATATTTTTGTGTACTTCTGAATGACAGTATAGCCTGGTTGTTCGTTTGAAGAGCCAAAAGCAAATAGATAATCTTTTTCAATAAAATAATTAAAACTATTTTTCATAGAATCACTTTTATCCAAAACAGTATCTGGATCAAGTGAAGAAATGACTTTATACTTGTCATAAGTCAAAGTATAAACACCATTGTTTTCGGTATAGTGACCGCTAACATCAATCTTTTTCTCAATACTGCTGAAAGCGTACATAGAAAACGTGTCATCACTATTCATTAAAAGTAGTTCAGTAGAGTCTTTCATTGGCGCTGTATAATTAGCAGAGCTAGCTAATTCTTTCATAGCATCTTTTTCCGTGAAAACATCTGAACGATAATTACCGACAAGAAGCCAGTTATCAGTTGTAATTTTTTCTTCTACAGTTGTACTGCTAGTACTTTCTTTCGCTGTCTCTTTCTTATCTGAACAAGCACTTAATGATAAGAAACAAAGCAACCCAAGAGTAACGAATACCATTTTTTTCATCTCAATCTCTCCCTAACAATAATTTTCAAACAATTCTCATGATAGCGCACTAATTAACTTTAATCAATGTAAAAAAGACATTAATTGTAATAGAATAAATCTAGTTGTAAATGAACAAACGTTCGTATATAATGTGTATACAATATAATTGATTTATGAAGGAGAAAAAATGATTGTTGAGGATGTTTTGTATGGTTCATATGAAGTTGAAGAAGTTCTAGCATCATTGATTTTATCAGAAGAAATTCAGCGTTTAAAGGATGTTCATATGGCAGGACCAGCATTTTTGATTAACCCAACTTGGAATGAAACGCGATATGAACATTCTATCGGAGTTATGTTGTTGATCAAAAGACTTGGAGGGACAATAGAAGAACAGATTGCTGGTCTACTACACGATGTATCACACACTGCATTTTCACATGTGATCGATTTAGTTTTGTCTAATCAAACGGACGATTATCATGAGCAAATCAAAGCACAATCAATTGAAGAATCTGTAATTCCTGTTGTATTAAAACAATATGGGTTTGACTATCGGCAGATTTTACTAGATGATGAACAATGGGAATTATTGGAACAAAAATTACCTTTGCTGTGTTGTGACCGGATTGATTACACGTTGCGAGAAGTTTATCGCTATTTCTCTGTTCCATTACAAGAAATTCAGTGTTTTTTGAAATCAATCAAAATCATTGAGAATAAGATTATTTTAGAGTCGATTTGTTGGGCTGAATGGTTTATAGAACAATATCGAAAAGTAGTAATCGATTTTTTTTATGATCCTCGAAATATTTGCAGCTATGAGTGGATGGCAAAGGCAATCCAACTTGGATTAGCAAATAAAGAAATGACTTTGGATGATTTGAGGATGACAGATTCAGCATTTCTCAAGAAGCTGAAATCAATTGATTCAACTGAAATCCTGCAATTATTGGTTAATATGGATCATCCACCGAAATATCGCGTTTGTTCCAGCGAAGATGATTATGATATACAGCAAAAAAAGAAAATAAGAGTTGTTGATCCTTTAGTAAAATTGTCCGATAAGATTGTTCCAGTATCAACAGCTTCAAAAATCGCTCAAGTAAAGATTAATAAAATGCTTGATATTAGCAAAAAGGGAATTTTTATTAAATTGATTAAGGAATAAAAATGCAATAGACCTAGTTGAAAGGAGGCTGGCGACCGTGATCAGTGAACTGCGTTTTCCCTTAAAGAAGGATACTTCTCGTAAGATTATTCATATCGATATGGATGCTTTTTTTGCTTCAGTTGAGGAACGTGACCATCCTGAATTAGTAGGACATCCTTTAGTGATCGCACGTCATCCAAGTGATACAGGTGGTAAAGGTGTTGTGACAACTGCAAATTATGAAGCACGTAAATTTGGGATACATTCTGCAATGAGTGCTCAAAAAGCCTATGAATTATGCCCAGAAGCAATATTTAAACCTGGAAATTATGAAAAATATTCTGAAATTTCTCAGCAAATCAGAGAAATTTTTCGACGCTATACAGATATTATCGAACCAGTTTCAATAGACGAGGCTTATTTGGACGTCACCGCAAATAAAATAGATAGCAAATCTGCAATTAAAATTGCTAAATTGATTCAATACGATATCTGGAACGAATTACATTTAACCTGTTCAGCGGGTGTCAGTTATAATAAATTTTTAGCTAAACTAGCTTCTGATTTTCAAAAACCTAAGGGCTTAACAGTTGTAATGCCGGATGAAGCCGAAGCATTTTTGAAAGCTTTGCCTATCGAGAAGTTTCATGGAGTAGGTAAAAAGACTGTACCTAAAATGCATGACTTAGGTATTTTCACTGGTGAGGATTTATACAGTAAAGATGAGATGGAGTTGATCCGTAATTTCGGTAAAATGGGTTACTCACTTTACCGAAAGGTACGTGGGATTCATGATTCTCCTGTAAATATAACTAGGGACCGCAAATCAGTAGGGAAAGAGCATACATATGGCACACCACTAACGACTGAAGCACAAGTTACTGCTCAATTGAGGCAATTAGCAGAGCGCGTAGAAGAGTCATTGGAGCGTGTCCAAAAACACGGAAAAACAGTTGTGTTGAAAGTTCGTTACGCAGATTATACAACTGTAACGAAACGCCGAACACTGCCAGAGTATATTTCTAAAAAAGAAGAATTGTATTATCAAGCAAATTTGATTTGGGAAGAGATACTAGGTCTTGAACAAGGGATTCGATTATTAGGGATAACATTGACCAACCTTGATCCGATGGCGTATGAGAACATGGTGTTACCTCTATGGGAAAAACAACAGATTGAGAAAGAAAAATAGTGAAAGAATAATTTTGCTGATATTTTTGAATCAAAAGGGTTTAAATTTTAGTGATAAATAAGTCTTCATGTTACGACTTATTTATACATGCGAAAGGAAAATTCAATGAGTAAAACAATTATGTGGTTTCGTAAAGACCTTCGTTTAGATGATAATACAGCGTTTAATAAGATGATAGAAGACAGTCAAGAGACAGATGAACTGATTTGTCTTTTTCAATTAAATCCGTTGCAATTTTTAGAAGATAGCTATAATCATGATGCCTTTTTTTATAGCTTATTGAATTTTTATGAACATGCTAAAGCAAATAATATAACGATTCATTTTTTATACGGGAATCTGGAAGAAAATTTTAGACAATTAAAAAAAGCTTTTCAAGACTGGAATGCAGTCTATTTCAATAAAGACGAACGTGGTTTCGGTAGAAAACGAGATCAAATAATAACCAATTTTTTTGAAAGCAACCAGATTCGAGTGCATTCTTATCAAGATAGTCATATCCATGGTGTTGAAGAAATTAAAAAGCCGACAGGGGAAAGCTACAAAGTTTTTACGCCCTATTTTAGGAAATGGCTGACGATGCCTAAACGAATGTATCAAAGAACATTAAAGAGCAATCGTTCTTTTAAAAAGCTTACACATCCATTATTTAATGAGGGGCAAGTTCACTTTAAGCAGATTGTTGAAAAAATAGAGCTCCCTTTTGATTATGAATGTGGGGAAGCTGCGGCTGAAAAATATTTAACAGAATTTGTAAAAAACCACCTACACAATTATCAAGAAGGACGAGATTACCCTTTTTCAAATCAAACCAGTAAACTATCAAGTTTTTTGAGAACAGGAGAACTATCAATTCGCAAAGTATGGTATGCCCTTAATGCTGAGCCGGATTCGAATGGTCGCCAGGCATTTATTTCGGAACTTTGCTGGCGTGATTTTTATAATATGATTTATTTTGAAAACCCAAAGCAAAAAACACAAGAAATCAAAGAAAAATATCGACAGTTACAATGGGGCTATAACAAATCCTTTTTTGAGCAATGGAAAAAGGGACAAACTGGGTACCCGATTGTTGATGCTGGAATGAGGCAACTCAATCAAACTGGTTGGATGCATAATCGGTTGCGAATGATTGTTGCATCATTTTTGACAAAAGATTTAATGATTGATTGGCGGATGGGAGAAGAATATTTTCAGAAAAAATTGATTGATTATGATTCAGCGAGTAACATTGGAGGATGGCAATGGGCAGCCTCCACAGGAACAGACGCAGTGCCTTATTTTCGAATATTCAATCCTACGACGCAAAGTGAAAAATTTGATCATGATGGGGATTTTATTCGTCAGTTTATCCCAGAATTGAAAAATGTACCAAATGAATATATCCATGAGCCAAGTAAAATGCCAATTAATATTCAAAAATCTTCTGGGGTTTCTATTGGGGAAAATTATCCAGCTCCAATAGTCGATCATAGTAAAATCCGTTCAGAAGTCCTTACATTTTTTAAGACAGATTCTGTTTAGCTAAGGATAAGTAGAATGCCCACAACTTTTTACTGTTGTTGTTCTGTTTTTGAAGCATGATAGATTAAGGCATCCTAATTTGTTTTCTTGAAAAATGAATGAACGATTCAATAAAAACCGATGCAGTAGCATCGGTTAAAGGTGATCATATAGATTAAATCAAATTGCTTTTTTTTATTTGTTCATAGGCTTGTTCAGCATCATGGCATTTGTCCCAAATCACAGCTTGCCCAATGGCTAATGATTTTTTGACATCAATAATTCGTTGGTTACTACTGCCTCTAAATTGAAGATTTAAGTTCTTCTTAGATAATTCAAAACGTCCATCTACTAAGATATCAATTTTGTTTAATAGCTCAAGTTTGTCTTTAGATTCTAGTAGTAACTCTTCGAATGTATAACCAGACCAAGACCAGATATCTTTTTTTAGTCCAAATTCTTTATGCACGCGGTCGACAACGGTCAAACAAACGGTTGTATTTAAAAAAGGTTCTCCACCTAATAGGGTGAGTCCTTGCACGTAATCGTGAGATAAATCTTCGATGATTTTGTCTTCTAGCTCTTCTGTGAATGGTTTACCATAGCGAAAATTTTGTACAGCTTTATTAAAACAACCTTCACAAGCAAAAAGGCATCCACTAACATATAGACTATTTCGTACACCTTCGCCATCCACAAAGTTAAAAGCTTTATAATCAGCAATATAGTTTTGACTAAATTCTTCAGCCAACCATTCTTGAGGTTTAGGGTTTTTCATTGTTAGTCATCCTTTCAAATAAAAACGATGCCTGCAAAAGATTGCAGGGGACATCGTTTTTTTGGAATCTAGCTAAATGAACCAACTCTTCGGAAAAAAAGTAAATAATGCTAGTGACAAAAAGCGCCACAATCAATATCTTCTATTTTTCTGTCAGAGTTGACTGTTTCATACCACTTTTTATTTCATATGTTTCACTCGTGACGAGATTTCTTTGTGTCGTCCGTGAACCATTGGCCTAGCTTGGGGATTACCTAGATATCCACAGGTTCGTTTGACAACATCACATGATTTTGGATCATGGTTGCCGCATTGTGGACATTCAAAACCGCGTTCTGTTGGATTGAAATCTCCTTCAAAACTGCATTCATAACAATGGTCGATCGGTGTGTTGGTACCTAGATAACCGACACGGTCATATGCATAGTCCCAAACAGATTCTAACGCTTTTGGATTTTGTTGTAGGACTGGATATTCACAATAATGAATGAATCCTCCAGAACAATATTGAGGATAGTCTTTCTCAAAATCTAATTTTTCAAAAGGTGTTGGATTTTTTCGGACATCGTAGTGGAAACTATTTGTGTAATAATCTTTATCTGTGATATTTTCCACCACGCCAAACTTTTCAGTGTCTAAACGGCAAAAGCGATCCGTTAAACTCTCACTTGGTGTTGAGTAAACACTAAAGTGATACCCGTAAGTATTGCCCCATTTATCTGCATGAGCTTTTAAATCTTTTAAGATCGCAAGCGTAAAGTCTTTTGCTTCAGGATTTGTTTCCCACTCACCTCCGTAAAAGGCAGAAGCTACTTCATATAACCCAATATAACCGAGTGAAACAGTAGCACGTTTATTTTTGAATAATTCATTGACAGAGTCTCTTCTAGACAATCGTTTGCCAAATGCACCATACATATAGAGAATCGGGGCATTTGCAGGGATGGCTTCTTTACAACGATCAACCCGATAAACCAACGCATCTTTCATGATTTCTAAACGTTCAGTAAGAAGTGTCCAGAATTTATCCACATCGCCGTGAGCTTCCATGGCAATTCTAGGGAGATTCAAGGTAACGACGCCTAAGTTCATTCGACCGACATTGATTTCTTCTCCCTGTTCATCTTTCCATCCTTGTAAGAAAGAACGGCAGCCCATTGGCACTTTGAAACTTCCTGTTAAATCAACTAATTTATCATAATTTAAAATATCTGGGTACATTCTTTTGGTCGCACATTCCAATGCAAGTTGTTTTACATCATAGTTTGGATCTGTTTCATTTAAATTTACGCCACGTCTTAAAGTGAAAATCAATTTAGGAAAAATTGCTGTTCTTCTTTCACTGCCTAAGCCATTGATTCTAATTTGTAAAATTGCTCGTTGAATCTCACGTTCGAACCAGTTCAAGCCTAATCCAAACCCTAGAGAAGTGAATGGTGTTTGTCCATTAGATGTGAACAAGGTATTGATTTCATATTCTAAACTTTGCATTGCATCATAAATATCTTTTTGTGTTTTGGTTTTGGCATATTCTTCTTGACGATCAGACCCGTCGATCCATTCTCTAGCATCATCTAAATGTTTTTGATAATTTAATTCAGCAAATGGGGCTAATAGTTCATCCACACGATCGGCAGAACATCCACCGTATTGACTGGAAGCAACATTTGCAATGATTTGAGAAATTTGAGCTGTAGCGGTTTGAATCGATTTAGGCGATTCGACTTCAGCATTTCCAATCTTGAACCCATTATTCAGCATTCCTTTAAAATCAATTAAGCAGCAGTTGGTCATTGGGGTATATGGATGATAATCTAAATCATGATAATGGATGTCGCCTTTTTGGTGTGCATTTGCAACATGAGGAGGCAGCAGTTTCAAACCAATTGATTTTCCTACTATTCCAGCGGTCAAATCGCGTTGCGTGTTGAAAACATCACTATCTTTATTTGCATTTTCATTTACCACAGACTGGTCTTTGTTGATTAATTTACTAATTGTGAAATTGATATCGGTCGCCTTACTGCGTTCAAAATCACGACGAGTGCGGTAGTTGATGTATTCTTGTGCCAGCTCATATTCATTTTTCGTAAGCAAAATATGTTCGACAATATTTTGAATTTCATAAATTTTTACATTATCAGAGAAACGATCTGAAATTTCATGATCAATTCTTTCCACGATTTCTTGAATCCGCTCATGAGCAAGGGGATCCAAAGACCCTCGAATTTTTTGTTCAGCTTTGATCAAAGCGTCATAAATTTTTTGATCATCAAAATCAACCAATCGTCCATCTCTTTTGACGATTTTTATCGTATTCAAGGCTGAATTAGTAGAACTCACTTCATTATTAGCTTGTTTTATCTCCATCATTTGCTACCCATCTCCTCATAGATTTATTCCTTCCTTATCATAAAACAATTCATTAAATCTTTCAACTATATATAGTGTGAAATTTAATTTTTAATCCTTTATAACAACTACATATAGTGTTTATGAGAAATGAAAATAAAGTGAAAACAACTCCCAGATAGGTTTGTGGAAATTGTCACAACTTTTAACTTAGAAAAATAAGTTATTACTAAAAAACTTTTTATTATTACTTAATTGTAAGAGGAAACGATGTTCAGCTACTCTAAATATTGGTAGAATAAGGATAATGAATAAACTGGAGCGAAATCTATGAAAAAAATTTTAGAAGTGAATCATTTAAGCAAGTTGTATGGATATCGAAGTAACCGGGTACAAGTTTTAAATAACATTTCCTTTTCTGTTGAACAAGGTGAATTTGTTGGCATCATGGGTCCAAGTGGGGCAGGTAAATCAACATTACTGAATACTATATCAACAATTGCACTACCAACAACTGGAAGTGTCCGAATCGATGGTCAAGATATTTTGAAAATGCGAGATAATCAAATCAGTGATTTTCGCCGAAAAAAATTAGGGTTTATTTTTCAAAACTTTAATTTAATGGATACACTGACTGTAAAAGATAATATTTTGCTGCCTTTAGCCGTAGATCGAATGCCCTTGAACGAGATGGAGCAGCGCTTAGATCATGTTGCTAGTGTCTTAGGGATCGATCAATTACTGGCTGATTATCCAAATATGATCTCAGTCGGGCAAAAACAGCGTGTGGCTGCAGCAAGAGCATTGATCACCAAACCTAAAATCATTTTTGCGGATGAACCTACAGGCTCCTTAGATTCGAAATCAGCAGCTGAGTTGCTTCAGTATATGACAAATATGAATCTACAAGATGATGCAACAATCATGATGGTCACTCATGATCCATATACGGCGAGTTATTGCAATCGTATTCTATTTATCAAAGATGGAGTGATTTTTTCGGAAGTTGTTCGTCAAGGTTCAAGAAAAGAATTCTTTAACCGAGTGATCGATATGCAGGCAACGATTGGTGGAGGTGGTCGTGCGAATGATTTTTAACTTGTCTTGGAAAAACTTTAAAGGCCAATTTCTTAACTACTTAGTTTATTTTGTCAGTATGACCTTTGCAGTCGTTGTTTACTATTGTTTTAGTGCAATTACATATAATAGAACACTAGCTAATAGGGTTGGTCAAGAGGTTCATATCAATGGCGCGATGAACCTAGGTGGTATTTTGGTTGTGATCATGATTTTGGGATTTATGTTTGCAGCAAATCATTTCTTCTTATTAAAAAGAGGAAAAGAAATTGGCCTGTATCATTTAATTGGTATGCGAAAAGGACAGATTTCATTTCTATTTTTGATTGAAACATTGATGTTAGGGGCAGTATCGCTAGTCACTGGGATTCTTTTGGGGATTATTTTTTCTAAGTTATTCTCAATGATTTTAGCAAAAGCAATGTTTTTACAAGTAGAAAGTTTGTTTTTTGTTTCAATCCCTTCTATGATTCAAACAAGCTTAGCCTTTGTTTTTATGTTGTTGACGGTTTCACTTCGAAGTAGTTGGTTGATATATCGCTATCAAGTAACAAATTTGCTTAAGACAGTTGAAAAAAGCACGATTAACTCCAAAAAATTACCTGTACTAAGGATTTTTTTAGGTATTCTAGGTGTTGTATTTATTTTTATAGGCTATTTGTTATCGTACAATATTATTCGTTTTGGGACCATTTTGATGCATACGAGATTGGGGTTTTCTGGTTTTTTGATTGCGCCGCTAGTTATTATGTTTATTTGTATCTTAGGGACATATTTATTTTTTAAATATACTATGTATCTGATTGCATTTTTATTTGGTAAGAATAAATTTAATTATTATCGAAATTTAAATATGTTGGCGTTGGGAAATACAAAACTTTACATTAAAAGAGGCGGGAATACTTTATTTGCGGTAACGATTTTTATTGCTATTGCTTTAGGAATGATTGGCGGGGCAGCGTCTATTTATACTATAGGTATGAATTCGGTGAATATATCGACACCAACCGATTTTATGGTGGCTGAGAATGATTTTGAAAAAATTGCTCAAATAATAGAAAAGGAACCGGATACAAAAATTGAAGAGCTAGTCACATTAAATTATAAGTTGACGGGTAGCCAATTTCATCTTAAAATTGGACAGGAAGAAAATCAAAATGCAGTAAGTCCAATAAACCTAATGTCACTTTCAAATTATCAAGAATTTCAAAGAATAAACCCATATTTAAAAAATATTGAATTAAAAAACAATCAAGATATTGTTGTCCTAGATAGTATTCAAAATATTCTAAGTGGATTTATTCGTTATGACTCTATTTTTAATTTACCTAATGGAATAAAACTTCATGTATCGGAGATAAGACCTGATTACTTAGGTCAAGAGCTATTAAGGTATAGTTTTACGACGATTGTTGTATCAGATGAGCAGTTTGAGAAAATAAATTCAGGTATAACATACAAGCTGATGGCTTTTAACATTAAAGCAAATGATGAGGAAGCACTTGCAAATAAGCTATCTGAGTCTATTAAACCTAAATGGGATGCCCCTATCTATTACCAGTATCAGTGGGTAAACAATCAATTGAAAGGTTATATTACCAAAAGTAGTCAGCAGACAGAGAAAAAAAATGAACATGACTTCTCAGAAAACGCTGAACAGGAATATTGGCAATTGAACTACACTAGCCGATTCTCAGATCTAAGGTATCAGAGAAGAGTCATGGGGTTATTTATTTATGTGGCTGTATTTTTAGGTATCTTAGCGTTGATTATCACTGGTAGTATTTTGATGCTGCAACAATTTTCAGAAGCTGAGCGAGAAAAAGCAAGTTATGATTTGTTAAAGAAGATTGGGGTTCCAAAAAAAGAAATTACTAAGCTTGTTTATCAGCAAAATAGTATTATTTTTTTTCCGCCAATGATTATCGGTGTCTTACATGCGTCATTTGCAATTTATGTTTTTAGCAAATATATTTCAAGTTCGGGTTATTGGTTAGCATATCTTTCTTGTGGACTGTTGATTTTGATTTATCTTGCTTATTATCTTTTAACATCAGCGATTTATTCGCGAATCATCCACAGGAAAGATCAGTGATTGCTTAATTTTTTGTTAAGCAATTGGATAGATCTTTCAATCAAAAAAAATGATTTAAAAAAATAGTTTTTCTTGTATTTTTTTACTATAAAGAGGGTGGAGCAATCATTTTCATTTTTTGTCCCGCCTTTTTTTATGCAGAAGTGACAAAATTGTTAGTGGAAAAAAAGCTTTTATTTACGAATTAAGTTTCTTTTCTCAGTTCTTTTGATTACAATAGCAGTACGAAAATGTGAATATATGTAATTTTGGAGGCATAAATAAAATGAAACAATTTTTTGATAAACCTAATGTCCAGTATTGGGGTAAAATTATCGGCAAAACCGTTTTTTATTTTGGCATACTTTTAATGTTGATTTATTTATATCATTATAAAAATATTGATGGTGGCTCATTTATTTATAATGAGTTTTAGGGAGGGAACACTTCATGACGATTTTAAATATTATTGAAGCAATCGATCGTTGGGGGATGACAGAGCCAAACCGTCCCGTTTATATTGAAACTAATCGAACGTATACTTATGGGGACTTGAAAAAAGACTCAGATGCAATTGCTACTTATTTGCAAAAACACATAGAACGCTCCCGTCCAATCGTTGTTTATGGAGAGTTAGAATTTGAGATGTTGGCTTGTTTTTTAGGCGCATCAAAAGCTGGACATGCTTATATACCAATTGAAGCAAATACCCCGGAAGAAAGGGTTGAAATGATTTTAAATGTAGCTGATCCAGCAGTGATTTTTTCTGTCAAAGATTGGACTGGGCTTGAAACCAATGCTGAAATAATTTCCTTGGGAAAACTACAGGATATTTGTGTGCAGACTAAGGTTATGGATAGGTCGTTTAAACCGGTTTTAGAATCTGAAACCTACTACATTATTTTTACCTCCGGCACTACCGGTATCCCTAAAGGAGTTCAAATCAGTCATACAAACCTTTTAAGTTTTGTGAATTGGGAATTGACGGATTTTGGAATTACCGAAGGTATGCACTTTTTATCACAGGCACCTTACTCATTTGATCTCTCTGTAATGGATTTATATCCTGCTTTGACTTCTGGTGGATCGCTAACTCCGATGCGAAAAGAGGTTATTAACGACTTTAAGCAATTGTTTACTGTTCTGCCGACTTTAGAAATAGAAGTTTGGGTTTCAACCCCTTCGTTTATGGATATTTGTTTGATGGAACCAACATTTGATGAAGACCATGTTGATAGTTTGAAGATTTTTCTATTCTGTGGAGAAGAGCTACCTAAAGCAACCGCACAGAAATTATTGGAAAGATTTCCGAAAGCTCATGTTTTTAATACGTATGGGCCAACGGAAGCAACAGTCGCCATTTCTGGTGTAGAGATCACACAGAAGCTTTTAGATGAATACAATCGCGTGCCCATAGGTTATGTAAAAGAGGATACGACTGTTTACATCATGAACGATGAGCAGGAGGTCTCCGCTGGCGAAGTAGGAGAAATCGTAATTGCAGGTCCAAGTGTTTCTAAAGGGTATTTACATAATCCTGAAAAAACAGCGGATGCTTTTTTTGAGTATAAAGGGCAATCAGCGTATCGAACTGGTGATGCAGGCAAGTTAAAAGATAACATGTTGATTTACGATGGGCGGATTGATTTTCAAGTGAAACTTCACGGTTATCGAATAGAGCTTGAAGACATTGATCATCATTTAGCGAACGTTTCTTATGTGAAACAGGCAGCTGTTGTTCCAAAATACCAAAATCATAAAGTTCAACAATTAGTAGCATATGTGGTCGCTCATCCTCATGATTTTGAAAAAGAGTTTAAATTAACCAAAGCAATCAAAGAAGAATTAAGTTTGTCAGTGATGGATTATATGATTCCTCAGAAATTCATTTATGTGGAACAATTGCCTCTGACAGCAAATGGAAAGATCGACCGTAAAGGGTTGATGAATGAGGTGAATGCAACGTGATCGACTTTCCTCATATGATTCCTTATGCGAATCCAATTTATTTTATTTATTTGTTAACCGCTCTTACGCCGATGATCCTCACATTACTGATCAAAGGAAAGCGTTGGGCATGGTATCAGGTTTTAATTACCTTATTGTTCTTGTATATGAGTTTTGGTGGTGAAGATTGGAAACAAGGAGCAGCGTTGATCGTTTATGTTATTTGGCAGACGATTTTGGTTTGGTTCTATTTTCATTATCGTCAAAAGAAAAATGAAAGTATCATCTTTTATCTGGCTGTATTTTTAGCTATTTTACCGTTGGTCTTAGTGAAGGTTGTACCGTTTGTATCAGGGCATGCTTCATTACTAGGATTTTTAGGGATTTCTTATCTAACTTTCAAGTCTGTGCAGATTATTATGGAAATGCGTGATGGTTCGATCAAAGAATACAATATATTCCGTTATATTGAATTTCTGTTATTCTTTCCAACAATTTCATCTGGGCCGATAGATCGTTATCGCCGTTTTGAAAAAGACGTTGAAAATCCGCCTACCCCTGAAAAATACGTTGATTTTTTAGGAAAAGGAATTCATAACTTTTTCCTGGGATTTTTATATAAATTTATTATTGGGTATTATTTTGGGCAAGTATTGATTCCTGTAGTGGCTAAGATGGCTGTGAAAACAGGTGGATTTTCTTGGGAATTAGTCGCATACATGTATATTTATAGTATGTATTTATTCTTTGATTTTGCTGGTTATAGTTTATTTGCAGTTGGAACTAGCTATTTGATGGGATACGATACACCAATCAACTTTAACAAACCGTTCTTGAGTTGGAATATCAAAGAATTCTGGAACCGTTGGCATATGACGCTATCGTTTTGGTTTCGTGATTATGTTTATATGCGATTGATGTTTACATTAATCAAGAAAAAAGTATTTAAGAGTAGAATCGTAGCTTCAAACGTTGGTTATTTTGCCTTATTCTTACTGATGGGCGTCTGGCATGGTCTAACGTGGTATTATCTAGCCTATGGATTCTATCATGCAGCACTGATTTGTTTGACCGATGCTTGGCTACGTTTCAAGAAAAAACATAAAGAGCAAATCCCATCAAACAAATTTACGCATGCTTTTGCGATTTTCTTAACTTTTAATGCAGTTTGCTTTAGCTTCTTGATTTTTTCAGGTTTTTTAGATACATTATTCTTTAAATAAAAAAATAACATACAGCGTAAAACTGTACGAATAGAGGAGAACTATACATGAACATAGAAGAAACAGTTTTAGATATTTTAGAAGAAATTGCAGGTACAGATGAAGTGAAAGAAAATAGAGATGTCGATTTATTTGAAGAAGGTTTGATGGATTCATTAGCAACAGTTCAGTTATTAGTTGAAATCGATGGACAATTAGGTGTACAAGTACCAGTTTCAGAATTTGACCGCGATTTATGGAACACACCAAATAAAGTTATCGAACAAGTGAAAGCATTACAATAATGAGCATGAAGAAAAAACTCTTTGGAATCTTTGGACCGATCTTGATCTCTGCGGTTCTACTAGTCATTTTTTTCTTTGCACCGTTTAAAATGGATATGGGTAGCAAACGTGTTTTGGCAAATGCATCCACTTCTATGGCAACGAATGTGCTTAGAGGAAATGCCATTAAAAATAAAGCGATTGGTTCAAAGGAATACATTCCATTTTTTGGTTCATCCGAACTCAGCCGAATCAGTCCGTTTCATCCTTCTGTTTTAGCAGACAAATATGATCGGAGCTATCGTCCATTTTTATTAGGAGCACCAGGGACGCAGTCTTTAACGCAGGCTTTGATGATGCAATCTATGGGCGATAATCTTTCTCACAAGAAAGTAGTCTTTATTATTTCACCACAATGGTTTGTAAAAGGGGGAGTAACGAATGATTATTTCAATGCTTATTATTCTGAACTGCAAACCTATCAGTGGGTCAGTGACTTAGAAAAAGTAACGGTAGACGATATTTATCTGGCAAAACGCTTAATGGATTTTCCAAAAGTGAAAGAAGATAAGCGTTTGGATCATGCTTTGAAAGACATTATTTCTGGTCAATTACCAAGTAAATCTGATACGCATTATATCGACTTGATGATCAATATGTTTTCGCGAGAAGATGAATTATTTGGCAAAATTGGTATGGTAAGCAAAGAAAAAGCGATTGAAAAAGCCGAAAAACCTTTACCAACTATTTATAATGCCAATGAACTAGATCAACTTGCAGTTAAAATAGGTCAGGAAGCAACGAGTAATAATTCGTTTGAGATTTCTAATCAATTTTATAATAAACGACTAAAAAAGAAACTGAATCGTTTGGAAAATTCGCAAAAAGATCTGGATTATCGTTTCTCTCCTGAATTTTCTGATTTACAGCTTGTGCTAAGTCAATTGGCGCAAGATAATGCTGAAGTATTGTTTATCATTCCGCCAGTAAATAAGCATTGGTCAGACTTTACAGGACTTTCTCAAGAGAAGCTGCAAGAATTTGCAAAAAAAGTTAAGTATCAATTGACCAGTCAAGGATTTACTAATATTGCGGATTTTACAAAAGATTGTGATACCCAATATTTTATGGCTGATACGATTCATTTAGGTTGGCGAGGCTGGCTCGCTGCTGACAAACGAATTCAGCCGTTTCTTGAAAAAGATTCGACTAAAAAGCCAAGTTATAAACTTGACCCATCTTTTTATTCAAAAGAATGGCAGCAAAAAGAACCAAAAAACATAAAATAATGAAAAACATAACTGTTTTTAAGCAGTTGTGTTTTTTTATTTAATTTAAATTAAATAAAAATGTGATTTTCACTATTATAATTTTTTTATTATGGTAAAATGATGATAGTTGTATGTTTTTTTTAATAAATTGAGAAGAGGGTATAAATGAAAAGACAGAAATTTTGGATAGTGATGGTATTGTTTTTTATGGTTGCTAACTGTTTGATCCCTGTTGTTAGTCTTGCTGAAACGTTGGTCCCGGAAGAAACTTTGGAAACCACGATGGATAATCCAACAAGTGAGACATTGAGCAATGAAATTTCTTCAGAAAATATGGCTGCAAGCGGATTTTCAACAGATGCTACAACGGAAAAGTCGACTGAATATGCAGAAGTAGCTACAAGTACGGATGCATCAAAAGAATTAGTAGAAAGCTCATCTGCTGAGGACCTGATTAGACCAGCTCAAGTAAAAGTAAACCAAACTGAGAATCTAGTAACAAGTGTTACGTTGACTGATTCTAAAGGAGCAGAGTTCAATACAACAACTAATCGACCTCAAAGACAAGCACCATTGAAGTTGACATTACAAGTTGGAGCGGAAAATCAAACAATTCAAACTGGAACATATGAGTATCAATTACCAGCAGATATAGCGATTTCAAACAACATATCTGGAAAATTAGCGACAGTCGGAAATTGGACTATCGATACGACCGGAAAACTTACCATCATTTTTAATGAAACCGTAGTCAATGGAAAATATCAAATCGATATTGAAACAAGTTTTATTGCATATAGTGATGATAGTGACTTACTTAAAACGGTTGTTTTTCCTTTAGCAAACAATCAGGAAAAACAATACGAAATTTTATTTAAACTATCAGGCGAAGCAAGCCTTAGTCTAAATAAAAATAAAAATTTCAATACAGATCTCGTGTCGACAGAAATAAAAACCAATATCAATCGAGAAACAATCCAACCAAATCAAAAAATAATAGTCAAAAATACAATCAACAAAAAAGGGTCAAACCAAAATGAAGATGCATCACCTTACATTAATATTCAAAATTTGAAAGTCTTCGAACAAGATGTCTCGATGGGGGGCAAGTTGATTGGTGAACCTGTTCTATTAGGGAGCGGAGAATACACTCTGCAACAAAACGATGCTAATTTGGAAGTCATCTTAAATAAAGAGACAAACAAAGCCGTGATTCTTACGTATGAATCAGTTATTGAAGAAAATTCAATCGTGAATGAAGAGTTGTATCATCTGAGAACTGAGGCAACTATTTATGGAACATCTCTTTCAAATTATGTTTACTTTCAGTATAATCATAATCCTCACATAACCAAAAAAGGTGAGTACAATGTCAAAACGAACACGATAGTTTGGACAATTGACTATAATACAGACAATACCGAGCTGACTCAAGGAAGTAAATTTACTGATATCCTCAAGGATGAAGTTGCCAACGATTTAACTTTTTCAAATCTAAAAATTTATTATTTATATGTTTATGGCACTAATTCAATCAGCCAAGGTGGTTTTGCACCTACAAGTCATTGGGATACAAGTGGATTTGGTCAATATACAACAGATTATACTTATACCAATAGTGAAAGCCCAACATCAACGCAAGCATATCGATTTGTCTATGAAACTGCTGTTCAAAATCCAAGCCCGCGTGTGATCGAAAATCAAGCTTCTGATACATTAGGAAGTGATGAGGCAAAAATCAATTTAGCACCGTCAAATATTTCTAAAATACTGGAAGAAGATTCTTTAGATATGACGGATGGAACAGTAGATTGGTCAATTGTCATCAATAATAAACACTGGGGAATGCAGTTCAATAAAATCATTGATGCGTTTGGTGAACGAGTAAAAGAGTTGGTGGATGGGTCCGCTGATTTTTATTATTATGTTAAAGGCGATGACAAAACAAAACACCCGTTAGTTTTAGGCCAAGATTATACGATCAAGAAAACAAGTTCCGGTTTTACAGTGGATATGTTAGGTGTTCACAGTGGCGTCACAACGAATAAATATATTTTTACGTATACAAGTAAGTTTGATAATACAGATGTCAATGTAGGGGATGAACTAAGTAATAAGGTCTCTCTAGCAGGTAATGGAAATATTCCGATGGAAGCGTCAGCGACATTTAATATTCCTAGCTTTTTGGTTGGAGGCGGTAAGAAAAATGTGGTGTATGCTAATACGGCTGGACTATTTACTTGGACGATTGGAATCAATGAAGAACGACATAAATATAAAAATCTTATATTAGATGATGAAATAGAGTCGATTCAAACATTAGATAAAGACTCGATCGAAATTCTCGAGCTGGATAAGATTATCAATGAAAATGGTAAGGAAGTTGTTCTGACAGGTGAGGCAATAAAGCCTGGAGATGCCCGTTACCCAACAGTTATGGAAATCAAAGATAATCATATTCATTTAGAATTTTCGAACATTGGAAACAAAAAAGTAGCAATCCGATATAAAACAGCACCAAGTGAAGCACCTGTTTCCGATTACTACACTAAATTTACGAATATAGCTAAAATCAGTGATGAAAAGGATTATCAACACGAGCTGATGGCAGAAGAAACTGTTGCTTTAGGCATTAATACTTACAAAGTAGGCCGAGTGTCAACAGCAGATAATAAACTTGCCAATTGGTATGTTCGAACGAATATCATGCCAGAAAATCGTCCATATAAAAATTTAGTTTTAGAAGACAGCTTTACACTAAGTGATTCATCGAAAGCTGAAAACACAAATTTTGTTATAGGAAATGATGCTTTTATTGTAAGAGACTTAGTCACTAATAAGGCTCTCAGTTTAGGTGAAGACTATGAAATAACCTTTACTTATGACACTGATCAAAGTCCGGCAGGGACACTTTTGAAAAATTATGAGACGAATTACTTTAAAATCACATTTAAAAAGGAAACTCGAGGCGTTTCTGTAGAGTATCAAACAGTTACAACGAAATCAGCAAACGTACTTAATACAGCTGTTTTTTCAAATAATAAGGCAATAAAAAGAGACTGGTCAACGGTAAATCATACTGTTACAAGCGGTTCAGGTTCTGGAAAAGGTGTGGGACAGATCCCGTTGAAAAAAATTGATGCACGTACACGACAACCTTTAAAAGGAGCAGTTTTTGAACTATTTGATAAAGAAAGCAATCAATCATTAGGATTAAAGGTAACATCTGATCAAGATGGTAATACCGCTTTTAAATCAGTGGCTGAAGGTGAGTATTTGATCAAAGAAATTACGGCTCCAAATGGGTATAAATTATCTGATGAGTATCAAAAAGGGAAACTGTTATCAACAAAATCAGATGATGATATAAACGATCCAAATTATGTCACTGTTGTTGAAAATGAGCCAATTATTACAACTGGAACAATAGAACTAAAAAAAGCTAATCCCAAAGGAGATGCTTTACCAGATGCCAAGTTCATTTTATCTCGTAATAATCAGGAAGAAAAATTCTACCAGATAGATGAACAAGAAAAAGTAAAATGGACGAGTGATCAAAAACAAGCTCACGTATTCAACACAAATGAACAAGGCTTGATTACTGTTGCTGATTTGATTGAAGGCGAATACGCATTTACAGAAATGGAAGCACCCACGGGTTATCAGCTGGATCAAAAACCTGTTTCGCTAACACTAACAAAAGCGTTGATCGAATCAGAAACAGCCGCCACAGAAACCAAAGTCAACCAATTATTGACAGGAACCATCCATGTGAAAAAAATCGATAAGGAAACAAAACAAGCCCTTAGCGGAGCGGAATTCACACTTGTTTCTAAACTGAACCAATTCAAAGCGACAACAAATGAAAATGGTGAAGCAGTGTTTGAAAAAGTACCGCAAGATACTTATACATTAACGGAGACAAAAGCCCCGAGTGGTTATCATCTGGAAGGGTATGAGGAAGCTATTACGATCGATCCAGAGCATTTGAGTGTTGTGTTAACTGTAGAAAATGAGCATATAATGGGAGAGATTTTATTCCAGCATGTGGATACAAAAGGCAATACGATCGATGAAGATGGTTTATTAAAGGGAAGAGTTGGCACAAAACAAACCGTTAAAGCAAAAGAAATCAAAGGCTATCGCTTTAAAGAGGTGCAAAAACCAACACCTCAATTAAGAAATAGGATAGATCCACTAGTTGGAATAGATGAAGTCATGTTTACAGAAGCTCCACAAAAAATTATCTACGTCTATGAGAAAGAATCTGTACCACCTATCATTGACCCTAAAGTACCAAAAGAAAATACTAAAGTGAAAACAAGCGGTAACAATTTCCCAAAAACATCTGCAGTTGTTAAGAAAAAACTACCGAGAACAAATGAACAGGTTGAAAACTGGTACACTGTTTTAGGAAATAGTTTGATTATCAGCTTTCTGGGGTATTACGTTATTTATTACTTCAGAAAAAAACAATTAGATAAAAGATAATTTCTTAGAGAAGGCAAAAAAGTGATAGAGAATACCCAGTAAATGGGCATTCTTTATCACTTTTACTTTTGACCTTTTCCATACACAGTTAATTTTTCAAGAGTGTTAAGAAGTGATATAATATGATTAATGTTAATTGGGTTGGAGCAGGTCGAGCCCGCTACGCTTTTAAATTTAGGAGGGAATATTTTGGATCAAAAAGAAGAACGTTTGTTAATAGATTTGACCAATGCTAAAGGAGTACCTGGCAATGAAGGAGAAGTCAGAGAGATATTTAAAAAATACGCAGAACCTTTTGCAGATAAAATCATGTATGACGGTTTAGGTAGTATTATTGCCAAACGTGTCGGCGACAAAGAAGGACCAAAAGTCTTCTTCTCAGGACACTTAGACGAAGTTGGTTTTATGGTGACACAAATCACAGAAAAAGGGTTTATTAAATTTCAAACACTTGGCGGTTGGTGGGGACAAGTAATGCTAGCACAACAAGTTCAAATCAAAACAGGTAAAGGTGAACTATTTCATGGTGTGATCGGTTCAAAACCACCACATGTATTGACAGCGGAAGCTAGAAAACAACCTTACGATGTAGCGGATATGTTTATCGACATTGGTGCATCGAGTGACAAACAAGTTGCTGAATGGGGCATCAAACCAGGCGATATGATCACCCCTTATATTGAATATCGTCGGATGAATGGGACGAAATTTATGTTAGCCAAAGCTTGGGATAATCGTATTGGTACGGCAGTATCGTTAAGAGTGTTAGAAAATCTAGCAGCAGAGGGACATCGGAATATCTTATTTGCTGGTAGCGATGTGCAAGAAGAAGTTGGCTTACGTGGTGCGCAAACAAGTACGTATTTAGTTGACCCAGATATTGCTTTTGCCCTTGATACTGGAACAGCAGGAGATACACCAGGCATGACGCCAAAAGAAGCTGATTCTGAATTAGGAAAAGGTCCTCAAATCTTGATTTTCGATGCATCGATGATTCCACACAAAAAATTACGTGATTTTGTGATTCAAGTGGCGGAAGAAAATAATATTCCTTTCCAATATACTGTGATCACAGGTGGTGGAACTGATGCTGGCAGAATGCATCTAACTAGAAATGGCATACCATCACTAGCAATCACAGTTCCTGTACGTTATTTACATTCTCATACATCAATAATTCATGAAGATGATTATTTAAATACTGTCAAATTAGTTACAGAAGTTGTGAAGCGCTTAGACAAAGAAACTGTCGATAAGCTTCGCAGTTATTAAATCAAAAGGAGAAATTTTAAATGAAAAGTCAAATTACGAATGGGATGCATCGAGAACAAGCTCGAATATCATTAAAAGATCAATGGGGAACAATGGCTTGGATTACTTTTTTAGCCGCATTGATCACTATGTTGATTGGTGCAGTGGTATCGATGATTGTAAGAGTACCAGAAGATAGTGCTACAGGAAATATTATCTCGTTTTTACTGAATAACTTCATTTTCTTTGCAATCACATATGCAACTTATTATTGTGCATTAGAAGTACTAAGAGGAAGAAAAGTGGATGCAAGTATGTTAGGTATCATGTTTCAAGGAAAATTCTATATTCCAATGTTATTGATCAACCTTATTCAAGCAATCATTGGTGCGTTACTGAACTTAATTATACTATTACCGATTCTTTTAACTTCTGGAGTGGCTTTATACTTTAGTATGATGGTTAATAAAATTCCATTGAAAGAAATTCAAGGAGAAGCTACTGTAAATGTAACAGTGGCTTTGATGATTCTTTTATTTACTGTATTAGCGGCTTTCATAGGCGTTTTTGTCAGTGGTGTTTTTCAATTCGCTGTTTGGGTAAAAATCGATGATAGTACATTACCAGTTGGAGATACAATCAAATATGCGTTAGCTCTAATGAAAGGTCGTTTTGGGCAATATTTCTTATTACAATTATCTTTCATTGGCTGGTTTTTCATTGGTATATTAACCTTCGGGATTGGTTTATTATGGGTGATTCCTTATCATAATGTGGCTATCGCAAGTTTTTACGATACAGCTCGTGAAGAAAAAAGTACACCTGTAATAAATTAATTAGAGAGTTAGAAAAGCAGAGCAGTCTTTAATTAGATTTGTTCTGTTTTTTATTATGTGTACAAATCTTTGGTTATTAGTAAGTTTAAAAAATAACTAGTTTTAATTTTGAAGTATAAATAATTATCTGCATTTTCCTTTTTTATGTTACCATTAAGTGAAGACGAATCAAGGAGGTCGATGGAGTTGAAAATAACCGTTTTAGGCTGTTTAGGTGCTTATCCTTATAAAGGAGAAGGAACCAGTTCTTACTTGCTAGAATCAAATGGTTTTAAGCTATTGTTAGATGCTGGAAGCACAACCTTAATCAATTTAGAAGAGCATCTTGATCCTTTAGCATTAGATGCAGTAATTTTGTCTCATTATCATTATGATCATATCGCAGATCTGGGTGTGTTGCAGTACTATCGCCAATTATATCCGGTAATGGAACCGACACCTGTTTTACCGATTTACGGACATACGGATGATCCTGTGCATTTTCAAGCGTTGAATATGCCTGAAGTGTCTAAAGCAGTTCCCTATTTTGAAGCAGAAGAGTTAAAATTAGGCCCTTTTCTCATAACCTTCATGAAAACGATCCATCCTGTACCTTGTTACGCGATGCGTTTTGTAGAAGCAAAGACTGGGAAAGTGTTTGTCTTCACAGGTGATTCTGGCTATCTAGAAAGTTTTATTGAGTTTACGAAGGATGCGGATGTTTTTTTAGCCGACACTTATCTATTTGAAGGAAATGAAAACCATCATGCCCATTTCACTTCAAAAGAATCAGGGGAAATTGCAAAAGCAGCTCAAGTCAAAAATCTTATTTTAACCCATTTACCACAACATGGATCATTAGAAGAGCTGAGAAGACAAGCTGAAAAAGCCGCTGGTAACCAAGTATCCGTTAGTTTAGCAGAGAAAAATTTAGTTATTCAAATTTAAGGAGTGGTAAATGTGATTTTTGTACCCAATGACAACAACGACCCAAGAGTCAACTTAGCGATAGAAACGTATTTATTGAAAGAAAAACCTTTGGATGAACCGATTCTTTTGTTTTACATCAATGATCCATCGATCATTATCGGTCGTAATCAAAATACGATTGAAGAGATCAACAAAGAATATGTAGATGATCATGGGATTCATGTTGTTCGCCGTTTAAGTGGTGGTGGCGCTGTTTATCATGATCATGGGAACTTGAACTTTAGTTTTATTATGCCAGATGATGGTAATTCTTTCCGCGACTTTGCGAAAGTGACACAACCGATCATTCAAGCATTACATGAGCTAGGTGTTTCTGGTGCTGAATTAAAAGGGCGTAACGATTTAGTGATTGATGGAATGAAGTTCTCTGGAAATGCGATGTACGCAACGGCTGGACGGATGTTTGCTCACGGTACCTTAATGTTTGATAGTGATATCGATGAAGTAGTCAATACACTAAAAGTTCGTAAAGATAAAATCGAATCTAAAGGGATTAAATCTGTTCGTTCTCGTGTAACAAATATCAAGCCATTTCTACCAGCAGATAAACAAGATATGACGACAGAAGAATTTCGTGAAGATATCTTGCTGAAAATTTTTGGTGTCGATTCAGTGGATCAAGTAAAAACATATGAACTAACAGATGAAGATTGGGAAAAAATCAACAAGATCTCAGACGAATATTATCGTAATTGGGATTGGAATTATGGAAAATCACCAGCTTTTAACTTGGAGCGTCATCAGCGTTTCCCAATTGGTTCCATTGATGCTCAGATGAATGTGGAAGATGGAGAAATCAAAGAAATCAAGATCTTTGGAGATTTCTTTGGATTAGGTGAAATCAAAGATGTAGAAGACATTTTGACGGGTACTAAATATGAAAAATCAGCTCTTGAAGAGGCTGTAGCTAAGATCGATATTAAAAAGTATTTTGGTAACATTGAAAAAGAAGAGTTGGTTGGCTTACTTTATTAGAAGCAGAATAAAAAGCACCTGTCGTAAAACTAGAAAATAGTTTTGCGACAGGTGCTTTTTTCAAGAGTAACTACCTAGTAAAACAAAGTAGTTGACATTCTATCTACTAAGTTATACTATATACCTGTACTTAATACTACTTAGTAGTAGAGTGAGCCAAACAAGTCTAAAGTATTCTAAGAAAGAATAGGTGATGAGAATTATGAACGGGACAACAGAAATGCTCAAGGGCGTTTTAGAAGGAGTTATTCTGGAAATTATCAATCGGCACGAAACATATGGCTATGAAATAACGAATAATTTACAAGAATATGGGTTTGAGGATATCGTTGAAGGAACGGTCTATACGATTCTTTTACGTTTAGAAAAAAAGAACTTAGTTACCGTCACAAAGAAAAAATCCGCTGTTGGGCCAATGCGCAAATTTTATTCGTTAAATAAAGAAGGGCGAGAAGAACTTGCAATATTTTGGCAACGCTGGGCATTTATTTCAGGTCAAATCGAAAGATTAAAGGAGGGAACAGATGATGAAAAATAAAAATGTCATCAATTATTTCAAACAAGTTCACGCAGATAAGGTAGAATACAATAAACAAATGGCTCGTTTAAAGGAACTTCCTTCTGAGTATCAAATCGTTTACAAAGAAGTTCAAAAATTTTTATGGGAATTTACCGCAGGCGATGGGATGGACATGCTGCCACCGATGTTGGAACTATTAGACTTTTTTGAAGAAGGTGCTGCAAATAATATACCCGTATTACAATTGGTCGGAGAAGATGTCGGGTCATTTGCTGAAAATACCTTGCATGAAATGCAAGCGAAAACACGGATCAACGAATTAAAAAGAAAAATGAATGAACGAATTGCTAAAAAGATTAGTAAAGAATAAAGCTGTATTAGTGAAAAAACAAAAATTATTTTTTGACATCATATCCTTCAATTCGTATAATAGAAGAGTGAATTTTTCTCAATTTTAAATCTGATGTAAAAATAAGTTTAAGACCACTTATACAGAGAACCAGGGATATTCCTTGTACTGTTTAACATCAGCTCAAAAATTATTCGCTGTGATTCACAGCAAAGTCATTCTGCGACGAGTAACCGCAGGAGCAAAGTCATTCTGCGACGAGTAACCGCAGGAGCAAAGGAGCAATAACATGCGAAACGAAATGATGCATCGACCAGTGGTGAAACAAGAGCTCGTTGATTTTATGCGAAATAAACAAAAAAAAATTCAAGGTGAACTGGGTGAAATCGAAGCAGAAGCAAACGAGGCAGGAGTACCGATCATACCTCATGAAACCGTTGTATTTTTGCAGTTTTTCTTAGATCAAATCAAACCCAAGAATATTTTAGAAATTGGAACTGCAATCGGTTTTTCTTCTAGCTTGATGGCACAATATGTGGGTGAAGATGGGCATGTCACTACGATCGATCGATTCGATGTGATGATCAGAAAAGCTAAGGTAACATATGAGCGTCTAGGATTAAGTGATAAAGTCACGCTATTGGAAGGTCAGGCAGCGGAAATTTTACCGACATTAGAGGGGCCTTATGATTTTATCTTTATGGATAGTGCTAAATCCAAATATATCGAATTTTTACCGGAATGTTTACGTTTGTTACGTGTTGGCGGCGTATTAATGGTGGATGATGTTTTTCAAGCGGGAACGATTTTAGACCCAATCGAAGAGATTCCACGTAGTCAAAGAACGATCCATAGAAAGTTGAATCAATTTTTAGATACAGTCATGACCCATCCAGATTTGACTTCAACATTATTACCCTTAGGTGATGGTGTGATCATGATCAAAAAAGAAAAAGAAATAACTGAATAAAAATAACAAGGCTTGGGTCAAGATTTAATTATGTTGATCTAAGTTTTTTTATGCCATAATAAAGGAGTGGAGAAAGATGAAAAGTGATAACAAAAAACTGCAAGTGCTGAATAGTTTAGTAGCACATTATGGTTTCCAATACTGGTGGGAAGATACTAATCGTATAGCAGATTGGGTTTCAATGATTCTGATCCAGCAAACGACTGAAAAGAATGCTCATAAGGCGTTAGGCAATTTAGCACCTCATCTAACAGTGGAAAAACTTCAGGAGATCAAGTTGGAAACCTTGCAAGAACTAATCCGACCAGCAGGTTTTTTTAAACAAAAAAGTAACTATATCAAAGAATTAATCAATTGGTTTATTTCTCATGGGGGAGATTTTGATAAATTCTTGACATACTCAACCGATGAACTTAGAAAAGAGCTGCTGACAATCAAGGGCGTCGGCTCAGAAACAGCTGATGCGATGTTACTTTATATTTTTGAACGAAACGTGTTTATTGCAGACCAATACGCGATTCGTTTATTTAACCGTTTAGGTTTTGGTCCATATAAGACTTACGAAGAAATGCGGAAAGACTTTATTCATTTGACCGAAGGAGTCCCTCATGATTTATGTAAAGAATGGCATGCAACGATTGATGTTCATGGTAAACATTTTGGCAAAGACAAGAATATGGATGAAACGTTTTTGATTTCTTAAACATGTGTTTATTTTGTGTTTAGTCTTTATTTAAGTTTCAAGGTGTAAATTTTTTCAAGATAGGAGAAGAATGCCATGAAGAATAATAAAAACATAAAAGGAACGCTTCCTAAAAATACTTTTGATTGTAGGTGTAGTTCTGATGCTCTTTCTTTTATTTCAAAAAAGTTTAACGGCATTTGCTGAAAAATTTAAACAAAAAAGTGAACCTTTGGAAATTCAAACGCCAACAATTTTTGTTCCAGGAACGAATGGAACGGTGAATCGTTTCAATGGATTGATCAAGGCATTAGATCCTAAAACTGATGTGCTGAAAGTTACCGTAGCAACAGATGATACGGTAACTTCCAGAGGAAAGCTGACAAGTTCAGCGCAACATCCTATCGTCGTGATTGCATTTAAAGATAGTAGTAACGAAACTTTACCTATTCAAGGAAAATGGTATCAACTAGCACTGAGTTATATTCAAAAAAAATACTCATTTGAAACATACAACTACTTGGGTCATTCTAATGGTGGGTTAGTGATTACTTCGTATCTGGAAGAATTTCAGCAGCCTGAAGATCCTAAATTGGCTAAATTGATAACGCTGGGAACCCCCTATAATGATACCTCAAAAAAATACAATGCGGCGACCACATCATTTACTCAAGTAAAGGAAATAGGAGAGCTACTTCAAAACTATTTAGAAAATAAGAAAAATATCCCAGATATGATTGAAATGCTGAATATTGCTGGAGAAGTTGGGGAGACAGCTTCAGATAATATAGTTCCTGTACAAAGTGTATTTTCTGGTCGGTATATTTATCAGAATCAAGTATCTGACTATCAGGAAATACTGATTAAAGGTAAAGCAAGCAGTCATAGTGAACTAGTTGAAAATGTAGAAGTAATAAACGTGCTAAAAGAATTTTTCTGGTAAAACCCAAAAAGAAATAAAGTAAAAGCGGATGACTTTTACTTTATTTCTTTTAATTTAGTCGTCTAAAGAATGCAAAGCCGCTTGTATAGCATGGATTTTAGTTGTATCAAAAATTGGAATCGCCGTGTCACTTTGTGAAATCAGCATACCGATTTCCGTGCAACCTAAAATAACCCCATCAGCGCCTTGCTGACTTAACTTACTTACAACATCTATATAAAACTGCTTAGAAGCATCTGTAACTTTTCCCAAACACAGTTCTTCATAGATAATAGTACTGATTCGTTCGCGATCTTCTTGATCTGGAATTATGACATCGATTCCACTATCTTCAATAATTTGTTTATAAAAATCTTCTTCCATGGTAAATTTTGTACCAAGCAGGCCGACCTTTCTTACATTCTTGCATTTTAATTCAGCGGCGGTCATTTTAGCAATATGAAGAATTGGAATCGTGATTTTTTGTTGGATCGTGTCAGCAACTTTATGCATAGTATTGGTACATATAACGATGTAATCCGCACCTGCTTTTTCCAAAGAAAAGCAAGCATTTGCTAAGAGCTCACCACTTTTATCCCATTGGTTTGAAAATTGATATGTTTCGATTTCTTGAAAATCAACGCTAAATAAAATGCATTTAGCAGAATGTAATCCGCCTAGTTCAGTTTTGATTGTTTCATTGATCAATCTATAGTAGTCAACCGAACTTTCCCAACTCATACCACCTAATAATCCGATTGTTTTCATCTTGACGCGCTCCAATTCTTATTTTTGTGTTAAGTATACCAGATTAATAATGGACTGACATGGATTGAATTGTATTTATTACAGTGTGTCTGTTAAATTAAAGGATCTTTAAATAGAAAATTTTCACCTTATTGAGAATGAAAGAGTCATTTTCTCAAAGAGAGGACGAAAATACCAAAAATAAAATAACTAAACTATAATAATTCTATTGACATAATAATTTTAAATTGATACGCTAAGAGTGTAGAAAAAATGATTAGCTGTAAGGGCTATCTTTTAAAATTTAGGAGGAATTATACATGAATTTGATTAACACAAAACTATTAGACTTTGAATGTGATGCATACCAAGATGGAGACTTTATCAAAGTATCAACAGCAGACGTATTAGGTAAATGGAGTATTTTCTTCTTCTATCCAGCTGACTTTTCATTTGTATGTCCAACAGAACTTGGCGACATGCAAGATCACTATGATCATTTAAAAGAGTTGAATTGTGAAGTTTACTCAGTATCTGAAGATAGCCACTTTGTTCATAAAGCGTGGGCTGATGCGACAGATACGATCGGTAAAATCAAATATCCTATGTTAGCTGATCCAAGTGGCAAAATTGCTCGTTTCTTCGGCGTTTTAAATGAAGATTTAGGTCAAGCATATCGTGGAACATTTATTGTTAGCCCAGAAGGCGAAATCAAATCATACGAAATCAATGACATGGGAATCGGCCGTAACGCAGATGAGCTAGTTCGTAAATTAGAAGCTTCTCAATTTGTAGCAGAACATGGCGATAAAGTTTGTCCAGCAAACTGGAAACCAGGCGAAGAAACAATTGCGCCTAGTTTAGACTTAGTTGGTAAAATCTAAACATTCTAATAAGTAACTATAAGACTTCCTTATTTGGGGAGTCTTTCTTAAAATTTTCAGACTGAAAACAATGAATTTTATAAAAGGAGAACAGATATGAGCCAAGAAATTTATGATTTGATCGTGATCGGCGGCGGTTCAGCGGCTTTATCAGCAGGTATTTATGCTGGACGTGCGATGTTAGACACATTAATTATTGAAAAGGACAAGATTGGTGGGCAAGTTACAACAACATCTGAAATCGTGAACTATCCTGCAATCCGAGCAACAACAGGACCTGAATTGATGGAGGATATGCGTTTACAAGCGTTAGATTTTGGTGTTGAATTTGCAACAGACGAAATTATTGATGTTGATTTAAGCCAAACAGTAAAAACTGTCAAGTCTGCAACAAAAACCTATCAAGCATACGCTGTGATTATCGCAACTGGTGCTTCCGCTCGAAAAATCGGTTTCCCAGGTGAAGTTGAATTTACGGGGCGCGGAATTGCGTACTGTTCAACATGTGATGGTGAATTCTTCCAAGGCCTAGATATTTTCGTACTTGGTGGTGGCTATGCAGCAGCAGAGGAAGCAGTTTATTTAACTCGTTATGGTAAATCAGTGACGATGATCATTCGAGAACCTGATTTTACATGCGCAAAACTAACAGCAGAAGCAGCCAAACAACATCCAGACATCAAAATCGTCTACAATACAGAAGTCAAAGAAATCACTGGAGATGACTTTGTTCGTAAAGCTGTTTTTGTTAATAATGAAACTGGTGAAGAAACAACATATGAAGCGCCAGCAGATAGCACTTTTGGGATGTTTGTTTTTGCTGGAAATAAACCAAGCACAGAAATTTTTGAAGGCAAAGTCGAGTTAGATCGCGGCTATGTACCGACAAATGAAAATATGGAAACCAATGTTCCTGGCGTTTATGCAGCGGGAGATTTACGTATCAAAGAATTACGCCAAATCGTGACGGCTGTTGCAGATGGTGCAATCGCTGCAACGAATGCACAAAAATATGTAACAGAAGAAAAAACAAAAGCCGGTTTGCCAATCGTCAATGAACGTATGGAAAAACGCTTAGCAAAACAACATGCTGAAAATAAAGAAATACAACCAAAAGCAGAAAAGAAAACTGCTAAAGCAACTAGCGGAAATAACACATGGTTCCCTGATGCAATGAGAGAGCAACTAGGCGGTATTTTCGGAAAATTAACAAAAAATGTAACCTTATTACAGGTTATGGATAGTAGTGAAGAAAAATCACTTGAATTGAACTCTTTCTTAACTGAGTTTGCCTCATTAAGTGATAAAATTCTTTTGGAAACCGTTCAAAAAGGTGCTGATTCTGACGTAGAAGCTAAATATGGTATTGATAAGTTACCAAGTGTGGTAGTTTTAAACGATCAAGGCGAATACACAGGAATCAAATTTAGTGGCATTCCAAGTGGTCATGAAGTTAACTCAATTGTTTTAGCTGTTTATAATGTTGGAAGTGCTGGACAACCGATAGAAGAGCCGGTCGTGAACAAAATCAAAGAACTACCAAAGAAAAAAGTACAGATTTTCGTTTCATTGACTTGTCACTACTGCCCAGATGTTGTAGCAGCGTGTCAGCGAATTGCTTCAATCAATCATAATGTTGAAGCTGAAATGATCGATATTGGTGTGTTTCCAGAATTGAAGACAGAGAAGAAAATCATGAGCGTTCCAGCAATGATCATTGATGATAAAAACATCGTTTTTGGTTCTAAAAATATGGATGAAATCGTTGAGATTTTAGAAAAATAAAGAAAAGCCGAATCAAAAGAACAAGTTGTTCTTGATTCGGCTTTTCTTTATTTTATTGTAACTAATTTTTTCAATGGCTCAACACCAAAATGTTTCTCTTGATACAGCAGAATTTCAGCACAAGCTCGGCTATCTTCTAAAGCATCGTGGTGATTGTTCAATTGAATATCTAGGTTATCACAAATCGTGTTTAGCTTATGATTAGGTAATTCTGGAAATAACTTACGGCTTGTTTTCACTGTACAAAGTGAAAGATAATTTGGTTGATCAATGCCATAATAATCCAAACAACCAGCTAAAACACCACAGTCAAAAGGGGCATTGTGAGCAACAACTAAACTATTCGGTTTAAAACAAGACTGGATCTGTTTCCAAACATCAGGAAACTTAGGTGCATCCGCCACATCTTCCGGTTTGATTCCATGAATCTGGATATTTTTCCAGAAAAAATCTGTTTCTGGCTTGATCAGTGAGTAGTATTCATCAACGATTCGGTTATTTTCTACTTTTACTAAAGCAACAGAACAAGCGCTATGTTTAGCGTAACTGGCTGTTTCAAAGTCTATGGAATAAAAATTCATGTTCATTATCCCTTTCAGTTCAAAATTAATTCATACATGTAGTATAACAAAATCTTGGATATTTGGTAAGTGCAATAGAAAAAAATTAATGGAAACTAAACAAAAAACGCATAGTTAAAATGCTAAATGTTTTGATTTTGTTTCGTTTACGTGATTCTTGTTTTTAGAATCATTTGTTTTTGGATCTCATCCATTAAGAGCGTAGCACCCGAATGAATCATGGATAAATTAATCGTTGCCAGTTCAATCATCAAACTATTTTCTCGTTTAGATTTAGGTAGTAATAAATAATTAGCGTCCGCTTTTTTTAGTAAAACACCCTTACTTTTGAGCGCTTTGATTAGAGAATCAACTTGAATCACTGGAGGCAATAAAAGGTGGGTTTTCATCGCTAGCGGAGGGGCTATGTCAATGCATTTAGCTAAAGGATGTTGTTGGACAGATTGATTAAATGCAGTGGCTTTTTCAAAGTAAGCATTACGAACATTTTTCAAATGATAATCATACATTCCGCTGTTGATATAAATCTCCAACGCGCCTTGCGAAAACATAGAGCTATCAATATCTGCGCACTTTTTAAACTGAAAAAAAGTAGTTTTTAGTGCAGGAGGTAAGACAACAACTCCAATACGAAGACCGGGAAAAATAATCTTTGAAAAACTTTTTAGATAAATGGTTTTGTTATAGATATCATTTGTAAAAATAGGGTCATTTTTATTATCCAAATCAAAATCGGCTAAGTAATCATCTTCAAGGAGATAAACATCATATTTCCTTGCTAGTTGAATAAGCATCAGCTTTTCTTGCTTGGTATAAGAGACTCCTAAAGGGTTGTGAAATCTAGGCGTAGTGTAAAAAAATTTTATGGATTCTTCTTTAAATAAGCGTTCTAACTCATCAAAATCTAGACCTTTACTTGTTCTTTGGATACTAAATACTGGCAAGTGATAGACTTTGAGTAATTCAATCAGTAGTGAATAGGAAGGTTCCTCTATTAAAATAGCAGTTTTATTATTTGGAAAAGGCATTTGGCAAAGAATGTTGAGTGCCTGTTGGATTCCAGACGTGATATACATGCATTCTGGATCCGCAAATATTTGTGTATTTTCAAGCTGTATCTTGAGGGTTTTAATAAGTTCTGGTAACCCTTGAGCAGTACCATAGAGAAATAATTCATTTTGATAAGTATCGATTGCTCGATTGAAACAATGTTGAAAATCGTTGATAGGGAAAAGTTGTCGATTTGGTGATGAGCTTGAAAAATCATAAACGGTATCTAGTATTTTGGGTTCTTCTAGTTGTTTTTGAACCACGAAGTAACCACTTTTTTCTTTAGCATATATAAAATGTTCAAGTTCTAGTTTTTTTAAAGCTTGCGTCACAGTCTGCTTACTGCAATTATATTGATTAGCTAATTTTCGAACTGCTGGAAGCTTTTGACCGGCGACTAGTTGATCGGATTGGATTTTTTTTACTAAATCATTAGAGATAGTTAAATATTTAAACATACAAACTCCTTTTTTGTCCTAGGACAGATGAGGATTTCTTGTATTGTAGCAGAAAAAAATCTTTACTACAATACAAGTAGTTAATAATGAAAGGAGAATTAATCGTTATGTCCGGAATAAAAAAAGCTTATTTAGCTGCCGCAGTACAAATTATCATAACGGGCTTTTCATTCATGTTTGTTAAAATCACCTTAAAAACACTTTCGCCCATAGATATACTGATGTATCGATTTTTCTTTGCGTGGCTAGTGGCATCAATTCCTATTTTACTGAAAAAAGTTCAGTTTAAAGTAACGGTTGCAGATGTAAAAAACATTTTTCCATTAGCTTTGTTTTATCCAATTTTATTTTTTGCGTTTCAAGTTTTTGGTTTAGCTTTTTCATCTTCATCTGAGGCTGGTATTATTCAAGCGACTGTCCCAATTTTTACGATGATATTAGCGGGAATTATATTGAAAGAAAGAACAACCGCACTGCAAAGAGTTAGCATTTTATTATCTATCGTAGGGATAGTTTATATTTCTCTCATGAATAGTAAAGATGCACTAAGTTTTTCAATTTTAGGAACAAGTCTACTGATTTTTTCAGCACTATCCAATGCATTCTATAGTGTTTTTGCTAGAAAGCTAACGAAAGACTATTCATTTTACATGTTAACTTATGTTATGACATTTATAGGTTTTGTTATTTTTTCAATCATGTCGGTTAGTGTACGGATAGTTTCTGGGATATCTCTAGATTATATAACGCCCTTAAAATCACCACTTTTCTTTATAGGTATTTTATATTTAGGAGTACTGTCTTCATTTGTTAGTTCACTACTGTCAAATTATGCTCTTTCAAAAATTGAAGCATCTAAAATAAGTGTTTTGGCTAACTTAACACCAGTCATCACCACTTTAGCAGGTGTTTTTGTTTTGAATGAGACGTTGAAAAGTTATCATATAATAGGGATATTTGTAACATTGATCGGAGTAATTGGTGCTACTACATTTGGAAATAGAAAAACAAAAAAAGAGGAGACTTATGAAGTATAAAGTTGAGACTAGTAAAAAATATATTCAAGGAATACAAATTTTAAATGTGTTAAAAAAAGCTGGTATGGGAACTAAATCACCTGAATTGCATCAAAAAGCGTTTGAAAACAGCTATAAAATCATCCTAATTTTTGATATGCAGAATAATGAATTGATTGGTTGTGGTCGCCTCATATCTGACGGCTGTTATCAAGCAGCAGCTTATGATATTGCAATTGATCCAGAATTTCAAGGTCTTGGTCTTGGAAGAGTAATATTAGAAGAGTTGCTAAAAAATATGGAAAAAATCAATGTCATACTTTACGCAAGTCCAGGTAAAGAAGGCTTTTATGAAAAATTTGGTTTTCGTTTAGGAAAAACGTCGATGGTCAAATTTGTTAATCAAGATAGAATGAAAGAAAACGGATATACGAAGTAGCAAATTTAGATAGAAAAAAGGAACGGACATCAAATCGATGAAACGTTCCTTTTTTCTACTTTAAATAGTCAAATCAACTTCAACTGGGCAATGGTCGCTTCCAGTAATTTCAGTATGGATCTTGGCACTTGTTAAAGCTTCTTTCAATCCATCAGAAACGACAAAGTAATCGATTCTCCATCCAGCATTATTTTTCCGAGCATTGAAACGATAACTCCACCAAGAATAAACACCTTCTTGATCTGGATAAAAATGGCGATACGTATCGATAAATCCACTATCTAATAATTCTGTGAACTTCCCACGTTCCTCAGGTGTAAACCCAGCATTTTTTTGATTTGTTTTCCAGTTTTTTAAATCGATATTTTGATGAGCGACGTTTAAATCACCACAAAGAATCACAGGTTTTTCTTTACTTAACTCATTTAAGTATTCTCGAAAAGCATCTTCCCAAGTCATACGGTAGTCTAATCGTTTTAGTTCATTTTGTGAATTAGGTGTATAGCATGTGATCATAAAAAAGGTTGGATACTCTAAAGTAATCAAACGACCTTCTTGATCGTGTTCTTCAAATCCCATGCCGTAACGTACGCTCATTGCTTCTTCTTTTGCAAAAATTGCAGTGCCAGAATAGCCCTTTTTTTCAGCATAATTCCAATACTGATAGTAACCAGGTAACTCCAAGTCGATTTGACCTTCTTGCAGTTTTGTTTCTTGTAAGCAGAAAAAATCTGCATCTAATTCATTGAAAACTTCCATAAAGTTCTTCTTAACAACGGCACGTAAGCCGTTGACATTCCAGGATATACATTTCATCTTGAGGACCTCCTTTGAAATTGGCAACATTTAGCAAGACTTTAGAATAGTTTAACATACATAATCTAGATTTTGCTATTCTATGTCAACTTTCTGAATCAAATCAACGAGTAGCATTTTTGTATTCAGGTATTTAGATTTATGATAAAGTTATAGGAAAAGAAGAAGCTAACTATTTAAATTTCTTTGTACTGAAAGGATCTATAAAATTGAATGCAAAAGAGATTGGTTTATTGATTTATGGAATTATACTAAGCAGTGTTATAAGTGTTATGTCTTTTATTTTTTTAAGACTGGAGGGAATAGGTTCTGAATTACTGTGGAATCTAGTTTCTCCTAATAACCACTTTCGAGTACTATATATTTTAGGCGTTACTTTAATTGGTGGTTTTCTGTTAGGTTTTTATCGATCAAAATGGGGGAATTTGCCACATACAGTTCATGATTCAGTTACAGAATTAAAACAAAGAAAAACGCTAGATTATAGCAGTGTGTTCCGTAGCTTGTTGATTGCACTTATCGTCTTGATTTTTGGCGCAGGTGTGGGACCAGAAGCGGGATTACTAAGTGCGGTTATTTATTTTTCGGTCTGGCAAGCAGACAAGCTACGCTATTATTACTTTAACTATAGCGAGTTGAAAAGCTTATCTATTCAAGAGAAAGCAATACGTTTGTTCAATCCCAAAAAGTATTTACTTACCTATAATGAAAAAAGAGCTGTAAATGAAGGACAAAAGTTGAAAAAAAGGTTTTTTTACCTGTTGTTTATTATTAATGGTTTAATCACTTTTTTTCTTTTGATGAAAATGACGGGCCAACCTTCATTTGTTTCTAAAATGGGTGATTCTAAATGGATATGGCAAGATTTGTGGTTAGGTTTACCGTTGATTATTTTTGGGGTATTATTTGGACAAGCGTATCATCTGATTACTAACTATTTAAAGAAACGCTTAGATTTTTGGCAAGAGTTTCCGATTCGTAAAGCGTTGATAGGTTCAGTAGCTATTTTTTTAATAGGTATTTTTCTGCCTAATTTACTTTTTTCTGGACAACTATCACTTTCACTTGCGCCATTTATTGGAAGCCAAGCTTCATTCTTAGTTTTGACGCTGGTTGCACTGATCAAATTATTATTCTTGCAAATATGTCTGAATACAGGTTGGATCGGTGGGGATATCTTTCCCATTGTGTTTTCTGCGATCATTCAAGGATTTGCTGTATCACAGTTATTTCCTCAAACGGATCGCTTATTGATTGTTGCAATTGTGAGCACTAGTATTGCTATAGCAATCATAAAGGCACCATTACCAGTTGGGGTCTTTATGCTGTTATTCTTCCCATTAAATCTAAGTCCGATTATTTTAGCTACAGCTGCTATTTTACTTATAGCCCAAAAAATATCCAATGATTTAATCCAAAAGAAAACAGTTAGTCAAAAATGAAGTGAAAAATAATGTGTTGAACTAGGAGGATTTTTATGAAGATAGGCGTTATCGGTCTTGGAAATATTGCACAAAAAGCCTATTTACCTGTGTATGCAAAACTAAGAGATCAAGCAACATTTATACTCTCTACACGAAATGAACAAACCCGCAAAGAAATCAGCGAAAAATACGGTTTTAGCGAAATGGTCGCTTCAACAGAAGAGTTGATTCAAACAGGGATAGGAGCTTGTTTTGTCCATGCAGCAACCAAAGTACATGCTCAAGTGGTAAAGCAATTGCTGGAAGCAGGTATCCATGTGTTTGTCGACAAACCCTTAAGTGAAAACTTAGCAGAAGTCAGAGAAATACAAGCCTTAGCAGCAGAAAAAAATCTCCTGTTGATGGTCGGCTTTAATCGTCGTTTTGCGCCATTTGTAGAAGAATTAAAAGCTGTTGAAAATAAAAATATGCTCTTGATCCAAAAAAATCGAGTTTCTTCAGAATATACAGCTAATTTTGTGATCTACGATCTGTTTTTACATGTAGCTGACACACTTGTTTACTTGCTTGATGATGATATTCGACATGTTCAAACAAAAATCATCGAGGAAAATAATTTGCTGAAAAGAGCATTGCTTCACATTGAAACAGAATCAACAACAGCAATCGCCTCAATGAATCTTTACGCTGGTGCAAATACGGAAACCTATCAGCTAACAAGTCCAGAGGGAACTTTAGTTTTAGAAAATCTAACGGACTTGACAATCAAAAGTCAGCAAGCGATTCAACAAAAAACGTTTAGCGATTGGACAACAACTTTAGAAAAACGTGGTTTTGAGCAGATGGTGGAAGCGTTTGTCAAAGCAGTTCAAACTAATGATGGGGCTCTTTTAAAACAAGAAAAGGTTTTTACCAGTCATGAGCTTTGCGCTCAGATGCTACGTAAGCATCAAGAACATATTTTATAGACTCAGACTAGAAAGTTTCTCTTTGGCATGCTAGAATAAATAGGATGTTTGAAAGAAAGGAACGACTTTCGATGAATAAAATTGAAATGATGAATGAACTAGCGGATATAACGTTATTATTTGATGAACCTTTGATGAATTTTACCTTTACTAAAACGGGTGGCCCAGTAGATGTTTTAGCTTTTCCAAAATCCAAAGGTGAAGTAACTACTTTAGTCGAATACTGCAGAAATCATGAAATCCCTTGGCTTGTTCTAGGAAATGCGAGTAATTTAATTGTACGAGATGGTGGTATTCGTGGAATGGTGATCATGTTGGAACATATGAAGCAAATCTCTGTTTCTAAAAACCAGATCATCGTTGAAGCTGGGGCAAAATTGATCGATACAACATATGTTGCTTTAGATCATGATTTGACGGGCTTTGAATTTGCTTGTGGGATTCCTGGGAGTATTGGCGGAGCAGTTTACATGAATGCAGGAGCCTACGGTGGAGAGATCAAAGATGTTTTCACAAGTGTTGATGTATTGTTGGAAGATGGAACGATCCAAACTTTTACTAATGAGGAAATGGCATTTTCTTATCGTCATAGTGCGATTCAAGACAGGCACTGTATTGTGTTAGAAGCGACTTTTTCTTTAGAAGAAGGAGAAAATAGTGTAATCAAGGGTCAAATGGTTGAATTGACTGAGCTTAGAGAGGCAAAACAACCATTAGAATATCCATCTTGCGGTAGTGTCTTTAAACGACCAGAAGGACATTTTACTGGGAAACTGATTCAAGATGCAGGGTTGCAGGGATTGAAATGGGGCGGTGCTCAAATTTCAGAAAAACATGCAGGTTTTATTGTAAATATCGATCAGGCTACAGCGACAGATTATGTGGAATTGATAGCCCATATCCAGCAAGTGATCAAAGAAAAGTTTGGTGTTGTATTAGAAACAGAAGTCCGTATTATTGGTGAAGAACGATAAAAAAGAAGCCTTTCAAATTGGAAGGCTTCTTTTTAGAACTTTATTCAGCATTTGCTTGCAAATCTTCGATCTCAACAACTTTAAGATTCTTACGTTCTAAATTCTCAACAATCACAGCACAGGTCTCTTCAGTTGTTTCTGCTGGTAAAGTAATCAAGGTACGACGGATAAATTCATCCTCACCGATATCTAGTGTAATACAGCTAGCAATACTGCTGTGCTTGGCGATAATCTTCGTCATCGCAGCTAGATCTCCTTGTTTACCTGTTGTCGCAATTGTCAAAACATAACTTCCACGTTGAATATTCCAAGACTGAGCAAGAATATTCAATAACGTACTATGGGTTAAAATTCCATAAAAATAATTGTTTTCATCCAAGACAGCAATGTAAGGTAATTCTTTGATCGTAAAGAAAACTTTGAAGAATGATGTGTTCACGAAAATAAATTTTGTCGCATTTTTTAATAAATAAGTAACTGGTAAATTCATGTCTCCGCCGTTTGCTTTGTGGCGGTAGATGTGCATTTTATAAATATTTCCTCTAAAAATCTTTTCCGATTCATCTAAGATCGGCACACAACGATATCCTGAATCTTCAAGGATTTTCAAAGCCTCTTCTAAAGTGCATGATTCATTGACAGTTGTAAGATTTTTCTTTTTGATAACAACGGATTTTAATAACATATTTTGACCCCCCGTAGGTTAAATTCATCTGACAAGCTAATGATAACATAATTTGAAAGAAAACCATAGTTTATTGAGTATCCATTGACATTTTGCAGAAAGAATGATAATGTTATTGAGTAAATTTGCGAATAGAGGAGGTTGAACAATGGCAACAAAAAAATCAGCACTTGCTTGTTCAGATTGTGGCTCCAGAAACTATTCTAAAGCCGTCAGTGAAGGAAAACGTGGAGAGCGGTTAGAAATCAAAAAATTCTGTAAATACTGTCAAAAATACACGTTACATAAAGAGACGAAATAGAAAATGGAGGAGTTCAAATGAAATTTTTACGTAGTGTTAAAGATGAGATGAAACAAGTTACTTGGCCATCGAAAAAACAATTACGCAAAGACACGTTGGTTGTTATCGAAACATCCATTATTTTTGCAGCATTATTCTTTGTAATGGATACAGTGATCCAAAAAGCTTTTGCGTTGATTCTTAAATAATTCAAACTAGTATTTCAGCGCAAATAGTGCTATAATAACGAGTGAGGAAAAACTTCGGGGAACTGAGGTTTTTTTATTTTCACATGAAAAAAAGAAGCTGAGTGCAAGGAATTCCTTGTTACTTTTAATTTATTGTTCTACCAACTATTAAATACAAAGGAGCCGAATCAGAGATGGAGTCATTTGAAAAGAATTGGTATGTATTACATACATACTCAGGTTATGAAAACAAAGTAAAAGCAAACATTGAATCACGTGCACAAAGCATGGGCATGGGAGATTTCATTTTCCGTGTAGTCGTTCCAGAAGAAACAGAAACAGAAGTAAAAAATGGTAAATCAAAAGAAATCGTTCATAAAACATTCCCAGGATATGTATTAGTGGAAATGACAATGACAGATGATTCTTGGTATGTAGTACGTAATACACCAGGTGTTACTGGGTTTGTCGGTTCACATGGTGCTGGAAGTAAACCAGCTCCGTTATTACAAGAAGAAATCAACCACATTTTACGTTCAATCGGTATGAGCACACGTCAATCTGATTTGGACGTTGCATTAGGCGATACTGTTCGCATTATTGAAGGTGCTTTTTCTGGTCTTGAAGGAGAAGTTACAGAAGTTGATGAAGAACGTCAAAAATTAAAAGTGAATATCGACATGTTTGGTCGTGAAACAAGCACTGAGTTAGATTTTGAACAAGTCGATTCAATTTAAATAAGTATAGAGCTGAAACACATCTGTTTTGGCATAGAGAGAGTGGAACAAAACTAACTATAGTTTTGTCCTGCTCTCTTCTTACTATAGTCGTAACGGAAAAGGAGATAAAATGAAAAAAAAGAAGTCTTATGTATTAGTAATTATCTGTCTCTTGGTATTTTTTACTGGGTGTATCAGCAAAAAAACAGTTAAAAAAGAAACACAGCAAGTTACCAAAAGTCCTGAAACTAGTGAAACGATTCCTAAATCATCAATTCCTACATTGTTCATTCATGGATATAGCGGTGGCAGCAATTCTTTCGGAAGAATGATCAAAAGAATGGAAGTAAGTGGTCATACCAAGAAAGAGCTAGTTTTGACAGTTAACCCAGAAGGAGAAGTTCAGGCAGATGGCAAAGTGTCTGGAAATCAAAATAATGCCAGTATCCAAGTTCTCTTTAAAGATAATAAAAATAATGACTGGAATCAAGCGGAGTGGATCAAGAATTGTTTGACGTATATTCAAGCTAATTATGGTGTTAAAGAGGTTAACTTAGTTGGACATTCTATGGGAGGCGCCAGTTCTTTACGTTATTTAACTACTTATGGTGATGATAAGAATCTGCCTAAGGTTAGAAAATTTATCAGCATAGCAGCCCCTTTTAATAACTTTGTAGAATTATCTAATGGTGAGACGCTTGATGATATCCTTGCTAGTGGTCCCTCTGTTAAAAGTGAACGGTATACTGATTATGTCAAAGGAATTGAGAAAGTATCTAAAAGTATGAACGTGCTGCTCATTGCTGGAGATCTAAAAGACGGTAGCTTAAGTGATGAAGTCGTTCCTGTAGCTGATGCGTTGAGTCCTGTTTCATTGTTTAAATCACATGGTAACGATGTACAAGAAAAAGTTTTTTACGGGAAATCAGCGCAACACAGTCAATTGCACGAAAATAAAGAAGTAGATCAACTTGTTGCAGATTTTTTATGGAATAATAACTAAAAACAATTGTATCAATAGAGGAGAAAGTCATGAAAATCAGAATGAAAGATATTGCAAAAATGGCAAACGTATCTGAAGCTGCGGTTTCTTTAGTTTTAAATGATAAACCTTCTAGAATCTCCGAAAAAAAGAAACAAGAAATAAAGACGATCGCAAAAGAATTGAATTATATTCCTAATATTGCAGCCCAAAGCCTTGCTAAAAAAGCGTCTCAAACGATAGGCGTTGTTATTCCGGACATTGAGAACCCTTTTTTTTCAAAGCTCTGTAAACAATTAGAGGAGCGATTTAGAGAGATGGGGTATTTGACTATCATTGTCAATTCTAATGATGATTTTACTGTGGAAAAAAATCTGATCCAAATGCTCTTGAATCGTGGTGTTGATGGTTTGATCATTGCGTTATCCAATGAATCTTTTTCATCCAAAAAAGAGCAAGAACATTTTTTAAAGGAAATTGATGCACCATTTGTTTTAGTGGATAGACAGGTTTCTTTTAAAGGCGTTAACCAAGTATATTTTGATAGCCGAGAAGGAGGCAAACTTTCAACAGAATATCTTCTGGACAATGGTCATCGAAACATTGCCTTTATGACAGGAGACGTTAAGGTGCCAAGTACACTTGAACGTATAGCTGGCTACAAACAAGCCTTGAAAAGTTATGATGTAAAAGTAGATGAAAACTACATTATTGAAACGGGTTATCGTTTTAACAGTGGTGTTAAGAAGGCAAGCGAACTTTTTGGATTAACGGATGTCACAGCGGTCATTACAGCGAATGATATGGTTGCTTTCGGTGTGTTGAAACAAGCATTGATCTGCGGGAAGAAGATTCCAGACGAGCTTTCTGTTATCGGATATGACCGTCTAGAAATAGCGGATATTTTAGGTACTTCCTTAGCAACAGTGGAGCAAAATATTTCCTCTTTGACGGAACAAGCAGTCACTCTTTTAAAAAAAATGCTGATAAAGAAAAAAACAAAAGCCACGTCGATTGTTTTGAAGCCGAGTCTGTTTAAAGGGGAAAGTGTAAAAAAAATAAAATAGTTATTGACTAACAAAAAATAAAACGCTATCATAATAGACAGATAGGTTAAGCGATTAATCTAAAAAATACTTTTTTAATTAGTAAAAAGGTATTTTTTTATATCATTTTGGTAATGCGCTTAACCTAAGAAGGAGGAAGGATTTATGGTGAAAGAAAAAAGACCGATCATTATTGACACAGACCCAGGAATAGACGATGCAGTAGCGTTATCGATTGCCCTTAATCATCCAGAATTAGAGGTTAAGTTACTAACCACTGTTGCCGGAAATGTAAACGTACACAAAACGACGGAAAACACATTGAAATTAGTGTCATTTTTTGAGAAACAAGTACCAGTTGCAAAAGGTTGTGACAAACCGCTATTGATCCAGCTGGAAGATTCTGCAGAAATTCACGGAGAAAGTGGGATGGATGGATATGATTTTCCAAAAGCTACGACTAAAACTCTTGATATTCACGCTGTAGAAGCCATGAAAGAATGTATTCTCGCTAGTCCAGAACCGATCACGTTAGTTCCTATTGCTGCTTTAACAAATATTGCTTTGCTTTTAAGTATGTATCCAGAAACAAAACAAAATATCAAAGAAATCGTGATGATGGGCGGTTCACTATCAAGAGGGAATACGAATACTAGTGCAGAATTTAACACATATGTCGATCCGCATGCCGCGCAAATTGTTTTCCAATCAGATCTTCCAATTGTGATGGTCGGCTTAGACGTTACCAGTACAGCAGTATTGACAAAAAATGAAACAGAAAAAATCAAAACATTTGGTAAAGTGGGCAATATGTTTTACTCGTTATTCCAACACTATCGTGGTGGTAGTTTACAGACTGGTCTAAAAATGCACGATGTTTGCGCGATTGCTTATTTAACTGATCCAGATTTATTTACAGTTCAAGAAACTTTTATTGAAATCGCTTTAGATGGTCCAGCATCAGGTGCAACCGTAGCGGATTTAAAAATGAAATACCACGATACAACGAATGCAACTGCGTGTCTAGATATCGATATTCCAGCATTCCAAAAATGGGTCGTGTCCAATTTAGAAAAAATAAATTAAAAAAGGAGTCATACTATGATTGAGTCATTGTTAGTACTAGTTGTTTTAGCTCTTGTTGCTTATTTGATTATTAAGAATTATCATCCTGCCCTAAGTTTGATCAGTGGAGCATTGATTTTGTTGTTGTTTGCAGTTTTATTGGGGCACCCGCTTTATCCAGCTGGTGAAGGAACAGGTTTAGCTTTTTTTGATGTTTTCTTGAAATTTAAAGATACGATCATTGCCCAAGTGAGTTCAGCTGGGATCGTGATCATGATTTTATTTGGTTACTCTGGTTATATGAATGTAATCGGTGCCAATCAAGTAGCCGTGAATATTTTAGTGAAACCGCTACAAAAAATAAAATCAAAGGCATTATTCGTGCCACTTGTTTTTCTAGTTGGTAATTTAATGTCTTTAGTTGTACCGAGTGCTTCTAGCTTAGCAATTATTTTGATGGCGATTTTATATCCAATGTTAGCAAGTATGGGAATTTCTTCTTTGACTGCGGCGGGTGTAATTGCCATGACAGCAACAATCATGCCCACACCGTTAGGAGCAGATAATGTTATTGCAGCCCAAACTTTAGATTATGATCTATTGACCTATGTTGCATGGAACGCTAAAATTTCGATTCCTACATTGTTAATCATGGCTGTAGTACATTATTTTTGGCAAAAATATTGTGATAAAAAAGAAGGAGACTCTGCATTTGTTGCAATCGAAACGAATGAACTAGCGAAACAAGAAGAGTCAGATACACCGAAAATTTATGCTTTGTTACCTCTATTACCGTTGATCTTGATTTTAGTTGTTGGTATTACAAGCATGTTTATTAAAGGGATTCAAATGGATATCTTTGTTTTGACGTTTATTTCATTTTTCATTGCTGTAGCATTTGAAACAATTAGACATAGATCCTATAAAAAAATTCAAGATTCTGCTGCAGAAATGTTTAAAGGAATGGGACAAGGATTTAGTCAAGTAGTGATGCTCGTTGTTGGTGGTTCTTTATTTACAACGGCAGTTCAATCTCTAGGAATTATTGATAAGTTGATGGCATCTGTTGAATCTTCAGCATCAGCTGGATTAGTTACAACATTGATCTTCAGCGGTGCGACTACTTTATTTGGCATTTTAAGTGGTGGTGGGCTAGCAATGTTTTATGCGGTGATCGAATTAATTCCTGATATAGCCTCTAAAGCTGGAATTGATGGAATTTTGATTACATTACCAATGCAAATGATTGCGAACTTAGCAAGAACGATTTCACCTGTAGCAGCAGTCGTGATGATTGTTGCATCAACTGTTGGTGTTAGTCCAGTTCGTATTTTAAAACGGACAAGCGTTCCAACGATCATAGGAATTATTTGTGTCGTTGTATTATCAATTCTGTTACTACCCTATTAATTTGAGAATCTGAACTTTTTTCGGAGATGAGTACACATGGAAATAGCATTGGCTGAGCTGAAAGATTGTAGAGAGATTAATGAGTTGTTTGCATTAGCAAAAAAGTATATGGAACAGGCAGATGTACATCAATGGACCAGCCTGTATCCTAACGAACACATCGTTCAACATGATATTTACGATCGATCGTTATATAAATTAGTTGAGGATCATAACATTGTTGCAGTTGCTACTTTAGATAAGATGGATCAAAATACCTATAGTTTAAGACGGATCGCAACAAATCCAATTTATTTATCTAATGGTTATGCATCAAGTTTACTAAATGATATAATAAATAGAATAAAAGAAAAAAATGGAAAGCATATTTATTCAAGTACAAATCATTCCAACCGCAACATGCAACATTTTTTTAAGAAGCATGGTTTTGAAAAAATTTCAGAGTACACTGAAATTGAAAGAGAGCATCTGGGTTCTTTCTATAAGTATTTGAAGAAAATATAGGTAAGGAGAGTCCGTGATGAATAAAGTAATAGTTTTAGGAAGTATCAATATGGATATGGTTATGGAAACAGATCGATTGCCAAAAATTGGTGAGACTCTGTTAGGAGAGACTATTGATTATTATGTTGGAGGTAAAGGTGCTAATCAAGCTGTTGCAGCTTCCAGAGTAGGAGCTGAGGTTTCTTTGATTGGAAAAATCGGCGATGACACCTTTGGTTTGAAGGTTTATAAGCACTTAGAAAATGAACATATCGATGTAAGTGCTGTGACAACAGAAAAAAATATTTTTACTGGTGTTGCTTCTATTTTCAAACTAAAAAAAGATAATGCAATCGTTGTTTTACCAGGAGCAAATATGTTGCTGAATAATATCGATAGTGAATTAACCGAAAGAATCACTGCCAAGGATGTTCTTTTGGCACAGTTGGAGATACCAGCAAATACTGTGAAAAAAGGTCTGGAAATTGCAAAAAATAAAGGCGCAATCACTATTTTAAATCCAGCGCCGTATAACGATCAGGTCGTTGAAATGCTACCGTTCGTGGATGTCATTACACCAAATGAAACGGAATTTGAAGGTTTATTGGGACACACGATTGCGGATGATAATCAATTTGAACAAGAGATGCTGAACTGGTCAAGGACCAATGACACTCAGCTAATCGTAACTAGGGGCGGAGAAGGTATTTCTTATACAGTTGAAAATGAGGTCGTAACTGTCCCAGCTGAAAAAGTGACGATTGTTGATACAACTGGTGCTGGGGATACGTTTAATGGGATTTTAGCTTCCTGTTTAGCAAATGGATTGTCTGTTCCAGAAGCAGTCAAACTTGCGGGTAAAGGAGCCACATTATCGATTACCAAATTAGGGGCACAGACTGGAATGCCAACTTTGACCGAAATTGAAGCATTTTAATTATTGAAATACAACAAACATTGTTTCTTCATTCTTTTTTTATAATCTAATCGATGTCACAGCTGAAAAAGATAGAAAACAGCAATCCAAAATATTGATTGCTGTTTTTTTATTTATTTCGTTGTTTTTTCTGTTTGATTATCTAGAATTTCTTTTGCTAATCGTTGAGCAGTAGGTGTTACTGCTAAGCCGCCTTCAGCAGTTTCTTTAAATATCTGTGGCATTTGACGACCAACTTGATACATTGCAGCAACGACTTCATCAGGCGGAATCACGCTGCGAATACCAGCTAAAGCCATATCCGCTGAAATAAAAGCTTGTGATGAGCCTAAAGCATTTCGCTTCACACAAGGAACCTCAACTAACCCTGCTACGGGATCGCAAATAAGTCCCATCATATTTTTTAAAGTAATGGCAATTGCTTGGGCAGCTTGATCAGCAGAACCACCTGCAGCACATACTAATGCGGCACTAGCCATTGCACTAGCTGACCCAACCTCTGCTTGGCAACCACCTTCGGCCCCGCTGATTGACGAATTGTTAGCGATCACTAAACCAAAAGCGCCAGCAGTGAATAGGAAATCTAACTGTTGTTCATGTGTCAGTTGTAATTTATCGATAGCAGCCATTAATACACCTGGCACCACGCCAGCACTTCCGGCAGTAGGAGTGGCACAAATCAAGCCCATATTAGCATTGACTTCATTGACTGCGACGGCATTTCTGACTGCTGTTAAAATAGTTTCTCCGCTTAAAAAATTTCCAGTTTGAATATATTCGTTGAGACGAGTCGCATCACCACCAGTAATCCCAGTTACAGATGTTACTCCATCAACACCTTCTTCAATCGATTGTTTCATAACAGCAAGATTACGTTCCATTGTTTCGATGATCCGTTCTCGACTGTGGCCGTGATTGTCTATTTCGGTTGCAATCATCAATTCAGCAACGGATGGAAAATTTGCGGCCTGTTTCACTAATTCTTCTATGGATAGAAACATAACTAGTTTGCTCCTTTAATTTAAATTAATCAAAATAATTTACACTGTAAATATGAGGGATTTGCACTAATTTCATTGTAATATCACCGATATCAGCATGGTCGATTTCAATGATCATGATGGCTTTTTCACCCTTTGATTCGCGTGTGACGGTCATTGTGCCAATATTGATATTTGTATCAGACAGTAGATTGGTCACTTGGGCAATCATGCCAGGCACATCTTGATGAACAATAATAAAGGTTGGTGTACCCATCGTCAGAGAAATTTTAAAACCATTAAGCTCTGAAATTTGAATATTGCCGCCTCCAATCGAAATTCCTGTGACAGATAGTTTCCGATCACCTTTAGAGACAAGTAATTTGACTGAATTCGGATGCTCAGCTTTTTCTTTTAATGGAACGAATAGAACTTCCATTTCTCGCTCATATGCAATTTTTAAAGAATCAGCAAGACGCTCGTCATCTGGTTCCATATCCAATAAACCGCCGACTAAAGCAATATCAGTTCCGTGCCCACGATACGTTTTTGCAAAAGACTCATATAAGTAAATATCAACTGTATCTGGCTGTTCACCAAAAATACTCCGGACGATTTTCCCGATTCGAGCAGCACCAGCAGTGTGAGAACTGCTAGGTCCAATCATGACAGGACCAATGATGTCAAAAACACTTTTATAACGTAAATTTTCCATTATCTATTTCACCTATCTTCTTATTTGAAACTATCAAAAGTCTATCATAATTAAATACAAGAAACTACAGAAAAGTCAATTGTCTTAAATAATCTGAAAATACGCCTTTTTTTGCGAAGTATAATTATTTTATAAAAAGATAAGACCATAGAAGGAAATTGATTTCTGTTTTACAATATGTTAGAATAAATAAAATAAATATAAGGAGGATATTATTAAATGAAAAAAATAATTGGAACGTTATTTGTAGGTGCTACATTGGTAAGTTTATATGCATTACCAAAAACAGCCCAAGCAGCGAGTAAATGGAATATTATTGATATAGAAGGATCAATCGAGATTCCAGGATGGGCAAGTGGTAATAAAGAACCGGAATTTGTGATTCACGAAACGAAGACTAGTTCAGTTCCACCTCTGATTATTCGTCATACAAAAGGAGGTAAGACAGGTTTTCTAACTAGAAAAGAATATTATAAATTACCTGGTTCTCTTGAATGGTACGCAAAATATAGTGGCCATATCCAGTAGAAGGTCAACGAAAAAAGCTCAGAGGAGGAGTGTCTCCTGTGGCTTTTTTTTGCTGAAGTTGTTATCTAACTATGATATGGATGATAGAACCATTATTTCCTATAGAGCACTTGAAAAATTTTTAAAGAGAGAGTATAATAACTAAGTGTGCATTTTTGCATACAGGTTTTCTTTGATTCGTCAAAGAATGACGTGGGAGGAGAAATCTTCATCTCCAATTAACCACATCACGGACTCAAGGAGGTATGTCTCGTGGCAAAAAAAGTAGAAAAATTAGTTAAATTGCAAATTCCTGCAGGTAAAGCAACACCAGCTCCGCCAGTAGGTCCAGCATTAGGTCAAGCGGGTATCAACATTATGGGATTCACTAAAGAATTCAACGCTCGTACAGCTGATCAAGCTGGTTTGATTATTCCAGTAGTAATCTCTGTATATGAAGACCGTTCATTTACATTCATTACTAAAACACCACCAGCTGCAGTATTACTTAAAAAAGCTGCAAAAATCGAAAAAGGTTCTGGTGAGCCAAACAAAAATAAAGTAGCGAATGTTTCTAAAGATCAAGTTAAAGAAATCGCTGAACTTAAAATGGCAGACCTAAACGCAGCAGACGTTGAAGCGGCTATGCGCATGGTTGAAGGAACTGCAAGAAGCATGGGAATCACTGTAGGATAATTTTTTATTCTCAGACCCCAAAGAAGTAGCTTCTCAGTTTATTTCATATTCAAAGATATGAATTACGTGGGAGGTTCGACCGTTATAACCACAATCAAGGAGGAAACAAAATGGCTAAAAAAAGCAAAAAAATGCAAGATGCATTAAAAAAAGTTGAAGCAACAAAAGTTTACCCTGTAGCAGAAGCAATCGCTTTGGCTAAAGATACAAATATTGCAAAATTCGACGCAACTGTTGAAGTTGCTTACCGTTTAAATGTAGATCCTAAAAAAGCAGACCAACAAATCCGTGGTGCAGTAGTATTACCTAACGGAACTGGTAAAACACAAAGCGTTTTAGTTTTCGCTAAAGGCGATAAAGCGAAAGAAGCTGAAGCTGCTGGCGCTGATTACGTAGGTGACGCGGATATGGTTCAAAAAATCCAAGGTGGATGGTTTGACTTTGATGTAGTAGTAGCAACTCCAGACATGATGGCTGAAGTTGGTAAATTAGGTCGTGTCTTAGGTCCTAAAGGTCTTATGCCTAACCCTAAAACAGGTACTGTAACAATGGACGTAACAAAAGCTGTTAACGAAGTAAAAGCTGGTAAAGTAACTTACCGTGTTGACAAAGCTGGAAACATCCACGTACCAATTGGTAAAGTTTCATTTGATAATGAAAAATTACTAGAAAACTTCAATACAATCAACGATGTATTGTTAAAAGCTAAACCATCAGCAGCAAAAGGTCAATATATTAAAAACATTTCAGTAACAACTACATTTGGACCTGGAATCCACGTTGACCAAGCTTCTTTCTAATTAGAAAAGTGTAATAGACCGGTTAGATTGTGACGCTTTTTGTCACAAACATTATTTATCTTTTTTCCGAAGTGCTAGTTCATGAAGCTAGATCGAAAGAAAAGCTGAAAAAAATTATTGACTCAACTACCTCTCTCATGGTAAGGTAGTTGAGGTTAATAATTAACTGTACCGAAGACAGTAGGTGACGCAAGTCTTAATTTCCTACCGAGGACAATTGTTGATACATACAATTACGTCCCTCTATGTCAACGGTGGCATGGAGTTTTTTGCTGTGAAACACAATTTTTTATAAGAAATTGTGTTTCACAGCAAGCTCTACCCATCAATAATCAGGAGGTGAAAATAAATGAGTGAAGCAGCAATCGCTAAAAAAGAAACCCTAGTCGAAGAAGCAACAGCTAAGTTTCAAGCAGCAGCTTCTGTAGTCATTGTTGACTACCGTGGTTTAACTGTGGAAGAAGTGACTAACTTACGTAAACAATTGCGTGATGCAAATGTTGAAATGAAAGTCATCAAAAACTCTATCCTTTCACGTGCAGCTAAAAAAGCTGGACTAGAAGGTATGGACGAAGTATTTACAGGACCTACAGCAGTCGCTTTCAGTAACGACGATGTAGTAGCACCTGCTAAAATCATCGACGAATTTGCAAGCACTGCCAAAGCATTGGAAATTAAAGGTGGCGTTATTGAAGGTAAAGTATCTTCAGTAGAAGAAATGACATCTTTAGCAAAACTTCCAAGTCGCGATGGACTACTTTCTATGCTATTATCTGTATTACAAGCGCCAGTCAGACAAGTGGCTTACGCTGTCAAAGCAGTGGCAGAAAAAGAAGAAGAAGTTGCATAATTGCAGCCTAGCAGTAAACTAAACTAAAAAAATAATGAATTATTAAAACGGAGGAAACCATAATGGCATTGAACATTGAAAACATTGTTGCAGAATTAGAAGGCGCAACTATTTTAGAATTAAACGATTTAGTAAAAGCTATTGAAGAAAAATTTGACGTATCTGCAGCAGCTCCTGTAGCAGCAGCAGCAGGACCAGCAGCAGCTGGCGAAGAACAAACTGAATTCACTGTAGAATTAACTTCTGCAGGCGATCAAAAAGTTAAAGTTATCAAAGCAGTTCGTGAAGCAACAGGTCTTGGCTTGAAAGAAGCTAAAGCAGTAGTTGATGGCGCTCCTGCACCAGTTAAAGAAGGCGTTTCTAAAGATGAAGCTGAAGCATTAAAAGCTGCTTTAGAAGAAGTTGGCGCTGCAGTAACAGTAAAATAATCTTTTTGAGATTGATTTTCAAGCTAGAATCCATTTGGATTCTAGCTTTTTTGTTTTACCAAACTAAGTTCAAAGTATAGCGATCTAATTTTCTGGGCTGAGGTGTTTAATCTTCTTAGAGTATAGTCATAGATTGATACAAACAAGAGGGAGAGCTTCAGATGGAAATAGGAGTCAGCGCTGCGGTAATTTGTAGGAAAATGTAACATTAAAAATTATGTAACGATTTTAATGACAGATGAGATGAAATAAAAATGATAGTTAAATGATATAGATTGATTTTAAAATGCATTTCTTTCGCAAGAAAATAAATAATCTGTTAGCATAATTAAGTAATCATTATTATTTTTATTCTATTTGTAAAGGAGGTCATTTGTATGCATTGGTTATGGGTTTTAATCGTAGGTGGCGTTATCGGAGCAATTGCCGGGGCGATCACAAGTAAAGGCAAATCAATGGGCTGGATTTTCAATATTATTGCAGGTCTTGTAGGCTCATCAATTGGTCAATCACTTCTAGGAAGCTGGGGACCTCAAATTGCCGGCATGGCATTATTTCCGTCAATTATTGGTGCGGTGATTTTAGTTGCAGTAGTGTCATTTTTTGTAGGTAAAAATTAAAAACAGTTGAAAAACGCTAGGAGATTAAATTCTCTTAGCGTTTTTTTGTAATCTGAATTAACGTTCGTATTTAAATAATTCATCAATAAATTCTTCATAATTTCCCACACTTAAAAGTTTATCTAGCTTTATTTGATTTGAAAATGTATCGATCATAAAATCAAATAATTGCCTAAATTTTTTCATATCTTCTTGGTTCATAACGATCATAATGATTACTTGAACATAATGGTTCCCCCATTTTGTTGGTCGATCATTTAAAATAATAGAAATTCCCGTTTTTTTAGCACTCATTTCAATCGCATGTGGTAAGGCGACCGAATTATTAAATGATGTAGCGGACATTTTTTCCCGCGCTTTGATTAAGTCAATAAAGTGAGTATTAATATATTTTTTTTTGACTAATTGAGCGCCTAAGTGTTCAATGTAGAAATTGGGCGATTTTAAATAAATGTTTCGTTCAAAGCGTTCTGGTGTTAGGTAAGTTCGAAAGTTTTCTTTTAATGTATCCAATAATTTTTCCTGTTTCACAAGTTGAATCTTATGTTTAATTTTTTCACTATCTTTTCTTGATAAAAATGGAGAAATTTGTACTACATCCGTTAATTCTTTTATTTTGATCGTAGATAAAACTAGGTCTACTTTTTCCATTGTACTCAAGCTTTCAGAGTCTAATCGATAAAAAGTTCCTAAAATGTTTAGACTAGATTTGAAGGTATCTCCAATTTTATAGATCAAACGTTTATGCATATCATAATATTCTGGTGTATAGATCACACAACTTAATTTGTTTTCTGTCTCGAATTTTTCTTCAAAATAGGAACCAATGTGAAGTGCAATAAAAGTGATTTCATCATCTGAAATTGGAATATTGATTTGTTCTTGAATTTGTTTGGCAATAAAAACGGCAACTTCGTAAATAAATGCATACGACTGTTTGATTTCATCAGATAAAGGGTTGTGAACTTGCTTGCCGCTTTTGGCTCGTGAAATCAAATTAGATACGTGTAAAGCTAAATTCAGTACAAGTTTATCAGAAATATGGCTGATGAAATATTTTTCGGAGACGGTTGCCATCACGTTTGAAACAAATGTATAAATAAACGTTTCCATATAATCTTTTAAGAACGCATCATTTGATGGAGAGATTTTAGTCATTAATAAAAGAGTTAAATTATTGAGTTCATACAGGTCCATTTCAACAGTAAAGGCTTGATCAATATCTTTTCCAATTGCAATAGCAAGCTGATATTCAATTTGCTCTTTGGAAAAAAGTTCAGAAATAAATTCCATCTCAGAGCGTTGGTGATGAAGGAGCCGATTGATGGCTATAGCAATATGTAGCAATAAACTGTTGATAGCATAGCCGTTTACATAGAGATATTGACTACTTAAACGATTGATTACGATTTTTTGAATCACCTCAATCGAAATATCTGGGAAGATCGTCTGAATGTACTCAATGGATTGAAAATTTTGTAAAGCTTCATCTTGAAGCATATCACTAGCAAGCTTTCGGAAGTTTGTTTCATCACCTTCCATGCTTAAAAAATGTCCACGTTTAACTATTTTTAAATGATATTTATTCATTTTTTTACGTAGACGAAGCGTATCTTTTTCTATTGTTGGAATACTGACAAATAATGATTCTGCTACATCAAAGTAGTCGACATTCTTATGTTTTATCAATAAGTTCATCAAATAATTGACTCGATCAATAGGCGTATTCAATTCTTGTTTGTCGTTAGAAGTGAAATCTTCGATCCGAACATTTTCATTGATCATGTATCCTCGCTTAGAGGATTGAATCATATCTAAATGAGTACTTTGATTGATCCGAGCCACATAGTTACGAATCGTTCTTGTTGATGTAGATAATGCTCCAGCAAGAAAAGATGCAGATAGCCAGTTGTGATGTTGAATTAATAATTTCACCAGTGCCGCTTCTTTTTTATTTAAGGACACAATATATCCGCTCCTCTACTTTTTTATATTTCTTATTATTCGTTCTTTTAAATAGCAAATCAAGTACAGTTATTTCCGCCAAAGAGGTAGGTCTAGGAAAAAATCATATTTGATGGAGACCTTTAAAATGTAGATGATAAGGGTGTACTAAGCAGCTAAGGTTACTAAAATTTCTGATAGAACAGAATGAGTTTGTAACACTTTTAAAATTTAGGAGGATGAAAAATGAGTGAATTAAATGTCTTACTGGTCTGTGGATCAGGTGCAAGTAGCGGGTTTATGGCAGCAAATATGCGTAAGGCAGCTAAAACCAAAAATTTGGATATGGGTATTGTCGCAAGAAGCGAGTCCGAAATTGAAAATTATATTGAGGAGATTGATGCTTTGATGGTTGGGCCACATCTTGAATATATCATTGATGAAATCGATGAGATTATTCACGGATTTCCAGTAAAAGTTATTCTGATGAAAAAAGAATATTATGCGACGTTAGATGGAGATGCTGCAATCGAACATTTGTTAATTGCTTTAAAAGAAAATGAATAGTTTAAAAAGGAGACATAAATATGAATAAGTTGATCTTTTGGTTGGAAAATAGTTTCTCACCTAAAATGAACAAGGTGAACAATAATCCTTGGATTGTTAGTATCAAAGATTCTATCATGCAGACATTACCATTTATTTTCTTAGGTTCGATCTTTTCTATGCTAGCTATTTTAAATGAGTATTTTCCAGCTTTGCCAAGTTTTTGGGTACCATTCGGTTGGACGATGGGAAAAATTTCTTTGTTCGTAGCATTTTTGATTCCTTTTAACTTGATGGAGAAAAAACGATTGCGTAAGCAAAGAATCGTTGCGGGAATGAGTGGTCTAGTTTTATTCTTGATGATTATTTCACCCCAAATCGAAAAAGATGGTCTAGTTGGTTTTGGACATGATGCATTAGGTGCTGGAGGGATGTTTGTAGCGATTGTTGCAGGCTTGATTGCTGGAGTTGTATTAGTTACCTTAGGGAAATTTACTTTTTTTAAAGAGGAGTCAGTGATTCCTGATTTTGTCAGAGCGTGGTTTGATTCTATGTTGCCGATTGGGATCATCATTGTTTTTGGCTGGGTTGTTGTTTTGCTCATGAAAGTAGATTTATATAATATTGTTTTAAGTATTTTTATGCCGCTATCTAGCTTTATGGAATCGCCCGGGGGTTTTGTAGGGATGATGTTTTTAATTTGTTTTCTTTATTCGATGGGAATTTCTACTTGGGTTTTGACACCTGTTGTTCAACCAGTTCTTCTAAAGGCAATTGCTGAAAATATCGCGCTTGTTCAAAATGGAACAGCTTCTGTTGAAACGTTGAATTTAGTTACAAGTAGTACATTATATTCCGCTTATTTATGGATCGGTGGAATTGGCTGTACGATGCCGTTGGTCTTAATGATGATGCGGGCTCGTTCTAAAAAAATTAGTGCGTTGGGGAAAGCATGTATCGTACCGTCTATTTTTAATATCAATGAACCAGTGATTTTTGGTGCTGTTGCATGGAATCCGTTATTGATGATTCCGATGTGGCTTCAAGGAGTTATTTTGCCGATCGTGATTTATATCTTTACAAAAATAATTCCTTTTGCACCAATCCCCAAAGTTCAATTTGAATTATGGTATTGTCCATTTCCGTTTGCTACATGGTTTACAACGGGGACAATTACAGGAATTGTTTTAATGCTAGTAATTTTTGCGATATCAACTGCTATTTGGTATCCATTTTTTAAAGCATACGATGACCAAGAAACCAAAGCTGAAAATCAGATATTGAAGGAGGCTTAATTATATATGGATGATGCATTGTCACAACAAGCGATGGAAATTATTTTGTTCGCTGGAGATGCCAGAGTTAATTGTAAGAATGCTCTCGTTGCAACTGAAAATAATGATTTTGAAACGGCTACAGAAGAAATGAAAGTTGCCAAAACAAATATCACTGAAGCACATAAAATTCAAACCCAAGCTATTCAAAGTGAAATGGGTGAAGAGACAACTCAACGTGAGCATTCTTTGTTGTTTACGCATGCGCAAGATACCTTGATGACGATCTACAGTGAAATCAATATGGCCAATCACTTAATCAAAATAGCTAGACAACTCAACGAACGTTTAACATTACTTGAAAAAAATGAATGAAAAGAGGATAAATATATGTATCAAGTACCCACTGGATTTCCAAAAAATTTTTTATGGGGCGGTGCTGTTGCCGCTAATCAGTGTGAAGGAGCCTTTCAGTATGAAGGTAAAGGCACAAGTGTTGCAGATATTAATGAATTTAGAGCGGATCTACCATTAGAAAAAAGATCGAATGCAGAGATTTCTACTAGTTATATTGAGGAAGCTTTGAATAATCAAACTGGTATTTTCCCGAAAAGATGGGGCATTAATTTTAAAGAAACGTATCCAACAGATTTAAAATTGTTAGGAGATATGGGGTTAAAATTATTTAGAACTTCGATCGATTGGTCTCGAATTTTTCCTAACGGTGATGATCTTGAACCCAACGAAGAGGGACTGCTTTTTTATGATAAATTGATCGATGAAATCTTAGCTAATGGCATGGAACCGATGATTACATTATCACATTATGAAATGCCGCTCAACCTTACATTGAATTATAAAGGATGGTATTCAAGAGAAGTTGTTGATTTTTTTGTTCGCTATTGTAAGGTTATTTTTGATCGCTATCAAGGAAGAGTAAAATATTGGATCGTGATCAATCAGATCAATTTAATCGGTCATGAATCATTTAATCATCTAGGAATCGCTGAGGATAAGGTAGAAAATCTGCAGGAAGCAAAATATCAAGGTGTTCATCACATGATGGTAGCTTCAGCTTTAGCTACCGAATATGCTCACCAAGTTGATGAAAATTATCAAGTTGGAATGATGCTTTGCGGAGGCCCTGAGTATGCAGCTACTTGTGAACCGGAGGATGTTTTGGCTACACTTAAAATCAATCAAATGCAGTATTTCTTTGCAGATGTTCTTTTACGAGGATATTATCCAGGTTACGCGTTTCGATATTTTGAGGAGCAGGACATTAAGCTAACATTTGCTGAAGAGGATGCAGCTATTTTAAAAAATACAGCGGATTATCTGTCATTTTCTTATTACTACACACAGATTTGTGATGGGAAACATAATGAACCGTATCGTAATAAGAATTTACCAGCAAATCCGTGGGGCTGGACGATCGATCCTCTTGGACTTAGAACATTGTTGAACTCTTTCTACGATCGTTATCAATGCCCAATCTATATTACTGAAAATGGTATTGGCTGTTATGATCGATTGGAAGTAGAAGGTAGTATCCACGATGATTACCGTATCGATTACTACAAGGCACATATTGAACAAATGAAAGAAGCAATTAAAGATGGTGTTGATCTTAGAGGGTATTGTGCATGGGGACCAATTGATATTATTAGTTGTTCTTCTTCAGAAATGAGTAAAAGATATGGTTTTATCTATGTCGATCAAGATGATTATGGGAAAGGGAGCCAAAAACGTTACGTGAAGGATAGCTATTATTGGATGAAAAAGGTTATAGCTAGTAATGGAGAAGTACTTTAGCAGTATTTAAAAAAATCCACTAACCAAGGTGAAATCTGGTTAGTGGATTTTCTTCTTATGAAACTATCTTTTAGTCAATTTCACAACAACCTCACAACGAGCTGTTTGTGGAAACATATCGACTGATTGTAAATACTTCACATCAAATACTTTAGCTAAATCAACTAAATCTTTAGCCAATGTGGACACATTACAAGAGACATACACCATTTTCTTAGGAGGCTGCTTTAAAATAGCTCTCAGCAGTTTTTGATCCAATCCGGTTCTAGGAGGATCAACAATGATTGCATCGGGTTTAAAACCACTCTGAAGCCATTTAGGCAGTAATTCCTCAGCTGTTCCTACCTCATAATGTGTGTTCGTAACACCTAAACGTTCAGCGTTCATCTTAGCATCTTCGATCGCAGCAGGAATAATATCCATTCCGCGAACTTCTTTAGCTTGTTTGGCAATACTTAAGCCAATTGTTCCAACACCGCAATAAGCGTCAACAACTGTCTCGTTGGGTTGTATATCTAAGGCTTTCAATGCTTCATCGTATAATACCTCAGTTTGTTCCGGATTTAGTTGGAAGAAGGCTCTGGGAGATAAATCAAAGGTGACTTCATTGATTTGCTCTTCGATGCTTTCTTTACCCCAAACATGGATCGTTTCATCACCCATAACGATTGAGGTTCTTTTGTTTTGTACGTTTTGCATAATTGAAACAACCTCAGGGAGATGCTGAGTAATTTCTTCAATCAATGCTTTTTTCTGTGGGAATTTTATGGATTGCGTAATAAAAACAACTTGAACTTCATTTGTTTTTACGCCGACACGAACCATCAATGTTCTAAAGATGCCACTGTTTTTTCGTTCATTGTAGATCGGTAATTGATATTTATTCAATAATTCTACTAAAGTATTCATGACTTTTGTTGTAGCAGGTTGTTGAACTAGACAGTCGGTGATTGGAACTAAACGATGAGAATCAGCTTGGTAAAGTCCAGCTTCAATTTCTCCATCGATCTTCCGTAATTGAAATTGTGCTTTGTTGCGATAATTCCAAGGGTTCTTCATTCCAATTGTTTTAGGTAGCTGATAATTTTCATAGTTTCTTGGTCTAAACTTGTTGAGCGACTGCTTTAATAGATCTTTTTTAAAGAGTAGCTGAGCGGGATAAGATAAGTGTTGTAATTGACAACCACCGCATGCTTCATAAACTGGGCAAGGGGGAACGACTCTTTCGGGCGCAGCTTTGACAATTTTTTTCAGTTGACCTTCCACAAAACGGGGGGCTACTTTCGTGATTTCTACAGAGATATCTTCTTTAGGTAAAGCACCTGGAACAAAAACGATCGTCTTTTTGTAATAGCCGATCCCTTCACCGTTGATGCCTAAACGTTTTATTTTTAAAGGAATCGTTTGTCCTTCTTTTAATAGTTGTGTGGTCATATTTCCATCCTTTTGATCCGTAGATCTGTTAATCAAGTACTTCGACATTTCTTATTTTAGCACAATTTAGCTAGTTTAGCTTCTGTCATTTATATGTTATAGTAGAATATATGTTCTCACTAGAAAGGCGGAGAAAGATGGAAACAATTACGAAAATTACAAAAGACAAAGGTCAATTTTATCTTATCTGGCTATCTTCAGGAGAAAAATTACGCGTATCTGAGGATACCTTAGTCCGACAACGTTTATTAAAAGGACAAGAATTATCAGATGAAATGGTCGAAAAAATAAAAAAAGCTGGATCTTATGATGTTGGCTTACAGATGTCTTTAAATTATCTAAGCTATCAGCTACGGTCAAAAAAAGAAATTTTAGATTATTTGAAAGAAAAAGAGATATTATCCGATGATCGAAAAAAAATCGTGATCCGTTTAGAAGAAATGAATCTTCTAGATGATAAAATATTTAGTGAAAGTTATGTCCGTACTTTGATGCGAACGAGTGATAAAGGACCCAAAATGATTGAACAACAACTAAAACGAAAAGGCTTGAATGATGAAGACATTCAACATGGGTTAACTTTTTATACAATGGATGAACAAGTAGAAGTAGCAAAAGCAACCGCTGAAAAAGCGATGAGACGTTATCGGACGAAAAGCTTCAAAGATGCCTTGCAAAAAGTTCAAATGCATTTGATGCAAAAAGGTTTTAATCGAGAAGTTATTGATTTAGCCCTTGAAGAGCTTTCTTTTGAAAAAGATGAAGAACAAGAATTAGATGTCATCCGAAAAGAGGGCGACAAATTATGGGAAAAACACCGCAAGTTAGATCCTTATAAACGTCTGATGAAAGTCAAACAAGGACTGTTTCAAAAACGTTTTGATTCGGATTTAATTCAACAATATTTTGATGAAAAGGAATTAGAGAATGAAGAATGAAAAATATTGGGAAACTTGGAGTAATAGTGAGCTGCAAGCTTTTCAAAAAGAGTTTATCGATTGGTATGAAAAAGAAAAACGAAATTTACCTTGGCGGGTCAATCTAGACCCGTATCGTATTTGGATCTCAGAAATTATGTTGCAGCAAACGCGTGTTGATACGGTGATCGATTATTATTATCGTTTTATGGAATGGTTTCCGACAATTAAAGATTTAGCTGAAGCACCAGATGATAAGTTATTAAAAGCTTGGGAAGGCTTGGGGTATTATTCTAGAGCCAGAAATTTGAAAGTTGCAGCGCAACAGATCATGACCGAATTTAACGGTCAGATGCCTAAAACAATCGAAGAAATTCGTCAATTAAAAGGCATTGGTCCTTATACAGCAGGAGCGATTGGAAGTATTGCCTTTCACATTCCAGAACCTGCAATCGATGGTAATGTTATGCGGGTCGTCAGCCGTTTATTTGAGATTAGTGATGATATTGCCAAATCTAGTAGCCGTAAAATTTTTGAAGAAGCAATGTATAAAATTATCGACCAAAAGCGTCCAGGGGATTTTAATCAGGCAATGATGGATCTAGGATCAGCAATTTGTACACCAACCTCTCCAAAGTGTGATGAATGTCCGATTCAGTCTTATTGTTTAAGCTATAAAAATAATACAATGACAAATTTTCCAGTTAAATCTAAAAAGTTAAAGCCAAAAGATGTTTATTATATCGGTGGAATTATTGAAAACAATCAGCAAGAATTCTTATTAGAACAACGTGATGACAAAGGCTTATTAGCAAATATGTGGCTATTTCCAGTAGATGAAGTCAGTAAAGAACGTTTTGATTTTCTACAAAAAATGTGGGTGAAAGAAGATCAGCAATTATCGCTTGATTTTGAAGAACCTCTATTAGTTGCTGAAGAAAATCCAGAAATTTTTGAAAAATACTCTCAAGTAGTTTGGCAAAAAAGAACTTTAGGAGAAGTAATTCATATTTTCAGCCATCTAAAATGGCATATTCTTGTGTTTTATGGACGTCAAACAGGATTGACGAGTTTAAATGAGAATCAAGAATGGGCAACAAAAGCCGAGTTTTCAAATTATGTTTTTCCAAAACCGCAGCAAAAAATGGTAGATCTATATAAAAAAGAATTCAGAATAAAAGAATAGTTTTTAGGTGCGGACCCTAAGTAAACATAAAATTTCTAGGAGATCCGCACCAGATTTTTGCAGGGATTAGAGGGAAAATAGCTCTTTTTCTCATTTTAATTTAATGTTATACTAGATTTAGTGTTGAATTGGTGAAGATATGTCATGTATTTCCACCATTCCCACAGTCTAGCTCTGTTTAGAGCTAGTGGATTGAAATCAGTATGACCGTTTTCACCTGATGAAAAATTTTTGTCTAGCTCTGTTTAGAGCTAGTGGATTGAAATTCTCTCCATGTCGCAAAATAAAGGTTGTGCTAAGTCTAGCTCTGTTTAGAGCTAGTGGATTGAAATCGTTTAAATATCAGATATCTTACTCACCTAACAAGGTCTAGCTCTGTTTAGAGCTAGTGGATTGAAATTGATTTGATATAGCCGACTAGACCAGTCAATGAGTCTAGCTCTGTTTAGAGCTAGTGGATTGAAATATTGAAGGTCTCAAGAACGCTGAGAGTCAAGGTACGGTCTAGCTCTGTTTAGAGCTAGTGGATTGAAATTATAAATTATTTGTAAGATCTTACAAGGTCATTGTGTCTAGCTCTGTTTAGAGCTAGTGGATTGAAATATGTGCTGTTTGATGAATGGTTAGAATTGTTTGAAGTCTAGCTCTGTTTAGAGCTAGTGGATTGAAATATGAACTAAATAAAAATCGATATCGCCGCCATCCGTCTAGCTCTGTTTAGAGCTAGTGGATTGAAATAATTTCTTGGTATTAAAAACCAGCCCAAACGGACGTCTAGCTCTGTTTAGAGCTAGTGGATTGAAATAGTTGTATCTCAAGGACTTTATTTTGCTTAATTGGTCTAGCTCTGTTTAGAGCTAGTGGATTGAAATATCATACCAATCAGCATCACCGGCTTTAATCGCGTCTAGCTCTGTTTAGAGCTAGTGGATTGAAATTTTTTGTTCGTTTTAATACACTTTAAACATAATTGTCTAGCTCTGTTTAGAGCTAGTGGATTGAAATAGGACTGAGATTAGTATCATAAATTACTGTCCGATGTCTAGCTCTGTTTAGAGCTAGTGGATTGAAATTATAAGTGGCTTTCTGGATTCTTCAATGACGCTGGTCTAGCTCTGTTTAGAGCTAGTGGATTGAAATCCCAACGATTTAATGTATTTGTTTTAAGGTTTTGTCTAGCTCTGTTTAGAGCTAGTGGATTGAAATCACAACACACGATTGCTGCTTAAAAACTATGATAGTCTAGCTCTGTTTAGAGCTAGTGGATTGAAATAATCTCATTTTGCGGTGTAGGGTTGTAATATTTAGTCTAGCTCTGTTTAGAGCTAGTGGATTGAAATTGTAGGATTCAAAGCGATTAATCGCCCAAATCTTTGTCTAGCTCTGTTTAGAGCTAGACCTTCTTCTAATTTATCCCAATTTCAACAGCAAAAGAACTAAAATAAAATGACTTATTTTAATAGATAATTCTCATTGATATAAGAAACCAAACTCCTTAGTATGCAAAGTTGAAAATTATGATATAATTGTATTGATATCGGTGTAATGAACACCCAAACGAAGAGTAATCAGCTTTTAGAAGCGATTTTTCGTACTAGGGAAAGTTGGGGGACTATGGCAATTCCAAAAGAAGGTGAATTTGTAACGATCCAAAGTTACAAACACGATGGGCATTTGCATCGAACATGGCGAGATACTATGGTATTAAAAACAAGCGAGTATTCTTTGATTGGCGTAAACGATCATACTTTGGTGACAGAGTCTGATGGACGTCGATGGGTTACTCGGGAACCAGCTATAGTTTATTTCCATAAAAAATACTGGTTCAACATAATAGCGATGATTAGAGAAAAGGGGGTTTCTTATTACTGCAATTTGGCGTCACCGTATCTTTTAGATGATGAAGCATTGAAGTATATCGATTACGATTTGGATATCAAAGTTTTTCCAGACGGGGAAAAGCGTTTATTGGACGTAGATGAATATGAATTCCACAGTAAAATCATGGATTATCCAGAAGATATTGACTTCATCCTAAAAGAAAATGTGAAGACGTTAGTGGATTGGATTAATAATGAAAAAGGCCCCTTCTCAGAAGCTTATGTAGATATCTGGTATCAACGTTACCAAGAGCTATCAAAGAAATAGCCGATGTAAGATGTTAAGTGAAAAAAGAACCTGACGCAAAGCTTGATCAAGTTTTGTGTCAGGTTCTTTTTTATTAAAATCTACAATGTCTTTTGCATTTGATAATGCTCAATGTTTGCATCAAGAAACATTGAGCCTTCTTTGACATAGCCCATTTTTTCGTAGAAGCCAAGTGCCGTGATCTGAGCACCTAAAGTGATTGTGTTATAGCCTAATTCTTTTGAAAAAGATTCCGCACTTTTAACAATTAGCTGACCATAATCTTTTCCTCTATAGTTTTTTTGAACGGCCATACGTTGTAATTTAATCAGACCATCCTCAAGGGGTAATAAACGACATGTTGCAATTGCTTTGTTCCCATCGCCGTATAAAACAAAATGAATACAAGCCGCTTCGTATTTATCGATTTCAATTTCGCTAGGAACGCCTTGTTCTGAAATAAAAACTTGCTGACGAATTTTAACAGCATCTAAGTAAATATCACTCATAGTATCTTTTGTGTGAGCTATTTTCATTTGGCACCTCTGTTATAGTTATTTTTTCCATTATACAATAAAAACTTAGGTAGTAGAAATTTGAAATAAATTGATGTATATCTTTTGTAAAAATAGGGCCAGCAGTGTACATTGTAACTAACAAAAGAAGAAAGGTTGGGAGCATAATGAATACAGATGAGATTGTACAAAAAGTCAAAGACTTGATTGGTGAAGGTAACTTTGAAAAGGCAAAACAATTCCTTGAAGAACACAAAGATGAGATCGGTGAACAATATGAAAAATTAAAAGGAATGATTCCTGACATCGATGCTGGTGGGTTAGCTGATAAAGTGAAAGGTTTCTTCAAGTAGTAACTCTATTAAGATGAGCAAATTTATCTATATTGATTTTGAGATGAATCTGTTTATCTCTAAAGGAATTACTTTATAGACGTTTCACCTGATCTAGAGTATGAGCAGAACTGATTTTAGTTTTGTCCATACTCTTTTTGTTTAGAGTAAAGAAAATCGTAGAAAAAAATTGAGATAAAGAAATATTGCTATCTTAATTAAGAAAGGTTATGCTAAAATCTATTAACAAGCTATTATCATTTTTAGTGATGAAGGAGGATCCTATTTGTTTGAAAAATTAAGAGAATCAAAATTGTTTTTTTGGTCAGCGGAGTTATTAGTTATCGCAACTTTGATTTTTGTTTCAACGAAAATCAATTTTCTGTTTACGCCGATAGGCACATTTTTCTCAACGCTTTTTGCACCAGTTTTAGTTGCTGGATTTCTTTATTATATTCTAAATCCAATCGTTAATTTACTAATGAAAACTAAAATAAAGCGGATATATGCAGTACTATTGGTTTTATTGATTTTAGTAGTCGCTATCGTTTTAATACTTGTCAGTGTTATTCCTAAGTTAGCTTCTCAGTTAGCTAGTTTGGCTTCAAACATGCCAACCGTATTCAGTAATGTAGAAGCTTGGGTTTATAGAATGGCTGAACTGCCTTTATTTAAAGAGGTTGATTTGACAAGTTATATAGAGAAATTAGATATTTCTTATGGAACGATTATTCAGCAATTCTTAAGCGGTTTATCTAATAGTTTAGGCTCAGTTGTATCGACCGTTGCTTCGACTACGATCGTTATCTTTACAGCACCGTTTATCTTATTTTACATGCTAAAAGATGGGGCTCGATTAGTTCCAGCAATTGAACGTTTTTTACCTGAAAAAAGGCAAGCAAGCATTGCTGAATTGCTGAACAAGATCAACAAAACTCTTGCTAATTATATAAGCGGCCAAGCGATTGAGTGTCTATTTGTCGGCACATTCACGGCAATCGGTTATTCGTTGATTGGTGTCCGTTATGCCTTTTTATTCGGTGTAATCGCAGGGTTCACTAATTTGATCCCTTATCTTGGTCCATATTTAGGGCTTGCTCCGGCAGTTTTCGTAACTGTTTTTGATGAACCAATCAAAGCATTATTTTGTTGTATCGTTGTTTTAGTGGTTCAACAAATTGATGGAAATATCATTTATCCAAATGTAATTGGAAAATCACTGCAGATCCATCCATTGACAATTATCATTGTCTTGTTGGTAGCCGGAAATATCGCTGGTTTACTAGGAATTTTCTTAGGTGTTCCATTCTATGCAATTGTTAAAACTGTTGCTATCCATGTCATGGGAATGATTCGAGAGAGCAGAAGTGAAAAAATTGTCCTGACTGGTGAAGGAAATGAGACAGTGATGAAAGAAAAATGACATCGATTATTGAAATTAATTGCTGTTTGTGATAGGATTTTAACGTGATTACTTATAGTAGTCACGTTTTTTATCAAATTAACTAGTAAACAGTTTGTTACTAAATGGAATTGGAAAACGGAGCATAGCGTTTTTCGAATAACTTTTAAGAGGAGAGAGTGCACATTATGAATGCTGACCCCGAGAGTCAGTCGCTTATCGCGCAAATTTTATTATTGATCGTTTTAACATTGATCAATGCGTTTCTTGCTGCAGCGGAGATAGCAGTTGTTTCAGTAAATAAGAACCGTATCGAACAAAAAGCAGAAGAAGGAGACGCGAAAGCTAAGAAGCTATTAAAGATTCTAAAAGATCCGACAAGCTTTTTATCAACGATCCAAGTTGGTATTACTTTAGTTAATATCCTGTCTGGGGCTTCGCTAGCCGACACTTTATCAGCAAGATTAGCACCTGTACTTGGTGGTGGAGCTGCTGCGAAAAGTATTGCTAATATTATTATCCTAGCAATGTTGACTTATGTCTCTATCGTTTTTGGTGAGTTATATCCTAAACGAATTGCAATGAATAAATCAGAAGAAGTAGCACAAGCAACGTCTGGCTTTGTGCGTGTATTAGGAGTGATCGCACGACCATTTGTATGGTTGTTATCTGCTTCAACAGACTTACTTTCAAAACTTACACCTATGAAATTTGATGATGCTGATTCCAAAATGACACGTGACGAAATGCGATATATGCTAGAATCAGAAGGTGTTTTAGATAATGATGAATTAGAAATGCTTCAAGGTGTCTTTTCTTTAGATACAAAAGTTGCTCGTGAAGTAATGGTTCCACGAACAGATGCTTTTATGATTGATATCGAAGATGATATTCAAAAAAATATTGATGCGGTTTTATCAGAAAACTATTCAAGAATTCCTGTTTATAATGAAGATAAAGACAAAATCGTTGGCGTTCTTCATACTAAAAATTTATTAAAAGCAGCGCATAAATTCGGATTTGATAAAATCCAATTAAAAAGTATCATACAAGAACCGCTATTTGTTCCAGAAACTATTTTTATTGACGATTTATTATATGAACTAAAAAGAACTCAGAATCAAATGGCTATTTTATTAGATGAATATGGTGGTGTGGTTGGTTTAGCCACATTAGAAGATTTATTAGAGGAAATCGTTGGTGAAATAGATGATGAGACAGACGAAGTAGAAAATTTATATGCTAAGATCAATGATCATGAATATTTGGTTCAAGGAAGAATGCTGATCGATGAATTCAATGAAGCATTTGGAACAGATCTGCATATGAGTGATGTCGATACAATGGCGGGTTACTTAATTACGGCATTAGGGACGATTCCTGATGAAGGAGAGAAATTGTCATTTGATGTTGGCAATATCACACTGACTTCCGAAGAAATGGAAGGAACACGAGTGTTAGCGCTAAAAGTTGTATTCCATGACGAAGAAACGGTGGATGAGGAACCAGAAGAAAATCGTCGTTTTTTCCGTAAAGAATTGGAAGATGACGAGCCTAGAAGATAAAAAAATCAAAGAGGACAGTCAAAACTAAGCTTTAGTTTTGACTGTCCTCTTGCATTAACCTAGATTAACACCTTTTTGATTATGAATAGCTTTGATTGCTTGATAAAGACCAATATACTGCTCATCATTATCAGCTGAAAAGCGGAAAACAAAGGAGGGTAGCTGGCTTTCAGTAGGTATTAGATAAGATGAAGTAGCTACAATAAAGTCAAAAGAAGAGAATTGTCCATATTTATAAGCCACCAATTGAACAAACGGCAGCTCTTCAATAAATTTTGTTAATGGCTGAACCAATAAGTAATTAGATTCTGCAATCAAAGCAATACGAATGATATTATCTGATTGAAATGATTCATAAAGTGGAACGAGTAAAGCTGCTAATGTATCAGATAATTGTTCAATGTTATCTTTGAGCCAACCAAAATTCTTTCTTTTAGAAATTTTTTGAAATAATGCTTTAAAATGTGTAAACAATTGATAGTAATATTCATTTTTTGAGTAAAGTGAATGATTGATCAAATGAAATAATGTAGGAAATGGTTTTTCAATAATTGTTGCAGAGAAAATAATATTGGCTACATTCCCAAATAAAATAGGCTCGTTGCCCCAAGAAAAACCGTCGGGAGCAAACTCCTTACTAAACAAGGCGCAAAATTCTTCCAACAACTTAGTTGCTGAATTTGTTTGATTTTCTAAATAAGTGTGTAATAAGGATAGTCGATGGTCGTTATTTCTGAAAAAATTTGGAGTTGAAATCAATAAATATGATGCAAATTGTGCTTCTGCTTCCAAAATTTTTGTTTCTTTTATCAAATCTCCAAAAAATATTTGTGCATAATCTTTACTTGTTGGAATATATGGATCGATTGTTGTTAGTTCTGTTAGTACATTACCAGATTGTACTCTTAGATAAACGATATCTAAGATTAAAGCGATTTGTTTATGAGCAGAGTAACTGTAACTATCAGGAAAATATGGACTGATTATTTTAGTGATTGCCTCATAATCGATTGGTTTATTTTGGATTTTTGGCAAGTTTGTTCCTTGAGATGCTAACCAAATCAGTGTATATAATGTTATTCGAATGACTCGCTCATCACCATAAAGCTTTAATTGAGAGGTATTCATTTTGATGTGGAATTGTTTAAAGTAGTTACTTAATAGTTTAGATTTTCGCACAACGGTGGTTCTGCTATGGTAATTTTTGTCGCAAAATTCAGCTAGGCTATCTTCTGGATAAAAGAGAATCGAAATTAGCAGTTGGTAAGGAACACTTTGAGTGATCAGAAATTGATAATACATATCATACGAGATTTTTTGATTATATTGAACGCCATTGACATGCAATATGTCTGCTTTTTCCCCTGTCATTTTGCTGAGATCTTGCTGGATCAATTCTAGCAGATATACGACACGGCTATAGGAATAATCTAGTCTATTTTCAAAGAAATTGATGCTATGTTGCTTCGCTGAGAATGTAGTTAATAATTTAAATAGAGTCAATTTTCGTTTAGCTGTGTCTTCCAACATCATTGCTTCTAGCATGTTTATCCTCCTATAAAGTAAATTTGCCAATAGAATAAAAAGTATGGGCCTAATTTGAATAATTCAGAAAATAATCAATTATTTAATAATATGATCGAATGGATAATACTTTGATATATAAGTGTTTTTCTTCTCATAAATAACAATATGATGGTAATTGTAGTTGCTTTAGTTGGAAACGTCAAACATTTGCACAATTAAGTAGCTGACTTTATACTTGGTTTAGTTAAGTGTAAAACAAATCTTAGTAACAATGCTAGTATTTTGGCAAATTAATTATTAAGATCTATTTCTTCCCCAATTAATAGAGATCAAGACAAAATTCATTGAGTTTTGTTTTGGTCTCTTCGATTTTTTTTGAAACTTAGCTAAAGGCTTTGAAAACTAGGGTAATTCCATGATATACTACACTAGTTGAAGAATAAAAAGTAGGGAGAACTTTCCGATGTAAAATATCCTTTAAATAGATCTTAAAAAGAAATAGAGCTTTTTTCAAGAAAAAAGATAGATTGGAGTAACGAATGAATAATCCACATTTAAAAGAACAAGTAGATAGTCGTCGTACGTTTGCGATTATTTCCCATCCAGATGCTGGGAAAACAACGATCACAGAGCAGCTTTTATTATTTGGAGGAGCAATCCGCCAAGCTGGGACCGTCAAAGGAAAGAAGACAGGAAATTTTGCAAAATCTGACTGGATGGAAATCGAAAAACAAAGAGGAATCTCTGTAACCAGTTCTGTGATGCAATTTGATTATGATGGAAAACGTGTAAACATTTTAGATACACCAGGACATGAAGATTTCTCAGAAGATACGTATCGGACACTGATGGCAGTAGATAGTGCTGTTATGGTGATCGATAGCGCTAAAGGGATCGAAGCACAAACAAAGAAATTATTCCAAGTTGTTAAGAAGCGTGGAATCCCTATTTTTACATTTATCAACAAATTAGATAGAGATGGCCGTGAGCCGTTAGAATTACTTGAAGAGTTAGAAGATTTACTCGATATCGAATCTTATCCAATGAACTGGCCGATTGGTATGGGAAAAGGGTTAGAAGGCTTATATGATATTTACAACAAACGTGTAGAAGTATATCGACCTGAAAATAATAATGGAGAACGTTTTATTCCACTCGTTGATGGGGATATTCCAAGTGACTTAGCGTTGCATAGAGATAGTGTATATCAACAAGTATTAGAGGAAGTTGAACTGTTAGTAGAAGCGGGCGATGAATTCGATACAGATAAAATTGCTCGTGGTGATCAAACACCCGTCTTCTTTGGTTCTGCTTTAACGAATTTTGGTGTGCAGACGATGTTAGAAACCTTTTTACAATTTGCTCCATCTCCATATGCTCATAAGACAGAAGATGGACAAGAAGTTAGTCCTTACGAAGAAGAGTTTTCTGGTTTTGTTTTTAAAATCCAAGCGAATATGAATCCAGCGCATCGAGATCGTATTGCTTTTGTTCGTATTTGTTCAGGAACGTTTGAACGTGGAATGGATGTAACTCTTGGCAGAACGGGTAAAAAAATTAAGTTAAGTAATGTGACGCAATTTATGGCTGATTCACGTGAAAATGTGGAAGAAGCGGTAGCTGGTGATATTATCGGAATTTATGATACAGGTAATTATCAAATCGGTGATACACTATTTGAAGGAAAATTAAAAGTTCAATACGAAGAATTACCTTCCTTTACACCGGAGCTATTTATGAAAGTCAGTGCTAAAAATGTGATGAAACAAAAATCATTCCATAAAGGTATTTATCAGTTGGTTCAAGAAGGTGCGATCCAACTATATAAAACGTATCTAACAGAAGAATATATCATTGGAGCTGTCGGTCAGTTACAATTTGAAGTATTCCAGCATCGTATGTTAAATGAATATAATGCAGAAGTGATTATGACACCAATGGGTTCGAAAATTGCTCGTTGGATCGATCCAGCTGATTTAGATGAACGAATGAGTTCTAGTCGTAATATCTTAGCTCGTGACCGTTTTGACCAACCATTATTCTTATTTGAAAATCAATTCGCAATGCGTTGGTTTGCAGATAAGTATCCTGATGTTGAATTAAAGAGTTTAATGTAAATTTTTTTCTAATTAAATGATGATTAGCCGTTTTTATTGACTAAAAGTCAGTAAAAACGGTTTTCTTTAGCAGTTGACATTAAATAAATATGTACGTATAATCAACAACCATATTGGAGTGATAAGTATGAGTCGTCGTTTAAGACTACTAAAAAATGTTTCAGTGGTAGCAAGCTTCTAAGTCAAAAAAGTAAATTAACTTAGAAGCGAGGAAGAAGAATGAAGAGCAATAATAATTTTGAAAAATGGTCCGATACAGTCTATTTAAAAGAGTTGGTGACCAATCCTTTAATAGAGGTTGGTGAATTTTCTTATTATTCTGGTTACTATGGAAATCAAAATTTTGAGGATGGGTGTGTCCGTTACTTATGGGGAGATCCATTGACAAGAGCGGCCTTTGATCCAACAAAGGATATGGGCTGGCATCTGGATAAATTAATTATTGGAAATTATGTGTGTATTGCTGGTGGTGCTACCATTTTAATGGGTGGTAATCACAATCATCATCCAGACTGGATTACTGTCTATCCTTTCGCCAGTCACGTGAAGAAATCGTATGAATCAAAAGGTGATACAGTTATTAAAAGTGATGCTTGGGTTGGAATGAATGCGATGATCATGCCTGGCGTTACAATTGGTGAAGGTGCTGTAATTGCAGCAGGTTCGATGGTTGTAAAAGATGTTCCACCTTATACGATTGTTGGGGGAAATCCAGCTAGAGTGATCAAACAACGATTTTCAGATGAACAAATTCGAATGCTTTTAGAAGCAAGGTGGTTTGATTGGACTGAAGAGCAAGTAGAACAAGCTAAAGACATTTTGATGAGTGGTTCTATTGATTTATTGTATGAGCATTATAAAAAATATATTGTAAATTAGTTCTATAAAAAAAACATACTAAGATTAGAGGGTAAACTTAGTATGTTTTTTATACTTATTTAACTTTCCACCAAACTAGAAATCATAGGAATCGAAATTTCTATAACATCTTTTAATTCAATGATTGAAATTTGATTGCGGTCATATTTTTCTTTTGGAATGCGTTTTAAGACATAGGTTAGAATTTCGTTGATTTCAGTTTTTCGAACAGCGCGTTTTTTATTAACGATCAATATTTCAACATGTTGAGCAGCTTCTGTATAAACGACGGTCGTATTACCCGCTGAATAAACTTTGACAAAGTATGCATCGGTATTTTCTAGTTGTTTATTGACTAACTGTTTGTAACTGTTGGTTACATTGACTAATTTCATTTTCTTCACCTCGTTTTAAATCTTTATTTTTTTACATTAATAATAAAAAACAGAGTACTCGCAGAATTGAAAAAAGCTGGAATAGTCTTCTCTAAAATTTGATATGGAATCTACACACTTTAATTATAAATTTTTTTAGCTTAAATAAAAAGAAATTTGTCTTAAAAAACAAAAAAAAGTCAATCAGTTTGCCTGATTGACTTCACTTTTTTATTCTTCTTCGGTTTCCTCAGTTGTGATTTCGTTAGAATCCGTTACTTCCTGTCCAGCAACAATGATTTTTCCATCATCATCTAGTTTGGCAATCAATTGATGTTCTTCTGGATGATCCAAGAAAAATTCAGCAATCCCATCTTCTATTTGTTCTTGAATGGTCCGACGTAATGGACGGGCACCCATTGAAGGATCATAGCCCAAATCAACTAACTTTTCTTTGACATCAGTTGATACTTCAATATGGATTTTTTGATGATCTAGTAAGCCGTTTACTTCATCTAGCATCAAGCTAACGATGTTCATCAAGTTTTCTTTACTCAAAGCTTTAAATTCAATGATTCCATCAAAACGGTTCAAGAATTCAGGAGTGAAGAAATTATTTAATTGTCCTAAAACAGATTTAGTTAAACCATCACGAGCTGCACCAAAACCAACATTTGCTTCTACATTACCGGTTCCAGCATTACTTGTCATGATAATGATTGTATCTTTGAAACTAACTGTTCTGCCTTGGGCATCAGTTAGACGTCCATCATCTAAAATTTGTAGAAACATATGCAACACATCTGGATGTGCTTTTTCAATTTCATCTAATAAAATCAAACTATATGGATTACGGCGGACTTTTTCAGTAAGTTGTCCTGCTTCATCATAGCCGACATAGCCTGGAGGTGAACCTATCAATTTAGAGACACTATGTTTTTCCATATATTCACTCATGTCAAAACGAATCATAGACTCTTCTGAACCAAACAATTCATAAGCTAATTGTTTCGCCAATTCTGTCTTACCAACACCTGTTGGTCCAACAAATAAGAAGGAGCCGATTGGGCGATTTTGTTTGCCCAAACCTACGCGGTTACGACGGATTGCTTTTGATACTTTATCAACGGCATCGTCTTGTCCAACAACATGAGTTTTTAAATCGACAGCTAAGTTTTTCAACTGTGTTTGTTCTTTTTCTTTTAAATCCCCAACAGGGATACCTGTTTTTTGTTCGACAATTGCTTCAATATTTTTTTCATCGATCACAGGCGTTTCTTCATCACTGATCTGTTTGTCTTTCATTGTTTGTAATTTGTTGATTTGGTCACGGTAGTAAGCCGCTTTTTCAAAATCTTCTTCTGCTGAAGCTTGTTGTTTTTGTTGTTCAGCATCTGCTAATTTCTTTTCGATTGTTTTAGGATCAACGATCTGTATCGTCAAATTCATTTTAGAGCCAGATTCATCTAATAAATCGATTGCTTTATCAGGTAAGAAACGGTCTTGAATGTAACGATTTGATAAAGTTGCAGCCGCTTTGATTGCTTCATCTGTATATTTTACATGATGATAGTCTTCATAGCGTTTTTGAAGGCCTTTAAGTATGGCAATTGTTTCATCCACAGTGGGTTCATCTACACGTACAGGTTGCATCCGGCGTTCTAAGGCGGCATCTTTCTCAATGATGCGGTATTCATTTAAAGTTGTTGCCCCAACCATTTGCAGCTCACCACGAGCAAGCGCTGGTTTCAAAATATTACCTGCATCCATGTTGCCATCACCAGCCGCGCCTGCCCCAACGATTTCGTGGACTTCATCGATGAATAAGATGATGTTTTCTGCTTGTTTGATTTCTTCAATCAGTTTTTGCATCCGTTCTTCAAACTGCCCCCGAATGCCTGTACCTTGAACTAATGAAACCACATCTAAACGAATGACTTCTTTATCCAATAATTTTTGTGGTACATCACCATCTACGATTTTTTGGGCTAAACCTTCGACAACCGCTGTTTTACCAACACCAGGTTCACCAATTAAGACTGGGTTATTTTTAGTACGACGATTTAAAATTTCAATCACACGTTTGATTTCATCGTCACGACCGACAACAGGATCAACATCACCATTTCTAGCGGCTTGCGTAATATTGATGCCATATTCACCTAGTAAGCCATTAGCTTGACCTGCGGCTCCTCGTGGCGGTTGACCGCCATTAAAACCATTCCCATCACCAAATTGAGTAGGGGGTGTTTGACCATTAGGATTCCCTTGTTGTTCTTGCATTTGACGAGATAATGAGCGATATAAATCATCTAAACTTCCAAAGCCGAATGGATCTTGTTGGGACATTGTTGGTTGAGTATCATTTGCTTGTGCTTTTAATTTTTGATAGCAACTTTGGCAATAGTCCAATTGTTTTCTTTGACCATTAACATTTGCATATAAATGAATCGTTGCTGGATTTTGTTGACAATTTTGACAGATCATAGGATAAAACACGTCCTTTCATAATAAGACTAATCATGTATCAAAGTCATTGTTATAAAGTCAAATAGTTCGCTGACCATTTTTGACCTTTGAAGATATTATAGCATTTTTTTAGCAAGAATCAAGCAATTGAACTTTGAATTGATTTAGTAAATAAGGGTTAAAATCATAGTAATATCATACCTGATTTATTTAGTTAGTAGACTTTATTCTGTTTTTATAAACTTATTAAGTTTTATTTATATAAGTTATAGGAATAGTTTAGACAAATATCTATTTTTGTCATACAATATCTTCAGTCCAAAAATAAAAGGGAAAGCTGTGATTAATCGATGCATGAAAATCCATTTGAAGAACAAATCAATGCCTTGAAAGAAGGAGGTATTTCTGAACTAATCATAGAACCGAAAGATTTTCCGACCTTTAGAGATGTTTGGAAGAATTTGCCAGATCGAATGTCAATTGTCGGGGAAGCTGGATTAAATGGACGAATTATATATCGTTATATGAAAGAAGAAAATTAAATGATCTTTTCAATCTATAAAAAATAGATGAAAAGTGTTGTAACTACTCACAAAAAATGGTAATCTTAAAAATTGAAAGGGTATTATCTAGATTCTAGTTTCACTTGAAACGTATCTGGAAAGGAAAACCCTAACATAAAAAATTATTTTACTTACGAAGGAGACCGATTCATATGGAAAAGAAAGATTTTCACATCGTAGCAGAAACAGGGATTCACGCTCGTCCAGCTACATTATTAGTGCAAACTGCAAGTAAATTCAACTCAGATATTAACTTAGAATACAAAGGTAAATCTGTTAACCTTAAATCAATCATGGGCGTTATGTCTCTAGGCGTTGGCCAAGGTTCAGACGTAACTATCTCAGTTGACGGTGTTGACGAAGCTGATGCATTAGCAGCAATCGTAGACACTATGAAAAAAGAAGGATTGTCAGAATAATGTCTGAAATGCTAAAAGGAATTGCCGCAAGTGATGGTGTTGCTATTGCTAAAGCTTACCTGTTAGTTCAACCTGATTTGTCTTTCGATAAAAAATCTGTAGATGATACATCTGCTGAAGAAAGCCGTTTAGATGATGCTTTAGCAAAATCTACGACTGAGTTGCAAGCAATCAGAGAAAAAGCAGCGCAAAGCCTTGGTGAAGAAGAAGCTCAAGTATTTGATGCTCATTTAATGGTTTTATCTGATCCGGAAATGATCGGTCAAATCAAACAAAACATTCAAGATAACAAAGTAAATGCTGAATCTGCGTTAAAAGAAGTGACTGATATGTATATCGGTATGTTCGAAGCAATGGATGATAATGCTTACATGCAAGAACGTGCAGCAGATATTCGTGACGTTGCAAAACGTATTTTAGCCCACTTATTAGGTGTTACTCTTCCAAATCCTTCAATGATCAACGAAGAAGTAGTCGTGGTTGCCCATGACTTAACACCAAGTGATACTGCTCAATTAGATCGTACGTATGTGAAAGCATTCGTAACGGATATTGGCGGACGCACATCACATTCAGCTATCATGGCTCGTTCTCTTGAAATTCCTGCAATTGTAGGAACAAAAGAAATCACTGCTAAAGTGAAAGAAGGCGACATCTTAGCTGTTAATGGGATCGATGGCGATGTCATCATCCACCCAACTGATGCTGAAAAATCTGATTTTGAAGCAAAAGGAAAAGCATATGCTGACCTTAAAGTTGAATGGGAAAAACTAAAACATGCTGAAACAGTTACTGCTGATGGTAAACATATTGAGTTAGCTGCTAACATTGGTACTCCTAAAGATTTAGAAGGAGTACACAACAATGGTGCTGAAGCTGTTGGTTTATATCGTACAGAATTCCTTTATATGGATTCTCCAGATTTTCCAACAGAAGATGAACAGTATACAGCTTACACAGCAGTTCTTGAAGGGATGAACGGCAAACCTGTCGTGGTTCGTACAATGGATATCGGAGGAGATAAAGAATTACCTTATCTTCAATTACCGCATGAAATGAACCCATTCTTAGGTTACCGTGCATTACGTATCAGCTTATCAGAACGTGGCGACGAAATGTTCCGTACACAAATGCGCGCTTTATTACGTGCTTCTGTTCACGGTAACTTACGTATCATGTTCCCGATGGTTGCAACGTTAAAAGAATTCAGAGCAGCGAAGAAAATCTTTGAAGAAGAAAAAGCAAAATTAGTTTCTGAAGGAACAAAAGTTTCTGATACGATTCAAGTCGGCATCATGATCGAAATTCCTGCAGCTGCTGTAATTGCTGACAAATTCGCCAAAGAAGTTGATTTCTTCAGTATTGGAACAAATGACTTGATTCAATACACAATGGCAGCAGACCGTATGAACGAACGCGTTTCTTACCTATACCAACCTTATAACCCATCAATTCTACGTTTGATCAAAAACGTGATTGACGCATCTCATGCTGAAGGTAAATGGACTGGTATGTGTGGCGAAATGGGTGGCGATCAAATGGCTGTACCATTATTGGTAGGAATGGGCTTAGATGAGTTCTCAATGAGTGCCACATCTATTCTTCAAACTCGTAGCTTGATGAAACGTCTAGATACTAAAGAAATGGCTGAACTTGCGAATCGTGCGTTGAATGACTGCGATACAATGGAAGAAGTTATTGACTTGGTTAAAGAGTATACGAAATAAAACAATAAGTAAAAACGTTCACTAGTCGGAAGTTATTCTGATTAGTGAACGTTTTTTTGTAAGGAAGCAAATTCAATAAAATTTTCTTAAAACTGAGCGTACTTAAGGAATAACTAAAAGGATTGTTGTATAGTAATGGACAAATAAGTATTTAGGAGGTTTCTATGAAACACAAACAAACAAAACTCGCTGTAGCAATGACACTCCTTTTGATTTCTACAGGTTTATACAATGGAAAAACAGCATTTGCGACGACACAAGGCAGTACGGTAGAAAGTACATCAGTAAGTTCTAGTGATAAAGAAACCACTCAAAGCTCTGAACAAACATTACAGATCAATGCAGTTGCTTTAGGAAATGCACTGACTCAAGAGCAAAAAGACTATACGTTAAAAGAACTAGGTATCAAAGGCGAAACACCCCAATATACAACAACAGGAAAAGAGTTGATGAGCTTTATTCCTGATGGCGGTTTTACAGCGGAATGGGCGGTTTACAGTTCTGTAAGGATGGAAACACAGAAAAAAGGTGCAGGAATTATTGTAGATATTGCAACGCCTAAAAATATCACGAAAATCACAGAGGCACAGTATCAAAATGCCGCTTTGACTGCTGGGATATCAGATGCCAAGTTGACTGTTGCATCTGCCGTGCCAATCGATGGTTCGGGCGCATTAGCAGGTGTTTATAAAATCGTTGAAGAATCGGGCGGAATCATCAATCGTGATCGCGTAGGGGTCGCACAAGATGAAATGGATGTCTTATCTAAAATTACAGAAGAAAATAAGAATAAAGCTGGGTATTCCGATGAAGCTTTAAATGCAGCACAAGAGCAAGCAAAAAAAGAGCTAGCTGCAAAAACTGCTGATGGTACAAATTTGACACAAGCAGATATTCAAAAAACTGTTGAAAGTGCTTTGCAAAGCCAAGGGATTAAAGACGTTATGTCAACAGATCAGGTCAAAGAATTGACTACTTTAATGAGTGATATGAAGGACAAAAATATCTTTGAAGAATTTGTTGGACAATTGGATTTATCTAAAACGAAAGAGCAAATTCAAGAGAAGTCTAAAGGTCTTTGGGAGAATATTAAAGGATTTTTCAGCGGGCTTTGGGATTCGATTACAGGGAAGTAAGGCTACTTCAATATAATTTCTATAAAAGCTAGATGAGCGGCAACTATTTATTGGTTTCCGCTCATCTAGCTTTTATGTTATAAAGAACTTAAAGTGCCTTCACAGAACTTTCCGAAAGTGTCATTTTCTTTAGCAGGTTCATAATAAGAACGTGGTTGCTTGTTTAAGAAATGAGTAATAATTTTTTTAAGAGTAAAAATAGTTGGAAACACACATAATAACCTTTTGTAACCTGTTTTTATTAATCAGCGTATTCGGATTCGTAAAATATTTCTCTAAAACCGCTAACGGTTCTTGCCAAGATTGTAAGGATTATTAGCGTTTGAAAATGGCTGTTGATTTCGTCTGTAACATGACTGATGGATACGCAAAAAATTACACGATATCTTGTTTAACTAAGTCAATTAGGTATCTAAATAAAAAGCGCCTCCCAATACAATAAACCTTTAGGAGGCGTTCTTCTTATATTTAAAAATTATTTAACAACTTGCAGGCCACTTTCAGTTACTTTGTAAGTTGTAGTTAAACCTTTTTCTACCTCTTGACTGTCAGAGGTAACAAGCAAACGATTTTGCCATTCTTTATGCATCACAGTTATTGTGTCATTTAATCCAAATGTAAAGGATCGTTGGACAGCAGAATAACGGACATTTCCAATAAATTCTTGTCTATATTTTAGTTTCCCTGTTTCAGACTTAAGAATCACAGAAGCATAGAACGCATTAAAGCTATAATGAGGCATAATATTTCTTTGTTGAATAGTCGCTTTTTTACTATCCAAGTCGACATCCATTGTTGCGAATGTATCATCGTTATATCCGTTAAAAGTGAAATTGACTACTTGTTTTACGGGCTTTGGTTCTTCAGCCGGTGGAGGGGTCGCTTTCACTAACCCTTTTGTAGTTACTTGGTAGGTAATTGTTTCGTTTGTCTCTAATGCTTTTTTGTTCGGTTGTTCAATAATTTCTAAACGATTTTGCCATTCTTTGTGGGAAATAGTAATATAATCGTTTAGTTGAATCTGTGTCGTTTCAGTTGATTGAGGGTAAATCGTTCTTCCAATAAATTCTTTGTCGAAACGTTTTTTACCAGTACTATCTTGAACTAAAATAGCCGCATATTGCTGTTCAAAATACCAGTGAGGCATTTTCGCTTTAGTTTCGATAGTGGCGTTATTTTTTTCTAAATCAATAGCCATAGTTGCAAAAATTTCGTCGCTTAGTCCTTTAAACGTGACGTCTATTTGTTTTGAAAATTCAGGTTCCTTGCTTGGCGGAATAGCTGGAGCATTAGCTTTCACCAAACCATCTGTCGTTACTTGATAGGTAATTTTTTCGCCAATTTCTAAAGGTTGTTTGCTTGGTTGTTTGAAAATCATCAAGCGATTTTTTGCTTCTTTATGTGTGACTGTAATATAATCCGAAATTTTTAGAGACAGTGTTTCTGTTTGTTCTTGAATTTCTTTGTTTCCAACATATTCTTTATTGAATGTGGGTTCACCTTTTTCATTTTGGATCAAAATTGTACTGTAGTTTTCATCAAAATAATAATGTGGTATTCCTTTTTTTGTCTGCAAACTAGCACTTGGCTTATCGGTATCTATATTCAAAGTAGCGAAAGTTCTGTCTGCGTATCCTTTAAAATCGATGGTATAATCTTTTTCAATAATAGTTGGTGTATCAAAAATTTCTTGGTACTTTTCTGAATAATTCTTTTTATTAGGCTCATTTAATAATTGGATTGCGGCCCATAATTGGTATTTAATTGCTGATTTTTGAAAGGATTCTAACTCTGGATTCTTTAGAATCCATTGGGCATATTTATCAATTTTTTTCATTAAGTTTATTTCGGGTTTATGGTCGAAAGTGGTATTTTTCAGCCCATGCTTGGTTAAAATGAATTCGTTTGTTTTTAAATTTTTGTTGATTAAATTATCAGAAGAAAGCAAGCGAGTTTTTCCTTCTGCATGGAAAATTGAAAGCGTATATCCTTCTTTGAATGGAGTAATCACTTTTTTTGGTTTCTCGTTAGTACCTTGAATCGTTATGTCTTGAACGACTGTTCCTTTTGGATCTTTAACTTGTAAAGATGCGTATGTCTCATTCGGAAAATAAGAATGAGGAGTGTCTGAAATTAAATCAAACTGAAGTTCTTGTTTAGCGTTATACATTTTTACTGTGGCAAAGATATTGTCACTAAGTCCTGCAAAATTAATTGTGTCATCAGCGATTGAACTTGAATGAGCTTTGTTCAAAGTGAGCTCGAATGTATTGCTTTTCTCTTTTACAAAAGCATAATATTGCTCTTGTACATATGCTTCTCCATTTACCAAAGTAGGCGCTTCAACGGTATATACGCCATTTGGAACGTCAGTGAAAGTAACGGTGTTACTATTACTTTTAATAGTCGCTTCTTTGACTACTTTTTTCCCTTCTTTTAAATATATTTTTTGATTGTTAAGTGAGGCCAAGTCATTTGTGTTTAGTTTTACTGTAAGTGTTCCTTTCAGGCCTAACGACGCAATTTCCTGATTGGTGACCATTTGGAAGTTAGAGTTGATCAATATTGAGCTGTCAGTCAGTCTTCTAACTGCAGGTAACTGATATTCTGGAACAATGTAAGCTAAAGGAGCAAAGGCTGTGTACCCTCGAGCCCGATTAAGTTCACCTTGTGATGCAGAGGTTTCTAATCGCCACTTTTCTAAAATAGGAGAGGCATCAAGCTTGTTTGTTTCACTGTAATATTTTTGTATCAATAGTGGATAAGATTGACTTTTGGCAGCTTCTTTATCCTTTGCAGAAAGCTCTCTATATTCTTTATAAAGTTTTGTAAATGCTTCGTTTCCAGCTTTTTGTTTCAAGAGAGTTAACATTAATAGCTTTAATCTTAAATCATTGACTTCATTATATCCTTTATTGGAACGAACGAGTTCTTGATAAAGCCGATTATCGATTGTGTCTCGATTACCATAATTAAATAACCATCCATTTTTATCTGCTTTTTCTTTGCCTAATTTTTCATATTGATATTGAGTGGCAAATAAGTTGTTACTGACCTCACCTGTATACATCCCTTGACTATCAAATGTTGCTTGGTAACCATGAGCGATTTCGTGTAATGTGCCCCAACTATTTTTGACTAACCACATTTCTGCAATTTGATCACTACTTAAGGCAGTCCATGAAGAACCATAGTAAGCGTATCCGGGTCCATTGATATCTGCTTTAATAAAGTAGCGTGTGCTCGGACGTTGGTGAATCGCTGACGAGTTATCCAAGCCAATTAGTTTGTCGTTGTATTCAAAAATATCATCAAAATATTGAATCATTTCATTTAAAGAAGAAAAATCTTTTAAGTATCTAAGAGATGTTTTATCTTTTCTGGGAGCAAACATTTGGAATTGATTTCCTTTAATTAGTGCATATTCTGAATCTTGCTGATCCCATGTTTGGAAAAAAAGTTGTGTATTCCCGTTTGATTGATAAACAGGTAATTTTTTGGGTGCTAGATAACTGTCAACTTGATACTGGAGAGTTGCTGTTACATCACCAAAAGGACTATCAATAAAAGGAACTAAATCGTTAGGAGCAGAAATCGTCGTCCAATTTTGTCCGACACTTAGCTCTTTTTCCACCTTTCTATCATTTCCCAATAGTCGTAAAGTTAAATTTTCTTTGAAATTTGGATTTGACTGGCGAACTCTTAATGTTGTATTTTTTCTTAAAACAAATCCTAGATCTTGTCGATCATGCAAACGTCCCCTCGACACGCCCATATCCGAAAGCCAAGTTGGATCTTCCACACCTGTTATTGTTTGCTGTTGTATAGGTTGTGCAGCTTCACTTTTTACTGAAAAACCTAAACCAAAAGACAATAATAATAAAAATATCCCTACCTTTTTCATTTGTAACCTCCACTGATTAAATTTGTGCAGCTATTTTTACATGGATAATGGTACACAAAAAGAATGAGTGATAGGAGTCTATTTTATGCTAATTTTTTCCCATTTTTGATTTTCTTTTAATATTATTTTCATTTTTGATATAAACTAGTAATGTTGTTGCACAGTTTACACATGACAATAGCACTATGAGTTATATATTTTGATCAAACAGTTCTTTTTTTATTGAATTTCGACAAAAAATGACAAACAGAAAAAGAAATTTGGTAAGGTGAGGAACAAACGGATTAAAATCGTAATTTATGTGAGTACATATCATCTAAAATGTTTACATTTAAGTGGTGATGGTGTACTATTTAAAAGTATGCATAACATAAATTCATGTATAAAACTAAATTATTCGGAGGGAAACAAATGTCTGCGAAATGGGAAAAAAAAGGCACCAATGATGGTGTGTTAACTTTTTCAGTTGATCAAACTCTAATTGAAAAAGGCTTGAAACAAGCATTTGATAAAGTCAAAAAAAATCTTAACGTTCCAGGATTCCGTAAAGGAAAAGTGTCACGTCAAGTATTTAACCGTATGTACGGCGAAGAAGCATTATATGAAGATGCTTTGAACGCAGTTTTACCAGAAGTATATGAAGCGGCTATTAAAGAAGCTGGAATCGATCCAGTCTCTCAACCTAAAATTGATGTTGAAAGCATGAACAAAGGTGAAGATTGGGTTGTAACTGCAGAAGTAACTGTAAAACCTGAAGTTAAATTAGGTGAATACAAAAACTTAACAGTTGAAAAACAAGATCGTGAAGTAACAGATGAAGACGTAGATGCGCGTATCCAACGTGAATTAGAAGCCCAAGCTGAACTTGTAATCAAAGAAGACGAAGCAGCTGTTGATGGCGACACTGTCGTAATCGACTTTGAAGGATTTAAAGAGGGCGTGGCTTTTGAAGGTGGAAAAGGCGAAAACTATTCTCTTGAATTAGGTTCTAACTCTTTCATCCCAGGCTTTGAAGAACAATTAGTTGGTAAAAAAGCTGGCGAAGATGTTGAAGTAAAAGTAACATTCCCAGAAGATTACCAAGCAGAAGATTTAGCTGGTAAAGAGGCTGTTTTCCAAGTGAAAGTTCACGAAGTGAAAGCAAAAGAATTACCAACACTAGATGATGAATTCGCAAAAGACGTTGATGATTCAGTAGAATCATTAGACGAATTAAAAGAAAAATACCGTAACGAATTAACAGAATCTAAAGAAGCTGCTGCAACAGAAGCAAAAGACGAAGCGGCTATCCGTCAAGCAGTTGATAACGCTGAAATCGTTGACCTTCCACATGTAATGGTTCATGATGAAGTTCACCGTTCGATGGATGAATTCTTAAACAACATGCAACGTCAAGGAATCGCTCCAGATATGTATTACCAATTAACAGGAACAACTGAAGCTGACTTGCACAAACAATTTGAAGCAGAAGCAGAAGTTCGCACGAAAACAAATCTTGTAATCGAAGCGATTGCTAAAGCTGAAGATATTGAAGTATCTCAAGAAGATATGGACAACGAAATCAAAGACTTGTCAGAACAATACAATATGCCGGTTGATCAAGTGAAAAAAGTCTTAACAGAAGATATGTTAAAACATGACATCCGCATGAAACGTGCAGTAGAAGTTATTACTGAGACTGCAACTGAAAAATAAAACTTAAAAAGACATTCCTGAGTAATCGGGAATGTCTTTTTTTAAGTTAAACATAAGAAGGAGTATGGTAAAATCAAGTAGTGACTATTGTTTTATCAAGCCATTCAATCAGAGCTTGATAAACTTGCAGTCCTTCATTTTTAGTGACGTCATTGTCAAAATCATGAGGTAGTTTCCCAACTTCTTCGTACGTAACATTAGAAAGCTTGTTACAAGCCTTGCGAGATACCTCAACGGGCACATCTTGATCAGCTGAACTGTGGGCCAAAAATGCAGGTGGAAGCTCGGTAAGCTCTGTGTCAGTTAGACTAAATGTTTCTTTTTCATTAGGATTGCTAATAAGGTAACTTAACCAATTACCAAATTGTCGGCCAGATAAATAAAGTGAAAATCGTTCATTAATAGATATTTTGGCGATTGGTTTAGAGTGTATTAATGCTTGGGCAGTTAAAGGAGCTATCTTTGGAAACTGATTATAATAACTACTAGGTTGATTGAAAGCTGGGTTAGTCAATTCATAATAGCCATATAGGCTAATTAATCCTTTCTGTTCGACACGAGGGTAGCGAGCAGATAGTAAGTAGGAAAGAAAACCACCAGCTGAACGTCCAAACAAGAAATAATCTGAAGTTTTCAGACCTAAAGTTGACTGGCAATTTTGTTGGAACCAGTCAATAGCAGCTTTTAAGTAATTAAAAATAGTTGGAAGTTTGGTTTCAGGTGCTAAAGGATAATCGATGGTCAATAAATTATAACCATTCTCCACTAAAAGCTCGCAATAGGCTTCTGGTAAATCATCACGAGTCCCGTAAAGAAGTCCACCGCCATGAAAATAAAGGAGTGTCGCTTTAGCGGAAGATTTAAGTTGTTTTGAGTAAAAAGTCATAGATAATTCTAAATCATCCAATTGACTATAGCAAAATTCTTGTTTTATCATAAAAAGTCCTCCTAATTTAAACGTTAACTAGGCATAAATAGCCTTGATAGGAAAAATAAAAAAAGTGATTGTAATGCATCGTAGTTCCAAATCTATCTTATCATTTTTCTGAAAAGTTCGCTTATAGCATAGATAGTTTCACTAACTTATTTCTATTTTAACTCAAATAAACCCAGTCTTTATGTTTAATGCGCACAAAGATAGTAGTTAATTTGTGAAAAGTGTATAGTGTATGAAAACTGGCAACCGCTTACAATGGTTATGATAATAAAAGAGGGAGATGTATCTAATGGATTTAAAAAAAGTTTTGCAAGAAAATATCGATCAAATATCTAATATTGGCAGTGATCCAACAGGTGGTATGACACGTTTATTGTATTCTGATTCTTGGTTGGAAGCACAAAAAACTGTGAAAGAGAAATTAGAAGCGATTGGTATGACGGCGACATTTGATGAAATCGGCAATCTCTTTGGTAGAGTAGAGGGAACTGAGCATCCAGAAGAAACAATTTTATCAGGTTCTCACATTGATACAGTTGTCAACGGAGGAAACTTAGATGGTCAGTTTGGTGTAATCGCAGCTTATGTAGCGATCCAATATTTATTAGAAACACACGGCAAGCCAAAACGTTCATTAGAAGTCATCTCGATGGCAGAAGAAGAAGGCAGTCGTTTTCCAACTGTGTTCTGGGGTAGTAAAAACTTTGTCGGCGAAGCGAAAAAAGAAGATGTTATTGACATCGCTGATTTTGAGGGCTTGAAATTTGTTGAAGAAATGCAACGTCATGGTTTTGACTTTAGAGATGAAAGTAAAGCGGCCAGAGATGATATCAAAGCATTTGTAGAAATCCATATTGAACAAGGAACTGTTCTTGAGAAAGAGCACTTACAAATCGGTGTTGTTAATAATATCGCAGGTCAAAGACGCTATACTATCGTTCTAAAAGGTGAAGCTAATCATGCTGGAACGACTCCAATGGGTTACCGTAAAGATGCCGTTTATGGTTTTGCTAAAATCTGTTCACAAGCAATCGATCGTGCTTTAGAAGTGGGTGATCCATTAGTATTGACTTTCGGTAAAGTTGAACCTAAACCGAACACTGTAAACGTAGTACCAGGTGAAGTGTTGTTTACAATGGATTGCCGTCATACTGATAGCGGAGAGTTACATGCGTTTACAAAAGAAATTGAAGAATTGATGAGAAAAATTGCTGCTGAACATGGTCTAGAAATCGACATTGATCTATGGATGGATGAAGCACCAGTACCAATGAATGAAGAAATTGTAACAGCAATCGAAACAGCGGCTATTGCTGAAAACATGAAATATAAAGTAATGCATAGTGGCGCAGGGCACGATTCTCAAATCATTGCACCACATTTCCCAACGGCTATGATTTTTGTACCAAGTATCAATGGCATCAGTCATAATCCAGCAGAAGCAACAGATATCGATGATTTAGTCAATGGTGTCAAAGTATTAGCTAGTGCATTATATGAGTTAGCATATAAATAAAAGAAAGTAGGAATAACGTAAATGGGTTATAAAAATAATCAAACAGGCTATCTTGATGGTTTATTATCATCTAGAGCTGTAATCAAAAAAAATAATTATGCATTGATTCCTCATGATGGATTAGTAAATAATGTAATTCCTGGTTTTGAAAATTGTGATTGTTCAATTTTAGGTTCAAAACAATTAGGAGCCAACTTCGTAGACTACATCATCACGATGCACAAAGATGGTAAAAACCAACGTGGTTTTGGTGGAGAAGGTGTTGAAACAATTGTTTATGTAATCGATGGTGTTTTAAAAGTTAACGATGGTAAAGAAACTCATGAACTGACAAAAGGCGGCTATGCTTATTTACCAGCTAGCACGTTGATGTATTTAGAAAATGGGCAAGAGGCTGACACAGAAATTTTCTTGTATAAAAAACGCTATCAACCTTTAGAAGGTTACGAAGCACATAAAGTAGTTGGTAATGTCAATGATATGGAACCTATTGAATATGAAGGAATGAAAGATGTACTGTTATGGGACTTTTTACCAAAAGATCTAGGGTTTGATATGAACTTCCATATTCTTTCATTTGAACCAGGAGCAAGTCATGGCTATATTGAAACACACTATCAAGAGCATGGAGCTTACTTACTTTCTGGAAAAGGAATGTATAACTTAGATAATGAGTGGATGCCAGTTGAAAAAGGAGACTATATCTTTATGAGTTCATATGTTCAACAGGCAGCCTATGCTGTAGGACGTGACGAACCATTGATGTACGTTTATTCAAAAGACTGTAACCGCGATCCAGAAATTTAATTTAATGAAGAGGAAGTTTAAGAATGAATGAAACTGTTGTAGTGAAACCAGAAGAGTTGCATGATTTGATCGAAAAAAAATTAACTAAAGCTGGTTTAAAACCAGAACATGCAGATGAAGTGGCGACACATTTGGTATTTGCGGATGCATGCGGTATTCACTCGCATGGAGCCGTTAGGGTAGAATATTATGCTGAACAAATCGACAAAGGTGGCGTAACACTGGATCCAAAAATCGAATTTGAAGAGACTGGACCAAGTTCAGGAATCGTTCATGGAAAAAATGGAGCTGGACAATTCGTCGCAGATGTTGGACTTGGTTATGCTATTGATATGGCGAAAAAATCGGGTGTTGCTGCGGTTGGGATTTCTAAAATCAGCCATAGCGGAGCCTTATCTTATTACGTGAAAAAAGCAGCTCAACAAGATTTGATCGCAATTGCAATGTGCCAATCTGATCCAATGGTCGTACCATTTGGTGGAAAAGAAAATTATTTTGGTACGAATCCAATTGCGTTTGCCGCACCGAGAAAAGGACATGAGCCCGTTGTTTTTGATATGGCAACAACTGTTCAGGCCTGGGGCAAAGTCTTGGATGCTCGTTCTAAAAATAAAGATATTCCAGACACTTGGGCAGTTGATAAAGATGGTAAACCAACAACTGATCCTCATAAAGTTAATGGATTATTGCCAATTGCAGGACCAAAAGGCTACGGTTTGATGATGATGGTAGATATTTTATCCGGCATGCTTTTAGGCTTGCCATTTGGGAAACACGTTTCTTCTATGTATGACGATATAAGTAAAGGACGTAATGTTGGTCAAATGTATATTTTAATCGATCCAAAACGTTTCACTGACTTAGATATGTTCAAAGAATCAGTGAATGGTATGGTGGAAGAGCTACATGCTATTCCAGCAGCTGATGGATTTGAGCAAGTATATTATCCTGGGGAAATCAATCAAATCAACTATGAAAAATCAATGGTAGATGGTATCGATATTGTCAAAGATATTTATGATTATTTAAAGAGTGACACACTTCATTTTGATCGATATGAAAATACAAATGCATTTGGTGAGAAAAAATAAGTACTATGTTATCTAGCTATGCAGGCTAGCTCTTATACAAACAGATAAAACCTGTCAGAGTTGAATGAGCCTGCTTTGCTTTTAAATTAGGGAGGTGCTCTACAATGAGAGTAAAAAAAGCCGATTTACATCAGCTGATTAAAAATAAAATACAAAAAGCTGGTTTGTCACCAGAACATGCAGGAATCGTGAGTGATGTTTTAACTTTCGCGGATGCAAGAGGTATCCATTCCCATGGTGCGATGCGTGTGGAATATTATTCAGAAAGAATTTCGAAAGGCGGAATTACAAACAATCCTAATTTTTCTTTTGAACAAACAGCTCCTAGTTGTGGTATGTTTGAAGGTGACAATGGTTCTGGTTTTGTTGCGGATGAAAAGGCAATGGATCATGCTATTGAGATGGCCAAAGAAAATGGTGTAGCAGTGGTAGGTGTACGCAACATCTCTCATAGTGGAGCGCTTGCTTACTATGTAGAAAGAGCGGCTGAACAAGATATGGTAGCCCTTTCTGTTTGCCAATCTGATCCAATGGTTGTACCATTTGGAGGTAGTGAACCTTATTTTGGTACGAACCCCATCGCTTTTGCAGCGCCAAGTAACGATGATCGAGTAATTACATTTGATATGGCGACTACAGTTCAAGCATGGGGGAAAATACTTCATGCACGTTCTAAAAAAGAAGCGATTCCTGATACATGGGCAGTTGACGATCAAGGGAATCCAACTACTGATTCTACTGCGGTTAATGCTTTATTACCTATAGCGGGTCCAAAAGGGTATGGTTTAATGATGATGGTAGATATATTATCGGGCATTTTACTAGGCGTGCCATTTGGCAAACATGTTTCCTCCATGTATCATGATCTATCTAAAGGTCGTGAATTAGGTCAACTTCATATCGTGATTAATCCTGAGTTCTTTATTGGACTTGATACGTTCAAAAAGAATATTTCAAAAATGTTGGATGAATTAAAAGAGATCAGCCCAAGTCCTGGATTTACAGAAGTTAACTACCCTGGAGAGCGCGGCCGAGCTCGCGAAAAAAATTATGAAGAAAATGGGATTGAAATCGTAGATGATATCTATGAATATTTGATCAGTGACGATGTTCATTATGATCGTTATGATCATAAAAATAAGTTTGCAGAATAAATTTTTGCAAACTAAGTTATCTAGCTTTGCGGGTTAGTACGGCGCTCTGTTTAGATCTTATCAATTCCTAAAAGCTAAAGTTTTAAGGATTGAAGGTCTTCGGGAAAATGATGAAATATATCTGTGATACAGAACAACACAAACATATTTTCCTGTTTTTCTTTCAGAGCCGAATGAGCCCGCTACACTTTTAAACAGATGGAGGAATTTCAATGCTGCACACAATTATCAAAGCAAATAGCTATCAAGATTCTATTGTCTTGATGTTATTGACGAACAAATTAAATACAATCGATGGCGTTCAAAATGTTTCAGTAATGATGGGCACACCTGCTAATAAAGATATCTTTAAAACTGGTGGATTGTACACTGACGAATTAGAAAAAGCATCATCAAATGATATGGTGATCGTTTTAGATATCGAAGATGATTCATTAATCGATCAAGTTTTAACAGAAATCGATGTATTTTTAGAAGAGCAAACGAAAGGCGGCAGCGACACTACTGGAGAAGAAGTCGTAAAAACTTGGGACAAAGCCTTTGAGCTTGGTAAAGATGCCGGTGTGGTTGTTTTCTCTATTCCTGGTACACATGCAGCACTTGAAATTGAAAAAGTCTTAGACGAGGGCAAACACGTTTTTTGTTTCAGTGATAATGTCGCGATCGAAGATGAAAAACGCTTAAAAGAAAAAGCACATGAGGCAGGACTTTTATTAATGGGACCTGACTGTGGTACTGGAATTATCAACGGTATTCCTGTTGCCTTTACTAACGCTGTTCGTAAAGGAAAAATCGGTGTAGTCGGAGCTTCTGGAACTGGTATTCAAGAAGTAACAACAATCATCCACAAATTAGGTGCCGGTGTAACGAATGCGATAGGGACTGGCGGACGTGATTTGAAAGCAGAAATCGGTGGAATCACATTTAAAGATAGTATTATGACTTTAGAGAAAGATCCGAATACAGAAGTGATCGTTGCAATCTCTAAACCACCTGCACCAGAAGTTCGTGATGAAGTATTAAACTTGTTGAGAAGTGTCTCTAAACCAGCTGTAACAATTTTCTTAGGTGAAAAACCAACCTCTCATGAAGAAAATCTTTATCGTGCTTATACATTAGAAGAAGCTGCGCAAACAGCTGTTCAATTATTGAATAAAGAAGCAGTTAAATCAGTAAAAGAAACATTAACAGTTCCTGCACACTCTTTTAAACCTGAACAAAAATATGTTAAAGGTTTATACTCTGGAGGTACTCTTGCATACGAGGCAGCAATGCTGATCAAAGAAGGGTTGGTATTAACTGGTGAGGAACATGCGCCAGAAGGGTTTATCTTAAAAAATCATGGACATGAAATTATTGACTTAGGTGATGATGTTTACACACAAGGTAAACCACATCCAATGATCGATCCAACTAAGCGAAAAGAAATGCTTGAAGAAGCAGGGAAAGATCCTGAAACAGCGATTATTTTACTAGATGTTGTATTAGGTTATGGGTCTCATGCAAATATGGCGCAAGAGTTAGCGCCAACGATTAAAGAAATCAAAGCGCAAGCGGCAAAAGACGGCAGAGAATTATTTGTAATCAGCACAATTGTCGGAACTGATGAAGATCCTCAAAATATCCATGAGCAAGAAACGATCATGAGAGATGCCGGCGTGATTCTTTGTGATAGTAACGCTCAAGCAGTTCGTTTAGCTTTAGCTATTTTAGATCATCCGTTAACTCAATCAGATAAAGCAATCGAAGCTCAAGCAGCAGTAACTCCAGTCGCAATTGAACCAACTGAAGAGATGTTAGCGTTATTGACGAATCAAGGATTTATCAATGTCGGTTTACGTAGTTTCTCTGAAGCGATCATTAATCATGGTGGGAAAGTTGTTCAATATGATTGGCAACCAGTTGCAGGTGGAAATATCACACTGCAAAAAGCATTACAGTTCTTAAATAAAGTGGAATTAGGTAAATAAGGGGGAGTATCAAAATGTCATATAAAACTATCGATGAAGCAAATCAGGCAGTAGCAGCAAAAATCGTTGCTGGTTCTCCTTTCTTACTAGACGTAGTTTCAGCAAAATCAGTAATCAAAGAATTAAACGAAGGAAAAGTTCTTCTTCATGCAGGACCTCCAATTACTTATGATAAAATGGTCGACCCAATCCAAGGAGCGTGTGTTGGTGCTGCGTTATTTGAAGAATGGTGTGAAACAGAAGAAGAAGCTAGAAAAATGTTGGAATCTGGTGAAGTAAAACTAATTCCATGTCATCATGTGAATGCAGTTGGACCAATGGGTGGTATCACTTCTGCGAACATGGCAGTTTTAGTTGTTGAAAATAAAACAGATGGCAATCGTGCATTCTGTACAATGAATGAAGGAATTGGTGCTGTTTTACGTTTTGGTGCATATTCTGATGAAGTAATCAACCGTCTAAGATGGATGAGAGATACGTTAGCACCTGTTTTAAGTGCTGCATTAAAAACAAAAGAAGATGGCTTGAATGTCAATGTATTAGTTGCTAAAGCAATTGCAATGGGCGATGAGTTCCATCAACGTAATATTGCTGCATCATTAGCTTTCTTAAAGGAAATGGCACCAATCATTGTTGGTTTAACTGAAATCGATCAGGCAAAACGTGAAGAAGTCGTTCAATTCTTAGCAGATACGGATCAATTTTTCCTAAACATCATGATGGCTTCTGCGAAGGCTGTTATGGATGGTGCAAGACAGATTCAAGAAGGAACGATCGTAACTGCAATGTGTAGAAACGGCTATGAATTTGGTATCCGCATTGCTGGGATGGGTGATGAATGGTTTACAGGACCAGTTAATACACCTCAAGGTTTATACTTCTCTGGCTTTAGTGAAGCTGATGCTGCGCCTGATATGGGTGATAGTGCGATCACTGAAACTTTCGGTGTCGGTGGTATGGCGATGATTGCGGCACCAGCAGTAACTCGTTTCGTTGGTTCAGGAGGTTTCTACGATGCGTTGAATACAAGTAATGAAATGACAGAAATTTGTATTGACACTAACCCTAATTTCCCAGTTCCAACATGGGATTTTAAAGGGATTTGTCTAGGAATCGATGCTCGAAAAGTTGTAGAAACTGGAATCCTTCCTGTTATCAATACTGGAATCGCAAATAAAAAAGCTGGTTTAGGTCAAATCGGTGCTGGAACAGTAACACCGCCGATCGACTGTTTTGAAAAAGCTGTTTTAGCTTATGCAAAAAAATTAGGTTTTACAGAATAAAAGGTGAAGATATTGTTTGTTAATGCTTGTTTTATTGATCAGTTTCTTTTGCATGATGAATTTAAAGAACGAAAATGGCATGTTCATAGCAAATATAAAAATAGTTTTAATATTCAGGATGAGAGGAAGCAACAGTTAGTGGTCATTACGACCACTAACTATCCTTTTATGCCAAATGGAATTTATGTGAAAGATATCGATTTTCCAAAACTATTGTCAACAATTGAAGTTGGAGAAGCAGTTGTTTGGGAAAAACAGTATATACATTTTTCGAAAAATCATCTATTACTGACACAGGGACAAACGTATTCGTCAGTCGTTGAGGTTAAAGGGAAATTAGTGGAAACGAGTCGAGACAGCCTATTTTCTTATGCAGAATCACTAATGAAAAAAACTGGTAGTCAACATTCTGTAACTCAGTTTTTAAACGAGTTGAATCCATTTCAAGAAGCAATCGTCCAACTATGTTCACTTGATCGATCACAACAAAATTTAGGGCTAAATTTTCTTTTAGGTAGAGGAGTGGGGCTAACACCTTCAGGAGATGATATGATTGTCGGACATCTTGCTGCAAGACTTTTACTGACTAAAGAAAGTTCAACCTTAATCAATCTATTACTTACTGAACTGTCGTCGGAACAATCGGTGACAACAGATATCAGCAAGCATTATTTGTTATGCGCATTATCAGAGCGGTTTAGTGAACCAGTACTTAAATTAGTTGAGGCATTAACGACAAATAACAATGAAGAACAAATTGAAAAGCAAGTTAAAACAGTCATTTCAGTAGGACATACGTCAGGTGTTGATTTATTGGCAGGCTTTTTAACAACAATCAAATCATTTAGTTGAAGGAGGATTTTTATGGCAAATCGTGTCGTAATAGCATTGGGAGGCAATGCAATTTTAAAACCAAACCAAGAAGCAACACTTGAGGTACAATTGGAGAATGTCAAAGTCAGCGCAGAGCTGGTTGCAAAAATAGAAGAAATTGATTATGAAATCGTTTTAACTCACGGTAATGGACCGCAAGTTGGGAATATTTTAAGACAAAATGAAGAGGCAAAAGATGTGGTTCCACCATTTCCTTTAGATGTATGTAATGCTGAATCACAAGGTTTCATTGGTTATATGTTGGAACAGAGTTTAAAAAATTCATTGGAAAAGAAAGGATTGACAAGTAATGTCATCACATTGCTGACTCAAACTGAAGTTTCTGCTGAAGATGAGGCTTTTGATAATCCAAATAAACCAATCGGAATTTTCTATTCAGAAGAAGAAGCGAAACAAATGGAGCAAGAAAAAAATTGGGTAATGATGGAAGATGCTGGTCGTGGTTACCGTCGTGTAGTACCTTCTCCTCAGCCCAAAGCCATTCATGGTGTTGATGCAATTGTGAACTTACTAAGTAGAAATACAATTGTGATTGCAGGCGGTGGCGGTGGAATCCCTGTAGTCCGTGATCAAGATGGTTTACTAAAGGGAATCGAAGCAGTTATTGATAAAGACCGCACGGGGAAAAAATTAGCCGAACAAATCGATGCAAATGTCTTTATGATGTTGACAGATGTCAGCAATGTCTATATCAATTATGGTAAAGAAAATCAAGAAAAGTTAGAGACTATTTCTGTAAAACAAGCACAACAATACATGGACGAGGGTCATTTTGCTGATGGTAGCATGGGACCAAAAATGGAAGCTGCAATTGCTTTTGCCGCACAAGGTAAGACAGCAATCATTTGTTCATTAGAAGAAGCAGATCAAGCACTATTAGGTAGAGCAGGGACAAGAATCACAGGTTAACGAATACAATAATAGAAGTTGAAAGAAGGGATCAGCTCTTCTTTCAACTTCTATTTCATCTACTGATGTTGATTAGACCGTTCAGATAACTCTAAAGCTAAACGGAAATTCAAACTATTCGTTGGATCTTGAATGCTTTTTCCAAGTAATTTAGCACAATGATCGATTCTATATTTTATCGTATTACGATGTAAATACATTTCCTTAGCTGTTTTTGAAATTTCACATTGAAAACTTAAATAGCACTGTAAGGTTTTTCGGAGTTCAATAAACGAATCTTCAATAGGGTAAGCAAGCTCTTTTAAAGTTGTCTCACAGAAGTAATGAATATCTTCCAGACTCATTTTTTCAAATAAACTTTTCATTCCTTTAGGGTGATAGCGATGAGTTAAGGTCCCATTTGTCATAGTTAACATCTCCTCATAAGCGGTTTTAGCTTCAATAAAGGAACTGGCAATTTGCTCGATTGTTTCGTATAAATTTCCTAAAGCAAAAGTTAAAGTAATTGGAAGTTTTTTAGATAATTCCAAGGATAATTCAGTTAAAATTTTATCTAAATCGTCCACTCTACTTTGTATTAGTATAGCCAAGTGATCTGTATTTTTTACTTTGAAGATGCTAATATCTTTGATTCGCAAGGGTAAAGTTTCTTGTAACCACTGGAAAGCAACGTCACTTTCTTCTTGTTGGTATTTGATTTTTGTTGCGGTTTCAGTTGTTTGGCTACAAACAGCATATACGATTTGATACTGAGTGCTTTTCTTTAGGCCGTAATTCCAACCAAGGTCAAGCCAATCGCGTCTAGACTGATGTGGTGTTTGTTGGTACTCAACTAATTGTCCTAAGAAGTCACTTTTAAGAAAATCCAGAGATTCTTGAACTTTTTGATTTTTGTACAACATGAATGATAAGACTAGACAAGCTTGTTCTACTGCGAATTCGGACATCGGATATGGAACTTGTTCTGGGTTTAAAATCAATAAATAATGTGGGAAATAGCTATTTACGGTAACAGAGAATCCAGCGATTTGTAGTGGCGCTTGGTTTAGGTCTTTGATCATAAATGATGCATGACTATCTTCAGTCCAACTTTCATATTTATTGACTAACTGTTCAACATAATACTCGGCTGGTTTTGAAGTTTGAGTAAAATGTTTTGAATGAGCAATCACTTTACGGTAAGGACTTAATAGGATCGCAGGAGTATTGATCATTTTGCCGAAATCAGCGATAAAGCGTGCGATACTTACATCGTGAATCAATAAATCAGAGAAACGTTTTTGGATGTCTAAAGCATAGCTTAGTTGTTCTGTTTTTGTATCCCATAAATAATTTAAGAGCTGGTGTAACAATGCGCCTAAAGGTTGAGTACTAGGAACTTGGACAACAGGAAAATTGATTTTATCTGCATAAGCCACTATTTCTGGATCAATAGATTCAATAAAACGCCCAACTTTTATACCAATTCCCGCAGCTTCTTGTTCTTTTAAAGAATCAATCAAGCTGATCAGATCTTTCTGATTGTTTTTGTAAACCATCGCAGTTGTTAAAAGAAAAATCTTTTTAGGAATAAAATCTGCCACATCAGGAGTTTCAGAAATTTCAATACTTTCAACAATCGTATTGGCTTTTGTTGGATGAGTTAATAATTTTAGATCGGAAAATCTAGGTATTTTTAATAAATCTTCTAAAGTAGTCAATGGATTTCCTCCTAATATTAAAAGCGCAGCGGGCTCGTTTGGTTCCAACAGAAAAATAGGAAAATAAGAGGGTGGCGCTTTTGGCACATGCCTATTTTATCTTTTTTCTGTCGGAACAAGTCTGCGAAGCTAGATGAATACATGGTAATAACGTTCTGTTTAAGCCATTTGTCATCATGCAATATCAAATCTAACTTTGCTGTACATTTTTACTTATCTCTATTCTAAATGATAGCGCATGCAGATTCAAGAAAGGTTTGTACAGAATAACCGAAAATTCTAATTTTTTATTCAAAAGTGACAATGACTTTTTTATATTAAAGGGTAGGATGAAATTAAAACGGAAAAGAGGAAATAGTTATGTTTTCAGAAATATCTGTACCAAGCAGAACAATCATGACACCAGGACCAGTTGAGGCTCATCCAGTAGCTTTAAGAGCGATGTCTGCTTCTATTTTAGGTCAATTTGATCCAGCCTTTTTACAAATTATGGATGAAGTGAAAGAGATGATCAAGATTCCTTTCGGCACAAAAAATGAGCAAGCATTTGCAATCGACGGAACCTCTCGTTCTGGCTTAGAAGCAGCTTTGATTGCTTTGATCGAACCAGGAGATAAAGTTTTAATTCCGGTATATGGTCGTTTCGCCTATCTTTTAGGTGAAATTTGTGAGCGTGCCAAAGCAGAGATTCATTATCTTGAAAAAGAATGGGACGCGCCATTTGATCAAGAAACAGTCATTGATGAAATTGAAAAATTCCAACCAAAAATTGTTGCTATGGTTCATGGTGAAACAGCTAATGGGCAAATGCAAGCAATGGAAAGGATCGGCCAACACTGCAAAGCAAACGATATCTTCTTTGTTGTAGATATGGTTGCGACTTACGGTGGAGTACCTCTTGAAGTCGATGCATGGGGTGTAGATATCGCTATTGCTGGAACACAGAAATGTGTGAGTGTTCCCTCAGGACTATCTTTAATTACCTATAATGATCGAGTAGAAAAAGTACTTACTAGTCGTTACCAAAAAGAATTAGGATTAAGCAAAGATATTCGCAATGCCAATCACATTAGTAGTAATTACCTTGATTTAAGCCAATTACAGCGCTATTGGAGTGAAGAACGAATCAATCATCATACTGAAGCGACAAGCATGATTTATGGGCTTCACGAAGGCCTTAGAATGATGATCAAAGAAGGTATGGACAATGTCTATGCCCGACATGCACTAAATGACCAGGCAATCGTTGCTGGTATAAAAGCTATGGGCTTAGGTTTTTATGGAGATTTAACAACGAAAATGCCAACAGTTACACCGATTATGATTCCTAAAGGGATTGATGGAGAAAAGGTTCGTGCACTTATGTTGGATGAATTCGCTGTAGAGATTGCTTCTTCTTTCGGGGATTTACAAGGAAAAGTTTGGCGTATAGGTAATATGGGCTATAGTAGTAGAAAATCCAATGTTCTTCATGTATTATCTGCTCTTGAAGGAGCTCTTAACTATTACGGAGCTGATATTTCTAAAGGAGAAGCTGTGAAAGCTGCCTTAACTATATATCGAAAATAAAAATAAAGTTAAATTGTTTGTGTGAAAGAGCAATTGGTTGTTCGCTTTGCACAAACTTTTTAACAAGTTTGTGAAAAATAATGATGCGTGAAAATTTGCTACCGCTTACAATTGAAATGAATAAGAAGTTATTTATCTGTATGTTGGAGATAAAAAAGTGCACAAACATTTTTATTTCTATGCATATAAATGATAACATATGGAGGAAAAGACATGGATGCAAAAAGTAAGGGTTCAGGAATGGATTATTGGAAAAAAATTGTTATTTTGTTATGTGCTGGTTGGGTAACGATATGGGTATATCGTTCAGCTTTATCACCTGCATATCCGCAAATCAATGCTTCGCTTGGTGGTAATATATCCGATACTGCGTTAGGCTTTATTTCAACTTGTTATTTTTTTGGATATGTTGCTATGCAGATTCCAGCAGGATTTTTAGTTGACAAAATAGGTAAGAAAAAAGTATTGATTCCAGGGTTTATTGTTTTTGGTCTTGCTGCTTTCTTGATTTCTCAAGCAACAAGTATCTCAATGATTTATTTTGGTAGTGTCTTGGCAGGTTTAGGCTGTGGTTCTTTCTATGGTTCAGCTTATTCTTTAACATCACAAAATATTCCTAAAGAAAAAAGAAGTTTTTCAACTGCTATTGTAAACAGTGGGTCAGCTGTTGGTTCAGGTTTAGGGTTGATTTTATCTAGTTTCTTAGTAGTTCAATTGCAGTTCCCGTGGCAAACAATGATGTATATCTCAGTTGCATTGATTGTTATTATGCTAATAGCGTTTATTTTAATTATTCGTAATAATAAAGAAGATGCTGAATTTTTAGCACAATCTGAAGCAGCAGAAGCTCCTGAAGTAACAGAAGACGCACCTGTAGTAGAAAAAGAACATGTGTCAATCAAAAAATTATTCGCGCCAAAAATGTTATTCGCTTATATTTTATACTTTGCAACTTGTTACGGCTATTATATGACAGTTACATGGTTACCCAACTTTTTAGGTACTGAAAGAGGTTTTGAAGGAGCTGCTATCGGATTTTCTGCATCATTAGTTGCATTTGCTTCAATCCCAGGAGCATTGTTCTTTAGCCGTTTAGCTGACAAATATATGCATAAAAAAGTACAATTTATTGTGGTTTTAGAACTTCTCGCAGCAGCAATGTTACTGTTTACAGTGCAAGCAACTAATTCAACATTTTTATTGATTAGTTTGATTCTATATGGTTTCCTAGGAAAACTTGCAGTAGAGCCGATTATTATTTCGTGGCTGGGTGAGAATGCGCCGAAAGTTGGAATTGGGACAACACTTGGTGTGTTTAACTTCTTTGGAATGATGTCATCAGTTATTGCACCGACATTAACTGGTTCAATTTCAGATGCGACTGGTTCAAAAGTAATGGGCTTTTATATTTCAGTCATCTTATTAGTAGTTGGGACGATCCTATTCTTATTAGCTAACCTAAATAAAAAGAAAAATGCATAAGTTACACAACAATTCTGATAATTAGATTTGTATGACTTGTTAGTTGGTAGTTTAAAGTGAGGAAGCCAGCCATGAAAAAAATTCGTAATATAAGTATGACAAATCAAGTGATGATAGCGACTATATTAGGGGTTGTAGTGGGAATCATCTTTCAAGAGAAGGTCGAATCGTTCAAAGTTGTAGGGGACTTATTCCTACGTTTGATCCAAATGTCTGTAGTCGTTTTGATCATGGGTGCCGTGATTGAAGCGGTCGGACGTTTGGAAGCAAAAGATCTTGGAAAGATTGGTTTGAAAGTATTTATATGGTTTATGGGGTCAACTGTTTTGGCAGCAGTTATAGGTGTTTTGTTTGGTTTATTGATACAGCCAGGAAAAGGGCTGGAAGTCAGTGGTTTTGAAACTGAAACAATTAAAGCTAGTACAGAAAGTTTACAAGAAATCATTGTTGATTTTATTCCTAAAAATATTATTGAAGCAATGGCGCAAGCGAATATGATACAAGTGATTATCTTTTCTTTACTATTTGGTTTAGCTTTAAGTTTAATTAAAGATAAAGACAAAAATTTGATTTTACTTGATGTTGTTTCGGCTTTTAATAATGTCATTTTAAAAATGGTAACATTGGTTATGAAACTTGCTCCAATCGGAATTTTTTGCTTGATAGCTCCTGTAATAGGGACCATTGGTACAGGTGTTTTGATAACGTTGATGAAATTTTTATTGACACTAGCCATTAGTGCACTCCTATTTTTAGTTGTTTGGTTACTAATAACAGCATTATACTGTAAAGTTAGTGTGAAAAAACTAGCACAAAATATGTGGAGAATGTCAATTGTTGCATTTACAACAACCTCATCGGCTATCACCTTACCTATACAGATTGAAGATGGTCGAGATAAATTAGGCATTAGTGATCGTATTTCAAAATTAGTTATGCCTTTAGGTATGACATTGAACAGTAACGGCTTGGCAATGTTTTTGTCATTAGCCATCGTAACCTTTTCTCAATTTTATAATATTCAAATGGGAGTGGGGGAGCTTATCAAAGCTGTATTGTTATCAACGTTAGCCTGTTTAGGTACGGTTGTCGTACCTGGTGGTGGTTTAGTGGCGTTGGCGACAGTTATGCCTATGCTAGGTTTACCAACAGAAAGCATTGCACTTTTAGCAGGGATCGATTGGTTCTCTGGAATGTTCCGAACATTACTAAATGTGGATGCTGATACAACTGTGGCTTTAATTATTGCGGCAGATGAAAAAGAACTAGATTATGACATATTTAATGCATAGATAAAAATGTTGGAAAAATGAAATAACCCTTGAAAATTGGATTGATTAGCTGATTTTCAAGGGTTATTTTACCTAAGTGCTCTATTTAATAAAAGAATCTTATTACTTGTTACTTGTTGTGTTTTTAATTAAAATTGATCTATATATATGTAAGCGCTTAAAAGGAGGCGAAATAATGGAAAACCAAGATTACCAAATCACGGAAGAAGAACTTCAACGTTATAGAGAACGCGGTTATAGTGAGGATTTACTTCCAAAATCGTTGTCCAAAAGAATGATGGGAAAAATGAACTATTTTACACTATGGATGGGTTCAGTTCATAATATCCCCAATTATACAGCTGTAGGAGGATTTTTATTTTTAGGTCTTTCTCCGATCAATATCATGTTAGCTTTAGTAATTAGTGCTTTGGCAGTTGCTTTGTTTATGACGTTTAATGGACGAGCTGGATCGAAATACGGCATTCCTTTTGCGATTCATTTACGCTCAACGTATGGAGACATCGGTGCAAAACTTCCTGGGTTTCTTAGAGGTTGTGTAGCTGCGATTGCTTGGTTTGGCTTACAAAATTATACTGGTTCGTTGGCGTTGTTGATTTTGATTGGCAAGATTTGGCCAGGCTTTTTAACTCTTGGTGGAGATACGATGATTTTAGGAATCTCTATTCCAGGATTGATTGCATTTACGATTTTTTGGGCAGTTAATATGTTGATTGGTTTTGGTGGAGGAAAGATTTTAAATAAGTTTACAGCGATTTTGAGTCCGCTGATATATATTGTATTTGGTGGAATGGCCATATGGGCGATTGGAGCAGCCGGGGGTTTAGGACCAATTTTAACTTATGATGTTACAGGAGCGACTCATAGTATTTCACCAGTATTTGTTTACTTCATGATCATCAATTCGGTTTTGGCAGTCTGGGCGGCACCAGGAGCAAGTGTGTCAGACTTTACTCAAAATGCGAAATCAACTAGAGACCAAACAATTGGTCAAACAGCTAGTTTTTTGGTTGGATATGGAATTTTTGCCTTCTCGAGTGTTGTGATTTTAATCGGTGGTTCTATCCGATACGGAATTCAAGAGTGGAATATTTTGAACATTGTTGATCGTTGGGATAATTCATTTGCAATCATTATAGCGATGCTAGTATTCTTATTGACAACGGTATCTACAAATGCAACAGGGAATATCATTCCAGCGGCTTATCAGCTTTGCGCATTGTTTCCTAAAAAGATTGACTATAAAAAAGGTGTTTTACTTGCCAGTGTGATCAGTTTTCTAATTATGCCATGGAAACTAATGGAAAATGCTGATAGTATTTTTATTTTCCTAAATACTATTGGTGCAGTATTAGGTCCAGTTGCAGGAACGATGATTGCTAATTACTATTTTGTTCAAAAGCAGAAGATCGATTTAAATCAATTGTATATGGATCAACAGGCTGATAATAGTCATAATATTTACAAAGGTTTAAATAAGCCAGCTTATGCTGCAACAGTTGTGGCATTGGTTATTTGTTTGAGTGGTAATTTCATTCCAGCTTTAAAAGTGATTTCAGATATTTCTTGGATATCCGGCTTTGTGTCAGCTTTCGTTTTGTATCTGGCGTTAAGGAAATTATTTGATAAAAAATAATGATAAGGTAGAGTGAACGGTTTTTATTGTATATTATTTAGCTACGCAGTGAACCTGTTTAGCTTTTAAATTTAGGAGGAAAGCAAATGAGTTACGATTTAATGATTAAAAATGGTTTAGTTATTTTGGAATCAGGGGAAGTCAAAACGGATGTTGCTGTAAAAGATGGAGTGATTGTAGCAGTTGGAAATGATTTAGGAGAAGCGGATAAAGTTATTGATGCATCAGGCTTAGTTGTTAGTCCTGGTATGGTGGATGCCCATGTACACATTACTGATCCTGGTGGTGGGTATCGTGATCAATGGGAAGGGTATATCACAGGTACGGCTTCTTGTGCAAAAGGAGGGGTAACATCGTTTATGGAGATGCCATTAAACCAAGTACCTGCTACGGTCGATGGCAAGTCATTAGAAATCAAATATAACGCAGGCAAAGGGAAATTAAAATCCGATGTCGGTTCATTTGGTGGTTTGGTCCCATTTAATCTTGAAGGGGGAATTCAAGAGTTAGATGATGGCGGTGTGGCGGCATATAAGTGTTTCATGGCAACTTGTGGTGACCGAAGTATTGATGGTGATTTTATGAATGTCGATGATTATTCTCTTTACGAAGGAATGAAACAAGTTGCTAAGACTGGAAAGGTTCTAGCAATTCATGCGGAAAATGCTGCAATTACAGACAAATTAGGCGAGATTGCCTATAAAAATGGAGAAACAACGTTGAAAGCCTACGTTGAAAGCCGTCCAGTCTTCACTGAAGTTGAACCTATTCGCAGAGCGATTTTATTGGCTAAAGAAACGGGCTGTCGTATCCATATTTGCCATATTGCCTGTCCAGAAGGTGTAGAAGAAGTCACAAAGGCAAGAAGGTCTGGTGTTGATGTAACGTGTGAAACGTGTACCCACTATCTTTACTTTGATACAGATGAATTAGATGCAATCGGTCCAGTCGTAAAATGCTCACCGCCGATTCGTGATAAAGAAAATCAAAATGGTATGTGGGAAAAAGTTTTATCAGGAGAAATTGATTTTGTAACTTCTGACCATTCACCGTGTACACCTGATTTAAAAGATAAAGACAATGCGTTTGAAGCGTGGGGCGGAATCTCTGGGGTTCAAAATAATGTAGATGTTTTATTTGATGAAGGGGTTCAAAAAAGAGGAATGTCATTGAAGCAATTTGCTGATATTATTGCGACAAATCCAGCTGATCGATATAATTTGGATCAAAAGGGTCGAATTAGTGTTGGAAAAGATGCTGACTTTGTTTTAATTAAACCAAATGCACCGTATACATTAAAAGCAGAGGATTTGGAATACCGTAATAAAATCAGTCCTTATATCGGACGCGAAATAGGTGCTCAAGTTATACAAACTGTTTTAAGAGGGCATGTTATCTATACAAAAGAAGCAGGTGTTTCAGCTGATTTCGTTGGTGCATTTATCAAGAAGTAATTAAATTAATAGTGTAACAGAGTGATCAGACATGAAAATATTCATTTTTATTGTCTGATCTTTCTTCATTTTGCGAAAAAGAATAGAAAAGCGACTCATTTAGCGATTTAGCCTAATAAAGGAGAGCGTGAACTATGAATGAAAGAAAAAGACTGAATGGACAAACTCCGTATTGGAAACAAATCATTTATATCCTGACGATTGGCTGGATCGTTATTTGGATTTATCGAACAGTTTTGACCCCTATTTATCCGATTATTAGTGCTTACTTTGGTGGTGCAACTGATGCTCAGCTGGGTCATATTTCAAGTTTTTATTTTTTAGGGTATGTTTGTATGCAAATACCTTCAGGAATGTTAGTTGATAAATTAGGCAAAAAACAAATTCTGATTCCTGGCTTTTTATTATTTGGTTTAGGAGCATTGATTGTCGGTTTGGCACAAAATATGGGGGTCGTTTTTATCGGCAGTGTTTTAGCGGGTCTAGGTTGCGGTACATATTATGGTGTAGCTTATTCGTTGACTGCGGAATATGTGCCAGTATCTAAAAGAAGCCTCTCAACGGCAATTGTCAATAGTGGTACAGCAATCGGTAGCGGATTAGGATTAATATCTTCCAGTTATTTAGTTGGAACTGGACTATTACCTTGGCAAGCGTTGATCTTTGCCACGATTGCGCTGATTCTCTTATCAGTAGTTATGTTTTTTCATTTTATTCGATTGGAAAAACCTAAAAAAACAATCAATTCACAATCGGAGATGAAAAAACGAACGTCAATCAAAGCCCTTTTCAAACCTAGAATGATTTCTGCGTATATACTTTATTTTTCAACTTTGTACACGTATTATTTGATTGATACATGGCTACCTAATTTTTTAGAAACGGAAAAAGCCTTTTCAGGAACTTCAGTAGGGCTAGCTTCGTCATTGGTATTTTTTACAGCAATACCAGGTGCACTTATTTTTAGTCGGATCGCAGACAGAATTCCTATGAAGAAAGTCCAACTAATTATCTTGCTTGAACTGTTAGCTGCTAGTGTATTGTTTTTTACTGTCACGACAACAAATCAGACAATTTTAGTCTTAGGCATTATGGCATACGGTTTTTTTGGAAAATTAGCTGTCGAACCGATTATCATTTCATGGTTGGGAGAATCAGCACCTAAAGGCAGTATTGCTACGATGTATGGAGTATTTAATTTCTTTGGTATGTCGGCTTCGGTTATTGTGCCTTCATTGACAGGTAAAATTTCTGATATCACTGGTTCAAAACTGTATGCCTTTTATTTAGCAATTTTAATTATAGGGATTGGAACGTTGTCTTTTTATTTGATTAATCGTATCGTTGGAGATGAAAATAAATTAGCGTAATAGTACCTATCTAAGAAAGACAGCTGACTTCTCTCTAATTCTTCTGAATTGGAAGAAATAAGCTGTCTTTTTTATGTTTTAAATCCAATTTTATATTTCTGGAAGTATATTAGATGAAGTCTACCTTTATTTTCGTTATACTTATCTAAAGGAATGGGGTGGAGTAAATGAAAAAAACTGAGAAAATATATATGGTGGCTTCTCGGGCCGATTTTTCTTTAGAAACGTTGAAGCAGGATGTTTTTGATTGGTTAAGTTTTTTACGTATTGTGACAATACCTGAAACTTATCATTTTGGGGATGAAAAAATACAAACGTTTGATTTGCCGACAATCATTCATCGGATTCAACAACTTACAAAAGAAGAAAATTTATGGATTAAAGTGAACAGTCAAGGCGGAGAATTTCAGCTTCATATTTCTAAGTTAAATCTTCACGAACGGACGATTCTAGATGGCAGTATTTTTCTAGAAAATAAAGCGATGATTGAAGATTATTGCGACACCCGAATGGTTAAAAATGGCATCTATGGATATATTCGCTCACTAGATGAGTATTTGTATAATAATGTTGAATCGATTGAAAAAAGAACGTTTGAAACGGATAGTGAAATTGCTAAACTTCCAAAGCGGTATAATAACGATAAAACAGTAATCATTGATTGTAATCATTTAGCGGGCTACGATCTTTATTTTAAAGGTTTGTGTCTAACTTCATGTTGGAAAATGTATTATTCAAGTCTTTACTATCAAATTATTCCTAAGCCGATTTTTTTGGAAGTACAACAAGTCCAAGCAGTGGATGAGATTGATAATCAAGTGGTTAAAGTAACCTTATTCAATGACCCTTTCAAGTGGGAGATACCGGTAAACCAAAAATATCAGCGCTTATTTAGGGATCAAATGGGCTTTGATCAATTGGCATGGAATAATGGAACGGGGGTCTTACGTCCTCCTTATATTGAATATGCTTTCGTTGAGGATGTTACACAGACGGTTCAATACCAAAATAGTTATTATCAACCGGTTGAAAAGAAAAATGCAACATATTTTGTTACTAGAAGCTATGATAAGCTTCACCAAAAATATGTAGTAAACCGTACAAGAGGAATATTGAATGCACAAGCTTACTTTCCATGGATAGATGAGAAGAGCCGAAAAATGATGAATTATCGTGTATTAAATCCAGAAATGGCAATCGACGAAGGACTTTCGGCTTACGAGTTTTATATAAGACAGTTTCTAGAAATCGATGTCTTGGATAAAAAATATGATGATTTTATCTCTGTCTTACGATTTTATCTACCCAAAGAAGCAATGAAGCAACTTCCCTTGGAGGCTTTATGGGATAATTTATTTGATGTAAACATTAGTAATTTGAAACAAAAAGAAGCCTCTACACGATTTGATCTGAAAAAGGCTAAGAATCATCTAAGGGTTGTATTTTTAGATTCTAGCTATTTAGAAACGATGAATCAAACGATCGATATCAGTGAATAGGTATTTAGTAAAAGTATAAGGTCAGGCATCTAACGATTATCGTTAGATGCCTGACCTTTAAAATTTAAATAAGTGGTTTTATAAAACCACTCTATCGCCATCAATTACCAGTTCCGCACCAGTCACAAAACTAGCTTCGTCACATGCCAGATAAATAATTCCATTAGCGATATCAGTAGGTTTGCCCAAATAAGGAAATTGGACAGATTTTTTATAATTAGGTCGGATATTAGGGAATGTTGTTTCTATCATGGGTGTATCAATAATACCAGGACAAATCGAGTTGACTCGAATGTTATGCTTGGCATATTCAAATGCAGCATCGAGTGAAATAGAGCGAATTACGTCTTTCGCTGCAACATATGGACTACTATTAGGCAATCCAGCTAAACCTTCTAATGATGAGATGTTGATTATTGATCCACCACCATTTTTTATCATTAGTGGAATCACTTCATTCAAGCCATATATAAGGCTATTCACATCGACTGCTTGAATTTTGTTCCAATCCTCAGTTGATAGATCCAAAATCATTTTTGGAGAGGAAATCCCAGCGTTATTGACTAAAACATCGATATTTCCGTAGTTAAGAATCGTGTCAGAAATGACCTTTCGCCAACTTTCTGCAGAACTTACGTCATGGTGAAAAGTAGCTACAATTCCTTCAGTTTGACGTGTTTGCGAAATAACAGTAGAGAGTCTATCTAGGTGTTTACTGGTACAAACAACAATTGCTCCTTCTTTAGCAGCTAATCTAGCGGTTGTAGCACCAATGCTGCTGTCGCTTTCTGTAATCAATATGACCTTACCTAATAATCTGTTCATATAAAAAAACCGCTATAATGAAAAATCATTATAGTTATCCTTCCTGATTATTCTGAAAAATGATTGCATTACTTGTAAATAATTCTACTATGTAAAAGTTGAGTATTTCTTATGTATAAGTTTAATATAGAAAATTTTTAAAAGCGAATGATATAAACCAAAAATCCCAAGTTTTTCATTCCACAAAAAATCCTCAAATGAATAAGAGCGAACTCGTCACCATTTGAGGATTGATAGTACCGTTTGATCAATTTAGAAGTTATTGTGGAACTGGTTTTTTAACAATCCCTAAAATGATGGCAGACACAACTGCACCAATTGCAATAAAGGCCAAGTATAAAAGGGGATGACTTAGTAAAAGTGCCACAAAAATACCACCATGAGGAGCTAATAAACGAATTCCAAAGCCGCCGACTAAACCACCTGCTAATGCAGATCCGACAACGAAACTTGGAATAACACGCAAGGGATCCGCTGCAGCAAAAGGAATTGCCCCTTCAGTTACAAACGATAAGCCCATTACTAAGTTTGTTAAACCAGCATCTTTTTGGTCTTTCGTAAATTTATTTTTAAAGACCAAAGTTGCGATAAAAATAGCTAAAGGAGGAACCATACCACCAGCCATAACAGACGCCATAATGATACTACCGCCTTCTGTAACAGTTGCAGCAATCGACGCTGTACCAAATACGTAAGCAGCTTTGTTGATTGGACCACCTAAATCAATAGCCATCATACCACCAAGTAACGCACCTAAAAGTGCCGCATTTGTTCCATCTAGACTTAACAAGAAGGTATTTAAACCATCATTGATGACTTTCATTGGAACATTGACTAACAGCATCAAACCACCAGTAATCAGTAGACCGAAAACGGGGTAAAATAAAATCGTTTTGATACCATCAAGGGATTTAGGTAAACCTTTGAAGAGTTTCTTCAAGAAAATAATGACATATCCAGCTAAGAATCCGCCGACCAAAGCACCGAGGAAACCAGCGCCACCTGTATTGGCTAACGCACCAGCAGCAAAACCTACGATTAATCCTGGGCGATCAGCAATACTTGAAGCAATAAATCCAGCTAAAACTGGTAACATAAAGCCAAACGCAGCACCACCAATTTGATTGAACCAAGAAGCTGCTTCATTATAATTACCAAGCATACTTAATTTATCTTGAGGAACACCGATAAATTGATCGATCATAAATGAAAGAGCAATGGCGATTCCACCACCGATAACGAATGGGAGCATATGTGAAACACCATTCATTAAATCTTTATAAATTCTTGAACCGACTGAACCGTCGGCTGATCCATCTTCTTCATTTGAATCTGATTCTGAACTGTGGAATGTTGGAGCTGTACCACTAGTTGCTAGTGTAATTAATTCTTCTGTTTTACGAATACCATCACTTACTGGACGGTTTACTAATTCTTTTCCGTCAAAACGATTCATTTCAACTTTTTTATCAGCAGCAACGATTACGCCATCAGCACGAGCAATATCTTCTGCTGTTAGGCGATTCTTGATTCCTTCCGAACCATTTGTTTCGACTTTGATATCGATTCCCATTTCTTTGGCTTTTTTCTTTAATGCATCTTCAGCCATATAGGTATGGGCAATTCCAGTTGGACAAGCGGTAACAGCAACGACAAATTTACGATTGTCATTTTGATCGTCTTTAGATGCATCTTTTAATTGTTCTTGTTTTTCTTCAGCTTCCTTCGCTTTTTCAGCAGATTGAAATAGATTTTGAACATCTTCTGGTGTTTTCGTTTCTTTTAATTTTGCGACAAAATCAGGGTCGATCAATAGTCGAGATAAGGCAGCTAATGCTTGTAAATGTGTATCATTAGCACCCTCTGGAGCAGCAATCATAAAGAATAAGTAAGTTGGTTGTCCATCTAACGCTTCGTAATCAACACCTGTGCTACTTTTGGCGAATAGGACAGTTGCTTCTTTGACAGCATTATTTTTAGCATGTGGCATAGCGATCCCATCACCAAGACCAGTTGAAGTTTGGGCTTCACGAGCTAAAATTCCTTCTTTGTAAGTATTGATATCAGAAATTCTGCCACCATCATACATTTTTTGAACCATTTCATCGATTGCAGCCTTTTTATCAGTTGCTTGCAAGTCCATGATCATAACTTCTTTGACTAGTAAGTCTTTGATGTTCATTGTTTTTCCTCCTAATATATAAGTAACAACGTTCCGTTTCGTTTCACTTTGTACTTCTCAACAGTAATTCATTGAAATTAGCTAAAGTACAATAAGTTGAGTATCATACAAGGCTAATTGAGTTTTTCAATTACTACTTCTGAAATAAGCTCATTGATTAGATCAATGGATGCTAAATCGTCTGAAAAAGCAGTAGCACTGCCGCAAGCAACACCCCATTTGAACGCATCAAGAGGGTCATTATTTTTGGCAAACGTACCTACGAATCCTGCTATCATGGAGTCTCCAGCGCCAACGGAATTTTTTAATGGTCTTTTTAGGACGTTTGAGCGGTAGGTACCATCTTTAGTGAAAAGTAACGCACCTTCTCCCGCCATTGAGATGATCACATGTTTGGCACCATCTTTTAACAAACGTTCTCCAAATGGCAAGATATCATCTATTGAATTAAATTTTGCGTCAAACAATTCGGCTAGCTCATGGTTGTTCGGTTTGATAAGCAACGGTTTTTGTGGTAAAGCATTTAGTAAGTCTTTACCAGTTGTATCAATGACAAATTCAGCATGTTTGTCTTTAATGATTTGGATTAATTCTTCATAAAAGCCGCTTCGTAAAGTTGCAGGTGTACTTCCGGATAAAACAACAATGTCATTAGCTGAAATCATGCTTAATGTTTGTTTTAATTCCTGCATCTCCTTGTTGCTGATAGTAGGACCTAAGCCGTTGATTTCAGTCTCAGTTTCTGATTTTAACTTGATATTGATTCGTGTATCTTCTTGGACAGCCGTAAATTTTGTTTGAATCTGTTCAGCTGAAAGCCAGTCAGAAATAAAATTTCCAGTAAAACCACCTAAAAATCCTAGGGCCGTTGATTCTGCATTGATTCTTTTTAGAATTCTGGAAACATTGATGCCTTTGCCTCCAGGTAACTTAAAGTCTTTGGTCATTCGATTTAAATCACCTAATGTAAGACCTTCTACATGAACAATATAGTCAATTGAAGGATTTAATGTCACTGTGTATATCATTGTATTGCCTCCTTGATCGTTGTTTTTTTCTGAAATTGTTCAAGTAATTCTGGTGAACAATGATTGATCAAAAGTGTCACATCTTCAAGATCAGTTACCTTTGTGAAGGTAACCTTATTTAATTTCGTTTGGTCGATTAAAACGTAAGCTTCTTCTGCTTGTGCAATAGCCAAACGTTTTAATGCTGCCTCTTCAGGATCGGGTGTTGTCAAACCAAATTCAAGATGAGCACCATTCATGCCCATAAATACTTTGTTAAAACGAAAATGACTGAGTTGCTCCATACCAGTGGAACCAGTGATTGCCTTAGTTGATAGTTTTAGTGATCCGCCAAGGATAATGGTATTAATATTCAAATCACCAAGTTTAGCAGCGTGATGAACAGAATTTGTAACAACTGTGATATTTTTTTCTGCTAAAAAAGGTAACATTTCTAAAGTAGTCGATCCTGCATCCAGATAAATAACGTCACCATCGTGAACAAATTGTGCAGCTAACGACGCAATCACTTTTTTTTCTTGCGTGTTTTTGACTGATTTTTCAGTCATATCTTGTTCAAATCCTAAATTTAAAATTCGTTTCGCTCCACCATGGATACGCTCCAATAAATCTGCGTCTTCAAGTTCTTGTAAATCTCGACGAATAGTTGATTCAGATGCATTTAGAAGTATGGATAATTCCTGTGATTTAACGACGGATTGTTGATCCAATAATCGTAAAATAGCTTGATGTCTTTCTTCTGTAAGCATTTTCACACCTCTTTCCGATGATTATAATAGCACATTTGATTTTCCGACGCAATTAAAAACGGTCAAAAACGATCAAAAATGTTTTAAAACGTTCATCTTACAGAAATAAAATTAGGAAATCTATTATTTGACAAAGAGGTTTGTTCTTTGGCTTAATGAAGTTAAGGTAAATCGGAGGGATACGTATGAATAATCGTACAATATTGCAAGGGTTTGAATGGAACTTGCCAGCAGACGGTCAACATTGGGATCGTTTGACTCATTTAGCAGAAGAATTACATAAAAAAGGAATCAATGGAGTTTGGCTTCCTCCGGCCTATAAAGGTGCAAATGGGCTAGAAGATGTCGGCTATGCGCCGTATGATTTATACGATTTGGGGGAGTTTGATCAAAAAGGAACGATACCAACTAAGTACGGTACTATAGAAGAGTATTTAACTTGTGTCAGAGTATTAAAAAAAAATGGAATGGAAGTGTACGGAGATATTGTTTTTGATCATTTTATGGGGGCGGATGAAGAAGAGAATGTTTCAGCAATAAAGTATCGTTCTGATAATCGTAACGAGGCACTAAGTGGGGAAAAAGAAATTTCAGCGTGGACAAAATTCATTTTCCCTGGTAGAAATCAAAAATATAATGATTACGTCTGGACTTGGAAAAATTTCTCTGGTGTTGATTTTGATGATCGAAGAAAAGATCACGGGATTTTCAACTTTAAAGGGAAAGGTTGGGATGAAGAAGTTGATAATGAAAATGGTAATTATGATTATTTGATGGGATGTAATTTGGATATGGAATATCCTGAAACTGTAGAGCAGTTAAATAAGTGGGGGCAGTGGTATCAAGAGTTGACTGATCTAGATGGCTATCGTTTAGATGCAGTGAAACATATTCAATTTAATTATTTTGTGGACTGGTTATTAAATAGAAGGAAAGAAAAAGGCAAAGAGTTATTTGTGGTTGGTGAATATTGGAATGGGGAACTTGAAAAATTGACGAATTATATCGATAGTTCAGGAAACCTAATATCTTTATTTGATGTTCCTTTACATTATCATTTTTACGAAGCAGCAAATTCTGACGGACACTACGATATGAGAAATATCTTTGAAGGAACCTTGGCTAAAGAGCGTTCAGAATGGGCAGTGACTTTCGTTGATAATCATGATACTCAGAAAGGTCAAAGTTTAGAATCTTGGGTCGATGGTTGGTTTAAGGTCCATGCTTATGCATTGATTTTATTGAGGAAAGCTGGAACTCCAGTCGTTTTTTGGGGAGATTTGTTTGGAATTCCATCCCAAGGCGTGGATGCAGTCGGAAAAGATTTGGAATTATTATTAACCATTCGTGGACGCTTAGCTTATGGAAGTGAAATGGATTACTTTGACGATCCTAATGTCATTGGCTGGATCAGAACGGGGACGTTTGATCGAGAAAAATCAGGTTATGCTGTAGTAATGACGAATGCTCAAGCGGGTAAAAAAACGATGACGATCAGTGCTGTTCATGCAGGAAAAGTGTTCGTTGATATTTTGAGAAATAATAATGCTAAGGTAACTTTAGATGAAACTGGGGCTGGGGTATTTCCTGTAAATGGGGGAGAAATCTCTGTTTATGTGAATGAAGAGATCGTAGATAAATTGAGTAGTGGAATCGACAGTTTAGATTCGGAATATAAATAGTTGAAAAAATAGTTTTTTTTCAATGAATTTACAGTTTCACTGTTTAACGGAGTGAGTGGATTGTAATTCCTAAATAATGTACAAAGATGTTTGATCATAAGGCCTCACTCTTCGTTGAGTGAGTTTTTTTGTTCCCGTTTGAGATATAAAAAAACACATTAAGTAAGGTTGAATAGTCACTAAAATGATCATTATCCAAAAAGAAAATATTGTTGCATGAATTCCATCATTATTAAAGAATTTTCCTTCTATTTTTGGTATAATGTATAAGATTGAAAAAAGAGAGAGGACGTTGATGATGGCACAAGAAAACGCCTTGATCCAAGGTATGAACCCGAGACAAAAAGAAGCCGTTCTACATACAGAAGGGCCTTTATTAGTTATGGCGGGCGCAGGCAGTGGAAAGACAAGAGTATTAACTCACCGCATTGCCTATTTAATTGAAGAAAAAGATGTTAATCCATGGAATATTTTGGCAATCACATTTACCAATAAAGCCGCAAAAGAAATGAGAGAGCGGGTTGGGAAGTTATTAGAAGTTGGCGGAAATGATGTTTGGGTCTCCACTTTTCACTCAATGTGTGTACGGATCTTACGTCGAGATGTTGATCACATAGGTTATAATCGTAATTTCACGATCATTGATACTTCTGAGCAACGGACATTGATGAAAAGAATCCTAAATGAGCTGAATATTGATGCGAAAAAATACGATCCCCGCTCAATTCTAGGTACGATCAGTAACGCTAAAAATGAGTTGCAGACACCGGAAAAAGTAGAAGAGCTGCAAGGAACACCTTATGAGGAAGTTGTTGCAAAATGTTATAAGTTGTATCAAAAAGAATTGAGAAATAATCAATGTATGGATTTCGATGACTTGATCATGAATACAATTCGTTTATTTAATGAGCATCCAGATTCGTTGACGTATTATCAAAATAAATTCCATTATATCCATGTAGATGAGTATCAAGATACCAACCATGCTCAGTACACTTTAGTGAATATGTTAGCAGAACGTTTTAAAAATTTATGTGTTGTGGGTGATGCTGACCAAAGTATTTATGGTTGGCGTGGTGCGGATATGCAGAATATCTTAGATTTTGAAAAGGATTATCCCGATGCTTCTGTCATCATGCTGGAACAAAATTACCGCTCAACCAAAAAAATCTTGGATGCAGCGAATAATGTAATCAAAAACAATCGCAATCGTCGTGACAAGCAATTGTGGACAGAAAATACTGATGGAGAAAAAATCGTTTATTATCGAGGCGATAACGAACGAGATGAAACTCAGTTTATTGTAGGACAGATTCAAAAAGAAATGCGCGAAAGAGACCGTATTTATGGAGACTTTGCTGTCTTGTATCGTACGAATGCGCAGTCTCGTGTAATGGAAGAAATGCTGTTGAAATCAAATATTCCTTACACAATGGTCGGCGGACACAAGTTCTACGATCGTAAAGAGATCAAAGATATTCTAGGCTACTTAAACATTATCTCCAACTCGATGGATTCACTTAGTTTTGAACGAGTAGTCAACGAACCAAAACGAGGCATTGGCAAAAGCTCTGTTGAAAAATTAAGAAGTTTTTCTCAGATGCATGGTTGGTCATTATTGGAAGCTTCGCAGAATGTAGATTTGGCAAATATTTCAGGAAAAGCTGGCAAAGAGTTAGGCAGCTTTGGCATGATGATTCAAGATTTGACACAGATGATTCCTTATTTAACAATTACTGAATTGGTGAAAGAAGTGCTGGAACGCAGCGGTTATCGTGAAGAATTAGTCAGACAAAATAATTTAGAATCTCAAGCACGCTTAGAAAACTTGGATGAATTTTTAACAGTTACTCAAGAATTTGATAAACGTTATGAACGCCAAGACGAAGAAGAAGCCGATGCGCCAGATGAAAAATTAGCTGTTTTCTTAAATGATCTAGCGCTAGTTTCAGATTTAGATAATTTAGAAGAAAGTACTTCTCAAGTGACCTTGATGACTTTACATGCGGCAAAAGGACTTGAATTTCCTGTTGTATTTTTGATTGGATTAGAAGAAGGAGTCTTCCCGCTCTCTCGTGCAATGCTAGAAGAAAGTGAACTAGAAGAAGAACGTCGTCTTGCATATGTGGGTATTACCCGTGCTGAAGAAGTATTATATATATCTAATGCTTTTTCTCGAACTTTATATGGGAAAACGCAATACAATCGTCCAAGCCGTTTCTTAGATGAAATCGATGAAGAGTTATTAGATTTACAAGGTTCGATTGCTTCACCTAAAGCACCAGCTAGAACGTTTGAACCAAAAGTGTTTAAACCAGCTTATGCGCAGCCAACAAAGCAACCTGTAACGGATAAAGTTGAGAGCGGTGGGGAATCAATGTCTTGGCAAGCTGGAGATAAAGTCAGACATAAAGCGTGGGGTACAGGTACAGTCGTTCGAGTTGGCGGTACTGCTAAAGACCTTGAACTGGATGTAGCTTTTCCAGAAAAAGGAATCAAGCGCTTATTAGCTGCATTTGCTCCGATTGAAAAAATATAAGTGCGGTAAAGAGTGCCTCAATCGTATTTTTAATGAGGTTAAACGAAGCTGCTATGCTTTTGCTTTGAAACATGCCAAGAAATACAATGAATTTATGAGTTGATATTGATTGGTAAGGTGACTGAAAGGAACGTTGCTTCCGTTAGTTGTTTTGATGTTGAAAAGTACAAGGTCTAGCGTAGCGAAACGTTGCTACTATTCTGAACGAGCTCTTTCAGCGTTTAAATTTATCTAGTTGCACAAATCAATTCTTATGAAAATAGATAACTTAGCAGCGAAACAAAGAACATTTCAATGCTAAGTTCCTAATTTTCTATAGGATTAACCGATTTGTTCCACTTTTAATATTAGGAGGGATTATTCATGGCACAAGCGCCGTTGACATTAGCCGAAGCAACAGACAAAGCAAAAGAACTACGAGCTCAGTTAAATCAGTATTCCCATGAATATTACGTTGCTGACAAACCGACCGTAGAAGATTATGTCTATGATCGCTTGTATAAAGAATTATCAGACATAGAAACCGAATATCCAGATTTGATTACTTCTGATTCACCAACTCAGCGTGTTGGTGGAAAGATTTTACAAGGATTTGAAAAAGTCACTCATGAAGTTCAAATGTATAGTTTGAATGATGGTTTCAGTAAAGAAGATATATATGATTTTGATGAACGTGTTCAAAAATTAGCTGGAAAACAAGTGAGTTATTGTTGCGAGTTAAAAATCGATGGGTTAGCGATTTCATTAAAATATGAAAATGGTAAATTCATTCAAGGTGCGACGCGTGGTGATGGGACTGTTGGTGAAAATATCACTGAGAATCTGAAAACGGTCAAATCAATTCCTTTAGAGTTGAAAAAACCGATTTCTGTCGAAGTCCGTGGCGAATGTTACATGCCGAAGCAATCGTTCGTCAACTTGAATAAAGAACGTGAAGAAGCTGGTCAAGATGTATTTGCTAATCCAAGAAATGCAGCTGCTGGAAGCTTGCGTCAGTTAGATACACGCATGGTTGCTAAAAGAAATCTAAACACCTTTTTATATACTGTGGCTGATTTTGGACCAATGACGGCACAAACTCAGTTTGATGCATTGAATGAACTATCAGAAATTGGTTTTAGAACCAATCCAGAAAAAATACTGTGCCAAAACATCGATGAAGTTTGGGCTTATATAGAAGAATATCATGAAAAACGCTCGGAGCTACCATATGAAATCGATGGGATCGTGATCAAGACCAATGATTTCATGATTCAAGATGAATTAGGTTTTACTGTTAAAGCACCTCGTTGGGCGATTGCTTATAAATTTCCACCAGAAGAAGCACAAACAGTAGTTGAAGAAATCGAATGGACGATAGGTCGCACAGGTGTCGTAACACCAACGGCTGTGATGCAGCCAGTTCGTGTGGCTGGTACAACAGTTAGCCGAGCAAGTTTGCATAATGCCGATTTTATTGCAATGAAAGATATTCGCTTGAATGATACAGTCATCATTTATAAAGCAGGGGATATTATTCCAGAAGTTGCCCAAGTTTTGACCGAAAAACGAGATGAGAATAGCCAACCATATGAAATACCAACTCATTGTCCAGTTTGTAATAGTGAATTAGTCCATCTAGATGAAGAAGTTGCTTTGCGCTGTATCAATCCAAAATGTCCAGCCCAAATCAAAGAAGGACTGAATCATTTTGTGTCTAGAAATGCTATGAACATCGATGGTTTAGGACCTCGCGTGCTCGAACAAATGTATGATACAGAATTAGTTGCTGATGTAGCTGATTTGTACTTTTTAACAGAAGAGCAGTTGATGACTTTAGAAAAAATCAAAGAGAAATCAGCAAATAATATCTATCAAGCTATTGCTTCAAGTCGGGATAATTCTGTTGAGCGTTTAATTTTTGGGTTAGGTATTCGTCATGTTGGTTCTAAGGCTGCTAAAGTTTTAGCGGAACATTTTGGTGATTTACGAACAATTAGCAAAGCGACAAAAGAAGAAGTCGTGGCTTTAGATTCTATAGGTGAGATCATTGCGGATAGCTTGGTCACTTATTTTGATAATGAGGAAGTTCATGAGCTAATGGATGAATTGGCCAAAGCGGGCGTTAATTTTGAATACAAAGGCATTCGAACAGCTCAATTGGAAGCTGTAGAATCACCATTCAAGGATAAAACAGTTGTTTTAACAGGGAAGCTTACACATTACAATCGAGAAGAAGCAAAAGAAAAAATTGAAAATCTAGGTGGTAAAGTAACTGGCAGTGTTTCTAAGAAGACTGATATCGTGGTCGCCGGCGAGGATGCTGGTAGTAAGTTAACTAAAGCACAAGAGCTTGGTATAGAAGTGTGGGATGAACAGCAGATGGTCACTGCATTAGATAATAGCTATACAAAAGAAGAAACTGAATAGTTCGAAAACGAAATAAATCAAACTTTCAGCCCTATTTTTACATTTTCAAACTATTTTCTTCCATCTCTTCCAAAATATCTTAGAAATTTATGATAGAATAAGAAAAAAGCTGTTTTTTAACGTAAAATGTCGTTAAGCAGTATAAAAATGAACTAGTGAACTCTTGAGTGGGTTTTTCTAAAGGAAAGAAGGGTATCCATGGCAATCAGTGAAGAACAAGCAAAACATGTAGCCAAATTGTCTAAACTGTCTTTTTCTAATGAGGAGTTAAAAGACTTTACAGATCAATTAGGTAAAATTATCGACATGGTGGAATTATTAGAAGAAGTCGATACAGAAGGTGTTCCATTTACCTCTAATGTTGCAGAGTCAATCAATGTGATGAGAGAAGATGTAGTAACACCAGGTATGGATCGCGATGAATTAATGAAAAACGTACCGGAATCAGAGAATGGCTATATTAAAGTGCCAGCGATTATTGACAATGGGGAGGCTGGTGCATAATGGAGAAATTATATGATAAGTCACTAACAGAATTGCATGATTTACTTGTCTCAAAAGAAATTACTGCAACTGATTTAACTCAAGCAACGTTAAAGCGCATCAATGAAACTGAAAAAGATGTTGATTCATTTATTACCATCAGTGATGAAAAGGCGTTAGCTTTAGCAAAAGCAATCGACCTTAAAGGCATTACTGAATCAAACCCTTTGGCGGGCATTCCGATTGGGATCAAAGATAATATCGTAACAAAAGATATTTTAACAACAGCAGCATCTAGAATGTTACACAACTTCAATCCAATTTATGATGCAACAGTGATGGATAAAGTTTATCAAGCAGACATGATTCCTGTTGGAAAATTGAATATGGATGAGTTTGCGATGGGTGCAAGTACAGAAACATCTTACTTCAAGAAAACGAAAAACGCCTGGGATCATTCTAAAGTACCTGGTGGTTCTTCTGGTGGTTCAGCAGCAGCTGTAGCAGCGGGACAAGTTCCGGTTTCTTTAGGAAGCGATACGGGTGGAAGTATTCGCCAACCTGCTTCATTTAACGGAATCGTTGGAATGAAACCGACTTATGGACGTGTGTCTCGCTTTGGTTTGATTGCATTCTCTTCAAGCTTAGATCAAATTGGACCAATGACAAGAAATGTATCAGACAATGCGTTGGCATTAAATGCAATCAGTGGATTTGATGAAAAAGATGGCACATCTGCTGGCGCTTCTGTTCCTGATTTTACTGCTGGTTTAACTGGCGATATCAAAGGAATGAAAGTTGCGTTACCTAAAGAATATTTAGGTGAAGGTGTTGATGCGGGTGTTAAAGCAGCTGTTCTTAAAGCGGCTGAAACATTTAAGGCATTAGGGGCAACTGTAGAAGAAGTTAGCTTACCTCATTCTAAATATGGTGTAGCCGTCTATTATATCATTGCGTCCTCTGAGGCAAGTTCAAATTTACAGCGTTTTGATGGTATTCGTTATGGTTACCGTTCTGAAAACGTGAAAAACCTTGAAGATGTATATGTAAACTCACGCTCTGAAGGATTTGGTATCGAAGTAAAACGTCGTATCATGCTAGGTACATTCTCGTTAAGTGCAGGTTATTATGATGCTTACTTCAAAAAAGCGGGACAAGTTAGAACATTGATCAAACAAGACTTTGATGCTGTTTTTGAAAAATATGATATCATCATTGGCCCTGCATCACCGACTGTTGCATTTGGCTTAGGTGAAAATATTAATGATCCAATCACGATGTATATGAACGATTTATTAACGATTCCAGTTAACTTAGCTGGTTTACCTGGTATGTCAGTGCCAGCAGGATTTTCAGAAGGCTTGCCAGTCGGCTTACAAATCATCGGAAAACCATTTGATGAAAGTACGATGTACAAAGCGGCTTATGCATTTGAACAAGCAACTGATTTCCATACGAAAAAACCTGTGATCTTAGGGGGGAATGACTAATGAACTTTGAAACTGTCATCGGACTTGAGGTCCATGTAGAATTAAAAACAAACTCTAAAATCTTTTCACCTGCACCCGCTCATTTTGGTGCAGAACCAAACAGTAATACAAACGTAATCGACTGGGGTTACCCAGGCGTGTTACCAGTCATGAATAAACAAGCACTTGAATTTGGTATGAAAGCAGCACTTGCATTAAATTGTGAGATCTCTAAGGATACTCATTTTGACCGTAAAAACTATTTCTATCCAGATAATCCCAAAGCTTACCAAATTTCTCAATTCGATCAACCAATTGGGCACGATGGTTGGATTGATATCGAAGTGGAAGGCAAAACAAAACGTATTCGTATTGAGCGCGTTCATTTAGAAGAAGATGCTGGTAAAAATATTCACGGTGACGGAGGGTATTCTTATGTTGACTTAAACCGTCAAGGGACACCTTTGATCGAAATCGTTTCAGAAGCTGACATGCGTTCACCAGAAGAAGCGTATGCTTATTTAGAAGCAATCCGTTCAATCATCCTCTTTACAGGCGTTTCAGATGTGAAGATGGAAGAAGGCTCAATGCGTTGTGATGCCAATATTTCTTTACGTCCATATGGTCAAGAAGAATTTGGAACAAAAGCAGAACTTAAAAACTTAAACTCAATGAGCTTTGTTAAAAAAGGTCTTGCGTTTGAAGAAAAACGTCAAGCGAAAGTGTTATTGTCAGGTGGAGAAATCCAACAAGAGACGCGTCGTTTTGATGAAACAACGAATAAAACACTATTGATGCGTGTTAAAGAAGGTTCAAGTGACTACCGTTACTTCCCAGAGCCTGATGTTCCTCGTTTTGCGATCGATGATGAATGGATCGAACGTATTCGTCACAGCTTACCAGAAATGCCAGCTTCACGTCGTGCTCGTTATATCAAAGAACTAGGCTTACCAGAATATGATGCAATGGTTCTAACACTGACAAAAGAAATGTCTGACTTCTTTGAAGCAGCGCTAAATGAAGGTGTAGATGCTAAACAAGTATCTAACTGGTTGATGGGTGAGGTTTCAGCATACCTAAATAGTGAAAAAATCGAATTACCGGATACAAAATTAACGCCTGCAAATTTAGCAGGTATGATTACATTGATCGAAGATGGTACAATCAGTTCTAAAATTGCCAAAAAAGTCTTTAAAGAATTGATTGAAAACGGTGGAGATGCGAAAGAAGTGGTTGAAGCTAAAGGCTTAGTTCAATTATCAGATCCATCACAACTACTACCAATCATTAATGAAGTATTAGATAATAACCAGCAATCTGTCGATGATTTCAAAAATGGAAAAGACCGCGCAGTAGGATTTTTAGTTGGTCAAATCATGAAAGCAACGAAAGGTCAAGCCAACCCAGGTGTTGTGAATAAATTATTACAAGAAGAATTGGCAAAACGCTAGAAAGCAGCAGATGATTATGAAAAAAGCAAGAGTGATTTATAATCCAACTTCAGGTAAAGAGTTAGTCAAGAAAAATCTAGCTGATATTCTTTCTATAGTAGAAGAATGTGGATATGAAGCCAGTGCTTTCGCTACAACTCCAGAAGAAAATTCCGCAAAAAATGAGGCACGACGAGTTGCAGAATTGGGCTTTGATCTAATTGTTGCAGCTGGCGGTGATGGAACGATCAATGAAGTTGTGAATGGCATTGCTCCTTTAGAAAAACGACCGTCTATGGCGATCATTCCTGCTGGAACAACCAATGACTATGCAAGAGCCTTAAAAATTCCTAGAGATAATATTGTTAAAGCAGCAGAGGTCATCAAAAAAAATCAAACAGTCAAAATGGACATTGGTAAAGCCAAAGATAGTTACTTTATTAATATCGCCGCAGGTGGTCATTTGACAGAATTGACCTATGAAGTCCCCTCAGAACTTAAAAGTATTTTTGGTTATCTTGCTTATTTAGCAAAAGGAGCAGAAATGCTGCCTCGGGTGAAACCTATAAAAATGCGGATGGAATATGATGAAGGAGTCTATGAAGGGAATGCTTCGATGTTTTTCTTAGGACTGACTAATTCTGTTGGCGGCTTTGAAAAGATTGCACCTGATGCAAAACTCGATGACGGAAAATTCTCATTGATTATCGTAAAAACAGCCAATGTTTTTGAGATTTTACATCTAGCAGCTTTAATGCTCAATGGTGGTAAACATATCGAAGACAATCGGTTGATCTATACAAAAACCAGTCATTTATATGCTGAAACGCTAGAACCAAATAGCCGTATGATGATCAACTTAGATGGTGAGTACGGCGGTGATGCACCGATGGAATTTACGAATCTGCACCAGCATATTGAAATGTTTGCTAATGCAGATGCGATTCCGTCAAATGCGATCATGGGGTCTGTTTTAGATGATTATGATGGTGAATCGGATGATGAAGATGAGTATCTTGAGACAAGTAAAGAATTTGTTAAAGAAGTTGAACGTTTGACTGAGGAAGATATTGATAATAATGGGAAAATTGGTTAATCGTTTAAAACTAATAAAAAAGTATCTAAGGCAAATTTACCTTAGATACTTTTTTATTCTATTAAATCTAACTGAAGCATGAAAAATTATCCTGAATACAATATATAGATTTTTTAAAATTAAAAAACACAATATGTTGTATAAAAAATGTCTCATAATCGATAAATGAGAAGTGTTCTCATTGACTTATGAGTGGAACAAGGGTAAATTAAATAAGTCGTCATCACTGCAGAAAATGGTAAATATAGTAAGTGAAAGGTTTGTTTGAGATGGGTTCAAATTTTATAATAAATGATTTTAAAGGTTGGCAAAGAAAAAGCTATCTTTTTTTATTCGCGATGATTTTTGTACAATTAGCAGCTTTTGTTTATAATCCGTCTAGCTGGATTACATTAGTAGGTGGCTTATCAGGTATTATCTGCGTCAACTTAATTGCCCGAGGGAAGGCTAGCAATTATCTATTCGGATTTATAAGTGCATTGATCATAGGCTATTTTGGCTTTAAAACGCGCGTATATGCAGAAGTTTTACTGCAAACCTTCTATATTATAATGGATATCACAGGCTTGTATGCATGGCTAAAAGTCAGCACAGATGGCTCTGGGAATGTGACAGATGTAAAAACTTTGAAAGGGATTCAGTGGCTGTATGCGGGATTCGTTTGGCTGGCAATCGGTGTTGTTGCTTACTTTATTTTAGGATTCATCAATGATGCTCAACAATTGCTAGATGCGATAACCTTTAGCGTATCAGCAACCGCAATGTTATTGATGATCAAGAGATATCAGTCGCAGTTTGTTTTTTGGTTATTAGGGAATATATTTTCTATAGTATTATGGTTTAGAGCAGGAACGCATGCTGGTGGCGATTATGCGTTATTCATCATGTATTGCATGTATACAATCAATTCCATTTATGGCATGATTCATTGGTTAAAAATGAAAAAAAATAATCATTAATAGGTAGGGAGTTCGATGGCAGTGATCGTTTTAGCAGGTACAATTGGAGCAGGGAAATCAAGTTTAACAGAAATTATTTCAGAACATTTAGGATCAGATGCTTTTTATGAATCGGTTGATGACAATGAAGTTTTGCCTTTATTTTATGCGGATCCTAAAAAATATGCATTTTTACTACAAATTTATTTCTTAAATAAACGGTTCGATAGTATTAAACAAGCACTTTCGCATGAAAATAATGTATTAGACCGCTCAATCTATGAAGATTCTTTATTATTTCATTTAAATGCAGACTTAGGAAGAGCGAATGATACGGAAGTCAAAGTGTACGATTCTTTATTAGAAAATATGCTAGAAGAGCTACCTTATGCAGCAAATAAGAAACGCCCAGATTTACTAGTGCACATTAAAATATCATTTTCTAAAATGTTAGAACGTATTCAAAGACGTGGTCGTCCTTATGAGCAAGTGGAACAAGATCCAGCTTTATATGATTATTATAAAGAATTGAATCGTCGTTATGAAAAATGGTTTGAAGAATACAACGAGAGCCCTAAAATTCAAATCGATGGAGATAAATACGATTTTATTGAAAGTGAAGAAGCAAAAAAACAAGTGATCAAGCTCATTGAAAATAAACTAGCAGAAATCAATTAATTAGAAGGCTTAATTTTTAATTCTTTTCGCTTTAGAAACAAACTCTCTATTGCTTTTCTAGCAGTTTTTCATTAGAATGAGTGAAGCGCATAAAAGAAGGAGCGACTTATGAATAATTTTCCCGTGAACAAAAATGAAACAATCGAAGTTGATATTATTGATCTGACACATGAAGGAATGGGTGTTGCCAAAGTTGATGGTTACCCGCTTTTTATAGAGAATGCTTTACCAGGTGAAAAAATCGAAATCAAAGTACTGAAAGTCGGTAAAAGTTTTGGTTATGGAAAAGTTGTAACGATTCTAAAATCAAGTGAAAACCGTGTACCAGTCAAAGATGCGAACTTTACTAAGGTTGGGATCAGTCCATTACAGCATTTAGCGTATGGCGCTCAATTAACGTTTAAAACGGATCAAGTAAAAAACGTAATGCAACGTGTAGCAAAATTACCAGATGTTCCAGTATTAGACACACTAGGCATGAACAATCCATGGGGTTACCGCAATAAAGCTCAAATTCCAGTAAGAAAAATCGATGACAAATTACAAACAGGTTTCTTCAGAAAAAATAGCCATGATCTAATCCCATTAGAACATTTCTATATTCAAGATCCTAAAATCGATGAAGCAGTCATCAAAATTCGTGATATCATGAGACGCTACAGCATCAAACCATACAACGAATCAGATAACACTGGTAACTTACGTCATATCGTCGTTCGTCGTGGTTATCATACAGGAGAAATGATGGTTGTCCTAATTACTAGAACACCGAAATTGTTCCCATCAAGTAAAATCATTCCTGATATTTTAGAAGCATTGCCGGAAGTTGTTAGCATCGTGCAAAACGTTAATCCAAAGAAAACCAATGTGATCTTTGGAGATGAAACGATTCTGTTGCATGGAGAAGACAAGATGATCGATACGATCTTTGGGTTGAAATTTGAAATCTCATCTCGTTCATTCTATCAAGTAAATCCACAACAAACAGAAGTGATGTACAATAAAGTTAAAGAATACGCGGCGTTAACTGGTGATGAAATTGTTGTTGATGCTTACTGTGGAATCGGTACGATCGGGTTGACTTTAGCCAAAGATGCAAAACATGTTTATGGTGTGGAAGTCATCGAAGAAGCAGCGAAAAATGCTGAGAGTAATGCAAAATTGAATAATATTGCCAATGCGACATTTACAGCAGGCTTAGCGGAAGAAGCGTTACCGCGAATGATCGAGAATGACATCAAACCAGATGTTGTGATTGTTGATCCACCGCGTAAAGGCTTAGAAGCAAGTTTAGTGGAAACCTTGATCGAAACAAAACCTAAACGAATTGTTTATGTGAGCTGCAATCCAGCAACATTAGCACGTGATCTTGCGCTACTTGTTGAAGGTGGCTTTGAAGTCAAAGAAGTCCAACCAGTGGATAATTTCCCGCAAACAACTCATATCGAGTCGGTAACGTTATTACAACGAAAGTAAACATCTATATCTTATTATTAAAATACAATGAATAACAATTGACTGAAAAAGCCTTTATTTTTAAAGGCTTTTTTATTTTTCACATCTACTTAAAGAAAATATATATTAATCGTATTTGAATTAACGAGGAACAATCTTATTGCTAGGAAAGAATATAGAATTTGTAATTTTTTCTATAGTTTTTTTCTGATACAACTTAAAAATACTTTTTTCAGAGAATACTTATGTATCTATAAAAGAGTCAATGGGTTCAGGATTTTTAGTGATTTTGATCTAGCTGAGAAAAGTCTTATGAGATAATCATTGATATTGTAAGGTTAAAGATATCCAAAGTTATTCACTAGATAATTCAACTTTGATTGTATTTGAAGTAAATAGTAACTATACGCATATTTATGAAGGTATAGCCAATTATGTAGAGAAAAATTCCCTTTATATTAAAAAATAAAAAATATTTTTTTTCTATACATGCTAAATTAATAGTGCCAGATTTATACCAAGAAGAAAATCTTATAGTGGACACAAAGCAAATAGAAAAACAGTAATGAACTAACTATATTCTGGTGAATTTGATCATCTATATCGGGTATTTTATACGTAGTAAAGCAATTAAGGAAGAAATTATAAAGAAGATTGGTAATTCAATTTTGTAAAGTAGTAAAAGTGTTAATCAATATCTCCTTCAAACAAAGGAGATATTGATAAAAAATACACATATTAGTGTTGTATAAATATAGTATATTAAAAAAATAAACATTTCTTATTCCTATATAAAATAAGAAATGTTTATTTTTACTTTAAAGAAAACTAACTAACAAAGTTTATTGTATTGTTTTTTTTTAACAAAATCAATAGCAATAACTATCGTTTTACTCTCAAGTTTTTATATTTTAAGGTAAAAAAATGAGAAAAACTAAGTATTTTACTTTTGTATTGAGTAAGTTGGTGGAAAGTAGAAGTGATATTGGTTGTTTTTTTCCGCCGTCAATTCCGCCGTCAAAACGTAGAAAGGATTTGATTATTTTTGGCTAAGGGTGAAAATATTTACAAACGAAAAGATGGTCGATGGGAGGGACGATACCCAAAGGCAAGAAAGGCTGATGGCTCTATTCATTATGGGTATATTTATGCTCGATCATATCGTGGTGTGAAAGAAAAAATGATTGATAAAAAAATACAATCAAAAAAAATTTATATGGGAATAACAAAAGAATTTCACGGATCTTTTGGGGATTGGGCTCATCTATGGTTAAATGACATTATTTTTCCGAAGGTGAAAGAAAGTACATATGCTAGTTATAGCAATAAACTACAAATACATATATTACCTCTACTGGCAACAAGACCGCTAAAAAAAATTACAGCATCAGATATGGACCAGTTAGTGGTACATTTGTCGAAAACTTTAGCTGAAAGTTCTATTCACATTATTTTCCGTGTGGTTAAAAACTGTTTGGAGGCTGCAAAAGAACGAGGCTATCTTTATTTGAATCCGTGTGAACATACAGCACTGCCAAAGATTAAAAAACAACAAATCCAAGCTTTATCACGTGCTCAACATAAAGCAGTAGAGAAAGAAAGTTTGAAATCAATGAAAGGATTACCTGTTTTGATTGCTTTAGAAACTGGAATGCGGATTGGGGAAATTTGTGCTCTTAAATGGGAAGATATTGACTTTGCTTCATCTGTGTTGAAAGTTCGCCGTACGAAGCAAAGAATTGCTTTGGCAGGTATTTCAGGACAAAGGACTAAACTGGTTGAGACTAGCCCTAAAACAACAAACGCAGAGCGAATCATTCCTCTTTCTAAAAAGCTGCATGAAGTGTTAGTTAAATGTCAAAATCAAACAACCTCTTCTTATGTAATAGCAAACGGAGAAAATTCTATAGAACCAAGAACTGTTAATTATCGGTTTGAACGAATCAAGCAACGATTAGGTTTAATTAACGTTCCTTTCCATGCGTTACGTCATACTTTTGCGACCCGTTGTGTAGAACTGGGTGTTAATATTGCGGCAATAAGTTCTTTATTGGGACATTCCTCGATAAAAATGACTTTAGATACATACACGAATTCTTTTTTAGAAGATCAGCGTGCAGCTATCGATCAATTGGCATTCATATAATTATTTCATTTTTTAACTTAAATAGGGAGTAATATTCCTTTTTTATATTAAATAACTATTGTTCTTTAATTTTGATTTATTCGCACTTTTTTCTAAGATTATCTCTCACATTCTTACAAAAGATTTTTTTTTAAATATCTCCGCCGTCAAATTCGCCGTCAAAGATAGGTGAAATACCTATGAGATAAGAGGAAATAAAGAAAAATCTTGTTTTATATAGGAACAAGAAATGAAAAAGAGTTTTTCAGAGAAATTCTAATTTAATAATACTATAATCTGGAAAAATAAAAAAATATTTCGAATACAATTATCTTGGTTTTCAATTTTTATACCAACCATCGTTCAAAAAAACTAAAGCATATAGGGAGGAGCTCCTGTTATGATCGGCAAGTTTTCTTTGAATGTAGGCTGATATAAAAAATGAAATATATATTAAATTGCGAAAGGAGGAAAAATGTGGAAAATAGAATTACTCAAAAAATCACTTTGGCTATGATTGTTCTTTTTGGTATAGTAGGGGGATTCTTCTTTGAAAGCAGTGTGTTGGCTCATGAAGCAAGTGATAAAGAGAGTGAATTGTCAACATTATCTCTTGGAACAAGGGCTGCTTTACCATCATTTAATTGGCGATTGTTAGATACAGATGATATAGATTTGTCAACCTTTCAAAAAGTAGATGTGAATACACCGGTTAAATTAACAGGTGGGGCTTTTTCTACTAAGCAGAGGGATTATTATATGTACTTTGGTCATGCTGCTAAGGGAGAAGTATTTAACTTTAGTACTGGTAAATTTGAGGGGGGGAGTATCTATGCCAAAATAGATACGACTGATACTCGAAGATTAGCTTTAACAGGTCCAACCATGATTGGTGTGAAAAAAGGGACAACTGGGAAGCAACAAGTATTTGGTTTTGATTATGCTTATACCTCGGGCGGCTTTGGAGCTTCCAATAGTAGTTTTGATATTGGTGTGTTAGATGATTTAACTGGAAAAATATATTCATCAGGACGAATAGTTTCACCAACAGTGGGCCCAATTGCACATGAATATATAACAGAACAATATGTAAAAGAGAATGAAATTATCTCCTATGGATACTTTTTACAACATATTAGGGGAACTAATGTTGCGCCAAAATATGACTATTTACCAGTAAGAGTTCATGGCTACGTAGCTGATTTTAAAAAAGGTAGAATCCGCTATGATGTTAGTTTTTATAATCAAAATAACGGGCAGAAGAGCTATGCAATTAATCACTCGTCTCATATGGATGTTGGTGGAAATCACACGTCTTCTAGGTTGTTTTCGTATGGAACAGGCGGTCTTTATTTCAATGAACCTGAAAAGACAATCGCAGATGGGATTCCAGCGCGTATTTATTTTTATACGAATATTGGCTATCCAGAAGGCAGTAATATACCAACAGAGTATCTATGGGGGGATTTAGGCAGTAGTACACATAAAGTAGGTTACTTTAGAGAGATGGATTCAGCTAAGTTTGTTGAAAAAGCTGGAGGTCTGGATGAGCCTTATCGCCCTTGGTCAAATAACTATTTACCGATGCATGAGGAATACTTGTTGTCTCATCCTATTTTCTTGATGAGGTGGCCAAAAATAACCATTCCAAGCAACAGCGTTGGAACTGCAACTTTAGACATGTCAATTGAAGAGCCAGAACTCATGAAACCTGTTGTAGATAAGTCATACAAGAACACAACTTCAACTAAAGGAGAGAACATGGTCGGAGACATCCTTGACTTTGAAGTTACGGCTTCAAATGATGGAGACATGAATCCTTGGCAACAAGTTACTTTAGAAGATAAATTACCTACGGAATTAGAACTTGATACCAACTCACTCGTAATGATTGACGTAAATGGAGTAGAGTCATCTTTACCCGCATCCATTTATGATCCAGGAACGCATACTTTTTCCATAGGTAAATATGATATTGGTGCAAAAAAATCAATTACAATCAAATACAAAGCAAAGATTGTAGGTGGTTCTCAAACAACGATTATCAATCGCTTTAAAGGATACAATGATAAAAATGATGAAGACGAAGTCGAGCTGGCAATTACTGTAAAAGGAGAACCCGCCAAACCTCAAGCCGCTAAAACATACACCAATGACACATCAACCGATGGAAAAGATCGCGTTGAGGATATTCTGACCTTCGAATTAACGGCTTCTAATGCAGGAGACGCTCTTTGGAAAGAAGTATCGTGGAATGATCAATACCCAGCGGAATTAGAAGTGGATCAATCGTCCTTTGTCCTTGTTGACAACAAGGGAGCTGAACAATCAGTGACGCCGATGTTTATGTCATCACCGCCATCCTTTATGCTGATTTCCCCCGTACTAGATGTAGCGAAAGGGGAAAAAATAACCCTAAGATATAAAGCGAAAATCATCGCAGGTGAAAACACGACGCTCACAAATAAATTTACAGCGTATACCTTTAAGGACTCTACGATAAAAGCTGAAGCGCAAGTGACGATTCCAGTATTACCGAAAAAACCGTTAACCAAAGAGCTTACTATTCACTTTGTAGATAAAGCAGGCGGAAAAATCGCAGAACCGATTGTTCGAACTGAAACCATTGGCTCGTTCGTTAAACTAAAAGAAGAAGCAGATACGGTTGGTTCGGCGCTTTACAATGCGATTGAGGCTGTCAAAGCGCAACAATATAACCTTGTTGAACGCCCCACGAATGAAGCCTCTGTTGAAATAATTGATGGAGTCAATGAAGTGACCTATGTATTTGATGGGAAACTCATGCTTTATTCTGCGCCTAATACGATTAATTTCAGCACACACAAATATGATGGGAAAACCACGAGGGTGAATGCGCCAGTGTATGACCAAGATTTAGTGGTCAAAGATGGCCGTTCCGTTAAAGACAAATGGACGTTAACGGCTAAGCTAACTGCTGAAATGACCCATATAGACCCTGCGCATCAAGACAGTATCTTGAAAAATGCGATTCGTTATGTCTATGAAGGAAAAGAAATCATCTTAGATAAGGGTGCTCAGCCGATCATGGTGCATAAGAATGAGGCAGAAAAAGATCTCTATAACATTAGTACGACATGGAATGGAACCAAAGCAGGAGATGGCTTCAAGTTAGAAGTCGACCCAGGCGATGTCAAAAAGTTGGGCAGTTACCAAGGCGAAATTCTGTGGGAATTAGCCGCGACGCCTGATCCATAAGAGAAGGAGGAGAGATATGAAAAAAAGCTATAAACGACTAGTTTTCGCTCTGTTGCTTCTCATTGGAATGGGGGCGACGAATACACAAAAGGCCTCCGCAGAGGGCGGTCAAGTAACGACCAATGGCGTAGTTGGTTTCTATGAAGAATCAAGCGCTGAGCCGATAAGCTCTAGCACCAGTGAACCGCCAAAACCAATGGAAATCAGTTCTTCTAAAGAATTCCCAAGCACAAAACCAAAAGGCAAATTGCCGAGTACGGGTGAAATCATCCAAAGTCCATTTACATGGATCGGTGTGTTACTGGCTCTAGGGGCCGTACTTCTGTTTTTACGAGTGAAGAAAAATCGGTCAGTGAAGGAGGAGGATCAATGAACTACTTAAAAACAATCCTTCCTCTTTCTTGCTTGACTCTGTTAGCACTGGGCTTGCCAACTGCAGGTTATGCCGAAAGAAATGACTTAGCTGGGACGGGAAACATCGAAATGATCGGGGGAATCCCGAAACAGCCGATCGATCCAGAAAACCCAGAAAATCCAGTAGACCCTGGACCAAGTCCGTCAACAGATGGGCCATTGCGTATTGATTTTGTTTCCTCTTTTAATTTTGGACAGAACAAAATCGAGAAACAGAACCGACAGTTCTTCGCCAATGCCCAATTGTTTCACGATGGCACAACGCCCAGAGGGAGTTATATCCAAATTACGGATGAACGCTCAGATAAAAAGGGTTGGACGTTACAAGTACGACAAGAATATCAATTTAGAAACACAATCATTCAAGAAAAAGAAGCCCAAGAATTAAAAGGAGCGACCTTGTCTTTAGACCATGGATGGGCCAATAGTGTCTACACGTGGGAGACAGCGCCCCTTGTCACCAAAGACACGATCGAGATTTCAGAACTGGCCACCACTCAAAATGTTGCGATTGCCGAAATAGGCAGCGGGAAAGGCCAGTGGACGATCGAGTTCGGGGCATCCGAACACAACCATAATCAACAAGAAAACACTCTGTTTCCAAAAACAACGCCATCTGGTGAGGCGATTGTAGACCCAGACTTTGAGCAGCAACAAGTTTATGGAAACAAAGCAATTTTCTTAACTGTTCCAGAGAGAACAGTCATCAAGCCAGTGCAATATGAAACAGAATTGACCTGGATCTTGGCAGCTTTGCCAACTTAATTGGAGTTCACTTGTGCAAGCAAGTAACTATATAAAAAAAACACACACATTTTTAGGAGGAAAACACAATGAAAACAAGAACACTATGTACGGTTGCCTTAGCAGCCATCGTTTCAGCATCACTAGCAGGAAGCGCAACGGCTTTTGCGGATGAGCATTCATTAAAAGGAAAAGGGATCATCGAAATCATTGAAGACAATGGCGACAATGAAGATATCGATCCAGAGAAACCAGGGACAATCAAACCTGAAAACCCAGATACTGTAGACAAAAACCCAAACTTTGGTCCGATTACGATTGACCGTATAGCCGTATTGAATTTTGGGCAACAAAAAATATCTACAAAAACAGAAACGTACACAGCGGCAGAAATTCCAGTGACAGAAGTTGCCCCAGATGGCACAGAAACAGCAGGGAAAGTACGTGGCCCTTACGTACAATGGACAGACAAACGTGCTGGAGATGACCATAAGTACGCAATCAAAGCAGAAATGACAAAACAATTTACACACACAACAAAAGCAGACAAAACATTAGAAAAAGCAACGATTTCGTATAAAAATGGTTTATTAAATTCAACACAAGAAAATGTTAGCTACTGGCCAGCAGGTGAACCAGGGAACTTCATCTTAAGTATGGCTGACCCAGCTAATGCAAATTCAGGGAAGCAGTTAGTCTTTGATAATACAAAGTCTACAGGAGCGGTTGGTTTAGGAACGTATTCTGCAGAATTTGGACAATCAGCTGACTTTGAAGCAACGAATGTTTTACGTCCAGGCGCACCTATTACAGGAATCGGTGAATCAGCTAGTTCAGTTACTTTAAAAGTCCCTGCTCAAACGATTGAATTAGGCACTTACCAAGCAGATATCACTTGGTCAATTGAATACACACCAGCACCATAGTCGTTTCACGAGACAATAGAGAACACGTTTCTTCACTAAGGATAGCCCTTACGTGAGAATAGCAAGAACAAGAGGTTGGCAGATACTAACTGTCAGCCTCTGTTCATTATTAAGTAAAGGATGACGAGCCAAATGACAAAAAAGAACACATACATTTTATTCTTGATGATGATGATGATCGGACTCATCAATGCCCCAGTCAATACATATGCCAAAGCCCCCTCAGCCGAAGACGCGCAAGGCGCGACAGGTTTTTATTATGAACTCAATTATCCAGAGAATCAAAAAGAAGAAAATGGGTATTTTGATTTAAAGATGAGCCCCGGACAAAAACAAGAAGTCAGTCTCTTGATGAAAAATCTAGGCGAGGAAGAATTAACGATTGGGATCAGTCTGAATGGCACGAGAACGAACTCTAGCGGTGTGATTGAGTATGGACCTAGCCAAATTGAAAAAGATGCGTCCTTAAAATTTGATTTTGTGGATTTAGTAAAGGCACAGGAAACGGTCACCTTAGCCCCTAAAGAAGAAAAAACAGTCCCTATTACGATTACAATGCCAGAAACGTCATATGACGGGGTCATCGTTGGGGGAATTCAATTAAAAACGGTTGAAGAAGAGACAAAAGAAGAGAAACCCGTAAAAGAAGGGGCAAATATTGCCAATAAATATGCGTATGTGATTGCGATGGTGCTTCAAGAAACAGACAAAGAAGTCAAACCCGAACTCGCCTTGAACAAAGTAGAAGTGGGGCAATTCAATTATCGCAATACCATTTTTGTGAATGTCTCTAATACGAAGGCCGCTTTTTTACGAAAATTATCAATGGAAGTGCAAGTCACACCAAAAGGAAAAGCAGAAGTGTTATACGAAACGAAGAAATCAAGCGTGAATGTCGCGCCCAATACCTTTTTCCATTTCCCGGTTACGATGAATGGGGAAAAAATGGTGCCAGGGAAGTATACAGCGAATATCCTAGCGACAGCTGGGGATCAAAAATGGACATGGCAGGAAGACTTTACGATCACGGATGAAGAAGCAGATAAATTTAACCAAGAAGACGTCGACTTAGTACGAGAAAAAGGCGTAAATTGGCCCTTGATCATTGGGGTAGCAGTGGGAATATTCGTCGTTGTGGTGGGTCTTTTAGGCGGCATTCGCTTCATGAATACTAAAAAGAAGGAAAAAGACAGAAAGAACAGAAAAAAAGAAAAAAAGAGCACGAAGTAAGGTAGGGGACAGAAATGACTGTATTGGAAATCACTATACTCGTGCTTCTAACATTGACGATCCTTAGCGGATTACTTTTCCTTTTGGCCTTCTTTTTCTTCATCAAAACGACAAAAGAAACCAAACGCCTTGCAAAAAAGCGAGGAAAAGGGGCAAAACGGAAACGACAACTTGCTCGAAAGCGGAAATACTTACAGGGGCAAAAGAAGAAAAACAAGCGTCGAACCATCCTGTATTGCATCCTAACCCTTCTATTCTTTGGCGGTAGTCAAGGGGTGTCGTATTACCAAGCAATGAGCTTAAGTCATAAAGATGAAGATTCGGTAGTAAAAAGTTACTTTTTATTGAATGATTTTGAGGAGCAGTTGGAAAAGGCGAAAATGGAAAGTGAAAGCAAGGAAAAACTAAATGGGAATATCCGTTATTTAGCGGGGGCCATCACTAGTTATGGCGCCAATAAAGCGAGTGAGTTGAACACAGAAGAAGGGCAGTTGACCTTGAATCGTTATTATAAAGCAATGTTGGATCTCGGGACGAATGCGATGCGTATGACCGATGGTTTTTATGGAAATGACGAAGTGGTCACAGAGTATCAAGCAGATGTCAAACGTATCCGCGGGTATCAAAAGAAAGTATTTGAGTTGTACAAGGTCGATGAAGCAGCGTTAAAAAAAGCCAAAAGCAAGTCTTAAGTAGGATCTGATCATGAGCAGAAAAAAACAACTCCCCCCTTCACGTAATAAGCAACCTCAACGTGGGAAGTCCAAAAAGCGAAAGCAGGAACTTAAGAAAAAAGCCCGGCGTAAAAAGCAAAAACAGCTACGAATAGAACTCATTTGCGGCTTAATCCTCACGTTATTCCTGCTCTATGCGCAATCCTTTTTCTTTTTTAGTGTAGCGAAAGTAGACAGTTACGCAATGAGCCCAACCTTGAAGCCCGGGGAGTATGTGTTGGTTGAAAAACAACAACGGATCCAGCGCCATACGATAGTGTTGATCCAGCGTAAAAATGCACAGAAACCTGAGTTAAGACGTGTGATCGGGTTACCCACAGAGAAAATAGCGTATACAAAGGATCAATTGTTTATTAATGAAGAAGAACGATCAGAACCTTTTATCGCTTCAGAAAAAAAAGCAGCCTTTGAGAATGGCTTTGTGTATACCAAGGCGTTTAGCTTATATGAACTAACGGGAAAACAAGAATTACCAGACGATTCTTATTTTGTGATGGGAGATAATCGTTTGTATTCAACAGATAGCCGAGAGTATGGTGTGATAAAAAAAGAAGAAATCATCGGTGTAGTGAACCTAAATCATCGATGAGAACGGTAGAGAGGAGAATAGGATGTACAAAGTAGGAATCGTTACGTTTGAAGAAAATAGCGTGAAAAGTGACGTGCAATGGCCAAGAGAATGGCAAGTGGGCGTGATTGGTTCACAAGAACAGTTAGAAGAAAAGCCATATGATTTACTTCTGATTTATGAGCAATCACTGGAGCAGATTGCGGGAATTTGTGAATATTTATTGCATGCACGAAAAGTAACGAACGCATTATTATGGGTTTGGACCACATTAGAAAGCGAAAGTACGCGAAAAGTTTACCGAAGCTTGGGTGCCGATGGAGTAGTGACCAATCAATTGACGATGGAAGAGTGGCTTTTGACTCTAACCAATCATTTAAAACGGTTTAAGACAGACCTAAAAAGCAAAGAAGTTGATTCTCCTTTCGTTGAAGAAAGAGAAGGACTGATTCAGCTAAATGCAAGAAACAGTACCGTAAAAATAGGAGAGCAAAAAGCGATCCGCTTGACGCGTTTGGAGTATCAAGTGATGGATTTGTTATATAGAAATGCGGGACAAGTGGTGACGTATGAAGAGATATGGGATGAAATATGGCAACAAGAGGGAGAAGACACCTCTAATACGTATCGAGTCAGTAATATCGTTTTCCACTTGCGAAGTAAACTTGAACGAGATATCAAACAGCCAGAAGTGATTAAAACTGTACGTTCTAAAGGTTATTTGATAGTTACAGAATAAAGGTAGATACAGATTATTATTATGTTTCATAGCATGAGGAAGGATTTCTCATCAACATCTTAAGCCACAGCATTAAATAATATAAAATGAAGTGTTATTTGGTAATATAATACGCCTAGAAATAATTGGATATATTTGCTTTATTTTTATACTTTTGAATATAAAATATTGAGCTTGTGGAAACGAAAATGGTTGAGGGATCTATGCCATAAGGAAAATAGAACTTTTATAGTCAGTCCAATATACGTATCAAAGGTTGACAAGCTGTAAGAAGTCAGGTACTCTTTTGACAAGGACGGTGTAAAATGGATACAAAGAAAAAAATGCTAGAACTAATTAAGAAAAAACAAGGTGGCGGCCGCTCAAAGCAAATGGAAACGCCTAAAAATGACCGTAAAAATATGCGTAAAGGTCCGAAAATCTATAATAAATAGATTAAGGGATAGTGACTGAAAACAAATTTTAAAAGCATATCAAAACTATTTATTAGTTTTGATATGCTTTTTTAGTTTCTCTGTACTCTTTTTTTATAAACACCGATTTTATAATCAAGCATGTCAATTCCCTCTTGAATTTGCTTCATTTCAGATAAAGCAATCTCTTTTTGTTTCTTCAACAAATCTAACCGATTTTGATTAGTAGAATCTCCTTCATACCACCAAGCTAGATATTGTTTTAAATCTTCAATTCTCATGCCTGTTTTTTTCAAGTGCATAAAAAAGTCAATCCATTCTTTATTTCGGTCGTCATAAATTCGGATATTATTCTGATCTCTTTTTACCGTGATCAAACCTTCTTTTTCATAAAAACGCAGAGTATAAGGCGTAAGACCAGTCATTTTTGAAAATTCATGAATTTTGTAGGACACCTGGATTCCCTCCCATGTTATCAATACTTTTATTTTACCACTTAGAGTTCACTCTAGGGCAAACAAAATAATATAAACTTTATCACTTTGATTCTTACTTGACTTAGAGTGCACTAGAAGAGGTATCCTAAAATAAATAATGAAGAATCGGTGGGATTAAGAGCAACAAAATATTAAGTGGCTAAGCGTTTTTCTTTAATGATTTTTCAAACCATTTATAGATAGTAATTTGGCCAGCAGACTTTAAAAGAAATTCGATCATCGGTCCCGCTTCTGTTAGTTGTTTTGATTCGATAAACAAACTATATCAAAGGGCAATCAAGAACATATTTACAGTTGATAAAGAAAACGTACAATGATGTATGGTTGTAATTTAGGAGGGAAATAAATGGGGAAAAATAAAATGAAAAAAATATCGATTTTAGCTGTATCTTTAGTTGTTGTATCTGGTGGAGCGATAGGCGCAAATATCCCAGAAATGGCAAAAACTTTTTCGGATGTGCCATTGTCATTGGTAGAAATGTTAACAACGATTCCAGCATTGTTTATTATTCCAGCTGTTTTATTGAGTACTAAAATTGCTAAGTATTTAGGATATAAAAGGACTGTATTGATTGGATTGGGAATTGTTCAAATCTCAGGGATTATCCCAGCTCTAACTACTAATTTTATGCTGATATTCGTCTCTAGAGCTTGTTTTGGTTTTGGAGTAGGATTGTTTAATTCTGTATTGGTTTCTTTGATCAGTTACTTTTATCAAGGGAATGAGCGAACAGCAACAATTGGCTTTCAAAGTGCTTTTGAAGGAATTGGAGGTATGACGTTGACGTTTATGGTGGGCCAGTTGTTAAAAATCAGTTGGCAAACATCATTTTGGATTTATCTGATTGTTATTCCTATTTTAATTCTATTTGCTATGTTTGTTCCAAATGTTTCTGAACAAGATATTAGACAAAGTCATATCATGGAGGAAACGAGTCATGAAACAGCTGAAGAAAAATGGCCAGTGAGAACAGTAAGTGCTCTGGAATTTATAGGGTATGTTATTTTGCTAATAATTGTTGTTTGTATTTATATGTCAATCACAATCAAAGGGACATTGCTGATGACTTCATTAGGCTATGGTAATGCCACAGACGGAAGCAATATTATGTCGTTAATTGGTCTAGGTGCGATGGCAGCAGGATTTTTATTCGGTTATATATTTAACATAACAGGAGAGTGGACATTACCGATTGTTTTTTTGCTGATGAGTGGAGCGATGGTTTTGATTGGTTGTTCTAATAGTGTCACAGTGACTGGAATTGGTGCAATGATTTGTGGTTTTTCGTTTAGAACGTTCATTCCATATTTATTTAATAAAGTCAATGATGGACCCGCGCATCAAGCAGCATTTCGGACATCACTACTTTTAGTCGGTTTTAATATTGGTTCTGCATTTTCTCCTTATGGAATTGCGTTGATAGATTTTCTGTTAGGATTTAATACATTACGAAGTACATTCTTTTCAGAAGCTATTATTTTGTTGGGGTTGGCGATGATAACAGTTGGAAGTCGTCTAATTGAAACAAAAATTGTTTCTAAATAATAAAATAGAGCGGGAGTATCTAGATAAAATACTTTTCATCTAGGTTTAAGGTTGAGCGAAACTATATGTTAGTTTTGGCTCAATCTTTTTTTTATAAGAAAAAAATTTTAATTGTGTACATTGAAACTATTTCCTACTTTACGATTTTATGTTAACATTAAGTTAACTTATATACTATAAATAGTAAAAAATAGATATTTAATCATGGGAATACGTGTATAGAATAAAACTAAGATATATTAAATTTTCTTACACTTGCAAAAAGTAATCAGAAAGGAGTCTTGAATGGTTAAAAGCAAAATAATAGATGTACATATAAGTACATATCGTTCAAATCTTGAAATGTCACTAGACGAACTTGCAGATAAAGTAGGTGTCGCAAGACAAACAATCGCCAATCTAGAAAAAAATAAGCATAATCCATCTTTACTATTGATGTATGCTATTTCAGAAGAGCTAGGAACTAAGATTGACCAACTTGTTACGTTTGATAAATTGGAAAATGCACCTTATAAAGATGAATGAATTGAAGAACTCTTAGTAAATGAAGTTGATTTTGAAGTTATTAGATAAGGTTGTTATATTTTAAGAGATTAAATATATAGTTCCAATAGAATGTTCCAATTAAATCTTGATGCTAATCAAGAAAGAACCTATAGAGAATAGAGGAATAACTATCCTAAACCGTAAATAGAAAGTCCATAGAATAGCCACTTAAGTAGTTTTTATAATAGATTCAAAAATACATTTTTTAATTAAATATAAAAACAAACAGCTGCTTAACCTAAGTTGTTAAAATGGTTGGGTTGGTTGTTTACTTAAAAAGGAATAGCATCATGGATAAACAGCTGTTTGAAATAGTAGGTTCTGCAATCCCACTATTTTTTAGTAGAAAGTTGGGTTCTGTCTTCCGCTAGGCAGAATCCAACCAATACAAACGCACTAGAGCACATTCGTTACTTTTGCAATTTAGTCTGGTAGATCTAGGAAATTATTTGTTTGCATGTTTATTTTTTCAAAGCATTTATTTTTGTACGCATTGACTCGGCAACCTTTTTCAGACTAGATAGAAAAGCATGGTGAGCGGATGGCTCTAGTGATGTCAGTTCGTAAACACGAAGAGTTTAATCTGAAAAGTGTTAAGAAAAAAGGAGAACTTAGTGTTTACTCGTTATAAAAAGAGCGAAAAAATACGGTATTGGTCACCAACCAATACCGTGCAAGAGTTCAACGAATAAGCACTAACCATTTAAAATACTAAAAACTGTAAGAAAACACTAGTATTTCTTACAAAAATTAGGTAAAATAAATAAGTCAATGTACATTGACTCAGGCAACTTGTATTGTCAGTTCTGGCTGACGATACAGGGCTCTGTAAGAGGATTTGCTGTCTTCTTACTAGAGTGCCTGTTTATTTTGTTTTTCGCTCTAATTATCTAATAATAGATGCAAAATCAAAAAATGGTATTAGTCAGCAACTAATACCATGAAGCGTTCAGTAAATAAGCATTAACTAGGCACATTGAATTTGTAAAAAAGACTAGTAATCTTTTCTTACTTTTAGTACAATGAGAATAGTCAATAAACTATTGACGGAGGCAACTTGTATTATTAGTTCTGGCTGATAATACAGGGCTCTGCGGGATGATTTGCTGTCCTCCTGCAGAGCGCCTTTTTTATTTAATTTTGTAATATTATCTTAACTTAAAGATAGGAGTTTAGTCAATAAAATTTTCGAAATAGTAAAAATTAAACGCAGTGAGTAAAAAGTAGATGTAGTGTTATAGGCATAGGTGTATTTTTCTCTAAAGAAATTCTTAATTTTTTGTTCGTCTTTGTGAAAGGGTACTTGTCAGTTATTTAAATACTCTATACATATAAAACTCTACAAAAAATCCCATCTCAACCAAGATGGGATCAATTCTTATTTTATCTTTGGGGAAGATAATTAAGTAACTCTCTATGTCTAAATAATAATAGATTTAAACCGATTTCGCTACTTCAATAAATTCTTATCGATAAAACTTTTTTGAATAAAGGCTGTTTTATAAAACTTATTCTCGCCAAAATTTCGTGTAATCAATTTTCTCTTGAACATTGTAGTCAATGATTTTTTTTAATAATGAATAATCAATCGACTGATCCCAGGTTATTTTGATGATATTATCTGTGTGTTGATAACCTGATTGTTCAATGTCTCTTTTGAAAGCTGAAATTGTGACAGTTTCTGGTGCGATTGAAAGATGCTTTTTGGACGTGCTATATGCAATAATAAAGGTCCCGTGATCAGTAAACATAGGCTGATTCCATTTTATTACGACACTAAATTGTGGGTAGGTTTTCATTGTCCAGTTAAATAGTTCTTCTAAACGTTTACGATGTTCAGGTTCACTAATACTTGAAAAAAATTCATTTATATCTTTCATCATTATGGCCTCTTTTCTTCCTAGTTGTAGTTTTCTTTATTATAATATAGTTGCAACGTTGAAGAAAATATTTGCTTTAAATAAAATGATTGATTAGTTGGAGGGATATAACATGGCAACATACATTGCCTTATTACGTGGTGTCAATGTCGGTGGGAAAAATAGAGTCGTTATGGCAACGTTAAAAGCACGATTTGAGCAACATGGATTTAAAAACGTCATTACGTATTTGAATAGTGGAAATGTTGTTTTTTCTAGTGAAGAAACCGATGTTTTTCAATTGAAAAATGACTGTGAAATGCTGATTAAATCAGAGTTTGGACTTGATATAACTGTTACTATTGTTCTAGGGACTGATTTGTTAAAAGCATTAGAACAGATGCCAAAATGGTGGAACACGGATAAAGATTCAAAGTACAATGTTATTTTTTTGATTCCACCAACGACAACGGAAGAAGTGATCGCCTCTGTTGGTGAAGCAAAAGTAGAGTATGAAAAAGTAGCGTATCATGAACAAGTTATTTTTTGGACCGCCCCGATCAAAACATTTTCTAGAAGCCGCTGGTCAAAGGTTGTTGGAACGAAGATCTATAATCGAATTACGATCCGAAATGCCAACACCGTAAATAAGCTTGCCGAGCTAGTACAAAGAAATAGTTAAAAAGGGCTTGTCTTGGAGGTACCTCCAAGGTTTATATTTTGAATACGTACGTTTAGCTAATAGTGGTGATGATCAATAGTAAAATTGCCAAAGACAACAAATATGATTGATAAACCAAACAAAAAATCGGTGGAACAAACTAAAGTGTTGAAAAAAAAACGTAATAAATAGCTGGAAAATCATTTGGATATGAAATGATTTTCCAGCTATTTGTGTACCATATTGAAACTGTCCTATTTTATGCTTATAATGAGTATTACGTAAAAAGATGGAAATGTGCTGGGGGAAAAGAAAAATGTGGCAGTTTATAAAAAATAATCTATTTATGATCAAAAGAGCTGGTTTATTGTATAATATGAAACCTTGGACTACTTTTTTTCTTACGTTGATACTTGGGGCAACGGGAATTCCTAGGCTTTTAAATAGGAATTTTATTTCAGGAGGTATTTTACTTTTTGTATTTATTGTTTCTAGTGATTGGGATAATGATATACTTATCTGGATCGGCTTTTTTGATGCGGTTACGAGTCTTTTTTATAGAGAACCTGAACCAAAAAAGAAATCTGCTGAGGATAAGCATAAAGTCACGAGGGCCGCAGTAACAAAGAATATTACAGAAGAAAAAACCAAAGTAATGCCTCCTGTCACAGAAAAGAAAGAGGCTAAAATAGGAAACAAAATCTGCCATTTTTGCGGGGCACCAATGCCTTCAAATGAAACAGTTTGTTCTTATTGTAGAATGGCAAGTACCCAATAGAAAGTTGAGAAGAAAATGAATTTTAAAAAAAGTATCAAAGTATTTTTAAGTGTGTTATCGTTATTTATCGCAATTATTCTAATTTATGTCGGTTATGTTTTTTTCAGTTATTCAAGAATCGCTGATGATGTGCCTGTAGAAATTAATCAAAAGGTTCACGGGAAAAAGGCTTCAACCAACAAAGAATATAAGGTGACAACGTTTAATGTTGGTTATGGCTCTTATACGCCAGATTATACATTTTTTATGGATGGCGGGAAACAGTCAAAAGCAGTGAGTAAAGAAAGTGTGATTGAAAATATAACTGGAGTGGTTGCTACGACTAAAGAAATCGGTCCGGATTTCGCTTTATTTCAAGAAGTGGATGAAAAAGCGACTCGTAGTCGTAGTGTGAATGAAGTAGCCCAAATCACTCAACAATTTAAAGACTATTCTAGTGTATTTGCTACGAATTATGATTCAGCATTTTTAATGTATCCTATTCTAGATCCAATCGGAAAATCAAAATCCGGTATTCTTACGTTGAGTAACGCAGCAATTGAAGAGAGTACTCGTTATAGCTTACCAATCGAAACTAATTTTAATAAATTTTTTGATTTAGATCGTGCGTTTACAGTCTCAAAAATTCCAGTTGAGAACGGCAAGTATCTAATGCTGTATAACGTTCATTTATCTGCCTATATCAAAGATCAAAAAATCCAAAAAGAACAAGTCCATAAATTATTCGATCATATGGAAAGTGAATATAAAAAAGGAAATTATGTCGTTTGTGGTGGGGATTTTAATCATGACCTGCTAGAGTCTTCGACTGAAACATTTAAAAATGATACAACAGAAGAATACACATGGCTACAGCCTTTTCCTAAAAAAGAATTACCAGAGAATTTACAGGTCGCTGCATTAAGTAAAATAAAAACGGCTGTACCATCAGTTCGTAATTTGGATAAACCTTATAAAAAAGGAGAGTCATTTGTCGCGTTAATCGACGGATTTATCATTTCAGATAATGTAGAAAACGTTAATGGGAAAGTAAGTGATGCTGAATTTAAAAACTCAGATCATAATCCAGTTGAGATGACTTTTAAGTTGAAAAAATAGAAAAGAAACGAAGCCATTTATTTCGGCTTCGTTTCTTTTTCATTGTTAACCTTCTATTTTTACAACAGTCTCTTTTCCATCATTAACGATCAAAGCAGTATGACTGGCAACTTTAACACCGTCTACATCATAATCAGTACCAGAGAAATTTGCAATCACAGATAATGAATCACCAAATTCAGTTTTTTGAACTAAACGATTATCTGTCAGCACCTTAAAATCAGTCATTTCATGTTGCAAAGCTGCTTTTTGGAAAGGACTCCAAATTTGAGCATTATCAGAAATATCTTGTTTATGTTCTTCCCAAGCTGATTTGTCGATATGCACCATTGGCGGAGTATTGTACAAATACTCTTTCATACGACGTTCGCCGACTTGATCTTTGATCTTATAACTATCCCATTCCCATTGATGAGAAGTAATCACTGAACGGTTGTAAACAAGCTTGTACAGTGGAAGAGAATAAACAGGATCAGTATAAATCGCTTTGTATTCTTCCTTGATTGGCACGACTTTTTTATATTTTGTTGGAATACCGCCATCTAAAGCAGCGTAACTTCCGACATAATATTCACTTTCTTTATTTTCACGCATATCAGGATCGGACCACATAATGACAGGTGTTTCGATTCCGTGAGCAAAAACCATATCTTTTGAAGCAAAATCATTCCCACCTTCAGAACCGACAACTAGACCGTTTTGATTGAAATAATCCATTCGTTTTAAACGCCCGGCAACATCTTCATTTTGTGTTGTTAAATGTTCAGGACTATAGTCATTATAAATTTCACCTGCGGCATCTGTATCTAAGAACCAAGAATTGAAAGGAATTTTATTTTGCATGATTCCCGTAAAACGTTCTTCTACATCAGGGAAAATCAGGGTTGGATTAAGCTTGCGTCCTTTGCCTAAGAAACCAGCAACCTTTTCACCATTTTTCTTCGTGACTGTTGCATTGTCGTATAAATTTTTGTTAGGGAAAGAAGCGGTATTCCAATCGATGCTAGCATCTTCTTGAATCGACTGATAAGAATCATAAGGACCAATCAGATACCCTTGATCAGCTGCAGTTTTGACCATTTCAGGATTCATCAATCCATTAGCCCAGTTTGGTAGACCAATCCATGCATTTTCGACACCAGAAGTTTTCATATCTTTGAAGACATCAGATGATGTAGCTTGTCCCCATTGTTCAAGCGGAGGGGTTAAATTACCTAGGACACCAGCTAATAAGTGTTTATTCAATGTGTAACGTTCTTGTTCACTTAGATTGTCGATGCCTTTATCGATCATTTTTTGCGCTGTAGCATCCGGATTTTTGAAAATATCTTTATTATAAAATTGTGGGTAAAGGAGTACATAATTGATCGATGTTAAGAAGGTATTTTTTTCATGTTTATAGCCTTCATTATTTTTAAATGCTTCTAACGCTTTTAGATATTCCTCAGAACCATCTTCTCCGTATTGAGTCAATAATTCAGCAATCCATTGGAAAATTGGTTCGTCTAGCATTTGAGGTAGTTTGCCCCATTTAATATCTTCTGTTGTTAAGATGCGGCTATTCCAGTAATAAACTTGAATTGCCCCCCGCATTTTTTTTATTTCCGGATTTTCTTTTTCCTTTTCATCAAGTGTCTTGAATTCACCCAAGTCGATCCGATCCATTTGGTATGTTTTGGCAATTGCAACTGGATCGTTATCAGTAACATAAAGTCGATAATTCAAGGTTTTATTTTTGTCGAAGCCAATAAAATTGTGACTGGCTTCGAAGGTAAGATGGGGTTCGGTCTTCGTTAAAAGATCGCTATTGAACGTCTTGTCCATCACGAAAGTTGTAGCAAACGTTTCTTGATTGGTAGTGAGAAAGCTCATTGAAAAAGCTTCACTCATCGATAATTCTTCATTTTGTTTAAAATAGGCAAGCCATTCTTTTTGGTCATTAGGAATCGTTTTTCCTTCTGCAATCGGTAATATATAATTTTTTGCATCTAGCTTGGGCCAAGTGAAAGTAGTATCTTCATCAGATAAACTGGTAAGAGCAACCGCAAGATGATTTTTTTCTTTTTTCAACTTGACCTTGATTTGCTCATTTGGGTAAGTCCAACTGATTTCTTCTTTGCTTTTCTTTAAATCAGAGACTTCTTTTGGTTCTTGAGGTTTTGAAACTTCTGCTTTTTCCCCATTTTCAGTAATAGAAACAGTGAAAGTTGCTGGATCAACATCAAAGGAAAAATCGGTTTTAGCATAGGTTTTGTTTTTTTCGATTTCATTGTTGACGATCAACTTTTCTGATTTGTTTGTCGCATTGGTTTGGTTAAAATTACAGCCTGATAAAGATAGAGTGATGGCGGCTAAGCCGAGATAGAGAGACATTTTTTTCATGAGTTTTTCCTCCTAAATGGTAACAACATACCTCTAGTATACGAAGCCAATGTTACAGAAAAATGCCAAACTTAGGCATCAAAAAAGTGGTTGAGATATAACTCTTCGAGTCATATCTCAACCACATAGAATTCGACTAAACGGTGGGAGCAGAAGCAACTACTTCGTAAATAAGCTAGAATTGCTGTAAAACATAATGAGATACGAGTTGATGTTGCTCAAGTACCTACATGATTCTCGGAGCTAAATACTTTCATCTTAACCTCTTTTAGGCTTATAGAAATGTAAAACGAAAATCAATGTCTGATGAACTAATCTTGTTTCAATCGTAAATCCATGTTCGTTCATAATCGATTGGACGATGGATAAGCCCAACCCTGTTCCAGATAAGTTTTTATTCCGAGATTTTTCGTGAACATAAAATGCTTCCCAAAGTTTGTTTACGTCAAAGTCAGCAGCTAAGGATGTTTGATTACTAATCGTAAACTCAATAAATTTTTCGGTCTGTCGCCAACTAGCTTGAATTTCTTTGTCAGTAGTATATTTGAGACTGTTGGTGAGTAAGTTTTCGAAAACTCGTTTGATTAAAATCGGATCAGCTTCAATTAATGAAAGAGGGGAGTCTGTGTCCGCTTCTAACAATAAAATTGCTTCTTTTTCTAGCGTTGGTGTCAGCTCTGCGACGGTTTGTTTCCAAATATCTGATAATTGCACAGGGACTTTATTGACTGGCTGTTGTTGTTCTAGTTTGGCATAGTCTAACATTTGATCTACAATATCATTCAAGCGTTGTGTTTGTTGTAAAATCACTTCTAGGTAAGTACCATCGTCTAAACCATCTTCAATACCTGAACCATATGCTTTGATCAGAGCAATTGGTGTCTTTAATTCATGAGTCAAATCAGCTGTAAATTGTTTTAGCTGGTCATTTTTAGCCAGTAGGTTTTTCTGATATGTTGCTAAGGCATAACTCATTTTATTAATACTGAGAGCTAACTCACCAATTTCATTTGTCGGAATATCATCGGTTGTCACAAAAGTCAACGCAGTGATTTCTTCAGCAACTTTTTTTAAGTTGACTAAAGGATCGGTTATTTTACGAACAGAAATATAAATCAGAATGATGATTAGAATAAGTGTCAGGCTTAAAGAAATGAAGTTAAATGTATTGATTAAATTAGCCGTTTCAGAAAAATTTACAGTAGATACGCCAACCAAATAAAAGGTATTATCAATCACCTGCATCTCAACCAAAAAACTAGATTTCTGTTTGCCTTGATCAAAGTTTCGTTGTATGGATTGAGGAATATTTTGTAGTTGATCTAACGTTTCTTGAGTGATCCAAAAACGATTTAATGCGACTTTCTTTCGATTTAACTCTAGATTCAAGGACTCATTAAAATCATCAAGTGAAGTACCGTCTAAATGACGTGTGATGATGGTCACTTGATTGTTATCTTCTAATTCAACTAGTTGTTGGTCTGAATTGACAGTTTGCGTGACGTCAGTCATAACGGAGGTAACTTTATGTTCCATTTTTGAAAAATAATAACTAGGGACAATCAAGCTGTTTAAAATAAACATAATGATAAAACTACCAATAATGATCAATGAAAAAGTCAGAGTAAGTGTTGTACTGATTTTTCTAGATTTCTTTTTCAATGAGATAACCCACTCCTCTTTTGGTAGTGATGATCTCATCACCAATTTTTTCACGAAGTCTTCTTATATGTGTATCGACAGTACGGGCAACGCCATCATAATCCATTCCCCAAACACCAACTAAAAGCTGCTCTCTTGTCAAAATGCTTCCACGATTTTTGACGAGCATCATCAGTAAATCAAACTCCTTTTTAGTTAAGTCTAAGGATTGCTCACCTTTGCAAACTTTTAAATTAGCTGGATCGATCAGTAAGTCTTTCATATAAAATGAATGGGTTAAGCTAAGTAATTTTTTGACACGTAATAATAATACTTGTGGATGAAAAGGTTTAGTAATATAATCGTCTGCACCACTTGACAAAGAAAGAAATTCATCTTCTCCAGTAGCTTTGGCAGTTAGCATCAATATTTTTAAGGAACTTTCAGCCTTGATCGTTTTGATGACTTCAATGCCATCGATTTTAGGCATCATCCAATCAATGACTGCTAAATCTAATTTTTCTTGATAAAAAATATCCAGGGCTGATTCACCATCTAATGCAGTAAAGACCGTAAATCCGTCTTTTTTTAGATAGGCACTAACAATTTGCACCATTTCTGGACTATCATCCGCAACTAAAATATTCACGTATAGGACTCCTTTTAAAGATTTGTTATTTTTTGTTTCAAGTATAGAAATTGATATATCAGTATGAGTGCAAAAATTCCAATCAACGGAAAATCCACATATAAGACAAAATAGCTCAACGGAGGCAAAACACTTGTAAGCCAGGAATCTGAAAATTGAAAAAATAATCTATAAAGTAATTTGATTGTAAATAAACTAAAAATATAAGTAGGGATAATAATCAATAAAGGCTCGATAAAAAGCTCAGTAGTTACTTGAAGCGCTGAAGCGCCTAACATTTTTTTGATGATAAGCTCTTTTTGATCGATTATCCTAGTTCTATGAAAATAAACAAAAAGATACAAAATTCCGAATAAAAATAAACCGATACTGAAAATCAGCAATACGGTGTTTAAGCTACTTAATAAAGTGAGTAAATTTTTACTAGCATCGGAGTGGATGAGAGACTCAAGTGAATTAATTTCTTCTAACATTTTTTGTTTCTCTAATTTTCCTAAATGAATTACAGTGAGCCAACTATGAAGCACCGTTATCAAAACCAAGAAATAGAGGAGAGAAAAACTAGTTTTAAAAAAAGTAGCTCCTTTGTTACGCAGAAGACTGTTGCTGCTATCTTTTAAAACATAGTAAAAGTTTTCCATCTCAACAATCTCCCAACAACAAGCATAACAGCTTTTAATACGAACTGCTCTTGATATGCTTTGATTATTTATCGTGTTTATAAAGTTTAAATTCTTCAATCAATTGAATCAATTTTTCAGCATAGTCTGGGTCGGTCGCATAACCGCCATTTTGTAATGCAATAGCTGCTTCTCGATAATTTTTGCTTGTTTTGATGCCATCATAAGTGCCGCCTTTTAAAAATTCCATGTGATCGACCATTGATTCTTGGATCGTCTCATATTTTTTAAAAGAATCATCGATCGTGATCCGTTCACCATCAATAAATTCATCTGTGGGCATGATGCTTGATTGCTCATTAAACTCGCCTTTGATTCCAAAAAGATTTTTTGCTTCTACCGCTAAATCACTACGTCCCCAATCAGATTCTAAAATTGCTTGAGCAATAGTGATACTGGCGAATAAATGAGTCTGTTTTTGTAAAAGTTTGGCTTCAGATGCTATTTCATCAATAAAAATCTGCTGATAAGCAGTTGCTTCATCTTGGATTGGTTGTTCTTCTTTATTAAAAATAAGGAAAAGACTAGCAAGTGAAAGGAGTAGAATCAATAGTAATGGTAAAATATTTTGTTTTTTTAGAATTCCTTGATTCATGTAATACCCTCTTTTCTTTAAGTGTTACATTCAGTATAGAGGTTGAATGTTACAAAAATGTGCCAAATAAGTTAATATTTGTTTGGCTTTCTTAAGAAATGCTTCAGTTTGATTAAAAGTAACTCAATCAAAGCAAAAAATGAATCACTAATTAGGATAAGCTAAAACCATTCATAAGAAAATAGCAGGTAGTTTTTTATATAATGAAAGAAATATCGTTTTATATACTTCAAAACAAACCCCTTTACAAGATCATAAAAATCATTTATCATAACTCTTGTAAATACCCCTTAGGGTATAAAGGAGGAGCATATGTTTTCATTTTTAAAAGGAAATTCAATTAATACTACTGAACTTCAGCAAATGCTAGATTCAAAACCGATAGTTATTGATGTTCGTGAAAAGACTGAATTTGCGGCTGGTCATATCCCAAATGCTAAAAATATTCCATTAAGTAAAATTTCATCCTATCAATCAAAAGAAAATCAACCAGTCTATGTGATTTGTCAATCTGGTATGAGAAGTCGGCAAGCAGTCAAAAAATTAAAAACTAGAGGAATCGATGCAATCAACGTCAAAGGTGGCATGAGCGCTTGGCGTGGGGCAGTTAGAGGAGGAAAATTATAATGCGAGTAGTAATTATTGGCGGAGTAGCGGGTGGAATGTCAGCAGCTACAAGATTAAGAAGACTATCAGAAGAAATCGAGATTATTGTTTTAGAAAAAGGGCCGTATGTTTCATTTGCAAACTGTGGATTGCCCTATTATGTATCGGGAGAAATCAGTGAACGATCAGAATTGATTTTGCAAACACCTGAACAGTTGAAAAAAAGATTCAATATTGACGTTTATCCAGAAACAGAAGCAGTTAAAATTGATCGAAAAAATAAAACAGTTTTAACGAAAGCAAATGGTAAAGAGGACACGATCAGTTATGATAAACTGATCCTTTCACCAGGGGCACAACCAGTGATCCCGGCAATTGAAGGGCTAAATGAAGCAACGAATGTTTATACCTTAAGAAACGTTCCAGATGTCGATAAGATCGTAGCGGCTGTCAAAAATGAGCAACCTAAACAAGCTGTTGTGATTGGAGCTGGATTCATCGGGTTGGAAATGGCTGAAAATTTGAGTCATTTAGGCATTGATGTCACAATCGTAGAAGCAGCACCACAAATTTTACCACCATTAGATGAAGAAATGGCCGCTTTTGTTGAAAAAGAATTAAAAGTAAAAGGAATTACTGTCTATACTGGGGCTGGGGCAACAGCTTTTAAAGAGGCAGGAAAAAAAATTGAATTAAGCTCAGGTGAAACCATTTCAAGTGATTTTACAGTCCTATCGATCGGTGTCAAACCATCTAGTGATCTAGCTGTAGCTGCTGATTTGAAAATGGGCTTACGTGGTGGTATTGTTGTAGATGAAACCTATCAAACCAACGATTCAGATATTTATGCAGTTGGAGATGCGATTGTTGTCAAACAACAAATCACAGAAGAAGATGCTCTGATCTCGCTTGCTTCACCTGCCAATCGCCAAGGACGCCAAGTAGCAGATGTGATTGCAGGTGTTACTCGGAAAAACCAAGGAAGTATTGGCACTGCAATCGTGCGAGTGTTTGATCTAGCCGCAGCGAGCACAGGATTGAGCGAGCGCCAATTACGTAACAATAATCTAGAATATAAAGCTGTTCATACAACATCAAAAAGCCATGCGGGGTATTTTCCAGGAAGTCATCCAATCGTGATGAAGTTACTCTTTCACCCTGTAACGGGTAAAATATACGGAGCGCAAGCGATTGGACAAGATGGTGTGGATAAACGAATCGATATCATAGCAACTGCAATCAAAGCAGGAATGACCGTTATGGATTTGCCAGAATTAGAGTTTACTTATGCACCACCATTTGGATCAGCCAAGGACCCTGTTAATATGATTGGTTACGCTGCTACAAATATTGTTGAAGGCTTCTCTGACAATATTCAATATTACGAATTGAAAGAAGCTGTAGAGAACGGGGCTTTTTTACTAGATGTGAGAAACCCAGGAGAACTGAAGAATAACGGCTCATTAGCTCAAGCTGATAATATTCCATTGGATGAATTAAGAGAGCATTTAGCTGATCTACCAGTGGATAAAGAAATCATTGTCAGTTGTCAAAGCGGGCAACGTAGCTATTTAGCAGAACGAATTTTGAAAAATAATGGTTTTAACGTTAAAAATTTAGATGGTGCTTTTCAAATATATAGTACGATTTACCCTCAGGAGGTTATTAAATAATGTATAAATCAATTATGATCGATGAATTTGAACAATTAGAAAAAAGAAATGAACTAGCAATCATAGACGTGCGTGAAGAGGATGAATATCTTTCCGGACATATCAAAGAGGCAAAAAGTATGCCACTAAGTACGCTACAAGAAACAGCTGAATCGTTGGATAAAAATCAACATTACTATATTATCTGTCATGCTGGCGGACGTTCACAAATGGCTAGTGAATATTTTGCTTCATTAGGGTATGATGTTACTAATGTGATGGGTGGTATGTCTGCCTGGAGAGGAGAAGTTGTGGATGGCTTGTGATCCTAAACTAGGAAATCGCTTGAAACGTTCAGAAGGACAAATTCGTGGGATTTTAAAAATGATGGATGAAGGAAAAGATTGTCGAGAAGTCGTGACGCAATTGATGGCGGTTCGATCAAGTATCGATAAAGTTATAGGACTCGTTGTAACTGAAAATCTGAAGCAGTGTATGGAAGATGAACATATTGATCTGGCTGGAGAAGATATAGCAAAAGCCTTAGAAATGATTGTGAAAACAAGATAAGTAAAGAGAGGGCGAGACAGAAGCTTATTTCCAAAAGGGTTGCTTTTGTTTCCACCGTTTATTCGTAAAAAAGTCGAAAATCAGCTTAGTGCTGATTTTCGACTTTTTTACTTTATAGTGATAGGTACTTTCTTTTTTAACAGCCAACCCTCTTTTTCTAACTCATTTAAGGAAACTGAAACCCTAGATTGTGATGTACGGCAGAATTTTGATAATACTTCTTGTGTAATAAATTTTGGCAATTCTAGGTGTTCAGCCGCAGTTACAATAGCGATATGATCACTTAAATAATTTAGAGCTCGTTTTATTCGTTCAGTAGTTGGCAAATGAAGAAAATTGAAATAACCGTAATGTCGCTGGAAGATATCAGCAAAATTAGTTAGTAGTAAGTTATAGTAATGGGGTTCTTTGTTTAAGGAATGAAGAAGCCTGTCTTTCGGTAAGCAAAAAATCGTAGCTTGTTCACTAATAACACGAATACCGTGTTCTTTTTGTTTAAAGGTAGAAAAACTATCTAAGCCGAAAAAATCATTTTGAAAAATAAAAGAGGAGATATAACGTTTGTCATCGTTTAGAATCTCAACGCAGATCACACCTTCAACAACATAGTAGACAAGTTCTGTTTTCTCATATTCATCAATGATTAAAGTGTCTTTTTCATAAGTTTTTTCTGTCCACTTATTAGTAGCATCTTGTTTTAAATGTTCAATTAAGGTCAAATTATCTTTATATAACTCGATTGTTCAGTCCCCCTTTTAAGTGAAAAAATTTAAAAAATCTAAGTATAAAAAGTATAACATAATCCGGCTTTTTTTTTGAGCTAAGATCCATAAAAAGTCAACTATAGGCAATTTATCTCGTTGGTATAAATTGTTTTTTTTATTTCCTCTAAAATAGGTTTTACCAGCTGAGTGTGTGACTTAAGTGGTACAGCATACAACTAGGAAAGGGAGGATGCAGGTGAATTATGACGGGAACAGACCCATCTACCAACAAATTATTGAGCAGGTCGAACATTGGATCGTCAGTAATCAATGGCAGCCAAATGAAAAAGTTCCATCTGTTAGACAATTAGCAGAAGATTTAGATGTAAATCCAACAACGGTTCAACGGGCTTACAGTATTTTAGAACAAGAAGAAATTTTGATTAGTCAGAGAGGAATTGGGAAGTTCGTGACAGATAAAATAGATAAAATCACAGATTTACGCTTGCGGTTGATTGAAGCACACATAGAAGCTTTCATCACTCAATTGCAGAAACTTGATTTAACACAGAACGAAAGGGAGCACATCATTGAACGGATTGTGAGGAGTGCAAATGAATAAACTACAAGCAAAAAATATTGGTAAACGATATCAAAAAAATATATTTCAAGAACTATCTTTTAACTTGAGTGAAGGACAAATACTCGGCATTCTAGGGAAAAATGGCACTGGGAAAACGACCTTATTAGACTGTGTTTCTGGGCAAAAACAAATCACTACTGGAATGATTCTATATAATGACCAACCACAAAATAGTACTGCATTTAAAACTAGCATAGCCTATGCTTCAACCATAAACTATTTTGAAGACGCTCAAACTATTAGACAAATACTGATTGAGTATACGTTATTATTTCCAGGTTTTCAGTCAGAAAAAGCGGTGGAGCAACTGGAAATATGGCATATCTCATCTAAACAAAAATGGCAGGAACTTTCAGAAGGCAGTAAAGTCAAAGTGAAAATTGTGTGTGAATATGCTAAAGCAACAAGCATTTTTCTATTGGATGAACCGTTTGCTTACTTAGATTATTCCTCCCGCATACAAGTGAAAAAAATGTTGAGGAAAGCGAGCGGTGAAAATAAAATCATTTTAGTTTCTACTAATTTTATTGAAGAGATGGATACTTTATTTACAGATGTATTATTTATGAATCCAAACCGATATTGTGAAGTAATCAATTTGGAAGACTTACGGGAACGAAAGGGTTTGTCGCTAAAAGAAATCTATGAGGAGGAAGCCAATGATACGTTTATTTAATTTTTATCACGAAAAAAGCAAGAAGTTCTTTTTTAGTAGTTTACTATTGATTTTAACTAGCTATTTTGCTAAATATGTTTTCCAATTAACGATGCCAGAATCGCAATGGGAACGACTACCAATTGTTTTTTCTGTTGTAGCGGCAGTCATTTTAACTTGGCGAATCAATCAACTAGATATTCAATCGAATCATCGGACATTAGCTAGCACAGCTAACCAGTCAACTTTTGAGAAGATTGTTGCAAAATATTTACTTTCTTATGTTCAAATAATCGTGATCGGTGCAATCAATTTGGTATTTAATTTTACAATGATTTCTTTAGGGTTAGGGGAACTACTCTTACTATCGCTAGAGTTAGCCGTTTATCTCGCTGGTATGATTAGCTATTTGATCTTGCTGAGAGGTATTATCGCTAAATTGTGGCTGCCTAATGTTTCAAAAACATTTGTAGTGGCAATTGGTTGGATCATGATTATCTTATTGAATGACGTGGCACGTTATTATTTTCCTCAAAGTGTGAATATCACATTACCAGTTAATAATGGGGACTTTTATCCAAGTACGTTTATTTTAAATACTTGTCTATCAGCAGCTATTATATTCGTTTACCTTTGGTTAGAAAAAAATCAATTAAAAGACAACAGATAGGAGGGAAACAATGTATCAACTAAAAAAAGTATCTAAAAGTTTTACGATCGATAATAAAAAAGAACCTGTCTTACATGATATTACAACAACATTTAAAGCTGGAGATTTTGCCTTGATTTTAGGAGCAAGTGGTAGTGGTAAGACGACATTGTTAAATATTATCAGTGGGTTGGATACGGATTATGAAGGAGATATTCTTTACGAAGGACAAAATTTAAAATCAGAGAATATGGATGATTTTCATAAAAATGAGATTGGTTTTGTTTTTCAAAGTTTTAATCTAGTCTCACATTTATCCGTGCTTGAGAATGTTAAAAGCTCTCTTTATTTAGATAAAACATTAAGCCCGTCTGAGCGGACAGATCGAGCTGTACAACTTTTGACTAAAGTTGGCTTAGCTGAGCATACAAACAAGTATCCTAGTCAACTTTCAGGAGGTCAAAAACAGCGTGTGGCAATTGCCAGAGCACTTGCAAACGATCCTAAGGTAATCATTGCTGATGAACCAACAGGGGCACTCGATTCAGTCACTGCAGCCTCAATTATTGAGTTGTTAAAACAACTAAGCAATGAAGGCACGCTGGTGATCACGGTTACTCATGATGAAAGCTTGATGAGTTATGCAACGAAGATATTAAGAGTCAAAGATGGCTGGATCTTAAGTGATGATCGCATCAAGGAACCGAATATCAATAAAAATCAATCACAAAAAAAAGTTGCATCAAGAGTCTCTCTTTCTTTAGGTGCAACATTACAGTTGGTAAGCAAAAACTTTTTTAGTAGGATTTTGAGAAATTTATTGGTTGCTTTTGGGACATCCATTGGAATTACTGCAATTTTGTTGGCTTTAGGTATTGGTAATGGGATTACAGAAGTCCTTGGTGATTTTTTTCAAACGGCCTATTCTCCAAACCAAATAACTTCTTATTATCAAGATCCTGAACGTGGTGGACCACCGAGGCCTTCTGAGTTGTTGAAAGAAGAAGAAATTAAAAAATTAAAAGACTTATATGCAAGTGAAGGAATCTCAGAAGTATATGAGAGAGCCAATATTTCGGGAATTCGCTTTAAATATGAAGACCAATTGATTGAAAAAATAGCACCGAGTCAAATGGATGAAGCGAATCTAAATAAAGAAAGATATAAAACCAATACAGTAGCCGATGGTTATTTATTAGCAGGTACGTTTATCACGGCAGATGAAACTGGAATTATTTTACCAGCTTCTGCTGCAAGAGAAATATTAGGCTTGAAAAGTTCAGAATTAACTGAAGAAAATGCAAAAAAATTGATCTCAAAACCTATTTCTCTAGTTTATCAAGGAAGAGAACAAGGAATTGATAATACCCAGATCGAGATTGAAACTGTCATTACAGGTATCACTTCACCAGAAGAAGAAGGATTTGTCCAAGGATTTATGGCATCTACGCAAACATTTGATGAAATGGTGAAAAGTATTGGGATTGAAAAACCAATATACACAATTGATGCATTTGCAGAAAATCCAGAAGCCGCAGAATCTTTTATTGAGAAATACAAAGAAGACCCAGAATATGAAAATTATGCAATAACAAATGCTTCTTCATTTTTGGATACCTTTAAGCAATTTACAGATATTATTGTCTACTTATTAGCCTTTATTGCTGGACTTTCTTTGATTGTTGCTGGTGTGATGATTGCAGTTGTTTTATATATTGGCGTGGTTGAAAGAACCAAAGAAATCGGTGTTTTACGTTCTATTGGCTATAAAAAAGGATATATTAAACGTTTATTCAGGATGGAAGCAATCTACATTATGCTTTTATCAAATATTATCTCAGTTGCTTTTGCCTATCTAATCCAATTTATAGCGAATCCATTGATCGAATCAAATATTGGTTTTAACCAAGTGATTCAAATTGCACCACTCAATGCATTAGCTACATTAAGTATAACTGGAGTATTAGGTGTAATCTTCGCCTTGTATCCGGCAGCAAAAGCAGCAAAATTAGATCCAATAACAGCTTTACGCTATGAATAAAAGAATGAAAGTAGGAAAAATGAATGAAAAAATTATGGGAAAATAAGCTATTTAGATATGGATTGATTGGAATCGTTTTGGTCGTATTAGGAGCAGCAGGATTTTTAGGTTATTACCGTATGGTGAGAGTGCAAGGAGTAATTTCAAGTTATGAAATCAATGGGAAGTTAAAAGAAAAGTCAAATTCCCATAAAGCGGTCATTTACACTCAAGATCGTGACTTTAAAAATCAAGTAATCGAAGAACTTAAAAAAAATCTAGTAGATGAAAATATCTATATACAAGTTGAACCAGTTGAAGAGATTGGAGACAATAGAATCGAAGATTGGGACAAAGTAATTATATTATCAACTGTTCAATCAAGCGATCCTCCAAAAGTAGCGTTAGATTATATTAATAAGCATAAAAATGAAAAGAAGTTAAGTGTCTATTTAACGGCAGATTCAGGTGCATGGTCTAAAGATCCCGGACATCTGGATGTGACAACTGCTGCATCTAAATCAGAAAATGTCACTGTATTTAGTAGAAAAATAAAAGAATCGTTATTGGAATAAGAGAGAAATATTAGTTGAATCAAAATAAATTTTATTCCTCTGTTCGCTTGTAAAAAGAACGTATGTTTGCTATTCTGTTATCCATAAGGAGGGATAAGTATGAGTACAACGTTTAGCGTAACAAAATGGGATGAAGAACCAGTAGACAAGTCAAAGCCTGATTTTCCTATGAATCGAGTTCAAGCAGAGTATGAACTTGAAGGAGAATTACAAGGAAAAGCATGGGTCGAATATCTTCTTTATTATTTGGAAAGTAATAAAGAAGAGGGACATCTTGCCACAGCAAGAATTACGGGATTTCTTCACTTTGTAGGCCAGTATAAAGGAAAAACAGGAACCTTTACAGCGGCTGAAAAAGGGATTTTTGATAAAGGTTCACTTGATTCTCCTGGGATGATTATTAAAAGCACAGGAGAATTACAGGCGTTGACGGGTTCTTATCAATACGATTTCATTGGTGAAAACAGTAAATTGATTTTGGATTTTAAGGACAATGAATAATCTATCTAGACTATTTTATATTATGCATTATCTGACAATTCAAAATAAAGTCAAAGCAACCCTATTGGCAGAACAATCAGAAGTGTCAACTCGAACGATTTATCGAGATGTTGATACGCTGTCTACGTTGGGTTTTCCCGTTTACTCTCAAAGCGGATGAGATGGTGGGATTCGTTTGTTAGACACCCATCATTTATCTGCTACTTTTGTGGATGATGAAGAGCAAGATCAGATTATTTTGGCGCTTCAAAAATTTAGCATCGACCAATTTAAAAAGCATCAATCTCTTAGTCAATAAGCTTTCCTCCTTATTCAAAAAAGAAGTAGAACAATGGATCGATATCGATTTTTCAACTTGGGAACGAGAAGATGAAGCCGAGGCAATTAACTTGATCACCAAAGCTAAAAATCAAAAAAATGTATTATTTTCTCCTATACTGGATGGAAAAGAAAAGAAGAAAGCAAGGGAAGCAATGCCAAATAAACTAATTTTTAAACAAAATGCTTAGTATTTAGCAGGCTATTGCTGTATTAGAAAGACCACTAGACTGTTCAAATTAAGACGTATGAATGAATGGATCATTTCCGGAAATGATATCGATGAAGCCAATTTGATCAAAGATTATCAGCCGAAATTTACGCGAGTTTATGTTGAATTCAACATAAAAAATGATCTGTTTTACCGAATACAAGAAGATTTAGCTGACATTGAGATAGAGCAAGGTTTAGAGTATACTAAAGTAAAAGCCTGACAACCATCAGGTTCTTGGCTAACAACATACTTATTATCATTTGGCTCTGCAGTTGAAGTCGTGAGTCCAACTGAATTAAAAGAAGAAGTTGTGAAAATCCATCAGATTTATTTTTGATTCTTTTGTAGTTTCTTTTTTAATTTTTCATTATATCTCTTGAAACAAAGACTATTGATTGAGATAATAGCATAGAAGAGAGGGATTATATGGGACAAATATGGCTGGAACGATTACTTCGTTGGAATGCAAAAATTCAAAAGTTATTGGTAGGACGATATGCTCGAATAGATCAATTGAACAACACCTTATTGAAGGGAAGTTTGATCTTATTATTACTAAATTTATTTTTACCTACGTCAATTACTCTTTGGTTAGCTGTGGGTTTGATATTGTGGATGAACTATCGTTTTTTCTCTAAAAAAATTTACCCACGAGCAAATGAAAATACTCGCTATATAGCACAAATACAGCTAGTAAAAAATAAAATTCACGCTGTAAAAGTACGAGTTAAAGCACGTAAAACCTATACCTTTTTTAAATGTCCGAATTGCAAACAACAATTGCGAGTACCTAAAGGAAAAGGCAAAATAAAAGTGACATGTTCGACATGTAAAGAACAATTCAATAAAACCGTTTAAGAAAAAACTTCTGGGAAGATAAACTAAATCCTAGAAGTTTTTTAGTCTTTAAAAAAAGCGAACAATGGTATTATTTTTGAGTTTGTTGTTCTGATTTTTTGTTAATAAATGAACAAATTATGATATAATGGGAAAAACTTATGTGGCTGGGTGAACTTCTCGAAGAAAAGATAAAAAGTGAATGTGACAAAAAGGTCGCAAATCTATTTTCCCCATTTTTCTACGAGACTAAATGAGCCTACTACGCTTTTCATTATCTAGCTTCAAGAGCTAGTCACTACGCTCTGCTTCGATCTCATCAATTCCTAAGAGCCAGAGTTTTAAGGATTGAAGATCTCGGGGAAAAGATAAAACGTACTTGTGACCAAAAGCGCCACCCGTATGTTTTCCTATTTTCCATTCGAGGCAGACTGAGCTCTTTCAGCTTTTAAATTTAGGAGGAATCTACATGCGCGCAGTATTAACTGTAATTGGTAAAGACAAGGTAGGAATTATTGCAGGTGTCAGTCAAAAGTTAGCTGAACTGGAAATGAACATTATTGATGTTTCTCAAACGATCATGGATAGCTACTTTACAATGATGATGGTATTGGAAATTTCTAAAGACAAAAATAATCTTGAAGAGATTGGCTCCGAGTTAAACACTTTAGGAGAAAAATTAGGCGTGACAATCAGTATCCAAAATGAAGAAATCTTTAATGTGATGCATAAATTATAATAATCAATAGTGTGAGCTTAGAACTTTATATTTACATTATCAAGCTACACATATTAGTCTCTCGGAAAAAAAGATAAAACGTACTTGTGGCTAAAAGCGCCACGTGTATGTTTTCCTATTTTCCATTCGAGGCAGACTGAGCTCTTTCAGCTTTTAAATTTAGGAGGAAACTTTTTGGAGACGAATCAGATTTTAGAAACAATCCGTATGATTGAAGAAGAAAATTTAGATATTAGAACGATCACAATGGGTATTTCATTGCTAGATTGTATTGATAGCGACAGTGATCGAGCTTGTCAAAAAATTTACGACAAGATTACTCGTTTAGCGAAAAATTTAGTTAAAGTTGGGGAAGAAATTGAATCTGAATACGGGATTCCTATTATCAACAAACGAATTTCTGTAACACCGATTGGAATTATTGCGGCAGCAAGTCCAGATATGGATTATGTTAAATATGCTAAAGCATTAGATCGAGCAGCTCAAGCTGTAGGCGTTAATTTTATTGGTGGATTCAGCGCTTTAGTTGAAAAAGGGTACCAACATGGTGATGAGATTTTGATCAATTCAATTCCTCAAGCACTAGCTGAAACAGAATTTGTTTGCTCTTCAGTAAATATTGGCTCAACTAAAGCGGGGATTAATATGGATGCTGTTCGTCATATGGGCTATGTGATCAAAGAAACAGCTGCAAAGTCTGATATGGGTTGTGCAAAATTAGTAGTGTTTGCCAATGCTGTGGAGGACAATCCTTTTATGGCGGGAGCATTTCATGGCGTCGGTGAGGCGGATTGTGTAATCAATGTAGGCGTTAGTGGTCCAGGTGTTGTTAAACGAGCCTTGGAAAAAGTTAAAGGTGAGCCTTTTGATGTTGTCGCGGAAGTAGTGAAACAAACCGCTTTTAAAATTACAAGAATGGGACAATTAGTTGGGAAAATAGCATCTCAACGTTTAGATGTTCCTTTTGGAATCGTTGATCTATCTTTAGCCCCAACTCCAGCTGTGGGAGATAGTGTCGCTTATATTTTAGAAGAAATGGGCTTGGAAAGTGTAGGAACCCATGGTACAACGGCCGCTTTAGCGTTACTGAATGATGCTGTGAAAAAGGGCGGTGTGATGGCTTGTAACCACGTTGGTGGATTATCAGGTGCGTTTATCCCAGTTTCAGAAGATGCTGGAATGATTGATGCCGTTAATAATGGTGCGCTGAATTTAGAAAAATTAGAAGCGATGACAGCGATCTGTTCGGTTGGTTTAGACATGGTTGCTATACCAGGAGAAACATCGGCTGAAACCATTGCTGCAATGATTGCAGATGAGGCTGCAATTGGCGTCATCAATCATAAAACTACTGCAGTTAGAATTATACCCGCTGAAGGAACAAAAGTTGGCGACATGGTTGAGTTTGGCGGTTTGTTAGGTAGAGCACCAGTTATGAAAGTTAACGATTATGCTTCAACTGACTTTATTCTTCGAGGTGGTCGAATTCCTGCCCCAATCCATTCATTTAAAAATTAGATTAAAAAGAGTCTATGAGTATTTGTGATAAAAAGATGTGTGGTATAATTAAAAACATAGATAGACTATATTATCCTGTTTTGACTGGATATAAGTAATAGTTATTGAACTTAAAAAAAGGGAGATTTTAATTTATGGAAATAAAACGTCAACAAGAAGTTGTAGAAGCTTTTCACTACGATATGCGTACACAAGATATGGAAGAAGTGGAAACAGATCTTAGAGTAGGATTTTCACCAATCGAATCAACTGATGAGAACTATCCAAAAGAAAATTCAATCATCGCAGCTCGTTTAGAGTTTCGTTTAGTTTTTGAGGAATATTTACTATCAGGCTCAGTTAGCCAAATCAATCATGTCATTAATCATAAGATCGAAACCCAAGATGATATCTCGCAAGAAGAAGTAGATGAATTGGTTAGTCCGTTATTTGATATCGTACAACGTATGGCTTATGAAGTCACTGAAATTGCATTAGATAAACCGGGCATTCAATTAAACTTCCAATCAGCAGCTGAGTAACAATATAGAAGGATTAAATTTAAATACAATGAAATAGTATCTAGGAGTTTGTGATAGTTTTTGACTATCACAAACTCTTTTTTCTATCATTATAGAAACAAAATAGTACCACTTAGTCTTTTAAATCAAGTACAATAGAGCTATCACTGAAAATGAATCGATTTATTTTTAGGGCGGATCATTGAAGAATGCTCCCCAGGAACCTTTACTTCCTTTGATGTACTTGTCATTTGTATTATCTAGCTTCACGAGCTAGCACCGACTGCAAAAGATAAAATAAGAATGAGACAAAAAAACCTCAGTCCTATTTTCCTATTGTTCAATCGTTACTTGACGAGCTCGTTCAGCTTTTAATACATCTAGCTGCGCAAATCAATCCTTAGGAAAATAAATAAATTGTCAACGAAATACAGAACGTTTCAAGGCCGATTTACTGATTTTCTATAGGAGTAATCCATTTGCTCTGCTTTTAAATTTAGGAGGGAAAAAAATGACAACACTCATCACTGTTTTAGTGGTCCTTGCTTTTCTTGCAGTGTTATACGTCTTTTATCGTATGCAAACAAAACACTATAAGTTTTCAACACGTGTTTTTGCTGCATTAGGTGTCGGTATTGTATTAGGTGGAATTATTCAATTCGCATTCGGTACCCAAGACAAAGTCACAACGCAAGCAATGGAATGGATCAGTATTGTAGGTAATGGATATGTAGCATTTTTACAAATGCTCGTAATCCCCTTAGTTTTTGTTTCTATTGTAGGAGCTTTTACTAAGATGAAAGAATCTAAACAAGTTGGAAAAATTAGCTTTACTGTCTTAGCAACCTTATTAGGGACAACGGCTATAGCAGCTTTGGTTGGAATTGGAACAACATTATTATTTGGACTACAAGGTGCACAATTTACACAAGGAACGGCAGAAACGGCACGAATTGCAGAACTTGCAACGAGACAGGAAACCGTTGAAAACCTATCGATTCCTCAACAAATTTTATCTTTTATTCCTAAAAATGTTTTTGCAGATTTTGCAGGCACTCGTCCGACAAGTACAATTGGTGTGGTTATTTTTGCCGCATTCGTTGGGATTGCCTATTTAGGTATTAAAAGAAAAGCACCAAAAGAAGCAGAATTTTTTGCAAACTTGATCGACAGTCTTTATAAGATCACGATGCGTATCGTGACATTGGTTTTACGTTTGACACCTTATGGCGTTTTAGCATTGATGACTAATGTTGTTGCAACAAGTGATTATAATGCGATCCTTAATTTAGGAAAATTTGTATTAGCTTCGTACACCGCATTGATCATCGTCATGCTGGTTCACTTAGTAATCTTAGTAGCAGTCAAAGTAAATCCTGTTAACTATTTGAAAAAATCGTTTCCAGTGTTGAGTTTTGCATTTACTTCAAGATCGAGTGCAGGAGCAATGCCTTTAAATATTGAAACACAAACAAAAGCTTTAGGTGTTGATGATGCTACAGCAAACTTTGCGGCAAGTTTTGGTATGTCAATTGGGCAAAATGGCTGTGCAGGTGTATATCCTGCGATGTTGGCGACAATTGTTGCACCAACTGTAGGAATCAATGTCTTTAGTTTAGAATTTATTTTAATGTTAGTTGCAATCGTAACAATCAGTTCATTTGGTGTGGCTGGTGTCGGTGGTGGGGCAACATTTGCTTCATTGATCGTGTTAGGTGCGATGAACTTGCCTGTGGCGATCGTTGGATTAGTTATTTCAGTAGAACCATTGATCGATATGGCTAGAACAGCTGTTAATGTTAGTGACAGTATGGTCGCGGGAATCGTGACTAGTTCACGAATCAAAGAGTTAGACCGTGATGTGCTGAATGATAGTAGCTTAGTTATTGAAGAAAATGCATAAGAAGTGATTTACTTCTCTTCCATAAGAGAGTTAAAAACAAGAATGGTTATAGTCGGAAATGGCTACAATCGTTCTTGTTTTTTAGCTTTTCAAAATCGATTTAAATTGTATTATGAAAAATTAAATGATAACGTACCGTTATTATAGTCGTAAAAGGGAGCTTACCGTGGGATATAATGATCATAAATTAAAAAACTTTGACTTTGTTCAGTTGTTTATATATCTATTTATTGTTACTTTTTTGAGTTGGATATAAAAAAACTACAGTGTTGATCAATTTTAAAGAATTTATGTTTCGTGTTTTTTTCTTTGCTGATGAAAAATATCCATTATTTTTTGTCTTGGATAAGTTCAACGTTTTTTGGAAGATTGGCAATTATTTGAGGGCTACTAATGATTGACATGTATGGGGGGAATGCACAGCGATCATTATTTATACTCTTAAATATCTGAAAATAATTCAATCAAGGTGTTTTTTCAAGAGTGACCTTAATGACTCTTTTTGAATTTGTCGGTAGTTATTATTGTACTGACATTTTACATCATGTTAATCGGAATTATTCGAATGAATTTATGAACTTTGATGATCGTATTTGTATACAAACCTCAATTGTCAACAGAACAATGTCTTAGGGGAGGTTTGCTCAATTAGGTAAAGCAAATTTATTTTCATAAAACTTAGCATAGGCTATGATAGAAAGTATATAATAGAAAAGAATGATTTAAGAATAGGGGAGAATGTATGTTTACCAACCAAATCAAAATAATGTTATATGTATCAGATGTGGAAAAATCAAGTGAATTCTGGCAAAAAATTGGCTTTGTAGAAAAGGAAAGAGATGCAGTTGACGGCACTTTAGTCGTGGAAATTGCACCAAGTGAAACGGCAGAAACAATGATTGTGTTATACGATCTAGAATTTATCCAACAACATTCACCAGAAGTTGCTGGTAACACGCCATCATTGATGTTTTTTGCTGATGATGTGATGGAGTTATACAAAAAAATGAAAGATGCTGGCGTGCGTGTAGGTGAATTAGTTCAATTACCAACAGGATTAGTTTTTAACTTTGCTGATAATGATGAAAATTACTTTGCAGTATCCGGGCAATAAGAAATTAATATAAACGAACAGTTTAAACTTTTTTAGAAAGCTTAAGCTGTTTTATTTTGTATTTATTTGAACTGTAAGCAGTGATCCATCCGTTCCATTTTATGTTCATTATTACACAAGCAAATAGCTCGCTTTTCTTATTTGTTTTTTTATATACTGAATATGTATGAAGAAAAAACAGGGACTGTACAGTTATTATGGAGATAGCAAAACAGTTTCTTAGAAAAAGGAGAAAGATAGAATGGATTACCGCGTATTACTTTATTATAAATACACGACGATTGAAAGCCCCGAAGAATTTGCAAAGGAGCATTTAGCTTTTTGTAAATCGCTGAATCTAAAAGGCAGAATTCTAGTCGCAACAGAAGGAATCAATGGCACACTTTCAGGAACGATTGCTGATACAGATGCTTATATGGAAGCAATGCTAGCTGATGAACGTTTTAAAGATACGTATTTCAAAATTGATGAAGTGCCAGAAAATGCGTTTCATAAAATGTTTGTTCGTCCTAGAAAAGAATTAGTTTCTTTAAGCTTGGAAGAAGATGTTAATCCGTTAGAATTAACTGGGAAATATTTAGAGCCAGCTGAATTCAAGGAAGCGTTACTTGATGAAGATACTGTTGTGATCGATGCTAGAAATGACTATGAATATGACTTAGGCCACTTTAGAGGAGCTGTTCGTCCTGATATTCGTAACTTTAGAGAATTACCGCAATGGATCAGAGACAATAAAGAGCAATTTATGGATAAAAAAGTTGTCACTTACTGTACTGGTGGAATCCGCTGTGAGAAGTTTTCAGGCTGGTTGATCAAAGAAGGTTTCGAAGATGTTGCCCAATTGCATGGTGGTATCGCAGTTTATGGAAAAGATCCAGAGACAAGAGGCGAATTATGGGATGGAAAAATGTATGTTTTTGATGAACGAATCAGTGTTGAAATCAATCATGTTGATAAAAAAGTCATTGGTAAAGACTGGTTTGATGGCACACCTTGTGAACGCTACATCAACTGTGCCAATCCTTTCTGTAATAAACAAATTTTAGCATCAGAAGAAAACGAAGCGAAGTATCTTGGTAGCTGTTCAGATGAATGCCGCCATCATCCTGCAAATCGTTATGTGATGAGAAATGAACTGTCAGAACAAGAGGTAAAGGCTAGACTTGAAGCAATTGCGAATTAGTCAAGCAAAACAAAAAGACAAGACAAAGTGATTTATTACTTTGTCTTGTCTTTTTATAATATAATGATGAAAAATAAGATAAAGAAAATTAAAAATACTAAGTTTATGGCTGAGAATTGCAAAAGAAAAGTTTTTGATTGCTTAGGATAGTATTCTTTGTATAATTTAAAACCAATCAAATTAGCTAATGAAGCAATAATCGTTCCTAAGCCTCCAATATTAACGCCCCAGAAAAGTGCTTGAGATTGTTCAGTAAATGGTGCAATCAAAATAGCCGCTGGAACATTACTGATGATTTGACTGACTAGTACACTGCCGAAAAAAGTCTGTGTATTGGTTGTGAATTGCCTCTTAATGAATGTCGAAAGTATTTCGATCTGAGCAAAATTTCCTACTGCAATAAAGAAAAAAATAAAGGTCCATAACAATTTATAATCAACTTGCCTAAGCGTGCTGTTATCATAAATAGTTAGAATAATTATGGAAATTGGAATTATGATAGAATAAGAAAAAATGTTAAAGACACCTAGAAGAATCAAGATGCCAACAAAGCTCAAAAGAGCTGTTTTCTTTTTGTTGATCGTTGGAACAAACTTATGTTGTTTAGGAAGTGTGCTTTTTTTTATAAATTGAAAAGAAATCAATAAAAATAAAATGGAAGAAAAGAACAGTACAATGGACCACTTAAAAAAAGTTAGAGTAGAGAGTGAGTAATAAGAAAATAAAAAAAGATTTTGCGGATTGCCAAAAGGGAAAACACTACTCCCTAAATTTGCAGCAATAATCAATAAGACTGCGCCGAAAATCTTATTTTCCATTTTTGGAAATTTTGTGATGATCGTCAGGTAAATTGGCATCAATGTAAGAATGGCCACATCGTTAGTTAAGATCATTGAGCTGAAAAAAGATAGGAAGACAATATTTTTGATTAGGCCGCGAGAAGTTGAAGAAAAATCAATCATCTTATCAGCGAAATAAGTTAGAATACCTAATTTTTCAATATTTTTTACAAATAGCATCAAACCAAATAAACAAAAAATCACTTTAAAATCAATTGATTTTAAAGAAAATTTACCGAAATAACAACTGATAATAGCAATCAAAAAAGAGAATGAAAACAATAAATCATCGGTAAAAAAAGTATATAGTCGTTTCATTATAAGGCTCCTTTTTTAGTTTAAATACTGTTCAAATGGAATACTTATAAAATAAGTACTATCAATAAGAAAATGGATCACTCTTAGATAAAGAGGGATCCATTCTTTATTTTTAAATATTAAGTACTTTATCCAAGAAATCTTTCGTCCGTTCATTTTGCGGATTTTCAAAGATTTGTTGTGGCGAGCCATCCTCTAAGAAATTACCGCCATCGATAAACATTACACGATTTGCTACTTCTTTTGCAAAGCCCATTTCATGCGTTACGATTACCATCGTCATTCCCTGTTTTGCTAGTTTTTTCATGACATTCAACACATCACCAACCATCTCGGGATCGAGTGCAGAAGTTGGTTCATCGAATAACATGATATCTGGATTCATGGCCAATGCACGAGCGATTGCTACACGTTGTTTTTGTCCACCCGATAATGACTCAGGATAGCTATCTTTTTTATCTGCTAGGCCAACTGTATCTAAAAGCTGAATCGCTTTTTCTTCTGCCTCTTTTTTTGAAAGTCGACCTAAGTCTGTTGGTGCCAAAGTGATATTTTCCAAGATTGATAAGTGAGGAAAAAGATTGAAATGCTGGAAAACCATGCCGATATGTTGACGGATTTTATTGATATTCGTATTCTTATCGGTCAGATTAGCTCCATCAATAATGATATCGCCGCTCGTTGCTTCTTCAAGTTGATTCAAACAACGAAGAAAAGTACTTTTACCAGACCCGGAAGGACCAATAACACAAACAACATCACCTTCTTGAATGGAAACGTTGATGTCGTTAAGGACGGTATTGTCGCCGTATTTTTTCACTAAATGTTCTACGAGAATTTTTTCAGCCATATTATTTCACCTTCTTTTCTAAAACTTTCGCTAATTTCGTCAAGGCTGTGATCAAGATCAAGTACATCATAGCAATCACAAAGTATACCATAGTACTTTGTAAATTTCTGGCAACGATGATTTTACCTGTTTGCAACAGCTCGATCAAACCGATTGCAGAAAGAATCGTTGTATCTTTTAAAGAAATAACAAATTGATTGACGAAAGATGGGATCATGATTTTGATTGCTTGCGGTAAAATGATTTTTTGCATTGTCCGATTATAAGAAAGTCCTAAACTACGAGAAGCTTCCATTTGTCCTACGGGTACTGCATTTATTCCTCCACGTACGATTTCAGAGATATAAGCACTTGCGTTTAATGTCAGAGTGATGATTCCTGCAAGAAAGACAGGAATGTTAAAACCTAAAATTCCTGGTAAGCCAAAGTAGATGAAGAAAGCTAATACCATTAAAGGGATACCGCGGATGATATCAACATAAATAGTTGATATCACGCGTAATGCTTTAGATGGAGAAGCGCTGAATAATCCAAAAATTACTCCAACGATCAACGCTAAAATAAATGAAATCAATGTCAACTGAATTGTCATCCACAATCCGCTCAATAGACGCTTCCAGTTATTTTGGATCATACCGACGAATGTTGTTTCGTCTACTTTATTTTCAATAGAACCATCTTTTACGTATTTTCCAATGATTTCGTCATACTCGCCAGTGCGTTTCAATTCGGCTAATCCTTCATTGAACATTTGGATTAGCTCTGGATTTTTACCTTTTTTAACTGCGAAACCATATTTCCCACCTTCTTCACGAGGAATCGGTGTTGCTAATGGTTGTTTTTGAGAAACGCCATAACCAATTACAGGATAGTCATCCATCATTGCATCGATTTCACCAATTTCAAGGGCACTGTACAAAGCGTCAGTCGTATCTAAATATTTGACTGAATAACCATATTTACTTTTATTAGCTTCGAGGAAATCAGCACTTTCCGTTCCAATTTTAGCCCCAACTTTTTTATCTTTTAAATCTTCATAAGAGTGAATAGTGTCAGTGCCTTTTTTAACAGCGATTTGAATACCACTGTTAAAATATGGAGTAGAAAAGTCAAATGATTTCTCGCGTTCATCTGTGATCGTCATTCCAGCAATCATAGCGTCTGCTTGCCCTGATTCAACCGCTTGAACGGCTGAACTAAACCCAATAAATTTAAACTCAATAGTAAAATCTTGTAATTCAGCAATTCGATTCACCAAATCAACATCGATTCCTTCATATTTACCATCAGAATTTTGAAATTCAAAAGGAGCAAAAGTCGAATCACTTGCGATCACGTAGGAATCTTTTTTAGGTTGGATTTTTTTCATTTTAGAGTCTGTATTTGTTTTTGTCTCAGTTCCAGTAGAAATATATTTAGCTAAGATGTTGTCATATTTACCAGAACTTTTCAGTTCTTTCAAGCCAGCATTGAACTTTTCAATCAATTCTTTGTTTTGTCCTTTTTTAACAGCAAAACCGTAAGAACTACCTGTTTCTTTTTTGCCAACTAATTGTAGTTTTTGCCCATTTGTTACGGCATAACCTAAAACAGGATAATCATCAAAGATCGCGTCTGTTTCACCATTTTCAAGTGCTTGATAAAGACCTGTTGCATCATCAAAATTTTTGATTGTATAGCCATATTTCTCTTGATTTTTCTCTAAGAAAGTGGCACTTTCCGTTCCGACTTTAGCAGCGGCTGTTTTTCCTGTTAAGTCTTTATAACTTTTGATTTTATCATTGCCTTTCTTGACAGCCATTTGTAAGCCGCTGTCAAAATAAGGTTCTGAAAAGTCGAATGACTTCTTGCGCTCGTCTGTAATACTCATACCGGCGATCATACCGTCAACTTGTTTTGACTGTACAGCTTGAATCGCACTATCAAATCCAAGTGGTTTCAGATTTACTTTAAAGTCTTGAGCTTCAGCGATTGCATGAAGTAAATCAACATCGATTCCGACATAATCACCTTTAGAATCTTGAAATTCAAAGGGGGCAAAAGTCAAATCTGTTCCTATATTATATGTTTTTTCCTCAGCTTGAGCATTCTGCCCAAGGGTAAATGTCAGTAGACTTGCCATCATTACAATGAATGAAAGTAAAAAGTGTTTCCTTTTCATAAAATACCTCCTATATTTGCATATTGGATAATTATATAGTAAAAAAAGGCAAAAACACAAGTCATTCACTATGAGAAAGTTAAAAAAAACTCATTTCCTTACATGGTATGTAACAAAACATCACATAGTTAAGATGCAAACAGAAAGTCATAAACTTAAAAGATGCAAACAAAAGATTAAATAAAGTGTAAATTAGTAAAAATTGCGTATACGCAACTCATTCTATAACTAGCGAAAATATGTTCGGTATGTTAAAATAATTGCAGGAGTTTCTTTTCAATTTTACAAATAGATAATCGCTTAAGAAAGTGCGTAGCATCCAGCTGACAAAGGAAATTTTATTCCTATATAAAGTGAGATGTAACGGCTGATTTTACTAATATTCTGATTTGTTTAATTGGATGAAACCATAACTAAATGCAGTAAAAGGAGGATGTTGAATGATAGAAAGAGAGACCTCCAATACATTTGACTTAGTATCAAAATATAAGCCGGATGGGGATCAACCAGAAGCAATCAAAAGATTAGTGGAAGGGATTGAAGGCGGAGAAAAGGCGCAAATCTTGCTGGGTGCTACAGGAACTGGTAAGACATTTACGATTTCCAATGTCATCAAAGAAGTAAACAAACCAACTTTGGTTATTGCACATAATAAAACATTAGCTGGACAGCTTTATGGAGAGTTCAAAGAATTCTTCCCTAATAACGCGGTCGAGTATTTTGTTAGTTATTATGACTACTATCAACCCGAAGCATATGTTCCATCTAGTGATACATATATAGAAAAAGATGCTAGTATCAATGACGAAATTGATAAATTACGACATTCTGCAACGAGTTCCTTATTAGAAAGAAACGATGTGATTGTGATTGCTTCAGTTTCTTGTATTTTTGGTTTAGGTGATCCTAAAGAGTACAGTGAGCAAGTCGTTTCTATTCGTGTAGGTATGGAGATGGATCGCAGCAAGCTATTGACTGATTTGGTAAATATTCAATTTGAACGAAACGATATTGATTTCCAGCGCGGCCGTTTTCGTGTCCGAGGAGATGTAGTGGAAATTTTTCCAGCCTCAAGAGACGATCATGCATTAAGAGTTGAGTTTTTTGGTGATGAAATTGAGCGTATAAGAGAAGTTGACGCTCTAACGGGTGAAGTAATCGGTGAGACAGAACATGTTGCAATTTTCCCGGCAACTCACTTTGTGACTAATGAAGATCACATGGAGCATGCGATTTCACAAATTCAACAGGAATTAGATGCTCGTTTAACCGTATTACGTAGTGAAAATAAATTATTAGAAGCGCAACGATTAGAGCAAAGGACGAATTATGATATTGAGATGATGAGAGAAATGGGCTACACATCTGGTATTGAAAATTACTCTCGTCATATGGATGGTCGTTCAGAAGGAGAACCGCCTTATACACTGATTGATTTTTTCCCAGATGATTTTCTACTGGTGATTGATGAATCCCACGTATCTATGCCTCAGATTCGAGGAATGTATAATGGAGACCGTGCCAGAAAACAAATGTTGGTAGACTATGGATTCCGTTTACCAAGTGCTTTAGATAATCGTCCGTTACGCCTTGAAGAATTTGAAGAACACGTTCATCAAGTTGTATATGTTTCAGCAACACCAGGACCTTATGAGCATGAACAAACAGATACTGTGATTCCACAAATCATTCGACCAACGGGATTGTTAGATCCACTGATCGAAGTTCGTCCGATTATGGGCCAAATCGATGATTTAGTCGGAGAAATCCATGAGCGTGTAGAGAAGGATCAACGTGTATTTATTACAACATTAACGAAGAAAATGTCAGAAGACTTAACGGATTATCTTAAAGAATTAGGGATTAAGGTCAAGTATCTTCATAGTGATATCAAAACGTTAGAACGAACAGAAATCATCCGTGACTTACGTTTAGGTGAGTTTGATGTGCTGATCGGAATCAACTTGCTTCGTGAAGGATTGGATGTACCAGAAGTATCTTTAATCGCGATTTTAGATGCCGATAAAGAAGGTTTCTTGAGAAGTGAACGTTCTTTGATCCAAACCATTGGGCGTGCTGCACGTAACTCAGATGGTAGAGTAATCATGTATGCGGACAAAATCACTGACTCCATGCAAAAAGCGATGGATGAAACGGCGCGTCGTCGTTCGATTCAGGAAAAGTACAATGAAGAACATGGGATCACACCAAAAACGATTATTAAAGAGATCCGTCAGTTGATCTCAATTTCTAAGACGAATGCTAAAGGCGAAACAGTCAAGATCGATAAGTCTTATCATGAATTGAGTCGCCAAGAAAAAGCTGATTTATTAATGAAATTAGAAAAAGAAATGCGAGATGCAGCTAAAGCATTGGACTTTGAAACAGCCGCAACCTTACGTGATACGATATTGGAATTAAAAGCAGGAGAATAAAACCTTCAATGCTTAGGAATGAGCACTAAGAATTGAAGGCTGGACCAATGGGGGAAAGGATCAATGCTTCCTATGGTCACGTTGTATCGTTCAACAATGTTATCTGCGACGAATCTTTGATGAGAAAGCATCAACTCATAAGAATACTCGCTGTGTTTCACAGCAAAAGGAGAGCCGTTACTCTTGCAAATTTATTTGCATAGAAGTAAGGGACATCGGACCAATAAGCAGAAGGAGAGAAGTAATGGCAAATGATAAAATCGTCATTCATGGCGCACGCGCACATAATTTAAAAGATATAGATGTTACGATTCCTCGTGACAAAATGGTTGTAGTCACTGGGTTATCAGGCTCAGGGAAAAGTTCACTGGCTTTTGATACATTATATGCGGAAGGTCAGCGCCGTTATGTAGAAAGTCTTTCAGCCTATGCTAGACAATTTTTAGGTCAAATGGATAAACCGGATGTCGACAGTATTGATGGACTGAGTCCAGCAATATCTATCGATCAAAAAACCACGAGTAAAAATCCACGCTCAACAGTTGGAACTGTAACAGAAATCAATGACTATTTGAGACTATTATTTGCTCGAGTAGGGCATCCGATTTGTCCTAATGATGGGACTGAAATCACAAGTCAATCGGTTGAACAAATGGTTGATAAAGTTCTAGAACTGCCAGAAAAGACAAAACTTCAAGTACTGGCACCTGTAATCGTTAAGAAAAAAGGACAGCATAAAAAAGTCTTTGAGATGATCCAACGTGAAGGCTATGTTCGGATGCGTGTGGATGGAGAAACCTACGATGTAACCGAAGCCCCTGAACTTGAAAAAAATAAAAAGCATGACATTGCAATCGTTATTGATCGAATTGTTGTGAAAGAAGGAATCCGTTCTCGGTTGTTTGATTCATTTGAAGCTGCGTTAAGATTAGCAGATGGTTATGCCCTAGTTGATGTGATAGATGGGGAAGAAATGCTTTTCAGCGAGCATTACGCGTGTCCTTATTGTGGGTTTACAGTAGGTGAATTAGAACCAAGATTATTTTCTTTTAATGCACCATTTGGAGCATGTCCTGATTGTGACGGTTTAGGAATCAAATTAGAAGTCGACCGTGATCTTGTTATCCCTGATTCCACTAAAACGTTACGTGAAGGAGCGATTGCCCCGTGGAATCCGATAAGTTCTCAATATTACCCGCAAATGCTAGAACAAGCGGCTGATAGTTTTAATATCGATATGGATACGCCGTTCAATGATTTGCCTGAAGAGCATCAAGATATAATCTTAAATGGCTCAAATGGAGAACCGTTCCATTTTCACTATGAAAATGATTTTGGCGGAGTTCGTGATGTGGAAGTGCCGTTTGAAGGTGTCTTAACGAATATAAAACGACGTTACCATGAAACAAACAGTGATTTTACTCGTGATCAAATGCGATTATATATGACTGAATTAACCTGTCGGACATGTAAAGGGTATCGCTTAAATCCACAAGCTTTATCAGTCAAAATTGATAATACCAATATTGGTCAAGTCAGTGAGTTAGCAATTAAAAATGCAGTACAATTTTTTGAAACAGTAACATTATCTGAACAAGAACAAATAATTGCTAAGCCAATTTTGAAAGAAGTAGAAGATCGATTGAACTTTTTGAAAAATGTCGGACTGGATTATTTAACACTTAGTCGAGCAGCGGGGACACTGTCTGGTGGAGAAGCACAGAGAATTCGTCTAGCAACTCAGATTGGTTCCAATTTGTCTGGCGTATTATATATTCTAGATGAGCCATCAATTGGGCTGCATCAACGGGATAATGATCGCTTGATTGAATCTCTTAAAAAAATGCGTGATCTGGGGAATACGCTGATTGTTGTTGAACACGATGAAGATACGATGCGTGCATCGGATTACTTGATCGATGTTGGACCAGGAGCTGGCCACTTAGGTGGAGAAATCGTTGCCTCAGGAACACCAGATGAAGTAGCCAAAAATCCGAATTCTTTAACAGGACAATATCTATCTGGAAAAAAAGTGATTCCTGTCCCAAAAGAGCGTCGTAAAGGCAATGGTAAAAAAATTAAAGTAACAGGTGCGACTGAAAATAATTTGAAAAATGTTACAGTAGAATTCCCATTAGGAGAGTTTGTTGCAGTAACTGGAGTTTCTGGATCAGGAAAAAGTACTTTAGTGAATCAAATATTGAAAAAGGCCTTGGCACAAAAAATCAATAGGAATTCTAATAAACCAGGTAAGCATAAGAGCATCACAGGATACACGCATATCGAGAAAATTATTGATATCGATCAAAGTCCGATTGGTCGTACACCTCGAAGTAATCCTGCAACATATACAAGTGTTTTTGATGATATTCGTGATTTATTTGCGAAAACCAATGAAGCAAAAGTTCGTGGCTATAAAAAGGGACGGTTTAGCTTTAATGTCAAAGGCGGTCGTTGTGAAGCGTGTCGTGGGGATGGAATCATTAAAATAGAAATGCATTTTTTACCTGATGTTTATGTTCCTTGTGAAGTTTGTCATGGCAAACGCTATAATTCTGAAACACTCGAAGTTCATTATAAAGGAAAGAATATTTCTGATATCTTAGATTTAACTGTTGAAGATGCGGTGGCGTTCTTTCAACATATTCCTAAAATCCATCGCAAACTAAAAACAATTGTGGATGTCGGTTTGGGTTACGTAACACTGGGGCAACCTGCTACCACGTTATCTGGTGGGGAAGCGCAACGAATGAAATTAGCAAGCGAGCTCCATAAAAATTCAAATGGTAAAAATTTCTATATCTTAGATGAGCCGACAACTGGATTGCATACGGACGATATTGCCCGCTTGCTAGTTGTACTAGAAAGACTAGTTGAAGCTGGAAACACCGTACTGGTTATTGAACATAATTTAGATGTCATTAAGTCAGCGGATCATGTAATTGACTTAGGACCAGAAGGTGGAGATGGTGGCGGTACAATTGTTGCAACGGGTACACCTGAAGAAATTTCCAAAGTCAAAGCGAGTTATACTGGGAAATATTTAAAACGAGTTTTATGAATTGGTATACTCCATTTTAAAGGGATTGTAACTGTTTATAAAGAAAGTATGAAGTTTGAATGAAAATTATCTATTGCTATTGATTTCTTCATATTATTAAAGTAAAATCACAGTCAGATAGATATATTGTTCAACCAAATTGGTATATATCTTTCCTTCTATAAATAATCCGTTCAAAAAAGAAAAGCACAACTCTCTTCATTAGAGGGTTGTCTTTTTATTTTTTATAAGTTACATTTTATTGAAACAAATTAAAGTGGACTATTTAGGAAATAGAAATGAGAAAAAAATAATAAAATAAATAAAAACATGCGTTCTTTAATCACTTTAATCTAAAAATAGTCAAAAAAAGAAAGTATCTATACGTAAGTTGAATGATATTTTTTTAAAAATCATGATATTCTATAGTTATTAAAAGAGTATGAAAGGATGATTTTTTCTTGGAAAAGAGAGAAGTAAAGATTGGCGCGCATTATGTTTGTCATGGATCAAAGTTTTCTTGGTTTTTTGTAGGAGAGGCCATCTCCAAAAAAGAAGAAGATCTACAAGTCAGAGTTGTCAAATGCCACCCTACAGATCGTCCAGTCATAAATTGCGATGATCCCATTTTGAATTTAAATTATTTTGATGTCATTGAAGATGCTTAGGCTTTTAGCGTTATAAATTTTCATAGGCAGTGTTGTATATAGTGTCAGAATAACTGACAGATAATCAAAAAAGAGTAGTATGAATAGTCATGCTACTCTTTTTTTTATAAATATTAATTATATCTATTTAAAAAATATTTTATTGTTGTCTTTTAAACCTATTGAATATAGATAGTTAATTTGACAAAATATTAAAAAGTAATATTTATACTATTATTTTAACAAGTGGTTGACGAACAGTACTATAGAATGTATACTACTGTTGTAAGTTAGTTATTGGATAATGACAACTACAAAAAAAGGAAATGAAATATGAAAGGATGATTATCATGAAAATAGCAAATTTGACAAAAACATTATTAGTAGCAGGAGTGGCTTTATCAATTAGTGCTGCACCATTTGTAGGAGCTGTATCAACAAGTGCGGAAACTGTGATTTCAGAGACCACATATGAAAAAATTGTTAGTTTCACAAAAGAAGATTTGAAAAAAGCAACTGATATACAATTAGATATAACTACTGTGAATAAAGTCTATACTTCTCTGAAACAAGCAAAAGCTTGGGAAAAATTAGGGTATAGTTCAGCAGATGCTAAAAGAATCGCTTCTCGTTTTGTCCAAAGCCAATACCAAGCGATAGGTATTTTAACAGATATTGCAAATAACGAAGGCTTATCTTTAAAAGTTATAACAGTCAACAAACCGTATTTCAATACTGTAAATATCGGAACAACTGGAGATGCAACAATTCCAGAAACAGGTGACTCTTCAACTGAGGAACCAAACACTGGTGAATCTGGTGCTACAGATGAATCTACGTCAGAAACAACTGAAAATAGTAACGAGGAAACACTAAAGACATTAGTAAAAGAAATCGATATTGAAATCGAATATAGAAATAAAGAAATTGAATTAGAGTACGATGTAAAGTCAAATGGAACAGTAAAAGCAAAATATGTGAATGAACTTACAGGTGAAAAATCAGAAGGTGCTAAAGCACAAAAAAAGATTGAAACCATTTTTATAGGATTAGACGCTAAAAACAGTAGCAAAAATGAAATTAAAAGTCATGTCATCAATAAACTTAACGCAGCTAAAAACTTCAAAAAGTTTGACTTTAAAGTAAAATTTGCAGATAAATCAAAAGTTGATTTTAAAATCAAATAAACTTATTATCTAGTTTATATTCTATGTGGCTAAGATATGACTCGTAGAGTTATGTTTTAGTCACTTTTTTAGTACAAAAGCAAAATAGTTAACTTAAATAGATGAAGTAATCTATTATTGGTGCCTTCTATTTTTTGTATCTAGTACAAGCACTTTCACTTATAACGGAAATACGTTAAACTAAACTGTAAAGTTCAAAAAGAAATTATGACATTGGGAAGGCGGCAATCTGACTTGGGGAAAACAAATCAGTTTAAAAAAGGTGTTTTAGAGTTGTGTGTGCTGTACCTATTACAGAATAGAGATCGTTATGGCTATGAGTTAACACAAAAAGTGGATAAATATATTTCATTGACAGAAGGTGCACTATATCCAATTTTAAGAAGATTAGTCAAAGAAGGGTACTGTGAAACCTATTTAAAAGAGTCTTCCAATGGACCTGCAAGAAAATATTATAAAATCACAAATGAAGGTAGAGAGTATTTAACCGATCTAGAATCAGAATGGACTATTTTTGTGAAAAATGTATCGTTGATAAAAATGGAGGAAGATAATGAAGAGGATTGAGGATTTCTTTGAAGAAATGAAATCTCATTTTTTAGAGAGTGATATAGATTCTTTTAATGAAATCAAAGAAGATTTATTAGAACAAATAGGAATTCAGTTAGAAGAAGGAAAAACAGAACAAGAAATTTTAATGAGCTTAGGTGGTCCAGACTTGATTGCGGCGGCTTTTTATGAGGACAAAAGATTAGACAAAGCATTGAAAGCAGAAACTGATATTATCGCTGTGGAAGATGTGAAAAAAGTATATAAAAAAGATCAACAATTAAAACGCAAAAAAAGATTGAAAAAGATCCAGTCGATGTCCTACGTCATTCTAACGATTTTAATTTCAGCTTTCGTACTTTATTTGTTGGCGTTTGCTATGATTTATGCTGTTCAAGAAGCTTTCATTGCTATAGGACCAATCAGTCTAGCTATTTTTTTCATCTGTGTGTTGTATTATTTTATATGCTTTCTTAAAGGGAAAAAAGCGTTACATATTCGAAGTGTTTTTTTGATTAGTATCATTAGTTTATTCCTAAGTGGAGGAATCTTTTTTAGTGGTCAGTGGTTTTATGAGGGAAAATACTACGAAGAGGTATTTGAGTTAAAAAATCTGACAAAAAACGAAGTTGCTTTTTTATCTGAATATCCTGTGGAGATAAGTACGATTCCTATTGGAGAAGGTGAGAAACCTAAAGTCGAAATCGAAGGATATCTAAAAAAAGCAGACCAAGATAAATTGGTAGCTACTTCCAAAAATAAAACGACTATTCAGCTTGGATCCGCTGGCAGTTTCGGACCGTTAAAAAAAATGAAAAAGAGTGAAGTGATTTTCTATTTACCACAAAAAGTCGCATTTGATGATTTTTCATTCGATATTAGTCAAGGAACAGTGATTTTAAGCCATTTGCAGGCAAAGACATTAAAAGTGACAATTGATCATGGACAAGTACGATTAAATGATATATATTCCAGCAACATAAATGTTCAGAGTGAAAAAGCCGATACAACGATTAACGGTTTTTACGCAGATATTCAATTAAACAATCATCATGGAAAAACAATATTAAAAGAAGGCCAAGGTACAGTCCAAGTAAGCTCTCAAGATGGTTTGATCAATTTGAATGATTTAACGAGTAAAAAATTGAAAATCAGCAATGAAGATGGAAAAAATATTGTAAGTTCAAGTATGATTGATATACTGAATGTTTCGAATGTCGAAGGAATTACAGTGATAGAAAATCAAGTGGGAAAAACAAATATCCAAAATACTAATGGAAAAATAGTTTTAACCGACCTAGAGGGAAGTTTAGCGCTGACAAATAAACAGGGGCAAGTAATTGTTTATGAAAAAGATCCAATCGATGCCAATATCACTAGTGACACAGGAATTGTTAAATGGATTCAAGACTATAAGTCAGCTGTTGCATTTGAGTTATCGAGTCAATCTGGAAAAATCAGTAACGAATTTGAACGTAAACTAAATGCTTCTCACAAAGTTTCGATTACAACTAAAACAGGAGATATTCGGATTATCGAAAAAGATGATAAACAATAAGTTATCAAATTATATGAGATTGGGCATGACACAAAGTGTTGTGCTTAGTCTCTTTTTTAGTATTAAATGACTAAGAAAATCTGAACGAAGCAATAGAATCGTTTGAAAAGCTTTCTTTGATACGCCCGGGATGCTATAATAAATAAAATGTTTCCAAAGGAGCGCTGAAAAATGGCTGATAATTTACAATTAGTTATAATTACTGGGATGAGCGGGGCAGGAAAAACCGTTGCCATTCAAAGTTTTGAAGATATGGGGTATTTTTGTATCGATAATATGCCCCCAAGCTTAATTCCTAAGTTTTGGGAGTTGATCAAAGAGTCTGGTAAAGTCACCAAAATTGCGTTAGTGATTGATTTACGCTCACGTAATTTTTTTAGAGAAATTCAAGACATGCTAGTGGAACTGGAAAATACAAATTTGATTGATACAACAATCATGTTTTTAGATGCGACAGATGAGGAACTTGTTTCTCGTTATAAGGAAACTCGTCGGGCTCATCCGTTAGCAATGGATGGTCTAATCACAGAAGGGATCAGAAAAGAACGGGCGATTCTTGAAGAAATCAGAGGAGATGCTCAAGTTGTCATTGATACGACTGATTTGTCACCTAGACAATTACGAGAAAGAATCAATGAAGAGTTTAAATCTAGAGATACACATGAATTTCGTGTTGAACTTGTTTCGTTTGGTTTTAAGTACGGATTGCCGATCGATGCAGATATTGTTATGGATGTTCGTTTTTTACCGAATCCACACTACATTCCAGAATTAAGACCGCTAACAGGACAAAATCAGTCTGTTTACGATTACGTAATGAGTTTTCCAGAAACAGAAAGTTTCTATACGCGATTTATAGATTTGTTGAAAAATGTGATGCCCGGTTACGAGAAAGAGGGAAAATCAAGTGTTACGATTGCAATTGGCTGTACTGGCGGTCAGCACCGCTCAGTTGCCTTAACAGAACGTGTAGGTAAAGAACTTGAACAAGACTATCATGTCAACATTACACATCGAGATAAAGGCAAGCGGAAAGAGACGGTAAATCGCTCATGAAAATGAAAACTTACCGTATTAGAAAACCTAAAATTGTTGTTGTCGGTGGAGGAACGGGTTTACCTGTTATTTTAAAAAGTCTGCGTAATCAAAGTGCCGACATTACAGCTGTTGTGACTGTCGCAGATGATGGAGGAAGTAGTGGTGCGATTCGTGAATCTATGAATATGACACCACCAGGAGATCTTCGAAATGTATTGGTTGCTTTATCTGATATGCCTCAACTTTATGAAGATATTTTTCAATATCGTTTTGATAAATCAGATAAGTATTTTGCTAATCATGCTATTGGCAATTTAATCATTGCTGCTGTTTCGGAAATGCGTGGTAGTACTTACGAAGCAATTCAGTTACTTTCAAAGATGATGCATGTGGATGGACATATCTATCCTTCATCAGAAAGACCACTTACTTTGCATGCTGTTTTTAAGGATGGAACGATAGCAGTTGGGGAATCAAGTATTGCTGTTGATCGAAAAACGATCGATCATGTTTTTGTAACGAACACAAATGATGATGAGCAACCAAAAGCTGCCAGAAAAGTAGTGAAGGCAATTGAAGAAGCAGATATGATTGTTTTAGGACCAGGTAGTATGTTTACGAGTATTTTACCTAATTTAGTAATTAGTGAAATAGGAGATGCAATCATCAATGCAGAAGGAGAAGTTGTCTATATCTGTAATATCATGACCCAAAAAGGGGAAACAGAACATTTTAGCGATGCTGATCATGTTTGTGTACTACATCAACATCTTAAAAATAAATTTGTTGATACTGTTTTGGTCAATACTGAAAACGTGCCTGATGGTTACATGGATCCAGAAGTCTATGATGAATATTTAGTTCAAGTAGAACATGATTTTCAAAAGTTAAGAGATGAAGGCTGCCGTGTCATCTCCACCGACTTTTTAAAATTACGGGATGGCGGTGTTTTTCATGATGGCGATAAAGTTGTTGATGAATTATTCCGCATTGTATTTGGTGCTAGGTACTAAAATATAAGAAATTGGAGAGGAGGAAGGTAGGTTGTCTTTTGCAGCAGATGTAAAAAAAGAGCTGACGACTTTAGAAGTTCATCGGGAACATGCCAGAGCGGAATTAGCTGCTTTGATTCGGATGAATGGCTCATTGAGTATTGTAAATCAGCAATTTGTACTGAATGTTCAAACAGAGAATGCAGCGATTGCCAGACGAATCTATTCTCTTTTAAAAGATCATTATGATGCTCGCTCAGAATTATTAGTTCGAAAAAAAATGAAACTAAAAAAGAATAATGTTTATATCGTACGATTAAAACAAGCCACAAAAAGTGTGTTAGCTGATTTAGATATTTTAGACGGTATGATGTTCAATACCCATGTATCAGATGATATTATGGGGAATGCACAAAAAATGAGATCCTATTTAAGAGGAGCTTTTATGGCTTCTGGATCAGTTAATAATCCGGAAACAAGCCGTTATCATTTAGAAATATTTTCCATTTACGAAGAACATAATGATGATATTTGCCAGATGTTGAACTATTATGATTTAAATGCGCGAACATTGGAACGACGGAATGGATATATATCCTATTTAAAAGGCGCTGAGCGGATTGCTGATTTTCTTACGTTGATTGGTGCGACAAATTCAATGTTGAAATTTGAAGATGTTCGCATTGTTCGCGATATGCGGAATTCAGTAAATCGCTTAGTCAACTGTGAAACAGCGAATCTTAATAAAACGATCGATGCAGCCTCAAAACAAATTGAAAATATCCAGTATATTGAAAGTGTTGTAGGCTTAGCTGCCTTACCTGAAAAGTTGCAGGAAATTGCAGAATTACGGTTAGAATATCCTGAAGTGAGTTTAAAAGAATTAGGCGAGATGATTCCATCAGGAGCAATTTCAAAGTCAGGAATCAATCATCGCATTCGAAAAATCAATGAATTTGCTGATAAACTAAGAGAAAAAAGTGCGTAACTTCTGATAATTGCTAAGCTAAATTAGCAGAAAGTTTGGTGAAGAGGATGGGCGTAGAAGATAGAGATTTTATTATGAGGCAAATCAAGCAACTTGGAGAAGGTTTAGGAAATTTTCTTGGAAAAGAAGATGTAGACAAGATTTTAAGTTTCAGTGAAGATGCTGAAAAAGAAGTTGAAGATTCTTCATTAGAAAAGAAACAAGCAGATAAAGCTAAAAAAAATGAGGCAAAGCCTAAGTAGCTTTGCCTCATTTTTTTATTTTCCTTCTAAATAGTTGATTAATTCTTCTTTTGTTACTGATTCATCAAAGATATGTTCACCAATCACGATTGTTGGTACAAATTTAATATTAGCCGCTTCTGCTTCTGTAATTACTGCTTGGATAATTGCTGGCTCTTCTTTTTTAGACAATTGTAAATTATCTTCAGCAAACACTGCTACATCTTCTAGAGAAAGATTTCCCCACTGATCTTGAGTAGCATATATTTGTTTTAAGTCAGTCAAGCCTTTTTCGGGTAAATCATAATTGATATGGTGGTGCATAACATTACCACGTTGTAGACTTTCTTTCTCTTTATCAAATAATTTGATGATTCGTTGGACTTTACCATCTTTAACATACTTATTCAACAAGTCAAAAGACTCTTCAAACCATTTTTTACAATAAGGGCAACGCACATTCATAAATTCCACCATTTTTATTGGAGCTGAGTCTTTTCCAATTGCCAAACCATTTTTTGTTGTTACTTTTGTTGCATCAATAATTGAAATATCCATCTTGTTAACATCCTTTCATTTCTTCTAATCCTAAGTGTAGCGCTTTTTGTCGCTAGTTTAAATAAAAATGCCCAAAATTTTCAAAAGAAATTTTGGGCAAGTAGGCTATTATTTGCTTAAAGAACTGCTATTTTCCATCACTTCATCGATCAAACCGTACTCTTTTGCTTGTTGAGCAGTCATGAAGTTATCACGATCTGTATCTCGTTCAATGACTTCAAGTGGTTGACCAGTGCGTTCTGCCAAAATTTTATTTAAGCGGTCACGGGTATCAAGAATATGTTTTGCTGCGATTTCGATCTCTGTTGCTTGACCTTGAGCGCCACCTAATGGCTGATGGATCATGATTTCAGCATTAGGTAAAGCAAAACGTTTGCCTTTTGTACCAGCTGTTAATAAGAAACTTCCCATAGAAGCTGCCATTCCAAGAACGATTGTTTGCACATCTGCTTTTACAAAATTCATTGTGTCAAAAATCGCTAATCCAGCAGAAACACTGCCTCCAGGTGAATTGATGTAAATGTAGATATCTTTCTCAGAATCTTGTGCATCTAAAAATAATAGTTGTGCAATAACTGAGTTAGCTACATTATCATCGATCGGACCACTTAACATGATGATTCTATCTTTTAATAATCGTGAATAAATGTCATACGCTCTTTCTCCACGAGATGATTGTTCAATGACTGTTGGTATTAAATTCATAGTATATTCCTCCTATATAAAAAACTCTTCAAATCATTTTATCACAAAGCATACCTTAATGCTTAAAAAAAGTATACTTTATTGGTCAATAAAGGTCAACTTTAATGCACTGAAAAAAATGTATAATCAGCTTGCTAAATAGAAATGAAACTTATATGAAATTCATTGTTAATCCTTTGTTTTTTTTATCTTATTTTTTTGCGCTTGTGAAAGAGTATGTTATACTGAAAAAATAAGAATGAAAAGAGTGAGGGAATCCGAATGGTTGTTTTTATTGCAGGGATAACTGGCGTTTTGATCGGCGCAGTTATTGTATCGATTGGTGTTGCTTTACGTGTAACATATGATGAACGCAAAGCAGTACGTTATCGAGAACTAGAAAATTTTGTCAAAGAAATAGAAACACTGAATCTTTTGAACAAAAAAATTAATGAAATTCTACAAAAAAGAGATATTTATGTAGATAAATCCGTGAATTTCCTATCTATGGATGATTGTTACATTAGTATTGACGATTTTATTTATTTAGAATCTTTCTCAGCTCAAAATAATTTTTATTTGCCAACTTACTTGATAGAAGAGTTTTTCAAGAAAATCGCTCATAGAAAAGTTATTTTAACACCAGACGAAGTGATTTCAATGGGTGGCAGTACTTATAAAGGCGGGCGTTTGATCTTAGAAAGTTTTTCAGAAGAATTACTTTCTATTATTGAAGATAAAAAAAGACAAATGAAACGTTTGACTCACAAGCCTTTGTATTATTTTCAAAGAAACTAAAAAAACTTCTGAGACTCATAAACAGAGTCTCAGAAGTTTTTTGTTATTTCCATTCAGCTAAACTATTCTTATATAAATCAAATGTTTCTTGTGGAATATCCCCGTTCATTTGAATTAGGAAAAAGCGTGTCTCATTCCCAAATGTATGAGAATAGAGTATGCCTGATTGTTGACCCAATTCGTCATAATAACTTTTTGTCTTAGTTAAATCATCTAATTTTTCAAAAGTCATCACTCTGGCATTTTTGTATTTGTCTGTCATATCAGTGCTATCGGCGTAGAATGGATCTTCTTCAACACCAAAAATATAGGCAGATTTAGCATAAGTTGGTGCTGCACCAAAATCTTGCGGTTTTTTCATTTCTTGTACGTAATGGACAGCCAATCCTTCTGTTTGGAAGCGAGTAATTAATTCTTTTGCTGATAAATTTGTGAACTTATCTTTCAAAGCAGGAACCTCTTCAGTCACGTTCTTTTTGCGACTCGTATACTCTTCAACTTTATTTTTATTGTCGATAGATTCAAAATCATCTTGAGGTAGATTTTTAAGTTGTTTTTCTAATTCGTTGATTTTTTCTAAAGAGACTTCTTTTTTTATGAATTCTTTTGTATCATCTGTATAACTATCGGTTATCTCTTTTTCAATATTAGACAGTTTCAGATCCGCTTTTTCAAAAAGTACTTTTGTATCATTTGAATTCACGTTATTTTCTTTAGCTGTACATCCTCCAAATAATAGAATACTAACCATGGAAATAATAATTGCAGTTGTTTTTTTCATAAATAACTCATCTTCCTTTTCAATTAAATAAAAATAAATCGGTTACAACCCCTACACTTTAGCATATCTCATCCTTGTACACAATGTAAATTACTATGTTTATTGATTATCAAACATTAAGTAAGAAAGGCTTTGCTGTTGTTTTTAGAATTTTCTGAATCTTTTTATCAAATTTTATTGACATTCTCATTTATTAGGTATATAGTTAACAAAAGCTTTTATTTATCACATGCTATTTTAATCTTTATAGATTTTTTAAAAGAGGAGACCATTGCCATGAAAAAGACAAACAACAATCACGTATTAGTCATTATTTTATCGTGTAGGACTTAGAACACTGAGAAATTTCGCAGATGTTTGAGTCCTGTTTGTCTTTGGTAGATGGGGTTCTTACTAAGACATCCCATTAATTAATGGGATGTCTTTTTTTGTAAAAAGTATTGTAGAGAAGCAAGTGAAGTAAATACAAAAATGAATCAGAAGAGTAAAATCAAGCTCTTCTGTAGACAATTGAATTGGAGTGGATGAGAAATGCGTAGTGACCAAATAAAAAAAGGAATTGAAGCTGCCCCCGCTAGAAGCTTGCTTTATGCAACGGGTCAAGTAAAAAATGCCAAAGATATGCAGAAGCCGTTTATAGCAATTTGTAATTCTTATATTGATATTGTACCCGGTCATGTGCATTTAAGAGAGTTAGCTGACGTTGCCAAAGAAGCAATCCGTGAAGCTGGAGGTATTCCTTTTGAATTCAATACAATCGGGGTAGATGACGGAATTGCTATGGGACACATTGGTATGCGCTACTCACTGCCTAGTAGAGAAATCATTGCAGATGCGGCAGAGACAGTGATCAATGCCCATTGGTTTGATGGAGTCTTTTACATTCCAAATTGTGACAAAATAACTCCAGGTATGCTTATGGCAAGTGTTCGAACGAATGTCCCAGCAATTTTTTGTTCAGGCGGACCTATGAAAGCAGGCGTTGATCCAAGAGGACATACAACCACACTTTCTAATATGTTTGAAGCTGTCGGTACATTTAAAGAAGGTAAGATGACGGAAGAAGAATTTAATTTTATGGAACAAAATGCTTGTCCAACTTGTGGCTCATGTGCTGGTATGTTCACAGCCAATTCTATGAATTGTTTGATGGAAGTTTTAGGAATGGCATTGCCAGGTAATGGAACGATACTAGCTGTATCAGATGAACGGAGAGAACTTGTTAGAAAATCAGCTTTTCATTTGATGGATTTAGTCAAAAATCAAGTGAAGCCAAGAGATATCATCACCAAAGAAGCAATTGATGATGCTTTTGCACTAGACATGGCGATGGGCGGTTCAACTAATACAGTATTGCATACTTTAGCAATCGCCAATGAAGCTGAGATCGACTACAACTTAGAGGAAGTCAACGCAATCGCTGAACGTGTTCCTTACCTATCTAAAATTGCGCCATCATCTGCTTACTCAATGCATGATGTTCATGAAGCCGGTGGTGTTCCAGCTATTATGAAAGAGCTGGTAGATTTAGGGAATGCAATCCATCCGGATCGTATCACCGTTACAGGGAAAACGATTCGTGAAAATGTTCAGGATGCAGTAATCAAAAATGAAGAAGTTATCCACCCAAAAGAAAATCCTTACAGTCCTGTTGGTGGTCTATCCATTTTATATGGAAATATTGCACCAAAAGGCAGTGTCATCAAAGTTGGTGGAGTCGATCCATCAATCAAAAAGTTTGTAGGTAAAGCAATTTGTTTTAGCTCTCATGATGAAGCGGTGGCAGCAATCGATGATCATACTGTAAAAAAAGGTCATGTTGTAGTTATTCGTTATGAAGGGCCTAAAGGTGGACCAGGAATGCCAGAAATGCTAGCACCAACGTCTAGTATTGTTGGAAGAGGCTTAGGGAAAGATGTTGCTCTGATTACGGATGGTCGTTTTTCAGGAGCGACTCGTGGAATAGCAGTAGGACATATTTCGCCAGAAGCAGCAGCTGGGGGTCCGATTGCACTGGTTAGAGATGGCGATGAAATTGAAATTGATTTAACAAATCGAACATTAGAATTGCATGTTTCAGATGAAGAGTTGGCTAAAAGAAATGACCAATTGCCAAAATTTAAAGCAAAAGTAAAAACAGGATACTTAGCTAGATATACGGCATTGGTAACATCAGCTCATACAGGAGGAATCATGCAGATTCCAGAAGATTTGCTAGACTAGAGGAGGGAAGCTCATGGCAGAACAACAGGGAAAAATGAAAAATGGTTCAAGGATTTTAATTGATGCGTTGTTGAAGCAAGAAGTAGAGATGATTTTTGGATATCCTGGTGGAGCAGTTCTTCCTCTATATGATGCATTATATGATGGCGATATTCCACATATTTTGACAAGACATGAACAAGGTGCTGTTCATGCAGCTGAAGGATATGCAAAAGCGACTGGCAAACCAGGCGTTGTTATCGTTACTAGTGGTCCTGGTGCGACAAATGCGATTACGGGTATTGCTGATGCAATGAGTGATTCGATTCCTATGATTGTTTTCACTGGACAAGTAATTACAGATGGCATTGGCAAAGATGCTTTTCAAGAAGCAGATGTTATCGGGCTGACAATGCCGATCACCAAAAATAATTATCAAGTTAGGGAAACAAAAGAATTACCGAGGATCATAGAAGAAGCGTTTCATATAGCAACGACTGGTAGAAAAGGACCTGTGGTGATCGATTTACCGAAAGATATAACCATCATGGAAACTGATGCAGATACTGAGGTCAAACTAAACTTACCAAGTTACCAGCCAACAGTGAAACCAAATAAACTTCAAGTGAAAAAGTTGATGGAGGCATTAACGGTTGCCAAAAAACCATTGGTATTAGTTGGCGCAGGAGTCTTGCATGCGGATGCAGGAAAAGATCTAGTCGAATTCATTAACAAGTATCAAGTGCCAGCGTTAAGCTCATTGCTAGGATTAGGCGCAGTACCGACAAATAATGAGCTTTTTCTAGGAATGGGCGGTATGCATGGCTCGTTTGCAGCAAACATGGCATTGACGGATTGCGATTTTTTGATCAACATAGGTTCCCGTTTTGATGATCGGTTAGCCAGTGCGCCAAAAGAATTTGCTCCTAATGCAGTGGTTGCTCACGTTGATATTGATCCAGCCGAAATTGGTAAAACGATCGAAACGCAAATTCCAATCGTGGCTGATGCCAAAGAAACATTAAAAGAAATGTTAAAAATCGAGGTAGAATGCGTAGATACTGAAGATTGGAAAAAGCTTAATCTTTCAAGGAAAAAAAGACATCCATTTAAATATGATAAAGAACAAAAAGCGGAAATCAAACCGCAAAAAGTTGTAGAATTTATCGGTGAATTGACAGAAGGCGAGGCAATCGTTGCAACTGATGTAGGACAGCATCAAATGTGGGCCGCTCAATTTTATCCATTTAAAAATGAAAAGCAACTTGTAACAAGCGGTGGCTTAGGAACAATGGGGTATGGTGTTCCTGCTGCAATCGGCGCAAAATTAGGCTGTCCTGATAAAGAAGTCGTCCTTTTTGTTGGTGATGGCGGGTTCCAGATGACGAACCAAGAATTAGCTATTTTAAATATATACAATATTCCAATCAAAATCGTGATTTTAAATAACCGGTCATTGGGGATGGTACGTCAATGGCAAGAAAGTTTCTTCGATGAACGTCGCTCAGAATCAGTTTTCGAAACGCAACCTGATTTTGTGAAGATGGCAGAAGCTTATCATATCAAAGGAATTAGAATAGAAGATCCAAAAACAGTAGAAGCTGAATTAACAGAAGCATTTAAGGAGACAGGGCCTTTGTTGATTGAAGTCATGGTATCACCAACGGAACATGTATTACCAATGGTTCCAGCGGGCAAAGCAAATTATCAGATGCTGGGGGTGGACTAAAATGAGACGTATTATTACAGCGACAGTCAATAATAATTCCGGTGTCTTAAATCGCTTTAGTGGTGTGCTGACACGACGACAAGTCAATATTGATAGTATCTCGGTAGGTCCGACAGAATTAGATAATGTTTCACGGATCACCATCGTTGTCCAAGTGGCAGATTTAAAGGAAAGTGAACAAGTAACAAAACAATTAAATAAACAAATCGATGTGATCAAAGTTTCCGACATAACAGATGAAGCGCATTTGGAAAGAGAGCTGGCACTAGTCAAAGTCAATGCACCAGCAGCCGTTCGCGCCGAATTATTTTCGGTGATCGATCCATTTCGAGCGAATGTAATCGATGTTGGGACACGCTCTGTCGTGATTCAAGTTACAGGCACTAGCGAAAAAATCAGTGCTTTCGTGGATGTCGTTGCACCTTACGGCATTAAACAATTAGCTCGAACAGGTGTTACAGGATTTACTAGAGGCAACAACTAAAAACAGGTCTTAAAGCATACGCTTATAAGCATAAAAAATTTGGAGGGTTCAACAATGGCAAAAGTATATTATGATAACTCAGTAGAAAACAATCAATTAGAAGGAAAAACAATCGCAATTATTGGTTACGGCTCACAAGGACATGCACATGCGCAAAACCTTAGAGATAATGGCAATCAAGTAATCATCGGAATTCGTGAAGGGAAATCAGCAGAAGCTGCTCGTAATGATGGTTTCGATGTATTATCAGTTGAAGAAGCATCTAAAAAAGCAGATGTAGTCATGATTTTAGCTCCAGATGAAATTCAAGGAGATCTTTATGACAATGAAATTGCACCAAATTTAGAAGCTGGCAATGCGTTAGCATTTGGTCATGGCTTCAATATTCACTTTGATGTAATCAACCCACCAAAAGATGTGGATGTTTTCTTAGTTGCTCCTAAAGGACCAGGGCACCTTGTTCGTCGTACCTTTACAGAAGGATTTGCAGTACCAGCTTTATTTGCTGTTTATCAAGATGCGACAGGTAAAGCGAGCGATGTTGCTTTATCTTACGCTAAAGGAATTGGTGCTACTCGCGTTGGAGTACTAGAAACTACCTTTAAAGAAGAAACTGAAACAGATTTATTCGGTGAGCAAGCAGTATTATGTGGTGGTTTAACCAGCTTGATTGAAGCAGGGTTTGAAACATTGACCGAAGCTGGCTACCAACCAGAACTAGCTTATTTTGAAGTATGTCATGAATTGAAATTGATTGTTGACCTTATTTATGAAGGAGGATTTGAGAAAATGCGTAATTCTATCTCAAATACTGCGGAATACGGCGATTACGTTTCAGGTCCTCGTGTTGTAACGGCGGAAGCAAAAGCAAACATGAAAGACGTTCTAACAGATATTCAAAACGGTAAATTTGCTAAAGGATTTATCGATGATAATAAAAACGGCTTTAAAGAATTCAATCAAATGCGTAAAGAAAATGCTGGACACCCGATTGAAAAAGTTGGAGCAGAATTACGTAAAATGATGCCTTTCGTTTCAAGAGAAGACTAAAAATAAATAGTAAATAAGAGGCTGAGAAAATAGCTAAATGCTTCTATCTCAGTCTCTTTTAATTACATATAAAGGTGGGGAGAATTTGTTGAAACTAACAAAAACAAACGTTGAAGAAGCATATGATACGCTAAAAGATGTAGTGACAAAAACACCATTGCAGTATGATATGTACCTATCACAAAAATACCAATGCAACGTTTATTTAAAAAGAGAAGATTTACAAAAAGTTCGTTCATTCAAATTAAGAGGAGCGTATTATGCGATTAAACAAACTCCTCATGATATGCTAAAAAATGGTGTTGTTTGTGCCAGTGCCGGAAACCACGCGCAAGGAGTGGCTTTTACCTGTCATGAAATGAAAGTCGGAGCTACGATTTTTATGCCAACGACGACACCTCAACAAAAAATTTCTCAAGTGAAGTTTTTTGGCGGAGATGAAGTAACAGTAAAATTAATTGGCGATACCTTTGATGCATCTGCTAAAGCTGCCAAAGAATACGCCAAAACCAATAATCAAGCATTTATTGATCCTTTTGATGATTTAAATATTATGGCTGGGCAAGGAACGGTAGCTGTTGAAATATTTCAAGAAGCAAAAGAGTCCGAATTTCAAGTTGATTACTTGTTGGCAGCAATCGGTGGAGGCGGATTAGTTAGTGGGGTTTCGACATATACAAAAAGTATCAGTCCAACTACAGCTGTGGTTGGTGTAGAGCCACTCGGAGCTCAATCAATGCGGGCGGCATTTAATGAGGGAAAACCAGTAATGCTAGATAGTGTCGAAAAATTTGTAGATGGAGCAGCAGTCAAGCAAGTTGGAGATCTAACATATGAACATGCTCTTGAGTTTGTTGATGAGTTATTAGCAGTGGACGAAGGTCAAGTGTGTTCAACGATATTAGAGCTTTACACCAAACAAGCAATCGTTGTAGAACCCGCAGGTGCCTTAAGTGTTTCAGCATTAGAGTTGATTAAAGACGACATTATAGGGAAAAACGTGGTTTGTATTATTAGTGGTGGCAATAACGATATCAACCGAATGGAAGAAATCGAAGAACGTTCATTAATTTTTGAAGGACTAAAACATTATTTTGTTATCAATTTCCCTCAGCGTCCAGGTGCTTTAAGAGAGTTCGTTACAGATATTTTAGGCCCAGATGACGATATCACTCGTTTTGAGTATACTAAAAAAGTTAATCGGGGTACTGGACCTGTTGTATTAGGCATTTTATTGAAAGATAAAGAAGAACTACCCAATTTATTGCAGAAAATGTCAGAGTTCGATCCTAAGTATATTGACTTAAGTGATAACCCATCATTGTATGCGCTACTTGTTTAGAATAAGTAGAGGTAATCTAATGAGAAAACATGAAAAAAATTATTATAGTATTTTGTACAGAAAAGTAATCACAATTGGAGTTTTATAATTGTTGAAAATAAAGTATTATTAATTAAATATCTCTTCGAGAGGATAAATATGAATAATACTATAAAAAAAAGAGTTTCAACTATCATAATTTTAATCTTAATACCAATACTTTTTTTTACTTATAAATATTATCAAAAAATTAATAGTAGTAATTTTCTAGTCAAAGCAGAAATAGCGCAAACAAAATCTGTTGCAAAACAAAATTTATTATTATCTAATAAATGGGTTCCCACATCTGAAATCACTTCAGAGAGTGGCAGAAAAAGAATTAAAAGAGATAGTTTTTTAACATCTGAACTGATACAGATTACTGGTTGGGGGCAGTCAAAATTAACAAATGAAGGGTTATACGCTATCAACTTTCAAAGGGACTACGGTGTTGTTTCAGAAACTACAAGTTATTGGATTACACCTAAAGTTGGAGCTAGTCAAAAAGTAACGATTGATGTTGGTAAGTATTACTTATACTCCTTTGATGCGCAATTTAATAATGATTCGTCATTTGCGGATGACATATACTATGAAATGAATAGTGATCATATAAAAAACTGGTGGTTTTTCCCAAAAAAAAACAGTTGGATTAATAAAAAAAAGAGTTTTATCGCTAAGTCAACTTCTGAAGAGGTGTTTTTTTATGCACCTTCAGCAAATGACACTTATACAAGTGTTGAATTTAAAAATATACAATTAATTGATATTACGGAAGAAGTATTAAATTTTCTTGCTCGTATAGATGCTCTTTTTACAAATGAGACACGAACTGAACTAAAGTTAAGTACAACCCAGAAAAAAATTGATATTTTAAAAGATGAAAGAGTTGTTTACGCGGATGTCCTATCAACCGCAGATAAAGATAAAGCTACATCTAGGTTAGCAGCAGCGCAAGAGTTACTAGATAATATCACTATGTCTTTAACGATAGATACTTTGGAGGATAATCCGGCACAATCAGCAAGCCATACAATTAGAGGAAAAACAGCTCCAAATGCTTTCTTACACTTCAGCAGTAATTTTCAATCGTTTTCAGAAGGTCAATTGAGTTCTGAGGTGGAGCAGGATCAAACAAATTATCACATTCGAGCAGATCAAACGGGTAGTTTCCAGTATACCTTACCAGAAAATACCTACTTTAAAGCTGGAGAGATATTGACCGTCAACAGTATGTTGAATGGAAAGGTAGCAACAGTAAACTCCGTTGTCAAAGATACAACATCGCCAACTCAGCCAACTATTAATCCGTTAAAAGATACTGATAACAATATTTCAGGTACTGCTGAACATCAGTCCACAGTCAATATCTATGATGAACAAGATAAAAGTTTAATTATTTCTGGTCAATCAGGAGCCGATGGGCAGTATACAATAAACATTCCAGAAGCACAAAGACCTTTAACGCCATATAAAAAATATTATGTGACTGCTACAGATGATGCAGGAAATGTCAGTATCCAATCAACGAGCCAAACCGTAGCAGATACAATGCCGCCAACAGCTACGCCAGTGAAACAAATATTAACATTAGGTGAGCAATTGCCTGAAATAGGAAAACTAGTTGTTGGAATTGCTGATAATGCTGGGGTTGAACAAGTGTCAATATCCCAAACCAAAAGCCCAGACATATCAAAAATCGGGTATACAACAGCAGAAATTACATTAACAGATGCAGCAAAAAATAAAACAGTTATACTAGTTCCCATAGTCATCAGAGATGGAAAAACGGTCTTAGATGAAAACTATTTACTAGATGCAAAAGATTTTACGATTGAAGCCGTTTATTACCCGGAAACTGAAGAAGCACAAAGAAAATTTTTATTAGAGCAAAGTCAAGTATCCGCTTGGGATATTATTAAGGGAAAAAATGTTATTACGCAAGTAACAATCGATAAAAAGAACCTTGTACGAGAACCTGGAATTCATAAAATCACGTTTCAGGTCGGTAATTTGAAAAAGGAAATCACTATTAATTTGACAGCAGGAGATTTAGTTTTCGATCAGTTACCAAAAAATATGTCATTTGGAAAAGTGATGATCCGTTCCAAGGAACAAAAAATAAAATCTGAAAATAATATACAAATTTCTGTGAACGATACACGTTTTATGGCAAATGATTGGCGCTTATTCGCTCAATTGGAACGACCGTTACAAACGAATGAAGGCAATTTAATGATTGGCGGTATCTTTTTCCAAGAAAAAGATGAACACGGTAATTGGGTGGAGAAAATAATCGATGACAAAATGACTACAGAAGTATTTAGAAAAACAAAAGCTATCTATGGAAAAACAACAGTTGATTTTTTTGAAGATAAAAAAATTATGCTATCGGTTTTACAAGGAAATTTCAATAAACTTTATAGCGCAAATATTATTTGGACATTGGAAAACGCTCCATAAAGTAACAATGAAATAGGTTCTATCAGATTGGATAATAGACAAGATTAAATTCTTGCATATTGTCCAATCTTTTTTTTGATAAAAATATCTAAAGTTTGCTTAAAAAGTTGAAAAAAAAGAGAGAGAGTTCTTGCCATTTGTTCCGAAAGAACGTATATTAAACTTACTACATTAAATCGGTCAGAAAAAACAACGACCGTCAAAGAACATGAGCCAGATAGAAATTTTTTTACACTTCTACGGACCTCCTTTTGGGTCAAATACGACTTATTTTTTCTATCATCTGTCAATTTTAAATCATGGTTCCTTTGTTAAAAATTACTCGAAATATAAAAAAAAGTATATAAGTAAAGTTGGAATATAAATGAATAATAAAAAAAGGTTAGAAAATCGCCGTTATATTACCGGGTTCGATGGGATTCGAACTATTGCGGTTGTCGGCGTGATTCTCTATCACTTGTTCCCTAATATAATGCGTGGGGGCTATTTAGGCGTTCCCATTTTTTTTGCGGTGTCCGGATACCTAATTACCGATTTGCTAAGACAAGAATGGCTTCAAACTGAAACAATCGATGTTAAAGGATTTTATATTCGTCGGATGAAACGCCTTTACCCAGGCTTAATTGCTATGCTCGTAACGGCATCTGCCTATATTGTGTTTTTTCAAAGAGATTTACTGAACAACTTACGAAGCGTCGTCGCCAGCAGCGTATTTTACTATAATAATTGGTGGCAAATTTTTAGAGGATTTTCTTATTTTGATCGTTTTACGACACAGTCACCGTTTACTCATATTTGGTCATTAGCGGTTGAAGCTCAGAATTATTTGATTTGGCCATTGTTATTTATTGTTCTTAAAAGGTATGTTAAACATAGCGGAAAAATATTTGGTTTGATTATGTCACTAGCTGTCACTTCAGGTATTCTGATGGCAGTTCTATATACTCCTGGATCTGATCCAACGAGAGTTTATTATGGAACGGATACAAGACTGTTTTCTATATTGATGGGGAGTGCTCTGGCTTTTGTTTGGCCGAGCTTCCGCTTAAAAGAAGAAATTCCGATAAAAGCAAAAACATTGCTGAACGGTGTCGGTGTTGCTTCATTAATTGTATTATTGATTTCTTTTTTATTTTTAGCAGATCATTTTTCCTTTGTGTATTATGGGGGAATGTTTATTGTCAGTATTTTTGCTACGATTTTAGTTGCAGTCACAGCGCATCCAGGAGCAGATATAAATCGATGGCTGACAAATCCAGTATTTACATGGTTTGGAAGAAGAAGTTATGGAATTTATTTGTACCAATTTCCAGTCATGATCTTTTATGAAGCAAAAATAAAAAATCTAAGCGACCATGTATTTCTTCACTCTCTAATTGAAATTGCATTGATCTTAGGAATCAGTGAACTTTCCTATCGTTTTATTGAAAAACCACTAGGCAAATTTTATTATCAATATACTTGGTTTGCAATTAAAGATTTCTTTCGTAAACCGTGGATATCAGTGCCTAAGGTAACTGCCTTAATTAGTGTGGTTTTATCATGTTTTGCACTTTTTGCGTTGGGAGTTGCGCCTTCTAATGAAGTAACAGCAGAACAAGAACAGTTGCAAAAAAATATTGAAGCCAATAAGAAGAGAGCAGATCAAAGAAAAGCAGAGGAAAAAGCTAAAAATGAAGGTAAAACAACAGAGTCGACAAAACAGTCAACGGTTGTGCCAGAAGGGAATTTTGATTTAACTGCAGAAGAAGTCAAGAAGGCACAAGGAATGGAAATTACGGCTTTTGGAGATTCGGTTATTCTTGATGCGGCTGCTGGTTTACAAGAAATTTTCCCTAAGATGATTGTGGATGGTGAAGTTGGCAGACAGTTGTATACCAGTGCACCGGTCATCGAAAAATTAGATAAAGAAAAATTATTGAAAAATAATGTTTTAGTTGGACTAGGAACGAATGGATCCTTTACTGAAGCTCAATTTGATGAGTTTATGACAGCAATCGGTTCTAAACGAAAAGTTTATTGGATTAATGTTCGGGTACCAACACGCAGATGGCAAAATGAAGTCAATGCTATGCTAGAAACGATGAAGAAGAAATATAAAAATTTAGTGGTTATTGATTGGTATAATTATAGTAATGCGCATGATGAATGGTTCTATGATGATCGGGTTCATCCAAATGTAGATGGTCAGGTAAAATATTCAAGCTTTATTGCGAAACAGATTGTAAAATAAATGAACAGGAAGATGAGACAAAACGGATTTTTAGTTTTGACTCATCTTCCTATTTTATTGTAAGGGAAATTACAGTCTTTAATCGAATGAAATAAATACATACACAATGATAAGGAATGACAAATCAATAAAAGCACTAAAACAAATTACGATACAGGTAATTTATTTTAGTGCTTTTATTTAAGTTAATACTAATTGATAAACGACTCGCTTACCATCAGTGACAGGCAACAAAATTTCTCCTTGGTAAGTGAACCCAGCTTTTTTTATTAGTTGTTGCATCGTTTTATTTTGGGGATGTGTGTCAATACGAATATCTAGATAGCCGTTTAATCTAGCCGTAGTAATGAGATAATTCATTAGAAGTAGTGCCAAACCTTTCCCTTGATAAGTCGGATCAAGAGCTACTCGGTGGATTGTTGCATAGGGTTGATTAATTTGTTGCCACTGGCCTTTTGTAATCTTTTCATAAGGTAGTTCAATAGTGGTCGTAAGAATTCCTAAACCCGCTATGGATTGATCAAAAATTAATACATAAGACTGTTGTAGCATAATATCTTGTTTTAATAGCTTTTCACTGGGACCTTCACCATTTTGCCATTGCGGAATATTTTTATCAAGGAGGAGTTGTTTTGCCGATGTAATGATTTCCATGATTTTTGGTAGGTCCGAGGGCACAGCTTTTCTTAAATATACGACCATGTCACTTACCTTTCTTATCAATAGTTATTTTTTATATGAATCCTCAGGTTTTAGCTGATAAATTTTCGAAGGACGTCCGATTCCTACAGGGCGTTCGCCGATCTCTTCAAAATGATGAAGCATCGCCTTTTTAAAATTCGAGTGATCAATCGTTTTATAATCGATGCCGGAAAACTTAGCAAAAACTTTGCGAGCTTCTGTAATAGTAAAATCTGTACCTAAAACTTGAAGTACCTGTGGATCATGTTCCATTTTATTCGCTACTCGATTAAATGCTTTTAAAATGATTTCGCTATGATCAAAAGCTAAGGTATCTTTTCCAGTAGATGCACCTGTGTTTAAATCTAAAATAATTTCTACATCACTGTTTGTAAGAGAAAGGGTGCTGTCATTACGTTCCATCGTAAACCATCGTACTTCTTTTGCATCATCTCCAGCGATCAATGGTTCTTCACCGATAAACGCCAAATAACTGATAGTCACTACCCAGCCACGAGGATCCCGATCGGGTCTGCTGAAGCTGTGGAGCTGCTCGATATTATCTTTAGAAATGATTACTCCAGTTTCTTCTTTTGTTTCTCGTAACACACTTTCTCCAGTTGATTCATTGCGGTTTACAAAACCACCAGGTAAAGCCCAAGAGTTTCTGTAAGGGTGTCCTTTTCGTTTAATTAGGAGTATTTTCAATTGGTCTTCTTCTTTGTTATAACACATCAAGACAATATCCACAGTCAGAGAAGGTTTTTCGTATTCAGGAAGTTCTTGTTGATGGTACCATTTTAGAAAATCAGCTTCATCGGCTTGTTGTTCATAGTATTGCTTTTCTTCTTCCTTTGAACTAAAGTGTGTCAAGTTATTCATCCTCTCTAAATTAGATAAAAGTAATTTTTACTTTATTGTATCATTCTCAACAGGAAAAACAACTAAAGACATGTAATTTTATTTTAATGTGTTTTTTTATTGATTGATTTCTAAAAAGCTGAGGAATTAACGGGAATACAGTTAACTTGTTTTTGTTTTTGGTTGACATTAGTTTGTGGAAGTAGTATTTTTAATTGTATAAAAAATGTTTATATTTTGGAGGGAACGAATGAAAACAAAAGATATAACGAAAATAGCTATTATGATCAGTATTATTATTGTTTTAGGCTTTTTTCCACCAATCCCAATTAGTCTTCTACCCGTGCCAATTGTTATTCAAAATGCTGGTTTTATGCTTAGCGGTTTACTTCTCGGGAAAAAAAATGGAACAATTGCCACGCTGCTTTTTCTATTACTTGTTGGAATAGGTTTTCCGATTTTGGCAGGTGGAAGGGGTGGAATGACTGTCTTTTTCGGTATTACGGCAGGATATCTTTTAGCATACCCCTTTGCAACATTCTTTATCGGTTGGTTGACTGAAAAGTTTAATCCCAATAACCAAAATATTGCTTATGCATTTGGAATTACGCTCCTTTTTGGTGCTTTATTTATTGATTTTTGTGGAGCCGTGGGTGTCAGTATTTTATCAAATGTATCATTGTCAAAAAGCTTGCTAGGTAGTTTGGCGTTCATTCCAGGAGATGCTATCAAAGCATTTTTGACAGTCATTATCGCAAAAAGAATCTCAAAATCACTTTCCCAAAGGAGAGACTAATTTGGTGAAAATATTTGGTTCTACACTTGACAATGAGGGGAGATGCATTCATTATCACTCCTCAGTAGATGTGGTTGCTAACAAGTGTTATTTCTGCAAAAAATATTATGCTTGTTTTCATTGCCACGATGAAGTAGAAAATCACATTTTTTTATCTTGGCCAATCTCAAATGACTCAAATACAAAAGCTGTTCTTTGTGGTAATTGTCAGTATGAAATGACTGCTAGAGAATATAAGGAGCAAAATAAATGTTTGAATTGCAATCATTTGTTTAACCCGAAGTGTTCAATCCATGACCATATCTACTTTAATAAATAGAGGGGATATAAAACCAACCAAGCAATGGATTGGATCAAATCAAAGGCAGCTATTTAAAACCCGCACAATGCATAAAACGCATTGTGCGGGTTTAGACTTACTAACAAGTAATAAAACAAAAAATACGAGTTGTTGCTTTGTTATTTGTATTTTATTGAGTTAGTTCCAGTAATTTGTTCTTCAAATCTTCTTCCATATGACCTAATTCGATCTCTGCAGCTCGACGTTTTTCTTTACCTTCTTGCTGGATTCGTAAGGTCTCTTGAATCGTTTCAACTAAATCATTTTGAGTTTTTTGTAGCGTATCGATATCCACGATACCACGTTCATTTTCTTTAGCTGTCTCGATTGCTGAGATTTTAAGCATTTCAGAATTTTTCTTCAATAAATCGTTCGTTGTTTCAGAGACTTGTCGTTGTGCTGTAACAGCATCTTTTTGACGTAACAAGGTCAATGCGATCACTACTTGATTTTTCCAAAGTGGAATTGCAGTATTGATTGATGCTTGAATCTTCTCGGCTAGCGCTTGGTTAGTATTTTGGATCAAACGAATTTGCGGAGCTTGCTGGATCGTTATTTGACGTGCTAAACGTAAGTCATGAGTTCGTTTATCTAAACGATCCAAAAATTGGGTATAATCATTAGCAATTTGGACATCCATTTGATCTCCAGACTCTTCAGCTTTTTTCATAGCTTCAGGGATGATGGTGGTTTGTAGTTCTTCCATCTTCAACTCACCAGCGGCAATGTAAATATTCAAAGCGTCAAAGTAGTCTTTGTTTTTATTATACAATTGATCCAACATTAAATTATCTTTTAATAGACCATTTTTTTCGTGATCTAGTTTGATTGATATTTTATCAATTTGAGCGCCGATTTTTTGATATTTAGCAGTGATTTCAAAGACAGATTGTTTCACTTTTCCAAGCATTTTTGAGAAGAAATTTCCTTCACCAGCTCTAAGTTGATCAGGATTAGCCTCACTTAAACGATACATCAAATCAGTCAATGAATCACCGACAGGCCCGATGTCTTGAGCTTGTACATGATTTAACATTGATTGGGAAAACTCACTTAATTTTGTTTGTGCAGCAGAACCATAAGTGATCACGGCTTGTGAGTCTTGGACATCGATTTTTGAAGCAAGCTCTCTTGCTTGTGCTTGTCTGTCTGCTGGTAGTTTGTCAACTAAACGAGCAGCAACCTGCTGATCTTGTAAAGCAGAAATTTCACTTTGCTGTGTTGTTGTCAATGAATCTACAGGTGTTGAAAACGGGTTATTTAATAGATCATCCAGTGTATCATTTACTGGCGTTACATCTTTGTGTTCATTTTCCATTATGGTTCCTCCTAAATTTAAAAGCGTCGCTAAGCCGCATAGCTAGAGAATATAAAAGCAATTACTCTTTGTTGTCACTTTCATTATCTCTTTTTAAGCTATTTTTAGCAACGGATATCTCAACATCTAAATCTTCTAAATCATCTGCTACGAACTGTTCATAGTCTTTTTTGATTAGTTTTGAAACTTGATCGATGATTTGAGCACTTTCTTCTAATTTCTCATACGTTTGTTTGTTTTTGATTTCATGATCGTCGATTTCTAAATATTTTCCTGTTAAATCAACTAGGTTAGGTAAGTGAGTGTATAGAAAGTGATTAGCTAAGTGTAATTTTTTTGGATCTTTGACCAATTCTTTAAATAAGGCTTTTGACACTCGTAATGTATCGTTACGTAAATCAATGGCTCTTAATTTAGTAGAAGTGCTCATATTCTCTTGTAATTGAACGATTTGTTTTTTAGCTGTATTCATTGTGTCTCGGAAAAAATCGATCTCCTGATCTGACATCCCAATAGTTTCATAGTGTTCCTCTTTTGATTTTGTAAGATTAGGCAATTGCTCTTCTTTTTTTCCACCCTTACTCTTTGATCCGGTAAAAAGTAGCACTAATAGAATCAAAAGAACCACGATAACTGCTGGTAGATGCACACCAGTAATAAAACGCAGAACTAAGCCTGCTAAAAATAAATAAGCAATTACTTGTATAAGTTTTCCTCTTCTCATTTAAATTCCCTCCAATCATTCATTCCATCGAAAGTTACTATCCTTCGCTATATAAGTTATTTTAGCACATTCTAGTCGATAAAGAATATCAGTCCAAAGGTTGATTTTGATATTTAGAGAAAATGTAAGAAATGGCAAGAAAAAATAGAGTATTTTACTACTTTAGATGTAGAGGGAATAAAACTGTTCACAAAAAAGTCAAAAAGAAATATGAGAAAAATTAAGGAACGTGAGGTATAATGGAGGTAATGATCAGAATAAAAGGAGAAACATTGTGAATAAATTTAAAATCGTTACTATACTATTAGTGGGATTGGTGATCACAGGCTGTTCTGGACGTAAGGATGTAGAAGCATTTGATGATGATGACGTTTATATAGAAGATACAAGTTCTAGTATGGAAGAATCTACTTCCTATGGAGATGATGAAGTATTCTACGAACCAAGAGATAAGTCTGAAACAAGCGATACTGCGGATGAGAACAAAGCAGCTACTGAAGAAACGAAAGCCCCCTCTGATGACTCCAAAGGCAAAATAGAAGTAGTCAAAACCAAAAATGGTGATTTCAAATTTGAGCTGCCAGATGGCTGGCAGTCAGTTGAAGCGAAAGAATTAAGTGATAATGCAGATGTTAGTTTGAAAAATACTTCAAAAGAAGAATATTACATGGTTTTGAGTGAAGCTAAAAAAGAGTTTGACAGTTTTGATGCATTTAAAAACTCTGTTGATTTATCTGATTTAGGTGAGAGGACAGAGGAACAGAAAGAATCAATCAAGTACAATGGACTTAAAGGTGAACGTCGCACGTTTGTTGCCATCAAAGATGGCGTAGAGGTATTCTATATCTATGATTTGATAGAAAGTAAAGATCATTACCTCCAATGCATTAGTTGGACGCTCGCTAGTAAAAAAGATAACAACAAAGAAGAATTGATTAAACTAATGAATTCTTTAGCTGAATTATCGAAATAAGTAAAGTCAAAAAAATGTAATGAAACTTTAACGGGAGAAGTAAAACTAGCAGTCTAGTTTTATTTCTCCTTTTTATGATAGCAATAAGAGGCTGCTTCAATGGTTAATGACTGGTATAATAGGGGAAAGCAAATCGTTCCCATAAACGTTTAAATAAGTGTGAACAACTAAATGAAATAGTATAAAATTCCCTATATATAGCCAAGAAAGGATTCACAAAAAGAACGATAAGTGATAAAATTTCAAAATTAAGGTATTATATCCATAGAAAGATTGGTGAAGGACATGATGAACTTTGAAGAGTTTGAGGAAAAAACGATTTCCAGAAAAGAGATATTTAAGGGGCACATCATTGACGTTGTTCTAGATGAAGTACGCTTGCCAAATGGCGAGACGAGCACACGTGAATTAGTTTTCCATCCAGGAGCCGTTGCGGTCATTCCCATTACAGCTGATAATAAAATGATTATGGTCAAGCAATTTAGAAAACCGATGGAAAAAGTTCTTTTAGAAATCCCAGCTGGCAAAATCGATCCTGGCGAACATGACCATCCGAAAGAAACTGCTGAAAGAGAATTAGAAGAGGAAACGGGGTATCGCGCGAATCAGTTTACCTTTGTAACATCCATGTATGTTTCTCCTGGTTTCGCAAACGAAATTCTTCATATTTATTATGCCGAAGATTTAGAAAAAGTACCTAATCCACGTCCGCAAGATGATGACGAGGTTTTGGAATTGTATACATTAACATTAGATGAAGCAAAAGCAGAAATTACCAGTGGACTTATTTGTGATGCAAAAACGATTTTTGCCGTTCAGTACTGGGAATTACAGCAACTAAAAAAGCTGCTGAAGGAGGATAACCGATGAGTAAAGGTCCGCTGGTTACTCGGACAGAATTACGGAGACGAAAAGAAGAAGCTGATAAAGAAGCACAAAAATTATTTGAGCAGGAACAAAAAGAAGCTGATAAAGAGTACCGTAAAAAAGAAAAAGAAATATCTAATTTTTACCGAAAAGAGCATAAGAAGCAAAAAGAAATCACTAAATCACGTTCAAATGAGCAAACCAAAATTCGTGAACGCAGCAGTACGCTTACGAAAGCGATCATTGTTGTGGCAATTTTGTTGGCTATTGTAATATTTATAGTATTGAATTTATAGAGAAGAGGAAATCACGATGAAAATTGGTATTATCGGTGCAATGGATCAAGAAGTAAAAATTTTGAAAGAAGCGTTATCTGATACTCGATCTTGGGAAAGAGCTGGGGCTGTATTTGTTTCAGGTTCTTTAGGGCGTCATGAAGTGATTGTTGTGCGGTCTGGAATTGGTAAAGTTTTATCCGCAGTGACAACTACTTTGTTGATCCATCAATATGGTGTAAATATGGTGATCAACACAGGTTCAGCCGGAGGTATTGGTCAAGGCCTTGCTGTAGGTGATGTAGTGATTGCTGATAAACTGGCTTATTTTGATGTTGATGTTACAGGGTTTGGCTACAAACCAGGACAATTACCAGGGATGCCCTTGTATTATGAATCAAGCGATTATTTAAAATTAGAAATGAAAAAAGCAGCTGAGAAAACTGGCATGTCGATTCATCATGGTTTGATCGTAACAGGGGATTCCTTTGTTAATGATCAAACAAAAGTGAAAGAAATTATTGCTGAATTTCCAGAAGCTTTAGCTTGTGAGATGGAAGGTGCGGCAATTGCCCAAGCAGCGGCGCAATTCAAAATCCCATTTTTAGTTGTGAGAGCAATCAGTGATACCGCTGATCATGAAGCGTCTCAAACTTTTGATGAATTTATTGAAGAAGCAGGCGAAAAATCTGCACAAATGGTAATCAATTTTGTGGAGCATCTTGTTTAATCTCTTCTACTTTTAAAATGGAGGTTTTAGAATGAAAGCATTGATTTCAATTGATTACACGAATGATTTTGTTGCAACGAATGGCGCTCTTACAACGGGTAGTGCAGGGCAAGCAATTGAGAACTCTTTGGTAGATATAACTAAAAAATTTACTGAAAATAATGACTTTGTGGTTTATGCGATTGATCGCCATGATTTAAATGATCCTTATCATCCGGAAAAGGCCTTATTTCCACCTCATAATATTGCAAGTACGGATGGCCGAAACCTTTATGGGAAACTGGCTGAAGTGTATGATAAAAGTCGAGAACAGGCCACTGTGTATTGGATCGATAAGCGTCATTACTCAGCGTTTAGTGGGACAGACCTAGATATTCGTCTACGTGAAAGAGGTATTACGGAGGTTCATTTAGTCGGTGTTTGTACGGATATTTGTGTGTTGCATACAGCTGTAGATGCTTATAATTTAGGTTATAAAATTGTAATCCATAAAAAGGCAGTTGCCAGTTTTGATCTTGTTGGACATGAATGGGCATTAAACCATTTTAAACACACTTTAGGCGCAACCGTAATCGAATAAATTAGAAAGAAATTGGGACAAGAGCTTTTTTACCAATGTTTATTCGAATTTTAAAGGATTGAGAGCTAACTTGAATAGTTAGCTCTCAATTCCTTTTTTATTTTTAATGACAAAAAGTAGCAAAAAGGGTCACTATTTTTGTAATAAACACAGGATCGAGATTATAATAAAAAAGAACCATATTAACTATCAATTCAGAATGGAAGTGATCGAATGCAGGTGCTAAAGAAAGAGGTTTCCGAGTTCGAACTGTTTTATGATTTGATTTTTGCTTATGCAATCAGCCAGATTGCATCAATTTTGTTTGTTGGTGCGGATCAGCAGTTTTCCTTCATGAGCCTTGGCGAATTTTTTATGTTGACGCTAGTTTTTTGGACAATTTGGACCTATCAAACTGTTTTTGCGAATCGTTTTTCTATTAAAAATAAAGTAAGCGCATTGTTCTTATTTTTTGATATGTTTTGGGTGATCGTTTTAGCTCAAGCTATCAATGTTGATTTTGAGAAAACACATTTTACTTTTGCAGGAGCGACCTCTATTTTATTTTTCAGTATTGCTTTACAGTACTATTTAAAAATGAGAAGTACAGAAGATACTATTGTTAAAAAATTATGTAATCAATTAACGATTGTCTTATGTGCGAGCGGAGTGATCGGTTTTATTACGATTTTACCTTGGGGGACTTATCCTATTCGTTTTGGGGTCTATGTTTTATCTGTTTTTATTACAGCATTTTTTCCGATCATCATGAAAAAAGCATTAGAAGATTTTCCTACAAATTTCGGGCATCTAACGGAACGCTATAGTTTGTTTACGCTATTATTGTTTGGTGAAGCAGTGATTTCTGTCGCTAATACGATTATTTTTAATAAGATAAGTATTGGCAGTGTCCTCTTCTTTTTATTAGTTGTCGTGCTGTTTTTATTTTACAATGCGGTGTATAAGACAGGAATCAATCGGCAGAAGGCTACAGCAGGTTTAGTTTTGATTCATTCTCATTATTTTGTCTTTGTAGGACTGGGTTTATCGATTGTTTTGTATGAAAACTATGTGGAAGGTAGCATCAAGCCACTATTCTTTATTCTATGTTTAGCAGCTAGTTTGCTTTGTTATTTAGGTGGAACCATTGCTAATATGATCATTTATACAAAAAAAGAACATAGCTATCTTCCTTTTATTAGTAAAAGTACACTTTATTTTGCGGCATGGATTGCAATCAGTTTGATTATTCAAGATTTTATGGTACCATTTTTACTTCTGAATCTGATATTTTTATTATTTTTACTTTATAAGGTCAAACAAGAACTTAAATAAGAAAGTCAAAAACCTCAGCCATTCATTCGGTTGAGGTTTTTTTAGATTTAAGAAATAATTAATAATTGTTTAAGAGACCAATTAAGAACTACTTGGTAAAGTTAGTATGTTAAAAGAAACGGAGCGAAGAATAATGACTGAAATAGTATTATCTTTGAGAAACGTAGGAAAAAAATTTGGAAATGAGATCGCACTGAAAAATGTGTCTTTAGAAGTTAAAAGAGGAGATATTTACGGATTGATTGGAAGAAATGGTGCAGGTAAGACTACAATTATGAAATTGATTGCAGACTTAACAGCGCAAACAGCAGGTGAAATCGTTCTTTTTGGAAAAAGTAAACAGACGAAAGAATATAGTCATATCTTAGAACGTATTGGGGCTGTGATTGATGAGCCAGCGGCTTATCATAATTTGTCGGCTTATGAGAATATGAAAAATATCTGTATTCAAAAGGGAATCCATGATTTATCGACGATTGATGAGACCTTGGACTTTGTTAATTTGGCTGATACAAGAAAGAAAAAATTCAAAAATTTCTCATTGGGGATGAAACAACGTTTGGGAATTGCGATGGCTTTAGTAAACAATCCTGACCTTCTGATTTTAGATGAGCCAATCAATGGATTGGATCCTATTGCAATCATTGAGTTTAGGGCGATTTTAGAGCGAATCAATCGCGAAAAAAATACCACTATTTTAATTTCTAGTCATATCTTAACAGAGCTTTATCATGTATCGACTCGCTTTGGTTTTATTCATGATGGCCAACTGATAAAACAACTAACAAAATCTGAATTTGATGCTTCTAATACAGAAATGATTGTTGTAAAAGTAGATGATATCAATAAGACAGCTATGCTATTAAGGGAAAGTATAGGAGATCAATTTGAGGTGATTCAACAAGATGAAATTCATATTGCTTCTGAAGCTATGTCTGTTGGAGAAATCAATCGATTACTTGTATTAAATGGCATTTTGGTAGATTTTATAGGGAAAAAAGAGAACAGTCTAGAAGATTATTATGCCGATCTAGTAAGAAGTATTGGAGGAAAGACTGATGTTGCGCTTGTTGAGAGCTGATTTTTATCGATTATTTCATTCAAAAGGTTTTTATATAATTTTATTAGGAATCGTAGGTATGGCAGGTATGACGGTTATTTTCAAACATTTTCCAACCGTCGGTCAAAATGAGAAAACTTATAACCTAATGTTAGTGATTCGACGTTCGATATGGAATTCAAACATTTCATTTCAATCAGCAGTAGCGTCATATGCATTTTTAAATTACTTCTTTATTGGATTTTTTATAATGGTATCCGGCTATGAATTTTCACATAGAGCGTATAAAAGTACATTAACTTCAGGGGTTTGTCGTACCACGTTTATCATTTCAAAGTTTCTCACACAACTCTTGACGGTTATGTTAGGCACAGTTCTTTATTTCGCTGCAACCTTTGTATGCTCTTTCTTAAAATATGGTATCTCAGATATTAATGTTGGAGAATTATTTAAAAATATGTTTTTTGCAACAATTTGCTTAGTGCTCAGTATTGGGGTGATTTACAGTTTTGCGAACATCTTACTAATTATTACCATGAGCAACGCGATAGTCACTAGTTTTATTGCTGTATTTCCACTGATTATTCAATTGATCAATTGGAATACTGGATGGAGTTGGATGAGGTATATTAGTTTCTTTGATATTACACAGAATATGGCCTTTTATGAGCTTTCTGGTGAAAAATTGATTCCTTATATATTAATGAATATAGTAATTATTACCTGTTCGATTGTCATTAGCAAGTTGGTCATTAAGAAGAAAGAATTTTAATAAATATTGAAGTAGTCAAAGCGAAAATAAAAAGGACAAGTTAAACGGTATGTTGTATTGATTAGAACAGTGAGAATGGTTCCTAAGGATATCCAGTAAAAATTGAAAGAGAAAAACCTTAAATATATTATACAAGGTCTTAGGGTGATATCAATGGTGATTTTTTATGTAGAGAATAATAAAATAGATGTCACAAAAGTTAATGAATATATTCAAAAAAGGTATCCAGACATTAGCTTTGATAAACAAAATATGTCAACTTCATTTGAAAAGAAAATAATATTAACTAGTAAAACTGAAATAAGTGATTTTTTGATCAAATTAGGATATTCGGAAGAAGGCATCGCGTATTATTTTGACAATAGCTTGGAATCTGAGATTTACTATGAAGTATTCGTGATTTTATCGAGAAGCGATTTACTAAATTATTTGAATCAAAAAGAAGTATAGATATAGAAAACGATAGCAAAAGGATAAATATTAAAAAAATATAGAGGTGAGGAAATGAAAAAAATAGTTACAGTTGTAGGAATGATGGTTCTGTTTTTACAATCAAGTCTATTAGGGTATGCACAAGAAGGTCTGAAAGAAACAAGTTCAGATGCTTCGATTGAAAAGCAAATAGATCAAATTATGGACAAATATATTGGAAAAGAAATTCCAGGTGCCTCAATAGGAATCGTCAAAGATGGAAAAGTCATTTTAACGAAAGGGTATGGTGTCTCAGATATTGAGAAAAAAACCCCTGTTAGCGCAGACAATACAGTTTTTGAATTGGCGTCTGTTACGAAAATTTTTACTTGGAGTATGTTGATGAAATTGGCAGAAGAAGGAAAAGTCGACCTGAATGCAGATATTCAAGATTATTTGCCAGAAGGAATCTTGAACTTAGCCTTCGACAAAAAAATAACCATTTTAGATTTGATGAACCATACAGCAGGATTCGAAGAAAAAATCGAAGGTATGGACTTAAATGGTATTGGGCAATTAAAACCATTAAAAGAAACGATTACAAAAGAAGAACAGCCTAAACAAGTCTATGAACCTGGAACAGTCACGTCTTATTCGAATTATGGTGCAAACTTAGCAGGCTACATCATTGAACAAGTAACAGGCGAAGATTATATGAAGTATATGAATCAAGCTGTACTAAAACCGCTTCAAATGAATCGTTCAACATTTTCCATGATTTATGATGATCAGCCTATAATAAAAGACAATAAAAGTTTTGGCTACATGTTTGATGGTTCAAAATTTGAAAAAGCGACCCCAAATGAGGCTCTTACAAACGATTTTCCAGCAGGTGCACTAAAGTCAACTGCAACAGATATGACGCATTTTATGTTGGCTTTGTTAAATAATGAAGGAAAAAGACCATACAATTTCTTTGAGCAAACGGAAACGGTAAAACAGATTCAGACGCATTCACATGGGATAGTGTCAGGCGCACTAGGTAACGCTCATGGTTTTTGGGAGGAAGAAGTAGCTGGTAAGCGCCTCATTGGACATGGTGGAAATTCAGCAGGCTTTTCTTCACAACTAAATTTAGTTCCAGAAGATGGACTTAGCTATATCTTATTAATGAACCTAAATAATGAAGCAACAGGAATACGAAGCGAGTTAAACACACTATTAATAGGGAAAGATAACACAGATTCTGATTTATCGGTAAAAATAAGTCCAAGTGATCAAAAAGTAACTGGGCGCTATCGAATGGCAAGACAACCTGTTTCGACTTTGGGGAAAGTAGCTTATATCATTGCTGATTTTGATATGGTTGTCACAGCAAACAAAGCTGGTGGAATTAATGTAAGATCACCTCAATCAAAAAAAGGCGTTCATTATGTGGAAACAAAACCAGGGATCTATCAAAAAGTTAAAAAGGGATCGAAGGATAAATACCTATATTTTAAATTAAATGAAAAGGGACAAGTCCTTACGATGGGGAACGGAATGACGACTGATTCTATACCAGTATCTTTTCAGAATACACAATTGTTTAATTTTATTGCCTTTACCGTTTCTTTTGTAGCTTTTTTAAGTTCATTGATTTATTTGCTCATTAAATTTATCAAACAAAAACTCAAAAAGAAAGTTGATGGCTGGTCACGTAATTATAGCGTACTTGTAGCCTTTTCAACAGTTGGATTACTTGTTATGGTGACCGCCGTTGTCATGATATTAAAATTTGTCATGAATATGACAATCGTTTTTTCTTCAATGCAGCTTTTATATTATATAAATTGGTTGTTACCAATATTCACCGTTGTCATGATCATCTGGCTAACTGTGACTTGGCGTAAAAATGAAGTAAAGCGGCTGACAATCTTCTTAATTTTGATTAGTTTACTTACGACTGTACAATTTTATAATGTTCATCTGTTCTTTTAAACGAATGAGACAAAATTTGCGTATTTTAAAGATTACGCTTGTGACACTTTGAGGCTAGGATGTAACTCGTAGAGTTATGTCCTAGCCTCGTATCTTTTTTATAGCACAAATTACATTTTCAAATTATTTTTTAAAGTCAACACTAACTGAAACTCATCTTTCTCTGCATTCAATACAACCTCGCTATGCAGTAAACTAGCTAATTCTTTAATAATACTTAATCCTAAACCAGTACTCTTATTGGTTCTAGATAAGTCTTCCGTAAAAAAACGATCAAAAAAAACTTGAACATTGTCAATGCGTTTTGCTAATCCATTAGAAAAAGTGATCTGAATACCTTCAGTCACATGTTCCAATCTAATCACAGCATATTGCTGACCATGTTTTATAATGTTACCTAAAATATTTTGAAGCAAACGTTGTAAAACAGAAGCATCTAGTATAAGTAGTTGTTGTTCTTGAATATCTATTTTTAACTGAATTTGTTGTTGTTCAAACTCTTCATAATAAGTAAAAAGATTTTCCTGTAAAATCTCAGAAACGTTTACTGTTTCCAGATTTAATCTGATTTCTTTTTCTTGAATTAAGTTATACTCCATCAAGTAACTTAAATAATGAGAGATATCCATTAAACTTGTATCAATTTTTTTGATCAAGTCTTTATGGTCTTCACGTTCTATCTCTTTTAAAAGCAGTTGATTATAGCCAGATGAAACAGTTAAAGGAGTTTTTAAATCATGGGTCAAATTAGTTAAAATTGTTTGAACTTGCTTTTCTTTTTGCCGCTGTTCTCGATAAAAATGTTTGTTTTTTTTAATCAATAGATTGTTTTTAGAGAGCAAGTTTCGGATTAATTTATTCTTTGAAGTAGAAGTTAGCTCCGCATTGGTTTCATGCTCAGTGATATAGGTCAATTGTTTGATGATATGGTGTAAGTCTTTCAAAATGAATAAAAGATAACTAATAGTAACTAAAAAAAGTACCGCAAATACGAACGTCCAAATCATCTGATCATGCCTCCTTTGCTAGGCGAATCCCTGTTCCCCAAATCGTTTCAATGTATTCTTCATTAGGATCAAGTTCTTTTAATTTTTTTCTAATCGAACTAATATGCACATTCACAGTATTTTCCCCACCGATATAGGCATCATGCCAGATTGCTTCATATAAATTGGCTTTAGTGTAGATTTTATTTGGATGACGTAGCAATAACTCTAGCAGTTGGAACTCTTTATTTGAAATAGTTAAATGGCTTCCATTGATGATAGCTTCATATCGTTCAGTATCTAAACTCAAATTTTTATATACAAGAACAGAGACTTTTTCGACACGAGTTTGATGGATATGGATATCAATTCTGGCTTCCAATTCTTCAATATGAAAAGGTTTGGTCACATAATCATTGGCACCACTTCGCAATAACTCAACTACTTTCTCTTTAGTATCGATTGCCGTAAGTATAATGATTGGAATATTAGAAGATTTTCTGATTGTTTGAAGCACACTTTCTCCAGTGACTCCTGGAAGCATTAGATCAAGTAAAACTAAATCATAAGAATGTTTTGTAGTCTCAAGAATTCCTTCAGTACCTGAATTTTTGATTGTCAGTTCATACTTATCTTTGAATAAGAGACGAATCAAATCGCAAATATTCTGATCATCTTCTATTAGTAAAATTTTTTTCTTGAGGTTCATTTCGTTGCTCCTTCTCTTTTAAATAAGCGAGTTTATGTTTTCTTGTTAGTTTTTTAAAAGCATATTCCGCTTTAGTCGCTTCACTGCGGCTACTAAATTTTTCAACGTGGATCATTTTAGCAGGCAAGCGAGAAGGCAGTCGTGTGTATTTTGCGCCGGTACCGTTGTTGTGTTCTTTTAAACGTCGTTTAGGATCTGTGGTGTAGCCGCCGTAAAAAGTATCATCTTTACAGAGCAGGACGTAAAAATAATGGTCAGTTTCCATAGAGCATCGCCTTCATTTCTGGTAAGTAGTTATCTTGTTCATCATACGTAAATAATGGCTGTAAAACACGAAAGCCCTCTTTTTTACCTTGTTTGATGCCTTCGATCAATAAGGTATTGGCTTCTTTTCCGACTTTGGGGTAAACAAAACGAACGCGTTTGGGTGCGATATTAGCAGACTCCATTGCATGTAAAATATCTAAAAAGCGATCAGGACGATGGACCATTGCCAGTCGACCATTTGTTTTTAAAAGTTTTGCAGATACCTCAACGACTTCATTTAGTGTCGTATGAATTTCGTGACGCGCAATTGCTAAGTGAGGATTAGGATTTTTTTGACTGGTTGGTAGTTCTTTAAAGTAGGGAGGATTACATAGAACCAAGTCAACTGAGTCAGGCTTGATTACGGTAGTTGTTTGTTTTAAATCTAATTCGATCATGTGCATTTGTTCTTCTAACTGATTTAGTTGAATACTCCTTTTGCCCATATCTGCTAAACGTTCTTGTAGTTCGATCTGTGTGATCTTAGCCTTTGTTTTTCGGCTGGCAAATAAGCCAACAGCACCATTTCCTGCACAAAGATCAACAATAGTGCCTTTTTTAGGTAATGCTGGGAAATTTGCTAATAAGACAGCATCTATTGAAAAAGAAAATACTTCCTTACTCTGAATAATCTGGATGTCATCTGCGAATAATTGATCGATCCGTTCACCTGGTAATAACATGTTCAATTCAGTCCTTTAATTTTTTTCGGTTGAGATTCGTTTCACTACATAATATTTTGTGGTGCCAGTAAAAGGTGTATCCATTAGTTGCCCAAATACTTGATAGCCGTGTTCTTCATAGAACGTTTTTGTTTGATAGTCTTGTGTATTGATCGTTATCAGGCTAGAACCTGATTCGATAGCGAAGGTTACTGCTTTTTTGAGTAGTTGACTGCCATATCCTTTACTGCGATAAGCTTTATTGATAGCTAGCAAAGAAATATGGGGTGTATTCATCCATTTGTTTGCTGTAATACCACCAATATAATGCTCATTATCGTACAAAGCTAAAGAGAATGGCGTATTTTTTTCGGATGAAACATTTTTTCTTCTTATTGGTTTTCAGAAAGAGCACAATCAAATGGGCTTCATTTTGTTCTAAATTCATTGATTTGCAGTCGAGCATCAACGTAACCTCCAGTTTACTTAAATTATATAGTAAAGCTCTTTGATGGAACAGAAGATATCCTTATATTATACTACAATTAAGATTAGAAGAAACCTGTGAAAAAGACTTGTCAAAAGCGTCAGTTTTCGGCATACTTATAGCTAGTGAAAAGAAAGGAAGAAGAACATGTTTTTTACATTTATGCGTGGCGTTGTCCGGGTTGTTTTATTCATTATAAACGGCAATGCACACTATGAAAAGAAAGATCGTATTCCTCAAAATGAAAATTATATTTTAGTTGCACCTCATAGAACGTGGTGGGAACCTTTGTACCTTGCTGTCGGAGGATCACCAAAAAAGTTTAGTTTTATGGCTAAAAAGGAATTATTTAAAAATCCATTTTTAAGTTTTATTTTGAAACATGCGAATGCCTTTCCTGTCGATCGAGAAAAACCTGGTCCCAGTGCAATCAAAACACCTGTAAAATCTTTAAAAAGCACAGATTTAAGTTTGGTGATGTTTCCAAGTGGAACTCGTCATTCATCTGAATTAAAAGGTGGTGTGGCATTGATCGCTAAAATGGCCAAAGTTAAAATTGTACCGGCTGTTTATCAAGGACCTTTGACTTTGAAGGATTTATTTAAGCGACGTCGAGTGACTGTTCGTTTTGGCGAACCAATCGATGTCAGTGATATTGCTAAGATGGACAAAGAAGGTATTGCTGAGGTTGAACGCAGAATGCAAGCTACTTTTGACAGCTTAGATCATGAGATCGATCCTAATTTTAAATATGAAGTGAAAGAAAAGTAAATGTGTCTGTATATATATTTGTTAGAGCTTGAGTATGACTTGAAGAGTTGTATTTCAAGCTTTTTTTATTTTCAGAAAAATTCTATGTACTTGAACCATATATTTCTTCATAAATTTGGTATAATAGTAAGAAGGACTTTTTTAGGTGGTGAAATCATGCGTTTTTTACATACAGCAGATTGGCATATTGGCAAAAAATTACATGGCTATGATTTATTAGAAGAACAGACAGATGCGTTCAAACAAATTCTAACAATTGCTAAGAATGAACAAGTAGACGCAATCGTCGTCGCAGGTGATTTATATGATCGATCGGTTCCCTCTGTTGAGGCAATCGAAGTCTTCAATCAAATGATTGTAGAGATGAATTTGCAAAAGAAATTTCCAGTATTGGCAATTTCTGGTAATCATGATAGCAGTACTCGGTTAGAAACGGGTGGACCTTGGTTTATTCAATCAAATTTTCATCTGAATACACGTCTGGATCAAGCTTTTAGCCCAGTTGAGATGGGGAATACTCAATTCTTCTTATTACCTTATTTTGAGCCAATTTCAGCTCGTATATATTTTGATAATGAAGAAATTCGCACGATCGAACAAGCGATGAAAGAAGTAATCACTATAATGGAGAAACAATTCAAACCAGATATGGCTCATGTTCTAATTAGTCATTTTTTTGTAGCGGGTAGTGAAAAGTCTGATTCGGAAACAAAACTAATGGTAGGTGGTTTGGATACTGTACCATTATCGTTATTAGAATCATTCGACTACGTAGCATTAGGTCATTTGCATGGGAAAAATGCATTGCAGGCTGAAAATGCACGTTATAGCGGATCGCCATTAAAATTTTCTTTATCAGAAATGAATCAAACAAAAGGGGTTTGGATCGTAGATACTCAAGTTGGCGAAACTACATTTGAATTTAAAGAGATTCAACCATTAAGAGATATTGTGCAAATCGAAGGAAGCTTCAAAGAGTTAACTGCTCAAAATTTTTACGAGTCGTTCAATCGCGAAAATTACTTACATATTCAACTAACGGATCGCGCTGTGATTCCTAATATGATGAATCAGCTAAGACAGATTTACCCAAGAGTGATCGGTGTCGAACGATTATTTGGAAGAGAATTACAACAGAAGAATAACGAAACAAAAAAAGCAATCAAAGCCTTAGCACCAACAGAGCTAGTAGATCAATTCTTTTCAGAAGTAACAGGAGAAGAATTGACCAAACAACAACAAGTGTGGATCAAAGACAATCTGACAGAGCTTCATCAAGCAGAAAGAGGGAAATAAGTTGAAACCATTAACACTGACATTGAAAAACTTTGGCCCTTATATTGCTGAAACGATTAATTTTAACAAGTTTGAAGATTCTTCTTTATTTTTGATCAGCGGAAAGACTGGTTCAGGGAAAACAACGATTTTTGATGGGATGAGCTATGCTTTATTTGGTGAAAGTTCTGGGAAGCTGCGTCAAGGAAAAGAGATGCGTTCAACTTTTGCTGATCCGTCAGAACCAACTGAGGTTCATTTGACTTTTTCTCACGGAGATTATTTTTATGAGATCACTAGAAAGCCAGAACAAGAACTTTATAAAAAACGCGGTGACGGTACTAGAACTCAAAGTGCGAAGATTTCATTGATTGTCAAAGATCATTCTGGGAAAGAACTTCGAGAATATACAAAACGTCGCGAAGTAGACAGCTTTATCCAGGAACTGTTGCATTTAGATGCAACCCAATTTGCTCAGATTGTTCTTTTACCTCAAGGAGAGTTCCGAACCTTTTTGATTGCCAATAGTAACGATAAAGAAAAAGTTCTCCGAAACTTATTTGGGACTCAATTGTATCAAACGTTGAATGAGCAACTGAAGGCACAATTGAAAACAGTTAATAAAGGAATCGAAGCAACGCAGCAAACGATCCAAGCTAAATTGGATCAACTTTATTGGCAAGAAGAATCACTGAAAGAGTTAGTGATAGAGCAACAATTAGCTGCATTAGATTTACAGCAAGAAGCAATGATTAAACAACAGGAGATAGATAAAGTAACATTATCTGAATTACAAAAGCAAAAGCAGCAAAAAGAACAAGAAAAATTTGTTGTAGAAGAGTTAGTAAATGAGTTTACAAAACAAAGAAATCTCAAAAAACAAAAAGATGAGTTAGATCAAACTGCTGAGATGATTGAAAAATTACGATCAGAGGAGCAACAACTTCAATGGGTGAAAAATCATCAAGGATTGATTGAGAAAATCGATGAGAAAGCTAAGTTGATTTCAACTTATGAGCAAGAATTGAAAATCAATCAGTCACAACAAGTCGCTCAGCTAACAGTGACTCAGCAATTGGAAAAAACAAAAAAAGAAAATCTAGAGCAATCAGCTGATATGAATATAGCTAAAGAACAGGTAACAAAATTACAATTTCAAATTCCTTTATACGCAGAAAAGGAGAAAGTTACGAGTACGATTGAAACAAATCATCTAGAAATCGAAGCTTTAGCAACAAAACTTAGTAAAGCAAGAGAAATACAAGCTAGTGCTGAGCAAGCCTATCAAAAAGAGCTGGTGGTTATAGAAGGGAAAGCCCTAATTGAAAAAGAACAACTAGAATTAGAGCGACACCAAGAGCAATGGCTGACTTTTTTAGATGCTTGGAAACAACGACAACAACTTGAAATAAAAAAGAATACTATTCTAGAACAGTTGACTATTATGGATGTTGAACGAGAACAAGCAGTGGATGAGAGAGAGAAGATCTACCAACAAGTTGCTGAACAAAAAAGCCAATGGGCAAAGATGCAAATCAGCCGATTAAGTTTATTTTTAGTAGACGGCGAGCCCTGTCCTGTGTGCGGTTCAGTTGAGCATCCAAGTCAAAAAGAGCACCAAGAATTTACATTGGAGGAAGTTCAATCTATCGAAAATCAACTCAATGAAATTGAACAGATGGCTCAAAAACAAGAAGCAACAGTTGCAAAATTACAAGCACAAGTTGTACAGGCTAAGCAGGCTGAAAAGGAGCTGCAAAAAGAATTAGAAGAGCAACAAAACAAAGTCGATTCATTATTCAACGTGTTGCAAGAAAAACAAATTATCACTTTAAAAGGGCCATTAACTTCAGATGGAATCGAACTAGTCACCGGGAATTTTCGGGATACTGCTGATAAAATTGAACGTGCATTGGAGCGCGTTAAAATCGCTGAGGATCATATTATTCAACTTGAAAATACAGTTAAAGAGCAACAATCAAAAGTGCTAGAACAAGAAAAAATCGTCAATGAGAAATACTTGGAACAAACGGCAAGTCAAACAAAACTAAAAACGATTTCGGAACAATTAATTGATGAACAACTTTCTTTAGCTGAAATAACAGAAAAAAAACAATACCTTGAACATCAGATAACACAATGGGAAAGACAACAACAAGAAATTGATGAACAGCTAACCAAAGTAAGAGAAAGTCAATTATTGTTAAAAAATAGTGAAGAACATCTTGCTAAAGAACAAGCAACAAATTTAGCGGAGAAAACGTTATTAGAAGAACAATTTGGAAAAGCCGTACAAGAATCAAATTTTGAACTAGACGAAACTATTGTGCGGGTTTTATTGAGAGAAGTGCCAAAACTGGAGACAATCAAAGAAGAGCTAACGACTTTTGATAGGAAACAAGAGCAGCTGGCATTTCAATTGACTGAACTAGAGAAAAAATTGGAAAATAAAGAGCAACCAGAAACCAGCAGTTTAATTGATGAAATTGAACAATTGACGGTTTCACTTCAAACCAAAGAAGCCAATTATTATCAACAACAAGAAAAGATCCAATCTAATGAAAAAATCAAAAAACAAGTAAACGAATTGATTGCTTCTGTAGAACATCAATGGGAAGAAGTAACCGCACTGCATCAATTGGCGGCAACAATCAATGGCGATAATCCAAGAAAAACTAGTTTAGAAAGATATGTTTTACAAACTTATTTGGAGGAAGTTTTAAAAGTAGCAAATCAACGTTTAAGCTTACTCACAAATAATCGTTATCAATTTGAATTGAATCAAGATTCTGGGAGTTATAAAAATCAAACGGGGCTTGAAATCAACGTGTATGATGATAATGCTGGAAATACTCGTAGTGCTCACACATTATCTGGTGGTGAAAGTTTTATTGCAGCTCTGGCTCTGGCGCTGTCTTTAGCAGAAGTGATCCAAGAGCAAGCTGGCGGTGTTTTGATTGAAGCCTTATTTATTGATGAAGGATTTGGTTCTTTAGATGAAGAAGCTTTAGAAATGGCAATGGAGGCATTGGAAACAATCGAAAATGAAGGAAGAATGATCGGTATTATCAGTCATGTGAGTGAATTAAAGGCAAGAATTCCTCAACAATTACAAATCAAAACAAATGGAAATGGTCAAAGTCAAGTGACCTATCAAACGGCTTAGGCCTAAATGAGGGGGTGAGAAAATGAAGTGGAGTATTCCAGAAAGAATCGTTGAACGCGGTAGGGAATATATGAAAGAAGGTAGAGTTCTGTCAGTTGTGCAAGATCCTGAAAAAAAAATCTGGCATGCAGAAGTATTGGGGAATGAACTTTATCGCATACAGTTAGATGGAACTGCTAAAGAAAATGATATTTGTGAGTGCCCGTATTGGAAGGATCATGGCTATTGTAAGCACACTGTTGCAGTTGAGTTGTATTTACGCCAAAAGGGAACTTCCCGAATCATAAAAGCGGATCAACCAGTCCATTTTGAAAAACGAACGTTGTCTATTTCAGAGATGTTCACCAAAGGTTTCGCTAAGTTAAATCACATAGAAGAAAAAAGTAAGGTCACACCATTGACCGTGGAGTATATCGTGGACGTTATTGAGACGAACAGTTATTATCCAGAGTTAGCTGTTTTAGGTGTTTCATTACGTCTCGGAAATCGAGGGGTAAAACCTAAAACGTATATTATTAAAAATATTGGTGAGTTCTTCCAGTCATTCCAAAAAGAAGGTACTTTTTTGATCAATAAGCAGCATCATTTTGATTTAGTGAAAGAAGCTTTTTCAATTGAAAATCAAGAGTTGTTGGAACAGCTGGCAGCAATTTATCAAACGAGTCAATTATTAGGTGCTAATGGGGTCCAAGTAAAAGGAAAAATCGACAAAAGGTATCTTATTTTACCAATCGATCAAGGAAGAACACTACTTGAAAAAATGAGTCAACTCCCTCATTTCCAACTAAATGATGAAGGTCAAAAGTATCGCCATCTGTCCTTTGCAACAGGAGCATTACCAATCTTTTTTGATGTAAGGAAACAAACAGAGGACCAATATATATTAGCAATCGATGATCAGATCACAACGTTTTTATCTCACTATCAGTGGGGACTTAGTAAAGATCAAGTCTATATTTTTTCGCAAGAACAAGAAGCAATTTATACAACATTATTACAGCTATTAAAACGAGTCGAAAAACCTGAGATCATTTATGCGAAATCTGAGTTGTCCGATCTATTCGGTGGAGTGATTCCTCTGTTAAAAAAGCTAGGAATCGTAAACGTCAGTGAAGAAGTTGTCCAAGAGGTGGTATATCATCAATTAGAAGCAATTTTTATTTTTCGAAAGATCAAAGGAATGATCAAAGTTCGAGTCGACTTTACTTATGGAGAAGTAGTTTTCTCAACTGATAAAGAGCATTCAGTTGCTTCTGGAGCCAATCAAGAAGTAGTTCGTGATAGTAAAAAAGAGCAAAAAATTCTAGAACAATTAACCGCATTTGGCTATCAAAAAGTTGTTGACGGTTATGAAAAGCCGCTACCTGCTGGTGAGCGTCTATATTATTTTTTTAAAGCAGAAGTTCCGACATTTAGAGGTCTAGGTGAAGTTCGAATGGGAAAAAAATTACGAGAACTCTATTTGGATGCCGCCCATCATCAACCATTAATAGAAGTTTCTGATTCTGATTCATGGTTAGATGTACGCTTTGATATCACTGGAATAGCTGAGCAGGAAATTGACGCTGTTTTAGCAAGTTTATTGCGTAATGATCGTTTTTACACGTTGGAAACAGGTGAAGTTTTATCTTTAGATTCAGAAGAGTTTCAACAGACAAGTGAAGTTCTGACGATGCTGAGAAAAAATATGAAAAACGTTCAAGGAACAATTCAAGTACCACGAAATCAAGGTTTGATGATTGAAAATATGCTTGAAAACAATACTAGAGCTCATTTTTCAGACTCTTTTAAAGAAATGGTAGCAAATCTGACCCATCCAGAAAAATTTGAAGCGGTCCTTCCAAAAAAAATCCAAGCTACACTTAGAAGCTATCAAATCGATGGATTTAAATGGTTAAAAATGCTGAGTTATTATCAATTTGGCGGTATTTTGGCAGATGAAATGGGTCTGGGGAAAACACTTCAGACGATCACCTATTTATTATCTGAAAAAGAAGAACAAAAACAAACAGGTGCTGCTTTGATTGTGGCACCAGCCAGTTTGATTTATAACTGGGCAGCGGAACTAAAGAAATTTGCTCCTGATCTACAAGCTGAAGTCGTAGCTGGAAATAAATCAGAACGAGAAAAATTAGCCAACCAAGAGGATTTAGATGTTTTAATCACGTCATATGCGAGTCTTAGACAAGATATTGATATGTATCAAGAGTTGAATTTAGGCTACTTGATTTTAGATGAAGCGCAAATGGTGAAAAACAGTGGAACGAAAACAGCCCAAGCTTTAAAAAGTTTAAACGTTCCTCAACGTTTTGCACTAAGTGGAACGCCAATCGAAAACAATTTAGATGAGTTATGGTCGATTTTCCAAATGATCATACCAGGTTTATTTCCATCAAAAACTTTATTCAGGTCAATGAAGCCAGAAAACATAGCTAAAATGATTCAGCCGTTTATTTTAAGACGAGATAAGAAAACAGTACTAGCTGACTTGCCTGATAAAATCGAAAGTAATTTGTACAGTGTTCTAACAGAAGAGCAAAAAACAGTTTACTTAGCCTATCTAAAACAAATGCAAGAAGATGTTAGTCAAATGGATCAAGATGCTTTTAAGAAGAATCGCTTGAGTATTCTCGCTGGATTGACTCGTTTGCGCCAGATTTGTTGTGATCCTAGTTTATTTATTGATGACTATACAGGTGGTTCTGGAAAATTAGAGCAAGTCAAGGACTTGTTAGTAGCTGCTAAAGAAAATAATCGACGAGTATTACTCTTTTCACAATTTACCAGTATGTTATCGATCATTGAAAAAGAATTACATGACTTAGGTTTATCAACTTTTTATTTAAGAGGAAGTACAAAACCTAAAGAACGGATGGCTATGGCAGATGCATTCAATGCTGGTGAAAAAGATGTCTTTTTAATTTCTTTGAAAGCTGGTGGAACGGGCCTAAACTTAACTGGTGCTGATACTGTGATACTTTATGACTTATGGTGGAATCCAGCGGTGGAAGAACAAGCGGCAGGACGTGCACATAGAATCGGTCAAAAAAATGTTGTAGAAGTGTGGCGTATGATTGCAGAAGGGACTGTTGAAGAGAAGATGGATTCTTTACAGCAGGAGAAACGTGAATTATTCCAGAAAGTGATCCAAGGAAATGAAGAACAACTAGCTAAAATGACTGAAGATGATATTCGAATGATCTTAAGTATTGGTGAATAAAATAAAAGTACAGTCTATACTCAGATTTTTTAAGTACAGACTGTATTTTTTTACTTTATTATGAAAATAATGATTGAATTGTAGGGAATAAATCCTCAAATGAAGTGACCTCTTTTATGTGATAAGCTTCTTCATCAGCAGGCATTTCTCTTAGACGATGATTAAACCATAAAGATTTCCAGCCACCATTTTTAGCACCAGCAATATCATTTTCAAAACTATCGCCTACATATAATGTCCGTTCACAGTCCATGCCAAATTCTTTAGCTGCAAGGTCAAAAATTTCTCTCTCTGGTTTTTGAAAGCCAGTGCTTTGAGAAATAATTATGTTGTCAGTTGGAACCCAGTTTTCTAGTTGAAGTTGTTTTACTTTTTTGAATTGATGGTCTGTAGGACCATTTGTAATAATACCCATAGGAATGTTTTTTTCTTTTAAAAAATCAAACACTTTTTTTACTTCTGGATGCATAACGATATTATCCAGTTCATCTTCATAAGTCTTTTGAAAAGTTAGTCCATCTTCTTGTGAAACATTCGGATAATTCAAATCAGTTAATGATTCATTGATCCGGTAAAAGCGCATGTATTCTAGTGTCCATTCATTAGCCATGACTTTTGGAAAGGTTTCATCACTATGGAAACGAAAACGAATGTATAATGCATGCATATCTTCAGCTTTCACACAAGGAAAAACTGAGTTAATCGCGTTTCTAAAAGGTTGTTGCTGGTCATAAATTGTATCATCCACATCAAAAACAATGGTTTTCATTTAAAAAGTTGCACCCCTTAATTATTTTCAGAAAAATTTTCAAAATCCTCTTTCATTGTAGCGAACTTTTTCACAAAAGAACAGAAAGAAAATTTTAATTTAGATTAGAAAGCAGACAAGTCGTTGTTGTGACTGAAACCGACTATAATGAGTTAGTGAAAGAGATAGTAATCATTGATAGAATAGCTAATATTATTCACAAGTCGTCCTAGTCCTCATTTATAGATAAATATTTACAACGAATTAATTGTAACATAGGAGAGAAACTGTGTATTTGTGAAATAGTAACGAAAATAATTTTACTTCTATAAAAAATACACAATCCAAACAGTAACTTCATAATCAGAAAGCCAATAAAAAAACATATTTTGAAATATTATTCTTCAAAAAAGTAATATCGATAGCAAATTTTTGAAGTGGTAAAAAAAAACTACATTTAGTATAATAAAAAACAGAAACACCGATCAGGCCTATCTTCCCCAAGACATAAGCTACTCATCGGTGTTTTTTATGATGTACATGTATAGCTATAATTTACCAAATTGTTTTGGTCTTTTCAAGTGATTGACATAACAGTGGATAGCACTTTTCAAAATGTATAAAAAACCAGAGAGAATGTCTTCTCTCTGGTTTAGATTTTAGGGAATCTATATTCAATACTACTTTCTTTTTTTTGTGTCCCCAATAACGAAGGTAGCACCAAAAATGATCGACAATACAGACCAGATATATAAATCTCCGTATCCTCCTGCTAGTAAGAAAGCAATGATCCCTCCTGCAATATAAAATCCAGCAGCCACAAAACCGCCATTACCAGAAGAATTACGAGTTGCAATGGCAACAATTCCAGCTACTAATAAACAGATGGCTAAAAGCATGCCGGCACTTCCACCAGCTTCACCATTATTTTGCATGCTGTTTGCTAAGCCTGCAACACAAGATTGAAATAGGACTAACAATGATAAAATAATACTAATAATGCCAATAACTAATTTTGCTGTTTTCACTTAAACACTCCTTATAAATAATAAATACTAGCTATCTATTAAACATATAGCCTCATCTATAATATAGTTAAAAGAACTATTTTTCAACCTGAAAATTCATTTGTCGTTATTATATTTTATTTATATATTTATTCGCAAATAATAAATATGTTTTCGGGGTATAATTGATATTATCTATTACAAGAAACATAGAATTTTTGGGCTTATCTTAGTTTTCAAACTTTGCATCCTATTCTTTCTTTGCGTATAATAGACATAGTGTCAAGAGAAAGGGGAGTTTATGTTAAAACGTTTTTTTAGTTATTATCGACCATATAAGCACTTATTTATTTTGGATTTTGGTTGTGCGGTTCTAGCTGGTTTGCTGGAATTATCATTTCCAGTTGTTGTGAATCAAGTTATTGATAAAATCATGCCCAAAGGAAATTTTAGATTAATCGCATTAGCCTGCGTTGGCCTGCTTTTATTTTATATACTCAATACTTTTTTACAGTACATTGTAGTATTTTTTGGTCATAAATTAGGAGTAAATATTGAAACGGATATGCGCCGTGAATTATATGAACATTTGCAGACGCAGCCATTTGAATATTATGACAATCAAAAAACTGGGAAATTGATGAGTCGCTTAACAACAGATTTATTTGAAATATCTGAAGTTGCCCATCATGGACCAGAGGATGTATTTATAACAGTTATGACCTTAGTGGGATCATTTTACTTGATGCTTCGAATCCATGTACAATTGGCTTTGGCTACGTTTATTGTTTTACCCTTTATTACGATTGCATTAGTCTTTTTTAATAAGAAGATGACAAAAGTCAATACCAAAATTTATGATAACCTTGGGGACTTTAATGCAGGAGTTGAAGCGTCAGTTAGTGGTATTCGTGTGACACAATCTTTTGCGAATGAACCATTTGAACGCCAACGTTTTGAGGGATTGAATCAAGCTTACCGCCAATCTAAGATTACATTTTATAAAGTGATGGGAATCAGTTCGGCGTACAATTACTTTTTGATCCGTCTCATTAACTTGTTTACGCTGATTTTTGGTGCATATTATACAATTAAAGGCGAAATCACAGATGGGCAATTTGTTGGGTTTATTCTATTGTCAAATGTTTTCGTTCGCCCAATCGAAAAAGTCAATAATATGATTGAAAGCTATCCAAAAGGAATTGCTGGGTTTAAAAGATTTACTGAAGAGATCGATAAGAAACCTACAATTCAAGACAAACCTAATGCGCTAACTGTGAATCATTTACATGGCGATATCGTCTATAAAGATGTTTCATTTTCTTATGCAGATTCTACGAAAGTATTGAATCATATCGATTTGCAGATTGTGCCAGGTGAAACAGTAGCGTTTGTAGGACAAAGTGGCTCAGGAAAAACAACATTATGCAACTTGTTGCCAAGGTTTTATGAAGTAACAGATGGACAAATTACCATTGACGATATCAATATTCAAGATATGACACTAGCTTCTTTGAGAAGTCAAATCGGTATTGTTCAACAAGACGTCTTTCTATTTCCAGGAACGATTAGGGAAAACATTGCTTATGGTAAACTAGATGCGACAGAAGTCGAAATTCAAAAGGCCGTCCAGTTAGCTCATTTAGAAAAAGTAGTTGATCAAATGTCCGAAGGTTTGGATACCATGATCGGTGAACGGGGAGTAAAGCTTTCTGGAGGGCAAAAGCAGCGAGTGGCAATTGCTCGAATGTTCCTAAAAAATCCGCCTATTTTAATTTTAGATGAAGCAACTTCTGCTTTGGATACGGAGACTGAACAAGTGATTCAAGAATCATTAAACTCTCTAGCGGAAGGTAGAACAACGCTGATTATTGCTCATCGCTTAGCGACAATCAAACACGCAACTAGAATCATTGTTGTTAGTGAAACTGGTATATTAGAAGAAGGGACTCATGAAGAGTTACTGGAAAAAGGTGGACATTATCGCCGGTTGCATGATGCACAATTTAGAGATTAACAAAAAAGCCAAGCTGCTAAGCTTGGCTTTTTTGTTAATTTCTTTTACGTGGCTTTCTTCCTAAACCAATAGCATTTTTCATTCGTTGCAATGTTTTGTTAGCGACAAGGCGGGCCTGTTCTGCACCAGCATCAAGGATATCATCTAATTCATCTGAAGCTAATAATTCAAGATAACGTTCTTGGATTGGGCTTAGTAGACCAACAACTGCTTCAGCTAGATCTGTTTTAAATTCACCATAGCCTTTTCCTTCATAATCTGCACTTATTTCATCAATTGAGCGACCAGTAGAGGCAGAGAAGATACTTAATAAATTAGAAATTCCTGGTTTGTTTTCTGGATCATATTCAATAATGCCTGTTGAATCAGTTACAGCTGACTTGATTTTTTTACGGATGATATTTGGTTCATCCAACATAGAGATAAAGCCTTTAGCATTTGAATCTGACTTACTCATTTTGCTGGTTGGATCTTGTAGACTCATCACACGTCCACCTTGTTCAGCAATTTTTACTTCTGGGAGAACCAGAATTTCTTGATTTGCTTGTCCATAACGTTTGTTAAAACGTTCTACAAAATCTCGTGTTAACTCTAAATGTTGTTTTTGATCATCGCCAACAGGTACAAGGTTTGCGTTGTATAAAACAATATCTCCCACCATTAAAGGCGGATAAGTTAAAAGTCCTGCACTAACTCCTGTACGTCCGTTTTTTTGGGATTTATCTTTAAATTGAGTCATACGCTCTAATTCACCGATTGTTGTATTACATTGAATGATCCAAGCAGCTTCAGCATGAGCAGATACTTCAGATTGGATGAAAATCGTTGCTTTCTTAGGATCAAGACCAACAGCTAGATAAAGGGCTGCTAGACTACGTGTCTGTTGACGTAGTTTCAAAGGATCTTGTGGGACTGTGATCGCATGCTCATCAACTATACAAAAATAGCAGTTATAGTGATTTTGTAATTCAATAAATTGTTTCATTGCACCAATGTAATTTCCGATTGTCGGAATACCACTAGGTTGGATGCCTGAAAAAATAGTTTCCATAAAGTAACCACCTTAATCAATTAATAAAAAGTCATGATATCATTATACAGCTAAAAGAAAAAAAAAACAGGATTACTGGAAAAAAATAAAATGTCAGAATTTTTAGACTAGTACAGTTATAGCAGATTATTAAAGCTGTACCATTTTTAAAGTTTTTGAAAACGTTATAATTTTATGTTGAAAAAACCCATTCTTTATTTTAATATTTAAAAAAAACACGTAAAATAACGAAAAACTACGTTTTTTTTTGAAAAAAGAGCTAGTATTTTAATTAGAAATTGGGTATACTTACATTAAATAGGAAAACAGAAGATTTTCCTGTTTCAAAAAAGTGATGAAAATCACATAAAGGAGTGATGCACATGTTGACACTTTATACTTCCCCAAGTTGTACGTCTTGCCGTAAGGCTCGTGCATGGTTGCAAGAACACGAGATTCCATTCAAGGAAAGAAATATCTTCTCAGAACCATTGAATATTTCTGAATTGAAAGCAATTTTGCGAATGACAGAAGATGGAACAGAGGAGATTATCTCTACTCGTTCTAAGGTTTTCCAAAAACTTAATATGGATTTGGATGAACTTCCGTTACAGGACTTGCTAGAGTTAGTAAAAGAGAATCCTGGATTGTTGCGTCGACCAATAATGATTGATGAAAAAAGATTACAGGTTGGTTTTAATGAGGATGAAATTCGACGTTTCTTGCCAAGAGGAGTTAGGCAGTTGGAATTACGTCAAGCGCAATTGATGGCAGGTTTATAAAATGTAAAAGGAGAACCTTTGTCCTTGTGACAAGGGTTTTCTTTTGTCTTAATCTCTACATAGTAAGTGAATTATCACTTTTTTTATAAATAATTATAGAAAAAGTACATATAAGCAGTTAGAGCAAGATTTTAGGATTATACTAAGACAGCAGATTATTTAGCAATATTATTACTTTTCCCTTTACATTTGGCGTGATTCCGCTACAATGTACGTAAGAATAAGTTTCCTGATTAGCAAAAGTGAGGTGTAGCGACATGGAAATGGAACATATCAATGAAAATACAATACGTGTGTTGATTGGTAATGAAGATCTAGCTGACAGAGGGATCACTTTTTTAGATTTACTTGGCAACCACAAGGAAGTAGAAAATTTTTTCTATAGTATTTTAGAAGAAGTTGATGTGGAAGATGAATTTCAGGGTAGTGAAGCTGTTACCTTTCAGGTTCTGCCAAAAAGCGATGGATTGGAACTATTTATTAGTAAGAATGCGTCGATTGATGAAGTATCTAATTTTGAAGGCTTTAGTGATCTAAACTCAGAAGAAGTCAGTAATATAATTCGTAAACAAATTGAAGAAGATTTTGCAGATGAAACACAGGATTTTGCAGATAGTACAGTAAAGAATTTAGTGTTTGAGCTTGACGATTTTGATACAATGGTCCAGCTGGCGAATGAAGTATTCTTGCAGTCTGTAATAGCGAATTTATATACATTTAAAGGAACATATTATCTCCAAGCGATATTCTTATTGGATGAATTAGGAAAAAATGATGTGGAAAATGAATTAGCTCAGCTATTGGAATTTGCTAATTTATCTACAGTTACGCCTGAAACTTTGAATGAATATGGTACATGTATCATGGAACGTAATGCATTAGAGCTAACAAGATATTACTTTAAATAAACTAAAAAAACTGAAACAAAGCGATTATGCTTTGTTTCAGTTTTTTTGATGAAATTAAATTGTTTTAGCGTACCTTAATTATGAGGTGAGTGATATGTTGAACGCATATTCAAAAGACAAAAAAGTTGTAACACTGTTACACTTATCAAGAGAAGAGATCGAAGAACTAAAAGGTCAAATGTACTATTGTCCAGCATGTAGTCATCCAGTTAGGATTAAGAATGGTAAAGTAAAGTTGCCGCATTTTTCTCATTATAATAACAGCACTTGTAGCATTTATTCCGAAGGTGAAACAATCGAACATTTAACATTGAAAGATGCTTTTGCTAAGTGGTGTGAGAAAAAATCTATTGGGTACGAACTGGAAAAATATTTACCAGAATTGAATCAGCGTCCAGATCTTTTGATTGGGAAACTTGCTTTAGAAATTCAATGTAGTTCATTAAGCACACAGCGATTGGTCGAACGAACCAAAAATTATCAAAAACATGGCTATATTCCTATTTGGATTTGTGGTAAAAAATTATTTTCAAAGGGCCGGACTTTAAATGAGTTGGCTAAAAATTTATGTTGTTATTCCGATAGGATAGGCTTTTACTTATGGACAGCAGATTGGGAATTGGAAGAGTTGACTGTACATTTCCATATAGAAGAAGATTGGAAAAAGAGAACGTACCTGTCATCGAAAAGGTGGTCATTTTACAGTGAATGTCTACTAGAAATTCTAAAATTTCCAAATAAATCAAAAATTTATAGTCAAAGAAAGTTTAAAATTGGAGAACTTATCGGTGAGTATCATTTAGAGTTAAGTAAAAAATTATATAAACGAGATGAAAAGATTAGAACTGTTCAAATGGAATTATATAACAAGCGTTTTCATATTCTTCAATTGCCAAATTGGTTTTATTATCCTGGTCTACATATTTTTTGCTGTAGAGGATCAGACTTGTTATTGAAAGCTCGCATTTGGGAATTGGTACAGTTTTTTGATCAGAATGTTATTGAGCACTTTGAATTAATTCATGTTCTAAAAGCGGAATTGGATAAATCAAAGGATTTGTTTTATGAATTGCCAAATATCCCCTATAAGACAGTTCAAACGTATTGTTTGAGTCAAATACTCACATATATGATTGCTTGCAACCATATGATAAAAATCGGCAATAGCTGGAAAATTACAGCAGAAGTAGATAATCAAAAAATTAATGGTGTATTGGAGTGGTTGCAGATTATTGAAAATAATTGTCTAATCACTGCTACTCCTTTTAAAAATATGATAAGATAAAACAATGAAGAATAATTAAAAAAGGAGCCGATATAATGAGCGAAGCAAAGCAATTACCAGAGCGTTCAAGTTTACCAGCTGAGAAAACATGGGACTTGACGAAAATATTTAAAGACGATCAAGAATTTGATGAAGCATTCCGAGCTTTGACAGAGAAATTAAAGGAAGTTGAACATTTTAAGGGAACATTAGGAAAAAATAGTGATTCATTTTTAAGTAGTATAGAAATGTTATTAAGCATTTACCGTAAAATCGAAGTGATCTATGTTTATGCTCATTTAAAGAATGATCAAGATACGACTAATACAACTTATCAAGCATTATATGCTAGAGCAAGTTCTTTACTAGCTCAAGCAAGTGAAGCTGTAGCTTGGTTTGAGCCAGAAGTATTATCATTAAGTGATGACAAGATTTGGGGTTATTTCGCTGATAATACGAAGTTGGAAACGTATCGTCATTTTATTGAAAACATTTTGAGCGATCGTCCACATATCTTATCTGCTGAACAAGAAGCATTATTGGCTGGTGCAGGTGAAATTTTTGAAGCATCCAGCAATACCTTTTCTATTTTGAATAATGCTGATTTAAAGTTTCCAGTTATAGAAGATGAAAATGGCGAAAAAATACAACTTACACATGGCGTGTATGGACAATTAATGGAGAATGTCCATAGGAATGTTCGTGAAGAAGCATTTAAGGGCTTGTATAAGGTTTATGATCAGTTTAAGAATACCTTTGCGCAAACGCTGAGTTCACATGTTAAGGCGCATAATTATAAAGCAAAAGTTCGCAACTATTCATCTGCGAGAGAAGCAGCTTTGAGTAACAATCACATCCCTGAAAGTGTTTATGATACGTTGCTTGATGTGGTAAATCAAAATCTACCTCTGCTTCACCGTTACGTGTCTTTACGTAAACGTTTGTTAAAACTAGATGAACTTCATATGTATGACATGTACACACCAATCTTAGGCGAAGCTTCAATCAAGTATTCTTATGAAGAAGCAAAGGAAAAGGCGATTACTGCCTTGAATCCAATGGGAGAAGAATATCTAAATGTAGTGAAGACGGCTTTTGATGACCGCTGGATCGATGTTATTGAAAACCAAGGAAAACGCAGCGGTGCTTATTCATCTGGTGCTTACGATACAGCTCCTTATATCTTAATGAACTGGCATGATAGCTTGGATCAATTATACACATTAGTTCATGAGATGGGGCATAGTGTTCATAGTTATTTTACTCGTAATAACCAACCATATGTTTATGGGGATTATTCAATTTTCTTGGCTGAAATTGCTTCAACAACAAATGAAAATCTTTTAACAGAATATTTATTAGAAACAGAAACAGATCCTCGAATTCGTGCGTATGTATTGAATCATTATTTGGATGGTTTTAAAGGGACTATTTTCAGACAAACACAATTTGCTGAATTTGAGCATTTTATCCATACTGAAGATGCGAAAGGAACGCCGTTAACTAGTGAATACTTAGGAGATTATTATGGGGAGTTGAATCAGAAGTACTATGGACCAGAAGTAATGAAAGATCCAGAAATTTCTCTAGAGTGGTCACGAATTCCTCATTTTTATTACAATTATTATGTTTATCAGTATGCTACAGGTTTTTCAGCAGCATCAGCATTGGCAAATAAAATATTAGCCAAGGAACCACATGCTTTGGAAAACTATTTGACTTATTTGAAGTCTGGTAGCAGTGACTATCCAATAGAAGTAATGAAAAAAGCGGGAGTAGATATGACAAGACCTCAATATATAGAAGATGCTATGAATGTCTTTAAAATGAGACTAGGAGAATTAGAAGAACTTGTTGCATCTTTAGAACAATAAAAATTGAGAGATTTAGACTAAAGAATGATAAAAAAACAGCCCCTTCAATTTACTTTGAAAGGGTTGTTTTTTTATCATTCTCTTTATTATCAGAAATTAAAGCAAATGTAAATGTCCATGTGGAACTCGAGACTCATTATAATGATTTAACTCAAATTTTTCATGAAAATACTGTAGATTATCTTCGGATGTTTCGCAAAGCTTTTTGATTTCATCCATAGATTCACAATCTTCTACGAGTACGCCAAAGTCACGATCACATGTATAATTGTAAACAACTGCAGAAGGGTGTTTTACAATACCCATTTCGCGCGCAATTTGTTGGTCTGTTTGAAAAGATTCTTTTACAAAATCAGATTGACGATCCACTTTAAACATATCTAGATCGCCACCAGCATCCACTACTAGTTTTTCGGCTAATTCTAAAGAGTAGGGAATATTATCCACTGCAACAGCTTGTTGCAAGCCTAAAAGCAAATGGCGTCCTTTTTTCTTTCCTTGTAGTTGTGCTGCTTTATAATCTAATGCTGCCGAATAGATGTCTTCAAACAATTGATTACGACGTTCAATATCATGTGATGGAATATCGAACAACTTAATAAGGTGATTTATGGTCCGCATATTAACTAACGGAATGAAACGAAATTGAATTTTTTTATTTTCAGTTTCAACCAATTTCAAAATATCCTTTTCTACGTTGAGACAAATGCCCCCCAAAGGATTAACGAACAGATAGATTTCAATCATTCATACTTCCTCCAATTTGACTCTTTTGCAACTAGACATCATTTCTCAACTAAGTGTCCCTAATTTATCAGAAAATCTGGGAAAAATGAAATGATATGTTTTTGCTATAATAACTTCTTAATCTTTCTCTTTTGAGCTCATCATCATTCGTTGGATTTTATTCGGTGACGGGCATTCTTTGATACTCAAAGTATCCAATAAGGCAATAAAATCAGTCTTTCCGTCATGTGGATCATCTACTTCTAATTCCAACTCAAAATCATGCTGCTCATTGTACCAACTTTCATCTAGTGCGAGTAAACCTTGGGGAAGTTTTATTTCTGCTCGTTTAGTTGTTAAGCTGCCGATTAAACGTAAATCATTTTTATCGATTCCTAAAGTAGTCAGTCTATTATATACATTTCCAGAATTTGGAAGTGTAACAGACGTAACAATTTGCTGCGCTTCTTCAAGAGAAATAGCATCGTTGATTTCCAACAAGCCGACTTCTTCAGGGATTTTCAAAGTGATTTCTGCATTATTTGATAGTGTACGAACTCTTAAGCCGATCTGTCTTTTTTTTAATTGAAAATCGACTGAATCAAAATAATAATTGGTTTGTGTAAAAAATTGTTCTTCTTTTAGTTGAAAGTAGTTAACTGTGCGAGAAAACTCTTCAATAGTTAGTAATGTTTTGAATTCTATTTCTAAATTCTCGCTCACTGATTGTTGACCCACTTTCTTTAATTTAATTCAATTTTTGCATACTTTACCTATTTACGTCAAGAAAAGTGAACTAGAAGTTAAAAAATTCGCCATTGTCGAAAAAATAGAGACAATTTCTCAAATTACCCTATTTTTACCGGCTCTATGGTAAAATAAGCTGTGAATCAAATTCAAAGAAATAGAGGGATGAGGATGGAGAAAGAGTGGGAGCTTTTTCTAGCACCGTATGAACAGGCTGTTGGAGAAATGAAAGTTAAGCTGCGCGGTATTCGCAAGCAGTTTCGAGAACAAAATAAACATACACCTATTGAGTTTGTAACGGGGCGAGTAAAGCCTGTCGATAGTATTCTAACAAAAGCAACATTGCGTAATATCCCAATTGATCGTTTAGAAGAAGAAATGCAGGATATTGCAGGACTTCGTATTATGTGTCAATTCGTTGAAGACATTAGGCAAGTTGTGGATATCATCCGCAACCGAAAAGATTTGCAAATCATTCAGGAACGAGATTATATTTCAAATAAAAAAGAGAGTGGCTATCGTTCGTATCATTTAGTGATTGAATATCCTGTTCAATTGATTACAGGAGAGAAAAAGATTTTAGCAGAAATCCAAATACGTACTTTAGCAATGAATTTTTGGGCAACGATCGAACATTCTTTGAACTATAAATATCAAGGTGCTTTTCCAGAAGAGATGAAAGAACGGCTACAACGTGCGGCAGAAGCAGCATATCAGTTAGATGAAGAGATGTCCACGATTCGCGAAGAAATTCAAGAAGCGCAGCATCTTTTCTCTCATGGACGAGGAAAATCAAAAGACAATTACTATCAAAAATTCAACGACACTAAAGAAGGTTTAGATAGAAAAAAGGAGGAGTAAGATGAAAGTAGCAATTGTTCATAATCATGAACACAAATCGAATGAAGTCACCCGCTGTTTACTCCTACTTTTAAAAAAAAATAAAATTGAGATTGATGACCATCAACCAGACCTAGTGATTTCAGTAGGTGGAGATGGCACGCTATTATCAGCATTTCATCGTTTTAGTCATCGTCTGAATGAAGTCAGCTTTTTAGGTGTTCACACAGGACATTTAGGTTTTTATACAGATTGGCGAGATTATGAATTGGAAGAATTAGTTCAAAGTCTTTTAGTTCATCAAGAAAAAAGTATTAGTTATCCATTGCTAGATGTAAAAATAAGTTTTCATGGTAATAAACCAGATAAGCACTTTTTAGCATTGAATGAATCGACAATTAAACGTGCAAATCGTACTATGGTGGCTGATGTATTTATCAAAGATGAATTATTTGAACGCTTTCGAGGAGATGGGTTGTCAGTTTCGACACCAACAGGATCAACAGCATACAATAAAAGTATTGGTGGAGCGGTATTGCATCCTAGCATCAATGCATTTCAACTCGCGGAAATTGCTTCATTGAATAACCGAGTTTTTAGAACGTTAGGATCACCTATTGTTATTGCTCATACTGAATGGGTTGAAATTAAGCTACAGGAAAGTAACGATTATTTAATTACAGTAGATCAATTGGATATTTATCAAGATGACATCAAATCGATTTATTATCGAATTGCTGATGAGCGAATACATTTTGCTTCGTATCGACATATGCATTTTTGGCATCGCGTTAAAGATGCCTTTATTAGTGAGGATTAGTAAAGTAATGGAATTTAATTGGACAGTAGAAAAAAAAGAACCGCAGCAAGTAAAGTTTTTTTTAAAAGATCAAGGGGTTTCTAAAGGACTTCTAGCAAAAATCAAATTTCAAGGTGGTAAAATTGAGGTCAATCAATCCGTTGAAAATGTATTGTTCAAGTTATCTTTTGGGGATCAGGTGAAAATCACGATTCCAGATGAGAAAGAACATGAGACATTGCTCGTTGATGATGTACCGATCGATATCGTGTTTGAAGATGATCACTATTTGGTCGTTAATAAACCAGCAGGTGTTGCGTCGATCCCTGCTCAATATCATCCTAATGGCACTATGGCTAATCGGGTGAAGGCTTATTATAAAATGCAGAAGTATCAAAATCAGGTGATCCATGTAGTGACAAGATTAGATAGGGATACTACAGGTCTGATGTTGTTTGCTAAACATGGTTTTGCTCATGCGATGTTGGATCAAGAATTACGTAAAAAAGAAGTGACTAAAATTTATCAAGCCCTGGTTGGCGGCAATGTTTCTGATCTAAAAGAACATGCCCTTATTCAACTGCCGATCGGTCGAGATTTTTCTTCTTTATTAAAACGGACTATCGTAGATAAAGGGCAGCATGCAGAAACGGAGTATTGGCTGGAAAAACGCAAGAACGATGAAGCGTTAGTAAGCATTCAACTACATACAGGGCGAACACACCAAATCAGAGTTCATTTTGAAGCGATTGGGTGTCCTTTGTTGGGAGACAACATGTATGGCGGTAAAATGAATGGTGGTATAGATCGGCAAGCATTACATTGCTGTCAGTTGAGTTTTATTCATCCATTTACAAAAAAAAGATTAGATTTAACTTCTCCTTTAGCAGAAGATATGAAAAAAATCGTAGATCAACTATAAATTGAAAGGGGAGGTTAAGGTGAATGAAGGGCAAGAAATGGAAGAGCATTTCTCTTTGTTGTTAGAAAAACTGAAAGAGCAGCAAATGGCTGAATTTCGCGAGTTGTTTTTGACGCTTCATATTTATGAGCAAGGGCAATTTTACCAATCAATCGATGAAGTAGATAGAAAACAAATATATAGTTATCTGTCTCCTAAAGAATTAGCGGATATGTTTGATGTTATTGAAGAAGACAATGAAAACATGAAAGATTATATTGCTGAGATGCGCCCAAGCTATGCAGCTGAGATGCTATCAGAGATGTATACGGATAACGCAGTCGATTTGCTGAATAAGTTGGACAAAAGTCAAAAGGCAAAATATTTGAGTTTGATGAGCACTGAAGATGCTGGCGAAATTAAGGAACTGTTACATTATGAAGATGATACAGCGGGATCAATCATGACGACAGAATTCGTCTCGATTGTTGCTAATCAAACAGTTCGTTCAGCAATGTATGTGTTAAAAAATCAAGCAGATGTGGCCGAAACGATTTATTATGTTTATGTTGTAGATCAAGAAAACCACTTAGTTGGCGTAATTTCATTGCGTGATCTGATTGTAAATGATGATGATACAATGATTGCGGATGTATTGAGTGAACGGGTAATCTCTGTTCATGTTGGCGATGATCAAGAAGATGTTGCCCAAACAATAAGAGATTATGATTTCCTTGCATTACCAGTTACAGACTATGACGATCATCTTTTGGGGATCGTAACAGTTGATGATATCATTGATGTCATTGATGATGAAGCAGCTAGTGATTATTCGGGTTTGGCGGGGGTCAATGTCGAAGAAGTTAGTGAAAATCCATTCAAGGCGGCATCAAAACGATTGCCTTGGCTGATTACATTATTATTTTTAGGAATGTCTACAGCAACGTTAATCAGCCATTATGAAGAGTTAGTTAGTGAAGCAAGTATTTTGGCAGTATTCATTTCATTGATCACTGGGACTGCTGGTAATGCAGGTACACAGTCCTTAGCCGTAGCAGTTAGAAGATTGGCTGTATCAGATGAAAAAGATAACAATTTTGGACGTTTGATCATTAGTGAAGTCTTAACGGGGCTTGTAACAGGTGCGGTAACTGGGGTAGCGATTTTTATTGTTGTTGGGATTTGGCAACATAATTTCCCTCTAGGATTTGTGATTGGAATGGCGATGCTTTGTGCAATTACAGTAGCAAACTTGGCAGGGAGTTTAATACCGATGTTGATGGATAAATTAGGCTTTGATCCGGCCGTTGCTAGTGGGCCATTTATTACTACCTTAAGTGATTTAACAAGTGTACTGATTTATTTTAATATCGCTAGTCTATTTATGCAGTATTTTATTTGATGAAAAAGAGTTACTCCAGTCACCAGACGGGGTACTTTTTTTTATGATTTTTAAAAAGGAAATAACCAAACTGAAACACTTCAAGTTTGATTATTTCCTATGTTTAGTAATTAACCTACGATTTTTGTTCCGTGAACTTCGCTGACCTTTAAAGTACTTACTACTGCTTCAACATTATTATCAGAAATACCACCGCCAGGCAAAATGATAATTCGGTTATCAGCATAATCGATCAATTTTTTTAGATGGTCAAAGTTGTCTTCAATTAAGGTTCCAGCAGGACCTCCATGTGTTAAAATACGGTGTACGTCATGTGCTGCTAACCAGTCAATCGCTTTAAATTGATTCTCTTTAGTTAAGACATCAAAAGCCATATGGAAAGTAATTTGTAGTCCCTCAGCTGTGTCAATCAGCAATTCTAAAGCTTCTTCATCTAGCCAGCCATCACGTGTCAAACAACCTAAAACAACACCATCAGTACCAATTTTTTTTGCTTCGATCAAGTCAGTATGCATGATTTTAAGTTCAATATCATTATAAACAAAATCGCCACCTCGAGGTCTGATAATCGTCATAACAGGAATTGATTTTTCTCCCGCATATGAAACAACTTCTTCAATAACACCTGTACTTGGTGTTGTGCCGCCAACGGATAGGTTATCGCATAATTCAATACGTCCAGCACCATTTCTTATGGCAGTTGGGATATCCGTGAAATTTTCAGCGCAAAATTCTTTGATCATTCGCTCCACTCCTTGTTTTTTCTTCACAGGCATTGTACCATAATTCTAGCTGTTGCCAAAGTCTTCTTCTCGTTGTAAGATAAATAACGACAGTTTAACTGTTCGGCTCAGAATTTATAGTGAATAGGAAGTAACGTTATGTTGAAAAAAATTGATTCAGCGCGCAAATTTTTAGAAATATATCAAGACCAATTTCAGTGTCCAGTGTGTAAAAAAGCTTTTGATTTAAAAGGTAACAGCTTGGTTTGTGTAGATAACCATCAATTTGATTTATCCAAAAAAGGAACCATTCATTTTCTTTCCCATAGCGTTCAAACAGAATACAATAAAAAGATGTTAGCTCACAGAGGTAAGATGATTAAAAGTGGTATGTATCAGCCTGTATTAGAGAAGATTGCTGATATGATGAATTTAACTGGAAATACACTAGATGTTGGTTGTGGTGAGGGGAGTTTTTTATCCGAGCTTTCTAGTTTAGGACTGACAGGTTCAAAAGTTGGATTCGATATTTCAAAAGAGGGTATTTATTTGGCCAGTGATCAGATGATCGATGCTTTTTGGTGTGTAGCTGATTTGACAAATCTACCATTCGCTGACCAATCGATGGATACAATTTTAAATATTTTTTCTCCTTCTCATTACCAAGAATTTCAACGTGTTTTGAAAAAAAATGGTACCGTGATCAAGGTGATTCCAGAAGAAAACTATTTAAAAGAGCTAAGAGTTGCATTTTATCCAGATGATGAAGTCAAACAAACCTATTCAAATGAAAAGGTATTAACAAAGTTCTCTAAAGAACTGGATATTCTAGCTGATGAGCGAGTAACCTTTGTTTTTGCTATACCTGAGCAGAATCGATTAGATCTATTGGAAATGTCCCCTTTAGAATGGGGGGTTCAAGAGCAAGTAAAAGAAGAAATCCAAAGAAATCCATTATCAGAAATCACAATTGACGTTCGCGTGTTAAAAGGAAAAGTAAAATAGCGCTTACATTCAGTTAATTTACTAAAAGGTATTGCAAAGCTACTGTAATGGTGTTATATTACATACAAGTTGTTTTTTCATTGGTTTTTATCAGGTTCCTGTTCTGATAAAAGTTAGTGAAAAGAGCTTCACTAACGTAGCGACTCGCAGTGATTGACACCGAGGCGATACGTTTTTTTTATGTCGATTTTTATGAATAAAAAATAAATTATGTGTCATTTAAATGAAAGGAAACTGTAATCATGACGAATCATATTGTATTATTTGAACCTCAAATTCCAGCAAATACAGGTAATATTGCTCGGACATGTGCCGCAACAAACTCTCCCTTACATCTCATCGAGCCGTTAGGTTTCCAAACCGATGATAAACACTTAAAACGAGCGGGGTTAGACTATTGGAATGATGTTAATATCATGTACCATAAAGACCTGACTGCCTTTTTAATGTATCTAGGGGAACAACCGTTGCATTTGATCACTAAATTTGCTAATCAAACGTATAGTGAAATAGATTATACAGATAATCAAGACCATTATTTTATGTTTGGTAAGGAAACTACGGGATTGCCTGAAGAGTTTATGCGAAACAATGAAGAAAAATGTCTGCGGATTCCAATGAATGACGAGCATGTTCGCTCACTAAATTTATCAAATACTGTTGCGTTGGTAGTCTATGAAGCCTTGCGCCAACAGAATTTTCCATCATTAGAACTGAAGCACCATTATGAAAATGATAAATTGGATTGAAACTAAAAAAAACTGCTACCGTGAATCGATTAAGGTAACAGTTTTTTTTAGTTGTAATGGATCAAGATTATCTAGCTACTCATGCAATTCCAAAGGCAAGCCGTCAGGATCAAAGAAAAAAGTCATTTTTTCACCAGTGAATGTGTCTTTTCGAACGGGCTCACATTCAATTTCTTTTGACTGTAAAAAAGTGATAACTTCCTCGATACTCTCAACCTTAAACGCTAAATGACGGAGTCCTAGAGCTTCAGGATAAGATGGACGCTTCGGTGCATTGGGAGAAATAAAAATTTCTAGTTCGTAATTGCCTAATCTCAAATCAAGTTTGACATCGTTTTTCTCTTCTCTTCGGTTTTCTCTGATAATGGTAAAACCAAGTTTTTCTACATAAAATTCTTTTGTTTTATGATAGTCAGAACAATTGATAGCAATATGATGAATTTCTTTGAAAAACAAAATTACTCCTCCTTGATGTAAAGCGAAATGGACGTGTTTAGTTTTACGCAGTTGTATGTCTTTTCTATCCTGTTTCATTATAACCTATTCTTTTTTTGAAACACAATCAGGTTGTTTGATTTCGTATAAACCTCATAGTTCAATGGAATTTTGCCAATGAAAATGATACACTAGATAAGATAAATAAGTGGAAATCAAGAATTTGAGAACTAATAAATAAGAATCAAGGGAGCAAGGACATGAAATTATATTTTACTCGCCATGGCAAAACGGAATGGAATCAAGAGCTTAGGTTTCAAGGAATGGGTGGAGACTCCCCGTTACTTCCAACGAGTTATGAAGAAATAAAGTTACTAGGACAAACGGTTAAAGACGTGCCCTTTAAAAAAATCTTTTCGAGTACTTCCCCTCGTGCGAAAAAAACAGCGGAAGGCATCAATCAAGAATTAGAACAGCCAGTAGAAATCATTTTTACTGATGAGTTAAAAGAACTGGGGCTAGGGAAGTTAGAAGGTCAGTCTATTAATGAAATGAGGAAAATTTATAGTGAAGAAATGGATCATATGCGCTATCGATTAGATCAGTACAATCCGGACGTGTTTCAAGGGGAACCCATTGAACAAGCAATTTCACGTATTTCATCTGTTGTAGAAAATGCTGTTGATGCAGGAGATGGACCTTATCTATTCGTCGGTCATGGAGCATCTTTGACTGCGGCAATCCAGTCACTTTCAGGTAAAGAATTAGCTGAGTTGCGTAGTATGGGCGGACTTAAAAACAATAGTTTATCAATCTTGGAAACAACAGAATCTAAAGGTGAACAGGGATATACATTGAGATTATGGAATGATGATTCTTTTTTACTATAGAAAACAATTTGGATAAAGCGAGGTGAAAGCGATGGCTACACTGTTTGGTGAAGAAGAAAAAGAGTATGTGGTTGGGCAGGTTCAAGCAATCTTTTTTCAAAATCCCAGCAATTTTTACAAGGTTTTGTTGGTGAAAATCACAGATACGAATACAGATTATTTAGAAAAAGAAATCGTAACTACTGGTAGTTTCGGTCAAATTCAAGAAGAAGAAATTTATCGCTTTTTTGGCCATTTCGTTGATCATCCTCGTTATGGCAAGCAATTCCAAGTAGATAGTTATCAACAAGAGCGCCCAACATCTGCTAATGGCGTTGTAAATTATCTGTCTAGTGAGAAATTTCCAGGGATTGGAAAACGAACAGCTGAAAAAATCGTAGAAATCTTGGGAGAAGACGCCATTGATCGAATTATTGCAACTCCGGATGTTTTAGAGGAAGTCCCACAGTTAAATGAAAAGAAACGTCAAACAATTATTGAAACGATACGCCTAAATCATGGAATGGAACAAGTAATCGTTGGGCTAAATCGTTACGGGTTTGGTAGTCAACTTTCGTTTGCGATTTATCAAACATATAAAGAAGAGACATTAGATATTATTCACGAAAATCCTTATCAATTAGTAGAAGATATCGAAGGAATTGGTTTCAAACGAGCAGATAATATTGCAGAACAGCTAGGAATTGGTGCTGATTCGGATAAGAGAGTACGGGCAGCTATCACCCATGAAATTTTTCAACATTCAGTTCGTTCTGGTAATACATATGTTGAAGCGGAAATGTTACTTAGAGAAACAATCAATACACTGGAGGCTAGTCGTCCGGTTGAGATTTCATTAGATCAAGTAGCAGAGCAGATCATTCATTTGGTAGAAGAGGGGAAAATCCAGCAAGAAGGTACGAAGCTTTTCGAAAATAGTTTGTATTTTTCGGAATGGGGAATCGGAACTTCTATCCAACGTTTACTTTCCCGTAAAAAAGAAATCAAGTACGATAAGGAAGACATAGAAAAAAATATACGCGGAATTGAAAAGCGTTTAGGAATTCTTTATGGTGAATCCCAACAAACTGCAATCGAAGAAGCAATAAAAGCACCTCTATTTATTTTAACTGGTGGTCCAGGAACAGGGAAAACCACTGTGATCAATGGAATTGTTTCACTTTTTGCAGAGTTAAATGGTCTTTCATTAGACGTCAAAGACTATACGCAAGAAATGTTTCCTATATTACTAGCAGCGCCAACTGGACGTGCGGCTAAGCGTATGAATGAAACAACCGGTTTACCGGCAAGTACTATTCACCGCTTATTAGGTTTGACTGGACGTGAAAAAAATCCCAGTATGACAGCGAAAGAGCTAGAGGGTGGATTATTGATTGTCGATGAAATGTCGATGGTTGATACATGGTTAGCAAATACTTTATTTAAAGCGATCCCGACTAATATGCAAGTTATTTTCGTCGGAGATAAAGATCAACTACCTTCAGTTGGACCTGGTCAAGTATTACATGATCTCCTACAAATCAATGAGATCCCGAAAAAAGAACTGACAGAAATCTATCGACAAGGTGATGGCTCAAGTATTATTCCATTAGCACATGAAATCAAACAAGGAAAACTTCCAAACGATTTCACTGTCAACCAAAAAGATCGTTCATTTTTCCCAAGTGATGTGTATCATATCGAAACTTATGTCCGGCAAATCGTGACTAAGGCAAAAGCTAAGGGATTTTCACCCCAAGATATCCAACTTCTGGCACCGATGTATCGAGGGGCAGCTGGAATTGATGCGTTGAACAAAATGATGCAAGAAATTTTTAATCCGAATGATGGGACAAAAAAAGAAGTAAAATGGAATGAATCTGTTTATCGGATAGGCGATAAAGTATTGCATTTAGTTAATACACCAGAACTCAATGTGTTCAATGGTGATATGGGCGAAATCGTCGGAATTATTTTGGCGAAAGATTCTGAAGATAAAGTTGATGAATTAGTGATTCAGTTTGATAATAATGAAGTCAGTTATAAGCGAAATGAATGGAATAAAATCACACTTTCATATTGTTGCTCGATCCATAAAGCCCAAGGTAGTGAATTTAAGATGGTAATATTGCCTATGGTTCATCAATATCATCGGATGTTGCAAAGGAACTTGCTATATACAGCTGTAACCAGAAGTAAAGAGATACTGATTTTATTGGGGGAAGTACAAGCGTTTAATACTTGTGTTGCTCATGAGTCAGCTAGTCGATTAACAATGTTGAAAGAACGAATCACAAGTGCAGATGATATGGCCCTAACAACAAGAATACAACTTGAAGCTTATGAAGAGGGATTGAATAAGGAGTCACCATTTACTGATACAGAGAATAAAAAACAGATTGTCTATGAAACAGTTAAGGAAGAACAGCCCTCAATTGTAGAAGAAACATCAGAAACTGCGATTCTCAAACCTAAAGTAGAAGAAATATCGTTATTTAACGATTCGGTTCAAGAAGTTGAGAAGCAAGTTGAAGTCGAAATCGACCGATTATTGACACTTGATTTGGTCCAAGGGCAAACAATCGATCCGATGATTGGAATGAATCAGACTACACCTTACGATTTTATGAAGTAAAAATACAGTAAACCGGTACGCGCGCTAAAACGCTGTTCCGGTTTTTTACTTTATCGAACTATTTCTTGCTTTAAGCTCTGTTTGACGTATATAATGAAATGCAACACGGAAACGTGCCAACTACAAATGAAGGTAGTTTATTTTGTGAGAAAAGAGGGAAGTTTATGGAAAAGAAATCACAATCGGGAAAGGTTCAGATGGACACATTTTTGGCGCAAATCGGGAATCATCAAAATCCTGTTACAGGATCTATCAATACGCCTATTTATTTTTCAACGACGTATGAGCATCCAACACTTGGTGAGTCGACGGGCTATGATTATACGAGAACCAAAAATCCAACAAGGGAAGTTGTTGAATCAGCGTTAGCAGTTTTAGAGAATGGGGCAGTGGGTTTGGCTACTAGTTCAGGAATGAGTGCGGTGCAATTGGTATTCAGCCAATTTCCTGTAGGCAGTCAAATCGTTGCTTCTAGAGATTTGTATGGGGGTAGTTATCGCTATTTCAAAGAGTTAGAAAAGCAAGGAATATATCAATTTATTTATGTAGAAGACGAAGTAGGATTTGAAAAAGCGATCACGGATAAAACAACAGCAGTATTTGTTGAAACACCAACGAATCCGTTAATGAGCGAAGTTTCGATTGAAAAGATCGCTGTTTTTGCTAAAAATAATCAAGCTCAGCTGATTGTTGATAATACTTTTTATACACCACTGATTCAGCGACCATTGGATTTAGGAGCAGATGTTGTGATCCATAGTGCCACTAAATATCTTGGTGGACATAATGATTTATTGGCAGGAGCTGTGATTGCGCGTTCAAAAGAAGTTGGTGAACAATTAGCTTACAGTTTGAATACGACTGGAGCTGTTTTGTCTCCATTTGATAGCTGGCTGTTGATCAGAGGGATGAAGACGTTATCATTGCGTATGGAAAGACATGAAAAAAATGCTCAGGCAGTTGCGAAGTATTTAAAAACTAGTCCTTATGTCAAAGAAGTGATGTATCCGGGACGTGGCGGAATGTTGAGTTTTAAAATAAAAGATCAAAAAACGATCAAAGAATTCTTACGGAATTTATCGATTTTTACATTTGCGGAAAGTTTAGGTGGTGTAGAGAGTTTGATTACCTATCCGACAACACAAACTCATGCAGATATCCCGGAAGATTTGCGGGAATCTTATGGCTTAACACCAGATTTATTGCGAGTTTCTACAGGTATTGAAGCCAGTGAGGATTTGATTGCTGATTTGGAGCAAGCGTTTGAATCGTTAAAATAAAAAATAAGAGGGTAGGCTATAACTGGAAGAGTTATAGCCTACCCTCTTAAAATTTGAATAAATGATTTTTTCAACTGTTTATTTGATATCGCTAAAACCAAAACAATCTAGTTACTGTTCCAAAGCAAATATCAGTACTTCTCTTTCCTAAAATTTCACCATCAGCATGGACATATTGAGGAACGGTTGAAATAATCCGGAGTTTACTAGATTGAAAATGATGAAAGTATTTTGAGTTCATATGCTTTTTTTGAATCAACAATAGAATTAGCCAAAAAATTTTAAACATATTGATCCTTTCCACTAAGACAAAATCGAGAACAGGCTTGCGTGGATCAGCAACAGGAGCGATGGGTACCCCGCCACCAAAATAAGGATGCTTTGTTACAGTGCATAGAAACGCACGGTCGAATTCAAGTTTTTTTCCATTTAGTTCAACAAGAATGGGAAAGCCTTTTTGTGAGAATAATACCTTTAAAATAGAAAAAATATAAGATAAAGACCCCATATTAAACTTGTTTAGTGCACTTTTAGATGCAGACGTATTAGCCGCATTGACGATAGCTGCATCTAGACCAATACCAATATTATTGACAGCCAAACCTACTTCAGCTTGAATCGATTCGGCATACGTGATTATTTGTATTTCTTGTGGTGCTTCGGCTTTAAGTAGTTGGAAAAAAGCTTTCTCAGCTTGTTTAGCAATTCCAACACCGCGGGCAAAATCATTACCGGAACCGCATGGGATATACCCGAGCGGGATGTTAGGATCAAAGGTTTCTAAAGCATTGATTACGCTATGCAAAGTACCATCCCCGCCAAGAACGACTAAAAGTGGAAAAGATTCAATGTCCAACTCAGTATTCCAAGGAATCAGCGTTTCTTGTGCTAAGCGTTGAACAATGTCTATTTCATGTCCTGCGTGATCTGTATAAAAAGTCGTGAAATCAATGTTGGCCGTTTGTAATTGTTTGATGATTTTTTCAGCAGCTTTACGTCCAGTTCCGCTACCGGCATTTTCATTGATGACGAGATAAAAATGTTTTTTCATTTGTTTCCTCCTTGTACAAAGACTTATTATAACAGACATGTGAAAAATTAAGAATAATGGATGCTTGAAAAATATAAATAAGAAAAGAATGCTGAAAAAGATATTGTAACTAATCATTGTGAAACGATCGATTATGAGATATAATGCCTACGTATCATTTTTTGAGGAAATTTTTCCTCGACAAGGTTCATCAACCATCCCTTGTAAAAAAACTCGGAGAAAGAAGGGGAAACTATGCAAAATACTGTCACGTCAAACAGTAAGGTAAAAGCAATTACTATGAATGGTATTGTGATGGCGTTATATCTCGGCTTAACAATTTTGGTGGCGCCCGTTTCGTCAGGACCGATCCAATTTAGAATTTCTGAAAGCTTGAATCATTTAGTTGTGTTCAATCGAAAATTGATGTGGGGCGTTTTAGGCGGAGTCGTTGTCTATAATTTTTTCTTTGGCTTTGGAGCCATGGATGCATTATATGGGGGACTACAATCGCTGATCTCATTAGGATTGACTGCATTACTACAAAAAAGAATACCCAATGTCATCACTCGTTTGGCGCTAAACACATTGTTTTTCACTGCTACGATGTGTATTATTGCTTATATGTTAGCACCCGCTGGAGGAGCAGCCTTTTGGGGGAATTATGCAACGTTAGCGCTGAGTGAATTTGCAACAATGGCAGTTGCGGCACCTGTGATGTATTGGATCAATAAGACCGTTCATTTTGAAAAACGACTTTGATCATTAAAGAGAAATGATAAGTATTTATATTTTAAGAGGTTGGATCAAGACTAATAATAGTTTTGATGTAGCCTCTTAAAATTTTCTAACCAATTTCATGAAAAACTTTACTGTTCCTGTAGAATAAATTATGATATGGTAATACAGAAGCGAAAATGTAGAGGAGTTTTTTTATAATGTTTGAATTTAAAATTGGCGTTGAAGCCAAAGAACACGATAAATTTGTTGAAAGCCACCCGTTATGCAACTTATTACAATCATCTGCATGGGCTAAAGTAAAGGATAACTGGGGATCAGAAATCGTTGGTGTATACGAAAATGGAACTTTAGTCGCTTCCAGTTTGGTATTGATCAGACCATTGCCAATGAAATTTACAATGCTTTACACACCGCGTGGCCCGATTATGGATTACACAAATTCAGAACTTGTTGCCTTTTTTTTAAAAGAGTTAAAGCAGTTTGGTAAGAAAAAAAGAGCACTGTTTGTAAAAATGGACCCAACTGTTCATTATAAAGATTTTCATTTAGGTGAAGAACAAACGATTGACCCGCAGGCCCAAATGATCATCGATAACATTGTTAAAAGCGGAGCGAAACATCAAGGATTGACAATGGCGATGGATGCAACAATCCAACCACGTTTTCAAGCAAATATTTATAAAGAAGATTTTAGTGAAGAGCTGCTATCAAAAAGTACCAAGAAAATGATGAAACAAGCGCACAAAAAAGGTGTCACTGTTAAAATGGGGCATATTGAGTTAGTGGATGATTTTGCTAAAGTCATCGAATTGACAACTGAACGTCAAAACATCTCACTTCGAAATAGTGATTATTTTAAAAAACTATTAACGATTTATCCTGAAAGTTCTTTCATTATGTTGGCTCAAGTGAATTTGAAAGAACGTTTTGAAGAAACAAAAAAACGTTTTGATAAAAATAAAGAAGATCTGGCGAACTTAAAGGAGAATCAAGTGAAAAAACGTCATAATTTGGAGGAACTTGATTTTTCTCTTACACGTGAGATGACAGAACTTGAAGAAAATATCGCACATTCTGGTGATATTGCTGTTGTTGCCGGTGCGTTAGCGATTACATTTGGCTCAACCAGCGAAATTCTATATGCAGGACTAGATGACCGCTATAAACGCTATATGCCTGCATATATGACTTGGTTTGATGCGATCACGGAATGTTTTGAACGAGGCTGTGCGTCTTGTAATATGGGCGGATTAGAAGGAAGTTTGAGTGATGGTTTGATCAAGTTTAAATCTAATTTCAATCCAACTGTCAATGAATTTATTGGTGAATTTGATTTGCCTGTTAATGGCTTGTTGTTTAAAGCTAGCGAATATGCTTATAAATTGAAAAAACAAAAGAAATAAGCTTATATCAAGCAATCTAATGATATATATATAATAACCCCCAAGCAGCCATTGAAATGAGCTGCTTGGGGGTTAAAAATGTAATTAAATTTTTTCCCAAACAGGTGAGGTGCCAGGTTGATTACCTTGCGTCCACCATTTTGCTTTAAATGTATTTCCTTTGAATGTCACAGTGTCGCCACCATTATAAGCTTTTTTAGATTCCCATTCCATTGTTTTAGTAGAAAGCGATTTCCAGGCATCTGATTGATCTGGACGATTACCTTGTGTCCACCATTTTGCTTCATATTCCATTCCGTTGTAGAATACTTTATTTCCGGCAGTGTACACTTTATTACTTTCCCAAGTAGAAAGTTGCGTTTCAGTTTCTTTTGTTTTCAATGTGATACTATCGCTTTTGATTGATTCTTTATTTTTGATATCAAAAGCTGAGATTTGATAGGTATATGCAGTATTAGCTTGTAAACCAGTATCTTTAAATGAAGGGGTTTTTACTGTACTGATTTTTACACCATTCCGGTAGACATTGTATCCAGAAACACCTACTGAACTGTTTGAGGCAGCCCAAGTCAAGTCAAGCGAATTTTCTGTGATGTTGCTAGAAATAATATTCACTGGTTTTGTTGGAGCTGGTGTTTCAACGATCGGTGCTTGTGGTGTTTTCACTTGCAAGTTGGCACTCTTTTCAGATGTTACACCCGTTGTATTAACTGTTGCAACTGTATAGTTATAGGTGGTATTTGCTTGAACCGTTTTATCTACAAATTCTGTTGAAGCTGTTCTTGCAATTTCTTTACCATCTCTATAGACAATGTATTCTTTAATTGACGAGTTTCCTTGATTTTGTGTCCAATTGAATTTTATTAGGTTATGTTTAACATCAAGGGCAGAAAGATTTGTAGGTGCAGTTGGCTTTTCTGGTTGTGCTGGGTCAATTGGGCTGATTGGTTTTTTCATCTCATCACGGTATTCCCAAATCTTATGTGTTAATTTGGGATATTTTTGAACTGCTTGTTTTGTTTCTGCAGTGATTGGTAACCCCCACATTTCAAAATAAGGTACTAAGTTTTTATTAGCGATTTTTGAAGTGGATGTGATAAAATATTGCTGTTTTGCAGAGTCGCTACTTAAGCTTTTTGCTTCTTCTCTGTATAATTTATGAAGTTGAGGGTAGAAATCATCTCCAAAAGCTAGTTCCAGTTGCCAGAACATTCCTAATTTTACGAAAAGATCTTTGTTATTATCGTAGTTTTTGTTTGATTGTTTGAAATACGTAAAGATTTTATCGTATACTCTTTCACGCTCTAACCGACTTCTGCCACCTAATTGTTTTTCACTTCTCATGCTGTAAATATTTACAGTCACTTCTGTTTGGTTATTCCATGTCATTCGGTTCATTTGATATGTGTGTCCAAATTCATGCATAGGTCCCCAAAGCGTATCTGAGCTTGCAGATAAAAGTTTCGACATACCAGAATCTTTTGAATATGCAGTGTGACTGAGCCACGCATACATGAAGTAACCAGATTGTTGCGTTTCACGCATATGTTGGATTAAACCTCGACTCCTTCTATGTAAAGAAGAGCTGTTATCTAGACCAGAAGATTCATCGTGAAGTTTAACTACTTTATCATAAGTTTCTACGATACGTTGAGGGTTTTTTACTTGACTCAATGTAGCTTTAGAACCAGTTATTAGGGTATGTGTTCCCATTAATTCATAACCAGGTGCATTAGGATTCTGACGTACTTGGTCTTGCCAATCCGCTTCAGTCGTTTTCCCCAGAACGAAACGTGGAAGTTTCACGCCTCCATCAACTGTTACCATCACTTTTTTTTGAGCTGTAGCATTGGTAATGTTTTGTAGATGGATAATTCCTTCGTTCGTGTTGTTGATAGTATTTTTTCCTTTTTTCAAGGCGAACTTTTGAGGATTACCCTCTTGGTATTTGTTTAAAGAGATTGGTGAAATCGTGTATGTTGGCATCGTTGTTTGATCAGTGTTTTCATCAACATAAATGGTAATGATGTCACTACTTCTTTTATAAACTCCACTTGATTGGTTATTACTGGCACCAAAACTATTGTCTAATTGGTTTTTTCGATAAATAGTCGTATCTTCTGATTGAATAAGTTCAGATTGTACACCAATACGTTGCTCTCCAATTCTTTGCTCTGATTTTGTGGTAGTTCCATTACTTGCAGGTTCAGCATAAGTATCTGTTGTATACAACAAACCAGCTGCTGCCAATGCTAGTAAAGATGTCCCCATAGAAATATAGCATTTGTTCTTTTTCATTTTTATGAACCTTCTTTCTTTTGAATTAAATATTAGTATAGATGAGTTTTTTCTCATTTTTTAATCAAAAGTGGTCAAAAAAATTTATTTTCTGGTTAATTGATAATATTTATTGAATTTTTGGAAGGATAAAATTAGTGAAAAAATATATATGTAAGCTGTTTTGTGTTTTGGTTGATTTATTTTTATTTTTAATTTTAATAAATAGAAAATTTATTAAAATGCACGGCCAAAAATAGCCATAAAAAAGTTTTTTTTGACTGATAGTTATTCAAAAAAAGTTTTTATTTGCGGAGGGGAATTTAATTTCAAGGGAAAAAATTCTTTACAATTTATTACGTTCTTTTTGTTATAATAAATTGTCGTTTTTTGATTTATAATCATAATTATTGAAATTTTATTTCGTTTTTTATGTAAAAATATTGAAAAAAAAGTTCTTTAAATGTATGATGGGGTTGTCGATGAGTGAAGTAGCAAGTTATCGATGAAGTTTTGGGCACAAGGAAAACGATAAACATGGAAAATCAACAAAGAGAGGGAGTGTAATCTGTTATCAGCCTCATTCAATGATTATTATTTAGCTAGATGCTCGTGTAAAAAACTGCTTTGTGGAATTATGTTTTATTCAAGTGTGTGTTTGATTGCATTTATTTGTAAGGGCTTTTATAAAAACTGAATGTAAAATAGGAGATGAAACTATTGAAAAAGTTTACGGAGTTTATTGAAGAACATTTAGCGGGACCGATGGCAAAGTTGGCAAATCAACGACATTTGCGTGCGATTAGAGATGGTATTATCGCTACCTTACCGTTAATTATTATTGGTTCTTTTTTCTTGATCATTGCCTTTCCGCCACTTCCGGCAGAATGGGGAATTACTCAATTTTTAACGTCAAATGCAGCGACGATTTTGTTGCCATATCGGATGACGATGTACATCATGACCCTTTACGCAACCTTCGGTATTGGTGCAAGTTTATCTAAAACATATAATTTAGATGTTATTTCAGGTGGGATATTAGCAACAATCGCCTTTCTTTTAACATTTGTTCCAGTTAATATTCCAGCAGAAGCGTTGGATGCAGCAGGAACTGTTGGGTTTGTATTGCCTATGGCTAATTTAGGTGGTGGCGGGATGTTTGTAGGGATCGTTACGTCTATTTTGGCTGTTGAAATTTATCGTATCACAGATAAATCAAGATTTAAAATTACGATGCCAGAACAAGTACCTCCTGCTGTGGCGAGATCTTTTGAAACGTTGACACCAACATTGATCGTTATTTTAGGAATATCAACACTTACTTACTTTATTGGTTTTGATTGGCATTCAACGATTTCTAAAATTGTAAGCCCTTTAGTAAGTGCTGCAGATAGTTTGCCAAGTGTGTTGTTGTTGATTTTTATGATTACCTTCTTCTGGTCTTTCGGAATTCATGGTGTATCAATCGTAGGTTCATTGGCACGACCATTGTGGCTACAATTGTTAGATGGAAACACTGCGGCGATGGCAGCTGGAAAAGAGTTGCCGAATATTGCAGCGGAGCCATTTTATCAATGGTTTATCTGGATTGGCGGTTCAGGTTGTACAATTGGCTTAGCTCTTTTATTAGCTTTTAAAACAAAATCTCAATTTGCTTCAAAATTAGGAAAAGCGACTTTAGCACCAGCTATTTTCAATATCAATGAACCATTGATTTTTGGTACACCAATCGTGTTGAACCCAATCTTGATTATTCCGTTTATTTTGACACCGATGGTTACAGCAACGATTGCTTGGTTTGCGACACAATTTGGCTTGGTGAATCGTGTGATATTTACAGCGCCTTGGACATTACCTGGACCAATCGGTGCATATTTAGCTACAGGTGGAGACTGGCGAGCTGCTGTTTTGAATATTGTTTTGATTGTAATCTCAGTCGTGATTTATTATCCATTTGTCATGATTTACGATAATAATGAATTAGAGAAAGAGCACGCCAGCGCAAAATAAAATAGAGGGATTAAATAATGAATGGAACGGAAATATCTTTTTGATGAATTTTCGTTCCATTATTTCTTTTGAAGTAAGGAGTTAGGAGACCAAAAATGACTAAGATAGTGTTTATGATTGTGAGTGTTTTATTTATGATTGTCGGTTTGATAATAACGCATTATTTAAAAAAGAAAAATTTGTTACCTAATCGCTGGTTGATCGGCTGTTCCGTTTTTTTGATTGCGTTGATCCCAAGTCTCTTGTTTCCAACTATGCCAGAAATAATCAAACAGACAATTTATGCCATCAGTGGTTTGTTAGCCGTTGTTTTTTTTGAAAGTAGCCGTTTACTAGCGGAGCAAAGTAGAATGGAGCAAAATCAATGAGAAAATTAGGTATTTCAGTTTATCCAAACCATAGCAGTGTTGCAGAGATCAAAGCTTATATGGACTTAGCGGCGAAATATAATTTTAAACGTATTTTCACTTGCTTATTATCTGTAGATGAAGGAAAAGAGCAGATTTTAAACGAATTTAGAGAGACGATTTTTTATGGAAAAGGGTTAGGAATGGAAGTGATTGCGGATGTTAATCCTCGAGTTTTTGGAGAATTAGGGATCAGCTATAATGATTTGACTTTCTTCAAAGAAATCGGTGTAGATGGAATTCGTTTAGATATGGGGTTTACAGGTAACGAAGAAGCGATTATGACGTTTAATGAGCAGGAGTTGGATATTGTGTTGAATATTAGTTCTGGCACACGTTATCTAGAAAATATCTTAAGTTATCAAGCAAATACAGATAGATTATTTGGCTGTCATAATTTTTATCCTCACCGTTATACGGGATTAAATTATGAGCATTTTTTTGCAACATCAGAAGTCTATAAAGAACATGGAATTGGAACAGCAGCACTGATTAATTCTCCCACAGCAACAATTGGCCCCTGGCCAGTGGAAGAAGGTTTGTGCACGTTAGAGATGCACAGAACATGGCCGATCACGACGCAAGCGAAACATCTGTGGGCAACGAATGTGATCGACGATGTGATCATTTCCAATGCGTTTGCTTCAGAAGAAGAGTTAAAAGCGTTGAGTGAAATCGATCCGTATCGTTTAACATTTGATTGTATGATTGACCCAGAAACACCAGAAGTAGAAAGAAAAATTATTTTGGATGAGTTTCACTTTAATCGTGGGGATATTTCTGATTACGTTATCCGCTCAACGCAAAGTCGAGTTAAATATAAAGGACATGAGTTTGCTCCGTTTAACACGATTGATATGGAAATGGGAGACATCATTATAGAGACCTCTTTATATGGACATTACGCAGGAGAACTGCAAGTGGCTATACTACCAATGGAAAACTCCGGAAAATCCAATGTTGTTGGAAAAGTAGTAGAAGATGATCGAGTTTTATTGTCTTACTTACGACCGTGGCAGAAATTTGCATTTCGTGAAATAAAGAAATGAACGCAAACAGAGATAAAATAATAGAGTAAAGGAGACAATCATGGTTTATGCAATTGGTTTGATGTCCGGAACATCTTTGGATGGGGTTGATGCAGCTCTAGTAGATATATCTGGTAAAAACGAAAAAACAGCTGTTAAGCTGATCGATTTTTCAACGATACCTTTTACCGAGCGAACTCTTCAAAGGATACGAGACGCATTATCATTAGAAGAATCGGACGTGGAAAAAATTTGCTCATTGAATATTGAGTTAGGGGAAATCTTTGCCCAAGCTGCTTTAGGGGTTTGTGAGAAAGCTGGAATTTCAACAGCAGAGTTAGCTTTTATTGGTAGTCATGGACAAACGCTTTTTCATATTCCTTATGCCCGTGATCGTGTTTATCCATCAACTTTGCAAATTGGTGACCCAGCAGTCATTTGTGAACGTACGAAAACAACGGTGGTCTCAAATTTTAGGGAAAGAGATATGGCAGTGGGAGGGCAAGGTGCACCGATCGTTCCTTATTCAGAATATGTGTTATACCAAAAAGTGGGAATAACAAGATTATTACAAAATATTGGTGGAATCGGTAATGTCACAGTTATTCCTAAATCGGGAGAAATAACAGATATGATCGCTTTTGATACTGGGCCTGGTAATGTCATCATGAATGAATTATGCCTACACTTTTTTAATCAAGAGTATGATAAAAATGGCTTTTATGCCCGTCAGGGAAATGTTGATAGGCGATTACTAAAAGAACTGATGGCCCATCCATTCATTAAAAAAATGTATCCTAAAACAACTGGACGTGAAGATTTTGGTAAGCAATTTACAATGAACTTACTAGAAAAATGGGCAATTTCACCTAACGATTTGATTGCAACTGCAACGATGTTTACCGCTAAATCAATCGCAGAAGCAGTTAGACCCTTTGTAAAAGGAAGGACCGAGCTGATTATTGGTGGTGGAGGTAGTTACAACCAAACATTGGTGTCTATGATAAAAGGTGAGTTGCCAGATGTTCAGGTTATGATACAAGAAGAAATAGGATTTTCCTCAGAGGCAAAAGAGGCGATAGCAATGGCAATTTTAGCAAATCAAACCATGCAACACTGTCCAGGAAATGTTCCAAGTGCAACGGGGGCAAAAAAATCAGTGTCTCTAGGCAGTATTACTTATTACTAAAATAAATTACTTTTAGGGCGAATGAAATGTATTCGCCCTTAGTTTGCATATCTATTGAAAAAAGAGCGAAGGGGTTAACGTAATTAGTGGCGAAAGTATTCAGGGAAGGACAATGAGTATGTTAGACATATTGCCGAATTCTGAAAGGAAAATAGGTAAGATTGTCTTAAAGAATCCTTCAATGGTGATCGAAATGACAGCATCAGCATTATCAGAATATGCAGGAACTAGTTCAGCTTCAGTGATTCGTTTCTGTAAAAAATTGATGCACCAAGTTATACTTAATTGAAAATCCGTCTGTCTGCAGAAATAGAAACACCTATTTACCAAGAGGACTCAGATATTACAGCTAATGAATCGGTAGATGAAATCAAGACAAACCTACTAGGCAATGCGTATCAATCGATGCAAGAAACTGCAGGCTTATTGAAAGAGCAACGAATTGAAAAGATTGTTGATCTTTTAGTAGCAGCACCAATTATGTATGTTTTTGGTATTGGAGCGTCCTATTTAGTAGCGGAAAATATTGCCAAAAAATGGAATCGCATTAGGAAAACGGTTGTTTGTGTGCAAGATCCACATGTTCTAGTAACGATTTTAGTGGCTGCACCAAAAGAGGCGATATTTTTTTTGTTTCACATTCTGATGAAACAAAAGAAGTCCTGTTTTGTTGGATGTTGCGAAAAATCATCAGTTAAAAACTATTGGGTTATCCCGGTTTGGAAATAATAAACTAGCAAATCAAGCTGAATATTCCATACAGACAAACGGTACTAAGAAGTGCGGCTACAATGTCATTACATGATCAATTTATAGTTGTTGATGTATTATTTTATTCTTATGCTTCACGGAACTTTGAAAAAACTATTGAAATGATTCAGGATTCAAAATTCGAAGTTAGGAAATATAAGAAATAATGAATAGAAGTGTGAAGGAAGAATGTTTTTTTAAAAAATAAAATAACAAATTAATTTAAGATATGATTAAATATCATTAAGATTTTACTATTTCACAAAATACACCTTATTGAAATACATATATAGTCACAACAATAAAAATTATTAGAATTATTATTTCATTTTTCAATTATAACGGAGGAATAGAATCACATTGTTTTAGAAAAATAAATAACGTTGACTTATCTAAATAGGGAGATTATAATTTGAAACGAATAGCTATTGTTTTATGGATAATAGCTATTTTTTAATTCATAATAGCAAGGTAAAAAAGCTATTTTTGAATTAAAATATAATTATGGTAAAAAGGAGAATGTAAGGGAAATGAAAAGAAAATGGCTATTTGGATTAATTGTTACAGTTTGCTTCTTTTTAAGTGGGCCGTCTGTATTTGCAGATACAGGCAAACAAGAAATCAAAAGTATTGAGGAACCTACATGGTTGTTCAAAGCGGGTATCAGCAAAGGAAAATACCATGATCGACAAGATCTAGGATTTATTCTAAAAGAAAATGCGGTTATAAAAATACGTCAAACAAATTCAGAATTTAAAAATCAATTGACGGTAAGATTGTTATCAAATGGTTCAAAAAAAGAGAAATCAGCCAAGGTTGGTTCAGGGTGGGTTACTATTTCGGCTAACTCAGCGACAGTCCCATTTATCGATACTCCCTATGGTGGTCAGTCAGCAGAGATTGAATACCAAATCGATGATGAAGGATCTAAAAAGCCTTTACCAGTTTTTGAAGAAAAAAGTAATCAAACACAGTTTTTCGAGTCATGGGATAAGTATGATAGTGATTTTGCATTAATCAAAGGGAAGAGTTTTCAACTATTCTTGCCTAAAATCGACAAAGAAAAAGTTAGAACATTAAAAGATTTTCAATCGATTGATGGCTTGATTGCCTTCTATGAAGATATATTTGCCAAGTATAATCAGTATATTGGTCTGGATAATTCAGCACCAGAAAATAGGGAAAGTCAGAATCGTTATTTTTTAAAAGCCGATGAAAATGGCGCTGGTGGAGCGTATTATGGTACAAACTGGACGGCTAATACCGCTAATAATGCTGAAATGTGGCTAAAAAGAAATAATTGGGGATTACTTCATGAAATTGCCCATGGTTATCAAGCAGGATTTGATGGAAAAGGAATGTATACAGGTGAAGTTTCTAATAATTTGTTTGGAGTTCAGTATCAGTACGACACATACGGAAAGCAAGCAGATAACATGACATGGCTTTTTAATTTTGGAAAACGGGTTGAAGTGGACAATGGGTTGTATAAACAAGTTATAACGGATGGGAAAGGCTATGGAGATATCGAAGATCATCGTTATCGTCTTGTACTTTTAACAATGATGAAACAAAAAGCCGGTAAAGAGTCGTTTGCAAAAATGTATCAAGAGTATCGGAAAATGGCTACTCAGTCAAACTTTAAAGAGCAAGAGCATCCATTGCCAGATTTAATGAATAAGTATTATAGTGAAACAAGCAGATTTGATTTTTCGCCTGCTTTAGAAAAACTAAAATTACGAATAGAACCACATCAAGCAGAATTACATCGAGCTAGAGGATACCGACCGGTTGCATCATTGGTTGATGTTGTGCCTAAAGGACAGTTGGAAGCAGCTCGGAAAGTAGTAGATCCGTCGATTTTAATCAATAGTGATTTTGAGGTAGTGGATAACCAAGCAATTGCTCCTTTAGGATTAAAAGGCAACCTTACAGTAAAATTAACTATAGATAATATAGCTATCCTAAAAGACAAAAAAGTACTGCTCAAAGACGGTGATAAAGTTGTTGGAGAAACGATTGTAAAAAATGATATGATCCAATTTACGAACGTACCAAACGGTATTTATTCAATTGAAACTCCAAATGATCCTAAAAATGGTTATATGGTCGATAAACACTATGTTTATGTGAAAGAACAAGTCAATAATGCGACGATTCATTTCAAAAAAATCAATGCGCCGACCATTTTGAATGAAAAAATTGATTTTTTAGGTTTAGGGAATGATTTATTTGCTGAGTTTGAAACTAATCTAGATGAGAAAAAAGCAATGTTTACGCTGCTTAATAAATCACCTCATTCTTATTATGCTGGTGAAAAATATGCGTCTATAAAGGTTTTGGATCAGTCTGGTACAATTGTTTATTCTAAGGAGATAGAAGGAAAGAATAATCAAATTGGAAAAGATCTAATTCCTTTTGATGTAGGGTATCAAGTCATTATATTCCATGATGAAACAAAAAACCGCTTGCTTGGGTCGACTGAGATAATCAATAAAAATAATAAAGAAAATAAATTAGTAATGACGAAATTCGGATTGAAAAATAATGAGTTTACAACCGATACGGAAATGACATTTTTAGATACAATTGAACAACTTGCTGATGGAATCGTTGCGTCAGAAGAAATCAAAAATGCGGATCACTCCAATCAAAAGAGCCAGTTATATGCTGCAATTCAGTATTTAAATGAACCCTATAAAACTGATTTTTTTGAAGCTTATCATGATCTATTTAAGGAAACTGAACAAGAAAATATCAATAATTATTTAATATCATTAAGTGGTTCTCGAAAAAAAGTCTTCTCGGAATTGTCAGTTGATATAAAAAATAATAGTTTTTCTTTAGTTACTTTTGGTGGTAGTTTGTATCCATCTAATATATCAAATATTAATGCGAGAGATTCAGTAAGCATCATAATCAAAGATAGTAGCGGAAAAACCAAATATTCAAAAAACTACTTGTTGAAAACATATTATGCCTCAGAAGAAGGTACAACAACACTTATAAAGGATGACACTGTTTCCATACGTACCAAAGCATTTGTAACCGTTGATGTAAAGAATTTAACCACTGATGAGAGCAAAAGTTATTACAAGGATATTACTTTTAAGGTTACGGAAACAGGACTAGAACAAGTTAACTAATAAGTTTTAGTTTTTACAAAAAAATTTGATACACAAATAAATCGATTTTCCCTATTACCATTTAACAACGGTCAACAGGGAAAATCGATTTATTTAATTATTTCAAGTCATTGGTTTATTTAAAATACACACACACGCATTCGGGTGCATAAATATCTTTTTGGATCATTTCTAAAAGACCGGTCTGCTCATTGCGGCGATAAAGCGTTAAATTATCCGTATTTTGATTTGCTGCAACAACAAATTTACCAGAAGGATCTAAATCAAAGTCTCTTGGAATCTCGCCTTCAGTAGAAATCAATTGCACACGTTCTACTTTGCTACCATTTTCAGCTGTTGCAAAAACAGCAATCGAATCATGGCCTCGGTTCGATGCGTACACGAAACGGCCATCAGTCGAAATACGAATGGCTGCTCCCCCGTTAAATTCATTAAAACCATCGGGTAAAGTTGTTACTTTTTGTACTTGTTCAAATGAACCGTCTGCGGTATTGTAGGCCAACACAGTAACCGTACTATCTAACTCACCGAAAAGATAAGCAAATCGATTATTTGGATGGAAAACTAAATGGCGAGGACCTGTTCCAGGTTCAGCTACATATTGAGCAACCTCGGATAATTTACCTTCTTCGCTAACGTCGTACGTATAAACACGATCAGTACCAAGATCACAAACGACTAAACGGCGATCTGGTGTCAAATCAGTGTAATGAACGTGAGCATTGTCTTGGTTCTCATGAGGACCAGTAGCTTCGTCATGAATGATTTTGTCGGCATCCTCTAGATGACCATCGGCTAAAATACGGTAAACATGAACGATTCCTTGATGATAGTTTGCACCAAAAACAAGTTGTTTTTCCTCATCAATAGCAACATAACATGGGGGAGCGCCAGCTTCAGTTACTTTATTGATTAAGTCAAAGTGACCATCAGCATTTTTGTAAACGGCCATACCGCCTTCACCATCAACAGAAGTGACGTTGAACAAGTCACCTTTTTGATTTAAAGCCAAGTATGTCGGACTAGTTTCTTCTATTAATAAAGTTGCATCAGAAAGTATTTCTTTTTCTGTATCTAGCACAATTTGATAAATACCCTTACTTTCTCTACGTGTATAAGTCCCTAATAAAATTTGTTCTAGCATGAAATTCCCTCCATTTTTATTGCCGATTTGAAGAAATCAGCAATTGATTTAACTCCTTTAGTATACCATAAGAATTCTTATATTTATGAAATCTTTACAAATCCAATGTTCGCATTTTCACTTGATTTATGCTATTATATTCTAAGACTGTAACGACAGTCATTTTTAATTTTAGAGGGGTGACACGCATGTACGATAATACAAATAGCAACAATGGTGCAGTTCGCTGTTCATTCTGTGGTAAAACACAAGAAGAAGTGAAAAAAATCGTTGCTGGGCCTGGTGTCTATATTTGTAATGAATGTATCGACTTATGTAAAGAGATTATTGATGAAGAATTTTACGACGAAGCCGTACGTGAATTAACGGATGTCCCAAAACCTCAAGAAATATTGGATGTCTTAAACGAATATGTAATTGGACAAGATCAGGCAAAACGCTCATTAGCAGTGGCTGTCTATAATCACTATAAACGTGTAAATCAATCAGAAAATTCAAGCTCTGAAGAAGTAGAATTGCAAAAGAGCAATATTTGTTTAATTGGACCAACGGGTTCTGGGAAAACATTTTTAGCCCAAACATTGGCTAGAACGTTGAATGTCCCATTTGCTATTGCAGATGCGACTAGTTTGACAGAAGCAGGATATGTAGGAGAAGATGTAGAAAATATCCTATTGAAGCTATTACAATCTGCTGACTTCAATGTTGAACGAGCTGAAAAAGGGATCATTTATATCGATGAGATTGATAAAATTGCTCGTAAGAGTGAGAATGTTTCGATCACAAGAGATGTTTCTGGTGAAGGGGTTCAACAAGCCTTGTTAAAAATCTTAGAAGGAACTGTTGCAAGTGTGCCGCCACAAGGTGGACGTAAACATCCTCATCAAGAATTTATTCAAATCGATACAACGAACGTGTTGTTTATTGTTGGTGGTGCCTTTGATGGAATCGAAAATATTGTTAAAAATCGTTTAGGCGAAAAGACAATCGGTTTTGGTACCAAAAACAGTAAGCTGAACGAAGACGAAAGTGTTATGCAGCAAATTATTCCCGAAGATCTATTGAAATTCGGTCTGATTCCTGAGTTTATCGGGCGCTTACCAGTAACGGCTGCTTTAGAGAAGTTGACAACTGATGACTTGGTTCGCATTCTAACTGAGCCAAAAAATGCATTAGTTAAACAATATCAAAAATTATTGTCTTTAGATGATACAGAATTAGAATTTGAGACAGAAGCTCTTCGTGCAATTGCTAATAAGGCAATTGAACGTAACACAGGAGCACGTGGATTACGTTCAATTATCGAAGAGATTATGATGGATGTGATGTTTGATGTACCATCAGATGATACGATCCAAAAAGTCATTATCACTGAAATGGCCGCTGAAGGTACGGGCAAACCAGCGATTGTTTATGACAAGAAAGACAAAAAAGCTGGGTAATTTTAAAAGACTAAAAAGTAGAGACATGTCTCTACTTTTTTACTGATTTTTATGAAGTAAAGTTATCTAGCTTCGTGAGCCAGTTACTACGTACTGCTTCGAGCTCATCAATCTCTTAGGAGGGGGAAGGTCTCAAGGAAAAGCCGAAACACGATTGAGATAATGAACATCTCGGCCATGTTTTCCTATTTTCCTGTCGAGTCTGAACGAGCTCATTCAGCTTTTAAACTTAGGAGGTTAGTGCTATGAATGTTCATAACGCAGAAATTATTATTAGTGCAGTTTCACCAAAACAGTATCCAGAGACAGAGCTACCTGAAATTGCTCTAGCTGGTCGTTCGAATGTGGGGAAATCTTCATTCATCAACACGCTGATTAATCGTAAAAATTTAGCGAGGACCTCTGGGAAACCAGGAAAGACTCAAACGCTTAATTTTTATCTTATTGAGGATGCTTTGCATTTTGTTGATGTTCCAGGGTACGGTTATGCCAAAGTCTCTAAGACAGAACGGGCTAAGTGGGGCGAAATGATCGAAACTTATATGACCACAAGAGAACAATTAAAAGCTGTTGTTTCTTTGGTTGATTTACGTCATGCGCCGACTCAGGAAGATATTCAAATGTATGAATTCTTAAAATACTATGACATTCCCGTTATTGTTGTAGCAACGAAAAAAGACAAAATTCCTCGTGGTAAATGGAACAAGCATGAAAGTATTATAAAAAAGGCCATGAACTTCGACAAATCAGATGATTTTATTCTTTTTTCTTCACAAACAAAAGAAGGTAAAGAAGAGGCTTGGCAAGCCATTGAGAAGTATTTATAAAAAATGCATTGACCACTCTTACGAGTGGTCAATGCATTTTCTTTATTGTTCTTTTTTCTTGTCTTCTTTTTGTTCAGCTTTCGCTGCTTGTTTTTCTAATTCTTCTTTTGGCATTTCTACTTTTTTAGGATCTACTGCAAAAGAATCAAACAATTTATCTAAATCATCAGTACGTTCAAATTTTAAGCCCATCGTTAATTTACTCCATTTCGTTTTAGATTGAACAGAAGCTGTATTTCACAACTACTTTTCTCCAGTTTAGCATCCTTTTGGAAATTTGAATAGGTTTCTTTTGCAACCGTTACAAATTTTTATAAAAATATTTTTACTTTCAATTTGTAAACTTGCAATCAATTATAAAACAAGGTATAGTTTTTTCGAATAGAGAAAAGAGGGAAGAAATGGCAAGAAATGTTTTTGTCGGAATGGTTCGCGGGTATCAGCGTTTTATTTCCCCTGGGCTACCAGCTAGTTGCCGCTATTACCCAACGTGCTCACAATATATGATCGATGCGATCCAGACACACGGCAGTATTAAAGGGATAACAATGGGAACGGCAAGATTTTTAAGGTGTCATCCACTGACAAAAGGTGGGATCGATTACGTGCCGTTGAAGTTTAGTTTAAAAAGAAATCCGGATCAGGAGTATCATGGTCCCTATAATTATAGAAGGAACAAGCACAATAAATAGATGAAGGTGGGTTTATGGATGGCGATTTTAGCATTTGATTTTGGTGGTTCAGCAGTAAAATATGGAGTTTGGAATGGACAAGAAATGCTCGGGAAAGGGAAATTTACAACACCAAAATCGTGGGAAGAAATGAAAGTATCATTGTTAACTGTATTTGATGGTGTTGACCAAGAGTTAGAAGGTGTGGCTTTAAGTGCACCTGGCGTGGTTGATGTTGAAAAACAAATGATCAACGGAATTTCAGCAATTCCTTATATTCATGGATTTAATATATTTAAAGAACTGGAAGGCCTATTCAAACTTCCTGTAGCCATCGAAAATGATGCGAATTGTGCTGGGATGGCAGAGATTTATGAAGGAGCTGCAAAAGGCAAAAAAGAAGTGGCTTTCGTTGTTATCGGGACTGGAATTGGCGGTGCGATTTTCCATAATGGCCAAATTGCTAAGGGAGCTCATCTTTACGGTGGTGAATTTGGTCTGATGTATCTTAATGAAGGAAAAACCTTCAGCAAATTAGGAACAGCAGTGCAAATGGCGTGGCGTTATTGTAAACGAAAAGGTGTCGATAAAGAAGCCTTTTCAGGAGAAGATGTGTTTAATTTAGCTGAGTCTGGTGATGAAGTGGCACTGGAAGAAGTGAATAATTTTTACGAGTATTTGACTCAAGGTCTATTTAGTATTCAATTTTCTCTTGATCCTGAAATGATTGTATTAGGTGGCGGAGTTTCTGCTAAAAAAGGGCTGTTAGATGAAATCAATCGACGAATGAAAGAAAAGCTTGAGCACTTTGAGTTAAATGATTTTGTCCCGGAAATTGTGACTTGTAAATATGAAAATGATGCAAATTTGATTGGAGCAGCAGCTAACTTTGTAGCTTATCAAAATAAAAAATAATCAAGAAAAAAAGGTCTTCTTCTCTAATACAAGGAGCCTTTTTTTTGTGAAAATAGAGAAATTATTCAGCTGTTACAAGTAACGAACTATTTTTAATAATTTGAATTATAGAAATTTTCTGAAAATTCATTGACAATTCATTCTTTTTTGATTATATTTGTATACATACTTCTTTAATAATTATATACGCGAAGAAAATTATCAGGCTTTACGAATTCGTTTAGCTTTTAAAACAAGGGGGAAACAAGATGAAAAAATTTAGCTTTTTATTTGCTAGTCTATTTTTGTTAGTAGCATGTGGTCCAGCAGCTGGCGGAGGCGCAAGCGGTGGTGGAAATAAGGTTGAAGGTGATACGATCAAAATTGGTATGAATATGGAGCTTTCTGGAGACGTTTCAGCATATGGGAATGCTGAAAAAGAAGGAATTACATTGGCTGTAGAAGAAATCAATGAAGCCGGTGGTGTTTTAGGGAAAAAATTGGAATTGATCGAGAAAGACAATAAATCAGAAAATGGCGAAGCCACATCTGTTGCGGCTAATTTAACTGCAAAGGACAAAGTAGTGGCAGTCGTTGGACCAGCGACATCTGGTGCGACGAAAGCGACAATTCCTAATATGACTAAAGCAGCGGTTCCTGTAATCACACCTTCTGGGACGGATGACAGTATCACTGTTGTAAATGATAAAGTGCAAGAATATATTTTCAGAGCATGTTTTCAAGATACATTCCAAGGAGTTATTCTAGCGAACTTTGCGCAAGATAACTTAAAAGCAAAAAATGTGGTGATCATTGGAGATAATTCAAGTGATTACGCAATCGGATTAACGAAATCATTCAAAGATACCTTTAAAGGAAAGATTGCTAAAGAAGAAACTTTCACTGCAGGTGATAAAGATTTCCAAGCAATCTTAACAAAAATCAAAGACCTTGATTATGATGCAATTTATATCCCAGGATACTATGCAGAAGCTGGCTTGATCATCAAACAAGCACGTGAAATGGGAATCGACAAACCCATTCTTGGTGCTGATGGATTCGGCGATGAAAAATTAGTTGAAATCGCTGGAGCAAAAAATGTTTCTGATGTGTATTACACAGGACACTTCTCAGAAAAAGCTCCTGCGACAGATAAGGTAAAACCTTTTGTTGAATCATTCAAGAAAAAATATGATAAACAACCCTCTGCTTTCAACGCATTAGGTTACGATTCTGTCTACATGCTAAAACAAGCAATGGAAGACAAAGACTCAGCTGATTCAAAAGACATTACTGCGGGTCTAGCTTCATTAAAAGACTTTGTCGGTGTAACAGGGAAAATGACAATGGACAAAGATCACAATCCTGAAAAATCAGCAGTAGTTTTAGGGTTGACAGAAGGAAAAGAAACTTCTGCGGACGCTGTAAATCCTTAGTAACAAAATTTTTGATATGAAACTTAAAGAGGGTGAGACAAGGTTCCGCGTTTTGTCCATCCTCTTTTTTCTTTAATTAAATAGCAAATATTCTAAATATTGGAAGTGATAAACATGGAAGTAGTTATCCAACAACTAGTAAATGGGCTTTTTCTCGGTAGTATTTATGCCCTATTAGCTTTAGGGTATACAATGGTTTATGGAATCATAAAATTGATCAACTTTGCCCATGGAGAAATCTATATGTTGGGCGGTTTTATGGGGTATTTCTTTATCAACAAATTAAGTTTAGGTTTTTTCCCAGCCTTGATTTTGTCAATGGCAGGGGCTGCGGTAATTGGTGTGGTGATTGAATTTTTAGCATACAGACCATTAAGAAAATCAACAAGGATTGCAGCGTTGATCACAGCGATTGGGGTTTCGTTTTTACTACAAAATGGCATGATTTATTGGTTAGGTCCTGAAAAAAAATCTTTCCCACAAGCAATTGAGTTTAAAAATTATCAATTAGGCTTTATTCAGATTTCAAATATTCAAGTACTTATTTTAGTTATTTCTTTAGTGTTGATGATTGCTTTGCAGTTGATTGTTAAAAAAACGAAAATGGGCAAAGCAATGCGTGCTGTTTCTGTTGATGCGGATGCCGCACAATTGATGGGAATCAATGTCAATCGTACGATTTCATTTACTTTTGCGTTAGGTTCTGCTTTAGCAGCAGCTGCTGGTATGCTGATAGGACTGTATTATAATTCTATTGATCCGATGATGGGTGTAGTTCCAGGACTTAAATCATTTGTTGCCGCTGTTTTAGGTGGTATTGGAATCATCCCTGGTGCAGCATTAGGCGGTTTTGTGATTGGTTTATTAGAAACAATCACAATTGCTCTTGGATTTTCAGATTATAAAGATGCAGTCGTATATGCATTATTGATTATTATTTTATTGATCCGTCCTGCTGGAATTCTCGGCAAGAACATCAAAGAGAAAGTGTAGGTGGTCTGCATGAAAAAGAATGTAAAATATAATATTGTTTGGCTTTTAATTGCCGCTATTGCCTATGCTTTTATTTACATATTATATGTAACAGGTGTCATAACGCCGTTCACTGAATATACGTTGATCACGATCGGGATCAATATTATGTTGGCGTTGGGCTTAAATTTGATTATTGGTTTTTCTGGACAATTTTCTTTAGGGCATGCAGGATTCATGGCGATTGGTGCATATAGTGCAGCAATCATGTCCGTAAAATATCCGACTATGGGTGGTTTTTTTAGTGGAATTTTGTTAGGGATTATTTTGTCAGGAATCGTTGCATTGTTGGTGGGGATTCCAACGTTGAGATTAAAAGGAGATTACTTAGCGATTGCAACGTTGGGCATTTCTGAAATCATCCGGATTATTATAATCAATATGAAAGATGTAACAAACGGACCAGCTGGGATTTTTGGAATTCCACCAATGGTTAATTGGTCAATGGTTTTTGGTTTTGTGGTGATTGTGACATTGATCATCGTTAATTTTATTCATAGTGGCCCTGGGCGTGCAACAATGGCGATACGTGAAGACGAAATAGCGGCAGAATCCATGGGAGTCAATACAACAAAATACAAAGTTGCTGCCTTTATTATCGGCGCAATTACAGCGAGTGTAGCAGGTGCTATTTATTCGAGTTACGTCCAAACGATTGCTCCAAAAGATTTTGGTTTTATGAAATCAATCGATATTTTGATCATAGTAGTTTTTGGTGGAATCGGTAGTGTTACAGGAACATTTATCTCAGCAATTGTGTTAGGGATTTTGAATATGTTCTTACAGGATGCAGGAGCACTTAGAATGATCATATATGCTTTAGCATTGATCATTATCATGATTTTCAAACCAGGTGGATTGCTTGGAACCTGGGAATTTTCAGTAAAAAAAATCTTCAAGAAAAAGGAGGACAAATCGAATGCCTCTATTGAACGTTAATAACTTAACAAAAAACTTCGGCGGACTTGCAGCTGTTTCCAATGTTAATCTTTCTTTGGAAACAAATGAACTGATTGGTTTGATTGGTCCTAATGGAGCCGGGAAAACAACACTATTCAATCTTTTGACTGGTGTTTATGAACCGAGTGAAGGGACAGTAACCTTGAATGTTTTAGGAAAAGAACATGTGTTAAATGGGATGAAGCCATATAAAATTGCAGATATGGGGTTAAGTAGAACTTTCCAAAATATTCGTTTATTCAAAGATTTAACTGTGATGGATAATGTGTTGATTGCAATGAATAGTAAGAATAAAGAAGGAATCTTCTCAAGTATTTTACGTTTACCAACTTTCTATAAAAAAGAAGAGGAAATGGAAAAGAAAGTACTGGAGCTTTTAGCAATTTTCGGGTTAGAAGGAAAAGTTCAAACGTTAGCAAAAAATCTTCCATATGGAGAACAAAGACGCCTAGAAATCGTGCGTGCTCTAGCTACACAGCCTAAAGTATTGTTCTTAGACGAACCAGCAGCAGGTATGAACCCACAAGAAACTGCAGATTTAACTGAACTGATTAGAAAAATTCAAAAAGAATTTCAAATCACGATTGTTTTGATCGAACATGATATGAGTTTAGTCATGGATGTTTGTCAAAGAATTTATGTTTTAGAATATGGTAGAATCATCGCTGAAGGAGAACCGGAGGCAATTAAAAATGATCCTCGTGTGATCGAAGCTTATCTTGGAGGTGAACTATAATGTTAACAATCGACAACTTATCTGTGCATTATGGTGTAATCCAAGCAGTGCGAGATGTAAGTTTTAACGTAGAGCAAGGAGAAATCGTTTCATTGATTGGAGCTAATGGAGCGGGCAAAACGACAATTTTAAGAACGATATCCGGATTAAATCGCCCGTCGAATGGGACGATCACATTTGAAGGTCAACAAATTCAAAAAATGGTTCCGCAAAAAATTGTAGCTTCAGGACTTTGCCAAGTGCCAGAGGGAAGACATGTTTTTTCTGGATTGACGGTGCAAGAAAATTTAGAAATGGGCGCTTTTTTGAGAAAAGATGGAGACTTAAAGCAAGATTATGAAATGATTTTTGAACGATTTCCGATTTTGAAAGAAAGAAAAAATCAAGATGCTTCTACTTTGTCAGGTGGAGAACAACAAATGTTGGCAATGGGGAGAGCTTTGATGTCTAAACCACGCTTGTTGTTACTAGATGAACCGTCTATGGGGTTGGCACCGATTTTTATTCAGGAAATATTTAACATCATCCAAGAGATCAATAAGCAAGGAACAACAATATTATTAATCGAGCAAAATGCAAAAATGGCTTTATCCATTGCAGACAGAGGCTATGTTTTAGAAACGGGTGAAGTTGTTTTAAGCGGACCAGGAAAAGACTTATTGGAAAGTGAAGAAGTCAAAAAAGCATATCTAGGAGGTTAACAGCATGAGTGTAAGTGATTTTATGACTAGAAATTTAATTGTTGCTCAACCAGAAATGAAAATATTTGACGCCGTCGATTTGATGAAAAAAAATAATATTCATCGTTTACCTGTAGTTAAAGGTGAACAAATTATAGGCTTGATTACAGAAGGAACGATTCAATCAGCGATGCCATCAAAAGCAACAAGTTTAAGTGTGTACGAAGTGAACTATTTGTTAAACAAGACAACTGTAGCCGACATAATGGTGAAAGACGTTCAAACAATTCAACCAGAAGCTTCCTTAGAAGACGGTGTTTTTAAAATGCGTCAAAATAATATTGGTGTGTTACCTGTTGTTGATGGAAACGAAACACTTGTTGGAATCATAACAAATAATGATATTTTTGATGCCTTCTTGAAAATTACTGGGTATAATGATGGAGGAACTAGGATCCAACTTCGCATACCAGAAGATCACAAAGGCATCTTAGCTGATATTACCAAGTTGTTGGCCAATAATAATTTTAGTATCCTAACAGTTGTGGTCAACCGAAAAGAACTAGAGACAATTATTGAACTACAAATCGAAAGTCGTGAGACAGAACAAATTGAGAATATCTTGAAAAAAGCTGGCTATGATATTTTTGAAGCAACATTTCTATCGAAAAAAGTATAAAAAGTGCACAACAGCAAGAATTTATATGGATTTTATTTGCTGAAAACAGTTTGACTATTATTAAGGCATATGATAATTTTATATAGTGAAGTACGTTTATTGAAGTCAGAATATTAAAGCGTCTCATTCCTTTAATATTCTTTCATTATGCCCTGTAAAACTAGAGGGGTTGTTGGTGGTATAATTTTTACAGACATTCTGTAATTGATTATAAATATTTAAGATAGGAGGAATAAGAATGAAAAAAGTTATCGGATTTATTATTGCTGTGGTAGCAATTATGAGCTTTGCAACAACTGCTTCAGCAGATGGAGCTATTTCAGCTACAGAGCAGCCTGTACTTAACGAATTAAATGCTGGCGCAACAATCGGCGGCAAAAAATTCAGTTTTGGTGCAGCTGAAACAAATGCAGCTTCTAACCACTTGAAACGTGTTGATTTGACACAAGCTCAAGCGGACGAAGCAGTGAAAAACATTCAGGCGGCTCGTGCTTTGGTTGAAGGAGTATCTGTTGATACATCAGGTGTTAATTCACTTGGAGATGCACTTAGACTATTGCCAGCTAACGTAATTTCTCAATTACAAAGTTATGTTGCTGCTGCTGGAAATGCGGTAGGTGTTAAAATCACTTTTGGAGCAGGTGGAACTTACTCTGCAGTGACAATCACTGATACGGCAGGTGCTCCTGTTTACAAAACTGGAAATCCAGTAAAAAATACAGGATCAAACTACGTATTAAGTGGAATTACTTTTGGTTCATTGATCGTGGCTGCAGCAGGTGCAGTATTCGTGAGCAGAAAGAACAAATTAGCATAATATGAAACAATTAAAAAGAGTAGGGGCATTTATTTACGTGCCTCTTCTCTTTATGTGTTTTGGCTACCTCATTATTTACATAATTGGTGCACCTGTCATTAACTTCGCTTCTTCAGCAGTTGAATTGATCTCTTTAAATGATGCTCCATCTTTTGATCAAAAGGGGACCAACCTTTTTGAAAAAAGAACAGACAAGAAAGACCCAGCATCTTCAGACAAAGCAACGGATAGAACTGGTAAACAAGCAACTAGTGCAGCTGACAGAAAATCAACAGAAGCAATTGCAGCGGGTATGCAAGTGTCTGAAAAAGGAGAATTATCTTCCTCAAATATGGTCTACCCTGTAGGGGGAGATCAATTTGGTGAAATCATAATCGACAAAGTCGGAATTAATGAACCATTGTATTATGGAGATAGCGAAGAAATTTTGCGCTTAGGCGCAGGACAATATATCGGCAGTATGATTCCAGGAGATCTTGGAACGACCTTGATCGGTGGACATAATATGCCTTCCTTTGGGAAAATCTATTACTTAGAAGTGGGGGATGAAATCAATATTCATACTCACTATGGCGACTATACTTATCAAGTGACAGAAAGAAAAGTTGCTGATTACAAAGATCCAACAATCAATACAAAATTAGGGGACCGCACAAAAAGATCACTGATTCTTTATACTTGCTATCCATTAGATGCAATTGGGTTAACACCAGAACGTGTTTTTGTTTCTGCTGACTATGTATCTGGCCCTATCATCGACGAAAAGTCATAAAGGAGGAGAATCAGTCAGATGAATAATCGCGGACATTTAATGAAAGTAATATCTCGCTTCTTTCTTGCTTTTTTATCCTGTGTATTTTTATTTGCATTCTTGATTTTATTAACATTAAGATTAACCCTCTTTAGTGAAAACTATATTACAAAACAAGCGGTAAAGGCAGATTATTATTCGCAATTAACAAAAGAAATAAATCGACAAGTCGAAAATAGCGCTTTAGGCAGTAATATTCCAGAAGGAATCTTGGGACAAACGATCAATAAAGAATTCGTTAAGCAAGATGTTGAAGCCTATTTTAAGGCAATGTACAATACGGGGACAAAATATTCTATTTCTAATGAGAAAAAAGTACATGATGCTGTTTCTAAAGCAATCATAGCTTACATGAAAGAAAAAAATATTCAGACTACTCCAGAATCGGAACGTGCTATAGATGGGCTGTCAGACAATGCTGTAACAATCTACAAAGGATATATCGAATTACCTTTTTTAGTTTCATATGGACGTAAAGTTATGAACTATAAATCAAAATTAGTTGTTTTTATGGTCATTTGCGGCGTTTTATGGGCTCTCTTAAGTTTCTCCCTATATTCTTCATTAAGAGGCTATATCCATCGTCTATTGAGATATTGGGCGTATATGTGGGTAGGTAGTGGTTTGATGATGATTGTCGTTCCTACAGCAATATTATTGCAAGGATCTTTGAAAAGATTGGCTATCCAATCGAAAGCGATGTATGATTTTATCCAAACTTATTTATCAAGTTTTCTATGGTTGTTTATCGTTATTGGAATTGTTTCAATTCTGGCAGGTATTGCTTCAGCGGTATTTAGTGAGATTAAAAGAAAGCGACTATTTAGTTCGTAACCAATACAAAAAATTTATAAATTTAAGATAAACAAGTTTCGAGTTAATATTGAAATGATACGAAGTGGAGCAGAACCTATCGAGTTTTGACCCACTTTCTTTTTTTTGCGGAACATGATAACATAGGTTCTTGGAGGGATGACGATGTCAAAGAAAAATAAAGATATAGAAGTAAAAATAGAAGAATCAGAAAAAAAAGTCAATGGTGAAGTAATCACTGTCAATACACTGACAATTGGCAAAAAAGAAATAGGTCAAATCTTAGCTCAAGACGCAAAAAAATTTGCTGTAGTGATTGATGGTCGCAATGAAGCCACTGTGAAAACGCTTGATGAAGCAATTGAATACATTATTCGCCAATGGAATTTAAACGACTAAAATAAATAACAACTTTTTTTAGAAAAAGGCTTGCAATTTATTCAAAAGTTTTGTATTATAACTAAGTCAGGTTTTTTACTAAAACCTTTTGGAGGAATAGCGAAGTGGCTAAACGCGACGGACTGTAAATCCGTTCCTTAGGGTTCAGTGGTTCGAATCCACTTTCCTCCATTTACTTATTGGGGTATCGCCAAGCGGTAAGGCAACAGGTTTTGATCCTGTCATGCGTTGGTTCGAATCCAGCTACCCCAGTTTTTTATTAGAACAACTCAATTAGAGTTGTTCTTTTTTTTTGATAAAAAATCCACAGTAACTTTTGTTCTCTTTTTTTAAAATATATGATAAAGTGTATGAAAAAGCATGAGGAGTGAATCAGATGAGTATTAAAGACAAAATAACTGAAACAGCTGAAAAAGTCTATGACTTAGCGCGTGAAGGAAAATACGATGTGAAAGTCAATCTTTTTTCTAAAAAGAAAAATATGGAGGGCACAAAAAACATTCAAATAGTATCCGCTAGAGACACAGCACATACTAAAAAGTGGCGTGCCAAAAATCGTTAGTCGATGAAAGAATTAGCCTGAAACAACACATTATTTTTATGTTGTTTCAGGCTATTTTTTATTTTTAGACATTATTTATCGATCTCAAGTCCTAAAACAGTTAGGTGACCATTTCCTACTAGTTTTATAACAAGCCTAGCTAAATGGTTAGGAGACATGTCTGTGTCACTTGTAATCCACCAATGGAGCGTTCCTATAAATATAGAAGTCATATATTCGATGATAAAATCGATGGGTACTTCAATGTCATTTTCGGTGATTTTTAACTTAGAAAAAATATCTGCGTATTTTTCATAAATGATATCTGCTAATTTTTTTCTTAATAATTCATTTGAGCTGCCGTCCATAATAGTCAAAAAGAAGCTTTTGTTTTTTTGAATATTGACGTAGATATGGGCAAGGAGAAACTCAATTTGTTTTACTTTGATTCGATTGCTAACGATAATTTGCTCAGTATCGATAACAGAAGTAAAGGCATTGATTGCAAAATCGAAAATTTGTTCATAAAGGTCTTGTTTGTCTTTGAAATGAGCATAGAAAGTTGCACGATTAATCATCGCTTCATCTGCAATGTCTTGGATCGTGATACAGTCATATCCTTTTTCGTCTACTAAGTGAAAGAAAGCTTCGATTATCATTTTGTGTGTTCGTTTTACCCGCAGGTCCGTTTTCTTCGACATAAAAAATTCCTTCCGAAATAATCAACAGTTTTCAAAAGTTTGTTGCTTATCTCACAAATTTGGGTGTTTTGCTAGTTGCAATTAAATTAGAATCTTTCTAAAATATACATAAGTATTATATCAGACACCTTGTAGGATAATCAACAAAGTGTTGTGAAATAAAAGGGTATGGAAATTAAGGAGAGCAAAAGTATGACAATAAGAGCAGGAATAGACGTCGGTTCAACAACTGTGAAATTAGTAATTATCGATGAAGAAAATCATACAAAATTCGCTAAATACGAACGACACTACTCTGATGTGAAAGCTGCAACTGAAAAAGTTTTGAATGAAGCCATGGATCAACTAGGAACGGATACTCCAATTACTATGACCATTACAGGATCTGGAGGTATGGGACTGGCGGATGTATTGGATATTTCTTTTGTTCAAGAAGTGATTGCCTGTACAAAAACTGTAGAAGAAATCATACCAGAAACAGATGTAGCGATTGAATTAGGCGGTGAAGATGCAAAAATCACTTTTTTTGAAGGGGCATTAGAACAGCGGATGAACGGCAGCTGTGCTGGCGGAACAGGTGCTTTTATTGATCAGATGGCTGTCTTACTTAAAACAGATGCGAATGGCGTGAATGAATTGGCTAAAAATTATCAAACCATTTATCCAATTGCTTCAAGGTGTGGTGTTTTTGCTAAGACGGATGTTCAACCCTTGATCAACGAGGGAGCGGCAAAAGAAGATATTTCAGCAAGTATTTTTCAAGCGGTAGTCAATCAAACGATTGCAGGACTTGCAGCAGGGCGAAAGATCAAAGGGAAAATTGCTTTTTTAGGTGGGCCACTTTTCTTTATGTCAGAACTTAGAAAACGATTTATTGAAACATTAGATGTAAAACCAGAAGATGTGATTTTTCCGGAAAATCCACAACTATTTGTAGCAATGGGAGCCGCAATTTATTCTGAAGGAGCGAAAGCAACTACGCTAGCTGATCTAGTTCACCGACTAACAAAAGGAGATCAAGAACAATTAAAGCCGACAGATACACTAGAACCATTGTTTAAAAATGAAGCAGAGCTAATTGAATTTAGAGCACGCCATGATCAAGCGAAAGCACAAGAAAAAACTTTATCAGAACATCATGGTGTAGCGTTTTTAGGGATTGATGCAGGATCTACGACTACGAAAGTTACACTGATCGATGAAGATGGGAACCTACTATTTTCGTTTTATGGAAACAATCAAGGACAACCTTTAGAAACAACGATGAGTGTTCTAAAAGATTTATACCAGCAATTACCAGAAGATGTTTTTATTGGAAAATCTGCTGTTACTGGGTATGGAGAACATTTAATCAAAAATGCGCTAAAAGTGGATATTGGTGAAGTTGAAACTATGGCTCATTACAAAGCTGCAGATCACTTTCAACCAGGTGTTGATTTCATTTTAGACATCGGTGGTCAAGATATGAAAGCAATGACGATCAAAGACGGTGTGTTATCTTCTATTCAACTTAACGAAGCTTGTTCTTCCGGATGCGGTTCTTTCATTGAAACGTTTGCCAAATCGTTGAACTTTGATGTGAAAGACTTTGCAATCGAAGCGCTAAGTTCTAATGCACCTGTTGATCTTGGTTCTCGCTGTACAGTGTTTATGAATTCAAAGGTCAAACAAGTCCAAAAAGAAGGAGCTTCTGTTGGGGATATTTCAGCAGGCTTGTCATATTCTGTCATTAAAAATGCGATTTATAAAGTAATCAAAGTTCGTCGTCCAGAAGAATTAGGCAAGAAAATTGTTTGCCAAGGAGGAACTTTCTATAATGAAGCGGTTTTACGTGCCTTTGAAATGATTAGTGAACGAGAAGTTGTGCGCCCGTCTATCGCAGGCTTAATGGGAGCGTATGGAGCGGCATTGATTGCTTTAGAAAACTATGAGCTCGGACAAGAGACAACTATTCTTGGTCTGGAAGAACTAGATACTTTTACTGCAGATAAAGAATTTACTCATTGTGGCTTATGTGAAAATAATTGTATGATGACTGTGACGATTTTTTCTGATGGACGTCAATTTATTACCGGAAATCGTTGTGAACGTGGTGCCAGAATTAAAGTGAAAAGAGAAGATCGTAGAGTTAACTTGGTTGATTATAAGTATCGTAAATTATTTAAATACCGCCCACTGAAAGAAAAAGATGCAGTGCGCGGTAGAATTGGTATTCCTCGTGTCTTGAATATGTATGAAAACTATCCGTTATGGCATACATTTTTCACAGATTTAGGATTTAGAGTTGAGTTATCACCACGCTCAAATAAGGAATTATACGAACAAGGTATGGAAACTATTCCAAGTGATACGGCATGTTATCCAGCTAAAATTTCTCATGGGCATATTCAAGCGTTGATCGATTCGAAAGTACCGATGATTTTTTATCCAGGTGTTGTTTTTGAACGGCAGGAATCAGCGGAAGCAGATAATCATTTTAATTGCCCAATCGTACAAAGTTATCCAGATGTTATTCGTAATAATGTTGATGATATTCGTGATGGTAAAGTTGATTACCGCAATCCGTATATTAATTTGGCCAACGAAGCATCTGTAGCGAAAGTTTTAAGTGAAACATTTGCAGACTTAGGGATCTCGGAGGATCAAGTGACTCAAGCATTACGTCATGGTTATGAGGAACTAGATGCTTTCAAAGAAGATGTTCGTAATAAAGGGGAAGAAACCTTAGTAATGCTGAATCAAAAAGGTGAGAAGGGGATTGTTTTATCTGGACGACCGTATCACTTAGATCCCGAAATCAATCACGGTATTGCCGATGTGATCACTCAAGAAGGTTTCCATGTTTTAACAGAAGATTGTGTTTCTCATTTAAGTGATGTAGGAAATTTGCGTGTTGTAAATCAATGGGTTTATCATTCACGGTTATATGCGGCTGCTCGTGTTGTAGCCAAATCAAAGAATCTTGAATTAGTTCAGTTGAACTCATTTGGTTGTGGATTAGATGCAGTGACGACCGATCAAGTAGAAGAAATCATGGATCAATATGGAAAAATCTATACAGTTTTAAAAATAGATGAAGGCTCAAACCTTGGTGCAATCAGGATTCGTCTACGTTCACTAAAAGCAGCAGTTGGTGAAAGAGAGAAAATGAACTTTGAGCCAAAACTACAGCATGAGGAACCTGAAAAGATTATTTTTACTAAAGAGATGAAAAAAACGCATACCTTATTATTACCTATGCTTAGTCCAATCCATCAATCTGGTTTAGTGGATGTGGCATTACAAGCATCAGGCTATAATGTTGTTTGCTTACCTGCAGATGATCGAGAAGCTGTTAATGTCGGTCTCAAATATGTGAATAACGACTCATGTTATCCAGCAATCATTTCAATCGGTCAATTGGTTGAAGCGCTTGAAAGCGGTGAATATGATTTAGATCATGTGAGCGTGATGATGACGCAAACAGGCGGTGGCTGTCGTGCGACGAATTATATTCCACTTCTTAGAAAAGCTTTGAACGATGCTGGCTTTCCTCAAGTGCCTGTCGTTTCAGTTTCTATGGGAAATAAAGGGGTAGAGTCGAATCCAGGATTTAAGTTTACGTTACCGATGTTAAAACGTGTTGCAGTTGCTTTTTTATATGGAGACTTATTCGAAAGAGTGGTTTATCGAACACGTCCATATGAAACAAAAGTCGGTATGATTGATGCCCTTCATGCTAAATGGCTAAAACAAGTCGAAAAAAATGTCCGTAATGGTTCATTAACTCTATTTAACCGAAATATGAAAAAAATCATTAAAGAATTTGACGAAGTACCATTGAACGAAGTCAAGAAACCGAAAGTCGGCATCGTTGGTGAAATTTTGGTGAAATACTCACCAACTGCCAATAACGATATTGTTCGTTTGTTAGAAGCAGAAGGTGCAGAAGCAGTTGTACCAGACATTGTCGGCTTTATGAATTATTCTTTATACAACCAAATATGGAAGTATGAAAATTTGGGTATGTCAAAACAAAGCAAAAATTTAGCTCAATTTGCCATCAGAATCATTGAGTATGTCGAAAAACCAATGGATAAAGCCTTAAGAAACTCTAAACGTTTTGAGGGTCTAAGCTCTATTCATGAATTAGCAGAAGAAGCCGGAAAAATTCTATCGATTGGAAATCATACAGGGGAAGGCTGGTTCTTAACTGGTGAAATGATCGAGTTATTGAAATCAGATGTGAACAATATTGTCTGCATGCAGCCTTTTGGGTGTTTACCAAATCATGTTGTAGGAAAAGGTGTAACGAAAGAGTTACGCCGTCAATATCCGAAAGCGAATATTGCGCCGATTGATTATGATCCAGGTGTATCATTAGTGAATCAATTGAATCGGATTCGTTTAATGATGGCAACTGCAAACAAGATGATGGATGAAGAAAAAATTCGTTCATAAAAAAGAGGTTGGGATTTGGCTCTTAGAGCTATATCCCGACCTTTTTTGTAGCGAATAGTTGTGAACTATAAGATACAAATTTTACTTTCTTTAAGAAGATCATTTAGTATGCGCTAGATATAAAGAATAAAGTAGCGTTGATTGGAATCTAGGCATACCAAAATTCATGTAGGAACGCTTCCTTTACTGCATTTTGGAACTTTTAGTTGTTTATGAGGTATATACCAGTTATAATGAAAGAGAATAAAAAGGAGGAAGTAAGATGGTGTCAAGTTTACCAGTTTATATTCAAATCCACGATAAAATTAAAGAGGACATTGAGCATGGTGTTTGGAAGATTGGGGACAGACTTCCATCAGAACGTGAGCTGGCGATCCAGTTCAGTGTTAGCCGAATGACCTTGAGGCAGGCGATACAAACACTTGCTGATGAGGGGATCCTAGAACGTAAAATCGGTTCAGGAACTTATGTAGCCCGAAAAAAAGTTCAAGAAAAAATGACCGGGACAACAAGTTTTACTGATATTATGCTTTCTCAAAATCGCGTACCTTCTAGCCGCACTGTATCCTATTATGTAGCCAAACCAAGTTCCAGTGAAATGGAAAAATTAAATTTAAAAGAAAATGAGCAAATTGTACGGATGGAAAGAGTTCGGTTTGCTGATGATTTACCAATCTGTTTTGAAGTTGCTAGTGTTCCTTATTCTTTAGTCGATCAATATAGCAAGACGGAGATCACGAATTCTTTCTATAAAACGTTAGAAGAAAAAGGCGGCAACAAAATCGGCCACGCAAATCAAACAATTTCAGCAATGTTAGCCTCAGAGCAGATTGCTGATTATTTAAAAATAAAACGTGGTGATGCAATCTTACGTTTGCGCCAAATTTCTTATTTTGAAAATGGTGTGCCGTTTGAGTATGTAAGAACTCAATATGTAGGCAACCGCTTTGAATTTTATTTAGAAAAATAAACAAAAAAAGGGAAACAAAATCAATCGACTCTTCATTATGATGAGTTAGAGATTTTTGTTCCCTTTTTTTTTCTATTTTGACAAATCAATTTTTTCATTGATCCAGTAAAGCAAAATTCCGCCAACAGTCATAGAGAGCAATTCACCGATAGCAACTGTGAACCAAGTATAGAGAAATGGTAGATGGTAAAAATAAGTCAATTGCCCAGCTACCGTAAACATAGAAAATGAACAAATAATTGCTGTTATGATCATTTTTTTGATAGGATTTTTTAGCTTTTTCGTTAAAAAGTAAGACAAAAATAAAACGATAAACGTTGATGAACTACCGATGATGACATCGACTATTCCCAGTGGTGAAGCAAAATTTGAAATGGCTACGCCTAAAGTTACTGCCCAAATATAGCGTTTGTTAAAAAGGGGCAAATAATTAAACAATTCTGAAAATCTAAGCTGAATTGCTCCAAAACTAAAAGGAGCCAAAAATATAGTGACGACAATATAAAGAGCGGTGATCAAAGCCATTTTAGTCAAAGAGAGGACGGGCCGGGCCTGAGTGTGAGAGTTTGGATTATTCATTTGTATTCTCCTTTGTAAAACAGATTCTCTGTTTTAGTAATAACTATGACCAAAGGAAGTGACAGAAAAATTGCCAACAGAAGTGTCATAGTGGTAAATCCTGCGCAGTTAAATAATACGAAGTGATTCACTAATTTCATGGTATCGAAGATTGTATTTTTTGTAAAGGATGATCTGAAACTTGCCTCTGATTATTTTTCTAACCATCCTCCGTCAATCGTCATCACTGTTCCATGAATATAGTCTGCTTGTTTGCTCGCTAGAAAAAGTGTTAAAGAAGCAACTTCTTCTGGTTTAGCCCAACGTCCAGCTGGAGTCTCGTTAGCGACCCATTCAGCCATTTTTCCATCGCCAGCAAAATCAGCGGCGTTCATAGGTGTTTGGATCGCACCAGGAGCAATTGCATTTGCCCGAATACCTTGTTTGATATAGTCATGATCCAACTGTTTTGTGTATCCAATGATGGCATGTTTTGAAGCTGTGTAAGCAGCCCCGCCGCCGCCGGCCACCATACCTGCAATTGAAGCCATATTGATGATCACACCACGCTTTTGTGTCAGCATTTGAGGTAAAATTTGATTGGTTACTAAAAATGTGCCTTTAAGATTGACTGTTAAAACGCTATCCCATAAAGTTTCAGTTGTCTCTAAGCTAGGTGTATAATTATCTAAAATGCCAGCTGTATTCAATAAAATATCGATAACACCAAATAATTCATTTGCTTTTTTTACTGATGCGATGATTTCATCTTCTTTTGTAATATCTCCAACAAAAGCTATAAAACGTCCACTACTCGCTACTGTTTCTTTTGCTGTTGCAGCTAAACCAGCTTCATTGATGTCCATTCCAAATACATGAGCTCCTTGATTTGCAAAGGCAATCGCCTGAGCTTGTCCTATACCAGAAGCAGCGCCAGTAATGAAAATTGTTTTTCCGTGGTATTCATCGAATTGCATAGTTGATCTCCTTTTCTTGCTTGCATAAGAAAAGCTAGACCAACTTGTTTTAAGTGCTCTAGCTTTTTACAAAGATGTTAATCTACGTTGACAATTTTCCAGTCTTCTGCCAAAACATCGCAAGGTGTGGGTGAAAACATACTGTATCCTTCGTCAGAAGTTTTAATTAAAAAATAAGGTGTGACTTGGAGAAAGGTCCCATCAGATGTGCCAATCTCATCTCTAAGCTCAATATACAGTTCAAAGCCGCCCCAACCTTTTCGTACAGCTTTAGCGCCTTTTTTTATATGAGGTAATACTTCTTCAAATGTCATCTGTTTGCTCCTTTTTTTCGATTGGTAGTTCATGATAAGAACATTTGCCTTTTTCAACTGTTACTTGTCCGTTTAATAGATTTACAATTTCCGCTATAAACTGTTCAGATTTTACTTCGTCAACAAGACAAATAACTTCAACTTGTTCTCCATAAATTGTCTCATGAAGCGTGTAAGAGTTATTTTCCATAAAATTTTGAATGCTTCCTAAATTAGGGTAACTAATCGCTAAGTGGATTTCTTGTTGTAATTTTCCTTCCACTAACCCAATATCCATTAACGCATGAGAAACGGCGTGACTATATGCGCGAATCAATCCACCAGCTCCTAATTTTGTTCCACCAAAATAGCGAGTAACGACAGCCACAACATTGATTAATTCCTGTTTCTTTAAAACTTCTAACATAGGTATACCGGCGGTTCCGCTAGGTTCGCCATCATCGCTACTACGCTGTATATCACTTTTTTCACCAATTATAAAAGCATTACAATTATGATTAGCTTTCCAATGCTCTTTTTTCTTTTGGGCAATAAAATCTTTAGCTTCTTCTTCGGAATAGACTCGTTTGAGAGAACAAATAAACCGTGATTTTTTTATCTCGATTTCACTGTCTCCATCAGAGCGAATGGTAAAATAACTATCAAGCATCTGCTCAGTCCTTTACTACATAATGCATTAAGTATAAAAAAAATAGTGATGAGAAGCAACACTTCTCTATAAAAAGATATAAGTGAGCTTCATTTGCTTCTTGACGCTTTTATGAGATAATGATTAAAAGGATAGTTTAAGTTAGCGCCAATAAAGATAAAGGAGTGATGAAGTTGGCAAAAGAGCGTCAAAAGAAATATGATAGCGTTACCCATTATTTAACAACCAATGGTGGTTCTCAAGTCACTCTAACGTTCACTCAGTTTGACGAGCTACTTTTCCCACATTCAGGACTCCCTAAAACAGCACGTACAGATATCGATTGGTGGGCTAACGATCATAAGCATCCTGAAAAAGGGGCCTATGGATGGTTGAATGCTAGTTATCAAGTTGCCCAAGTGAACCTCGAAAAAGAGTATGTGGTCTTTAATAAACTCCTAAAGTCTAATTGGTTGTTTTAAGCAATAAATCAGCGAGATATCAAAAGTGGTAAGCGTTGACAAAAGTATTATTTTTACTATACTAGGATTAAAGCAAAATATATAAGTATGTTATGTTATTATTAGAAAAAAGGAGATGGCTATAATGGCTAAAAAAACGATTATGCTTGTCTGTTCCGCTGGGATGAGTACAAGTTTGTTAGTTACAAAAATGCAAAAAGCGGCTGATGCACAAGGTCTAGATACAGATATTTTTGCAGTTTCAGCTTCAGATGCTGATAATAATTTAGAGAGTAAACCGGTAGATGTGTTATTGTTAGGACCACAAGTTCGGTTTATGAAAAGCGATTTTGAAAAACGTTTAGAACCGAAAGGTATTCCGCTTGAAGTAATCAATATGGCGGACTATGGTATGATGAATGGAGAAAAAGTGTTACAACAAGCGTTAAACTTGTTGGCAGATAAGTAATATAATAGGTGAACCAAAAACAGGTTATAAGTTTTGGTTCACTTTTTTTTATTGAATTAGGGAAACTTTATCTAAAAACTGCAACGGTTGATCAAGGACTTACTCACTTTAACTATGCTGTGGAATATGGTGGGCAAACTTACTATTCAGCTTACGTTAAGCGAATGATCCATAAAATGAATGAAGAAGAATGGACAAATTACTGATAAAATGAACGAGGTCGAAACAGAAGAGTTTAACTCTAAGAGATAAAAGGAACTTGCTTCTGATTCCACTGACTATTTCGATTTCTTGACGCCAGGATATGCCCCATAGTGGTCTGTTCTAGCGTCATTTTTTTTATGAAACTCTAACTAATCATAGAGACCATTTTTTGAAAAAGATAAATACAGAGAAAAAATGCGTAGTTTAGTTAGGGAGGGGAAGAAATGCAAGAATTATGGGGAAGAAAAGTTCTAAAAAAGGAAGTTCAGGACATTTCGCATCTTGAAGAGCAGGGGCAAAAATTACCAACGATGCAAGATGTAACTGAAAAAACAATTCAATGTTTACGTTGTGGTCAGATTCATTACAAAATTACGGTTCAACTAAATAGTGGGCATTATTTTTGTCCGGAGTGTATTCAATTAGGCAGAGTTGATACTAGTCAGGAGTTTTATTACTTACCTGAGCCTAAACCTGTTGAAAGAACAGTTTATTTTGCTTGGGAGGGAAAACTTACTGAAGGGCAACAAATAGTGTCAGATGAGTTATTAGCTTCGGTGAAAAAATCTGAGTCTAGAATGATTTGGGCGGTCACAGGTGCTGGGAAGACGGAGATGTTGTTTGAAACGATCCATCACTCTTTAGAGAGTGGTTACCGAGTCGGAATTGCTTCACCTAGGATAGATGTTTGTCTAGAACTTTTCCCTAGATTGCAGGCAGTTTTTCCAAATGAAACAGCAATTCTTCTTCACGGGAAGATGGAAGAACCTTATTACTATACTAAACTGTTGGTATGCACAACACACCAGCTATTACGCTTTTTCAGAGCTTTTGATTTGTTGATCATTGATGAAGTAGATGCATTTCCCTTTGTCGATAATTTATTACTTCAACACGCTGTAAATCAAGCAATCAAGAAAGAGAGTTCACTTGTTTATTTAACTGCAACACCTACAAAAGAGTTGACTAAAAAAACAGCTCAAAAAGAATTAAAGACTAGTATTTTACCAGCTCGATATCATCGAAGAGTTTTACCTGTTCCCAAAACGAAGTGGTGTTATCGGTGGCATGATAGAATCAAAAAAGGGAAAAGCCCAAAATCATTAGTAGCTAAAATACGGTCATTAGTGACTAAAAATGACGTACTGATTTTTTGTCCTAGTATTTACTTGATGGAGCAGCTAAAAGACGTTATAGAAAAGAAATTTTCGGAAGTGCCATTAGCCTGTGTTCATTCGCAAGACCCTGAGCGCTTAGAGAAAGTTCTAAAGATGCGAAATAAAGAATATCGAATTCTTATAACCTCTACTATATTGGAGCGAGGGGTAACCTTTGACGGTGTTTCAGTAATTGTTTTAGGCGCGAATCATACGGTTTTTGCAGCCTCTGCCCTTGTTCAGATTGCTGGTAGAGTTGATCGGAGGAAAGAATATACTGAAGGTGAAGTCTGGTTTTTACATGATGGCTGTACAGCAGCGATGAAAGAAGCAATCAAACAAATCAAAAAAATGAACACTTTAGGCATAGAGCGGGGGCTAATTGATGAAGTGTAATTATTGCAATCAAATACTTAGTAGAAATTTAACACTCGAAGAAATTTTTTTTCCAAAAAAATTAACATTTGAACAATTATGTACGGAATGTATCGAAAAATTTCAATTATTAGAAAAAAAGAATAGTTGTCCTGGCTGTCAAAGACAAGCGACCACATCATACTGCGGTGATTGCATGAGATGGCGACAAAGTTATCCAAATTATGATTTCCATCATGAAGCCATTTTCACTTACAATGAAGCCATGCAAGAATGGTTTGAAGAATACAAATTTAAAGGGAATTACAAGCTTAGATATAGTTTTGTCGCTTTTTTACAGACTTACTTTAAGAAAAAAAAGAATTTTCTCATAATTCCGATTCCAATTTCAAAGGAACGGATGGAAGTCAGAGGATTTAATCAGGTCGAAGGATTACTTGATTCCGCTGGAGTTCCTTACCAACCTTATCTTGTGCGTTGTGTAGATGGGGTATCACAAGTACAAAAGACAAGAAAAGAGCGTATGTGCTTAAAGCAACCGTTCATGCTCACAAAAGAAGGTCAAAAAGCGGTTCTAAATAAAGATATTCTTTTAGTTGATGATATTTACACAACGGGACGAACAATTTTCCATGCGGCGCAAGTTATATTGGAAAATCGTCCATCTAAACTGTATACGTTTTCTATTGCTAGATAGCGGAACAATTAAAATAAAAAATAGGTCGCAATTTTGTTGGCAAAAAGAATATAATTCGTTATAATAGAATTAAGAAGAAGGATAACAGAGTGGTCCTTTTATACCTTCTTTAGTGGCAGATGAAAGGGGTAATCGTTATGTTTAGATATAATGTGCGTGGAGAAAACATCGAAGTTACTGAAGCTATTAGAGACTATGTAGAGAAAAAAGTTGGTAAATTAGAGCGTTATTTCAGTGATTCACCTGAGGCAACAGTTCACGTGAATTTAAAAGTATATACTGAAAAAACTGCAAAAGTTGAGGTTACCATCCCTCTACCTTATTTAGTTTTACGTGCTGAAGAAACATCACCTGATTTATATGCAAGTGTTGATTTAGTTGTAGATAAATTAGAACGACAAATTCGTAAATTTAAAACAAAAATTAACCGTAAATCTCGTGAAACTGGGATGAACACTGCTAAAGCAGCTATTTTCTTAAACGGTGAAGAAACACCAGATGAAACGCCAGAATTAGACATTGTTCGTACAAAACGTCTTTCATTAAAACCAATGGATAGTGAAGAAGCCGTTTTACAAATGAACATGTTAGGACATAACTTCTTTATCTTTGAAGATTCAGAAACAAATGGAACAAGCATTGTTTACCGTCGTAAAGATGGTAAGTATGGTTTGATCGAAACAGACTAAATCGAACAGGTCAGATAAATTGCTTTGGATTCAATTCATAAGAGCTAAAAATATCTAAATTCAGTTAAAATATAGATATTTTTAGTGAAATTGTTATCGGGGCTATTTCCTTTCGGATAATCGATTTTAAGAGACTGAAGCAGGACGGCACACGTTTTGCCGCAGTCTCTTTCCTTTTTTTCGAACATATATACATAAAAAGTGACATAATATATTATTAATATTAAGAGAAGTTATTTCCTTTCTTGCCAACTAGTGATAAAATGGAAAGGATGATTGTGCATTTAGTGCAAAAAATAAATAGAGTTTATTGAAAGGAACACTTAAAAACATGGCGAATTTTTTAAAAAAGATGATTGAAAATGATAAAAAGGAATTAAAACGCTTGGATGGTATTGCTAACCAAGTGGAGTCCCACGCTTCAGCTATTGCAGCATTAAATGATGAAGAATTACGAGGGAAAACAGACGAGTTCAAAGCTCGTTATCAAAAAGGAGAAACATTAGATCAATTACTACCAGAAGCTTTTGCAGTAGTTCGGGAAGCGGCTAAACGTGTCTTAGGTTTGTACCCATATCACGTTCAGCTAATGGGTGGTATTGTCTTACATGATGGGAATATCCCTGAGATGAGAACTGGTGAAGGTAAAACTTTGACAGCTACAATGCCAGTTTATTTGAATGCACTGACAGGCGAAGGGGTTCACGTAGTAACAGTTAATGAATATTTGGCAACACGTGACTCAGATGAGATGGGTGAATTGTACAATTTCTTAGGTCTAACTGTTGGGTTGAATATCAACTCAAAAACATCCGAAGAAAAACGAGATGCTTATAATTGCGATATTACGTACAGTACAAATAATGAATTAGGATTTGACTATTTACGTGATAACATGGTTGTTTACCGCAATCAAATGGTTCAACGTCCGTTGAACTATGCTATTGTGGATGAAGTCGATTCAATCTTGATTGATGAAGCTCGTACACCATTGATTATTTCTGGACAAGCCGAAAAATCGACTGCTCTTTATACGCGTACTGATAATTTCGTTAAACGTTTAAAAGAAGAAGAAGATTATAAAATCGATGTTCAATCTAAAACAATTAGTTTAACAGAAGCGGGTATCGAAAAAGCGGAAGAAAACTTTGGGTTAGATAATCTTTATGATATTGAAAATACAGCGTTGACACACCATATGGATCAAGCGTTGCGTGCGAACTTTATTATGCTTCGCGATATTGATTACGTTGTTCAAGAAGGTAAAGTTTTGATTGTTGACCAATTTACTGGTCGTATTATGGATGGTCGTCGTTATTCAGATGGGTTACACCAAGCAATCGAAGCCAAAGAAGCTGTAGAAATCGAAGATGAAACAAAAACAATGGCGACAATCACATTCCAAAACTATTTCCGTATGTATAAGAAATTGGCTGGGATGACTGGTACTGCTAAAACAGAAGAAGAAGAGTTCCGTGAAATCTATAATATTCAAGTTTTCCAAATACCAACAAACCGTCCAATCATCCGTGATGACCGTGCAGACTTGCTTTATCCAACACTACAAAGTAAATTTAAGGCTGTTGTACAAGATATTAAAGAACGTTACCATAATGGTCAACCAGTCTTAGTTGGTACTGTAGCCGTTGAAACTTCTGAGTTACTATCAGAATTATTAAATAAAGAAAAAGTGCCGCATGAAGTATTGAATGCGAAAAATCACTTCAAAGAAGCGGAAATCATCATGAACGCTGGTCAAAAAGGTGCAGTAACGATTGCTACCAATATGGCTGGTCGTGGTACAGATATCAAGCTTGGTCTTGGTGTTATCGAACTTGGTGGTTTAGCCGTAATCGGTACTGAACGTCACGAGTCTCGTCGTATTGATAATCAATTACGTGGGCGTGCAGGCCGTCAAGGAGATCCTGGGGTTTCTCAATTCTACCTATCACTTGAAGATGATTTGATGAAACGATTTGGTTCAGAACGAATCAAAGCATTCTTAGATCGCATGAATATTGAAGAATCAGATGCAGTGATTCAAAGTAAAATGTTGAGCAAACAAGTAGAATCAGCTCAAAAACGTGTTGAAGGTAACAACTATGACACTCGTAAGAATGTCTTGCAATATGATGATGTAATGCGTGAACAACGTGAAGTTATCTATGCTCAACGTCAAGAAGTCATCATGGAAGATAAAGAATTGACTGAGACATTATTGAACATGGTGAAACGGACTATTACACGAGTTGTTGATAGCCATACTCTACTAGAAAAAGAAAACTGGAATCTTGATGGTATCGTTGATTTTGCTTCTTCAACATTGGTTCATGAAGATACTATTTCTAAGGCTGATCTAGAAGGCAAATCACCAGAAGAAATCAAAAAATATTTAGTTAAACGTGCTCAAGAAGTTTATGATATCAAAGTAGAACAATTAAATGGACCTGATCAAATTTTAGAATTCCAAAAAGTTGTTATTCTACGAGTTGTAGATACAAAATGGACAGATCACATCGATGCTATGGATCAATTACGTCAATCAGTTGGTTTACGTGCATACGGACAAAACAATCCATTAGTTGAATACCAAACAGAAGGTTACAACATGTTTGAAGAAATGATCGGTGCAATCGAATACGAAGTCACTCGTCTATTCATGAAATCAGAAATCCGTCAAAACGTTCAACGTGAACAAGTAGCACAAGGTGAAGCTGTTCATCCGTCAGATGAAGAGGAACCTCAAAGCAACACAAGTGCGAAAAAGAAACCAATCCATGTTGACGAAAAGATAGGGCGTAATGATCCTTGTCCATGTGGCAGTGGTAAGAAATACAAAAATTGCCACGGTAAAGGTCAATAAGAGATAATGAAGGTGAGGCGTTCGCCTCGCCTTCATTTGTTGTGTAATAAAGTATTGAAAATGAAAGGAAGAAAATATCATGGAAAATGCTGAAATTCGAACTATTTTAGATGAAATGAATCAATCAATCACAAGCTTCAGGGGGTCTCTTTGACTTAGATCAGTTAGAAGAAGATATTGCAGAGGCCGAAAACAGAATGGCAGAGCCTGGTTTTTGGGATAATACAGAAGCAGCGCAGCAATTAATCAATGAAACAAATTCTTACAAAGAAAAATATCAACAATTTCATGAGTTTGCCGATGAGCTGGAAGAATTAGAAATCATGAGTGAAATGCAGCAAGAAGAGTATGACTCGGATACTCAAGTAGAACTGGAAGAACGTTTATTGGCTTTAAAAGAAAAGCTTAGTATTTATGAACTTTCTTTATTGTTAAACGAGCCTTATGACAAAAATAATGTTATCATGGAACTTCATCCAGGTGCTGGCGGTACAGAATCACAAGATTGGGGCAGTATGTTGCTTCGAATGTATACTCGCTGGGCTGAAAGTCATGGATTTCAAGTGGAGACATTAGATTATCAGTCAGGTGACGAAGCAGGCATTAAAAGTGTCACTCTCCTAATTAAGGGGTATAATGCGTATGGCTATTTAAAATCTGAAAAAGGAGTTCATCGTTTAGTCCGAATTTCACCATTTGATTCAGCTAAGCGCCGTCATACTTCTTTCTGTTCGGTGGATATCATGCCAGAATTAGATGAAAATGTGGAGATTGACATTAACACTGATGATTTAAAAATTGATACGTATCGTGCGAGTGGAGCTGGTGGTCAGCATATCAATAAAACAGAATCTGCAGTTCGAATCACTCACATTCCAACCGGCACTGTTGTGGCTAGTCAAGCGCAACGTTCACAATTAAAAAACCGTGAACAGGCGATGGGCATGTTGAAAGCAAAACTTTATCAATTAGAAATGGATAAAAAAGCTCAGGAAGCAGCATCATTACGAGGTGAGCAACTTGAGATTGGTTGGGGTTCACAAATTCGTTCTTATGTTTTCCACCCTTATTCAATGGTTAAAGATCACCGTACTGATTATGAAACTGGAAATGTACAAGCTGTGATGGATGGAGATTTAGATGGTTTTATTGATGCTTACTTAAAGAAAAAATTAAATTGATCAATTCACAGAAATGAAACAAAATTGTAAACTGTTGAAAGAGCCTTGAAACAAAGTCATGTTATAATGATTGATAGTCTAGAAAACAGAGATGGAGAGAATACGCCATGATTGAAATGAAAGATGTAATGAAGAAATATTCCAATGGTACGACTGCTATCCGAAATATTTCAATAGAAATAAAGCAAGGTGAATTCGTTTATGTTGTTGGACCTTCCGGAGCCGGAAAATCAACATTTATTAAACTGATGTACCGTGAAGAAAAAGCAACTAAAGGTCGCTTGAAAGTTGCAAGTCATGATTTGATGAAAATTAAAAATTCAGAAGTTCCATATCTTAGACGAGAAATCGGTATCGTCTTTCAAGATTACAAATTATTAACAAAGAAAACTGTTTATGAGAATGTTGCTTATGCTATGCAAGTTGTTGGGCGCAAGCCAAGAGATATCAAGAAACGAGTAATGGAAGTTCTTGATCTTGTTGGTTTGAAACATAAAGTCCGAGTGTTCCCAAGTGAACTATCTGGTGGGGAACAACAACGTGTTTCAATTGCTCGTGCAATCGTGAATACACCTAAAGTTCTAATTGCCGATGAACCAACAGGAAACCTTGATCCAGAAAACTCATGGGAAATCATGAAACTTTTAGACCGGATCAATGCGCAAGGAACAACGGTTGTAATGGCAACACACAATAGTACGATTGTAAACACGATCCGTCATCGCGTAATTGCCATCGAAAATGGCCGAATTATTCGAGACCAAGCGGAAGGAGACTATGGCTACGATGATTAGAACGTTCTTTTCTCACGTCCTAGAAAGTATCAAAAGTTTAAAACGTAATGGGTGGATGACAATTGCTTCTGCCAGTGCGGTTACGATTACTTTAGTCCTTGTTGGGATTTTTATGGCAGTAATTTTCAATGCAACAAAATTAGCAAAAGATATCGAAGAAAACGTAACAGTTTCTGTTTTTGTGGACATTGGTACAACCCCTGATGAAATGCAAAAACTAGAAAAAGAATTAAATAAGATTGATAATGTTGAAACAATTTCATATTCAAACAAAGATAAACAACTAAAGAAAATTCAGAAACAAATGGGTGAAGCTTGGAACTTGTTTGAAGGTGACAGCAATCCATTGTATGATGTGTATTATGTAAGTGCCAAAGAACCATCAGATACGAAGAAAATCTCAGAAAAAGCAGGAAAGCTGCCAAATGTATTTAAAGCAGATTACGGTGGTGTTTCTTCTGATAAGATTTTCAGCATTGCAGGAAAAGTAAGAACATGGGGACTAGGAGCCGCGATTTTACTATTATTCGTCGCAGTATTCTTGATTTCTAATACGATTCGTATTACAATTCTTTCTCGTCAAAGAGAAATTCAGATCATGCGTTTAGTTGGTGCGAAAAATGGTTACATTCGTTGGCCATTCTTTATTGAAGGTGCTTGGATTGGACTGATTGGTGCAATTATCCCAATTTTAGTACTGACTTTCGGTTATCAGAAGTTTTATACTTTGTTCAACCCGCAACTGCTAAGTTCAAATTATTCATTATTAAAACCTGAATCATTTGTTTGGCAGATTGATTTATTAATGATAGTCATTGGAATGACGATAGGATCTCTGGGATCAATCATCTCAATGCGTCGTTTCTTAAAAATTTAGTAAGACTAAAGCAGACATTTTTGTCTGCTTTTTCTTTACTTATTTTCATAAGTTCGTTATGCTTTACTGGGGGATTTATGAGTGAAGTGATTGGGGTGAATAAATGAAATTTTTATATGATAATTTATTTGTTATTATTTTTATTGCTAATATGCTATTATCGTTGATTATTGTTTTTCGAGAACGTAAGCAAACAGCCCAGACATGGTCATGGTTGCTTGTATTGATGTTTATTCCTGTATTAGGTTTTATTCTTTATATTTTCTTTGGTCGAGGTATTTCGAAAGATAAGATATTCGATATGAAGATGCAAGCTAAGATCGGAATGAATGCTGAAATTGAATCAGAGAAACAATCATTATTGAGAGGGTTGTTTCCACATCCGCCAACTGGAGAAGTCGATTCAAAACAGCTGATTTATATGTTGACTGTGTTTGAAAGTTCATTATATACAACAAATAACGAGCTTCATTTATATACAGATGGAAGAGAAAAATTTGATGGGTTGATTGAAGATATTCGACAAGCCACAAACCATGTTCATATGGAATATTACATTTACCGTGGGGATACCTTAGGTAAAGAAATTCGACAAGAGTTGATTAATGCGGTGAACAGAGGGGTAAAGGTTCGTTTACTTCTAGACGCGTGGGGCTCGACCCAAGTAAATATGAAATTTTTCGAAGAATTAAAAAAAATAGGAGGAGAAATTGCTTTCTTCTTTCCATTGTTTGTCCCATATTTAAATCCAAGAATCAATTATCGCAATCATCGGAAAATAGTAGTGATTGATGGGAAAATTGGTTATACTGGCGGATTTAATGTAGGGAACGAGTATTTAGGTGAAGTTGAGAAATTTGGTTATTGGCGTGATAACCATTTGCGGATTCATGGTGAAGCTGTCTATAGTTTACAAAATCGTTTTTTAATGGATTGGAATTCACAACATAGAAAAGAATTAAGTTACGACTCAGCTTATTTTCCGCCAATTTATTCGGATGGGAAAAAAGCAGTTCAAGTAGTTACTAGCGGTCCAGATTCAGAACATGAGCAAATCAAGATGACCTACTTAAAAATGATTTCAATAGCTAAAAAAGAAATCCTAATTCAAACGCCATATTATATACCGGATGCTTCAATTCATGAGGCTTTAAAGTTGGCGTTACTTTCAGGCGTCAAAGTTCGTATGCAAATACCAAACAAACCTGATCATATGTTGGTTTACTGGGCAACATACTCATTTTCAGCGGAACTACTAGAATATGGCGCTATTATTGAAACTTATGAGCATGGGTTTATTCATGCCAAAACAATGATTATTGATGGTGGAATTGTTTCTGTTGGTTCAGCTAATATCGATGTTCGATCGTTTCGACTGGATTTTGAAGTTAATACAATTATTTATGATCAACATTTTTCAGAAGAAGTACGAGATGCTTTTTACGAAGATTCTAAAGTATCTGAACTATTGACCGAAGAAAAATACCGCAATCGTGGTGTATTAATTAAGTTGAAAGAAGGTTTGGCACGCCTAATTTCACCATTGTTATAAATTAATCTGAAAAGTACAATGAGAGGAATCTGTTGTACTTTTTACTTTGTTTCTTTTGTTATCAAGGCTTTTTTTGTTATTTTATACTAAAAAAATGCGAACATCAGCAACTTATAATTTTCAATGGAAACAGTTAATGTTAAAATGAATTGATTGAATTGAGTTTGGAGGATTATCAGATAAATGAAAAAGAAAATGCTATTATTTTTTAGTCTAATTGGACTAGTAACGTTATCAGGCTGTGCTAAATGGATCGACAGAGGAGAATCAATTACAGCTGTTGGTTCATCAGCACTACAACCTTTAGTTGAAACTGCAGCAGAAGAGTTTCAAAATCAAAATCCAGGACGTTTTATCAATGTTCAAGGAGGCGGAAGCGGTACAGGGTTGAGCCAAGTTCAGTCTGGTGCAGTTGATATAGGAAATTCGGATTTATTTGCAGAAGAAAAAAAAGGCATTGATGCATCAAAATTGACGGATCATAAAGTCGCTGTAGTAGGGATCACACCTATTGTTAACAAAAACATCGGTATATCAGATATTTCATTAGAAAATCTTAGAAAGATATTTTTGGGAGAAATAACCAATTGGAAAGAAATTGGCGGTAAAGATTTACCAATCGTTATGCTGAATCGGGCAGCAGGCAGTGGAACACGTGTAACTTTTGAACGTTGGGTGCTGGATGGCAAAACAGCCATCCAAGCCCAAGAACAAGATTCAAGCGGAATGGTTCGTTCCATAGTTGCAGATACACCAGGAGCAATTAGCTATACAGCCTTTTCTTATGTTAACGATGAAGTTAATACTCTAAGCATAGAGGGTGTCAAACCAACAGATGACAATGTGATTACGAATAAATGGACGATTTGGTCCTATGAGCACATGTATACATTAGGCAAACCAAAGCAATTAACAGATGAGTTTTTAGAATTTATGTTGTCAGATGATGTACAAGAAAAAATCATTGCTCAATTGGGATATATTCCAGTTTCTCAAATGAAAGTAGAGCGTGATTGGCAAGGGAATCTTATCAAATAATCGACCTTTACACAAAATTTACAAACTTAACATAAGATTTACATGTTATTAAACACAAATTTATGTTCAAAAGTTACACTGAATTTATTATGGCGAGTGTTGAGTATTAGGGGATTTATTGGGGTAAGATAAAATGTGATTGTGCAAAAAGAGCTACCCTCCAATTTTTCAGTGGGAGCCAGACAAACCCACAACGCTTTTAATGCTATCTAGCAACGCGGGCTAGCTCTTCGGAAAAAAGATAAAAATGGAATGTGACAAAAAGCATCACAGTCAATTTTTCCTATTTTTCTGTCAGAGCTGAACGGCCCACAACGCTTTTAATGCTATCTAGCAACGAGGGCTAGCTCTTCGGAAAAAAGATAAAAATGGAATGTGACAAAAAGCATCACAGTCAATTTTTCCTATTTTTCTGTCAGAGCTGAACGAGCCCACAACGCTTTTAATGCTATCTAGCAACGAGGGCTAGCTCTTCGGAAAAAAGATAAAAATGGAATGTGACAAAAAAGCATCACAGTCAATTTTTCCTATTTTTCTGTCAGAGCTGAACGAGCCCACAACGCTTTTAATTTAAGGAGGAATTTTCTTGGAAGATGTGCAGAAAAAATTGTTAACAAAATCAAAGCGCGCAAGAATGGAACAACGAGGGAAATTTATTAGTTTTCTTTGTATCGCTTTGATTGTTTTAGTTGTTTTATCAATCTTTTATTTTGTGGCAAGTAAAGGTCTAGCGACTTTTTTTACAAATAAAATCAAAGTTTCCGATTTTTTATTCGGTACAAATTGGAATCCAAGTGAAACAGGAACCGATGGGAAACCAATGGTAGGTGCTTTGCCTATGATTGCAGGTTCTTTTATTGTAACGTTCTTATCTGCAATTATTGCAACACCATTTGCGATTGGTGCAGCTGTGTTTATGACAGAAATTTCACCTAAAAAAGGCTCGAAAATTTTACAGCCAGTTATTGAACTATTAGTTGGAATCCCTTCAGTGGTGTATGGTTTTATTGGATTATCAGTAATCGTTCCTTTTATTCGTTCTATTTTTGGCGGTACAGGTTTTGGTATTTTGGCAGGGACATTTGTATTGTTCGTTATGATTTTACCAACGGTTACAACAATGACAGTTGATGCTTTAAAATCAGTGCCTCGTCATTATCGTGAAGCGTCATTAGCCTTAGGTGCAACACGTTGGCAAACTATTTATAAAGTTGTTTTAAGAGCGGCGGTTCCAGGCATTTTAACGGCAGTTGTTTTTGGAATGGCGCGAGCTTTTGGTGAAGCATTAGCGATTCAAATGGTTATCGGTAATGCAGCAATCATGCCATCTAGTTTAACAACGCCAGCTTCAACATTAACAAGTATTTTGACAATGGGGATTGGAAATACAATCATGGGAACAGTAGAAAATAATGTGCTCTGGTCACTTGCTTTGATCTTATTGTTGATGTCATTATTATTCAATATCATTATTAGAATTATCGGTAGAAAAGGAGCCTTGAAATAATGAATGCAAAAAAAGCAGATAAAATTGCAACGGGTGTTTTATATGCGGTATCAGGAGTGATCGTTTTGATTTTGGCAGCCTTGCTGCTTTATATTCTGATTCGTGGTATTCCTCATATTTCTTGGGACTTTTTAACGAAACCTTCTAAAGCTTATCAAGCTGGCGGCGGTATCGGAATTCAATTATTTAACTCACTTTACCTATTGTTGATCACGATGTTGATCAGTTTTCCAATCTCATTAGGTGCAGGTATTTATTTATCTGAGTATGCGAAGAAAAACTGGGTAACAGATGTGATTCGTACATCGATTGAAATCCTAAGCTCACTTCCTTCAGTAGTCGTTGGTTTATTTGGATTCTTGATTTTTGTGGTGCAAATGGGATATGGTTTTTCAATAATTTCAGGTGCATTGGCATTAACATTTTTCAATTTACCACTATTGACTAGAAATGTTGAAGAATCATTAAAAGCAGTCCACTATACGCAACGAGAAGCTGGGCTGTCATTGGGACTATCTCGCTGGGAAACTGTTATGAAAGTGGTTGTACCAGAAGCGCTACCAGGAATTTTAACTGGTGTAATATTGAGTTCAGGAAGAATTTTTGGTGAGGCTGCTGCGTTGATTTATACCGCGGGACAAAGTGCTCCAGCGTTAGATTTTAGTAATTGGAATCCGTTAAGTGTATCTAGTCCAATCAGTATTTTCCGTCAAGCTGAAACATTGGCTGTTCATATTTGGAAAATCAACACAGAAGGGACAATGCCTGATGGGGCAGCCGTTTCTGCAGGGGCTTCAGCTGTTCTGATTTTAGTCGTTTTACTATTTAATTTCGGCGCACGCTTTATTGGAAACAGATTATATAAAAGAATGACATCAGCCTAATGTTAGGGGAATCAGAATGAAAGAATATAATTTAAATGATACAAATATTATTAAATTACCTGAACCAATTGCTTTACATACCGATGATCTTCATGTCTGGTATGGAGATAACGAAGCGATCAAAGGTGTCGATTTAGAATTCGAAAAAAATAAAATCACGGCTTTGATTGGACCATCTGGTTGTGGTAAATCGACTTATCTCCGTTCATTAAATCGAATGAATGATGGGATTGCGAACACTAAAGTTACAGGTAATATTATGTATAAAGGCGTTAACGTTAATACGAAAGAAGTCGATGTTTATGAAATGCGTAAACGAATCGGCATGGTTTTTCAACGTCCGAATCCATTTAGTAAATCAATCTACGAAAATATCACATTTGCGTTAAAGCAACATGGTGAAAAGGATAAGAAAAAGCTAGATGAAATTGTCGAAACAAGTTTAAAACAAGCAGCTCTTTGGGAACAAGTGAAAGATAATTTAGATAAAAGTGCCTTGGCCTTGTCTGGCGGGCAACAGCAACGTTTATGTATTGCTAGAGCAATTGCGATGAAGCCAGATATTTTGCTTCTAGATGAGCCGGCAAGTGCGTTAGATCCAATTTCAACAGGAAAAGTTGAAGAAACATTAGTGAATTTGAAGGATGATTATACAATCATTATTGTGACACATAACATGCAGCAAGCTGCTCGTATCAGCGATTACACCGCTTTTTTCTATTTAGGCAAAGTAATCGAATACGATGAAACAAGAAAGATCTTTACACGACCAAAAATTCAGGCAACAGAAGATTACGTTTCTGGGCATTTTGGTTAGGAGGAGAAAGATGACAAAAGAAATTATTTCATCAAAAGATTTGCATTTATATTATGGTAAAAAAGAAGCGTTGAAAGGGATCGATTTGAGTATCAATCAAGGGGAAATCACAGCGATGATTGGACCGTCTGGTTGTGGTAAATCAACTTATTTACGTTCATTAAATCGGATGAATGATTTAATTCCAGGCGTAACGATCACTGGAAGTGTGGTATATAAAGGGAAAGATATTTATGGACCGAAGACGGATATCGTAGATTTACGTAAAGAAATCGGGATGGTTTTTCAACAACCGAATCCTTTTCCATTTTCCATCTATGAAAATGTGATCTATGGTTTACGCTTAAAAGGTGAAAAAGATAAACAGGTGTTAGATGAAGCAGTGGAGACTAGTTTAAAAGCGGCTTCCGTTTGGGAAGATGTGAAAGATAAATTGCATAAAAGTGCTTTATCTTTATCTGGTGGTCAGCAACAACGTGTCTGTATCGCTCGTGTTTTAGCAGTTGACCCGGAAATTATTTTACTAGATGAGCCAACTAGCGCTCTTGATCCTGTTTCAAGTGGTAAGATCGAAAACATGCTTTTAACACTAAAAGAAAAATATACGATGATCATGGTAACGCACAATATGTCTCAAGCTTCACGAATTTCTGATAAAACTGCTTTCTTTTTACAAGGAGAATTGATAGAATTTAATGATACGAAGAAGATATTCTTGAATCCGAAGGAAAAACAGACAGAAGATTACATTTCTGGAAAATTTGGTTAAAAAAAAGGAGGAACACATATGTTGCGTAGCCAATTTGAAGAAGAACTATTAAATCTGCATAATCAATTTTATGAAATGGGCATGATGGTAAGTAATGTTGTTCATAAATCTGTGCGAGCTTATATTAATCACGACAAAAAAATAGCTCAAGAAGTAATCGATTATGATGTAGAAATCAATGATATGGAAGTCAAATTAGAAAAGAAAAGTTTTGAAATGATCGCTTTACAGCAACCAGTAACAACTGATTTAAGAATGATCATCACAGTTATGAAAGCTAGTTCTGATTTAGAAAGAATGGCAGACCATGCTGTATCGATCGCTAAATCAACGATTCGTTTAAAGGGAGAAACTAGAATTCCTGAAATTGAAAAAGAAATTTCGGATATGTCCGATTATGTTAAAAAAATGGTTGATAATGTGTTGATCGCTTACGTCAAAACAGATCAAAAAGACGCTCGTATGATTGCTAAAATGGATGCTCGAGTGAATGAGTACTTTGATAGTATCTACAGTCACTCAATCAAAGCAATGCAATCGAACCCGGAAACTGTAATCAGCGGGACTGACTATCTGCACGTAGCAACATATTTAGAGCGCATTGGTGATTATGTAACAAATATCTGTGAGTGGATCGTCTATCTAGCTACTGGAAAAATTACTGAGTTGAATAGTAATCACGATGAATAACATAGTAAAATAGAGGTTGAATCCAAAGCGTTTTAATTGAATCGAAAGAGTGAAACAAAACAAATGACTGGTTTTGTTTCGCTCTTTTCTTTTTTTGTATAAAAATATTGTTCGTAAGTAATGTAAAAAATATTTTTTGAACATAATTTCAATAACGTGTTTACATTTGTTCTTTCGTCGTGTATCATACAATTATATTGGAAAGCGCTAACCATTATAATTAAAATTTTGGGGTGAGGAAATTTGGAAGATATGAATGCAGTTGTTGGTAATATGAATCGGCCAACCTTGGCTGAACAAAGAAAACAATGGTTTAAAGAATTTATGAAACCGTTTTTGGTCGTTGTGATAATCTACATCACAATGTATATGATTCGTAATAATTTTAAAGCAGCACAGCCATTATTGAAAAGTCAGCTAGGTCTAACAACGACAGATCTTGGTTACATTGGTTTTGTCTTTTCTATTGTTTATGGATTTGGTAAATTTATTGTTGGGTATATTGTAGATGGTAAAAATACAAAGAAGATTTTATCTATTTTGCTATTACTGTCTTCGATCACAGTTTTATGTATGGGTATCCTGTTTACCATGAATAATGTCCCGATGGGCTGGATTGTTGTTTTGTGGTCATTGAATGGTTTGTTCCAGTGTGTTGGTGGACCAAGTTGCGCTTCCGTTATTACACAGTGGACGACGAGAAGTAATCGCGGTAGATATATTGGGTTGTGGAATGCATCACATAATATTGGTGGTGGTTTTGCAGGGATTTTTGCTGTTTGGTGTGCGACAACTTTCTTTAAAGGACAGGTAGCAGGAATGTTTATTATTCCAGCTATAGTGGCAGCATTTGTAGCAATCGGAACATTTTTCATTGGAAAAAATAGACCTGAAGATTTAGGCTGGAATTCAAGCGAAGAAATATTTGGTGAGCCAGTCGAAGAGGCAAACGTAGATGCTGAAAACTTAACAAAATGGGAAATTTTCAAAAAGTATCTATTAACTAATCCTTATATTTGGGTTTTATGTGTTGCCAATGTATTTGTTTATATTGTTCGAATTGGTATCGATAACTGGGCGCCGTTATATGTGACAGAACATTTGAATTTTTCACAAGAAGCGGCAGCTCAAACGATTTTCTATTTTGAAATGGGTGCTTTGATTGGATGTTTGGCTTGGGGATATATTTCAGATCTGTTAAAAGGACGTCCAGCTTTGGTTGCTACTGTCAGTACAATTTTACTACCGATCGGAATTATTGGTTATCAGCTTGGTACAACTGAATTTGTGATCAATGCATCATTATTTATGTTAGGTATGATGGTCTTTGGTCCGCAACTGTTGATTAATTTATCCATGTTAGGATTTGTACCAAAAAAAGCAACGGTTGTTTCTGGTGGATTGCTTGGAGCTTTTGCTTATCTATTCGGTGATTCAATGGCCAAAATTCTTTTAGCTAAGATTTCTGATCCATCAAAAGATGGAGTGAATTTCTTTGGGCATGTCTTGCATGGCTGGAATGATACATTTATTATATTTTATATTTCGATCGCGATCATTGCTGTTCTTTTAGGAATCGTAGCATTGGCAGAAGAAAGAAGAAGAAAAAAAGTAAGCGCATAAAGGTGGAGTATACGAATGAACGTACAAATTACAAATTTTAGAGACTTAGGCGGCATTAAAAACAAAGAAGGAAAAACAGTTAAGGCAAAGAAATTATTGCGCTCTGGTCATTTAGTTAATTTAGATCAAAAAACTCAAACAGTACTAGTTGATCGTTTTAATCTAACAAGAATCATTGATTTTAGACGTGGTTTTGAAATCAGTGAGTCACCAGATACTCCGATTGAAGATGTAGAGTATGTCAATTTAGATTTACTAGGAAAAATGAATGCTAAAAATTCAAGTTTAGCTGATTTTGCCAAACTAAAATCTATTGAAGCAGTAGATAAGCATATGCTGGGAGTTTATGAAGATTTGATCATGAATCCAGGAGCTCAAGAAGGCTTTACTGAATTTATGGAGTACATCTTAGCTAATAAAGAGGGTTCAACAATTTTTCATTGTTTTGCTGGTAAGGACCGTACGGGTTATGCCTCAGCATTGTTGCTATTGTTATTAGACGTAAACAAAGAGGAAATCTATAAGGACTTTTTGATTACAAATACGGAAAGAAAACAAGCAAATGATGAATTAATTCAGCAATTTAGAGAGCAAGGATTTGGTGAAGAGCAATTGGAGTCATTAGCAACAGCTCTTTACGTGAAGGAAGATTATCTGGATCATGCATTTAATTTAATTGACAAAAACTTTGGTACTGCAGAAAAATATGCAGCAGAATGTTTGAACTTTGACCAAGAAAAACTAGCTGAACTGAGAAGTATCTATTTAACTGACTAAAAAGTCGATTTGTCTTCCTTGTTTGTTCTTGCTATAATGAGCTTAAATAATAAGAAACGGACAATGTGTATGGATAAAGAAAAACAACAGCTTAGTATCGAAGTAGCACGACTATATTATCAGTCATCCCTTAGTCAGCAGGAAATCGCTGAGAAGTTAAATGTGTCACGGCCGACCATTTCACGATTACTCAATTATGCCAAAGAGAAAGGGTATGTTCAAATTACGATCTTTGATCCTTTTTCTGACCTATTTGAAATTGAAAAAAAGTTGAAAGAAAAATATGGTTTAGCAGAAGTCCATGTTGCCTTCTCGCCAGATGCAAATTACAATTCTATCTCAGAGTATCTAACTTCTTATGCGGCTGAATATCTTGAGGATACTATCAAAAGTGGCGATATCATCGGGGTTAGTTGGGGAACAACGATGCATAAAACTGTTTCTAAAATGAGTCGTCTGGATGTCAAAGGCGTGGAAGTTGTCCAACTAAAAGGCGGCATTGCGTATTTCGATGTTAATAATTACGCATTTGAAACCATTACATTATTTGCTGAAATTTTAAATACTAAAGCAAGAACATTTCCTTTACCGGTTATTTTGGATAGTAAAGAAGCAAAGGATTTAGTTGTACAAGATCGTCATATCAGTAAGGTCATCGAATTAGGGCGCCAGGCAAATATTGCCGTATTTACCGTGGGAACGGTTCAAAGCGAATCTCTGCATTTCCGTTTGGGTTATTTTACTGAACAAGAAGAAAAGTCGCTTAAGGACAATGCAGTGGGAGATATCTGTTCTAGGTTCTTCAATGAAGATGGTCAAGTTAGTGATGAAGAAATCAACAGTCGTACGATTGGGATTGAGCTTGAAGAGCTAAAAACAAAAGAAAAATCGATTCTAATCGCCGGTGGAGATCGTAAAATAAAAGCGATCCATGGTGCATTAGTGGGTGGATATGCCAATGTGCTGTTGATTGATAAATTTACAGCTATGAAACTTTTAAATCATTAATTATATTTGGGAATCGGAGTAGACATACATTTCTACTCTTTTATAAAAATTTAGCATGAACGAAATTTCATTTTATTGGAACGAAATTTCTGAAAGGGAGAGTACAATGAACGTAAACAAAATGATCGACCACACATTATTAAAACCAGAAGCAAATGAGAAAGCATTATTAACTTTGATCGAAGAGGCAAAAAAATATGAATTTGCTTCAGTATGTGTGAATCCTTATTGGGTCGCTTTAGCAAGCAAAGAGTTAGCGGGTACTTCAGTTGAGATTTGTACAGTCATTGGATTTCCTTTAGGAGCAAATACGACAGCAACGAAAGTATTTGAGACGGAAGATGCAATTAAAAATGGTGCAACAGAAGTTGACATGGTTATTAATGTAGGGGCATTAAAGTCAGGGGATGAAGATACCGTTTTAAAAGATATCGAAGCGGTTGTTAAAGCAGCTAAAGGCAAAGCGTTAGTGAAAGTGATTCTTGAAAATTGTCTATTAACGGATAGAGAAATTGCTCTAGCTTCAAAACTGTCTGTCCAAGCAGGAGCAGACTTTGTTAAAACTTCAACGGGCTTTTCAACAGGTGGAGCAACGATCAAAGATGTTGCTTTAATGCGTAAAACTGTTGGACCAAATATTGGCGTGAAGGCTTCTGGTGGTGTTCGTACAGCGGAAGATGCTAAATCGATGATTCATGCGGGTGCTTCAAGAGTAGGTGCAAGTTCAAGTGTTGCGATTGTTGATGAAGCAATCAATGGTACAACTGGCGGCTACTAAAAATATAAACAATTGAGATCGTGAGGTACAAATTATGAGAATGGTTGATATTATTGAAAAAAAACGAAACGGCAACGAACTAAGTAAAGAAGAAATTGAATTCTTTATTGAAGGTTTAACAAATGGTACGATTCCAGACTATCAAGCAAGTGCTTTTTTAATGGCTGTTTATTTTCAAGATATGTCAGATGAAGAAAGAGCTAATTTGACTTTAGCAATGGTTCATTCTGGTGATGTGATCGATTTATCCAATATTGATGGCATAAAAGTCGATAAACATTCTACAGGTGGCGTAGGTGATACGACAACATTGGTTCTAGCGCCACTTGTAGCAGCACTTGATATTCCTTTTGCAAAAATGTCTGGACGTGGTTTAGGTCATACAGGCGGTACGATCGACAAGCTAGAAGCCTTTGACGGTTTTCATGTGGAGTTAACAGACGATGAATTTACTGAGATGGTCAATCGCGATAAAATTTCAGTAATTGGTCAATCTGGTAATTTAACACCTGCAGATAAAAAGTTATATGCTCTAAGAGACGTTACAGCTACAGTTAGCTCAATTCCATTGATTGCAAGTTCAATCATGAGTAAAAAAATTGCGGCAGGTGCAGATGCTATCGTTTTAGATGTTAAGACAGGCGCAGGTGCCTTCATGAAGACTGAAGAAGATGCAGCGGAACTTGCTTCTGCAATGGTTAGAATCGGTAATTTAGTTGGTAGAAATACGATGGCCATCATTTCTGATATGTCACAACCTTTAGGAAATGCAATTGGCAATTCATTAGAAGTACAAGAAGCAATTGATACTTTGCATGGTAATGGACCGGAAGATTTAACAGAACTTGTCCTAACCTTAGGTAGCCAAATGGTTGTACTTGCAGGTAAGACCGATTCTTTAACTGAAGCTAGAGAATTGTTAAAAGGTGTAATTAAAGATGGTTCGGCTTTGGTTAAATTTAAACAATTTATTAAAAATCAAGGTGGTAATCCTGAGTGGATAGACGACCCTAAATTATTACCACAGGCTAATTTTGAAGTAGAAGTTACTTCGGACTCAGATGGTTTTGTTACAGAGATTGTTGCTGACAATATCGGAGTAGCAGCAATGAAGCTGGGGGCAGGTCGGGAAACCAAAGAAGATGACATCGATTTAGCAGTTGGCTTAGTTTTAAGGAAAAAGGTTGGCGATCCAGTGAAAAAAGGCGATAGCTTAGTCACAATATTTGCCAATCAAGAAGATATTGCGGATGTTGTGATGATGATCAAAGAGAATATCCATATTGGTTTAGAGGTTCCAGAAAGTAAATTGATTTACCGCGAAATTCACAATTAGTCTAAAAAGTTAAAAAATAAAAAGCGCTGTTACAAAAAAGTAGACTGAGTTATAACTTAAAAGAGTTATGCTCCAGTCTATTTTTTTCGATTAAATGATCTACACATTTATTCAATGTCTCTTTAATTGAAGTAACGAGACCAAGATTCTCCACATTAAATGTGGAGAATGTATCATTTGGATCTAAATATAAATCATATTCTTGCATCATCGCAGATTTTGTTGAATGAATGCCATGTTTCAGTCCAGTTTTTGCCGCTTCAGCATCAATTCCTTCATAAATTGTTCACATCATCAATGCTTTAGCAATGTTAAAATTTGAGGAGCTGGATGTAGCATTCATTGCTGGTTTTGTTGGCTATCGTTTTGTTTCAAGTTTCAATAAACAATTTAAGGTTATGACAGGCTATTCACCTACAGAAGTCAAAAAATCCGAGGATTTAACAAAAAACGAGTTCCTTTCGCTTCCAAAACAGTCTACCTTTTGAAATTTATAATTAGATTAATCAATATTACAGTGAACTCACCTCACTTCATACTGCGGCTAAATATTTTTACTCTAGTCCAACTAAAATCGATCAAATTGTTTTGGATGAGTTTTCAATGACCTTTAATGCATTATTGGAATATAACCGAATGTTATTTGCACGTTCTCTTTTACTAAGTTCTTCTAGAAAAATTAGTGAAATTGCTGAAGCTTGTGGATATCAATCTATTCGGGCTTTTAACCGAAATGTTTTGTCTTTTTGGGGAAATAGACCAAGAAAATACAAAGCTCTGCTGACTGAAAAAAAGAAAACGGTGGAATCAAAAACTAAGAAAAAATTTGAAGTCTAACGGCTTACTAGAAAAACTATTTTCAATTGACATTCTACGACGATGGGGGCAGCATGGTGGTGAAAGTTGGTCGATACCTAACAGTTGAATAGTGGTGAATGATTATAGGAAAAGTAAAACCTTTATTAATCAGCCTTCTTGGATTAATTGGAACTGTTAGTGTTTTTTGAGGTGGCGTTTTATTTGCAACTTTTTTTGTTATCCTATTTATATTGTTCGTTGGAATAGAAATTGTCACAAGTCATGGTAAGGATACCTCATCGCAACTATAACGATTTGATTCCCCCTGATTGTTCAGTATACTGGAATAATCAGGGGGATTAATATTTAAGTAAAAAAGTGGATTTGTTAGTAGATGTATATGATTTAAGGATCATTAAAAATGAAGGTAAGAAAGAGCAATATGACAAGTAACATAAGATTTTTTCAAATTAAACAGAAATTTTTCTGAAAATCAATACGATTTCATTTGAAAAACACTAAAAGAACAGGTATAATTAATTTAGCAATAATTATTGGTGAGGGACTTGTTCGCCGCCATTTTATTATTTCATGAGGGAGTAACTGGCGGCACTAGCTGCGACAACATCACCAACTCCGAAAGAAATTTCTGGTGTTGTCTTAAACGGTGAGACTTATGTATGTTCTATTTAGCATACAGAGGTCTATTTTTTTTCGTTTTGCTACGAACCCATAAGTTCAAAAACGTGTTCGTTTTGCTATTATGAAGTAAAATAGATTTAAGTAGCTGTAAATTATAAGGAGGAAGAGCATGTCAGAAGAGAAAAAGGTTCAATTATCTGAAGCATTTTACACGCAGACAGATGAAGAGGTCTTACAAAAGTTTGATACGACGGTCGTTGGATTGTCAGATCAAGAAGCCAAAAAAAGGTTAGAGAGTTATGGTGCTAATGCACTAGATGAAGGAAAAAAGAAATCGATTGTTGTCAAATTTTTTGAACAATTCAAAGATTTCATGATCATCGTATTACTATTTGCTGCAGTAATTTCCGCAGTCTTCTCAGGTGATTTTGTTGATTCCATCATCATCTTACTTGTTGTAATCTTAAACGCTATCTTCGGTGTGATCCAAGAGGCCAAAGCTGAACAAGCAATTGAAGCTTTGAAAGAAATGTCTTCACCGAATGCGAATATTCGTCGTGATGGTCACGTGATCACAGTTAAAAGTGACGAATTAGTTCCAGGAGACATCGTTTTATTAGAAGCAGGAGATGTTGTGCCTGCTGACTTACGTTTACTAGAAGCAGCTAGTCTTAAGATCGAAGAAGCAGCCTTGACTGGTGAATCGGTACCAGTTGAAAAAGAAGCAATCGTTCTAGAAGGAACATCTGATGATATCGGTATCGGTGATCGTATCAATATGGCGTATTCAAACAGTAACGTCACTTACGGTCGTGGAGTCGGTGTGGTTGTTGGAACAGGTATGAATACAGAAGTTGGTAAAATTGCTGGCATGTTAGCCAACGAAAAAGAAACAGAAACGCCATTAAAACAAAACTTAAATCAATTAGGTAAAATGTTGACGATTGCAATTTTAGTGATCGCAGCTGTTATGTTTGTTGTCGGTATGATGAACGGACGTACATGGATCGATATGTTATTAACATCGATTTCATTAGCTGTTGCAGCAATTCCAGAAGGCTTGCCAGCAATCGTTACCATCATTTTAGCTCTAGGAACACAAAAAATGGCCAAGAAAAATGCTATCGTCCGCAAATTACCAGCGGTTGAAACATTAGGGAGCACAGATATTATCTGTTCTGATAAAACAGGTACATTGACATTAAACCAAATGACGGTTGAAGCTCTTTACACAGATAACGAAGTAAAACCAGCAACAGATGCTGTTGCAATGGATAATATGGCATTAAAAATCATGAACTATACAAATGATACAAAAATCGCACAAGATGGTTCGTTGATTGGTGATCCAACTGAGACAGCACTTGTACAATATGGTTTAGATCATGATTTCAATGTAATAGAAAAAGTTGCAGCTGAGCCTCGTGTAGCGGAGATTCCATTTGATTCAGATCGTAAATTGATGACAACGGTTCACCAATTAGCAGATGGTAAATTCCTAGTTGCGGTAAAAGGTGCTCCAGATGAATTACTCAAACGTTGTAAGCAAGTTCTGTTAAATGGTCAAACACTAGCAATGGATGATAAACAACATCAAGAAATTTTAACGACTAACACAAAATTAGCGAAACAAGCATTACGCGTTTTAGGAATGGCCTACAAAATCGTAGAGGCAGTTCCATCTGAAATGGATTCTGATTTAGTTGAAAAAGACTTAGTCTTTGCGGGTCTTGTGGGAATGATCGATCCAGAACGTAAAGAAGCGGCGGAAGCCGTGAAAGTGGCCAAAGAAGCGGGCATTCGTCCAATCATGATCACAGGTGACCACAGAGATACAGCAGAAGCAATCGCAGCGCGTCTAGGTATTATTAAAGAAGGCGATGACGATGCAGTAATTACAGGTGCCGAACTAAACGAATTATCTGACGAAGCATTTGCCAAAGTCGTTGAACACTATTCAGTCTATGCTCGTGTTTCTCCAGAACATAAAGTACGTATCGTTAAAGCATGGCAGCAAGAAGGTAAAGTTGTTGCGATGACAGGTGATGGTGTGAATGATGCGCCTGCCTTGAAAGCAGCTGATATCGGTATTGGGATGGGGATCACAGGTACAGAAGTATCAAAAGGTGCCTCTGATATGGTCTTAGCAGATGATAACTTCTCGACAATTATTGTAGCCGTTGAAGAAGGACGTAAGGTTTTCTCAAATATTCAAAAAACGATTCAATATCTACTTTCTGCCAACTTAGGGGAAGTATTAACACTCTTTATTGCAACAATGTTAGCTTGGGATACGTTATTACCAGTTCACTTATTGTGGATCAACTTAGTAACTGATACTTTCCCAGCAATTGCACTAGGTGTAGAACCTGCTGAACGTGATGTGATGAGCCATGCGCCTCGTGGGAAGAAATCAAACTTCTTCTCTGGTGGTGTCTTGAGTAGTGTAATCTATCAAGGGATCACTCAAGGTGCGCTGACTCTGATCGTGTATAAAATGGCGATCGAATTCCCAGCACACACAGCAGCAAATATGCCTAACTTATCAGCAACAGCTTTATATGACTTACAACACGGTGATGCATTGACAATGGCTTTTGCCACATTAGGATTGATCCAATTGTTCCACGCATTCAACGTGAAATCTATTTACCAATCAATCTTTAAAGTTGGCTTGTTCAGAAACAAATCATTTAACTGGGCAATTCTAGTGTCGTTCTTATTACTAGCAGCAACGATTCTAATTCCAGGATTTAATGACTTGTTCAGCGTAACTTCTTTAGATGGTTACCAATGGGCAATCGTTGCCGGAACATCATTTGCGATTATTCCAATTGTTGAGATCGTAAAATTTGTTCAACGCCGAATGGGTAAAAGCTAACACCATACTAAATAATCAAAAAACTGAAACAGCTCGTTCTTAACAGAGTTGTTTCAGTTTTTTATCATATAAAATAGTGAAGAAATCTATCATTGAATGGGTCTTCTGACTAGTTTTTGGGGCTTTATAGGCTTTGATTTTACTAAAGGATTTTTCAAGGTCAAAACAAGTCAAAAAAGTGGACAAATTTTCAGATTACGGTATTATTAATATAGATATGTAGCTTTAAAATATGGAGGTTATCAAATATGAATTATTTAGATGAAAACGAAGAAGCAGAAGAAAAACAACAACCTAATGCGTTTATGAAAAAACTTTTTGAAGAACGAACAATTTTGATTTACGGTGAAATCAATCAAGATTTAGCCCGAGAAGTGACTTCGCAATTATTGTTGCTTGCCGCAATGGGAGATGAACCCATCAAAATTTTTATTAATAGCCAAGGTGGACACGTTGAAGCAGGTGACACGATCCATGATATGATTAAATTTGTAAAACCAGAAGTGATTGTGATTGGAACAGGTTGGGTAGCAAGTGCGGGTATTACGATTTATCTAGCTGCTGAAGCAAAAAACAGATACAGCTTACCAAATACACGCTACATGATCCATCAACCGGCAGGGGGCGTTCAAGGGCAAAGTACCGAGATTCAAATCGAAGCCAAAGAAATCATTCGTATGCGTGAACGTGTGAATCGCTTGATTGCTGAAGCGACAGGTCAAACATACGAAAAAATTGCAAAAGATACGGATCGTAATTTCTGGATGTCAGCGGATGAAGCCAAAGACTATGGTATGATATCTAAAATTATCAAAACAAGTGATGAAATTAAATAAATCTATAAAAAAACTGCAAACAGAAAGTGTTTGTAGTTTTTTTTGTCTTAAAATTAGCAGAAAAATATTCTTTTACAAATTCTTCTTGTCATTCACCTATGAAAAAGTGTAAAATTGAGTGATTACTAAAAGAAAGTAGGAAAGACAGTGAAACCAAATTTAGGCTATTATGTTCAAAACATCAATGATATTGTAAAAGAAACAGAGGAAGTCGGAGAAAAAATGAACGATTATTACGAAGAAGTTCGTAAAGCAATCGATGAAGGCAAGGCGACTGAATTAGCACCAGAAAGAATCGCAGAAATTCAACGTATTTTCCAAGAGGGAACGAAAGAATACACAACAATGTTGGAAAAAGTTTCTCAATTACGTCCACCAGCACGCGTAATGGGAATCCACAAAAAATTCGAACGTTCATATATCGAGTATTTAGCTGGATGTAACGAAATGATTTTATCTTTAGACCCTGAAAAAGGCATAGATATTGATTTATTCAACAACTCAGAAGAAAAACAAGATAAAGCAACAGATGATATTTCATTTGCAATCACTCGAATGAGTAATCTTTTGTTGAAAAAATAAAAAAATAAATGGAAAAATGACAAAAAAAAGCGAGATTTAATTTTATTTTAATGTTATTTTTAGTAGACAAAGGAAAAAATGTGTTGTATTATATATTCATACCAACAACAACCTTTTTATTTTTCATTTTACTCTTATTGAGTAATACTCCTTTTCCATCGGCCTTTTCAGCCGGTGGTTTTTTATTTTTACTTTTTAACCTTTTTTATCATTTTATTAATATATGTTTATTTTTTGTATTTTAAAATAAATGGAGTTATTTTATATATGTTTGAATTAACCGTTACGTAGGGGATTATTTGTTAAATGATAAAAAAATACTTCAAAACATAGAAAAAAGACTAAAACAAAACTTAAGTGTTTTGCTTTAGTCATTAAAGATCTAACTACAATTATCCGTATCAATTTTCTACATTACGAACATAATCATCAAAATACTGAACAAGATCAGATTTGATCTTTTGGTATTCCTCTTCTGTGTATTCACGCTCTTCGATTGTTCCATTAAAAAATGGAATTTCCAACTCTTCGCGCAAGCGATCTACGACTTCGCTTTGATCCATTTGGGCACCTTCTTTACCTGTTGTCTACTCTATTATAAAACATTAAAATCATTCGTCAACTGCTCAAAAGAATCTTTCATAGCTGTTAACTTATTATAAAGTAGAATGCTATCATCTTCTTCAAGGAGAAAGACTTGTTTCAATTCAAAATAGAAATCTTCAAAGGCTTTAAAAAAAGGGTGAACTTGCGCCGCAGTCAATTCACTGTTGCTGTAGTAAAACACACGTACACTGTGATAGTAAGTGAATACCTCGTTAATATTTAAAAGAATACGTGTATCTTCAGGACGTGGACGGCTAGTGACTAAATCATATAACGTTAAGCTTTTTGTGTGAATCTCAGATAGATAAGATAAAAGTAATTCTACTTTTTCATTATTCGTTGACATTAAATCGACCTCCAATTTCTCTAATTATAATAAAAAATGGGAAGAAAGAGAAATAGGATACTCAATTACCAAGAAATATTTAGAAAAAATGAAAATAATAGAAAAAAGTTGACAATAAAATGAGGATGTTCTAATATTAGTTTTAATAAAAAAAACTCATTGAAAAGAAGAGTAAACAAGCAGACATTGGAATCTAGCGGATTGTTTTAATTCAGCCAGAAGTAGAGAGCTTTCGTTTGGTGAAAGAAAGTAATGAACACTTGTCGAAAATGATCTTGGAGAGGAAAAATCATTTTGATTTTTACGGTAGCTCCCGTTAAAAAGGCACCAAATCAAGAAGAAATTCGGCGTTTGGATCGAGATGGAAATAATTTCCAATAAAGGTGGTACCGCGACAGTCGCCCTTTGCTAGCATAATGCTAGTAGGGGGCGGCTTTTTTAGTTCCTTTTTAATGAGAATAGTAGAAAGAGGTGGTCATTATGCAAGAAGGTGACATGCGCATCAAAAACGTAAAAAAGATAAATAGAATAAAAAATAGAAAAGGAATGAAGCATAATGACAAAGACTGACTATCAATTCGAAACAATCCAAATCCATGGTGGGCACACGCCAGACAAAGAGACTAATGCAAGAGCTGTTCCAATCTATCAAACAACATCTTATACATTTGATGACACGCAAGATGCAGCCGAAAAATTTGCGTTGTCTAAAGCTGGAAATATCTATACTCGAATTACCAATCCTACAACAGCAGTGTTAGAAGATCGTTTGAATGAATTAGAAGGCGGTGTCGGAGCGGTGGCGGTAGCTTCTGGAACAGCAGCTGTTACTTACGCGATTCAGAATCTTGCAAGTAGTGGCGATCATATCGTTTCAGCTTCAACGCTATATGGTGGAACGTTTAATTTATTTGCTCACACATTACCAGAGTTTGGGATCACAACAACTTTTGTTGATCCAGATCGATTAGCGAATTTTGAAGAAGCCATCAAAGAAAATACAAAAGCCATTTTTGTAGAAACAATTGGAAATCCAATAACGAATGTAGCCGATTTAGAAGCTATTGCGAAAATAGCACATCAACATGAACTTCCATTGATCGTTGATAATACTTTTGCAACAGCCTATTTAAATCGTCCGTTTGACTTTGGTGCGGATATAGTTGTTTATTCTGCGACAAAATTTATTGGGGGACATGGTGTTGCTTTAGGTGGAGTCATTATTGACTCAGGCAAGTTCAATTGGGGCAACGGGAAGTATCAAAAATTAGTTGATCCAGATCCAAGTTACCACGGACTTTCCTATACAAAAGATGTAGGAGCCGCAGCTTATATCACTCGCTTAAGGGTGTCGTTATTAAGAGATACTGGAGCTGCGATTTCACCATTTAATAGCTTCTTATTGATTTTGGGGTTAGAAACATTATCATTGCGATTGGAACGTCATGTAGCAAATGCTCTAACCGTTGCTGAATTTTTGAATAAGCATCCAAAAGTCGAATGGGTCAATTATCCAGGTTTAGTTGATAATCACTATCATTCACTTGCAGAAAAATATTTGCCAAAAGGTTCAGGTTCAGTCTTTACTTTTGGGGTGAAAGGTGGAGCTGAGGCAGGGAAAAACTTGATCAATCATGTCGAACTATTTTCACTTTTAGCCAATGTCGGTGACGCAAAATCATTGATTATCCACCCTGCTTCAACAACGCATTCTCAATTAAGCGAGGAAGAATTAAAAGCTTCCGGAACCTCTCCAGAATTAATTCGCTTATCCATCGGGATCGAGAATATTGAAGATATTCTGAGGGATTTGGAACAAGCGTTAGAAAAAATATAGCGAAAAAAGGTGAACAAAACAATTATATGTTTTGTATCACCTTTTTTATATTTGCTTATTTAACGTTTGCTTTTTTCGTTTTGTAAAAGCTTCGACTTTATGACGATTTCCACAAATTTTCATTGAGCACCACTTTCTACGCCCAGTAAGATCCAAAAATAGCAATACACATTCAGGATTAGTACAGCGACTTAGTTTATGAATATCACCACTAGCAATAAGTTGAGCCAAATCTAGTAAAATCAATGATTTAAATGAATGAAAATCAATCGTTATTGGTATGAGTGATAAGGTATCATTAACGATCTCTACACTGAAAGGAGATGCTTTTGTTACTGTTTCAATCAAATTTAATAGTTCATTTTGAGGATTTTCCCCAATAATCAATGCAGATAATTTTTCATGTAGCAAATCTCTAAAAGTAATGAGTGTAGAATAATTATCGGCTTTTTCAAAATAGGGTTTAAATAGTGATAATTGATATGAGTAATGACTATTTTTTTTAATTTCGTGATCAAACCAGTTAGCTAAATCACTTTTTGAGGCGATCAATTCTGTGATTTTGCCGTTTTTTGAAATTTTTGTGTTGATGAAATCTAATAGTAAACAATCAGATACATCCGGAAAATAATGAGACAAAAGACTCCCTCCTCTTTAATCAAGTATGATTTTATCATAAGTCAATTATTAATGCTAATAACTAACCTGTTAAAAATACGTTGACAGGTTAGTTCGGGCTGACCTATAATAGCCCTTAAAGGAGGTTGGTTTTTTGACGGGTTGGAATTTTCTATTTGCACCTGTGTTAATCGGCTCTGTGGTCGTTGTAGTCATTGCCTTAGTTGTCAATAATCTAAATAAAAAAAGAAACTACCCGACGTTTTGTCTGTAAATTTTTTAAATCGTAATTGAATATAAAAAAGAGAGGAATGTTACTATGACAATAAAAGTAGGAATCAATGGATTTGGACGTATTGGACGTTTGGCGTTTCGCAGAATCAAAGAGGTATCGGATCAAATTGAAGTGGTAGCAATCAATGATTTGACTAGCCCAAAAATGTTGGCTCAGTTATTGCAATTTGATTCAACTCATGGAGCATACAATGGTAAAGTTAGTGCGACAGAAGATGGGATTGTTGTGGATGGTCATGAAATTAAGATTTACGCACAAGCGGATGCCCGTCAGTTAAATTGGGTAAAAGAACAAGGGGTAGAGATTGTTTTAGAATGCACAGGATTTTACACCTCGGAGGCAAAAGCGCAAGCACATGTAGAAGCAGGGGTAAAACGTGTTCTAATTTCAGCTCCTGCAGGTGATATGAAGACGATAGTTTATAATGTCAATGATGATATACTGACTTCAAAAGATACCATTATTTCTGCAGGATCTTGTACAACCAACTGTTTAGCATTGATGGCTCATCATCTAAATAATGAATTTGGTATCGAAGTTGGCACAATGACGACAATTCATGCTTATACTTCAACACAGATGTTGTTGGATGGACCAGATAAAGGGGGAGATTTACGAGCTGCTCGTTCAGCTGCAGTCAATACGATTCCTCATTCCACTGGTGCAGCGAAGGCGATTGGGTTAGTCATTCCTGAATTAAATGGACGATTACAAGGTCATGCCCAGCGTGTTCCCGTTGTAGCAGGTTCTTTAACAGAATTAGTGTCTATTTTTAAAACAAAAGTAACTGCTAAACAAGTAAATGAAGCCATTCAAAAACATACAGTAGATAATCCTTCTTTTGATTATGATGATCGGCAAATTGTCTCCAGTGATGTCATTGGTTCAACTGCGGGCTCGATTTTTGATCCTACACAAACTGAAGTGACAACAGCAGGAGAGGCTCAGCTAGTTAAAACAGTTGCATGGTATGATAATGAATATGGGTTTGTCTGTCAGATGATTCGTTTGTTGGAAAAATTTGCACGTTTAGAAAACTAAACTTGGATTAATCGAATAAAAGGCTTGAAGAGTATAGACTGTAGTTAGTTTATGCTCTTTTTTAGGTTTCATGTTTAACCAATTAAAAATTGACTTTCTTAAAAAATTCTCATAAAACTATTGACTTTGATTTAAAAGTTCTGTATCTTTAACACTATAGTTTGAATTATTAAAAAATTCTGACAATAAAGGATGTTGAAGATGATGAAAAAACAAACAACGACAATTACATTCTTATTATTACTGAAGGACTCATCACACTGATTTCTAGAAACCAGCTGTAGCACAGCTTTTTCTTGTCAGAGGTTGAGAGTCCTGTTTACGCATTGCATGAACGGGATGACAGAACATCCCATATTCGTGGGATGTTTTTTTATTGCAAATCACAGCGATTGCTTGCAGAGCTGATGATGCGCAATACTTGGCGAGCGAAGAGAGAGAAGTTTCATTCGTCTAAATCACAGCGACTGCTTGCAGAGCTGATGATGCGCAATACTTGGCGAGCGAAGAGAGAGAAGCCTCATTCGTTTCATTTAACCTAATAATTAAAAAATGAAAAATTTGAAGGGACGTATGAAAAATGAAAAATATCCAATTCTTTGACACCACTCTAAGAGACGGTGAACAAACACCAGGAGTAAATTTCAACACTAAAGAAAAAGTCCAAATCGCCAAACAACTAGAAAAATGGGGCATTGATACGATCGAAGCGGGATTTCCGATTGCATCAGTTGGTGATTTTGAAGCAGTCAAAGCAATCGCAGAAAACGCCGAAAAAATGACCGTTGCGGGTCTGGCACGCTGCCAAAAAGCTGATATCGATCGTGCGTATGAAGCCTTGCAAAATGCTAAGTACCCGCAAATTCATGTATTTCTAGCAACAAGCCCAGTGCATATGGAATTTAAACTAAAAATGACACCAGATGAAGTGATTGCTTCTATTAAAGAACATGTTAGTTATGCTAAAACCAAATTTGAGAAAGTTCAGTTTTCACCAGAAGATGCGACGAGAACAGACAAACAATTTCTATTAAAAGCCGTTCAAACCGCTATCGATGCAGGAGCTACTATCATCAATGTCCCAGACACAGTTGGTTATTCTAACCCAACAGAATACGGTGCATTATTCAAATTTTTGCTAGAAAATATTCAAAGCGACCAAGAAATCATTTTTTCTTCTCATTGTCACGATGACCTAGGAATGGCGACGGCGAATGCCTTAGCAGCCATCGAAAATGGGGCTTGTCGAGTAGAGGGAACAATCAACGGCATCGGCGAACGAGCTGGCAATACCGCACTTGAAGAAGTAGCCTTGGCGCTATATATCAGAAAAGATTTCTATCAAGCACAAAGTAATATCACATTGAACGAAACCAAAAGAACCAGCGATCTTGTCAGTCGTCTATCTGGCGTAGCGGTACCAAGAAACAAAGCAATCATTGGAGCGAATGCTTATGCTCATGAATCAGGTATTCATCAAGATGGTGTACTAAAAAATCCAGATACTTATGAAATCATCACACCATCACTCGTTGGTGTAAACGAAAACTCATTGCCGCTAGGAAAACTTTCCGGTCGCCATGCATTTGCTACTAGAATGGAAGCACTAGGCTACCAACTAACAGAAGATGAACTAAAAGATGCCTTCAAACGTTTCAAATCGTTAGCAGACAAAAAGAAACAAGTTACAGAAGACGATTTGATTGCGCTAATGGTTGGACAATCGCAAGAATGCAGTGAAGATTATCGTTTAGAACGTGTTCAACTACAATACGTTTCTGATGGTAGCCAAGGTGCGATCGTTTCCATCAATACAGGTGAAGATGAGAACAAGACGGAATCTGCGATCGGCTCAGGTAGTATCCAAGCAATCTATAATTCTATTGATAAAATATTTGTACAAAAACCAGAACTACAAGAGTACTACATCAAAGCCATCACAGGCGGTGAAGATGCACAAGCAGAAGTTCATGTGACCTTAGCAGATACTGAAAATAATAAACTGTTTAATGGCATCGGCATTGATTTTGATGTCCTACAGGCTTCAGCAAAAGCCTACGTCAAAGCGAGTGAACAATTTCAAAAAGAAGTGAGGAAAGCCTAATGACTAAAAAAATCGTAACATTGCCAGGAGATGGCATCGGAGCAGAAATCATGGATAGCGCACTAAACATTTTAGCTGAAATCATGATTCAAGATAATCTAGATTTTGACATTGAACGTTTTGCCTTTGGCGGTGCGGGTATCGATGAACAAGGCGATCCACTACCAGAAGCAACCTTAAAAGCTTGCGAAAATGCAGATGCAATCCTACTGGGTGCAATCGGCGGTCCAAAATGGGACAATGCGCCAAAACGTCCCGAACAAGGTTTGCTTAGTTTAAGAAAAGCTTTGGGACTTTTTGCAAATATCCGTCCGATTTCCGTGCCAGATGCAGTAGTTCACTTATCTCCTTTAAAAGAAGAAAATGTTCGAGGCGTTGATTTTGTAGTCGTTCGTGAACTAACAGGTGGGATCTACTTCGGTGAAAAACAACTAGGGGAAACAGAAGCTTCTGACCTATGTACCTATTCAAAAGCTGAGATCCAACGCATTATCAGAAAAGCCTTTGAAATCGCCCGTACTAGAAATAAAAAAGTCACATCTGTCGATAAAGCCAATGTACTAGCAACAAGTAAATTATGGCGTCAAACAGCAGAAGAAGTCGCACAAGAATTTCCAGATTGTATTTTAGAACATCAATTAGTCGATTCAGCAGCAATGGTCATGATCCAAAAACCAAAAGCTTTTGACGTGATCGTCACAGAAAATCTATTCGGTGATATCCTAAGTGATGAAGCATCAGTGATTCCAGGATCATTGGGCATGATGCCAAGTGCTAGTCACAGTGAATTTGGTCCATCATTATATGAACCAATCCACGGTTCAGCACCAGACATCGCTAATCAAAATATTGCTAACCCAATGTCGATGATTTTGTCAGTAGCGATGATGTTACGTCAATCATTTGGTTTAGAAAGCTCAGCAAAAAAAATCGAAGAAGCTTGTGATCGTGTGATGAATCAAGGAATTCTAACAACGGATCTAGGTGGTAAAGCTACTACAACAGACTTTACCGAAGCCGTAATAAAAGAAGTGAGAGGTGCTTAATATGGGAAAAACACTATTTGATAAATTATGGGAACAACATGTGGTATCAGGCGTTGCTGGAGAACCACAACTATTATATGTCAATCTTCATCTAATCCATGAAGTAACCTCACCACAAGCCTTTGAAGGACTTAGAGAAGCGGGCAGAAAAGTTCGCCGACCAGATAGAACCTTTGGTACGATGGACCATAATGTACCCACGAAAGATATTTTTAATATCACAGATTTGGTAGCAAAAAAACAAATCGAAGCCTTACAGAAAAACTGTGAAGAATTTGGTGTAACACTTTGCGATAACGGCAGTGACCGTCAAGGAATCGTGCATATGGTAGGTCCCGAAACAGGCTTGACACAACCAGGAAAGATCATTGTTTGTGGCGACTCTCATACCGCAACTCATGGCGCATTCGGAGCTTTGGCGTTTGGTATCGGTACAAGTGAAGTGGAACACGTTTTTGCCACACAATGTATTTGGCAAAATAAACCAAAATCAATGGGGGTCAAAATCACTGGAAAACTTGCAAAAGGCGTGTATGCTAAAGATATTATTCTAGCTTTGATTGCAAAATATGGTGTTGATTTTGGCGTTGGACATGCGGTTGAATTTTACGGGGAAACCATCGAAAATCTAACGATGGAAGAACGAATGACTATCTGTAACATGGCCATCGAAGGTGGCGCAAAAATGGGCATGATGGCGCCAGATGAGAAAACCTTTGACTATGTGCGTGGCAGAGAATATGCACCAGAAGATATGAATGCGGCGATTGCTGATTGGAAAAAACTACCAAGCGATCCAGATGCTGTTTATGATACCAATCTTGAATTAAATGCAGACGAATTGGTGCCATTTGTCACATGGGGCACCAATCCAGAAATGGGCATTCCTATCACAGGTACATTTCCAGAAATCAAAGACATGAATGACGAACGTGCCTATAACTATATGGATCTAAAACCAGGACAACGTCCGTCAGATATCGAAATCGGCTACGTCTTTATCGGCTCATGTACCAACGGTCGTCTATCTGATTTGGAAGAAGCAGCTCGTATTGTCAAAGGTAAAAAAGTCAAAGAAGGTATCACAGCAATCGTAGTACCAGGTTCAAGACCTGTAAGAAAAGCAGCTGAAAAAATCGGTTTGGATAAAATCTTCACCGAAGCAGGCTTTGAATGGAGAGAACCAGGTTGCTCCATGTGTCTAGGCATGAATCCAGACCAAGTACCAGCAGGCGTTCACTGCGCATCAACGTCCAATCGGAATTTTGAAGGACGTCAAGGAAAAGGTGCGAGAACTCACCTTTGCAGCCCAGCGATGGCGGCAACTGCTGCAATAGAAGGAACATTTAAAGACATTAGAGAGGAGCTTGGTGCATAATGGAGGCATTTACACAACATACAGGAACCACGGTTCCACTAATGAATGACAATATCGATACCGATCAAATCATTCCAAAATCATTCCTAAAACGAATCGAAAAAACAGGTTTTGGCGAGTTTTTATTTGATGAATGGCGTTATTTGCCAGACCGTACACTAAATCCAGACTTTACGTTGAATGAACCACAATATAAAGAAGCGACCATTTTGATTTCTGGAGATAACTTTGGTTCAGGCTCATCAAGAGAACATGCGGCGTGGGCATTGGATGATTATGGATTTAGAGCGGTGATTGCGGGAAGTTTTAGTGATATATTTTATATGAATGCGACGAAAAATGGACTATTGCCGATTGTGTTGAAACATGTTGAATTGGATGCATTGGCAAACCTTGGAGCTGATGAAACGATCACAATCGATTTGCCGAAACAACAAGTCATTACACCGAATGGAACATATTCCTTTGAGATTGATGGCACTTGGAAACACAAGTTGGTGAATGGGTTGGATGATATTGCCATCAGTTTGACGCACGATGATGAGATTGCGGCTTATGAAGCGAAGATACCAGCATATTGGCAATAAGTAATAGGAAAATGGCTACATCGATGAATAAATTTCGGTGTAGCTTCTTTTCATTACATCGTTAGGAGTGTAGAATCAATGGAATGGGATGCGAAAAAATATAATACGACACATGATTTTGTTTTTAAATATGGCGCAAGTTTGTTGGAATTATTGCCGAAAGAATCGAAAAAAGTGTTGGATATTGGTTGTGGAACGGGAGAATTGACGAAGCAAATTGAGGAACTTGGGCATGAAGTGACGGGAATCAATCAATCGGGAAATATGATCAATCAAGCAAAAGAGAGCTATCCTGAGTTGACATTTTTACAGGAAGATATTTTAAATCCGTCGGATCAAATCGGGCTGTATGATGTAGTTTTTTCAAATGCAGTTTTTCATTGGATTCCTGATCAAGATTTGTTATTGAAGAATATCGGTGAGCATCTAAAGGTCAATGGACAGTTGATTTGTGAGTTTGGTGCAGTAGGGAATGTTCTGGCGATTAGAGAAGCTTTTGGGTATGAGTTAAATGTGCTGGGCGTACCTTTGGAGGAGCCGTTTTGTTTTACTTCGGTTGAGGAGTATCGTGTTTTACTTGAAAAAAATCATTTTGAGGTTGCGAAAATTTTGGAATATGAACGGTCGACACCGCTTAAAGGTGGTTGGTCTGGTTTGAGTGAGTGGATGGCACAGTTTTGCGCTGCTGAGTTAGAGAAATTGTCTGGAGAACAGAAAGAGAAGGTTCTTGAGAATATGGCGCGAGAGTTGAAGCCAAAATTGTGGAACAAGGATCATTGGGAAGCGGACTATCGGCGATTGAGGATAAAGGCTTTGAAATTGTAAATAAAGTTAGTAAGAAAAATAAGGAGAAAAGGGAATGAAAAAGAAGATAGGGCTGTTAGTGATAGGTATTATTTTGGCCGTGATCAGCTTATCGTTTCGAAAAACAGGTGAAAATGTTGAATCGGTTAATAAATCAGAACGAAAAAAATACGGAGAAACGATCTTTAATTATATGAAAGCAGAAACGTATTTTAATTCTGAAACAGTACAAGCTAGTCCAGAAGTTAAAAAAATCAAATTGACTTTAACATTTTATGGGCAAGATATCGATAAGGAAAGGGTAATCGTTTATCTCAACCAAAAAGTTTTAGGGCTTAATGAATCTGGACAAGATGTTTATGGCTCAAATTCCCCTGTAATTTATACACTTGAAAAACAAAAGAATGGCTACAAAGTAGCTTATTATGAAGAACCGAGGGATGGTTCATTCTATCAAGAGGATATTAAGAGAATGTTTCCAGAAAAAAAGTTTGGGTTATGGGATAAATTAAAAAGTAGCGACATAACTTTTGAAGAAGAGGTAAAATAAAATTCAATTAATCTAATAAATAGTTAAAGTAAGAGCGATCATTTAATGAGGGCTCTTATTTTTTTATTATCTATACTTTTTTTCGAAATTAAAATGACAGAGTAGATAAATATGCTAAACTATTAATGAGGAGAAGACAAAATAAATTATTTTCAATAATGAACAGGAGTGGGGTAAAAATGAAGAAAAAAGTTTTGGGGATTTCTATTGGAGTAGTAGCACTTGTCGCCATCGTGATTGGGGTAATTGTGTTTCAGCAACAAGCAAAGGAAAAGAAAATGATCACCACCGCACAAGACAATTTAACAACTATCGAAAAAGAAACAATCAAGGACGGCATTCTTTATAAAGAAGTAGCTGCATTTTTTGATGAAAAACAAGACTTTCTAAGCAAAGAAATTAAACCAGCAACCATCAAAGAAACAAAAGACAAGCTTTTAAAGAATCAAATAGAAATCGAAAAACTAAAGCGCCAGTATGACAAGAAAATAAATGCCAATACAGCAGAAAAAAATATTCAAAACTTGCAGAAAAAGGTTGTTCTAGCCAATACAAAATTAGAAATACAAACAGAAACAAATGAGCTATTCAGCTCAAAAGAACACGCAATCAAAGGAGACAAAATCAAAAAGGAACTGCCGATTTCAGTAGACTTGACGAAAGGAAAAATTACTGAAGTCACTGAAACAGTCTCAGAAAATAAAGCGCTAAAAGGGAAATGGAAAGAAGCAATCGATTCTATCCTTAAAAATGCTACAGAGCAAGTGGAGCAAGTAGAGAAAATCAAAAAATTACTCAACGAATCCTTTGATGGAAATGTGCCAAAAGAAACTGTCCGACAAAGTGACTATGATGCTTTAAATGAAGAAATTGAAAAGGTTAAAAATGATGAATTGAAAACGACATTTACTGCAAAATTAATTTTAATGAAAGCGATGATCGATACTCAAGGTCAGATCAGTGCTTTAACTCAACAACAGCAAGCTGCTGAACAAGAAGTCAATAAGGCGCTAGAAAAAGCTAAAGTAGAAGCAGATAAAGCGAGAGAACAAGAGACAGGAGACGATAAAATGTTGTTGGGCTATTCAGATGATCAGATTGAATATGCTCGTGTATGGTTAACGTTGATTGGGGTGAAACCGTCGGAACTGAATGCGAAAGTAATAACTGCAGGAACACCTCTCAACCCGTATGATAAAGGGAGCGCTACGTACCCAACGGATGCCATTATGCTTTACGGTGGTTATAGCGCTGAAGGACAAATCGTTTATACAAGCAATCGAAACGGAACGATCAATGTATACCCCGTGCCAAGTCATTGGCAAATCGGTGCGGAAAATGCCAATAATCCTGAATTTGTAGCTAAAATGACGCAAGATATTTTGGATAACGTAAGAGTAGTGAATGTAGATGTAGGGAATCCAAAAGATGTGCTGGACTTGATCAAGGTAGAGAAGTAAATAAACGAAACAGGTAGTTTGGAAAATGGACATTTTCTAGGCTAGCTGTTTTTTTGTACGATTTAAAAACTAAATAAGAGTTAGGTTGTTTTGTGTAGGTTATAAAATCCTTTTAATTAATTATATGAGACATTTAAAAATTATATATTTACATTGAGTTATTTAAGAATTACAATTAAATATATATACTATTATACAATCTTACTAACTATTAACCATAGGAGGATAAGCTATGCCAAAAGATATAAACAGTAATTCCGCAGTAGCACAAGCCGTCGCTACTTCTATAGCATCATCCGTGAGCTCTCTAAATCAAGGGACAACGATCACAAAAGATACCCAAACGACCGTTGCAGGCAATAGCAATACGCAACAAGCAATCTCGCAACTTACGACCTTCAACACCTCACTTGTCCAAGCCATTACCCAAGCAAGTAATAATATCCGGTCAGTGGCAGCCGAATTCGAAGCAGTTGATGAACGAATCGCTCAAATCAAATATAACCAAATGCTTCCTTAAACTGAAAGGAGGAATAAATTATGTCCAACCTTGAAGAAATCAACCAACAAAAAATCAAACTCGAACGTGAACAAGAAAAACTTGAAGACTTAGAACGTGACATCGGTAAAACAGAAGAACACTACGAAGAATATTTTTTCTATCAAAAGCAATTATTCAATGAATTACAAGAAGAATTTACCCAAAGCCAGACAGATAGGTTGTATCAAGATATGGCCGAACAAATCAACTGGCAAAGCCGAGGCGTTCAAGATTTTTTTGAAGAGCAACAGCAAGAACTAAAAAAACAAACAAGAGCGTTAGAGGATCAACAAGAAGACTTACATTGGCAAGAAATAAAAACAAAAGAAGAAAGGTCGGAACAGCATGAGTATTGATATGTACCTCGGTCAAGCGAGAAGCCAAGCGTCTAGTGTTAAAAGTGCATGTAGCCAATTAGCACAAGGTTACACTTCTTTGATGCAAAGCAATCAACAGTTTATGAGTGCAGGCGAATTATCAAGTAAAGGCTATGACTCTGCCAAGGAATTCTTTGCGGCAGTGATCCAACCTTTAGTTCAAGGTGCCGAAGTAGGCGCAGACATGACAGCAGAAGCCTGTCAAAAATTTGTGGATCAATATACATCTGAGGTTGATAGTATTGATTTGAAGTCAGACGAATTAGAAAGACGGATTCAGCAAATCAATACGTCGATTCTTAATATGGAGAGTATTAATCGAGGCTTGCCGAAGCTTCCAATTGGAACGAATCCGTTGGAACAAGCGAATCGGCGGATTATTGAGTCGTTAGAGACGACGAAACGTGATTTAGAGAAGAAGTTAGAGAAATTAATAACGTTTAATGGGACATCTCCTGCTATTTTTGATGAGGTGAATAGTTTTTATTCGATGTTGTCGCAAGGCTTGCAACAGGCGAATAGTGGTTTTAATCCTGCGACTGGGACGTTTTTGGTTCCTAAAGGGAAAGCGTTGGATTGGGCAAAGGTAGCAACTGAAAAATTTAACCAAAGAGAGTTAGATAAATTAATAGCGAAACCAAAACTTACCAAAGATGATTTAGCTAAATTAATTGAGCTAGCAGGTAATAATCCTGATAAAGAAATGCCAAAAAGTTTTTGGGATAAAGTGTCAGAAGCATGGAATGAAATATCTGGTAATGCAACAGATGGAGCACCTTTAGACTTTGCTGGATTAATTTTGGAAACTAGTGGAAATGCAACTATGAGATTGGGCGGTTGGTATAATTATATAACTGCGGCTATAAGGGGAGGCAATTTTATAATTGTTGATCCTAGAGTATCACAAGTGACATCAAAAATAATTTCGCAAGGAAAACATCTGGCTAGTGCAGGTAAATATGGTATTCCATTGTTAGGTGGAATCTTTGATTTTACTAGTCAAATGATTCAAGGTGAAAATATTGGAGACGCCACTGTTAAAACGGCTGGACATCTTGCTATAGGTTGGGCTGCTGGAGAAACTGGAGCTGCTATAGGTGCTGCAATTGGGACAGCGATCCCAATTCCTGTTGTAGGAACAGCAGCAGGTGCAGTAATTGGATTTGTAGCAGGTATAGGTATAGGAGCAGTTGGTAGTTGGGCATTTGACAAGTTATATGACAATAAAGAAAAAATTTGGAATGATGCAAAAGAATTAGGAAATTCAATAAAAACTGGAGTAGAGAAACTTGGAGAAGGTATTGGAAATGCAGTGGGCGGCTTCTTTGGAGGTTTAGGCAATGCATTTGGTTAGAAGGGTGAGGAAGCTATAATGTGGAAAAGATACATCACTATTTACAATGGTGAAGCAGGGAGTAAGAGCATATTTTTAGATACATTGACAAAAAAATTAGTTGTTGTTGAAATTGGGAGGACTTCATATAAGTCAACGTTGATTTCTGGATTTTTAGGAGTGGTTATCTATTCCTTATTTGGCAACATTCTTTTTAAAGCTTCATTGGCTCCTATTACCTTAGTAACTTTAATTCTAATTATCGGTATCTTAGGTGGAATTATATTTAATATCCTAGTGAATAAAATTGCTAATAGTGATAAAAATAAATTAGAATACTTAACTAACATTGATGAAGAGGAGCTAACAAGTTATCTTGTTAAAGGGAAGAAGCAATCAAAAAATAATTTCTTTCTTATTATTTTTCTCTTTGTTATGTTGTTGATCTGTTTGCTTCCAATCTATTTTAAAACCTATTCGTTATTATTATTATTTGCATCATTCTTTTTCACAACGCTTTTTACTTTTTTTATAGGGGTTGTCTCACCGTTAAAGAGAATAAAGGCGTATAGATATATTGAAAAAAACAAAAAATCGATCTTATACGATAATAAAGGAGAAATAAATTTATGAAACTTTTACCGCTAGGCAGTGTTGTAAAACTAAAAAAAGGAACACATCTTTTAATGCTAACATCTAGATTTCCTTTGTATAATAATGAGGGAAATATAGGATATTTTGAATATCTTGCTTGTTTATATCCAGAAGGGGTAAAAGATCAAGAAAGTTTCTTTTTTAACCATGAAGATATTGAAGAAGTCCTTTTTGAAGGTTTTAAATCAGAACAAGAAGAAGCTTTTCAGAAAAAAATTGAAGAAGCGTTGCCTGATATAAAGTATCCTAGGCTTACTATTTTGTAGATGTAATGAAAGTTTATGAATCTACAAATAAAAGGTACAAACTAGCTGAACTAGATACAAACTATTATTTAATTGATATGGATAGCAATGTCTTGGCTTATTTTTTACCTACTTTAGTTTGGTTCTTCCCTTTTAGAGCAGTTGAGATAGATAAAGGAATGTTTAGTAAGCTAGTGTCTAATGGTCAAAAAGAGTATGGTATTATGGCTACTGTTGCTATATCGATGTTTGTTGGCAGACCAGTTTACAAACTATCGACTATTTTTTTTCAAGAGCTTGATGTTACTTCTGAACTAGATAAACGTGCAATCTATTTACTGATAACGTTTGGCTGTTTGCTTATTTTTAGATCTGTCATTATGTTCTACAATAAGCATAAACTTAGAAAAGTATTATTTGGAGTAGGTTACAATGTAACAATTGAGATTGAGAAAGAGAGTATTTCTACATATTACAAGAAGCATAGTATGATTCGATTGATTTTGATAGTTATGATTGCAGTAGGGATAATCTATATAACGATTGTTTATCTGTTTGATTTCATTGTAGTTTTTATTTTAAGTGTACTTATTTTTATATTTATGAATAGAAGTTATTTATTTCCCTATGGTAGTCGTTTTCGGATAAAAGACTAAGAGATTGGAAGAATTAAACGTACAAATAAGAGTCAATAACTTTATGGTTGTTGACTCTTCCTATATACATGGTACAGACGATTAGACTTCTCCAAAACTAAAGTAAAACAATATTAAAATGGATTGGATGTGATAAAGCTGGAGTTTACCGCTGCAAAACCTCATTATAATAACCGTCGCTATAATGTAATACATTCTCAATCAAATTACTATTTAATTGACAAAGATAGTTCATTCTTAGGTTCTTTCTTTTTCGGATTAAATTGGCTAATGCCACAAAAAGCGTACATCTTAAATAAAAGCCAAGCTGACGATTTGCTAATTCATCGAGTTGAAACTAAAAATAGAAAAGTGTTAAGCAGTATTTTAATAGTGCTAATGATTTTAATTTTTAATATAGTATTACCCAAGTTATTAACTCTTTTTTATGCTTCAACAAGTATAGAAAATAGCCAACTTATTGAAGTTGGAAATACAGTTATGATGATTCCATCAAGTCGTTACATATTTATGCTGTTACTTATAACACTATTTCCAGCTTTGATAATTCGAGTATTTTGGTCTTTTCAATCAAAGAAATCCATGCTGAAAATAATTAAATATGAAGGATTGTCTGTTACTAAAATTAAGGTGAGACCAGTTTCGTTAGTTGACACTTTAAAAAAATTAAGTGTGTACTTTATGTTCCTATCATTAGTGATTATAGCGGGATTTTTGCTTGTGATAACGGAAGGCTATTGGATTATCTCTTTATGTTTTGTGATGTTGTTTTTATTATTTCTATTAACCAATCATCTATCAATAAATACAGGGAAATACAAAATATATCAAAAGAGATAACCGTTCAATTGTCATTGATAGACATATTTTTCGCATCTGGAGAATGTTTTCGAGTTAAGGGATGAGGAGGTTTTGGAATAACAATAGCCGATACCGTTTGAAGATGAGAAAACTGGTTTGAGAGATTGGACGGAACTACTTTTTACTGCTGAGTTTGACGAATTCTCTGGGAAATAGAAAGAGGAGCTCATTACAAATATGGAAGTAGATTTAAATACAAAATTGTGGAAAGAGGGCTGATGTTATGCAGATTATTGAATATTAGTACTATTAAACGATAATGTAAATTAGATTTTTTTAAATCTTATTATCGAATATAATGCCTTCAAAGTATTTGACCTATACATATTACTATTTTGTTACTTATGATAAATAGATAATACCGAACATTAAGAATGGTATTTATGATAAAATAGGGTAAACTATAAATTAAAAGGATGTCGAAAATATGGAATCCAAAGTTTCGGAATTAAAAAAAAGATATAATGAGAAGAAATTAGTACCATTTATAGGAGCTGGCTTATCAAGACCTTTTGGGATACCGGATTGGTCACAAACAATTAAAGATATACTTAATAATCATTTAAGTGACAATAATAGTTTTCTTAAAGAAGTGGTGGATGTTACACTTGAACGATATGATTTTTGGAAGGCATTAGATGATATCAAATATTATGGTGAATTAAGCACTGAAGAAATACAGAAAGAAATTAAAGATATAATAATAGAAAAATATGAAAATATTGATTTTGGAAAAGTAAATGACGACGAACATAATTATAAAGATATAGCTAATTTAAATTTTTCACTTATTCTAACAACAAATTATGAAAATTTATTGAGCAGGTATTGTGAAAGTGCTATTGCACCATTGAATTTAGTTGATTATAAATCAAGTACTCACAATCTTTTTGAGGATAAGGCGCGTGTTATGCATTTACATGGTCAATTAAATAACCCCGCTTCTATAGTTATGCTTAAAGAAAATTACAAAAATTTATATGAAAATAAGCATTACGACAATTTACTTCAAGCTATTACAAGTAACTACAGTATTCTATTTATAGGATTTTCTTTTAAAGATCAGTTTGTTCGTGAATTAATAAAGGATCATAAAAAAAGGTTTAACGGAACTCATTATATTTTGTTAGAAAATATAACTACAGAAGAAAAAAAATTTCTATTGGATGAATATAATTTAAAGGTTATTGAGTATAAATGTATTGATGGATCACATGCAAAAGGTATAAAACATATTTTAGATATGTTGTCTGATAAAGATGAATCGACACTCGCAACAGTAGAAAAAGAAGAAAAATTTTGGGGAGCTACAATTGAAGATATAAATAGAGATGTATCAGAGAATCTTTTTTACAAAAAAATGTTAATTGAAGAGATCGATCCAGATCTTATAGAATTGTCGTCATTATTTTTTATAGCTTCTGAAGAGTTTATCAGAGATTTAGAAAAAAATGCATTTTCTAAAAATGCTATTGGAAAAATATTGTTTGATGTTTTAGCAACTTACAAAAGTAATTTGCTATTTGTTTACAAAAAGAATGGTAACAGTGAGGAATTTTTAAATGAAGTACATAAATGTTTAGAAAACTATGAATCAGATAGAATTATTAGTCACGGGATTTGTATAGAAGATAATGAAAAAAAAGGATTAATTCATAGTTTAGCTAATGATTCAAATCAAGGCATTTGGTGGGGAGGGAAAAGAATTGAAGAATAATAATTTCAATTTACCTAATGAAATAGATTTGCTTTTTGAAAATAATTTACTTGGATCAATTAAACTATTGCAGCTTATTGTAACATTTCAAAATGTGTTCCCAAAAAAGAAAAATTATTCTATAAATGAATTAATATTCTATTATTCTTTAGTAAATTTCAATTTATTAGAAGTTTTTGAAACGAAGGGGGCGAAGATTCATTTGAATCAATATTATAAATTTCAAAAAGAAATCAGTGTATCTTTATTACATTTGAGTAGTTTTGAATATATAAATGTACTTGGAAAAGTTACTAGTAATCTTAAAGAAGTTAAAATTGAATTAACTAAGAGTGGACTAATTTTTTTTGATAAGTTAGCTTTAACAGGTTTTAATGAATTAAAATCAGAATATGTTTATGTATTAGAGAATATAAAATTTACACCGAATAATTTGAAAAAAATAAAGGAGTATTCAAAATGAGTAATTTAGTTATAAAAAAAATGATAGTTCAAGGACCTACTTATCAGAGGACACTTGAATTTCAGTCTGGTTTAAATATCATACGTGGCGATCGTTCAACTGGTAAATCGTTGGTGTTATCATTGATAGATTATGTATTTGGAAAAGATACACCTATTAATTTAACTGTACAAAAAGAATTAGATAAGTATTGCGAAAAAGTATTTTTAGAGATATCTATAAAAAATGAGATATTCACAATTTCAAGGAATCTAAAAAAGCAAACAAAAAATTTTTATTTATACTATACTGAATTTGAATCAATTGATGAATTTTCAGTGAAAAAATTGAATCGAAAAGATTATTTTAAATTTTTAATGAAAGAGCTTAACATAAAAGAATATAAAAAAGAAAAACACATGAAACATAGTGAGAAAAAAACGTTTGAAACAATTAGCTTTAGAGATGTTTTTAGATATTGTTATATTTCCCAAGATGATTTGGGTACAAAGTATTTCATGGCTAACCAAGATAAAAATAAGAGATATAAAAATAAATTTGTTTTTGAAATGCTGTTTGAACTTTTAGATTTAAATGGAAATGAACTTAGAGAGCGAAAAGTAGAACTTGAAAATGAAGTTATCTTAGAGAAAAAAAGAAAAGGCCATTTAGAGGGATATCTTGATGATAGAGATGCTTCCGACTATTCTTTGTTACTAAATAAAATCGATAAAATAAATATTAGCATCGAAAATAACCGTATAGAGAGAAACGGGTTAATACAAAATTCTAAAGATAATCAAAATAAAGAAAATTTGATGTATAACAAGTTAAAAAAGCAGTTGATTAATATCTCTAACGAACTTTCAAATATAAAAAAAGAGAAAAATGAACTATTTTTATCTGTTACTGGTAAAACATTACTTATGAAAGATTATGAGAAAGAATTGATCGATATTGAAGCAACGCTTGAAATCAATCACCATATAAAAAAGTCAGAGAGAGAAATTATTTGCCCTTTATGTAGTTCTAATGTAAAAAATAAAGTGGCAGATCAAGAAAAAATTTCCGATAATGAATATCAAAAAGTACAGAAAGATTTATTATCAAAAATAAAATTGGTAAATATCTTAATTAAGAATGATCAAAATAAAATTATGGATAAAGATAAAGAGATGCTCGGATTGGAAGAAGAAAAAAAATATTAGAAAATGCAATTTCTGAGTATGCCAAATATACTGAAGTACCATTTTTATCACAATTAAACAGTTTGAATGAGCTTTCTAAAAAAATGATACAAAAAAAAGAACGTATTACAGATTACTTGAGGGTTCACAAGACAATTAATGAAAAAAATAAAGATATAGAGCATTTGAACGCGCAAATTTCTGAACTTGAAAAGAAAGATAATCAATCAGAAGCCATAAAAAGGAATAAAGAAGTGGCATTAGAAAAAATCAACAACTTTTATGTTAAAAATATGGATAGATTAAAATACAATGAAAGTGAAGGGACGTTTGTAGATAATGAAAATTATGTTCCTTTCTATGAAGGCGCCGATGTTTTTAGTCAAGATAGTGGGGGGCTAAGAGAATGTATGCAAATATCATATTTTTCATCTATTATTGAGAGTGATGATATAATAAATCGACATCCTAATCTGCTGTTATTAGATTCAATTAGTAAATATTTTGGAACTAATAAAAATGAAGGACAAGAACAAGGTGCTACTGAGATAATTATCCCTGAAAGTGAGAAAATTACAGATCCAGAAGTTTATGAGGAGGTTTATAATTTATTAGTCGATATTTCTAAAAAATCACAAATTATTATTGTTGAAAATACGCCTTTGAATAAATTTAACAAATATTTTAGATATACATTCACAAAAAATGGAAATGGATTTATTGATCTCAAAAAAAATGAAATTGAATCTTTATAGGAAAATATAACTGAAGTATAGTAAAATTAAATAGATGAAACAAGTTACAGTAAATTGTATCTTGTTTTTTTGTTTACTAGTTTATTAACTTTTAACAACTAGCTTATTATTCTTAGTTTAGAAATCACTAAATTTGGTTTTTAATTTTAATAAAATTTATATTAATGCATCTTTACTTGGTAATCAGGTATAATGTTACTATAAACTAATTTAGGATAAGGATAGATGTAATGAAAAAACAAATAAAAGTAGTCGGAGCCGCAATAGAAAAAAATGGAAAAATCCTCTGCGCCCAAAGAGGTCATGATAAATCCCTAGCAGGTTTATGGGAATTCCCAGGAGGAAAAATTGAACAAAATGAAACTCCTCAACAAGCGTTAGAACGCGAAATCAAAGAAGAACTTCTATGCAAGGTTTCAATCAAAAATAAAATCATCACAGCAAGTTACGAATATGATTTTGGCATCGTCGAACTAACAACCTTCTTCTGTGAATTAATAGAAGGCGAACCAAAACTAACAGAACATGAAAGTATCAAATGGTTACCAATTTCTGAATTAAGCACTTTAGAGTGGGCACCAGCTGACATCCCAACAATTGATGCCTTAGTAAAAGGAGCATAAACATGAATCCTCTTCTAGAGAATTTCCAATCAGCACTTGAACATAGTTTTATTGATCAATCAAAAGAGTCAAACGAGCTTTACAAAGCAAAACTACTTGTAAATCCGGATGAAATGGGCAGAATGGTTCTAAATGATTTAGTAGATGAACTAGCAACATGTACAGAATTCTTTTTTGCAGTAGCGTTTATCACTGAAAGTGGATTGCTCGCAATTAAAACAGTTCTTTCTGATTTAGCTAAAAAAAATATTCGTGGAAGAATCATTACCTCAAATTATCTCTATTTTAATTCACCAAAAATGTTCAAAGAACTTTTAAAGCTAAAAAACGTAGATGTTCGAATTACAGAAATGGATGGTTTTCATGCAAAAGGCTATTCATTTAAGCATGATGACTATGAAACCATGATTTTGGGAAGTTCCAATCTAACCATCAAAGCATTAAAAGTAAATTGTGAATGGAATTTAAAGCTAAATTCACTTTCAAATGGTGACCTAATTCAAGCGATGAAACAGAATTTTGAGCATATGTGGGAAGAGTCAGAACCGTTATCTAATTCTTGGATTACTAAATATCAAATGGGCTACAAACCAATTTTGAATGTTCAAAAAGTTGATACGATGGAAGAACCATCAACGCAAATAGATCCAAAGTCCATAGTAGATGAAGTTGAGTACGCAACGAAACAGATTACGCCAAACGAGATGCAAAAGAAAGCTTTAATAGAAATTCAAAAAATGCGTGACTTAGAAAAACCAAAAGCAATGGTGGTTTCTGCAACAGGAACAGGGAAAACGTATTTATCAGCATTTGATGTTAAGGCATATCAACCAGAGAAATTTCTTTTTATTGTTCATCAGGAACAAATCTTAAAGAAAGCGAAAGATCAGTTCATCAAAATACTAGGAGAAGATGGAGCGAAGTTTGGTATCTTATCTGGTAACAGTAAAGTCACCAATGAAAAATATATATTCGCGACAATCCAAACATTATCAAAAGATGAAACTCTACAAAATTTTGCTAAAGATACATTCGATTATATTCTAATCGACGAAGTTCATCATGCAGGAGCAAAAACCTATCAAAAAGTAATTGACTATTTTGAACCTAATTTTCTTCTAGGCATGACGGCGACACCAGAAAGAACAGATGGATATAATATCTACGAAATGTTCGATTACAATGTAGCATATGAAATTAGGTTACAAGAGGCGTTAAAAGAAAATATGCTGTGCCCGTTTCACTATTTTGGTATTACGGATATACAAGTTGATGGAAAAACAATTGATGATAAATCCTCTTTTAATCAATTAGTTAGTGACAAACGAATCAATTATATAATAGAAAAAATCGATTATTACGGATATTGTGGTGATAAAGTTCGTGGACTTATCTTTTGTGGAACGAAAAAAGAAGCGCATGAACTAGAACAAATATTTAATAACCGTGGATTCCACACTAAAGCATTAACTGGTGATCATAAGATTGACGAACGTGATCGAGTAATTGCTCAATTAGAAGCTGGAAAACTTGACTACATTATCACAGTTGATATTTTTAATGAAGGAATTGATATTCCAAGCGTCAATCAAGTTGTAATGTTACGCAAAACAGAATCTAGTATCATTTTCACGCAACAATTAGGTCGTGGATTAAGGAAAGCTAAGAATAAAGATTTTGTGACAATCATCGATTTTATTGGGAACTATGACAATAACTATTTGATTCCAATCGCTTTAACAGAAGATAATTCCTTGAACAAAAATAATCTACGTAAAAAAACGATGGCAACAAAATACCTTCAAGGAATGTCGACAATCATGTTTGACGAAATTACTAAAAATAGGATTTTCCAATCAATTGAATCATCTAAATTGAACAATGCAAAAAACTATCGAGAAGCCTATCAAAATTTGAAAAACCGATTAGGTCGTATGCCGAAATTAATTGATTTTATTGAACAACAATCAGTTGATCCAGTCATTATTACGAAATATAAAGAAAATTATCCTGCGTTTTTAAACTGGCTAAATGAAGAGACCCTAGCATTAAATAGTCAAGAAACAAAAGTCTTAACATTTTTATCCAATGAACTTTTGAATGGCAAAAGAAATCATGAATTATTGCTTTTATTAATGTTAATCGATAAGGAAAAAGTATCAACTGAAAATTATCAGTCGTATTTAAAAGAGCAAAATTATATTTACGATGAACAAACAATAAAATCTGTAGAACGTATTTTATCGTTAGACTTCTTTACTCAAAAGGAAAGAGAAAAATATGGTAATACTCCAATTGTAATTTATTCTAATGGTACATTTTCTCTAGAAAAATCATTTCAAAAGAATCTTCAGCAAAATAAATGGTTTGCTGAATGTGTAGAAGACATCATTAAGACATCTTTTGAGCGTAGTAAGCGTTATGTATTAAGTGAACCATTAACGTATAATGAAGTTTATGGGCGTAAAGATGTTTGCCGTTTACTAAACTGGGAAAATAACGAAACTAGCACAATGTATGGTTATCGAATCAAATATGATACTTGTCCAATTTTCGTAAACTACCATAAAGGTGACACGATCTCAAACGATGTAAAATATGAAGACGAGTTAATCGATCAACATACGTTATTATGGTATACACGTCCGAAATTAACTTTATCTAGTGGAGAAGTTGTGGAAATAATGAATTACAAAGAAACAAACTTAGCAATTCATGTTTTCGTTCAAAAAGAATCTGTTGGTGATCCTGAATTTATTTATCTAGGAAGAGCTTTTCCGAAGCTCGAAACAGCAAAGGAATTAATCAAACAAGATAAGAATGGAAAAGATACCAACATCGTAAGTATGGAAATGACGTTAGAAAAAGCTGTTCCATTAGAAACTTACGATTTCATCAAACAAAAATAACTTTTCAGAGGATGGATCATCTCCATCCTCTTTTATAACATACGCAATCTACCCCAAATCCATTTTCCTAACCTCAAACCCAGTCTCAACCTTCTCAGCCCTAACCATCTCCATCACCAATTCATCCCCCAACTCAATCAACCGATTATAATCCTCATAAAAAGCATGAAACATCTGCGCCCGCGCATAATACTCCTTCACAATCCGTTTCTTATTAATCGGTCCAGACCGAAACTGAAAAAAATGATCCAAAATCGCCAAAGGCTCCTGCCAAGAAGCCATCTTCTCCATAAAATCCCGCAACTCAATAATATCCTGATACGTAACCGCCTTTAAATTCTGCCCTTGTTTATCCATTCTCCTAATCTCCTTCAAATAAGGCGGAAAAAAGCCGATAAGCGCCAAACGAAACCTAAGCCCAAACCCAACTTCTCCCGCCAGTTTTCTCACTGAATTTCTGGATTCAGTGACCTTTCTATATGCACATTGATGAGGCAAACCCATAACCCAGCGCTACAAACGACTTTCAAAGCCTTGCTGTATTCATAACGCCTTGTCCCAGAGTAAAACAAAAAACGATACCGAACCTGTCAATACCGTCATCAATCAACTAAACCAAATCCACATGTCACTCCTAAACCACCCTTAATCCCAAGAAATTAACAAAACCAACTAGAATTTCAAAAGAAAATTAGGTACAATAAAGAAGCTAGTGCTTCGGTGCTAGCAAATTGGCAACTTGTGTAGACATGCTTTGGGTGTCTATTCAAGGCTTCATCATTCGGTTGCCGCCAAATGGTGAAGTGCCTTTTTGTTTTATCCAGTTTTTCATCGATTCTTAAAACGTTCCTCCCTTCAAACGTACCCGTAGGACAGAAAAAACGGCATTGAGCAGATGCCCAATACCGTCGACAATAGTCTAATCCCATATACACAACAACCAATCATCACCGAAAAAAGCAAAGATTTCCTAGAAATCTCAAACCATTTTAGGTACAATAAAGAAGCTAGTACAAGTTGCTAGCACTATTGGCAACTTGTTTGGACAGCTTTGGGCGTCTTAACAAGGCTTCGATCGTAAGGTTGCCGCCGAACGATTGAAGTGCCAATTTTTATTTATATGTCTTGAACAGAGGTTGGGGAGAAAACGTCTAGCTCTGAGAACCAAGTAGGTACTGTGCAACATCAACTCATTTTTCGTTGTGTTTGACAGGAATAAGAGGGAATTCACGAAAATGCTCTACAATTTTTTGTGAATTTCAGCTTATTTCCGAAGGAGCTGTTTTTGTACCACCGTTTATTCCAATCTCGATTCTAATTTCTATCCTACACCACATATTATACCGAAAGACCAACCCCCTCGCAACGAGTTTTCAGTCTTGTACGAATTAAATAACACCAAAAAACCTTCTCTTATATATAAGAAAAAATAACAAAACTTTTTTCCATTCCTTTATAAAATTATCCTATAAATGTTCAAACACCAATGACCTAAAATGTTCGCTAATCTATTTCAGTACTTTTTATTTTTAATTATCGCCAAGCAAAAATTATTTTTGACCCTTGAATGAGCATAATAAAGTGAAGTATCCTTTCGAAGAAGTGATGTGTGAAGGAATATCAGAAATACTTGGAATTATTCGACTATTGAAGCGAAAGTTCACTTAACTGTAAAATAGTCAGGGGTTCGTTTTTAGTGAGTGAATATTTTAACAATCAGGTTTATTTCTAAAAAAATAGAAATAAATCTGTTATTTTTTCGTGTTTTTAAAAAAGAGAATGGATGAAGTCCTAGATTTGCAAAATTTTTGCGTCACAAAGAAATATTTGATAACTATAAGGTATGTAAATGTGGCAAAATGGAAATTGGGGAGTTTAGAATTAAAGTGTAAAAATAAGGTAAAGGGGTTTGTACAATGGCAGGAATCAAAAGCAGTCTAACCGTGGCAGGGAGCGTTTCGGCACAATTCAGTCAAGCCGCTAGTGGTTTTTCATCTGTGAACGAAGCAACAAGTATAGCAGAACGCACCACGGTTAGTGGAAATAATAATGCAAAAAATAGTTTAATGAGTATTCATAGTCGTGGACAACGTGTCTCCAATGCGATTGCTCGAGACGGTAATAATATTCATTCAGTAGCACAAGAATTCAGTGTGATCGATCAGAAAATCAAAAAAAGTTTTGATCTACCACTCTTTTCTCCAAATCTTGGAGGTGGCAGTCGTACATGAGTGAAGAAAAAGAACTAAAAATCAATCAAGAACTGAGGCAAGTAAGTATTGATCAAGAGGATAATCGGCGGGAGATTCGAGAACTAGAGGATTTGGAAGCAGATTATTTTTCAATCCATCAACAAGAGCAACGCTATTACCAGGACTTGATCGGTAATAATCAAGGCTCACGCTATACGAGTCATTTTATGGAGCTGGATGACGAAGCGAATCGTTTACACCAATATGAACGCCAACGCTTAGAAGATATGGCAGAACGTTTAGTAAGTGAGGAAGTACAGCTAAGAGATAAAGAAGAGGAATTGTACGCTGAGAGAACGCAGCTATTTTCTGATGGAGACAAAGCGGAGGACCATCGCTATGGGTATTGATTTTTATATAGGCGAAGTAACAGCTCAAAGTGCTGCCGCTAAACAAATGGCAAATGAATATATCCAATTTTGCGGCACGTTAACAGATAGTGTTAATACCTTTATGAGTGCGCCCCTTTCTAGCAAAACCTACGATTCAGCGAAACTTTATTTTTCAGCAGTCTATCCATCTTTGGCAAGTGGGTTTATACTAGCATGTGAAGCCTTAATTGAAGCCCATAGTAAATTCCCAGAAGAGTTTCAATCATCGGTGGATACGTGTGATGTGATCGAAGAACAATTAAAAGCTGAGATAGTCCAAGGACAAGCTTTGTTGCAAAATATAGCTCGTACGATGGATAAAGAGAAAGAACCCAATCCACGCATGGAACAGCGCTATATGGGCGTACAAAGCTCGATTCAAAAGAATGAAGAAAAGCTACAGAAATTATATGAGTTTAATGCAAGCTCACCGAATTTATTTGCGGATTTTGAAATACAATTGGCTAATTTGGATGCAGGATTGGCGGAGGTTGAAAAAGGAGAGGCATGGAATCCGACTTCTGGAACGTTTGAGTTGTCAAGGGTAAGTTTAACTTGGACGAAATCGATTGGGAAAGAGTGGAATAAACGGCAGAAAAAGATTGATGCGAAAGTTGAAGCACACCGTCTAGCCAATCAAGAAATAACTTATACATTTGATGAGTCTGGAAATGTTACAGGTGTTTATGTCGATGGTACATTTGATTCTAAAATGACATTAATGGTGCAAGAAGCAATAGCCACAAATAATTGGAATGGTCTTAAAGGATTAGGTGTTGGTTTAGCCGATAAAATTTACGAGAATTTTGGCTTGACTGGACTAATGGGTGAGAGAACGTTAGATCCGAATGCAGTTGGAACTAAACCATATGCAGTGGGACAACTTATTGGTGACCTTACTTCGCTTGTTGGTGGTGCCACTGAATTTGTTGGTGGTTTTTCATGGTTTGTTGGGGGAAATGGACTTTCATTTGTAGGAGCACCTTTTACTGGTGGAGCGAGTGTTGCATTGAGTCCAGCAGTAACAGCAAGTGGAGCCGCAGCAATGGCTCATGGCTCAGGAACTATTGTGAATGCTTTTGGAAGTATTGGTAGCGGGTACGATGCTTCGAAACATCCAAATGGAGTCTATAAAGATGCTGATTATCATACAGGTAAAGGAAATTCTGTAAAAAGTAAGAAACCTAAAAATGGGCAAGATGCTTTAGATAATTCTCTTCCGCTAAAAGATACAACCAAAAGAAGGATATCACTGAGTAACGATGAGTTTGTTGTTATTGATAGCTCTGGTGATGGCACTTTTCATGGACATGTTCGTACCTGGGATGAACTGAGTCCTAAAATGAAAGCTATTTTGCAAAAAGCTGGATTAGTAAATAAGAAGGGGAAGATTATTAGATGATAACTTTACTAACTTTAAATTTAGCAGATGATAAATATCTACAAATAAATAGTGAAAATAATGGAGAAAAACGCTATTTTCATGATGAAACAACTATAAAATATCTAGATAGCAAGAGAGAGATTATTTTATTTAAAGACTCTTTGCATGAGGGACTTGAATCCTTAAAAAATATGTTATTGCTTTCGTTAAATAATGAATTACCAGTTTCAGAAAAAACTTTTTTAACTGGTGTCGGATATGAATGGAATATCTATTATCATAATTTAGATGAATTTTCTGAAGAAGATCCCACGGAACTGTATAGTCTATGGTCAGTGTCACCAGAAATTGGTAGTGCTTCTTGGATATACAATAGAAATTCACAAATATTTTTTGAAATTAGCCCACAATATTTATGGGATTTTATAGACAGCAATGTAAATGAGGAACAAACCACATTTGAAGAATTTATGGAATCATATATGTTTGACGCACAATTTAGTTTAGACAGAAAAGTTTGTATGGAAATGGTGAAGATTTTAGAGGGACTTTTGAGTACCGTTGAGTTATAGAGTGTAAATATGCTTTTATGGAGTTAAATGAAAGTTCTCTGTATCATTCTAAAAAGAAAATCTTCATGTGTAGGGGACCTTTTGCTAGTGGAGCGACGTTTAGCATTGAGTCCAGTGATAATAGCAATTGGAGCCGCTGCAAAAGGCTCATGGCTCAGAAACTATTGTGAATGCTTTTGGCAGCTTGCTAGATGGTTATCATTTGAGGATAGATTTTATAATAATAAAAATGGAGAATGGGGGAAAGGGAAGTTTGATAATGCCATGGATAATGTTTAAGAACATTTTGAAAAACATGGTGAAGAAGTAGGAGCTTCTAACTTGGAATAATATATGAGAAAAGCTCAAGAATTTGCTAGAACTGTAAAGAAAGGAGTAAAACCTTCACTAGTGCCAGGTATAACAACTGATGTTCTAAGATATCGAAAGAATGGTAAGTACATCGATTAAATTAACTTTACGAATCACAGTAAACTATTTGTTTGAATATTGTTTAGAGAAATGGTTATACATTCTTCTTTTTTATTTATCTGTAAAAACTCTATTGCTAAGACATAGTAAATTCCCAGAAAAGTTTCAATCATCCGTGGATACATATGATGTGATCGAAGAACAATTAAAAAATGGAAACAAATATTTGAAGTAGCTCCATATGAATTTCTATTAAAAACTGACTATGATCTTGAAGCGATGATTTTTATAAGAGAAAATTTTTATAAGAAAGAAGTTCTTAAACAATTAGAAGCTGTTATAGAATTGTGTGCTAGTGCACAATCTACAAATAAAATACTTGTTCATTTTGGTATATAAATTGATGGATGATAGTGAATAATCAGAGGATTTGAATAAGTGTTTTAGAAGGATGTATTCTCATTCTTCTTTTTTATTTTATCTGTAAAACACTATTGCTGAGATGGAAAAAGAGAAAGAGCCCAATCAACGCTTAGAACAGAGTTATATGGGTGTGCAAAGCTCAATTCAAAAAAATGAAGAAAAACTGCAGAACTTATATGAGTTTAATGCAAGTTCTCAAAATTTATTTTCAGAATTTGAAGCACAATTAGCTAATTTAGATGCAGGTTTGGCAGAAAAAATTAGATACGATTAGAAATGCAGAGATGCAAAAAGAAATCGGAAAATTAGATGGCTATGAAATAGTTTGTATTGATAATGGTAGAACTAAATCTTGGTATATTAAGAAAAACGGGAAGTGGATTTATCCAGGTGATGAACCTGGAGTGTACGGTATACTAAATCAGTGTAAAGACTATTTGAGGAGTGATCAATATAGGGTAACACAACCAAAAATTGTTCGTAATGTTGCGCCCTTAGCGATTCCGGGCGGCCCTGTTCTAGAAAATTTACTTAATGCTGCAAAGGTAACTGCAGGCGCAGCAGCAACGATTGTCGTTGGAAAAGGGATTTTAGATCAGATAAAGAATGCACCTTCTTTGCAGGCGAGTGAACAAAAAGAAGAAAAGAAAGCCAAAGATTTTGAAAAAGAAATAGTTAATTTATATCCTAACGAACGAGTTGCGAAAGTTAGGGAAAAAGCCGATGAAATTGCAGAAGAAAATGGTTGGAATAGAAACAGAGAGTTGGAAAAATTAAATCCTGGTAGAAGAATTTATACAGATGAAAATGGAGAGCACCATTCCTTGGATACACAACATGGACGCTTTGAAAAGTGTAATAAACGTGGAAAACATCAAGGAGAAGAAAATATAGATTTAGATCATACGAAACCGGCAGATAAATCAAGGGGGCATGATATTCGTGTTAAGTAATAGGATAGAAAACATTAAACAAAAATATTATATAGAAAAAAATTTGAATGACTATAAAGAAAAATGTGGAAAAGTAATTGAACTCCCAAAAGAAATTAAGCAGTTCTGTAAAGAGAATAATATTGAAATTCAACCTTTTTCACCAGAAAATGAACCTTCAATGACATGGTATTTTAAATTCAGCCAATATGTTGAAGAAAATTTTTCAGTAACGTATAATACAAAATTTGAATTATCAAAATTAGAAAATATTTGTTCTTTGATACATTATGCTGAGATTCCTAATAGAGATCCTGAACGAATGGATCCTAAGTTTCTTGTTGATGCGGAAGATGGATTTTGTTTCTCGCAAATAAATTTGGAAGAAGCTATTTTTTCAGCATTGAAAGATTTGGATAGATTATATTTAATGGATAATTTTAGAGAGGTTTCCGATTTAGTTTTCTCAGAGGATGTTACTTTATTTGGTCCGGTTGTAACGTACTTTGATTTAGCTTTCCGTGACATGATTGAGGATATTCATTTGAAAAAATAATGAATAGAAATGAAGAAAAGGAACTACTGTAAATCGTGGAGGAGGTAGAGTAATATATGAAAAGGATAAAAATGGGAATATAAAACTTAAAGATGTCATTACTGGACATAAATACTGAGAAAAGAGGAAGATGATTTAATATGAGAATGAAACATGTACTGTTAGAAATGTTTTTTGATGATAATTTAAATTTAGAAAAGATACTGGATGACAGTAATTCGTTTGAAGATTTAGTTAGCAGTGGAATTAGTTTCACTTATGCGGACTATGAACTTGCGTATGCAGGAAAGAATGGGATCGTACATACTCTGGATGATTTTGTAGGATTTGGTGGGGATATGGATATTGAACCAGAAACAGAAAACTATGAAGCGATTAGAGAAGAACTAATTAAAAAATGGGAATTAGTTTGTCAAAAAAAAATCAAAGAAGCAGTGGATGAATATTTAGAAGTAAAAAGGCATTTTCTTCAAGAAAAAGGAATAAAAGACGAGATAGAATAAATAGTTCAATGAGTAGATTATTTCTAGGTTCGATCCTTGAAATCTTTTCGGTAGTTTGTTAATTATTTCGATTAAGGAGAATTAATGCTAAATAATTTTTTAAAAGAACGGATTCTCGTGCTTCTATTTTTGTGTTACTTTGATTATTAGTGTCTGTTGTGGAAAAATATCGCACGCACGATGGATAAAGAAAAATAACCCAACCAACGCATGGAACAGCGCTATATGGGCGTACAAAGCTCGATTCAAAAGAATGAAGAAAAGCTACAGAAATTATATGAGTTTAATGCAAGCTCACCGAATTTATTTGCGGATTTTGAAGCACAATTGGCTAATTTAGATGCAGGATTTGCGGAGGTTGAAAAAGGAGAGGCATGGAATCCGACATCAGGAACATTTGAAGTGTCTAGGATGAATCTGTCTTGGACAAAGCCGATTGGTAGAGCTTGGGATAAACGGCAGAAGAAGATTGATGCGAAAGTAAAAGCGCACCGTCTAGCCAATCAAGAAATAACCTATACATTTGATGAATTTGGGAATGTTACAGGTGTTTATGTCGATGGTACGTTCGATCCTAAAATGACATTAATGGTGCAAGAAGCAATAGCGACAAATAATTGGAATGGACTTAAAGCACTAGGTGTTGGTTTAGCAGATAAGATTTATGAAAATTTTGGGTTAAGTGGAATAATGGGCGAAAGAACATTAGATCCAAATGCAGTAGGAACTAAGCCATACGCAGTGGGGCAACTTATCGGTGACCTTACTTCGCTTGTTGGTGGTTTTTCATGGTTTGTTGGAGGAAATGGACTTTCATTTGTAGGAGCACCATTTACTGGTGGAGCGACTTTAGCATTGAGTCCAGTTGTAACAGCAAGTGGAGCTGCAGCAATGGCTCATGGATCAGGAACTATTGTGAATGCCTTTGGAAGTATTAGTAGCGGGTACGATGCTTCGAAACATCCAAATGGAGTTTATAAAGATGCTCCGTACCATTCCAATAAAGGTAATTCTGTTAAAAGTAAAAAACCAAAAAATGGACAAACAGCATTGGATAACTCTCTTCCAATTGATGAAAATAATACTCCATGAAGAATCGGAATAAGCGATGGAGAATTTGTTGTTCTGGATAAAACAGTTGATGTGTTGTTCCATGGTCATGTAAGAACATGGAAGGAACTTAGTAATGAGATGCAAGCAATTCTTAGAAAAGCTAAACTAGTTAATAAGAAGGGGAAGATTTTATAATGCAAATGAAAAAAAATATGCACTATCTTCAACTAAGCAAATAGTTTAAAAATTGATCATTCAAAATTTCCTAAGGGCATCGGTTATGAATGGGTAGTTATTTCTCATGCAATTGCGGAGGAAGAGATAGAATTAGAAGATATAACAAGTCCTTACAGATTATGGACTACTCCAAGCTATTTAGCTAGATCTACATGGATATATAATGATGGGGAAAAAAGTTATATTGAAATCAGCCCAGAATATCGTTGGGATTATAATGATCCTGAGGAAGGGGAATGTTTTGAATCTTTTGATTCTTTCGTAGAAAGATACGATTGTTTAGAAAACATTGAAATAGATAAAGAAATTTTAGAGGAAATTCTAAATGAAATAGAAGAAGTAGCAAAGAAAATATATTATTAGTTAAATTTATAAAAGTTTTACAAATCATTTACTGACTTTAAGTTTTATCTTTTTTAATCTATTATTCTAGATACCAAATGAAGTACAAAAAAAATTTAGTGTTGAATAGTTGCATAATTGAAAATGATTTTGTATTTTGAAGCAAATGAGTATAAAAGAGCGTATAAATCAAACTGATGTAGGAGTTTGATTTATACGCTCTTTTACCCTCACAATTTCTGTGTAGCATTCTTTTTCACTAATCGCAATAATACAGAAGCGACACCAACCGTTGCAACTGCCGCAACAATTGCTTCAACCACACCGCTAGTGAAAATAACCGTCAAAATACCAGTATAAATCGCTGTACCACTGACACCAATACTTTGCGCATAAGAATCTTTAAATAAAAAATAAATCAAATTCATCACGAGAATTGTATTCGTTGCGGATCCTAGAAAACCTGCAATAAACAAACTAAAAGGTTGTGAACTGGGTTTATTTTTTGTGACTTTTTTTAATCCCATAAAGACAAAATAAGGAACGACCCCAATTAAAATCCGTGGAACAATCGCAACAATAATCGCTTTCCAACTTCCTTGGTCGGTTCCGATTACAGGAATAAAAGGAGAGAAAACAAAAGACAATGGTGATAAGACAATCGTACTACGAATCATACTGATGATCCCAAAGACGCCGCCTAAAAACGCACCGATTCTTGGACCTAAGACAATCGAAGCGATAATCACTGGGATATGCATCGTTGTCGCATTAATTGGCCCGATTGGAATAAACCCTAAAAATGGCACGGCCGATAATAAAATTAGGATCGCTAAAAACATAGCTGTTAGTGTAAATGTTTTTGTATTTTTCATAAATGACTCCTCAAAATTATTTCGCTAAAATGTCATTGATCTTAGCGACAATCTCTTCAACTGTTGCAAGGGCACCGCGCCCAAAATCACCACAAGCTAATAACGCTTCACGGGGATCAATCTCTTGATAGCCTACTTCTTTTAGTGTTGCTAAATTTCGTTGCATGATCGGATTTTGATACATATAGGTATTCATTGCAGGGGCAATAACTTTTGGGACTTCTTCTTTTAAGGCTAAGGCAACGGTTGAAAGCATATCATCCGCGATGCCATTTGCTAATTTCCCTATAATATTAGCAGAAGCTGGAGCCACTAGGAAAAGATCTGCCTTTTTGGCTAATTCAATATGGTTAATCTTATCAGGTGAGATTTCTTCCATGACATCTGTATGCACTGGATTTTTAGATAACGACTGCAATGTCAACGGGGTGATAAATTTGGTGCTGTTAGTTGTCATAATGACTTCGACATTGTAGCCCAATTTAGTGAATTGGCTTGTTAAGTCTGCTGCTTTATACGCAGAGATACTGCCGGAAACACCTAATAAGATAGTTTTCATCATTGGTTCCTCCATTTTTCTTCAACTTTAGAAACAATCAGTTGAGCAATCTCGTTTTTGGTTTGAGCTGTTTCAGTTTGTCCGTTGGCTGCAATCAAGATTCCTTGATGTTGGTCGCCGTGAATTGCTTCAAGATCATTTGCGAGTACAAAGTCACATTTGTTTTTTGCTAGAATCGATTGACCAACCTGAATCAATTCTTTAGTAGAAACGCCTACTAAAAGCTTAAAACCAACAAGAACGGCTTGCGGTTGTTTTTCCCGCAGCATTGCAATTATTTTAGGGTTTTTCTTCAAAAAAAGCAAGAGACGATCTGTTCCAGAAGGAATCTTTTTTTCTTGTTGAATGGTTTGCCCAATTTCATCCAAACTTTGATAAAGAGCTTCGGTCAAGTTGGTTAAATTGGATAAATCGCCATCTTTTACTAGTGTAGCCGCAAGTTTTTCGATAAAAGTTTCTTCTGATAACGTTGTTTCAGTTGTGAAATCACTGACGGCCATACTGTGAATGATTCCGTCAAATGCTTGATGTTCAAATTGATGAAGTAAAGCCAACTCCAAGTCTCTTGTTGTTTCGATTTCGATTAGGGTTAAATTTGAATCATTAATAGGTCTTACAGCTTGGGGTGTTGTTACATAGGTAACATGGTGCCCTTGGGCTAAAAAGGTTTCACCGATTGCTTTTCCTAGGCGTCCAGTCGAATGATTGGTGATAGAACGGACATTGTCGATTTTCTCTGATGTTCCTCCTGCTGTGATTAAAATATTCATTTAAGCGTTGCTCCTTTAATTAAGTTTAATGATCGTTCGTCCAATATGTGTACCTGCTTGTAGCTGATCTAACGTTTGCGGTAGTTCTTGTAAGGAAATTTCATTGACTAGTTCATGACGACTAACATTCAAGTCAGTGGCTAAACGATGCCAGATTGCTAAACGCTGTTTCATTGGTACATTGACTGAATCGATGCCTAATAGATTTATGCCTCTTAAGATAAAAGGTAAAACGGTTGTGTGCAATTTGATGCCCGCAGCGTTTCCACAGATAGCGATACTACCATCATAGCTAAGTTGAGGTAGCAGAGCAGCTGTTATGTCACCACCCACAGTATCAATAGCAAAATCAATTGTTTGTTTCGCTAATGCTTTGATTTTTTCTGGCATAAATTCATCTAATAAAAGCACATCAGTCGCACCAATTTTCTTCAAAGAATCGATCGCTGATTTTTTTCGACTTAATGCTACGATATTTTTATACCCTAGTTGTTTTAACATCCCAATCGCTAAACTTCCAACACCACCAGATGCGCCAGAGACTAAAATAGTTGCTTCTTTATTTTGAGCGAGTCCATTATTTTCTAGCGCTTGAACAGACAATGCCGCAGTAAAACCAGCAGTTCCAAAAATCATTGCCTCTTTTAAGGTTAATTCATCTGGTAAAGGAACGATCCAATCGCCATGAACTCGAGCGATTTCAGCGAACCCTCCTGTATGCGTGACACCTAAACCATACCCTGTTACTAAAACCTTTTGTCCTTCTTTAAATCGATCATCATGAGAAGTCAAGACAGTCCCGCTTAAATCAATTCCAGGAATCATTGGGTAATTACGTATAACACCACCATTTTCTTTTACAGCAAGTGAATCTTTATAATTGACTGAAGAGTAGGCTACTTGAATGCAAACCTCTCCATCAGATAAATCCGTAAGGGCAATTTTTTCGATTGTTGTCGTGACTTTTTGATCCTCTTCTTTGACACGAAATGCAGAAAACAACTCCATAAATATCCTCCTTTTAGTATAGGTCGTAATGATTAATCTGTTGCATTTTTTATCTTATTTCAAAAAAACAGATCGAGACCAAACGATTTTAGTTTTATTGTTACTATCATAACATATTCTCTTTTTATCTTTAGTAAATTCTTCTTGAAGACCCCTTCTTAATAGAAGAAAAATAGGTTAGAATAGAAAATGAGATTTTTAACTAGACAATAAGAAAAAATAATGACTAAACGTCTTTGCTAGACAGTGAAAGGAATTCAGTTTGTTGAAATTTAAGATTGGTATGCGTACGTTCAAAACAGGGTTAAGTGTCTTTTTTTGTATTTTAGTCAGTATTTTATTAAAACGAGAAACCTATGTAGTTGCTGCTATTACAACGGTTTTTACGTTGAGAGAAGATATGGAGAATACACTAAAATATGGCAAACATCGAATCATCGGAAATGTGATGGGGGCGATCATGTCGATTGCTGTGATTGCTGTCTTCAATTGGTTAGGCAGAACAGAGCTTGTACAGTTGATTTTTATTCCAGTGATTATCACATTAATGATTGCTTTATTGGCAAGCCTAGGTTACCACGAAGGAACGGTTGGCGCATGTGCCACCTTGTTGACGATTGTATTTATGATTCCAGCAGATCAGTCATATGGCTACGCATTTGCTAGAGTAGTAGACAGTTTTATCGGTATGGGAATTGCCTTGTTAGTGAATTATTTGATCCCATTGAAAATTGGTAAAAAAAGAATTGTGAGACTTATAAAGAATGAGGAAGTGTCTGAATAACAGATGCTTTTTTATTTTGTTAAAATCCCTCAATCGGTGCTAGTATAAAAGTATGAGATGAAACTAAAAAAATAAAACTTTATTACTAAAATTTGTTGCTATTTTTTGAAAAATTCGTATACTAGAAAAGGTAAAATTAAACTTGTAGTTTAGTAGGAGCAAACTTTTAAATAAATTGAAATGGGGTGGTTAGATGGAAATTGGTGAGAAGCTGCGGAATTTACGTGTACAGAAAAACCTAACACAAGAAGAATTAGGCGAGCGAACTGATTTGACAAAAGGCTATATTTCTCAGTTGGAGCGTGATTTGAGTTCGCCTTCAATGGAGACGTTTTTTAATATTCTAGAAGTGTTAGGCATCACACCAGAACAATTTTTTAGTGAAGGAACGTTGGCGCAAAAAATTGTTTATAAAGATGAAGACAGCACGCTTTATTATGATGAAGAAAATGGCTATGAGTTAAAATGGCTGATTCCAGAATCAAATGAAAAGGAAATGGAGCCCATCATTTTGACTTTTGATAAGAATGGTCAGTATAAGACCTTTGAACCTTCGTTATCTGAAACGTTTATTTATGTGATTGATGGTTCCGTGTCGTTGTTATTAGGTGAAACAACCTACTCTGCCAAAAAAGGTGAGGCCATGTATTACCAAGCAACAGAACGTCATCAGCTGACCAATCACTCAAAAGGGAAAAGCAGGGTGTTGATCGTTGCGACAGAGTCTTATTTATAACAATTAGTTCCATGGGCTAGCTCTTCGGAAAAAAGATAAATTATAAATGAGGCAAAAAGCACCTCAGTTATAATTTCCTATTTTTCAGTCAGAGCTGAACAAGCCCATTGCTTTGAAACACAGTGAATAAAATGAGCTGATGTTGAAAAGTACAAGGTGAAGCGAAGCGGAACGTTGTTACAGTGTAAAATAAACCCAGTACAATTTTAATAGAGGAGGTATCAGCGGGTGAAAAAAAATATTATTACGTTTGAAAACGTCGTGAAACAATATGATGATGAAAAAGTCCTAAAAAATGTTAGTTTTGAGATCGAGCAAGGGAAGTTTTATACATTGCTAGGACCTTCTGGCTGTGGGAAAACAACAATTTTACGAATTTTAGCTGGTTTTGCAGATGCAACTGAAGGGGATATTTATTTTGATGGACAAAGAATCAATGATATTCCAGCCAATAAGCGTCAAGTGAATACTGTGTTTCAAGATTATGCTTTGTTTCCTCATATGAATGTGTTTGACAATGTAGCATTTGGGTTGAAAATTAAAAAAATACAAAAAAAAGAAATTGAAAAAAAAGTGAAAGATGCTTTGCGAATGGTTCAGTTGCCAGGATATGAAACGCGTGAAATCAGTGAAATGTCCGGTGGTCAACGTCAGCGTGTAGCGATTGCACGTGCGATCGTTAATGAACCCAAAGTCTTGCTATTAGATGAGCCATTATCTGCTTTGGATTTGAAATTGCGAACGGATATGCAGTATGAACTGCGAGAACTACAACAACGGTTAGGGATCACGTTTATTTTTGTTACTCATGATCAAGAAGAAGCGTTAGCGATGAGTGATGAAATATTTGTCATGAACAAAGGACACATCGTGCAAAGCGGTACGCCTGTAGATATCTATGACGAACCAATCAATCATTTCGTGGCGGACTTTGTGGGAGAAAGCAATATCGTTAACGGCACGATGATCGAAGATAATTTAGTTGAATTTGTTGGGAAACGTTTTGAATGTGTGGACGGTGGGATGCGTCAAAATGAATCAGTAGAAATAATGTTGCGTCCAGAAGATTTAACGATTACGACAGCAGATAAAGGAAAATTAGTTGTAACGGTTGATACGCAATTATTTCGTGGCGTGCACTATGAAATCATCTGCCATGATGAAGACCACAATGAGTGGATGGTCCATTCAACAAGAAAAGCGACAGAAGGTACTAAAGTAGGTCTCTTTTTTGAGCCAGAAGATATCCATGTCATGCGTTTCAATGAATCAGAAGAAGATTTTGATGCTCGTTTAGAAAGCTACGAAGAATAGGAGGAGTAATAATGAAAACAATGCGTCGGATTTATTCGATTCCTTATATGATGTGGCTGTTATTATTTGTGATTGCGCCAGTTTTGATGATTATCTATCAGTCTTTCTTTGATATGAACGGACAGTTCACTTTGGCCAATTACCAAACGTACTTTACTTCTGGTACTTATTTGAGTATGACCTTGAATTCGGTCTGGTATGCTTTTTTGATTACGTTATTTACGTTTTTGATCAGTTATCCGACAGCTTACTTTTTAACGAAGTTAAAACATAAACAATTATGGTTGATGTTAGTGATTTTACCGACTTGGGTGAACTTGTTGTTGAAAGCTTATGCTTTTATTGGGATTTTTAGTATACATGGTAATGTGAACCAGTTTTTAAGTTTTCTTGGGATTGGTCCGCACCAAATTTTGTTTACGGATTTTAGTTTTCTATTCGTGGCAACTTATATTGAAATTCCCTTTATGATTTTGCCGATTTTTAACGCGTTAGAAGAGCTGAATCCTTCTTTGATCAGTGCTAGTCGTGATCTTGGTGCCAATAGTGTTGAAACGTTTCAGCGTGTGATTTTCCCACTATCTTTGAATGGTGTAAAAAGTGGTGTTCAAGCAGTCTTTATTCCATCACTATCATTATTCATGTTGACTCGTCTGATTGGTGGAAACCGAGTGATCACATTAGGAACAGCTATTGAAGAGCATTTTATGGTAACACAAAATTGGGGCATGGGTTCAACGATCGGTGTGATTTTGATTGTTGCGATGTTTATCGTAATGTTGTTGACGGGTGAGAAGAAGAAAAAGGGGCGGGTGAAATGACAAAGAAAAAATTTAAGTGGTCGTATGTGTATTTGATCATTGTTTTTGCTTTATTGTATGCGCCAATTTTCTATCTGATTTTCTATTCATTCAATGATACAGATACGATGAATAGATTTACGGGGTTTACTCTTGCAAATTATACAGCGGTCTTTGAGGATACACGCTTGTTAATCATCGTGTTGAATACTTTTTTGTTGGCTTTTTTGTCGGCGTTGTTAGCTACGATCATCGGTACATTTGGTGCAATGGGCATTTATTACACAAGACGTAGAAAAACTAGGACAACGTTGATGAGTTTCAATAATATTTTACTTGTGTCTCCTGATGTTATTATTGGTGCTAGTTTCTTGATCTTTTTTACAGCAGTTGGTTTTATCAGCTTAGGATTTACCAGTGTACTATTGTCTCACATTGCCTTTAGTATTCCAATCGTCGTCCTGATGGTACTGCCAAAATTGCAGGAAATGAATGACTCGATGGTAGATGCAGCTCGTGATCTTGGTGCCAATAATGTACAGGTGATCAAGAATATTATTTTACCGTTTTTATCACCAGGTATCATCGCAGGCTATTTTATGGCATTTACTTATTCGTTGGATGATTTTGCTGTAACCTTTTTTGTTACAGGAAATGGGTTTTCAACTCTATCCGTTGAAATTTATTCTAGAGCAAGACAAGGAATCAGTTTAGAAATCAATGCGTTAAGTGCGTTAGTTTTTATTTTCTCTATGATTTTAGTGATCGGTTACTATTTTATCAGCCAAGATAATACGTCGAAACGGATGAAAAAACTGCGTCGTGAACAAAGTGAGGTGGCGAATCTTAAATGAAAAAACTACAATCTTTGCTTATTGGCATTTTAGCGATCATTTTGATTTTATTTTTTGGGGTTCGTCAATTAGAAAAGGCTAGCGGTATGGCTGGTGCTGATACTTTGACGATTTATAATTGGGGTGATTATATTGATCCTGATTTATTACGTAAATTTGAAAAGGAGTCGGGGTACAAAGTCAATTACGAGACATTTGACTCAAATGAAGCGATGTTTACAAAAATTCAGCAAGGGGGTACGGCGTATGATATCACGATTCCTTCTGAATATATGATCCAAAAAATGATGAAAGAAAAAATGCTATTGCCAATCGATCATAAGAAGCTCAAAGGCTTAGAAAATATCGATGAACGCTTTTTAAATTTAGATTTTGATCCGCAAAATAACTATTCGATTCCTTATTTTTGGGGAACATTAGGGATCATCTACAATGATAAATTTATCGGAAAAGATCAAATCAAGCATTGGGACGATTTGTGGAAACCAGAATTGAAAGATAATGTGATGTTGATTGATGGTGCTCGTGAAGTAATGGGCCTGTCCTTAAACAGCTTGGGGTATTCTTTGAACAGCAAAAATAATCAAGAGTTACGTAGAGCAACGGATAAACTAAACAAACTAACAACGAATGTGAAAGCAATCGTTGCAGATGAAATTAAAATGTACATGATCAACGAAGAAAGTGCAGCTGCTGTAACATTTTCTGGTGAAGCAGCTGAAATGCTTGATGGCAATGAACATCTGCATTATGTGATTCCATCAGAAGGATCTAATCTGTGGTTTGATAACATCGTAATTCCTAAAACAGCGAAAAATATTAAAGGCTCCTATGAATTTATTAATTTCATGTTGCGCCCTGAAAATGCTGCTCAAAATGCAGAATACATTGGGTATTCCACACCAAATAAAATAGCTAAAAAATTACTACCTAAGGAAATTTCTAGTGATGAACAGTTTTATCCAAGTGATGAAGTGATTAAGCATTTAGAAGTTTATGAAGATTTAGGGGCGAAATATTTGGGGATTTATAATGACTTGTTTCTTGAGTTTAAGATGTATCGTAAATAGTGGCAAAACTCAGTGAGAATGGCGTTAAATCAACAACCTAAAAGAAGAATAAGCCCGCTTTTTCACTGTCAGTTTTCCAAAATTCTACCAAAAATGTCTAAATTTCGTGTTATTTAACGTTTTCTACCAGAAAATTCTACCAGAGCGAAACCCGGTTGTTTCCTTGATAAACCAACGTTTCTAGCATATGTTTTAGGTGGGGGAATTTTATTGGAATGAAAAATATTTATTTTCTGGTAGAAATTATCCAGTAACAAAAATAAAGCTCGTTATACAAAATTGGCGAGGATTGTAGAAAATAAACGACATTAGCTAAAGAGGTCATCAGTATTTCAAACTAAATAATTCATGCAAAGACGTCTAATTTGAGGGCGTCTTTTTGCATATTTGAAAAGGAGATACGATGTATTTTTGTATGATGATTGAACAAAAAAAGGGCTATAATAGCTGTGTAGATAGCAGCATTTATTTGGAGATAGGAGATGTACAAACGTATCAAGTTATGGAGAAAAATAAGGAAGGAGGGAAAATGTTGAGCGCTGAAGTTAAGATTATTTTATCTGAGGAACAGTTGGCTTTATTGCAGCAAAGTATGTATGATATGTTGCTAGAAAGCATGCAGGAAGCAAAGAAAAGTGCTGGGATTGATCAGCCATTTTTGAAGCAAAATAAGGCTGCCGCTTACTTAGGGATCTCAGTAAATACATTAAAAAAACTCGAACAAAAGGGGCTACCAAGTATTCGAGTTGATGGGCTAAAATTGTATAGTAAAGAAGAAATGAAACATTGGATTTTGACAAATAGAGAGTAAAAAAGGATGGAAAATCCACTGGTTTTAAGGCCAATTTTACCAGTTTGACAGTTTTTTTAGTGAATAGAAAAAAGAATGACGTGCTGTGATAGTTTATGACACTGGTAATTTTGGCAAAATTACCAGTGTCAGTTACTGAATTGATATCATTAGAAAACAAACCGCACTGCGGTTTCTATCACTTGTGATAGCAGTTTTCCCTTATGCCCTTCAACCTAAAAGAGTGGGAAATATAAGGTTTTGGAATAGTTTACTCAATCTGAACATCAAAAAATTGCCAAGTTCTCTTACATATTTTTTTCAAATTTAAGCTTCTTCATGCTTCGAATTGGTGTATAATAATGACAAAAAAATAGAGGGAAATTGGAGAGGAGATAATCGAATATGTACAATAATAAAGATAAAAAATTTCACTGTAATCGCTGTGATAAAGTTGTGAATATTGGAGAAAAATGTTGGACAAAATGGAATTTTCCTCCTAAGATTACGACCGCTCAAACACTACCAATCAAGGAATTGGAATTCCAAAATGCGCCAATTTTGTGTTTGGATTGTGCGGATAAAATGATGTCAGAAAAATTCTAAAAGTAACTATTTTTTCGCCATATTATCTTTGTTAAAATTTAATGTTGATTCATTATCATGTAATCATTCGTGTTAACAATGTATCTACTATGTGATATAATAGTGTTGGAAAGAGGTGTTGAGAGATGGCAAATATTAATATACGAATAGATGATGAGTTAAAGGAAGAATCAAAAGAAATACTGGAGTCCCTTGGCTTAGATTTAACGTCAGGCATTAAGATTTTTCTTAAGCAAGTCGTTTTAAGTAATGGCATACCATTTGAATTAACTTTAAATAAGCCAGATATTATTCATGCTCTTGAAGACATTCAAAGTGGTAGAATTGAAAGCTTTGATAATGTCGCTGATTTGATGAAAGAGTTGAACGATGAGGATTGAACGAACCGCAACGTTTAAACGTAATTACAAGCTATTAAAAAAGAAAAATTATGATTTGAAAAAATTAGAAGCGGTTCTGCATTTGATTGTGGCACAGGATAAAGATACGTTAAAGCGAAAATACAAAGATCACGCTTTACAGGGGAATTTGAAGGGACTTCGGGAGTTACACATTCAAAGTGACTGGCTGCTAGTATATAAGGTGGAAAATGATTGTCTAGAACTGTGGTTGCTTGCTACTGGCAAGCATGATGATGTTTTTAGAAGTAGTCAAAACTTTTAGTAGAGGACTCTCAATGCAGAGTTCTTTTTTGTAAAAATTTCCTTAAAATGTAGCGGGGAAAAAATGATTTTTGATTGATTTTGCGTATATAATGAAGTAATTTGGTTTACTGGATTTTGATAGTCGTAATTACTAGGAAATAGCCGTTTTTTTCAAAAAAGAAAGCAAGTGAATCATCAAGAAAGCGTTGACTATCCCCGTTTTTTTCTTTACAATGGATGTGAGATAAAAACGTGAATAAACAAAAAGGCACTTCATCGTTAAGGCTGGAACCAAAACGATGAAGCCCTGAGAAGTCAGATTGCGCTGACCAATCAAGTTGCCCATTAGTCGATACAAAGTACCGACCTCATTTATTATAACTAATTTTCTGGTGATTTTCCACCGTTCTATTAGTTTTTCTTTGAATGAGTGCAGGTTTATTTTGTCAGCTATGCAATGGTATTGGAGAGGTACAGTCCAATACCATTTTTTTGTGCGTTTTTATCTCCTTTTTTTCTAAAAAAATAGGAGGCGAATTACAATGAATGAACACATCCAAATACATGCACCTTAATCATGATAAAAGCACAGTTGTAAAGGGGTTAAAAAGAAAAGGAGGAAACAATGAATAGTCCTTTTAGTGTTAGTAAAAAAAGTACCGACTTGCTTTTCGTTTCAGGGCAATTGCCCATAGAAAGAGGAAAAGAGCAAATTGTCTCCCATCAAATTTATGATCAAGCATTGATTTGTTTAGAAAATATTGAAAGCGTTATCTCTTGCTGTGGACTAACAAAAGAACAGATACTTAAAACGACTGTTTATCTTACAGATATTAGTCAATTGAGTGAAGTGAATCGAGCGTATGCAGATTTCTTTGAACAAGTGGATGAACTGCCAGTAAGAAGTGCCTTTCAAGTTGTTGCATTAGCAAAGGGAGCTTCTGTAGAAATTGATGCAGTAGCTCAGTTAAGTGAGGTAACTCATGTCTAAAAAAAGAATCATGATTGCCTTGCTCGTTTTAATGTTTGTTTCTAATATTGCGCTAGGTATTTCTCCAAGTGTTGGGAAGATTGGTCTTGCCTTTCCAGAAGTTAGTCGCTCAACCTTACAAATGATTTTATCTCTTGCCGCATTTTCCAGCTTTGGTGCATCGTTGGTTGTTGGAAAAATGCAACAGTATATTTCTCAAAAAACAGTGATTCTCTCTGGCGCTGTTCTCCTTTCACTCGGCGCCTTGCCACTCGTTATTTCAACTAGTTTTCCATTTCTTTTAGCTGTCTCTGTTTTATTAGGTTTAGGTGCAGGAACTATGACAGCAACAGCACCCGCTTTAATCTCTACTTATTTTACAGGGGATGAACGTTCCTCTATGTTAGGCAAAAATACTAGCTTAAAATCTATCGGCAGTATGGTTATGACAAGTCTAGGAGGCATGCTAGCTGTGTACGGTTGGCAGTTTAATTATGCTATTTTTCTCTTTGCGATTGCTGGTTTTGTGATTGGTCTAGTGTTGTTACCAAACGATCGAAAAATTAAAAAAGAGGAAGCAACTGAAACGACTAATGCTTCACAGGAACAAGTCCAAGATGAAAATCTGTTGAAATTAACGAGTCCCTCTGTTTTGATTGTGATTGCTTTAGGGGGTACGATCACCTTAATGAGTGCCTGTACGCAGAATAACCTTGCGATTCATGCTCAGGAATTAAAAATAGGTGAGACATCAATCGCAGGTTTAGCATTAGCCTGTCAAAGCTTAGGGGCAATTGTAGCGGGATTTTTTATTACATCAGTGTCTAAAATTCTTAAGCAACATACCTTGTTTGTAGGCTATATTTCGATGGCAATCGGTCATGGCATTATCGCAACGATTCACATACCCATTGCACTATTTATTGGTTGTTTCTTTGTGGGTATGAGTACTGGATCAGTCATGACACGCATCTTGTATCTGATGACCTCAGTTGTGCGACCTTCTGCCATTCCTGTTACCGCAAGTATCTTTTCAGCAGCGACTAGTTTAGGATTTGCCTTATCGCCTTTACTATTTAACCCAATAGCGAAACTATTCTCAGATTCACTTGCGACAACCTCATTCTTTATTGCTACGTGTTTAGCAGCTTGTTTAGTTTTACTATTAGGTATCACACAATTTGAACAACGACTATTGAAAAAAATAAACTAAATAGGAGGAAACGAAATGTCACAATTTGATGAAGTCATTGAAAGACGTGGAACGTGTGCAGGAAAATATGATGGGTTAGAGTTGCTTTATGGGAATGCTGATTTATTGCCAATGTGGGTAGCAGATATGGATTTCAAAGCACCTAAAGAAGTGGTTGAGGCTGTTGTAAAACGCGCAGAACATGGCGTATTTGGATATAGTATGTTTGGCTCATTCTATACGGATGCACCCATTAAATGGCATGAAAAAAGAAACAACATTACTTATACAAAAGAAAGTATCTTTTTTACGCAATCCGTTTTACGCTCACTCAATCTTGCAATTTTAGGATTAACTGATGAAGAAGATAGTGTGATGATTTCTCTTCCAACGTATGGACCATTCGCAAAAGTGCCAGCTGGAGCGAAGAGAAATTGGGTAGGAAGTCACTTGAGAAGAACGGGTCATTCTTATGAGATTGATTTTCAAGATTTTGAAGAGACAATCACTAAAAACAATGTGAAATTGTATATTCTTTGCAATCCTCATAATCCAACTGGACGTGTATGGACAGAACAGGAGTTAGTCACTATTTTGTCTATATGTAAGAAGTACGGCGTATTAGTCGTTTCTGACGAAATTCACAGTGACTTAATTATGCCCGGGCAAACCTTTATCCCCGCCATGAAAGTTGCACGTGAGATTGGGTATGATCAATCCTTGATGGTTTTGACAGCGCCAACGAAGACTTTCAATATGGCTGGGCTACAAGTCTCTTATTACATTGTAGAAAATAAAGAGCTACAAGATAAAATGGCAGAAGCAAAAGCCTATACCCACGTTTCGGATTTATTGAACAACTTTTCGTATATCAGTTTGGAAGCAGCATATGAGTATGGAGATAACTATGTAGACGAGCTAACAGCTTATATTTACGAAAATTATCAATATATGTGTAGAGAACTAGAAGCACATTGTCCAAAGGTTGAAGTCACTGATTTACAGGCAACCTATCTCACATGGCTGAATGTTAATTATCTCGATACAACAGAAGAAGCATTACGAGAAGCGATGGTAGAACATGGTCTTGCGATTGAAACCAGTCAAGATTTCTTTGAAAAAGATGATCTATGTATTCGAGTAAATCTAGCTTGTCCGAAAGAAACCTTGAAAAAAGGGATCTCAATGCTCGTAAACGGCATTAACAGTCTTGCATAAATTTTTAATTAAAATAATTAGAACGAAAACAAAAGAAGCTAGGATGATGTTCCTTGATGGCACAAAACATCAAGGAGTGTAATCGCAATATCTAGTAGATTTTGAGCTTGTAGTGTCTGGTAGCAATTCGTTCTTTTTATAAATGATAGTGCATTAGAAAAAGGACACTCCCTAGCTAAATATATTACTTTTATGTCTAATCCACTATCAAAAGAATAGATACTCATAAATTTAAGACACTCATGTTTTATTGGTACAAACATGTGCCCTAGAAATTAACAAAAAGGCAGCCTAGTCAATGCGCGATTAGTCAATTTTCATATAGAGAAAAGAAGAAAATAAAGTAGTTAAATCAAACCGTTAATACAGGGAATAATCTATGAGTATCCGTTCATGTGGAGGAACAGCTATGTTAAAAGAAAGCCAGAAATTTCTTTTGGAACATAGCTGTTTCTTTATGTCGTTATAATTATTTATCTAGGGTTATAATCAATAATTGACCTAATGTTATTTTTATAACAGGATATACAATTTTTGAATATTCTGTTAAACTAAAATGGACAAATTGTTTAAAAAGATAGTGTTATTGATTTTTTTGAACGATAAAAAAGTTTAGAAACTAATAATATTAAGCTAGTAAAATAAATGGCTCTAACTCAAGTTACATAAGTTAAGAAAATTGTAGTAGATCGATACGAAAATAAATATTGCTTTAAAGAATAAGGAGGAAATGATAGATGGCAATCAAAAGTGATTTAGGTGCAGCTGTATTAGTTGGTGGTAATTTATTAGCAAAAGCAAACTCAGGGAATCAAGAAATCCAATATGCCGAAGAATCCAATTTAACCGCTGTTAGCTCTGGAAAAATGCAAGGGGAACAAGCAAATCAATTATTTGGACAATACAAAAGTTTATTGAGTGGAGATGCCGAGCGAATTGGTTCGCTAGGTGCTGAATTTGATGCAATTGATAAAAAAATAGTGCAACAAGTCAACCAACATTTATAGGGAGACAAGAAAATGACAGAAGAGTATAAAAAAATTCAAAATAAACTATATGAAATTGAAGGAAAACAAGAAACGATTGAGAAAATTAGAAAAAGAGTTTTATCTGAGGAAGACTATTCAATGAATCAGACGAATCAATCTCTTCGACAAATTGAGGAAAGTAGTTATGAATGGCGACATGATAGCAAACTTCAACAATTATTTTATGAACAAGAAAATTTAATAACTGGAATCCAAAAGAAACGACTGTATTTTTTAGAAGATTGGGAAGAAAAAATCAACCATGATAAAAAACAACTACGTCAACAAGAAGAGGACTATCAAGAAAAATTACATCAATTAAAAATGAAAGAAGTGCGGGAGGAATCCAATGGGACTACTACTTAAACCAGCAGAGATAAAAATACAAACAGCAAGCATAATACAGACAATGGAAAAAGAGAATACTTCATTAGAAGGGATTAACCCTAGCATTAACGAGTTTGTTGAGAATTCTGATTTTGATGGTGCAGCTTGGAAAGGCATGAAGCAACAACTTGCAGGGCACCAATCAATTATCCAAGGCTTAATTTGTGCGAATGATGAAATGATCAGTGATAGTGCTGAGTTAGTTAGTGCAGTTGGTGATGAGGAGCTAGACGAAGACAAAATCTTAGAGGAGATAGAAAAATTAGAGCAACAAAATCGTATCTATCATTCTAATGTAGATAATTATATGCAATCTAAAAGGGAGCTTCTAAATAGCTCTATTGGTATGGGCACAAGTAATGAAGGTCTTTCTAATTATTATGCCCAACAAGCAGGCAACTATCACGAATTAATTTCAACGAATGAGCAAACGCTTAAAGTATTGAAAGAAAAGATAGAAACGCTTGTTGATATTGAAAACAGGACACGAGAGTTGTACCAAAATAGTACAGCTCTATACGATGCAGTAGCCCAAGGGATGACTGCAATGGAGAAAAGTTGGACGGGTAGTAGTTTTTCATTACCAATGGGCAGTACATGGCAAAAAACACTAGATAGTGGTTGGGAAAATAGTGAGTATAAGATGCGCAAAGAACTTGAAGCGGCAGGATGGGATAAGCCTGCTATTAAAGCCTATCAGGAATACATGAGAGCAGAATTGAAAGGATTAAAAGGGGCAGAAAGATTAAAGCGAATCAAGGAAATTCATGAAGAAACCTATTTAGTTGGTTCAAAGGTTTATGAGTTGATGTTCGATGCTACAGAAGTAGATAAAGTAGAATTAGTTTTAAAACAGATGAATGCAATTGTTGATGAAAATGGTTTTTTACAGCTCTCTGGAAAATACAAATTTAATCCCAATATGCCACCACATGATTCATTTTTAAAGAAATTTGCGAAAGCTGTGCGGGAAAAATATCCAAATACAGAATTAAGAGAAGAAGGGGAGTTAGCAAGGAAAATCCATTTATTTAGAAGCTATATTGACAAACATAATATTGATTATATTCGTTCGCATTTTGAAGGGAAAACAGATTACGATAAATTAAAAGCATATGCACAAAAATATAATATCGACCTTGATTATAGTACAGGAGCAAGTTTTCATAATAGAACAATGGGTGAATATGATTATACAAAAAATATGAAAGTTCTTTCGCCAAAAAAATATGAAAATGATGGTGGAAGAATGTCTGAATTCATTATTGATTTAGAAACAGGCAATTTTGTTAGCCAATGGAATGTATACAAGCAACGAGCAGATGGCAGCTATGAGTCAGATCTGAGTAAGTATGATATTGCAGATTGTGGAGATGTGGCGAATACAGAGTCATTTAATTACGGACCATCAAAAGGGGAGAATAATGACCGTCCAGCAAATGATAATGATAGTCACAGTAGATTAGATGTTGAACGTCCTAATGATGCTGATATAAGAGCATCAGTAACAAAAGAGTGGGAGAGTCCAACTGATTTTGATGATAGTGATACACAGGGGAACACAGGTAAATATGCAGATATTGTAAAGGCAGGTGAGGTGGATTATGAGGCTTGGCAAGAGGTTCCCCAAGATAAGAAACAAAAAGTTTATGATGAGTTTGTTGACTATTGTAGGAATAATAGGAATAATAATCCTGGTTTTTATAAGTTTTGGAAAGACTACAAAGGTAAATAATAGCTATGACATACTAAGACAAGAACAGTTTTTAGTAGTAAATGATGATGAAAATAATGATTCACAGTGGAATATGCGTTTTGACTTGAAGGGTAAACGCTTTTTTGGAAGCTTACTAGCAATAGACTACAATGAATCATATGGTACTCCAAAAGATAAATTTAAGGATGAGTCATTCAATCGTTTTTTTGACAATAACCTCTCAATTTTTAAATATCTAGAATTATCAAATGCTGAAATAAAGGAATCAAATTATGTAATTGAAAAAGAAATTTTACCTCTTCTGAATGAAAAAGAATTCAAAGAGAAGTTTCCTACGAATTTTGAAGCAGGGTATTTGAATGCAGGTTTAACAAAAGTCCGTATCGAGTATAATAAAAAATTTTTACCAATCAAAGTCTATGGCTATTATGATGGAACTGAAAAGGTAGAAAAGGGCTGGCACTTATTACGAACTATCTCTTACCCTTATAAAAATAAACAAGCTTTTGATAAGGAGCTAAAAGAGTATATTCAGTTAATCAAAGAAGTGGAAGAAGAAAAAGAAGCAGAGCGAGAACGTGAGAATTAACTATGCCAGGGAGAAAGGCTGAATTTCTGTTTCATTATCCTGTTCTATTAAACGTAAGTGTATTATAAATTTTAGATGTTTATTGACTAAAGAAATCTCTTGATGATTTTTAATTTCATTAAGAGATTTTTAATGTTTTATAAAATTTGAAGTTGACTTCAAATTTTTCTGTAATTAGATGGGAATAGAAGTATATTCCAAAGGAGGTTGAATATGTTTCAAAGACCAGTATATCTTAATCAATTCATTCAATTTAAAGATTCAGATTTTATCAAGGTTATTACAGGAGTACGTCGTTCTGGTAAATCAGTCCTGCTAATGCTGTATAAAGATTATCTGAAAAAAGAGCAGGTTTCAGAGGACCATATCATCTATATGAATTTTGAAAGCTTTGATTATCAGACCATTACGACAGAAGAAAAACTTCGAAAAAAAATAATGGAACTACTTCCAAAAGATCAAAAAAAAGTCTATCTTCTATTTGATGAAATTCAAGTTGTAAATGGCTGGCAACGAGTTGTAAATGGCCTTCGAGTAAGCTTTGATAGCGATATTGTGATTACAGGTTCAAACGCAAATATGCTTTCAGGAGAACTTGCGACATTATTAAGTGGACGCTACATTGAAATACCTATCTATCCATTTTCATTTAAAGAGTTTTTAAGTGTGAAAGAAATTGACGAAGATTCGCGAAAGGTAGATAGTGCCTACAGTGAATATGAAAAATATGGTGGTTTTCCAAGTGTTGTAATTGCTGAAGATTCTATCAAAGATACCATTCTATCAGGAATTTTTGATACGATTGTATTAAATGATGTGGTATTAAGAGCAGGTGTAAAAGACGCTACTGCACTAAAATCAATCATCAGCTTTCTTGCAGATAATGTTGGGCAATTGGTGAATGCATCGAAAATTGTTAATACATTAAAAAGTGAGGGCGTTGAAACAACAGTTCATACGGTTAATCGTTATTTAGATTTACTTGAAAATGGTTATTTATTTTATCGTGCAAAGCAATATGATATTCGGGGACGTGAATACCTTAGAACGAATGGAAAGTATTTTATTGTAGATTCAGGCTTACGAAGAAATGCTGTTGGTAGGAAAGACGGAAATTATAGTAACCAATTGGAAAACATTGTGTATGTAGAATTGCTTAGAAGAGGGTACACAGTAGATGTTGGGAAACTTAGTAATAAAGAGATAGATTTTGTTGCAAGGAAACGTGATGAAACGCTTTATGTTCAAGTCGCCTATGAGTTACCGGATAATAATCATGAAACAGATAATTTATTGAACATCAAGGATAATTATAAGAAGATTGTTGTGACTGGGAGATATCATGATGTGGAACAAATTGATGGGATACCGATTGTTTATATTGTTGATTGGTTGTTGGGTGAATAGTGTAAGGGATTAAGTGATAAAAAGAATTTGGAATAGTAGCTATGCACATCGTTTTATCAATGTGTATAGCTTTTTTTGCTGTATTCGACGAATGAAGATTATTAAAATTTCTATGTTAAGTGCAGAATTTGATGTAACTGATAAAAATAGTGCAACAATTCAACTAATTACTTATAGAAGGGCGAGAAAATGATGGAGGATTATAAAAAGTTCAAAAAAAATTTTGTTAAATTGAAGAAAAAATTGGTTCAAAGAGAATTACTTAATGAGCAATCCGACCGCTAAATTTAGGAAAGCAGTTAAGGACGATAACATGAGAGCAGTTAGCATTTTTTACTGAAACTTACTTATTAGTAAAGGCAGCTAAAAATATATGGTTGACAAAATATAAAAAAATCCTCCTTTTCTATCCTTATTTGAAAAAAATCTCTTTTTGTGGTAGAGTAAGAATATCTTATATTGAAGGAGTGTTTATGATTGGAAGAAAATTTAAAGGTTGCTTTTGTTGAGCAAATTTATCCTGGCTATGAAAATGAGTTAAAGGAGATTGTTAGCAAATATAACTTAGACTACAAGAGTAGAAACTTAAATCTTGGTAAACTAAAGAGAGCAGATAATTTAAAGAAAGTGATTGATACTCAGTTAGTAGATAGATTTCAATTCATTGATAAACGCTCGGTTATTTTCATTGATAAGATGGAAAGAGTTATGTATGCATTTATGTCTGAAGACAATAAAAATCAAATAGTAAGAAAATTTCATAAGGAAAGAGGATTGACATATCTTACAAGTGTAATCCTGTTAAAGAATCCATCTCTTGAAGAAGAGCATGATAAGTATGGTCAGCTCTTTGATCCTGCTGAGTATACTATTGATCGATTTGGTTCGGAGCTTTACGGAGAAGCTTCTGAAAAAGCAAATAAAATATTAGAGCAGTTTGGTGAATATATTGAAAAAGTTTGTATAATTACAAGGGATAACTCTATTGGTGACACGCCTAAGATTACTATGTACGAATTATCAGATGGCTGTGAGATTTTATATAGCGAAGATTGGAGTAAATATATTCCTACGGATTATATCATTGCCGCTAGTGGTTCAGAAATAGAAGGTAACGGAAGAACTGAATCAAAAAATAGAAAAAATAAGCATGTTAAACTTAAAGGTAGAAAAAGAAAAGCTGAATAGAGGTAATGAAAGTGTCAATACAACACCAATTTAATGGTCAAAGATTGAAAGAAGCAAGAATGTATAGAGGGATGACTTTGGAAGAACTTAAAGAGAAAATTGGTGTGTCTAAACAGATGATTTCAAAATATGAACAGAACATTTCTACACCAACACCGGAAATACTATTCTCTTTGTTACAAGCGTTGAAATTCCCAAAAGAATTTTTTTATTCTTCGAATAAACAAAACTTTGTATATGGGAATTCTTATTTCCGATCACTTTTAAGTACTTCAAAAAAAGACAAACAGTATCAATTGTCGAGAGTTGAAAATATTGTTAGTCTAAGAAATTTTTTAGAAGAGACAGTAGAATTTCCAAAATTTATTTTACCTGATTTGAGTGACGTAGAGAGTTTAGAAGGAAAGGCTAGTTTGTTGAGAAAAATATGGAATTTAGGAGAAAGTCCCATTGAAAATGCTGTAGAACTTTTGGAAAGCAAGGGATTTGTTATATCAGATTTAACATTTTCAAGTGAAAAGATAGATGCTTTTAGTCAAAGGGTCACAATGGAATTTCAAAATGAGATAAAAAATTATTATGCTATTGTTTTAGGTAGTAATAAAAAATCTTTTTACAGACGCCAATTTGACGTTGTGCATGAACTGGCTCATTTCATTCAACATGAAGACATTGATAATATTGAAGATGAGAATAATGATGTATATAAAAAAATAGAGAGAGAAGCAGATTCGTTAGCAGGATATTTTTTACTCCCAAAAAAGGCATTTAGTATTGATATCTCTAAAGATCCTTTAAACTTAAATTACTATAGAGAATTGAAGGTAAAGTGGAAAGTATCTATTGCATCAATGATTTATAGAGCTAAACAATTAGAAATAATAACTCAAGATGAGTTTATAAGACTTTATAAGAATTTGAGTAAAAGAGGATGGAGAAAAATAGAGCCTTTGGATGAAATTACACCAGTGGCTATGCCAGAGGCTTTTGAAGAAGCATTAGAACTACTGTTAGAAGAAAAAATATATACTCCAAAATCATTTATTGATGAATATTCAAGTAGTTCTGGTAAATATCTAACATTTCAAGAAATTGAAGAATTGCTTTGCTTAAATAATGGGTTCTTTTCAAAGTATCAGCAAAGTCAGGCTAAAATTGTATCTCTAAAGAAAGGCTAGTCTCTGTATAGGGTTAGCCTTTTTTTGTTTTGAAAGAACTACTTGTTAACTAAAAGAATAATTATTGTCAATAAAAGTATGATATTATTAGTTATATTAAGAAAAGGATATATTTGTTTTTTTTTTAGTTTGATGAGGAGGATTTATATGAAATTAAATAGGCTTATGGTTCAGAATTTTAGAAATTTTAAAGATGTAGTTGTCAACTTGTCCAATAAGAATGTTGTATTTGGTATGAATGATGTTGGGAAAACTAATTTACTTTGTTCATTACGATGTTTGTTGGATCGTAAAGTGAGAACTGATGGTTTTTCTGAAAGCGATTATTATCAGAGAGATACTTCCAGTACTATAAAAATTACCCTTGAAGTTGATTTGACAGATCGTGAGTCTGACAGAGACTCTCAGCATATAATTTCAAAAGTTGGTGGTGCAAGGGATAGTTCAGAGCTAAACAGATTTTATTTTCAAGTTGTAGGTACATTTGATTATAGTGAGGCCTTAGGCGTTCCAGAATTATTTTGGGGTAATAATTTAAATAGCATGCATAAAATCCCTCAAAATGGTAGTTTTTCTGATATTGATAGATTATTTAATATTATTTATGTTGATCCAACTATAGATTTAGATTATGTTTTTTCTAAAAATAGAAAAAAATTATTTGATCAAAAAAAATTGACAAGTCAAGATATAGTTATTTCGGAAGAAATTTCAGATTTGACGTTTGAAATGAATAAGAAAATTAGTTCTATGGAAGTTATGCAAAAATTTCAAAAGGAACTAACAGATGAGTATCATCAACTGAAAAAAGAGGATATAACAATTGAATTACAATCAGAGATGGCGATAAAAGGTTTCTTTAGTGATATACACCCGTATATAAAAAGAAAAGGAGATAGTGCACTTTATCCTACATCAGGCGATGGTAGAAAAAAAATATTAGCTTATTCTCTTTTGAATTATTTAACGAAAGAATATGATTCTGATAGAATCACTATTTATTTGATAGAAGAGCCAGAAAATAGTTTACATCGTTCTATGCAAATCGCTTTATCAAAGCAATTATTTGATTATTCTGTGTATGACTACTTTATATTATCTACTCATTCATCAGAATTATTATACGAAATGGATGATGCTTCTCTTGTTAGAATATACTCGCAAAACAAAACTAACTGTAAATCTTATATGTATAATGTGCCTAGTCAATTTAAATCGATAAAAAAAGAACTGAATGAATCCTTAACCACAGCACTTTTTTCAGATCGTGTATTGCTTATAGAAGGCCCTTCGGAGAAAGCATTATTCGAAAAAATATTATCAATTGTTAATCCAATTTATGAATTAGAAGGTGGGTATCTGTTATTAGTGGATGGTATTAAATTTAGACCATACTTTGACACATTAAAAGAGTTGAATATATTACCTATTATCAAAACTGACAATGATTTAAAAGCTAAAAGAGGAAATATAAAATCATTTGATACTATAGGCTTCAATCGCTGTTTAAATATTATTGGTAAAAAAAAATTAGAAAATATTACAATTGATTACTCATCGAAGGATGAAAATGGAAAATTAGTTTGGTTAGCAAGTGATAAGGAAAGGATGGTTTTTGATAAAAAAAGAGATTTATATGAGGCTAATGAGACTTTTATCAGAGAATTTGAAAATAATGATATATTCCTTTCAAAGGTTGATTTAGAGAATGATTTATTTGAGGTTATTCCAGAAAAGCTGACCAGTATTTTTGGTGATAATCCCGTAGTTACTCTTCAAGATAAAAAGTTACTAAATATGTTAAAACTCATTGATAATTTGAATAATGAAGAATGCTATAAAATATTTAATCATGATAGATTTAAAGCCTTAAAAAGATTGGTGGAGAACTAATGGAGATTGTCGATGAGCAAGTAAGAAAAGATATCTTAGATGCTAGCGGTAATATTATAGTTTCTGCTAGTGCTGGGTCGGGTAAAACCACAATAATGGTTAATAAAATCCTAAAAAAAATGAATGAAATTTCAGATCATAAGACAGTTGCTGCAATAACTTTTACGGTTAAGGCTACAGAGGAAATAAAAAGAAAGTCAGAACAACTGGGTGGAAACAATAAATTCGTTGTAATGACTAATGACTCTTTTGTTGAATATGAAATCATAAGGCCATTTTTAATAGATGCTTTCGGCGAAATATATAATAATGATTTTGTGATTAGTTATGAGAATTCTGTGAAATCCCATTCTTTTGATGAAGGTTTAAATATCTTAGAAAAGAGCAATAAACTAGGAACTTATCATAATATTAAAAGAAATTTTAAGTTTGAATTAGCAAAAAAAGTCTTAGAAAAAAGTCTGGCGGCTCAAGAATATTTTAAATCAAAATACGCAATGATTTTTTTGGATGAATATCAAGACTCTGATACAGATATGCATAATCTATTCATGTATATAAAAAACGAGTTATTGATTGACCTTTTTATTGTAGGAGATAGTAAACAAGCTATATACCTGTGGAGAGGTGCACAAAAAAATATTTTTACTCAATTAGAAAACGAAGGGATGCAAAGGTTTGAACTTGTAACTAATTTTAGAAGTCATTTTGAAATTGTTAATTATGCTAATCTTATGCATAATCATCTGCAGTTTAAAAATGATTATTCTAAAGAAGCAACACATGTTATTCATTGTAAAACCAATGACTATGTTCAGTCCATTAATGAACTTTGTGAGGCAGGTATAGTGGATAAAAATAAAAATATAACAGTTATTGCAAATATAAACAGTCATGCAAAAGATATTTCTGATAATTTAAATGAACAGGGTTTTAATTTTGTTTTTATTCCTAGAACGCCATTAGATGATGGAGCTGAGAATGCTAATGTATTAAAAGCAATTGCCTGTTATTTATTAGATGAGGATTATTCTGTCTATGATATTGCTGAAGTATTGAGAATAGAGCAACGTAAAACACTTCTGAATAAAATTGATAGTCTGTTAGAGCCTCTAAAGAAATTAGTACCATTATCATCTAATCAATCTAAAGAAGATATCTGTGTCTCGTTTGTTAAATCTATTACTAATTTTAGTAACTACTTGGGACTGGCTATAACTAATGATGAAAAAGCGCTATTGTTAGATAGCGTTACAAATATGTACTTTTATCCAGCATTTATAAAAACCAATGATTTGCATAAGGTTATGACTGTTTTTGGTTCTAAAGGTCTAGAATTTAATCAAGTTATTAGTTTTGCTAATTACTATAGCTTTAGTGATGAAGGTAAAAAAAATAATCATTATGTTTGTGTGACTAGGGCCGAAGAAAAATTTGTGATGATGGAGGGGGAATTTGGAGAATATAGTGAACAGATTACCAGCAAACTGGGAGAATTAGGGATAGATAATGAAAATACCATATTCAATTTGATAGATCACAGTTAAATTACTAACGATTTGCTTATTGCTGTTTTATATATTTGCTGATTATTCCTAATAAAATCTTTGTTGGAAGAATTAATAGAGTTGTAATATAAAAGACTACAAACGTTAAAGTATTAACGTCTAAGTAAGGTAATTAAACGCTATAAGCTATAAAACCGCTATCCAGTGACTAATTGATTGTTAAAAAATAGCGGAATACACTGAGCATATCTAAACAAAAAGGATTAACTTTGGTAAAATCATCAAAGTTTAATCCTTTTTTACTTCATAATTTGATTTTTTAGCAGTTCGATTAATCCGGGGAATTGCTGATTCAGTCCGTCTATATTGACTTCGTATTTATATTTGTTCCTTTCCTTATGAAGTAAGATAATATCTGCCTCTCTTAACGTTTTTAGATGATGTGACATTGTCGATTTTACTATTGGGTAGCGTTCTTTTAGTAAACAACCTCTTTTCTCATCCAATAAACAAAGAACAATATCTAAACGAATAGGATCGCTTAGTGCTTGAAAAATTTGCAGTAAGTTCATGTCGTATTTTTGATCGCTTTCAGTATCTATAAAGGTTTTATCAATTTTCATAATGTCATTTTACCACAGAAAAAAAATAACTGATAGATGGTTGATTTCATTTTAAAAAGTAGTATACTGAAATTAAGTTCGATGGAAATCGAACCCATAAGAAGGAATAACTTCTTGATTTAAAAGATAAGATAGTAAAGTTGATAGAAAGTTACATAAAGAAAGGGAGTAAAAGAGGTATGGGACAAGTTGATTTCAAAGATAAAGTAATTTGGATAACAGGTGCTTCTTCAGGACTAGGAGAAGCTATGGCACATGAATTTGCTGATCGTGGAGCGAAAGTCATTTTATCTGGTCGTAAAGAAAAGGAATTAGTAAGGGTACAATCTCAAGTGACTAATTCAAGTTTCTTAATTCTTGATTTACTACAACCAGAAACCTTTGAAAATAAAGTGAATGATGCAATTTCTTTGTATGGTCATGTAGATATCATTGTTCATAATGGTGGAGTAGGGCAAAATGCGTTGGCAATAGATACGAAAAAAGAAGTGCAACATACTATTTTTGATGTCAATTTCTTTAGTACAACAGAATTGACACAATACTTGCTCCCTCATTTAAAAAAAAGAAAAACAGGAAATATTGTTTTAATATCTGGTGTTTTAGGGAAAGTAGCATTATCTGGTCGCTCATCATACTCTGCTTCAAAGGCAGCACTTCATGGTTACTATGACAGTTTAAGAGCTGAGCTGATAAATGATAATATAGATGTTACCATTCTGATACCAAGTTTTTTAAAGACAGATTTGACAAAAAAAGCGTTAAGTTATAATGGTGAACGCTCAAATAAAGAAGCTGGAACTTCTGGTTGTCCAGTAGACAAGGCCGCAAAACAGGTCGCAAATGCAGTTTTTAAGAAAAAATATCAAGCTTTTATTGGAAATAACGACAAGGGACGATTGTTGCTCATTATTAATCGATTATTCCCATCATTGGCGATGAATATGGTTTTGAAACAAGTAAAAAATAAATAGGAATCATGTAGATTAACCATTTCAATATAAAATAAAAATATAGGAGAGAAAAGTAGCTGTTGGTATAGTAAAAAGTGACATAGTAAACCTTTAGGGATTAGAAATGTTCGATCAAATTGGAAGGAAAATAATGTGATGAAAGTGAAACGAATAAAAGTTATAGGGTTATGGGGTAGAGGAGTCTACTCCTTTTTTTGTTTGAAAAAAATTTATCCATAGAAAAATGATTAAGGAATAAAAAGTTTAAAAAGGTTTATTTTTGTCTACAAAAAACTAATTTATTAAATGTAAGCCTTTTGATCCTTGACAATAGAATAGCTAATTTATCAATAAGACAATCCAACTAAAACAATAAACTAGTATACGTTTCAAACATAGAAAGAGGTGATAAGTATTGATTGTCTATAGACACAACCAATCAAACCAGTAAAAAAGAAAAAATGAGATAGCTTATATACATGAACAACAAAGGAGGATCGAAAATCTGGAAAAAGAATTTGAAGTAATGGTCAACCGCTCGGATTTGATACAAATGGGATTTAAATCAAATCAAGCTCGTCAAATGCTAAAAGAATCAAAAGAATATTTAACTAAAATTGAAGGCTTAAGCTTCTATAGTAATCGACAGGTAAGCGTTGTACCTGCTAGGATAATTGAAAAACTTTACCATATTCAACTAAAGCAAAAAGTATTATAATAATAGTAAGCTTACTCTTCTTTTAAGAAGGAGAAGAAAAGATGGGGAAAATACAAAATGTCTATCAAGATAAGCAGACTAAAAAATGGTTTTTTCGTGCTTACTTAGGTATGGATCAAGACGGTAAAAGAATGCAGAAAACAAAACGAGGTTACCCAACTCAACGAGAAGCGAAGGCTGCGTATGACAAATATATGCTCACACGAGGGTTTAATCAAACCCTCGCTTCTCAACTGAACACCGCAAGTAAAATAACTTTTGAAGATTTTTACCGTATTCGATTTGTCGCTTGGTACAGTAAGCAGGTTAAAAGCCAAACTTTTGAGAATGCACAGTTTATTTTTGCAAAGAAAATGGAATATTTTTATCACATGCGTGTGCAAGATATTACGAGTCAAGATATTGAAGCATGGATGTTTGAATTGAGCCAAACTGCAACTAGAAACTCTAGAAAAAAAGATGATAAGGAAACATTGTCTAAGTCATATATTAACCGTATCCTTGGGCATTTAAAAATCATTTTGGAGCGAGCGGTGAAAGAAGGCTTGATTGAAAAGAATCCTGTTGATAAGGTCTCACATTTTCCTGTTGAAAATAAAAAAGTCGACTTTTGGGAAGTGCAAGAATTTAAACAAGTGATGTCTGTCATACCAGAGGATTCCATTCAAAATCAACACAGAAAGATGATGTTTGAACTATTGTTTTATTCTGGGATACGAATTGGTGAATTACAAGCCTTATCTTGGGCAAATGTGAATTTAAAAAAGCATCTGATTACGATTGAAAAAACGCTGATTTATAATGGAAAAGATGACTGGTACTTTTCTACACCAAAATCTAAAAAAGCTTTCCGAATCATTGGGATAGGGGAAAGCCTTTCAAAAAAATTAGCAAATTGGAAAAAGTTACAAAAAATGGTTGGTAATTTTGAATATGTATCCCAAGTAGATGGTACCTTTACACCAAGTTATTCATTTTCAACTTGGCTGAAAGACGTTGCAAGGAAAGCAGGAATCAAGCCTATTAAGCTTCATTCCTTAAGGCATTCCCATGTAGCACTGCTCGTTGACCAAAACATTCAACCATTAGCAATCCAAGAAAGAATGGGACATGCTACGATTCAAATTACATTAGGCACTTATGGTCATTTGTATGCGAAATCAGACCAGCAAGTGGTTGAGGCGATTGATTCGCTCTTAGATGAGACTAAAATTTGATGAAAAAGTAGGTGTATTTACTCGGTTTTGGTTTTCCACCATTCTACCAAAGGGTGTGGGAATGTTGTTAAATCAACGATGAAGAGATGATTTTTCCAATCTAAGATGTATCGGAAATAGTATGAAAACTCAATTAAACACTTGTATACTATCATTGAAGAAGAGCATCAACTTATCAAAAATGAAGAATTTATACCAGTCCATAAGCAGTAACTTTGCTACAATTAAAGGAATAGAAATTGTTCATGTCTAATACAAAAAATAGGTTGGGGCAGAAGTGTTCAACTTATTTCAGAAGGAGTTGCTTCTGCTCCCATCATTTATTCGGATTCCTTGAGGCTAGGATATGACTCGCAGAGTTATGTTCTAGCCTCTTTTTTATTGTTTTTAAAAGCACGCTGTATAAAGAGGCAATAATGATGAAAATAGTTCATGCAGATCCCTATTGTGTAATACAAATTAATATTTTAAATGTGTACTACTTTACCGACCCTAACATACCTTGAACAAATTGTTTTTGTAAGACAAAGAAAATTAAAGCAATCGGTAGAGTTGCAATCACAATACCTGTCATGATCATGCCATAGTCTGGTGTATAAGATGCCCCCATAGCCGATAAAATTAATGGAATGGTCCGCTTCTCGGGTGATTGCAAAGCGACTAGTGGCCATAAGTAGTTATTCCAACTATTCATAAACGTAATAATCGCTGCAGCAGCATAAATATTTTTTGCCGTTGGCATATATATTTTAAAGAAAATCGCCAATTCACCTAAACCGTCAATCCGTGCTGCTTCAACTAAAGAACGTGGGAAAGCTTTAATATTTTGTTTAAACAAAAAGATCAAAAAGGCGGTACTGACGGAGGGAATTATCACGCTGAATAATGTGTTAATTCCAAATGGTGTATTACCTAATTTTGAAAACATAGTGTATAAGGGAATCATCATTGCTGAGAAGGGTACCATCATCGATAAAAGTAAAAAACTAAAAATACGGTCATTCCGTTTAGAGCGGAAAATTTCAAAACCATAACCTGCCATCGAGGACAGGAATAAAGCGAATATGGTCGTGATTATCGCAATTACGGCGGAATTGATTAAGGCTCTGTTAAAGTTTAAATCACTATTAAAAAGATTTTGAAAGTTAATCATCAGCTGATCGCCAATCATAATTTTACCAGCGGTAATATCAATGGTTTTGTTGGTCATCCCTAAAATCATCCAGACAAAAGGAAAGATCGAAACAAAGGCGGCGATGCTTAACACAAGATATTTAAATACTTTTGAAATTTTTTCCATCTTACTCATCTCCAGCTACACGTTTTTGAATAATCGTTAAAATAACTATACAGAATACAATCACAAAGGAAACTGCTGCTGCATAACCAAAATTTGGTGTGAATTTGAAGCTTAGATTGTAAATATATTGTGAAAGAGTTGTCGTTGCATTGGCCGGACCCCCACCGGTAATATTTTGAACTTCATCAAACAATTGCAATGTGCCAATTGTGGAAGTAATTGTCGTAAATAAAATAACTGGTTTTAAGTTTGGTATCGTAATTTTGAAAAATTGTTGCCATTTATTTGCTCCATCTATATCGGCAGCTTCATAAATTTCTGGATCAATATTTTGCATACCTGAAATAAAGAAAATCATGTTATAGCCTGTCCAGCGCCATGTGATAGAAATTATAATTAAGACTTTAGCCCAAAAAGGATCTGTCAACCACTGAATGGGTGCTTCTACCAGATTCATATCCAACAAGACACGATTGACTAAACCTGTCGCAGAAAATAAACTTTTCATAATCAATGAATAAGAGACTAGGGACGTAATACAAGGTAAAAATAATGCTGTCCGAAAGAAGCCTTTAAATTTTAAGCGCTTATCGTTTAATATATTTGAAAAAAATAGTGAAAGCATTAACATTACCGGGACTTGTATAATTAGATATAAAAAAGTATTAGCAAAGGCTTTTCTAAACGTACTGTCTGAGAGCATTCGTTTGTAATTACCTAACCCATTAAAGGTCATATGTGTTGGAACTCCAGATTTAAAGGAATTCAATAAGGCGATTACCATTGGGATGAAGACTAAAACCGTAATTAAAATAACAGGCAATAGTATAAAACCATCACCATTGGCAAAGAGTTCGAATTTTTTCTTTCTTTTTTGCATAACTTGATGCCTCCTGATTGTTGTCAGTCAATGAATAATAATGCAAGTAGAGGAGGTTAAACTCACCCTCTACTCGCATTAAACCCTTAGTTTTCTAATTGATCTTCGGCTTGTTTTTGGACCTTTGTTAAGACTTTATCGACATCCTCACCGTTAATCACTTCTTGTAAACTTTCAGTTAAAATGGATTCAATGGCATACGTATCTTTACCATAGTTCACTGTTGGTACTTCACCAGACCAGTTTGAAAAATCTTCAAAGACTTTTTGACCGTCATAGAATGCTACACCTTCTTGATAAATAGGTGATTCGCTAGCAGCTTTTAAGGTGGAAATAACGCCAACTTCTTTTGCTAATTGATTCATTAAATCTACATTTGAGGCAAATGTTTTCCCTAAGAATTCTTTTGCTTGTTCTTCACCTGGTAAACCTTTAATTACATACCAACCTCCGCCTCCAATGTTTGAACTATGTTTAGAGTTTGCATCACCTTTAATTACTGGAATTGGTGCAATACCCCATTTGCCTGATTGATCTTTAGCACCTTGAATCGTACTTGCATACCAACAGCCTTGAATGGCACTTGCAACTGAACCTGATTGAACCCCATTTACGCCACCATCCCAGTCAGAAACTTGTTCTGCTAAACCTTCTTTTAAGATAGTCGCTTGAATTTTTAAGGCGTATTCTAAAGCTTTATTTCCTTTTAAGGTTACCTTTTTACCAGATTCATCTGTAAACCATTTACCTGTAGATTGCATAATAATACGGGTTAAACCTAAGTCACTTGGATTCATTGTCATCAATGCATGTCCAGTTTTATCCTTGACATCACGAGCGATTTTGATTAGATCATCCCAATTAATATTTGTTAAGTCGGCTTCCTTGTAGCCAGCTTCTTCAAAGTAATCGCGACGATAGAAGACACCTGCAACCCCACTATCAAACGGTACGCCGTAAATCTTATCATCCACTTTATTTACAGCAAATTTATATTCTGAGAAATCTTCTTCTTTCACAATTGAACTTAAATCTGAAAATGCCTCAGGATAAGAGGTCAAGTAACCTTGAATTCGATAATCTTCAATCAACACGATATTCGGCAGTCCTTCTGTATTTCCAGAAGCTAAACTAGTATTTAATTTTTGAACAATATCATCTTGAGACATGGTCACAACTTCAACATTAATATCTTTATTTTTGTAGTAATCTTTCGCAATTTCTGCAGCTTTGATGTTAAATGTTTCATCCCAAGCCCATAACGTTATTTTTTCGCTACTACCACTACCTGTATTTTCTGTATCAGCACCTTTACTGCCACCAGATCCCCCACAAGCTGTTAACATTAGCACCGAAGCTAAGACTAATAAAGAGCCTAAAAACTTTTTCATATCGATTCCTTCTTTCCTTTTTTACTTACATTCATACTATACACACTATACATAGCGAAAGGAAGCGCTGACAATTCGTTTTAGGTGAGTGGATAAAATTGTCCAAAAATCATAAAATAATCCTAATTCATTTAAAACTTTTAAATGATATAATAAACGTAACAAGGAAAAGGAGGCGTTTTCTTGACGAATGTAATTACAATTTTACTCGTTGATGACGAGGTTGCCATCCGCGATGGGTTAAGACATTTACTGCAGTGGGAAAAATTTGGATTTCACATTATTGGTGAAGCAGAAAACGGCAAAATAGCCTTAGACAAAATCATGGAACTGCAACCTGATATTGTTATTACTGACTTAATTATGCCTGAACTTGATGGTTTAGAATTATCTAAAATAATCCAAGAACAATTCCCACATATTCATTTTTTAGTTTTAAGTAGCTATGACGAATTTACTTATGTTTCTGAATCGTTTAAAAACGGAGCTGTCGATTATTTATTAAAACCAACCCTAACTAAAGAGAACTTACTTAATGCTTTGAATAAAATCGCATCAAAGCTGAACGCAGCAAAAGTAACTGTCTCAGAGGAGGAAGTACTAAGACAAACACTCAATCGTTATTTAGTCGGTTACAGCGAGACTGAGTTAAGTACCGTTACGAATTTTCTTACATACGACTGTTATCAACTGGTTTATACCAACTCTATTTGGTATCAAGATCGTGATAATCTACAACGGGTACTAAACGAATTGTCTTTTGACAACAATCAAGTAAAATCATTAGCTTACACAACGAGTAATGACGAAGCTGGCTTATTGCTTGCCTTTAAAAGCGTTCAGCCAAATAGTCAAGCAATGTTACGGAAAAAACTTTACAGTTTAAGGCAAATCGAGACAGGTAGTTTTTTTACCTTAAGTGAGCCATTCTTTCGAATAAGCGAGCTTAATAGCACTTTTAGCCAACTCAAAGCTGGTACAAAAGAACAGCGGTTTTATTTTAAACATCACAGTATTGTTGAGTTTAATGAATTATACATGTTAAAACATTGTGAGCGCTTTGACACGAAGAAGTTTCTGCGGGCCATACTGAATAATGATTTCTTACTAGGTATTTTACGCATTGAGGAATTTTTTAATGAAATGATTTTATGTTTTACTAGTGCATCCGATTTGAAACAACAGGCCAGTAATATTTTTTACACGCTTTTATCTAGTCTTGAAGAAGCTTATCCTCATGAGGCGAGCTTTTCAAAATTAAAAAACTATTTTCTTAATCAGATTGGAAGGATGAGTTATTTGGAGGATTTTTCAGAGCTTATTTTAACGATGAATAATCAGATTCGCCAGATACTAACACAGCAAAATCCTAGAGAAAAAATAAAAGAGAGTGAATTAGTTACCAGCATTGAACGCTACATACGTGATAATTATCAGTCAGATTTATCTTTAGCCCGTTTAGCAGAAGAATTTCATTTTAGTTATAATTATCTTTCTAGTTTCTTTTCTGCTCACTTTAAGATGACTTTTTCTGATTACGTAAATACAGTGCGTTTAGAGGCTGCTAGGAGATTACTTCTGACATCAGATTATAATTTATCAGAAATCAGTGCAACTGCAGGGTACTCAGATTTAAGTTATTTTTCTCGCTTGTTCAAACGAGAATATCATGTGACGCCTTCTGTCTATAGAAGAGAGAACCGCTTATGAAACATGTAAGGCTATGGACAAAACAAAATGAACTCTTCACTCGTATCCTACTGATTGTTATTTTTTGTGTCATTAGTGTCACGTTACTTTCTGTAGCGGTTGTTTTTAATCGTTCGAAAAGTGCATATGTACATTCGTACCAAGAATCAAATCAAATTTTGATGAATAACATCCAAAATGATTATGAACTTTTGAATGACAACATCAATCGTATTTTCGAGATGGTCTCTAAGAGTCAAGTTGTGCAGGACTATTTTAAAAAGAATCAATCAGAAGAGATTCAAGCGATTATCGAGTTACAAAAAGAAATGGCCTCTACCAGTTGGATATTTAATGATACACCGTCAAACTTGATTTTAATTGGTAAAAATGGTCGTACTTTTTTTCAAAATGAAGGAGTTCGTAGTCAAAATCTTGACACATTTATTAAAAGTGATTTTATGAAAAAAATCGATGAAAATCCTGCTTTAAGTCAGTATTTCTATCAACAAAATGGGTTGACTATTTCAACCGCTAAACAACCTGGTTTACTTTATATTCGTAAAATTACTGAGGGGGTTGACATTATTGGATATGCCTTAATTTTTGTGCCAGAGCAACATTTTGCTTCGATTTACGAGCAAGTTCTAGCAAAAAATATTCATACTATTTATATTACTGACAGTGAAAATACTGTTATTTCCTCTAACCAAAAATCACAATTAGGCACCACCTTAAGTGACAAAATTATGGCAACAGATAATAATTATACTAATTCAATAAAACTATATTCTTACAATTTTACACTCTATAATCAGATCAATGAAGACACCTTGATCAAGAATATGAATTTGATACGGCCAACAATCACAATTGTATTTTTTTCAATTATAATAGCAAGTTTTGTTGCTTTCTTTGTTATTCGACGGATGACTGGGCCAATATATCGCTTGATCGATGCCTTACCAAGTGTTACTCATGGTGAATTTTCTAATAGTGTTACGATTGAAGGAACATATGAAACACAGGAATTAGGAAAAGCCTATAACTTGATGCTAGAAGATTTACAAGGCTATTTTGATAACTTAATGACAATCGAGGAGGAAAAAAGACTGACTGAGATCCAGTCCTTGCAAATGCAAATCCAACCTCATTTTATTTACAATACTCTAACGGCAATCAAGTTTTTAATCTGGCAAGGGGAAAGGGATAAGGCTAGTTTGGCGATGGATAATTTTATCCAATTATTGCGCCACACTCTCAGTGATAAAGCTGAAGTTGTTCCTTTGAAACAAGAATTAACTGGGGTAAAAGCCTATATTAACATTTTGCAATTACGTTATGGTGAACGCATTCAAACGAATATTTTTGCTGATGAAGCCACCGAAGAATTACTTGTACCTAAAATGATCATTCAGCCTATTATTGAGAACACATATCTCCACGCTTTCCCTGAGCATCAAGAGGGATATATACAAGTTTTCGCATCCAAGATAGAGGACAAACTTCAAATTGAAATTATCGACAATGGTGTTGGTTTTGATGTTAGTCAGCCCTCAAATACTCAATCAAGCCTAAAGCAACATTACTCTGGACTTGGTTTAAGAAATATCCACGAGCGCTTACAACTGCTTTACGGAAAAAAATATGGGTTGAAAATTAAAACTGCTCCTGGTGAGGGAACCTCAATTAGACTGTTAATACCAATCAATCATCCCATAAAAACGACTTAAGTCTAGGTGACTCAAGTCGTTTTTAGTTAGTCTTTATTTAGTTTTGGTTCATCAGTTAAGATGATTTCTGTACCTACTTTTCCTTCTGACTCGAACACGATTATCTCATTTGTGCCGACTTTCAAGAGAGGAGCAGGGATATAAAGTCGTACTTGTGGACCTTTCTCCCAGAAGCGTCCAATATTAAAATCATTCACCGTGACGAACCCTTTCCCCCAGTTTGGTAATTCAATAAACGTGTCACCTTTTTCCTCAGCTTCAAAAGTAAACTGATAAAATCCTGGTTGTTCTACAGCCCATTTTTCAGAGAAATCCAGATTTGTCAGGTTATCCATCGGTAAAGCATACATTTCCCATTCACTTTGAAACGCGCCATTGACTATTACGCCATCACGAATGCCTTTTTCTTGGTGATTCATTTTGACTGAGTAATTTACACGACCCATATTTTCAACTAAAATACTTAATTTATTTGTGTTAGCCTTTAAATCAAACGCCAGTTGTGTACCCAAGTCTAAATCATATTGAGTTGCAATAGGGTCGCCATTAACAAAAATTTGCGCTCTGTCCATACATCCAATTAAACGGAAATCTTCTACATGACGTTTACGGCCAAGATTACTCTCATAATAAACGTAGCCTAGTCCTTGATCTAGTTGCTCCATCGAAAGCGGATAATTATGCGTGATTTTTTTTGCTAAGTTGTCAAGGTTATTAAACAATGACGTTTTAGAGTTAACTTGTAATGAGCCGTAAGCTATTTTTTTTATGTCAGTTGTCAATTCTACTGTTGGGATTTCTCGATGTTTCCCAATGACTTCTTGAAATAAAAGATATTTCGGCGTGATGTCTCCCCACTCAGTTAAGAGTGCATCGTAGTCGTAGCTTGTCACGTCTGGCGCTAGCTTTTCATAATAATTAGATCCACTACTAAAACCAAAGTTAGTCCCACCGTGAAACATGTAAATATTGACCGAGCCTTCCTCTAAAATATCTGACAGTTCCTTGGCAGCCGTCTCGCCGTTCATGGTATGATGCTCTTTATCACCCCAAGCATCAAACCATCCAATCCAAAATTCCATTACCATTAGTGGTTTCTTTTCTTGGTGAAAGTCTTTTAAAACCTTAAAATGTTCTTTGATTTTTGAACCGCAATTAATTGTTGGTAAGGCACGATCTTGAATTGAGCCATCTTCAAGCTTATCTCCCCAAGGACCATCTGAGGTTACAAAAGGCACTTCTGTCCCATGTTTTTCCATCAAATCGGCAATTTTCCCCATATAGCTTTTATCATTAGCAAAGCCGCCGTACTCATTTTCGATTTGCATCATGATGATTGGACCACCTTGTGTGATTTGTAAATCTGCCATCTCAGGATACAATTTAGCAAAATAATTGTCTACTTTTTCAAGGAAAATTGGATTGTCAAAACGAACCTTTAAATCAGCTTGCTTCATCAGCCAATAAGGTAAGCCTCCAAATTCCCATTCTGCACAAATATAAGGCGCTGGCCGTAAGATGACATATAAGCCTAATTCATCGGCAATTTGAATAAATTGCCGCAAGTTGAAACGTCCACTAAAATTAAACTGGCCTTCATGAGGTTCATGGAAATTCCAGGGTACATAAGTCTCAACTGTGTTACACCCTAAAGCTTTTAACTTCTCCAGACGATCGCGCCAATATTCCGGTACAACTCGAAAATAATGGATAGCACCAGAGATGATTTTCATCGGTTGACCATCTAAATAAAATTCATCTTTGATTTCAAATGTTTTCATATTGCACTGCTCCTTTAATCATTTTTATTTTCTTCATCCTCAGTATAACCATTTCTAAATTTTATAGTATAATAAGTTAAACTAAATAATATAAGAATACGAAACAAAAGGAGAAGCAGATGCCAATTTATTTTCAATTAAGCTCGCGGCCTTTACCAATCACTTTAGAAAGTATTGGAAATCATTGGGATCAAGTCGCTATTCAGCGCCAACACGGTTACCATGGTTACCATTGGCTCCAGACAGAATCAGGTTTAGGAGAAGTTTTGATAAGCGATCGACGAGTGATTTTAAAGCCAGGTGAAGGGATATTAATCCCACCTTTCATTCCTCACGCGTACTATTCCCTAGACAACTGGGTTACGAAATTTGCCACATTTGAAGGGGAAATCAAGGAAAGTTTGTATCAAATCCTACAAAGTAATTCATATATTATCGCAGCGGATGCTGATGAATTTTCTTTTTCAGCGTGGATTGATCAACTCATTTCCAGCCATATTAATCAGCATTTGAGACCAATCGAACTTACCCAACAATGTTATTCTTTTTTACTTCACTTAAGCCAAAGAAATGAGAGCCGCATTGATAGTGAGCACCCTCTATTCAAACAATATATTGCACCAGCAGTAGTGGAAATTGAAACAAATTATCGTGAAATTACTTCCATTGAAACATTAGCTAAGTCAATCTATATTAGTCCGCAATACTTAAATCGCTTATTTAACCGCTTTGTCGGAACTAGTCCTTATCAATACTTAATGACTTGGCGTCTTAACAAGGCAAAGGAGTTGTTGATCAATTTCCCTCAACTGGAAGTACAACAGATTAGTTTGAGAGTGGGTTTTCAATCTCCAAGTCAATTTACTGCCATGTTTAAACAGACTGTTGGCTACACGCCAAATCAATTTCGTCATCTATATCGCACCACTCAAAGCTAAATTAAAAAGAAATCGGTATACTCAAAACTTGGATAAGTAGCTGATTGTTATCATTTTATTCTTTCAGTGTTTCAGATCAAGTGTTTGGTTCACACGTTTTTTTTTAGCAAAGAAAGAAAAGGGCTAGAGCTTTTGAATCATCAATGCTGATGCAAAAAAGTTGTGGTCTTTTTTTGTTTATAACTGATTAATTCTAAAAAGTTACTGGACAATCTGTACGTTGCCCTGGCATCTGACTTTATTTACACAATACTGGTGAAATTGAAAGTAAGAGAATTAAAAAATTTGTACTTTTTACATATCTTCGGATTATTTTAAGTGATTTTTGGTAAGCGGTTTCAAAATAGAGGGATCATAGATATAATAATGCGGTAATCATTGAATGAAAGTGAGGTGTAGGGGTAAAAAATTGGTAATGTTGATAGAAATAGTGCTTTTGAAAGGAGAATAAACAAATAATGAAAAATGGTTCGAGCAAATTACCGCAAGCTTCTTTAACGTTTGTAACGAGTGTCCTGTTAGGCTTGTCTATTACAGGGCCAACTGTTGTTCTAGCGACTGAAGGGATGGAAGCTGAGTCAGAAAAAGAAATGATCCTAACGGAAGAAGAAGTCCTCAATAATGATCGTGTTTTATATTCTGTTAATGCTGGTACACCTGATCCATCAGTGGTACCAAAAACAGAAAAAATGGGATTGTTACAATCAAATGTTGATCAGAAATTTGAAAAAGATTCAAAAACAGGCATGACTTGGGGAGCTGATCCAGATAATGACTATTCCTCCATGGTAAAATTTGGAAGCGATGCCACAGACATTGGCGAAAGCTTTGTTTATATGTCAGATGAAGTAACTTTTGATAAGGAAAAAAGTATGCTTGGTTATTCATTTGAATTACCAAAGGAAAAGATTCCTGGAATGAAAGAGCAAACGTATGAGGTTACCGTGGCTTTTAAGCACTATTGGGAAACGCGTTGGCTTAATATTATGCTTGAAGGTCAGACGGTTGATGCTGACCGAGAAGTTGGAAATGGCGAATGGGTCAGCAAAACCTTTATTACAACTGTGACGGACGGTGAATTGAATGTAGCAGTTAAGGCTCCGCGAAGATCTGGTCCACAAGGTGATCCGATCATCAACTATATCAAAGTCCAAACCGTTACGGAAAAAGAACCGATGGCACCTTATACATCATTTAGTGGGACAGCTGGCGACTTGATGTACGATACAAATGGAAATACTATTCAAGCCCATGGTGGTCAAGTACAAAAACTAACGGTTGATGGTGAAACTAAGTATTATTGGATCGGTGAAGATAAGACTTATGACTATCGTCCAGTTGGAGGGATTCACCTTTATACATCAACAGATTTGTACAATTGGGAAGATGAAGGCGTTGTTTTAAAACCGATGGAAACACGGAAACAGTTTGAAACGGATGAGTATTTTAAATCTCTTTATGGGGATTATTCGGAAGAAAAAAAAGATGACATTTTTATTGATTTAGACCGAAATAATACAGTTATCGAACGACCAAAAATGCTCTACAACGATAAAACAGGCAAATATGTGATTTGGTTTCATGCTGATGGTCGCTTCCCAGGAAGTGATGCTGATTATGGTAAAGCGAAAGCTGGAGTTGCAATCAGCGATAGTCCAACGGGTCCTTTTAAATTACTAGGCAGTTATAAATTAAATTATCATAACGATCCAAACGGTGATTACGGATTCGATGGATGGGCCGGTCGTGGCTCAGTCCGTGATATGACATTATTTAAAGATGATGACGGTCAAGCTTATGTCATTTATTCCACAGAAGGAAATAAAACGACTATCATTTCTAAATTAAATGATGATTATACAAATTTAGCTGTGCATCCTGACGAAGCAACTGAAGGCGTTGATTTTACTCGAGAATTCATTCATTGGTCACGTGAAGCTCCTGCAATGTTCAACTATAAGGATAAATATTACATGATTAACTCAGGCATGACTGGTTGGAGTCCAAATCCAGCACAATACGCAGTTGCTGATAGTCCCATGGGACCTTGGCATGGAATGGGAGATCCATCTGTAGATTGGGGTGGAAATACTACTTATGATACTCAGAGTACGTATGTAATTCCAGTAGATCCTGAAAACGGTAAATTTATTTATATGGGGGATCGTTGGAATTCATGGGATTTAAGCGAGTCTCGTTATGTTTGGTTACCAATCGAATTTAAACCTGAGAACCAGTTAGCAATTAGAAGAGCTGATCATTGGACTCTAGACCAATTGGATGGCAATGGTTTATTTGATTTAACCACAAAAGGCTTACCTAAAAGTGTCTCATCAATGGAAGGGATTGCAGATTTAATGCCAAATGAAGTTACAATTTCTTATGGTACTGAAACTGAAGTAACTCCAGTTGAATGGCAGTATGAAAAGTATAGTGGAAAAGAGATAGGCACAGTCTTTATCAAAGGCTATTTACCTAAAAAAAATCAAAATATCCGGCATGGTGTTCACGTTGCGCCAAAAGGGTTACGTTATTTCTTTGATAGTGGAGCTGAAGAATCAGTCTACTTTGATGCTGCTAAAGATTTATTAGGAGATACACTTCTAAATGCAAAAGCGGATCAAAAATATACGAGAGAAAACAAAGCTGGTTATTTAGGAACAACTAAAGAAGAGAATGCAGAAGATTTTGATTTTGGTCGTCATGAAGGCAAGCATATTTTAGAAAGCGGTTGGTGGGCTAATCAAGGGAAGAGTATTGATTATGCTTTTGATTTAGAAGCAGGTACATATGAACTTGGTGCTGGCTTCCAAGAGTGGTGGAATGCGAATCGTCAAATGGAATTAACGATTGAGTTAGAAGATGAGCTACTGGGTAAAGAAACAGTTACGTTAAATTCTGATACACTTGAAACTATTGTCAATAAAGAATTTGAATTAGCTAAAGCTGGCAAAGTGATTGTTAGTATCAAGAAGAATGATGGCTCAGATCCTGTTTTAAGTTGGTTATCCATTTTTGAAAAAAAAGGTGAAGAAACAGCTGACTTTAGTGCTTTAGCAGATAAGTTGGCAACAGCCAATAATTTAGTTGAAACAGATTACCAAGCAGAGGCTTGGGCAAATTTTGTCATCGCCCGTAACGCAGCGTCAGCTGTTAAAGATAATCCAGCAGCAACGCAAGCAATCATTGATAAAGCAGTGGTGGCTTTGGACAATGCGATTGTTGAGTTGATGAATCATTTAGTAGAGGAAAAACCAGAAGTTGAGAGCATCATTTTAGACGTAAAAGCAATCGAAGTTCTAAAAGTAGGGAAAAAATTAACTGTTGTAAGTAGTGTATTACCAGAAACTGCATCTACTAACTTAACTTGGTCAGTTCAAAAAAATGAAGTGGCTAGCGTTGATGCAAACGGGGTTATCACTGCAAAAAAAACTGGGACAACTTATGTTTACGCAAAAGCCGCAAATGGTAAAGAAGCCCGCTTTACTTTAAGAGTGATGCATTAAAAATTGGAAGGATGGGTCCACATGAACCGAAAATGGAAAATTATCATTGGTTTGCTGATAGTAAGTTTTATTTTTCCGTTAGGTGCAAGTGGGGTTTCCTATTATTTCACATTTTATCTGCCTCTAGAGTTTGGCATAATTAAAAATAGTTCCATGAAAACAATGGATTCGCCAGATGTTGAGTTACCATCAACAATTGACCACTCGACATCCGGTGAAGCAACCAAAAAGGAAACAGCGACCACAAATAGTCCAGTTGAGGTCATTAGTAGTTCAAGTGTGCTGCCTATTTCAGGTGAAAAAGGACTAGAGAAACAACAGACACAAGATTCAGAAATAGAAAGCGAATATTGAATAGTTTTAGGAGGGAAGGCAATGATGAAAAAAATTGGACTATTTCTTACCCAAGTCTATTTATTTGTGATCATTGCCTTTATTATATGTTCACTTATCTTGCGAATTACAAATGGAGTTAGCTATTTTGGTTATCAATTGCGTGTTGTGATGAGTGATAGCATGTCACCTAAAATACCTAAAAGAAGCTTAGTCTTAGTTAAAGAGACTAATGAGGAAGTATCAATTGACGATGTTGTAACATTTGAGATTGCAGGAGAATTTGTCACGCATCGTGTTGTTGATATCGCTGGAAATAGTCAAGGTGCTACTTATGAAACAAAAGGTGATACGAATGAGTTTTCAGATCAAGGGAAGCGCCGAAAGGAAGAAATTATTGGGAAAGTTATTTTTTTAATTCCCCATCTGGGCACGTTCTTCCTACTGATAGGGACATCTCGAGGGTTGACTGCTTTTATATTAAGTTTACTTCTATTGATCCTACTAAACTATTTTTTCGCGTTATTAATGAAAAAAACACCTCCAAGGGAGCAAGGGATAAAAGTAGAAATGAGGAACCTAAATGAAGAATAAAATGGATAATTGGTTAAAAAATAAAAATATGAAATTAGTGTTGACAGGTATAGCAATTGTTTTAGTGGCGTTTGGGGCAACTTATTCATGGTGGACAGCCCAGATAGAAATGAAACAAGATGTAACTATGGGGAAATTAAGAATTACCGCTAGTTTTGAAGAGTTATCGGATCCTAAGGGCTTTGAGCCAGGGACTTATTCAGAAATTAAAGGAACGCTTCGCAATGAAGGTGACATTCCTGCAATGGTTAAAATTGATAACAGTTCTCAAATTAAGTTTGTCTATGCGGATGATCAATTCACTGTCATTCCAGCTGAAGAGCGTCAATTTACTAGCGATACTTCTAATGCTATTAAGTTATCTTTGGCACCGACCTCAGGTGATTATGATGATAACGAGAATGTATATTGGTTCAAGGATAGTGCGGGACAACAGTATGTTTTAATGGAAGCAGGAGCTAGTTTGGCGATCAATACAAGAGCAGACTATGATGGTGAAATTATGGGAAATAAGTATCAAGAAGCAGAAATTAAAATGGGTGCACTTTTAAAAGCAACTCAAGTCATTGATGGGGCATTGAACAATGAATTTGGGCTATCATTTGAAGAACTGACTGATGTTCAGGCAAGTAAACAAGGTGGATCGACTAAGCGGACAATCTCAAAAGGACAAGCTCGTTTACAGGAGTTACTGGCTCGTGAAAGTGAAAAGTAGATGGAGTATTAACGAAGTAAACGTTGTTTAAATCATGTATTAACCGTTTTGGCGAAGTATATAAGGCTTATCTTGGACATGTAAATTAACTAATAGAAAGATAAAAAGCTATTCATAAATAAAAAACTCTTACTGATTCCTTTTTTTGGTTGAACAGTAAGAGTTTTTCTTAGAAAGCAAGAACAATCACTAAAAAAGACCATTATTTGCCTGAAACATGAATTTTTTTCGAAACTTTCCAATCTTTTGAGTGAAGTACAAGATTTTACCTTATACTTATGGTAAAATAAACTCAACTTATAGAAGGTTAAACACGATTTTAGAAGGTAAAGGGCAGGTGGATCTATGAAGAAATATAAAGAGAACTCCAATGTTAGACGGAAATTTTTGATATTTTCATAATCAAAATGCTTTATGAACTGGAACAATCAAAAGCGAGATTCAGCGTTTTTAAACATTACCACAAGATTGCCGATTTTGTTACAAAAGAAATCGAACTGGAAAATGAGTGATACGTTCTAGAAAACTGAGAAAACATCTGAATCGTCAATACATGTGAGAGGAACTAAAATGAATGAAAAGAAAACTATTATCACTCCAGATGATTTGTGTGCTGCTCAGTGTTAATTTGGTGCCAGTAATTGGTCATGCCAATGAATTGACACAAACAGAGTCAGAATCAAGCAACATCGAGGAAGGAACGACGGAAACAACCGAAAGTTCTACAACTGAAGACACGACCTCAACTACGGATTCGTCTTCGACAGGCGCAGAGACTGGTACAACAGAAACAACCGATACCAGCACAGAATCTTCAGAGGAAGTACAGCCTCCTACAAGTAGTCATGAGGAAGTTCCAGTAGCGCCCCAACCAAGCGCACCAATTGAAACAGCTCCAGAACAACCTGTTCAGTCAACAGTTGATCATGCACCTACTGAAGCACAATTGGATCAAAATATTAAGGTTGTAAAAAATGAACCAACAGAAACGTTTATTCGTAGAATCGGAGAAAAAGCACGTGCTGTAGGTCAAAAAAATGATCTGTATGCGTCTGTTATGATTGCTCAAGCAATCTTAGAAACAGGATCTGGCAATAGTGATTTAAGTCAACCACCTTACCACAATCTCTTTGGAATCAAAGGGGAATACAAAGGCGAAAAAGTGGTCTTCTCAACACAAGAAGATGACGGATCTGGTAATTGGTTTACAATCGATGCTGCTTTCAAAAAATATCCTGGATACAAAGAATCGTTTGAAGATTATGCTAAGCTAATGAAAGAAGGCATAGATTCAAACAAAACAATTTATTCAGGCACTTGGAAGTCGAATGCAGTGAGCTATCGCGAAGCAACAAAGTCTTTGACAGGTGTTTATGCAACGGATACAAGTTATGATCAAAAATTAAATGCTTTTATCGAAGAATATGATTTGACTGAATATGACAAAGAAAAACCATCTACGTCAACAAGTGGAATCATTGTTACCGACAGTCATCCAGATAGTGAGTTTAAAGAATATACGGGTGAAACCTATTCTGGTTCGGAAGCTTATGCGGCAGGAAACTGTACGCAATATGTTTATAACCGTATTGTTCAATTGGATGGTTATGTAGAAACTACAATGGGCAATGGAATGGACTGGGGTGCAACTGGTAAAGCAAATGGTTATGAGGTTTCTAATAAGCCTAAAGCAGGAACGGCCGTTAGTTTCCAACCAACTGTTGCAGGAGCCGATGGAACATATGGACATGTGGCATTTGTTGAACATGTTTATGACGACGGTTCTATCCTAATTTCAGAGATGAATGTTGCTGGTTTAGGAGTAGTTTCATTTAGAGTGATCGATAAAGATACAGCGAATACGTTAGCATACGTGACACCAAAATAGAAAATAAGCTAATGATGACATTAAGTATTCAACTTATTGTTATCGTTAGCTTTTTTATTTTGATAAAAACATCTATTTACTTTTTCTTAACTATTCTATAGAAAACTTAAATGATTTAGGCATAGTTTCTTCAAATATTCACGTTATTATATATTCATACCCAATAACAAACCCAAACAAAACACTTTTTCATTTTTACTCCTCAAGTAAAAAGAACTCCTTTACCGCTCGATCACCCAGTCGAGCGGTTATTTTTGTTGTAAAATAGTTGCGGAAATTTAATGCTCGATTAGTTCCAAAATTCATATGAATCAACCATTTTTTCGGAAATCAATTTCTTTAATTGAGAAAGTTCTTCTTGCTGCAACTCTTTTTTTTGAATTAATACAACAGAGGTTGCGTTTAGTTGCAGTGCAATAAAATCGTTTGTTTCAATGCATTGGACGAATACGGACCATTCATAAGTGGAAACAGATAACTGTGTTCTTATTTCAACGAATTCATCTGTAATAAGATAGTCCTTTTCAACGAAAAATGATTTAGATGTTAAAAAAGTACTGACCATAAAAATTACGGTCAGCACTTTTTTTATTTTTTCCACTCAGCGACTTCGTTTGAATGACTATCGATCCAATTTCTAGCGGCTTGTGTTGGTTCAGTTCCATTGTTTATTTCTAACATAACAGATTCCATATCTTCTTTTGTCCAATGGAAATTTTTCAAGATGTTATAAGCTTCAGGATTTTCTTTTTCCAATCCTTTTCTAGCCATTGTATGAATGGCTTCTTCTTTACCCATCGTGCCTTTTGGATCTTCTAAATATTTAAGATCATATTTCGCAAACATCCAATGAGGTGACCAACCAGTGATCACGATTTCTTCTTTGTTTTTGATGGCTTGTCCAAGTGCCACTGTCATCGCGCCAGAAGAAGAGGTTTCAACTGACCAATCAGATAAGTTGTTATAAGCTTTTTGTGTTTTTTCAGCAGCCGCAACAACTCCTGCACCAGGTTCGATCCCAGTGATTTTTTTACCGGCTTGATCTTTTAAATCTTCGATTGAATTAACGTCCATATATTGCGGAACGACGATACCAAGTTTAGCGCCTTTTAAGTTTTCACCTAAATCATCCACTTTATCTTTGTATTGTTTGTATTGCTCACCATGTGTTCCAGGAAGCCAAGCGGCAACCATTGCATCTGTTTCTCCTTTAGAGATTGACTCCCACATAATGGCGTTATCTAATGGTGTTAGTGAGACATTGTACCCGACATCTTTTAAAACTTCACCGACAACATGAGTTGAGGCAACTTCTGTATCCCATTCTACATAAGAAAGAGAAATACTTTTTTCTTCATTTTTAGTAGAAGAGAACAGCGTTGAGCCGCCAATCAAAGCGATAATTGCGACAATAGCAATCGCAGTTCCACCAATTTTTTGTTTTTTAGATAGCTTTGATTTAGCTGGTGTTGTTTTTTTCTTATTTAAATTCTGAGTAAAACGATCGATGATAATGGCTAAAATAACTAACGCAACACCATTAACAAAGCCATTTCCGACTTGGGCACGTTGTAAGGCAGAAAGGACGCCACGGCCAAGACCAGGAGCTCCGATCATTGAAGCGATAACTACCATTGAAAGTGCAAGCATTGTTGTTTGATTGACACCTGCCATAATGGTACTTTTTGCTAATGGTAATTCCAACTTAAATAACTTTTGCCAACCTGTGCTACCAAATGAATCAGAAGCTTCAACTAGTTCTTTCGGCACTTGGCGAATCCCAAGATTCGTAAAACGAACAGTTGGTGGTAAAGCAAAGATCACTGAGGCAAATACCCCAGGAACCATACCAATTCCGAAGAAGGCAACTGCTGGAATCAAATAAACAAATCCAGGCATTGTTTGCATGAAATCTAAAATAGGTGTAATAATACTTTGCGCTTTGCTACTCTTGGCCATTAAAATTCCAAGTGGTACCCCAATAACGATCGAAACCACACTAGAGAGTAAAACTAAAGTCACAGTACTCATCAAATCTGTCCATAGATTTTGGTTATAAATAAAAAGTAACCCGATCAATGTAAACAAACTTAAACCAATTTTCTTATTTGAAATAAAGAATGCAATGGCAGTTAAAATAAGAATAAATAGTAGGGGAGGAATTGCAACTAATAGGGAAGTAATTCCGTCCATTAAACTTTGACCTGTTGATTGGAAGAAACTGAACACTCCTGAAAAAGTATTCGTCATCCATTCTGTGATCGCTTCGACCCAACTTGCTACGGGTAATTGATAATTATTCATTGATAGTCACCTCTGTTTCTGCTAATGCTTCAAGAACGCTGCCTCGAATTACAACACCAAGCAATTTATTGTTGTCCGTTACGGCAACTGGGGTAGGTGAATCATAGATGATTGGAAAAATATCATTAACAAGCATATCTTTGTCGATAGAAGTAATATCTGTATCCACATAGTCCGTTAATGGTTTGCCCGCTTTACGTGCTTCCAACGCTCGTTCCGCTCGGACGACCCCTTTTAATTGACGTTTTTTATCAACGGCTAAAAGCATACTGACTTCTTCTTGACGCATCCGTGTTAGAGCAACGGTTGGGCCGTCAATTTCAATATTGGTTGTTAGTGCTGGCACCATGATATTTTGTGCAGTTAAAACTTTCGAACGATCCACATCTTCAACGAAGGTACGAACATAATCATTGGCAGGGTTTGTCAAAATTTCTTCACCAGTACCAATCTGCATAATCTGACCGTCTTTCATTAGAGCGATTCGATCTCCAATCCGTAGAGCTTCATTTAAATCGTGGGTGATAAAGATGATCGTCTTTTTCACATTTTCTTGTAAATCGACTAATTCATCTTGCATTTCCCGACGAATCAACGGATCAAGAGCTGAGAAGGCTTCATCCATCAGTAAAATTTCTGGGTCGTTAGCTAAAGCTCTGGCTAAGCCGACACGTTGTTGCATCCCACCAGATAGCTGATTAGGAAACTGATCTTTAAAAGCTAACAAACTCGAGTTTTCTAACGCTTGTTCGGCTTTTGCAGTTCGCTCTTCTTTTGGTACACCACGAACTTCTAAACCATATTCAGTGTTTTCTAAAATAGTACGGTGAGGGAAGAGACCAAAATTTTGGAAAACCATGCTCATCTTGTTACGACGAACTTCTCTAAGTCCTTCTTTGTCCAATTTTGAGATGTCTTGATTATCGATAAAAATATTTCCAGAAGTGGGTTCGATCAAACGATTCAAAAGACGAATCAACGTTGATTTACCACTACCAGAAAGACCCATGATTACGAAAATCTCTCCTTCTTCTACTTCAAAATTTACATCGTAAACGCCGACAGTAGCACCAGTTTTTTTCAAAATCTCGGTTTTATCTTTGTTTTCTTTGATCATATCCAGTGCTTGTTTTGATTTTTTACCGAATATTTTTGTTAAATGCGAAACTTTTACTTTGGGCAAAACAAAATTCCTCCTTATTTTAAAAGCTGAACGAGCTCGTACAGTCTCAACAGGAAAATAGGAAAATCAGAGAGTGGCGCTTTATGCCACAATCGAATTTTATCTTTTTTCTGAGGAGTTAGTATACGAAACTAGAAAGCTATAACACTAAAACTTGATTTACATGTAAAGAAAATCATTTTCTTTTCTGTAAAAAAGTGACCATTCTAGGTTAACATCGTGTAGTCACTTTGTCAAATTGGAGCATATAACGACGGACAATAAAAAAGAAGAGCAGGCAAACCACAATTGGTTTAATTGCTCTTTAAACTTTATACATTCGGATAGAAAAAATTCTGAACCCGTTGTAATGTTGATTCGTGACCAACAAAATAAATCGTATCTCCAGCGGTCAGTTTTGCATATGGACCAGGAGACACTAGCAATTCATCACCGTGCTTGATTGCAATCAAGGTAGCTGACGTACTTTGCCATAAATTTAGTTCACTGATCGTCATCTCAAGGTGTGAAGCATCATTCGTTAATGTAAAGGTTACTGGATTTAGCGGGTTGAACGAGTCAAAACGTTTGGTTTGATCAACCAGCTTATCTAATATTTCTGAGAAATAACTTAATTCTTCTTTTTGCTTTTTTACACTATCAATTAGATCTTCTTTTAAATCATGGATCGACTGGACATCTTGGTATTGATCGACGAAGAGTTTAGCTTTCTCCATTGAATGAACATAGAAGCCACTGCCGTGTTTCGCTTGGACGATTTCTAAATCAACCAAAACACTGATTGCCTTGCGAGCAGTTTCCGGAGAAACACTGTATTTGTTAGCAAGAGTAGAGCGTGCATGAATTTTATCGCCAACAGGAAATGTTCGATCAACGATTTTTGCCGCAACGTCTACGGCAATCTGCTGATACTTTGGTTTCGTCACATTCATACGTTTTGAAGTCATATTTGACCGCCTTTCGACTGTTAATTATCTTCTAATTCTTCAAGTTCTAAACTAAGGTTTTCCCAGTCGGTTAGTAACTGTTCTTGTTGTATTCTTTGTGATTCTAGTTCTTCATTTAATGACATTAACTTCACATGATCATCAACAAGTGCTGGATCGGTCATCGATTGTTCCAATTCAGCAATCGTTGTATCTAAATTAGCCAAGTTTTCTTCGATTTGTGTAATTTTTCGATTTAAATTACGCAGGATTTTTTGTTGCTCTTTATTTTGATAAAAGTCATTTTTGGGTTTTGTAGTTTCTGTTTGTATAAGACTGGATTCTTCAACCAATAATGCCGCTAATTCTTCCTCTTCTTTTTTCTTCTCTAAGTAATAATCGTAATCGCCCAAGTATAATTTACTACCGGTTTCAGAAAGTTCAATAACTTTCGTTGCGATTCTATTAATGAAGTAACGGTCATGAGAAACAAATAATAGTGTCCCTTCATAGTCGATCAGAGCATTTTCTAAAACTTCTTTATTGTCGATGTCTAAATGGTTTGTTGGTTCATCTAGGATCAAGAAATTTTCTTTATCCATAGATAATTTAGCTAAAGCAACGCGCGCTTTTTCACCACCACTTAGAAGTGGAATCGTTTTTTCTACATCATTTCCACTGAATAAAAAGCTGCCTAAAACATTCCGTATATCTTTTTCAGGAGTTGCGGGATGTTCATCCCAAAGCTCGGCTAAAACAGTCTTTGTCCCATGGAGGTTCGCTTGTTCTTGGTCATAATAGCCAATTTGGACATTAGTACCTAACGTTGCGTTCCCTTTAATGAAGGGAATACTTCCGATAATCGATTTTAGTAAGGTCGATTTACCGATTCCATTTGGTCCAACAAGAGCAATGGCTTCTTGTCTACGAATATCTAAAGACACTGGCTCAGATAAAATTCGAGCATCATAACCAATCGCAGCATCTTCTACTTGTAAAACAACATTTCCAGAAGTTTTCTCAATAGCAAATAGAAAATTAGCTGATTTTTCATCGCCTTGAGGTCGATCTAAACGTTCCATTTTTTCTAAAGTTTTTCTGCGACTTTGAGCTCGTTTAGTGGTTGACGCTCTAACTAGATTGCGGGCAACAAAGTCTTCCAGTTTATTGATCTCAGTTTGTTGTTTTTCATAAGCTTTCCACTCACTGGTTAATTGTTCGGCTTTTAGTTCTAAATATTTAGAGTAGTTCCCTTTGTAATAGCGCATTTTATGGCGGCTGATTTCGTAGACTTCTGTAACGACTTTATCTAAGAAATATCGGTCATGAGAAACAATCAAAAGAGCGCCAGAATAACTCGGTAAGTAATTTTCTAACCAAGAAAGAGTATCAATATCCAAATGGTTCGTCGGTTCATCGAGAATCAATATATCCGGTTTTTGCAACAACATACGAGCTAAAGCTAGACGTGTTTTTTGACCACCAGACAAGGTGCTGATCTGTTTAGAATAAAATGCTTCTTGAAAACCAAAACCGTGTAGGACAGAACGAATCTCATTTTCATAGCCATAACCATTTTTTTCTGAAAATTCGTGTTGCAATCTATCATATTCTTTCATAACTGATTCGTAGTTTGAAGCATTGGGCAACAGTTCACTGATGATCAATTCTAATTCGCGCATTCGTTTTTCCATTGTGATCACTTCAACAAAAGCTTCAAGCATTTCGTCCCAAACAGTTTTATCAGAATCAAGTCCAGTATCTTGGGCTAAGTAACCTAGACTGGCAGTTTTATTTTTAGCAATAGTACCAGCATCAGGTGCATCGATACCAGCGATTATTTTTAAAAGAGTAGATTTACCAGCACCGTTACGGCCGACTAAAGCGATCCGACTGTTTGTGCTGATCTCCATTTGTATGTTTTCAAACAAAGTGTCTGCACCGAAGTATCGGGCGATTTGGTTTGCTTGGAGTAAAATCATGGGGCATCCTCATTTCTATTTCAATGCCTTTAGTGTAGCATAAATTGATTGGAAAAAGCACCTATCCTATAGTAAGAGGAAAATTTTTTCTAAGATAATTTAAGAAAGTTTGAAAAATATTTCTTTTCCTGAGCTGTAAGATTGCTTTTTATCTGGAACAACTGATATTATGAGAGTTGGATATTTGTCTATATTTTGAGTATTGGAGGTACGATTGTGAAAGACCAAATTATTCCAAAAGCAACGGCACGACGCCTTCCCCTATATTATCGTTATTTGAGAATCCTACATGATGCAGGAAAAAATAAAGTGTCATCTACAGAGCTCAGTGATGCAGTGCAAGTAGATAGCGCGACGATTCGACGAGATTTTTCATATTTTGGCGAATTAGGTAAACGTGGTTACGGATATGATGTAGAGAATCTAATGAATTTCTTTGCAAAAACATTGAATGATGATGAGCTAACGAATGTAGCTTTGATTGGTGTAGGGAACTTAGGAAGTGCCTTACTGAAATATAAATTTCATCAAAGTAATAGTATTCGAGTAAGTTGTGCATTTGATGTTAACGACGACATTGTTGGTAGAATTGTCGACGGAATACCAGTTTATCCAATGAGCGATATGATGGAACAGATTCGCATACAGCAAATCGAAGTGGCTATTTTGACTTTGCCAGCTAGAAAAGCACAAGAAGTCGTAAGTCAGCTAGCCGATGCAGGAGTGAAAGGAATTTTGAACTTTACCGCTGCTCGTTTAGTTGCGCCGCCAGATGTGTTGATTCAAAATGTAGATTTGACGAATGAATTACAAACGTTGATTTACTTCTTGCATCATGACAGTGAGTTAATTGACACTGAAGTTGAAGAAGAGAAAGAGTAATAAAAAAATCCCTGTGAGTGCACTTCTGATAAAAAATGCACTCACAGGGGTTTTTATATTGTAAAATTTATTTAGGCAGTTTGATATTTCCATAATGTAAGGCTAATTGAGCAATTACAACCAGCGTGTTCATGCCACAATGAGCAATAATTGAAGTCCAAATTTTTCCAGTCATTTTATACAAGAAGGCAAAAAAGAAGCCCATGAAAAAATAGACAAAAAAATGACCGTCTTGATGGATAAGTGAAAACAAGGAAGAACTAATGATAGCAGAAATCCAAAAGCCTGTATATTTTTCCGTTAAACCGATCAAAGAACGGCGAAATACAAATTCTTCCATAATAGGACCACCAATAGTCGTTGCTAAAATAAAAAGTGGATTAGTCAGAATTATAGCAATAATATTTTGAGTATTTTCTGAACTAGGCTCAGCTCCTGTGATGGCTGTTTCTATACTAAGAACAACGGCTTGAATAATCATTGCGATTAAAATCCCACTGAAACCAAGTAAGGTAGTAAAGACCGGAGAAGTCAATTTAGCCTCTTTTTCAACGATTGTCGTAGCAGAATTTTTATTTTTGTAATAAAGCCAGATCATTAAGCTAGCACCACAAATATAAGTGAAGGTTGTTCCTGCAATCACGATATCTGGTGAAAACAGTCTGAAAATAAATGGTGAAAAAAACACGACGCCATATAATAAGATTGTCGCAATGCTTAATTTTTTTATAGACATATTGGTTGGTTTCAAAATACAAAACTCCTTTCAATTGTTTCAGAATACTAAAAGTATACCATAGCCAACTGCGATTTTAGCAGATGATTATTTTTTATGATTATTTCGATACCCTAGTAGTAGAAAGATAAATACGAAGAAAAAAGCAGCTTCCCATAAAGTAGTTGTCCAGTCGAAACGTCTGCTCACTCCAAAAAAGAAATTACCGACATTTGCAATAATTAAATAAAGACCTGTTATCGTTAACGCTCCTGTGATTCGTTGTTTCATTTCAATCGCCTCTCTTTCTAATCTATATTTTACCACGAAATGAAGAATGACGAAGGAATAGAGTAATGTAACGTGGAAGGCTTTAAGGTATTTGATTGGTAGAATCCTTAAAACGGAATGCAGCTTAAATCTAGTAGTAGAATAATTTGATAAAATTAGTCAAAAGACTTGCAAAACGAAAGGGAAATGAGTATTATAAATAGTGTGAGTTAGCACTCGGTAATGAAGAGTGCTAAAAATGATAAATATTTTTTATGGAGGGATTTATTGTGTTAAAACCATTAAGCGATCGCGTCGTTATTGAAGTCGCGAAAGAAGAAGAAAAAACAGTCGGAGGCATCGTCTTAGCATCAGCCGCCCAAGAAAAGCCTCAAACAGGAAAAGTTATCGCAGTCGGTGAAGGCCGTGTATTAGAAAACGGCACAAAAGTTCCTGCCGATGTTAAAGAAGGCGACACAGTAATGTTTGAAAAATATTCAGGAACAGAAGTTAAATACGAAGGAAATGACTATTTGATCGTTTCTGGCAAAGATATCATTGCTATCGTCGAGTAATCATTATTTAACGTAATCAACCATTTTAAATAGAAAAAATAAAATTTTGAGGTGAAGGAATTATGGCAAAAGAAATTAAATTTGCAGAAGATGCGCGTGCAGCAATGCTTCGTGGAGTAGATATTTTAGCGGATACAGTAAAAGTAACATTAGGTCCTAAAGGTCGTAACGTTGTTTTAGAAAAATCTTTTGGATCACCATTAATCACAAATGATGGCGTAACGATTGCAAAAGAAATCGAATTAGAAGATCACTTTGAAAATATGGGAGCGAAATTAGTTTCTGAAGTTGCTTCTAAAACTAATGATATCGCAGGAGATGGTACAACAACTGCGACCGTATTAACGCAAGCAATCGTCCGTGAAGGATTGAAAAACGTTACTGCTGGTGCTAATCCATTAGGAATCCGCCGTGGAATCGAATTAGCGACAAAAGCTGCTGTTGAAGAATTACACAATATTTCAACTGTTGTAGATTCTAAAGAAGCAATTGCACAAGTGGCAGCTGTTTCTTCTGGTTCTGATCGTGTTGGGCAATTAATCGCTGACGCAATGGAAAAAGTTGGCAATGACGGTGTTATTACGATTGAAGAATCAAAAGGAATCGAAACAGAACTTGATGTAGTTGAAGGAATGCAATTTGACCGTGGTTATTTATCACAATATATGGTGACGGATAATGATAAGATGGAAGCAGCTTTAGAAAATCCATATATCTTGATCACTGATAAAAAAATCTCTAATATCCAAGATATCTTACCGTTGTTAGAACAAATTTTACAACAAAGCCGTCCACTATTGATTATTGCTGATGATGTTGATGGAGAAGCATTACCAACATTAGTTTTAAACAAAATCCGTGGAACATTCAACGTTGTGGCTGTTAAAGCACCAGGCTTTGGTGACCGTCGTAAAGCAATGCTTGAAGATATCGCTATCTTAACTGGTGGTACTGTAATCACTGATGATCTAGGACTTGAATTAAAAGATACAACAATTGAAAATCTTGGGAATGCAAGTAAAGTTGTTGTAGATAAAGACAATACAACTATCGTTGAAGGCGCAGGAGAAAAAGCAGCAATCGATGCTCGTGTTCAATTGATCAAAAATCAAATTGCTGAAACAACATCAGATTTTGACCGTGAAAAACTACAGGAACGTTTAGCTAAATTGGCTGGCGGAGTTGCCGTTGTCAAAGTTGGAGCAGCTACTGAAACAGAGTTAAAAGAATTGAAACTTCGTATTGAAGATGCATTAAATGCAACTCGTGCGGCTGTTGAAGAAGGTATGGTTTCTGGTGGTGGTACTGCACTAGTGAACGTTATTGGCAAAGTCACTGCTTTAGAAGCCGAAGGCGATGTAGCGACAGGTGTGAAAATCGTTGTTCGCGCTTTAGAAGAACCAATTCGTCAAATTGCTGAAAATGCTGGCTATGAAGGCTCAGTAATCGTAGACAAATTAAAAAATATCGATTTAGGTATCGGCTTTAATGCTGCCAATGGCGAGTGGGTAAACATGGTTGAAGCGGGAATCGTTGACCCTACAAAAGTAACTCGTTCAGCATTACAAAATGCGGCATCAGTCGCTGCATTATTATTAACAACAGAAGCAGTTGTTGCAGATAAACCTGAACCAGCAGGTGCTGCAATGCCTCCAATGGATCCTTCAATGGGAATGGGCGGCATGATGTAGTTACTAACTAAGAACCTTGATAATTCAAGGTTCTTTTTTTATTTTGCTAGTAGATAGGAGGCCAAAGGGATTTTTTAATGCATGACGATTGGACTATGCTTAAATCAATAGTACATACAGGTATTAGGATTTCTTAGGTAGAATATGATAAAAATATCAAAAATGCTATTATTCTTGAACAAAATGTTGAAGTGATTTTAAAAAGAATTGTTCTAATTGAACGAGAAATATATTATAGTTATAGTAGATTAATATTGTAATGATAATTTATAGAGGTGTGGTAAACGGGAAAATTTTAGTAGAGGTCAAATATCAAGCAATTCAGATTTAAATTGTTTAAACCTTTGAATTAGATAACTGGGTATTCTTTATGTAAGGTGTATAGAGAAAAACGTGTGAGAAGTATATACAAATGAAGTAAGACAGATAACAATTATTGAGCTAGTGACTTTACAATAACCTAAATTAAGCACTTCCCAACAAGGACTAATAAAGAGGTGAATTAGATGATTAAAAAGTTAATGATAAAGACAAGTTTTTGGTTAGCTCTCTCAAATTTTGTGCTAGCGTTTGTTTTCATTCTCATGGGTGGAAGATTTAATCTATTAATTAGCTTTATTTGGTTTGTAAACTTCGTTTTGAATTTAAATATAGCAAGTAAAGAGGTTCATAAACAATCAAACTAGTTTCCCAAAAAGGATCAATTGGAGGAATGAAATGACCAAACAAGGAAAGATAAATAAGGGCAAACTAAAAATACTAGTAATCGTATTTATAACTATACTTACTGCTTGTGGTGAAAATTCTAAAGGCGTACTAGAACAAAACAACGAAGGCAGGTCAGATGATTCTAAAATACAAAAATTTGATAAGAAAAATGATTTAAATAATCTAAAATCGGATATGATCTCGTTAATTTCTCCTTCTGTGTATGCACAACAGTTTGCTAATACGAATGTTTTTACTTTAAATAGAGATTCCACAATTGAAGATTTAATTTTAATTAAAGATGAATTGAATAATAAATTTTACTCTGAATGGAAGATTCTAATTGATGAAAAGAACAAAAAGGTGTTTAGTCTAAAAGAAATCGTTGGTGACCAAAAATTGAGTAAGATTCTTTTTGATCAAACGGACTCAGTGGAAGAAAAAAATGAGGAAATATTTAATCAGTTGAACGATATTCATAATCAAGAACAATTAAGTACTTTTGTAGAAAACTTAGAAGATATTTACTATTCATATGATACTACAATGAATACTCTAGCAATAGAGTTAGCGTATCTTCCTGATGATCTAGGTTTTACAGAGTATGAGAGTCAAAGGATTGTTGCGAAAACATATTCTCAAGCGTTGCATAAGTATGGTGAACAAAGGAGTGCAGAAAAATTTGATAAGGAAAATTTAATTGATTAGTATCTATTCAAGTTATTTTCAAAAAGGATTAGTAAAAAAGGGACAGTATGTAAAAATGATAAAGAATGGATTGATAGCGGTATAATCTCAATTCAAAGAGAGTGTGATAAAAATGCAATACCCCAGAGGATTCAAATACTACGAATGATGCATTGATCTCTACAGTAATTATTTTGATCGATCGTGCTAAGACAATAAAGTATTTAACTGATAATGATAGATATGAATTTATCGGAATTTTAGTAAAATCCTATTTAGAATTGCATGTAAATATGAGTTACATTCTTGAAAAAAATTGATTTGAAAGCGTAATCTTATTGCTAATACTACAAAATGAGAGTAATAGAAAAATTTAATAATTTAGGAGGAGTAAAAATGAGAACGTACGAATGTGAAAACTGTGGAGAGCTGTTTAAGAAAGAGGAGCTTTGTAGTGATTCGTTCAAGGATGGTCAATATTTTTGTAAGAGCTGTTCGGATGAGTTGATGGAAGCAGGTTGGAACGCAGTGGATCCAGATCATAACTTTGAGTCATTTTCAGATTGGGACGAAAATGGACATTAAAATGGATCAGTTGGAGGAAAAGAATGATTATATTTTTGTCATATGGTCTGTTTATTATGTATGTTATTACTAGGCTTTGTATTGCTGCTAGTTATAGTCATACCAAAAAAATCTGTAGAAAATTAGAAGAACAAATTGAAAAAACTTGGGTAGTCCCTTACTTTAACGGCGGGCAAATAGAAACACAACCATTGCCCGATAATTATGATGAATTGGTGAGCGAAAGACATAAATATTCTGAAAAGTGGCGAAAGCTGTATTTTTCAGATTCTAAAATAAAAAGGTATGGTGGGATTTTAATCGGACTAATTTCTTTAATTTTAGTATGGGTCAACTATCAGGATAACAGTGAGAAAGTAAACTTACTTTTGGTAATGTTGCCACCAATTGTAAATCTGTACAATGTATTTTTTGAACGGTATGAAGTGAGTTTTCCAGTAAAAATTCAAAAAATGATTGATTGAATTTAGTCCTAAAAAGGATTAGAAATGATGAAATGAATGTGTAGAAAAGAGAGTACTACTAATATTAGTGTTCTAGCAGCAATCCTGTATATACAATATATAATATGATTCTATAAGGAATGTTGTTTTAAATTTTAGTATTCCGTATATAATCCTATTCATTTCTTTGTTTATCAAAGGTATAAAGAAAAAAGTCAGATTTATTTTAATTTCTTTCGGGTTAGTAGGGATTATTTATTTGGCTCTACATTACTTAATTGGATTTTATAAGCCATATTGGAGAAATTAGTAAAAATAGTAATGATTAAGAAAGATCTAGTGACATTTCAAAAATAAAAATGAAGGGTAGAACAAGTATGAAAAAAATTATTTTTTTTGGTTTATTTTGTACTATAGTGTTAGTTGGCTGTGCAGGAAAGCAATCAGAAGAAGAAGTCGATTCAAAAGATAAAATAAGTGAATCAGTAAATTCAGCTACAACAGAAAATGTAACTCACGAGACGACATCAGAATCTACTGCTAGCAATGAGTCAAATTATACATTGCAAGTGATAAGAAAAATGGCAGAAAGCGGTGAAGATTTAGATACCATTATACTTAATCTTAATGACACACCTGATGAGTACAAAATCTTAGCGGAACCGACTTATTACGAAGATACATATGAATTTATAAGCGGTCCTGATAATGGAAAACCTGTTGCTTATACTGAAAATAAGGAAGATACGGAAAAATATAATTTATCTAAAAATCCTGAATCAGCTTCAATTAAAGATGTAAAACTACTGATAGAAGAATTAAAACAGGAACGAATGCAAAATGAATGATACATGTAAATAAAAGTGAAAAAAATTCTCAAAAAGAATCAGAAAGGAGAGCTCAATGAAAAAAGTAAAGAGTGATTCTATAGCTATAGGTATGTGTTTGGGTGTAGCTTTTGCTATGATTTTTGATAACTTCCCTTTAGGAATAGCTATAGGAGCAGCGATAGGGGCTACGGGGGTTTTTGACAGTAAGAATAAATCAAAGAAAGAAAGGAATAAGAAGGATGAATCCGAATAATGATTCACGAAAAGGATTAATAAAACGGTAAATATATTCTAAAATTGAAAAAAATAAGATGTCAAAGGAAGGAAGTACTACCATGATATATTCAGACTATGAAGCAGAAATAGTAGAGATTATGAATAAAATTTGTCCAGATTTTTCTGAGTATAATTTTTTGAAGACGGATAGATATAAAGGTTCTCTATTTGGTGGATATAATATATATTACAAGTCTGGGGAAAATGGAGTATTAGGCATGATCACAGGCAAAAAAAATCAAAATAAGTACAATTTGGATCGATTTGACAAGAATTTTGAAACTACTGGTGGATTGGATGGTACTCAGAAAGAAGAAGGCTGGACAGGCCAAACGTTGCTTCAACTATTAGAACATTTGCAAACAACTGGGTAATTATATTTCCTATGTGTTATCATCTAATCAATTACACATGGGGAAATATGCGACATACCAAAAAAGATTGATAAGGAGAATTCATATGAACAGAAAAAGCTATACAGGGAAAAATGTATCAGTTTCAGGACCGTATTCACATGCAATTGATGCTGGAAATTACATTTTTTTCTCAGGACAAGTTGCGAAAAATAGCACAACTTATGTTGAGAAAACTGGTAGTATTAAAGAGCAAACAAACCAATGCTTTACGAACTTACAAGAAGTCATGAACGTTTCATCTGTTAGTTTTGATGATGTGGTGAAGGTTAATGTCTATCTAACGCAAATGAAATATTTTGACGATGTGAACGAGGTTTATAAAAAAATATTCAAAGAACCTTTTCCAGCTAGAACATGTGTGGGTGTTCAGGAATTACCATTGGGCGCAGATATTGAAATAGAAGTGGTAGTTTATAAAAATCCTAAATAATTGTGTCCAAAAAAGGTCATGAAAGGAACAACATTACCTAATCATTCACGAGACCGTTGGATAAATGTATAATACATCGAGTATTAGTAAAACCAAAAATAGCAGTCTAGCATCTTTACATGTTAGATTGCTATTTTTTTCAAATGAGTTATTAACTAATTGAGTAGGGAATGATCAAAAAATATTGAAGGCTAGTCAGTACTAACAAATGAACTGGATAAAACCAATAAAAAAAATATTTCCACTGTTTGCCGCGCTGGCCATTATAAAAATAGATTGGCACAAAGGCAAAGGGGCCAAATAAGCTATTTTGTAAAAGAATCACTGCGCCTAAAAGACACTTCAATAAATGATGATCCCTGAATAGATATAAAACGACAATCAATAAAACGCCAATCCAGCCACCATAATCTGTTTGTAACCATTCTGCTAAAAAAATACCAGATCCTACTATTATCAAAGAAAGCAACATCGTTGGGATAGATCGCGTAGACACCTTTTTTAAACCAATGATAACAACCAAACCAATCAAAAGCGTGAAAAAAACATTTTGGTTTCTTAAATCAATAAGTTGGTGTGAAAAAGCTAAATCATAAGGAATTTCAGAAATTAAAGCGAATAGTGCTAAACGTATTAGGTAGCGATTGGTATTTGAAGTGTGGATAAATCCTTCCACAAGTAAAAAACAGAAAATCGGAAATGCGAGTCTGCCAATTATGATAAACACAGGAAAGACAGCTTGAAGCGAGTCTGACAAAGGATGAGTTTCTGGAACAAAAGGAAGTGACATCGCTAGGGAAGGATGAAAAGAGATGATTTTTGCCGTATGATCAAGGAGCATAGCAATAACGGCAATCCATTTTAATTGGCTACCAGAAAAAAAGTGAGTTGTTCCCAATCGTGTTTCTCCTTCTCTAATTATTATTTTGTTGTTTCATTTTAACATAGATAGTTCTATATATTATCGATTTAAGAAAGAATTACGTGACAAGAAATAAAAAAATTATTGATGGAAAGTCATTTATGATTTTTTTATCAACAATTTTTGAAATAGTATATAAAAATGAAAATTTAAACAGATTATTTTTGATTATATGGCGAAAAATATAAGTGATATTGTTATAACAAAAATGGACTAAAGTAATGAATGTATGTATTACATAGAAACAGGGTATGGAATGTTTCAATTAAATGATTATTTAGTCAAAGATGGCGATATTGTTTTTGAAAAAGATGAACAGGCTTTAACATTGACAGGCTTGATGAATGTAGAGAAAGAGTAGAAATTACATCTACTGAAAGAGACACTATTCAGTTTACGATTCTAAAGGGATCAAATAAAATCGACGTTCAACGTATAGGTTCTAAAATAATCATCATTGGACTTCTAGTAAGTATATTGACGTGGCTATGTTTGTTGGCTATTGATTCATATTTTGAAAAACTAGTAATAAAAAAAGAGTTGACTATGAATAAATTCTTAACAAAAGTTTTTTTATGGAAAGAAACATATAGTATAACTAAAAATATTAAGGAGTATGACAGCCAAGTTAAAAAAATATCCTAGATAATTTATGCTATACTCAATTAGTTGAAATAAAAAGGCATATCCTTATTTTATCATGTAAACAAAGGACAATGTGCCAATAAGGAAGAGGAGATTAACGAATGAATATTGTTTTTTGCGATATAGATGGAACATTTCAGGATTTGACTGGTGAAGTGCCAAAGGTCAACTATGAGGCGATCTATGCTTTACAAAAGCAGGGCGATCATTTCGTGTTTATCAGTGGACGAGGGTATGCGCAATTGACCGAATTGATGGAGGAACTAGATAGAGAGTGCGACGTTATATTTAGTAACGGTGGCGGACATAAGTTAGTCGGCGAACCTGTTCAGTATAACCATTGTCTGTCGATGACTGAATGTGAAAGAGTTATTGCTATTTTAGAAGCACGATCTATTTTTTATCATATTCATACAAATGAAGGAATCATTTTAAAACCAGTTGACAATTATGAAGCGAATATTTTAGCATTAAGAAAAAAACTTGAATCCATAGGTGAGACAGGTAAACAAATCATGGATTTCAAAGAAGCCTTCTTCAAGGAGCAGTGTCAGCATGTGGAAAGTCCATTTACTTATTTGATTGAACACCCAGAATTAAAAGTGATGAAAATAGAATTGATGGAGGCAAGTGATGAGGAACATGAAATGTTGCGGGACTTATTGAGTAGTGAGTCGGCAGATGTTTTTTCTTCATTTACGCAATGCTTGGAAATCGTTGACCCAAAAAGTAGCAAAGGTAATGCAATCAAAGAGTTCATGAAAAATTTTCCAGGTGCACGTAGTTACGGTATTGGCGACGGTGAAAATGATTTAGCCATGTTGGAAGTTGTTGATATTCCAGTTGCAGTAGGGAACGCCAAGGAAATTGTGAAAGAGCAGTGTCAGCTGATTATCGGCGATTGCTTAGAGGGTGGAGTTGGAACCTTTATTTTTGAAGAAATCATCAATGGATAAAAACTTAGGTTGTCAGTAAGAACTGTCTAGGATAAACTGAAACTAGTAAATATTTTGTAAAACAAGGTAAAAAAGGATAATGAAGCAATAGATTTTTAAAGTTAGGGGAGTAATAATGAAGGAAATAAAAGAGAATGTTGAACATGATTTAGAGTATTATCAATCGGGAATTAGGCAGTTATATATGAAGCATTATCAAAAATATTTATTGTTTCTGATCGCGATCATGCTGGTAACGGCTGTTGGAATCGGTATATCTGAAGCACTTGTTAGATGGTTATTAGTATCATTATTTTTGATTGAGGTAGGCTTAGTCATTTATTTACTTCGTTATTTACGTGGAGAAGTCTTCGACGCCTATTTCCAGAGGATCAAAACCCAACTGCCAAATGAATTTCAAAAAATGGAGTCGATTGAAATTCAAGAAGATGATCAATCTTATTATTTTATAGGCGATCAAGAGTTATTTGTGAAGTTAAAAAAGAAAAATAGTCGGAATTTCCCATCAAAAATCAGGCAGTATACATTGTTAGTTGGGTATACAGATGGATTAGAGGAAACCGTACTGGAACAGCCGCTGCAGTTTTTTTATTATGACATTACACAAATCAAACACTCTGATAGCTATAAACAAGCACGGTTAAAAAATGCTAATTTTATGGCGAAACAAAGAAAACGAAGACTTAAATCTGCGGCGATAACGATTTTTTTACTGATTTTATTTGGGCTTGCTTTTTTGGGAGCATTTTAAGAAGTAAAATAAGTCATGAGAATAGCTTTGAAAAGGCTGTTCTCATGACTTGCTTATTTTATATTTAAGCGTGCAATCGTTTGTCTATTTTGCGAAGTTTTGAATAATTTGATTTAATGTTTGAGCAGCATTCTTTCCGGCTCGATCATCATAGTAAGCACTAAATCGTTCATCGAAAACGTACATTTGCCCCAATCCTCTATGCATTTCAGGTGAATAAACTGGAGAAGTGTATTGTAGCCATTCTTTATGCTTTAAAAAGACAGTTTCTGCTTCTTTCGATTGATATTCTTTGGTCTTCATCACAATTTTTAATGCTTCAAGCATTTCTTTTTCTGCCGTTTCCATGCTAGTGAAGTCTTCTTCATTTAAGTTTAACCATTTTTTGTTAGATTCTTCCACAGTTTCTTCCCCATATTTTTTACGTATTTCTTCGCCGTATGTCTGTTCATTTTCTTGTAGCTTAGCTTGTTTAAAGCCTACGAATTTTTCTTTGTCAGTCATTGTTATTTCTCCTTTTTGATAGCGTAACGTTTTTTCTACAGTTAGAATCAGATGATCTATTTGTTGGCGTTTGTCTAATAATTGCTGATAATGATCTTGTAATGCTTGCTGAGGATCATAGTTTGATGTATCCAGTATTTTTTGTATTTCTTCTAGTTTCATATCCAAAGAACGATAAAAAAGAATTTGCTGCAGCTTATCGATTTCTGTTGTTCCATAAATACGATAACCTGAAGAATTAATGCGTGCCGGTTTTAATAGATTAATCTCATCATAATAACGCAATGTTCGCGTGCTGATTCCCGATAGTTCAGCAACTTTTTTGATTGTATATTCCATCTGTTTCCCTCCTGTATGAATCTAGGATAAACCTTTACTTAACGTGAAGGTCAAGTGTTTTTTTATAGAATAACATATTTTTCATTTTTTGATTTACAAAGAGTCTATGAAAGAGTAAAATTTTTATATAAAGTTATCAAGACTATTATTAAATTTTAAGGAGCTGAGTGAATGAAGTTAATCGAAACACCGATCAACAAAAATTTAGATTTGGAGTACTTTTATCCAAATATAACCAAGTTCGTTTTTGGTGAAAAAGCAATTAAATTTTTTAAATTATACGCATTGGATCGTACCCAAATTGTCTATGCGGATGCATTCGATAAGATTGACATCATCATGATCAATACTAAAAAGAAAATTACAAAAAAAGAAGTTGATTACATAATTAAGAAACTGTTGAATACAACAAGAGAAGAAGTAACCGTTCATATTGGCGTTAAAAATGAAATGCAGCAGAGAGGTTATTCTTTTAGTGCCCCTCGGAAAGATATTATAGTGATTCAAAAAAATGCTGATCCAGCATAAAATAAAAACTAGAAAAAGCGAAAATATTAGCTTTTTCTAGTTTTTTTTATTTTTCGATAGCAGGTTTTCCAAAAGAAGATTTCAAACCACCTTGTTCTTTTCTTGTTATCATTGTTAATAAAAAAAAGATAAAGGAAAAAATCAATAAGATTAACGTATTGAATTGAAATTTCGTATAAAACTCATGATTGAATTGAGTCGTGTTTCCAATTAACGTACAATTTCTCATATACCAATAAGTTGGTGTAAGAGAAGCAACTTTTGTTACGATATTCGGTAAAATCTCTGCAGGTACAAAAACACCGGTAATAAAAGCACTACCTAAAATAAAGACATTGTTAATACCAGAAATCATATCTGGATTGCTGATGATCCCACTAATTAGATTGCTAAACGATACAGCAACTATAAAGAGTAGTAATGTGTTCAAAATAAAATACATACCGTGGGAATCAAGCTTGCTTTTCGTAACTAAAAGAAGGAGGCTAACGAAAACTGCCCAAAGTATCAAACAAAATCCAATTTGAACAAAAAATTGTTGTCGTGAAAAGCTTCGTTTAGATAGTGGAGAACAATTATTTCTAAGTTTGATTTCTTTTTTATTGAAGGCTAAGCTGACTAAAGTGATCGAGCTAAAAATTGTCATAAACATAGTGTAGGCTAGTACACCCAAAACCTTTCCTGTTGCAGTATTTTTCTTCGATTGGTCATAAGAAGACGTAAAATTGATCTTCCCTGTAGTTGCAACATTTTTAGTAGTTAAGTTGCCAAGTTCGACTTCTGTTTTCTTTGGCAAGGCTTCTTGGTAAAATTGATAAGTAGATAAGTAGTTATTGAGTATTGAATCAATATAGACTTGATTAAAGCTATCTGGTTTGACTTGGGTTATTAGTTTCGGTTGTTGCCCCATATTTATTTCTTTGGAAAAAGATGAAGGGATTGTTAGTACATAATCAACTTTTCCAAAAAATAAAGCATCATCGATCTTTTCTTGCGTATTATTTAATGAAACAATATTCATTTCCTGTTTCAAGTAAGTTTCTAACTGTTTTGCAGTATCACCGTCATCTTCATTGAAAATGACAATATTCATTTTTTCAAGCTTAGTCACTGGTGAATTGGAGCTTGAATAAGCAAATGAAATACCTAAACTGATTGCTAATGCAAGAATCAATGTTCCTAAATTCTTTTTTAGAATGCCAAGAGTCGCTTTAAAGACTGACATATTGTACTCTCCTTTCATAAATAGCACTAGCTGTAATAAAAATGGCCGTTAGCACCCCTAAACTAAGCAAGTTAATATAAAAACTGTTGATATTTTGATAATAATAAAGTTTATACAAAGCTTCGCTGATTAGATTAACTGGATTTATCGCATTTAGCCATGGAATATGCTCGTTGACTAAAAGCGTAATATCAGGAGACATCATTCCAGCTAAAAAACTACAGGTCATTTGAAAGGACACGGCAAGTGAAATTTTCTGGTTTAGAGGGACTTTAAGGATATTACCGAATAGAATGCCCAATGAAAGTGCGGTAAGAGCTGCTAATGCACAGGTTAATAAAATCAATAACCAACGATCACCAAAATCAACAGCGTAAACAAAATGGAAAAAACATAGGATAAAGAAAATTTCGACAATGAATACCGTAAATGAAGAAGCTAAGTTTGTTAGAACGATCAATAATTTATTTTTCGGAGTCATGCTTAAACGAATCCCATTGGCTGACTGATTTGCTTGCTCATCGTTGGCATTACTGATTCCCCAGAACATCCCAAACATACAGCTCATTCCAATCAAAGTGAAGAAATAAAAACTTTTAAAACTGCCTTTTGAAGCGGTAGCCTTATTTACAGAAATATAATTTGTTGTTTTCCCAATTTTTTCTGTAATAGCTGAAGCGAGAAGAGCAGGATTTTCTTTTTCTAAAGTAGTCAAGGTTGTTTTACTTTGGAGAAATTGATTCATAAATGAATCCATGATATTTTGCTGTAGGGTTTGTTTGCTGACTGTAAGTGAAATGTCATCATTTTTGATCGTATAATAGCCAGAAATTTTTTCATCACGTAATTGTTTTTCTGCGGTTTCTTTTGAAAGTACAGTTGGAATAAACATGCTTTGATCATTCACACTGACTTCATTTAAGGTATCCAAAAAAAAGTCAGTATTTTTAGATGAAACTTTTTCATCAGTCACAATGCCTACAGGAATTTTTTTTACTAAATCAATTGTATCCAGACTACCGAATGTAGCTGCAAAAAAAAGGCCAAGAAGTAAAGGGAACAGCAATGACCAAAATAATAAAACTTTATTGTTCAATTGAATCTTTAATCGATAATAATATAAATGCCAAAACATTTGCATACTCCTTTCTAATCTCTTAATTCTCTACCTGTTATCTCTAAAAAGACATCATTAAGAGTAGGTTGCTGTGTGTAAAAATTACCAAATGGCAGTTGATTTTTTTCTAAAATATGGAGTACTTGGATAAACACTGCTTTATTTTTTTCAGTATTCAACGTTACAAAAACATTGTCATAAGTAATATTCATTATTCCAGGAATTTGTAATAATTCTTCTTTAACGACTAAAGGAAAATCAGGTATTTCAATCATAATTTTTTCGTTGCCTTTGATCATTCCTTTTAATTGTTCTTTTGTTCCTTCTGCAATGACTTGGCCCTTTTCAACAATTACTATGTTGTTACATAACTGTTCTACTTCCTCCATATAGTGGGTCGTGTAGACAATCGTTGCGCCTTGACGGTTTAGTTCTTTAATACTGTCTAAAATCTTATTACGACTTTGAGGATCAACGGCAACTGTAGGTTCATCTAAAAAGATCAGTTCGGGTTTATGAACGATACCACATGCAATATTAAGCCTCCGCTTTAGTCCGCCGCTAAGTTTTTTAGGGAGGAAAGTAGTGAAATCTTCCAGACCTACAAGCAAAATGACTTCTGCAACATATCGCTTTCTAGTTGCTTTATCAGTGATATATAACCCGCAGTAATAATCGATATTTTCAATAACAGTCAATTCTTCAAAGACAGCAACTTCTTGTGGAACGACACCAATTCGCTTTTTAATATCATAGCGAGTAGGCGTCATCTTTTCACCAAATAGCTTAATTTCTCCTGTGTCATAAGATAATAGTGACAGCATACAATTGATAGCAGTTGATTTTCCACAACCGTTAGGTCCGAGTAGTCCCAGTATATCTCCTTTTTTTACTTGCAAATTAAAGTGATTTAACGCAATTAACTTTCCATATCGTTTTACTAAATCATTTATTTCGATTATCATATGAAATTCTCCTTTTTTTCTTTATAATAGAACTATAGCTCAAAGTCTATTAAGTTATAAGTGAATATATTCCTATATCGATGTGACATTTGTCATATAATTGAGAAATTTGGAGAAAATTGATGAATAAATTTTTAATGCGGAACATGCTAGATAAAGCTTTCTTGTTAGGTTTATGCTTCATGATTTTTTTAAATCAAGCTTATCAAAGTGAGATGGTCATTTTTGTCTTAGTCACAATAATGTTGAGTGGACTGATTTGGGTCACACAAAAACCTAAGTTTTCTTTTTTATGTATCTTATTTTTGTTGATAGCAACTACTAAATGGCCAGAATATGCTTATTTTGTTCCCGTACTTTTTTATGATGGCATGATAGAGGGGCGAAATAAGATATTGCTCTTAAATAGCGGTTTGATAGTGGTATTTTTTATATACAACAGTCAATATTCAACTAGTCTTAAGCTTTATATTTTACTGTTGTGTGCGTTATCAAGTTATTTGGCTTTTCTAACTGCAAAAGATTCCTCTTTACGCAAGGACTATCTTTGGCTGGAACAAGAAAAAGATGAGAATAACTTTACCTTTAAAACTCAAAATTCTGAGTTAATCAAACAACAAGAAATCAAAGTGAATCTGGAACTTTCTAGCGAAAGAAATAGAATTGCCCGTGATATTCATGATAATGTCGGACATTTGCTTTCTAGCGCTTTACTACAAACTGGAGCTCTTAAAGCAATGAATCAAGAAGAGAAATTAGCTCTCCCTTTAAAACAGCTCCAAGAAACGATCACAGAAGGAATGAACAGTATTCGAGATAGTGTCCATGATTTGTATGATGAATCATTAAGCTTATCGTTAGTTTGCCAAAATATTCTGTTGAATTTTACATTTTGTGAGGTAGAGATAGTAGGGGATTTCTCTGAATCCATCCGTAAAGAATACAAATTAGCCTGTATTATGTTAATTAAAGAAGCACTAGCAAATGTGATGAAACATAGTAATGCCAATAAAGTGACGATTACTTTTAAAAATCATCCAGGTTTTTATAAGTTAACAATTGAAGATAACGGAACAAAAAATGAAGAAAAGAACCCAAATGAAATTGGAATCGGGTTGATCGGTATGCAAGAAAGAATGACAAAATTAAAGGGTAGATTAAGCTATCACCAAAAAAAAGAAAGTTTTTTGCTAATTGCTATTTTGCCAAAATAAAGGAGTACACAAAGTGATTCGATTATTGATTGTAGATGATGATTTGTTAGTGACCACGTCACTTAAAACGATTGTTGAGGCAACTGGTGAAATTAATGTCGTAGGAGTAGGAAATAGTGCAGCACAAGCGGTAACATTATATGAAGAATTGCATCCGGACATTTTACTGATGGATATTCGAATGAAAGAGTCAACTGGAATCGAGGCAGCTACTAAGATCTTAGAAAAAGAAGAGCAAGCTGATATATTACTTTTAACAACTTTTTCAGATGATGAGTATATCGTTGAAGCGCTTAGAATTGGTGTTAAAGGTTACTTGCTAAAACAAGATTTAGAAGCAATCGTACCATCAATCAAAGCAGTTAGTAATGGACAATCAGTATTTGGTCGTACGATTATGGATAGACTCCCTCATCTGTTACAAACGGAAAATACAGCCTGTTTGGATGAATTTAAACTAAATGAAAAAGATCTATCTATTATTTCGTTGGTAGCCGAAGGGCTAAATAACAAAGAAATCTCTGGAAAACTTTATCTGAGTGAAGGTACGATCAGAAATTATATCAGTAATTTATTGGAAAAATTAGAGCTAAGAGATAGAACGCAACTAGCAATTTTCTATTATAAAAATATTTATTCGAAGTAGGGGTGTTTCTCTCATCCTCTGACTAGTAAAAGGGAATGATGAGAAACTTGAAAATCAGTAGGATTTCTATTCTATCTTTGATAAAATAAAAAGAGGAATGAAAGGAAGCGTGAATGTTGAAAGAATTATTTCATAAATATAAAGAAGTGATTTCATATTTAGTATTTGGTGTGGCAACGACGGTTGTTAATATAGTTATTTTCTTTATCTGTAAAGATCTTTTAGGAATCGACTACAAAATAAGTAATGCAATCGGCTGGTTTTTATCAGTACTTTTTGCATTTTTCACAAATAAGTATTTTGTTTTTGCTAGTAATCATGAGGACATCGGCTCTTTTATTAGAGAGATGTTACTATTTTATTGGTACCGTGTCCTATCTTTCGTGGTTGATATGGCATTGATGGTTTTGATGATCGAAGTGATGCATATCACAGATTTTTGGGCAAAAATGGTTACACAGGTTGCAGTGGTGGTATTGAATTATTTTTTCAGCAAGTTTTTTATCTTCAAGAAAAAAGCATCTTAAAATCAGTATTTAGTTAAAAAGACAGTTTTTTGTTATAATATAAATTAAAAATCTAGAAAGAATAAAGGATGGCATAGTGAGATGAAAAAAGTTTACGATGATGATAGCTTAACGTTACATACAGATTTATATCAAATCAACATGATGCAAACGTATTGGAAATTAGGTAGAGCAGACTTACATTCTGTGTTTGAATGTTATTTTCGGGAGATGCCTTTTAATCATGGTTATGCTATTTTTGCTGGATTGGAACGCTTAGTCGACTATTTAGAAAATTTAACTTTTACAGATACAGACATCGCCTATCTTCGAGAAGTCGAAGATTATCCAGAGGATTTTTTGACTTACCTAAAAGATTTTGAATTTAAGTGTACGGTTCGTTCAGCATTAGAAGGGGATTTAGTGTTTAATAATGAACCATTGATACAAGTAGAAGGTCCTTTGGCACAATGTCAATTGATTGAAACAGCTCTTTTGAATATGGTCAATTTCCAAACCCTGATTGCGACAAAAGCGGCACGAATCAAATCTGTGATTGGAGACGATCCTTTAATGGAATTTGGAACTCGTCGTGCGCAAGAATTAGATGCGGCTGTCTGGGGAACGCGTGCAGCTTACATTGGTGGAGCTGATGCGACAAGTAATGTTCGTGCTGGTAAAATCTTTGGGATTCCAGTGAGTGGAACTCATGCTCATTCGTTAGTACAATCATATGGAAATGATTACGATGCTTTTACAGCATACGCGCAAACCCACAAAGATTGTGTTTTTTTAGTTGATACCTATGATACTTTGAAATCTGGTGTTCCAAGTGCAATCCGAGTCGCAAAAGAAATGGGCGATAAAATCAATTTTCTAGGTGTTCGTTTGGATAGTGGAGATATGGCTTATATTTCTAAGCGAGTCCGTGAACAATTAGATGAGGCCGGATATACAGAAGCAAAAATCTACGCTTCAAATGATTTGGATGAAAATACTATCTTAAGTTTAAAAATGCAAAAAGCGAAAATCGATGTTTGGGGCGTGGGCACAAAGCTGATCACAGCATATGATCAACCAGCTTTAGGTGCTGTATTTAAACTGGTTTCGATTGAAGATAAAAATGGGAAGATGGAAGATACTATCAAGCTCTCAAGCAATGCTGAAAAAGTGACAACCCCTGGAAAAAAACAAGTCTGGCGTATCACGCGTAAATCAGATAAAAAATCTGAGGGTGACTATGTGACACTTTGGGACGAAGATCCTCGCAAACAAGAAGAGATCTATATGTTCCATCCGGTTCATACATTTATTAATAAAACAGTTAGAGATTTTGATGCAAGAGCAGTTTTACAAGATATTTTTGTTGAGGGGAAACGAGTTTACGAAATGCCTACTCTAGAGGAAATCAAAAGTTATGCAAAAGAAAATCTTGATTCGTTGTGGGAAGAGTACAAACGTGACCTTAATCCGCAAAAATATCCAGTGGATCTATCGACTGAGTGTTGGAATCATAAAATGCGTTTACTTGAAAAGGTACGTGTGGATGTCAAAGCACTAAGTGAAGGCAAATAAATATTATCTAGCTACGTGGGCTTCGATCTCAACAGTTCATAAGAAAGATCTGAAGGTCTCGGAAAAAATAGATTGGCTCGCTTGGCTTTTAAATTAGGAGGAATTATCTATGGAATCTTTACAAAAGGCAATTATTAAAGAGTTAGGTGTAAAACCTCAAATAGATCCGCAAAAAGAAATCCGAAAAAGTATTGATTTTATGAAAAGCTATTTATATAAACATTCTTTTTTAAAAACACTTGTTTTAGGGATTAGCGGAGGTCAAGATTCTACATTAGCTGGTCGTCTGGCTCAATTAACAATGGAAGAGATGCGATTGGAAACGAAAGATGAAGGGTATCAGTTCATTGCGGTTCGTTTGCCTTATGGTGAACAGGCGGATGAAGCAGATGCAAAAAAAGCATTAGACTTTATTCACCCTGATGTTTCTTTGCGTGTAAATATCAAACCGGCAATTGATGCCTGTGTTCTTTCACTTGTGGAATCTGGTGTTTCTATCAGTGATTTCAATAAAGGAAATATGAAAGCTCGTCAACGAATGATTGTTCAATATGCGATTGCGGGAGAGAATGCTGGTGCTGTAATTGGAACAGATCATGCAGCTGAAAATATTACTGGTTTTTATACAAAATATGGTGATGGCGGTGCAGATATTTTACCGTTATTTCGCTTAAATAAGCGTCAAGGGAAAGCTTTATTGAAGGAGCTAGGTTCTCCTGAGGAGCTGTATACTAAAATTCCAACTGCCGATTTAGAAGATAACAAACCATTGGTAGCCGATGAAGCGGCACTTGGTGTAACCTATGATGAGATTGACGATTATGTTGAAGGAAAACCTGTATCGGATAAGGCCAAGGAAACGATCGAAAACTGGTATAAAAAAACTCAACATAAACGACACATGCCGATTTCAATTTTTGATGACTTTTGGAAGCAGTAGTTAGTAAACAAAATAAATAAATTTTTAGTGCGAACCCCAAGTGACCATAAAATCACTGAGGGTTCCGCACCAAAATTAGAGAGAAAAAACTTTCGTTTAACAGTTTTTCTCATTTTATTTTAATGTTTTTCTGAGTTTATAAGGGAAATTAGTGATAATGAGAGATTTTTGGAGAAAAATCTTTTTTTTTCGCAGTCTCACTCTAATATGGAGTGAGTGGATTGAAATCCATCAAGTACCATACAACAATAAAGATACGCTGGTCTCACTCTAATATGGAGTGAGTGGATTGAAATTGTTGATTTAACAAGTGATTTCGGCAATAAAGAGTCTCACTCTAATATGGAGTGAGTGGATTGAAATATTGTTTTATGCATTATAAGATACCTCGCTCTTTCGTCTCACTCTAATATGGAGTGAGTGGATTGAAATTATCAAAACTTCATCTGACTTGAAACTGGACTTGGTCTCACTCTAATATGGAGTGAGTGGATTGAAATCTCTAATTACCATGCATAGGAGTTGTTATTTTGAGTCTCACTCTAATATGGAGTGAGTGGATTGAAATTTATATGTGAGCGTCAACCAATAATCGTTATAATGTCTCACTCTAATATGGAGTGAGTGGATTGAAATTAAAGAACAATACAAACATGCTAAGCAATACCTAGCGTCTCACTCTAATATGGAGTGAGTGGATTGAAATTATTATAGCGAAACGTCTACCAAACAGCTCATCAGTTTCACTATAATATAAAGTAAACGTTTGTCGTCTCGTTTTCAAAATAAAGTGAGTCCATTCAAATCAATCAGAAAGAGAGTCTAAAAAATTAGCCTTTCTTTTTTTAATTTAATTTCAAATCAGAATACCTTCATTTTGTTCAAATGGTTAAAAAAAGTGTAAAATTAAAGTAGTTTTCTGAAACATTGGGTAAATTACTCTACAATTGGTTTAACAATAGTAATAAGAGGGTGAATGAAAATATGAAAAAATTGTTTAGGAAAAAAAGAGATATAGATAATGAGGAGTTTCTTTCATCTGAAGAAAAATCGCAAAACATGAATACTGATAACATTCGGATTCCTGCCAATATTAAAGGTCTTTCTAATCAAGAAGTCCAACAACTTTATGCAGAGGGGAAGACTAACAAAGAAGTTGAGGATCTATCTAGAACCACAAAACAGATCATTTTAGATAATTCCCTAACGCTATTTAATTTCATCAATTTATTTTTAGCAGTTGCAGTTTTCGCTGTCGGTTATCCTAAAAATGCATTATTTTTCTGGATCATCATTATTAACACAGCAATTGGGGTTATTCAAGAAATTCACGCTAAAAAGACGATCGATAAACTATCCATCGTGAATAAAACAGAGGTAACAGCCTTAAGAGAGAATCAATTGACGAATATTTTTCAAGATGAAATAGTTTTAGGCGATGTCTTAGTTTTGACTTTAGGCAATCAAGTTCCATCTGATGGCATTGTTTTGCATGCAGAGGGAATGGAAGTCGATGAGTCCTTATTAACTGGAGAATCAGATAAGATCACAAAACAAAATGGTGACAAAATTATGAGTGGAAGTTTTATTACCTCAGGATTAGGCTTTGTAAAAATTACTGCAGTCGGTGAAGACAATTTTGTCTCTAAATTATCAAAAGAAGCAAAAACAGAAAAGCATTCGACTTCTGAACTAATGAATTCTCTGAACCTTTTGATCAAAGGGCTGACCTTTGCTATTGTTCCAATCGGTTTGCTGTTATTTTGGTCCCAATACCAATCGACTCAGTCATTTCCAAAAACGGTTTTAGGTGTTTCTGGCGCATTGATTAGTATGATTCCAGAAGGATTGATGTTGTTGACAAGTGTGGCATTTGCGGTTGGCGCAGCTAATTTAGCTAGAAAACAAACCTTGATTCAACGTCTATCATGTATTGAAACTCTTGCACGCGTGGACACCATTTGTTTGGATAAAACAGGAACTATTACAGATGGGAGTTTAACCTTTAAAGAGCTGATTCCTCAAGCGGGTTTTCCAGCAAGTGAAATCGAACGTGCTATGAGTGAAATGATGGCAGGACTTTCTGATCAAAATGCTACGGCTAAAGTTCTTAGAACGAGATTTCCATTGTCTCAATCAGCTTGGAAAGTCAAAGAAGTGATTCCGTTTTCTTCTGATCGAAAATGGAGCGGTGTGACTTTTGAAGAAAAAGGTTCATTTGTTATGGGAGCGCCAGAATTTATATACTCAGACGTACCAGAAGAGTTACGACAAAGATTAGCTCCCTACAATGAACAAGGAGATCGCGTCTTGATTTTAGTTCATTTTTCTGAAGAATTAACAAGCCCAAAATTACCACAAGAGAAAGAAACTGTAGCAATTTTTATTATTGCAGATACGATTCGTGAAAATGCTATCGACACATTTTCTTACTTCGCCAAACAAGATGTCACGCTAAAAGTCATTTCAGGTGACAATCCGATTACGGTTTCACAAATAGCAAAGCAAGCAGGAATCGCTGGGGCAGAAAATTTTGTGGATATGAGCACCATTTCTGATTCAGCAAACTTTAATGAATTGGTGGAGAATACAACTGTTTTTGGTCGAGTAACGCCTTACCAAAAGAGAGAATTGATTCAAGCCTTAAAACAAAACGGTCATACAACCTGTATGACAGGTGATGGTGTGAATGATATTCTTTCTTTAAGAGAAGCTGATGTGAGTGTAGCAATGGCTAGTGGAAGTGACGCTGCTCGTGCAGTATCAGATGTTGTATTGTTGAATTCAGATTTTAGTTCAATGATACAAGTACTGAATGAGGGGCGCAGAGTTATCAACAATATCGAGCGTGTTGCATCGATGTATATGGTAAAAACGATTTATTCGGCTATTCTTGCCGTAACATTTATCTTTTTATTCTTACCATATCCATTTGCGCCATTACAACTAACGCCAATCAATACCTTGACGGTTGGGATACCATCTTTTATTTTAGCATTAGAACCGAACTATCAAAGGATCAAAGGACATTTTTTGACGAATATATTGAGGATTTCAGTACCAGGAGCGTTGACGGTTGTTTTTAATATTTTAGTCTTACAGTTAGCTGGAATTTGGTTTGATTTATCTCACCAAGACGTTTCTACGATGTGTGTGTTGCTTACTGGTTGCGTAGGATTTCAAGTTTTGCTAAGAGCTGCACGTCCATTAGATTTGAAAAAACAGATCATGATTGGTTTATTGCTGATCGCATTTTTAGTTTGCTTCTTATTCTTTGGTGATTTCTTTATGTTGACGTCACTATTTACAAGAAATGTTCTGTTCTATCTACCATTGATTCTTGGAAGTCGCTCCATCTTTAACTATATCTCACTATTTATGACGAGAGCCATTTATGAAGTTGAAAAGGCAAAAGAAAATCGACGGATCAAAAAGAAAAAAAGAGTTATCTAAAGGTAGAAAAAGATTGAGGCAGAAGTGCTTATTTCCAAATGAGCTGTTTTTGCTCTTACTGTTTATTCGGATTGTTTAAGGGTGTGATGTGACTCGTAGAGTTATGTCACACCTTCTTTTTATTAAAGCAAGACGTAATGAAGAATGACATTCATTTTCATTTAAGCCCTTTAATTTTGTTATTTCTCTAACTGAGAGTAATCTTAATGTAAGGTGAGGAACTTTTCAAAAGGAGTGGTATAGATGAAACATTTAACGAAATTGATTATTACGATTGCGATTGGGATATTGGCGTTATTATTTGAATTAATTTTTCATCAGTCCGCATGGGCATACGGTATTATCATCATTACAGGATCTGTAATGGCATTTTCTATGTTAGTAGAAATGATAAAAACGTTGAAATCTGGACGATATGGAGTCGATATTTTAGCAATCACTGCAATCATTGCAACATTGGCAGTTGGAGAATATTGGGCAAGTTTAATGATTTTGATCATGTTGACAGGAGGGGATTCTCTTGAAGATTATGCAGCTAAAAAAGCCAATAAAGAATTAAAATCGTTACTAGATAATTCACCTCAAAAAGCACATCAGCTGATTGATGGAGAGTTGTTAGATATTTCAGTAGAAAAAGTCGCTATAGGCGACAATCTTGTGGTTAAGCCAAGGGAAATAATTCCCGTAGATGGCTTTGTGACAAATGGCGCATCCGCTGTGGATGAATCTTCTTTGACAGGTGAATCACGACCCGTGAACAAAATTTTAGGTGATTCATTGATGTCAGGCTCAATCAATGGTGACAGTTCCCTAACGATGAAAGCAGAAAAAAGTGCAGCAGATAGTCAATATCAAACTATTGTGAAATTGGTTAAAGAATCAGAAGCGCAGCCGGCTCAGTTTGTTCGGATGGCGGATCGTTATGCTGTACCATTTACTATTACAGCTTATGTGATTGCAGGAGTTGCGTGGTTTGTTTCAAAAGATCCAACTAGGTTTGCAGAAGTGCTAGTTGTAGCTTCTCCGTGTCCATTGATTTTAGCAGCACCAATAGCTTTAGTTGCCGGGATGAGTCGTTCAAGTAGAAATGGGATCGTTGTGAAAACAGGAACGACTTTAGAAAAAATGGCAGAAGCAAAATCGGTTGCATTTGATAAAACCGGGACGATTACTAGCGGTGTTTTATCAGTTGACAAGATTGTTTCTGAAAGTGAAATAGCAACAGAAGAGTTATTACTATTAGCAGCCAGTGTGGAGCAGGAATCAAGCCACATATTAGCTCGCTCACTCGTAGCAAATATTTCATCTTCAAAAAAATTGAAAAAAGCTTCTAATCTAGAAGAAGTAACGGGCTCTGGTGTCAAAGCGACAATTGATGGAGACGTGATTCGTGTTGGAAAACCAGCTTTTGTATCTGAAGAAAAAATTGGAGAAATCGCAAATCAAACCATTGTTTATGTTTCTCAAGAGGGCCATTATTTAGGTTACATTACTTTTACTGATAGTATTCGTCCAGAAGCCAAAGAAACTATGAGAAAATTACGGAAACTAAAGGTATCTCATTTACTGATGTTAACAGGAGATCATCAAAAAGTGGCAAATGATATCGCAAAAGAAGTAGGGATTAGCGAGGTTCATGCAGAGTGTTTACCCCAAGATAAAATTGATGTGTTAAAGAAAATACCAGATACTTTACGCCCAGTGATTATGGTCGGAGATGGTGTGAATGATGCGCCTTCTTTAGCAATTGCGGATATAGGGATTGCGATGGGCGCTCATGGGGCTACCGCGGCAAGTGAAACGGCTGATGCAGTAATTTTAAAAGACGATTTGGAAAAGGTCAGCATAGCAGTTAAAATTTCTAAAGACACGATGAAAATTGCTAAACAATCTGTTATGATCGGTATTGCGATTTGTACAATTTTGATGTTGATAGCGAGTACAGGAATCATTCCAGCTTTATTTGGGGCAGTGCTACAAGAGGTGGTAGACACAGTGTCTATTCTTTCTTCCTTACGAGCAAAAAATGATTCGTTTTGAACAGGATTGCAGCTGCCTGTGCTAAGAGAACAGATAGTTGCAAGTATAGTTTTAAATTGTTAAAATCAACTTATCAGAAACTAAAAAAACAATCGTGATTTTATAATTAACGAATGTTACAGGCAGTTTTTTTGTGGAAAAGATAGATTATATACGGATATAAAAAACACCTCAGTTACAGGTTCCTGTTTTTCAAACAAAGCTAGACGGGTCTGTTCAGCTTTAAATTAGGAGGAAAATATGATGGATGGAAGCAAAATAAATGATAAGAACGTAACAGAAGAAGTGCTTTTGGAAGAAGGGTATCGCAAATATTCAGGAGAAGTTTTAGATATTTATTATAGTAAAGATATATGTGCTCATATTGGGAATTGTGTACGTGGTAATCCAGATGTTTTTGAAGTAGGTCGACGCCCGTGGATCATAGCTGATAATGGCAGTGTTGAGGATGATATTCGTGTGATTAACACTTGTCCGAGTGGCGCTTTAAAATACATTAGAAAGGATGGAAAATAAAGATGGAAATCAAAGAAGAAGAAAATCGTTTTGTATTGTTTAATGATGAAAATCAAGAAATTGGTGAAATGACTTGGTCTAACGCTGGAGATAAAATGATGATCATCGATCATACATTTGTTGACCCAACATATAGAGGCCAAAAACTAGCGGAGAAATTAGTATTTAATGGTGTAGAGAAGGCACGGCGCGAAGAAAAAAAAATCATCCCATTATGTCCTTTTGCAAAAAAAGAATTTGATACGAAGCCTGAATATGGAGATGTTTTAAGAACTTAATGCATGCGATCTGTGTTTGATGAGCGAGACACAGATCGTTTTTTCTTTCGATATGCATCAAAACAATTAGCGTGATTACAAATACAACTGGTATTTGTACAAAAAATATGCTAAAGTATAATAGATGTATTTTGTGAATAAGGGAGAATTAGACTATGTATAATTTTATTTTAACACTTGTGATCATCCTATCAGTAGTGATGGTTATTGCCGTTATGATGCAGCCAAGTAAACAAAACAGTGCAGCGAGTGCATTTACAGGTGGCGCAGATAAACTTTTCGGTAAACAAAAAGCACGCGGATTTGAAGCTGTTATGCAACGCGCAACAGCAATTATTGGTGCTGTTTGGATGTTACTATTATTTATTTTAGTATTATTATCATCAAAGTAAGACCTTTGAAGTCCCTCATTTACGGAGGGGCTTTTTTTCTTTAAAAAATATTAAAAACGATCTGTGAAAAGTTCTTGAAACATCTTTCTTTTCATAAGGCTTTCAATAGATAATGTGCTAAAATGAGGATGAGGTGAATTGAATAGTGAAAAAAATAAGTCTACCTAAACCATTATTTACGCAAAATGGTTCCCGTGCGGTATTACTCTTGCACGCTTATTCAGGAAGTAGTAACGATGTTCGTATGTTGAGTCGTTATTTAGAGAAAGAAAATTATACGGTGTATTCACCTAATTTTTCTGGACATGCAACTGTTGCACCAGAAGATATTTTGGAAAAGTCGACCAATGATTGGTGGCAAGACACAATTGATGCTGTACAGTTTTTAAAGGAAAAAGGACATCAAGAAATAGCGGTCTTTGGTTTATCAATGGGTGGTATTTTTACGATGGGGACATTAACAAACCAATTAGAAGGAATCATCGGCGGTGGTTTTTTCTGCTCACCAATTTTTCCAGTAAAAAATAAAGTACCTGAAAATTTTGTCTTATATGCTGATAAAGTCTTGAAAACAGCAGGAGTTTCAAGTGATGAACGAGCACAGCGTATGGTAAAAATCAAAGAAGCATCCTATAGCCAATTAAAAGATATCGAATCGTATTCTGAACAAACAGCAAGAAAACTTGATCAAATCCAAGTTCCCGTTTTTATGGCGCAAGCTGGAAGTGATGAAATGATCGATCCTATGGGTGTTTATCAGACTGCTAGAGCGCTGACCCAAACACGATTTACATTAAACTGGTATCCAAATAGCGGACATGTTTTAACAATTGGACCAGATCATAAACAACTAGAACAAGATGTGTTAACATTTTTGAATACACTATCTTGGAGTGAGGAGAAAGAATGACAAAACAAACAATCAAGGAGAAAATCCTATTTTTCATGGAAAATCATACAAAAAAGAGTTTTTCGATGGAAGAAATCGCAGAAGGGCTGCAATTACAAAAAAGCTCAGATTTTAAACTGCTTGTTCAAACCGTTGCAACGATGGAACGGGAAAAATCAGTAGAATTCACTAAAAAAGGAAAAATCCGTTTACCACAACAAAATGGCGATATTGAAGGGATATTTCGTGCGAATGAACGAGGCTTCGGTTTTGTAACGATCGATCCAGAAGAAGCGGATGTCTATATTCCAAAAGAAGCTGTGAACTTTGCGATGGATGGTGATATCGTAGTCATCGACATTGTTCAACCAGCAGATGCATTTTCAGACCGTGGTGCTGAAGGGAAAGTCGTGGCAATCAAAACTCGCGCAATCACGCAAGTCGTTGGCGAATTTGTTGCTTATGATGAAAAAGAAGTAAGTGAATCAGATCTATACGGATATGCGGTGCCAAAAGATAAAAAAATGACAGGCTTAACGTTCAACATCGCTGCCCAAGGAATCAAACCAGTGGATGGTAGCATCGTGATCGTGGAAGTGACACATTATCCTGAGAAAGAATACCCAAAGAGTTTAGAAGGAATCGTCAAAAAAGTAGTCGGTCATAAAAATGATCCTGGCATGGATATTTTGTCGATCGTCGTAGCTCATGGTATTCCAACAAGTTTTCCAGATGAGGTAATTGCTGAAGCTGACAAAGTGCCTGATGCAATCTCAGAGGCAGATATCAAAGGTCGTAGAGACTTGCGGGATCAAATGATCGTAACAATCGACGGTGAAGACGCTAAAGATTTAGATGATGCGGTTACTGTTCGTAAGTTAGACAATGGCCATTATTTTTTAGGTGTTCATATTGCAGATGTTTCTTATTATGTAACTGAAGGTAGCGATTTAGATCAAGAAGCATACGAACGTGGGACCAGTGTTTACTTAACAGACCGTGTTGTACCAATGATCCCGCAACGCTTGTCTAATGGTATTTGTTCATTGAACCCTAATGTGCCAAGACTTACAATGAGCTGTGAGATGGAGATAACGCCTGAAGGTCACGTTGTGAAGCATGACATTTTCCAAAGTGTGATCCAAACAACTGAACGAATGACTTATACGGCTGTCAATGAAATTTTAGAAGAACAGAAACCAGAAACGATGAAGCGTTACGAAAAATTACTACCAATGTTTAAAGAAATGGGGGAACTTCACCATATTCTTGAACAAATGCGGGAAAATCGTGGTGCGATTTCATTTGAAGATCGAGAAGCCAAAGTATTAGTAGACTCTGAAGGACATCCTCATGATATCTTACTTCGTACACGAGGTGTGGGTGAACGCTTGATCGAATCATTTATGTTAGCAGCAAATGAAACGGTGGCAAAACATTTTAATGACTTGAAATTACCGTTTATTTATCGAATCCACGAGCAACCAAAAGAAGAAAAAATGCAGCGTTTCTTTGACTTTGCAGCTGTATTAGGTATTTTAGTCAAAGGGACAAAGACTGATATTACCCCAAAAGATTTGCAAAGAGTTTTAGAACAAGTAGCTGATAAACCAGAAGAGGCTGTGATCAATACAATGTTACTGCGCAGTATGCAACAAGCGCGTTATTCGGAAGATAATTATGGCCATTACGGACTAGCAGCAGAGTATTACACTCACTTTACCTCACCGATCCGTCGTTATCCAGATTTGATCGTACATCGATTGATTCGTAGTTATGAAGGTACGGTTTCAGAGAAACTAAAAGAAAAATGGGAACAAGATTTACCAGATATTGCGGATCATAGTTCTAGAATGGAACGTCGTGCTGTTGAGACAGAACGTGAAGTTGATTCAATGAAGAAAGCTGAATTTATGGCAGATAAAATCGGCGAAGAATATGAGGGTGTCATTAGTTCTGTCACTCGATTTGGTCTCTTTGTTGAATTGCCAAATACGATCGAAGGCTTGATCCATGTCAACAATCTGAAACAAGATTACTTCCATTTTATTGAAAATCATATGGCTTTAGTTGGTGAACGAACTGGAATGACCTTAAAAATCGGTCAAAAAGTCAAAGTTAAAGTAGACAAAGCCGATCCTGAAACCAGAGAAATCGATTTTGAATTTTTAGAAGCTGAAGAAGTAGAGAGACTTGAAGCGCCAAAACAAAAGAAACGTCAAGATAGTCGCAGAAAACGAACTTCTGATCGCAAGGAGACAGACAAGAAACCATTCTCCCAAAAGAAGAACAAGAAAAAAGGGAAAAAACCATTTTATAAAGAAGTAGTCAAAAAGAAAAAAGCGAAGAAACAGAAGAAAAAATAGAAAACGGAGGAATGGGGATGCCAAAAGGGGAAGGAAAACTGATTGCCCAAAACCGTAAAGCGAGGCATGACTATACTGTTGTTGATACAATGGAAGCGGGTATTGTTTTACAAGGAACTGAAATAAAATCGATTCGAAATGGACGGATCAACTTAAAAGATGGCTTTGCTAGAATCCGAAATGGTGAAGCCTACCTGCTCAATGTGCACATCAGTCCATATGAGCAGGGGAATATTTTTAATCATGATCCTTTAAGGACAAGAAAGTTATTACTACACAAAAAGCAAATTGCTAAATTGATTGCTGAGACTAAAAATACAGGAATCACGATTATCCCACTAAAAGTTTATATCCGTAATGGTTATGCTAAAGTATTAATCGGTCTTGCAAAAGGGAAAAAACAATATGATAAACGGGAAGATTTGAAACGCAAAGAAATCAATCGTGAAATTGACCGAACTTTAAAAAATAATTTACGTTAATCAACCACTTATATCTGTTTTTTTGAGAAATGAAATTGATTCAATGGTTATTTTATACTTTTTCGCATATTTGTTTTCTTTGCTTTATCTTATGTGAAAAATTTGGTAGAGTGTAAGGAAACTGATGAGTTTTCATCGTTTTTTCTGTGACCAACCTTTGTGCCACCAAATACCAATGAGACTTTATTCTACTATTATTTTGTCATATTAAAAGAAGTGTCCAATTTTCATGAAATTCTTTTGAAATTATTCATTGTTGGTGGTATGATACGTGTGGTTAAGAAATAGAAGCCTTTTTAAGCTTCTCGCAAGTTTGTTGGAAAAGAGGTGAAAAAATTTGGAAGAGAAGACACTACTCTTCAAGATTGGGCCAATTTGGTTTGACGGAACAATTTGCTTAATGGTTCTGTTAACATGTGTCATTGTCTTTGGGATAGTATATTACTGCACAAGGAATATTCAAATGAAACCTAAAGGCAAACAAAATGTCATTGAGTATCTCATTGATTTTGTTCGAAGTATCATTACCGACAATATGCCGAGTAAAGAGGTAACAAATTTTCACCTGCTAGCATTTACGATGTTTATGTTTGTTCTAGTTGCTAATATTATTGGTTTAGTAACGAAAGTGGCAATCGGGGATTATACGTATTGGAAGAGCCCAACAGCCGATCCAATGGTCACATTGACATTAGCATTGATCATGATTGCTTTAACACATTTCTTCAGCGTTAGTCGTTTTGGTTTAAAAGGATATTTTAAAAATAGCTTTTTAAGTCCAGTATCTTTCTTAATGCCGATTAAATTGATGGAAGAATTTACGAACTTGCTTACTTTGGCACTACGTTTATACGGAAATATTTTTGCCGGTGAAGTATTACTTGGACTGATTGCAGGACTTGTATCAAGTGTAGGACTTTGGACGATTCCACTCGCAATACCGCTAGAGATGATCTGGTTAGCCTTTTCATTATTTATCGGCGGAATTCAAGCATTTATTTTTGTAACATTATCAATGGTTTACATGGCTCATAAAGTTGAAGTCGAAGAATAAACAATAAATAAAAACAACTATTTCTTAGGAGGAAAACAATAATGAATTATATCGCAGCAGCAATCGCAGTTTTCGGAGCAGCAATCGGAGCAGCTTATGGTAACGGAAAAGTTATCTCAAAAACAATCGAATCAATGACACGCCAACCAGAAATGGCTGGACAACTAAGAACTACAATGTTTATCGGGGTAGCCTTGATCGAAGCGGTTCCTATTCTAGGTGTAGTTATTGCATTGTTATTAGTGCTTAAATAATCTCTTTAGAAGGCAGGACGCTGAGTTTTTAAAACGCCACGCGTTACTGCTTTCTTTGCTGCGAATCACAGCGACTGCCTTCGGCAGAGCTGATGATGAGCAGTACTTGGCGAACGAAGAGAGAGAAGTAACTTATTAAAAGAAACATCAAGCTTCTCCAAAACAAAAGTAGAACGCTAAAAACATCAAGTTAAGTTTGTAGCTATCACAAATCTGGCAGAGCTGATGATGAGCAGTACTTGGCGAACGAAGAGAGAGAAGTAACCTATTAAAAGAAACATCAAGCTTCTCCAAAACAAAAGTAGAACGCCAAAAACATCAAGTTAAGTTTGTAGCTATCACAAATCTGGCAGAGCTGATGATGAGCAATACTTGCGAACGTAGTGAGAAAAGCTACTTTAAAAAAGAAACATCAGGCTTCACCAAATAAGGTGAACCAAACCGTATAAAGAACATAATTCAACAACAGTACCACAGAGAATTGCAGAGAAAGGAAGTTGAAACTTCATGCTAGATTATTTAGTAATCGGTGAAGCGGGCCCTAGTACAACAATTGGTACGATGATTGTCGTAAGTGGCGCTTTTCTAATTTTGATGCTTCTAATCAAGAAATTCGCTTGGGAAGCAATCACTGATATGTTAAAAAAACGTGAAGATAAAATTGCCAACGATTTAGATTCTGCAGAACAATCTCGAATCGCAGCAGCTAAGTTGCAAGAAGAACGTCAACAAAAATTGCTTTCTTCTAAATCCGAAGCTGCAGAAATCATCAAACATGCGAAAGAGAGTGGAGACCAAAACCGTCAAAAAATCTTATCAGAAACCAATGATGAAGTTTCGCGTTTACGAGAAAAAGCACGTCAAGATATTTCTCAAGAGCATGAAGAAGCATTAGCATCTGTTAAAGATGAAGTAGCAAGTTTGTCTCTACAAATTGCAGAGAAAATTTTAAACAAAGAATTGACTCCGGATGCACATGATTCATTGATCAATTCTTATATCGAAGGTTTAGGTAAGTCAAATGAAGTTAGATAAATACACAGTAGGTAAACGCTATGGTAAAGCTTTGTTTGAGTTGGCGATTGAAAATGAAGAAGCCGATAGCATTTATCAAGACTTATTAAAACTTAGGGAAATTTTCCACGAAGTTCCAGAATTAGGCGATATCTTAAGTGATGTGCGTCTTGAACCTTATGAAAAAGACGAAATCATGAAACAATTAGTAAGTGGAATTGAAGGGACGATAGAGAACTTCTTATATGTTGTTTATAACTACTCTCGTATGAACGATTTATTATTGATGATCGATGAATACGAAAGACGTTATGATGAACATAAAAGCTTACTTTTAGGAACAGCTTTAACAGCCGTTCCATTGTCGAAAGAACAGCATCAATTAATGGAAGAAAAAGCAGCGAAACTTTTAGGCTATGAACAAGCTAATTTAATCAATCTGATCGATCCTGATATCGTTGGTGGCGTAATCATAGAAGCCAATTATAAAGTGATCGACGGCAGTATCCATAAGCAATTAGAACGAATCCAAGAATTGTTATTAAAATAACGTTCAGCACAATAAAGAGGTGAATTGAATGGCTATCAAAGCAGAAGAAATCAGTGCCTTGATTAAGGAACAGATCAAAAATTATCAACAAGAATTAGCAGTCGAAGAAATTGGAACTGTCACATATGTTGGGGATGGAATCGCTCGTGCCCATGGATTAGAAAACGCAATGAGCGGAGAATTACTTGAATTTTCTAATGGCTCATACGGAATGGCACAAAATTTAGAAACTAATGATGTCGGTATTATCATTTTAGGTGATTTTGAAACCATTCGAGAAGGCGACAAAGTAAAGCGCACGGGTAAAATCATGGAAGTCCCTGTCGGTGAAGCACTAATTGGACGTGTTGTTAATCCATTAGGTCAACCAATCGATGGATTAGGCGAAATCAAAACAGATAAAACACGACCAGTAGAAGCTGCTGCACCAGGTGTTATGCAAAGAAAATCAGTTGATCAACCAATGCAAACTGGTCTTAAAGCAATCGACGCACTTGTGCCAATTGGTCGTGGGCAACGTGAATTAGTAATTGGTGACCGCAAAACCGGTAAAACATCGATTGCCATTGACACGATCATCAATCAAAAAGGTCAAGATGTGATTTGTATCTATGTCGCTATTGGTCAAAAAGAATCAACGGTACGTAATCAAGTTGAAACGTTAAGAGCTTATGGAGCTCTTGACTATACAATCATCGTAAATGCGGGAGCATCTCAACCGGCTCCATTACTTTATATTGCGCCTTATGCAGGAGCTGCGATGGGGGAAGAATTCATGTATAACGGCAAGCACGTTTTGATCATCTTTGATGACTTATCAAAACAAGCTGTTGCTTATCGTGAACTTTCATTACTATTACGCCGTCCGCCAGGTAGGGAAGCTTATCCAGGGGATGTTTTCTATTTGCATTCACGTTTATTAGAACGTGCAGCAAAATTAAGTGATGAACTAGGTGGCGGTTCAATGACCGCTTTACCATTTGTTGAAACACAAGCTGGAGACATTTCTGCTTATATTCCAACAAATGTTATTTCAATCACAGATGGACAAATTTTCTTAGAAAGTGATTTATTCTATGCTGGAACTCGTCCAGCCGTTGATGCTGGTCTTTCTGTATCACGGGTTGGTGGTTCAGCTCAAATTAAAGCAATGAAAAAGGTAGCAGGTACTCTTCGTTTAGACTTAGCTAGTTACCGCGAATTAGAAGCCTTCACTCAGTTTGGTTCTGATTTAGATGCGGCAACGCAAGCGAAATTAAACCGAGGTCGCCGTACCGTTGAAATCCTAAAACAAAAATTGCATGCACCACTAGCAGTCGAAAAACAAGTCGTCATTTTATATGCTTTGACGCATGGATTTTTAGATAATATCAGTGTTGCAAAAATTCTAGATTTCGAATCAGAACTATTTGATTTTTTAGATGGAAAACACCCTGAATTATTTGAAACAATTCGTACAACGAAAGACTTACCGAAATCAGAAGATCTAGATGCCGCAATTAACGAATTCAAAGAAATCTTTGGTGCCGCTAACTCAGAAGGATCAACAGCCAAAGATACACTTGAATCAATTCAAAATGCATAAGAGAGGTGACAAGAATTGGGTGCTTCATTAAATGAAATCAAACAACGCATTGCTTCAACTAAAAAAACCAGTCAAATTACTAATGCTATGCAGATGGTTTCGGGCGCTAAGCTAACAAAGTCAGAAGCAGCTTCTAGGAGTTTTCAAGAATATGCATCGAAAATTCGTTCTATCGTTACTCACCTTGTTGCAGCTCAATTAAGTGATCTAGAAGAATTGGATTCATACGACAGTGAAGAAGCATCTGAAACTGGTAACTACCATATGATGTTGACCTCACGCCCTGTGAAAAAGACAGGCTATATCGTCATTACTTCCGATAAAGGACTAGTTGGTGGCTATAATAGTTCAATTTTGAAACAAACAATGAAGATGATAACGGATGACCATCAATCTCAAGATGAATTTGTGTTGATTGCAATTGGTGGAACAGGTGCGGACTTTTTCAAAGCTCGTGGTATAAATGTTGCATATGAACTTCGAGGTTTAACCGACCAACCTGGTTTTGATGAAGTTAGAAAAATCGTTTCAACAGCGACTACGATGTATGAAAATGAAGTGTTTGATGAGCTGTATGTTTGTTATAATCACCATATTAATTCATTAACTAGCCAATTTCGCGTAGAAAAAATGCTGCCGATTTCAGATTTAGATCCAGATGAAGCAACAACGTATGAGCAAGAATATATCTTAGAACCTTCAGAAGAAGCGATTTTAGATAATTTACTACCTCAATATGCTGAAAGCTTGATCTATGGCGCTATTATTGATGCAAAAACAGCAGAACATGCCGCTGGGATGACTGCGATGAAAACAGCCACTGATAATGCGCAAAATATTATTAGTGATCTGACGATTTCTTATAATCGTGCTCGTCAAGGGGCGATCACACAAGAAATCACCGAAATCGTAGCTGGTGCAGCTGCATTAGAGTAACAATCAAGAGTCGAGCTAATGGCGCTTGAATTTCTTATTAAGTAATAGAGAAGACAGGTTTTTATCACGACCTCGTTAGGGTCTAAAACTGTTGTGACCTCGATAGTTTTGGGGCCTCTTCAAACGAAACGGAGGAAAGACACATGAGTTCAGGAAAGATTGTTGAAGTAATCGGTCCCGTTGTTGACGTGGAATTTTCATTAGATCAATCCTTACCAGATATAAACAATGCATTAGTCGTTTATAAAAACGGCGAAGAAAAACAAAAAGTTGTTCTAGAGGTAGCTTTAGAATTAGGCGATGGTGTTATTCGTTCAATCGCAATGGAGTCTACAGATGGTCTTCAACGTGGAATGGAAGTTATTGACACTGGAAAACCGATTTCTGTTCCAGTTGGGAAAGAAACATTAGGAAGAGTATTCAATGTTTTAGGTGATACGATTGACTTGGAAGAGCCTTTCCCAGAGGATGCGATACGTAGTGGTATCCACAAAAAAGCTCCTGATTTTGCTGACTTAAGTACAAGTAATGAAATTTTAGAAACTGGGATCAAAGTAATCGACTTATTAGCTCCTTATCTTAAAGGTGGGAAAGTTGGATTGTTCGGTGGTGCTGGTGTTGGTAAAACTGTGTTGATCCAAGAATTGATCCACAATATTGCGCAAGAACATGGTGGTATTTCTGTATTTACGGGTGTTGGTGAGCGCACACGGGAGGGGAATGACCTCTACTTTGAAATGAAAGACTCTGGCGTTATTGAAAAAACTGCCATGGTTTTTGGTCAAATGAATGAGCCTCCTGGTGCGCGTATGCGTGTGGCTTTGACTGGTTTGACAATTGCAGAATATTTCCGTGATGTTGAGGGTCAAGATGTACTATTGTTTATCGATAATATTTTCCGTTTCACGCAAGCTGGTTCTGAAGTTTCAGCCTTACTAGGCCGGATGCCTTCAGCGGTTGGGTATCAACCAACACTTGCTACCGAAATGGGCCAATTACAAGAACGTATCACTTCTACTAAAAAAGGCTCAATCACGTCGATTCAAGCAATCTACGTACCGGCTGATGACTATACTGATCCGGCACCTGCAACAGCATTCGCCCATTTAGATGCAACAACTAACTTGGAACGTCGTTTAACTGAAATGGGTATTTATCCAGCTGTTGATCCGTTGGCTTCATCTTCTAGCGCTTTAGCGCCAGAAGTTGTAGGAGACGAACATTATGCTGTAGCAACAGAAGTACAGCATGTGTTGCAACGTTACCGTGAGTTACAAGATATCATTGCAATTCTAGGGATGGATGAGTTATCCGATCAAGAAAAAATCTTGGTTGGCCGTGCACGTCGTATCCAGTTCTTCTTATCACAAAACTTTAATGTAGCGGAACAATTTACAGGGCAACCTGGTTCTTATGTTCCAGTTGCGGATACTGTTAAAGGCTTTAGGGAAATCCTTGACGGAAAATACGATGACCTGCCGGAAGAAGCGTTCCGTAGTGTTGGTAGAATCGAAGATGTCATAGAAAAAGCCAAAACATTGAACTACTAGAAGGAGGAGACACACAATGGATTGTTTAACTGTTAATGTGGTAACTCCTGATGGTCTGGTTTACGATCATCGTGCAACAATCGTTGTTGCTAAAACAACCGATGGTGAAATCGGTATTTTACCCAAACATGCGCCAATCATTGTTCCCTTAGCGATTGATGAGGTTCGTGTGAACAGGACAGATGTGGATTCACACGTGGATTGGATTGCTGTGAATGGTGGTATCATGGAAGTCCGTGATAATGTGGTATCAATCATTGCCGATAGCGCTGAACGTGAAAGAGACATTGATGTTAGTCGTGCGGAACGTGCGAAAAAACGAGCTGAACGAATGATTGAAAAAGCGAAGGAAAATGCAAATACGGATGAGCTACGCCGTGCAACCGTTGCACTTCACCGAGCAATCAATCGAATTAATGTATCGAAACATACCTAAAGGATAAGTGGCTGGGACAACGTATTTAACGAAGTTCCAGCCCTTGTTATAATAAAATAAAAAACGTACATATGTTCTTTTTATGAGAAGCAAGAATCTTTATTTTTTGTTTAAGGTATTTTATGATAAACTGTCTTTATATTATATTTTTGATAAAAAAGGAAAATTATGTCTGTGACCAGAAAAATGTCACAAACATATTATTTAGTTGGGCTAAACTAATTCGTTTAGTTTTTAATGTTAGCTAGCTTTGCGAGCTAGCCTTTTGAAATAAAAATAAATATTAATTCTACTCTTAATGTTTACTATTATTCAGTTGAGACTGAACGAGTTTGTTCAGCTTTTAAATTAAGGAGAAATCTATGCAATTTTTTGGTATTGATGCAGTGATTCGGATCATCTGCCATATGATGTTTATTTACGTTAGCTTCTGGGCAATGCAGTCCATCCGAATAGAACAATTTTTTAAAACACATCAAACGTCGCAAGTACGTTTATTGATTGTCTTTTTTTCAATTGTGATTGGTTTCACTGTAAGCTCTTTTTTCTTAGAGTTTCTAGCATTGTGTCGTAACTTATTTATTGTATTTTTCCCATAATTATTGATAAATAAAAAGAAAAGATACTATTTGTTGGTAAATAGTGGTATAATAGAAAAGATTTTGGATCAAAGCATCCAATTCTAACTTTTTTGGGGGGAACAAAATGGAACAAATTATTGTTCATGGTGGTAACCAATTAAAAGGAACTGTGAAAATTGAAGGGGCTAAAAATGCAGTATTGCCAATTTTAGCAGCGACCCTGTTAGCAGAAGAAGGAACAACGACATTAAATAATGTACCGATCCTATCTGATGTCTTTACAATGAATCAAGTAATCAAACATTTAAATGTAGACATTGAATTTGACGAAGAACAAAACCAAGTCACAATAGATGCAACTGAGCCTTTAGGCATTGAAGCTAATTATGAATATGTTAGTCAGATGAGAGCATCGATCGTTGTTATGGGCCCTTTATTAGCTCGTAATGGTCATGCAAAAGTTGCGATGCCAGGTGGATGTGCAATTGGGAAACGACCAATCGATTTACATTTGAAAGGTTTCCAAGCATTAGGTGCAACAATCATTCAAAAAAATGGGTACATTGAAGCCATTGCGGATGAATTGATTGGAAATACGATTTATTTAGATTTCCCAAGTGTGGGTGCTACTCAAAATATCATGATGGCAGCAGTTAAAGCGAAAGGCATGACAGTAATCGAAAACGTTGCTAGAGAGCCTGAAATCGTTGATTTGGCAAATATCTTGAATAAGATGGGTGCTAAAATCTTTGGTGCTGGAACTGAAATGATGCGTATCGAAGGTGTGGAAAAACTTCATGCTGTAGAACACTCAATCGTTCAAGACCGTATTGAAGCAGGAACATTTATGGTTGCAGCAGCGATGACTGAGGGAGATGTTTTAATTGAAGAAGCAATTCCTGAACACAATCGTCCACTTATTTCTAAATTAACTGAGATGGGTGCTGTTATTCGTGAAGAAAGAGGCGGCTTACGTGTCATTGGACCTAAAGTAATCAAACCAACTGATGTCAAAACAATGCCACATCCAGGCTTCCCAACAGACATGCAAGCTCAAATGACTGCAATGCAAATGGTGGCAGATGGTTCAAGCGTTGTAACTGAAACAGTTTTTGAAAATCGTTTCCAACATTTAGAAGAAATGCAACGTATGAATGCGGATGTGAAAATAGACGGAAATATCGCTATTATCAATGGTACTCAATCATTACAAGGCGCGGCTGTAGAAGCGACTGATCTACGTGCTGCTGCTGCTCTAATCTTAGTTGGGTTGCGTGCAGAAGGTATTACACGTGTATCACATCTAGAATATTTAGATCGTGGTTACTATAAATTCCATGAAAAACTTCAAAAATTAGGAGCAAAAGTGGAACGTGTAAATGACGAAAAAGCAACAGAAAAGAAAATGTCAACAGTTAGCTAAAAGGGGAAATAGATATGAGTTCGACACGCTATATTATAGTGACTTTGTTGAAAGTTTTAGTAGTGATTGCCTTAGTGATTATTTTATTTGTTGCCGGTACGATGATCGGTTATGGAGTAGTCGGCGGAGGAAATCCAAAAGATGTGTTCAAAGAAGAGATTTGGACTCATATTCTAGACTTTTTTAAATAGGTATAAATATAACGCCGATCCAAACTAATTATAGGTTTGGATCGGTTCTTTGTTGGTTTATTAAATAACGTTAGTTTTGTTTTTATCATCTGTTTTATTGTAAAATACTTGTAATATAAGTGGTTTTTACTGTTTTTTTTGATTTTTATCTGAATTAAACATATAAATATAATGAAAAAAAATGATGTTATGTTTTTTTGTATTTTCTAATAAAAAAAACATCAAGCTTGATGTAGCGGTATTGTTTAATGTATTTAACCACAATATCACTATAAAAAATGAAAATATTTCCAATGTAACAATCGATAAAGCGCTTTCTAAACTACTGTAACTTAGCTTTAATTAAATAGTAACCCTTCTGGACCTTCCTCGTGCTATGATTGCTCTCGTACGAATTTTAGGGAGGAAACTATTTAATGAAGAAAAGATGGTTACCGATTTTATTAATCATTTTCTGCTTTATCACTGGCTCAATGATTCCAGTTTATGCAGCAGAAAACAAAACAAGTGAAATGAAAAGTTTGCCTGATTATACAGTTGTTTCGGAACAAGCAGAACAAAATTTATCTAGCTCGATGATCTACTCATTAACAGAAAGCAAAGCTTTTCAATTAGTAAAAACAACTATTTTAACTAAAGATAAAATAGAAAAAGAACAAGCTGCAAAAGCCAAAGCAGAGGCTCTAAAAAAAGAACAAGCTGCAAAAGCCAAAGCTGAGGCTCTAAAAAAAGAGCAAGCTGCAAGGCAAAAAGCAGAAGATGATAAAAAACAAGCACAATTGGAACAAGAACGAACTGAAAATGCTAAACCAAATGGACAAACTATGATGATGGAGGCTACAGCTTATTCTTGTAATGAAGGTTTTATTGGCGGAGGTAATTTGACGGCTATGGGACAAGATTTAAGAGTTGACCCAATGGCTATTGCAGTTGATCCTAACGTGATTCCTCTAGGAACAAAATTGTATGTTGAAGGTTACGGAGAAGCTATTGCTAGTGATACGGGTGGCGCAATCAAGGGAAATATTATTGACCTTCATTTTTCAGACGTGTCTCAATGCATCAATTGGGGTAGGAGACAAGTCACAGTAACCATTTTATCATGATTATTTCACTAGTTTTAAACTGTAATAGATGTAACTCATAAAAAAGAGGTTGGATAGAAATGGTTAGCTCTGGGAGTGAGCTATTCCTACTCCGCCATTTATACGGATTTCATGTGATTGAGATAAGACTCGAAGAGTTTTGTCCCAACCACTTTTTTTTATAGCTTTCAAAGTTGTAATTATCGCCTAAGAAAAAAAGTTATATGTTATAATGAAGATTGATTAATTGGAGAGGGAGCGATATGTTTATGAAAGCTGTAGTTACTGAAATTGGTGCTCATGCATTAGATGAAAAAGAGCCGATGGTCATACTTTTTGGTGAGAGCGCCACAGATGGGTTAAAAGAATATTCCGTCATTCAAAAATTTCAAGAATCTCAATCATTAGAAATGAAAGAAGGAGATCTTTTAAAGATTGATGAACAGGAATATATCGTTAACTATGTTGGAGCTTTTGCTAATACTAACTTGAATAGTATTGCTCATGTGACATTGGTTTTTTCAGAAGTGCCTAAAGAAGATTCCATTGCTAATGGGTTATACCTGACTCCAAATGACTTTCCAGCAATCAAGGTTGGATCAATAATCGAATATGTGTCGCGTGGAGTGTGATTAAATGGAACAAGAGAAAGGGAAAGATAAACGATTTTCTTGGTTTTGGCGTTGGTTTTTGAATAATCAATTTGTAACAACGTTGTTGATTATATTACTAATATTACTGATATTGTTGGTTTTTACGAAAGTTTCGTATTTATTTACACCTGTTTGGCAGTTTATTGGTGTAGTTGGTTTACCTCTGATCATGGCGGGGATATTATACTATTTAATGAATCCAGTTGTTGATTATATGGAAAAGAAACAAGTCCCTCGAATTTGGAGTATTATCGGATTGTTTATCATTGTGATTGCTTTGATTATCTGGGGTCTTGTAGTGATCGTTCCTAAAATTCAAGAACAAACGGTTAGTTTTGGAAATCATTTTCCACAATATATTGATACGATCGATAAAAAAATGCAAGAGATTTTGAGCAATCCGTTTTTTGCTCAGTTTCGTAGTCAGTTAGAAGATATGGGAGACAAGCTGATCAGTTCATTAGGAGATATTATTCGTAATATTTCTACTTTCACCGTCCAAGGATTAGGAAGTTTTGTTGGTGCGGTTGCTACAGTTGTTGTAGCAATTATCACAATGCCGTTTATTTTGTTCTATCTTTTAAAAGACGGAAAGCAGTTAGCACCTTATTTGATGAAATTTTTACCTAATAAAATGCGGAAACCAACATTGAAAGTATTAGGAGAAGTGAATTCACAAGTTTCTTCGTATATTCGTGGTCAATTGACAGTAGCTTTCGCTGTAGCTGTTATGTTTATTTTAGGTTTTTCATTTATTGGACTAGATTATGCAATTACTTTGGGGATCACAGCAGGATTTCTTAATCTGATTCCATACTTAGGATCGTTTCTGGCAATGGTACCCGCGATCTTTTTAGGAATTGTGGGTGGACCAGTTTTATTGGCGAAGGTATTAGTTGTTTTTGTTATCGAACAAACGATTGAAGGGCGTGTGATTTCCCCATTAGTATTGGGGAGTCAGTTAGACATTCATCCTGTGACGATTTTGGTTGTATTGCTGACGTCTGGAAAGTTATTCGGAGTAGTAGGAGTTATTCTAGGAATACCCGTTTACGCCGCAGCTAAGGTTATAATTACGCATATCTTTGAATGGTATAAAGATGTATCAAGTTTGTATCATGAAGAAGAGGAACTAAAAAAACTTGAATAAAAAAAGCCGGAATAGACCAATCAGTCTGTTTCGGCTTTTTTGTTCTTAAAATGTTTTACCTAAAGTTGTTGCTTGATCCATTGCAGCTCCTAATAATTCTTCCGCTTTTTCTGGATGATGATCGATCCCTTCGATAAACAATTGATCGACCTCAGAAACACCAATAAAGTTTAAAATTCCTTTTACGTATTGCGAAGCAAAATCTTGCCCTTCGTAGAAACCACCATTTGATTGGATGTGTAAGGCTTTTTTACCACTTGTCAATGGTATAGGTCCTTCTTCAGTATATTTGAACGTTTTTCCAGCAACGTTGATCGTGTCGACCCAAGCTTTTAAGCGAGTTGGCACATTTAAATTCCATAAAGCATTAGCAATGACAACTTTATCAGCACCAAGGAATTGATCTGTTAGTTCATTGAAACGTGCAACTTTTGTTTGCTGATTTTCGTTTAAGGCAGTGAACTCAGTACCAGTACGTAATGCTCCCCATCCAGAAAGTAGTTCCTCATCGATTTCTGGAACAAAATCAGCGTAAACATCAAGAATGTCGATTTCATCAGTTGGATTTTGCGATTGGTAACTTTCTAAAAATGTTTCTAACGCACGTACAGAACGAGATTCATCTTTCGTAAGTGGGTGTGCTTTAACAACAAGTAGTTTTGACATGTAAAGTCTCCTTTGAATACCTAAGTATCATTATTTATAATCAAAAACTATTTTACTAATAAAAAGTAAGAAAATCAATGGTTTTACCAAAATTCTATAAAAAAATGCGAGGCAAAAGGGAAGAATACTTTTGCTTCGCACACTAATTCAAATTAAAGAGAGGTTTCTTTAGAACGAAGGACTTTTGTTCTACTTTCTTATACTATATTAGCCAGCAGTTGATAGTTGCTGCATGCCGCCAATTACATGGACAGCGTGGAATCCCTTAGAGGCCATAAATGATGCAATAACTTCAGAACGACGTCCACTGTAGCTAATAATATGATAGGTTTTATCTTTATTCAGTTGTTTTAACATATTGGGTAAAACAGTTGCTGGAAGTGACATTGAATGTGCCAGGTGCCCTTGTAAAAAACTTTCAGTTTCACGAATGTCGATAACGTTAAGTTGATTCTCAGTATAGAGTGTTTCAAAATCAGGTGTAGAAATTGATTCAAACATGTAGTTCATCCTTTGAAAATATGTATTTTTTAAAACTCTGGGATAGATTGTAACTCTTTTTCAAAAAGTTTGCAATCTTGCTTTGACAATTCTTAATGATTATCTAAAAAAAATTTTATTTGTTTTTTTGAAAAGGGTTGCAAATATTTGGAAATAATGTTATGCTGTGCATGTAATAAGGATTGTTACTGTTCGGCAGGCAAAACCTGAATCTTCCATAGCAGTTTGTTTGGGTGGATTCTAGGTTTTTTTCATTTGTATTTGTAAAAGTGAGGTTCATCATGTATATTGAAAAAATTTTAAACAACAATGTCGTTATGACAAAAAATGAATCAGGTGAAGAAATCGTCTGTATGGGCCGAGGACTAGCATTTCAAAAAAAAATCGGCGATGTAATCGATCCAACTTTTATTGAAAAAGAGTTTGTTCTTAAAGACTCTATCACCTCAGGGCAGTTTCAGCAGTTATTTGCGGACATTCCTGTAGAAGAAGTAGAGCTCGTTAAAAAAATCGTGGATATTGCGGAAGAAGATTTAGGAATCGAACTTTCATCGAATATCTATTTAACATTGACTGACCATATCCATTATGCGATCATGAGAGCAAATGAAGGTCTTGAAATGCCCAATCCATTGATGTTTGAAACAAAAAAGTTTTATCCTAAAGAGTTTGCTATCGCTAGAAAAGGTGTGGCACTGATCAAAGAAAAATTAAATGTTGATTTTTCAGAGAGTGAAGCAGGATTTATTGCGTTTCATATCGTAAATAGTGAGCAGGCAAATGGAAATATGGAAGTGACGATGTCAGCTACCGAAATGGTACGAGATATTCTCACAATCATTAGTCGTTATTTTGGTAAACCATTTGATGAAGATTCATTGAATTATCAAAGAATCGTGACACATTTACAGTATTTTTCTCAACGTTATTTGCAAAATGAAGCACATGATGAGGAAGATGATTTTCTTTATGAGTTGATTCAAAGTAAGTATCCTAAGGCATTTCAATCAGTACAAAGAATCAATGACTATCTAGTCAAAAAATACCAAAAGCCGATCGATAAGGCAGAACAAATTTATTTGACGATTCATATTCAGCGAGTGGTTGGAGACAAAAAGGGATAGCATTTATTTTTATTAAAAATTTAACTTTCAATCGAAGCGGATTGTTACTGTTTAGCAGGCAAAACCTAGATTGAAAAAACAAGCGATTCATCTATATTTATTGTTTTTAAGTATAGTAAATCATTGTTTTTTCAGTTTAGGTTTTTTTATATAAAAAATTAAGGAAAAGAGGCATATAAAATGAGTAAAAATCAAGAAATAGCTGAACGCGTCTTAACGCTAGTCGGTGGAGAAGAGAATGTCAATAGTGTAGTTCACTGTGCGACACGTCTGCGTTTTAAATTAAAAGATGAGGAAAAAGCAAATACTGAAAAATTAAATCAAGATCCAGATGTGATTCAAGTAGTTCGAAGCGGCGGTCAATATCAAGTCGTAATAGGTAGCCATGTTAGCGACGTGTATAAAGAATTGATGGCTAATAGTGGTTTAGGTGATGATGATTCAACAAAAGATGAAGGTCCAAAAGGCAATATCTTTAACCAGTTAATTGATATTATTTCTTCTATATTTACGCCTTTCTTAGGAGCAATGGCTGGAGCTGGAGTTTTAAAAGGGTTTTTAACATTAGCTGTTACATTAAACTGGGTGACTGCTGAGTCGGGTGTTTATGTTGTTCTTTTTGCAATTGCAGATGGAATTTTTACATTTCTACCAATTCTCCTAGCATTTACTGCTGCGAAGAAATTTAAAACAAATGAGTTTTTAGCAGTCTGTTTGGCAATGGCACTCGTTCATCCAAGTATTACTGCAATGGCAGGTCAAACATTAAGTTTTGTTGGAATTCCTGTAATCATCGGAGCTAGCGCATATACATCATCTGTTATTCCGATTATCTTAGCTGTATATGTTCAAAGTCATGTTGAACGTTTCTTTAAGAAAGTAATCCCTTCTTTCTTACAAATCATTTGTGTTCCTTTAGCTGTTTTTCTTGTGATGGCACCAGTTACTTTTATTGCAATTGGCCCGATCGGAACAATTTTAGGTGATTTACTAGGAAAAGGTTATGATAGTATTTACGGAATCAGCCCAATTATTGCCGGTGCCGTTATGGGTGGTTTATGGCAAGTGTTTGTAATGTTCGGTATGCATTGGGGCTTTGTTCCAATCATGCTATTAAACCTTTCAGCAGCAGGCGGTGGTGTAGATACGATGGCACCAATGCTTTTACCAGCTGTATTAGCGCAGGGTGGTGCAGCATTAGCTGTCTTCTTTATGACAAAAAATGTCAAGTTAAAAGGTTTAGCTTTATCTTCAACAATCACGTCAGTTTTTGGTATTACAGAACCAACTGTTTACGGTGTCACTTTGCCACTTAAAAAACCATTTATTGCAGCTTGTATTGGTGGAGCTGTTGGTGGAGCTTTTATCGGTTTCAGCCACGTTCAAAACTATGTATTTGGCTTGGTTAGTTTATTGAGTTTACCTGGTTTTATCCCCCAAGATACAAAAGATACTTCTGGTTTGGTATCAGCAGTCATTGGAACAGTGATTGCGTTTGTGATTGCATTTGTCTTAACGTTTATTTTAAAATTTGAAGATAAGCCAGAAGAAGGTAGCAAAGCATCTGATGAAGGGAAGAATACTAGTTCAGAAGCGCAAACAGGCAACAATAATGATAAAATTATTTTAACGAGCCCAATTACAGGATCAATCGTTCCTTTAGAAAAAGTTGAAGATCAAGTATTTTCTTCAGGTGCATTAGGGAAAGGGATCGCAATCGAGCCAACAGTAGGTGAACTTTATGCTCCTGCTAATGGAGAAATCACAACACTATTTCCAACAGGACACGCAGTTGGGATCACAACGGAAGATGGTGCAGAAGTATTGATGCATATCGGTATGGATACTGTTGAAATGGATGGCGCTGGATTTGAAATATTTGCAAAACAAGGTGATAAAGTAAAACAAGGTGATTTGTTAATCAAATTTGATATTGAAAAAATCAAAGCAGCAGGTCATCCGGTGGTAACGCCAGTAGTTGTTACAAATAGTGGAGACTATTTGGATGTATTAGATATGGATCAAACGGATGTTTTACATGGTGAAGATTTCTTGGCGATTGTTCGTTAGATAAGCCCTCATTACACTGTTATGCTCTCTAGCTATTTAGTCTAGCTCTATTAGAAATAAGTCATATAGGAATGAAGGGGAAATCTCCTCAGATGTATATTTCTATTATCTAACAGACGCTTTTAAAATTTAGGAGGAAAATCGTATGTCAAACAAAACAACAGTATTTCCAGATGGATTTTTATGGGGAGGTGCAACTGCGGCCAACCAATTGGAAGGTGCTTATCGTTCAGATGGTAAAGGATTATCGGTGGCAGATGCAATGCCTGGCGGCAAACAACGTTTTCAAATTTTAGGCAGTGACACGTTTAATTGGGAAATCGATGAAGACAATTTTATTTACCCGAACCATCGCGGCATCGATCATTATCATCGTTTTAAAGAAGACATTGCGCTATTTGCAAAAATGGGATTCAAGTGTTATCGTTTCTCAATTGCATGGGCTAGAATTTTCCCAAAAGGCGATGAAGCAACCCCGAATGAAGCAGGATTAAAGTTTTATGACCAAGTAATCGACGAGTGTTTGAAATATGGGATTGAGCCTGTAATCACAATTTCTCATTATGAAATGCCGTTACATTTAGCCAAAGAATATGGCGGCTGGAAAAATCGTAAGGTGATCGATTTCTTTGAAAATTATGCAACAGTGGTGTTGACTCGTTATGGGAAAAAGGTAAAGTATTGGATGACATTCAACGAAATTAACTCTGCTTTTCATTTCCCTGCATTAAGTCAAGGAATGGTCAAAGCAACTGGAGCTGGTGATTATCAAAATGTCTTTCAAGCGTGGCATAATCAATTTGTAGCAAGTGCTAAAGCTGTTAAAATCGGTCATGAAATCAATCCTGACATGCAAATTGGTTGTATGATCATTTATGCAACAACATACAGTATCGATGCAAACCCAATCAATCAAATGGCAACACTAGCTCAAAATCAAGAATTCAATTTCTATTGTACGGATGCCCAAGTGCGTGGTGAATATCCTGCTTACCAACAACGGATGTTTGACAAATATGGGGTATCTGATTTAGAAATAGGTACGGATGATTTAGAATTAATGAAAAAATATGCAGTAGATTATATTGGCTTTAGTTACTACATGTCTTCTGCAGTCAATGAAACGGCTGAAGAAGAGGATACGGTAGTTGGAAACTTATTAGGTGGTGTGCGTAATCCATTCTTAGAAGCTAGCGAATGGGGCTGGCAGATTGATCCTGAGGGGTTGAGAATTGCTTTGAATGAATTATACGATCGTTACCAAAAACCTCTGTTTATTGTCGAAAATGGTCTAGGTGCAATCGATAATGTAGATGAAAACTTTTATGTAGAAGATGACTATAGAATTGATTATTTACGTCGTCATATTGAAGCGATGTCAGATGCAATTAAAGATGGCGTTGATTTAATGGGTTACACCCCTTGGGGCTGTATTGATTTAGTGAGCGCTTCAACAGGTGAAATGAGTAAGCGTTACGGTTTTATTTATGTCGATTTAGATGACAATGGTGAAGGTACAATGAATCGTTATGAGAAAAAATCGTTTGATTGGTACAAACAAGTGATCGAGTCAAATGGACATAATTTGGATTAGAGAATAGAAACAGAGCTGTAGTTTAGATTTTTTCTAAATTACAGCTCTGTTTTATAAATAGATGAAAGCAAACTCAACATTTAAATAATCCATTTGGAAACGCATTTGTATTTTTTCTGGCGAAGTTACTGTGAGTCAAGTAAGTTACCTCTTTTTTTAATGTTTCAGCTTGCTGAATATCACCAATATTTTCAAGTAATTTGATAAAATCATAAATGTACTCCATAAATTGATGCTCTCCTGTTACTAAATATTCAAGTAAATTATTTAAGTATTGAAGATTCATACGAAAATGATAATTTTTGCCTGCTTTGTCTTGTTTTTTAGCAATGGCTAAATACTTCGCGGCACCATCGTAGTCTTTATCATGAATTCTAGAAGAAATTAGATTTGTCAGCATATTGTAAGCAAAGTTTATAGTTAACGGATCACGTAAAGATTCGTCAACTATTGGAAGAGTTCGAAAAAGGACTAAGTCTTGTTGTTTCATGCTAAAAAATCTAATTGTATTTGCAAGGATTAGGTAATCATATTGTTGGTAATACCCTTTTTTTAGTATATAGTCATAAATCTCTTGAATCTCTTCCTCACTAATCGGATCAATTTCTTTCCAATAATAGGAAAAATAAGCTTTAATAACAATATAATTAGAAAATTCTTTTAAGTTATTTTGGAATTTAGCTAATTTAAGATAGTAATCAATTAGTTTTTGTTTAGTAGTTTGATTATCTAAATGTTCAGCACAGTAATAAAACAATACTCTAAAATTTTTTTGCTCCTTATCCAAAGAAACACGTGAAAAAAATTCTTCTGGAGAAAGGGATAATTTTTTTAAAACTTCAGCTAATGTATCAATTCGGATGATTTGCTTTCCATGCTCAATGCGAGAATAAGAGGAAGGATCTAAATGATCATCCAACATTTCTTTCTGTGTAAGGTGTAGTTTCTTTCTGAAAAAACGTAATGTTTCGCCTATGTTCATATGATTCACTCCTAAAAATTGCACGTATGATATAAAAAACAAGAATTACGATAGAAAAATCGAATATTAAAAAAAAGAGGTCTTTTTTTTGGTTTTTATGCAAATTTGTCAAATTGTTGTTTATTTCCGTCAAATCATTTGATAGTATGGAGTGGTAGAAGTTACTTATTGAAAGAATAACTTCTAACTAATTTTAATGATTGGAGGAATAAAAAATGATTTTAGGTGTTACGGCAGTTCTAGTTGGTTTATATGCTTTTGTTGTTATCCCATAAAAATACATGCATCCTCTAACACATCAAAGCTTGGGGAAGTTTAGTGCTGTTAGAAGATGCATGAACAGTATTCAAAAAAATACTATTTATGCAATTATATCACATCAAAAACATAATGATAGTTATTTTTTACTAATTTGTAATTTTATTTTCTAGAAGGTGAAAATAAAGATGCTTGAAAACAAACTAAAAGAAATTCGAACCAATAGAAATATGACAGAGCAAGAGCTTGCAGATAAAGTATTGATTTCAAAACAAACTGTTAACAGTATTGAAAATGGTCGTTATATACCATCGATTGCACTTGCTTTTAAGTTAGCGAATACGTTAGATGTTACACTTACTAAGTTGTTTAATTATAAGGATTATTGATTGGATATGTAGAATTTCATAAATAAATCTTTTGGATAGGCAATCATGAAGGGCTCATCTTCGTGGTTGTCTGTTTTCTTTTTTATTGAAGGCATTTCTGGATTGATGTATAGTGAATTTATGAGAGGGGGAATAATCATTGCTAAGAGAAAAGTTAAAGCATCCATTCTTTGTTATTATGGGTCCCAGTGGCTCAGGAAAAACCAAAGTAGCAGAAGTAGTTTTTCCATCTGAATACAAGGTGATATCTCATACAACACGACCAATCCGAAATGAAGAAGAGAACGGTATAGATTATTATTTTGAAACGAAAGAAAAATTTGAACAACTTCTAAATGACGAAGCTTTGGCTGAACATGATACTTATCATGGGAATCAGTATGGCGTAGGAATTGCTGAGCTGATTCAAAAAACATCTAATCATTATGCGTATGATGTTTTAACATTTCGAGGCTTTCAAGAAATTGAAAAACAATTTGGTAGTATGGTTATTCCGATTTTTTTAGATGTATCTAAAAAAAATGTATTATCCAGATTACAAACCCGAGAAGATGATATAGAGATTTTAAAACAACGAGGTGCATTATATGATCAAGATTCACAGAATATAAGCAAAGTGATGACTTACGCAAATTACTATTTAATTGATGCGAATCAATCGTTTGATAATGTTGTTAAAGATGTAAAACGAGTGGTAAATGAAGTAGTGAAAAAGAGCTGAAATAAGCTGTCTTTTTCGCTACTTTTTATTGTAGGAATGTAGAATATAAAAATTTCAGCCGTTTCTATTGCTTTTTCAAATCACGGTGATATAATGACAATGTGTCACGTGACACATTGTCATATAGGAGAAAGGAATGCAATAGATGCCAAAAGAAACTTTTTTTCATTTAACTGAAGAGAAACAACAGAGACTGTTAGGAGCAGCTTCAATCGAATTTTCCAGAACATCTTTAAAAGAAGCATCAATCGCTAATATCGTGAAACTAGCTGAGATACCACGAGGTAGTTTTTATCAGTATTTTGAAGATAAAGAAGATCTATACTATTATTATTTTGAATTGTTGCAACAAAATAGTAAAAGAAATATTGAAAAATATCTTAAAGATGCTAATGGCAATTTATTTGAGGGTATGGAATTATATTTTTCAAAAATGATTTTTGAAGTATTGACTGGGGAACATGCGTCTTTTTATCAAAATTTTTTTATGAATATGGATTACCGAGCAATTAGCCGAGTGTCACCTCACTTTATACTAAATGATGGAAAAGGTAAAAAATCACAAAAAAAACGCCATGGATTTGAAATTTATAAACTGATTGATTATTCTAAATTGAGCATTCACGATGAACATGAATTTAAGATGTTGATGCAGATGATTATGAACACAGTTTATTCATCGATTGCAGAAGGCTATCGTCAACTTGATGAAAATCCAAAATATAATATTCAGAATACGATGAACATTTTTAAGACTAAGTTGGATTGGCTGAAAAATGGAGCTTACAAACACTAACAAATAAATAAATAAAAAAATAAAAATCGTAATAAAAAAGTATCTTTTTTTATTACGATTTTTTAATACATAAAATAATGGGAATAAATTTAATTATTTTAGTGAAAATTCAGACTTTTCAGCTAATTACAAAAATGTAAGTTGTATGATATAACGAATAATGGTTAAATAAAAGAGTAGGATATCTAAAGTTATTAAAATAATATAGCTTTATGAAACGAAAAAAGGAGATGAGGATAAGAGTGATGAAAAAAAGAACAATGATCATTATAGGGATAGTTGTAGTGGCACTTATCGGAATTTTTGTTCTTCCAGGGTTACTTGGAGGAAAAAAAGAGGTTGGATCTGAAAAGAAAACAGCAACTGAGGATTTAGGAATCGAGTATTTTGAAGTGCCTGATATTGAACAAGTGTATATCAATGGTGTGGTACAGCCAGAACAAGCGGAAGCCTTTTCAAAAGATACAAAAATGACAAGTACTCCCGAAATAAAAGTGAAAAACGGAGATGTCGTCGAACCTGAAACCGAATTATTTACGTATGAAGATAAAGAAATAACCAAAGAAATTGAAGCACAAAATAATACGTTAAGTAAACTTGCAACAAAAAAACAGAATATATATAGTAAGTGGAATCGTGCAATTGATAACTTTAATAAAACAAAAGAAGAAGAACGAACTACATCAGGAGCTGCTATAGATGAGCAACATCAAACAGAGGTAGATAGTGTAGATGAAGAAATTCTTTTTTCAAACGAAACAATTGCTGATCTAACAGCGAAACAGTTTGTTTCTACGAAAGCAAAATTCAAAGGACGAGTTTCAATACCAGAAGTCAAAGACGAGAATGCACCTATTCTTCGTTTAACATCAGATGGCTTATATGTTGCCGGAAAAGTAAACGAAAAAGATTTAATGAAAATAGCTGTAGATCAAAAAGCAAATCTTTCGGTCGTTTCAAGTGGCACAACTGTTACTGGGAAGATTTCATATATAGATGATAATCCGCCAGAAGCACAAGCCAATCAAAACCAAAGTGAAAGTAATAGTGCTGATGCAACAATGTCTACTTACAATGTAAAACTATCTCTTGATAGCTTAGAAGGAATTAAAAATGGCTATCATATGCAGGCAACGATTAATTTAGGAGATGCTAAACCTATTGAAGTTCCTAAAAAAGCGATTCATGACCAAGATGGGAAAAAATATGTATTAGTTAACGATTTTGGATCAGTGATTCGTCGTGATATTCAGATAGGAGAAGAAAAAGGTGAGAATATAATTGTTAATTCTGGCTTAGAGTCTGCAGATCGAATCATTGTTTCTTCTAAGAAAGAAGTCAAAGAAGGCGATCTGATTGGTGACAGTAACGAAGTATCAGGAGAAGCAGTACCAGCAGCTAAAGAATAGGAGGAGCTCATATGATGCAAGAAGGACAAAGCCCGCGACCTCTCATTCAAATGCAAGCAATCAATAAATATTTTCCGGTTGGGAAAGAAAAATTACACGTTTTAAAATCATTGGATTTGACTATCAATGAAGGTGAATTTATTATGATCATGGGAAAATCTGGAAGTGGAAAAACTACATTAATGAATATTATTGGTTTTCTAGACCGTGTTTCTGATGGTAATTATCTTTTTAAAGGAGAAGATGTTTCTAAACTTTCAGAGAATAAAAAATCTGAGTTTCGAAATGAATTTCTTGGTTTTATTTTTCAACAATTCTTTCTGATCAATTCATTAAATGTTAGTCAAAATGTACAATTGCCTTGTGTTTATGAAGGGAAGAAAAGCAATGAAGAAAAACGCAAGATTGCTGAAAAATATTTAGAGTTAGTTGGTTTAGGTGAAAAAACAAAAGCAAAAGTAAATGAATTATCTGGAGGACAACAACAACGTGTAGCAATTGCTCGCTCATTGGTGAACGATCCGCTTTTGATTATGGCTGATGAGCCTACGGGTGCATTAGATAGTGAAACAGGAACGGAAATCATGGAGTTATTGACAGAATTGAATCGACAAGGGAAAACGATTGTGATGGTTACCCATGATAGTGACATGAAAAAATATGCTACTCGGGTCATTCATATGAAGGATGGACGTTTTCTTGAAGAAGAGGTGATTCGATGATTTCAAACTTACTAATCAGCACACTATTAAGTTTACGAGCGCACAAGTTAAGGGTTTTTCTAACAATGATTGGCATTATTATCGGAATTGCCTCCGTTGTGACAATTTCAACACTAGGTGAGGGCATGAAAAAACAAGTAATGTCAGCAACGAGTGTGATGAATACGGATGTAGTAAAGCTACATTACACGATGCAAGATGAAAGTTCAAATGGCATGATGTCATACGAAGAACCAGATTATAGCTTTTCTAGAGTTGATATGAAAAAAGTCAGAGATATTGAGGGTGTTGAATCCATTTATCCTCAATATGGTGATGGCGTGATGGGAGACAATTTAACAACTCAGTTGGATTATTTTGGAGCTAAAGCAAATTTGATGGTGACATCGAATAGAGGTCAAAATAAGATAAAGTATGGTCGAGACTTTGATGATCGTGATATCAATAAAGACGTGATCATTCTAAATCACGATACGTTTGAAATGAGTTTAAAGATGGATGATCCAGGTGAGTTAATTGGAAAAGCTGTTTCAATCAATGGTTATATGTACAAAGTTATTGGAATTTTAGAACAGTTTGATTATGGATCATTGGATAATTCTGAAGCAATGTCTATTGATTGGAATACAGTGTCCAGTAGTTTTGTATCGAGAAGTTCGTACAATAAACTAGCGTCATCTAAGTCAATCAGCGGGATTAACTTCAAATTAAAAGAAGGTACCGATAAACAGGTGGTCATTGGAAAAGCTATCGCTATTTTAAACGAGAGACATCCTGATGTAAAAGGTATTTTCAAAGAAAATGATCAAGAACAAAAGAATCAAAAACAAATGGAAGAGGCAATTGGTGGCATGACTATGTTTTTAATGGCAGTCACTGCAATCTCTCTTTTAGTTGGTGGAATTGGTGTAATGAATATCATGTATGTTTCTGTGACAGAAAGAAAACGAGAAATCGGGATTCGAAGAGCCATTGGGGCGAAACCTCGTATGATTTTAATGCAATTTCTGTTAGAAGCAGCGTTTATTACTTTGTTGGGAGGATTGATTGGTGTTGGATTAGGGTATCTACTTTCAACCTTAGTCGGTGGTTTCGTCGATATTGTTCCCGTGATGACACCAGCAATTTTTGCTATATCCACAGTGGTATCTATCCTTACAGGTGTTGTATTTGGCATTATCCCAGCGATTAGTGCTTCTAGAATGGATCCAATTAAAGCTATTTATAATTAAGAAATAGCTCAATTATTCGCATAAAAAGATGTATGAATTGAATATTCTGCATCTTTTTGTGTTTTTGGAAATTATTCAGAGCAGATTATTGTTAGTTACGGTATTTTTTATAAAATTGGTATAGATTATTTTAAGATTGAAAAATGTGGTGCAATTTTTTTATTGGTATAGGTGAAGATTGATTCATTTTCTCAAAAAGTTCTTATAATTGTTATTTTTTTGAAAAGAGCATTTACTTGCTGAAATCACTGGAGATGTTTAGAATAAATATAGGGAGACATTCGGAGGGGGAAGACGAATGGAAAAGTTTCAATTGTCGGAAGATGTATATGTGAAAACGGTTGCACTTCGTGTGAAAGATGTAGAGAGAATGGTTAGCTTTTACAAAAATGTATTGGGGTTTATTTTAAAGTTGGAAGAGAATAATCTGTCTATTTTTGGTTCACAAGAAATAGATAGTCGTTTATTGATATTAGAGGAAATAGATTCTGAAGAAGATCGATTGGAGATTTCTGATAAATCGGTCTGCTTTTCTTTGTTGATTCCAACAGAAGAAGAGTTCGGTAGTCTTTTGAGAAGGATTACAACGCATAATTATCCCATCTATAAATCTATACAAAAAGGACAACGAAAGAGTGTGTTTTTAGAGGATCCAGAAGGCAATGAATTGGAAATTAGCTATCAAGGAACGACAGAGCAAGGGGAAGAAATAACTAAAGTACTTGATATACAGCCTTTGATACAAAAAAGTAGAGTGCTATATTCAAGCCTGTCGGCAGGCGTACGATTTGATCGTATCAAGCTACGTGTAGAAGATAGGGCTAGGCATCATTCTTTTTATCGAGATATTTTAGGAATGACTTCTGAAAGCGATCAAGCTGATGTTTTATCAATGAATGAGCAGAATTTTCTGGTTCATTTAGAAGATTCAATTAAACAAAAGGATCAAATAGTCGATTCTGAAAAAGTTTTAGGATTGGATTTCTTTGTTCTGACATTGACACATGAAGATGAAATGAAGAAATTGAAACGTCATTTAGAAGATCAGAAACAAGAATTTTTTGTAGATAAAAAATTGACGATTTTAACAATCTATGATCCTAGCGAAATTGAATGGTGGTTTGTTAGAAATTAAATGGACGAAATTGTTCAACAAGTATTGAGGTAACCAAATTATGTATGAAAAAACAAAAGACAAAATCAAAGAATTAATGAAGGAAGGAATTTTTCCTGGTGCTAGTTTTTCGTTTATAAAAAATGGAATATCTGAGGACCATACTTTTGGAAATGCTCAAATCATGCCTACAGTCGAGCCATTACAGTGTTCGCTGCTTTTTGATGTAGCCTCACTAACTAAAGTTGTTTGTACTACGACAGTAGTCTTACAATTGACAGAAGTTGGCGTGATCGATCTTGATACATCCTTTAAAACGTATTATCCATCCTTTGAAGATGAAAAAATAACGATCCGTCATCTTTTAACGCATACCTCTGATATTCAAAGTTATATTGAAAATCGAGATACTCTGACAAAAGATGAATTACGAATAGCATATAATCAGGTCCGTTCAGGCAAAGAGTTAGGAAAGAAAGTGGCTTATACAGATACCGGTACAATTTTACTTGGGTTTATGTTGGAAGAAATATTAGGGAAAAACGTCATTGAAATTTTTAAAGAGCAAGTTTTACAGCCATTAGAGATGAATGAAAGTCTTTTTTTACCTAAGGATCCGTCTAAAGTTGTGCCAACAGAAAATCATCCTACCAGAGGACTTATTCGTGGTCAAACTCATGATCCAAAAGCGTTCGTTTTAGCTGAGCATGCTGGCAATGCAGGGTTGTTCACTAATTTAACTGACCTTCAAAAGTTTATGGCAATGTATTTGAATGAAGGGATGTACAAGGAAAATCGACTATTAGAAAAAGATACAATTCAATTGCTTTTGAACGATCAAACGCCTAACAAACGTGGGCATCGTTCATTGGGCTGGGATTTGAAAGACGATTTGACTGGCCGAGCGTTGTTATTTCATACTGGATATACTGGGACTTTTTTATTGATTGATCCTAAAATGAAGGAAGGTTTTATTTTTCTTTCTAATCGAGTACATCCGGTGGATAAAAGAGCTGAATATATCAAAAAAAGAGATGAGCTGATTACCATTTATTTGAATGAAAAAATAGCAGACAAAGATGAATCGCTTTCTTTTTAGTGGTATAATTGACGAGTATAAATGGAAGGGAGTCTCTAAACTATGCAGCAACCTTTATTTTTAAAACCAGTGTTCCAAGAAAAAATCTGGGGAGGAGATCGTTTACATACTGTATTCGGTTTTGACTTACCAAGTAATAAAATTGGGGAAGACTGGGCAATCAGTGCTCATCCTCATGGCGTGAGCACAGTAGAAAATGGTACGTTTTCTGGTCAGAGGTTAGATGAACTTTGGGCGAACCATCGCGAATTATTTGGAAATGCCAAGGGAGATGTTTTTCCGTTATTAACAAAAATTTTGGATGCAGAAGATGATTTATCTGTGCAAGTACATCCAGATGATACTTACGGATTGGCTCATGAAGGCGAACTGGGTAAAACGGAGTGTTGGTATATTATCGATGCTGAGCCAGGATCAACGATCATTTATGGACATAATGCTAAGAACCGTGAAGAACTTGAGACGATGATTAAAGAAGAACGCTGGGATGATTTACTAAAGAAAGTTCCCGTTAAAAAAGGCGACTTTTTTTATGTGCCAAGTGGTACGATCCATGCAATCGGTAAAGGAATCATGATTTTAGAAACACAACAAAGCAGTGATACCACTTATCGTGTGTATGATTATGATAGAAAAGACGATCAAGGAAAAACGAGAGAGCTGCATATTCAACAATCTGTTGATGTGACGACAGTTCCAGCTAAAGATGCACAATTATCGATCCAACAACAAAATCAAGGGCAGTCAAGTATCATTACATATTTGAAAACACCATTTTTCAATGTGTATGAATGGCAAGTCAAAGGTGTGTTGAATGTAAAGAAAAATGCGCCGTATACATTAGCAACAGTAATCGAGGGTGTTGGCCAATTGGTTATTGAAAACGTTGATACCGTTAAGACAGAAAGCTATGAATTAGCTAGAGGAACAAGCTTTATTTTACCAAATGATATCGAAAAATGGCGTATTGAAGGTGATTTGACGATCATTGCTTCTGAACCAGGGGTTAACGCTTAAGATAGAACAAAAAAAGTGTTAGGAACTTTATCCTAACACTTTTTTTTAGTTTACTGAAACCATTTCTTTTGGGACTTCAAATGGTTCGTTGTATTTTTTTTCTAAGGCTGTTTTGATCAAGCGAATGGCTAAGTTTTCATTACGGGCTAGAATTGGTCCGTGGAAGTAAGAACCAAAAACATTTTTATAGATCACGCCTTCAGAACCATCTTCACTGTTATTTCCTTTTCCTTGGATCACTTTACCTAAAGGACGTTCTCCTTTACCTAAAAATGTTCGGCCGTTATGATTTTCAAATCCATAATACGTTTCATTGAATTCTTCATTATGAATCTCGATATCTCCAATATAACGGTTATTGTCTTGACTTAAGGTATAATGATCCAATGCGCCGATACCATGGATTTTTTCCCCTTTTGCGCCCATATAATAATGACCTAATAACTGAAAGCCACCGCAAATCGCTAACATCACGCCATCATTTTCGATATATTCAGTTAGCGATTCTTTTTTAGTTTGGATATCCTCTGAAATGATCAGTTGCTCAAAATCTTGCCCACCACCGACGAAAACCAAATCATATTTATTAGGATCGAAGGGTTCGTAAATGCTCACGATTTCAGATCTAAAGGTCACGTTCATTTTTTCAGCAAGATATTTTAACATCAATAAATTTCCGTTATCGCCATAAGTGTTCAGTAAATTTCCATATAAATGACACACAACTAATTCTTTAGGCATTGTTCTTGACCTCATTTCTAAGTTATCTTTTTTTAGAAAGGTTAGTTCTTAATATAACCTTGTGCAGCTAATGATTTACGCAATTGTAAAACGGCTGTGTACGTAGCTAAAATATAAACATGTTCTGTTGGCAATTCTTTGATTGCTGTGATCACATCATCTAGATTAGGAATTTCTTTTAATTTATCTTCAGAAATCCCTGCAACTTTCATCCGTAAAGCCATATCTGAATGACGGTCACCACCGGCAATCACTTCTGGAATATCCATTTGAGCGAATGCTTCATGATTACCATCCCAGATCCAACTAACATCGATACCATCTGCGTAATTTGCATTTAGCAATGATACCAGTGAGAATGAATAAGGAGCAAGCTCCATCATATCAATTACTTGATTCAATCCAACAGGATTTTTAACCAAGACTAATGTACATAATTTACCTTCAATATTGATCGTTTCTTGGCGACCAAAGACTTTTTCGTCATAACTTAGTCCTGCTCTGATTTTTTCAGGAGCAACACCATAATGTTCAGCAACTGCTGTAGCTGCCAACGCATTATACACGTTATACATACCTCCAACGGCGATACTGTATTCACTTCCATCAATCACAAAATCAGCTGAAGTGTTATCCATCTTAACCATTTCGGTTAGTTGAACATCTAGTTCAGGGCGATTGAAACCACAATTAGGACAGTAATATTTTCCAAGATTAGCATAAGTGATCATCTTATAGTGCAAAATATGGTGACATTTTGGACAAAGCAAGCCATCAGTATTGTAGTGAGCCATTTGCTCTTCATCAGGCAGATGATTGAAACCATAATATTTTCTTGGATTGACTGTTTCAACTGAGTTGAAGATCGGGGAGTCACCGTTGCAAAGAATAGGAGCATTGGGTGCTTGAGCTGCTCCATCAACAATCAGTTTGTAAGTAGTATAAATTTCCCCGTAACGATCCATTTGATCGCGGAAAATATTTGTAAATAAAAATAATTTTGGTTCAATGTATTTTGTGACACGACTGAGGCTAGCTTCATCAATTTCCAAAACTGCAAATTTCTTCTTTGTACCTTTATTTTTAGCAGATAAGAAAGTAGAAACGATCCCTTGTTCCATATTTGCGCCAGTTGGATTAGTCAACACATGATCAAATTCTTGTCTCAAAATATTTACTGTTAAAGCAGTTGTCAAGGTTTTGCCATTTGTACCAGTAACAACGACAATTTCATACTCTTTCGCTAAGGTATCCAAAATTTTCGGATCGATTTTTAATGCTAATTTTCCAGGGTAGCTGCTGCCACCTTTAAAGAAAGTTTGTAAAACCCATTGAGAAGTTTTTCCTGCGGCGATTGCTACATGACTTCTGATTCCCATAAAGTGCCCTCCAATTTATATCAAGTATAGTTGTCAAACTCAACAATAAACTCAATCTATAATACCACAATTGAAAAAAAAAATTAATTCCTTTTACTCTTTCTTACTATTATTTGGAGTTTATTGATCAATGTGTCAAGAAAAATGCGACGATGATAAAATTTATTAAAAATGAGATGATTATATTAAAAAGAACACAATTCAAAAATTGCTACCTGAACTCAACTATTTTTTTGATCTATTTTAGGTATTTTCATGTGGGAAAACTAAAAAAAATTTCAGAAATTTCAAAAAGCGCTTCCAATGTGTTATTCTTATAGTGTTGTAATTTAAGTAAAAAATAATTTTATTAAGTAAATAGGTACATTTGGGGTCTTCATTAGGTGAGTCTATTCAGTTTTTACTTTGAAGCATAGTGGACAAAATAGGCTAATGTTGAAAATACAAGGTGGAAGAAATTCAAAATGTTGTTCCCTATATATTGAGGAGGTATTTGATGTTTCAATGGAAAAAGCTTAAAAAAGACGATATAAAAAGAGAAATACTAGCAGGGACTACTTCATTTTTTGCCATTTCCTATATTATTATGGTAAACACGGTGATTTTAGCCGAGGCAGGGATGCCAAAAGAATTAACGATTTTTGGAACGATTTTTATTTCAATTATAGGATCGATCTTGATGGGATTAGTTGCAGATGCGCCTATTGTATTGACGACAGGGATGGGGGTCAACTCATTTTTCACCTATACGTTAGTCCTTTCGTTAGGGCTGACGTGGCAACAAGCATTAGCTGTTAGTTTTTGTGCAGGGATTGTTTATTTACTGGTTGCTTTTACGAAACTCAGCAAATTGTTTGCAGAAGTCGTGCCAGAAACATTGAAAACAGGGATCACTGTAGGGATTGGTTTTTTTCTTGTCTTGATTGGGTTAGAAAAAGGGCACTTGATTTTAAGAGGAGAACATACTTTTTTACAATTGGCATCGTTAGACAATAGTTTAACTTTATTAACATTATTCTCACTAATATTAACTGTCGTTCTATTTATAAAAGGGATTCAAGGTAGTTTTTTTATTGGAATCGTCGTAGTAACGCTGATTGCCAATGTTTTTGGGATGGTTACACCGGCTGAACATTTTTCATTAAGTAGTTTAGGCAATTATTCGCAGATTTTTTTACAATTAGATTTTAGTACATTCTTTTCTAAGAGCTTTTTACTAGGAGTGTTTGCCTTATCGATGATTTTAATTTTTGAATCGATGGGTTTACTTAAAGGACTGATGCCAGAAGCCGAGGAAAAACAATATCTACAAGCATATCGCATAACAGGTTTTATTACCTTGTTATCAAGTATTTTTGGAACAAGTCCCACGGTGGCAGCAGCCGAAAGTGCAACAGGGATCGAAGAAGGAGGAAAAACTGGGATAACGTCTATTACGAGCGGTATTTGTTTCTTCTTAGCCTTACTTGCATTGCCATTTCTATCTTATATTCCAGATTCCGCTTTAGCACCAGCAATCATTATCACAGGATTCTTAATGATCCAACAAATCAAGACGTTACATTTTGATGATTTCAGTGACTACTTTCCAGCAATGTTGATGATTGTTTTGATTCCATTTACGATGAATATTTCCGATGGAATGGCTTTTGGGTTTGTTGCGTATCCATTGACAAAATTAGTTGCTGGGAAAAAATCAGAACTATCGCTGCCAATGTGGCTGATTTCTGGGCTGTTTTTGATGTATTTGATCGTCAATGTATTGATTTGAAATAAAAAACTTGCCACCACTATTCAAATAGGGTGAGCAAGTTTTTTTAGCCAATAATAATTTTTTCAGAAGGATACTCATAGCCAATATCTCGTGTTTCTTTTGGTACAAATAACATCAGTGTATATAGCATGCCGATTCGACCAATAAACATCAACAGTGCAATCATCAGCTTACCAACGGTTGTCAAATCAGATGTGATACCTAAAGATAAGCCCGTTGTACCAAAAGCAGATGCGACTTCAACGATAATTGCGATCAATGGATGATCTTCCGTTGCGGTCAAAAACAAGACTGCAAAAAAGCACATAATTAATGAAAGCATAAAGACAACAATAGATTTTTTTACATCATCATCATCGATCCGGCGTCCAAATACATTGATCTTGTCCTCACTTTTCAAAAAAGCATATAAGTACAAACCAATGATAGCAACGGTCGTCGTCCGAATGCCGCCACCGACAGAGCTAGGACTACACCCAATAAACATCAATAGAGAAAAGACAATCAATGTCGTAACTTGAAAATCGCCTAAATCGTTGATCTGCAGACCAGCATTTCGAGTAGTCATAGAGTAGAACATTGAGGTGATCCAGCGTTGTACTTCGCCCATCCCGACAAATAGATGATCTTTCTCCAATAAATAAATTAAAATTGTTCCACCGACAAATAAAATCACGAAAGCTAAAACCGCAATCTTACTGAATAAGGAAAAGCGGAAGGGCAGTCCTCTTTTTTTCTTCTTAAAGAATAACCATTCCCGAAACTCCATCAACACTGGAAAGCCAATTCCCCCAACAAAAATCAAGAACATAATAACAATTAAAAAGAGATAATCAGTGGCAAACGGAATAATTGAATCACCAGTAACGTCAAAGCCTGAGTTAGTAACAGCTGAAATCGATTGATAAAAACCAAAGAAAATCGCTTTTGGCCACGTTGTATAATAGCCTGAAAAATAAAAATAAATAGAAAAAAACGTACCGAAAATCACTTGGAACCATAAAATAATGGTAAATGTGATTCGAATCAAGCGAACGATACCACTTAATTTTGGTTGATTCATATCTGTCATGATCAGTTGCCGTTGTTTTAACGAAATCCTTCGTTTAGATAAAATGATAAACGCCGTAGAGATCATCATGATGCCCAAACCGCCAATTTGAAAAAGGATCTCCAACAGAATCACGCCGCGGTCATTAAAAACAGAATTAATATCAAAAGTAGATAATCCCGTAACGCTCACAGTGCTGATTGCCATAAAAAGCATATCAATAAAACCAACCTGAGAGCCAGGTTCCCTAAAAAATGGTAAACAAAATAATAAATAAGAAACCATGGTCATAATTATATAGTAAGAAACAATAATTTGAATAGATGAAAAATGAGTGGAAATAAAACGCCTTCCTTTGCGCTGAGCCAGCCATAAAAGCCGAAAATTATTCATATTGGACCTCCTGAACATCGTTAAAACAAGTATAGCAGAAATTAAATCATGGGCAAACAAAGAATAAAAGCTTAGAAGAAATAAGAAATTGATTAAAAAAAAAGAGAATATAGCACAAATCGTGTAGAAAATGTTATTTTATTGTGAGAGGAGTAACATTCTTATGTTTCTTTTTTTGAAATGTTGGAAAAAGAATTGAGTTTGAAAGACTATTTTTTTGGCGATTAATGTGATTTTTTTCACATTGGAAGAAGATAAGTCAAATTTAAACTGAATGAACAAGTGTTGTAGGACTAAAAATTACTGAGGTGGGGAAAAAATGAAAAAAGTTATCATGAGTCTATTATCATTGAGTTTGTTTGCAGGAGTTGCAGTCGGTTGTACCAGTGACCAAGACAAAACAACAAAGAAAAGTAAAGAATCCAAAGAAAGCACAGAAGTTACTTCTGGCGCTTCAGCCAATGGCTATACAGATTTAAGTGAATTAGAAGAGCAATATGATATCGTGATCATCGGTGCAGGTGGTGCTGGGATGACGGCAGCTTTACAAGCCAAAGAAGCAGGGATGAAGCCAGCTATTCTAGAAAAAATGCCCGTTGCAGGTGGAAATACGATTAAATCGTCTTCAGGTATGAACGCGTCTGAAACAAAATACCAAAAAGAAGATGGAATCACCGATAGCAACGATAAATTCTTTGAAGAAACACTTAAAGGTGGAAAAGGAACGAACGATAAAGAATTATTACGCTTTTTCGTAAACCATTCAGCAGACGCAATTGATTGGCTAGATACGAAAGGCATCGAACTTAGCAACCTAACGATTACTGGCGGAATGAGCGAAAAACGAACACACCGTCCAGCCGACGGTTCAGCAATTGGTGGCTACTTAGTCGATGGACTTGTTCGTAATGTCAAAGAAGAAAAAATTCCGTTATTTGTCAATGCAAACGTGACTGAAATCACTGAAAAAGACGGTCAAGTCAACGGTGTCAAAGTCAAACTTAACGATAAAGAAACCAAAGAAATCAAATCAAATGCCGTAATCGTTACGACAGGTGGTTTTGGAGCAAATAAAGAAATGCTTGAAAAATACGATCCAAAATTAAAAGATTACGTAACGACTAATCAAGAGGGAACAACCGGCGATGGAATCAAGATGATCGAAAAACTTGGTGGAGCCACAGTGGATATGAAAGAAATCCAAATCCATCCAACCGTACAACAAGACAAATCATTCTTGATTGGTGAAGTGGTTCGTGGTGAAGGAGCTATTTTAGCTTCAAAAGAGGGAACACGTTTTGTGAATGAAATGGATACCCGTGATAAAGTTTCTGCTGCAATCACAGCCTTACCAGAAAAATCAGCTTATTTAGTATTTGACCAAGGAGTTCGTGATCGTGCCAAAGCAATAGATTTTTATGATGAACAAGGTTTTGTTGTAGAAGGCGCAACAATCGAAGAACTTGCGAAGAAAATCGAAATGCCGGAAGCTGTATTAAAAGAAACAGTAACGCAGTGGAACAAAGAAGTGCAAGCAAAATCTGATACTCAATTTAATCGTGCAACAGGAATGGATCATGATTTATCAAAGGGTCCTTACTATGCAATCAAAATTGCACCAGGCATCCATCATACAATGGGTGGTGTAAAAATCAACACGAAAACAGAAGTATTGAAAGAAGACGGAGCACCAATTAAAGGATTGTACGCTGCTGGTGAAGTAACTGGTGGACTACATGGCGCAAACCGTATCGGCGGTAACGCTGTGGCGGATATCATTATCTTCGGTCGTCAATCTGGAACAGAAGCAGCAAACTTTGCTTCAGCACAAAAATAAATGAATTTAAGAAAACCAATAGATCAAACGTCCGCGTTTGCCTATTGGTTTTTTAGGGATTCAATAATGAATAAAGTATGGCCTTTTTAAACAAAAAAAAGAAAACAATGTAAAGAGATATGGTCAATTAGGGTGGATAAATAAACTTAAATTAAAAATATAACGACAACCAGTAAGAGTAATGGTAAACTATTATTTGAGCATAGTATTTTATCCTTTTTAGGAGGCAAATAAACCATGAAGCGTTTAAAGGGACTATATTTATTTTTAGGAGGACTAATAATAATGAGTGGATTAACTGGATGTGAAACAAAAAATAAAGCAGAAATCGAACAAAGTTTTGATAAAGTATTAGCAATGTATCCAACACAAAATCTGGAGAGCTTTTATGATATGGAAGGCTATCGAGATGACGAGTTTGATAAGGATGATAAGGGGGTTTGGGTACTTGATTCTAGTATGTCCATTAGTCAATCAGAAGATGGGGGGTTGTTTACAGAGGGAATGATTTTAAGGCTAAACAGAAATACAAGAACAGCGAAGGGATATTATTACACTTTTACAACATGGAATGATTTGAGTAAACCAGTTACAAAAAAGAAGTATGAGGTAACTTATAATAAAGAAGGATTTCATCTAGTTGATAATGTGAATGAGAATAGTATTAAAGAAAAAATACAAAATTTCAATTTTTTTGTGCAGTATGGTGATTTTAATCATTTAGATACATATAAAAATATTAAAAAAATGTACAATCCAGAAGTACCCATGTATGAATTAGAATATCAGTTAACAAATACTGACAATAATGTTCAAGCATTGAGAGAACGATATGATATTCCAACTGAAAAAGCACCTACATTATTATTAAAAGGAACAGGTGATTTAGAAGGAAGTTCTATAGGATATAAGCAGTTAGAGATAAGATTTTCTAAAAAACCAGCAATTGTGTTTGATGATTTAGTCGATTTTCAACCTTTATCAGAGGAGGATATTGTAGATGAGTAGCTATGACATCAAAGATAAAGGGATTAAAAAAGACTCAGAAGCGACTAGTGCAGTAGCAACAATTTCATATGAAGTTGAGAATGCTCAAGTAAATGGTCTTGATAAAAATGATATTAATAAACAAATAATAAAATTACAAAATGCTGATAAATTCCCTTCTAATCTCCAACTAGTAGATGCATTCTACGACCCTAAAACAAGCTCAAGTGGCGTCGCATTTCTGGACAACAGCACAGGAAAAGTTGTAGTCGGCTTTACTGGTACTAACCTCGACAATGGTATATTAGAAAGCGCAAAAGACATAGGCCAATGGGTGAATATAGCGTTTGAAGGAGACGGCCCTTCCTCGGCATATTTTGATGCTAGTAACAGGTTTATGAACGATTTAAAAGCAAATGGTTATGCTATTGATACAGTTACAGGGCACTCTTTAGGTGGAAGAAATGGGACTATTATGGGTATGGAACACAATATACCCAATATTATACTTTATAATTCAGCTCCACTGATGAATTTATTAGGAAATTTAAAGAAGTCGAATCAACAAGAATTATCCGATTTATTTGGACGGTATAGTGGAAATATCATTTATTTTGTATCTGAAAATGACCCATTAAATAAAGCTGCGGGTGGAGTTCCTGGAAGTATCTATCCAGGGAAAATTATCATCATAAAAAACGGAAAAGAGCATGATATCACAGGCTTATTAACAAAAAAAGAACAGGATTTTATTCGCCAACATACTCCAGATTTAAATAAAATTTATGTGGCTCAACAAAAAGTCCAAACAGATACTCGGAGTAAATTAAAAGCGTTAGACGTCTTGCGAGCAAAGCTTTTAAAAAGCGGAGGAGGATTATCTGCTTCAGAAGAAATTTATTTGGATGCGTCCGAAGCATTGATTTTAACACAAGGAATGAGTAAAACCCTTCAAATAGAAATAGATGATATTAAAAAAATGTATCGGGAAGCAAAGAAAGATTCCGATAAATTATGGACTGATACGTTGAAAACAGCCGACTCCATAGGTTCTACATTACATCAAGGAGAAGTAGTGGATTCTTTAAATGGTGGTGGTGCAACAGAGCCAATTGTTCGAATAGAACCAAAAGAAGAATGCGAACAAAAAATATCAGAATTATCTTCGATACAACAAGAATACCATGAATTAATTGGTCAAATACAATCATCCATAAATAAACAAGTAGAAACAGACCAAGAGTTAGCTAGACAAATAGGGGGATAAACTCTCATGGAGAGTACATATTTAAATAAATTAGCAGATTTAGGATCAGAGTATGAAAAGAACCAAAGAAAGATTGAAGAAGAGTTAGAAGAAGCCTTTTATGAAAAGCAAAAATTTGGTCGTGAATTAGAAAATCTTTCGGAAAATTATCGCTATCATTATCAGCAAGCTGAGTACAGTGAACCAATAAATATGAGCAGAGTCTATCATTTATTAGAACAATGTAAAGATGATGGAGACAGGATAGTTAATCAGGCAATGAAAGAATTAGAAAATAAACAAGAAGAAAATACGATTCATTATAAGAAACAAACCCGATTAATAGAAGATGAACTTACTCTTTTAAAAGAGAAGGAGAGAAAAAAAGAAAATGAGTAGTGAAAAAATGAAACTGGAGTTAAAAAGATTACGAAAAGAATTGGAAAAAGCTCTGATACGAGGCATGGTTGCTCCGCCATGTGTTCAAACGGCAGAAACGAAAAAGCAACTAGTTAAAAGCATGGGACAAGCTCGAGTGGAGCGATTAAAAAGTAGTAGTGCTAATTATATTTCAAACTTTCAGTCTTCTGCAAAAGGTGCATGGGTAACAAAAGCAAAAACAACGTTTGAAAATACTTCTAAAAAACTAACAACTATTACAGAAGATGGAAAATGATGAACTTATAGAGGTTCATCATTTTTTTGTAACTTCTAAATTGAGGATATCAAAAGGTTGAATTGGTTATTACGAAACGTCTATTATTGTTCTGTAAAAAGCAAGTGTGACTATAGTTATGGAGATTTTTATAGAATAAAGAATACTGAATACATAAGTATTAAATTTACCACTGTAAAAAACTTCGGTTTTATAGTAAAATACGAGAGGAACTAAACGAGAGGTGACGACGAAGGAATGGCACAATTATTTTTTAAATATGGCGCAATGAACAGTGGCAAAACCATTGAGATCTTAAAAGTAGCTCACAATTATGAAGAACAAGACAAACCTGTTGTGATTATGACAAGCGGACTTGATACTAGAGATGGCGTAGGTGTCGTTTCAAGCCGTATCGGACTTAGACGAGAAGCTATCCCCATTTTCAAAGAAACCAATGTCTATGAATTGATTCAAAAACTAGAGTATAAGCCTTATTGTATTTTAGTAGACGAATCACAATTTTTAGGAAAACAACATGTAATCGAATTTGCTAGAGTCGTAGATGAACTGAATATTCCTGTCATGGCTTTTGGTTTGAAAAATGACTTCCGTAATGAACTATTTGAAGGATCAAAGTATTTGATGCTATATGCAGATAAACTAGAAGAATTAAAAACAATCTGCTGGTTTTGCCACAAGAAAGCCACAATGAATCTACATTATATCGACGGTCAACCCGTTTACGAAGGAACACAAGTTCAAATCGGTGGTAATGAAGCCTATTATCCAGTTTGCCGTAACCATTATTTTCATCCACCAATCGACGGTGAACAGGTAGAAAATAATTAATTTAAGAAAAAAATGAAAAATAAAATACACTTACTTAACTAAAAAGGAGCAACTAACTATGTACGATCAGTTACAATCAATCGAAGATCGCTATGAAGAGCTGGGTGAATTATTAAGTGACCCAGAAGTCATCAGTGATACAAAACGTTTTATGCAATTGTCTAAAGAAGAGGCGAATACTCGTGAAACAGTCGATGTTTACCGCCGCTATAAACAAGTAGTCGAAGGAATTAGTGACACAGAAGAGCTATTAGGTGAGAAATTAGATGCCGAAATGGCTGAAATGGCTAAAGAAGAATTATCAGAATTGAAAAAAGAAAAAGACGTTCTTGAAGAACGAATCAAAATTTTACTATTGCCAACAGATCCAAATGACGATAAAAATATCATCATGGAAATTCGTGGTGCTGCTGGAGGCGATGAAGCGGCTTTATTTGCGGGTGATTTATTCGGTATGTATCAAAAATATGCGGAATCACAAGGCTGGAAGACAGATGTCATGGAAGCTAGCATCACTGGAATTGGTGGATACAAAGAAGTCATCATGATGATTTCTGGAGACAATGTCTTCTCTAAACTAAAATATGAAAGTGGAGCACACCGTGTTCAACGTGTTCCTTCAACTGAATCACAAGGGCGGATTCATACATCAACAGCAACGGTTGTCGTTTTACCAGAAGCAGAAGAAGTTGAATTAGATCTTGCGGATAAAGATATCCGTACCGATATTTACCATGCTAGTGGCGCCGGTGGTCAACACGTCAATAAAACGGCATCTGCTGTTCGTTTGACCCATATTCCAACTGGGATTGCGGTTGCCATGCAAGATGAACGGTCGCAAATCAAAAACCGCGAAAAAGCGATGAAAATCTTACGAGCAAGAGTCTATGACCAAATGCAACAAGAAGCACAAAGCGAATACGATGCAAATCGTAAATCTGCTGTAGGTACAGGAGACCGTTCTGAACGAATCCGTACGTACAACTTCCCACAAAACCGTGTGACAGATCACCGTATTGGTTTAACGATTCAAAAATTGGATCAAATTTTAGCTGGGAAATTAGATGAAATCGTGGATGCATTAGTGTTATACGATCAAACATCAAAATTAGAAGAGATGCAAAATGGGTAACCGTTATTTTGAAGTCCTTGAACGGGCTTCTTCTTTTTTAGAAAAACAAGGCAAAGAAGGGTATAGCATTCTTTTCGTTTTTTTGGAAAGAAAAGGCTGGAGTAAAACGGATTGGCTTCTTCATTTGAAAGAAGAAATACTATTAGAAGATGAGCAGCAAATTGCTGAAGACTTAAAAAAACTTGCAGAAAATTATCCGCCCCAATATTTATTAGGCTATAGTGATTTTTATGACCAACAATTTTTAGTCAATGAGCATACCTTGATTCCTCGACCAGAAACAGAAGAGTTGGTTGACCGTTGTTTAAAAGAAAATACAAATGAACACCTAACTGTTGTGGATGTTGGAACTGGAACGGGTGTGATCGGCATCAGTTTAAAATTAGCTCGACCAAATTGGCAGATAACAGCAATTGATATTTCAAAAGAAGCATTAAAAATCGCACAAGAAAATGCCAAACGCTTAGAAGCAGATGTGCTCTTTAAAAATGGAGATGGCTTAAAACCGATGAAGGATACAAAAATCGACATTTTAATTTCGAATCCGCCTTATATCAGTAATGCTGAATGGGATTTGATGGATGAAAGTGTACGAACATTCGAGCCGAAAACAGCTTTATTTGCTGAAAATGATGGGTTAGCGATTTATCAGCAATTGGCCAACGAAGCTAAAAAGATTCTGAAACCAGATGGCAAAATGTATTTAGAGATCGGATTTCAGCAAGGACAAGCGGTTAGGCAACTTTTTCAGCAAGCCTTTCCACAAAAACAAGTACAAGTTGCCCAAGACTTATCGGGAAATGATCGTATGGTGATCGTTTCATCTAAAAAAGAGGAGGGATAAGCAATTGGAAACGAAACAATTTACAGCAGATCAAATCGATCAAGCAGCAGAGTTGATCCAACAGGGTGAATTAATCGCCTTCCCAACTGAAACAGTTTATGGACTTGGGGCAAATGCATTAGATGAAACTGCTGTGAAACAAGTGTATGCCGTCAAAGGTCGTCCTAGTGATAACCCGCTGATAGTTCATGTGAGTGATTTTGAAATGGTCAAACAATACGTCAATGATTTTCCTGATCATACAAAAGCTTTAGTAGATTCTTTTTGGCCAGGGCCATTAACCTTGATTTTTGATGTGAAGCCGAATACTTTCTCGGCTAGTGTGACAGGAGGCTTAAATACGGTTGCTTTTCGAATGCCAAATAATCAGAACACCTTAGAGTTGATCAAAACAGCTGGTGTTCCCTTGGTAGGGCCAAGCGCCAATACTTCTGGCAAACCAAGCCCGACAACAGCGCAGCACGTCTATCATGATCTTCATGGGAATATTGCAGGTATTTTAGACGATGGGCCAACGCAAATCGGTGTGGAATCAACTGTCTTGGATTTAACAGCAAAAGATGGCACCCCAGTGATTTTAAGACCTGGAGCTGTTACAAAAGAAAGTTTGGAACGAGTTGTAGGTCAAGTACTTGTCGATCAACACTTAATCAGCGAAGAAGAAGCTCCTAAAGCTCCGGGAATGAAATATAAGCACTATTCTCCAGATGTTCCTGTTTGGATTATTGACGGTGATCAGGAAGTGTTTGAAAAAGCGATCGAATGGGCTAAAGGTAAACAACAGCGAATCGGTTTGTTTGCGGACGATTATATTACATCGACTTTTTCATCCGATGTAGAAGCCATTTTTTCTTTTGGTGAAGGGTCAGTGGAACAAGGAACTAAATTACTATTTGCTGGACTTAGAAGTCTGGATGAACAAAATATAAATGTGATATTTGCGCAGTCCTTTACAGAATCAGGGTTAGGAATTGCCTATATGAACCGGTTGAAAAAAGCAGCAAATCAAAAAATTCTAAAAATTGATTCGATTTTCAAGTAGAGAGCATTTAATTATGATACAATCGGTACAAACAAATGAAATGGAGGCTTGTTTAATGGATTATAAAACATTTGATCCAGATTTATGGGATGCAATTGCAAAAGAGAATGAACGTCAAGAAAACAACTTGGAGCTAATTGCATCAGAGAACGTTGTTTCTAAAGGAGTTATGGCGGCACAAGGAAGTATTCTTACAAATAAGTACGCAGAAGGATATCCTGGCAAACGTTATTATGGCGGTTGTGAGTTTATCGACATCGTTGAAGATTTGGCGATCGACCGTGCAAAAGAATTATTTGGGGCCAAATTTGCGAATGTTCAGCCTCATTCGGGCTCACAAGCAAATACAGCTGCTTATCTTTCATTGATCGAACCAGGAGATACCGTTTTAGGAATGGATTTGTCTGCGGGAGGACATTTAACTCATGGTTCACCAGTGAACTTTAGTGGGAAAACGTATAACTTTGTCAGTTACGGAGTCGATCCAACAACTGAAGTGATCGATTATAATGTCGTGCGTATTTTAGCACGTGAACATCAACCAAAATTGATCGTAGCAGGAGCAAGTGCTTATTCACGCACGATTGATTTTGAAAAATTCCGTGAAATCGCAGATGAAGTTGGCGCTAAATTAATGGTGGATATGGCGCATATTGCGGGGCTTGTAGCGGCTGGGTTACATCCTAATCCAGTACCATATGCTGACATCACAACCTCGACAACACATAAAACATTACGCGGACCTCGTGGCGGACTTATTTTAACAAATAATGAAGAGCTAGCGAAAAAAATCAATAGCAATATTTTCCCTGGTATTCAGGGCGGACCATTAGAACATGTGATTGCTGGTAAAGCAGTAGCCTTTAAAGAAGCATTAGATATTACCTTTAAAGAATACAGTGAACAAGTGATTGAAAATGCTAAAGCAATGACAAAAGTCTTCAACCAAACACCAGAAGCTCGTTTAGTGAGTGGATCGACTGATAATCATTTATTATTGATCGACGTGAGTGGTTTTGGCTTGAATGGAAAAGAGGCTGAAGCAATTTTAGATAGCGTGAATATCACCGCTAATAAAAACTCTATTCCCTTTGAACAACTTAGCCCTTTTAAAACAAGTGGTATTCGTATTGGAACACCTGCGATCACAACACGAGGATTTAAGGAAGACGATTGTATAGAAGTGGCTAAATTGATCGTTAAAGTCTTAAATGATCACGAAAATGAAGTCGTTCTTTCTGAAGTTCGAGCATCTGTTAGTGAACTTACAAAAAAATATCCACTTTATAAGTAAAAGTTTCGAGTGATTGACTAGTCAATCGCTCGATTTTGTTTTACAATAGGAAGGAATAAATTATTGAAGGAGAATGAGCATGGGAAAATTCCAAGTTATTGATCATCCACTGATCCAACACAAATTAACAATCATTAGAGATAAGGATTGTGGAACAAAGGTTTTTCGTGAAGTCGTGAATGAAATCGCAATGCTTATGGCATACGAAGTTTCAAGAGACATGCCTTTAGAAGACGTTGTGATCGAAACACCGATCTGTGAAACAACACAAAAAACATTATCTGGTAAAAAGGTAGCAATCGTACCGATCTTACGCGCAGGTATTGGAATGGTAGATGGTATTTTGGAATTGATTCCAGCAGCAAAAGTTGGACATATCGGTTTATACCGTGATCATGATACATTAGAACCAGTTGAATACTTTGTGAAGATGCCAGAAGATATTGATGCACGTCAATTATTCGTAGTTGATCCAATGCTTGCTACAGGCGGATCAGCAATCATGGCAATCGATGCGTTGAAAGCCCGCGGCGGCAGCAATATTAAATTTGTTTGTTTAGTTGCAGCGCCAGAAGGTGTGAAAGCTTTACAAGAAGCGCACCCGGATATCGATATTTATACTGCGGCATTAGATGAGTATTTAGATAAAGATGGCTACATCGTTCCAGGTCTTGGCGATGCTGGTGACCGTTTATTCGGAACTAAGTAAAAAAAGCAAATAACAGATAAGCAACGTGTTTATGTTGTCTATCTGTTATTTTTTTAACAAAAAATCCATCCAATAATAATGGATGGAAGGAGTTATACTTTTTTTAGTTTTTTATAATTGATGACGATCACACCGTTACTTTTTACCATTAAATCAGTGTTATCAGAGTTTTCATCAATCTCCACAACAGCAGAATTATTTAATTGTTTTGTAATAATCCCTGTTTGTGGCTGACCATGCATCAAGAAAGTGACCTGAGTATCAACAGTGAATAAATCCCCTTCCGCAGAAGGCTCAACAGGACGATTAAAGTTACCGAAATTAGACATTCAAAAAAACTTCCTTTCTTAACTATCCCCATTATACCATAAATTAAGAAAAATTTCAGAAAACTAATTTTATTTTAAAAAAGTAGGTTTTTTGACTTTACAAAGAATGGGTTTAGTTCTATAATTTTGATTGTATTGCCAGCTTAGCTCAGTTGGTAGAGCAATGCACTCGTAACGCATAGGTCACAGGTTCGATCCCTGCAGCTGGCATAGTTAAAAATAGTTACACTAATTTCTAAACGGAGTTGGTATAGCTATTTTTTGTTTTCGAAGGTATAGTAACTAAAAAAATATTTACTAAAAATTTTTTTGTTAAGTTGTTTTATAAATCAAAAATGTCATATTAATCAAATTTGTTGCTCATTGATTTTTGTGAGCTTGGATATAAATCAACGCAAGTATCAATTATAGTAGTTATTGAAGCAACTTGAGAATGTCTAAAATCGTGAAGTCGTGTAATTTTAATAGGTATATTATTTTTTCTGATAATTTTTTATTTATTTTGGATTAATATTCAAGGCTGTGAGTCTCTCCATTAGACATGAAAACTTTAATGAATTTCGTATAGTAAAGGATTTGTCCTGTATGTAATATTGTAAAAGGCAAGGTTAAATAAATTTTCAATATTGTTTACTTTTTGGTAGAATTAAAGAAATATATAAGGGGCAAAAAAATAATTTTTGCTGGTCATATTTCTTTAAAGGAGAAGAAGATGAAAAAAAAGAATGATTCTATAGCCAAAATATCAGGAAAAAATAGTGATTTTTATATTTATAATACATACCCAAATATTCAATTAGATGGAAAAGAGGAATCTATAGAAAGATACTGGTTTAAAGGATTCTGTACGAACTCTGAAATTGAAAGAATAATAACACCTAAAAAAGCAGAAGATTATATATTGCAAAAAAGAGCTAATATTATTGCAGATAATGCTAGATATACAAGAGTTTACTGTGCAAAAGCACGAACAATCAAAAATTGGTCGTTGGAAAAATCTTTTTCTATTAAACATTATAAAAATTTTTTAAGTAGACTCACTGAGGAAGATAAAGAAGTGTGTAATACTATCGGATATGGAGATATTTTCTCAAATACTCTCAACGGTTTTGCTGAAAATACTACGAAGTTTGGTAAAATTATATATTTAAATGAATCCTTAAGATACTATCTTTATTATATGTTACTTGCAACGATGAATTTTGGTGTAGAGATTCCTAAGCATGTTCGGTTAAGTGCTTTAAGAATTGCGATACGCATTTTTTTGGGAACTGAAACAATGGATTTTTATTTGGACCCACGTGGAAAGGTTCCCAAAAAAATCAGCAATGATATAAACAAAATAGTTAATGAGCAACTTCAATTTATTGCAGGACATGAATTTTCTCACCATTTGTGTGGTCATTTAAATAAAAATTTTTATTCTACTAGAACTTTTTACACAGACTATAAAGGTTTAGAATATAAAACTGATATTTTTAATAATGACCAAAAAGAAGAATTTGAAGCAGATATAAACTCATTAACAAGACCAAGGTATAATAAATTTCAATATAGGATGAAGTACGAAGCCGCTTTAATATGGTTTATATTTCTTGATATTGGTGAGTTTGTTTTGGAACAAATCAATCCTCCTTTTAATGTATATAATACACATCCAACGCCAATAGACCGATTCGTTAAAATAAGAGATGAAGTACCTACACCTCTGAATTTTAATGGAAATTCCATTGATTACTTCTTTGAATCAGCAAAAATAATAAAAGATTTTTTAGCTGAAAGTTTATCAGTAGATTTTGATGGATATGAAATGTATGGATCAGTGTATCTTGATAAGCCTAATACGAAATGGAGAGGAAAAAAATTAATGGATAGAGTGGATTATTAATCAAGATAATTCATACATTGTGATAGGCTGCAATTGAGAAAAATTTTTGATAGATCAACGTAAAACAATAAATTTATAATGTCTATCTGAGCGAAAGCTTCTAAACTTAAGGATAGAAAAAAAGTGTAAAAATGTATTTAATAGAATTCGAAAATGAGAATTATAAAATGATGTTTTTATTATTAGCTGCATTGTTTGTCCTGTGCTCTTTAAATTCAAACTTCAGTATACGACGGGATATTGTAAAATAAACGTTTATAAAGTGAAGTAGTATATCAATTGAAAAATTCGCTTATTAATTAAAAGTAAGCGCAAATTGTTATGTAATAATATTTGGGAAATTCCTGAAATGTTTCAGAGCAACTATGGATAAGTCAAGTTAGAATATTATATTTGAATAAAAAATAAATTCAAAATCATACATATTAAAGGTTTTGAATTTTTTAATCATTTTTCCGCCACCTAAGAGGTTTCATACATAATCTTTGTGTATTTACAAATAAGAGCCTACACTAGACTTATAACTAAGTATATAGGAGGAATGCACCATGTCAGAAAAAATTGATCAAATCAATAAGTTAGCGAACGAAGCAAAAAAGGAAGTTGAACGTTTAGAAGACAAGCGTCAAGAAAATCTTGGAAACTCTATCAATTATATTGAGAATGAATTGCAAGTCCAACGACTATACGCTCAAATTGAAGCGTATGAAAAGGTCTTGGATATTGTAAAATAATTAAATGTCATATAAGAGACTGCAGATAAAAAAATTGTTTTTAAATGAATAGGCCATACAAAATGAATTTCGTTTTGTATGGTCTATTTTTTGTTGAGATTATTTCAACGTACGATGTTGTGCAAAATAGAAAAATGAAAGAATAATGGGAGAATTGTGAACGGTAGCACCTATCAAAGTAAATTAATATTAGGACATAGCAGTTGACGAGATGAACTTGCAAAAAGGAGAGAGTCAAAATCGTAAAAAATCAAAAATGTAAATATACTGATGCTGATGTCGATAGAATCGTTAAACAAAAGCATCATCGCTGGCAGAAAAAAAGAAAAGCAGAAATAACTTCTAGAAAACAAGAAATATCCCTTTTTTCTTCATATAAAGAAGCAACCGCAATTTTTATTAAGCATGATCTACCTGTTGATAATGAACTTATTGAAAGTATTGTTAACGAAAGTACAGAAGTGACTAAAAGAAATGCCCAAGCGGTCATAAATTTTGTTTCTTCTATCAAAAAGGAAAAGGACTGAACGAAGAGCTCCACCGTCCAAGCATTGAAGACATAAAAAGCTATGGAAACGTGCAAGCATTTACTCACGTAAAAAGATCTGGGAAAAACACTTATGATCCATCAAAAAAATAGTTAAATAAGAGGAGAGAATCAATTATGGAAAAAGCAATTCACGGTAAAAATGTCAAATTAATGTTTCGTTTATTAAAGGAACGTGCACACAAAAAAGCGGGGTTACTAGCTTTAGAAATGAGTCATACGTATAACCGCGAAACAAACGTAGAAACACAAGCCACTAAAGACGGTAGCGTTGCAACTGGCGGCAGTATTGAATCAAACATCGAAATGGAATTTTTAAAAACAAATACAGATGTTTTTAGCATGTTGGAATATGCTTATGAAAACGGTGAAGAGATCGAAGTATGGCGAATCTTTTTCGATAATCCAGTCGAAGGTGCAAAACGTAAATATAAAGCACAATACGGTACCGGGATCTTAGGGAACTTTCCCGACGCTGCAGAAGCTGAAAGTAATGCGTCAGTTTCCACTATGTTGAATTTGAATGGTTTATTAGTCAATGGAGAAGCGACTGTAGATGCTGAAAATGATGAATTAGCGAAAGCATTCTTCTACGATACAGTAGTAGATGCTAAACCAGAAGAGCCTAAAGCAATTTATGAACCGCAAACAACTCCCACAGCACCAGCAGAATAGATAGTAACTTAATCAAACATGACGATGTAGAGACAAGACTCGTTTAGTTTTGTCTCTCATTGTTTAAAAATTATATTGGAGGAATAACACATGGCCAAAAAAGCAATGAAAGCAGTAGTAACGATCGCAGACAAAAAATATCCTTTGATTTTTGGATTCAAATTCTTAAATGAAATCAATGCACTACCGAAAGATTCAGAACAAGTAGATAATTTAACACTATTGATCGGCGGACTGATTGATGGTGATCCTAACGCATTAAAATCAGTTTTAATTGCAAGTTTAAGTACGTATGATGAGCTAGAAGAACGTGACATCATCGAGTACTTAGAAACGTCAGATGAGGTTGAAGTACTCTTTGAAAATTTTATCGAGTTCTTAACATCGGCGCCATTATTGAAAAAAAGAACGATGAAGATCAAAGCAACGATCGAACAAATGATGAAAACAGTCGAAGCACAAGCCAAAGCCGGCTTGGAGCAAGCTATGACGAAATAGTCCTTAGCTGCTTTCGTTATTTTTCAGGGATCACGTTAAAAGAAATCGAGCGAATGACGCCTTGGGAATATTCACTTAGAACAAAGGCTTATTTGCTGAACGAAAATGAAAAAGAACGAAGAGTTTATGCGACAGCTTTTGCGAATCGTTTATTTAAGGCGGAGAAAAAAGGTCGTTTTGCTATAAATGATGTAAAAAGTATTTATGACTACGAGAAAAATGAGCAAAGGATTTTATCGGATTTTAAACAAAAAAGTATTAAAAAACAGGAGAATACAGAAGATTTGTATGAAATGCGTAAACGTCTTTTAAGAGCAAAAGAAGTCGTGGCAAAAAAGAACCAGAGAGGAGGTAAATAATGGAAGAAATAGATATTAAAACAACTAGACTTCAAGTGGAAGATGTTAATTTTACTTCTGTGTTTCAACAGGTAACAAATTTATTGACTTTTTTCCAAAACACAGCTGAAACATCAATCCAAGCATGTCTTCAACTGTCAAATAATCTTAATATAACAGCTGGATCAATGGACTTGTTTAGCATTTCAAGTAGTTTAGCTTTTAATGAATTGACTAATTTAACCAGCTTAATGAGCAATGTAGATCCAATAGTGAGCTTTAAAAGTACTATAGATGGACTAGAACAATCTAGTGAAAAGGTGTCAGGATTAAAAGATGTTTTCCAGGGCGTTTTTGATATGATCACTAGTTCACCAACTACTGAGGTTCTTAGCCTTGTTGAAGATTTAAAGAAGCTGGAAGAGGCAAAGAAACAAATTAGTGGAACTACTCCGGGATTTGAAAGCACTGTTATGAGAATTGGACCTGCATTCAGTTTTGTCAAAGAACACTTAACGGCACTAAATCAAACGTTAGAAGAATCTGCAAAATTAGCTTTTGGTAATTTTAAACTTAGTGTTATAGAAGCAGGTGGAGTCGTTCCATTCTTTCAAACAAACATTTCTAGTATGGTAAAAAGTGTAGTGACTTCGTTTACCACCATGAGTAGTTTCTTATTAACAAATCCAATCGGCATTGGACTAACTTTGATAGTTGCTGCAGTTTCGGCAGTGACTATGGCTTGGAAATCAAATTTTAATAATATTCAAGGATTTGTAACCTCTGCCTTTGACAAAATCAAAGGATCGGTCACTAGTTTAGCGCCAGTCTTTAATCAGCTAATGTCTGTTTTAAAACCAGTAGGCGCTTTCTTTATTGAAACGTTAGTCGTTGCTGCAGCAGCAGTCGTTGATGCGTTCAGATTTTTAGTAGTAACAGTCATGTCTGTTGTAAATGGCTTTATGACGTTGTTAACGCTAGGAAACAGTGTTTGGAAACTTTTAACGGGTGATTTCAAAGGTGCTGATGAGGAATTTAGTAAAGTAAAAAGTAGTGTTAGCGATATTGTTGATGAGTTCAAAAATTTAGGAGAAAATTCAGCTGTAAAAGGTGTACTAACAGAATCAACGAAAGAACTTGGAAAAGAGGCTGCAGTAACAAGTGACAAAGTCAAAGAAATGGGCGAAGCTTATAAAACGAGCTTAGATGAAGCAGGAACTAGAATTGACAGCTTAAAATCTAAATACTCTGAAATTGGACAAGCTGCAATTACAGCGTTCTCGGGTGAAGGAATGGAACAATCAACTACTCGTTTTGAAGCTGCAGAACAAATCATGGGACGACATGCTGACAACATGAAATCTATCAAAGAAAAAGTTGGGGAAGAACTTGCAAAAGCCGATGAATTAACAGGTGAGAAACAAATAGCAGCCCAAAGTAATGCGTATTCAGCGATGATCACTCAAGCCGGTGTTGGCTCTAGTGAAATGTTGACTATCGCAAGTGCGAATAAAGAAATGTTGCTCAACAATAAAACCTTAGAAGGTCAAGAACTATCTGAAGAACAGCGCAAAACATTGCAAGATCAAAATAACGCTGTTCGTGAAGGATTAATGGAACAACAACAATTAATCATAGAAGCTAGTCAGAAAAAGTTAGAGTTAGGTCAACAATTAAGTGAAACTGAATTACAAGCAACCGTGAGTGCTACGCAAGCTCTGTATCAAAATAGAAAAGAGCAGATGGTCTCAAATGAAGAGGAAATCGCCTCATTACAACAACAAATCAATGAAACGTCTGATGAAGTACAAAAAGCGAATTTGAATCAGCAACTTACAGCCCTAACAATGCACAACGATCAAGCGAAAGAGCAACAAACTCAAGCGGGTGCCGATATGTTAACGATGTTGCAGCAAAATGAACAGCTAAAAGCTGAGACAGTTTCTACTGGTCTAAAAGGCATGGGCGAAATGACAGATCAAGAATTGGCCGCTATTGTAACTAAATATGGTGAATCGAACAATAGTGTCAATGATCAAATGACCGTACTTGCTGGTATTTTACAAAGCAGAGGACTTGATGCTAGTGACAGTCTTTCAACCGCTTTACAGAGTGGAGATTTAACACAAGTTGGAGCGCAATTAAGTGAGAATGCAGTTGCTGGAATCAGTGGTTTGCCTGATGAATTGTTCTTGCAAGGCGATGTTGGTAAGAATAAATTGATTGAAGGGTTGAAAGCAGGAGAGCTGGATGCCAATGAAGTTGGTGCCTTATTGATTAGTTCAATGAATACAGGTTCGACTTCTAAAATAGGAGAAGTACAAACTGCTAATAGAGCACTTTCAAAAGCTGGAACAGATGCTTTAAAACAAGAAGATACTCAATATAAAGCAACTGGAGCAGGAAATTCAGGTGCTTATGTAGTAGGGGTTAGACAAGAAGCTGGCAATGCAGGAAATGCAGGACTAGCGCTAGCAACGGCAGCACGAAGCCAAGCAGATTCATTAAATTTCAATTCAGTAGGGTCAAATATGGCAGCAGGTGTTGCAACAGGTATTAATTCAGGACAAGAAAACGCTGTTGAAGCGATGCGTCAATTGGTAAGTGCAGTGAATGAAGAAGCGAAGAAAAAGGCCATCATAAAATCTCCTTCAAGACTTTTTAGAGATACTGTTGGTAAATTTATCGCCCAAGGTGTGGCAGTCGGCATCGAGGAAGATACAGACGTTGCAGTAGCAAGTGCCAGAAATATGGTCACTGAAATTCAAAATGCTGTATCAGATACCAATGCCAATACACCTACAGCAACAGTGAAGGTGGAACATGATGTGCAAAATAGTATGGTCAATCAAATACATGAAATGATTGAAACCATTAAAAATATGAAAGTTGTCTTAGAAAGTGGTGCCTTAGTTGGCGGAATCGGCAATCAAATGGATGGCTTTTTAGGCAATCAAGCTGGCTTTGCAGGGAGGTATCGCTAATGGCAATTGAAATAAATGAATATATTGAAATGGGACGTTTCAACAGTAAAGAAGCGGGCTATTATGTTTTAGACCATGATGCCCCAAGTCCAGATGAACAAGAAATAATTGAAAGCATTCCTTTTATGCAAGGGGTGTACGATTTCTCAATGTTGTTAGGAGAAAAAGTATTTGATAATCGAAAACTTACTGTGAAATTATATCGACCGTTAACAACGTATGAAGAGCGTAAACGCTTAGAACAAGAAGCTAAGGAACAATTGATGCTAAATGAAATCTCATCGATTACTGATTCATGGTTGGATGGCTGTCACTGGTTGGGGAAATGTACAAGTGTAAGAGCAGATGATGATCAAAATCGAAATTCTTTGACTCTAACGTTAACTTTTGATTGCTACCCATTTGCTTTGAAAGATGCAGCTGGCTATACTGATGAATTTGATGTTGATTATTTTGTCGATGGAGTGGATCAATGGACTGGATTCTTTGTGAAAGGTCAACGAACTATTTTGTTGATCAATGATGGCGTAAATGCAACAAGTCCAATCATCACTGCAACTGGAAAAATGCAATTAATCACGGATGACGGTGAATCATTAGACATTCAAAAAGGGCAAAACCAAGATTTATTTTTCAAATTAAAAAGAGGTGAAAATCGCCTCACGTTACTTGGAAACGCTCATATTCGCTTTATTACTGAGACTGAGGTGATGGTGTAATGTATCAAGTAACACTTTTCAAAGACGCTCAAGATAAAAAAGGGACAGTGATACATGAACCAGCGAATTTTGGAAACAAAGTGAACTCAGGCGATTTGGAACTTTCATTGGAAGGATTAGGCATTAGTACATTTGAATTTTCAATAAATGTCAATAATCCCTTATATAGAAAAGCAGAACCTATCGTTAATTTAGTCACAGTTTCTGATCGAAATGGTCAATTATTCAAAGGAAGAGTCGCAAAAATTTCCAATGGGATGAACAGCCAAGGTCATTTTATCGAAAAGATATTGTGCGAAGATCAAAAAGCATTTCTATATGATAGTACGCAAAAATATATGCAATCTAAAGTAATGACTGTTCGCCAGTTTTTAGAAAAGATATTAAATGAACACAATGCCCAAGTAGAACCGTATAAAAAAATTTATTTAGGTGCTGTGACTGTCAAAGATTCTGAACAAGTTTACCGTGGTTCAGACTATGGTAAAACAGCAGAAGTAATCAAAAATCAGTTGTTAGATCGCTTAGGTGGATATTTGATTCTTAGAGAAAAAAATGGTCTGTTGTATTTAGATTATTTAGCTGATTATGGTATTACTTCGAGTACGCCATTGCAGATTGCTCGTAATTTAAAAAGTGCTAGTCGAGAAATCGATATTTCTGAACTAGCCACGAGAATCGTACCCATCGGAAAAGATCTTGAAGTAGATGCAACAACAGATACTCAAACAAATCAATTTAGACCTAAAACGACAATTGAGAGCGTGAATAATGGTAAAAATTTTTTAGAAGATGTTTCACTTGTTAAAAAATTTGGTGTAATTCAAACCATCGTCGATTTTCCTAATATAACGGATAAAAACACCTTGAAACGAAGAGGTCAGGAATACTTAAATAATCAGCGCTTGATGTTGATTACTTGGAGTGCAGAAGTGATCGAACTAGGTTTGTTAGATAAACGCTATGAGATTATCAAATTGGGCAATTCCTATCCAGTGTACAATCCTTATTTATATGAGAAAGAGACCTTACAAGTAATTGAGAAAAAAATCGATATTTTAAATCCTCAAAAGATCCGATTAACAATTGGCAGTGGTAAAAAGACATTTTCCCAATATCAGTTAGAGTACAAAGGAATGCGCGAAACACTGGAAACGGTCAAAACAAATGTGGGAGCTAGTAATCGAACAATTGATAACTTGAAAATAAAAACGCAGCAATTAGAAGAACAGGCCGCTGTTTTACCACAATTCGAGCAAACTCTAAGTCAACAGCAAGAAGGCTTAAAAGAACAATCCAGTGCACTTAATGAGCAAAAAGAACTGATTCAAACACAAGAAATAAAATTAACAGAACAACAAACGAAAATAGAAGAACTCTATACACTAGTAAAAGAATTACAGAAAAAGTAGGTGAAAAAAATGCCAGAACAAAAATTTTATGACACACAACCCACAGGTGAAAATCATGAGGTCGATTACAAAGATCCTACAGATGTGGAAGAAATCGAAGAGGCAATCAAATTTGGTGTGATTGATCCGCTGACGCAAAAATATGCTCTTTGGGTAAGAACTAAAATGTGGCGACGTCATGTAAGAGAAGCTATTGCCAGAATTTCAGAATACTCAAGCGTTTTATTCAATCGAATCAAAGAAATTGCTGAAAAAACAGAGAAAAGACAAACTCAAGTTGAACTACGACAAACGAAATTAGAAGAGCAATTTAGAGATGTTCAGCAGAATGCAACGATAGATAGTGAACTGATTAATGCGCGAAGTAGTGAACTATACGGGAAATTTCCTGTATTGGATGATCGTTTAGAAAATATTGAACAGTTATTAGTCAAATTCTTACCAGTAGGTTTTGATGTAACGATTCAGCACAATTTAGGAGTACAACCCGAAATCAACGCTCGAACATGGACACATGGAGTTGGAATTATGAATTTAGGAACAGAACCTGTAGGACTGTTTGGAGGTTCAGCAAGTCAGTCCATACCTTGTCAGATTACACATGTCGGTGCTAGTGAGAGTGTCGTGTCATTGCCTGTTGAATATAAAACGGATGCGGAAATTATGATGATCGATGAATTGAATTACATGATCATCGATGAAGAAAACCTGCGTTCAATTATGTTTGAATTACGTAAATAAGAAGGAGGAAAAAAAGATGGAATTAGAAAAAATTTATAGAGGAATGGAAAATGGAGCGGAAACGATCCAAGAAAATTTTTCTGAGCTAGAGACAAGAACTAATTATAAAAAAGCTAATGGAGCTTGGAATACCATGGAAAAAATTATTATTACTTCTTCAAGTTTCGCCTTACCAATTGGGAACCAAGAAGCTGGAACAACATTAGCTAAGACTGATGATAATTTGGGGATTACGATAACGAGAAAAGGATTGTATTTCATTTCATCTTCGGTTTCAATACACATGTCTAGTAAGGGCTCTTGGGCAGACTTAAGAGTTTGCGTAAATAATACAGCAAAACTTACATCGTCAGCACAAATGGCTTTGGGAACAATGGTAGAAGTTTCAGCTATAGGGGGATTATATCTTAATGAAAATGATGTAATAACTGTAAAGTACGTAGGAGATAGTGGTTTAAACAATACAAACTCTAATGTTAGAAATCTTAAATTAGTTGTGTCAGAACTTTAAAATAGTAAAAGATACCTTATGAAAAATTGTTACATGATAACGAATTCCCTAAAGTTTTTCCAAAATCATCAAGTCTATACTTTCTTTTCTCCCTATAGAAAGTTATAATAAAAGGCGTATGATTTAAGGAAAAGGGATGACGAATGAATAAAAATAAACTAATGCGTAACTTAGATAATAGAATTGATTATGGTGTGATTTTACCCGTGTTCCTTCTTTCGATCATCGGTATACTGTCACTTTATGTAGCGTTGAGTAATGATCCGAATCGACCAGAAATTGGCAATATGTTGATGAAACAAGGTTTGTGGTATTTGGTCGGTGGGGTTAGTATTGTGATCGTCATGCATTTCAGTTCTAAGCTTCTTTGGCGGCTGACTCCAGTTTTTTATGTAATTGGATTAATCATGATGGGGTTACTTTTAAAATTCTATGACCCTTATTTAGAAGCGCAAACAGGTTCTAAAAACTGGATCAGTATTGGAGGCACGACTTTCCAACCTTCTGAATTGATGAAAGTGGCCTTCCTCTTGATGCTTGCCTATGTGGTGACGATGCACAATGTGAAGAATGTCAATCGAACGATAAAATCGGACTTCTGGTTGATTGGAAAAATGTTATTAGTGACTATGCCAGTGATTTTGCTGATTTTACTACAAGATGACTTTGGGACGATGTTAGTATTCTTAGCCATTTTTGGTGGAGTATTCTTGATGTCAGGAATTTCTTGGAAAATTATTTTACCTACATTTTTGGCAGCTCTATTATTAGGAGCGGGAACGATTTATTTAGTAACTACTACGACTGGACGTGAATTTCTTTATTCAGTTGGGTTTAAACCTTATCAATTTGACCGAATCGATTTATGGATCAATCCTTTTCATCATGACCCAGACCGTTCTTTCCAACCCGCTTTAGCAATAACAGCAATTGGCTCTGGTGGTTTACTTGGAAAAGGATTTAATGTCAGCGATGTTTATGTACCAGTTAGAGAGTCAGACATGATTTTCACCGTTGTAGGTGAGAACTTTGGTTTTATTGGCGGTTGCTTTATTATTTTGCTCTACTTTATCTTGATTTACCGCATGATTCGTGTTTGTTTTGAGACAAATAATGAATTTTATGCCTACATTGCAACAGGGATCATCATGATGATTTTATTTCACGTATTTGAAAATATTGGTGCGAATATCGGATTACTTCCATTAACAGGAATTCCTTTACCGTTTATCAGTCAAGGTGGTTCCTCGATTTTAGGAAATATGCTAGGTGTAGGATTGATCATGTCAATGAAATATCAAAAAGAAGCAACGATCGAAGACTATTAAATGAAAGAAGGCGTTAAAATGTACACATTTTTCTGGTATCCAAAATGTTCAACTTGTAAGAAAGCAAAGGCTTGGTTAGATCAACATCAAGTGAAATACGAAACGATCGATATGATCGAACATCCACCTACTGCAAAACAATTAGCAAGTTGGATGGAACAAAGTGATTTACCAGTCCGCCGTTTCTTTAATACAAGCGGTATCCGTTATAGAGAACAAGGATTGAAAGATAAAGTCAATGACTTTTCAATCCAAGAAGCAAGCGAATTATTAGCGACCGATGGTATGTTGATCAAACGTCCGATTTTTGTTAAGGGAGATCAATTTTTAGCAAATGGTTTTAAAGAATCTGATTATGAAGGAGCTATTAAATAATGGCTGAAGAGTTGAAAATAATCGATAACTTATGGATTTTGAAAACAAATGAAGGATATAAAATCGGCTTGACAAATGAAGCGCAAGAAGACTTAGGTACGATCACTTTTGCGACGATGCCAAAGGTCGGCCAAACATTGAAAAAAGGAGATTCATTGATTGAAGTGGAAGCTGAAAAAGCAGTTAGCGAATTCAGTGCACCAATCAGCGGTACGATTGTTTCAATCAATGAAGCTGCCGAACAAGATCCAAGTGTATTGGACGATGCTGATCAAACAAATGCTTGGATCGCTGTTTTGGCTGATGTTGATGTAACAGAACTATAGTAGGGATAAAAATGATTGACAAGCCATATAGATGTTGCTATAATTTCATCAATAAAAGTAAAAGCTTTGAAAAGAAGAGTACATGTCAACAGTGTTTGAAGAGAGCCTTGTGTGCTGAAAATGGGCAACATAATTGAGATGGAAGATGGTCTTTGAGCGGAATAAGTGAGCAGATGTGAACTTATTACGGGAGTGCCCGTTACAGCACGACAGTATGCGAGTTCAAGTACTGTATAAGGCTATTATTGTGAAATAATGGTAAATCAAGGTGGTAACACGAAAGACAAGCTTTCGTCCTTATGTCAGATTAATGACAGAGGGCGGAAGCTTTTTGCATGTTCAACACAGTTTACAAAGCAAACGGATGTTGAACAGCACTTGGCAAACGAAGCGAGAGAAGTTTCCTTTATTTCACAATACAACGCAAAGCATGTAGTATAATAAAAAAGGAAGCAAAACCAAAGAAAGCGGAGGGGAAAAAATGCCTCTAATCGAATTGCAACACGTACAAAAACAATTTTCCGGTAAAAGCGGACAAGTAACAGCTGTGAGTGACGTTTCATTAACAGTTGATCAAGGAGATATTTATGGCATCGTCGGGTATTCAGGTGCGGGTAAAAGTACATTAGTTCGACTATTAAATGGTTTAGAACTACCAACAGAAGGAGAAGTGATTATCCAAGGCCATAATATGGCTCAAATGGCCAATCGTGAGCTACGTCAATTTCGTAAAAAAATTGGGATGATTTTCCAACATTTCAACTTGCTGTGGTCAAGAACGATTTTAGAAAATATCATGTTGCCGCTTGAGTTAGCAAATGTTCCAAAGAGTGTGAGAAAAGAACGCGCACAAGAACTTTTGAATTTAGTTGGTTTGGAAGGGAGAGGCGATGCGTATCCGAGTCAATTATCTGGTGGGCAAAAGCAGCGTGTGGGGATTGCCAGAGCTTTAGCCAACAATCCAGAAATCCTTTTATGCGATGAAGCAACAAGTGCATTAGATCCTCAAACAACGGATGAAGTGTTGGATCTGCTTCTTGAAATCAATAAAACATTAAACTTAACGATTGTATTGATTACTCATGAGATGCATGTTATTCGCAAAATTTGTAACAAAGTTGCAGTAATGGAATTAGGAAAAATAGTAGAAGAAGGCGACGTTTTAGAAGTCTTTAGACATCCAAAACAAGCTGTTACAAAGCGCTTTGTCCAACAAGAATTAGAACCTAAAGAGGACACTGAAGAGTTATTACAAGAACTGATTAAGGAAAATCCTACAGGGCTTGTAGCCACACTTCAATTCAGCGGAGACAATGCAAATGAGCCGGTAATTTCTCAAGCAATTCGTAAGTTTACTGTAGACATCAATGTTGTGCAAGGACAAGTTCAACAGGCAAAAGAAGGCGCATTTGGTACATTGACCGTTATGATTACCGGATCAACAAGTGAAGTCGAAAAAACGTTGACATTCTTTAAAGAAAAAGAAGTTGGTTTGGAGGTGATTCATCGTGGCCAATGAGACATTTGTAGAAAAATATTTGAATTTTAGTCGGGTGAATCCAGAATCAATGCAGCAGGCAGCGATCGATACATTATTTATGACGATTGTTGCGATGATTTTTGTTATTATTATAGGATTTTTATTAGGGCTATTACTTTATAGCTTAAGCCGTAACAAATCACCTTATGCGAAAGTTTGTTACAGTATTTTATCAGTAGTTAGTAATATTTTCCGTTCGATTCCTTATATCGTATTGATTATCTTATTGATGGATTTTTCGAGAAAACTAGTCGGTACAGGTATTGGCGCAAAAGCGGCGATTCCATCGTTGATCGTATCAGCTGCACCATTTTACGCCCGCCTAGTTGAAATTGCATTTCGTGAAGTTGACAGCGGAGTCTTAGAAGCGGCAGATGCCATGGGTGCTTCCAAAATTCAAAAAATCTTTAAAGTGTTGATTCCTGAAAGTACACCAGCTTTATTATCAGGTGTTACTTTAACGACAATTACCATGATTGGTTTTACTGCAATGGCAGGAATCATCGGTGGTGGCGGCCTTGGTGGTCTAGCTTATCAAGAAGGATTTAGTCGTAATAATAATACCGTTACATTGGTCGCAACAGTTTTAATCTTGGTTATTGTGTTTATTATTCAATTTGTCGGCGATCAATTAGTGAAACGTTCTGACAAACGATAAACAATCAAAATAGAAAGCAATTGGAGGAAATAAATATGAAAAAGAAATTATTCGGTTTAGCAGCATTAGCAGTTGTTACATTTGGATTAGTCGCTTGTGGTGGACCAAAAGACAAAACAGATGATAGTAAATCAGCGGGATCTGAAAAAGAAACGTCTGTTTTAAAGGTTGGCGCATCCGCTTCACCCCATGCAGAAATTTTAGAACAAGTGAAACCAATTCTGAAAAAAGAAGGTATTGATTTAGAAATTGTTCAATTCGATGATTACATTTTACCAAATAAAAACTTGGCTGAAGGCGATATCGATGCGAATTACTTCCAACATATTCCATACTTCAATTTACAAGTCAAAGAGAATAAGTACGATTTCGCAAACGCTGGCGGCATCCATATCGAACCAATGGGCTTATACTCAAAACGTATCAAAGATATTAAAGACTTAAAGGACGGCGCAACGATTATTACCTCAAACTCTGAATCTGATTGGGGTCGTATTATTACGATTTTGCAAGATGCTGATTTAGTAACGGTTAAAGAGGGTGTGGATTTAGAAACAGCGACATTTGAAGATATCGATAAGAATCCTAAAGATTTGAAATTTATCCATAACATCAATCCAGAAGTTCTAACGACAACATACAACAACGATGAAGCGGACCTTGTAGCGATCAATGCAAACTTTGCTTATGGTGCGGGTTTAAATCCTTTGAAAGATTCAATTTTACTTGAAAAAGATAACTCACCCTATGTGAATATTGTAGCGGTTCGTTCTGAAGATAAAGATAGCGATAAAATCAAAAAATTAGTTGATGCATTACACAGTAAAGAAATCCAAGATTGGATTCTTAAAAAATGGGATGGATCAGTTAAACCAGTAGATAAATAAAAAGAAGAAATCTGAAATGAGCAAAAAAGGCTTATTTCAGATTTTTTTTATTGATTAGATATATCAGAATAACCTTCAATTTTGAAGATGGTTTTATTGTATTTTATTCAATCTTTTTTGTATGTTAATAAATTCTATTGTTGAAAAAAAAATGATTTTATGTTAATTTTATTTTAGAATTAAGATGCTTAAAAAAGGAGATCGACAAGATGAAAAAAAGTAAAGTGGTTTTATTGGGTATGGCAGTCTTTACTGTATTAATTGCATTTGTTTCCAACAGTCAAAAAACAGAAGCAGCAGAAAATATTAATATGAACGAAGGAACAGTTTTGACATTTGATCCAAGTGGAACTTGGAAGAGAATTTATTCAGGCGTTTATGAGTCAACTAGTAAAGGTGACTATCGATATAATGATTATTCTGGTGAAATTAAATATGCTCACGTTACAGCAAATAATCATAATATCCAAGCTGAATACGTTGTGAAAGATCGCATGTTTGATTTTACTGGTACATATTCGCCTAGTCAATCTTACTTTAACGGTAATACAAAGATTTGGGTGTATACGATTGATAAAGTAAATGGATTAAATCCTGTATTTAGGACAACGGTTTCAATTTCTCAAGGTGCTTTGGGGACTACTCTGTTTGTAAAAGCGAATCGTAGTATTGTACCGAACTGGTCTGTATTACCAAATGTAGAAAATATGTCTAAAGTAACAATTGAACCTGCATACATTTCATTAAACGTTCAATAAAAAAGAAGGAATGGTTTCCCGTGGTTAGGGAGCATTCCTTCTTTTTTATTTTCTAAGTGTATTTTGTTGAAAAATAGTTTAGCGATTCTTTACAAGTTGCTCCAAGATATCAACAAAAATCGGATCTGCATTGAATGGATGAAGATAATGGAAGTGTTCTCCGCCATTTTCCATAAAATATCCGTAGTTTTCTTTTTCAATTTCTTCAATGGTTTCTAAACAATCAGAAACAAAACCTGGAGTTAGAATTAAAATATTTTTAACGCCTTGTTTAGGGAGGTCTTTTAATGTTTGATCCGTCGCTGGTGTCAGCCATTCAGCTGGTCCAAATTTTGATTGAAATGTACTGATGAAAGGAACATCGCCTATTTGGTCCATCACAGCTTGAGTCGTCTGTTTGCAGTGTTCTAAATATTGGTCGCCTTTTTCAACATAAGACACTGGAATTCCATGATAAGAAAAAACAATCTTATCGATCTTTTTTTCTGTTAAAGCTTGTTTGATTTGGTTCGCTAAAGCTTCAATATATAATGGCTCATCATAAAACGATTGGATAAAATGCAAAGTAGGAATCGCTTCAGCTTTCAAATAAAATTTAGCGACTTCATCGAAAATAGGCGCTGTGGTAGTAGTTGAATATTGTGGATATAGTGGAATGATCGTTAAATCAGTAACACCAAGATCATGCATTTCTTTTAGTATTTCTGGAATCAAAGGCTTGCTGTACGACATTGCATAACGAACGACATGACCTGGAAAACGTTCTTGCAATTGTTCCGTTTGCGACTGAGTATGAATAAGTAAAGGGGAACCCGCTTCTAGCCAAATTTGTTGGTACAAAGCAGCTGATTTTTTGGGTCTCGTTCGTAGAATGATTCCGTGTAAAACAGGTAACCAGATTAAACGATTCGTATCAATCACTCGTCTATCTCCTAAAAAGCGCTTAAGATAAGTTCGAACTTCTTTGGTCTCTGGTTTATCTGGAGTACCAAGGTTGATGATGATGATGCCTTTTTTAGACATTGAAAAACCTTCCTTCAAATGGCTAGGCCAAAATGCTTTTCGTTCTAGTCAAAAATTTTCTAGAATTATTGTAAATTATCTCACAAAGATAGAAGGAAATCAAAAGCTGTTTTTTATGACAGTCAAATCATATTGAAGTTTACAAAAGCGTATGGAATAATTAAGTGATGAGGAGTTTAAAATAAAAGAGGGTATTGGGGTCTAAGTCATGAAAAAGAACTACAGGTATAAGCAAATAAAAAGGATTAAACGATTTGTGTTTATGTTGATCTTATTGTTGAGTGTCACATTATTTGTTAAGGAAGATGTATCAGCAGAAAGTTTTTATGTTGATGATGAGGCACAGGTATTATCGGAACAGACAAAAGAGTTGATTATTCGTGCGAATGAGCAAGATTTTCGACAATTGACTGGTGCTCCGCAGTTTGTTGTAAAGACAATTAGACGATTACCAAAAAATCACTCGATCGAGTCATACGCAGTGGATACATTTGAAGCACTGGGCATAGGAACTAAAGAACAGGATAACGGGTTTTTATTTGTTATAGCACTTGATGATCGGAAATATCGACTGGAAGTAGGGTATGGCGTAGAGGAAATTATAACTGATAGTATGAAAAGAGAGATCATTCCTGTTGAGATAGAAGAGCTTTTCAGAGCGGAAAAGTATAATGAAGGAATCCGGAAAATCAGCCAAAATGTAATCGATACAGTGAAACAAAGATATGGAAGTTATGATATTTCTAAACAAGAAGTCACAAAAGTAAATGAATACATCAATACTTATCAAGAGCCAAAGAAAAGTTTATTTGACTATGTTACTTTAGTCTTAAAATGGGGATTTTATATAATTGTTTTAATCGTAATATTCGTAGTGATTTATGCAGGATCCGTTTATTTGATAAGAAGAGATGCTAAAAGTAGCTCCCTGATGGCTCCAATTCGTAATAAAAAAATTTTTATTGTGAGTGAAACCAAAAAAGTGTCAATTTTTGAGAAGATTGACGGCTCTTATTTAATCCCAATGTTTTTTGCCCATTTTAATAGATATGGACGTGTCCAAAAGAAAATAGCCCAATGCTTGTTTGAAGATGTCATAATCGATCTAGCAAGAAGTATTGGCAAAAGAAAACTAGAGCAGATGCCGCAAAAAAATAGACAAACCTATTGTGAAATGTGTATAGAACTTGCCGCCCCATTTTGGCCAGATTATTATCTGAAGACTAAGGAGATTTTAGTTGATCAAACGCAATTAGAGCAGGCGAATGAGCAACTTAAAAGTCAATTGATGGAAAATTATGAACAGATGCAACAAGTATTGGATAGCTTTTTGTTGGCACGTAAGAATTTTTTTAAAACCAAAAATCTTGTTCAAACATTTTTTAAGACACAAACACTTAAAAAGCCTAAACAAGAATCGTTATTAATCATGCTGACGACTTATTTTTTACTGTTAAATGAAAATACACTAGCTTTAGATTTTTCAGATAGATTAACAGAAAAAATTCCCAAAGCCTATAAGAAAGCAAAGAAGAAAATTAAAAATATTGACGCTTCATACTATAGAGAAGCAAGCAAAGATATTCACGATATGCTTTTTATCACAACACTTCCAGGTATCGATTTATCAAACTATAAATATATCAAGCGTTTAGGTGTCATTTCATACATTGATTTCAGTAATATATCATTGAGTAGTGGCTCAGATTCGTATCATAATAGTTCAAGTTCCAGTGGTGATTCTTCTGGTGGTGGCGGGTCATCGGGCGGCGGTGGTTTTTCTGGGGGTTGGTAATGTAATTTCGCAAAAAAAGCTGTGTCTATAGTTATATCAATAATAATATCCATTTTAGAAAGATTCTAAATTAAGTCCATTTTTTCACAAACAAAACCTAGATTAAATAAGAATTATTCTAGTAAAGAGATTGCTTATCATTCTCAATTAGGATAAAATGAGTGAGAACGATAAAATAATTATTTTAAGTTGGAGGGAATTGTACATGTCCGTTTTAGAAATTAAAAATTTACACGTATCAATCGAAGATAAAGAGATTTTAAAAGGGGTTAACCTGACGATGAAAACAGGTGAAATCCACGCAATCATGGGACCAAACGGAACAGGTAAATCAACCTTATCTGCGGCAATCATGGGAAATCCTAATTACGAAGTTACAGAAGGCGAAATTTTGTTTGACGGAGAAAATGTATTAGAACTTGAAGTGGACGAACGTGCTCGTTTAGGTTTATTCCTTGCCATGCAATACCCAAGTGAAATTCCAGGAATCACAAATGCTGAATTTATGCGTGCCGCAATCAATGCGAAACGTGATGAAGATGATAAAATTTCTGTCATGGAATTCATCAAAAAATTAGATAAAAAAATGGACCTTTTAAATATGCCAGAAGAAATGGCTGAACGTTACTTAAACGAAGGCTTCTCTGGTGGGGAAAAGAAACGTAATGAAATCTTACAATTATTGATGTTGGAACCAACATTTGCCATTTTAGATGAAATCGATTCAGGCCTAGATATTGATGCGTTGAAAGTTGTTTCAAAAGGCGTAAACGAAATGCGCGGTGATAACTTTGGCGCTTTGATTATCACTCACTACCAACGTTTATTGAACTACATCACACCAGATGTTGTGCATATCATGATGGAAGGCCGTGTGGTGAAAACTGGCGGTGCTGAACTGGCGAAGCGTTTAGAAGCAGAAGGCTATGCTGGCATCAGCCAAGAATTAGGTATCGAATACAAAGAAGAAGCATAAGGAGGACAAGATAAATGAAAGAAATAACAACAGCAAATTATCTTGACGACATCAACGCTTTTTCAGCCCGTAACGAAGAACCTACTTGGATGACGGACTTACGTGTAGCGGCTTTAGAAAAAGCTGAAAACTTAGAATTACCAAAAATCGAACGTGTGAAATTTCACCGTTGGCCATTGTTTAATGTGAATACTGAAGAGTATACGCCAGAAGCAATGAACATCCCAAGCTTTGACGCAATGAAAGACAACCCAGTGATCGTGCAACAAGGGTCGATCACAGCATTTGAACAACTTTCTGCTAAATTAGCCGATCAAGGGGTAATTTTTACTGACATGTTTACTGCAATGCAAGAACATGGCGATTTAGTCAAAGAATATTATATGAACAAAGCCGTTGAGATGGATGAAGATAAATTAACAGCATTTCATACAGCCTTTATGAATAGCGGTGTATTCTTATACGTACCGAAAAATGTTGTCATCGAAGAACCAATCGAAGCAATCTTTATTCAAGATTCAGCGAGTGAAGAATCTTTCTTCAAACATGTATTGATCGTAGCGGACGAACATAGTGAGTTTAGCTATTTAGAACGATTCCAAACAATCGGTGAGCAACAAGTCAAAGTTTCTGCGAATATTGTCGTTGAAGTGATTGCAAAAGCTGGTGCAAAAGTGAAATATTCTGCCGTGGATCAATTAGGCGTAAATGTTTCAACTTACATGAACCGTCGTGGTCACATCATGCGTGATGCGTCTGTTGATTGGGCCTTAGGTGTAATGAATGATGGTGACGTGGTTGCTGATTTTGATTCTGATTTAGTCGGCGAAGGCTCTCATTCGCAAGTTAAAGTTGTGGCAATCAGTGCTGGCAAGCAAACACAAGGAATTGATACTCGTGTAACCAATAAAGCCTCTCACTCTGTAGGACACATTTTACAACACGGCGTTATCCGTGAACGTGGCACGCTAACATTTAACGGAATCGGTCATATCCTAAAAGGAGCTAAAGGCGCAGATGCCCAACAAGAAAGCCGTGTCTTAATGCTTTCAGACAAAGCCCGTGGTGATGCGAACCCAATTTTATTGATCGATGAAAATGAAGTAACCGCAGGACATGCAGCCAGTGTTGGTCGTGTTGATCCAGAAGAAATGTACTACTTAATGAGTCGTGGTCTACGTAAAGATGATGCGGAACGTTTGGTTATCCGTGGCTTCTTAGGTTCAGTAATCACAGCGATTCCTGTGAAAGATGTGCAAAAAGAGTTTGTAGACGTAATTGAAGGGAAGTTGAATGCATGATAAACGCAGATAAGATTCGTCAGCAATTTCCCATCTTGTTTCAAGAAGTAAATGACGAGCCGCTTGTTTATCTGGATAATGCAGCAACAACTCAAAAACCTAAAGCAGTTTTAGATAAACTGACTTATTATTACGAACATGATAACGCCAATGTCCACCGTGGCGTGCATACTTTGGCAGAACGTGCCACAAAAGAGTATGAAGAAGCTCGTGAAAAAGTTAGAGCCTTTATCAATGCGAAAGAAACAGCGGAGACGCTCTTTACCCGAGGCACAACGACTAGTTTAAACTGGGTCGCAAAAAGCTATGGTGATTTAGCGGTTGAAGCAAGGGATGAAATTGTGATTTCCTACATGGAACATCATTCTAATATCATACCTTGGCAACAATTAGCTGAACGCAAAGGCGCAACGTTAAAATATATCGAAATCACAGCAGACGGCTTTTTAGATATGGAAAGTGCGAAAAAACAAATCACGGATAAAACCAAGATTGTTTCTATCGCTCATGTCTCGAATGTTTTAGGCGTGATCAATCCAGTAGCAGAGTTGGCAGAGCTAGCTCATAGCCACGGTGCTGTTTTAGTTGTCGATGGTGCCCAAGCGGTACCGCATATGCCGGTGGATGTTCAAGCAATTGATGCTGATTTTTACGCATTCAGCGGGCATAAAATGTGTGGTCCAACTGGAATTGGTGTATTATATGGAAAACGTGAATTACTAGATCAAATGGAACCAGTGGAATTTGGTGGTGAAATGATCGATTTCGTGAATTTGTATGATAGTACTTGGAAAGAACTTCCTTGGAAATTCGAGGCAGGAACACCAAATATTGCTGGAGCTATCGCTCTAGGTGCGGCAATCGATTTTCTAACAGAAATTGGATTAGAAGAAATTCATCAACATGAAGCGGAATTAGTGGCTTATGTGTTGCCAAAATTATTAGCGATTGAAGGTTTGACGGTTTACGGACCGCAAGATCCAGCACATCATACAGGCGTTTTGGCGTTTAATTTAGATGGCTTACATCCTCATGACACAGCGACAGCTTTAGATATGGAAGGGGTGGCGGTTCGTGCAGGACATCATTGTGCGCAGCCATTACTGAAGTATCTAAATGTTCCAGCGACGGCCAGAGCGAGTTTCTACCTATATAATACCAAAGCAGATGCGGATCGATTGATCGAAGCAATTTTAGCGACAAAGGAGTTTTTCCAACATGGCTCTATCTAAATTAGATAATTTATACCGTCAAGTGATCTTAGATCATTCAAGTCATCCTCATCATCATGGAACATTAGCAGAATCAAGCAAGAAAATCGAAATGAATAACCCAACTTGTGGCGATGTGATTGAATTGCAAGTGGCTATTGAAGACAATGTTATTAAAGATATTGCCTTTAGCGGAAGTGGTTGTTCGATTAGTACAGCAAGTGCTAGCATGATGACTGATGCGGTGATTGGGAAGACGTTAGCCGAAGCAGAACAGTTGGCAGATGATTTTTCTCAATTGGTGCAAGGAAATGACGTAGCAGAAGAAGAAAAACTTGGCGACGCAGCAATGCTTAGCGGCGTTGCAAAATTCCCAGCACGGATCAAATGTGCAACACTTGCTTGGAAAGCATTAGAACAAGCAGTTGAAAATGACGGACAAGGAACCGCAGGACAATTACACTGCGAAGAATAGAAAATTAGTGAGAAATCAAATAACTCGAAACTAATCGTTTGATTCTCAACCTAAGAAAGTGAGCGTGAGATAATTTGAGTACTGTACCTGAGTTAGAAGAATATCAATTTGGTTTTCATGATGATGTGAAACCAATTTTCAGTACGGGAAATGGACTAACAGAGGATGTTGTTAGAGAAATTTCACGTAAAAAAGAAGAACCAGAATGGATGTTAGAGTTCCGCCTGAAATCATTGGAACAATTCAACAAAATGGCCATGCAAGAATGGGGGCCTGATTTATCTGATATTGATTTTGAAAAAATCAAATATTTCCAAAGAGCCAGCGACAAACCCGCTCGTGATTGGGATGATGTACCAGATAAAATCAAAGAAACCTTTGAAAGAATCGGAATTCCAGAAGCAGAACGTGCGTATCTAGCTGGAGCTTCAGCGCAATATGAATCAGAAGTGGTTTACCACAATATGAAAGAAGAATTCCAAAAATTAGGGATCATCTTTACCGATACAGATTCAGCGTTGAAAGAATATCCAGATATATTTAAAAAATACTTCGCAAAATTAGTCCCACCAACAGATAACAAATTAGCCGCACTAAACTCAGCAGTTTGGTCTGGTGGAACGTTTATCTATGTACCTAAAGGCGTTCGTGTGGATGTCCCATTACAAACATACTTCCGAATCAATGCGGAAAACACAGGACAATTTGAACGTACGTTGATTATTGTTGATGAAGGCGCAAGTGTTCACTACGTAGAAGGCTGTACAGCACCTACGTATACAAGCAATAGCTTACACGCTGCGATCGTTGAAATCTTTACCCATAAAGATGCGTATACACGTTATACAACCATCCAAAACTGGTCTGATAACGTTTATAACTTGGTAACAAAACGTGCCAAAGCTTACGAAGGCGCTACAGTTGAGTGGATCGACGGGAACTTAGGTGCTAAAACAACGATGAAATACCCAAGTGTTTATTTAGATGGAAAAGGCGCTCGTGGTACAATGCTTTCAATTGCATTTGCTGGGGAAAACCAAATCCAAGATACAGGTGCGAAAATGATTCATAATGCACCAAACACTTCAAGTTCGATTGTTTCTAAATCAATTGCGAAAGACGGCGGTGAAGTGAATTACCGTGGTCAAGTAACGTTTGGGAAAGACAGTGCTGGTTCGATTTCACATATTGAGTGTGATACGATTATTATGGATGATAAATCGAAATCTGATACAATTCCATTTAATGAGATTCATAACAGTCAAGTGGCGTTGGAGCATGAAGCGAAGGTTTCGAAAATTTCGGAAGAACAGCTTTATTACTTGATGAGTCGTGGATTAACAGAAGTTGAGGCGACTGAGATGATCGTTATGGGATTTGTGGAGCCGTTTACGAAGGAATTGCCGATGGAGTATGCGGTTGAGTTGAATCGATTGATTAGTTATGAGATGGAAGGGTCGGTCGGATAATTATTGATAGGGGACGTGAATGCGCTGGTAATACAGTGTTTTCACGTCCCTTTTTCTTTTGTTTTTGGTTCCGTTGTCCCTGATATTGTCCCTTTAGCTGAAAACTGATCCAGTTTAAGAATAGGTGCTCTTTTTTGTTCTTCTGAGAGATGAGTATAGATATCCATAGTGGTTTTTAGATTTTTGTGTCTCAGTCTATATTGTGCATCTTTTGGATTAACGCCTAATTCATAAAGTAAGGAAGCTTGGGAATGTCTAAATCCATGAGGTGATATTCTGTGAATCCCTCGTTTGGCCAGTTCATCTTCGTTACGATCAAAAAATAATCTTAGCCATTCGTTCGGTGCGCTCCTGTGGTAGTTGCGACCAGTTTTAGGACTTGGGAAAAGAAACTTGCTATCATGGATATAAGTCATTTTTCCATAACGTTCAAAAGAGTTTCTATCTTTGATTAGTTTATCTACAAAATTAAATGTATCATCATCAAGATAGACAAGGTTACTTGATTCTTCTGTTTTTGGCGTGAAAGAAATAAAGGTCTTTCCTTTTTCATCTTCGGTTAGCGTTTTAGTAATACTTATAGCCTTTTCTTTTCTTAATATGTCACTTTCATATAAAGCTAAAGCTTCACCACGTCTAAGGCCTGTAAATGCCAATAATCTAAAATAAACAAATTTGTGGTAGTCTTCAACTTCTTGGAAAGCCTCTAAAAAGTCCATTAACTGTTGAGGGGTGTAAAAATTTTCTGCAGACGATAAACGTCTTTTTTTATAACTGAAATCAGTTTTACCAACAAGAATATAGCTCATTGGATTTGCACTAATGTATTGTTTGGTAATCGCGAAATCCAATAAAGTTTTAATCTGATTCTTTATTTTCCGATAATCTTTTCTTTTCTTCTTCAGTTCATCGAATGCCTTCTGGCAATCATTTACATCAATCATATCAACATACATACTGCCCAAAAGCGGCACAGCGTATCTTTCCATCTCATCCTTAAACTTTTTGTAAGTTCCAGGTTTAATTCCACTTTCTTTATAGTAAACAAGATAGTCATTAAACAGGTCATTAAACTTAATTCTTTTTTTAGCAGCTTTACTTTTTTTTAAGTCTTCCATTTTTCTTTCATATTCAAGTTTAGCTTCGGTTCTTGATTTTTTACCTTGACCTCTAATTTTTATTTTCTCTCCTGTTTTTTCATCAATTCCATAATATCCATAGTATTTCCAGCGTTCAGCGCCTCCTTTAGTTTCATACTTTGTATATTTAACCATGAAACTCACTCCTTTCGAATGTGTGTTCTAATATATATAAAAAGAAAAGCCCGAAGGCAGTTCTCTTTACTTATTATCTTGGGTATACTTTTTAAAATCAGCATCATCAAGTAACCTTACAGTCCATGAAACTGGAGAATAATTATCATCAAATTTAACGGTGTCACCGTCAGACAAAGAAAATCTTTTTTTAGTTCCAACTTGATAAAATGTTTCATAGTCAGATTTTTCACCAGAAACATCCATAGTTACATATGCAGATTTATCTGGATCATCATCACCATGAGTTAACTCTGTCAAAACAGCATAATACATACCTGGTTTAATATCAGTACCAACAACATATTCTCCTTTAGCAATTATATCAATAGATTCAGCTTTTTTGTTGCTATTTTTATTAGCCTTTGTACTGATCTCCGATTCTTTTGTACTTGAACCAGAGCTACTTTCTTCAGAAATATTAGTCTTGTCAGAAGTTTCTACAACGTTTGTTTTTTCTGTTTCAGATTTTACTTGAGAGTTACAGCCTGATAAAAGTAAGGCACTCAACCCAATAACTAGTAAAACATTTTTCTTCATTTTTAAAATCCCCATTTCATGATATAATTTATTTACAACTATCTGTATATCATGCAGAGGTAAACCCTGATCTATGCTCTAACATAGGTTAGGGTATTTTTTATAGTTGTACGATATAAACAACTACTTTTCCATAAATTTTCAAATTAGCAGCATCCTCATAACTAACCACGATATCTGTAAAAGAAATATCCATTGAATCAGGTCTGAAAATAATCCTTTTATTCTGTACATCATTAATAAATCTTTTTACCGAAAATTCATTGTCATTACTGAAAACAACAATCTCATTATCTTTTAAATCCACAAATGTATCTATTTTTTTAACCGCAATAAGAGACTGATTTGGAATAATGTTATTCATTGAATCACCATTGATTTTAGTAAAGAAGATATCCGTACACCCAGCATACTTACCCATTGCTAAGTCAGGGATAGCAACCTGCTCAATATGATCTTCATCAAAAGCTTCAATACTATTAGGTATCCCTGCTGAGACAGCAGTATCAAAATAATTATATTCTCTAATATCACTAGATAGTACAGTCATATTATTTCCTCTATCAGTGTTTGTTTGACTAAGCGTTAACCCTACTGAGTTTGCTTTTTTAGCCAATTCTAAAAAATCAACAGTTGCAGAATCATTTTTAACCTCGTTTAATTCTTCTACAAGTTCTCGTTTTAATTCCACAAAATTATAATTTCTTCCATATCTTGGGTCAATTTCTCCAATTTCAACATTAAAAGCAGATGCGATTTTTTTTAAATTAGTCTTATTAGGAATTGAAGTAGCCTTTACGTAACCGGAAATTGTTGTTTTTGGAATGCCGGTTCGTCTAGATAATTCAGCTTGCGATAAATTATGTTTAGAAAGCAGAGTTAGAATATTATCAGTAATCTCCTTACGAATACTTTCTTCCAAGGGAGTTAATTTGTTTCTTGCCAAAGTCTTCACCTCTTTCTATACTAGTATAACTCATTTATTCGTACTTTTAAATAATATATACGAAAAAAAAAGTACTTTTTTATAAAAAAACGTTTGACAGTACGAGTAAACTAGTATATAGTTAGTTTTGAAAGGAGGTAATGTTGATGAAATTGACTTTGAGAGCTGCGCGAGCTAATTACGGGTTGAGTGCGAAAGAAGTTGCAAAAATGGTTGGAGTACACCATCAAACCTTATTGAAATATGAGAAAGATAGCACAAAAATTCCGTCTGATTTATTAGAGAAATTATCGACTATTTACAAATTACCTAAAGACCAATTTTTTTTAGGAAAAACGTACGAGTTTATTAGTACTTTATGTATTGATAATTAAATAACTATGGGGGTAATCAGAATGAGACGGTTAAGTGAAGAGGAATTGGCTGAAAGATCAATCAATTATCTTGTTGAGAAAAAAGTCAAAGAAGAATTAGCAAAGTATCAAGTCAGTTATCGACGCGTGTCCACAGGGTGGTTAGAACTGCGTGATGAAATTAAAAACTATATTTTGTCAGATGTAACGAAAATTACTGGAATGGGTTACCAAACTTGCGAGAATGCATTTTTTAATCCTATAAAACTTATTTTGAGAGTTCGTCGTATAGATGATATCTCAGATGAACAAGCTGTGACAGCACGTTATATCTACAAATATATCAGAACAATGTTAGAAAGAAATAATGAGTTTTTAAATTTCTTAGAACAATTAGAAAAATAAGTATTGGAGGATAAATCAAATGAAACAACCACAAAGAACGATTAACAGTAGAGAAGTAGCGAAAATGGTGGAACGTAGACATGATCAAGTGTTACGAGATATTGAAAAAATTGTATCTCATTTAGGTGACCACAAAAATGTGGAGTCCTCAAATTTAACCAAAGCCAAAATTGGATCGGGCGAATATTTTATCGAATCAACATACAAAAATGCTCAAAATAAGGAATTACCTTGTTACGAATTAACAAAAAAAGGATGCGAATTATACAGCACTCGAATGACAGGAGCAAAGGGAACTCAATTTGCAGTCGCTTATATTGAAAAATTCAACACAATGGAAGAACAACTCAAACAAGAACAACTTCCAGAAAGTAATTTGGAGTTAGCACTGAGAGCAGCGCTAGAACATGAAGAAAAACTAAAGGTATTTGATGATCGACTTATTGAGTTGGAAGAAAATAAAGCAATTTCTCCTGGAGATTATAACTATCTTTCTAAAAGAGTAAATCAACGTGTTTCTGAAATAGCAAGAAGTTTTGCACCAGTAACTGCTAAGCAACGAGGAGAGCTACATCGAGATATTAACAATGGAATCAAAGCAATTACTGGAGTTATGACCAGATCACAGCTTAGAGAAAAGAACTTGCAACAAGTTTTAGATTTCATAAACGATTGGGAGCCATCAACAGCGACAAAAACATTGATTAGACAAATGTCTTTAGATATCTAGCAAAAAAAAGGAGATGAGGCAGATGCAAATACTGAGCGATCAATTTATAGAGAATATGATGAATGAGATCACAACTAAAGTTGATCGTTCATTGCGCTCAATCGAAAAACAATATGCTATCAGAGCTAGATATGTTTCCAAAAAAAATGCATGTATCTACGCAAATATTGCGGCAACAACTTTAGACAAATGGCTAGCTGAAGATTTGCCAATCAGTAAAATTGATGGCTGTTATCGCATAGATATAAAAGATATTGATGCATTTATTGAGAGGCATAAATTATGAAAGTATTGAGAATTATGTCCAACGCAATCTTATTAATTTTATCAATTGTTTGTTTTTCATCAGGTGAGACCGAGCAAGGTTGTCTGTTTTTAGTAGTGATTTGGATCATCAGTATTTTATTGAGAAGGGAAGAGAGATAATGAAACACAAATTTTTCAAGCTTTTACCAGATTTGTTACTTACGCTAAATCTAGGTATTGGATTTATGTTATCGCCGATATACGGATTATTCACTGTCGTTGTTTGGGTGTTTATCGCATTAGATACTAAACGACGGTACATCAAACACAAACCAGCCTACGATGATGCTGAAACAATAATCATCGAAGAACCTGAAACATGGGAGCAACGACAAAATTAGGAGGAAAAAAATGTTTAATTTTATTAGAAATAAGTTCAATAAACAACCGGTCTATTTGAGTCAACTTAACGAGATAAGAAGGGCAAAGGGAATATCAGTGACAACATTAGCTCGGAAAGTGGGAGTATCGAAAGAAACAATTCATAGTATTGAGCTTGAAAAATACAAATTATCTTTAGGTTTAGCTTATAAAATAGCTAAAGTTTTGAAATGTCGAGTTGAAGAAGTATTTCCGCCAGTAAAATCTGAAGGGAGACAATTATGAACATTGAGGGAATAACGAGAAGTCTCAATAAAATAGAAGCAGATGGACATAAGGTTTCAAATAGTATTATCACTTCAATTGATGTACAGGTTATTGGTCATTTCGGTAATTCTGTATCGTTAGTATTAAGGGGTCCAAATTGTTTACCAATTTCTGGTTATCAAAATTTATCGAACTTGGGTTACATGATCAAAGGTTTTATTGAGCTACTAGACTTGGATGAAGAAGACGGTATAAACATTACTGAATTACACGATATATCAGTTCGTCTCATTATTGAAAATGGAGAAAAGTATGGGTCGATAATTGGTTTCGGTCATTTCATGAGAGATAAATTTGTTTATACAAAAGATTTTGTAATGTTAGGCATAAAAAAAGAGCCCACTTCGTTGGCAGACGAAGAAGGCCAATAAATAAATATCAAATCTAAGGAGAATTATAGCATATGGATGAAAAAAAGGAAATTAACGAAATAAGACAAGCAATTAGAGATTTAGGGAATCGTTGTAAAGAGTCAAATGTGAACTTAGCGGTCTCTTTTTCAGAAGAAAAAGGCAATGCAATTGGAACAATGCTAGTTGGAGATCCAACTGAGTTGTTCATCTTACTTCAACATTTTAACGAAACATTAAAAAAGCAATCAGGAATGAGTACGGACGAATTGGTCAAATCATTCTTATTAAAACAAGAAGGCTGTGGCTGTCCAAAGTGCAGAGCTAAAAGAGCTGCAGAAAATGAACATGGAAACAATTCAGCATCTATGGATGAAATAAAAAGTATGCTGATGAATATCTTGGGAGGTATGCAGTCATGACACAAATTATGATCAATCGTATCTCGTATAAAAACTTTAAAGGATTCAAAAGTTTTGTTCTTGATTTAAACGGTAATTCCGCAGTAGTAAGTGCAAGAAACGGATCAGGTAAAACCAGCCTTTCAGACGGGTTACAGTGGCTATTTTTTGGGAAAGATACTAAGGGTTCAAAGTTAAACCCTAAGCCATTAGATGCAAACAATAATGAGCAAATTGGACTTGAACCAGAAGTTGAAGCAGAACTAATCATTGATGGTAAAACAGTCACACTCAAAAGGATTCAAAAAGAATCTTGGTCCGCTAAACGAGGAGAGCTTGAAAAAACTCGTGGATCAGATACAACTAAATATTTTATTGATACTGTACCAACTAAGGAAAAAGACTGGAAAGCCTATCTCGAAGAAATCGGCGGCGAATCTAAACTTCAAATGCTTTCTAATGCATCGTTTTTCATGCAGATTAATTGGAAAGAACGCCGTTCGATCCTAATTAGTATGTCAGGTTTGACTGATGAAGATGTCATCAAAAACGATCCTGAACTTGCTGAGCTTGCGACAATTCTTGATGGACACAGTGTTGATGAAATGAAAAAAATACTAGCAGGACAAAAGAAGGAAGTCAAAGCAAATATAGAAGGTATCCCTGCACGTATACAAGAAAATACGGATGCGATCAACAAAATTACAAATGACAAAACACCTGAAAAGGTCCAGGAAGCTATTGATTTTTTTAGCAAGGAAATTGCAGTCAAAGAGAAAAAACTTTCTTCTTTTGCCACAGGAGATCCAACTCTTGATTATCGCCAAGAATTATCACAACTACAGATTAAACTTGCTGAAGCAAACAATCAGTTTTTAACAAGCTCAAACTTGGCGACACAATCTTTACAAGAGGATGTCAATGCGCAACAAGCAAAAGTTAATAAGATCCGTTCAGAAAAGCAAGAACTGGAAAGCAGTGAATATCGTTTACAGCGAGCTATCCAAGAAAAGAATGAGTTTAGAGCTGCCAAACTAGCTGAGTATAAAGCTCTAAACGAAAAAACTTTTGACGATCATCAAACTACTTGCCCAACATGTAATCAAGATTTGCCAGTTGATCAGATTGAGGAATTACGCGCCAAGTTTAACAAAGATAAAGCTGAAAAAATCGAAGCTAACAAGGCGTCGGTCGAAGCTCAAAAAGCTACGAAGCAAGACATGGCAAGTTTGGACAAAGAACTACAGAAAGTTAGAACTGAGATCAATCGTTTAACAGGTGAGTTTTCAGCAGCAACTCAACAGCTTGATTTAATCAATAACGATCTTAATTTCCAACGAACAAAGATCGGATCATTTGAACAATCTGATCAGTATCGAGAAATCAATCAACAAATTAATCTTTGTCAGCAAAAAATAAAAGATGCATCCGGAGATAAAGGCGGAGAAGAACAAGCCTTGCAGCAAGCAATCGCTGAGGACAAAAACAACCTTGCTATCATGCAGGCTACTTTAAAAGAGTTTGATCTTATCAAGCAGTTTGAGGATCGGATCAATGAGCTTAAAAACAAGGACCAGGAGCTTAAACAACAGAATCAAGACATCGAAAGAAAACTATGGATGATCGATGAGTTCACACGTCGCAAAGTCAAAAAGTTAGAAGAATCAATCAACGACAAGTTCGAGATGGTTAAGTTTAAATTGTTCAACATCCTTAAAAATGGCGCGATCGATGAAGTATGTGAGGCAACTTATAAAGGTGTTGAGTACAGCAGCGGCTTAAATAATGGCGCAAGAATCAATTGTGATTTAGATATCATTAATACTTTGTCACGAGAATTCGATGTCCATTTACCAGTATTTGTAGATAATGCAGAGTCTGTTAATCAGCTGATTGATGTCGACACTCAGATGATTGAGCTTCAAGTAACGGAAGATGAACAACTGAAAGTGGAGGTATAGAAAATGGATTTGGAGAGAATTAAAGAGAAGTCTAGAAATTTAGATCGTTTTATATCTGAACTACAAGATATTAATTTACTTACAAAAGAATTGGATAGAGTAGAGAAAGAGATTGAAGACGGGAATAAACCTGAGTTTCCTTTTGGCATTTCGTTTTACGATTCTAAATTCGTTAATCAAAAAAACGATTTCGCTTTAAACGGAAGTACTGACTATTCGGAGACCGCATTAACAATAATAATTTTGGTTCGTACAGCTATAACTAAAAGAAAAAAAGAAATCGAAAAAATAATTAATGAAGAATATGGAGGAATCGATCAATGACTAATCAAACGCCAGCAGTAATGCAAAAAGATATTACTGATCAAGTAACACGGAAAGTCGCTGATATGCAAAAAGAAGGGCTTGCTTTACCGCCGTCATATAGCCCAGCCAATGCTTTAAAAAGTGCCTTCTTCGCAATGACGAATGCACCTGGAGGAAGCTTGCTAGAAAAATGTTCAAAGGAATCGATCGCCAATGCTTTATTGGATATGACGATTCAAGGATTGAGTCCAGCAAAAACACAATGTTATTTCGTCCCTTATGGCCAAACGTTAAAGCTTACACGGTCTTACTTCGGAACAATGGCAGTTGTCAAACGCTTGAGCGGAGTTAAAAATATTTGGGCAAACGTGATCTATAAAGGCGATGAATTTGAAATCGAAATCGATGAACACGGTCACGAAAAATTATCTAAGCACGGCACCTCATTTGCTAACCGCGACAATGAAATCATTGGAGCTTATGCCATCATCGAAAGTAATGAAGGTGAACAGTTTTTAACTACCATGACTAAAAAAGAAATCGATAAATCTTGGAGTAAAGCAAAAACTAAAAACGTTCAAAATGATTTCCCGCAGGAAATGGCAAAACGAACTGTAATCAATCGTGCTGCTAAAGCCTTTATCAATACAAGTGATGATAGCGACCTTTTGATCGAAGCTATCAACAATTCAACAGCTAATGAATATCCAGATGCGGATGAAATCAAAGAAGCTGAGATTATCGAAGAAATTGACGAAAAGGCAAATAGTGAAGTTCTCGATCCTAAGCCTTTGCCAAAACAAGCAGAGCCGACCAAAGAAGAACATCACCAAAAAGAACCAGAGGTTGAGCAGCCGACAATTGAACAAGCAGAGGATGATCCGTATTGATTAAGATAAAAAGTTTTGGATCTGGAAGTTCAGGGAATGCTTATCTAATTGATGATGGACATACCCAACTTATGATCGAATGCGGTGTCCCATATAAGCAAGTGCAACAAAACATGGGACACGATTTCTCTAGAGTGCTGGCATGTCTAGTCTCACACGAGCATCGAGACCATTGTCAATATATCAAACCTTTAATTGATGGGACAACGATAGACGTATACGCAACTCATGGCACGCTTGATGGGATTTACTCGGACGACAAAATCAAGCTTTCTCAGTTTGATCATTATCGGATGAAAACTCTCAAATACAAAGAAACTACAAAAATCGGCACTTGGTTTGTCACTTCTTTTGAAACTCAACACGATGCAAATGAACCTTGCGGATTTCTGATTGATAATATCTCTGGCGATCGATTAGTTTTTATCACTGATAGCTATTACGTCAAATACAAATTTCCAAACGTCACTCATATGATGGTTGAGGCTAATTATTCAAAAGAGATCGCGGATGAAAAAATGACTGAAGGTTATGATCTCAAACGTAAAACGAGATTGTTGGAAAGCCACTTTGATTTTGATCGAACTAAGGATTTTATCCAAGAAAATAAGTCAGCTAAACTACAAGAAATTTGGTTGTTGCATCTATCAGATAGTAATAGTCATGAAAAATTGTTTAAAGAACAAGTACAAGAAATAACTGGCGTTCCAGTTTATATAGCTTAGGTGGTGAGATTATGGCCGGATGGATAAAACTTTATCGTTCGATTCAAGACCACTGGATTTGGGATAATCCTGTTTATTTAAAATGGTGGCTTGATTTATTACTGATGGCCAATCATAAACCGAATAAAGTTCTTGTCAATGGTGAAATAGAAACCATTGATGTTGGGGAAAGACTAACATCAGAAGTTAAATTGGCAGAGCGTTGGGGAGTCGATAGAAAAACGGTAAGAAAATTTCTAGGATTATTAGAAAAAGATGGAATGCTTTCGATTAAGAAATCTAGACAAAAAGGGACAACGTACAAAGTCTTGAAATACAAGGATTATCAGCAGTCTTTTGATAGTGTCAAGGACATCAAAAAGGACAACGATGTCCCCAACACTGTCTACAACGACATGGACAACAGTATGGACATAAACAAGAATGAAAAGAATTATAAGAATGAAAAGAATGTTGTAGTAGTAGAAGGGCAGAAAAATATTTTCCGACTTTACGAATCAATTTTCGGAATGCTCAATCCAATTACTATGCAAAACTTAAATTATTGGTGCAAAGATCTATCAGAAGATTTAGTTGCTGAGGCTTTAAATATTTCTGCTAAATCTAATGCTAGAAATTTTAAATATACCGAAAGTATTCTTAAAAACTGGGAACAGCGTGGAGTGAAAACTTTAGATGATGTGAATGCTTTAAATACAGAAAGACAAAGAAGTCAAAATTCGTCATCAGATAATCAGCAACTAGCAGAATCAAAATACGAAGGGATGTGGGATGACTAATGCAATTAGCAACAGGAGGATTTGATATAGCAATCAAAACACTTTTATATATTACGCCTGATCCTTGTCCACATTGTGGAGGTAACATGTATGCGTGGAGACAAAAAACTAAAGACGGGAAAGATCGCTGCGAACCAACTTGCATGCAATGTGGTTATAAAGCTGTAAAAAAAGCCGAAAAAAAGGCAGCTGATGAAATGTCAATGATTAGTCGGAATGCCAAAGTCATTAACCTTTTAAAATATGGATCGTTACTAACTGATAAACCTTTGATTGATAAACGCCTCTCTATGTACAAAGTAGTGGATGATGAAACAAAAAGAGCCAAGGAGCGTGCTGATCAAATCGTTAATAAAGTTTTGCTTGACGAAAATATACACGGAATTTTTTTGGGGAATCCTGGAGCTGGGAAAAGTCATTTAGGCATGTCAATTTGTTGGTCTATTATCGAGCGATCAAATTATAAAAAAACGTCACTCTATGTCAGTTATCCATATTTATTGGATCAACTAAAATTTGCTATGAATGACGAAGCAGCTAGAAAGTCTATAACAAAAGAATTGATGGATCAAATACAAGAAGCCGATTTTGTAGTGATTGATGACCTCGGTGCCGAGCTTGGCATTTTTAATCAAAAAACAGTTAGCACACCATATAATAACGAGATCATCACTCGTATCACTGATGCACGAACTAGTAAATCTACGATCTACACATCAAATTTAAATGCTGGCCAGCTTGATCAAGCATATGGAGAGCGTGTAGTATCTCGCATGGCAAACAAGTCTGCTGGATATGGTTTTACTTTCAAGACGACATCCGATAAACGAAAAACAGGAATTTAGGAGGATATCAGATGGCTAAAGGACCGGAAATAATCAAAGTAAAATGTACTAGTCTTTTTCAATCGAATTTAACTAAAGGGAAAATTTACGAAGCCAGAGCTACAGCAGAACAAATAAATAAGGACGATAGTGTCAATTGTCATTATCGAGCTAAAGATGATAAAGGAAAATTTGTTTATGTCGGAGTTGATCCTCAGCACTTAAAACGGGGATGGGAATTCGTAAAGGAAGGTGATTAAATGCCATATGTAGTTAAAGTATGGGCGTATCTCGATAAAGATGGATTTCCAGTTAGTGATCTTTCAAGAGCATATCACCATGAGGATAAACAGCTGGCGAATTTAACAGCAACAACCGCGGATGGTATTGCTGTCAGAGTCAAGCGATCAATTGATATGAAGAAATCAACCAAGCCTGAAAAGAAATCCAAAGCAACAAAGCAAAATCAATCTTGGATGATGAAAGGCGGTAAATAATATGACTGATCTACAAGCTTTTTATTCGAAAGACAACAAAGAATTACTAGTAATCGTCAATAAATCAAATATTCAACTAGCGTTATCAAATAAGGAACCATCAAATGATCTGAGTTGGAAATTTGATTTTGATATTCTTCAATTTCAAGAATTAGTTAGCTATTTAGAAAGCCAAGCAAATAAAGTTTGGAAAAATTTTGCGCCAAAAGAGGAAAACAGTATTGGCAGTGATTATGGAGAATATTATGATCGAGAATTTGATAACAATGGGTATCTCCAAATAAAAGGCTTACTAATTTCAGCAACAGGACCTTGGACTGAGAGCGAAAGACTATATCAATTCAGCAAGAGAAAACTAGAATCTTTCCTTTTCGATTGCAAAAAAAATATAAAGAAGGAGCAATGCAAATGAAGTGCGTGCACTGTAAAGATGAGCGTGTCATTTGGACAACAGGTGACTTTGGGATGGCTACAGTTGGACCATGTCCTAAATGTAACTTAAACGGGTCAGCGGTACAGGCTGAATTTAAGGAACTAGAAAAGAAGTGGCAGAAGCAAATCGCTAAACTGAATGGTGAATCAAATGGCCTATAACAAGTTTTCCAACAAAAAAGTTACGATCGATGGGATCGGATTTGATTCTAAGGCTGAAGCAAGATATTACGAAAAATTAAAGGAAAAAGGCGTTTCTTTCATGCCTTTATCTGGTAAATATTGCAAATTACAACATGATGTAATTCTGCAAGATGCTTTCGTGTTGGGTGATATGAAAATTCAACCCATTAAATATCGAGCGGATTTTGTTCTTTTTGATGGTCCTAATATCGTCAAAGTTATTGATGTTAAAGGGTACCAGGATGCAATGTCCAAAATAAAAATGAAAATGTTTGCCTCACGATATGGATTTCCTGTCGTTTTTGCAAAATATGATCATCGTCGTGATGTATTTAGCGAGATGAGCTGTTTTGAGTCGGCAAGACTTCAAAGCAGAAGAGCCAAAGAAAGATCAGATAGGAAAAAACAATCAAGATAATTTTAGGAGGAGAAATGATGAAACTAAATTTTAACATTGATATTGACGAAGCGTTTGGAGACGGATTTGAACAATATATTCAAAATGTTTACTACGAAAGTGATACTGGATATACAGAGGTTGATACAGAGGAGTTTCCAAAATTACAAGAATTGGTCTATGAGAAAGCTTTTGAAGCATTAATCGATGAAGCCAAAAGCACTGTTAAGAAAAAAATGTCAAATTCGAGCGAGGATGCAATTAGTAAATTTGATGAAGCAGTTAAGGATCAGTTAGATAATTCGATTCAAGAATTTACTGACAAAACTATGAATGAATTTCTTGAACGTAAAGTTATTGCAGTTAAACCGAATGGATATAGCCATGAGATAGAAGAAATACCATTAACAACCTATATTGAAAATAAAATTGATAATAAAATCTTTAAAAAACAATTTGGAGCTGATGGGAGAACATCTAATTACGATGCTAAATTCAGTGGATTCGACATCGTTTCTAAAAAGATTATAGAAAATATGGTTAGTAAAAAATTCGATGAAATCATTACGAATCAAAAACAAGATATTCAATTCGTATTAACCAAAATAATTCGAGAAAAACTATCTGAGCAATATGTCAATGAGGAATCAATCAAAAAAATTCTAGAAGAAACGTTAGCAGAAGCTAATAAATAAAAATTAGGAGGAAAAACACATGTCAAATCAAGTAAATTTTAGTCCAGAATTAAAGAAAGTAACGTCTAAATCAAACGGAAATATTGAGGTATTGTTGATTGTCAGCAATGCATCGTTACAAGGAAAATTCGACGATATTTCAGCTTATTTAGGTAAGACAGTCACTGTTGTCATTCAACCAGAAACATATGAATACAAAATTCCTTACGATAAACAAACTAACAAACCAAATCTTGAGTATAAGGTTTATCAAGATGGCACAGCCGAAATCCTTAAAGAAGAACAAACTGCTCTTGAGCTTGGAGACGGTGTTGCAGAAGTAGAAGAAAGAACGTTCCAAATTGATAAAGACTTGATTGATGAATTCATTTTATCCGCTCCAAGTTTGCAATACCCTGAATCTATTTCAATCAATCCGCGTGGCGTTCTGGATCAAATTAAAAAAGGCGTTCATATCAAAGATATTGCGGAAGATAATGAAATGTCTGAATACACGTTGCTAAATGAAATTGAAGTTGCTCGTCAACATTTTGCTCCATTTGCTGATGCATGGCATAAAAGCAAAGTAGGCTTCAGCGAAGAAAAAGAAGAAACGGATTCAGAAAATCAACCAGTTAAAGAAGAAACTGACAAAAATGATGAGGTTACTGCTTCGTCCGATGATGCAGAGGATGTAAATCCTGATCCATATGAGTAAACAATCTAAACCAGTTATTATTCTAGAGTCTTATAAATTTGATTGGACTCCAGATGAGATAGCGGAAGCGACTCGGTTATTTAACGAAGGTTTGAAGCCAAGTGCTGTTGCTATGATTATGAACGAGAAGGTCATCAATATTGGCCTTCTGTTCATTCATCTTGCTGACAAAGGCAAGATCAAGCAGGGAGGTAGAAAATGAAACGGATCCTGAATTATCCAGGTAGCAAATGGAGAATTGGAAAGCAAATAGTTGATTTAATTCCACCACACACAACCTACCTAGAAGCGTTCTTTGGATCAGGAGCTGTTTTCTTTCTGAAACCACCTTCGAAAATTGAAACGATTAACGATCTAAATGAACGAGTTTATAACTTTTTCAAGGTTTGTCGCGAACATCCTGAAGAATTAGCAAAAGTAGCGTATCTGACGCCAATGAGTAGGCAAGAACAGAATTTAAGTAAGGTTGATACTCGAGATCCAATTGAAAATGCTCGTCGATTTTTGGTTCAGTCCTGGCAAAGCATCGGAGGTATTCAAAAGTATCAAACAGTTTGGCGATCTAATATTGATGTTTTAGGTGGAAAGCTTCAGGAGTGGAAAGATATTCCTGAACGAGTATTCGAAGTAGCTGATCGTCTTAAAGATGCACAAATCGAAAATCAAGATGCAATTAAATTATTAACCAGGTACAGTCGGCCAGAAGTTTTTGCATATGTTGATCCGCCATATATTCAGACTACTCGAAAGAGCAGATACTATGAGACCGAAATGGAAGATGATCAACAACCAGCTTTGCTTGAAACGCTCATTGATTTCAAAGGTAAAGTGATTTTGTCAGGTTATGATAACGATCTTTACAACGAAATGTTGCACGACTGGCATAAAGTTCAATTCACAGCAAATGCTGAGAGCGGACAGAGCAGAACAGAGGTTTTATGGCTGAATTACGAACCAACTGGACAATTAGCCTTACTTTGAAGGAGAAGATGAATGAATAAGATCAAGTTTAGAGGCAAGGATGTCAAAACTGGAGAATGGGCTTATGGAGTTCCAATCCCAAATGGGTTTGGTGAGAGAACTTTTATTATTCGTTTAACACTAGGCGAAGCAATAGCCTACCCATTAGAACAGTTACACGATTATTGTGTCGAGGTAATACCAGAAACAGTAAGCCAGTACACTGGATTAAAAGATTGCAATGGTATTGAAATTTATGGAAGTGACATCGTAAAAAATGAACAGGGATCAGTCGGCTATATATCGTATTTGATTCAGGAAGCTGGATTTGTAGTCGTATTGAAAAAATCGGACTATAAGCTTGGCCATAGAAATACAGGTGAGCCATACCGACAAGCTGTTAATCATGAAATTATCGGCAACAAATACGAAAATATAGAATTACTTGAGGTGAACTAAGTGAGTAGATTTGAATGGCACGTATCAGTAAAAAATGCGCAGCCCAAAAAGATACGTCATTACAAGCATATAAAAAGATTGTATCAGTTTATTTTGCGCAATCCTGCAATGTTTAGTGGTAGGATGTTAACCATTTACAATCATGGTCAAGCAGTTATCGATGCAACCTTTCCAGAGGTCAAAAATTTTCTTGGTCGAAACTTATCTGAGACCGATGAACGTAAGAATATCTTGAGGTTGAGTCGAGAAAGGAATGGTTTAACAAATGGAGAAAATCGATGAATTAATTGGGTTTATTGAAGAAAATTCGAAAAAATATTTTGCATATCCTGGAGATAGATTTATCAATCGTAATTTATTGATTGAATATTTACAACAACTTAAATCATCACTGCCAACCAAACAGGACAAGGTTGTGGTGCCGGAGTTTATCAAAAACACTATGGAGCAATACGGCTCATTGCAAGAGATGCTGACGGAGGAGTACTACAGCGATTGCACAGATGAGATTGACGATGATACGGTGGAATGTTGGATTGATGATAATTTTGATCTGTTATGTCGCGCTTGGTTGAATAAATCTGATAATAAACTTAAGTTGCAATTTCCGCAAAGCGTGGTTGATTGGTTAGGGATGCCTGCAGAAGGTGATCACGATGAATTACTTTCTTATATAATGCGTTATTACTGGAACGAAGATTCTGCGTATGATGACACAATCCCTAGTGAGGTTGGAGAATATTTAGCGGAAAGTCTAAGCAATGTTGTTAAGTTGCTGAGAGCTGTCGAAGGTGAGCCTTACACTGCGGCAAAAGAGCCGTTGTATTATGTCGTATTTAATAAATTAGGCCACAATCATCATGATTGCTACTTGTGGATTGACGAACCGAACAATGGCTATGTCTATTTTTCTGATAAACCAACTATGGGCAAAAATAAATTCACCGAACAGGAAATCAAAGCAATAGACGAGCGGTATTGGGCGTTTGCTGTACCAGTAGGGGAGGCATCCCTATGACAACAAAAATAAATGAAATTACTATACCGAAACACTTAGCGGATAATTTACTAAATTACCCTCTTTGCATACAAACAGAAGGAGATATCGACGGTTTTATGTTTGATGTGTATGACTCGTATGAGGCAGAATTATACGCAACGCACGACGAGATAAAGGCATATTTAAATCCTCTCACTCGTCAATATGTAACTATTACGGAGGACGCAGAATGAAATTAAAAGAAATAAACAAAGCCATTTCAGAATTAAAAAATAATCAAGTGAATTCAGTTTCAGATGGATCACATACTTTTTCAGAATTGTATCATCACAGAGCGGTCCTATTTTCTATTATCTGCAAAGTTTTTAAAGATAATGCTTGGAAATCCAAACTTCACGATGATGGCACTATGTACGAAAATTACTTCATTGTTGGAGTTACAACTGAAGCTGGTGACTATTCTTATCATTATCATATGAGCTATTGGGAGTATTTTCCAGTAAAAGAACTAGACAAAGCGCCAAAATGGGACGGTCATACACCAAGTGATATCAATATTTTATATAGCCTTTTGTGGAAAGAAGATACCAAGCAACAACCGACCTGCAAAGGATGCGGAAGTTTAATGTCTGATTGTGTAAAAGTTTGGAAAGACCAAAGAAAATGCTGCCCAGATTGTAAATGTACTAAGCACTCAATAAATTGAAAGTATCGGGGATGATTTAATGAAGCGAGCAGTCATATTAAACCAGAAAGATATTCTAGAAGCTGTTAAATCTCATTTTACAAATAATAGTTTAGAAATTGATTTACGAGATGAGAAAATCATTGAAAAAATTGGTTATCTTTGTCGTAGTAATGAAGCAGTCCCAATTGATTCAGATGTATTTCCAGTTAATGATCTTAAGGAGCAAACTGATGATTAGAATTGAATGCAGATTTTGCGATGTTGGCACTGGTCCAACTGATTGCAATGGAGATCAAGTTTGTAATGGTTGTGGTGCTGAGTGGGCAGCGGCCAAAATTGAAGTGCAGATATCTGAGGAACAATTCGAAAAAGAACAGAGGGAAATCGAAGAATTTTTCAGTTATGGAATTTTTAGTGAATATGATTTTTAAAATAAATTTTCAAAGGAGAAAAATATGTTGAAACAAAACGTACAAGCAAGAGTTGAAACTCAAGAAGGAATGCGTTGGTTAGATGTTGATAGTATGGATATAAATTCGAAAGGTACAATAACTATCGCCGGGAAAGAATATAAATTGGAAGATACTCTTATTAGAATTGAACCAGAAAAAAGTATTACCGAAACTGATGTTGAGTTTTATGGGGATGCCAGCTGGTACAGAAAAGAATTGTCTAATAAATTTTATCATTTCTTTGGTCAGATAAGTGGCGGGTTTGAATGGCCAGATAGTCTAGAAGGTGATTTGATAAGGATGACAAACAAGCTTTTGCTTCTTTTAGATAAAGATGATTCAGAATTAAAAATAAATTCGATTTCATTTTTACAAAAAGAAGTACATCATAATGCAGCAGATCATGGATGGTGGGAAAAAGAACAAGATTTCGGTACATTAATTGCTCTTTGTCATTCTGAGCTATCTGAAGCGCTAGAAGAGGTTAGAAATGGTCATCCGATAAACGAAATCTATAATGGAACAGGCGGAAAACCAGAAGGTGTTTCCTCAGAATTAGCTGATGTAGTGATTCGAATTATGGACATGTGCGAATTTTATGGAATTAACCTGGAACGGGCCATTACTGATAAACATGAATTCAATAAATCTCGTTCATTCAAACATGGTGGGAAAGAGTTCTAAGGAGATGTATTCATGAAAATAAGAGATGTAGATTTAAAACGAGCTTTAGAACAAAAACACATCAGTGATTTTTTCTTGACTGAAGTAAAGAATGGTCCAACAGGATGGAATGGCAGCAATGTTCGAATGGACGCAATAGCTATCAATAAAAGTTGGAGTAAACCTTGTATCTATGGTTATGAGATTAAAGTCGATCGTCAAGATTTTTTAAATGATGAAAAATGGCCAATCTACAGAGAACAGACTCACCGTTTTTCTTTTGTTTGTCCCAAAGGATTAATTCAACCCGATGAAGTGGCAGCCGATGTCGGACTCATCTGGTACAATCCTGAAACCGGAGGACTCTACACTCGAAAAAAAGCAATCTATCGTGAAGTAGAAATGAGTGCTGGGATGCTATTTTATATCATCATGACCAGGTTATCAAATGATCGCTATCCCTTCTTTTCAGATAAAGAGGCTTATATGGAGGCTTATCTTGAACACAAAGCTTATAGACGTGAGCTAGGACAAAGAATTGGGACAAAGTTAACGCAAGAGGTTGAACAACTTACGAAAGAAAATAAGGATCTTCAAAAACAGATACAATCACTTAAAGAAAAAAATAATGACTTTGACGAAATGATTGCAGAGCTAAATAAAGCTGGTTTCAGTACAAGCCGTTGGTCTTTGAAGAAAGATATTGCCGCTGCATTAAGCGGTGGGATCCCAAGAAGTTTGGAATGGCCAATGGAAGCAATTGTTGATCATGCAAAAAAATTGGATGAGTATTTGAAACAGAAAAAATCGATTGGAGTGGAATAGATGGGAAAAACGAAGTCGAAAATCAAGAAGAAAAAGCGTCGGTTAGAACAAAAGGCAATTAGTAATGGAACTGAAAAAAGGCGAAAATAAAAAAGCCGAGATTCCTCCCGACTACGACAATCAATTATACCATAAATGGGAGGAATCAGCTTGTTTAGTCTTTTTGATGAGATTGATAAAGAAGCAACAAAAAAAGCGGCTATCGCTGTTTTATCGCAATACCGCAAATTGAATATGGTGGCCAAAAGAGAAATTCAACAAAAATTGACTACATCTTTTGATTCTCAACCAAAGGGGACAAGTCAAGAGCCTGCCATAGAAAGAAATATCGTAATGAAGCTATACGCTGAACAGGAAACAGAACGAATCAGAAATGCTATTAAATCTATTCCGAATGAAGAATCTCAGAAGATTTTAAAAGCTCTTTATGTTGATGGTTATGAAAAGACCGATGCTCAGATCATCGATTTCTACATGTGGCCGTCTTCCACATACTACAAGTATAAGGATCTCGCTTTGGAACAAGCAGCATGGTCCCTCGGCTGTGAACAATATACAAAAGTCGTTCCACAATTTCCTGAACGTGGAGAAAATATGGAGTAAATTCGGATAACTTCTGGAGTACATCTGGAGTATTTATCAATTATTATAGTAATATCGAAAGATAAGGAAAGTGATCAGCAAACACAATTACACGATAGTCGATGATTCTTCTCCTTTCTTTCAAAAACCACTCACAGGCTGACAACAATAAAAATAAGATTTATTCCATTCTTGCCTGTGAGTGGTAATACATAAAACCGGATCACTCTTTGAGTGGTCTTTTTGTTTGGAGTGATAAATTTGGACACTACTACTTTACAACAAGATGGTCGAGCCATTGCTTTTACCGATGTTCAATTATTGGAACGAGCAAATCAACTTGGAGTTTGGCAATTTTTAAATTACGAAGCCTTTGGCAATTGTGATATAGAAGTCATCGCCAAAAGTAGTCAGAATTAACAAAAAAACAAATGGATATGAAGCGTTATGAACTCGTTTGGACAATTATGCTCAACAACATTAAAACGTCTTAAACGAGCTGAGAATTCGAAAAACGAAACTCAACAATATTGATCGTGAGGTGGTGTGAAATGAATGGCTAGGCAACGAGATCCGAAACGTGATCAAGCTTTAAAATTATTTTTAGAGAATGATGGAAATATTGCTAATCGAAGAATTGCCGAAATTTTGGATGCTCCAGAAAAAACAATCTCCGGTTGGAAATCTAAAGATAAATGGAGTCAGCAGCTAAATGGAGTACTCCAAACGGATGAACGGAGTACTCCGAAAAATAAAGGGAGTACTTCAAACAAAGGTGGCGCTCCTCCAGGTAATCAAAATGCAAAAGGAAACAAGGGAAACAAACACGCTGCTCCACCAAAAGGGAACAAAAATGCTGTGAAAACTGGCGAACACGAAACCATCTTTGCTGAGTTTCTTTCAGAAGATGAGAAGAATCTATTTAATAGAGAAACTGATCCTACTATCGTTTTAGAGGAGCAAGTTACATTGCAACAGATTCGTCAACGCCGGATGTTGAAACGTCTGAAAGATGCAGAGGATGGACTTAGTGAGAGCGAGAAGCAGATACTGCATCAGTTGAGAGGTCGTAAGAAAATAGTTGACGGAGATGGCCGATCTTGGGAACTTAATTTGCCGGAATTTAAAGCCATTGAAGTCAAAGAAAAAACCTTCAGAAAAATCAATGACGTCTTAGCCATTGAAGATGCTTTGACACGAGTCAGTAATCAACTCACAAAATCTATAAAGCAGCTAAGTGACCTATCTATGAATAAGCGTAAAAATGAATTGATGGATGCTCAGATCAAAAAGATCAACCAAGAGTTTAATCTTCCCCAGGATGATAAAGGGGAGCTGTCTATTGAGGATAAGGTGCGCTTAGCAAGAGAATATATGGATGGACTGATCAGTGATGAATGAAACTCAAGAAAAAGTTATTAAACTTTTAGACGCTACCACTCCAAAAGAAAAACTAAGACCATGGCTCAAAGGATTTATTCCTCAGCACTATAAAAGGTTATCCATTGGAAGAGTTGAAGCTTTGGAATTAGCAAAGTTAGGAGCAAGTTATTCATTAGCTTATTTCGACACCAGAACTTATTTCACTCAATCGTTACTCATTGGCGCTGTTAAAGCAGGGAAGTACAAAACAATTAAAGTTGTTACTCCCTCACAGTACGGTAAGAGTTGGATGTGTGGTCAATTAGCTTTAATGTTGGCAGATGAAGGACGTCCTGTTCGTGTGGCCGGAAACGATGCCCAAGTTACGGAAATTATTATGAAGAACGTTGCGGATCATATTCAAGTGGCAGATGCATCTCTCAAAAGGAAATTGCTTGAGCCAGCTGACAAGATCGAGCGACTTCAAACAGGAATGTCCAAGAAAAAAGTAGCATTAAAAGGTGGCGGACTTGTTGAAGCTATCACTCTTGGTGGTAACTATAAAGATGCTTTGAAATCTAACTCAGCAGTAGGTCGTGGCGGTGATTATATTGTGGATGAAGCAGCATTGATTCCTGATGAAGTTTTTGCCGAAATTGGTCGGAGAGAATTTTCAAGTGATACTGGAGAGAAATTTCTCAGTTTTGAAATATCTAACCCACATAGAAAAGGCCGCTTTTATGACAGCTTAACCAGTGATAATATTCCAGAAGATACTTTAATCGTTTGGATGGACGCCAGGACAGCATTGGAAGAAGGACGCTATAAATCAAAGAAACAAATTATTGAGTCTGAATTCTTCAAGGAAGAAAGTACCTGCAAAAGATATTTTCTTTGCGAATTGGAAGACTACTCAGACAAGTCTCTGTTTGATCCAATTGTAATTGATGACAGTAAACTTACTGATGATCTTGAGTTCTTTCTTGGTATTGATGGAGCTTACAAAGGCAAAGATGGAATAGAAGCTGCATTAACTTGTGTAAATCCATTGGGACGTGTACGTGTATTGGATCATGTAACGATTGATAAATCTGATTGGGTGGATGGTGAAACAAGCGAAAAAATAATTGATAATCTTATGAAAATCATTGTACAATTCAAAGTGAAAAAGATTTGTGTCGATGTCGGTTATGGTGTTTATATCATAGAAGGACTAGCCAAGCGTTTAGGGTCTGCAGCCGTTCTTGGAATAAACTTTGGTGGGGGCACAACTAAACTGAGGAAAGATTCGAATCATTATGCATCTGTCCATGGCTTCAACATGCGGTCAGAGCTTCATATCGATCTGCAGCAGCTGATCCAAAGTAAGAGCGTAACTTTCACCAGTAAAATGCATGAAGCTTTAGAGGATCAAATGAACGCAGTCCAAGCAGATAGAAAACCAAACGGGAAGATTGCCATCATTCCAAAAGATGATATAAAATTGATGATTGGCAAATCGCCGGATGAGTTGGACAGTGTGTTATTATCAATTCATGCGATGTTAATTTACAAGATTGAGAATGCTGGTTCTGCTATTTATTCTGGTAAATAAATAACGATATTCAGCTTAATACATTGAGGAGATTTCACAATGTTTCATTTTTATAAATCCTTATTTTAAAGCAATGTATAATTACTTTTCGAGTATACCAATTAATTTTCACAATCTCATTAAGCTAGATGCCCATGGATGCTGCTACTTGATATAAGACAGATTATGTAACCTTGCTTATTAAATAACAGAAAGGGGTGAAATAATGTCGAAGAGTAAACGGAAAAGAAAAAAACAAATTAAGATGAAGTTAAACGACCGATCTCAATCGAATGATCAGTCGTTTTTTTCTTTGTCTGATGGCGGTGACAACGGCTATAAACTCTTTAAAGATATATTTGGAAATGCTCCAGATGATTGCAAGAGTGGCTACACCGAACAAAAAGAAAAAAGCACCATCGATTTACTTGAATGGCTGTGGCACAATCTTCCTGTCCTTGAATATGTTGTCGGATCAATCGTTAATCTAATCTTCAGTGCACCATTAGTCAGTGGTTCAGATGAAGATGAAAACGAAAAAATTAAAGAGTTTTTGTATTCTCAGAATGCGCAGGGCACTACAAACTATTTATTGATCAGGCAAGCTGTTAAATATTCATTGGTGTTTGGCCGCGCAGGGATTCGTTTTTTGAGTGAAGACGATGGCCTTCAGCTGATCAAATACAATAGGTATGGCACTCTAGTTGCTGAAAACACTGAGTATTATGGGTTTGATGATCTCTTAGCATATATCATTTCAAGAGATAAACAGAAGCTTGATTTCTCCACTGTCGAAAAAGATAAGATCGATGGGTGGTTGAATTTTGATCTTAAAACATTAATGAGAAAAGGAATTTTAATCACCGAAGACAAACGGCACATTGGTGTTCCTGTAGAAGATTTTATCAATTTACGGACAGATGTGTCTTTGATCGAAGGCGAACCAATTCTGACACACGATCAACTCAGAGTTCGTTTGATTACTACGATTTATGAAACTTTAGTAAAAGATTTAGAGTATGACGGCCCTGGTCGTCTTTTATTTTGGTTAAATAATGGTATTGATCGATCGGGAGGAAATGAAGCAAGTACATCTGACGTTTTAAATACGACAGTTAGAGCAAATCAAAATATTGCTGATAATGCAAAAGAAGAAGCCACTGAGCTGGGTAAAAAAATTAAGAATAGCAGCAGTGACAGCGTGGTTCTTGTCAGTGATATGTTTGAAAAAATGGAACACATTCCCAGGGTTACCAAATCTACTGAGTTTCTCACATTTTCACAAGATGCTGGCGAAATCATTGCCCAAGTATTTGGAATCAACCCAGCGTTGATTGGGCTAGGGAAAATGAGTGGAAATGTCTCAATGGAAAAAGTTTTAGAGAACGCCATGCAGAACGTCATCATCCCTTATCGTGAGTTGTTTGCTGTTCAACTCAGTAACATCTTAGCTCCGAAAATAGGAGTAGAAAAAATGTACTTTTACAAAGATGATTCTGTTGACAGCAACGCTAAAACTGAGAATGCGCTGAAGATTGTTGAATTAGCAGAAAAGCTTAAAGCGCTTGGACAGGACGAAAAAGCAAATACTTTACTTGAAAATATTATTATTTAGGAGGAATAAAGATGTTAGATTTAGAAAAAATTATTGCAAATGAAACGAAAAAGGTTGAGCCCTTGTTAGCAGTTGGAGCCACTCCAGTATACAGTTTTGAAGATGCTCAAAAACTTAATGAACTTGAATTGACTGACAGGAAATTACACGGTAAGAAAATTGATCTTACTGATCGCCAAGTAACTGCGGACGGAATAACTTACACTAGCACTGGTAAAAAGAATACAGCTGTTAATGTTGATACATTTCTTAATAACAGATATCGCAAACATACCGAGACTATTCCAGGCGAAAAGAAAGATGAAGTCGTTACTATTGTGTATTATGACGTGGTTGTAGATAAACGTGCTATCTTCGAACAAGACAGTGGCTTAATCTATAGCAACAACGTTACAGCCTATCGCATAGGTCAAGATGAGGATGACAACCTTATTGTTAATTCTATTTTAACCATCAAGGCAGATGATTTTGTTAATGACTTCAAAGGTCGTTTAGACAATAAGAGTTCGATGCAAATTTATGAGTTGATCAGCAATTCTCAAGAAATGGTAACTGACTACGACAAAATGGAATTCTAGCCATGGATGATCAACTTACTGAACTTTTAAATGATTATGCGAAAGATGTGATCGATGAACAGAATACTGATGAGAGTCGTCAAAACATCATCATCTTCGCATCTTTACTTTGGCTCTTAAGAGCCGATACCACACTTGAAAAAAACAAAGCAATTGCTGGTATTGATTTTCAACCAAATTCATCAATTTATCGTGATTACATCAATAATTTGGAGAGTTCTTTAGATAATTATGCAAATCGTTTAAATGATAAAGCTCGCTATTGGGCCAGAAAAATTGCTGAAGAATATCCGGAGTTGCCGTTATACGAACAAAATGAATTATTATTTGAGACTTTAAAACAGCTACCTGAATTAGAAGAATATCAAGCTGAAAGATTGGCTCGTACAGAATTCCACAACATTTCACAGTTAGCTGATATTGATGTTGTCAATCAGATCGTCGAAGTATATGGAGAACGTCTTATCATCAAAAAAAGGTGGAAAGCTTGGTCTGGTGCCTGTGATCTTTGCAAAGCATTGGATGGTAAAACTATTGGTTATGATGAGCCGTTTTTACTTCAAGGACAAGCGATTGATTTAGGAGACGGTAAATTCGTTATTCACAATTATAGTGATCAATTAACAGCAACTGCGCATCCAAATGATTTCTGTTCTCTTGAATGGATCATAGAAGCATATTGAGAGGAGGTGAGAAAGATGATCAAACGTACAATGCATATTGAGATCGATATGAAAGAAGGCGAATCTATCAAGTTAGATGGTGATGCTGCTCAAAAAGCGTTATCTCAATTAAACAGCTGGAAATTGGGTACAACTACAGCCAGAGCATTTAGTTATACAGATGCAGAAACAGGTAAGATCGTTACTACAGGTTTCCATTGTATCTGTGGTTATACTATGTTGCCTCAGACTGAAACTGAAGTACCAGATGAACCATGTAAGCAAATTGACTGTCTTTAATTAGGCGGTCTTTTTATTTTAGGAAAGGAGCCATTAAAATGGAATATTTTGATTCTGAAAAAGAACTCTTAGCGTTTATGAAATCAAAGAAAAATGGTGAAAGTGAATCTTCGTTAAGAGAAGTTATCCCTGAATCTGAAATTAAAGTAGAAATTCCTTCAATTCCGGATATCAATGAAGAAAAAGAAGAACATCCGAATTCTAACAATCAAAAGGTCGTTGATTCAGATGAAGAAAAAGAAGAATCTGACGTGATTGATAACGAAAAAAAGCAATCTCCTAAAAAGAAGAATGTAAAAAAGGAGAAAGAAAATGAAGAAAATTAAGCTATATGATGGGATTGATGGGACTGTTGCTTTATCAGTTGTTAAAAATGTAAGAGGTATTCCAACATATGGACATGAGCGTTTATTTCCTGGGAAAGTTTATGAGACAGATGACAAATTGCTTCTTGAAAGTCTTTCTAAAGCTACTAAAGAGAAACAATATTCTCCACAATTAGAAGAGCATTTGAAATCTCATAACATTCCTTATGAAGTTACTTCTTGCAAGTCTTGTGGCGGCAGAGTTAAAAAGTTGAAGTACCACGTTATCGAGGTGATTGAAGATGAAAAGTAACCTTTTGAAAGCGATCGAGGGGAGAAATTTCTTTCGACAACAATATAAAAAATTACTAGATAATACACTTGATCTGTCATCAGTTGATAAAAATCAACCAGAAAAATTCAATTTACAAACGATTACTCCAAATAATGGTGTTGTCCGTCTGTTGGATGAAGGCAGTGTTTTATATGGTGATGCATCTGTCCGGGCGTACATTAAAAAAGGTGTTCTAGAAGAGTTCTATAACTCACTTGATGATGATTATGTTGGCAGCATCAATATTGGTCACATGGACTATTCCAGTTTCCCATTTTTAGTTGGTCATTGGACTAAGAAAGATTTACAGCTAGTTGACATTGGAGATGGCAGAAAAGGTCTTGATGTCAAATTGAATATTGATGAGGAATCGATCTACATCAAAGAACTTAGACGACAACACAATGTTATAGGAGTTAGCGCTGAATTTAGTTTCTCAGTTGATGAAAGTGTTGATGAAGAATTACTTGAAAGACTTGATTGGGCACCAGTAATTGAGAAGTTAACAATCCATGATTTTGGAATCGTGGGAGAACCAGGTAATGCTAATAGCACTATGGTGCTAAGTGGAAAACAGAAGGAGGACACTATGAAAGACGGACTTGTAAAAAATCTATTTGAAAAATATTTTTCAAAAACAAAAGAAGAACCTATTGTTCAAGAACCAACAACTGAACCAGGAACGGAACCTGCAGAACCAGTGGAACCAAAAGGATCAAATGAACATACAGTGACGGAACCAGCACAGCCAGTTACTCCTGATCCAACCGATATAGCGGAACCAGTTGTTGTGCAAGAACCTTCAGTTGTTACGAATGAACCAGCGCAAGATAACCAACAAGTAGAAGCTAAAGTAAAGGACCTAGAAACACTTGTTTTAGGTTTGAAATCTGAAAATGATGCTTTAACTGCAGAAAACAAACAACTCAAGGCAGATAAAGCTCAGCAAGATGAGCAGCTTACTTCAATGAATACTCGTGTATCAAATGTACTGAAAAAATTCGAGAAGTTATCTGTTATCGATTCACAGGGTAATTCAGTTACTACAAATCAAACGGAACCAACTGGATATGATCCAGTCAAATTTATTACAGGAGAGTGAAATTAATGTTAGATACAAGTTTAGCAACATTAGAAAAAGTAGCAGTTGATGCAGCAAAGGTAATGCAACTTGCCGAAATCGGGCAAATTGGAATTGCACCAGATTTTTCGATGAATCGTCCAAAATATCCTATTCAGAATCAATTCCCATTAGTTACTTGGCTTTTAAGTACACCAATGACTAGAACAATTATGGGAGCATTAGGAAACGGCCATTTAGTTACACGAAGAGATCCAGATACTAACGATATCAATATTGTTTTACCATATACTTACGGAACATCATTGCCAACAGATACAGCAGGAGAATGCTGCTGGTTGCCTTTGGGCTTAGAAAAATGTGCAGCCGAAGCGCCCTTGAAATTACTTTGTTTACGTGATTGTGAAGAAATCTTAGACGGTCTTTTGGATAGCATGTTGAAATTCAAGCCTTCTGATATGATTAATTATTTCATGCGAGCAGGTGAGACTAGAGAACAAGCTAAGAAACGTATGGCTCAAGAATCAATGCGCTTCTTTACAGCCCGCAATATGATTTTAGGAACAACAGCTACCGCTACAGCAACATTAAAACCATTCCATGGATTGCTGCAAATCATGTCTGATCCATCAGTTTTAGGAATCAGCGGAGCAGATCCACTTAGTGCTTTTGAGTCATTGTGGTGCCGTTTGAAAGTTTTAGGTGGCAGTAACTATGTGTTTGCGGTCCATGAATTAACTTATGAAGCTATTGACAAGGCAGTTGTACCAGGTCGTTTCAATAACTTACCTACTGGTTGGGCTCGAAATGGGGAATCAATCACATTCCATGGCATTTCATTTATTCAAGATAAAACAATCCCTGTAGATGTAACAAACGGTACTGGTGATGTTTGGGTATTGGATGGAGAAACAGTTGGGGCAATGATGTTGACTGATTTAGCCGTAACAGATACAAAATTCCAAAGACATGATTCAGACGCAGTAAGCCCGAAAGATGGTTGTCGTGTCGAATGTGATTATTACTATAATGCTGGTACTACCTTTGCTAACGATACAAATCGTTTAGCTGTTATCACTGATATTCCATTGACAGCTAATTGTTTAGGTAACGCTTTGCAAGGTTTAGATGGTCTGATTTCACCTCAAACACTTATCCCAATGGGTTAAGCCTATGAGCGTTATTATTGACCAATTAAAAGAATACTGTGATTGTTTACCAGATATTGAGGATGATGAGTTCGAAAGAAATGTAAATGAACTAATCAATTTGGTCAGCCTTATGACCTGTTGGACCCAAGAACCTTGCGAAACATTTTTGGTTTCAGAACGTAAAGAGGTCTTGACTGTAGAAGATGTTAGAAAATGTGGGTGTGAGGGAGGAATTGTAAAATTCATTCCTTTTTTTGTACCCATTATACCTGGCTCATTTAAGATCACTCTTGTCCGCAGATTTGGGATTAAAGAAGAACCGTTTGTTATCAGTGATGATGAGTATCTGTATAGTGATTTTTCAGACGAGTTAAGGATTGATCTATCAAAATATCTAGGGAACGATCTTTGTAACTGTGAGTATGAATATAAGCTGATTATTGAGTATATTGCAGGATATTACGATCTTCCAGATTGTTTGTTACCTATATTTTGTGACATGTTGCATATCATCACTTCAAAAAATGAATGTGATTGTAGTAAGTGCCAGGCATGTAGTGACAATAGTTCATCTCAAGGATATATAACGGAAGATGACTATAACGGTAATCTTGATCCAACAGCTTATTTGGAACGTGTCTTTCTGCGATTAATAGAAAGTGCGTATAAAAATCAATTAGGATTGATCAGTTTATGTAATAGAAGAAATGCACATTGGTGGGGGACAGTCATATGAAAGTAAAATTTCTCGGCGTTAAAAATCAATCTAAACGGACAGGCTGCTCTTCGTGTGGCAGCCGCCGTATTTCAAAACAGACTTTTCAGCGAGAAAAACGTTTGACATTACCAAGTGGTAGATCAGCGACTTTTTATGCTGGAGAGATGTATGAGGTTACTGCTCATGAAGGCTTGTTTTTAATTGATCAGGTTTACAACCTGAACGGCATGCCGACTAAGATGTTTAAGCAGGTAGACTGATGACTCTAGCAAATTTAGTAATGAAGGCGATTGATAAAGAAATTGAAAGTTACGCCAACAAAATGATGCAGATTGAAAAGGAAGAAGTGCACGTCCAATCAGGAGCCTTACGAGATAGTATAGTGGTTGAAAAAATAGCTCCAGGACACTATCGAGTTGGTGTTGATCCTGCAAAATTACAAGCAGATCCTCGTAATATTGGCGGTATTGATTATTCAGTGCCGTATCATGATGGACATAAACCTTATACGATTAGACCTAAAAATGGTAAAGCATTGAGATGGGTTGGCAAAGATGGCAATGTCCATTTTGCAAAATCTGTCCGAATACCTGCAAGTGCAGGTGATCCATTTATCAAACGAGCTGTTTTAAGACGGCCAAAAATATAGGAGGTAGTAACAATGGCAAGAGAAAATAAAAAAGAAGAAATCCAAGAAACACCAGTTGATAAACAAGCATTTATTCAACGTAAACTGCAAACATTAAATCAAAAAAACGGAGCCAAACATGAGCGCAATGCTGTTCGTGTAGTTCAAAACAACCAATAGGAGGTAAATGCAATGGGAAGATGTAAAAATGATACATTAATTTCTAAAATCGGTTTAAAAGCCTTAACAAAAATGATCGAGGTGGATTTCGCCGTACTAACAGATGTTGATAGTTGCGTTAAAGTCAATACTAAAAACTTTATCGGTCAAATTGGGACTAGTGCAACCTTTAATTCATATAGTTCACCAGATGATCTCTTTAACTGTTTGGCAGAGGGGTGTCGAAATACTGGAACACTGATCGTTTCTAATGGAGCGGGACTTCCAGCTGGTGCATTATTTTCAGTTTTAGCTGATGCAACTGAATTTGTAGCTGGTGTAATTACCTATTATGTAAACTTTCCAAAAGCTGGAACATACGCTTTGAAAACTACCATTTTAGATGTACACGATAGCAAATTAACGAATGGTGATGTCTATGAAAATGAAGTGATTGTGACAGATGCTGGTTTTTATCCAGTTGTCGTCGATCTATCAAAAGCCCCTTCAAAAGTTGAGGGTAGTGGATGGGATGCAACTGAATCGGGCGTGGTACTTAAATTAGAAGCTACCGCAGAAGATGAAACTTTGATTCCAACAATCGGATTTTCTTCTATTTCTATTTACGATTCCTTGGAAGATTTTGAAGTTAATGATGTTGTAAAAATCGGTTGTATTGATGAATTTTCTGGCGAGATTACGGTTGATCCGGTGGATGCGTCATGCTTCGGTGGTGGATATGATCCAACAAGTATCGCAATTGAGCGTACATTGAGTGGTAAGAGCGCAACGCCTAATTACTGGAAACTTAATCCATTAATGTCTAAAGGCGATCAAACCACCGGATGGATCGTTCAGACAGCCGAACGTCCAGTAACACCTGTGACGATTGGTGGAGTAAATTATGGTTATCTACAGTTAGCAGATATGAATATGGACGAATGTTCATTCACTACTGCTGCAATTTCTGACGAATGTAATGTAACTGATGCTACTTTAAATCGCGTCAGCACACCTGTAGTTCTAGACATCAACGAGAAGCAATTCATCGTTTTAGATGGTAGTACAACGACGCCAGCAGATGCCGGGAAGGTATTGTTCCACGAGTCATTAGTTGGTAAAAAAGTTGTTATCAGTTATCCGAAGAAAGTTGATGTTGAGCATTTCATCGGCAGCGAAGATGCGCTCGAAGAACGAAAAGTTAGAATGTCATTTACACAAGAACAAACAGATGGTGTGAAACAAACTTATGTTTACAACAATGTATTGATCACGTCATTCCCTGGAACGGTGAATAACGAAGAAACAACATTTGAGTTCACCATTTCAGTACAACGAGATAAAAACGGCAGATTTTACGAAATGTATCGAGTAATCGACTAGGAGGTAACAATGATGACAGAAAAAGAAATGACACCAGAAGCTTTATTGTCTATCAATAACAAGCTAAAAAAAATTAATGAGGATGACACACCTTTTCCAGTAGTAAAAGACGAAGAGGTTGCTGTAGTCGGAAATGCAAATAAAACAGATGTGAAAAAGAATGACTATACAATCAAGTTCCGCGTGCCAATAAGTGCGTTTTCTGAGAAACCTGCTGATGCTACAGTTGTTGGCCCTTATTACGTCTTCAGTGTTAATTTTCCGGATGTTGCTATCACGCCACGTTCTGATTTGATCATTGTAGATGCAATAATGAAAATTACTCCATTCTTTAAAAAGTTGAAAGAAAACGGAAACGTAGAAGATTTGACTGATGAAGAAATGTTATCAGTGTTTGCTTATGCAGGAGAAGAAGTTCATCTTGCTATTTATAATTTAGTAGCAACGTTCTTGCAGGTTGGCGATGAAATTGGTCCGTACATGTTGCCTTTCTCTGTCATCGAAGCTCTTAATCAAATTATTGATAATCATCCAGAAGTATTCAATGAAGCTGACGCTTTTTTCGGATAATTTATGCCAAATCTTGTGAGAATGAAACCTCTATCGAAAAGGAATCTGAATACTATTTTGCTAACTTAAATATTTACACCTATATGGCCCATTATGTGGCTAAGGTGTTGAAGAAACGTCCTAATGAGATTCTTGATCATTGGGGCGTTTCTGAATTATTGGTGGCTTATGGGCAGTATGCAAATGAGGAAAGCTACAGTAATTTTCTTGAGTGGAAGAATTTGGACAATGAAACGAAGCGCAAAGTTAAGAAACCAAATGAATATGCCGTCCTTTTTTATACGTTGGATGATCTGCAAGATGATGAGCCGGAAGAAGGTGAATAAATGGCAATTGAAAAAATAGGCGTAGATATTAAAAGTAACGCTAAGGATATAGAAAAACAGCTGAAAGATATTGATTCTAGGATTAAGGATCTCAAATCGTCTAAACCGACAATTCAGATCAATGCAGAAAAACTAGGAAATGCAAAAAAAGAAATCAACAGTGTGAATGTCCAACTGAAAGAACTATCGGCTAAGAAAGCTCTTATCAAGGCTGATGCAAGTAACATAGAAGACGCTAAGAAGAAAATGGCTGATATTACGGCTCAAATGGATAAGCTCAGAGCAAGGAAAGCAGTCCTTCAGGTAACTACTGAAAAGCTTAAAGGAGCAGATCAGGATCTTAAAAAGTTAGACAGGGAGATGCAGCAACTCAACAATAAAAAAGCTTACTTACAGGTTGACAGTCAAAATATATCTGAAACCGAATCAAAACTATCTAGTCTAAAATCTAAGCTTATGCAAATTGGAACGACTAAAACGAAAATAGATATCTCAGCTAATTTAGATAAACTTGGGTCTCAGTTGGATGGCGTTGGAAATAAAATGCTAGGTGTACTTAATCCATTTACATCTAAGATCAATCAGATGATCGGTTTTGGGGCAATTATGCGAGGTGTCGATGGAGCAATCAATATGGTGTCTGGATCTGTAGATGGTGCTATAAATCGCTTTGACACTTTAAATAATTCAACTCGATCTTTTGAAAATATGGGGATTGAGGCCGGAGTTGTTAAAGATGAGATTGAAAACCTTAAGGGCTCTATTCAAGGGTTGCCAACACCAATTGATGGTGCGATCTCTAACGTTCAATTGCTGACAGCATCAACTAATGACATGGGTAAATCAGTCAAAGTATTCCAAGCGATGAATGATGGTATTCTCGGCTTTGGTGGAGATGTGCAGATGGTAGACAATGCTGTTGTCCAGCTTTCCCAATCGTTCTCGAATGGAAAAATTGATGCACAAACGTGGAACTCAATGATAAATAGCGGGTTAGGTCCATCATTAAATGCTATGGCTAAAAAAATGAATATGACAACAGGTCAGATGAAAGAGTCGCTGTCTGATGGCACTATATCGGTAGAACAATTTCAAGATGCACTGATTGACTTAGATAAAAATGGCGGCGCCGGAATGAAGTCCCTGCAAACCATCGTTAAAGATGCAACATCAGGGATTAAAACTGGTATAGCAAACATGAAAACAGCCGTAGTTCGTGGGTCTGCAAGTATTATCAAGACTACAGATAATATCTTACAAAAAGCTGGTTTCAAAGGTTTTGCTGGGGTATTTGCTAGTATTGGTGAGACTTTCGAAAAGAATCTCACTAAAGTTTCTGATTTACTCGAAAAAAACCAAGATAAGATTATTTCATTTGTGAGCACCGTCAAAAATCAATTTGCTAGTCTTGGAAGTTTTGATAAGGTTAAGTTTTTTGAAGGACTTAAGGAAAGTTTCACATCTACTGCTGAAGCAGGGAAAAGTTTTATTAATACCATGTCTCCTCTGATCAATGTTGCCAAAAATCTTATTACTAAGTTGGGTGATGGCAGTTTCGAGAAAGGTCTTGGTAAATTACCAGCCCTGTTTTTAAAAGCAGCAATAGCAAGTAAAGTTTTAGGTAAATCTCTTAAGCTTCTTTCAAAGTTAAATATCAAGTTACCTTCCTTTGGTAAAGGGAAGGAAGGCCTTGCCACTACATTTGGTGCATTTAAAGGGAATATGTTTGATAGTCTGACAAGTTTTGCGAAAAATTCTAGTAATCTAGTTCTAATTTTTGGAGCAATTAAAGTAATTGAAGCCGCTGCTGAAGCAATGAAGCATTTAAATGAAAAAGTACCAAGCGATCTCAAAAACGTTGCAGAAAAAGTTGGTGGGATGGCTTTAGCAATTAGTTCAATTGGTGTGTTAGCCTTTATTGCAGGGAAACTTCCATTGAAAGAAATGACGGTTGGTTTAGTTGCTGTGGCGGCGGTATCATTGGAAATTATGCTTGCTGCCGAAGCACTGAAACAGTTGAATGAAAAAGTACCGTCTAGCATTAAAAACGTTGCTAAGAAAATGGTTAATGTAGGTATAGCAATAGGCGGAATGGCATTGCTTGTAGGGGTTATTGGAGGATTGTCTCTAGTTGGATGGCCAGTGGCTTTAGCGGGTCTTGCAAGTGTCGCACTATTGGCAGGAGAATTAATACTTGTCAGTGAAGCAATCAAACAACTGGATGATAAAGTACCAACTGATTTCGATAGTTTGAAAACAAAACTAAAAACAATCACTTCTGTTTTAGACAGTATTGTTGAATCAAATCTTACTAAATTCGGAACATTATTTGATTCAATTATAGCAGGTTTTACGACTATCTCTTTTATTAAGGTAATCGATAATTTGATTATAGTTTCTAATAAATTAGAGAAGTTAAATTCTTCGAGTAAGAAAATTAATAAAAACAAGACTATTAAAATCATTGAAAATTTGAAAGATATTATCAAAGTTTTAAGTAACAATGGAAGCTTTTTATCTTCCATAGGCAAGTGGTTTAAAGGAAAAATAGATACAGCTGTGTTCGATAATATTAAATTGTTGTTGAGTAAGGCAGTATCGATTACAGACGATTTAGCCAAATTGGATGAGGGGCTTAAAGCAGTTGAAAAACTTAAATTCAACAAAGAAGCTGTACTTATAACTATCAATGCAATTACCGATGTGGTAAACGAGATGAATCTGGGAGGAGGATTATTTTCTTCGCTTGAAAAACTTGTCCAAGCTGATTTAGATCAAGGGACATTAGAAAAATCAAAAAAATCCTTAGCAAATATAACAAAATTGAATGATGCTCTAAAAAACATCGAAATAATGAAATTCAACAAAGAAGCTGTATTGTTAACTATTGGCGGCGTAAAAGATATAGTGAATGAAATGCTATTAGATGGTGGGTTATTTACTTCTTTAACCAGACTAGCAAAGGTGTCTATTGATAGCAGTATTTTAGAGAAATCAAAAGAATCTTTGCAGAATATCTCTGATTTGAATATAGCTCTTAAAAATATAGAGGTGATGAAATTCAATAAGGATGCTGTACTTATCACTGTTGGTGCAATCAAAGAAGTAATAGATGCAATGTCTATAGGCGAAGGTTTATTTCACTCATTGGGGTTGTTTATTCAAAAAGGAGTAGACAACGGGACCATAGAAAAATCAATAATAACACTAAATTCTCTATCAACTCTGAACGATTCAATGAAAAATATAGAGGTGATGAAATTTAACAAAGGGAATGTGCTTATTACAATTGGAGCAATCAAAGAAGTAATAAATGAGACTATAGTAGGTGACAGTTTATTTAGTTCACTAGATATCTTTATACAAAAAGGAATGGACAATGGAACGCTTGAGAAAGCAAAACAATCTATTGGCTATTTAGCATCATTGAATGATTCAATAAAAGAATTAGAAGTGATGAAATTTACCAAGGATGCTGTACTCATAACCATTGGGGGCATAAAGGATGTGCTCAATGAAACAATGTTAGATGGTGGTTTGCTATCGTCTGTTGGTCGGTTTGTTAAGAATTTTTTTGATAATGATAGCTTAGAGAAATCAAAGAGTACTTTGAAGAGTATCTCTGATCTAAATACAGCTATTAAAGATATTGAAATATTAAAGTTTAACAAAGGGAACGTACTAATTACAATTGGAGCAGTAGGTGATGTTATTGAGGCTTTAAATAATTTTTCTGTTAAGAATAACATCGGAGATACTAATTTTAACGGAATGATTGAGAGTTTCAGTACACTGATTTCCAAAATTAAAGCACTTGAGCCTGAGTTTAACGTAACTGGTAAAACCTTTGGAGAAGCAGTTATTAAAGGATTCAAGAATGCAAATGTTCCTAGTACAATCATCAGTTCAATTGATAAGCTTATTAAAGATTTAAAAAACAAAAATTCATCTTTTACTGCAATTGGAAAAGGTTGGGGAGATAGTCTCAAGAATGCATTTACTTCTGCAATTAGTGGACTTGTTAATGCAGTAACAGGCCAAATTAACAGCCTTAATTCTCAGAGCACATCTTTTTCTATGATTGGTACAAATTATGGACAATCTCTAATTAATGGATTCAATAAATCTGTAGTGTCCTTATCTGAGTCTATTGGTAATCAAGTTAAAGCAATTCAATTAAGTTTAAACAACCTGAAAGCTCCAGACTTAGACGCTAAGGTACGGACTAATGGACGTACTACGACTTTATCAAAAGGTGGTTCAGTACCTGAATACCATTCCGTAGGAGGCTTGACTGGTGTATTCAAACGTAAAGGGACTGACACAGTTCCTGCGATGCTTACTCCAGGAGAATTTGTCCAGCGGAGAGCAGCAGTCAATACATTTGGACTAGATTTCATGAACAGGGTAAATAACTTAGACGTCCAAGGTGCATTTCAAGCATTGACCGGGCGATTTAACAACAGAGCAGTTTCTCGTCAGTCGGTGTCAAGTGTTGTCAACAACATCAATAACAGCCGAACCAATAACGCTAAGGTTGTTCAAAATATCCATTCCGATAGTCAAAATTACAACAGTCTCGGTCGGATGCGCAGAGAATTAAGGAGGATTTAGAATGCTATTAAAAAAATGTGATCCCTTTATTCCTGTCAGAAAATACATCCAGTTTAATGATTTAGTCATTGATAATTTCGATATGCTGCAAGATGCCGATTTGAGCGGAGGTTTTAAATCCGAGACTCAGCCCTATAGCTTTGGTCACGGAAGTTATGCTCCGTTTAAATCACGACAGCAGCACTCCAGAGAGCAATCTTTGAGCATGACACTAAAACTTGACTATCGTAAGTTAAGACGAGAGCAACGTCAGTTTTACAAGGATTGGGTTCGCATGAATATTGCTAGAGCGGGTAAACTGTGGGCGATAGAAGGTAACCAGGTACTTTGGACAAATGCTTTTGTCACAGACTTTAGCGAACCTTATTCACTTGAAAAGTACACCGTTAGCATTGATCTTGAGTTTACTTTGTACGAAGGGGTTTGGCACAAAGCAGACGTCCGGAAGACTTTTCTTCAGCCATACTCATCTTGCAATTTCATGGACTGTTTAGACTTTAGAGAGATTGATGAGTGTATTGATTGCTGTATCGGATGTAATTCTTCTACTGTTGAAATTTGTCCAAAATGTAGCTGTGATTGTGAATTTCTAAATGCAGAAAATTCTCTTTGTGGACTGAAGCGCGAGGTGGCCTCTGATTTTTACAAGCAATGTGGAGACAGTTATCGAATCATTTACAACTGTGAAGCTGGAAAACATATCTGGGGAGAGGAACATATCTTAGGTAATAAAATTTGTAAAAAAGATATATGCAAAAACATCATCGCAGGTCAATTTTATAGTGAGACTGTGCTAGACAGTGAAAATGTGACAGTTACCTTGATCGGTACTGTAAAAAATCCGATTATCACGATTAACGGAAATTCCATGCAGATCATGGGAGAGTATTCGGGTAAGCTCACTATCACCGCCAGTGGAGACATCTACTATTTAGCAGATGAGTGCTGCGATGAAATAATTATTGATATCAATCAACTGAAAATACCTGAAGGAAATACCTTCGGTTTCATTGTCTACCAAGGACAAAACAGCGTTATTGTCGAAACGAATAATTGCTGTGACATGACTTGTGTGTATGTCAAAGTCGATAACATAACTATTTAAAAAGGGAGTGAAGAAATGTCAAAAAATTGTTCAGCTTGTGAAGCATTGAAGGAGTATGCGCCGAATTTTGTTACGAACGGGATAACAGCTAAAGAGTGTAAGAGTTTAAGAAAAGATACGGGTCTTAATCCAGATTTAAAAGTTTTACACGATAACTGCGAAGACTTAAATGATTTACTAGAATGCCTCATTGGAAGTTTGCATGACAAATTAGATGCGGCAGATGACTGTAACTGGAAAGATTATATTGACGATCTAATGACAAATCTGGAGCTATTAGAAAAAGCGATTATTTGTAATGAGTGCGGTCAATGGGACTATATCCATAAAATCATTGATTGGATTAATGGCTTTGGGGGCTGTGAGTCGACTATTCAGACGGAAACTCAGCTTTGGAGAGGCTCTGTTGAATTTTCTAGCGGTTCACAACATACTTTTAGCGGCCTTGATATTAGTAGATACGATTTTGTGGCACTGGAATGGAACTACCAAAAACCTGACGCTGGTCCGGATTATATGGTATCTGAGGTCAGACGAGTACAGTCATTTCCAAACCCTAAAGATAGTGGGTGGTTTATTGAAACTAGTGAAACAAAAACAGCTTCTGATTTGGCGGATGACCCTACTTTTCATATACTGACTGTCGGAGCGCAAGCACTAGAAAAAGACACAATATATACAAACTTAATAAAATACTCGGTTTGGTTATCTAACGGTACCAGAAAGGCACAAGCAACTACAGCAAATCTCATCGGAATTAAAGGTTATAAAACAATCAAACTTTGTCCACCAGCAATCTAGAGAGTGAAAGGAAGTGTTTTCCGTGGCAAGTATTCAAGCGGCAGTTAACTGGATGGACGAAAGAATAGGTCAAGTTTCATATTCTATGGCTGCAAGGAACGGTCCTTCCAGCTATGACTGTAGTTCCGCAGTTTATTATGCGTTACAAGCTGGTAAGTTTTTAGGAACAGATGTCATGGGAAACACTGATACTCTTTTCGGGCACCTAGAAAGTGCTGGCTGGAGACAGACCTCGTCACCAAAACGTGGAGATGTGTTCATTTTTGGAGCTAGAGGTGCCAGTGGGGGTGCAGCAGGCCATACGGGAATCTTTATCAATGCAACTGACATTATCCATTGCAATTATGCCAGTAACGGGATATCAGTCAATGACTATAATGGAGTACGCAGTGGAGCAGGAAATCCACCAGCAACAATCTACCGCAATCCTAGTAAAGCAGATACGCCAAATATTACAACAGAAGAAGAACGAAGAGCTTGGTCGATCGCTCAGGTACTAAACAAAGCTGGCTATAACAAGGTAGCAATTGCAAGTATTTTAGGAAACATCGAGGTTGAAGTTGGACCATCGATGAATCCAGATACCGATCAAGTTGGCGGACCCGCTTATGGCTTGGTTCAATGGGACGGATCAGCTTATCCTTTAATCGGATCGGCTACACTTAACGGTCGAGAATATGTACAACGATTGATGAGTCATGCGGGCATCGGTGGTGACTACACAACAGCTGAACCTCAAGCAAGATTGATCGATTGGTGCATGTTCAACGGACAGTGGATCGGAGCTGTAGAACCTAAATCGGTTGAAGGTTTCAAGAATGTCGGTGATGTTACAACAGGAACCACTGCATTTTTGAAAAACTTTGAAAGGGCTGGGGTTGAAAATCTACAGAAACGTATTGATGCCGCTAACCGTTGGCTTAACTTTTTAAACAGCGTTCCGTCCGATTTAGGCGAATTAGAAACTTTTGAAACCATGACTAATGTTGGGCACTTGGATTTACTAGGCATCAAGAACGGAAAGGTTTTTGCCAGAGGTTGGCATTTTAGTTCTGACAAAGCGGTCGAATACATTGTCTTTGTTAACGCTGAGAATGATAAAGAATTAGGCAGAGTCAAAGCACCAATCATCAACCGGCCAGATGTAAAAGAAGTGCATCCGAAAGTTATTGGAGTCGAGAAATCAGGCTTTGACGTCAGTCTTACTGTACCGAATGAAACAGCTGTTTATATTAAAGGGATTCGAACAAACGGTACACAGACAGACGAATTGATATTTGATAAAATCGTTATTTTTGAACAAGCCTTTGATGTAGAAATTGACGAGTATGCAAAGAGTAACACAAAGTTTTTCTTTGAGATTGTAGATAACGGAAAAGTGGTTAAACGTGGTAAGCATATCCTGAACACTTTATCATGGGGGAATTCGTTAATGGAGGTACCAACCACACAGATTGATCTACCAATCGAGTATCTTGAATTTATCAAGGGCAGAGAAGAAATAAAACTATACATCAACAATAAAGTATTTCACGGAATCATCACAGGCTGTCCGTTAATCAAAGAAGATGAAATGATAAGCCTTGATATAACTCATGTTGTAAGTGAGTGGGAATACCGTCAAGTGTCAACGAATCTTGCAGCTAAGAATCGAACAGTAAACGATATCTACAGCACTCTTGACTTTCGTTATCCTGGATGGAATGTCGGCTATATGCAAGACTCAGCTACTCGGCTCATTGACTACGTCTACAGCCGTCAAAATAAACTCGAAGGGTTAACCAAGACCTGTGAATTGACTGATGATCTTTTCTGGCGTGTAGGGTTTAACTTTGGGCGAAAAATTGAGATCGGTACTTTTGGAGATAAAAAGCCTTATCGCTTTTCCGTCAAACCGACAAGTAAGCAAAATATCCGAATCATTAAAGAGCCGACAATTACTCCAGAATTTGAAAACGTGATTAACGTTGCAACAGTTTACGGAGAGAAATCAGACAGTGGTATGAGCAGCATGAGTCTGCGTGAGATATATGAAGAGAAAGGTGCTCAAAATCCTAAGTTTCCTGTAGTGATTCTGAAAAAGGGAATCAACAATGAGCGAGGTTATGATTACATCAAATTCACAAAACTTGCTCCGAATAATGATCTGGAATATGCGGTGATCGATTCAGAAAGTATTGCATTTGAATCTGGCAAAGTTATAGAAGGGTCATTCCCTTTTAACGACCTAGCCCCGTTCAATACTGACGGGAAGGAAATATCTGACGAGGATCGAGCAAAAGCAGCTAAAACCGCATATGATGCAGCTGTAAAAAAACTAAAGCAATCACGTCGATCTTACAAAATTGAATTAAGCATTGAAGAATTACCTGCAGATATTAATGTTGGTGACAGGGTCAAATTTTCATATGACAATCTGTTGGCTAAAATCGGAGAATGCTCAAACTATATGAAGAAAATCCTCAGTTATGATGATTGGTTTTATATTACTGAGATTGGATATGAGTTCGACCAAAATGGTGGCGAGTCAAACACAGTGACGCTTGAAAAAATGCTTAAAACCGATCGGGAGAGTGATCAGCAATGAGAGCACAGGAAGGGACTATAATTCGAAGATTAGCAGAAAGGTCAAATGACCGGAAGCAAGAAGCGAAACAGGATCAGCTTCAACGTAGAAATCAAGTCGTGGACATCTACGGGATGGAATTTACCCGACAAGGTGATTCAAATCATCCTGCAACCTTTTATATCTCCGTTAGTCCAGATATAGTTTACTATGAACGATTTGAATTTAAAATCATTATCCAACCTTTTGCGATGCCAATCGCAGGTAACGGGGCGACCGGATTAGCAAGCGTTTCGGTAAATGATACGCTATTAACAACGAATGGCTCATCGATCTCCCCAAATCCTCACAAACATACAACTGCACCTCATAACCATTCGTTAGATGCTGGTGTGTCACTGTTTACTAGCAGCGTATCCGATTTTGAAATATGGATTGAAGGGATTGATATCACTCCCGTTTTAAAAGCACAGTTTGCGGGGAAATGGATTGACGGAGAGGGGATTTTTCCCTCATCTGATCTATCCAACTACGATATCCTTGCAGCTGTCGGCTATATGGCTCCTTGGCAAAAAGGGGTAATACTACAACCCGGCTATAAGAAAATTGAGTTGAAAGGAAAGGGAGCATTCAATGCAACTCTGGTCAACTACTTGAAATACTCCCACGTGAATAGGTGATGAAATGAATAAATACGAAAAAAAGGCAGCTCGAATGCGATCCCACTTGATTGATCATCCTGGTGACTATCAAAGCGTGATCAGTTTATTTCAAGCAGATAGTGATGCGATTGCGCATGAACTAGAACGCAAGAAAAATCTACAAATGAGAGAAATCTCTAAATATAAAAAGGAGAGTGGCAATCATGGAAAATAAACACAGTACAGACGGAATTGCAGAGGACATCATTCGAAGTTTTGTTCAGGTAGCGAGCGCCGAGATGCATGCCAAAACTTTGCTAGAAAAAAGAGTCTCTGAGCTTGAGAACGGCTTTATTGATCTAGAGACAGATATAGAACAGCAACTCAGCAAAATCAGCGAGTTGAAAATTGAGATTAATGATCTCGCAGAGTTACGCCGATCTGACATGCTTTACTTGTTTAACCTATATGGTGGGCAAGGTGACAAAGAAAAATGGTGTACTGTCAAACATCTTGGAATTGCAATGATGACGGCGTTCGAAGCGTGGCAAGCAAGCGATAATGATGAGGCATTACTGGCGTCAGCGCTAAACAAAAATAAGTTATTCATCAGGGCAGTATCTCAATTTTTAGGCGTTGAAGTAACTGAATGTGCCGCCTGTTTTGCAGATATTTTAAAAGGAGGCAACTTGGATGGTTAAACCAACGATTTGTAATTCAGACTCTAAAACTCCTGTCATTCCTGAATTTTGTGATGATGGATTGTGGGAAGTACCAGTCAACAGTTTATCCGAAATAAAAAAGGCAGACCGAGATCATGCGTACATTTTGCCAGACGATTCGGTATGGGTTTTGTCTCATGACGGTAAAAGTTTTATTCGACTAAATCTCGGAGGAGGATCTGGGGAAGGCCAACCAACGCAAGTTGAGAATACTGACGGATTCCTTTCTGTTGACGGGAGTGGAACCTATGACGTCTCAGTTGATTTAAACCTAGAAAATCTTAAAGAACATGTAATTACTCCAGAGATTGAAAAAAATCTATCTGATAAACAAGACAAATTAACCGCTGGTATAGGAATCAAAATCGCTGAAAATGAAATATCTGGAACAGGTCAACTTGCTAAGATTACAGCTGACGATGGTTCGGCATTTTTACAAGTGGCTGACAATGAGACAATAATCTCTGCGATTGTGTCAGCTGGTGCTGGGGTTAGATCTGGGGTAGCATCGGCAAAAGTATCGGACAATCCAACGTCTACCAACATGATTATGTTTGTTGCTAACATGGTGACAAGTTCAGGAGGATACGTAATCGGGACAAATACAGCTGGTTTAACTTGGACTAGAGCAATTACAGCAAAAGGGTGGTCAGGAGATTGGCAACAGTTAGCATCAACCCGTCAGGCTCAAATGAGCAAAATTACAAGTGACAACGGATCAGTCTATAAAGGGATATCTAGTGGCACGATTTTAGAGGCCGTTTTAGCAGAACGAGAAGGCTTTAGAAACTACCACGCTTATGGTGCCGTAACTGATTTACCTAGCAAGAGTGTTTTTAGATTTACAGCAAACATGTCAACGACATCGGGCAATGTTACAGGTATGGACGATCTAGGCAATTTCTATGCTCGCGCAATTTCCGATAGTAAGTGGAAAGGTGATTGGCAAAAAATAATCAACGGTTCTCCAGATAATGATACGCAATATTGGGCATATTTTAATCCTACCTATGACCAAATATCTGTTGGAGCCAAAGGAGATAAGCGAGGCAGTACGGTATACCTAGCAGGTAAATTTTATTCAGAAAGTATCTATTTAAAGTTAGAAGATACTACTTACTGGTACATTGATTTTAGCTTAAAAGACAACCCGGAAACTTCAAACTCCAACTTGATTGTTTATAGAAGCAAAGAGGATCTGCTAGTAGATTTTGAATATAATCTAGAAAATGATTACAACACTATGATGTTGAAAAATAGAAAATTTTCGGTATATGGTGGGCTAACCATTATGACAAATAATGATAAAGTATTGGCCTTAAATACTAATAGTTTAAATCTGGGCACATTATCATCTGATTTTTCCTACTTCCTTATTCAGAGTCTAAACTTTTTTACTATAAAATTAAGGATAGAATCTGGTTTTTTCATTCAACCTAAAGAGGGAGCTATCCTTAAAACCCAAAACTATAAAAATAAACCTCAGATTACAAGAGAAATACGAAATGAGGATTTTGCTTTTGATGTAGCTGTTAAGGCTAACCCGGCAATGCCTGGTGAGTATAAGCCCTATACCCTTACAGGTTACTATCAAATGATTAAAAAGCCAGAAGATGGTAGCTACGACTTTACACTAGCACTTACTGGTCTGTTTAGTTGGTCACACCAAATTCCATACGATGATAGTAAGATATTAGAAGATCCTAACAATGTATTCTCTCCACAATATGTGGGCAATGAAAACGAGTATGAGTTTCAAATAAGACAAAAAACAGTATTTTTATAGAGAAAGTAGGTGAATTTATGAGAAGAAACATGTTGAGTTTATTAGTTGCATTTCAATCAATTGTGATTGCTCTATGGCTGATAGTTCATCGAGGAAAAATGAATTATACAAATTCTGTAAGAGGTTTTCAACATACTGGATTCTTGAACAGTTGGGTATTCTACTCAATGGTCCTTATAACTGGGTTCTTGCTTGTTTACTCGATTTTAAAGAAACGAGTAAATATTCAGAAGTGGAGTCTAATTCTCATGAATGCTGTGTGGTCGGCATATACAGTTGTTCTTTTTATCAATGAATTGAACGGCGTTCCAAATATGAGTTGGGCGTTATTACTAGGTTATAATGTGGCGATTTATTTAGCTGCTAGATATGAGGTGAGCGGCTAATGGAACCATGGATAACCCCGACAGCGCTAGCAACAATTCTCACTGCATTGCTAACGTACATGGGAACAAAAAGGTCCACTAAGTCTGATGTTGACAAAATATACACAGTGGAAATCAAGAATATTATTGACGAACTGAAAGAAAGTAACAAAACCGTAAAAGAAGAAGTTGCTGATCTTAGATACCAGGTCAAAGCTTTGACCAAAAAGTTGAATGCTAAAGACGAGCTGATCGCAGAGCTTAGAAAAGAAATCAGTAGACTTGAAAAAGAAAACGCAGATTTGAAGGGAGAACAAGAAAATGAAGTTGAAAAATAAAACATACAATCGTATGAAATGGATCGTTTTAACAGTTTTACCAGCTGCTGCAGTATTAATCTCATCAGTAGGTGGCGAGGTTAATTGGGAGCATACGCAACTTACCGTAACGATCTTGAACGCAGTAACAGCATTTTTAGGTGCGAGCCTTGGATTCTCAAGTCTCAATTATCAGAAAGGCGGAAATGAAGATGGTTAATATTGAAGCGATGATCAAATGGATGTCAGACCGTTTAGGCAAGGTTACATATTCAATGAATGCAAGACTAGGTCCAAATAGTTATGATTGTTCAAGTGCTGTCTACTTTGCGTTAATTGCTGGCGGATTTTTACCAGCAGGAACTATGGGCAATACAGATACCTTGTTTGGTCATCTTGAAAAAGCTGGATGGAAACAGGTGCAACCTGATGCATCCGGAAACTATCCCGTTAAACGTGGCGACGTAGGAATCTGGGGAGAGCGCGGAGCATCTGGTGGAGCTGCCGGACACACGATGATCTTTTTAGATGATAAAGATACGATGATCCATTGCAACTACGGTTATAATGGAATCACTATCAATAATCATGATACAATCTGGAATCTCAATGGCCAGCCGCCTGTCGCAATTTATCGCTATACAGGTAATAGCGGAACAGCTAAGCCAAGCAAACCTAAACCGACACCACAGCCAGCTCCAAAACCTGTTGTTAAAAACGATGTGGATTATATGCGCCAATACGGGCAAGTGCAGTGGAATGGTAAGCAGTTTAATGTAGATGATAGATCACAGTATGCAGGTATCTGGCAAGTAGTCAGCAATGAACTAGGCGGACTGACGCCAACTCCGACAACTTCCGAAAACGAGTGGATCAATAACGGGGTGCCTATGTCAGTAATTAGTTGGACAGATGGATCACCACAGTCATCAGTTAATGGAAATCAATTTAAGTTTGATCAGGATCTCATGAACATTGTTGATTATGACGTACCGAGCAATGGTATTGCAGTGTTGTTAGATGGACACAAAATCTGGGTAGACGCGACTGTGGCTAGAAACGCATAAAAAATAATTAATAAATATCCGAGGGACAACTTATTCTTTGTCCCTCGGATTGTCCTATTAGTTTTTTATCTATACTAGACTAAGTAATCGTTATTTGTTAAAAATTTACATTAATCAATTAATCAGTATCAGTAATAGGCTAAGTAAATCAGGTAGTGCTTTGGAAGGCAGTGTGGGGTAAAGCCTTTTTTAGCGCTAGAAACGTTTATTTATCAATGTTTCTGGTGCTTCTTTTTTTTGAAAAAGCAAACTAACTACAAAACTAACTACAATTTCTTTTAGAAAAGATATTTTTCCTTTTCAATAAACTGAGCGAATTGGTCAGCGCTACGCTCCTCACGTTCGGGGTAGAAGTAGTTATATACTTGTCGAGTCATCTTTGAATCTTTATGGCCGACACGGTACATAATATCCTCTAAGTTCATATCTGCCATTGCACAAAGTGAGACATGTGTTTTACGGAATTCATGAAGTGTAATTCGCTTTAATTTGTATTTAGTCGCGATGACATCGTACCAATCATTCGCTTGACCAGGCCGACAAAATCTATTCTCTTTGTTAGGAAAAACAAGTTGATGTTTATTTGTTGCTCTAATTCCTAAAACCTTAAACTCAAATTGCTGTCTAGTTTGCCATTCCTGTAACATAGCCATTGTTTCTGAATCAATTGAAATGGTTCTTTTACCAGCATTTGTTTTGGCACTTTGACTAGCTACTTTGGTTATTTTAGTATTAGGATCACTTTCGACTTCAGCTAATGTTTTACTGATGATTAATTTCTTAGTTTCAAAATTAATATCATTCCATTCAAGAGCAAGTATTTCTGATTTTCTAGCACCTGTATAGGATAAGACTCGAAAATAAGTTTCGATTTTCTGATTTCCATGCTTTTTACAGCAATCTAAGAAGACAGCCAGCTCTTTAGGAGTGTAGACACTCATTGTTTCAGTAGCTACTAAATTTTCATCAATCTCTTGACGTTTAATAGCTTCAGTCTTGCGCATGGGATTTTCATTGATGAGTTCTTGTTGAACACCATATTGTAAAATCTGAGCAACTGCGCGACGAAAGTAATAAGCTTGCTTGTATCCATCTCGTATCCATCGGCGATTAACTTGAGTGCAGAAACGTACTGAAATATCATTCAATTTTTTGTCTCCAAAATATTCAAGCGCATGATCTTCAATAGCTCGTCTCGTAATCATGATAGTAGACGGTTTTACTTTCAAACGGTACTGTTCAATGAATTCTTCATATAGCTCTGTAAAAGTGATATTACCACTCATTTTTAGTAGATTCTTATCGAAATCTAGTTGCAGTTGCCTATATACTTGTTGGGCTTCTTTTTTTGTCGGGAAGCCACTTCTAGTTGTGCGAATCTCTTCACCAAACTCAGTTTTTCCAAAATAGCATTGAAATTTCCAGAGTTTTTGATTGTACTTGGTGTATTGCTTAAAAGAAACAGACATATAAATCTTCCTCCTAATTCATTCATTGGATTAGGATATTTTTGTCTTTAGCAAGATTTTAATATTTGAGGTTTTAATTAAGTTAATCATTTTTTAATTGATTGAAAATATCCTTTACATCTTCAATATCGTACAAATGCTGCCTACCAATAATAATGACTTCTAATCCGTTAAGACGAAGTGTTCTTAAGGTGTCATAACCAATGTGCAATTCTTTCATTAGAGTTTGTTGATTAACATATCTTCCAAGAATCAGTGACAGATTATTAGGCGTATTCATATGAAATTACCTTCCTTTGTTTACTATTTAAATTGTTGGATGATTCACCCTTTCTTTGTATTAAAATAGAGTATTACCTCAAGTTTTGCGAGCTAGAACGAAATACTATAACTAGATTATAATCTGTCCTGCTCTTTTTTCCTATAAGAAATTGTAGTTATGTGATATTTTCACTTTATTTATTTTGAAAAATATTCTTTATAAAACCGAGAGACTTGTGTTTACAAGCCTCTTGTACTTATCAATTTTCATCTTAAACATCAAGTTGTCTCTTGTTAGGAAACACATAGGAATTTCACCTCTCCCCAGTTTATGGCGAGCCTTACGGAAGTATCATTATGCTCTTTGTATTTTGTCGCAGATGAGGAACAACCTCATTGTAGTGAGTCTAATATTCGCTTTAAAAAATGATCATGGCGTAGTACTCACAAATGCTTATACAAAGAGGAAAGTACTTGATGTTTTTATTTGATTGTCAAAGAACAGGTTAAATTTTGTAACTCATAAATAAGATGATTTTTGACCTAAAAAAAGCAACATCTATTAAAATGAAATTTTTTGAATATTTTAGAGGAAGATTATTAAAAATTAAATTAAGAAAATAAAAATAGGCATGAATGAATTTCTTCATCCATACCTTGAAAATATAAAGGTAAAATTACTTTAACGATCGCTTCTGAACTTTGGATGCTAAAAACTATTTTATACACAGATTTTAAACAAATAGGTGTTGTCATTCTAGAGTTGCTAAATTACAGTTTTATAAATTGTACATTGAATGGTTCAGAAATTTCCAATCCATGTGTAGCGTGGATTGGAACAATGTACCCACTTGTTGGTTGGTAGAAAAGCGGTCCGTCATCAGTATTAATAGCATATTGATTATTTCCTACATCTTTAAAATCGAAATTACAGCTATAATCAACTTCTGGTTTTAAATATAATCCTCCCCATATATCTATAGTAGAAGGATTCTCATAAAATGGATACTTAACAGTAAAGCCATTTTCTTCAGTTACTCGAGTGCCCAAGCGGTATGTTTTATCAGTTGTTACTTCTGTACCTACGCTAGCGTCACGAGAAGCAGATAGAATTTCTTCAGAATAGCCCTCAGATGGATCGCCACATAAATAGGTACTAGTCCAGCTTCCGTGTCTATAATGCATCAAAGCGGTATGATTTGTTGAAATCATTTTTATTTTGTAGACATAATATTCTTGAACTGGATTACCATCTACATCCTTGACTGTATCAGCACTTGCAGCGGTATTAAAAATAAATAAACTCATTACACAGATTAATGACGTAGTAAAAAGAACACTTACAATTTTTTTCATTTCAATTCCTCCTCCAATTATATGAAACAGTTGCTTTGTATGGAATGACAACACCTATTTGTTCAAAAACTGTCCAGAAATAAACTTTAGAAAGCAGATTTCAATATCAGATTAAAAGGAGGGTTAGTTTCTATTATTAATGATAGAAACAAGTTTTTAACTTTTTTGTGCAGATACTATCTACACGACTACTATTTTGACTAGTTGTTTTAAGGCGAAATTCCTCCTTTCAAACTTTTTTGAGTAAATACTAAAATAGCTCTTACTATAATAATTAAAGCATATCATGGTCGGTTCATTTATCTAAAATGGGGTTATATCGATTTAAAATGTGATAATAATTTTATAAAAAGAGTTGATTACTTGGTATTTGTATACAAAATAAAACTCTAAAGACATAATGCCTTTAGAGCTGAATTTGTTTATCTTTTACAGTTACAACGTATTTCATACTTGTATATATGCTCAATGAAATGTTCTCTAAGTTCTTGTAGACAATCGGGATCCAATTGACCAGAACGAGTGGCTTCTTTCAAGAATAGAGGCTCAAATCTGTTTAAGAGCTCAAGCATTGCCTCTTCATTACCGGCCTTTGCGTCAATAACTAGATCAATTAATTCTTTCAAATTAAGGCCTCCTTTTATTTCGAGAGTTCTTCATACTCTTAGGAGGTCCTCTTGAGCGTAATTGAATGCTAAGAACTTTTAAGATAATGATGTAATTTAGCTAAAATTCTTTTTTTTAAAATTGAAACACCCTGTCTAGAGATACCTAGGTTTATAGCAATTTCTTTATCTGTTTTACATAAAATATATTTGTCGTAAATAAATGCTTTTTCTTTAACTGAAAGCTTCCTTAAAGCACAGGATAGAGAAGTGTTTGAAGTATATAGCTCCATTTCATCAACGTTTCCTGGTAAAAGATAATCTAAGAGAAATGTAGTTTCGTAATAAGGAATCAGGTAGTCATGGAGACTAACGCAAAGAAGAGTTCTATTTTGATAAAGGTATTTTTTTCTGAAATAAGCTAGAGCAGTTTTTTTAGTTACTTGATGAATGTAATTAATGAAAATATTGTTCAATACTTGTTTGGTACACATAACAATCACGTCCTATATAGTCTATTTGTCTTATTTTTGCCGATATTGATAGTAACCACGATATGCTTTTTCCACATTGATAGAATTATCTCTAATCGCACGCGGAAGGATATTATTAGCTAAATTCTTGTAATTTACAGCAAATAAAGAGTCTTTAGTGAGAGTACAGTAGATTTGTTTTGTGTTTAAGGGTGTCCCAGCTTCTTTTAAAATGGAGCAGATTTTTCTAGATATTTTATCGTAAGGTATGGATGTTTTTGTTTTTGAAGAAAGAAGATATTTTTGATGTTCGATATCTATTTTTGAGATACCATGCTCAGAGATAGTAGAATTTATGGCTGTTTCTTTCCTCTCGATTTTACTTGTTTTTTCACTATTCAAATAATCTAATCTTTCCTTTAGTGCGTAATATTGTTTCGTAATTTCTCTTCGCTCTGCAATAAGCTCATGTAACAATTGATAAATTTTTTCCTTTTCATCATGACTTTCCATAAGAATTCCTCCTCTAGAAATAAGATGATTTTTTACAGTAAAAAGGCAACAATTTTTTAAAATTTTCGACGAAAAAATAGAACCTATTCCTCATCTTATTTTTAACAGATTAGAATAAGCTCTTTCAGTTAGTAATCTAAAGGAATGTAAAAATACAATCGAATTTAATTACAACGTGATTAAATTTTTAGTTGCAAAGTTATTGATAAAACACTTTTTTTTGTAAAGCATACTGGTAATAAACGATAAAACATTGGTCCAAGAATCATTGCAGTATGGATTATCAAAATGATATATTTTTTCTTTATCTATTTCTTCTTGATAACAGTCAGTCAAAATGATATCTGCCTGCATTTGAGAATTCGTTAATTCAATATTGTCATTTCCAAATATAGCAATCAAGTTTTTTTTAATCATCTGCGTGGAAAAAATGTTTTGTGTGATTTCTACATAAATATAAATCTTTTTGGTATCCGTACAGTAGTCCAATAAAAAATAGCTGAAATTAACCATATATGTGAGATTGGCTTCAGATAATTGAAGTAAGTACTGATTGTTTTTTGAGCTTAATTTTTCATAGAAACGAGCTAAGTCTGCCTCTAATTCGAAAAAGCTTAAGTCTGTTGTTGAAAGTCCACTTAATCTAGGAAATGCTTCTGATGTATTAAAAAAATCAATATTTACATATTTTAAAAAAATATGTACAACTAATGAATGATAAAGGCAAATATTGTATTGAAACTCAGTAAGTTTAACTGGGTAAGTCTCAAAAAGATTATCTAAAAAAGTAGTAGATAGCGCTACGATTTCATTATTGCTAATCTGAGCAGCTAGTTGGGCAATACGCAATTTATTTAAGTCTGAGTCAAATTCTGGAATAAACAATCGAATAAAAAAGTTTTCTAAATGAGTAATTGGCAGCTCAGAGGAATCAAGTCCTTCTGCATTTACTAAGTTGTTATTGAATTTAGAAAACACTTCACAAAGGTCTTTTAAATCAGAATCAGATTTGTAGTTACAAGTCTTTAGTGCAGGATGTTTTGAGACTGATAATATTTGTTGCACCCTTTTCTCTTGAAAAGAAGAGAGTGTGGCTGTCTTATATGACGAGGAATAATCCGTTAAGAAAGGTGGCCATTCAATTACTTTATAGATATCCCAGTAATAGATATTTAGAAAATGTAACTTGTGAATGTCGGTTCCAACTAAACTGGAATTCGTCGTCATATCGTATGAAAAAGCAATATCTAGTTTGTATTTAGAAAGAAAAGTACGAATATTTTTAATGTACTTGTACAAATGAGATGGACTAATATTTATTTGTAACGACAATTGGTTAACACTTGCGTAACGTTTCGCAATTAAAGTATTTAAAATAATAAATTCATTTGATTTCTTTACATAAAAAAGTTTCATTGAATCCAGTAGAAAGCTATTTTGCATTTCAGTAGATGTAAGAGCATAACCTGTTTTTAAAGAACAAATTGAAATATTAGATTCTGGAAATACTTCGGACAATTCCTCGTTAATTTCCAATATGCATCGACGAACACTTGTAGAAGATACGTTTAAATGATCTTTAATGTCGCGCATTTCAATGCAACTAGTTTTAATTATTACTTTAAAAAGCTTATACTTTTTTCTCTCTTTATCGTTCAAAAAAAAATACTCCATTCAGTTCACCCCATGTATACATGATTCTATCATCTGTGTGATAGTCAATTTTCTTCAATATTGGCGGTGAGCGAATCGAATAAAAATAAAATCATGGAAATGGCTTTGAAGGTTCCCAATGGTGGATTAAATCAAGATATTTAGAAAATTATTTAATTGTGGCGGGTCCCGATGTGTTATTGAATAATAAATATGAAATAAGAAGAGTAAACTTATTCCATATAAAACAGTAAATAGAGGGGAACTGAATGAAATGATTACTCAAAACTTCATAGATTTAGATCTTTACTTCGTAGTATACCGCTCAAAAGAGAAAGAGGAGATTGGACAGTACATCATAGTTAAAGAAGGAATGGAGAAAAGCTGGCTGTTAAAAAGCTTGAGCAAAACTTTAATGGAATTTGGATGTGAAGAGATTAAAGAACTTATTTCTTGGGATTTTGTACAAGTTAAAACATCCAAATGTTTACTGGGGTGTGGAAAAGATAGAGCATCAAAAAGTAAAGTATTGATGATCGATAACGATGATTCACTGGTATACAGGTCTGTATATATCATAGTATTCAAAGGGATGAATCATAAATTATTTACGAGAATAGTTGCTTTGCCAGAATTTGTTGTTGGAATTGAGGATATTATTATGGAAGTAAAAGACATGTATAAAAATGTTACTAAAATTATTTCAGTTACAGAACTTAGATAGAAATTTACTGCTAAAAATTATTTGTACTATCTATATGATTCATTAGGAGATTAGGATAGAAGTATTTAACTCTAAGAAGCCTTAGTAGGTACTCGGTACCTTCAATACTAATTCGTACCTTGTTTGGTTTTACAGTAAGTAATAGCTAATTTTTAAAATTATTCTTCAAATTATTGTGAATTTCAAATTATTTTGGGAGGCATTGCTTCTTCTCTTAACGGTTGTACAAATTCTATGTGATTGAGATATAGCTATTTTGATGTGCTTCTGTTCTTAATAGTTATATCTTTATGGTAGGAAGGAAGCAATGAACAGTAGATAAATCAATTAAACGGACGATAAGTGAACTAGATTTTAATTTATTAGTTTTATTAGAAAGAATACTCATAACTAGTTAATTATTATTTTATTTCGGTTTCCTGTCGAGCGAAAGATGATAAACTAACTCTTTTTTATTCTGTACAATACAAATTAGTAAATCAAACAAATGGAGGAGTGTAGACAATAATGAAGAGTACATTAAAAAATAAAACATGGAAATTCGTAAGTAGAGCCATATCTATCGTTGGCTGTATCTTGCTGCTAAACAATAGTATTTGCGAGTATACACTGGTATTTGCGTGTAGTACAGATGAAAATCAAGAAGCCACTTTGCTAAATACTGAAAATAATAACAATAAGCAGTCAATAACAGAAATACAAGAGAAAGAAAATAACAACAATAAGCAGTCAACAATAGAAACACAAGAGAAAGATGTCATTACAGAAGAGCAGCGTTCTAGAAATGCATCAACTTTTAAGACACCAGCAAAAGATTTGATACAAATTGCCCACTTAGTTAGTTCTGTAGTAGAGCCTAAATTGACAGATTTAACATGGTCAATAAGAGTTAATTCGACACGTGTACTAGGAATAAATAAAGGGGATACAGTATCTTTTACTTATAATAGCTGGAAGGGGAAAAAAACATCTGAAGATGGTTGGTACTATATAGAAGGTACAGTAAGCTTAACTAATATGGATTTTTACTTAAGCGATTCGGTAAAGGTTACGCAGGATACAAAGAACCAAAAACTCATCTTTACTAGAACAAAAATGAACGATTATGATAAAACAACTTTAAATCTGAGAAATGCAAGCGCACAAATGAAATATCAGGAAACTATCAGTGTTTTTAATACGATGCAATATTATTGGGGGGGCGCGTGGTATAGTCACCGTGAGGATATACACGGAAGCTCGTGGACGTCTGGTGTGCTGGGACCTATTAATGTGAGTAGCATGATAAAACAACCTGATTTGAATGTTACAGCAAAAAATACTGTTGTCCCTATTAACCAAAATGCAACAATTTCAAACCCTGAAGAATATGTGAAGATAAATAATTCAAATCAAGAGTGGACGAATGCAACTTATTCATTTGATAAAAAACCTGATGTAGGAAAAGTTGGCAAAAGTGAAGCGCGGATTAGAGTTTCGGCAAAAACTCCTGATGGTTGGCAATATCCGGATAAAGTAGTCGATGTGACTTTTGATGTAAAACCTACATTAATAGCTGAGTTAATTTCTCAAGACACAGTTTTAGGAGAGAATATTTCAGGTCGTAATCCAGAAAAATCGATAAAAAAAGTTACATTGGGAGGGAAAACATTATCTTCTAGTGAATATACCGTGAAGTGGGGTTCAAATTGGTCCAACAACACTGTAGGAAAGCAAACATGGCCTGCAACAATTACAACAAATGATGGGCAACATTCATTGAATGTAGAACTTCCATTTGATGTTAAATGGGGAAGTACAGTGTTATTAAGAGGATTCGATAATGAGTCAGTTGGAGCAATTTCGCTACACCAAATGGGTGGAGATGATTTAGAGTTGACAGATTATGTAGGAATCACTAGAAAATCTAATGAATCACCAGTGCATCCTTACTTTACATCCAAGACCTACTATGATTTAAGACTGTTACGTCCAATAGATACTCCAAAATATCCTAAAGATTTGAAGACTGTGACTACGAATAATTCTTTGACATGGTCTCAGGGTGAGTGGCGTGCCCAAGATAGAATGAATATTTTTGGAGATAACTCTGATAGGCATCAAAAAGCAATTTCAGGCGATATTTTAGAAGTTACTCATGAAGAACCTGATACAAGAGAGCGATTGATTGTAAATGAAATGGAAAAACAAGAAAATGATGGACAGAAAATTGTTTATTATGAGTTGACTAAGAGCGGATTCATTCCGGTACGTGTGAATCAGTTACGATCAAAAAAAAGTACAATTCCTTTTCATTCTGATGAAGCATACTTGGATAAACATATAAAAGAATATATTGATTTAAGAGGTTACTCAAATATTGAAGTGAAAAAATTTAGTTCATACCCAACAACAAACAAATCTGGGGAAACATCAGGAAAAATAGTCGTAGAAGAAACATTGAAATCTGGGAAGAAACTACAGTGGGAATATCATACGCTATTTACAGTAGAAGAAGACAAATCGTCCATTGAGTCAAAGGATAGTGAACTTTATGAAGGCCAAAAATGGCATAAAGAGGATAACTTTGTAAGTGCCACAGATGAAGAGGGAAAAAAAGTTTCATTTGATGATAAACGAATTACTATCAGTGGGAGTGTTGATAGTAACAGTCCCGGTATCTACGAGATGAAATACACCTTTGAAGGAAAAGGAAAGCCAAAAGTTTCAAATTTTAAAGTAACGGTTAAAGAAGCTCCAGCACTCACAGCAGAGTCAGTTAAGCAAAAAACAGTTTTAGGGACAGACACATCAAAATGGGATGCTCATAAACTTATCAAGAATGTAAAAAAAGAAGACGACGAGAATGCTGATTCAAAGGAGTATACCGCTATCATTAAGCAAGTAGCAGATACGCAGACAATTGGCATCAAAACTCTCATGGTCGAAATTACGAGAATAGCTAATGGTAAAACAACAAATGTCGAAGTACCTGTTACAGTTGAATGGGGATCTACTATAGAAGTTGATAATGTTATTTATCCTGGAAATTCAGGTTATGCTTTAACATTGCATACAGGTGATGAGCCAAAAATTGTAGCGACGTATGGCAATAACACTTCTAGAAGAAATAACTGGATAAATGATTATACGTCAAGCGAGTACCTTAAAACAATGATTTATGCTGGCAATGAATTGAGTAAAAATAGTGTGATTACAGATCAAAAACCATCTTATCATTACAATATGACAGGACATGGAAAGATTAGCGACGCTGTTGCTGATTTTGGAGATTCCGGGGAATATAAAGTAACAAATGGAGATGTCATTGGACAATATGTTCAAACAACTGGTAGCAGCAGTTTTCCAGATAACAATAGATTGATGGAAAAAGAGCAAGTAACGAAACCTAACAATGGGTTAGATACTGTGTACTATGAAATCACAAAAAAAGGGTTTCATCCATTAAAAATAAATCAATTGCAATCAAAACAAGCATCAGTTAATTGGCATACTTCAGAAGAAGACTTAATGAAAGATTTAAAAGAGCATGCCTCTCATTATTTTGAAAATATTAAAGCTAGCGAATACAAAAATATTCAGCCGGTGGGGTTTGATAAATTTCCAGATACAAAAAAAGTTGGATTGCAATCTGCAAAGATAAGAATGGAAGAGACTCTCGAGTCTGGTAATACTATTCAATATGCTTATGATGTCCAGGTTATGATAGAGGATACGCGTCCCTTAACCGCAGAGGCAGTTCCATTTGTGACAACACTTGATATTGGAACAAGTAGATTTTCCGCAGATAAATTTGTTGGAAATATAAAATTGGATGGAAAAGCAGTTTCTAAAGATGAATATACTTTAGTTACTATTAAACATGACGACGCATCTAGAGTAGGGAATTTCACTTTCAAAGTGAAAATAACTAGAAAGAGCAACCATGTTGACACAATAATCGAAGTACCTATCGAAGTGAATTATGGGAACACATTAGTGCTAAAAGGTTCTAATTATTTATCTGTAATGGGATTGTCTTCACATTTTTATGGTAGTGGTAATTACACGATTGAACCAAGTAGAGTTGGAGCTGAAAAGCAAGACAATTTTCCGATTAATGCCAAATTTTCTACTCAATATTTTAGTGTTGATATGTATCACATCAATAACAAAATAAACGATATTGAGACAAGTAAACCTTATTATAGCTTTTCTAAAAATGGAACAGATAAGCTTTTGGAAGCCTATCGAACTTTTAAAGGGCAATCGTATCAACCAGGAGACATCTTGAAAGTGAATCATGTAGAAAGTTTGAACTATCAACAAATGGTTGCAATGTGGAGTAACGGTGAAAAAAGTGAACCGCAAGCTGGCTACGTGAATCAGGATGCTTATTACGAGTTGACTACAACAGCTTTTCGTCCACTGCATTTTAATCAGTTGCTGCCAAAGGAAGTTGCAACATTTCTAAATACTTCTCATGCTGCTTTAAACAAAGATTTTATCAAGAATATGGAAAAATATCTTGAAGTTAAAAATGATAAAAATAATATCTTGCCAGTAGGGTTTATTGATTATCCAGATACCTCAAAACCAGGAAAACAGCAAGCAAAAATCAGAGTGGAAGAAACCTTAGAGTCGGGTAATAAAGTGCAGTTTGATTATGCAATCCAAATCAATGTAAAAAATGAGTGGGTAAATGTAACAATTCCTACTAAAATGCTATTTCTATCAGATATGAAAAGTAAAGATAAAAGGGAGATTATTTCTGAGAACTACTCAATAACCAATAATTCTGCGAATACATCGTTGGAAGTTGAAATGGCTTCATTCACTGTTAAAGGGGATACTGAAGTGAAATTTCTATCAAAAGGAGATAAAGACCCCGAGAAACCAGAACATTCCTTAAGATTGAACTTACTTGTCGATAGTGTAGAAAAAGTGAACAGTTTGGACGCAGCATCATTATCAACTCGTTTAACAGATTTAAAGCCTAAAACATCAACGATACTTGCATTCAATGGGAAATATTTTAGCCCTGAGTCAGAAGATTCACCTCATGTGAAAAGCAGCATGGTATTGAAGTTTAACATTAAAGAATAAAGAGGCGATAGTAATGGAAACAGAAAAAAAGAACAACAAAAAGAAATGGATCAGTCTTTTATTGTTACTTATTTTAATTATTGGAGCAACTGGAGGGTATTACTGGTATAAAACTCATCAAAACCCTAAAGAATTGATTGCAGGTGATTATCCAGATGTAAAAGATGCACAGAAAATGACTGAGAAAGAATTAAAAGAATACCAAAAAAAGAAAGTGGATGAAACACAATTTACTTTAACTATATTTCCAGAAGCAATGTTTAGTAAAGCAACTTCTGAAGGAAATATTTATATAAAAAATGAGCCTGTTAATGCTTATCCAATTAATGTAAAAGTCATGCTAGATGAAGGCAATAAACAGATTTATGAATCTGGGATGATTAAACCTGGTTTTGAAGTAACTAAAGCTAAGCTTGATAAACCTTTGGAACTAGGAACATATAAAGCAACAGCTTATGTTGATATTTACGATAACAAGACAAAAGAAAAAAGAGGCGCGACACAAGCAGTGATAGAAATTACTGTTATAGAATGAATTTAGTAGCGAAAAGCTATTGAAGATAAATAAAAAAAATTTGAGGAGAGATCGATTATGAAGAAAAAAGTATTTGCAACATTATTATTAGCAGGAATGGTTTTAGGAACGGGACAAGCAGCTTTTGCAGAAGAAAAGGAAAAAGTAGAACCTTATCAAACAATCGACAATATTGATGGAAATGATTACGATCACGATAATGGAGTTCCGATTCCTGTTGGTGGAACTCTAGGTGAGAGGGATAACACAGGCGAGGGTGAAAACATTGATGAAGGAAGTGACAAATGGATTCACGTAACGCTTCCAACAAGTGTTGCATTTTACACAGATGAATCAGATAAAACAGCGGAAGTGAAAGATATTAAATCAATTGACTACACTATTACAAATTTATCTGGTCGTCCAGTAAAAGTCAATTTATCAAAATTTGAAGCTGCAGAAGGTCAAAATGAAGTTGCTGCAATTAGTTCTTTGAATCTTAAGGTAGGTGTAGAAGAAGTAGGACTGATTAAGGATGGTAGTGTAGACTTTCAGGGAGAGAAAACGTTAAATGCAAACTTAACTGCACAAGGTGGAGTTTTCAATTTTGGTTATACTGGTAAAGTAAGTACTGATCAAATTGTAGCAGACAAAAAAGATGAAGAAACTAAATCGCAACATGTTAAATACAACATGAACTTGAAATTTGAGGCTTTGCAAAAAGATGGAAAACCTGTTACAAAATAATATGAAGAAAAAGAACCTGCTAGTTTTACCAATTATAATTACTTGTTTTCTTTTTGGAGTATTTGAAATGGAATCTAGTGTATATGGTAAAGAGCTGAATGGTGAATCAGAAGTCAGTATTCCAGTTACTGGAACATTGTCTGATGGACAAACTGGAGAACAAGATGTCGATGATAAAAATACTGGGGAAAATATAAGTGAAAATGTCGCGACTGTAATAAAAGATAAATCAATTCAGAGATTACCAACTACTGGGGAAAAGGTAAGCATGTTTTTATTGCTTGTCGGTGTATTCTTGTTTGTTGTTGTGTTAGGTATGAAGAACAAAAAGATTTTTGTAAAAAGTAGATAAAATATCAAGAAATGAAAAACATAGACTCCATGTGAGTGAATGCTCTTATAATGTTGATTCATCAACGTTTTAAGGGTGTTCTTTTTTGTTGTGAGGATATAGTTCAATTTGTTCAATAAATAATTTAAAAAATTCGTTAGTAGAGATAGTTGTGTTTTCAAGAGTTCTTAAATAAAGAGAGTTTGAGAGACAAAGAGTCTTGACCAGAATTCACCATTTGAAGTGGTTTATATTTTTGGTTTCATTAAAATAGTTATTCCTTTAAATTCTTTCATTAGTTGTGTCTATAGATGCGATTCTTCATCGTTAGCAACTTTGTACCTGGTCCTCTGCTTGCTCATCTTATAGTCATTTATGATGCTCAGAAGTAAGAAATCAGCTAGTAAAACTGCTGCAAAATGATAAGTGACTTCCTGTGCATTTTCTTGTTTACAGAAAATTTCATAATGAGTCCAGTTCTGATAATAATTAAAAAAAGTACAAACAAAGAAAAAGAATGTATATAAATAAGAACCTTCAGCAATTATATTTTCTGAAGGTTCTTATTTTCTATTAAAGATTCGCGGGCGTTACTTTCTGAACTAATCCCCTTAATGGCGATAAACCTTAGTCGACTAGCATAAAGTAAAGAGATTAAAATTAATTTAATTAGGAATCGTTAGAGTTATCCATTATTAGTATCCATATCTAATAGTAGATATAGAAGTCAATTCTTTTAGTTTTTTAGATTGATGTTCAGATAAAGCAACCCCATCATTTCTGATTGCTTTAGAAATATCTAAGTTCATACGACTCAAAATCATAGGAACAGAAGCGCTCTTTTGTTTTAATTCTTCAAGATAATTCTCTAACGTTTTTTTGTAGAGATTCGTTGCCTAAGTCCGTTTTTAAATCATCCAATAAATCAGTAATAATGTTTTCTGCTTGTTTTCCTCGTTCATTTCCTCCAGAAAACCATTTTAAATTACCCATAAAATATCACTCCCTAATTCTGTATACTTATGATTTTAGTTAATAGTGTACGTTCTTTACATCCTGTTGAAACTAATCTATTTTTGATAGAAGAGTATAAGTGTTGAAAGTATAACAATATCCTATTCTATTTCTATAGTGATCTTTGCTTCAAAAAACTACCTACAAATATAAATACCGATTCATGTCATGTAACAGCATGGATATTAGTTGAGTAGGTACTTTTATTCAGGCAAAGTGAAATTTTTTTTGTAAAGTAATTCCGTAATAGCTGCAATCATTGCCTTCCAATTATGTTCATCAAAAATGTCATACAAGTAAAAATATTCAGCATTCGATTCACCCTGATAACTATCTGAAATAATTAAATCAGCATCTTTAGGAGTGTCTATATATTCAATATTTTTAAACACTAAGTTGATATTGTATTTTATTTGATCATTTAAATAGAACAATCGACCATATTGAACGCATATTTTTAATGGTTCTATGGGTGCGTTACTATCAACAATAAAGAAAAGGTAATGAGCAATATATTTTATGACCTCATCTGTAAGTTCAAATGGAGGCGGTAATTGGGATAACGTATTTTTGTAATACGAGATAAATTCTTTTTCAAAGGATTCCACTATTGGATTAACTGAATTCGGATTCAAAAAACTATCTTTTTGTTTGTGCCAATCAGAGTAATCCAGACCAACATATTTAAAATAAAGACAGATAGTATTTAAATTGTAGTAAGAAATTAACCAACGATCCATTGAAACGGTAACATTAAATGTTCTAAATAAATGGTTTAGCAATTTTTCACTATATTGGCTTAAAGGTGTAGATAAACTTAAAAATTCTTGAGCCATCTCAATCTGCTGTACCAGAGTATCACAACCTGAAATATAAAAACGTACTAGGAAGTTGAAAAATAATTTTTCTTGATAAAACACATGATCAGGTATTTTGTAATCATCTGAATAGAGAACTTGAGTAAAATTTTTATTTGTTTCATATGGTGATAAATCCTTTAAACATTCATCATCTAATACAATGTATTTTTTTCTTGAGTACATTCTGTATTTTGAAATTATGACTAAATAGTTGAATCGTTGTAATTGAGAACGCTTAAAGAGTTTAGTTTCTTCAATCATAGGTACTTGAGAAGGAAGCACTTTTTTAAATGGCCATTCTAAGCCTTTGAAAATTGACCAATAATAAAAACAGAAAAATATTCGAATATTTCTTTCTCTTTCACCCACTATGTTACTAGAAATATCGTTTGTTTTAAAAGTTATTTTAATTTTAAACGTTTCTAACAACGAGTTTAAGTCTTTGATTACTTTATACAAGTGAGGAGGGCTGACGTGTAAGTATTCAGATAATTCATTAATGCTTTGAAAATTTCTATTCAAGAAAGCATCAATAATTTTAAATTTAGTTGTATCTCTGAAATAGTTTAGACGCAGTATATCATTAACATAAGGAATGGGTTTATCAGAGTCATTTTTTAAATGGTAAAGGTTATTAATACTTACTATCTTCACAGTATTATTATGAAAAATTTGTTGGAAGTCCTCATTTAATTGCCGAATGTATCTGTTTGCAGATGTTGTTGAAATCAGAAAGAAATCGGAAATGTCATTAATCGTAACATTTTTTTCATTAAAACAGATAAAAACAAAAAGATCATATTTTTGTTTGTCAATTGGTTTCATGTAAAAGTTATTTATCACAGGATCACCACCTCATTTTCGAATGTTTGATTCATTTATTATACCATCTTTTTAGTATTATTTAATAATGTTCTCTCGTAAACCACATTTAGATAAACAAAAGGTAGATTAAAAGTATAAAATCTAAAAGTAAAGGTTTATTCATTTACCTGTAAAAGCAAAAACATAGAACACAGGAACCGTCATTTACCATTTCTTTAGAACTTAAAATTAGCTTAGGAGAGATCGAAATGCATACAATTGGTGTATTGTCTTTAAAGAACGTAAAAGAAAACAGGCACATAAACTTTTTAGCTGAAAAAGGCTGGGCTACTCAAGGAGTTGAAGTGAAAAAATTATCAAAAATAGAACCAGAAGTTAAAGCTATCTTAATTGAAGAAAGCACAATGCCGACAACTTGTTGTCATCTCATTGAGCTGACTCGAGGTACTCGAAATATGGATATTCCAATCTACATACTGTCGAAAAACAGTTCGGACTATAATATGGTTTATCTACAGTTGGGGGTTGAAGCCTGTTTCTCTGTAGAAATGGCTCCAGACGAATTTTGCGCTACTTTAACTAATTTGTTAAATCACTATCATCCAGTTGGTTTTCAGGACGGTAGAGAGTACCTAGAAGACAAAACAGCGGTTCAACCAAATAACTTAAAATTAGTACCAGAAAATCTTAGTGTGATAATTGATGGGAATAAAGAGGTAAGTTTAACTAAAATAGAATTTCAAATCATGGGTGTTCTCTATGATAATCCTTGTAAAACAGTATGTTACGCTGAGTTTATGAAGAAGATATGGTCAAATGAAGCGGAAATGACTGAGAGAAATTACAAAATTGCCAATGCGGTTTTTCACATAAGAAATAAAATTGAAAAAAATCCTAAATATCCTAGATTTATTAAGACTGTACGTTCTAAAGGGTATATGTTAAGCCTTAACTAAATTCTTTGGAATGAATAAATTACGGTTTGTTGTGGCTCATACTTAAATAAAATAGTTAACCTAAGAGATTTTAATTGGGTAATGTCTTTTGAAAATGAGAAGGCTATCTCACTAATGAAATTTGTCAATAAGCAATAATAAGCAATTAGTATGTTAGTCCATATTAATTGCTTATTTTTTATAAGGAGGGTTTAAGATTAAGTATTTTGAAGAAACTTCAGTGTTAGAAAAATCTATAGAGAGATTGACCTATATGTTCAATACTTTTGACAGAGTCTATTTTTCTTTTAGTGGTGGAAAAGATAGTGGTGTCATGGTGTTACTAGCAAATATGGTCGCAAAAAAAATGGGAAAAAAGTTTGATCTATTAATTCTAAATATTGAGGCAAACTATGACAGTACTGCTTCATTTATTTCCACGTTAGAAAAGTTAGAAAGCATAGAATGTATTTATCATTTTTGTTTGCCGTTCTATGAGGATAATACATTAAGTATTTTTCAGCCCCAATGGAAAATGTGGGATGAAAAAGTGAAAGAGTTGTGGGTGCAGGAAATGCCTGAACATGCATTAACACTTAATAACATCCCAACTGGACTAAGGGAATTATTTGACTCTTGTTATGGAAATCCAGATGTGTTTCTTCCGAAATTTGGAAATTGGTATTATCAATTTCATAAGGGAGAAGATGAAAACTTTAAAGTTGTTTGTGGTATTGGAATTAGAACACAAGAAAGTCTAAATAGATATTTTGCAATCACCAAAGTTAAGCATAAATGGGCCAATAGAAGTTGGCTGAATCTTTCATTGGAAAACTACATCAAAGCGTATCCTATTTATGATTGGTCAGTAGAAGATATATTTGCTGCGTACGCTTATTATGATTGGCCAATGAATCAGTTTTATGAGAAGTGTTACAAATTAGGTATCCCACTTTCTTTGATGAGGATATGCCAACCGTTTGGCCTACATCAAAGAAGGAGTCTAACAATGTATGCAGCAATCGAGCCTGCAACGTGGGAGAAAATTGTTAAAAGAGTGAGCGGTGTAAATTTTGGAATGTTATACGCGCAAACCTCTGTACTTGGGCACTTTAAAACATCAAAACCAGCTCATATGACATGGCAAGAGTATGCTGTATTTCTTTTAGAATCAATTGGTTTAGTGTCACCAGCACTTAGAGATCATTACTACAGAAAAATCAAAATATTAATGGATTACTACGAAACAAACTTTAGAATGAGTATAGCTGATATTGTTGATGAAGCAAAGGCTGCTGATTGGAAATATGATGAAAAGCTTTGGCATAACTGGAAAGGGATTGCTAGAGCAATAGAAAAAAATGACTTTTCTTTATCAACGCGACAATATAGTTTCACTCAAGCGGATGCAAAAGATTTGTATGCCATTTGTGATGACTACAAAGGCAGTTTGAATTTTGACGATTCACCCAATCGAGCAGTTAGAGAATTTAAGAAAAAAATTTAGGAGAAAGATATGGAGTTAATGATATTTAGTCCGCCTTACAAAAAAGATATTTTTTATAGATTGATGGGAAAATATTTTGCTGAAGATATCTATCAGAACAAGTTTCCTTATTTAGTTAATACATCGACGACAACTTGGTATCTACTTGTCAAAGATCAAATGGTTAAAGGGTTCATGTCTTTTGATTCTCAGAAGAAGAAAACAATCCTCGGTGAAATGTATTTTGAAAATGTTAAGGATGAATTAAAATATGGAAAACCAATTTTAAAAAAATTGATAAAAGCCATCAACAGCAATTCCTCTCATCCAATTGAGACGGCAGTTGAAGACGGTCGACAAAAAATATTATTAGAAGAGTTCGGATTTATCCAATATAAAAAAACGAAAAATTACTATTTTTTACGAAGGAGCTAGAACATGAGTGAAATATATTTTCCTGTCATGAATGTAAAGATGGTTGAAATCGAAAAAATTCAGAAAAACTTTTATAACCCTAATCGTGTTGCGAAGCCTGAGCTTGAATTGTTAGAACACTCAATTAGAGAAGATGGGTTCACTCAACCGATTGTTTGTTACTACAGTAAAGAAAAAGATGTTTATATCATTGTTGACGGTTTTCATCGATATCTCGTTGCAAAAGAACGATTAAATTTGACGCATATTCCGGTAACTATTATTGAAAAAGACTTAAGTAACCGTATTGCATCAACCATTCGTCACAATCGAGCAAGAGGAACACATGGCGTTGAATCAATGAGCAATGTCGTTCAACAATTGTTGTTACATGGATGGACAGACGAAGAAATAGGACAACATTTGGGGATGGAGAGAGAAGAGGTTTTACGGTTAAAACAAACGGGAGGATTGAAGACATTGTTTTCTAATCATAAATTTAGTAATTCCTGGATTACATTTGAAGAAAGATATTACAAATGATTTTTGCTGACTGCTCACTACGAGTGAATTTAAAGTAGGCGTAAATAACCATAAAAATATGATATTTTTTATCTTTATATGTTCTATACCGCGCTATAGTATAATAAATACTTCGCTTTAAGTGTGTTTAAATAAAGTAAGAACGTTCTAACAATAAATTGATTGAGGTGGTTTACGATGAAAAAAAGATTAAAACTAGAGATATTACATTTGTTGGGGTTTTAAGTGCATTGGGTTTTGTATTAATGCTATTTTCATTTCCTGTTTTGCCAATGTTTTCTTATCTGAAAAAGATATTTTATTAGTAACCCATGCATTTTCTATGAAAACAATTTTGAATGAGTTGAATTATTCGGATTTGAGTAGTTTAAAAATTAAAGGTGCAAATACAGTTATCATTCTTGAAATAGTTAAAGAGGACATACAATTGCGAGAAGTGACTAATATGGCTGATGCTATTTTGTAAAAGTGATGGGGTTTTACTAATAAAATAGCTAGTTCTTTGTAATATATACAATTAAAATTATCCAAGTTCTATTGTTAGACAAAAATATTTTTATTTATAAGAGAGTTTCTAGATATTCTAGGTACTCTCTTATTTTAAATTTACTAGTCAGATGGTAATAATCCAATGTTTAACCTTTTCAACATTGGGTCAAGTTTAGAAATTTGAAATGTAAAAATGATTGCAGTTGAAAAGAGTCAAAACAATTTTTACAATCCCAAATTGAATAGTCTTACAGTTTTGAATTTGATTTTTATGATACTGAATTTAAATTATTTGTGTTGAAACAGACTTTAATTCTAACTAAGCAAGACTAATATAAACTATTCTTCTTATAAGATGTTAAAAATGTTATCATATAGTTAAGTAAACACAATGAATATGGAGTTGATTTTATGAATGAAAGCATCATTGATTTGACAGATCGTACAGATATTTCTAAATTTTTAACTCATTTAACCAGAAACACTAAAGATGCTACAGCAAAGGAAAACTTGATTTCTATTTTAAATGATAAAAAGATAAATGCATCAAGTTATTGCTGTATGTTTAACAAAGAACTATCTAAGTTATCAGAAGAATACCAGAAAGAATTTAGCGTGACATGCTTTACAGAGACACCTTTAGATCGTTTGAAGGTTGTTGTTAAGACTTTGGAGCACAACAACAGAAGGTTTGAACCCTATGGACTGATTTTTATGAAAGATACTCAGTGTTTAGAAAGTGGTTTTGGCATCAATCCAGTTATATATATTAGGCACCAAAATAGGAGTTTGACAAAATCTTTTTGGAATCAATTTAATAATTGGAGAGACAAACCTAATGAAAATGAGAGTTTTCCTACTTTTGGTTGTTTAGTGAATCATGTCAGCTCAGAAAATGATTTTCAATGGCAAAGAGAGTGGCGAATGAAAGGTGATTATTGTTTTGATTATAACCATATAGTTGCAGTAATTGCTCCACAAGATGAACACATAGCGATAAAAGAACTTTGTACGTTTGAATCAGCTAATAAATTAACTTTTATTGATTCTGAATGGAATACTGAAGAAATTTTGTACCAACTATCCAAAAAATATTGGCATTTGAGTGAGCAAGTTATGAATGTGTTTAAAGTTCAAAAAAATTAATTATCTTTTTGTTTCGTTTAACTAATATAACTTAAATCATTTATTATTAGGAGGATACAAAGTGGGAACTTATGCGTACAAAAATGAAGATAGAAATGAAAGTAGTGTCATTTTTGCAAAGGATGCTCAAGAAAAACATAGAAAAGTTCGATATTATTGCCCAAATATAGATTGTCCTGCAGAATTATACATTTGCAGTTTGGATGGAGAAAAAGAAGCATATTTTTCAGCAAATTCTTCCATTAAACATATTGACGGATGTTGGGGCGCTTCCAAAAATAGTAAAATAAAACTTAATGAATATACAGAAGAATTATTTGAATTTGAAGATGCTCTAACTAATTTGATGAAACCAATATCTACAAGTAAAAAAGGTAGCGAAAGACAAGAAGGTAAAACACATGGCACTGGTGATTCTAAATTAAAACCATTACGCACAATTCATCAAATATATGAAATGTGTAAGTTAAATCATATAAAAGATACGTACAATGGAACCTTAATAGGTTATATGTTATTGGATAACAGGAGTGAATATCTATATTCTAAAGGTATCTATGGATTTAAGATTGTTGAATGTACTAGACAAAAACCAAATTTTTACAATAACGAAAAGAAGGAGCTATTTCTAGGCGCTCCGAAAGATATTCATAAATTTAAATTGATCTTACAATTTGAAAATTTAACGCTATTTACTAAACTAAAAAATTCCTATTATTCAAACAGAGATGCTACTGTTATAGTAGCTGGTAACTGGTCATACTCTAAAGAAAGAAAAGCGTTTCTTACAAAAATAAATAGTGCAAAACAATTTAAAATATTGAAATAATTCGGTTTATTTATGGAGGTAAAAAATGATATTTGAAAAAATCACACCAGAAAGATTAGATAGTTGGAGTAGTGAAAATAGCAGACGCGCACAAGAAATTTTACCAGAAATTGTTGCAAGATTAGTATTAAGTAGTTTTAATCAGATTAAGGATTTTAATTTTCCTTATGGAAAAGGTATTCAGTTTCCAGGTTATGATGGTTATTTGAATGTTGATGAAAGTACAAATTATATTCCACAAGGAGTTTCTGTATTTGAATTTGGAACAAATGGGAACATATTGAATAAGTTTGATGATGATATAAAAAAAAGGTCTGAAAATCCGTTGAATATAACTAAAGAGATTACGAATTTTATTTTTGTATCATCAAAAATTTGGAGTCATAGAATATCTGTACCTGATAAAATTATTGCGACCAAAAAAAATTACACTTGGAAAGATATTAAAATACTTGATGCTCAAATATTGTGTTTATGGCTTGAGGAAAACCCTGCTGTATCCATTTGGCTATCGGAAATAATAAACGGAAATATTTCAGGTATTTCGACTATTGAAAAATATTGGGATGAAAAAACTGAAACAACGAATCCTAAATTGACAGATAAATTTTTCATTAATAATAGAGAAGAAAAAGTAGATAAAATTAAAGAGTGGATTATAAAAAGTGAAGGGTACTATTTTATAAAAGCAGAGTCGTCATTAGAAGCAACTTTATTCTTAATTGCTGCAATGAAAAATATCGATATTGAGATAGACCATAAAGTTATTCTTATAAAAGACAGAGAAACATGGAATAAGGTCATATCATTAGACAATAAAAACATTGTTTTGGTTCCGATATTTCCAATTGATGATGATATCTCTTGTCCCAACTTTATTAGTGCGATATTACCTATTAGTAAATTTACACCACTTGCTAACATTTCGGAAAATTTTGAAGGTATAGAAATTAGTAAATTTAAGCATGAGCAGTTTCAAAAAAATCTATTGGAATTAGATATTTCACATGATAAAATTTCGGATCTTGAAAAAGATACAAAAAGATGTTTTCTTCCTTTGTACAGAAAATTATCAACCAATCCTTTGGTAAAGAGACCGGGCTGGCTTTCATTAATGAACAAAGAAACTGCAAATTTAATTTCCATTATGTTAGTCAGTTATATAGATACAGAGTCGCAAGGTGATATTGAAGTACTTAAAATATTGACTAAAGATTCAAGTGGATTTTTATCAAAACTTGAAGAATGGACAAAAATGGAAGACTTTCCAATTATAAATATTGGCAATGTGTATCGAGTAGTTTCAGTTCAAGACATGTGGTTATTTTTGGCCGAAAAAATTAAAAAAAATGATATTGAAAACCTGAAAAAGGTAATAAGTTTAATTTTTTCAGAAACAACTCCTAAATATGATTTACCGACTGAAGAAAGAAGTATGGCAGCAATTTTAGGAAAAAACGATAAATATTCAAAACAGCTTATTGAAGGGTTGTTAATTTCATTGATTTTTTTAAAAGAAAGAGATGAGATGTTCTCTAGTACATTTATTGGTTCAACCAAAACGGTCGTAAATGTTTTATTGAAAGAGATATTGAGCGAAATAAACTCAGAAAAACAATGGCTTTCAATTGCAGAATTTCTTCCATTAATTTCTGAAGCTTGTCCTCAGGTTGTGATTGATAAATTAAAAAAAGAACTCAGAAATCCAGAGAGTATGTTCTGGGAGATATTTAATGTAGGAGAAGGGAATAGTTTATTTTCAGGGAATGTATATCACCATTTATTGTGGGCGATAGAGAGGTTGCTTTGGATGGAAGACTACGCTGTAGATGCGATACTATTATTGGTTAGAATAGCGCAAAAGCAGTTTACTCTTCCAAATGGAGATACGCCAGAATCAAGTTTGAATCAAGTTTTTAACATGATGTTTCCTCAAACTATATTATCTAAAGATGAATTAGCCAAGTTATTAGGGAAAATTATTCGTGACTATCCTGATGTGGGTTTAAAAATTATCGATGAGATGAGTGGAAATAATAATAATCATATACTAATATCAATAAGTAAACCTGAATGGGTTGATTTCACGGATCCATATGAAAAAAGATCTTTAACATATGGTGATTTGCAATCATTTAGAAATAAGGTTGTAGACGTTTATTTTGAGAATATTAATGAAACAGATATTCGTGTATACGAAATTATCTTTAAAAACATTGATTACTTCTATTATGGAAATGAACAGAAAATAAAAAAACTAATTGAAACTAATATTGAATATTTTAATGAAGAGCAAAAATTTCCGATATCAATAAACGTAAGAAAAACTATTTTTAACAATAAAAAATATATCGATAGTGAAAGCAATCTGCCAGAAAAAACTATTAAGTTTTTGGAAGATCTATTGCCTTTGGTAGAACCTAATAATATTATGAAATTTGTTTATTTGTGTAAATATAATCCACCAATCAATAATCCTGTTCCTTATTCCGATTCAATTAAGTATGATATGGAACAAGAAGATGCGTTAGTTTATATCGAGCGAAAAAAAGCAACAAGTGAGATTATAAAAGTTTATGGATTAGAGGAGATGATTGACTATTGTCAATTTATCGAAGATACTTCTGATTTTGCAAAAATAATTGTTGAAGAAGTTTTAGAGGGACAGTTTGATGTTGAGTTTTTATTAAAAGTACAAAAAATCAATTCTATTTTATTTAGTTCACTTCTTTTCTTCTTGAATAGAGACGGTTTAGAAACTATGTTTAAAACATTAGAGAACGATTCAAGTTTATGTTGGAAACAAAAAGCGGATATATTTTGTCAAACTGAACACAGTATGACTTTGTGGAAAGAAGTAGAAAAGCACGATTCTTTGTTTCAAAATTACTTTTGGGAAAATTCGCCATGTATTTCTGTGGTTCGCTTAAATAAAGATGAGATTGAGTATTATCTACGTAAACAGGTAGAGCATGGTCGAGTAGTAGAAGCGATTAATTCAACTGCTTATTCCGACTATAATGATTACAAAGTTTTACAATTTTTATTGTACTCATTACGAGAGTATATAAATGATGAGAATAATATGAACAATTCAGATAAACTTGATCCTAAGAATATTCAAAATATTTTTGAAAAAATTTACCAAGAAAAAAATAAGGATATTGAAAAAATTGCTATTTTGGAATTATATTTCATTGGAATTCTACCTTTTGATTTTTATCCACAATCAATAAATGAATTGATAGCTAAACAGCCAGAAATTTATGTTCAATTAGTATCAAATTCATTTTTGGACGATTCTGGAGAAAGTAAAAATAATGGTAACTCCATTTCCTTCTATAAAATACTAGATAGAATAACTATTATTCCTGGCTGCAATAAATATACCGCAGACAAAGAAGCTTTTGATTCATGGATTACTAATGTTAGAACTATCGCTAAGGAATATGGATACGAAAAAGCAGTATCATTGTCTTTAGGAACTTTTTTAAGCCACTCACCCAATGGTGAAGATGGTATTTTCCCTCATGAAATTATAAGAGATTTTTTTGAAGAAAATGCTTATGAATCTTATGTTTCAGAATACCTTATCCCTAACTTTGTTGTAGGAAAAAGTAATCATGAGGGGGCTAAAGTATTTTGGGGGAGTAGTAGTAATCATGAAAAACATATGGCAGAAAAATACAATAATGATGCTAAAATAATAAAAATTGATTATCCAGAAACTTCTTCGATTCTGAAGCGCTTAAGTGATAGCTATGAATGGAGTTCTAAGGCTGTAAGTAGTATAGATGAGAGGTACTTTGATTAATATGTGATAAATATGATTGGTAAAGAGTATTTAGAATTATCAGGAAGGTGGAGAAAATGCAAGTAACAAAAAAACAACACTACATCCCACAAGGTATATTGAAACACTTTTCTGATAATAGAAAAAAAGTTTTTGAACTGTACAATAACTCTTATCTAAGTAAAAAAGAAATTAGAAATACTATGTGTCAGAACTTTGTTTATGAGCATGAAAAATTACCCCAAAATACTATTGAGAATTCTTTTGCACGTATTGAGAGTGCATTTATTCCTTATCATGATAAATTAGTCAAAGTATTGGAAGAGAATTGCTTAATCAGTCAAGAATTACCAGAAGAGGAAATTAATAAGTTAATGATGTTTTATGTATTGCTATATTTGCGCAGTGGTGCATTACTGGAAGAGTACGCAGCATATAGTGATAATCCAAAAAATGAAAGAGTTGAACGGCTTTTAGAAAATCTAATTGGTAACGTGTATCCAGCTAAGCTTGCAAATACCATTCTAAAGGGGTATGAATTATCAATTCTTGTTGATGAAGCTGAAATGTTTTGTATGAGTGATCAATTTTTTAGCACAGTATCTTTAAAGTTTAAGAATAAGTTTTCCAATATGTCTAATCGTCAGATTGGTTTTAAGGACACAATGATTTTAATACCAATATCTTCAAAATTTTATTTATGTTTTTACCATGGTGATAAACCTAAGTATGCCAAATTTAAATCATATTGTTTTCTTACAGAAGAGCAAACAAATGAAATAAATGTAGCTATTTTAAAAAATTCGTATTCCAAGTCAGTTTGTATGAAAGAAGTTCCTTTGAAACAAAATAAATCTGAAGGTCAAGGCATGAAAAGTCCTGAACGGAACATTATGGTATATCAAGGTGGAGACGTATCTATAAATACAATTAAAAAGGAAATAGAATTTTATAAATCAGAAGAAAAATTTAGTAAAGAATATTTGTCTATTTTTAGTGAGTATAGAAGCTTGTATGAAGGAAAAGTTAAACGAAATGATTTATGTCTTTGTGGAAGCGAAAAAAAATACAAAAAATGTTGTCTAGAAATACATGAAAGATGTATTAGTATTTACCATGAAATTCACAATCAAAAAAACGATCGGTATTCTATTTCACCTAAATATACAGTTGAACGGGAAATTGAAGTATTTAGAGGTCCTCAAGAAGAAATTCCGACATCTAAAGACCGTGAAATATTTGAATTATTAAAGAAAGAAAATTTAGAACCTATGAGATGAATTTTATATACCTGAATATGAGCAAGTATAAGGGCAGATGCTCATGTTAAGTAGTTCAAGTTATATATCTAAGAAGATGAGAATTAGTGAGTCAAAAAATCTGGAGTTTTTACAACTAAATACAGTAATAATAAAAGAAATCTAACGAATAATTCTCGTTAGATTTCTTTTATTGTATTAGTTTAAAATCATCCAGTTATTTGCTTTTTGTAGAGTTAAATTATATTGAGAAGTTTGATTAGCTTTAGTTATTGGATCAAGGTATGTCACCAATACTTGTGTAACGACTTGATCATTCTTTAATGAATAATTAGAAGAAGCTAGTTCCAAAAATTGATACTGTCTATTAATAGGTTTTAAAGCTTGATTATTAACGTAGTAAGACAGTTCTTTTTCATTGGCTTTGGGATATAGTTTAAAGAATGTCTTTAAGAATGAATCAATTTCTTCTGTAGTTTTAGCATCTACAGTTCCGTCACTATCACTAACTTTTGGCTTGTACTTTGATTTAGTAGGGATGCTACTAATCGTTGGATTTTTTATAATAACCATATTTTCTTTATCATCCACATGGATAGTAAGAGTATAAGCTGAGTGAGTAGTTTGTTTCTTTTTTTGTTCAGTAATATCTTGGTTAACAGTAAATAAAACCTCAAAGTTATTTTTATCAATTGGCTTAATATCCCAAAATTGAATGGATTCAACTGTAGAATTTGTAGGGATGTCAGTCCTCACCATATCCGCATTTAAGACTTGTAAATCTTCTGTGAGATAATCTTTTAATTTTTCAGTTCGTTGATCTAATGCTTTTTGATTATGTTCCCAAGAATAGAAAACCGTAATGAAGTTTCGACTGAAGCTTTCGATTTTATTTGTATCAATGACTCGTTGTTCAATGATTTCTTTTTCATGAGTCGTATGTTGATCGATGGCTGTAAAGTTTTTATATACGCCAAAAGCAATACTTGTTAGAAGTAAAAGCCATAATGCCGTTGTCATTTTTTTGTGCGTTCCTAGTTTTATTGTAGGAACTTTTTTGACTTTGTTTCTTTTTTCTTTTCTCTCTAGTTTGATTTTCATGAATGTGATTCCTTTCTCTTATTTAGTAATGATTCGCCCTGCACCAATCAGATGTTGTTGCCAATAAGACGAGGTAAGATCTCCATAACCAATTGGATCTCCTGCGTGATACATTTGAGTTGGAGATACGACGATGCCAACATGTGTAACAAAATCTGATGTATCGTAAGTTGAGTGGAAGAAAACTAAGTCCCCAGCTTTTGCTTCAGTTAATGGAATATGTTGTGTGGTGTCATACTGTGCTTGAGCGATTCTGGGAAGGGTTATGCCAGCTTTTCCAAAACACCATAACGTTAACCCACTACAGTCAAAACTTGTCTCAGGGCTAGTACCTCCAAAGACGTAAGGATAGCCTTGGTACTTCAACGCTTCATCCATGATTGCTTGGACAGTTTTATTATCAAATTTAGTCACCGTTAGATATTGAGAAACTAATTTCACATAAAATTGATTGCCATAGTTGTATCGCCACCCACCATTAATAGGGATGGCAATTGGATTGGGATAACTCACTTTATTACCACCTGATTTTTCTTTTGAGAAGTTTTCTGCTAGTTCATAAGAATATTTCTTTCCGTGAGAAGCAACGTATTGAAGAAAGCCACCACCATAATTATAGGATTGAATGACTGAATCAACATCGCATTCTAGACCAGTAGAAGATTTCAAAAGTTCACTAAAATACTTACAGCCTTGTTTAATTGATTCTTCAGTAGATAAGGTATTAGGAGGAAGTCCTAGAGACTCACTACTTTGCATCACATCTTGACCTTTCCCACCAGACTCAACCTGCATAATCGCAAAAATATAGCGAGCATATTTTGAAATGTCATATTCCTTGCAGTATTTCTCAACGGTATTTTTATGAGAAAGAACTTCCTTTGAAACAGACAACCCACTTATATCAGAAGAGTCTTGAGCATTACTGTCATCATCTGAGAAAAAAAGGGTGACGCAGAAAATTAAGCCAAATAGGATCATAAATAAACTACCAAGTAGTAGAGTAAACTTTAGTTTTATTAGCTTCATTTTTTAGAACCTCGATTGTTTGGTTGCTTTCTTTTCTGTGTCGTGTTCCTAGGAGCTTGATTTTCTTTTGATTTTTTAGGGTGAGGATTCTTATTTTTAACTGGTTTATTTTCACGGATGATTGGTGTAGTTGATGCATTTATTTTTTCAGATTTTGGATAAGGTTTGATAGTATCTTTTGTAAGTGGACGTTGATAATTTGGTGTTTTTGAATTCGTTTTATTTTGAGTTTTAGGTGACCTAGTTTTACGACTTGTTTTTGCTTGTTCCATTTCCAATCTTTTTTGAGCGATTGTTTGTCTATGTTGCTGGTGTTGTTTCAAACGTTCGCCATGATTTTTTTGTGGTGTATTTTTAGTTGTATCAGAAAAGTTTTGAATGCCTTCTTTTAAGTTGCCTTTCTTTTTATGAATCGCATATTTAGCTTGAGTCGGTAAATCTTTTGTTTGTTCTTTTAGCAGCTTGGTTTTATCATTTGCTCGTTGTTTGATATCTAGCGCATTTCCTGTTGTTTTCCCAAGTCGTTCTGATAATGGTTGCTTCGGTTTAATAGGTGAAGGAACATTATTTTGTCTGTCGAGAGTTTGAGGAACAGATTTACGATTAGCTGCTGCTTTCTTTTTAGAAGGTGAGCCTTCTGAAGTATGACTTTTACTGAGTTGTCGTTGGATTTTTCTTGTTTGGCGATTAACTAAGTGTTTAGGTTTACGGAAAATTTGTTTTCCAACACCTTGAGAATCGCTGCTTTGTAATGCAAACAGACTCATCAAGTCGCCTAATTTCAAATAGATACCAGCGAACGTCAAAATCTGTAAGAATGCCGTCATAAAGAAGGGCGAACTTGCGGACAATGAATACAGCATCGTAGAAATGCTAAAGGCAACGGTAATAATCAATGTAATACCAGCTCGGGTCATGATGACATTAAAGAGTTTCATAACAGCTCTTTTACTGGTACTTTGAAAACTAGGAATCATACTTAGCAGAAAACTAATTGGTAAAAACATCGCGTAGACAATGAAGAGGACTTGAGAGAAAATCATAATCCCTGTGAGCAGAAAGATAAAAATAGAAATGCCGATATTAAAGAAGAATAAGAAGAAGACCATTCCTAATCGATTAATGGCTTTGGTGATACTCAAATTGTTATTTTTCTTATTCTCAATCTCATCTTTAACAGTCGTTTCTCTGTCTTTTCCATCATTAAGTGTTGGACTAACGGAAAGCAGTTTTTCAACACGAGATTCTCCTAGTGATTCAATATCGGAATCATCGTATTGTAAAAGAAGCCACGGCTGTTGTACTTGAATAGAGAATAAACTATTTCGTATTAAATCGACACTGTCTTTCCCTTTAGAATCAGAATTAGGCAAAATAATCTTTGTACCAATATCCAAACTGGCTTTGCTTACATCGGTAGAGAATTCATTAATCTTTTGAATGTAATCAGGTGCATATGCAATAAAGGAAGCAGATAAAATAAAGACTACGAAAAAGTTGATGATAGCTTGAACAGCCTTGGTAGTTTCACGCTTTAATAGTCCTGTATAAGCAACATAGATACCCAAAACTAAAACTAGAATCAATAGAAATCCAACATAGAATCCAGAACTGGAAAAGCCGTGTTTCGTAATTCCTGCAAGGGTTTGCATGTTTTTACCAATTGCATCAGTTGTTTGAGAAATAAAGTCTAATTTGTACGCTTCTTGAATCAAGTAACCTGTCGCATTTGAAAGATAAAGAGAAATGGTCCAAATGAAATTGGTAATGGCATAAAGACCATATGTTACTTGTTTTCCAATCCCATCGCCCCAGTTCCAAGGTAACCAGCCCCATGAATTATCGACATAGAAATCTAATTGATAATTATCAAGAGGGTATTTTGAATAAACATTACTGGAATTAATGGTATCATCTACTAACCCAGCAGCTTCGACAAAAGTTCCTAACAAGATTAATGAAAGAACAACAACTCCAACAACTAGAAGTAGAGAGAAAATAATTTTCTTTAAAGGCCATTTTGATTTCATTAGGACACCTCTTTTCTCACAGGCGGTCTTGTATCAAAAGCATGAAGCAATTCTTCAAAAATTGGATGAAATTGAATCACACCTACACGACCATATAAATCTGAAAGGAGACATTGACCATTTTCTAAATCTCTTAATCGTTTTTGATTGCCTTCATCTTCTTTATCAATACCAAAGAATTCCAGTGTCTTTTTAATTTCATTAATATCCGTAGAACGGAAAGCAAACTTTAATCCCAGATTGTTTTTTAGTTTTTCGTCCAGTAAATCATCCGCATTTTGTGTAACAAAATAGACCCCTGCATTCATAGCTCGTCCAGCACGGACTAGCTTCATCGAAAGGGTCTTTCCTTGAGCTACTTGAAGAAAACTCCAGGCTTCATCTAGGTCAACAATTTTAAAGATAGAACGGTCAGAGTGAATAAAATCTAAAGCAAAGGTACTAATGACAATTAGCATAGCGACGCTTAATAATTCCATTGTCGTATATTCTTCAAAACCTGTTTCAGCATCTGGAAGAACTAAATCCGCAACTTGAATGATATTCAGCTGCTTATCTAAACTAATAGACTGTTCAACAGTTCCTTCACTAAACAATAAGTGGGCAAAATCGTAGTCGGTAAAAGATTCAATGTGATCAGCTATATGGTTACTGATAACCGTATTTTCTTTTCGTAGTTCATCTAGAACAAGTAGGAGACCACGCGTTTTACTTTTGGTAACACGACGAATCGCTTTTCGTAAGACAGGGAATTTTTCACCATCCCGACTGGATATTCCTGTTAAGAACGTCAAAATATCAATCGCTAGGCTTTCACTATCTTTAGGACGTTTTAAAATGACATACGGATCAAGTAGCCCTTTATTGATTTCTTCGCTTGTCAGGTTCACAATATTAATCTCATGTGCAATATCTGGTAACGTTTCTTTCCAGTTTCCTCGTTCTGCTTTTGGATCAACGATAACAGCTTGCCCACCAAATAAAACAGCATAATAAACAAGCATATTATTACTAAAAGATTTCCCACCACCCAAAGAGCCAATGAATGCAGAAGCCAAGGCATTGGTAATAGAACCTTTCACACCTTGACTAGCTAGACTTGGTTTTAGGTAAACGTTTCTTCCTGTATCTAAGTTATATCCTATATAGATACCTTCTGTTTCTCCTAGCATTTGAGTCGCACCAAAACCTAATCCAGCTAAAAAATCAGAAGTAACATATTGGATATAGTCGTTTATATATCGTTTAGAAGCGGGTATAAATTCACCATGTAGCCCAAGCATATCGCCAAAAGGTCGAACCAATTTGATACTAAAATCATCATAGAAATCTTTGACTTCATTGCAGCGACGTTTTAATTCATCTGGATTATTTGCGGAGACACGGATAACATAGCTTAGTTTGTACATAGACTCTTTTGTTTGATCTAAGGTACTTTCAAGTTCATCTACAGAATCTAAAGCATCTACAACGTTCGAGCTTGTTTCATTGTTACTTTCAAAAGCATGGTTGTCTAAATCTTTAAGTTCTTTCTTTTTGTTGCGAACAGTAGAAAGAGCTTTTTTGTTGGTCACAATTTCTACGTTCATTGAAGTATCGATTGGGAAAGAGAATTGTTGTTGCTGGTAATAAAAGATTTCACTGTTAGGAAAACCAAGTTCGCCAATAACAGAGTTGATTGTAAAATAAGCGACATAGGTTGTCTCATCTTCGTTTTCAATTTTCAAGTAGCGTTGATTTTCTTCGATTAAGCAACGTGTTGGTTTTAAGAGGTCATATCGCTTTACCAAGGTCTCTTTTTTTAGTTTTCTAGTTGGTAGGTGATAAGAATATTCTTCATAAGGCGTTCCTGTTTGTCCATAAATGTGTTCAATGATATAACCAAAATCATCTTTAGATGCGCGACGAATCTTAAAGCGTTTTGATATCTTATTTTCAAGAAGGTGTTCCATTTTTGAAAAACGATCAATCTCATCATTACTCATAGAGACAAAATCTCCCATAAGCTTATGATTCACATCGTGAAAAAAATCTTGTAAAGAAATCCAAAACTCGTTGGATACATTCTTAATTGTCACTTCTTGATCATTGAGGGATAATTTAAAGCCAATAAAAAAGCGATAGTCAACTTGATTGTCTCCAATCATTTCAACTAACGCATCGGTTTGTTCGTCTATTTTTTTAGTTGCGACTTCTTTTAATTTACCTGTGATTTCATTTTTAGATCGTTCCTGTGTGGCCCGAATACTGGATTCGGTACTAAGCTGCAAGGCATGAATTTTTCCATCACGATTTTGAGCAATCAATTGACGGAAGCTATCATGTACTTGAAACTTTTCTTCTGGACTCAGGAAACTGTAATTATAAGGGATCAATTCATAGTAGGCAAAACACTCACCATCATGATTGAATACCAGGTTATTTTCGACATATTTAATCGGATACTTCATAAAGTTCACTCCTTACAATTGTAATAGATTCATTTAGTTTTTGAGTATTTAATTTTATGGGCTTGTAGGCATACGTTAGTTTAGAACGGAAAAAATAAGAGAGGATGGATTTTAAGAATCCATAAGGTTTCTTTCCATCGAATGTCTTTTGGCTCATAAACCATGTAAAGGCAACGGGCAAGCCGAGATATTTTAGAAACGCCCCATCAATGAATGAGAGAGGGGGAATATGACTAAATAGAATGACAAATAGAATGGATACCACAAACCATGTCATTTGAGAAAAGGTAATAGGGAAGGGAAGTTGTAAATCGTTGATAGCATAGATAACTTTTTCTACATTCCAGATGCTGGTGTAGCTTTTTATTTTTTTCATCAAATCAAATCCTTTCTTAAAAAGCAAAAAAGAGCAATCTACACTATAAATATAGATTACTCTTCAATAACTTAATTATTTAAAATATTTTACTTCCAAGTGTCAGTTAGAGTAATAGTATCACTGTTTGGTCTTAAATTAATATCTTCAATAAAGTCTATTTTGACCGTAATCGGCATAGAAACTGCTGTCCCTGATATGATACATACTCCTTGAGATAGTATTGGCAGCATTGACTTTGAAATCTTATCTAGGGTAGAGATAGAGTTATCAATTATTTGTAAGTCTCTCTCATTAACCAATTTATGCAGAAAAAAGTTATGAACTTGAGAAAGAATAGTTGGTGATATATCAGCTGGTCGTTGACTGGATAATGTCAGGAAAAAAGAGAATTTACGTCCTTCTTTGATGATTTCCTCAAACATTTCTAATCGATAATCTTTCCAGCTATCATGTTCACTAGCAGATTGACCCGATAAAATATTATGAGCTTCGTCAATAATAAGATGAAAGCTCCTACCTTCATTAATGTTTTTATGATAATCGAAATACATTTTTGATATTATTAATGAACAAACTTTTTTTGCTTCCTGATTTAAATTTTTTAAAGAAATAATTTGTAAAAATGTTTGTTCAGGGAATGAATCCTTTAATTCGATATAGTTAGAGATAGATTTTAAGCGAGCTTCTATTCTTTTGATTAAAGGATCAATATGTTCTGAAACTACATTTCCATATAGTAGATCATTTAGCAATTGAAGTTTGCACCTTATCTCAAATTCTTCAAAAGCATCCAATTCTATGGAAATTAAAAAAACTCTAAGTTCTTTGATTTTAAGAGTGGATGAATATGTGTCGTTCCAATCACTGTTAAAGTAAATTGTTGTAAAACCTGCTCGTTCCATTATAAAACAATTTTTTACAGAATGTATTGAAGTTCTTTTTATTTCTTGTAGATAAAAATCAACATCCTCAAAATAATGCTCTAAAATCTCAACAAGTTTATTTCTAATATTTGCATCAGGGTTACCTTTATAAACTTGTTTTATTAAATATATAATCCAATTGCTAATAGGAATTATCCCAGTACCATATTTCTTTTGACCATTGACAACTCTAGATAAAAAAGGCTTCTGAGTCTGAGTTGTTGCTTGAAATAAAAGTGCTAACATTTCATCGTTATAGAAAACTGATTGTTTTACTGGGAATTTATCTGAATTACTTGACCTTGAGCTTAATTCATAGACTACTTTATCATGACCTACAGGAATTCCAAATGAATGATCTTGAATATATTCTCCATTGAAATCTAGTATCAAAAAATTACTCTGTTCTCTAATTTTTGTTAAACTTTCTATAGAAAATAACTCATAGTGTAATTTGTGAAGGGTATTTGATTTTCCACTACCGGTATTTCCAAATATTCCAATGTGAGAAGCGAAAAACGAATTTATAGGAAGAGCAATATTATTTTGCTCAATTAAACTTTCTCCAATATTTATAGTAACGTTATCAACTTCTTCTACATAGTTATTTATATATATTTTGTTAATGTCATCACTATTTGGTATTGAGCATATATTTCCAATCATTGGTAAAAAGGACGCTCCACTATGGAATTTGTTATTTTTTATATACCCAATTGTTTGAACTTCTAAAATTCGCTTAATATTATTTTTAGAAAACCTTCTATCTAATTTATAATCATTAATACCATTTTGAGTATCCCAAATAGACTCTGAGTTAATTCTTGCAACAATTTTTACAAATCCTTGTGAAATAACAATAAAACTATTAACACTTACATTTTTTATCAATTCTCCATTTTGAATAAAAGTAGCATGATTGGTGTTGTCAAATGTTGCAATTCTATTTATGAAGCCTTTAACCTCAACTACTACGCCTATTTCTAAATTATTCAATTTCTTCACCTTCTTCATTCAGAAAAATAGATTGATATTTATTAGTGAACTCTTCTTCCAATAAGGAATTAAAAGATGAAAAATTTAAAACTGGAACTTCAGTTTTATTGTAGAAAGATTTATTAACATCGTTACTAAATAATTTTACATTACCTTTATTTTTTATAATAGTATATAGAGAAAGGTCAGTATCTTCGTATTTTATGATAAATTCTTCTTCACTCATTTCTTCTTTAAGAAAATCTTTTGGCTCAATAAACACTATGTTACTAGGTATTGCTTGTGTTGAAAAATTGAATCTTGATATTATATCTTCTTTATTTCCATCTTGGTAGCACATGATTAAAATTAAAAGATTGGGATTATTTAAGGATCTTTGAACAATGTCAGAAATATGCTCATCATAGAATGAAAAGCCAAAAACTATAAGAGCTGATTGCTCTTTTTCCAGTTCATAACTTAATAAACGTAGCATATTAAAATAGTGTTCTTCAATTAAAGTTGTTTGAAACTTTCTTTTTGATGGTAATACTATTTGTAGTTTTTCTATTTCTGCAATGGTCTGTTCTATTTGTATTTTTGATAATTTAGCTAGTTCATTAATGTCTTCAATAAGATTTTCTGTAACTTCGGTATTTAGGAGATGTAAAAAGTCTTCAACTGTACTAAAATCATTATTCAGTAAAAATTCAGATTCAGCTATATCTAGTTTCAATTTATCTATAAAAGAGGAGAGTAGTTCATTTATTTTGGAAATTAACTTGGAATGTGGAGTAATTATTATCTTCGATTTTGAACTATTACTTTTATTATACTCTTCCCAGTTGATTGAACCATGGCATTTAATTAAATTAATTACAGGCATTTCACTAGAATAATTATCAAAAATACCTGAATATAGAAGCGTTTTATTGAAATTATCTGTGTTTAAAATTCTTTTCATGTATCCATTAGCACCATCGTTAAAAAAAATTCGAGGATTATTTTCTATATTTTTTTCTATCGCAGATTCAAGAAATAAATCATAATTTGTAGTAACTATATTCATTCTCTTAGGGGATACTCTGCTATTTCGTACTTTTAAAAACTCTAAAGAATTGTGCACAAAACGAATATACTCATCTAGTATTTGCTCCATTTGTTTTGCTTTCTCTCCACAATAACAAATATTTCCTAAATAATTTAATAAATAAGAGTTGTCAGCTATAGATTGTTCATAGAAAAATATTTTAATTAGGTTTTTGCCATTTGAACTAATTGAAGGATGTGATAGTATAAGTTCAAAATTTCCTAAAGATGAAAAAAAAGGAGCAGAAGCACCTGCTCCAAGAAGAAAAGTAGTGTTTTTTTCTAATAAGACATTGGTTAATAATTCTTTTTTTGTTATTTTCATGGATAAATTTTTCTCCTAAGGTTTTTCTTACATTATAACACCTTAAAAGAATATATTCTGTACATATTTTTTTATAGTACAAATGATAAATTATCCAATATATTCAAATATTCCATTAGAAGTAATTAAAAAACTCCCTTCAATTTCCAGGTCTCGTCCAAGAGCCTGATAGTCAATGTAGTTCTGTAAATTACTTGGAATCTCACCAAGGCTTCCTGTTTCTTCTACATAGTAACGAGCCACATCCTCCATACTATCGCAATCTGGATAACAAATAATATCATCTTTATTTTCTATTAATTCTTCAATATCATTAAACCAGTAATTCATAAATTCTGAGATGTTGTCATAAAATTCTGTTCCTTCTAGTTCTTCAATTAATGCGCATTTTCGATTGATTTCTGATATGGGTGTATATTCACCGACATCAAATGGAAGCTCATAATCGTGGATGGCGTATTCTTCATATTCATCGTTTAATCCAATTTGTTCTTTGACTGTATCGAAATCAATAGGAGGTGTGAACCAGTTGCCGACCAGTTCACCCTCGTTGTATTTGCCAAGATTGGCAATATAAACTTGCATTTCCATTGTACGAATTCCTCCTAGGCACCAATAATTTTATTAAAAATATTCAATAATACATCCTTGACGCCAGCTGCATTGAAAACCAATCCAACCGCAATCAGTGCGATGATTAAAAACCCAATGAGTTTTGAAAATTCACGTTTAAAGCCTAAATAAATCCCAATCACAACAATGGCCATTAAAACGAGCGATTGTGCATTGGATAAAAACCAGGTATATAAATTTTGTCCAAAGTTCATAATTCTATTTTGCTCCTTCCATTTAAATAAGTTGTTCTGTTCGATAAATAGATGCGCACACGTTCTAGTAATTTTGCAGGAGTTAATTGTTTTCCATAAGTTGTGACACTATTAGAGCGGTACTTATGAAAAGTTTGTTTGTAAAAGGTGTATCGATAGTAAATACTGTTTGGTTTCTTGTATCCTTCAATGACTAAAGAAGTGTACTTTCCTGTATCTAACATATATAGTTCATTTTCTTTGAAACAAAAAAATCCAAGTAGTTTTAATTCTTTTGTTAGACGATTCATAAAATGACGTCCTCCATACTATAAGATTGTTGTTCTATTATTTTTTCATGTCGCTCATTTAAACGAGCCTCACGAATAAGTTCATCCACAATATCTGTTTTATTTAAGGTATCCAACATTTTTGCTACTTTTAATGTCGGGGCAACTTGATGCCGTAACCAATTTAAGGTTCGTTCAAACGAGTACGGTTCAGGTTCTGTTGTTAATCTTAGCGCTCCACGATTTTTGCCAACAAACCATTCCCAACGTTCATTGGTTTTCCAATCTGTTCGCCGTTTTGTCTCGTCTTTATCTACAAAGCGTAAATAACGGTTAATGATATCAAAGGCTGTTTTTTCAGCATTGTTAAAAGCTAGTAAATCCTGAACGGCATGTATGGCTCTATCATTTTTTAAACGAATTTCAAAACGATTTTTGATAGCCGCTTCTTCAATAGGGACAGCGTTTTTGGCGTATTGTTCATAGTCTTTTTCGTAGATACAAAAATAGACTTCACTTTTCAGTGAGCCTATATATAAGGTGTTTCCCATATCTGCTTTTTCATCACGATGAACCAATTCTCCAGAACGATAATTTTTAAAGCTACGAAAAACTGAAATACATTCTTCTTGTTTACATTTTCGGGTCAGTTCAGGAATATCTAAGATGCCAACTTTGTCATTAATTGCTAGATCCAGTCGTTTAAAGACTGCTTTTTCTTCCAAGCAAGTCCGAAAAAAATCAAACCAACTACGATGTTGAGCCAATAAAAAGCTTTCGAATTGACGACAACCTTTTCCTTTGAGTTCAAGTAGTGTGCCTTTCGTAATATCATAAGAAATCATGACGACAATATCACCAAAACGAAAATGCTCTTGGTAACCGTAAAAAGCAAAATCTTCATGAAGCATATAATCTATGTTGATTCGTAAAATATGTTCAATTACATGATCTACCTTATCGGTGGGGAATCGAATTCGGACATAATCGAAAAGCATCTCCAAAGGATTATCTGGATTAAAACGTTCTAAAGCACTATTTAGAGTTTCTTTTAGATTAAGTGTAGGTAATGCTTTTCCAGTTTCTATATCACTTATATAAGAACGAGTAATGCCAGACGCTAGGGCGAGCTTATTTTGTGAGAGACCGTAAGTTAACCGTTTGTTTTTTAGTTCTTTTCTCCAAGTTTCATTTGTGTTCAATCGCAAACCTCCAATAAAAAATACAGATGTAAACTTTTGGTGCTTAGTTTACATCTGCATAGTATGTTAATAATCCTTGTGAGTAAGGGCTTTAGGATATTTTAGGAACTGTTTCCAGTTGCTTTTGTGCCCCCCTGTTAGGTATAGGGGGGCTAACGAGTTGTTGTGGCTAACGCCACAACAAACTCTACAAACAAAAGCAGCCGTCTTTCGCGTTGCACGACGGAAGCTTTTGTTTTCTTCATGTTTGGTTTATTTAAAAAGGGTTTAGCTTAAATTATATTTTCATTGTATAATGTGAAGTGAGAGGATGAGTTTAATGACATTTTTAGAAATTATGCAACGTATTAGTAATTATTTTTTCTCTTTTAGTGACAAAAAAAAGGATTTAGATAATAAATTAACTGAGAAAGACAATGCAATAAAAATGATAAATACTCAAAAAGTAGAATTACAGAATCTAATGTTTGAGAGAGATGCTGAATTAAAAAATTTAAATAGTAAGATGAATGAATTAAAAAATAAAAATATATACTTAGAGGCGACACTGAAAGAATATAGAATTCGTTTTGGTACTTTAGATGCTTTAAAAACAACTAATATTGAAGAGATATTGCCTACAGATGCCGATGCTAATATTTTTAATCAGTTAGTAAAATTAAATGGTGGTAATCCTTTTAGTTGGGATCAGATTAAAGCAATTCGTTTTGACATGCATAATCATTTAAGAATTATTGCAGGAGCTGGAAGTGGGAAAACACAAACAATTTGCGCGAAAGCTGCATATCTTGTCCTTAAAGAAAATGTAAAAGAATCCTCAATTATGATGTGTACTTTTTCAAAAAAAGCTAAATTAGAAATGCAAGATCGTGTAATTGAATATCTACAAGGGAAAAGCAAGATACCTGTGCAAACTTTTCATGGTTGGTTTTTAGCTGAGTACAACTTGCTTATAAAAGACTATCCACATATTGCTTCTATTGGCATACCTGGAATTATTGATAAAATAAAATATAAAAATATTGTTTGGAGTCTCATTAGGAAATATAATCTCTACAATTTTGATAAACATGGGGATAAAACAATAATTGAACGCCTGAGTTACTGGTTAAATATGGGGTTTGAAGATGAAGATATTATAGCCTTTGTTGAAAAACATTTTGATGATAATGATTTTTTGAAAAATACACAACTTAGTGAGGTTTTTGCTAACTTTATTCTGGATCTGAATAAGCAAAAGAAAGCTGAGGGCGTTATTACTTTTGATGATATGTTGTGTAATTTAAAATTAGTTTTACAAAATGATAATCAAGCACTGAACGATATCCAAAACAGATATAAATATATATTTATTGATGAGTTTCAGGATATAAATCCATTACAAAAACAAATTGTAGAACTAATTTGTCCCCCGGATAAGGATCAGGAATCTACTAATGAGTGTAAATTAATAATAGTTGGGGACGATGACCAAAGTATTTATTATTTCCGCGGTGCAGAGCCTAAATATATAAAAGAATTTGATAAACAATATCAACAAACTTCTATTGAATTAATGAAAAATTACCGATCAGATGCTCCAATTGTTCAAGCTGGAAATACAATAATTGTGAATAATTCTCATGATCGATTGGAAAAATCTATGGTCCCAAATAAAAACATTATGCATAACGACTGTTACGTTAAAGCTTTTGATAATGAAGAAGAAGAGGCAAATTGGATTACTTCTAAAGCTATTGAATTGGCTGTCAAAGAGAAACCTTTTCAGAAAAACGTTAATGAACCCAATTATACAGAGACACTAGTCCTTTATCCTACAAGGTTACAACTGCGATCACTTATTCGCTCATTAGAAGAGAAGTCTATTCCTTTTGTCACAAAACCTGATGATGATCTGTTAGGAATTTTTGGGTTACCATTCTTTAAGCAATTTTTCAAATTATTAATAGAAATTTCTGAAACAAAAGATAGAGCTAAACAATTAATAATATACAAACGACTTATTCAAAATTTTTGCTCTTATTATTATATTCCGTTCGCAGATAGCACCTCTTTTACTGAAATTAATAGTTCGTGTACCGCAGAAAAAATCGCTCAATTTGTTACAGATAGAAAATCGATTAAAGAAAAAGATCAAAAAAGCATTAAATTATTTTTTGATGAGCTCATGAATTTTATAAAAACAGATGAGCTTAATTTAACAACGTTTGTAGGATGTTTAATTTCTACACCTAAATTTGTAAAAGAACTTAGTGAAGAAGAAAGGACTTGGTTGGAAAGAGAGCTCAACTCTGCCGGAAAATGGGGTAAGCTTCTAAAACAATATGAAAAATCAATCACTCTAAAAATGACTATGGAAAAGAAATTAAAAGAGTATGATGAAAACAAATATAATGCACTGTACTTATTAACAATTCATGCAAGTAAAGGATTGGGAAAAAAGAATGTTTTTGTAAAGGGAGTATATAATAACTCTCTTCCAGACTACAGAGCTCAAAAGAAGTGTACTTTTGATGTAGATTCTCTTGTCGAACAAGCATCTCCCCCAACAACAATTGAGGAGCAAAGACGTTTAATGTATGTTGCTATTACTCGGGCTAAAGAAAATTTATATATAACATACCCTAGGATGGTTAATAATAAACCAACTATAATGTCTCCATTTGTTAAGGAATCTAATATAAAAATTGTTTAAAATAGCGAAAATGACTTTTTTAAAAGTTGTTTTCGCTATTATTTTTAATTGCTGTAAGAAAGTCATGTTCTTCTGGAACAAGAGGCGTATAAAATTCACTAATGATACTTGTTCCAACATCTACATAACCACGACCTTTGATAGGTTTTAAGAAAAAGTCTTTATCATTTTCACCGAACATCATGTTATAGCCAAGCTCTGACATTCTGCCTAAAGCTACTCTGAAATTAAAGTTATCACGGATGCCATCACCTAAATATTTTGCATCAGGTCTTTGGCAAGCCAAAATCAAGAAGAATCCAGATTGTCGTCCTAACATCACGATTTGTTTAAGCTTACTCATGACTTCTATACTGTCACGTCCAATCATTTCCATGAAAGAAGTATACTCATCGAAAACTAAAAAGTGAGCAGGTAAATTTAAATAGGCATAATTTTTACCAGTTTTATATCCATCCATTAATTTCATGTTTTCATTTCGTAGCATCATTTCATCATAAAATTGGTTTAGGCAGTCAATCATGTCTTCTTTCTTATAATAGACATTTGGCATAACCGTTTCTAAGTCAGCCAAGTCAGCATTCTTTGGATCAAGGACATAAATAGTGGCATTGGTTTGAAGAAGGGCTTCAATAATCGTTAGGATAAAATAAGTTTTTCCTCCGCCTGTTCCACCAGCAATTAACATATGAGGTAGAGAGTCATAAGCCCACCAAACATTATCCATTAATTTTAGTTGTCCATTTTGAGCTTGAACGTCATCAATGGTAATCCGACTGTTAATCGTATCGTAAAGAAGGATGTATTCCACATAAGAGTCTTTAAGAATCTTATCAGTAAGTTCACAATACAATCCTGTTTCTAATTTGTTTTCCAATCGTAAGAGTTGATCTTGATATTTCCCCATTGTAATCTCTACGTGAATATGAATTAAACCATCTTTCAAACGATAATAAACTTTTGGAAAATAACGGATTTTTTCTTTCGCTTTACTACTACCTAAATCTTTAAAAAAGCTGTCTGATTGTACTTGTTCGGATTCATACCAACCATTTTCTAGAATCATTCGTGCTAATTTTTGACGGTGCTGCAATTGTTTAATATGATCAATTTGGTAGTGATAGTAAAGATAAGTTACTAAAAGGCAAACAAAAAGAGCAGTGAAGAGACTGCTCATTAAATAGGGGATATTTAAGTGTATGTTTGCATTTATAAGACTTACATTTTCCCAGTTCGTTTGAAGAAGTTGTTTATGATAGAACAACAAGAGAACAGAAAGGAAAAGAGGAGGTAGTGTAGCGAGGATAAAATGATAAAGGAGATTTTTATCATTCGATCTAATCCGTTTTCCGCGATAAGTCCAATTCATCATTAAATCTCCTTTATAAGATTATTTTTTTAATGGGATCTCTGGCTTTGGTGAAGATGTTTTTTTATCTTTTAGAATCAAGTCATCAGCTTTAATATACCAGTCTACATCAGCACCTTGATAAGTGGCATTAGCGACTGTATCTGCAATTGGATTCATTAATTCCACTTCTGCGTTGTACTCAAATTCTTTTAGTGGAACAGAAGCAGGGATACTTACTTGAATCATACGACCTTGACTGGTTGATTTTAAATCGTAAGTGCGCTCTTTGATATCGTTTGAAGCAGTTCCATCTTCATTTTGGATACGAACTTCTCGACGCAAAGCCGAAAATTTTAATGTACCAAATGTTTCTTCTTTTTCAATGACAATTCCTTCAGCTAATCTCATATTTTTTTCCTCCTATAATTTCACAATATCATCAGCGTTCATGATGTAATTTGTGAATCCTCTCGTTCCAATTTTGTATCCTTCAGCTGTGATTTTGGGATTCACAAGCTTCACTTTATCGTCTACTTCAAAATGCTTTTCACCAGCATCCGCAGGTAAAATGACTTCAATATCATCTGCGCGTTGAATCGTTGAGTAAAGATTGTAACTACGAGAGAGTACAGTCGGTTTTCCATTGATTCGTCTTTGTTCGACTGTTCCTTCACCAGCATATTCCAGCTGACCGAATGTTTTTTCCATATTGGGGATAATGTGTTTTAATTCCATATTTAATTACCTCTTTCTTTTAGTTGATTTAATTACGTTTGATTTTCATGCTCTGTTGTTGGCGAGCGAATGGGATTCATATTAACCCTCCTAGAAGACATAAAAAACACAAGAATCTTTTAGAAAGTAGATTCTTGTGTTTAGTCGTCAGTTTATTTTGATTTTTTTACTTTCTTTACGCCAATAAAAGCTAGCGCACTAAGAGATAAGGCAATACCAATGCCAAGTAGAAGAGAACTGCGTGATTCTCCTGTTTGTGGCAATGGAGTTGATTCCGTTCTTTTATTCGTCATTTCACATTTCACCACCTTTCCGTGTTCTGTGATTTCAAATTGTATTGGTGTTTCATCTAATTGGTAGCCATGTGGCGCACCAAATTCTTGGAAGTAATAGATTCCTTTTGGTAACTCTTTAAAGGTGAAGGTTCCTTTTTCATCCGTTTTTCCTTCAATAATACAGTTTTTATCTTCATCAAGAATTCTAATATCTGTGTTTGGAAGAATTTCACCAGTAGAAACATCTTTCTTAGTTAGTTCAGCACTTCCTTTTATTAAATCATTTTTGATTTCTAATAGAATAGGAGTTTCTTCATTATCAGAAAGCTGTTCTCCTATCACTTTTCCATCCGTATCTGTCGCTTTAATGCCTTCTTTAGTAGAAGTTATTTGAATAATAGAATCAAGAGGGAGGTAATAATCGGAAGAAGGGGACTTTTCTTTCAGATAGAACGTCCCTACAGGAATGTTTGAAAAGGTTCCTATGGATTCCTTGTCGATAGAAACGGTTTGTAAAACTTTTCCATCTTCATCTTCAAGTGTAAATTCAGCACCTGTTCCTAGGCCGTCATAATTAAATTCATACCCATTTTTATTTTTTACTGTCGCTTGCTCATTGATTTTTTTGATACGAAATTCATTAAAATGTAGTTTGTTTAAGATTGGAATATCAGAACCTTCTTCGGTAGGAGACTCATAGATCGTAATTTCTTTCAGTGAATCATTGTCTTCAGTTTTAAAGCTAAAAGGGTACTTGTTGGGATTTAAGTCGTGATCAGTACCTGAATCTAGCTCTTTAAAGTGATAGTCGCCTTCTGGATATTGAAGCTCATCCAGCGTTAAAAGACCTTCTTCGACTGTTCCATAATTAATTAAAGAGTCTTGAGGGATTTCTTGATCAGCAAATTCCATTGATTGATCTGTGTACAAACCAAATACTTTATCATTTGCTTCTTGGACATCAAGAATAGGGAGGTTTTCTTTCCAATCTTTGATGATCTCTTCAGATTTGTGAAGGGTTAATTTTATTTTTTGAAATTCATTGGTAGCGGATAAGGATTCAGAGACTAACTCAATGGTTTGCCCTTGATAAGTGAATTCAAAAGGAATCGGAGTGGAATCAATAATGAATCCATCAGGTGCAGATTTTTCAATAGCTTGGTATTTACCAAGGTAGAGAAGAGGCATATTAATCAATTCTCCATCATCACCAGTTACAACAGTAGCAACTGTGTCACCTTTTTTAGCATGAGTGGTACTGCCTACTTTGATGTCTTCAGTCGTTTGAATATCGTAGGTCACACCTGCAAGAGGTTGATAATCAAATTTGAACTCATATAAATCACCGTATTTTGTTTCTTTCTTTTCAATTCCTTCAGGTACTTTTCCTTTTTTTATGAGGGAAAGTTGTCCTTTTTGAGGTGCATTATCTAAAGTTACTTCAATGGTTTTATTTGGTTCTACTACCACTTTTTTTAGTTCGCCTTGATTGAAGAAACCATCTGGTGCAGTCACTTCACTAATCGTTACAGTTGTACCTTGAGTAATATCATTTATTTGAGCAAGTCCGTTAGAATCTGTCATCACTTCTTTGCTTTGATTATTGTACTCAAATTTCAATTTAGCATTTGGTAGAGGTTTTCCAGTATCTTTATCGATTTTCTTTACTTTGATATTGCCATTTAGTTTCACTTTGACATTCAGATTGAATTCACCCGCATTTGAAAGTTTAAAAGTGGCCACTTTTTGTTCATTAGGCTTTGCATAAACAAAGCTTTGACCCACTGAATTGGAATCAGCAATACCATATTTAATAGTTCCAGATTCCTTAGAATCTTTGGTAGCAGTCAATGTTAATTTATTTCCGTTTTTCTCAATTTTGAGGTTAGCAGAATTACTAAGTTGCTTAACATATTTGGATAAGACATTGTTTTTGTCTTCTAAAGTAACGGACTCACCAACTTTTAGAGTGATGGTTTGGTTATTAAAAGTCGGTTTAGTATTATGATTTTTGACTTGATTTAATATCTCATTTCTTCGCTTCTCAAAATTTGGAATATTTGTGGTTAGTAATTCATCACCAAATTCAAGCCAAACTAAGTTTTGAGTAATCCCATAATTATCAATAGTGGGGTTTATTTGGTAACCATAGTACGCAATTAATGAAAGTCGTTCTTTTTCTGCAATAGTCAGTTCTGAGGGAGTGAACCCAGAACCACCAGTAAGAAGTGTTCCATGTTCAATGCAAAATGCAGGTTGATTGTCCGCTTTAATCATATGGATGCCTTCATCGGTCCAGTGTAAGCCACCTAATGATTTGACGTGCCATGTGGAAATATAGTTCGCTACTTTTTCATAATTTACTGTAGCTGCGAATGTAGTAATAGGGGAAATAAAAAAAGCGATTAGGACTGTTAGTAGACTAAACAGTGTAATCGCTTGGATTCTTATTTTATTCATTTGTTTTTTCTCCATTCTTTATTGAATAAAAAAATAGAGGCTCCTAATTTTAGGAACCTCATTAAATTAATTTATTTAATTAAAATTTATAAAAGTAATTGATTAAAGTTTTAAATCTCGATCATGTTTAAGTTTTTTTGATTCAAGTAACTTATCTTTAAAACCTTTTTGTATTAGTTTCCTTGCTGGTGAAAGATCTTCGCCTTTTCTATATTTGGTAATTGTTTCATTCAAAAGCTTATAAGAATCTTCAAAGCTTATACCGAAATTATTATTTAGGTATAATAGATATAGGTTTTCTTGTTTTGTACAATTAAATTTTTCTTCATTATTAAAGAAATCTTGAGCAAGGCTCAATGCATCTTCTAATTTTAAATTTTTTTCTGAAAAAATATTATCATATTCTTTATCAAAAATTCTGCTTTTCTGATTGGTAACTTTTTCAGGATTACCTTGTACAGAGTATAATATTTGTCCCATTGTTTCCATAGGCATCCGCTTCATGTCAGTAGAGAAGGTCCTACCAGTATCGCCAACTTTTCGGATATAATTAATACCTGCTGATTCAAAATATCTTTCTAAGGCTAATTGCATAGGATCTACAGATCTTAGAACAATTGGTGAAATACTATTTTGGCTATTTGTGAATTGGGCGATTTTATTATTAGTACTATTGTCTACTCCTGTAGTAAACAAACGAACTAATGTAAACACCTCTTCTAATCTTTCGTCATCAAAATATTCTTTATTAGCTTTAAACATACTTCTAACTGTTTGACCACCATTAACAATTTGAAATCCATCTAAATGGAGTATACATTTTTTCTTCCCATTGGTCATTTCACTATCAATTTTATCAGAGACGATAGTAATTCCATTATTATAAAAGAAAAATTTTGTTGGTTCATTTGTAATTGTTTTAATTATTTCATCATTATATTTGCTTCGCTCAATAAAGCCTCTTACATTTTCAAATAATAGCGATAAGTCCAAATTAGCATCTTGTAATTTATCAAAATCAATTAAGGTGTAATCTTCTTTTAGTGACATACTGTCAGAACAAATTCTTAGAATATCAGCCATCGACATTTTTGCTATATATGATGTATCTGACGACAACCCTTGTTCTCTAAAAGATAGCACAGAGTCTGCATCTAATATAACCTTGGCTTTGGAAGGTTTTGGGGTTCCCTTTAGTATATCTGATAAATCTTTTAAAATTATTGATTCTACCTCAAAATCAAATTTTTCTAAAACAAATGAAATTTTTTCGATACTTGAAGTTTTAAGTTCGTGACATTCGTTAGATACCATGTACAACTTAGATTTCCAATTCCCTTTTGAGTCATATTTTTCAAGTATCTGTTGTATAAATTCATTTGTTTTACCTGTAGTTGAATTTCCACCAGCATTTATAGCTCCAATAAATTTTGCACTGGTAGTTGCATCATTTTCTGAAAGCCTAGATTCTCTTTTATACTTATTTCGATATTTAAAGTTAAAAAGTTGAATCTCTTGATTTTCTTCATCAATATTAATTGCGTCTATTCCATGGTCATCATTTGAGACGTCTTCAACTAAGGATAGATATTCTGTGTCATTCATCATTTTTGATAGCTCTTTTAAATCAGAGTTTCCTGTAATACATTCGAGAGATAAAAAATAAAATCCTAAACGACTTTTCATGTCATCTGCTATTGTTTTTTTTGGTGAGATGATATTTTGTTCTATACAAATTTCGTAGTAATATTTAGAAATTTTTTCTATTAAATCAAAATCACTTTGTTTACCCACATGATCCCTCTTCTCATCTTTTAATTGATAGTTTTATTACTGAAATTCTAGACATATATGCTTATTTAGTTTTAGAATGGTAAAATTAAGCTATAAAATTTGTTCTTTTCAAGAAGAGTTAATATTCGGTATTATATATATATAAATCAAACCCCCTAAATGACAAATAATGAAGATATATTTAATTATATCATAAAGATCGTTAAGTTAGACATGTAAAATGAATAGTGTGTACACAATACTTACTAGATAATATCTGCTATGAATGAAATATGATGACTGTCCTTCTAAGTTCCTACTTATTAATAAATTGTAAATTTGAGATCAGTGGAATGATTCAGTCACTCTAAATGTAAAGCGATAAAAAATGTGTACCTTGATCCTAATTAATTATAGTATTCTATTCTGCTCGCAATAATATTTTTTTCTGAAAATCAAAAATATCCTTATTTTTCTTATTAAAATAATTTGAAACTAACTCAAAACTAACTACAATTGATAAAAATTAACGGGATACAACAGTATTCACTAGAAAAACAGAATGCTGTTATATCAACGTTTAGAACCCATTAGAGCCTTCAGAAAAAGCTAACTTTCTGCTGGAAGGGTCTGTGGGTTAATCCTTTAATATGTGCTAGGAACACTGTTAAATCAGTATTCCTAGCCTTTTTAATTTTAGGCGAATCATTAGAGGGTCTGTATTTTCACTCATTCAATATTTTATGTACATTATTATTTATAATTTCTTTATATTTATATATAAGTATTCATTTATAGTTCCTTTTTAATCCATTTTTCATATTTATAATTTGTCTGTTATATGATAAACTAAATTAGACAATATGATAAATAAGGAGGGACAAAATGGCTATTAATAGTAATTCAAGTATTGCCGGTGGTATTTCGGCTTCTTTTAGTCAATCTGCTAGCGCATTAAATAGTATAAGTGTTTCTGTATCATCTTCTAGCACCAATGTTTCAGGCAACGCCCCAGCTGTACAATCGCTCAATAACTACCAACAAGGATTAGCAGCTTTATCTACAAGTGTTGTTTCAGCTGGTGACAATATACATTCTGTCGCGAAAGAGTTTGAACGAATCGATCAGAATATTGCACAATTGACGAAATTTAATTTTCCAGGAGGTTTGTCATGAGTGAAGTCCAGAAACAACAAGAATTTGATCAAAAAAATTATCAGTTCAGGATTCGTTTGGAACAACTTCAAGAGGATCAGTTAGCGATTAGAAAAGAGCAACGTTACATAGAAGAGCAACAAGAAGAATTTTTTCAGCTACAACAACAAGAACAGGCTGCTTATGATTTTGTCTTAGGAAACTGTGAAGCAGACGAGCGAGCTTTCTTTGAAGAAAGAGGAGATGAGAGTCTTTATCTTGCTAAAAAAGCCCAACGAGAATTTGATGAACAACTCATTCAGCTAAAAAAAGACGAACGGACGTTGTTTGATCAAGAAGAAAATCTAAAGGCGGAACTACAAGCTTTTTGGAAGAAGCCGGAGGCAAAAGAAAATGGGGCTTAAATTTTACGTTAGTGAAGCACAGGCACGATCATCACAAGCTTCTCAATTGACCAATCAAGCGAATCAGGCAATCACGTCGTTACAAGCGAGTATCCAACTGTTTTTATCTGCACCACTTTCTAGTAAGGCCTATGATTCGGCGAAAAGCTATTTTATGGTCGCTTATACACCGTTATGTCAATCTGCTATAATGACAGGTGAAGCGTTGGAAAGTGCGCATAAAAAGTTTCTTAGTGAATATCAAGGAACTGTTAGTGGGATTGATACGGATGAGGACTTGATCTTGGAAGAAATCAATCAGTTTGAGCAGTTGAAACAACGTTTAGACCACCAAATGAGTACCGCTAAAACATCGCGACCAGATTTGGAACGGAGATATATCAATGCCTGCGAAAGTATTGATAAACGTCGGGAAAAATTAGAAAAGTTTCATGCCTACGATGGTCAATCAGCAAGTTTCTTTTCAGATTATGAAGCGAGTCAACAAGAATTTAATGCAGGTTTGGCGCAAGTAGCCAATTCTAAAGCGTGGAATCCAGCAACAGGTACTTTTGATTTGAAAGGTTTAGACATGACATGGGCAAAACCTATTCATACACGTTGGAAGCAACGTGAAAAAATGAAACAACAAGTGAAAGATGCACGAGTAAAACAAGCAATTGGTCAATTAGATGGGTATGAAATCGTAAAAAATGAATTAGGTCACTGGTATCTAATGAAAAATGGCAAAATTGTTTCCCCAGATAAATATCCAGAACTATATGCACAATTGGAAATATGTAAGGATTCTTTAAAGGAAGACCAGTACAGAATCCAACAAATAAAAATAATGAAAAATGAAATGCCCCTTGCTCCTGGATTTGGAGGAATATTAGGAAATCTTGGAAAAGTTGGAAAAATAGCGGATGCTATTAAAAAAGGGACTGGGGTACTCAAAGCTGGACAGTCCATTTCGGATATAATAAATAATGCACCTAGCATTTCATTGAGTGGTTCTAGTACTGATGAAGTAGAGATTGAAATACCTAAAAATGTGCAAAGAAAAATTAAAAAGCTTTCTCCAGAACAAAAAAAAGCATTAGATGATGCTTTAGATAAATTGAAAAAGGGAGAACTTGATGGTTCTGGTTTGAATGATCACGCTTTAGGACACAACAGAAGTGGTGAAAGAGCTATTGATTTAAAAGGTGTGGGGAAAGGAAGAGGTCAAGGCAGAATAACATACGAACGAGATAGCAATGGAAATATTAAAATTACTGATATTACGACGAAACATGATTATAAAAAATAAGGATGGATTATAAAATGAAGATGGAACATATATTAATAGAACTCTTTTTGGACGATGATGTGGACTTGAATCAAGATTTGGAAAAAGGCGCAAAACTTAAAGATCTAATTGAATCAAGTAAAGGATGCACTATTGTAGAACATGAAATAGCATACGCTGGAAGAAATGGCTTTGTCCATGGTGTGGAAGATTGTATAGGATTTGGAGGAGAGATGGATATCGATTCAAATGTTGAGAATGCTAGTGAAAAGAGGAAATTCTTAGTCAGCTTATGGGAGAAAATATGTAAAGAAAAAATAGATGAAGCTTATGAAGAATATATGGATTTGAAAAGTAAGTATCTTAAGGAAAATTGATTTTGTAAAGGATGTTTTTTATTATTTTATCATTAAATTTATTAATGACTCTGAGCCTGAAATTACAATTTTGAATAAATAATGAAAGTTAACCAAGCTAAAATAGAAAAAACCAGAAATCTTAAGTTAACAAGATTTCTGGTTTTTACATATATGGCGTTAAGTATTCAGATTTGTATTAGATACGATAATGTGTGTTCAAAAGTGAGCCATAAAGCAACGGAGATTTGAGCTTGTTGCGCAGGGAATAAGGTATCGGACAGACAAAATGAAAGGACAGTTCTAAGAAAATAGATATTTTATAAAAAAATCAATATAGCTATTTTTTCTTACTCTTGGTATGATTAGGTAAAAAGGAGAATTAAAATTGATTGAACCCATTTTAACTGCAATAAGCGCAATCATAACTTTAGTTACAACAATTTTAGGCATTTTTGAAGAAAAGAAAGTCATAGAAAAGACAGAAAAATCAATAAATAATCAAGATCAAAAATTCAACAATATAACAACTCATGGTGATAATTCAGCTATAAATATTAATGCAACTCAAATTCAACAATCAGTAGTTGTAAAAAATCATCAAGAATATAAAATAAAAGATGAAAAATTTAAGGAAAACCTTACAAGATTAAAAGGGTATAACAAATTCTTTTTAATAATGTTTCCGGTAGTGATGTTTGGTTTAGCTTATCTTAAGAAAATTTAATCAATTGATTATGCTATTCGTATCAGTATAATAGTTGTTTGCTCGTATTCAATTTCACTTTATTTGAGATATGTATACCAAAAATATGTAAGAAAAATAAAAAATAGAGGTCATGAAGAAGATGTTCTAAGTAAAATAATAAGAGGGATTGAATTCTTTTTATTTCCTTTAGCTATTTTTGTGATATCTGTAATAAATGTAGGAGGCTCTATACTCCAAAGTTCTACAGAGACAAGTAATTTGGATTCTATTTGTATTTTCATAATTTTGTATTTAATTTCAGCTTATGTGGAATCTTTAATATTTCAATTTGTAATAGGCAATAATATTTGGAAAATTTCATTTTTTATAAGAAGAATGCTTGTGGTCGTATTACTATTATTTTTTAGTTTTTTAATGTTGCTTCAACTGTTAATCCAGGCTCTTTGATATGTAATTTTAACTCAACATTTCCACATAGGCATCAGTGGGATTGGAATAAAAAACCACCTAGACAAAAAGGAGAGTAGTAGATATGAACAATGTGCATGATTATATAATAAAAAGTTATACTGTAAACTTCGAAGAAAAAAAGATAACTTTAGAAGTAAGTAATGACATAAAGGAAAAACAAGTAGTATTTCATAATATTTTTACTTATAAATTTTATGATGAAATGCCATATAGTGTGATTTTAGATTTAGAGGAAAGACCACTCGATGATTTTTTTACAGAAAATGAAGAGTTATTACAGCAAGGAGAAAAAAGTGCGTGGCCCATAATGTATGATTCCTTCGACGAATTGGAAAATGAAATCAGAAATGCAAATGTAGCTTATCAAGTTTTATATTCTTCATATGGAATGAATGGATGGGTTTTAGCAGAGCGAGTAGAACTTATTGATGTTAAGTAATTTTTATTAGCAGCTCTGGCAATACGATAGAACATAATTTAAATAGAAAAAACCAGAAATCTTATATTAACAATATTTCTGGTTTTTACATAAATAGTGCTAAATATTCATAATTGTATATATACGATGACGAGAGTGCAAAAGTACGCCGCCAACTAGCGAAGATTTTCGCTTGCTGAGTGCACCTTACTATATAGAATGTTTTAGAGAGAAAGAGCGTGGGGTATCTACGCAGAAAACTCCTTTTATTCAGACTTTTAGATAGTCAAAAATGATGCACAAGACTAACTAGTTTATTTCTATTCAGCTTGAAAAGATAATAGACAGACAATTTAAAGGGATGTTCTAAGGAAAGAGATATCTATAAAAAAATCTAAACGAGATTTATACTTACTTTTAGTATTATTTAGAAAAAGGAGTATTTGATGATGAAAAAAATAAGAAATAGGATAGGAATTTGTTTATCAATATTTATGTACGGAATATTGATAAGCTTCAAATTGTTCTTTAAAAATATGAATGATATTATACAAAACATTCTAGTAATAGTTCTTTCAATTATTGTGATATTGTACTTGATATGGTATTTGACCTATTTAAAGAACACTAATAAAGAAAAATATAGAGACAGTAAGAAATTAAAGATTTATAGATTGTTTTATAATTTTATATTGGTTAGTGCAATTAACTTTATAATACCGTTATTAACTTTAGTGTTTTATAGATTTTTTTCTGTCCGATTATCGGACGTCATTACAGATTCTCTATATCAAATTATTTTAATGTGTAGTGTTATGCTTTTTTATATAAGCGTAATAAACATTGGCATGAAGATAGCAGGAATGAAATGGTACTTTATAATTATAAGTACCACTATAATAATCTTTATGGGTTTTTTTGATACACAGTGGTGGACTGTTTTTCCTCTTCTAACTGCTATTACACTGTACTATAGTTCAGAAGATGTTTATTTCAATCTCAGTAATGGTAATGATTCAGGAGAAAATATTCAAAAGAGTGTAAAACTAAAATGGAATAGTAACAAAGAATTGATTTTTAGTGGTAGTTTTTACTTATATCTATCATTAATAATAGGTTCTCTTATAAAAGAGACACCTCTATTTTTAAAATTGATGTACGCAATGTTTAATAATTCAAATGAAAATTCATATATAGAACCAATATTTACTTTGGGAATAATCAGAGTTATTGTTTTTAGTATGTTATTTATGGTTGGTACATTAGGTATATATTTTTTAAGAGAAAAGACTAGATATTTTCAACTATATAAAGAAGGAATAGCAATGAATAAGAGGAAAAGAAAATCTGTTTTAAAATATAAGCAGTATAGAAAAAGGAAACATTGATATATATAGCGCCCCAAACTAATGTCTGTATTTATAAATAGAAGTATCTAAGTTTGTTACTATATCTTTTAATTGAAAAACTAGAATTCTTTAGTAAAATGAACCTAATTCAATCTATATAAATGTAATAATTTAAATGGACGGGTCTATGGGTTAATCCTACAAATATAATTAGGAAAGTTATCAGATTCATTTTGATCTAAAAGTATTTTTATAATGATATGTTTATAGAGAAAAGAATATTATTCTTAATGTTCTTTTCTTTATTTTTAGCTAAATTTAGTTCAGGAGATTTTTTTAGCTATGTATTATCTTTTGTCATATCTGATATTTTTGAATATTGAAAATTATATGTAATATTTTTTCTAAAATTATAGTTTTTCTTATTTTTAAATCGATATATCGTTTATTTTGTAGTATAATGATTATAAAATGTTTGTCGGGGAGGTTTTTATGAAGGTTTATAAGGCATACGATATTGCTGATGAAGTTTCAAGTAGACCTGCATTAAGTAATGATCAAATTGAAAATATAGAATTAGTGATTAAAATGATTCTTGATAATCTAGCTTCAAATAAAATATATTATCAAGTTCCTAATGAAAGAGTCAGTGATAAAAAACATCCTGTTATTGGATATAATCAAAAGGTATTTGAGAAAAGAAACGTAAAGGAAAGTGATATCAACAAAGAACTAGATAATTTGGCTAAAAAATTATTATTTGAAGAACAAATAGAAGAAAATGATGGAACAAGACGTAGAAATAGAAAGATAAAAGAAGGGTTACTTTTTGCAAAGCACACTTCAGAAAATCTAATTTTATTAAAATTTGAAGAAATTAAAATCATGGATAGAATAACATTTAAACCTATTGAGGGGCTCAGTGTTGATAAACAGTATTACAAAATTGTAGTATTCAATAAGAATTCTTTTGATGGTATTACTGTTGTTGATAGGAATAAAGTAATAGCCAAATATTGGGCTTCTGGATTCTTGGAATTGGAGAGACAAAGAGATTCTTATGTGAATACAACGGATTTAGTGAACTATTTAGAAGATGATAGATTAATTAATCCTGATATTGGTTTTACTTATGAAGATTATCAAGATATTAAAGGACAGGTTAAAGATTTTATTTTTGATAATAAAACATTTGATAGAGAAGAAGTTTTTTCTACTTTAAAATTTGATTCAAAAAAATATGTGATAGATTCTAATGATTTATTTTCTAAAGATTTATTCAATGTATTAGATGCAGAATTTAGCATTAGCGCAGATGCATTATTGGAAAAATACAGAAGAACAATAAAAATTTCAAGTTCTGCTAAAGTTATGGTAGATAATTTGTATAAGGAATTAAAGCGAAAAAACATTGAACTTAAAGGCAATAAATTAACCTTAACTGTAGATAAGGATTACAAAGAAAAAGTCAGAAAGATGCTAGAAATTGAGGCAGAAAATGGATAAGAATATTTTTGACAATTGTGATTGGCAAGGAACTTCTGCTATTATTAGTATAGATGAAATAGGAAAAAGTCAACTAGTAAAACTTTTAAAAATATCAAATAGTGATTATGATTATAATAATAATGAACTAGAAATATATAATCATAAGAATATTTTATTCTTAGATAGGCAATTCATATATTCTGAAATAGAGTTTGAAGATTTTTTAAAATATTATATTGATAAAGATTTTAGTAATTTAAGGTATTTTTCAAGAAATCGATTTGCTATATATAAGTTAAATACGGATCTTGGAAAAGATAAAAAAATCTATTCTAGTATTATTGAAAATAACAATATTGTTACAGATGGTATTGTTGAAGAAAAAATAATTATTCCGCCTACCCTTTTTGATGAACTTAATAATTTTTATAAGGAATATGAAGCAGAGTCGGTAGAATCGTTAAATTACTTAAGAGAACTATTCTCTCTCTTTTTAATTGCGGAAAAGAGTAAAATATTTGTCGGTGAAGAGTCTACATATTTTGAGTTCACCTTTTTTTGTGAAAATTCAAAAAATCATGTTCTAAAAATTTTATGGAATGAATGGGACTCTTTTGAAAACAATATATTTTTTGAATGCTATAAGTGGATTTTATCTAAACATGAAGAGAGTTTTAAAATAGAAACTGTTTTAAAAGTAGTTAGACAATATTTAGGCTCCTTAAATGATATTGAAAGTATTGAAGATCCAGTTGCAAGCCTAGATTCCATACTCAACAGAATAATGTTAAATGAAACAAAATTGTATTTTGAACAGCAAAATAAATTGAAAGATGAGTTTATTGATTATCATAAAATGGAATTGGATTCCAAAAGTACTTTGATGAAGAGTTTATTGGGCTTAATAACAACAGTTGGCTTGGCTTATTATGGAAAAGTAATTCTCATAAAAAATTTTGATTTTACTGATAAAAATAAAGGAATAGCAATTATTTTTATTTTTGCGCTATTTGCAATTATATTCTTTATTTTCATATTCTTGGTAAATTACTTTGAAAGAAAAAGGTATTTTTTGTCATTAAAAAAGATATATGTAGAAAAATTTGGATTTTCTGATAAAGACTTTAAAAGCATTGTAACAAAGCCTTCATTATATAGAGATCAGTGGATATATTGGCTAACACTAATAATTTTTCTGGTTATTATTATAATTCTCATTAAAATATATTGGTAATTCTTTTGTTTAAATGGTTTAAATAAACAACAGAGGAATGACTCAATAATCTTACTTTACTGGAAATGTGTAACCACAAAGAAAGAGCTGAGAATTTGTTTTCAGCTCCTCTTATGACTATTGTTAAATTTTCCCTCTCTGAACCATCCTCGCTATAATCTCCTCACTCTCCTTCAAAACCCCCTCAAAATCCCCAGAAAATACCTGATACAACTGCTGACAAGAATAATACCGCATCCGCATATCCTTCTTATTCCTCGTAACATTCCCATCAAAAAACTCATCCAAATAAGCCAACGACTTCTGCCAAGACCGAAGCTTGATCAACTCACTCCGCACATCCAAAATATCCTGATAAGGTACCGCCTTCAAATTCTGTTCTTTACTCATCACTACACATCCATTCCTATTTTTTTGAAAAACCAACAGGAAAATAAAAAACGATCAGACCTATCTGTGCCTCATCGTGTGCAATAGTTCGCCAAAGAACACATGAAATCGCCAAAAAGATGAAAGAATCCAGTAAAGAGACTAGTAAAATCAATCAAAATTAAGTACAATAAAACATGCGAGTACTTCGGTACGCGCTATCGGCAACTCGGATAAGCAGCGTGAGGCTGTTTATTCGGGGCCTTGCAACATGATTCCAGTCAGGTTGTAAGGTGCCGTTTTTTATTTTTCTATTTTTTAACTTGTACATCGTTACGTTTCATTATCACCACCATCGATAAAAATCAGACCTAGAATAGAAACAAAAAAGGCATTGACGCAATGTCCAATACCTGAATAAGTCAATAGTACCTTAAAGAAACCTAGCAATCCTTTCTAGTGGTGGCTCAAAAAGAGACACGACAAATAAGCTAGTGATTCATTTACTATTGGCAAACTTGTGAGGACAGTTTTTGAAGATTTCAAGACCATTTCCGTTCGGTTCCAGCCAAACAAAAAGGTGCCAAGGATTAAATTGTCATAAAGTTGAGTGATGTTCTGAATCAGGACTTACTCAGCTTTTTTATTTCCATTCTATACACTAAGTATAAATAAATCGACAGAGAGAATCAAGGCGAACAGAGAAAAAAACGAACAAAAATTCGGTTTATTCAGAAAGTTTTAAACAGAAAGTAACTTTGATTAAATAGCTTATTCAAGAAAGGCTATACTTATCTTGGGAAAAGCAGAAAGTTATTGACTTATTAGAATTAAATTGTTATATTTAGTGAAAAATAAAAATTTGATGTGAATATGCAGAATTTTCTGTAATAAAAGGGGAGTTAAAGAATAATGATTTTAGGAACGTTGGGAAATGAAATGAGTCAATTGACATGTAGTATGCATATCGCTAAAGAATTAAGTACACGTGATGAATTAAAAGGATTTTCAAGCTTTGAACGAGCAATTGAATCGTTAAAGAAAAATACAATTCAAAAGGTTTTGATTCCAGGCGCATATCCAGACATTAATAAATTTATTATGGATAATGATTTAGAAGTACACAAAAGTTTTGTCGAAAAAATACCCAGCTTAGTATTTGCAAGCAATTCCAAGAAACCAAAAGAGTGTAGCGAGTTATTTTTGCATAAAGCAACTAAAAACTTAGTGACAGATATTACAAGTATTTCATCTGTCGCAAAGTTAACGTATGTGGATTCAAATGAGGAAGCATGTGAAAAACTTATTAAGAATAATCAAGACCAAAGCTTTACAGCGTGTATTACAAACTCGTTATGTGCCGAGTATTTTAATTTAAAAATCCATGCAATTCTTAGAGAAGGAATTTCCATGCCCTGGGTAATTTTTAAAAAAAAGGAGAATAATAAATGAAGCGAACAGCAATAATAATTAATAAAAATCTTCCATTTGGAGAACAAGCCAATGTGATTGCTATTGTATCAGCCGCATTAGCAAATGTTACTGAAGATATGATTGATTCAGAAAAAATAATTGATTTAAATGGTAACAAGCATGCAGCTATAAAGAACAGTTTAGTTATTTTAAAATCTAATCCAACAGCACTGTTGACACTTACTGAGACAGTGAATGAGCTAGACTCGGTTGAATCTGTCGTGTTTACAAGTAAGGGACAACGTTTAAACAATCAATTTTCTGACTATAAAATAGAAATCTCTACTAATGAATTGAAGGACTTAGAGCCAGTCGTTGTTGCATTGTATGGAGAAGATGAACAGATCAGAACGTTAACCAAAAAATTTAGTTTATTGAGGTGAGAATATATGGAGCAAGCTATTGTTTATCTGAGTGATATTCCAATCAGTGATAAAAACGGGACTAGGTGGGTACAAAAGCTAAACGATTATAACTATAAAAAAATACTAATTTCCAGCGTAGAAGAATTTGATGATCAAGTAGGAAGTTATTTTGACAGTTGTATAAGAGTAAAGGACATACTCGATTTTGAAAACTTATCTGAAATTATCGCTGATGTTAAAAGTAAGTACGAGATTGTTGCATTGTATGCCCCAAAGGAAAATTTGATTGCAATTGGTGGGGATTTGAGAAGTAAGTTTGGAATACCTGGTATTCAAAAAAATCAAGCGTTAGCGGTAAGAGATAAATGGATAATGAAAGAAATGCTTCACCAAAGAGAACTAAACACAAGTAAAAATGCAATTGCTGTATCTGAAAATGAAGCAATATTGTTTGCTAAGAAAGTCGGTTTTCCAATCGTAGCGAAACCACTAAATGGATTTGCTACATTGAATACTCAAAAACTTTTATCAAATAAGGATATTTCAGAATATTTTTCTAATTTAGCAATAGAAAATGAATTATTATTAGCAATTTCGGATAATAGAATTCTATTAGAGAGTTTTATAGATGGAGAAGAATATCATTGTGATTGTGTTGTCCAAAATGGACAAGTCGTTTTTTCTTCTGTAAGTAAATATTTATATAACTGCATGGATATTGCAACGAAAGGTAGTCCTCCTGCTAGCATCATATTTCCAAAAGCAGAGAGTGAAAAAAATGTTGCTACTAGAAAAATAAGTGAATTAAATGAAAAAGTAATTTCTGCGTTAGGAATAAATAATACAGTTACCCATGGAGAATATTTTGTTACAAAAGATGGGGATGTGTATTTTGGTGAAATAGGTGCCCGCATTGGCGGTGCAGATGTTATGCCCCCAATTATCAAGAATACATTTAATGTAGATATGTTTGAAGCGATGATTGATGTTGAGTTACAAAAATTTGTTTCTCCAAAACAGTCAAAAGATATCTTTACCGGCATGATTTGTCTACCACAAAAAGCAGGAGAAATAGTTGCTCTTGCGACTTTAAAAGATTTTGAGGACATTGATGGGATTATTACCTTTGAAGTTCAAAGATCAATTGGAGACCGTTTATTAGATGTTAAGGATACGATGACTAGATCAGGCTTTGCCATTATTGAAGATGCAAACCATGATTCGTTAAGAGAAAAACTGTTGACTGTGTATCATCGTTTTTTTGATTTAATGGTGGTAGAAGAATGATCATAAAAAAGTATTTATCTGTATATAAAGGACTACCTCAAAATGTTTATCTCATATGTTTAGCGAGATTTGTTTCGAGTTTGATAATATTTGTTTATCCGTTACTAACTAATTATATAACGTTAAAGCTTAATAAAACAGACATAGAAGCTGCCTCTTTTGTATCAATTGCTTTATTAGTAAACCTAGCGTGTATCTTTTTAGGCGGGTATTTGAGTGATAAGTTTTCAAAGAGAACGCTATTTTTATTTAGTCAATATTTATTAGTTGTTTGTTCCTTTTTATGTGCTTTGTTTTTAGGATCATTTGTGGTTGTTTATTTGTTGGTTATAATCAGTGGTATTTTTGGGTTTACTAATCCAATATACAATGTGTTTATTTTAGAAAATTCCAATGATAACTTAAACACAAAGAAAAGTGGTTTTTCTTTACTATATCTATTTTTAAATTTAGGTGTTGCGATCGGTCCTTTTTTAAACGGGCTTTGGTTTGATCAATATCTTGCCTTGTATTTTTTATTGGTCGCAGGACTTAATTTAATAGCCACGGTTTGTATTCAACTAAAGTATAAGGAAGAGCGGATGATTTATCCTAAACAGAAAGATAAAAAAGTTAAGTTTTCATTGGCTGAGCTATGGGGACAAAATCATTTAGCAATAAAAGCGATTGTCTTTTCAATTTTAAACTTTATGATTTATATACAAGTTTCATTTAGTGTACCGTTACAATTTAATACATGGTTTACCAATGGGCCAAAAGTATATGGAACAATGATGTTAATAAATGCTTCGATGGTGTTGCTAATCACCCCAGTGATCTTACGATTCACTAAAAGTACAAATCCAATTCTATTGATTATAATAGGTAGTTTTTTCTATTTGGCTAGCTTTTTGTGTCTGTTGCTTTTTTCAAATTTAGTTGGAATGATTTTATTTATATTCTTTTTGACGATAGGTGAAATTGTTGTTCAAACAAATATTAGTGTCGTTGTATCTATGCTGGCAGGCAAAGAGTATGAAGGACGAATGAATTCTTTTCTACTATTGATTGGTGCTTTTGGGAATATTTTAGGGACAAGTATCGTTGGTGGTTTAATTGTTAATTATTCATTTTCATTGGTTTGGCTTGTCATTATGACGTTATCTTTGACCTATGCTATTTTAATGTTCTTAGTTTATCGAAAATATAGATTGGATAAATAAAAAAACGTCGTAAAGAGGATATCGGTCTTTGAATTAGCTAGCAATTCTATTTTAGATTTCTCAAAAAGATTGTTGATTCTAAAGATTGACATAAAAATCTTATGAACTATCATTCTTCGGTAATAAATTAATCTGACTATTATATTTAAAAAAAGTTGAGTAACGTTCTAAACCAGAACTTACTCAGCTTTTTTTCTTATCCATCAAAAAAATTACGTATTAGCATTTTTGGTTTAATCCATAATAATTTTTGCTAATATATTATGTGATTTAATTGGTAATGAATAATCTAACAAAAAATAAAGCACTTCAAATTTCTTTTCAAGACGATCTTTCATGGGCTGTTAAAGAGTTAGAATGTGAGACAATAGATCACTTATTTTAAGATAATGAGGAAAAAATTTAAGTTTTTCTGTTTTCAATTCAAATGCAATCTAGATCTGGTAAATCTAAAAAGAGATTGAACCCTTCAATTATACTAGCAAGTCTGTCCAAAAATGAAGAGCTGAAATAAAATACTTATGGTATTCCTTGGATATCATCAAGAATATTGATTGTATCGTTGAAGAATTCAAAGTTATCTGTAATTGAAGAGAAAACTGTAGGAGTGGCACGAATATAATGATCGTGAATATCCTATTTCATGTTTTGAGTGATTCAGTTAGCTAAATGAAAATTAGATACATAATTAATGGTAAATTAATGTATTTTAAAAGACAAGGTGAATTTGTATATGATATAAAACCCAACGAAATCAGAGTATAAAATCAATATAATTTGACATTCCCTCAAAAAAGCGTATGATAAAAACATACCGATTGAATGTTTTTTTATTAGAAGGAGAGATCACGATGGCTAAAAAATATACAGCAGAGGAAGCTAAATCATTAATTCTAGATGTTTCAACACAACTATTTATAAAAAAAGGCTACGAAAAAACGTCTATTTCCGATATCGTCAAAGGTTTAGACGGTTTAACCAAAGGAGCCGTTTATCACCACTTTGCATCTAAAGATGAGATCATAGATGCCGTCGTCAGACGATTTATTCCTAATGAAGCTGCCTTAACAGCAATCATGGAAAAAGATAAATTAAATGGATTAGAAAAAATTCAGGCTCTGTTATTTGAAGGAATGTTCAATAGCGAGGCCAGTCAATCTCGAATCCTTAGTTTTACGTTATTAGATAATCCTAAATTCTTTTCAATGTATATTCGGACGACGAATGAAATTATGGCACCATTGGTAGAAACCTGTTTGATCGAAGGAAATAGTGATGGATCAGTCACAGTTGAGCAACCGAAGCAAATGGCTGAATTAGCGATCTTGATTTTAAGTACGTGGTTTATTCAAGCCTTGTTTCCAAATACAGTAGAGACCTTTTTTGAAAAATTGATGGCTGCCAAAACGATGCTTGAAAATGCTGGAATGCCAATTATCAGTGATGCATTTTTAGAGAAACTTGATCAACAAATTATGATAAAGGCGGCAGAAATAAATGACCAAACAACTGAAAACTAAATCACTAGGCGTCAGACTATTAAAAGGACTGGGTAAAGTAATCTTAGGTATAATCACTATCCTAATTGTGTCCTTAGTGATTACCTTTACGATTCACCAGATAAGTTTGAAAAGTGAAGCAAAACGAATTGAGTCGTATGGGGAGAAATTAAAAGTCTTTGATGGTGAGATGAATGTTGTCGATGAAGGTGAAGGAAAGAAAACTATTTTACTTTTACCAGGGCAGGGAACAGCTAGTCCTTATTTAGATTTTAAACCGATGATCGAGGAGTTGAAGAAAGAGTATCGTGTGGTTACGATTGAGCCATTTGGCTATGGATTAAGTAGCCAAACGAATCGACGTCGTAGCGTTGAAAACATCGTGGAAGAAATCCATCAAGTAGCCAAAGAATTGAATATTTCTAAATACACATTGATGGGACACTCGATTGCAGGTCTTTATGCGGTGAATTATGCCCAAGTTTACCCAAGTGAAATGGAAGGCTTTGTGGGAATTGATTCTAGCACACCAGAACAACCTTGGCCTGGCATTGATATGTCAGTCTTTGACTTCTTAAAGACATCGGGTGTTTTTCGAGCGTTGATCAAAGTGAATCCAGAAACGGGTTTAGGCGTGAGTCAAGATAACCCTGACTTTGAACAGATTAAGTTATTGACGATGAAGAACATGAGTAGTCTTGCGATGAAAGATGAGCTTCAAGAATTAAGCAATAGCTTCGCTGATTCTCGTGGCTTAACGTATCCAAAAGATATGCCGGTTTTATTATTTGTTGCAGATAATGATATGAATCAAAAAAATTGGCTTGAGATGCATCAAGATCAGGTAAGCGGGTTAGATAAAGGAAAATTTATTCAATTGCCAGGCGCCCATTATTTACACCATACACAAATGGAAACGATCGTAAAAGAAACAACCAATTTTTTGAAAAACTGAAATTAAAATAATATCGGCATAACCTACGTTAAAGAAAGGGTTTACATCCAAAACCAAAGATGCTATAATAACCGTGAAAATAAAAATACATTTTTTTGTATTTTTATTTTTCGACCTAAATATACAAAATTTTGTACGAAAGGGGATTTATCATGAAAAAGATCGTTATAGGTGGGCAAATCGAAAAAGCAACAATCGAAGAATTGCTACAAAAGTATGGAAAGGGGAACTACGAAATCACCGTAAAAACCGACATTGATGCAGCAATGGCATTAAAAAACGGGACAGCAGACTACTATTTTGGTGCCTGCAACACAGGAGGCGGCGGAGCATTAGCAATGGCAATTGCTTTGTTAGGTGGAGATAAAACGGCAACATTAGGCATGCCAGGTAAGACTGCTTCTGAAGAAGAAATCAATCAAAGTGTTGCTGCTGGGAAAATTGCTTTTGGTTTTACTTCACAAGATATGGAGTTTATTATTTCAACTGTGATGGAAGCGCTTGAGAATAAGGGGGAGTAATGAAATGGCTTTAAACATAGTAATCATGGCAGCATTATGTGCTGTTACAACGATTATGGCGAATACGAAAATTGCTGTTTTTAACGATGCACTAAGACCGATTGTTTTAGAATATCGTGAAAAACGAGTGACAAAATCAGCATTGGGAACCACAGCGTTAGCTTTTGGTATTGGATATATTGTTGGGTTTATTCCACAGTCTATTGCATCTAGTGTTATCATCATTCATGTTGTTTTATTAGGAACAGATATTATAGGTAGTTATTTGCCAGATAATAAAAAATACTCTATCTGGATAGCAGGAGTAGTCGGCGGAGTTTATGGTGTTGTGATGGGAGCTGGTCTAGGAACGATTCAAAAAGTTTTTGAAATTCTTCCTTATAATTTCCTAGATAGTCTTGGTCAAGTATCGTCTGTTGTTTTAGTGGCTTTTGCGGTTTTCCCAGCGTTGGTCGTGGCCCTTCAATATGGCTGGAAAAAAGGAATGATCACTTTTTCAGCAACAGTGTTGGCTCAAGTAGTGACGACACAATTTGGTTCGTTTAATTTAGCAAACGGCAATACGATCGTCATTAATGCCAATGCGATTGCGTTACTTGTTGGGATGATCTTTATGATTAGTTATGCGATGAATGATAAAAGAGAAAGAACAGATTCTCAGGCACAATTGGCAAATATCTTTGCGGAACGAGTAAAACAAATTAAGAAGTATTGGTACTTATTTGCTTTATCAGGCGCATTGATTGCTTTGGCGGCTTCGATGTCAATTGTAACGGAATCTGCACTCTCAGCTCCATTATACCAAGAAGGTCAATTTAATTCAGCTGCTTTGACCGAATTAGCACGAGTTGTTGGTTTTATTCCATTAGTTGTAACGACAGGAATTGCTACAGGAACCTATTCTCCAGCTGGAATCAAGATGGTTTTTGTCATCGGCTCGATCGGAGCGGCAATGGGACAACCGCTTTTAGCGTTTGTTGCAGGCGGTATTTGGATGTCGATAGAAGTCTTACTATTAACGAAATTCTCTGTATTACTAGATCGATTCCCAGGAATGCGTGATGCTGGAGATAATATTCGAACAGCGATTACAAAAGTTTTGGAAATTGCTTTACTCGTTGGTGGTGTGATTGCAGCAACAGCGATTGCTCCAGCTTGGGGTGGTTTATTCGTTGTCGGACTATACGTATTAAATGGCACATTTAAAAAGAAAATGGTCGATCTAGCTATTGGACCAGTTGGTGCCTTATTAGTTGGTGTGATTTCAAATATTTTAGTATTGCTTAATCTAATGACACCACCAGGACTTTAAAAATTTTAGGAGACGACAACTAATGAGCTTAGTAAATGGAATAACCTATATGCATGAACATACGACAATTGATTTGTCTCGCATAAAAAATATCGATGATACAAACCTAAATTGTTTTGAGGAAACAGTCAAAGAATTTAAAGAACTTTATGATAAAGGCGTTCGTAATATTGTGGACGTCACAAATTTAGATATGAAAAGAAATCCATTATATGTTCAAAAAGTGGCAGAAGCATCGGGCATCAATATTGTCCAAGCAACAGGTTTTTACACTGAAAAATTTTTACCTGATATTGTAGCAGATTGGTCAGTTGCAGATTTAGGAAAATTAATGATCAAGGAAATTCAACATGGTATCGCAGATACAACTATTAAAGCTGAAATCATCGGTGAAATCGGTTCAAGTAAAGATGGTTGGACGCCAAATGAGAAGAAAGTCTTCGAGGCATCTGTGATTGCCCATCAAGAAACGGGTGTTCCAATTACCACACATACGACCCTTGGCACGAATGGTCATGAACAAGTTCAATTCTTTAAAGAAAATAGCGTTGATTTGGCATCTGTTGTCATTGGACATGTTGATTTAAGTGGAAATCTTGATTACATTTTAAAAATGTTAGACCAAGGTGTCTATGTAGAATTTGATACAATTGGAAAAGAAAACTATCAACCCGATGCACTCCGTGTGTCGATGTTAAAAGAAATAGAAAAAAGAGGGTTCGCTGATCAAGTCTTTTTATCAATGGATATTACTCGGAAATCAAATATGAAATTTAAGAATGGGATTGGTTATTCGTATTTACTGGATACGTTTGTGCCGATGATGACAGAAGCAGGAATTGCGAATAATACAGTTGAAAAAATGCTGATTCATAATCCATTGAATTTTTTTAGACAAGGAGCGAGATGAACATGAAAACATTTCCTTTAGAAACGATGAATCTAGAAGAAGCGACGAAGAAACAATTTCAAATCGTTGATTGTGTTACGAGAAATTTTGAAGGTTCAGAAATCTTAACACGTGGGGATTTAGGTGTTGTACCCGGGTATAATCAGCCAGTAACAACCAATAAAGTAGAGCATGTGTTGAAAGAATTATTTGCCGCTGAAGCAGCAATGTTAGTACGTGGTGCTGGAACCATGGCGATTCGTCTGTCATTACATGCGGCGAGTAAAAAATATGGAAAAACAGTGCTCGTTCATGATGCGCCTGTTTATCCAACAACACAAACATCGATTGAGATGCTTGGGTTAAATACAGTTGTTGCTGATTTTAATCAACCAGAAGCGATTAGAAATGCGATCACTGAAAATGATATTCAATTGGCAATCGTTCAATTTACAAGACAAAAGCCAGATGACGCCTATCAACCAGAAGCCGTTATTCAACAAATAAAAAAACAAAACAAAAGTATAGTGATCATCACGGACGACAACTATTCTACCTTAAAAGTACCCAAAATCGGTGTAGAATGCGGTGCAGATCTCTCTTGTTTTTCAACCTTTAAATTATTAGGTCCAGAAGGAGTAGGCTGTATTGTAGGCAACGCTGAATTGATCAAAGAGTTACGAAAAGAAAATTATTCTGGTGGGTTGCAGGTACAAGGATTTGAAGCAATCGCAGTGTTGCAAGGTTTGATTTACGCTCCTGTCGCTTTAGCGATTTCATCGCAAGTTTCTGAAGAAGTGAAAACACGTTTAAATGCTGGTGAAGTGAGTGGTGTAAAACAGGCGTTTATTGCCAATGCTCAGTCAAAAGTGATTATTGTAGAATTTGATCAGCCGATAGCAGCTGACGTGTTAAAACAAGCAGAAAAACGAGGAGCAGCCCCTAATCCAGTGGGAGCTGAATCAAAATATGAATTTGTACCGATGTTTTATCGACTTTCAGGAACTTTTAGAGCAGCGTCGCCAGAAAGTACAAAAACGATGATTCGGATCAATCCCATGAGAGCGGGTGCAGATACGATCATTAGAATGATAAAAGAGTCAATAGAGGGGAATTAAAGCCAATGCAAGAGGAATTTCTAAATAAAACGGGAAAAGCAATTCAACAACTATCGGGTGATTTGATTTTACTAGCTGAAGGTAGCCGTATGCCTGTGATTTCAGAGTTTCAAGAAAAATATGGGATGTCTCGTGGAACAGTTCAGAACGCTCTTAATTATTTAAAAGAGGAAAAAATGATTCACACAGTTAGTCAAGGGCGTCAAGGAACGATTTTGACCACAATTGATTATCAACGATTACAAAAAATTGTAATTGAAGGACCGATTCGAGGGACAATGCCTTTACCATATTCTAAGACGTATGAAGGCTTTGCTACCGGTTTGTATGAAGTGTTTCATCGTTCAGAAATTCCTTTAAGCATGGCTTATGTAAGAGGATCTAAAGATCGGATGGATTTGACAAGTGAAAAAACAATGCATTTTTCGATTGTCTCAAAACTAGCTGCCTTACAGGCGATAGAATCTGGTAGCGAGTTGGAGATTTTTAAAGATTTTGGCCCTCGTAGCTATTTGTCTAACCACGTAATGATCTTTTCAAATCCAAAAAGTGCGAAAATCGAAGATCATATGCGTGTGGGAATTGACCATAATTCGTACGATCAACAGATTTTAACTGAAAATGCGACTGCTGGAAAAAAAGTTGAATTTATCGAAGTTCCAAGTCATCAATTGATTTATTCTTTGGAGCAAGGAATGATCGATGTGGGGATTTGGAACTATGATGAAATCAAAGATCGAAAATTAGATCATTTGAACTATCAATTTCTTGAAGGCAGTGTGGAAGATGATTTAGCAAGTACAGCAGTTTGTGTGTTGCACAAAGATAATCTGCTATTAAAAAAAATATTGATGAGTGTGATAGATGAACCAAAAATTTTATCTGTTCAAAAGCAAGTGATAGAAGGTAAAATGATCCCTCATTATTAAAAGGACGTTTGAAATGATTGGAAAAAAACTAGGAATTTTAAAAGACTCAAACTTGATAGATGAAGAGACAGAACAGTTTGTCTTGGCCGTGAATAACTATTTACTGGAACAAAAGGTCATTGAGAAAGAAGAACATCTCGATATGTTTTTAACGCATATTGCTATGGCAGATGCTAGACAGAAAAAGAATGAACCTGTAATCGGTATGGATGAATTGATTTTATCTGAGATTCAGCAAGATGAGAAGTTAGCAGAATCAAAAGCATTATGGGAAGAATTATCAGGGTATTCCTCTACAGAATTTAGTTCAGAGGAATTATGGTTTATTTACATGCATATTATTAATCTATTGAAGAAAGAGCTGTAAGGGAGGGATTCATTTGTTTCTACCAATGATGAAACAAGAAAATCCTGCGTTGATTGACGCAGGAATTTATTTACACCAGACCGGACAAATTCTTCCCGATACTTACATTTTAGATTTGGATACGATTCGGACGAATGGGGCAGTGATGTTAGAACGTGCCAAGAAAATCGGAATCGAACTGTTTTTTATGCTAAAACAAATTGGACGAAACCCACTGATTGCAAAAGAATTAATGGGACTGGGTTACCGCGGTGCGGTAGTGGTTGATTTTAAAGAGGCATTAATCATGATGGAAAATCAGATTCCTCTATGTAACGTTGGTCACTTAGTTCAGATTCCAGATCAACTCTTAGAAAAAATCATGGTTTACGGTGCGGAGTATATCACGGTCTTTTCTGTTGAAAAATTGGAGCAAGTCAATGTTATAGCCCAAAAAATTGGAATCAAGCAAAAGGTTTTATTAAAAGTGGTTGCAGAAAATGATCAACTATATGAAGGGCAGTTCGGCGGATTTTTATTAGAGGATCTTGCTGAAACAAGTAACATTTTTCATGAATTCAGTGGCATTGAATTTAGTGGCATTACTTCTTTTCCCTGTTTTTTATTCGATGAGACATATACCACATTATCGCAAACAAACAATGTAGAAACAATCGAAAAAGCCAGAGCTATTATGCGGCAAGCAGGGTTTGAAGTCCCTGAATTAAATGTTCCTTCTGCATCGTGTAGCGAAACTTTTCCCTTTATTAAAGAAATTGGCGGAACGCAAGCTGAACCGGGACATGCGCTGACGGGAACAACGCCGTTGCATGCTTATAAGGTGCAACCAGAAAAACCAGCCTTGATTTATGTAAGTGAAATATCTCATAACTTTAAAGGGAGAGCTTATTTTTATGGTGGTGGTTATTATCGTAGGGGGCATTTAAAGTCAGTGCTGATCAATGATTTAATCACGAACACAGAGGATCAGGTGGAGTCATTTTCAGATGAGAGTATCGATTATTATCTTTCCACCTCAACGGAACATACTGTTGGGGCAACCGTGATTGCCGCTTTTCGAACACAAATCTTTGTTACGAGAAGTGATGTGGCAGTGGTGCAAGGAATTAGTAAAGGAAAACCTGAAATAGTCGGGATTTTTGATAGTCAAGGAAGAAGGATTTAAAAAATGAGTCGATTTATTATAAATGTTTTAGACAGTTTTGGTGTAGGAGCAATGAAGGATGTGCCAATTGTCAGGCCAGCAGATAACGGATCAAATACAGCAAAACATATTATAGAAAAAGTTCCTAACATGGCAATCCCTACATTAGAAAAACTTGGATTGATGAATATTCTAGAATTTGAAACAGAAAAACTAAAATTTTCAGCCAAAGCAAATGAAGGAAAAGCGAATTTGACTCACCATGGTGCTGATTCATTTTTAGGTCATCAGGAGATTTCTGGAACGACACCAAAGGAGCCATTAAACCAAGCATTCAATGAAGTGATTGATGAAGTTTTTGAGCATTTAAAAGCGAAAGGCTATCGGGTTCGTTATGTAGGAGAAATCGATGAACCTAAGATTTTAGTCGTGAACGAAGTGGCGACCATTGGCGATAATTTAGAAACGGATTTAGGGCAGGTTTTTAATGTGTCGGCAGCACTGGATGATATATCATTTGAAGAGGTGACTACTTTAGGAAAAGCCGTTCGAGAAGTGGTTAAAGTATCTAGAGTGATTACATTTGGCGGACATGGGATTCATTTAGCTGATTTATTAGCAGCTAGAACAGTGATTGGAACATTTGCTGGAGTAGACGCACCAAAATCAGGTGTTTACAATAATGATTACCATGTCATTCATCTTGGATACGGGATCGATCCCAATGTCCAAATTCCTACGATATTAGATCAAGCAGGGATTCCTGTATTCTTATTTGGAAAAGCCGCTGATATTATTCAAACATCAAGCGAAAAACTTTTTCCAGGTGTAGATACAAAAGAATTATACGACAAACTGATTTCAGAAGTAAAAGCAAATGAAGATGGTTTATTCTTTATCAATATCCAAGAAACGGATTTGGCTGGACATGCCGAAGATGTTGAGCGTTATGCGGATCGTTTAGAAGTCAGTGATAAGAAACTAGCGGAATTGATTCCGCTTTTAAATCAAGGAGATTTATTAGTCGTGATGGCCGACCATGGAAATGATCCGACAATTGGTCATAGCCAACATACACGAGAATTTGTTCCATTATTGGTTTATAGTCCAGGGATTGAAGGAAAAGCGATTGGTGAAAGAGAAACGATGGCGGATGTTGCAGCTACAGCAGCAGAATTTTTTGAGGTTGGCATGCCGCAAAACGGAAAATCGTTTCTTCATAAATTGAACCGTTGATTTTTGAATGAAGCTGAGTGTGTTCTGAATCAGAACTCACTCAGCTTTTTTATACTTTGTGCTAGGATATGGTGAAAACAGAGAGAATCAGCCCAAAAATTCGTTGGACAATAGTACATAAAAAGGAATTGCTTTGTTTTAGATAGCATAATACAATTAAGGTGGTGAATAATCGATAGCCTTTTGCGTATTACTTATATTGTGGAACATTGAGCTTTTGTTTATAAGTCTAATAAAGGTTTTGTTCTATTATTAAGTTATTAAAAATAACATTTTTTGATTCTGTTTACATAAATTACAAATAAAACGATAAATTCGCAGCATTTACAAGAAGTACACATATTCACTATATGTTGCGTTCACTATCATTATCTAATTGAAGCGGATAAAGAGCAATTATTATAGAAAAGAGCAACAGAATTAATAAAGTAGGTGAGCCAATCGTGAAATCAAACAAGCATAAAAATTCCTTATCTGTCGAAGAACCCAATCCAATTTCGTCTTCTATATCTGAGCGTAGCTTACCTTCAGAACTTGTGACTCGTATTGAGTTGTACCCAGAAAACAAACGGCGACCAGTCAATAAAACAGTCTTTAAAAATGATTATTTCCAATTAACTTATAATATGAAGGAAAATGCGCTAAATATAGCCTCTAGAGGGGATCTTGTCTATTCAGCAATCCCATATGATACCGCTAGAAACTATATCCAACGCGCAGCAATTCAATATTTGCTACATCCGGAAGAAGTTCGTCAATATATTGAATCGCATAAAACTAATCTAGAAACCTATCTTAAGCTAAGTATTTTTCAAGTGACCAATAACCGAGTGAACAAGAACTCTTCTAAAGTCGTTCAAGCATATAATGCCATATTTGAAGATCCTCTACTTGAGATTCAGGTTCTGGGACGCTTAATGCAACACGATGAAACTGGGGCGCTTTCGGCTAATCTTGCAGGGAAGTTTTTATATAGTGAGAATATGAAGACAGGAATATCTGGCTATGTTTCAGAATACCTTAATTTTGTTGTTCAGCTAACACAGGCATTACCTATAATGACGGATGGAAAAAATATCCGATTATTAGAATCGGTTATACATGGTAGTGCTATTTCGGATGGACATTTAACGTTTAAATCAGATATTAACCCAGCGCTAGAGCTATTACCTCAGAACGTAAAACAATCAATAGAAAATTCAATTGTTATTGGGAAACGATCTGTACCTACAACGAATAAGTTACTTTTACGATCAGAGTTTGGTCAAGAACTATCTGAGGTCAGGAAAAATTACGTTGCTCATAGTGTTGATCCTAGAGAATTGGAACAATATTTTGAAAATGTTCATCCAACAGAAAATACAAATTTAGTAAATGTTGTTTCTGACGTTCATGCGATAGATGGAAAACTGCCATTCAGAAATAAAAATTTTAATATCATAGTCGGGGATTTGGCAGACTCTTCTATACTAGATGAAAATATCGAAGGGGTCTATGTCATAGGAAATCATGAATTAGTCAACGTATTGCCAAAGAGCCCTGTCAAAGAAAACACGGAATGGGAAAAGTGGCAGCCATTTTTCAAAGATAAGTGGTTTCAAGAACTTATGCGAAATCCAGATGATTCTTGGAGTAAGCTGCCTACAGGAAACCATATCTACTATGAATGTGTAAAAGCCGAACTCGAAAAACGATTTCCTAAAATGAACGTGTTAAATAATAGCAGTATTGTTCATAATGGTATTCGCTATATAGGACTGACCATCCCAGTAGCACTTGTGAAACGAAAAAAAGAACAACAAACGTTTATTCTCAAGGCATTGGAATATATATTAAATAAAGAGTATCACATGCCTACAGTAATTGTTTCACATGCGCCGTTGTTTAATGAACTGAGTATGCTTTCACCTACTAGTCAAGCGTATAAAAGAGCCTATGTTTGCTCAGAACCGAAAATTGAAAAATTATTTGAAGAGTATAACATAATTGGTGCTATTCATGGTCACCATCATATACCGGCATCTTCTGGACGATACAAAATGGTAACATTTGGAGGAAAAGAGTTATTTGTCGTTTGCTCGATTTATTCTAAAATGAACACCGGATTTGAACTCACAAGTTTACTAAATAGTGAGAATTAGATAATAAGATGAATAGTAGTATTAAGCACTTAGCGATGCAGCTAGGTGTTTTTCTTATGAAAAAAGTGAAGTTTTTTAAACTTACTTATTGTAAGTGAATTTTTTGTATGATATAATTAACCATCAATTAAAGGAGGAAACAAAATCAATGCAGTTAAAAAACGCAACAAGCACGAGTCTTTTATTACTCAGAATAACGTTAGGTGTTACTATGGCAATACATGGTATAGCAAAGTTTTCAGATCTCAAAGGAACGACTGATTTCTTTGTTAGCTTAGGTCTACCAAGTTTCATGCCTGTAATTATCGCACTGATCGAAGTTGGCGGAGGTATTTTTATGATTATTGGCCTTCTAGTCCCTTTGGTTTCATTAGGTTTTATTGCTATTCTGGGCTCAGCCATGTTTATGTTAAAATCAGGCAGTGGTTTTATTGGTGGATATGAATTAGAGTTGCTACTCATTATTATGTCGATAGCTTGTGGTTACTCACATTTCAATAAAAAAATTATCCAATTCATTCCACCAGCTTAATTTAAATAAATTGAATATGTTGATAATAAAACAAGCAGTAAATCAGTATCCACTTTGATTTACTGTTTGTTTTTGCATATGTGCTACAGCCCATTTTTTTGTCAATTATGTTTTAAAGCGTTTCATTTAAACTACTTTTTAAGATTTCTAAATAAAACCGTATTCATTTAATTTTTTAAACAAATTCTATTGACATCAAAAGCTATTTGCGTTAATATCAAACAGCATTAGTTACTAATACTATTAGCTATTAATGGTAGAAGTAATTATTTTGAAAAAAGGAGGAGTCATATGTCATTCGCAGAAGAGGCCGAACAAGAACTTATGCGTCTAATGGTTCAAAATCGACATAGCGCATTTAGCAGACTTGAAAAGAGCAATCAAGGTGAAAGTATTGTAATTAAGTTTCTTTATCGTTATGGTGGACCAACAAGTCCCAAACATCTTGCTGAATCACTAAATCTATCCAGCGCACGTATTGCAGTGGTTTTAGGGAGTTTAGAAAAAAAGGGACAAATCGAACGTAAGATGCATCCTGATGATCGTCGTCGTATCCATGTTACGCTAACTGAATGCGGTAAAAAAGCTGCAAAGCTTCAAAAGAAAGAAATGCGTGATAAGATTGTTCAAGTTTTTAAACTAATGGGAGAACCAGACACAAAGCAGTTCATCGAGCTAACGGCAAAATTCGTAGACTACTCCCAAAAAATTTCCCAGAAAGAGGAAGGTGACCAATAGTGAAGATTTTCAAATATCTCGGCAAATACTGGTATGCGGTCATCGCAGTTCTTGTGCTTTTAGTCGTACAGGCAAATAGTGATTTAAGCTTACCAAAATTAACATCGGGTATCGTCGATGTCGGTATCCAACAAGGAGGGCTTGAATATTCCACACCTGAAAAAATCAGGAAAACAACTCTTCAGGGAATTGAAATGTTCATGACAGATGATGAGAAAAAAATAATTGAAGACAATTATAAACAAACAACTGAAAAAATCGATGGGAAAGAAGTTGAAGTTTATAAATTAAATCTTCAGGAAGGCATGACAGAAGCCAAATTGGCAGATATCTTTAATCTGCCAATGATGATGCTTGCTTCTGCTCAATCTAAAGATTCATCTAGTGGTAGTGAAGCCAAAACAATTATTGATGAGTACAAAACGGTTGGAGAAAATGCTGCTAAAGCGAAACAACTTGGCGAAGAAGCAACTAACTTAGGAGAACAAGCGAAAGCAGCAGGTGCTGCGGCAGCTTCAGCGACGGATGTCGCTACAGCAACTGAACAAGGTGAGAAAGCTCAAGAACTAGCTGCACAAGCCCAAGCAAAGGGCGACGAAGCGAAAGCGTTAGCTGAATCAATTAAAACAACAACCGACGCTATGCCTGCAAAAGTCGAAGCTGCTCGTAAAGAGACTAAAAAGGGCTTAGGCGATTTAGGTGCGGATTCCATGAAAACAGTGGGGATTCAATTAACACTAGCTGAATATAAAGCACTAGATATGAATACACAACAAATTCAAACAGATTACATGGTCAAAACAGGGACAAAAATGGTTCTCTTAACCCTTGTTTCCGCTGTAGCTGCAATTATCGTTGGGCTGATTGCCTCATTAGTAGCAGCATCTGTTGGTCGAAACTTGCGTGTGGGACAATATGAACGTACGCTACAATTTTCAAATACTGAAATGGAGAAATTTTCTCCTGCTTCATTGATCACACGTAATACCAATGACATTCAACAAATGCAAATGGGGATCGTGATGATCATGCGTATCGTGTTATACGCACCGATCTTAGGTATTGGCGGGATTTATAATGTTTATCAAACAGGAACAGGCATGGGCTGGATTGTCGGTGTGGCTGTTGCAGCTGTTTTAGTTTTAGTCTTAAGCCTACTTTTAACAACGATGCCTAAGTTTAAAGCCTTACAAAACTTAGTTGATAGAGTAAACTTGGTTTCTCGTGAGATCATTACTGGTTTACCTGTTATCCGTGCATTTTCTCGTGAAAAATTTGAAGAAAAACGTTTTGATGGTGCTAATACTGATTTAATGAAAACTCAATTATTCGTTAACCGTGCAATGTCTATTATGATGCCGGTCATGATGTTATTGATGAATGGTATTTCTGTTCTTATCGTTTGGGTCGGCGGACATAATATGAACAACGGCCAACTACAAGTTGGGGATATGATGGCCTTTATCACATATACAATGCAAATCGTTATGGCCTTTATGATGTTATCAATGGTTTCAATCATTCTACCTCGTGCCAATGTAGCTGCTGGTCGTGTGGAAGAGGTTCTTGAAACAGAACCTACAATCAAAGATCCAGAGCATCCTAAAGATGACCACGACTTCAAAGGTGAAGTGAAATTTGAAGCGGTGGAATTCCGTTATGGAGATGCTGATGAAGATGTGTTACATCACATCAACTTTATTGCTAAGCCTGGTCAAACAACAGCTTTGATTGGTTCAACTGGTTCAGGTAAATCAACAATCGTTAACTTGATTCCACGTTTGTTTGATGTAACGGGCGGACGAATCACAATCGATGGCATCGATATTCGTGAAATGAGCTTACACAAGTTACACGAAATCATTGGATTTGTACCGCAAAAAGGAATCTTATTCTCAGGTGATATTGCTTCAAATATCAAGTTTGGCGATGCAAATATCTCAGATGCACAAATGAAAAAAGCCGCTGAAATTGCACAAGCTGAAGAATTCATTGATTCAAATGAAAAAGGCTATGATCGTGAAATTTCGCAAGGTGGAACGAACGTTTCTGGCGGACAAAAACAACGTCTATCAATTGCCCGTGCCTTAGCGAAAAATCCTAAAATCTTGATCTTTGATGACTCATTCTCAGCACTTGATAATAAAACGGATGTAGCCTTGCGTAAAGCTTTATCTGAAAATATCAAAGGGGCTACACAAATCATCGTCGCACAAAAAATCTCTACGATCCTGCATGCCGATAATATTATCGTATTGAACGAAGGTCGCGTTGTAGATCATGGAACACATGATGAGTTAATGAAATCATCCACTGTCTATCAAGAAATTGCCCAATCACAATTGAGCAATGCTGAATTAGGCATAGAAGAAGCTGAGTAGGGAGGAGCGAATAATAATGGCAGAACAAAAACAAAATCGCCCTCGTGGCGGACGCGGACCTGGACATGGCGCTCCAGTGGAAAAAGCCAAAGATTTTAAAGGAACACTCAAAAAATTAATCTCCTATATTGGTGCTTATAAAATACCCGTTTTCTTTGTAATGATCTTTGCAATTGCTTCAACCGTGTTTAATATTTGGGGTCCAAAAATTTTATCACAAGCAATCACAGAATTATTCAATGGTTTAATCAAAAAATATCAAGGAACTGGCGGCATTGATTTTAACAAAATCGGTGGGATCTTGCTATTTATGCTAGGACTTTACTTAGTTGCATCTGCTTTTGGGATCATACAAGGTTGGATCATGTCAACAATTTCACAAAAAATCACGTATCGTATGCGTAAAGAAATTTCAGAAAAAATCAATCGCATGCCGATGAACTATTTTGAAAGCCGTACAACTGGTGAAGTATTATCACGTATTACCAATGACGTAGATACATTAGGTCAATCTCTAAACCAATCAATCACTCAGTTGATTACATCTGTTTTCACAATCATTGGTGTTATCATAATGATGCTATCGATTTCTGTGCAAATGACAGGTATTGCGATTTTGATCGTACCAATTTCAATGATTTTGATTTTGATTGTTGTAAAAAATTCGCAAAAATACTTTAAAACACAACAAGAATATCTTGGTGTAATCAATGGTAAAGTAGAAGAAACAATCGGTGGCTATAACATTGTGCGCCTATTCAACGATGAAGAAAATTCACTTAAAGAATTTAAAACACAAAATGATGTCTTATTCAAATCAGCTTGGAAATCACAATTTCTTTCTGGTTTGATGCAACCAATCATGAACTTTGTCGGAAATTTAGGGTACGTTGCAGTAGCGATTTTTGGTGGGATTTTAGCTTATAATGGTACGATTACAGTCGGAGATATTCAAGCGTTCATCCAATACGTTCGTAACTTGACGCAACCTATAGCTCAATTGGCTCAAGTATCGAATTTACTTCAATCAATGGCAGCAGCAGCAGAACGTGTCTTTGAATTCCTTGAAGAAGACGAAGAAGCTCAAACCGTTCCAAATCCAGTTAAAATCGATAAAGCTAAAGGAATGGTCGACTTTGAACATGTTCGTTTTGGTTATACACCAGACAAAATCATTATCAATGATTTCAGTTCTCATGTTGATCCAGGGCAAACTGTAGCAATCGTTGGTCCTACTGGTGCAGGTAAAACAACAATGGTTAAACTATTGATGCGTTTTTACGATGTAACATCTGGTGCAATTAAAATCGACGGTCATAATATCAAAGACTTTAACCGCGCAGACTTACGTAAAAATATCGGGATGGTTTTACAAGATACTTGGTTATTTAAAGGAACCATCATGGAAAATCTTCGTTATGGACGTCTAGATGCGACGGATGAAGAGGTTTACGCAGCAGCAAAAGCGGCTCATGTTAATCATTTTATCCAAACATTGCCTGGTGGCTACAATATGGAATTAAATGAGGAGTCTTCAAATATTTCCCAAGGGCAAAAACAACTATTAACGATTGCTCGTGCAATCTTGGCAGATAAACCAATATTGATTCTTGATGAAGCGACGTCATCTGTTGATACAAGAACAGAAGGGTTGATCCAAGGAGCTATGAATAACTTAATGTCTGGTCGTACATCATTTGTTATTGCGCACCGTTTATCAACGATCAAAGATGCGGATAAGATTCTGTATATGCAAGATGGTGACATCAAAGAACAAGGAACACATGAAGAATTACTTGCGCAAGGTGGCTATTATGCGTCACTTTATAACTCACAATTTGAAGAGTTAGACGAGTAAAAAAGTTTAGAAAGAAGAGGATGGGACAGAAGTGTTTAACTCCGAGAATTAAGAAGGAGTTGCTTCTGCGCCCACCGTTTATTCGGATTCCTTGAGGCTGAGATGTAACTCATAGAGTTATGTTCCAGCTTTTTTTTTATCTAGACACAAATTAGTGTTATAAAATCGTGGACGTAAAGTTAAGAAAAACTAAAGAGTCTTAAAACAACTTGAAAAAATTTTTTTTCAAGGGTATTATTGTGAAAATTAAATAGATAAATAACCTTGTTAGGTGAGGCTCCTATACAAACATAGGCTATTGCGCAGAAACGTCGAAAGACGCCAATGTGTAAAACAGGAATTGTCGAATTAAGGCTTTTCATAAAATAGCTAAGAATGTTTCTTTACGTTGTATAGTGCTAAAACTCAGACGATGAGATTGATTGAAAGTCAAACGTCTTAGGAAAAAAATGTTTGGCTTTTTTCTTTTGGTGTATAAAAAACTATTTTGTGTACCGACTGTAGGTCGTCTTAATACCTGTTTGTGTTATTTTTGGAACGTGGTTAGATGGTGGACGAGATGACTGCTAGATGAGCCACTCCCATCAATTAGGAATTATAATCATTTAGCGTTTTTTTAGTTGAATGACATCCCTGTGAGAAGGGCTTATAAAATGCCTTTAAAGTAACTGCTTTACTGAATATATGAATGAAGGGATCTATCGCATGTATACGTTAAAAGAAAAGAAATTTACCCCAGCCATTTTAAGTGTCGTATTTTTTTCATTACTAACCTTTTTAGTTGTAAAAAAAGTCCCATGGTTTATTCAATTAGATTCTGCGATTTATCGCTTTAGTTGGAAACCTAATGAATTGTTAACTAATATTGTGGAGTTAATTGCCAAAAGTGCTACGATCGTACCGATTTTTATTGTGTGCCTTATAGTTTCATTTATACTTTGGCGAAATAAACATAAAGTATTGGCGGTTTGGCTGATCAGCAATGTTTTAGTAGTCAGTGTTTTTGGGTTTATTTTGAAGCAGCTTGTTGCGAGACAGCGACCAAATGTGGAGCAGTTAGCTGAACGAACTTCATATAGTTTTCCTAGTGGTCATTCGCTTTTAGCCATGTGTTTAGCTTGTTCGATGATTTTGATTATACAAACTGTTTATTTAAAGAAAACGTCTTTAAAAAATACTTTAATTGGTTATGTTCTTTTGATTGGCTTGAGTCGAATTTACTTACGAGTTCATTTTCCGAGTGATGTGATTGCAGGTTTTCTTTTAAGTTATGCTTGGGTAAATATTTCTTTTGCCTTCTTACAAAGAGTGTATCTTAATAGGGAATTTTCGACCTCTAATGCTAAAAAAAGGTTCATCCAGAGAACTATTTTAGGTGCCCTATCATTGCTTTTATTGCTCGTTGCTGGAGCTTCCGTTTATGGTGCTACGGTATATCAAAAAGTCCAAAAAACTGCTGATAAAATGTATCAACCACTAAATCGAAAAACAAAACCAGCAGAGTTAGGAAATAGTGAGCCGGTTAGTTTCTTACTTTTAGGCATCGCAAATGATTCTAAGCGTAAAACAGATTTTCGTGCAAATACAATCATGGTTGTGACCGTCAATAATCAACTAAAGAAAACGACGATCACCAGTATTCCTAGAGATGCTTATGTCGAAATTGTTGGAAAAGATGGTGTATATGACAAAATCAATCATGCCCATTCATTTGGTGGTGACGAGATGATGATCAATACAGTTGAGCATTACTTAGATATCCCAATCAATCATTATTTTGTGATCAATATGGATGGATTAGCTGCTTTAAGTGATGCAGTTGGCGGCGTTACGGTCAACAATGATTTTGAGTTTGATGCAGAAGGAATTCATTATCCAAAAGGTGAACAGCATCTAGGGGGTTGGGAAACATTACAGTATGCGAGAATGCGCTATGAAGACCCTTTAGGCGATTATGGCAGACAAAAAAGACAACGAGAAGTAACGATTCAACTTACTAAAGAATTAACTTCGATGAAAAGTGTGTTTCGCTATCAAGAGTTACTGAATGTCATAGGTGAAAATGGTCAAACGGATATGACACTAGATCAAATGACGCTCTTGATGAAAAATTATCAGAAAGCCTTAGAGAACATTGAAAGTTATCAAATGCAAGGTGAAGGATTTACTGGAGATGGTTTTACTGGAGAAGAAGGGATTTCATATCAGAGTATTTCCGATGAGGAGAAACAAAAAATCATGACTGAATTAAAGAAACAATTGAATATAGTAGAGCAGTAAAGAAACCAGCTCATTTTTTTCAACTTCCAATTGTCAGATGTCTTTTTCTTTTGGTATAATCTGATTTATAGAAGTGGAGGAATGTTAGTATGATAAAAGTAGCAATCATCGGATACGGAAACCTTGGACGCGGGGTTGAACGTTCGATAAAACAAAATAAAGATATGGAATTAGTGGGGGTTTTTACAAGAAGAGCTCCTAAAACCGTGGAAACAGAAGGTGCTGAAACATTTACGATGGACCAGCTGAAACGGAAAAAAGGCGAAATTGATGTCTGTATTCTTTGTGGTGGGTCAGCGACAGATTTACCTACACAAACACCAGAATGGGCTCATTTATTCAACACGATCGATAGTTTTGATACGCACGCTAAAATCCCGGAACATTTTGCTAAAGTAGATCAAGTAGCCAAAGAAAATCAAACAACATCAATTATTTCAACGGGATGGGATCCAGGGTTGTTTAGTTTGAATCGCTTGTATGCTCAAAGTATTTTGCCAGTTGGGCAGACGAATACCTTTTGGGGTAAAGGGGTCAGTCAAGGGCACTCTGATGCACTAAGAAGAATCGACGGCGTGATAGATGCCGTTCAATATACAATTCCAAATAATGATGTTATTGAAAAGCTTAAAGCAGGGGAACAATTGGATTTGACTACTCGGGATAAACATTTTAGAGAATGTTTTGTCGTACTTGAAGATGAATCGAGAGCAGGAAAAATTCGTGAAGAAATCATTGCAATGCCGAATTACTTTGTGGATTATGATACGGAGGTTCATTTCATTTCTCAGTCTGAATTGGATCAAAACCATAAAGCGATGCCCCATGGTGGGACTGTCCTGCATACAGGAACAACACACGAAAATACCAAACAAGTCATTGAATATAATTTACAGCTGGAAAGTAATCCTGAATTTACTGCAAGTGTTTTAGTTGCTTATGCAAGAGCGTGTGTTCGTTTGGCTAAGGAAAAACAATTTGGGGCATATACTGTTTTAGATATTGCACCTAAATATTTGTCTACTCGAACAGATGAGGAATTGAGAAAAGAGTTATTGTAAAAAAACTGAATTAAAACAAAAAGAGAATGTTGATTGCAGCATTCTCTTTTTATTGTTGAACAACTGATCAAAATAATCCTTCGACTTAACAATAATGACTAGAGTTTTGAGGAATTTAGAGGAGCTGAGAATGTATTGTGATTGTATGAGGCTTAAAAAAAGTTTATTGAAAGATTTTATAGATGATTTAAAGAAGGCGGTCATTTTTGTGTTTTGTAAAAACGAATATGATCTATTTTTTTTAATCAACTAACTTATGATTAACTTGTGAAATTACTTTCAATAAAAGATAAGGTGGTAGAAAATGAAAAGGATAGTAAAAAACTTAAGACTCAAAAAAGGAATAGCAATAGTCGTATTGCTTAGCAGTTTGATTGGTGCAAGTTTATATTTTGGAGTAACTGGGTACGCAGCACTACCAACTGGAAAAAAAAGTGAAGATGAGTGCCTACACAATGAATGGTGATTTTAAAGGGAATTTTAGAGGAACGCCTGAAGTTGGCAATTGGGAATATGCTGTTTTAGGGACTAGTAGTGATGGCGTTTATTTAGATCACAAAGGGTTCAATATCTATACAATCAGATCTGCCAATCCCTATACAAGCGGTTATGATTATTGGAACTTTTCTTCTAGAGGCTATATTTATTTGGATGCTAAAAGTAATGCACAACGATTTGTAATTGTTGACAAAGGCGATGGCTACTATAAAATTTTTCATAACGGTGTTCCAATCAACACTTATTTCTGGGGTGGAGGCATACTGAATTATATCAGTGTTGGTGAAGCGAGCGGTTATGATGAAACAAAGTGGAAATTTCATTGAAAAAATCTCTCCATCACATTAATGAAGAGATAGAGGAGTCTTGCTTGTGATTGAGTTTATGTTTTTTTAATGTTAATAACAGACGCCGCTAAAATGGTAAAGACACGTTCTAAATCTTCTTGGGTACCTCGGAGTTCATAGTCAGCTAAAAAAGGAAAATCAAATTTCTGAGCATATTGTTTAGCTGTTAAACAATATTGATGGTTAAAGTTTTTATTCCCACTACCAACAACACCTAAACAATAACGAAAATTCCCATGATACTCCAGGTATTCCCTCATTGTTTCCGTAAGAATCTCTGTATCGCCATTGTCGACTCCATTTCCTCCGTCTAAATAGGTCGGAACAAAAGTGAAAAAAGGAGTAGTCTCGTCATCAAGAGTTGAGTTTTCCTGAATTTCTTTCGCTTCTATTTGGGTGTTATGTTCTGTAGCAGCATATGAAACAAGGCGTTTTACAAATGAACGTGTATTACCAGATATGGATATATAAAGGATTTTCAATGTTGGAACCTCCTAAAATTGTTAAGACATACAAATTATTGTTCACTTTATCGCAAACTAACTATTCTAACTATAGTAAATGATCGATAAATTTACAACTTATTTTATCAATTGTATTCAGAGTAAAGACAACTTCAAGAAGATGCATTCAATTATATTATTTGTCATTCATGTATTCTTTACATATAATATTCCTATACAAAAAAGAAAAGAGGAGCCAATATGTCATATAAAGTAGATTTTAAAAATGTCTCAACAATTGGTTTTGAAACATCTCCCGTAGCAGATGCATTAGCTGGATTACGTGCGAATGAAGCCCGTTATTATTGGAATAAATACAAACATGAATTTGTGACTGACCCTGCAAGTGAAGATCCTGACACTTTGGCTTGGATCGAAAAAGTTTTAGCGGAACGAGAAATGACATTTCCATATAAACCCTTAGAAGTTTCAAGTTTTGAAGTAGATGGTATCAAGATGGCCTATGTTTTTTATGAGAATGGTCTGGCTGTCAATGTAATGTATACGCTTGAAGAAGGTGGCAAACGAGCTGTCGGTTTTAAGCTGTCGGATGGGATGGATGTTCCAGCAGAATTTGATGGTAAGTTTAAATTCGCTCGACAAAAATCAAAACTAGCAGGCACGATTAGAGGTTCCTTCTTTGTTATTAAAGGTGAGTACTAAGCTGAGTACATGCTAGGAATAAGCTTCTTACTGAGAAAAAGTATACTGTTTACTTTATCAAGAAAGCATGAGATTTTAGATAAATAATAAAAAGTGATTAGGGTAATATTTTTAAATATCCCAGATCACTTTTTTATATTTAAAGATCATCATTTATAGTAATTGTTTCATAAAGCCAGTTATTCAATTTCATTTCAGCTTTTGCGTCTCCAAGATTTGGTGCTTTGTCTACTAACATTCTTCCTTTTTCTAAACGATCTAAGGCAGTCTTGGTATCATGTTTAACAAAATAATAATAAGCTGCTTCTATTCGTTTATTTCCCATTAGAGGCTGTATTAAGCTCGCTGTTACCTTTTTATCCGACCATAGTTCAAGGAGTCTGAGATCTTTGGGGTTAGTGATTGCTAAAGAGAAGATCAATTCTTTTTTTACTTCTGTTTGATACAACTCGATCAAGTCATCTAATCGACTCCAGAGTGATTCCATTAGATCATGTAAGCCAGTCCAATCGAAGGATTCCGCCAGTCGAGCGATTTGTAAAAATTGTTGATAATCGTTGAAATAGGATTGTTTAGAACCTGTTGGCACTGACTCAAAATATCGCTCAGGAAGTTCTAGGTAAGTCAAGCCTTGATTCAATTGATAGTTTACTTCAAATTGTATATACAATAAGCGTTGTTGTTCTTCGCTAGAAGAGGCAATTTTTACACTCATCCCGTCATTAAAACCCATAGGAATGGCATTCGTGAAAGCTATAAAAATTCCTGTAAGGACAAAAGTATCAGCTATTAATGAATGAGGAACAAATAAGATTCCAACGACAATGCTAGCTACTATATTTGCGAAAATTCCTCCTAATAAATACATCCGAAATGGAAATTTTCCTTTTTGATACGGCGGAGGCGCCATCAAACATTGTCCTAGAGTTCCAGGTACTTTTAGGCGACGAAATTGGATTGATCCGTTTTGTTGCCAGACCCACATAAATGAAAAAATCCGATAACTCACCATTTTATATCCAGTTAATTGCCCAAAAAAACCATGCCCAGCTTCATGGATGGCAATATGGAGAATGAATGTAATAACTAGCGCAAAGAAAAAGCCCACGATATCAAGCCCAGATAATGTATGATCTGCTAAAAGATAACCAGCAACATAACCGATGACTCCTCCAACTACTAGCATTGCCAAAATAGAACCCACTTTTTTTAGTTTCATATTACTCCTCCTTTTTATAGTTCTATTCTACCTTAAAAGTAAAGGTAAAACGAAGCAAGTTAAAGGATTAGCTGATTCAGTGAAAAAATCACTCAAATTAGATGGTATTGGCAAAGAAGCTGTTTAATCCCTTTACTTTTAAAGAGTAGCATGTTACGATTCTGTTGTTGTTTATAATGACAACCACTAAAAATTAAATAGAACCCATCGCAAAGGGGAGCTCCGGCTGAGAATGAGTAACCACTCTAAACCCTTCGAACCTGTTCGTTAGTACGAGCGTAGGAATTGTGATGGAGTAAATAGAAACTTTTACTCCTCCTTTGTGAATTGGTTGTTCTACAAGGAGGAGTATTTTTATGCAAAGAAAAGTAACATTACAAGTTTGGATCGAAGGAACGATCGTGGCTGCGATCGCGATGGTCTTGTCTTTTATTCCAACAAATATTGGCAGCAGTTTTTCAATATCTTTAGGTATGATTCCAATCACTCTTTTCGCTTTACGCAGAGGGGCTAAAGCTGGATTCTTTTCTGCTTTTATTTGGGGCTTGCTACATTTTCCTACAGCTCAAGTCTATTATTTGATGCCTGTTCAAGTGATCATCGAGTATATCTTGGCTTTTGGATTTGCAGGATTTGCAGGAGTTTATAGTAATAAATTGCAGCAAGCGATTCGAAATGGAGAATTTGGAAAGAGTAGCCGAATTATTGTGTATGCTTCATTTTTTGGCACACTTATGCGCTATTTCTGGCACTTTATCGCAGGGGTGATTTTCTGGGGAAGCTTTGCGTTATGGGGAATGAATCCATGGTTATTTTCATTTGTCATGAATGGATTGAGCGGTTTGGCTACAGCGATCGCAACGTCAATTGTTTTATTGCTATTACTTAAAATCAATTCTAGTCTGTTTCTTCCCACAACTCTGACACAGGTTGGTCAAGATAATAATAAAATGCAATAAAAATAGTCATAAAATGATAATCGCTTAATAATCTGAGCTAAAACTGATAAAGTTTTGGCTCTTTTTTAGTATGGCTAATTAAAAAAATAATTGAAACCTAACAGCAGTTTTTTTACACTATTAGGGTGAAGAGGTGAGGAAATGGGGAAGTTTACTTATTCAGAACTTTTATTAATCAAGAAAGCAATTAAAGGAGATATACATTCATTTGAGAAAATCTTGCGTAAAAACTATGAGTATATATATAAAATGGCCTATATATACGTTGGTAACAAAGAAGATGCTTTAGATATTATGCAAGAAGCAACAATTCAATCGATAAAATCTATCCATACTTTAAAAGAGCCTAACTACTTTTTAACATGGTTTTGTACAATCATGGCCAGACAGGCAAGTAAAGTAATCAATCAAAAGATTCAAATCCGTGAATTACAAAATAATCCAGAATTTGAAGAACCAATTGATCCATCAAAAAACGAAAATCAAGCAATTGATGTGTTGAAAGCAATTATGAGTTTAGAAGATAAATACCGTTTGATTTTACAATTATTCTATTATCAAGATTATACAGTGAAAGAAATCAGTGAAGTATTAACAATGCCAGAAGGGACTGTCAAAACGAATTTGAAGCGAGGACGTGAAGCACTTAAGAAAACATTAGGGGAGGATTACTATGTCTGATAACGAGAAAAAAATTTTACAAAAAGCCATGAACCAAATCGAAGTACCAGAAGAAGAATCATTAGCAGCACTAACAACTGAGAAGAATCAAAGCAAAGTTAGATATCTCACGTCTAGATATAGATGGGGAGAAATCATTTTATCCAGCTTGGTGATCTTTTGTTTACTTTTCCTTGGTAGCTTAATGTGGCCAAGACATCAAGAAATCAATAAACCAAGTTCTGTTGATTCAACTACAACCGAACCAACAAAAAAAGTTTCAGTAAATTTTTTACAATCAACGAAATATTGGAAAGTTCAAAATGAAGAGAACTTTTATCAGTTTAATAAAGATGAAGTCCGTATGATCATAAAATATTTTACGCTTATCGAGCCTAAATATACCCTTGAAGGGAATCAATTAACCATTTTTACTGGTGTATTTAATGATAAAGATGAATTAGTCGAAGACGTTCAATCTTATCTGGTGAAAATGGAAGGAGTAAATTTGATTTTAGAACCTAAATCATCTGAGCTTAAGCGTATTGTCCTAGAACCTCATAACGAAGAGATTTTTCCATATACAGAAGAAACAATCAAGAAACTGAAACCCGCAACCAATCCAGATTTGACAGCTTATTCGTCATGGAAATCAGTCGTCAAGGGAAACAATGGATCAAATAGCACTGTTACATTTGACGGATTTTTGAGAAAAGAGAAAATCGATGGCGAGGATAGATGGTTGACAATGACGTATGAAGTGAATGGAAATCATATTTTAGTAAATTATGGAGGTTATACAGTTGGCGAGGATATGTATTGGGATGGAGAGAATATTATTTTATGGACAGTGTCTAACTCACTGCCAAAATCGGAAGATCAAAAAGAGCATAAAGAAGAATCTGTCACAGTAATGAAACCAAATAAATAAACACTTAAAACTGTTTTTTTTAAGGCGTTGAAAGGATGAATAAGATGATAAATAAAAAAATGCTATCTTTGTTCAGTATTATTATAGTAATACTAGGATGTGTTGTATTTGGTTATTTTGCCTATGAATTGATTAGAGCAACACAAGAAGTACAAGCCGAGGATTCAGATGGAGCTAAAGCAAATAAAATTTCTGATAAGCCAACAGAACGATTAGATGGTGTTAAAAATAATAAAAAGATACCTGAATTTAAAGGCAATGATTTAGTGAGACCAATCGATATAACACATAATGATGCTGTGACGAAAGAAGATTTGATGAAATATAATTGGGTACTATTAGAGCAAGGAATGAGTGAAGTCGATGAGCAAGAATCAGAAGTACAGCTAGTGCATAGTTTTACAGAGAAGAAAAGAATCATTACAACATTTGATAAACGAACAGGTAAAGTATTAAATGAAATAAACCGTGAAACAGGAGAAGAATTAGAGCCAAGCGATAATCCTTATTTAGTAGGTTATACGATGACAGCTAATGAATTTTGTGAACAAATTAAGCTACATGGGAAAATATTGAACACAACGTCAAAAATATACTGGGATGGTAATAAGATTATCTTTAGTCCGTTTGACGAATTTGATCATAAAGAAGAGCGAGAAACTGTTTTTCAGCCAGTAGAATTCGTGCAAGAAAATTAGTAGAAAAAAATAAATTGTTGAAACCTAATTTGTTTTTTTACACACTATTACAGTGAAGTACCAAATCGTTACTTCAACTATTAAACAGAGAGGAGAAAATCTACAACTGGGTTATTTTGTTAGACTAGCCAATCAAAAAGCTGGTATTAGGTAGTGGATTGGTGGTCAGTGAAGTAAGCGAAAGTTCTTAACGATTGACAACGTATCAAAAAGAATACTCAGTTACAGCGTGGAAAAGGTGTTTTAGTGTGAAGAGAAAAAGGAATACTTGTTGGTTGAACCAATCACTTAAAAAGTGATTGGTTTTTTCAGTGTTGATCAATCTCAAATACTAAATCAATTACTTGTTTGAAAAGCGCACGTCAAGTAAAATCAATTTAGAGCATAACCATATAAAGAAAGGATGTAGCCATATGATTTATATAATGAAAGCTACTATCGATTCAATACGATTGAAAAAAGGATAGGCTGTTCTGATTTTGGACAAACGCTTCAAAATTAGGAGAGATTATTATGACTTAAATTAAATAATAATGAATCAATCGAGGAGTGTTTTTTATGTCTAAAAATTTAGCTTCACTTAAGCCTATTAAATGGAAACGAAACTTTTATCTATTTTTGACAGGGCAATTTTTATCTGGAATCACAAGTATGGCAGTACAATATTCCATTATTTGGTATTTAACAAAAACAACAGGTTCAGCCACTATTTTGAGTTTTGCGATGTTATTGGGAATGTTACCAATGGTGTTATTAAGCCCATTTGCAGGGCCGTTGATTGATCGTTGGAATAAAAAAATACTGCTGATTGTGTCTGATGTTATTGTGGCAATCTTTGCTCTAGTTCTATCAATTGTTGGAACGATTTCAGCCGATTTTCCGCTTTGGCTAGTGTTTGTCTCGCTATTCGTTCGTTCAGTTGCTCAAACATTTCAAATGCCAACAATACAGTCAATATTACCTACGATGGTACCAGAAGACGAGCTGACCAAGGTCAATGGCCAATTTAGCATGGTTCAATCGGCAAACTTTATCATTGCTCCGGCTTTAGGGGCAGTTTTGTACTCAGTGATTCCAATGAATTTTCTAATTTTGTTAGATGTTCTTGGTGCGGTCTTGGGTGTTGGGCTGTTGATTTTAGTCACAATTCCAAAAATCACCTCCGAAGGTGAGCAAATTCATCTTTTAGCGGATACTAAATTTGGTTTTAAGAAATTATTTGAAAATAAAGGCCTTTGGTATATTACGATTGTTGGGGCAATCTTCATGCTATTGTTTATGCCAGCAGCGAGTTTGTATCCTTTGATGACGATGAATTACTTTAATGGAACTGTTGGTCAAGCTGGATTAGTAGAAGTAGTTTACTCAGTAGGAATGTTGGCTGGAGGAGCAGTGATCGGGATTTTCGGGAAATGGAAAAATCGTATGAATTTGATCTTTTTTGCTTATGCGGTGATTGGTGTGACGATCGGGTTGAGTGGTTTCTTGCCAGCAACAAACAAAGGGTTCCTCTATTTTGTTCTCTTGAATTCGATTGCAGGATTTGCAACTCCTTATTTCAACACATTACTGATGGCGATGATCCAACAAAGCTATGAACCCAATGTACTAGGACGGGTATTGGGTGTTCTGAATTCTTTGTTGAGCGTTACTGGACCTGTAGGCTTGCTTTTTGCAGGACCATTAGCAGATAAAATTGGTGTGGAAAAGATGTTTGTGATTGCAGGAGTTGGCGCGATTGTCTGTGGAGCAATCAACTTTATGATTCCAGTTGCAAGAAATTATGATAAAGAATTGCAGAAAAAATTAGCGGAAGATAAAGAGCAGGAGTTAGGCTTAGAAAGTCCGAAGACTAAAGAATTTTAGGAGAATGATCATTATAAATGGGCTCGAGAAGGTTTTATTTTGTCTGTTCATTCGATTCGTTATAATTGATTCTATGTATAGAGAAGCAATTATATGCTAGCACAAACATAGTAGAAAAAAATATGATTAAAAAGTATATGTCATGTAAATGATTTTGCATTCTTTTTCAAATAAAAGCCATCGGCTAAATTAACCGATGGCTTTTTTTATAATGAACTTTAATTTACATCTTCATCCAAGTTGGTTCCAAAGAATTACCATCTGGATCTTGAACTTCAAGTCCAAACATCATATCTTCAGGGATCCCCATATCAACTTTGTAATAATCGCCACCATTTGCTTTTGCAGTCTCAGCGAATTTCTTCACCGCGTCAGCACTCTCCAAACTAAAGGCTACTAAAACACCACTAGTAGATTTCGCATCCGCAATTTTTTTGTCTTTGATAAATTTACTGTAGAAATCATGATTCAATAACATAATCCAAAAATTATCATCCCAAACCATAGAACTTGTGTCTTCGTTTGAAAATTCTTGATTCTTTTTAAAGCCTAGTTTTTCATAAAACTCTGTAGAACGTTTTACATCAGTGACTGGAAAATTTACAAATACCATTGTTGACATAAAAATCCAACCTTCTCTCTTTATTTTGTATATTACGCTTAAAGCTTCTCATGTGGCTATCTTTTTGTCAAAAATAAAGAATTAAATTAAAATTGTTATTTATACGGGAGATAGTAGGCTCCTTTTCTCGATAAAATTTAATTTATATGTAGTTAAATCGCAAAAATAGTTGACTTTTTGTTCATAAAATAGAATGATAGGAGAGGGAATAAAAATGAATAAAAAATAGGAGAAAAAGAATGAAGATTTGTCAGTCATGTCATCATGAAAATGATGAAAAAGCAGTGTTTTGCGAAAATTGCGGGGAGAAATTCGAAAATAGTAAGAATCAAGAAGTTATATCACAAGAAAGTATGCAAAAAGCTGAAAAAATCCAGTCTAATACCGTCAAACCGCCAATGAACAAAAAGCAAAAAATTATACTAAGTATAGCAGCAGTCATTTTATGTTTAGTATTTGTACTCTATTTTTCTGCGAGAAATTATTATAGCGAAGAGAATCAGCTTAAACGAATGATAGAAGTAGTTAAAAATAAAGATATAAATCAGATGGAAAAATTGACGGTTTCAGTCGATCCAAATTATAATGTAACAAAAGAAGAATTAAAAAAGTATTTTGATTATTATGAACGGAATGAACATAAAGAAGCATTTTCCAAGCTTATCACTCAGTTAGGCAACATCAACAACCAAACGGGGACATTGACCGCTATAAAAAAAGGGAAGAAATTTCTGATGTTTGATGATTATCAGTGGGCGTTAAGACCAAGTTATATCACCATTATAGCGAATCAAAAAGAGATGAAACTTTTTTTGAATGATCAAGAAAAGGAAACAACGGACAAAAATCAGTTTCAAACTGTCTGGGGACCTTTAACACCAGCTGAATATACTGTAAAAGGGGAGTTAGCTGGTGAAAAAAGTGAAACTACGATCGATTTAATTGAATCTCAACATTCAGGTACGGATCAAATGAGTGAAGTCAGCTTAGATTTTCGTAAAATTTCATTTAAGTTGATGTCGAATTTTTCAGATGCTGAAGTTTTTATTGATGATAAAAAAGTTGGTCAATTATCGAATGGAGAATATGAAATAAAGGATAAAATCTGGCATCAAGGAATGACGGTTCAATTAAAAAAGGTATTAGAGGATAAAAATGTCCTAGAGACAAAGAAACAAACAATCGATGATTCTTCCTTTGAAGCAAGTAGGTACGACCCAGAATCGTATTCTTCAAGCCTTGAGCTAGATTTTTCTGGTATTCAAAGGAAATCAGATGTGGAATTCTTTTTAACTGGTTTTTACTCAGATGTTTCTAGCTATACTGGAACTTATTCAACCTATGATGAAACAACAAAACAAAAGTTTTCAAACTACTTTAAGGATGGTCAAAATAATGTTGAGTATCAAGATTTTGATACGTTCATTCAGTCTGTCCGAGATAGTAAAATCAAAAGTTCAGTTAATGGTTCTCCAACAGTGGAGTCAATCAAAGTGAGTGGAAAAAATACTTACAATGTTCGTTACCTAATCAAGTACAAAACAATTTACAAAGATTATAAACAAAAAGATGTTACACAAATTTTCCGTTATCAAAAGGCAACACTTCTTTATAATACAGAAGAAAAGAAATTCACTATTCAAAGCTTAGGTGGCAAAGAAAATTTTGAAGTAGTGGATAATGGTGGAATTGAGTAAGAAGTCTATTGAAACTTTTTGCACGTTTAATTCTCTATCTTCAAGCTATTGCCTAACCTTTTAAGGAGGAAGTACCATCAATAATAAAAAGATGATTATCAGTGCAGTTCTTGTTTTACTTGCGATTTTCGGCATCAGTTTAGCGGTAATTTTGTTGTTTAGCCAAAAAGAAACAGTAAATCAAAAAGGTGTGACAAAAACCAGTATAGAGACGACAGGTACTGAAGTAAGCTCAACAAACGAAAATGGAGAAAATCAAGTAAGAAGTCAAGAAAAAGCAATCAATGAAATGATGGCAACAATGAGCATTGAAGAAAAAGTCGGGCAATTATTTTTAGCACGTGTGCCAGTTGAGGCACAACTAGAAAATATTCAAGATTATCACTTAGGAGGTTACCTTTTATTTGGTCGTGACGTAGAAGCAGAAACACCAGATTCATTGAAGAAAAAGATAGAAACGTATCAATCTGTAAGCAAACTTCCATTATTCATTGCTTCAGATGAGGAAGGCGGTACGGTATCCCGCTTGAGCAGAGGAACAGGTTTAGTACCAGAGACATTTAAATCACCACAAGAAGTGTATCAAGAATCAGGTTTTGCAGGGATTCGTTCAGACATTCAAAAGAAAGCAGACATTCTACATTCTTATGGGATTCAAAGTGGGCTATTTCCCGATGCAGATGTCGCAACAGATCCGCAGGCCTTTATCTATGATCGAACGTTAGGACTTGATGCACAAAAAACAAGTGAATTCGTGAAGATCAGTGTGGAAGAATTAAAAAAACAAAAGATTACTTCAACGCTGAAACATTTTCCAGGCTATGGGAATAATCGTGATTCTCATGTTGAAATCGTTTATGATACTCGTAGTTTAGATGAGTTAAGGAGCAATGATTTTTTACCCTTTAAAGCAGGGATTGAGGCTGGCGCTGATAGTGTGCTTGTTTCACATAATATCATTACGAGTATTGATGATTCAATGCCGGCTTCGATATCTCGACCAGTTCATGATATTTTACGAAATGAATTAGGGTTTCAAAATGTGATTATGACAGATGATATGGATATGGCAGGACTGGCGGATTTTATTTCTCAAGAAGAGGCAGGGCTGGCCGCTTTAAAAGCAGGAAATGATTTAATCTTATCTTCTTCGTTCCAAGAACAAATTCCATACGTGCTAAAAGGAATCGCGCAAGGAGAGTACACAGAAGAGGCATTGAATCAATCGGTTTACCGAGTATTGAAAATGAAAAATGATGTAGGGTTAATAAATTGGTAGAGGTGTAAATATGAACTATTGTATCCAGTGTGGGAAAGAAATAAAGAACGAAGCAAAATTTTGCCCAATGTGTGGCAAAAAACAAGTTCAAGATAAAACAGAAGAGCAGACAGTTGAAACTATTTTAGAAAAAGGAACACAGATTCAATCGAATTTGAATGAACAGCTGAAAAATAATCAAACTGTTCAGCAGCTGAAAAAGGAGAGTAAAAACTATTTTAGCTGGTTAAATAGCCAAATCAAAGGAGTTGATAAACCAAGTATCCCAATTTTCGGTGTGGTTAATTTTCTATTGCTGGTTGTTTTGAATAGTCTAGCAGTTAGTCGCAGTATTGGAACTATAAATGGGTATACGCAGGAAACACCGTTATCCTTATTTATTGAAAGTTTGTTAGTGATCGGTGTTTATTTTTTGTTCTTTGTTTTAGTGTATTTTTTTGTCGTAAATAAACTATTTCGGAAACAAATAGTATTTTTAGACGTTTTTGACGTTCTCTTTAGTCCAGTAAGTTTAACGGTTTACATTAGCTTGTTTGCTTTTATCCTTTCTTTTTTACCAGGTGAATACTCAAATATGATTGTAATAGGATTATTCTATTTATCTGCATTATTGATCAGTCTATCGTTTACAGATCATTTATGGAATAGAAAGGAAGTTATTGGACGTTTTGGTTTGACACTTTTCGTTTTGTTCATATCCTTAAGTCTGGTTTTCTTAGTATTTAAACTATTAGGTGGATCAAAACTGTTCAATATTTTGATAGAACTTCTTTATTAGATTAGTCACGAAAAAAGACAGCTCTTTTTCAATCGGAGTTGTCTTTTTTTGAATCGTCTAAATCAGGTCAGGATTCATTTTTTTGTAATTTTCTAATTTATAAGCTAAGTTTTTTTCATAGTCATAGTTAAAAAAACTAAGATATAATCGATCAAAAAGGTACATTAAAGACGTCCGAGTTGAAAAGGAAGAGATTTTATTGTAATGATTTTCTAGTGAAGAGAACAACAGAACACCGTTGACTCTTTCAGAGAGAAGCGGGCTGTTTTTTGATGTAATCAATAAAATTTTACTCTTATTTTCCTTTAAATTATTTAAGATTTTTTTAACACTAGCGCCTCGTCCACCATATGAAACCACGATTGATAGATGGTCGGGACTGCTGTTTGCAGCGGATAAGTTTTGCATGTAATCATCGATGGGAACATTGATTCTTTTGCCAACTTCTTGCATTTGAAATTGAAAATTCTGGGCAAAATAGATATTTGCAGAAGAAGCATAGATGTCGATAAACACCGACTTATCAAGAAGTGCACTAGCATGTGCGATCATTTCAACCGTATTTGCATCAATTGTTGATTGCATCGTTTGTTCATAGACGGCCTTTAAATTTTTTGTCATTGCATAATGATTATCCTCTGCGGATATCGGGTAATCGACATCAATAATCTGTTCTGTGGCATGCTCATTTAAATGATTGACTAAAGCTAGTTTAAGATCGTTCAATCCATCAAGATCTAGCTTGTTGATCAAGCGATAAATCGTTGAAATAGAGACAAAGGAATGTTCAGCCAATTCTTTTGGAGAAAAATGAATCACTTTTTCTGGAAAATCTAGAATATAGTTTACAAGGGCCGTTTCACTTGTGGTAAGTTTATTTAAATTTTTCAATCTAAGAATTAAGTTCATTCTATAAAACACCTTTCAGTTAGGTTTGGATAACTGAATTATACTTGATTATTGCCATTATGTGTAAAAATAAAGAAACAGCTCGACATTTTTTCCGAACTGCTCCTTTATTTTATAGTAATTCGGCTAATGCTTTAGCGATGCCATCTTCGTTATTGGATAACGTGATTTTATCGGCTGCTTTTTTTAGGTCATCGACGGCATTACCCATTGCGATACCCATACCAGCATAATTAATCATAGAGAGATCATTATGACCATCGCCAAATGAAATGATATGTTCTTTGTTTATACCTAATGGTTTTAATGTTTGTTCTAACGCATTTGCTTTGTCGATTCCTAGGTCAGTAAATTCAAAATACATTGGTGCAGAAAAAACACCACTGACAGAGTTTTTGAATGGTGCGAAAATTTTTTCCCAATTATCTTGTAAGTATTCAGGCTGGGCCGCTACAAGAATTTTATGCAACGGGAAATCAACAAAAGCTGCTAAATCCTCTTTTTCACATAAGTGGAAGTTTCCACCGCGTGCCTCATATTCAATAATGTTGAATGAGTTGTTGGCAAACTTTAGATCTAGAACACCGTCAAAAACGTTATTGACGTACATATAATCATCTTTAGCAATCATTGGTTTCACATCGAATTGTTTAAGATGTTCCAATATATTCTTACTGCTTTGAACAGAAAGTGGCTGGCTGAATAATTCTTTTTGTGTGCTGACATCAAGCACATGAGCACCATTGTAAGACACGATCATTCCATTATACTGAGCCATGTCCAATGCCTCAACGTATTTCAACATACCTGGAGTAGGCCTGCCAGAAGCTAGAATGACTTTAATCCCATTTTTTTGAGCATCGATCAAAGCTTCTTTTGTGTCATTAGTCATTTTTTTTTCATCATTTATGAGTGTTCCATCGATATCTAAAACAATTGCTTTTACATCCATTGTATTGCCTCCATCTCATATTTATGCTAAATAGTTAATTCTAAGCGGTTCCCTTCTGGATCAGCGATTACAGACTCATAATAACCGTCACCAGTTGTGCGACAGGGACTTAATAATTCATAACCCTCCATAACTAAGATAGTAGTTAAATTATCAACAGTATCCTTACTACCTAATGAGACCGCTAAATGAGCAAACCCTGCCATTTCTTCTCTTGTTATACGATCAATGACATCATCCCGTTGCATGATTTCAAGTCTAGCACCATCAGAGAATGTTAAAAAATAAGAATGGAAACTTGTTTTAGGATTGTCGTAAAGATCAGAAGAGGTAGCATTAAAATAAGTTTCGTAAAACGTACGCATTTTTTCTAAGTCTCTTACCCATAAACCAATGTGTTCGATTTTCATAGTAAAACTCCTTTGCTGAATAATGTAAATGAACTAATCTTGAACTCGCTCAGTTGCTCAAATAATTGTTGACCATTCTAGTATAAAGGATAATGAAGCCCAAAAGAGAGGGGGGAAAGAAATTGGAAGTTTTTTTTCAAAAAACAAGATTGTTCAGGCTAAAATATGGAAATTTTTGTTCAAGACCAAATAGTGAGACAGAAAAAATCAGTTTTTTAAAGAATCTAAAATCGTAAAGATTGGCTGATCGATGCTGTCTGGTGTTCTTTAGAGACGATCCCCATGGAAAGCTACACTAGGTAAATATCACTTGTAAATAGGTCTTTATTCAAAAGGTTACCTCCCAGACGGTCATAGATTAAAGCTAATAATATAAAGGATATTATACATAACGTCACTGATTTTACTAGTCGAGAAAGCAAAGCTTGTTGACAAAACTAAAATAAGCATGATATATTAAATGCACTAAAAAACGAAGTGAGGGATCCGTGCGTTGAAAAATTAAGTCAATTTGTTGAAGCTGCATTCAGACTGTACTTTGAAACATTATCAAGGGAGCAGTGTGCAGATTTTCAGGGTTGGCATTAATTTTTCAGTGTACGGGTCTTTTTGTGTACTCCGTAAACATGTTGCTGATTCTGAAAAGAACAGAAAGAATCAACTTGATTCTTTTCGCTTTTCTTAATGAGGTGAGACTATGTCAAAAATTGAACTAAAAAATCTAACATTTGGGTATGATACACAAGAAAGCTTGCTATTTGATCAAGCAAATTTAAACTTTGATACACAGTGGAAATTAGGCTTGATCGGCAGAAACGGTCGTGGTAAAACAACATTGCTTAAAATTTTACAGAATCAACTTCCGTATAGCGGTCAAATCAAGCATCAATTAGAATTTCTATACTTTCCACAACCAATTAAAAACAAGCAGCAATTAACCTATTATGTGTTGCAGGAAATCAGTGATTTTGAACAATGGGAAATTGAGCGCGAGTTAAATTTACTGCAGGTCGATCCAGAAATTTTATGGCGTGAGTATACAACCCTTTCTGGTGGGGAACAAACGAAAGTCCTATTGGCGCTACTGTTTATTGATGATCATCATTTTTCGTTGATCGATGAACCTACTAATCACTTAGATATCATCGGACGAAAACAAGTAGCGGATTATTTAAAAAAGAAACGTCAAGGGTTCATTGTCGTCAGTCATGATCGTTCATTTGTCGATGAGGTTGTAGACCACGTTTTATCTATCGAAAAAAGCCAATTGGAACTCTATCAAGGAAATTTTTCTGTTTATGAAGAGCAAAAGAAAATCAAAGATGACTTTGAGTTCGCCCAAAATGAAAAATTAAAAAAAGAAGTTAGCCGCTTGAGAAAAACAGCTGCTGAAAAAGCTGAATGGTCTCGATCTAAAGAGCAAGATAAATATGGGAAAGCCTCTGAAAAAGGTAGTGGAGCAATCTACGATACTGGTTTTATTGGTGCAAGGGCTGCCCGTACGATGAAACGATCAAAAACAATCGAACATCGGATGGAAACCCAACTATCAGAAAAAGAAAGTCTTTTAAAAGATATCGAATATATTGATCCACTGACGATGAATTATCATCCTGGACATCACAAGCGTTTACTAACAGTGGAGAATTTAGTGTTAAGTTATCAAGAGCAAGAGCTATTTCAGAAGATTTCTTTTGAATTAAACCAAGGACAGCGAATTGCGTTAGCAGGACAAAATGGTTCTGGAAAATCATCGATCATTCGTTTTTTACTTGCTCAATTCGAAGGTGAGGCTAAAGGTGAAATTCTTCGTCCAGTTCAACTAAATATTAGTTATGTTCGTCAAAATTATGAGGATAATCAAGGAACGTTACTGGAGTTTTCTGAAGAACAAGGATTGAATCATCAAGAGTTTCTCAATAACTTGCATAAATTAGGAATGGAAAGAGAGGTTTTTCAAAACCGTATCGAGCAAATGAGTATGGGGCAACGTAAAAAAGTTGAGCTGGCAAAATCTTTGGCACAGCCCGCAGAATTGTATATCTGGGATGAACCGCTAAATTATCTTGATGTTTTTAACCAAGAGCAATTAGAAAAATTGATCTTATCAGTAAAACCAACCATGTTGTTAGTGGAACACGATCAAGCCTTCTTAGAAAAAATCGCAACGCAAGTTATTACTTTGGCTAAAAATAAATAAATAAGACCTGTCAAACGATGCTGTATAAAGCTCATTTGACAGGTCTTTTAGTAACTCTCTTCATTACAAGATATGTAAATGAATTAGTTGGTTTATCTCGTGGTGCTCGTTACCATCATTTTCGTTCTAAGTAGGAGATCCGTGACGAAGCAATCAGACAAAACGAGAACGTCGTGCAGAAAATATTATAGAAGAAATACATACTGTTTTTGAGAAGCTAGATATTGATTCGTTTATTCTAATGAGATACTTGATTGTGGACTGAATTATGTTTGTTTGTAGTAAAAGAAAATAATGCTACATTAGAGAATTGGCTTGAACTTCAAGAAGAACAATCTAAAAGTATCAGTAAAGTAGAGGGAGTTGAGCTAACAGGAACACATTATTTTCAGCATAATCAGTCTGAAACAATAACTGAAGAGTTAAAAGAATTTATGAGGGATAAATAAAACCTGAATGATCGTAATAAAGAGTTAATTCTAACGTATTCTAGTATTGTTATTATGAACTCTTTTTGTCATAATAAATATGAGGTAAAAAAAGTGAATGAAACTACTTTAGAGAAGTGAGAAAGTGGGTTGAGGTTATGAATTGTTGGGAAATTTTGGGGTTGGAACCAACTTCAGATAAAAAGAAAATCAAACAGATATACGCAGCAAAATTAAAGACGATGGATGTAGAAGAAGATCCTTTAGCATTTCAGATACTTAAAGAAGCTTTTGATTCTGCTATTTTTTTATCAGGATCAATTATTGAAAGCAATCGACCAATTGAAAAGAAAGACCCTAGAACAGACCAATCAATTGCAGATCAGAACGACTTTGAACAGTCACTAGAAATAGGTCAAGAAACTGAACTAGAGAAAATATCACTAGATGTATTCCCCGAAGTTTTTCCAATCAAAGGGACAGCTGAATTTGATTGCGACAAAAATCGTTTGAATTTGGAGACAAATGATTTTAAGAATAATAGCTCTCAGAGAGAGGAATCGAAAGAATCTTCATATGTTGAGATTTTTAATCAAGAATTGACAGCAATTTACGAAAAAAAGGACTTCTTTGCTGATGTAGAAAAATGGACACCGCTTTTTTCAAATGAACTGGAGTGGTCAATTGATGAACATGATGAAATAAGAGTAATGATGCAGCAATTTTTACTAGCCAATTATCGTGTGCTATCAAATGTAGTGATTAATTATTTAGCTACTTTTTTTGATTTTGATTCATTCATGAGTGATTATAAAACCAGTGATTACTTTCGGTATACTTGGACTGAAATCAAACAAGTACCTCCTCTTTCTTTTGAAATTTATCAAGAGATTCCTAAACTGCAAAGGATCGAGTATTTTACTAATCGATATGAGCTATTTCAAATCGTGGATCACGGAAACTTAAACGAAAGTACTTGGAGTGAGCGCCTAAATATATGTAAATTAATCACTACAAAAGATTATGATCTAATCAATTTACAAATTTCTTATCTTTTGTTGAAAGATTTCAGAATGGAGCAAGAACAAACTGTAACAGAATATACGACATTGCTTAGTGAATCGCAGTCTTTAAAAGAGAGTAAGACATGCGAATTTTTTAGTGCCTATTATCAATGGGTTAAAGAAAATGGATCTACGAATGACGTCCTAAAATATGATAAAGCTGAACTAACGATACCTATTACAATCGTCAATTTGTTAATGGGATATATCTATTTTAGCTTGCGACGTCACTCTCGAGTGAATGAATGTTGGGAGGAGTTAAGTCAAAAGAACCCTACATTGCTTAGAGCAGAAGAATTAGCTATGTTACAACCGATTGAACCAGTACAGATTCTCCCAAAAAAAGAAAAAAATGGTGGACACTATTTATGGGCTATTTTTTTGTTGATTTTTGCACTTGTTAAAATTGGTGGTACTATTTCAAAAAATAGTGATCGAAATTCTTATAAGTCACTACCTGACATTCAAAACATGTACAGCGGAGAGCGTGATTTTAAAACGAATTATGCTGCAAACAGTCTTCTGGAATTGAAAGAAAGTGAAAATATTTATGAGCAGTTTGTTTATTATTTTTACATTGATCGAGAGGATGAAGAACGAGCAAATTTTATAGAGTCAAACTTAGTTGGACAAGCGAAAGAAATGGCTGAAAACCTGACTATATCTGAGTTGCCTGAAATAAAAATCGATTCCAGATATGATTTTCATTCGTCACCAGATAATGTTGCTGATTATGGTTCTGTAACAGCATTGACTCTTTTAGACGATGATGAGCCTTTTATTATCTTGCAAGAAGACCAAGACGAAAACATCTCTAACGTTTTTGGAAATGGTTGGGAAGTATTGCCAAAAGACAAATTCAATGCACTCTGGGCCGACATTCAAGTTCGTCCAATGATGTCGCAAAAATTCTTTGTTGTATACTATTTAACATCGGAAGAACGCAAGGAAAATTTAAACGATAATCCAGAATACGTAACAGAGAATATAAAAAAACTACTAGAAAAAAATACTTCCATACCAATAGCAAAAGAGTTTGATTCAGGTACTTGGCAAATCAGTCAAGATGAAGAAGACAAACTATATACCATCATCAATGATGAAAATGATCAGCATCGCTTTATCCTATCTTATGATAGTTATGGCCGTGTAGAGCATATTTTCGGAGAAGGATGGGAGAAGTTGGATAATGCGAAGCAAAAATTGATCTACGACAATGCTGAAGAAAAAATTGGCATTTTTTAATTCATTAAACAAATAAATTCTACTTTATTTTAATTAGAAATTCTATGTTAAGAGGAAGAGTTAAGGCTGAGATAGTGAGAATATCAGTCTTAACTTTTTTATTTATATTAAAAAATTAAAAATAAAACAAATTTTGTGTATAATAAAGAAGCATCAATTTTGAAAATGATCGACACTTTATTTTCAAAACATGATTCAAATAAAAGAAGAAGGAAGTGTGAGCATTGGAAAATATTCTTAGTTTATTAGGCGTACTGATTGTTATTGTCGGTTTTGCAATGAAATTAGACTCGATTTTGATTGTAATGATTGCCTTAGTTGTGACGGCATTAGTCGGAGGAATAGGAGTAGAAGGCATGCTTGAAATTCTCGGCACAAGTTTTGTAAGTAATCGAGGTATGGCAATTTTTATTATTATTATGTTAGCAACAGGAACATTAGAGAGAAATGGTTTAAAAGAATCTGCAGCATCTTTAATTCGTCGATTCAAAAAAGTATCAGCAGGATTAATTATAGATATTTACGGTGTTTTCAGAATGATTTTTGCGGCATTCAACGTCAGCTTTGGTGGAGTTGCAGGGTTTGTTCGCCCAATTATTTTACCAATGTCGATTGGGGCAGTTGAATCGCAAAATTTAGAATTAAATGAAGATTATGAAGAGGAACTAAAAGGCATGGCTTCAGCGATGGAAAACATCTGCTGGTTTTTTGGACAAGTTTTGTTTATCGGTGGTTCAGGAGGACTGCTAGTTCAATCAACTTTAAAAGAACTAGGCTACGAGGTCACATTAGTCCAGTTAGCAGCTGTTGAAATTCCTGTTGCACTTGTGGCATTGATCACTGCTAGCATTTATTTCTATACAAAAGATCGCCGCTTGATGAAAAAATATTACGGCGATATCGAGAAGAAAGGAGAACGATCATGAGCTACTTTATGAATTCAGAAATATTGCTTGGTGAGAAATTATTGGAAGTTTTATATATTTTAATGGGTCTGATTTTGATTTATACAGGTATCAAGAATGTACTAGATAAAAGTAATCCTCATCGTTATGGTACGGGCTATTTTTGGTGTGCATTAGGAATTGTAATTGCGGGTGGTCGCTTTATTCCTTCAATAATCAGCGGTCTTTTGATCTTTTCTATGACGATTCCAGCAATCTTGAAAAAAGTCAGTAAAGGACAAAGTAAACTACCTTCTAAAGAATATATGCAGCAAATGTCAGATAAATTGGGAATGAAGATTTTTATTCCTGCCTTAAGCATTGGCGTATTTGCTATCATTTTTGCCTTATTTACTAAATTGGGTGCATTGGTTGGTGTTGGTGCTGGTGTTTTAGTAGCAATTTTGATTTTAATGTTTTATTCTAAACACAATAAACCAACGACTTTTTTAGATGATGCAGCGGACATGCTAGGAACTGTAGGACCTTTGAGTATGTTGCCAATGTTACTAGCGTCACTAGGTGCTGTATTCACTAGCGCAGGTGTTGGAACGGTGATTTCTTCAGCAGTTGGAACGATTGTCCCTCAAGGTAATGTATCTATAGGAATCATTATTTACGCTTTTGGAATGATGCTATTTACCATTATTATGGGAAATGCTTTTGCAGCAATAACTGTGATGACAGTCGGGATTGGAGCACCTTTTGTATTAGCTTATGGTGCTAATCCAGCATTGATTGGTATGCTGGCACTAACTTGTGGTTATTGTGGTACACTATTGACACCGATGGCGGCGAACTTCAATATAGTCCCAGTCGCTATGTTAGAGATGAAGGACAAATATGGTGTGATTAAAAATCAATGGTTTATTGCTATTTTTATGTTTGTTTTTCAAGTTGTATACATGATTTTATTTAAATGATAATTTCTCTTGCTTTGCGGGCTGATCGCTCATTAAAAGATCAAATTAAATAGAAATACGTCATTTGATTTTTCTAGTTATCATCCCAAGCTAGACGAGTTCTTTACGTTATTAATTTTAGGAGGAGATATGTAATGAAAGTTTTAATCACAGGTTTTGATCCATTTGGTGGAGATTCAGTGAATCCGGCATACGAAGCAGTAAAATTGATTCCAGATGAAGTAGCAGGAGCCAAAATCATTAAATTGGAAATACCAACTGTTTTTGGAGAAAGTGGGCAGGTGTTAAAAGCTTCAATGGAAGAACATAATCCTGATATTGTTATTTGTGTCGGACAAGCTGGTGGACGCAGCGCCGTTTCATTTGAGCGAGTAGCCATCAATTTAGCTGAGGCGAGAATACCTGATAATAAAGGGAATCAGCCAATTGGGACAAAATTAGAAGAAGACGGAGAGACAGCTTACTTTACTTCATTACCTATTAAAGCGATGATGAAAAATGTTCAGGACAATGGCTTACCAGCCTATATCTCTTATACTGCAGGCACATTTGTTTGTAACGATATCATGTATCGCCTATTGTACATGATTGATAGAGAGTTTTCAGGTGTTAAGGGCGGATTTATCCATGTGCCATTTGAACCAACACAAGTAATTGACCGACCTGTCGGGACGCCTTCTATGCCGATTCAAACGATTGCCGATTCGCTAGTGCTTGCAATCGAAGCAGCAGTGACAACTGATGTAGATATTGAGGAAAATACAGGAACCACACATTAAAAATGATTTAATTAAAATAGTTTGAACTAAGTACTCTTGGTTTGAACTATTTTTTACTAGTACAGTTATTAAATAGAGCTCAATACAAAAAAATGTTTTTTAATGATAATGATTCTCATTATCATTTTGTTGTGATATACTAACCCAATAAGGAAAGGAGTGCTTCAATGTATGAGCTTCAATTAGATACATTTTCAATTAAATATGCCACTTCTAAAACAGTAGACTGTCAAGTAATGCTTGACGATCATACATATATTGAAAATAAACCGTTACCTCGTTATTTTATCTGTGAGACGAAGTTGACATTCTTCGAATTTTATCAAGCTGATAGTCCTTATTTAGAAGAGACAGACTATCAATTATCTAATAAGTTCCAGCAAATTGTAGGTAGATTTCCCCATACAAATCAGAAAAAAATTACTCTAAATGATGAAGGTAGTTATAGTATCAATGAAGTACCAATTTATATAAATACGAAAGATTTTATTTTAGCGAAGAGTCAACCCGATAAATATCCAGAGTTCAATAAAAAACTAGAGGGTATTCAGTTATTGATACCTGTAACTGAAGAGCAAACATCATCGTATGTTAGCTATAAAAGAAAACGTCTATTTTTAGACGGGACTTATGGAATTAGGGAGTTGTTGGAAGTTGGTCAGGAAAAACATGTTCAAATTATTCAAAACAAACTAGAGTATGTAAATGAGTTATATTCATTTGCTAGTTATAGTTATGCAGCAATGGTTCAATTTTTACCAGAGTATGGAATTACAACGTATGATCAGTTTCATGAAGCATACGGTAAATACGTTTACAGTTTTACCATTACTAAAAATGGTAAAACAATCCCGTTGTTATGGCCTGATTACCTCTATCATAAACCTGAGAATCATTTAGAATTCGGTCTTTTAGCAAATGTAGATCAACCTAGATATCAACTATTTGATCGCTGGGAAACTGGTGAGTCTATAAGTATTGAAATTCTGGCTGAAGGGTTTGAAGATGTTCGATTTGAATCTCACTTGAAGCGTCAAATGATTTTTTCACCGGAATTATCTCAAACTGAATATATTCAAGGAGAGATGATTTGTCTAACAATAGACCCAGAAATTATTAAAGAGTTGAAGGAGCAAACTGCGCTGTTTCAACTGTTTAAAACAAAAAAAACTTTCGAGAACGCATACTTATTAGAGTATAATTTGCTAGAAGATCAATTAGTATTACCTAGTGCGCAATTGGAAAAACTAGGGCGTTATCAATTGAAAATCACTAGCGATCTGTACGGTCAGCTATTATTTTTATTCACAATAAAACAAGAAGGGTTAGTCCAAGAATGAAAAAGTTAAAAATTCAAGATTTTATTTCAATAGGAATCTATACAGCCATTTACTTTTTGGTCGTAACGATCGCCATGGTTATTTTACGTTTTACAATTCCAGCATTTAATTCTATTCTTATACCAAGTGCAACAGCACTTTTCGCTGGGATAGTTTATTTATTAGTCATACACCGTATTCCTCGTTTTGGAGCTATCACGATCATGGGGAGTGTAATGGGGTTGTTTTTCTTAGTATCGGGCCATTTTCCCTTATCTTTTTTACCAAATATTTTATGTGCAGTAGCGGCTGATTGGATTCAATATCGCGCAAAACTGACAGAAAAAATACGAACTATGATCAGTTACACAATATTTAGTTTTGGTTTGATGGGACCAGTATTGCCTCTGTGGTTTATGAAAAATGCTTATGTTGACTCATTGATTGCTCGTGGAAAGGATGCTGTCTACATTGATAAAGTCTTTGCACCAATCACAGCAACAACTTTCTATGTCTGTGTGGCAGCGGTTATTATATGTAGTATCTTAGGCATTTTCATAGGACAAAAAATCTATGTGAAACATTTTGATAAAACTAAAGGAAAAAGATATGGAAAAAACATACGTAATATTTGATCCTAGAAGTAAACTTTGTACGATTTTATTTGCTAGTTTTTTACTGATGTTCCCTTTGCCATTTAAAGCGGAAGTTTTGTTTGTGACTCTGCTCTTCTTGCTATTCATTTTAAACGGCGGTTTTAAAAAAGGTATGATTTTTTATGGTATATTTTGGTTGCTTGTTTTGGGGGATTATCTATTATTCCCCTATATCGATAACTCGTTTGCAGCTTTTTTTGATTTTTTATTTGTGGGCAATAGGCGGATGTTACCAACGATCATGGCAGCAACGTTTGCATTGAATCAAACAAAAATCAGTGAATGGATTGCGGCTTTAAAAAAGTGTCATGCACCTTTTGGATTGATTATCCCGTTAACCGTATTGTTTCGTTTTTTCCCCACATTATTTCAAGATTTTAAAAGTATTCGCAATGCAATGAAATATCGAGGGATTGCAGTTTCTACTATTGATTTGTTTTTGCATCCTTTTCAAACAATGGAGTATATTATTGTACCGATTTTGATGTCAGCTGAAAACACATCGCTAGATCTATCTTCAGCAGCATTAGTTCGGGGTTTAGCAAATCCAAAAGCACATACAAGTGTCTATGAGATACGATTGAAAGTTCAAGATTATTTATTGATTGGGTTATTAGTTCTTTGTGGAATTTTTGGGAGGTTTATTTAATGATTGATATACATGCTGTAACTTTTTCTTATGAAGATCAGGAAGAAATCATCCAACAAGTGGATTTAAAAGTACAAGCTGGTGAGTTTGTCGTATTATGTGGAAAAAGTGGTTGCGGAAAATCAACGTTATTAAGGATTTTAAATGGTTTGATTCCAGAATTGTATACTGGTGAGTTGACCGGAACCGGTATTGTGTTGAACCATGATCTGTTGGAAAAAGATTTTAATGAATATGTCAGAGATATAGGCGTTGTATTTCAAAATCCAAAAACTCAGTTTTTTACGAGTGATGTTTATTCTGAATTGGCTTTTGCTATGGAGAATTATGGTGTGGCTCAACAAGAGATGATCGATCGAATCAATGAAATAACCAGCTTGTTCTCATTAGAAGAATTTTTAGAACGTAGTATGTTTCATTTATCAGGAGGGCAAAAGCAACTAATTGCATTTGCTTCTGCTAGTATGTTGAAGCACCGTTTATTCATATTGGATGAACCTTCAAGTAATTTAGATGAAGCCACTATAACTCAGTTGAAATCCTATTTACAAGTATTAAAAGATCAAGGGATGACAATTATTGTTTCTGAACATCGCTTATATTATCTAACGGACCTTGCTGATCGCTATTTAATCATGGATGAGGGCAGAATTGTAGAAAGTCGTACGAGTCATGAAATGAAAGAGAAATCTTCTTTTGATATCAAGGAGATGGGGCTAAGATCGCTTCAGCAAACGTGTTTTAAGAAGGGAATTGAACGAATAGAAGGTTCTGCCAAAGTAGTGTTAGCATGTGAGCAGCTTGATTTTCATTATCGTAAACAGCCTTCTGTACTGAGTATTTCTTCACTCGCTTTAACTAGTTCTTATATAACAGGTATAATCGGCAGTAATGGGGCTGGAAAAACCACTTTTTCAAAACTGATTTCAGGATTACTAAAACCAAATCAGGGAACAATTATGCTGAATCAATTGGAGATGCGACCAAAAGATTTGATTAAAGAGAGTTTTATGGTGCTACAAGACGTTAATTTACAATTATTTTTTGAAACGGTAGAAAAAGAAATCAGTATAAATGCAAAGAATACTGAGGAGTTTGATAACGTTGTTCAGATGTTAAATTTAAAATCATTGTTATTAAGACATCCCCAGACCTTGTCGGGAGGAGAGAAGCAACGTGTTGCGATTGCTAGTGCCGTATTATCAGGCAAGAAATTAATCATCTTTGATGAGCCGACAAGTGGGTTAGACTTAGTGCATATGGAAGAAGTCAGTAATACGATTCGTTGGTTGCATCAAGAGAACATATTAGTGTTAGTGATTACTCACGATAAAGAGTTTCTCAGCCAAACTTGTCAACGAATTCTTCACTTTGATCAAGGGCAAATCATTGATGATTATTTTATCGAAACCATAAAAAAAAAGTAATGGAGGAAAAGTTATGTATATTGTAACGAATACAATTAAGACAGAAACGACTCACTCACAAAAAATTATTAAGCAGTTTACAGCGGGTCATACTAAAGAAAGTATGGAAATGGTAGATGGATTTTTAAATTTTCAATTAATGCATCGAATATTACCAGAGGATCCCGAAGTAACTGAATTAGTTGTCTTAAGTCGATGGACATCAAAAGAGCATCAAAAAAATTGGGTAAATAGTCAATCGTTCAAACAGATGCATCAAAGAAAAGAAGCAAAAAAAGAAGAGAGTGAAAATGAGCCTCCAAAGAGAGCAGGCATCATTTCAAGTACAATAGCTGAATATGAAGTTTTAACATAAAAAAGTTTCTGCATATAAACTATGCAGAAACTTTTTTTACTATTTATTTGATATTTTTCCTCATTGTTGTACAAAGAAGAAGATTCGGTGTTTTTTCTAACTAAGTACTAGTTTAATTGGAAAAATATAAGAAGTCAACATGATTTTATTTCGTATTTTCTCATTTTTTTTTCTTAAAATGAAAAAAAATGAGAATATAATCGAAAAAAGAAACATTCTTAGTCAAATCTATCTGTTTTCACACTAAATCCTTCTTTTTAGAGAGCTTTTTATTAGCCGTCAAAAAAATGGTCAAATAAATTAACAAAGGAATGAGCTAAAATGGCTAAAAAAGGTGAAAATATTTATAAGCGAAAAGATGGGAGATGGGAAGGTCGATATATTAAAGGTCGAGATAAGGCTGGTACAATTAAATATGGGTATGTATATGCTAAAAAATACAAAGAAGTTAAAACAAAGTTGATTGTGGTAAAAGCAGAGCTAATTGAGAGAGGCAAGGAGCCTAGAGAAGAATTGTTAGAAGAATGGTGTACTTTTTGGTTGGAAAACGAAGTGAAGATTTCAGTTAAAAGTTCTACGTATGCTCAATATCGATGGTTGTGCAGTACTTACATAGTTCCTTTCTTTAGAAATTGTTACCTACATAGAATAGAAAGAGATGATATTCAAGGATTTATTATTTACTTAGAGAAACAAAATTTAGCGTCAGGAACTATCAGAAATATTTTTACTTTATTAAAAAAAATGTTAATTGCTGCAAAGAATAAGCAACTTTTAATAGAAAGTCCTTATACCAAAATTCGGTTGCCTCATAAAAAAAAGAAAACAATTGCTGCATTATCTAGAGAAGATCAGCAAAAGCTAGAAGCTGTGGCATTAAATGAAAAAGGGTGTTCACCAATTATTCTATCACTATACTTAGGCCTAAGAATTGGTGAAATTAGTGGACTAAAGTGGTCTGATATTGATTTCAATAATGGAGTGGTGTATATAAAACGAACAGTCTCACGAGTAAAAACATCTTTTAAGACAGAAAATAAAACAAATATTATTATAAGTTCTCCTAAAACAGAACAATCATACAGAGTTGTACCATTATCGCAAAAAATACGTTATTATTTATTGGATAAAAGACAACAAAGCTGTTGCGAATACGTTGTTACTTGTAAGAATAGTTTAGCAGAACCTCGAGTTATCCGCTATCGATTCAAAAGTTCTATAAAAAAAGCTGGGATCTTAGATGTACACTTTCATATACTTCGACATACCTTCGCTACAAGATGTATTGAGATGGGAACAGATATAACTAGTCTTAGCAAATTGTTGGGACATACATCAGTTAAGATGACATTGGATATTTACACAGATTCCATGCTAGAAAGTCGTAAAGACATCGTACAAAAATTAGATCAACTTATGGTTGAGAATACAAAAATCCCTTTTTAGACTAAAACCGACATATAATTTAATGACTAAAATATAACTTTTTAAGTTATATTTTAGTCATTTTTTTGGATGCTGATTTTCTTAAAAAAATTTTTAAGCCGTCAATAAACCGTCAACTGCTTTTTTATAGTCAATAAGAACAGTCTTTTTATCAATATTTCTTCTTTGTACAACAATGAGGAAACTTTTTATAATATGATGCCCATCATTTTATTGAGTATAACATAATGGAAAACTTAAAAAAATTATTATGACTATCAAAAAAACATAACGAATCATCAATAACAAATAAATATATGTAAAAGGAAGGATCAGTCAATGTTTAACATAGGTATTGTTTCATTTTCAAGTACGCTTTGTGAAGAGTATTTGGAAAGAGTCAATGAAATCGGGAAAGTACATTTAATTAACCAAGAAAATATTCAAAAAATACTTCAAGATGTTGACTGTATCATTATTCCAGATAACAGTAATGACGATAATGCAATGAGCGTCACGTTACAAACGATTATAGAAATCAAATCCTTAACAAATAAACTAGTTTGGGTTTTAACGAATGATATGAGAAGCATTAAAAATGTTGTGTTTTTAAAATTAGGAGTTGATGGTGTTTTACCTGCAAATGGCTTTCCAGAAGAATTTATATTAGTAGTCAAAAATGCTTTAAATCGCAGCAAAACTGCATTTGAAAAGAGTGATCCTAATCTACAAAAATCAACTGAACTTTTTGGGAATAAAAATAAACAAGGTGAGTTAACAAAAGTAGAATTACTTCCAAGTAACTTAAGTGTCATTGTAGATGGGAAGGAAGAAATTGATCTAACTCGTCTTGAGTATCGAATTTTCGAGTTATTGTATGAAAAACGAAATAAAGTCGTATCTTATGAAGAAATATACTCGACAGTCTGGAAAAATGAAATAGGGAATAAACAATATCGGGTGGCAAATATAATATTTCATCTAAGAAAAAAAATTGAAACTGATTCTAATTCCACTCAACTTATTAAAACAGTTCGTTCGATAGGTTATCGACTGAGTTATTAACTATTGCTTGTCTGACATTTAATCAAGTTCTTCATAATACCTTGATTTGGAAAAACATAAGTACATCCTTGCTTACGTATAGGACCGTGAGCAAGAAATCTAAGTTTAGAAAGGAGTTGAAAAAATGAAAATCGGAAAAAAAGCATATTTTTTAGGTGTTACTTGTGTGTTGTTGTTATTTGGAACGTTCTTTCTAATGAAAAGTTCTTCTATAAAAGCTTCTGAATCAGAACTGAGTACGATTGTATTAGAACAAACGGCAAATCAAATTCAAGCATCGGAAGAAAATAAGTTATATTTTTCATTAAATGTAAAGTCGGCAAAAAAAGATCAGTCCATTTTATTAGACTACTCCGATGAAGTATCTTTTGATAAAGAACAAATACTAGAAATGAACAAAGAAAAACTTTCGTTTGTTCAAGTTGATGAGGATAAGACAACATTGCAATTAAAGCTTGCAAAAGAGTCTAAAGAGACAGTGCTTCACTTTCAGGCTACAGAGAAGAAGACGGCAGTTCATACAATTCAAGCTTCATCTGAACAGAAGCGTTCAAACCAATTAGTAATTGGTAAAGAAGTAAAAGCATCTACAACAACTTCCAATTCTTCATTTCAATCTGAAGAGAAGTCAAAAGACCTTACTAATTTCTCTATGCCTTATGCAGATGAATGGACGGAAATATATACAGCTGAAGAAGCATCGATAGCAGCGGGTGTAGGGAAAGAATTACGTTACGGATTTGGTCCTACAGATGCCTTGGGAACGACAAGTATATCTGGTAACAAGCAAAAACAATTTGCTATTCCTAACGTAACTTTCATGGACAATGGTAAAAGAGTTCAACATATTTATCATAAGCAAAGTCCAATGAGTAAACCGGAAGAGGCTGGTCAATCCTTATGGACAAGTTATGGGCTGATTTATGCGTATGGAAATAATACAAGTCCTACTGTATTTAATACCGGAAGCCATATTACCAGTGAAGGATACAAATATTACAAACGTGTGCTGCCAAATGGAATGACTGTTTATAAATTGACTTATAATACCGCCTTTGATTCCAAAAAATTTCATGTTGAGATTATTATGACTGGTAAAACAACTGGTACTGTAAATGTGGAATATACTGTGACCAATACAGGGACAGGCAAAGCAACAGATTTTGTCATTGGTTCGATGATTGATACTGAATTAAACGAAGATGATCAAGTACCAATTTACGCTATTGGTGATAATAAAGGCGTTTATATTGAAAATACGAAAGATAAGGTAAATAAGTATAAACTTCAATATCTATTTACCGGTTTAAATTCTGTCCAAAATTGGACAGGAAGACACTGGATTCAAGGAACAAATGCCTTTCCTAGAGATCATTTCTTAAGTTATTTCTTTAATTATGATGATTCAGGTTTTTCAGCTTTAAACTCAGTTGGTTATGAGGCTCAAAATTATCCTGCTGACCAATTAGTGTACGTAACTTCTGATATCAATAAGATGGATACGGCAATTTTTATGAAAAATCAACCAACATCGCTTGAAGTCAATGAAGGAACAAAAATGTCTTATGATGTAACGATTGGGCTTCCAGGTAATCCGCCAGAGGTATTCATTGATCAAGCTGATCAAGATGTACTTCTAGGAAACAATTTTGAGGTTACAGGTAAATGGAGTGATTCTGAGAGTCGGTTTGTTGATTTATTTTATACGCTTGATGGTGGATCACCAGTGAAATTTGGTGATCAAGTTCCTAATGATATGACTAGCCCAGGGAAGAAAATAGACTGGAAATTCACACTACCAAGTTCAGTCTTGACGTTAGGTACAAGAGTGATCAAGGTTTACGCTGTAGACCTTGAAGGACATATTTCGGAAGAAAAAACTTTGAATTTAACAATTAAGGCCGGCGAGGCGGATCTGATAGTTAAATTTATTGATGAAGAAAGCAACAGTATTCATCCAGATATAAAAATAACTAGAAATATAGGTAGCATTGTTGATTTAACCAAAGAAGCTGATGTAGTGACTGCTGTAAACGAACAATTAGAAAAAAATTACGAAATTGTAAGTAGACCAGTATCAGAAAATGCAATAGAGATTGTTGAAAATATTCAACCTGTAGTTTATCAATTTAAAGGACGAATCGTATTATCTGCGCCAAAAGAAATCGATTTTGGAACTCAGATTGTCAAAGCGCAAGAAACTGTGATCGAAGAGCCTGTTCGAATTGATGGTGCTCTGGTAATTCAAGACAGTAGAGCAACTAAAAAACCTTGGATATTGCAGGCACGTATGAAACAAGAACTAACGAATAGTAATAATGAAGTTGTAACCAATGCAATTCGCTATGTATATCGCGGAAATCCGATTAAGTTGAACTCCGGCATGCAAGAAGTAGCTGGAGGGAAAAATACGGATGAGACACCGAATAAACTTAGCGATAAATGGTCTGCCAAAGGCGACGGTTTCAAGCTAATAACCGAAACGGGTGCTGTTAAAGAATCTGGTGTTTATACAGGAATTATCCACTGGGAATTAGTTGAAGGACCGCCATAGAGAGGGGAAGAATATGAAAAAAAATAAGTTTCTAGTTAGCATTCTGACTATCTCAGTCTTTGTTCTCTCAACTTTCTTAGCATCTGTAACGTATTTCGCAGCTGATGGCGGTCAGATAGGTCACGAAGCTGTAATTGAGTTTTATCGTGATGCTGACGAAAAAGAACCGCCAACTAGTACCTCAGATTCAAATGAAAAATCTAACATTGGTGACGAGCCTAAAGTAACCAAGCCTATTGGACGTTATCCGCAAACAGGAGAAATTGTAAAAAAATCACTTGTGCTTAGTGGTGTGCTCTTAGCTTTATCCGCTATTTATGTTTACGTGAAAAAGCAAAGGAAAGAAGACAAAGGGGAGAACAAATAATGAAAAAGATAATGATAAGCGTTTTTTGTTTCTCCATACCGCTTTGGCTTATTCCAATAGACAATGTTCAGGCACAATCCGTTACAAATGAGGGGACAATCGGCTTTGATGCCTCACTCATCCCTCCTCAAGTAGTTGATCCGGAAAAACCTGGAAAACCAGTTGATCCAGGCCCAAGCCCATCAACAGAAGGATTTCTAAGAATTGATTTTGTTCCTAGACTGGACTTTGGTAGAAATCGATTATCAAAAAATGATCATTCTTATCAAGCTAGAGCTCAGTTATTCCACGATGACACTGGTCCAAGAGGGAATTTTGTACAAATAACAGATAGCCGTTCTACTGGAACTGGTTGGACCTTACAAGTCCGCCAAGAATCACATTTTATGATTCCAAAACATGAAAACTCAGAAATAAAAGGTTCATATATTTCATTGGACAAAACATGGACGAATTCATCAATGGATAAAAAATATGCCCCTGCATTATTAAATGATGTCATTAAAATTGACAAAGTTCAAACCACTTATGATTTAGCGAAAGCTGATAAAGGAAAAGGACAAGGTATTTGGAGTGTAGAATTTGGAGCGTCTGAAGAAAATGAGAATGATTTAGATTCCACATTGACGCCATTGATTGATGACACGGGAAAACCAGTACTTGATCCAAGTTTTGAAAACAAGCAGGCGTATGAAAACAGTGCAGTAACATTTTTTGTTCCCGGTTCTTCTGATAGAGAGCCCGGAAAATACCAAACGGTGCTGACTTGGATATTATCTGAGTTACCATAAATATTAATAGAATAACTAGGAGGAAACACAAATGAAAAAAAGAACACTATGTTCTATCGCATTACTAACAGTTTTAGGAGCAAACGTAATATTGCCAGCAGCCGCAAGTGCTGATAATGGTAAAGCAACTGAGGTAAATGGAGAAGGTACAATTGATTACGTAGAGGATTCAGGCAAAAATACGGATAAAGACCCGGAAGATCCTAAAAAACCAGTTGACCCACCATATGTTCCAAATCCTGATAATGGTCCATTAAAAATTGATGGTGTTTCAACGATGAACTTCAAACAACAAAAAGCGGTTTTAACTGATGAAAACTACTTTGCTGAGCAAGTTGAAGTATCCCAGGCTGACGGTTCAAAAGAAAAACGTGGGGTTTACTTGCAATTAACTGACAAACGTATTGATAAACGCTCAAAATGGGTTTTGAGAGCAAAAATGACACAACAATTTAAAGCTGCATCTGGAAATACACTTGATAATGCAACAATCAGTTTTAAAAACCCAATCGTTGAAACTGATACAGACGCGGCTGTTAGCCCACATGCTGTATTAGCAGCAACTGGTTCAACATTTAAATTAGATCAAACTCAAAATGTAGTTGATGTATTAGAAACAAAAGCTGCTGCTGACGGATTTGGTACGTATACTGTTGCTTTTGGTAATACAGTTGGATACAACACTGCTACTGGAAAAGGAACTGCAGAGGACTCAACTGGTGTGCCAAATGCTACAGATGCAAATAAAATCGAAAATGGTTCTGTTTCATTATTTGTTCCAGGCAAAACAGTGAAAACAAAAGAAGCTCATACAGCAATTGTTTTGTGGGAACTTGCAGAAGTACTTTAAAATTAGTTAGTAAATAAAACGAGAATGTTTCATAAGACAAGCCCACTGATTATTACGATTAGTAATCGGGAGCTTGTCTTTGAATGAGAGGATTTGTTGTACGTCTATGAGAAAATTTTTTCAGAACTTAGTCATTATTTCTTTTTTAGTTATTTCGTTTCTTTTTGTAGAAGCACAAGTAAGCGATGCTGCAGCGGATACGTCAGGAGCGGTTGGATTTTTATATAAAACGAACCACCCAGAAAATCAGATTGATGAGTCAGGTTACTTTAACCTAAAAATGACGCCTGGTCAAAAGCAGAAAGTATCGATTACATTGACGAATCCAAGTAAAAAAGAGGTGACGGTCAATGTGAGTTTAAATGGAGCAAGAACAAATTCAAATGGTGTCTTAGAGTATGGGAAAACGAATTTAGAAAAAGATGCGTCAATGAAATTTGATTTTAACGATATTGTAAAAGGGCCGAAAACGATCACACTCCCAGCAGAATCAGATAAAGATCTAGAATTGCAAATCAATATGCCTGAGACAGGTTATGATGGCATTATTTTAGGTGGAATCCAACTACAAAAAGTGGATGAAGATCAAAAGAAAGAAAACACAGGGACTACGATCATCAATGAATATGCGTACACGATTGCAATGTTGCTAAGAGAAAATGATACGAAAGTAGAACCTCAAATGGGCTATTTAAAAGCATATGGAACTCAACCAAATGGGCGTAATACTATCACTGTAGATTTAGCTAATCAACAATCAGATTTACTTAATGATCTAACTGTAGAAGTTCAAATTATGCCTGACAAAAATGATGAAGTTCTTTTTGAATCAAAAAAGACTAAAATGCGCATGGCTCCGAATTCTGTTTTAAATTACCCCATTAGCATGGAAGGACAACCAATGGTGCCTGGTAAATATAGGGCACATGTTACAGCAATAGCTTCAGATAAAAAATGGGAGTGGACAGAAACATTTGAAATAACGAAGGCAGAAGCAGATAAATTTAATCGAGAAGACATTGGTATTGATCAAGATAGAGGAATCGATATTAAATTAGTAGCTATGATTGTGGGTGGAATTATAGGAACCATCCTGATTATTTTCTTGATTATACGTTTAGCAACAAATAAAAAGAACAAACAAAGAAAACGATCATCTAAAAAAAGGTAGGACAGAGAGTTGGGAGAGATAAAATGACATTTTTAGATTGGATTGCAGTCATAGGATTAGCGATAGCCATTATTTTTCTCCTTTTTATTTTCTTGCTTTTGGTGGGGGTTGTAAAGACTGGAAAAGAGCGAAGAAAATTACTTTTGATCCGAACGAAAAATAAACGTAAAAGAAAAGCACTTGCCAGAAAAAAGAGACAATTACAAAGGAAAAAGAAAAAATGGATAACAACCAGTTTCTTATGTTTGATCGTGATGATAATAAGCGGTGCTGTATCAATGTATGCGGTATATTATCAGTCAACAAATCTAGGTGAAGAGGATAAAAAGGCAATTGTTTCAGGATACTATAATCTTCGTGATATTGAAGATCAATTGCACTTGGCAGAATCGGGTGAAGAAGAACGAGCAGAACAAAATTTGAATAATTTATCTTTACGATTAGCCGCTTTTGCATTGAATAGAGCAGATTATCGAATTAATGGGGATGGTCAAATTCGTATTAATCGTTATTATTCCTCAATGAAAGAGCTTGGAATAAATTTATCTTCACAAGAAAAAGACTTTTATAAAAATCCATCTTTATTGGAATCTTTTAAAGTGGATATCGAAAAAGTGAAGAAAAATGAGCAAGCAGTAATTAAGCAATTTAAAATAAATGAAAAATCACTAGCGGAAAAAAAATAATATTAAATTAAGTGGAGTCAAATGTTTATGACTAAACAAACACCGCAATCATTAAAAAAAAAATTACCTAAACGTTCAATTAAAAAAGATACAAGACCAAATTTCGGGGGAAAAAGTAATGCTCTTACTCTAAACAAGCAGAATGAGCAAAAAAAAAGCAGAACAAAAGTTAAACGAAAAACTGATAAAAAAAGAAAAATGCGGAATCTAGCCCATTTAAAAAAAAGGAAGCAACAGAAAATAAGAAGGCTTTGCCTAGAAATAACTAGTGCAATACTAATTACGTGTAGCCTGATTTGGCTCCTTTCCCTGTTCTTGTTTACTTTTTCTAAAGTAGAGGGATATAGTATGTTACCGTCACTTTCTGAAAGTGACTTTGTGTATATTAACAAACGAGCAAAAATTAATCGTTTTAAATTTGTTTATTTTGTTACACCTGATCAACGCGAAAAGACAATCCGCCGTGTGATTGGTTTACCTGGTGAATCTGTAGAATACAAGTCTGATAAATTGTATATCAATAATGAGGAAGTAGAGGAGCCTTTTATTGATAGCAAGGAAGTAGTAAAAGCGCGTAACATGGAAGCAAACTTTACCGAAAACTTTGACATAACCAATATAAAAAATGGGCAACAAATAATCCCGAAGGATTCTTATTTTGTTCTAGGTGACAATAGGCCATATTCTACAGATAGCCGATATTATGGTTTCATACCTGAGAAAAATATTATAGGAGTTGTTGAAATGAGAATTTTACCCATACATTTGATGGAAAAGTTTAATCGATAACTTTGCTAGTATAACAATTTTTAACTGCATAAATGACATAGAATTTATAAGGAAGAGCACCGTTTATTACATATGTTGGATTATTTTAGCTTAAAAATAACCACATATTTATAAGAAAAGCAGAATTTATCACTGAATAACAGATGATTCTAGCTTTCTCTAATTCATTTAATAATTTTGGTTTTTTTAGATAGTCACTCAAAAACATATTTTAAGGAGATGTTATAAATGAAAAAGAAATTATTAGTTATGTTTTCACTAGCAATGGGGTTATTCATCGTATTAGGTTTCGGAGGACAAAAAGCGGAAGCTACAATGAAAACAACATATTTTGAAAGCCAAACAAGTGCAACTTCAGTAACAAAAGAGTCAGGACTATTCCTAAAAGGTGAAGTCACAGTTACAACGGAAAAAGAAAGTACTACGAAATATGCAAGAATTTATGTACGACAAAATGGTAAATTGTATCATGACAGCTGTTCAAAATTGATTTCATCTACACCAGAGTATGATTCTAAAGGCCTTCCTACGGGAAATTACTTACATGTATACAAATATTGCGGTTTTAGAGTAGGATAAATAAATAATTAATTAACTTGAGTGATATCTTTAAAAACTATAATTATATATAGCACCAGACAAAAAATTAGAAAATTTTTTGTCTGGTGTTTTTTTTATCCCAGATTTTTTTATATAATATTTATTATTTTGTTGACCATTCTAGATAAACTATGTATGAAAAAAATATACAATAACAATAAGTATTGTATATTGAGTGAAAAATAAGGTATATTAATATCATTCTGTGTTATACATTATTTGAAATATTTTTAAAGTGAGTTTTGTTTGTTGGGAAGGAGTATGTATGGTGACCAGAAGAGGAGAAAACATTTATAAAAGAAAAGATGGAAGATGGGAAGGTCGGTATATTAAGGAGAGGAATAGCGAAGGTAAAATCATTTATGGTTACACTTATGGAAAACGTTATTTAGATGTGAAGTCAAAGTTAATTATTTTAAAAGCACAGCATGCGGAGTTCAATATTCTGAAAGATTTTAATGGCGATGTGGAAGAGTGGACGATTTATTGGCTTCATCAATATAAAAAAGACTATGTTAAGCAATCTACTTTCTTTCATTATGAATGGCTTATAAAAAAATATATTTTTCCATATATTGGAGAGAAAAAGTTAAGTAGCCTGTCAATTGAAGACATTAGAACGTATGTTAAGACTTTAGAAAAATTAAAATTATCATATGGAACAACTAGTAATATTTTTATTTTACTAAAAAAAATTCTCGAAGAGGCTGAACATCAAAAGATTATTTCTTCAAGCCCTTGTAGACATATAAAATTATCTAAAAGAAAACGAAAAAAAAGAGCTCCGATTGCTTTGACAATGACTGAACAAAAACGATTAGAACACTTCGCTTTTAAGGAAAATGGTTGTTCTGCGATCATACTAGCCTTATATTCAGGCCTTCGAATTGGAGAAATCAGTGGGCTTAAATGGTCAGACATTGATTTTGAAAATGGGGCTATCTATGTTAACAGAACGATATCTAGAGTAAATAGTCAGAAAAGTGATGGGAACAAAACAGAAGTGCTAATTGGCGATCCTAAAACAGATCAATCATATAGAGTAGTGCCTTTAGCAGAAAATTTGAAGCAATACTTACTTGAAAAAAAAGTGACATCATTTTCTTGTCATGTCATTTCGTGCAAAAATAAAATGACAGAACCGAGAGTCATAAGGTATCGTTTTAAAAAAGTTGTAGAAGTAGCAGGAATAAGAGATATTCACTTTCACTCTTTGCGACATACTTTTGCGACTCGATGTATAGAAAATCAAGTGGACATATCTAGCCTAAGTAAACTTTTAGGACATACTTCTGCGAAAATGACGTTAGATACATACGCAGATTCATTGATAGAAAGTCGAAAAAAAGCGATCTATAAAATTGATCAATTGATGCTTAAACAAGTGCCACAAGAGTAAATATCAATTGAAATAGTAAGGTTAACAAGAAAAAACTGTAGTAAATGAAAATATTTTACAATTCCCAATTGGTAAAAATGAATAAGTAGATCAAGTGTCTAATAAAGAAATTTTTTCTTCCATACTAGGCACTTGATTTTTTGATGTTTTTCGCAATGAAAATATTTTCACATATTCATCGTGATAAAAGAAAATAGTTGAAAATATTACCGGAATCGTTTTCTTTTTGTATGATCCAGAGTATATTAAACATGAAGAGTGATGGAAGGAGAAATTAGAATGAAAAAGATACATGTTGTTGCACATACACATTGGGATCGTGAATGGTATTTCAGTGATAATGAAGCATTTGTTCAATTTTCTTATCATATGGATGAAGTGATTTATGCGTTAGAAAATAATGAATTGGATTACTACTATTTGGATGGCCAATTAAGTATTTTAGACGATTATTTAAAAATATACCCCAAACAAGAAACAATAATCAAAAAACTAGTTATGGAGAATAAATTATTTATTGGTCCATGGTATACACAGATGGATGAATTTGTAGTAGCTGGTGAATCTGTTGTGAAAAATTTACAAATCGGTATTGAAATGTCGAAACGTTTGGGAGGGCATACACCTTTAGGCTATTTGCCAGACTCATTTGGTCAAGGCAAGGACATGCCAAAGATATATAATGGATTTGGCATTCAAGATGCTGTCTTTTGGCGGGGGATGCCTAGTGAGGTCACAAAAAGTCGAGAATTTTATTGGACGGCAGAGGACGGATCAAAAGTACTGACGATTAACATTCGTAATGGTTATTATGCTGGAGTGGCACTTGTAGAAGGCGAACTTTATCAAAAGAAATCCATACTTGATCTTGTATCTGAGGACAGTGCCACAGAGGTAATAACTTTACCAGTTGGAGGAGATCAAAGAGCAGTAGATCGTAACTTGAAAGCAATTATCCATGAAGTTAATGAACAGTTTGGTAACGAATACAACATTGAAGAAAGCAATTATCCTCATATTTTTCAACTATTAAGAAACAAAGTAGAAAATTTACCAATGGTTCAAGGCGAATTTATGAGTGGAAGCGTTTCTAAAATCCATCGTTCAATTTATTCATCAAGATATGATTTGAAAAAAGTGAATGACACAATTGAAAATCGCTTGATTTTTCAATTAGAACCTTTGATGTTGATGGCAGACAATTTAGGCATTCCATTTAAGCGAGAACTATTGGATTATATTTGGAAGTTACTATTGAAAAATCACGCTCATGACAGCATTGGCGGGTGTAATACAGATAAAACAAATGAAATGATTTTAGCAAGATATAAAGAAGCAGATCAACTCTCTTATTCCACTGTGGATTATCTTGTAAGAAAAATCTCTGAATCAATAGAAGGAATAAAAGAAAATGATTTAGTTTTATTTAACACATTACCTTATACGAGAACGGATCCTTATGTGGTAGAGGTAAGTACGAAACTAAAAAATATTAGGTTGTTTGATGAAAATCGTAATGAGCTGGATATACAAGTATTATCAACGGAAAAGGTCTATGCAGGTGAAGTTAGACGATCAGAAAGTGATTATGATGAATCAAAATACTACTACATTCATAAAATAAGCTTTATCAAAGAGACATTACCACTGTCCTATAAAATACTTACCGTAGAAGAAGAAACTGGAGTGATTGAAAGCCTAGACATACCTGTTGTAGAAAATGCTGCTATTGAAAATGAGGCTTATAAAATCAATTTTTCAAAAGGCCATTTTTCTATTTTAGCAAAAGAACAACAAAAAACTTATGAAAACTGTCTATATATGGAAGAATCTGGAGATGAGGGAGATACTTATGATTATTCGCCTGCTTATTATGACAAAATCCATCAGTTAGCTTTCGATACGACAGACGTATCGGTTCAGGTAGGACCTTTTCTTTCTACAATGATAGTAAAAGGTAGTTGGTGGATACCAAAGGATTTAAAAGCTAGAGAAGAGCAAAACTTAAACGAATTGATTGAGTACACTTTTACGCTTACATTAAGCCAAGGATCTAAGCGGATTGATGTGAAATTAAAAATCAATAATCAGGCATTGGATCATCGAATGCGTTTTGTTGTGAAAACACCTATTGAAAGTCATGTTAGCTATGCAGATACACTATTTGGAATTGTTGAACGGAATACTCGTGATCCTCATATTGATGATTGGAAAGAACTAGGTTGGAAAGAAGAACCAACAGAGATTTACCCAATGATCCACTACACTAATATTCATGATGCCATTGAAAGCTGGACTATTATTAGTAAAGGAATCAAGGAGTATCAAGTAATTGACAATAATATGTATATTACTTTGTTTAGAGGTGTGGGATTTTTAGGGAGACCTGAATTGATAAGAAGACCTGGAGATGCTTCTGGTAATCAATATCGCTACATTCCGACTCCAGACAGTCAAATGCTAGGCACTTTAGAAATGGAGTTATCATTGATGATTGCCGATGACTTTGACCCTGTGATGCTCCAAAAAGAGTATCAACAGTATTCAGTCATAAGTCCATATTATCAAATTCAGACATTGAATCGTTTTACTAATCCAATTCAATACTTCCAAAGCAATAAAGTAGATCAATTAAATAATCCAAAAGAAATTCTAAATCTAGACGATTCTAACCTTGTATTTAGTGCATTGGAGTTAAGTCGAGATGGTCGTAGAATCAATGTTCGGTTGTATAATCCATCCTTGGAAGAATTAGTTGTTGATGAAAAAATAATATTAACAGATAAAAAGAACGTTGCTTTTGTTGATTTGAATGGTGATTTGTTAGAGTCTTTAGGAACAATAAGTGAAATTTTATTAGGTGAATTTAAGCCAGGAGAAATTAAAACCGTTTCAATAGAAAGATAACACGAGAAAGGTTGAGTTGAGATGAAAATAAATATCGAAAAAATTCAAGATCCATTACTAAAAATTGCCAACAAAGTAGATAATAATAGCGTGTTACAAGCCATAAAAAATGCCTTTATCAGTAGTATTCCATTCACTGTTGTCGGTTCCTTTTCTAATTTGATCAAGATGCAGATTGATGCTTTCTTTGGAGAAACTGCGATCGGACAAACTTTGTCTGCCATTTTTGGAAATGTTTATCAAGGAACACTTGGGATTGTAGCGTTACTAATCGTTTTTTCTACTGCCTATAATTATGCAAAAGAATTGATGAAAAAACATCCAGAAGCCAATATCAATCCTTTATTGGCAACACTATTAGCTTTTGCAGCTTATTTTGTAATGGTTCCAAATAATGTGAATTTCGCAGATAGTTCTGCTGATATTTTACAAGGATACGCAAATAATTTCTTTAGTTATGAAGGTATGTTTACTGCATTGATTGTTGGTTTACTTGCCGTTTTCCTTTATTCAATTTTAGCCAAACATAAAATCGCTATTAAGCTGCCAGGAAATGTTCCACCAAATGTATTTGATTCATTTTTTGCATTGATTCCAATTTCAATTGTATTGTTGATCTGTTCAGTTATGAAAGTTGTAATCGAAGCTTTCAATTTTAATTCCTTTATGGATATGGTCAGTCAACTTTTTGTTCAGCCTTTAACATCAGTTGGAACAGGTTTGCCTGCAATTATCGTTGTTATTTTGTTAGAACAAATCTTGTGGTTCTTGGGATTGCATGGATTTAATATTGTTTGGGGCGTTGTTTCTGCTTTATGGCTGCCAATCTTCTTGGAGAACGTTGCAAAATTTGCTGAAACAAAAAGCTTTGCTGATATTTCCGTTGCACCAAATACAATGACAAATGTGTATGCTATGATTGGTGGTTCTGGGGCAACGTTTGGTTTGATTTTAGCCATATTGATTTTTACGCCAAAAACATATAGTGGGCGTGAAGTCGCAAAACTTTCCTTTATTCCAGGTTTATTCGGAATCAATGAGCCAATTATTTTTGGATTCCCAATTGTTCTAAACCCACTAATGTTTATCCCGTTTGTATTTGTACCAGTATTTAATGCAATTGTAGCGTATATTGTAACTAGAATCGGATGGGTTGTTCCACTAGTTGTATTAAATTCAGGAAACGAACCAATATTTATCAGTACTTGGATCTTAGGAGCATTCCATTTAAGTCCGGTAGTGTTAACGGCTGTTTTAGTTGTATTAGATGTCTTTATCTATGCACCATTTGTACGTATGAATATGAAATTTGATGAAAGCCAACTACTAAATGCATAAAATCAGTAAGTCGTAAAACAACAAGAGCTAAACTGGGTTAGAATTAGCCCAGTCTCTTGTTTTATTTAGTCTTAATGAAAGGAGTGATTCATCATGGAAAGTTATATTGAACTAATTATTCAAGCAAATCAAAAGAAGTTTACTGATGTAGAACGAGTAATCGCACAATATTTTCTTGATGGTAACAAAGAAATGGGGATTCAAGAACTAGCTAAACAATTAAGTGTTTCTAATTCTTCAATTACGCGTTTTTGTAAAAAAATCGGTTTGGCTAATTATAAGGAACTGATTTATTTATATAAATATTCCAGTAAAGGAACAAAAAAACAAACTGATTCTAGCATTAGTTACGTAAATTTAAATTATTCTTTACTGTTAAATGATATTATAAAAAAATTAGATAAAGATGAAGTTAAAAAAGCAGCGCTAATGATTGATAGTGGAAGAATCATTCATTATTGGGGGACAGGCTATAATGCTTTTTGTGGAGAAGATTTTCAATTTAAATTCTCTCGTCTTGGAAAAATTGTCAATGTAATCAAAGATGAACATTCCATTGTGATGATGGCCCATGGTGTTCAACAAGGAGATCTAGTAGTATTATCTTCGATTTCTGGTAATAATGCGGCTGTTCAAGAAGCAGTGAAAATTGTTTCGGAAAAACAAGCTAAAGTAATTGTGATAACAGCGAATGAAAAAAGTCCCTATAGAGGTTTTGCTGAATCATTTTGCTTAACAAGTTCAATGGGGAAAAAAGATATGGGCGGAATATCACCTCAAATCCCTATATTGACAGTAATTGATATGTTATATACAGAAATTTTGGCGATGTACCATGAAGACACAATTAAGTCTTGGATCAAATCAGAAGTGATTTTAAAAGGAAAGTAAAAGGAGAATCATTATGGAAATGAACTATTCAAAGGCAGTTATCGGAAATATAAAAAAAATGGTAACTGAACAATCTGAAAATCCAAGATGGAGTGAAGTATTTTCAAACTGCTTTGACAATACGCTGGAAACAACCGTAAAAATAACAGCTGAAGATACGTTTGTGATTACTGGTGATATTCCTGCGATGTGGTTAAGGGATTCATCTGCTCAAATCAAACCATACCTGGTCGTGGCAAATGAAGATGAAAATATTAAAAGGATTATTCGGAGCCTAGTTGACCGTCAAGTAAAATGTATCTTGATCGATCCTTATGCGAATGCTTTTAATGAAACTAATAATGGAAATCATTATCATAAAGATATCACAGAAATGAATGATTGGATCTGGGAACGAAAATATGAAGTGGATTCTTTATGTTATCCAATCGAATTAGCTTATTTATTATGGAAAAAAACAGGGGAAACAAAACACTTTACTAAGGATTTTAAAAAAGCTGCTGAATTAATCATTCACGTTTTTCAAACTGAACAAAGGCATGAGAATTCGCCTTATCGTTTTGAGCGTTTTGGCGAAAGACCAGAAGATACACTTTTTAACAATGGTTTGGGTCCAGCGTGTGGGTTTACAGGGATGACATGGTCTGGTTTTCGTCCAAGTGATGATAGTTGTACATATAATTATCTAATTCCAGCTAATATGTTTGCGGTTGTTATTTTAGGATATTTAGAGGAAATTTTGAATGAGATTTTTGCTGATAAATTACTAGCTGGCATGGCATGTGAGCTAAAACTAGAAATCGATAATGGAATTACCAAATGGGGAATTGTTGAACATCTTGGTCAAAAAGTTTATGCTTATGAGGTAGATGGCTTAGGAAACTATCTCTTGATGGATGATGCCAATGTCCCAAGTTTGTTAGCTGCACCATATTTAGGATATTGTTCGAGTGATGATCCCATTTATCAAAATACACGGGAGTTGCTTTTATCTGATAAAAATCCATATTACTACGAAGGAAGCGAGCTTAAAGGGATAGGAAGTGAGCATACCCCAAAAGACTATGTATGGCCTATTGCCTTATGCATTCAGGGGTTAACGACTAATAATCAAGTTGAAAAAGCTGAGCTGCTAAATACTTTAGTACAGACAGATGCTGGTACAAATCATATGCATGAAGGAATTAATGCCAATAACTCTAATCAATACACCCGAGAATGGTTTTCTTGGGCGAATATGATGTTTTGTGAGTTGCTTTTAGATTATTTAAAAATAAATAAATAGGAGAAAATAAATGAAAAAATTTCCAGAGTATTTTTTATGGGGAGCTGCTACATCTGCTCCGCAATCGGAAGGGCATGGCTCCTTAAATGGGAAATCTCCTTCAACATGGGATAAGTGGTATCAAATGAATCCAGAGAAATTCCAGAAGAATCAAGGCCCAGAACACACGTCAAATATGTATGAAACATATATTGAGGATGCTGAAAGAATGAAAGAAATTCATATGAATTCTTTTAGAACGTCCATTGCTTGGACACGCTTATTACCGGACGGCAAGACTGTTAATCCTGAAGCAGTTATGTTTTATCGCAATTATTTTTCTGAGTTACAAGCAAATGGGGTAAAACCAATCATCAATCTATTTCATTTTGATATGCCATGGTGGTTGATGGAAAAAGGTGGTTGGGAAACAAGGGAATCAGTTGAGGCATTTTCATTTTATGCTACTACTTGTTTTGAATTGTTTGGAGATCTTATTGAACAATGGACAACGTTTAATGAGCCAATGGTTCATGTAGAATGTGGTTATCTGTATGGTTATCATTATCCTGCGATTCATGATCTAAAAAAAGCGGTTCAAGTGGGTTTCCATACGTTGATGGCACATACGATGGCTGTAAAAGCGTTTAAAGATGGCAATTATCATGGGCAAATCGGAATCATTTTGAATGTCTCTCCATGTTATCCTAAAAGCCAATCAAAGGAAGATTTACGAGCAGCGGAACTTGCTGATTTGCTGAATACAAAAAGCTTTTTAGATCCAACCGTTTTAGGAACGATACCCCAAAAATTAGTAGAGTGTTTAGCCGAAAACGATCTCCTTCCAAAAATTGAAGAGCAAGATTTGGAAACAATTAGAATGAACTTAGTGGATTTTATTGGTATGAATTATTATCAACCTCGTCGCGTTCAAGCACCGAGTGAAGATAATAAACCAGCCTTATCACCAGCTGATTTTTATGATCATTATGATTGGCCAGATAAAAAAATTAATCCTTATCGAGGATGGGAAATTTATCCTGAGGCGTTATACGATGTTGCGATGATGATCAAAAATGAATACAACAACATTGCTTGGTATGTGTCAGAAAACGGAATGGGTGTGTCAGATGAAGAACGATTCTTGGATCAATCAGGGATGATTCAAGATGATTATCGGATTGAATTTATGGAAGAGCATCTAAATCAGTTGCATAAAGGAATTGAAGCAGGGAGTAATTGTTTTGGTTATCATTCATGGACTTTTGTTGATTGTTGGTCTTGGCTAAATGGCTATAAAAATCGATATGGTTTTTACCAATTAGATTTAGAAAATGGTCAACGCTCCGTGAAAAAAAGTGGAATTTGGTTTAAAGAGCTGATTGATCGAAATGGTTTAATTTAAATAGGAAATAAAAAGAATAAAGCTAGAAGAAAACCTAGCTTTGTTCTTTTTTTAGATGCTATAATGAAGCAAGAGTATATTGTGTCAACTGAAAAGGTGTGATGAAAATGAATAATAGAGAACAACAAAGAAAATTTTCCGAACGAAGCAATATCAACAACAGCGCATTTGATGCAATGAATACAAATCAAACTGGCTATTCTAACGATCATGGCAAAAATGTCCCACCAGCAGATAGAGAACAATCAAGAGTCCCAAGCTATTATTTTTCAACAGGACTTACTTATCTTACGGGCGTTTTATTCGCAATGATATTGTTTATCTTTGTTGTTCCTTTAATGGAACATGTCGTATCACCGTCCTTTTATGAAGGAGCAGGTTTTCTTTTATGTGGATTACTTTTTTGTGTTGTAATGGGGTATTTATGGGTATATATCGGACTAAAACTTTTCAAGAAGTATAGGAGATGATCCTCTAAAAAGAAAACTGAAGATTCAAACCCAAAATAGAGGACCAGTCACTGGAACTTAAACAAAAAGAATTTCATGCGAATATCCAGGTTTTTCTGTAGAAGCTCATTTTGAACAATTATTTAAAATTCAAAAAAATTATTGAAAAGAAGTCTCATTGACAATCAACAACATTGATTTGTTCTAGTTGGAAGGTTGAAAAATTAATCCCAAAAAGCGTGTGATCAGCAATTTTAGAGTTGATCACACGCTTTTGTTATCGGTTAAAAAGTTATTATTTTACAACAAGCACATTACAAGGAGCAGATTGTACAACATAACTTGTTGTAGTTCCCAGTTGATTCGTTTGAATCATTCCTTTACCCGTGGCTCCGACGATAATTAAGTCAATTGCTTGATTTCTAGGGACAATTGTAGAAATCATTTCTTTCGGATTACCAATTTCAACAATAGGTATCACATCTTCTAAACCATGTTCAGTCGCATAATAAATATTTTTTAATAATTCTTTTTCAATGGCTTCTTTCTCTTCAGCAAGTACTTTGGAATACGCATACGAGCTATGGCTGATTGCATTTTCGTCAACAACAGATAATAAATATAATGTAGCATTTTTTTCTTTTGCAATCGCAACGCCATGTTTTAGAGCTAACTCAGAGTTTTTTGATCCATCAAGAGCGACTAAGATATTCGAGTAGTTATTGATCATTTTAATCAGCACCTTTCTTTATCTAACTTCATTATATCACGTTCATTGGTTAAGGTTAAACGAATTGATGGGAAGGAAGGGGATGGTATAGAAAAAACGATAAGAAACCAGAAGCAATCTGAATTTCTTATCGTTTTTTGATTACTTATAAACCAAGGAAAGGTGCGGGATTAACAAAACCACTCCATAATCCTGTTGAAATACTAAAGTGTAAATGGACACCAGTGGAATTTCCTGTTGTTCCCATGCCACCCAAAGTTTGTCCAGCACTAACACTTTGTCCAGCTGATACACTTAAACTACTCATGTGTAAATAGTATGAATAGTAGCCATTGTCATGTTTAATCACAACATGATTTCCTGCCATACCACTATAATTCGCACTAACGATTTCACCTGAACGAGCAGCCATGATTGGTGTACCGCTTGCTCCACCAAAATCAATTCCATCATGGAAACTGCCAGAGATTCCAGTAGGATCTTCACGACCACCGAATCCACTAGTGATGGTCATACTTGCTACAGGAGCAGACCAGCCGCCAGAAGATGATGGTGGAGTAGGAACTTGTTGATTATTGTCAGAAATATCATTAGTATCAGTATTCGTCGTAGTATTTGGTACACGTGCTGGCTGTTCTTTTTCTGTTGTTTGAGTAGTAGTAGAGGTTGTTGATTGTTGTACTTTAGCCTGTTCTTTAGCTTGTTTCTCGGCTAGTGCTTTGGCCTCTGCTTCTTTTTTCTTTTCTTCAGCAATTGCTTTTAATTGAGCTTCTTTTATTTTGATTGCTTCTTCTTTCTGCTTAACAAACTTGTTCTTTTCAGCTGTTTCAGTTGCAAGGTTAGCAGCAATTTCATTTATTTTTACATTCTGTTCAAGTTTGGCCTCTGCCAGAGTAGCTTCTTTTTCTTCAAGTTCTTCAGTTTTTCTCTCGAGTGTTGTTAATGTTGCTGTTAACGATATTTTCAATGAGTCAAGCTCTTTTTTGTCATTTTTTTGAGCAGTTAAAATGTCATTATTAGCAGTAACCAATGTATTAACGGCTAAGGCTTTTGAAATAGCATCAGAAATTGATTCAGCACTGAGTAAAACAGTCAACATTGATTCTTGTTCATGATTTGTTTGAGTATTTCTTGCTTGAGCACGTAACTGATCATTTCTTTTTTTAATTTTTGTTTCTAAATTAGCAATGTCTGTGTTAAGTTTGTTCATTTCTTTTTCATATTTTTGTTTCTCAGAGAGAACTGTTTGATATTCTGCTTCGATTGTTGAGATTTCATTTTCTAAGGTTGCCAAGTAATCTTTAGCGTCTTTTTCATTTTTTACGATATCTTCTATTTTTTTTGTTTGATTTTCGATTTTTTGATCAATATCATCAGCTAAGACGCCTAAAGGTGCAACGTTTACTAGTAAAATAAATGAAAGTGTAATCAGTAGTTTTTTCTTCAAGTGATGTTCCTCGCTTTTATTCATCTTTTTAAACGGTTAATGTTTCGAAAATAGTCACCGTTATTATTTTTCAATAACACAAGATAAAGTATACCATAATCTTTGAAGAATAATCATGCTTAAAGAGTAAGATTAATATAGAATGCTGAAATTTAAAATCTGGCAACAAAGCTATCATCTAATTGTAATATATGAAACTTACTATTAATAAGAGAAATTAGCTGTAATAGTCGATAACGATCTATTTTAAAATGTATAATTGCTACTTCTCATTGTATTCTGCATAAAATTCATCTAGTAAATAAATCAATTCCTGTTTTATATTTGCGTATTTTTTCTTCACTGTATTCTCAGATAAAGGTTTTTCTTTGCTCCTTTCCTTAGTAAGGTCAGTGTAATCAACTACCTTAGAAATTACTGTGTTTCTATAGGATATATCGTTAGTGACAACATCTGATAATAATGCAAAAATTTGAGGAATCGATAGAAAATTTTTACTTTCTTCACTTCGTTTTAATAGGTTGAATACTAGAAATAATACAGAGGTATTGATTTCTTTTTGATTGGAATCCATTAGTAAATCTTCGATTAGAGGTAAAAAATCAGTTCTATAGCGATTATTTTGCTCAATCTTATAGGTAGCAAAGTCTTCGGCAATCAGTAGCGGTGGTTGCTGTGAAAGTTTTATTTGATAATTTGTTTCGAATAAATCTGGAAATAACTCATTAGCAGTAGTTAATATTAATAAATCTTGAGAATAAGAAATTTTTCGTTTTTGTAAAGTACTTAGTAATTGTTCAAGTTGCCTGTCATCAAGCTCTTTACGTAAACTTGCTTCAGATAATAAATTTGTTACATATTCGATGAAATCTCCATAACGAATCCAATCAGCAGTTGTATTACCAAGAATGGCAATTTTTTCTAGCCTATCTTGTTTAGGCAGATTATTCCCTTTTTCCCAATTATTAACGGTACTTGCGCTGGAATTTCCAACTAAGTTTGCAAAAATGGCCATTGAATATTTATGCTGACCTCTAATGTTGCGAATCCTTTTTCCAGCAGCGTTTAAATCTATTTCCAAAATAATACCCCCTTAATCGTATAAGCTGAACGAATCTATATAGTCTTAGCTAAAAATAGAAAAATGCAATTGAGCTAATTTTGTTCTTCTATACTTTAGATTTACTCGAAAGACTAACTCGTAATAATTCTCTCTTCTACTATATCATTATTTAAAGAATAGGTGTACCGTTTTTTTTTCATTTTGTTCTTGTAATATCTCCATTGAAATGATATAGTTTTTATACCGAAATTTATTCAGTTGGATCGTTTCTTTTATTCACCATTTTTTTTGATATAAATGTACCTGTATTTTGAATCTTAATTATATTTTTCGCTAATATTTGGTATTTTCAACATTAAAGGGATTAAAAACTGGATATAAATAGCACATTTATATGATGTTATTTTGAAATAAAAGTACCGAAAATCATTCATTATTAGGGAGGATAAGTGTAAATGAAAAAAATAGCTAGAATTGAAGAACAAAAAAATCATCTATTATATCAATTTTTGGAAAAACTGAACAAAGAGATTCCATATCAGGACAGTCAACAAAAAGTAGAAGATCGTTGTGTTCATCAATATAAATTATTGGTGAATATGTCATTCAGTGCGAATATCTTATATAGAGGTCTAGATTATGCAAGTCATGTTTACAATCATGTTGTCAAAATTGAATATACAAGACTATGCAAAATGATTATAAAACAAAATTTTGACAAAGAAGTAACTGAAAATTTACTGAAAAAATTAAAGAAAGCTCAAAGTGAATTATTTCTTCATTCACCTCTTACCAAAGAGTCCGAAGGGATTGATATATTTTATGGCTTTACTGGAGGAAACCGCAAAAAATATAAAGCAAATCGAAAAGCAATCAAACAGATGTATACAGAAATAAAGCGGGAATCAAAGAAAAATCTGTATAGATACATCAAAGACTCTTATCGCCTAAAATGCAATCGAATCAAAGAAAAAAGAGCTTATGCACTTTGGCTTTTAAAGAGTTATACTTGGCATTAATCCAAAAGACTCAATAGTAAGATACGCAAAAAAAATTTGTTTTTATGAAATGAGAGACATTATTTTTCCCAAAAGATATGTTGTGCTATGCTTTGAATGAGGATGTTACTTTTTCCTGCAAAAATTTGTTCTAAAGTAGGATTACTATAAACAAACCTTAATGAAAGAAGGAATTTAAATGAAGAGCAATGAAAAAGCACATGACTCTCAGAAAACTCATAGGATGGAAACGATTGATCATCGCTCGATGACTAATCATGGTCAAATGAATAGTATGGATCATTCAATGCATATGGGGAATTTTAAAAAAAAATTTTGGGTGTCTCTAATACTGGCTCTACCCATCATTTTTCTTTCGCCAATGATGGGTGTTGATTTACCTTTTCAATTTATGTTCCAAGGTTCAGATTGGTTAGTTTTGATACTCGCTTCTATTTTATTTTTTTATGGCGGTAAACCTTTCTTAAGTGGGGCAAAAACAGAACTAAGACAAAAAAGTCCAGCGATGATGACGTTGATTGCGATGGGCATCTCAGTTTCGTATTTTTATAGTCTTTATGCGTTTATCATGAATAAGCTGATGCCACAAACTCATGTGATGGATTTTTTTTGGGAGTTAGCAACATTGATTGTTATTATGTTGTTGGGACATTGGATTGAAATGAGTGCCATTTCTAATGCTAGTGATGCTTTGCAGAAAATGGCTGAGCTTTTACCTGATAAGGTTAAAAGGTTGAATACAGATGGTGGCGAAGAAGAAGTACCGTTGCAACAAGTCCAAGAGAATGATCATTTAATTATTCGGGCAGGGGACAAAATACCTGCTGACGGTCTAATTATAAAAGGAAATACTTCGATAGATGAATCGATGGTCACAGGTGAGTCAAAGACTGTTGTAAAAAGAGAACATGATCATGTTATTGGAGGTTCTGTTAATGGTAGTGGAACAATTGAAATAAGCGTAACTGGCATAGGAGACTCCGGTTACCTTTCAAAAGTAATGAATATGGTTAAAAAGGCGCAAATGGAGAAATCAAAACTAGAATCACTTTCTGATCGAGTTGCTAAATGGTTGTTTTATATAGCATTAGCTGCAGGAGTTATGGCTTTTACTGTCTGGTTACTAGTGGACAAGGATTTAACTATTGCTTTTGAGCGAATGGTCACAGTGTTTATTATTGCTTGTCCCCATGCGTTAGGTTTGGCTATTCCTTTAGTTATTGCACGTTCTACATCAATTGCAGCAAAACATGGGTTACTAATAAAAAATCGAAATGCATTAGAACAAGCAAATGATATTCAAGTTGTTATGCTAGATAAGACAGGTACACTAACTGAAGGGAAATTTACCGTAACAGGAATTGAGATGTTTACTCTGGATACAACACCTGAAGAAGCGTTAAAAGTGATAGGAGCGTTGGAAAATAACGCTAATCATCCCTTAGCGATTGGCATCATGAACTATCTGAAAGAGCAAAAAATCTCGCCCTATAAAGTGGAAAATCTTCAAAGTATTTCTGGCATAGGTCTTAATGGAATCGTTAATGGGCAGACTATCAAAATAGTTAATGAAAAAGAAGTGGTACGATTAAATCTTACCTTTAATTCTGCTTTGAAACAAAAATATCAAGAGCAAGGAAATACTTTAAGTTACTTGATTATTGATGATCAATTAGTAGCGCTGATCGCATTGGGAGATGTGATAAAACCAGAAGCCAAACAATTTATAACCGATGTAAAAAGACAAGGGATCATACCTGTAATGTTAACAGGTGATAATAAAGTAGCTGCGCAATCTGTAGCACACTATTTAGGCATTGACGAATTTCATGGAGAGTTACTTCCTGAAGACAAAGAAAAAATTATTCAATCTTACGTAAAAAAAGGCAAAAAAACGATGATGGTTGGTGATGGTATTAATGATGCTCCAAGTTTAGTCAGAGCAACAATCGGTATTGCGATAGGTGCTGGAACAGATGTAGCAATTGATTCAGCTGATGTCGTTTTGATTGATAGTGATCCTAAGGACATACTTCGTTTTCTAGCTTTGGCCAAACAGACACGACAAAAAATGATTCAAAATTTATGGTGGGGAGCAGGATACAATATTATTGCAATCCCGCTTGCAGCGGGTATTCTAGCTCCTTGGGGAATTCTATTGAATCCAGCTGTGGGGGCAATTTTGATGTCTTTAAGTACAGTAATTGTAGCTGCAAACGCCATGACCTTACGAATCCACAACTAAAAAAATAAAAAGTAATGAATAATGCGTATAATTTTTATGCATATTCATTATTTTTTTGGTTCTAATTGTTATAATGAGTGTTCATTTTAGGGGTGGAGGTATAGTATGGAATATAAAGAAATTCTTGATTTTGAATCAAGTAAATTACTAAGGCTTTTTAATCTACTAAAGTCTTCTGAAAAGAGCTGGTCATTGGAGGATATCTCTAGCGAATTAGGGGTCAATGTAAGAACAATAGTAAGATCAATAAAAAAGCTGAAAAAGCTATTTAAAAGTTATCGATTAGATCAATATTTAGCGATTTGCAGTCATTCAAAAAAATTTTTCTATATAAAAAGAGAAAACGATTTATATTTGGAGATTTTTTTAGTTCAGTATTTAAGTGATGTACCTGAGATTATTTTTTTAAAAGCTATTATCGAAGAGGAGGAGATTCAAACTAAGCAGTTAGCTGAAAGCTTGATGATCAGTGAGTCAAGTTTGAGGAGGAGAGTGAAAAAGATCAATGAGTGGCTGAAAAAATTTGATATTTATCTGAAGCGAGGAACATACGAACTTATAGGAGAAGAGGAGCAGGTTAGGGCGCTGATTTTACATTTTTATTGGTTTGTTTATCAAGGAACAGAAAATAAATTTTTACCGCTGAAAAAAGAAGCCAGTCAGTATTTGGTCAATCAATTTATTCAATTTTTTCAAATGCAAATCAATGATTTGCAAAAAGAATCTCTTTTCCGAATTATTCAAATTGCTGCTTGGCGTTTTCAAAAAGGAAAAAAGATTTGGATAAAGGAGGAATGGAAACAATACATTGATCATAGCTCTATTTTTTCTAAATTTATAAAAGCTATGAGGAAAGAAGAAACCACTATAAATTTAGATTTTGAAGAATTATCGTATCTCTACTTAATTATTCAAGCCCATTTTTTACCATATTTTGGTTCTAGTATGCAGGCATATATTATTGAAGAGCATTTTTCAAAAAAGACTACTTGTCATTCCAACACATTAATTGTGACGAATAAATGTAGGCAAATATTTTGGGGAAAAAATTTCAATCATTCCAAAGCAAGCGTAGTCGCATTCTTAGGCTTTCATTTATATTATGAACTAATTTCAGGTTTTTTATTTGAAAAAAATCAATCTAGAGCTTTTTTAAAAAAGAATTATCCTAGTTTTATGTGTAAGCTGGAAGAAGGGTTATGCGAGTTGTTTGAGGAAAACATGATTTACCATAAAATACCAAAAGATGCTTTATATTATCGTTATTTTATGATTTTAAGTTCTCTTATTTCGCCTGTATACAATGAGAGAAAAATATTTGTTTGTTTGATGACTGATTTACCGCTTGAAAAAGAAACAGAGCTAGGGAAAAGACTCACTGATTTTTTTTATAACAAGTTTAATTTAGTGGTTATTTACGCTAGAACATCTAAATCCATTTCCTATGCTGATGTTATTTTGACCACAGTTGTTTACCAAGCATTAAATCAAAAAAAATCTCAGCCAATTTTACTTATAGAATCAGATTTTTCTGAAGAAATATTTTTTCAAATTGAAAAAATATTAAAAAAAGCTAGAAAATGAAGCCCTTTCATCTAAGTGTGTTAAAATAAAATAGTGAATATAATTTTAGGAGGTTTTCCAGTGAAAAAGATTCAATTTGGAACAAGCAATCTACAAGTATCATCTGTTATTCTTGGATGTATGAGAATGAGTGGTGCTGAAAATCCAGCAGAAATTATCGAAACAGCTTATGAGAATGGAATAGATTTTTTTGACCATGCAGATATCTATGGTGGTGGTGAATGCGAAACAATTTTTGGTAAAGCCTTAAAAGAGACTGCAATCAAAAGAGAAGACATTATTATTCAGACAAAATGCGGTATCCGTAAGGGGATGTTCGATTTTTCAAAAGAACATATTATTTCTTCAGTTGAAGGTAGTTTGAAACGATTAGGAGTGGATTATGTTGATGCGTTGTTACTTCATCGACCAGATACGCTTGTGGAACCAGAAGAAGTTGCAGCAGCTTTTGATCAGTTAGAATCACAAGGAAAAGTAAAATACTTTGGTGTTAGTAATCAAAAACCAATGCAAATCGATTTACTGAAAAAGACTGTAAAACAACCATTACTAGCAAATCAGTTACAATTTGGAATCAAACACACTGGTATGATTGATCAAGGGATTCATGTAAATATGACGGATGAACCAAGTGTTGATAGAGATGGCAGTATTTTGGACTATTCTCGCTTGAATGAGATGACAATCCAAGCTTGGTCACCGTACCAGTATGGTTTTTTTGAGGGTGTTTTTATTGGCAATGAAAAATTTTCTGAGTTAAACAAGACATTGGATCAAATTGCTCAACGCCACAGTTGTACTGCGACTGGCTTAGCAACTGCATGGATTTTAAGACATCCTGCAAAAATGCAAGTAATTGCTGGGAGTATGAATAAAGAGCGAATTAAAGAGATTGCAAAAGCCTCTGATGTTATTTTAAGTAGAGAAGAGTGGTATGAAATCTATCGTGCTGCGGGCAATATTTTACCATAACTAGCACTAGTCTCTGATTTTACAAATTTCTTTTAAACTAAAGAGCTTACTAAATTATTAAGAGGAAGAGTCCGAAACAAAACTGATTTTTAAGTTTTGTTTCGGACTTTTTCATAAAATAATCGTTAAAATATTGTAACTGTTGAAAGGTGTGATGAAGAATGTGGAATCAACAACTTTATTTGATTTTCAATTTATTTAACAGATTGATCGCTTTTGCGTTCTTTCATCAAATTGTTGAGCAAAAATAATTTGGAAAGGATGATTGCTCGATGTAAAGCGAATAATAGATGATGATACCTAAAAAAGTTACACTTTAGAAATCTTTCGTTCATATAATATTCACAAATTCCTTGTACTATAAAGACATAGAAGAAAGACAATAGTTAGTAGGAACTAATTTCATTTGTGTGAACTCCTAATTAACCCGCTCTGAGTGTGCAGAGCGGGTTTTATTTTGTTTTCAATTAAGCTTTGCGAACTTTAGTTCCTTCCTACTGCAAAGTTGGCAGATTTTTGTTAGAATAAGAGAGAAACCAGTTTGCTGAAGATGAGGAGAAAAAAGATGACAAAAAATAAGTTATTATTAGTCGATGGAAACAGTGTGGCATTTCGAGCTTTTTTTGCTTTGCATAATTCCTTAGAACGTTTTAAAAATAAAAATGGGTTACATACGAATGCTGTTTATGCATTTAATAATATGTTTGAAAATGTAATGGCTAAAGAAAATCCAACCCATGTTTTAGTTGCATTTGATGCAGGAAAAACAACTTTTAGAACTGAATTTTATCCTGAATACAAAGCAGGTCGTTCAAAGACACCAGGAGAATTTAAAGAGCAGATGCCTTACATTCGTGAATTGTTGACTGGTTTAGGCGTGAAATATTATGAGTTAGATAACTATGAAGCAGATGATATTATCGGAACATTAGCCACTAAAGTTCCCAAAGATAAATTTGATGTCGTTGTATTATCAGGAGATCGAGATTTGACTCAATTAGCAACTGATTCTGTAAAAGTTGATATTACAATCAAAGGGGTTAGTGATTTAGAGTCCTATACGCCAGAACATGTGGCTGAGAAATATGATGGCTTAACACCAAATCAAATCATTGATATGAAAGGCTTAGCTGGGGATACTTCGGATAATATTCCAGGCGTCACGAAAATCGGTGAGAAAACTGCTATTAAGTTGTTGAAAGAATACGGTTCAGTCGAAGGTGTTTACGAAAATATCGAAGGCATGAAACCAAGCAAGATGAAAGAAAATTTGATCAATGATAAAGAACAGGCCTTTATGTCAAAACGTTTGGCAACGATTAATGTAGACTCTCCAGTTGAGGTCAATATCGATGAGTTGAAATACGAAGGAAAAGACTTGGAAAAACTAATTCCTTTTTATAAGGAAATGGAATTCAAACAAATGCTCAGCAAATTAAATGTCGAGGAAGAAACAGTAGAGTTAGAAGACGTGCATTTTGATGTAGTAGATACATTTACTGAAGAAATGTTTACAGACGACATGGCATTATATGTTGAAATGTTGGAAGATAACTATCACACATCACCAATTGTAGGTGTTGCTTGGGGAACGAAGAAAAACGTTTATACAACAAATAGTTTAGAGATATTTGAAAGCAAAGCATTTGTTGATTGGTTATTATCAGATAAAGTTAAGAAAACGGTGTACGACGCAAAACGCACGTATGTTTCTCTTAATCGGTATGTTGGAAAAACACAAGGTATTAGGTTTGATGTTTTATTAGCTGCTTATTTATTAGATACTAATGATAATAGTGCTGATATTGAGGGGGTAGCGCAGCATTACGGTTATACTGATATCCATTCTGACGAGTCAGTTTATGGAAAGGGTGCTAAAAAAGGGTTGCCAGAAGATGACGAAGCTTTCTTCAGCCACCTTGCTCGTAAAGTGAATGCTATCCATTTTCTTTCTGAGAAATTAGACACGGAGTTAGTAGAAAAAAATCAAGCTGATTTGTTCTATAAAATGGAATTGCCGCTTTCCAAAATCTTAGGTGATATGGAGATTACAGGAATACGTGTGGATGCAAATCGATTGAAAGAAATGCGTATTGAATTTTCAGATCGACTTCGTGAAATCGAACAAAAAATTTATGCAGAAGCAGGCGAAGAATTTAATTTAAATTCACCGAAGCAATTAGGGGTGATTCTATTTGAAAAAATGGGACTTCCGATTATTAAAAAAACAAAAACGGGTTATTCAACAGCAGTAGATGTATTAGAACAATTAAAGGAACAAGCGCCAATTGTAGAAGATATTTTAGTTTATCGTCAGATTGCGAAGATTCAATCAACCTATGTTGAAGGATTATTAAAAGTGATTCAACCAGATGATAAAATCCATACACGTTATGTTCAAACGCTGACTCAGACTGGTCGTTTAAGCTCAGTTGATCCTAACTTACAAAATATTCCGATCCGTTTAGAAGAAGGACGGAAAATTCGTGAGGCCTTTGTACCAAGAGAAAAAGACTGGATGATTTTTTCATCAGATTATTCTCAAATCGAGTTACGTGTTTTAGCACATATTTCAGATGATCAGCATTTAAAAGAAGCCTTCATTGAAGGTCAAGATATCCATTCAAGTACTGCGATGCGAGTGTTTGGTATCGAAAAACCAGAAGATGTAACCCCCAATATGCGCCGTCAAGCGAAAGCTGTAAACTTCGGGATAGTTTACGGAATCAGTGATTATGGTTTGTCACAAAATCTAGGCATTACAAGAAAGCAAGCACAAGAATATATCGATACTTATTTTGAAAAATACCCTGGTGTTAAAAGATATATGGAAGATATCGTACGAGACGCTAAAGACAAAGGGTTTGTAGAAACGCTTTACAATCGCCGCCGTTATTTGCCAGATATCAATTCTCGTAATTTCAACCTTCGTTCTTTTGCCGAAAGAACAGCAATCAATACACCGATTCAAGGTAGTGCTGCGGACATTTTAAAAATTGCCATGATTAACATGGAGCGTCGCTTGAAAGAAGAAGATATGCAGGCAACGATGCTACTACAAGTGCATGATGAACTTGTTTTTGAAGTGCCTGAAAATGAATTAGAAAAACTAAATGCTTTAGTTAAAGACGTGATGGAAAATGCAGTGGATTTACATGTACCTTTGTTAACAGATAGCAGTTGGGGTAAAACGTGGTACGAAGCAAAATAACCAATTAAACTAACTGGAAAAGACTGACTAAACGAAAAAGTGTTTCAAGCATTGCTTCGTTCGTTTCGGTCTTTTTCTTCTAAGGAGAGATAAAATATGCCGGAATTGCCAGAAGTTGAAACGGTCCGAAAAGGATTGGAAAAACTTGTTGTTGGAAAGACGATCGAAGCCGTCACTATTTTGTGGCCGAGGATTATAGAATCACCTGACCCTGAAATTTTTGCGCACCGGTTGATCGGTCAGAAGATTGAGAAAATGAAACGCAGAGGGAAATTTTTGATTTTCAAATTAACAAATTATGATATGATTTCCCATTTACGAATGGAAGGGAAATATGAAACGCATAATCCAGAAGATGAACGAACGAAACATACGCACGTAATTTTCACATTTACAGACGGAACGGAATTACGATATCTCGATGTTCGTAAGTTTGGGCGGATGGTTTTAGTGGCGAAAGACCAAGGAGAAAAATATAAAGGAATTTTAGCGCTAGGCCCAGAACCGATTCCTACCCATTTTAAATTATCAGAATTTCGGACAGGGTTAAAAAGACACCATAAAGCAGTTAAACCGTTATTATTAGATCAGCGTTTAGTGACAGGTTTAGGTAATATCTATGTAGATGAAGCGCTATGGGAAGCGAAGATTCATCCAGAGCAGCCGGCAGATACTTTAAAACCAAAGGAAGTCGAACGGTTATATCACGCAATTATAGATGTTCTTGGACGGGCAGTTGAAGCAGGTGGGACGACAATTCGCAGTTATTTGAATGCTCTTGGTGAGGCAGGTACATTTCAAGTTTCGCTAAATGTCTATGGTCAGACAGAAAAACCTTGTCCAAGATGTGCAACACCAATCAAGAAAATTAAAGTTGCTCAGCGAGGGACCCATTTTTGCCCTAAGTGTCAAACATTGAAAGTGAGGAATTGATTGATGGGGGTAGTACTAGGCCTGACAGGAGGTATCGCAACAGGGAAAAGTACAGTTGTGAATGTTTTTAAAAGCTTGGGTTTTCCAATAGTAGATGCAGATGTAATTGCTCGAGAAATTGTTGAAGTGGGGATGCCAGCTTTGGCAGAAGTCGTTGCAAGTTTTGGTCCAGAGATACTTAATCCAGATGGATCATTAGATCGCAAAAAATTAGGTGAGATTATTTTTTCTGATAAATCTCAAAGAAAAAGATTAAATGAAGTACTTTCTATTTTTTTGAGAGAAGAGATTTTATCTCAGATTAATCAGAAAAAGAATAACTCCGCATTAGTAGTAGTTGATATCCCATTACTATATGAAGGCGGTTATGAGAAATTTGTAGATATAGTTGCGGTGGTGTATGTTCCAGAAAGAATTCAGTTGGCTCGTTTAAAAAAACGAGATCATTTAACTGATAAGGAAGCAGAACAGCGAATAAATAGTCAGTTATCAATTGAAATAAAAAAACAAAAAGCTGATATTATTTTTGATAATCAAGGTACTAAGTTGGCGACGGAAAAAATAGTGAAGAAATGGGTATCAGAAAATATTTCTTGATTATATAACATATTTAAATAACTGACAACGAAGACGTAGAAAATTTTATTTCTATGTCTTCTTTACCGATACATATAACACAATAAACTAATTATTAGTGGTGGATTCAATAAATTCTAATTTTCAAGCGGAAATTGTTTTTTTAGATAACTAGTAAGCGACGGATTAAGTCTAAATAATTGGTTGGTTAACGGACCTACTTGATTTTATTGAAATTAGGAACTTGTTATTAAATCTGTTTTCTTTAATCAGAAAAAAATGCTTAAGAAGTGATTGTAAATGTCTGGTTTCTCAAGCATTTCATGTTATAATATAGATAACAAACTAAAACTAAACTTTAAAAATAGATAATATAAGGTAGAATGAGGTGAATACTATGCGTTGTCCAAGATGTCATCATAATAATTCCCGTGTAATTGATAGCCGTCAAGCGGATGATGGTCGTGCGATTCGTCGCCGCAGAGAATGTGAAAATTGTAATTACCGATTCACAACATTTGAACGGATCGAAGCAGCTCCATTGCTCGTTATCAAGAAGAATGGTGATCGGGAAGAATTTAATAGAGAGAAAATTTTGCGTGGCTTGATTCGATCAGCTGAAAAGCGCCCAGTTGCCATGGAACAAATGGAACAAATCGTAGATAATGTTGAGAATCGCGTGCGTAGTTTGGGGGAAAATGAAGTCTCAACTACTTTAGTCGGCGAATATGTCATGGAAGATTTGGTCAATTTAGATGAAATTGCTTATATTCGATTTGCCAGTGTATATCGTCAATTTAAAGATATGAGTGTATTTTTAAAAGAATTGCAAGGTATCGTAGATAAAGCAAAATCTTCAAATTCAGATACAACGAATGAATAAGGAGGTCTTTCCTTGAAAGACAATTGGAAAGAAGTCCATCCTAAAAGTATTTTTCAAGCAGCAATTCCCTACCCCTTATCCAATCAAGAGCAAATGATACTGACCCTTTTGTATCAGCCGATTATTGGGGCTGAGGCTTTCAGTTTGTATGTGACACTTTTATCAGAAGTAGAAGGAACAAGCATTAGCGAATCACTTTTTCATGCTGATTTGATTACGATGATGGATATGAGTATAAAACAAATCGAAGTAGCAAGAAAGAAGTTAGAAGGAATCGGATTATTATCGACTTTTTTTAAAAACGATGCTGAGTTAGGTGTGCATTTCTTATATCGCTTGAATCATCCTGAAACGGCTGAACGCTTTTTTAAAGATGAAGTCTTGTCATTGACACTTTTAAACAGTGTAGGACAAAGAAAATTAGATAAATTATTTGATCGATTTAAACCAACATTCGTAAATTTAACAGGTTATGAAGAAATTTCAGTTGGGTTTAAAGATGTGTATACTTTCAAAGAGGAGCAAATTATTTCTGAAAGTGAGCAGTTAAGCAGAATGGAGCAATCTTTTATCGATCCGCGACCAGCACAAACCGTCAGTGCAGTTGATGAAAGTTTTGATTGGGCGTATTTTGTTCAAGGAATCGAAAAACTTGGAATTAAATTGCCTGATAATAGCAATGGATTCAAAGAGGAAGTTTTTGTTTTTCATAAATTATTTGGGATCACTGAATTGGATATGATCGATTTTTGTTCCAAGTCATTTGATTATTATACAAGCAAGATTGATGTCAAAGACTTTGAAAGAGCGGTCTATCGAACCTATGATCCAGATAAAAAACAAAGAATTAGTGAGTTTCAAAAGAATGAGTCCGTTGATTTATCTGCTGAGGATCAACAAACCTATCGCTATAACTCACTAAAAATGAATGGTCTTTCAACCCAAGATATCCAGATGATCATGGATAGCGAAAAAAACTTCCCTCTCAATTATTTGGAGGCATTAAAAAATGAACGTGGGGGGTATACAACGCCTCAAGAACGTTCATTGGTCAAATATTTAGTGAGTAAATCTGGCTTGCCTAATAGCGTAATCAACGTTTTGATCAATTACGTTTACAATATTCAAAAACAACCAACACTAAAAGCTGATTATGTAAATCGGATTGCTAATGAATGGGCGCAAAGTGGTATCTTCTCACCTGAAAAGGCAATCGAGCATGTACGTGAAATCGCTAAAAAAGGCAAAGAACAAAAGCAAACAAGACAGCGCTATGGCCAAAATAATCGACCGATTCGTCAAGAGACTTTACCAGATTGGGTAGAGAATCCTGTAGAGGAGCAGAAATTATCCAAAGAGGAACAAGCGCGTCTTGATAAAGAAATTCAAGATTTTTTAAATAAAGGTGGTGGAAATTAATGGAAGATGTAGGGAAAGAGATGTCAAGAATCATTCAAAGCAGAGATATGGGTGAGCGATATAATGAGTTAGTTGAGGTTGTATTGAAAGATACCGATGTCCAAACCTTTATTCAGGAAAATCGTGAACGATTGACGGATGATGATATTCGGAAAAGTTATTCAAAATTATATGAGTTTGTTCAAGAAAAACGCAAGTACCAATTGAACGACCCAACAATGATCGCTCCTGGATATGAACCTAAATTAACCTTGAATTTCCATTATATTGATGTTACATACGTTCCAACAGAAGCACTAATTGCCAAACAAAGAGAAGATGAGATTCGCAAAAGAGTTCGAGCAATGGATATGCCGAAAGATGTTCGAGAAGCAAGTTTAAGTAGATTTGACACAGCATCTCAAGGGCGTGCTCAAGCCATGGCAGAAACAATGAAATTTTTAAACGAGTATACTTCTAATCCAAAAGAATTTCATAAAGGTCTTTATTTACAAGGAACATTTGGCGTAGGTAAATCCTTCTTACTCGGTGCAATTGCCAACAGCTTAGCTGAACGTGGGTTTGTCACAACGATTGTTCATTTTCCAACCTTTACAGTTGAAATGAAACAAGCAATCGGTAAAGATATGGTTGGGCCTAAATTGGATGCTGTCAAAAAATCACCTGTTTTAATGATTGATGATTTGGGTGCAGAATCAATGACTTCGTGGATTAGAGATGACGTGTTAAGCGTTATTTTACAATATCGAATGCAGGAACAATTAGTGACGTTTTTTTCATCCAACCTTGATTTAAAAGATTTAGAAAAGCACTTATCTGTGACGCAACGTGGCGAACAAGAACCTTTAAAGGCTCGTCGAATCATGGAACGTATTCGCTATTTAGCACAAGAAATAACGATGTCAGGGAATGATCGTAGAAATGGTTAGCTGTCTATTTACTAGACGGCTTTTTTTGATGGTAAAGGATGATGATGGACTACCACAGAGAGTATAGCTTATAATAAAGTATCAGTATTGGAGGAAAATCTATGAAAAAAATCGCATTAACAATACTAACAATTTTCTCATTGGCTTCTTTAGGCGCATGTACGAAGAATAAGGAAGACTCACCAAAAGGAAGTGAAAAAACCTCTATGAGTAGTAAGCAAAGTAAAACAACGGAAGAAACATCTAAAAACAATGAACAAGCAAGATCAGTGTTTACAGCAATTTTAGTTGAAGATGCTAAAGAAAATGATACGGTGGATCATTCGACTCGTTTGGTTTTAAAGGAAGTTGAAGCAATCGAAGATCCAGAAAAAATCGTTGGTATGATGAAAAATGATGGTGTTATTCTGAATATCTCAAAAGAGCAATTTGCTGATGGTGTCGCAGAGAATGATTTGAAATCAGGAGATAAAATTAAATTTACACTCGTCGGTTTACCTGCAATGACAATGTCGATTCCGCCACAAGTAGCCGGAAATTCAGTGATTGAAGTTGAAAAAATTTAATAAATATAAGGTGACCGCTGCTATGATGACGACAGATATACGTCTTGTAGTAGTGGTTACTTGCTTTTTACTCTTAAATCAAAAATATTTTTTGAAATAAATAAAAAAATATTGACATTTGTTTTACAACGATGGTATAGTGGCACCTGTAAGATAACTAAATAGATTTGTTAGGTGAGGCTCCTATACAAACACAGGCTACTGCCCAAAAACATCGAGAGATGCCAATGGGTAGAACAGGGATTGTCGATTACAAGGCTTTTCATAAGGTAGCTAAAAGCTCTGCTTTTTACGTTGTATAGTGCCAAAACTCAACGACTAGATCATGCAGGCTTTTTTTTGTGCGCTTATTTATGACCTTCCGCTGAGTTTTGGCGGAAGGTTTTTTGCTTTTTCATCAAAGATTCGTCGCAGGAAAAATGCTGTGAATCACTATGATTGATCGAAAGGCAGAGTAGATGATGAACAGTACTTGACGAACGAAAAGACCAAGAGAACGCCATTAAAAAGCAAATCCAAGAAAGGAGCAAAGATATGAATTTTTAATAAACATTATGGCCAGTATTTTTGCAGGAATGATCATTGGGGCAGAAAGACAGTGGCGAAAAAAATTAGCTGGCATGAGAACGATGACCTTAGTAACATTCGGTTCATGTCAATTTGTTTCATTATCTTCTTTGATTCAAGACGACAGTAGTCCAACACGAGTAGCAGCGCAAGTGGTCAGCGGGATTGGATTTCTTGCTGGAGGAGTGATTTTAAGGGAAGGATTTAGTGTGACTGGCGTCAACACAGCGGCAACTTTATGGTGCTCAGCAGCAGTTGGCAGTATGATTGGGGCTGGATTTGTGATCGAAGGAGTCGTGTGTGCAATCATTTTAATGCTAGTCAATATTTTGTTAAGGAATTTATCGTTCAAAATAGATGACTACACCGTTCAAAGAGAAGAGGAACAAACAGACTCGGTTCATTATCTGTCCGTTATTGCAAGTAATACTAGCGAAGTTATGCTTAGAACAGAGATTATCCAGTTGTTGGACAAGTACTGTTTAACGTTCACTAAATTTTCTTGTACAGATTTAGCTGGAAAAAAAGTTCGACTATTTTTGGAAATCGAAGCAACAAGGAATGGGACACTTGCAGTAAATACGATTATTTCAGAATTATCTCAGTTATCAGAAGTCATAGAAATCAATCAAATGAATAACTAAAAGAACGGAGGAATCAATATGGTAAAACAGTGAGGGTAAAAATCGTAAATTGGAACAGCGAAGAATATTGGTCAGGAATAGATTTAAGAAATAAATTATTAAAAACAACTGCAGGTAAAGCGTGGATCAAGGAGGTTCCCTTAAATGAAAAAAAGGATATTCACATGGCAGCGATGATTGATGGAAGTGTTGTGGGAACGTTACTTCTTTCAAAGAAAAACCAAACAATTGCTCAAATCAAACAAGTGGCCATCAATGAAAATTATCAAGGATTTGGTGTAGGGAAAAAATTACTTGAATTTGCTGAAAACCTTGCAGAGCTTATGAATTTTCAATCTATATTTTTAACTGGACGCAAGCAAGCTTGGGGGTTTTATGATCATTTTGGGTATCGTAGTATCGGGAATTCCTTTTCAGATGGTCAAGTGATCTTAAAAAAATTTGAGAAAAAGCTCAATACTAAAAAGAATGCAGGAAAGCCAGAAATTATTAAATATATAACACTAAAGGAGATGGAAACAAATGGATGACAGTAGTCAGATGATCAAGGACTTATGTAAAAAGAGCCTGTTGTTAAAAATATGTGGATACTATTGTCTATTTGTTTCTAGTATAGTCAAGTAGCTTCCTCCGATAACAGTACTTCTTTTTCCATTAGTCCGTCCCCTAAAAATACCAAATCATTGAAATTGAATGAACGATTGTGTAGAGGCAGCGGTTACCATTTCAGTGATCAGAGTTTTAGAAAGAAGGAGAAATAAATGGAGAAAAGAGTACTAGTAACAAAAAAGAGTAATCAATCCTATGAATATTTTGCAAGAAACTCGATAGAAAATATCATCACGTATTTCAACGCTTCAAAAGGAGGATTAACACATCAACAAGCTGTCCTATCTAGAGAAGAATACGGAGAAAATGTCATTACACATGGTAAAAAAACACCATTGTTCATTGAAATAATCAAAGCCTATTTTACCCCTTTTACAATTGTCTTGCTTACGTTGGCAATCATTTCATTTATCACTGATTATGTGATTGCACCGCCAGCTGATCGTGATCTTGTCGGTGTATTGATTATTTTAGCAATGGTTTTGATTAGTGGAACTATGACCTTGATTCAATCAGTTAAATCAAATCAAGCAGCCGAAAAATTGAATAATTTGGTAAAAGTTACAGCAACTGTCATTCGTAGAAAGAAGACAGTTGAATTGCCAATAGAAGAAATTGTTTGCGGAGATATCGTAAAATTATCGGCAGGAGACATGATTCCAGCTGATATACGACTAACGAAAACCAAAGATTTATTTGTTTCTCAATCGGCTATGACTGGTGAGAGTTATCCTGTAGAAAAAAGAGCAGACTATAAATTAAAGGTGAATAGTGTTGAAACAGAATACGAGAACATCGTTTTTATGGGCAGTAATGTCATAAGTGGTAGCGCGGAAGGCATTATCGTTTCAGTAGGAAACGATACACTTTTTGGTAAAGTAGCGCAAGATGTTTCCAATAAAAATCCTCAAACAAATTTTGAAGTGGGGATTAGTAGAACGTCATGGTTGTTGATTCGGTTTATGTTAGTGATGGCACCGGCAGTATTTTTGATCAATGGCCTAACAAAGGGCGATTGGGTTGAAGCCTTTCTTTTTGGGTTATCTGTTGCAGTTGGATTGACACCAGAAATGTTACCGATGATTGTTACAACTAATCTTGTAAAAGGTGCTTCAAGCATGGCGAAAAAAGGAACGATCATTAAAAACTTGAATGCGATTCAAAACTTTGGTGCAATCGATATTTTATGTACAGATAAAACAGGGACACTAACCCAAGACAAAATTATCCTAGAATATCATTTAGATTGTGCTGGAAAAGAAGACAGCCGCGTATTACGCCATGCTTTTTTCAATAGCTATTATCAAACAGGATTGAAAAATTTAATGGATGTTGCCATCATTGATGTAGCGAAATCAGAGCTATCAATCGATCCTTCTGATTATCGAAAAGTAGATGAAATTCCATTTGATTTTAAACGTCGTCGCATGAGTGTCGTGATCGAAGATACTTCTGGAAAAACGCAAATGATCACAAAAGGTGCCGTAGAAGAAATGTTGGACATTTCAAGCTTCGTTGATTATCAAGGTGCAGTTATGCCTTTAACTGAAGGACTTAAAAATGAAATTTTAAAAACAGTTGAAGAATTAAATGAAGACGGATTACGTGTATTGGCGGTTTCTCAAAAAACAAATCCAGCAACGATTGATGAATTTTCTGTTTCTGATGAAAATGAAATGGTTTTAATCGGCTATCTTGCCTTTCTTGATCCTCCAAAAGAAACGACAAAAGCAGCTTTAGAAACGTTAAAAAATCATGGAGTCGGTGTTAAAGTTTTGACAGGTGATAATGCGTTAGTGACAAAATCTGTGTGTAAACAAGTTGGATTAGCCAATGAAGAGCTGATCATTGGTAATGAAATCACACGAATGAATGATTTTGAATTAAGAACGATTGCAGAAAAGTATAATATATTTGTGAAATTAACACCTCAACAAAAAACGAGAATCGTTCAGGTGTTAAGAGAAGCTGGACATACGGTTGGTTTCATGGGTGATGGAATCAATGATGCGCCTGCGATGAAAGAAGCTGATGTGGGTATTTCTGTTGACACAGCTGTAGATATTGCGAAAGAATCTGCAGATGTCATCTTGTTGGAAAAAGACTTGATGGTTCTTGAGCGTGGTCTATTAGCAGGGAGAACAACTTTTGGGAATATCATGAAATATGTCAAAATGACAGCAAGTTCCAATTTCGGAAACATGTTTTCAGTCGTTGTTGCCAGTATCTTTTTACCATTCTTACCAATGTTGCCATTGCAATTGCTGTTTTTAAATTTGATTTATGATATTTCTTGCATGTCGATTCCATGGGATCATGTGGATGATGAATATTTGGAGCAACCTAAGAAGTGGGAGGCTTCAAAAATCGGTTCGTTTATGACGTGGTTAGGCCCCACTAGCTCAGTTTTTGATATTACGACGTATTTATTAATGTACTTTGTTATCTGTCCACAATTGGTTGGTGGCAACTATCAAGACTTAGATCCAGCACAACAAGCGACATTTATAGCAATTTTTCATGCGGGTTGGTTTGTTGAATCACTTTGGTCACAAACCTTGGTGATCCATACATTACGGACGCCTAAAATGCCATTTATACAAAGCCGGGCCTCTTTTATTCTAACCACGATTACTTCATTAGGAATTGCCGTTGGAACGATTTTACCATTTACAGGATTTGGTAAAAGTCTAGGCTTAGCTGAATTATCATTAAATTATTTTGCATGGTTAGGTTTGACGATAGTTAGTTACTTGATTTTAGTCATGATCGTAAAAAAATTCTATGTAAGACGATTTGGTGAGTTGTTGTAAAAAATAAAGATTACGTATTCGAATTTTAACTAAATAATAGCAGAGGCAAAAATTATCTATTGGATTTTTGTCTTTGTTTTTATTTTATCGATTGTGACCTGTATTTTTGTAAGAAAGCTTGTATAATTGAGTTAGTTTTTAAAATAACTATAAGTTGATTGAGGAATGAAAATAGATGAGCATTTTTATTTTGGAAGATGATGTTATCCAAGCACAAGCATTAAAAAAGTTAGTCAGAGAAGTTTGTCAGGAAAAGGGTATCGATTATGATGAAATTCACGTTACGAATAAAGGGGAACAAATTACAGAACAGATGTCAAAATCAATAACGCAAAACCTTTATTTTCTTGATATTGAAATTAAAAAATCAACATATCATGGTTTTGATATTGCTAAGAAAATTCGCTCCATTGATGAGAGAGGCTTAATTGTTTTTATAACTACTCATTCAGAATTTGCTCCGATATCTTATCAATATATGGTATCGGCTTTAGCATTTATAGACAAAATGACTGAGCCTGAAGTCTTGAAAATAGAAGTTGAAAAATGTCTAATAAAATACCAAGAGTTGAACCAAAAACAAGTTGTTGATGATTATTTAATCGTTGACAACACTCATTCAAAAATAAAAGTTCCAATTTCAGATTTCTATTATGTAATGACAACTGAAGCACATCGCCTAGCGCTTTTTACAAAAAATCGCTCATTACGTTTTTATGGTGAATTGAAAGAAGTTGAGCTAAAAAAGAGTCACTTTATGCGTTGCCATCAATCATATGTTGTTAATTTGGATAAAATTGTTGAAATAGATTCTAATGAACGTGAATTGATTTTATCAAACGAGATGAAAATTCCAGTCTCAAGGCGGCTTTTAAAATCAGTGATTGAACGCTGGAGAGCACGATAAAAATGATTAGAAAAGAAATAGAATGGTTGGTAGGTAAAGATGGGGATAATCACTTTAAGTACAAGTTTAGTCATTGGATTTGTTTATTTCATATTTTATTTAGAGTTAATCAATAGCAAAATCAGAAGGATCAAACTTCTCATCATAAATGCTGTGTTGACTATTGTTACGGGATTTTTTAATAGCAGTGGTCACAATATTTATTCGGTCTTTGCTATTTTTTTGTTGTTATTTTATGTTGGATTAAGTCAAAAGCAGCATAAGTTATCGATAGTTGAAAATATTTATTTTTCTGGATTAACCGTTTTTTTGATTACTTTTTTGCAAAGTGAACTAAATAAAATTTTTAGTTGGCTTTTGATTTATTCATCATTACCAATTTATTTATCGACCTTTATCGTACTTCCTTTGGTTGTCGTGTTGATTATGTTCGGTTTATTGATGGTTCTCCGAAAAAAAATCAGCCGAGTGTTTGCTTATTTAGTTGAAAGTCCGATGCTTTATTTAAGTATCATATTTATTTTAATTTGCAATTTTTTTCTTTTTGCAGCTTTTAATCCGCAATCCACTTTTTTTCAACACTATTTTTGGCAATTTGAATCAATTGCGTACCCATTGTTGATCTTGGCTTTTGGATTGGCTCTTTTTTTCTTTTATTATAGTTTTAAACTTGCCAATAAGAAACGCTTAGAAAAGCAAAAAGAAGCGGAATATTATGAAATGAAGCAATATACAGAGAAGTTGGAAATACTTCATGAGGAACTAGCCACTTTCCGGCACGATTATCTGAATATACTTCTTTCCTTAGATGAAAGTATTCGATTTAAGGATTTCGAGCAAATTCAACAAGTGTATAATGACACAATTAAACCTACTTCACAAATAATTTCTAATAAAGAACTTGAACTGACTAAATTGACCAATATAAAGATTGTTGAAATCAAAAGTGTTTTGAGCGTAAAGGTTATTGATGCTTGTCAGCAAAACTTAAATGTTACTGTAGATATACCTAGAGAAATAACAAAAGTATACATTGATCTGGTGGATTTTATTAGAAGCGTATCTATCATAATTGATAATGCTATTGAGGAAGCGGCCGTATCTCATGAAAAAGAATTGGTTATTGCTTTTTTTGAAGTAGAGGATAATCAATTTTTTGTCGTAAAAAATAGTTGTTCAAAAAATATAATGGCTGTAGATAAATTGTTCCAAAAGTCTGAATCAACTAAAGAAGATAAAGAAAATCGAAGAGGCTATGGGTTATTTTCGTTGGAGCAGATTGTAAATCACTCAGCGAATATAATGCTTGAAACAGTCATAGAACGACCTTATTTTATGCAAATATTGAAAATCAATAAAAGCTAATCAAACCACCTATGATCGAAAAAGAACCACTTATGAAAAAACTATTACAGAATATTGGAGACACTGTATACTTACGTTGAAATGATCTATGTGAAGAAGGTGAGTAAATTGTTTAGTGCTTTAATAGCATTAAGTGTTGGTGGTATTTTTCCAGTGGCTGTTTTTATCTATTGTTTTGTGAGACAGCAGTATGTAAAAGCGTTTCTTTTAGGTGTCTTGACATTTATCGTTTTTCAATTAGCACTAAGAATTCCGTTATTACAACTATTATCAAAAAATAGTATTGGCTTTAACCTTTTCCAAACACTCCATCCAACCCTGTATATATTTTTTTTAGCTATAACTGCAGGGATTTTTGAAGAAGTGGGCAGGTATTGTATCATGAGATATTTCTTGAAAAAGAATAATTCTTTTCAAACTGCTGTGTTTTTTGGATTAGGTCATGGCGGAATTGAAGCTTTTTTGTTTTTAGGTATAAGTACTCTTGCTTTCCTTACTACTACAAATAGTCAAAGTATTGTAAATAGTGATTTTGTTTGGGGAAGTTTGGAGAGAGCACTGGCAATGTCTCTTCATCTTGAGTTATCAATCATCGTGATGAAAAGTATAAAAGAAAACAAGCCTAACTTTCTATGGTTAGCAATATTTTTACATGCTGTGGTTGATTCAGTGGTTGTTATTGTGCAATTTGTTAGTAATGGATCGCCTATTCTAACGGAAATTATTTTTGGAATTATTGTCATGTGTCTGTTTTTTTATGTTTCAAAATTAAAGAGAGAATGGAGTATAATAAAATGAAAAAAACAATGTCATCAATTATTATTATATTTACTGGAATTATGTTATTAGCTGCTTGCGGGGAAAAAGTTGATCAAGAGACATCAAATAAAATGACAGCTAAAGCTGAGGAAGTTGTAATGTCAATAAATGATGGAAACTATGAAAAAGCGAGTGATTCTTTTTCAGATCAATTATTAAAACAGTTGGATAAAACAGAGTTTGAAAAGGCGGTTGCTCCACTTCTTGAAAAATCGGGGAATTTTAAATCATTTGACAAAAGCACGGTTGAAAAGAAAGATGATTTTTATGTAGTCGTTTTAGTTGCTAAGTATGAAAAGGATAAAAGAGTTTTTACAATTTCTATTAATGAAAAAGAAAAGTTAGAGGGTTTTTTCATTAAATAAAAAGTTGCGATTCGTATAGAGTGAGACTAGACAAAGCGTACTTTCAAGCGCCTAATGACAAGAGGAAGCACTCTCTTTCAGCTAATTTAGATTGTGTATTATTGACTCAAAGCCGATCATACTATTATCACTGTTTATTCAAATTTTGAGGGGTTGAGAGATGACTGAAAAAGTTATGTCCCAATCCCCTTTTTTTAAGAAAGATAATAATATTTGCGAAAAAACGTATAAGTTGTATCATGAAAACAGAGGTGACGAATTTGTCAAAATAAGATAGTTTTTATTTGACCTTTACTGACCAAATGAGTATAATTGTTTCATAAGGTCAAAATTAATCAGACTATAGACCTTGTAAAAATAGTACAAAAGACCTAATGTCTTTTTAGAAAATAAACGATACTATATTATAGTGTAGGTAAGTCTTGCGGGAAAAACTACAAATCTATTATCCTGTCAAGGCTGCTCAGCTTTTAACATTATCTAGTTATACGAGCTAGCCTTTTGGAAAAGATAAAATTTGATTGTGGCAGAAAGCAGTACTCTCATATTTTTCTGCCCAGGCTGGACAAGCTCGTTATACTTTTAAATTTAGGAGGTAATTCTATGAACATCGAAAAAATGACAACGACATTACAAGAGGCAATTGCAGAGGCACAACAGGTAGCAGTGACTCGTCATCATCAGGAAATCGATATTGCTCACCTATGGAAGATTTTTTTGCAGCCAAATCATTTTGGGCGTAATTTTTATACAGACGCTGGTGTTGATGTAGAAGCTTTTGAACATGAGATTGATCAAGCAATTGACGAATATCCAAGCATTCAAGGTAGCAATATTCAATATGGTCAAAGCATGAGCCAAAATCTGTTTAACTTATTAGGTGAAGCAGATAAACTTAGAGAAGCATTTCAAGATGAATTTTTAGCAACGGAAATCGTGATTCTAGCGTTGATGAAATTGAAAAATTATCGTTTGACTAAATATTTAACTAGTCAAGGAATCACTGAAAAAGAACTACGTAAAAATATCGAAGACATGAGAGGAGGAGATCGTGTGACTTCTCAAAATCAGGAAGAACAATATAAAGCATTAGAAAAATATGGGGTAGACTTAGTTCAACAAGTTAAAAGCGGTAATCAAGACCCAATCATTGGACGCGATGAAGAAATTCGTGATGTTATTCGAATTCTTTCTCGTAAAACAAAAAATAACCCTGTTTTGATCGGTGAACCAGGTGTTGGTAAAACAGCAATCGTCGAAGGGTTAGCTCAACGAATTGTTCGTAAAGACGTACCTGAAAATTTAAAAGACAAAACCATTTTTTCATTAGACATGGGGGCATTGATTGCTGGAGCTAAATTCCGTGGTGAATTTGAAGAACGTCTAAAGGCAGTTTTAAAAGAAGTGAAGAAAAGTGAAGGTCGTATTATTCTATTCATCGATGAAATTCATAACATCGTAGGTGCGGGCAAAACAGAAGGTAGTATGGACGCAGGTAACTTGTTAAAACCTATGTTGGCACGTGGTGAATTACACTTGATTGGTGCTACAACATTGGATGAATATCGTCAATATATGGAAAAAGACAAAGCGCTAGAACGTCGTTTCCAAAAAGTTTTAGTAAAAGAACCGACAGTTGAAGATACGATCAGTATTTTACGTGGTTTAAAAGAACGTTTTGAAATACATCATAGCGTGAATATCCATGATAATGCATTAGTCGCTGCAGCAACGTTGTCTGATCGTTATATCACTGATCGCTTTTTACCAGATAAAGCCATCGATTTAGTCGACGAAGCAAGCGCAACGATTCGAGTTGAAATGAATTCAATGCCAACTGAACTTGACCAAGTAACCCGTCGCTTGATGCAATTAGAGATCGAAGAAGCGGCATTGAAGAAAGAATCAGATGATGCTAGTAAAAAGCGTTTGAATGTATTACAAGAAGAATTAGCAGATCTTCGTGAAGAAGCCAACGCTATGAAGATGCAATGGGAAACTGAAAAAGAAGAAGTTAATGCTGTTAGCAATAAACGTGGAGAAATCGACAAAGCAAAACATGAACTTGAAGACGCTGAAAACAATTATGACTTAGAACGAGCAGCTGTTCTTCGCCACGGTACAATTCCTCAATTAGAAGAAGAACTAAAAAAACTTGAAGAAAAAAATGCAAAAGACAATGTCCGTATGGTGCAAGAGGCTGTGACGGAAAATGAAATTGCGCAAGTGGTTGGTCGTTTAACAGGTATTCCTGTAACAAAACTAGTTGAAGGTGAACGTGAAAAACTAATGAAATTGAACGAAACCCTTCATAAACGTGTCATTGGTCAAGATGAAGCAGTAGATGCTGTTAGTGATGCAGTGATTCGTTCACGTGCAGGTTTGCAAGATCCAAACCGCCCATTAGGTTCTTTCCTATTCTTAGGTCCAACAGGTGTTGGGAAGACAGAACTTGCTAAAGCTTTAGCGGAAGACCTATTTGATTCAGAAGATCATATGGTCAGGATCGATATGAGTGAGTATATGGAAAAACATAGCGTATCTCGCCTAGTTGGAGCACCTCCAGGCTACATTGGTTATGAAGAAGGTGGTCAATTAACTGAAGCTGTCCGCCGCAATCCATATACAATCGTTTTATTAGATGAAATCGAAAAAGCGCATCCTGACGTTTTTAACATTTTACTTCAAGTGTTAGATGATGGGCGCTTGACTGATTCTAAGGGACGCATGGTTGATTTTAAAAATACTGTTTTAATCATGACAAGTAACATCGGTTCTCAATTACTGCTTGAAGGGGTAACGCCAGAAGGAACAATTCCAGAACAAGTAGAAGAACAAGTGATGACGATTTTACGTGGTAATTTTAAACCAGAATTCTTAAACAGAATTGATGATACGATTTTGTTCACACCACTAAGTTTAGATAATGTCAAAGGCATCATCGGTAAAATGACCACCCAATTAGCGAAACGTTTAGAGCATCAAGAAATCGAATTAGTAATTTCAGATGAAGCGAAAACATGGATTGCAGAAAGTGGTTATGATCCAGCATATGGTGCGCGTCCATTGAAACGTTTTATTACAAAAGAAGTGGAAACACCTTTAGCAAAAGAAATTGTTTCAGGACGAGTATTGCCAAAAACAAAAGTAACCATCAGTTTATTGAATGAGCAATTAGTGTTTGAAAACGAACCGATAGAAGAATAATTTAGAAGGTGTGTGGGACAGAAGTGTTGTTTACTTTTGTTCCACACTTTTTTAAGTGCAAAAAATTGATTTTAAAAATGATATTGTGTAGAATCTAACTATTATAATAACAATTTAAAAGAGGGATCCAGTGGATAAAAAAAGCAGAAGATTAGAAGAACAGTTATGTTTTTCTTTACAATCAGCCTCAAAACAGTTTAATAGAATGTATGCAAAGGCGTTGAAACCATTTCATTTAACCTATCCTCAATATTTAGTATTGTTAGTTTTGTGGGAATACTCAGAACAAAGGATCTCAGATATTGGAGAAAAACTAGCGCTAGATACTGGAACATTGACCCCAATGCTTAAAAGAATGGAAAAAAATGGGTATATTCATCGCAATCGACTGCCAGAAGACGAGCGAATCGTGATTGTTTCACTTTCAGAAAAAGCGATTCAACTGGAAACAGAGATTTATGATCAAGTAGAAGGATGTTTAAGTCAGCTTGATTTTAATGAAAAAGATTATTTTTCGTTGATCGAACAAATCAACTCTCTAAGCAAGAAAATAGCTGAAATCAACCATTAGAATGTGAAGCAAAAGACTTCGAAAAGAGCGGAATGTTCAAAGTCCATCTTTTTGAAGTCTTTTTAAAATAGAATTGATTTTTATGAAGCAAACTATTGTACATTGCTATAAATATTGTGTACAATTTAATTGTACGATACAGTTATGATAATAGGAATTGGAGGAACGAATCATGAAAAAAATTTATTCAACAACAATTATCAATACAGGCGGAAGAGAAGGTGAAGTTTTTTCACCAGATAAATCGTTTAGTTATCAAGTAACCTCTCCTGGTCCGCACCAAGAAAATAAGACGAATCCAGAACAGTTATTTGCCGCAGCATACAGTTCTTGTTTCAATAGCGCTTTGGAACTTGTAATGGCTAAACAAAAAATCACATCAAAAAGCACCGTAAAAGCAACTGTTTCATTATTTAGTGATGAACAATCTGGTTTTCAAGTTGGGGTTGTTTTATCTGTCAAAATTGATGATGTTGATCGTGAAACAGCAGAAGAATTGGTAAAAGCAGCTCATGAAGTATGTCCTTATTCAAAAGCAACAAGAGGCAATATTTCAGTGGAGTTAGAAGTAGAATAAAAAAACGACAACTTTAGGGATGCTAAAGTTGTCGTTTTTTTTATTTGTTAACTTTTCTAAACGCATAAGCTTTAAAATAGTCAGGTTTATGACGTTGAGTAAAACTATAAACCGTTAAAATCAATGCACCAATCGTATTTGTAAAGAGATCGCCCATTGTATCCATCAATGCTGCGCGACCAATATAAGGTTGCCCAGATTCTGTCATATAACGCTGTAAGTTCATATTGCCAAGTGAATCACAAAGAAATTCCCAGAATTCCCAGAAAACGCCGCATAGTCCAGCAAAGGCAAAGCCCATAATAATGAATAACCAAGGATTGATTTTAGAAAAATCTGACTCACGTAAACAATACCCGATAATCGCATACCCCACAGCAACTAATAGAATAGGACTAACTGCATGCAAAATCTTGTCCCAAAACGGTACTAATATGATCAAGCGCAAACCTGTTCCTAAAAAAACAGCAATCCAAATGAAAAACCAATAATAAAGACGTACCATTTTTGGGAAAACCAATCCAGTAAATTTTGTGAAAACAAATGGAACGAAAATTACAGCAATTCCTGCAATCATTTCAAACGTCAACAACACGTATTGTTCAGTTGGGTGAACGACAAAGGTTTTAATAATATTGACGATCAACGTAATAACACCAAAAATAAGTAGTAAATAAAAGGCACTTTTTTCTTGTTTATCCTCAAATTCCAATTTCATATAAACGCCTCCGATATGCTCATATCAATAAGCAAGTAAATTATTTGTTTAATTGTTCTTTGATCAAATCTAAAAACTCTTGTTCATTACTAACAACGCTCCCATTCAATTTAACCAAGCCTACAGTGTACAGGTTTAAATAATGGAATTGATTTTCAGCCGTGTCACTTAAGGCTGCTAATTTTTTTTGATTATCAAAACCTTGTTGACGAGTATCTGTATACAAGGCGATCATTGGAATGTTTTTGGCGTAAGCGACACCGATTTCAGAGGCTACACCTGCATCGATTGTAATGCCATCCAATATAGCTACAAGTAAATCACTTTCAATCACTTTTTCAGTATCTGCTAAAGCAATCATTTTGCTATCTGCATAGGCTGTTTTATCATTGATTGCGCCGTTTTCTTGTGGCAAATAAACCTCAATTGAATCGTCTAATTCACGGATCTGTTTCACCATATAATCATTATAAAGTAAGTCTGCTTTAGCAAACATCGGTCCAGCAAAGTATAGTTTCATGTGTTATTTCCTCCAGTAGTAGTTATGATGTTAAAATGCTCGGCATTCGATTCTCGCTTAGAAATAATCGCTAAAGTAAGCTTCTTGATCAGGAAAAATCCGTTCCAATGAATTTAGCGTTTCTTTATCTGTATCTATACGTTCGATTCGATGCAAGTATGTCGGACGACGATAATTCATCAAAAGACAAGTCAATGTTTGAATATCGATATGGACAGCTTGTCCTAAGGGTTCATTTGTGACCGAAACTTGATCATCCTCATCCCATAATAAGCTAAAGATACCATTGTTCCACTCGGCAACAGGATCACTTACTACAAAGTGAAACGGTTTTGCAGTACTGGCATATGGGTAGACCAGCAATATTTCTTTGACGTCGACGATTCTAGCCATATAATAAGGTTCGATCGTTTCTTTGATTTGACTGTCATCTAATAAAAATGCTAATGGTTCATTTTTATAAATATCACCTTCAGCCCAATCGATCATTGAAAAGTGAGCTGAAATAAAGTTCCATAAAGCATTGCGTGCTTCTTGATTGATGTAGAACATTTCCTTGATGTGAAATACATCTTCAGCTACCCAGTAAAAAAGGACACCTAAAGGTTCTTGATTTGCGCCATAATAAACAGCAGCAATTCGTTCATCTTCATTTTCAAAACGCCAATATTCTTCCCAGTTAAATTCACTTCGAATCAAGGCACCGTGATTTTGACGAGCAAATTTTGCATAGACAGTAAATACATCTTCATGATCTACACTCACACGTTCTACCATTCCAGGAACTGCTACTTGCTTAGGTAATTGGGTGTCACGTATCTTGAATGAGAGTTTATCAGACATGATCTCCCAGCCTTTTCTGCGATAATAGGGAATACTATACGGGTAAAGGTAAGAAATCCATTGTTGATCTTCACGCATATTTTTAAGAGCAAGATGAATCAAATCCTGCATCAATCCGTGATTTGCGTACTCGGGATAGGTTCCAACCCCTGTTACCCCACCCATTTTGAAAAGTTTTCCGTGAATGTTCACTTCACATGGATAAATCGCAATCTGAGAAATCAGTTGTTCCTCATGAAACCAACCAAATACTTTTGATTGTTCTAAAATAGGTTGTTTTGATTTAATCAATTCTTTTTTACTTTCATAACCACTTTCTTCTAAATCTGCTTCCGTAAATTGGAAGACATAGCTCAATAATTCATTGAACTGATCCACATATTTTTCATCTACCGCTTTTAATTCTAAACTATCTCTGAACTCTTTTTGGTCCATTTTTCCATCTCCAATTAGTTTTCTATCTCCAGTATATCAAATAAAAAGGAATAAATAGAGTATTACTTACTAAGAAATGGTAAAGAGAGGTTTTTAGTTGCAAAATAATGTGATACCCTTTTTTTGGAGGTAGATAATGAACAAAAAATTTTATTTACTAAGACATGGGGAAACTGAATTTAACCAACTGGGAATCTATCAAGGAACCCTTGATTCACCGCTAACGACAAATGGGAAACAACAAGTGAAGGAAAATGGTCTTTTACTAAAACAAAACTTGAGAAACGTAAAAGATGAAGAAATCGCCTTTTTTTACAGTCCACTCGGACGAACGCAACAAAGCGCACGAATTATTTCTGAGGTAACTGGTCGACAACAAGTACGATTGATGGAAGATGAACGATTAAAAGAAGTGGATATTGGTCGTTGGAATGGGAAAAACAGACAAGAAATTCAAAAATCTGATTCAACGATTGATTGCGATAGGTACAACTGGTACTTTAAATCGCCCAATGGAGAAAGTTATGCTGACGTTTTTTCACGTTGCAAAAGCTGGATAGAAACGATTCAACTGATCGAACAACAACACGTGATCGTGATGTCACATGGTTTGTTAGGAAGAGTTTTACGAGGCGTGATACTAGATTTAAGCTTTGAGGAAGCAATTACCTTAGAGATTTCGCAAACTGGTTTTTTCATTTTGGAAGAAGGACGAAGTAAATTTGTGACCAATGATTATGAATACATGTGATAAATCAACAGATTTGTAAAAGCCGTGGGCAAACATAGGAAAGTTCTTTAATTCTAGTGGAAATCTTGCTATAATGGGAAGTGCTGATTGAAAATGATCTGAGCGATGAGCGACTAAACAATCGAATGAAATCACAAGCTCATTCAGCTTTTCATAAAAGAAATGAGGACTATTAATGAATATAAATGAAATGAAGCAAAGACAAGAAAAAATCCGTAACTTTTCCATTATTGCTCATATTGACCATGGAAAATCTACACTTGCTGACCGAATTTTACAAAAAACGGAGACGGTATCAGATCGTGAAATGCAAGATCAGTTGCTCGATGCGATGGATTTAGAGCGTGAACGTGGGATTACCATCAAGCTGAATGCTGTTGAATTAACATATACAGCAAAAGATGGTGAAGAGTACATTTTTCATTTGATCGACACGCCTGGACATGTGGATTTCACCTATGAAGTATCAAGAAGTTTAGCGGCTTGTGAAGGAGCCATTTTAGTTGTTGATGCAGCTCAAGGAATCGAAGCGCAAACATTAGCGAACGTTTATTTAGCATTAGACAACGACTTAGAAATTATTCCAGTTATCAATAAAATCGATTTGCCAGCCGCGGACCCAGAGCGTGTTCGGACTGAAATCGAAGACGTGATTGGGATCGATGCAAGCGATGCCGTTTTAGCGAGTGCCAAAGCAGGAATTGGGATCGAAGAGATTTTAGAACAAATCGTTGATTTGGTTCCAGCGCCAACTGGTGATCTTGAAGCACCTTTAAAAGCACTGATTTTTGATTCAGTTTATGATAGTTACCGTGGGGTTATTTTGAATGTTCGGATCATGGATGGGGTTGTAAAGCCTGGGGATAAGATCATGATGATGAATAACAATAAAACCTTTGAAGTAACGGAAGTTGGAATCTTTTCGCCAAAACCAATCGGTCGTGACTTTTTGATGGTTGGTGACGTTGGTTATATTACAGCTGCAATTAAAACAGTTCGTGATACGCAAGTAGGGGACACAGTGACTTTAGCGAATAATCCTGCAAAAGAAGCATTAGCTGGTTATCGCAAAATGAACCCAATGGTTTATTGCGGATTATATCCTATCGATAATTCACGTTATGTTGAGTTACGTGAAGCATTGGAAAAATTACAATTAAATGATGCAGCATTACAGTTTGAAGCAGAGTCTTCTCAAGCTTTAGGATTTGGTTACCGTTGTGGTTTCTTAGGTTTGTTGCACATGGATGTTATTCAAGAACGGTTAGAACGAGAATTTAATCTTGATTTGATTACGACAGCGCCATCTGTAATTTATCATGTGACTAAAACGGACGGTACGAAAATCGTGGTTGATAATCCAGCAGAATTTCCGGATCAAAGTACTGTTGATTTTGTTGAAGAACCTTATGTTAAAGCAACAATTATGGTTCCAAATGAATATGTTGGTGCAGTTATGGAAATTTCTCAACGTAAACGTGGAGAATTTGTTACAATGGATTACTTAGATGAGTATCGAGTGAATGTCATCTATGATATGCCACTATCAGAAATCGTATATGATTTCTTTGACCGTTTGAAATCTGGAACTAAAGGGTATGCGTCACTAGACTATGAGATGATCGGTTATCGTAAGAGTAATCTATCAAAGATGGATATTTTATTGAACTCAGAAAAAGTCGATGCCTTAAGTTTTATTGTGCATAAAGACTTTGCTTTTGAACGTGGTAAAGTAATCGTTGAGAAGTTGAAAAAATTAATTCCTCGTCAGCAATTTGAAGTGCCAATCCAAGCGGCTATTGGGCAAAAGATTACGGCACGTTCAACGATCAAAGCATTGCGTAAAAACGTTTTGGCTAAGTGTTATGGTGGGGATATCTCACGTAAACGTAAGTTATTAGAGAAACAAAAAGATGGTAAAAAACGGATGAAACAAGTTGGATCTGTTGAAGTTCCTCAAGAAGCCTTCATGGCTGTTCTAAAAATGGACGAGGACGAACCGAAGAAATAGCAAGATATTTATTAAGAAAATGATTGAAGTATTATATTATAAAATTTGCTAACTGCTTGCCTACGTTGAAGGTGGAGAGTTAGCAAATTTTTTATTTATTATTATGCTGGATCGAATTTAAATTATGCTAAAATCTTATCTGAGAAAATATTTGCTTTCACACTAATGTCTACTGGTTTTGAAGGATCTTTGACTTCATAATTAGAAACAGAATGAACTGTACCATTTGGCTTAACATCAACTACTCCTTGGCTAGTTTCTTCTGTAAATTTTTCATGATCAGCAATAATCTCCATATTTAGTTCTTCAATCGTATTTTCAAATTCTTGTGATACTTTGAATGAAGATATGAACGAGGAGAAAGCTTGGACATTTCTTGGCTATTTTTTGTAAAATCAAAAGTAATTGCTAAAACAGTAGAATCTTGATAACCTTCATGATATCCATGACCAGTGATTTTAATGGTGCAATCTTTTGTTGTTAGACTATTATCCTTAAATGTATCGTTACCCTTGTCTTTTACTGAATCCGTTAATCATAATCTTTGTAATAAGTATAGTAAATACTTTTAAAATTATAAACATTATTAAAATGAAAATTAATAGGAATAGCAGTATTATTTTTGACTTTACCTTTTCTTTATCTTTTTTTGCAGTTGTCTTGGCACCTTTTTATTAAAGTATAGGTAACAAAGCAGTTGCGATGTTAATCAACAGACAAGACTAAGAAAGGAAAAGGGATAAATAATGAATAAACAGTTAGATGCTTTTCATTTAAAAGTTATCGCAATTATTGCCATGGCAATCAATCATGCAGGAATCATATTTTCTTGGAGTCACCATACAAATACAATGATACTGTTTGCATTTTCAGAATTTGTTGGGAGGTTTACGTTTCCAATTATGGCTTATCTATTAGTAGAAGGGTTTTATTACACTAAAAATGTAAGAAAATATTGTATGAGGTTGATGCTTATGTGGTTAGTATCGATTTATCCATTTTATCTACTTCATAATCCAACCTATTCATTTTCAATCACCGATATGCCTAATAATATTTTCTTTACGTTGTTAATGGGATTGTTGATGCTGATTCTTTATTCACGAACGAAAAATAAAGTGATTCGTCCTCTAACAGTTTTGGGGTTTAGTTCACTTACAGTTCTTTCGGATTGGGCAATAATCGGCATCATTATAATTTGGTATTTTTATGTAACTCACAATCAAAAAGGAAAAAAAAGAGCATTAGTTAGCACATTTCTTTTTTTTGAAATTATTTCAATTGTTGGTTTGGTTATGAATAATGCCTCACCATCCTGGATAGCAGAAGTCTTTTCACAATTTGGGTTTTTAGCAGTACTATTTTTTTTAGTACAATACAATGGTGAGAGAGGCTATTCTCCAACATGGATCAAATGGGGGTTTTATTGGTTTTATCCGATTCATTTAGTTGTATTTGAACTAATTAGATACTTTATTTTTTAAATAAATGATTCAAAAAAAGCCCAAGAATGTTCAAGTTTGAGGGCTTTTTTTGATACATGTTCTGCTATAATGAATAGCGAGTTATAAAAAATAAGAGATAGATAGCAAAGATAAAGGAGAAGAATGAAGAATATTTTAATCGTTGAAGACGATGCGTATATTAATGATTTACTTTATGAAACGTTAGTAGCAGAATCATATTCTTGTACACAAGCGTATTCTGGAACTGAAGCGTTATTGTGTATTGAAACGAAAACCTTTCAGGTTATTTTATTGGATTTAATGTTGCCTGGTATTACTGGAGAAAAATTAGTTCCACTTATAAAAGAAAAATGTAATGTAGCAATAATTATCATCTCATCAAAAGATGTAATTGATACCAAGGTTGAGGTGTTGACTAATGGAGCCGATGATTATATCACAAAGCCTTTTGAAGTTGAAGAACTACTGGCTCGTATTCAAGTTCAATTAAGGAAAAGTAGCCCACATGAAGGTCACTTGATTACCTTTAAATCGTTGACTTTGAATAAAGATAGAAATGCTCTGATTGTATCGGGTCAGGAGATTGCTTTAACACATCGGGAATTCAAAATTATGGAGTTGCTATTATCCTATCCTAAAAAAATATTTAGTAAGCAGGAAATCTACGAATATGCATGGGATGATTTTTATGTTGGCGAAGAAAAAACTGTGAATGTTCATATTTCAAATATTCGTCAAAAAATCAAAAAAAATTCTGAAGAAGAATGGATAAAAACTGTTTGGGGAGTAGGCTTTACTTTGCAAAGTTAACCCTTTAACATTTCTTTAACTCTTTTTTGCGTTGAATTTGTATTAGTAAGGTAAAGTGATTTTAACAAGAAAGAGAGGAATCGAAAAATGAGTAAATATCTGTTAGAAACAAAATCTTTGAGCAAAAAATACAAAAATCATTTTGCAGTGGATCATGTGGATTTACACATTACAAGAGGAGCGATTTATGGCTTGGTTGGCAAGAATGGAGCCGGAAAAACAACAATCATGCGAATGCTTAGTGGGTTAGCGAGTCCTAGTAGTGGAGAAATTGTTTTGTTTGGAGAACATGGAGCAAGGGCTAAAAAATACTTTTCTCGTATTGGTGTTTTGATAGAGGAACCAGGGTTATATGGAGATATGAGTGCAACAGATAATTTAAAATTAAAACAAATTGCCATAGGTTTAAATGGGAGAGATTTTATTTCATCTATATTAAACGTGGTAGGATTGGCAGAGGTAGGGAATAAAAAAGTCAAACATTTTTCTTTAGGAATGAGACAAAGACTAGGGATTGCAATGGCGCTGATTGGTGAACCAGATTTATTGATATTAGATGAGCCTATCAATGGATTGGATCCAGAAGGAATTGTTGAAGTACGAGAAATATTAATAAAATTGGCAGAGGAAAAAAATATAACTATTATGATTTCGAGTCACCTGCTAGAGGAACTTGCCAAAATGGCGACTAGCTATGGTTTTATAAATAAAGGCCAGTTAATTCAAGAAATTTCTCATGAAGAATTAATGGAGGAATGTAAACAGTTTATTGAAATTCAATTACATGACCCGCATCTTGCGACGACTGTAATTGAAAGTCTAGGTATTTTAAATTATAAAGTAGTAAACAGAAACACTATTCGTATTTATGAGCAATTGACTAGAAATAGTGAAATCAATTTGGCTCTTGCTAAAAAGAGCATACCCATTGATTCCTTTATAACATCTCAGATTTCATTAGAAGATTATTTCTTAGAATTAACAGGAGGTGGAGGTCATGATTAATATCATAAAAATGGATTTGTACCGTATGATGCGCTCAAAAAGCACCTACTTTATACTTGTTGGAATACTTTTGTTTATGACTTTGTTGATACTACCGATGAGAGACTTAATAGGTAAACCTGATGTTTCAGTTAGTTTAGGGATTAGTACGAACACTGAAGCACTCAAAAATGTAATGGATTTAAAAACATTATTTATGATTATGACAGGTAGTGGTTCATTTTTGATGGGAATCGTGATATTTAGTGTCTGGTTTATCAGCCGTGAAGAAGTTTCTGGATTTACAAAAAATATTGCAGGACAAGTTCAGAATAAAGGAATGCTTAGCGTATCAAAGTTTATTAGCCAATCTGCATTTGTTTTGGTGTCTTTTATTAGTGGTTTAATTGTTTTCTTAATTGTTGGTAATATCATTTTTGAGGCAGTAGAGTTGGGAGGTATTTCTGACTTATTAAAAGAAGTGAGCTTGCAATTTATTTTCCACATTGCTTTTGCAGCAATTGTGTTGGGCATTAGTACCTTGATAAAGCAGTCTGTTGCTAGTATGTTACTAGGTATTTTAATAACTTTTGGAGGACTTAACTATGTCTATCAACTAATAAATGATATCATCCATAAGTTAGTAGGAGAAGACACATTCAACATAATGGACTATACTGTTACAGGAATCACTTCTAATGTATCAACAGACTCTTCTATGGGAAGGATTGTCAGTGCAATCTGCGTGTCTGCCGTTTTTATTGTTGTGATGTTAGCTTATAGCGTTACAATAAAACAAAAAAGAGATATAAACTAAAAAATGAGTAGGAAGTAAGAGGTTTTTTTATGGTAGTAGCTTTTAGTGTTGTTGGATGTCTTTGTTTGTTGTTACTTTTTCGATTACTCCAGTATAGGCAAAAGATAAAAGGAATTAACCAACAGATCCGTTTTATTCAGCAACATGAAAGTAACCTCTTATTGACAAATCAATTTAGCGACAAACAATTAAATGAATTACTAAGATTGCTTAATCAAATGTTAGTTGCGCAGCGTTCAAATAAAGTTGCAGCACGAAAACAAGAACGTCAATTGAAAGATTCTATTACAAACTTATCACATGATATTAGAACCCCACTAACCTCGTTAGATGGCTATTTTCAGTTGTTTCTTAAGAGTAATAACGAAGAAAAACGGCAGCAATATATTGAGGTAATCAAAAATAGAATTGAGACACTATCAGAATTACTCGAAACGATATTTATGTATACAAAATTAGAAAATGATACTTATGAGATAAAATTAGAGAAGATCCAAATCAATCAATTTTTTCTAGAAACGGTCTTTACATTTTATCCACAATTTTCAAAAGTACAGATAGAGCCAACTATTTTGATTACTGAAAATCCATTGTTTATTGTTGGAAATAAGGAAGCGTTAAATCGGATTTTTTCTAACCTATTGAAAAATAGTCTTGATCATGGAGAAGGTAATATACATATTTCGCTTAGAGAACATGATAATCAGGCTATCTTTTTGTTTGAAAATTCATCTTCAGCTGAGAATGAATTAGATATTTCCAAAATTTTTAATAAGTTTTATAGGTCAGATAAATCAAGAAGTAGGAATTCAACTGGTTTAGGTCTATTTATCGTGAAAGAGTTTGTAGAAAAAATGAATGGACAGATCGAAGCTAAGTTAGTTGACCAAGTTTTTACGATTTGTTTGAAAATTCCGCTGTTAAAATGAATTAGGAAGTAGGTCTACCTAATGGTTTGTTTTCATAGGTATCTTTTGTTTCCGTGTCGCTTATCATCTTTTTGCCAGCAGATGTTACATTGGAAGATGTGGTAGTCGCACCTAAAATAAAAGTAGTAAAGATAAGTACGATAATGGACAATATTGTGTATGGAGCGTTTAGGTCGTTTTTTATTTTTTTTTTTCACCAAGAGTAATTGATGATTCTTTAAGGTATATTTTTTAAAAATATCATATCTCAGTTGAAGGGAGTTTAATTGTCTCAATGCCCCGATCGTTGACTATTTTCAGTTATAAATTTACTATTGATTCACCTATCAGCAAGATGAAATTAGGTTTTGGGCTGACAGGAAGTCACCAGTTTACGATGCAAGATAAGGTTATCTGTGGTATCGATAAAAGAAAATTGACTTCAGATGAGATGAATATCAGATTGAGATCGATGATGCGCAATGTCAAAGAGCCTTTTTATTAATAACTATTGCGCTAGATCGTATTTATTATACTAAAAGATAAGGTTTATAAAATATGTTTGCATGTATTGCGTTTATATAGTAGACTTAACAAGTCTGAAAAATCAATACCTTAACAAATAACTATCCTTATCCCATCTCCTTAGAGGTGGGATTTCAATTTTTAGAAATAAGAAAATGAAAAATGAGTATTTTCTCATAAAAAGAGAAAAGTGTATACTTTCATTCAAGAACATCGTATAATAACAAATGTAGTATAATTGTAATTTAAATTAATAGGTCATTTCATTCGTAAGGGTGTTTTAATTCCTCTTTTTTTATCACAAAGGTATTGCAAAAATTAATCGTGCTAAAAGCACTAGGAGGAACACATTTATGAATACAGGTACAGTGAAATGGTTTAACGCAGATAAAGGTTTTGGATTTATTACTCAAGATAACGGAACTGATTTGTTTGCGCATTTTTCAGCAATCCAAGGTGACGGTTTTAAATCTTTAGACGAAGGCCAAAGCGTATCATTTGATATTGAAGAAGGTCAACGTGGACCACAAGCAGTAAACATCGTTAAAAACTAATTGAAGACTTTCAGAACGATCCAATAATTATTGGATCGTTTTTTTATTGGCTAAAAAAGTGTAGATACAAACTGACGATTTAATAAAAAATTATGAATGGTATATGTGTTTATTTAATTAATAGTTTAAGTAGGTTGTTTTTAGTTTGGATATATTTACAATAACCAAGGGTTATTAGTTGAAATTTTATTTGTTTGAAGTTAATATACTTGTATACCAACAACAACCCTTTTTATTTTTTCATTTTACTCTTTAGAGTAAAACTCCTTTTCTCATCTTCATTAGAAGATGGGATTTTATTTTTTTGTTTAGTAAATAAAAAAATGAAACGTTTAAATTTGTTTTTAAAAAAATAATGAATGTTCGAGGGTTATTAGTTGATAATAAAATAAAATAATAGTATTATAAATTCATACCAACAACAACCCTTTTTATTTTTTCATTTTACTCTTTAGAGTAAAACTCCTTTTCCCACCTTCGTTAGAGGGTGGGATTTTTTATATATTGATTACGTCTATTTATTTAAAAAAACATATAAAATAAAAAGAAACCTTTTTCTTAGGTTTCTTTTTATCTTTTTTATCCAATCATAACACTTTCATCTGGATATTTAAATTTAGCTTGTTGTTTTTGACCCCTAGTCAATAGTGAAAAACCAACGGTATAAATGCCGACTCTTCCAATATACATCAATAACATGATGATTACTTTTCCTATAAAAGTTAACTCAGGTGTTAACCCCATTGTAAGCCCAACAGTGCCAAATGCAGAAAATACTTCAAATGCGACATATTCTATGCCCGATGATTCAGGTATATTTTCCGTAATCGTCAAAAGCATAATAGAGAGTACGCATAAAGTTAATGTGATAAAAAATAAAGTCAAAGCGCGAAAAACCGTGCTATTTCGAATGGTCCTTCCTTGAAATTCTGCTCGTGTTCGTCCCTTGAATATTGAAACAATCTGAATTACTAATACAGCAAAGGTGGTGGTTTTAAGACCGCCGGCAGTTGATCCAGAAGTACCTCCGACATACATTAAAAATATAGTTGTAATCAGTCCAGCATTGGTCATCTGCATGTAATCGATAGAATAATAACCAGCTGTTCTTGGCGTTACAGACATGAAAAATGTATTTGCTAATCGATCAAAGAAATTAGTTCCAGCGGTTAAAGTGCCTGCGTTGTGTTCCGTGATGAAAAATAAGATGAAGCCGCCGAACAATAGAGATAAGGTGGTGATTAATGCGATTTTTGTATGCAAGGAGAATTTCCGTTTTTCTTTAAATCTTAGTAAATCCTGCCAAACAATAAAACCAAGCCCGCCAGAAATAATCAAGCCTCCTATAACCAAAAGAACAAAAGGGTTATTTTGGTAAGGCGTTAAGCTGTCACCTAATAAATCAAAGCCCGCATTACAGAAACTGGATATAGAATGGAAAAGTCCGAAAAAAAGCCCTTTTTTCCATCCGAATTCAGGTACAAATTGAATTGAAAGTAAAATTGCCCCTGTAATCTGAATGATTGCTGCTAATTTAACAACATACATCATTAAGCGAAATGCTCCTGACATATCATCTAAATTAAGTGCTTCGCGCAATAAAATACGGGTACTGAGTGTAATTTTTTTGCGCAGAATAAAATATAAAAGAACTGGCATTGTCATGAAACCAAGCCCGCCAATTTCAATTAAAATCATGATCAATAATTGACCATATGCATTCCAATGCAACGCAGTATTGAGAGTTGTTAAGCCGGTCACGCAAACAGCAGAAACGGATGTAAATAACGCATCGATAAAAGGAGTTGCGTTACCACTGCGTGAAAATACGGGTAAGGATAATAAAGTTCCACCAACAAAAATCAATACAATAAACCCGAAGGCTAAAACTTGGACAGCTGACAATCGTTTTTTGACTATAGTAGTAATTTTCTTTTTTCTCATCTTTTCCTCGGTTATACATACTGTACTGAACAGTATTTTTTATTTGATAAATCCAAGTGTACCATTTTATAAAATAATTGCCAGTAATTTAAAAATGAGGCTACATGATTTTGTTCAGTGATCTGTTTAATTCGCTTTTAAGTAGAAATTAAAAAATTATTTATTTTAAAAAGAAAACGCTTGTAAAAATATAAATAATAAAGTATTATACAAATACAGACGAATTGTATATACAAGTTGTTAGAGAGGAGCAAGGAAATGGGTAAGTTTCAAGAGGATGTAAAAAAACTGTTAGAAGATGTAGGTGGGAAAGAAAATATCGCAGCTGTTTCACATTGTGCAACTCGGATGCGTTTTGTTCTTAATGATCCAAGTAAAGCTGATACTGAGGCAATTGAAAAAATTCCTTCTGTAAAAGGAACGTTTACAAATGCTGGTCAATTTCAAGTTATTATTGGTAATGAGGTACCACAATTTTATAATGAATTTTCTGCTATTTCAGGAGTTGAAGGCGTTTCCAAAGAAAAAGGGAAAGCCGCTGCAAAACAAAATCTAAATCCAATACAGCGTGCGATTTCAGTTTTAGCAGAGATTTTTACTCCGTTGATACCAGCTTTAGTTATTGGTGGGCTAATTTTAGGATTTCGCAATGTGTTGGAAGGAATTCCCTTTAGTTTTTTAGATGGACAAAAAATTGTTGAAGTTTCACAATTTTGGAGTGGGGTAAATTCGTTTTTATGGTTGATTGGGGAAGCAATTTTTCAGTTTCTACCAGTTGGAATTACCTGGAGCATCACTAAGAAAATGGGTACCACTCAAATTCTAGGGATTGTTTTAGGGATTACATTAGTGTCACCGCAATTATTAAATGCTTATTCTGTAGCAAGTACAGCCGCAGCTGATATTCCTTTTTGGGATTTTGGTTTTGCTCAAGTGAATATGATAGGGTATCAAGCTCAAGTGATCCCGGCGATGTTAGCAGGATTTTTACTTGCTTATTTAGAAATATTTTTCAGAAAAGTGATACCGCAGGCAGTTTCGATGATTTTTGTTCCATTGTTTGCCTTAGTGCCAACGGTAATAGCAGCTCATGTAATCTTAGGTCCGATTGGTTGGGCGATTGGAAGCTGGATTTCAGATATCGTAAATGCTGGGTTAACATCGTCACTTAACTGGCTGTTTGGGGCTGTTTTTGGTTTTATGTATGCGCCGCTAGTAATTACAGGTCTACATCATATGACGAATGCAATTGATTTACAGCTAATAGCTGATTTTCATTCAACAAATCTTTGGCCGATGATTGCATTGTCTAATATTGCTCAAGGATCAGCAGTATTGGCTGTTGTTTTCATGCATAGAGGAAATAAGGATGAAGAACAAGTTTCGATTCCTGCCATGATTTCTTGTTATCTAGGTGTTACTGAACCGGCGATGTTTGGGATTAATTTGAAATATGTTTATCCATTTGTTGCTGGGATGATTGGTTCTGCTTGTGCGGGATTATTTTCTACTTTACTTGATGTAAAAGCAATCAGTATTGGGGTTGGAGGATTACCAGGGATTTTATCTATCGTTCCTCAGTATTATCTGTCATTCTTTGGTGCAATGTTGATCGCTGTTATTGTGCCCTTTGTTTTAACTTATATATTCAGAACGAAAGGGATTTTTAATAAACTTGATCCTGTTGATGAAGCAACAGGGAAATTGTTTGTAGAAGAAAATCAATGAAAGTGTGAGCTTTAAAGAGTGAAATTACTCTTTTGTTTACTAAAGCGAGGCAAAAAATTTGCTTCGCTTTTTTGTAGGATAGATTTATGAATAGACTCTTAATTGATCTGAGTTGTACCTTTCTGTATAAAAATGAAAAATTTTTGGTTAGAGTGGGACAAGGTCATTTCACTTTTCTAATAAAATAGTTGGCTTTTTTTGTTCTTTCGGGTAGACTAAAAAGGGTTTAAGAAAAGGGAGATTAAGAGATGGATATTTATTTAAAAAGTGCAATTTTGCACATTATTGATCGGGAAACAGGTACGCCTGTATTTTCTGCGAAGGAGTTGGATTTAACAACAGAATATATTCGCGTTTATCTAACAAGCAAAATAACAAAGCTATCAACTGCTCAAACTAAAACTGGTATTCTGGCAGAAGAAAGCGCCTTTGTTGATAAAATGCGGGGAATTCCCAATGACTTTATTCAAAAAAGTCAACATCTTGCTCAGCATTGGTATGACGTATACTCAGGTAGTGAGGATGCACCGAGTGCGGATGTTCTTTTCATTTTATACGAATTGGATACTGTAATGCATTTAGCTATGATTAAATTGAACTACAAAGAGAGCTATACACATTATGTAGATTATGAAGATGAGTCTGTATACAATAAACTGATCATCAATCGAGCAATTTTACCATCAAAATCACAAAAGCCAGACGAGGGAATGACTGTTAATCTTGATACGTTAGCTTATGAACTATTGGAAAAACGGTATGAATTTTCCGGAGAAAAAGTTTGGTATTTTTCTGAAAAAGTAATTGAATCACAACCTGCCCCTTCAATAGAAGAAAATATGAAAGAAATAAAAAAAGCAGTGAAACGAATTGGTAAAAAGTTTAATGAAGATGAATTTGAATTGATTGCTTCTGTGAAAGAAGCTGTCTATGAAAGTATTGAAGAAACAGGAACAATCGATAATGAGCAGGTAGCAGAACTAGTTTTTAAAGAAAATATTTCGGCGCGTATGGCTTATCAAGATGAAGTAAATGAATCAAAGTTCGTTGATAAAACGCCACCAGTTCGTGAAGCTAGAGAGATTTCAGAGAAAAAATTTGGAAAGCAAAAGTTGAAGATGAGCAATGGGATTGAATTGATTGTTCCAATAGATGTCTATCGAAATGGAGAACTGATTGAATTTATAAATAATCCTGATGGAACTGTTTCAATCGTTTTGAAAAACATCGAAAAAATTAGTAATCAGCTATAAAAAAAAGTCCTTCATCGACGTCGATGAAGGACTTTTTGAATGATAATAGGTTAATCAACCAATCGCTCCAGAGCTTTTTTGGGAACGGACGTTTCGGGTACTTCTTCCCAGCTTAGCACACCTTTTCTAGGATTGACTTTTAATTTTAGGTAAGCATTGATTCGCAAGGGCTTATCTCTAATTTCATACATCTTTTGGACATTTTTTTCACCTTGTTTATTAAAGGCAGTTTGTATGTAATCATATTCTGTATATTTTTCGCCATTTGAAAACTTTCCAGTCTTTACTTCATCTGGTTCTCCAACACGAGTATAGTAATCTTTTCCGCCGAAATAATAATTATAGCCAAACCAAACGCCTGCAGTTAAAAGTACGAAAGGTAGGATAAACAGTAGAATTTTTTTCAATTTAGTCACCTCTTAGTATATAGTATGCCTTTTTTTGAAGAAGGATGCCATTTAATTGTCTTAAAATAATGTGACAATTTTGTTAGAGAATCATTTTCTTACTGTTCACAAATTCATCACGTTATAGATATACTTTTTTTAGAAACTCATGATACAATGAAGAAAAGAATAGAGGGGGAATAAAAATGATGCCTTTTTATGCGGTATTTGATCCAACATATATCTTAGTGATTGTAGGATTGCTGATTTCAATGGCTGCATCAGCTTATGTAAATAGCACGTTTAAAAAATATGATAAAATACAAAGTCGAAACAATGTAACGGGCACAAAAGCAGCTCAATACATTTTACAAAAAGAGCAGATCAACAATGTAGGTGTTCAACAAATTGCAGGAGATTTAACTGATAATTATAATTCTGGGAACAAGATATTAAGCTTATCAGAAGCCACGGCTCAGTCAACATCAGTTGCAGCAATCGGTGTAGCAGCCCATGAATGCGGGCATGCTGTTCAGGATCATACAGGATATAGCCCATTGAAAATTCGAGCAGCAATCGTTCCCGTTGCTAATTTAGGATCTGCAATGTCATTTCCAATTATTTTAGTAGGTGTGTTGCTTAGTTGGAATCAAACATTGATTAATATTGGAATCCTAGCTTTTTCATTAGCATTACTGTTTCAGTTAGTTACTTTACCGGTAGAATTTAATGCATCACGAAGAGCATTGAAAATTTTATCAGAAGGGAATATTTTAACTGAGGAAGAAGTCCCAATGGCAAGAAAAGTCTTGTTTGCCGCAGCATTGACATATGTTGCTGCTGCTTTAGCAACATTTTTACAGTTACTTCGTTTGATTATTTTATTCGGTGGAAACAATCGCAGAGATTAAAAATTGTGTCTGATTTTGTTTCATTACCTCAATTTTTAAGAGTGTGTTATCATAAGAAGAGATAGTAAGAAGGAGCTGAAAAGAATGAAAACATCAACAAAAATTAGTATCGGGTTAAGTATTGCTGCAGTAGCTGGCGTGTCAGTAGCGGTGATTGCTTCTGAGAAAATCGTCAAGAAAGTTTACCATGTCTCAAATCGTTTCAAAGCGAAAAAATTTGTGAACGATAAATTTGGCGGCAATGAAAAATTACTAGGAATTGTAGATGATTTATCTGATGATGAGCTTGATTCTATGATGAACGTTTTAGGCAAGGTCAAAGACGGTAGAAAAAGAATCTCTTCTTACGGAGAATCTTTAAAAGACAATACTGAAAACTTAAAAGATCGTTTAGTCAGTTTTGTTGAAGAAATGATGTAAAAATAGTAGGCGAGCATCTTTTGAGATGGCTTGCCTACTATTTTACTTTGTAATTAATAAATAGCAGAACACAAGATCATCCATTTTCTTTAAGGAAAGTCCTGTTAGCTCGTAAAATTTTTCTAAACGATAGTGTAAAGTATTACGATGCATGTATAGATCTTTCGCCGCTGAACTGATATTTCCTTGATTATGCCAGAGAGCAAGGATGATTTGTTGAATTTCGCTGGTCAAAATTAATTGTTGTGTAAAAGTCTGAACGATCTTACTCTGGTTCATTGCATCGTTGGTAAAAAAATGTAGTGCTACATCGGGTAAGGAAAATGTTGACTTTCCACGGAGATTTTCTATTTCTGTTTTAAAAATCTGTTGTTCTTCTTGGAATAATGCTAGTAACTGTTCATTTGCAGAGAAAAAGCTCCCTACAAAAACGGTAGTGGAAGAATCAAAATCAGCATCTAAAGTTAAAAAAATACTTTGAAGTTCTTCTAAGTTATAATGATTTTTATTATATTCTTCAATTAAAAGTCCATCAGTTTCGCTAATGAAAAAGAAATCGTTTAGGGTAGGAAAGATTTCTACAATACTATTTTCCCATTCTGATTGTAAAAAAGCTTTCGGTTTTTTGATTTGAAATTGCATAATACGAAATGTACCTTCAATTTCAAACGTCATTTTATCAAATAGATAGCCAAACCAAGGATGTTTATTCGGATCGACAGAATATTCTTTTGCAGGAAATAATGTTTCCAATAGTCGGATTTCAGTTTCTTGTAGCGTTTCTTTAGCAACGACAAAATATTTTCCATCAAGTGGTAATGATAGATCTGTACTTGCTGATTTTGTTTGCTGGATTTTTCCTGCAGGATATAGTTTAGCTAATTTCTCAATAGTCATAGACACACCTCACTAGTTTATTGTACCATGAATATGAGAAAAGTATAAAGAACGAGAGGCGGAAATCGCTTGAATGAAAAGACAAGCAGTTTAACGATCGAAGAAAAAGAAAAATTCATGCTAGAGGCAATCAAAGAAGCTGAGAAGGCGCAGGCAATCAAAGAGGTCCCTATAGGAGCAATTGTTGTCTTGGATGGACAAATCATAGGGCGTGGACACAATCTTAGAGAAGAGAGCCAAGATGCTACAGCTCACGCAGAAATGTATGCAATCAAAGAAGCTTGTTCGGCACTTGAAAACTGGCGTTTAGAGCGTGCTCAGTTATTTGTCACACTAGAACCTTGCCCAATGTGTAGTGGAGCAATGATATTATCTAGAGTCAATGAAGTTTATTATGGTGCTAAGGATCCTAAAGGCGGAACTGCGGGAACATTAATGAACCTATTAGAAGATGAACGATTTAACCATGTGGCCTATGTAGAAGCTGGCATTTTAGAGGAAGAGTGTAGTGATTTGTTGTCTAATTTTTTCAAGAAACTTAGAGCAGAAAAGAAACTTTTAAAAAATCAAAAGAAAGACTAGCCAAGCATCAAAAAATGCGGTATACTAAGTCTTGCCGAAAGGCTAGGACAATGGTGGGCTTACGAAGCGTGTCAGATCCGGAAGGAAGCAGCACTAAGTAGGTGCCGCCATGTGTCTGAATTGAGATAGCTTAACAACAGACTTTAGAGTCTGTATTTTTTTTGCTCAAAAAATGAAAAGGGCCAGTATGTTAATCTTGTAATTAGTGTCGATACAAATTCTGAGTTTAATGTATGATTATCATTTTGGGTAGTTACCTGATGCTTATATCAGTTGAATTGGTGGGAATGGGAAATGTCGTCATGTTAGTTGCGGTTCCTATGACGATAGATTGTTTCACATAGATGTATTGATCCATTACTGATGGGAGATTTATAAATATAACAGCCTCATATTTCGATTCGCTTTATGGAATTTATAGTTTACTTGTGGTAAAATTAATGGCATAATATTTTATTTTTTTATTACAAGGAGATGCTTATGAAAAGAAAAAGCATACAATCTCGTGAATCAAATTTTGAACTCTTGAGAATATTAGCCATGTTGGGTATTATTGTATATCATTTGGTAATGCATCATCTAGATTACAGTAGATTTGCAATAGTTGATCCAGAAAATGGCTCTAATTTCTATCATTTAGAAATAATCCAAATCATGTATACTTTTGGTCAGATAGGAAATACCTTATTTATTTTAATAACAGGATATTTCTTAATAGGTAAGCTAAATATCAATGTATTGAAACCAGGTGTTAGGTTATTAAATCGTTCCTATTTGTTAGCAATTATTTTATTAGGTCTCTCTTTTTTATTTGGCAGATTTCATATGCCGTTTTCATCGAGTTCTGATATACACATGGCGCTCAACGGTTGGTGGTTTATTGGATATTATATTTTTATTATTATATTTGCGAAATTTTTTCTTAATGATTTTCTTGATAGATTAGATAAAAAAGGTTATCTAAATTTCATTCTAATACTTACGTTACTTTTAAGTTTTATGGAATTTTTCAACGTTCTTACAAATCTTAAGATACAAAATTTTATGATCGGAATTCTAGTATACTCCATAGGTGGTTTTATTCGTTTATATAATCCCTTAAAAGGTGTGAAGACCTTCACTTTGATATTTTGTATTGTAGTCTTTATGTTTATTCAAATTGTTCAGTACAAAGTAAATTTAAATACAAATATGAGAGAATTTTACCAAGATCCAAGTGTGTTATTCGCAAAATCTCCGTTTACAAATGTGTTGTGGTCTCCAAGTATACTATTTATGATATGTAGTGTGAGTATTTTCGAGTTATTTAGTCGCCTGAATATAGGGAGCCTTAGATTTATTAATGATGTATCTGCTGCCACGTTTACAGTCTATCTTTTTCATGAATCTTCGTTTTTTAGAAAGATACAATTTAAAGGGATTCCATTACCAAATAGACTAGGCATATTAAAAGAAGCTTCAACTAAAATCCTAGATAAAGAGCCGATGAGAGGCTCTATTGCTCAAATAGACAATGCAGAAGGTTGGATTAATTTAAAAGACTTTCTAAATATTAGCCAAGTCTTTCAAGACCGAGGCGTTAAACTCGGCTTGTTTTATATGGCGATATTAACGGTGTCAATATTTACAATTGGTATTTTTTTTGAGTTTTTAATTAGATTCATCAATAAAGTATCTAAGAGTATTTTTTATAATGATTTTAAAAAAATCAAAAGAAAATTGGAATAATTTTTTAAATAAGAAATCAGACTCTTGTTTGTGGAAAACTATAGCGGGTTTTATTATTTTCACGCTTTTCCAGTATTTTGATTACTGAAGAAAAGCAGAATAGATAACAAAAAATGGAATTCAAGCTTAGGTTCTTGATTTGCTTATAAAAGAATAATCAAATAATTAGGCATTAAACAATTAGGTTGATGGCAACAATTTTAAAAGAGGGGTATCACAAATCAATCAACTTATTCGGGAAGCACATAGTTTTTACGGATGAAACAATTTTTTGATGGATGCCTAAAAATATGAAAAGAGACAGCAGTCAATAAAATCATGATTGCTGTCTCTTTCCAATTATTCTGTTAAAATAAAGTTTTATTTTAAGTTGATCACTTTTTCTCCCAGTTCTTTACCAGCCATACCTTGAGTCGCCTTTAAAAGAACTGGATTTTCCGAGTTATTTAAATCATAAGAGATAATAGCTTTCGCTTTATCACCAGGTTTGATATCATCTAATTGATGTTCAGTGAATTCTGTAAATTTTTCATCTTGAGGTGTCATACCCACTGTCAATTTTTCACTATCTTGAGTCAATCCCATACAGGCAATCCAAATAGTAGAAGCAGAAATAGGTTCATCACTATTATTCGTCACTTCATAAATGATTGCTAATTGAGTTTTTTCTCTGAGTAGATTTTCATCTACAGGTAAAACTTCAGTAGATAGTATTTTTAGTGTAGCCATATCAATTTTTAACGTGTTGTCTTTGAAATAGGTTCCTTCTGTTTTCTTTTGAGTAGTTGAAGTGTCTTTAGTTTCTTCCTCTTTAGTTGACTTAGTATTTCCACCGCAAGCAACTAACGTTATACAGCATAATGTTAATGCTCCTAATTTTACCAAATTCTTCATTTACAAATCCTCACTTTATCAAATAATCTTTAGAGAAGTGCCTTGGAAAATAAAAGTCCAGTTCATTTTTACAGGTCATATTACTCTATACTACCTTGTATGTTTGTAAATAACAAGATGAGTTCAGCTTGTTAAGCGATTATTTTGAAAAATCATCCTCATTTATGATTTTCATTAATTTTATTGAAGATATATTTATTTTTTGCCCCAAAAATACGATAATCAAGTAAAATAAATATGGAACAAGTAGGTTTAACATTGTTGCTTTAATCCGAAATAGAAAGGTAATCGCTCCGTCAATAAAATAGCAAAATAGTTGAAAGAAGAGGGGTATCCAAATGATTAAGTTGTGGGATGATTTTGGATCAACCTTGATAACGGAGATTAATGCAGCTTTGGGTTATGCAATTCTAGCCCGTAGTGTTACTTATGGACTTGAGTTTTGTCAGCCATTATTGAATAGTACAAAATGAACATACAAAAAACCTATTCAAAAGAGCGTATTCCGCATTTTTGAATAGGTTTATTTTCTAACATTAAAAACTACGGCCGCCCCCTCCAAAGGTTCCACCGCCAGTTGAGTGAGTGCTGCTTCCACCGCCCCCAGAACTGCCTCCGCCAGAATTATTTCTAGGAATACGGCGAGTTGTAACAAATGAGTTGACTAGAGTATCCTTGCGTCGAGTTAGATTAAGGGTAGATTTTTCTCTAAATGGGTATTTATAGGTGCCAAATTTTAATTGGTACTTTGAAACACTCACCGCAAAAAAGATACCACTTAAAATTATTGCTGCTAGGAAAGCGATGATAATTTCTGTCGTTGTTAAGGTTTTATAACGAGTGATTTTACCAGTTTCTGTGTCTACACGATAATGTCCACCTGGAACGCCTTGGTCAAAGTAATAGCTGACATTTTTTAGGAAGCTTTTAGTAGACTGAAAGTAATGGCCATCTATCATACTAGGTTCCATGTCATCTAAAGTCTTTTTAATCCGTCTATCATCCATATAATCGATCATATTACCAGAGGTGGAAATAATGAAGGATCGTTGATTCATATCGATATAAAAGGTGATACCATTCTTATCTTTACCAATGCGATCGAGCATATAATAATCCGCGAATCTTTTCGAGTCAATATCATTATCAGTATTCGTCACAATAAAAATACGCGCCTTTGTTTTTGATTCGATAGGTGTGATGGTTTCTTTCAGTTGAGTGATTTCCTCAGAAGTAAATAGGGAAGCTTGGTCATCAATTGAATCTTCAGCCGCTTGAACATGAATAGAAAACCCGAATAGTAGAGAAATTAAAACGAATAGAGTAAAACTTATTTTTCTCATATAAACCAGCCTCCTATCAAGAAAAGAGCTAAAATTGTAGCAAAAATACCAAAGGTAAATAAACCTAATCGCCTATAACTTACAGGCAAAATTCCGCTAACTTTTCCAGTTTGACCGTTCATCGCATAATAATACACTTTTTTTGACTGCTCATTGCTTCGATAAGTTACGACCCAAATCGGTAGTAACATATAGTGGTTTTCTTCGTTATTCAACGAAATATCAGTCCGTAGTTTTGTTAAAGTCGTATAACCAGAAGCCGTATCTCTTAATAATGATTCAGAATAATTTTTTAACTCACTTTGGATAGATTTTTGGATAGCTTCATATTCAATGTCACGTTTTTCAGCCTGAAATCCAGCTAAATATTGACTTTTAAATGAAACGGCTTTATCCAATAGAAAGGGTTGGACGGCTTCTACCATTTTTTGCTGTACATTTTTGGAAAGAGCATTTTTGATCAACTCTTTAAATGAAATCTGACCTTGTCGTTGCACATCGAATTGCTTGGTTTCAGTGTATTCAAGGTCACCAATACGCCAAATTCGAATACTTGTACCCGTGCCGTTCATTTGACCATTGATCTCAGCGTCTACAACCCAATAGGGAAAATAGACACCTGTCATTTTATCTATTTGTTCTTTGTTGAAAAAATCTTTAGGAATAAACCATTTTTTCTTTGTCCAGTCTAAAAATTTTTCAACAGCTTCTTCTTTTTCAATGGAAAAAGGCAGAACTTTTTCTGGGAGAAAGTTACCACTCAATCGTCCAGATAAAACAACTGGACTGTGACAATAGTAACAGTAGGTAGCTGCAGTTGTAGCTTCAGTAACAATTTGTGCGCCGCAGCTTGGACAATTGAATAATTCCATTGCACCTTCTAATGTGTCTTCAGTCATACTATCTGTACCAGTAGCTTCTTTAAATGAAGATTTTTCCTCAATTGTCATATGATCTTCTTGTGATTCAGCTGAAAAAGTTAGCTCAGGCTCAGAAGGACTATCTTCTAAATGCGCGTTTCGTTGCGCTTTTTCGTATGTGGAGACTTCATCTTCGGTGTAGACATTTAAACAGTATTCACAATGGAATTTTTGATCTTTGGGATCGAACAATAAAGGTCCACCGCAATTTGGGCATTTGTGTGTAAATGTATCCATCATGATTGTTCCTTTCTTTGCGTGCTTTAGTACTTTAAAGAGTAGATGGAAAAAGGGCAGGACGCGGTTGCCCAGCCCTAAACTCTTGGTTTATAAAGGGATTCCTTGGAAAGGTTTGCCGCAATGTGGACAGAATTTTGGAATACCGTTGGATAAATCAACGATTTCACTACATTCACTGCATTTCATCTCTAATTTTGGTTTTTCATTTGTCGGTTTTGGCGTACCGCAATTAGAACAGAATTTACCATTATTTTCAGTTCCACATTGCGGACAAGTCCATGTATCAGCCGAACCTTGAGCATTTTGTTGATTTTGTTTTTCTTGCATTTGTTGTTGGTTGGTTTGAGAGGCTTGGGCAAAGTAATTACCACTTGTGTTCATGCCCATGCCAACACCCATAAACCCATTCATTGCGCCACCTTCGTTATTTCCAGCAGCTTCCATGCCGCGAGCCATTGCCCCTTGCACATACCCCTCGCGGACACCAGCGTCACTAAGCATTGCGCCCTGATTTCGCATATTGATCAGTTTAGTAGAATCGTCTGTATAAGAGATGCTAGCTACAGCGACAGAGACGATTTCCATTCCGCGTAGTTCGCGCCATTCGTCATCTAATGCTTGCCCCATATATTTGCTTAATTCTAAACTTTTAGAGGGTACATAAGAGATTCTTTCACCGTCAGCAGACATTTTGTTGATTGCTGATTGTAGGGCTGTTAGGAATTCAGCTAGGTATTGTTCATTGATATCATCAATGTCTACTTGAGTTTTATTTCTAGGAATTGCATTTGAAAAGAACAACAAAGGATCAGTGATTTTGATTGAGTAGTTCCCATGTGCGCGTAAAAATAGTTCAGCATTATAGAAATTATCAAAATAATTGATTGGTGAAGAGGTGCCAAACTTGATTCCTTTAATTTCTTGTAAATTGATATAAAAGACTTGTTGTTTTTGAGGTGTTACGCCACCAAATTTAAAACGATCAAATGTTTCCGAAATCGCTTCTTTTAAAGAGCCGTTGAATGCAGAAGGGGCAGAATCATTTTTCACGGTGTAATAGCCTTCTTCAGCTGTGTAGTCGATGATTTTACCACCATCAACTAAAATCATCATCATATTTGGATAAACATGTATAACAGAACCGTCAGTCAAAACATCTTCAGTTCCTTTTCGATTAGAGCCACGTTTATCATTCTTTCGAACAAAAACGCCCTTTGTCATAACGGTTGTGTCGCCCATGTTGTCCGGTTCGATGACTTCGATCCATTGATCCGCTAATCCGCCACCTATTGTACTTGTTGCTGCTTTTATAATTCCCATGTAAAAATCCCTCCTAAAATTGAAAGCGTATCGGGCTAGATAATTGATCAAGCCTGTATAGCTAAATAAAAAGTAGTAAGTAAAAATAGTATACCACAGGTAGACGCAAGAAAAATACTGCTAGAGACTGAACATAGAGTGAAAGTAACTAGTTAGAATAGGCTAAGTTAAATTTTTTATGTTTTTTATAAAAACTTCTTTTTTTACCTTAGACATAGAAGAATAAGGTATAATAAATAAAATAGCATTGAATCAAAGACTTGGGGGATTGAAAAGTGGAAAGAAGAAAACAAAAAAACTCGAATAAACCGTTAATCTTGGCTCTTGGGGGAGGTATAGCAATTGTCGCTTTCGTAGGAGGTTATTTTGCCTATAGCTCATGGCAAAAAGCGCAAGAGTTAAACCAAGCTGAAAAGTCCGCTAAGACATTTTTAAAGTATCTTTCAAAACAAGAATTTGAGAAATTTCCTGAATTACTAAATGAAACAACAATAAAAGAAAATGGCTATGATAAAAGTAAAGTCGTTGAAAAATATCAAACCATTTTTTCAGGGATTCAAGCTGAAGGAATTAAAAGTAAAGATGTCAAAGTATCGCAAGAAAGAGATGACCAATACAGTTTTACCTATAAATTAGAAATGACAACTCCTTTAGGGAATTTAAAAGATTTGTCCTACAAAACAACAATCAAAAAATCAGGTGAAGACTATAAAATCAATTGGGCGCCTAATTTGATTTTTCCAGAAATGTCAGGTCAAGATAAGATCTCAATCGGTGTAGATGCAGCAAATAGAGGAGAAATCGTTGATCGCAAAGGTGAAGGTCTAGCTGTTAACCAAGCGTTTGATCAAGTTGGGATCGTCCCTGGAAAACTTGGAGAAGGGCAAGAAAAATCAGACAACATCAAAGCGTTCAGTGAACAATTCAAAGTTTCAGTTGATGAAATCGAACAAAAGCTTAAACAAGATTGGGTGAAACCAGATGCTTTTGTTCCATTAACGATTTCATTTGATCCAGTAACGACGTTGCCTAAAGGAGCAGCTTCCCAAGATACGATTGTTCGTTATTATCCATTAAAAGAAGCAGCAGCACAATTAATTGGTTATGTTGGCGCGATCACGGCAGAAGACATCGAAAAAGATTCAACATTGAGTAGTACTGGCGTGATTGGAAAAGTTGGCTTAGAGCAAGCGTATGATAAACAATTGCGTGGGCAAGACGGTGGTAATATCACGATTACAGATAAAGATGGTAACTTCAAAAGTGTCTTGCAGAAAGTAGATAAAAAAGACGGCGAAAAAATTCAGCTTGCAATCGATAAAAATGTCCAATCGCAAGCGTATGATATTTTTGTGAATCGACCAGGTAGTGCAGTTATAATGGACCCTCAACAAGGAGATCTATTGGCAGCTGCTAGCTCCCCGTCATTTGATCCAAATAAAATGGCCAATGGGATTTCTCAAGCTGATTATGATGGTTATGCAAACAATGAGAATTTACCCTTTACAGCGAGATTTGCGACAGGTTATGCACCTGGATCTACGTTTAAAACAATCACAGGTGGTATTGGTTTGGATGCTGGTACTTTAAAACCTGACGAAGAAATAGCAATCAATGGCCTAAAATGGCAAAAGGATGCCTCATGGGGAGATTACTTTGTCACCCGTGTAAAAGAAGCAAGTCCAGTAAATTTAAGAACTGCTTTGGTGAATTCTGATAATATCTATTTTGCGGAGCAAACATTACGCATGGGCGAGGATACGTTTAGGAAAGGGTTAGACAAATTTATTTTTGGTGAAAAATTAGATTTATCGATTCCGATGAACCCAGCACAAATTTCTAATGAGGATAAGTTCAAGTCTGAGATTTTACTAGCAGATACAGGTTATGGTCAAGGACAGCTATTAGTTACTCCGATACAGCAAGCATCAATGTACACGGTATTCCAAAACGAAGGAAAACTCGTTTATCCAAAAATAGAGCTGAATAAAGAAACGAAGACGAAAGAAAATGTCATTAGTTCAAATGCAGCAAATACGATTGTAAATGATTTGCTTGGTAGCGTGGAAGATGAAACAGGTTATGTACACAACATGTATAATCCAGAGTTTTCTTTAGCGGCAAAAACAGGAACAGCTGAAATCAAGGATAAACAAGATACCGTTGGAAAAGAAAATAGTTTCCTTTTAGCGATGGATCGAAGCCATAACAAGTTTTCAGCAATGATTATGGTAGAAGATTCTAGAAAAAATGACACAGCGACAAATATCAGCAAACCATTGATTGATTATTTAGAAGCAAATATCAAATAATAATTGGAGATTGGGCGAAGCGTACTAGCGTTTTTGCCCTTCTTTAGTTTTAGTAGCGCGTTTTTTTACGAACGATTAAAAATATGCTACAATTAACCAACTACATGATGAAAGAAAGGGATTTTTTGTGCGAATTTTAGCGATCGATACTTCGAATCAGACATTGACAATTGCTGTTTGTGAAGATAATAAAGTAATGGGACAATATACAACGACTGTTAAAAAAAATCATAGTTTGACGTTGATGCCTGCAATCGCGCAGCTTGTGAAGGAAGTGGGCTTAACACCAAATGATCTTGATCGCATCGTGGTCGCTCAGGGACCAGGATCTTATACAGGGTTAAGAATTGGTGTTACCACAGCGAAGACACTTGCTTATACATTAAAAAAAGAATTGGTTGGTATATCTAGTTTGAAAGCACTGGCTGCAAATTGTGTGAGTATCAAGGGAGCGATTATCCCTGTGTTTGATGCTCGAAGGAATAACGTTTATACTGGGGCTTATGAATATGTTGATCGTCAATTAACAACCGTTATCGCTGATCAACATATTTCGATAGAAGAGTGGTTAGAACGACTAAAAGGATTTGATAATCTTTATTTTGTTGGTGAAGACGTAGAAAAATTCCGATCACAGATAGAATTGACTTTACCTAACGCTGAGATCTGTGATATATCTCAATGGCAAGTTCCGAGCGGAGTCGCTCTTGCAGAGCTTGGCAGAACAGCTGAGCCTGAAGCGGATATTCATCACTTTTTACCCAATTATTTAAAACGAGTAGAAGCAGAAGAAAATTGGCTAAAAGAACATACACCTGAGGTAGAAAATTATGTTGAAAAAATTTAATCTTTTTCATAGTATTCTGGGAATCTTTTTTAAAAATCGTCCATATGATGAAAAGAAAGTTGAAATTTCAAATCAAGAGTATGTTTTACGCGCAATCGCTTTGGATGATATCAAAGATTTGCTATCCATCGAAAGGGAAGTTTATGCAGGAGAGCTACCTTGGACCAAAACAGCTTTTTTAGTTGAACTTCAATCTCCAGATCCTCATCTTTATATACTAATTCAAAAAGAGGGACAAACGATTGGTTTTATTGGCTGCCGTATTTTTGGTCACGATGCCCATATTACAAATGTTGCTGTGTTGACTCAAAATCAAGGAAAAGGAATCGGCAGTTTCTTAATCCGTGAAGTGCTTGAATTTGCAAACGTTAATGGTTGTGAAACGATCTCTTTAGAGGTTAGGATCAGTAACAAAAATGCGCAGCGTGTGTATCGCCAACTTGGTTTTGTCTCTAATACGATCAAACCAAATTACTATACAGAAGACAAAGAAGATGCGTTAGAGATGATTTTATATTTAAAAGAAGAGTGAAATAATGTATTATTCAAAAGAAAATATACCGACAGAGCACCGTGCTGAAAATCTTTGGTACTTAAGTGAGCATTCATACAGTTACGGGTCACCATGGAATATCGAACAATTTAAAAGTGATTTAGATCAAAAAAATAGTCATTACCTGATCTTAGTTGAAAACGATCAGTGGATTGGTTTTATCAGTTATCATTTGATTTTAGGTGAGGTTGAAATAACCCATGTTGTGATCCATAGCGAATTTCAGCAGCAAGGGTATGGCAGTCGCTTGCTTGAACAACTGATTCAGCGTTTTATTGAAGAAAAAGTTTACCAAGTATTTTTAGAAGTTCGAGAATCTAATTTAAGTGCACAAAAATTATATGAAAAAAAAGGATTCAAAACAATCAACCGTCGAAAAAAATATTATAGTCAGCCTAAAGAAGACGGGATCGTTATGTGTTTAAAGTTTAAGGAAGTGAATCAATGACTTTTTTTAATAAAGAAAGAAAATTAATATTGGCGATTGAAAGTAGTTGTGATGAAACCAGCGTTGCGATTATTGAGGATGGTGCTACAATTTTATCAAATATTGTAGCATCTCAAGTGAAGAGTCATCAACGGTTTGGTGGAGTTGTACCGGAAGTTGCTAGTCGTCACCATGTGGAAGAAATTACCTTATGTATTGAAGATGCCCTAGATGATGCAGGAGTGAAACCTAGTGATTTAAGTGGTGTTGGTGTTACATATGGACCTGGCTTAGTGGGGGCTCTATTGATTGGTATATCCGCTGCCAAGTCATTTGCTTGGGCTCATGGTTTACCATTAATCCCAGTAAATCATATGGCCGGACATATCTATGCTGCTAATTTTATCGAACCTTTACAATTTCCCTTGATAGCCCTATTGGTTAGTGGAGGTCACACAGAATTAGTTTATATGAAAGAATCAGGGTCATTTGAAATCATTGGTGAAACAAGAGATGATGCTGCTGGGGAAGCGTACGATAAAGTAGGTAGAGTTTTAGGTTTAACCTATCCAAGTGGCAAAGAAATCGATGAGTTGGCTCATCAAGGAGAAGATACGTATCATTTCCCTCGAGCAATGATCAAAGAAAACAATTATGATTTTAGCTTTAGTGGCTTAAAAAGTGCATTTATCAATACTGTTCATAATGCTGAGCAACGCGAAGAAAAATTGGTAGTGAAGGATTTAGCTGCTAGCTTTCAAGCAAGCGTGATTGATGTATTAGTAGATAAAACGATTCGAGCATGTAAAGAATACCCGGTCAAGCAATTAGTGATGGCCGGTGGCGTAGCCGCCAACAAAGGGTTGCGTGAGCGTTTGAGTGTGGAAGTTGCTAATGAACTTTCTGGTGTAACGTTTATTGTTCCGCCACTTAGATTATGCGGAGATAACGCTGCAATGATTGGTGCTGCTGCTTTTGTTGAAGCGGAAAAAGGTCATTTTGCTGATTATCACTTAAATGCGGATCCTAGTTTGTCTTTTATGACGATTTAAAAGTGAATCGCACTAAACACTAGGCAGAGAGAAAAATATTTGCTATAATAAACCCAGTTTAATAATGATTCAATGAAAAAGAAAGTACTTCATTAAGTTGTCCAAGCGATTTCGGGTTGGTGAAAGCCGAAAATAATCAAATGAAGGAAGCGCACTTTTGAGAATCTGCATAGGCAGACGGCTATCTACCGTTAATAGATTAAGTGGGTCCAATCTTTAAAAAGAATGGACAAATAGAGTGGTACCGCGGGGAAATCTCGTCTCTGGTGTTTTTTAACACTAGGGACTTTTTGTTGTGAATCATCAGACACCTTAGATGGTAAAACGACATATAGACGAGACAAAAGTGCTAATTAATATCAAGAATAATCGAACCGCAAAATGATGAATACTTGTCAATTAGCAAGTATGTATTGAACAGTAAAATCGACTATCAGGAGGATACCTATGAATAACAAAGAAATCGTAGCAAAAGCCATTTTTGAAGTAGTAAAAGAAGATCTATCTCTAGAAACTATTACACAATTATTAGAAAATCCAAAATCTGTCGATCATGGAGATGTAGCATTTCCAGCATTTTCATTGGCGAAAGTCTATCGTAAAGCGCCCCAACAAATCGCAGCTGATTTAGCTGAAAAAATATCTGGTACGGATTTCGAAAAAATTGAAGTGGTTGGTCCATATTTGAACTTTTTCATGAATAAAAAAATGATCAGTCAAGCAGTGATCGGTCAAATTAGCAAAGAAAAAGGTCATTATGGAGATAGTTCAATTGGTGAAAAAGGGAATGTGCCAATTGATATGTCCTCACCGAATATTGCAAAGCCAATTTCAATGGGACATCTTCGTTCAACTGTAATTGGAAATTCAATTGCATTTATTCTTGAAAAAATTGGCTATACACCGATTCGTATCAATCATTTAGGTGATTGGGGCACTCAGTTTGGTAAATTGATCGTGGCCTACAAAAAATGGGGGTCAGAAGAAAGTGTCAGGACAGAACCAATCACAGAATTGTTGCGTTTATATGTTCAATTTCACGAAGAAGCCGAAACTCAACCAGAATTAGAAGAAGAAGCTCGTGCTTGGTTTAAGAAACTAGAAGAAGGCGACGAAGAAGCCACAGAATTATGGCAATGGTTCCGGGCTGAATCATTAAAAGAGTTTGATAAGATTTATTCGATGTTGGAAGTCTCGTTTGATTCATATAATGGTGAAGCTTTTTACAACGATAAAATGGCTGAAATTGTCACAATGTTAGAAGAAAAGCATTTATTAAAAGAAAATCAAGGTGCTGAAATCGTTGATTTATCTGCGTATGATTTAAACCCAGCGTTGATCAAAAAATCAGATGGTGCCACGCTTTACATTACCCGTGATCTAGCAGCAGCTGTCTACCGTAAGCGCACATATGATTTTGCAAAATCAATTTATGTTGTAGGGAATGAACAAAGCAATCATTTCAAACAATTAAAAGCTGTTTTAAAAGAACTTGGCTTTGACTGGTCACAAGACATGCAACATGTGCCGTTTGGTTTGATTACACAAGGTGGTAAAAAGCTATCAACTCGTAAAGGTAAAATTGTTTTACTTGAAGAAGTGTTGAATGAAGCAGTTGAATTAGCGAACAAGCAAATCATGGAAAAAAATCCTGATTTGCCAAATCGTGAAGAGGTTGCTAGACAGGTTGGAATCGGTTCAGTTATTTTCCACGATTTGAAAAATGACCGATTGAATAATTTCGACTTTGTGCTTGAAGAAGTTGTTCGCTTTGAAGGTGAAACAGGTCCTTATGTGCAATATACTCATGCACGTGCAATGAGTATTTTGAGAAAAGCTAATTTCGTTATTGATGAGACAAAAGAGTATGGATTAGATGATAAAGACAGTTGGGAAGTAGTTAAGTTACTACAAAAATTCCCAGAAGTTGTAATGCAAGCGGCTGAAAAATATGAGCCATCTGTGATTGCCAAACATGCTATTCAAGTTGCACAGGCATTTAATAAATATTATGCACATGTCAAAATTTTAGCTGAAGATGATCAAAAGGAATCACGTTTAGCTTTAGTTTACGCAATGGCAACCATCATTAAAGAGGACTTACGTTTGCTAGGATTACATGCACCAAATGAAATGTAAGAAGCCTAGAAAGTAGTTCACCGTCTACTTGAAGTTTAAGGGACTGATATATAACTCTTCAAGTTATATATCAGTCCCTTAAATGTGGTATAAATAACATCAACTCTTATACCAAGTGATTGTTTACGACTTCCAATTTTGTTGCATTTGATCCAAAAGATCAATAACATCTTTTGTTAAAAACAATGAGCGATTTGGTTTTCGCCCTTCAATCATTTTAATCATATTAGTTATTTCATAATTTAAAGCTTGATTACTATCACCAGAAACAATTGTCTCTACGGTACCATCGTTAAAAAAGATTTTTGCCTCATCTGCTCGAGGGTATTCATTAATCACAATGTATGCATCTTCAAAAGCAACGATCCCTTGTTTAGGCATTTTTGCTTGAAAGCTTAAAGAGATTGTAGCCAATTCTTGTGCTTCATTTTGAAGAATCGTTGCGGATTGTTCATCTACACCAGTTGAGAATGGCTGCATGACAGAAGCGATAACTTTTGGTTGAGCAGTGAGGAACCAACGTGCAAAAGAGACTGCGTATGTTCCGATATCCAAAAGAGCACCACCGGCTAAATCGGGATTAAAGAAACGATTTGTTGGATCAGGATCTTTATAACTACCAAAAGGTGCTTGAATCATTTTTAATTTACCGAAACGTTTAGAATCTATCTGACTTCGTAATTCATGATATAAAGGCATATTGAAAATCGTCATCGCTTCAGCTAATATCAATTCTTTTTCTTCAGCTAATTTCATTGCTTTAGCCAATTCTTGACTATTCATGGTAATAGCTTTTTCGCAAAGAACGTGTTTGCCTGCTGCTAATGCTTTTAAAATGTGCTCAATATGTTGCCTATTAGGTACTGCAATATAAACAATATCTATCGTTTCATCTGCTACTAGATCATCAAATGAGCCATATGCTGCAGGAATATTGTGTTCTTTAGCAAATGTTTCAGCTTTAGATAATGTTCTAGATGCAACTGCCGTTATGCGACTATGCTCTTGTTGGAAACTCTCCACAAAACTAGTTGCAATGTCCCCAAGGCCAATGATGCCCCAATTGTAATGCTTCATAAAATGATTCCTCCTTAATTTTAAAAGTTGAATAGCGAGTCATCTACAGCAAAAAGAGAAGCAAAAGGTTGTTACGTACGATAACCAAATTTTTTGCCTGTTGCTAGCGTATCAAGCATTTGTTTTCATTATACATGAGTAGTCCAAAATAATGGATTATTTTGGACAGAAGTACGGAATTGTCTTATTATTTATGGGAATAAGCTGAATGTTTCTTAAAAATACAGAAATAAGTGAATCAAAGAGATGCATTTTTTGTATATTTTCAGTAAAATAGGGAAAGGAGGCGAAAGTCATGCACCAAATGTATATAGATATTCTTATCGATGCAATTATTGAACAATTTGAAACGGAAGAGAACTTTTATACGGACTATCTCCAAACTACAAAGGAAAATTGGGATAACTGGAAAAAGGGTAGAATTAATTTAACTAGCGAAGAAATGCAAAAAGTAAAAAACTTATTTTCTGATTATGAATGGATGTTGACACAAAAAGTATTGCGTCAAACCATCCTATTTCCAGAAAAAAGAAACATTGCTGTTTCAGAGTATAAACGTTTAAAAACATTAATAGCCAAAAAATGGCTGCAGTCTGGATTGGGGATTGCGGAATTGATACCATCAAAGACAAACCACGAAGAAAAAGAACAATCTTTTATAGATTTAAAAGTAACCGTTTCGTATGGTGAGTGGGGCTTTGATGATATTGTTACTTTCAGATTACCAGCTACACTACAAGGACAGTTAGAAGGTTCAAAAGTGGAACTGCTTGATTGGGTAAATGAAAATTTGATGGGTACTTACGTTGGTGAATAAGTAAGTAAGGGAGTTTTATCGTGAAACAAATTTTAGGAATTTTATCCGTCATTATAGTATTAGGAGCTGTGATTTATGTCTTTTTTGGTCATGCTACTCCAAAAGAAAAAACAAAAAATAGCATTGAAGATACAAAAGCAACAAGTATAACTGTTTCGTCAACTACATCTGAAGCAAAAACGGAAGCATCAACAACTACGACTACAACAGCTGTTGATTGATTGTATGGAAAAAAACTGATATAATCAGTCAGCCATTGTCCTAAGCTAGCAAAAGTTAGAGTAGGATCGAATACAAGACAAAGTAGGGAATGTATGAATAGTCCAAGGTATAAGAAGAAAAAAATGAGAAAAACCAATTTACCAGCGCTTTTTGCGGGTTTATTGATTGTTGGTGTGGCATTTATTTTTTCAATCAATGTGTTGTCAGATAGTTCAAAGACAGAAGAAGAATCTGCTCAACAAAAAGAGCAAGTTTCAAAAGAACAGTTTATTGATAGAATTAGTCCCCATGCAAAAGAACTGCAAGCGTCTTATGGCGTTTTACCCAGCATTATCATCGGACAAGGAATTTTAGAATCAAATTGGGGACAGAGTACTCTTGCCTCGAAATATAATAATTTATTTGGAATCAAGGCATATGGGGATCAAAAAAAAGTTAATCTTGAAACGCGGGAATATATCAATGAAGAGTGGATTGTTATTCAAGGAGATTTTCGAGTATATGATACATGGGAAGAATCGATGGATGACCACACACGATTGTTTGTTAACGGTGTAACATGGAATCCTCGTCTGTATGAACATGTTCTTTTAGCAAAAAATTATAAGCAAGCCGCACGTGCGTTACAAGATGCAGGTTATGCGACAGATCCGACTTACGCAGATAAGGTAATTCATGTGATCGAGAGTTACGATCTTAATCAATATGATCGTTGATTAATAGAGTAAAAGGAGTGGGTTGAATGAATGAAAAGTGGGTACCAGAAATCGTTACACCTTTAAAACAGGATATTGTTCAAGTCCCTAAAGTTATTGCGCAAGCGAGTGGAATCCGAATTTTTGGGAAAAAAATCAAATCAATTATTTTTACAACAGATATTGCTATTATTCGAAATACAGATGCTAACGCAGTAATTGCTGTTTATCCGTTTACGCCTCATCCAGCAATCACTAAAAGTATTATTGAGGCAGCAGATATTCCTGTTTTTTCAGGTGTTGGAGGTGGGTTGACCCAAGGACAACGTTCTGCTTATATGAGTTTATTTGCAGAAGCACAGGGATCAATCGGAGTTGTGTTAAATGGACCGACACCAGTTGAAACAGTTGAGATGGTTTGTGAAGTTGTTGATATTCCAGTAGTCAGTACTGTGACGTCTATTCATACACCAATCGATGAAAAAATAGCTGCAGGAGTTACTATGATCAATATTAGTGCCGGAAAAGAAACAGCTAAGACGGTTCAATATTTTCGACAAAAGTATCCGAAATTACCGATTATTGCAACAGGTGGACCAACGGATGCGTCAATTACAGAAACAATCGAAGCTGGGGCAAATGCGATTACATATACACCGCCTAGTAATGGAGAGCTTTTTAGCCATAAAATGGACAAATATAGAAATCTCGAAAAAAAGAACGACGTTTAAAACGTAGTAATTAAATTTTAATTGAAATTAAGAAGAATCAATGGATAATCCAGTATGTTATCATTGATTTTTTTTGTACATTTTTATCAATCTGAAAGTTATATTACAAAATGATTATAAATAGAATAAACTAGTTTTACTATCTTAAAATTAGTTTATTATATGTTATTATTAAAGAAAATGAGTTAGGAGTTGGAAAAAAGTATGAAGAAATATTGTTACGTGGTTGGTGCAGCACTGTTACTTTTTGCTGTTAACGGTACATTTTTGTCAGCTGAAGCGACTGAAAAGTTAGGTGACGAGAGTTATCAAGAAGCAGTTGAAGCAGGTTATACAGCTGGACAAATTCAACAAATCCAAGAAATGCCGGATTTTTCGTTAGAAAATATAGAGGAAGCACCAGCAGCTAGGAGTGCAGTCGCATTTTCGACATCTCAAAAAAATCAAGTAGTTGCTGAAGCAAAAAAACATTTAGGTAAACCCTATGCGTGGGGTGGAAAAGGTCCGAATGTATTTGATTGCTCAGGATTGACACGCTACGTATTTTTACAAGTAACTGGAAAAAATATTGGGGATTATACTGTTCCTCAAGAAAAAGCTGGAGAGCAAATCGGCGTTGCACAAGCTGAACCAGGGGATTTATACTTTTGGGGTGCCAAAGGAAATACTTATCATGTAGCGGTTGCCATTGGTAATGGGCAATATATACACGCGCCAAATGAAAAAGAAGTCGTGAAAATCAATTCAACTACTTATTTTAAACCGAGTTTTGCTGTTAGAGTAATCAAAAATAGCAATAATAATAATAATTCAAAACTAGTAAGCTATAGAACTCATCTTCAAGATTTTGGTTGGGGAAACTACGTTCAATCTGGGCAGACGAGCGGATCAGTTGGAAAATCAAAACGCTTAGAAGGAATTCAAATCAAGTTAGATTCTTCAATTAGTGGGAATATCCAATATAAAACTCATATCCAAGATATTGGCTGGCAAGCTTGGAAATCCAATAATGAACTTAGTGGAACTACAGGTAAGAAGAAAAGATTAGAAGCTATTCAAATTCAATTGACAGGTGCAGCAGCTACTAAGTATGATGTTCATTATCGTGTTCACTCTCAAGATTATGGCTGGCAAGCTTGGACAAAAAATGGACAATCTGCTGGAACGCAAGGCTTATCAAAACGTTTAGAAGCAATTGAAATAAAATTAGTTCCTAAAAATACAGCACTAACTACGGGTGGAAAACCTGCTTTTATTAAAAGATAGATAAAGTTTAAATGAAAACAAATTTTAAATAATTAGTGGAATCAATAAGAGACTCTGTAAAATTTCAATGAAAATTGTTTTTTTCATTGAAATTTTCAGAGTTTTGTACTATTGTATACTAATACAAGAAGCTTATATATGGTCAGAATAAGGCTGGCCGTCTCTACCCAACACCGTAAATGTTGGTCTATAAGTGAAGAAGTGTCCTAGACTCTTTTTTGCTTACGCAGAAAAGAGTCTTTTTGTTTTTTTAGAAATGTCGTATTTAAAAATTGGTGAGGGAGTCGGAAAAAATGGAAGAATTAGTACAACGAATCAAAGAAGATGGCCGTGTTTTAGGGGAAGGTGTCTTAAAAGTAGATAGTTTCGTTACCCATCAAGTTGATCCGAATTTAATGGAAGCGATAGGCTATCGTTTCGCTGAAGTCTTTGCAAATGCAGGCATTACTAAAGTTGTTACAATTGAAGCATCAGGTATTGCACCAGCGCTATTTGCAGCAAAAAAATTAGAAGTACCAATGATCTTTGCTCGTAAAGCCAAAAGCTTAACAATGGACGAAGAGTTATTGACTTCATCGGTTTATTCGTTTACTAAGCAAGTAACAAGTCAAATTTCAATTTCAAGAAAATTCTTATCAAGTGAAGATAAAGTGTTGATCATTGATGACTTTTTAGCAAATGGTCAAGCTGCTAAAGGTTTGGTTGAATTATGTCAACAGGCAGGAGCTCAAGTAGATGGAATTGGGATTGTCATTGAAAAGTCTTTCCAAGATGGACGAGAGTTATTAGAAGAAATGGGGATGCGCGTTGTGTCATTAGCTCGCATTGCTTCTTTAAAAAATGGCGAAGTCGAATTTCTTGAGGGGGATGCATAACTTGGAAAGTAAAACTGAACAAAAAAATCTAGTGGGTCAAACTGAAACAGGGAACGGAAAAGCAGCGGTGTTGGGTCTTCAGCATTTGTTAGCGATGTATGCTGGAGCTGTGGCTGTACCATTGCTGATTGGAACAGGGTTGAATTTTAATTCAGAACAAATGACTTATTTGATTTCAATCGATATTTTTATGTGTGGGATAGCAACGTTATTGCAGTTGACGGTTAATAAATTTTTCGGTATTGGTTTGCCGGTGGTGCTTGGCTGTGCGATTCAAGCAGTAGCTCCGTTGATTATGATCGGTAATGATAAAGGTGTAGGCGCAATTTATGGCTCAATTATCGCTTCAGGAATTTTTGTTGTATTCATTTCTGGGATTTTTTCGAAAATCAAAAAGCTATTTCCACCATTAGTGACTGGTACGGTGATCACCGTAATTGGTTTAACGTTGATTCCAGTCGCGGTTGAAAAAATGGGTGGAGGTCTAGCGGTAGATCCTAATTTTGGTGATGGGACGAATTTGCTTTTAGCCTTTGTAACAATTGCACTGATTATTGTGATTCAAGTTTGGGGTCGAGGATTCATAAAGTCTATTGCTGTTTTAGTTGGCTTAGTCGGTGGTACAATTCTTGCAGCTATCCTAGGACAGGTTAACTTAAGCCCTGTTGGTGAAGCGACATGGTTTCATTTTCCTCAACCTTTTTATTTTGGTACGCCAACATTTGATATCTCTTCAATTGTCTTGATGATCATTATTTCGATCGTTAGTATGGTTGAATCAACAGGGGTTTATTTTGCGTTAGGGGATATCACTGGAAAACGTATTGGTGAAGAAGAACTAAAAAAAGGATATAGAGCAGAAGGTTTAGCAGTTATTTTAGGGGGGATTTTTAATACATTCCCTTATACTGGTTTTTCTCAAAATGTTGGATTGGTTCAACTTTCGGGGATCAAAACGAGAAAACCTATTTATTATTCCGCTTTTTTCTTGATTATCTTAGGTTTATTGCCAAAAGTTGGTGCCATTGCCCAAATTATTCCAGAACCTGTGTTAGGTGGAGGAATGTTAGTGATGTTTGGTATGGTAGCTGTTCAGGGAATGAGAATGTTATCAAAAGTTGATTACAATAATGATAAAAATTTACTGATCATTGCTATTTCAATCGGCTTTGGTTTAGGATTTAACATGATGCCAACATTATTCCAGCAAATGCCAGAAACATTGAGAATGTTTACAGGTAACGGAATTGTCATGAGCAGTCTGACAGCGATTATATTAAATTTGTTGTTTAATGGATTAAAGAATGAAGAGCAAAATGAGGAATGATAATACAGGAAAAACCGGATATTTTTCTGGTTTTTCTTTTTTTGTCTGTCTAATACGAACAATAAGATTAAAAAAAACTATAATATTCGATTTTATTTTGACACGTAAGATTTCCGTTGATAAAATATAATAAGAGTAAAGAAAGGGGAATATTATGTCTGTCGTAGTTTCAATAGTTATGGGAAGTACATCTGATTGGGAGACCATGAAGCACGCGTGCGATTGTTTAGATGAATTTGATGTTTCTTATGAAAAAAAAGTTGTATCAGCACATCGGACACCTGATTATATGTTTGAATTTGCGGATCAAGCGCGTGATCGTGGTGTTAAGGTCATTATTGCAGGTGCAGGTGGCGCAGCACATTTACCTGGCATGATTGCAGCGAAAACAACACTGCCTGTCATTGGTGTCCCAGTTCAATCTAGAGCTTTGAATGGGCTGGATTCATTGTTATCCATTGTTCAAATGCCTAGTGGTGTTCCTGTTGCTACGACTGCTATTGGCAAAGCTGGCGCAGAAAATGCCGGACTACTTGCAGTTCGCATGCTTTCCATGTATGATGTAGAATTAGCAGGGAAATTAGAAGCAAGACGTAAATTTCTTGAAGAAACTGTGATGGAAAGTAGTGATGAACTTGAATAAACCTCTATTACCGGGACAAATGATCGGTATTATTGGTGGCGGACAATTAGGTCGGATGATGGCGTTAAGTGCACGAGAAATGGGTTTTCGTGTTGGCGTTTTAGATCCAACTGTTGATTGTCCTGCTGCTCAAGTCGCTGATTGGCATTTGTTAGCTGATTATGATGACATAGAAGCCTTAGAAGAACTGGCAAAACGCTCGCAAGTTTTAACGTACGAGTTTGAAAATGTGGATGTTGGTGCATTGATGCAAGTTCAAGATTTAGTAAGTATTCCACAAGGGACAGATCTTTTAGCGATTACACAAGATCGCCTGCTTGAAAAATCTTTTTTAGAAGCAAATAATATCGTGATCGCTCCATACGCTACGATTGTAAGCCCAACGGATATTCAAGATGCCATTGACGGTATCGGTTATCCTTGTGTGTTGAAGACGACACGTGGCGGTTATGACGGTAAAGGTCAATTTGTTTTGTATAGCACATCAGATTTAGCCCCATCGATGAATATCCTAAGAGAAGGGACTTGTGTTTTAGAAGCATGGATTCCTTACGAAAAGGAAATCTCTGTATTGGTCAGCGGAAATGGGCAAGGAGAGATTACGGTATTTCCTGTGGTGGAAAATATCCATCGTAATAATATTTTACACGAAACAATAGCGCCAGCTCGCGTAGACGGAGAAGTGGTTGAAGAAGCCCAAAGAATTGCTCGTGTCATTGCAGAATCAGTTGACTTAGCGGGAACGTTAGCTGTAGAAATGTTTTTGACTAGTAATGGTGGTATCTATGTGAATGAGCTTGCTCCGAGACCGCACAATTCAGGGCACTATTCAATCGAGGCTTGTTCGATGAGTCAATTTGATGCGCATATTCGTGGTATTTGCGGTTGGCCGCTACCTGAAATCGAGTTATTATCAGAAGCCGTAATGGTTAATATTTTAGGGAATGAAATCTATGAAACCATGGATGTTATTGCTGAAAAACCGAATTGGCATTTCCATTATTATGGTAAAGCCGAGGCAAAGAAAGATAGAAAAATGGGTCATATCACTATTTTAACAAAAGATATTTTTGAGACCTTAGAAGACATATATCAAACCAATATTTGGGATTAAAAAGGAGAACAAAAACGAATGATCGATCGTTATACACGACCTGAAATGGGTGCTATTTGGACAGATGAAAATCGTTACAATGCTTGGTTGGAAGTAGAAATTTTAGCTGATGAAGCCTGGGCTGAATTAGGGGATATACCGAAAGAGGATGTGCAAAAAATTCGCGAAAATGCATCATTTGATGTAGAGCGGATTTTAGAAATAGAAGCTGAGACTAGGCACGATGTGGTTGCATTTACTCGAGCTGTATCAGAGACTTTAGGTGAAGAACGCAAATGGGTTCACTATGGTTTAACAAGTACAGATGTAGTGGATACGGCGTACGGCTATTTATTGAAACAAGCAAATGATATTTTGCGAGACGACTTAAAAAAATTCACTGAAGTTATTGGTGAAAAAGCAAAAGAACATAAACATACAGTAATGATGGGACGTACCCATGGTGTTCATGCTGAGCCCACTACGTTTGGTTTGAAATTAGCATTATGGTATTCAGAAATGAAGCGAAATGTTGAACGCTTTGAACATGCAGCAAAAGGTGTAGAAGCTGGAAAAATCAGTGGGGCAGTAGGCACTTTTGCGAATATTTCACCTTTTGTTGAGGAATATGTTTGTGATCATTTGGGGATTCGTGCCCAAGAAATTTCTACGCAAGTATTGCCGCGCGATTTACACGCTGAATATTTATCAGCAATGGCCTTGGTTGCGACTAGTATCGAAAAGTTTGCGACTGAAATTCGTGGTTTGCAAAAGTCGGAAACTAGAGAAGTGGAAGAGTTCTTTGCTAAGGGGCAAAAAGGGTCTTCTGCGATGCCGCATAAACGAAATCCTATCGGTTCTGAAAATATGACGGGACTTGCCCGTGTCATTCGTGGGCATATGGTGACAGCTTATGAAAATGTGACATTGTGGCATGAACGCGATATTTCTCATTCATCAGCAGAACGAATCATTATCCCTGATACAACGATTTTACTAGATTATATGCTGAATCGTTTTTCAAATATTGTTAAGAATTTAACTGTATTCCCTGAAAATATGAAACGCAATATGGATGCAACTTACGGCTTGATTTATAGTCAGCGTGTTTTGTTGAAATTGATCGATCATGGGATGGCTAGAGAAGCCGCGTATGATTTAGTACAGCCAAAAACGGCCTACGCTTGGGATCACCAAACGGCGTTTAGACCGTTGCTTGAAGCAGATGAAAAAATCACATCCATTTTATCTAAAGAGGAATTAGATGATGCATTCGATTACAATTATCATTTAAAGAATGTAGATATTATTTTTGAACGTGTTGGTTTAGCTTAATAACGAAAAAAAGTAGTGAGTTCACGATTTAATGTGAGTTCACTACTTTTTTTGATCAGAGCATTTCGACATAACTATCAAAATACTGCTCTATAAAATAAGTTTGTTCGATGATTTCTTTTTCAGAGATCGATGTATTTTCAGGGATCACGACCCATTTTGTTTCAATGTCATTGTTTCTATGGATAACAGCTGTTACAATGCCGATAAATGTATTCACCTCTACAGAAGGAATAGACAAGATGTATGCATCTTGTTCTTCGCCATCACCGCCAATCACACCAGCGACATAACCATAGTTGATTGAATAGATTGTGCCAAAAGAATCTTTATATCCAACTGGTCTGTCGACAGTCACTTTTACTTTTAATTTTTCCATGTTGTATTCTCCTTTGTAGTCATAAAAAAAGACTAAAACCTTGTGAGTTTCAGTCGCAATTTTTTTCTATATAGTAATTTCTTGAAATGTACGCAATGCTATAGGTTTTGGTGCTTTTAATACAGAAAGCAAATAATCGATAAGAAGATACGTACATTCTTGTGAATTGAAATAAACATGTATACAGTATTTATTTTTGAAAAAATGTTGTTCATGAATCTGGTGTATCACTAATTCGTTGTTGAAACTATTCATATAGCGAAACGTTCGCTTACGTCTTTCTGAATGACGATGAACTGCTCGTCTTAGGTTTTTAAATGTGTAATAAGAACTATATTGATTTAATTTATGGACATCTTCTAATGCGAGTAAATCATTGTACAATTTTGTCCTTTCTTCAGGTGATAATCCTGCCAAAAAATCCTGAGCTAAACTGCTATAATCGCTAGTCATTCCTGTGTTCCCTCCTAAAAATCACCACTAATAGCAAATGAATAAAAGTGGAATTTCTACTATTCTACTTTTATTTAGCATACCACTTTTTCAAATAGTTGTAAATGCTTACAGGTTTTTTTATAGTGTTCTTAATCCATACGCTTAAAGACGAACGTTTTAAATAGTTTCAATGTTTAATGTTAATAAAAAGTTGACGGTTTATCATTGTCTTGTTAAACTTAAAATGAATAAAATACGAATTTAAAATAGAAATGTTTGGAAAATGTACGGAAAAGGATGTGGCATGTTTAGTGGGAAGTAGTTCGTTGTTATATGAAGGGAAAGCTAAAAAGTTGTTTAAAACAGATGATCCTGGTGTGTTAAGAGTGGCATACTTAGACCAAGCAACTGCACTAAATGGCGCTAAAAAAGATGTTGTTCAAGGAAAAGCAAACTTAAATAACCAGATTACGTCACTTATTTTTAAACAATTTAAGAAAAAAGGAATTCACAACCATTTTCTTAAAGAAATATCAAAAAACGAACAATTAGTAGAAGCACTTGAAATGATTCCTTTAGAAGTTGTCGTTAGAAATATTTCGGCAGGGAGCTTTGCAAAGCGCCTAGCTATCTCAGAAGGTGAGGTGCTTGATTTTCCAGTTTTAGAATTTTATTACAAAGATGATCAGCTTGACGATCCAATCATTAATGGTGACCATGTAAAGATTTTACAAATTGCGTCAGATCATGAAATCAAAAGGATAAAAGAAGAAGCTGGCAAGATAAATCAAGTATTGATTGAGTTGTTTAAGGAGATCGGTATTCGATTGATTGATTTTAAAATAGAGTTTGGACGAAGAGAAGATGGAACGATAATACTTGCTGATGAGATAACACCAGATACTTGTCGTCTATGGGATGAAAAAACAAATGATCATTTGGACAAAGATGTTTACCGAAGAGATTTAGGGGACTTAGTACCTGTGTATCAAGAAGTACTAGACCGTTTAAATCAAACATTTAATCAAGAAGGGGAGTAGCTTAGTATGTATAACGTAAAAGTGTATGTGACATATAAAGATTCTGTTTTAGATCCACAAGGTGAAGCAGTTAAAGGGGCTGTCCATCGGCTTGGATTTGAAGAAATTGAAGAAATTCGTATTGGAAAATATTTTGAAATTAAAGTAAAAGCAATTGATCGACCGATTGAAACTGTGATTGAAGAAATTTGTGACAAATTATTAGCTAACGTCAATATGGAGACCTATCGATATGAAATCGGAGAGGAAGTCTAAAATGAAATTTGCAGTACTTGTTTTTCCAGGATCAAATTGTGATATGGATTTGTTGTGGGCAGTCAAGGATGTTTTAGGTGTCGAGGCTGAGTATGTTTGGCATGATGCAGATAGTTTAGCTGGATTTGATGGTGTGTTGATACCAGGGGGATTTTCTTATGGTGATTATCTTAGATGTGGTGCAATTGCTCGTTTTTCAAAAATCATTAATGAAGTGATTCGTTTTGCGGATGAAGGGAAACCTGTGTTTGGCACATGTAATGGATTTCAAATATTAACAGAAGCGGGGCTTTTGCCAGGTGTGTTGCTTAGGAACAGCTCTCTTCATTTCGTTTGCAAAACTGTTCGTTTAAATGTGGTGAACAACCAAACGAATTTTACTTCAGAATATCAAAAAGATGAAGTGATTCAATTGCCAATAGCACATGGAGAAGGAAATTATTTTTGTGATGAAGAAACATTGGAACAATTAAAAGCGAATCAGCAAATTGTGTTTACGTATGCTGATGAAAATCCAAACGGTAGTTTAGAAAATATCGCTGGAATCGTCAATGAAAAAGGAAATGTACTAGGGATGATGCCGCATCCAGAGCGTGCAGTGGAAGCATTGTTAGGTTCTGATGATGGGTTGGTTTTCTTTAAATCGATCATTGAAAATTTCGGAAAGGTTAGGGGAAACGCATGATGAAAGTCAAAGAACCAACACCGCAAGAAATTAAAAGCCAGCGGATTTATTCTGAATGGGGCTTGACGGATGAAGAATATCGAATGATTGAAGAAGATATTTTAGGCCGTATGCCGAATTATACGGAAACAGGACTATTTTCTGTAATGTGGAGTGAGCATTGTTCCTATAAAAATTCAAAGCTGGTATTAAGAAAATTTCCCACTGAAGGACCGCAAGTCTTGCAAGGACCAGGTGAAGGCGCTGGAATCGTTGATATTGGTGATGGCCAAGCGGTTGTCTTTAAAGCAGAAAGTCATAATCATCCCTCTGCTGTCGAACCATATGAAGGAGCAGCTACAGGAGTTGGTGGAATCATTCGGGACATTTTTAGTATGGGGGCACGACCGATTGCTATTTTAGACTCATTACGTTTTGGTGAACTGACCAATGATCGAACAAAATACCTTTTAGAAGAAGTTGTAGCGGGAATCAGCGGCTATGGAAATTGTATTGGTATTCCAACGGTTGGTGGAGAAGTAGCATTCGATCCCTGTTATGAGGGCAATCCTTTAGTAAATGCAATGTGTGTCGGTTTGATTGACCATAAAGATATTCAAAAAGGGCAAGCAAAAGGGGTAGGAAATGCAATCATGTATGTCGGTGCGAAAACAGGACGTGACGGTATACATGGTGCGACTTTCGCTTCAGAAGAATTTGTTGAAGGAGAAGAGCAACAACGGTCAGCTGTTCAAGTAGGGGATCCATTTATGGAAAAATTATTACTTGAAGCGTGTTTGGAATTGATTTTAGAGCATTCAGATATTTTAGTTGGGATACAAGATATGGGCGCAGCTGGTTTAGTTTCGTCAAGTGCGGAAATGGCTTCTAAAGCAGGTTCTGGTCTGATTTTAGACCTGGATGATGTGCCCCAACGTGAATCAGGGATGACCCCATATGAAATGATGCTTTCAGAGTCTCAAGAACGGATGTTGATTTGTGTTGAAAAAGGCCATGAAGCAGAAGTTGTCGAACTGTTTCAAAAGTATGAGTTAGAAGCAGTGACGATCGGAAAAGTAACAGATGATGGCTTATATCGTTTATATCATAATGGGGTAGAGGTGGCTAACTTACCTGTAGACGCATTGGCAGAAGATGCTCCAGTTTATACTAAAGAATGTAAGGAGCCGGCAAGAATCAAAAAATTTGAATCATTGGCAGACTTTCAACCTGATATAAAAGATGGGACAGAAACTTTGTTGAGGCTGTTGCAACAACCCACGATTGCCTCAAAGAAAATGATTTATGAAACCTATGATTCTCAAGTGCGGACAAATACAGTGGTTTTACCTGGCAGTGACGCAGCCGTTTTACGAGTTCGTGGGACAAATAAAGCATTAGCAATGACGACGGATTGTAATGCTCGTTACCTGTACTTAAATCCAGAAATTGGCGGACAAATTGCCGTAGCAGAAGCTGCAAGAAATATTGTAGCGAGTGGCGGTCAACCATTAGCGATTACGGATTGTTTAAATTATGGATCACCAGACAAACCAGAAGTGTTCTGGGAGCTTTGGACTTCGGCTGATGGAATTGCTAAGGCTTGCGAAGTACTAGAGACACCTGTGATTTCTGGAAATGTTTCTTTATATAACGAAACAAACGGTCAGGCGGTTTATCCTACTCCAGTAATCGGAATGGTAGGATTAGTCAAAGATTTGTCAGATATTACAACACAAGATTTTAAAAATGTTGGCGATTTGATTTATGTAGTTGGTGAAACAAAAGCTGATTTTAATGGCAGTGAACTGCAAAAAATGAGCCTTGGTTTTATTGAAGGGAAATTAATGGGTTTTGATTTAGCTACTGAAAAGGAGAACCAGCAATTAGTATTAGCTGCGATTCAGTCAGGAATGGTCCAAAGTGCTCATGATTGCTCAGAAGGTGGATTAGGTGTGGCCCTAGCTGAATCTGTGTTTAAAAAAGGCTATGGTTTAGAGGTAAAGGCGAATATGCCTGTTTCATTCCTTTTTTCTGAAACACAGTCAAGATTTGTGCTATCAATCAAGTCAGAAAATCGTGATGTATTCGAAAAAATGCTGCACGGTAAAGGACAACTTATTGGGAAAGTAACGGATAATGGAACAATCAGTATTCAAGCAAGAGACCAAAAAATAGAGGTATTGACACAAACAGCCAAGGTGTTGTGGGAGGAAGCGATTCCATGTCTTATGAAGTGAAAAGTTTAAATGAAGAATGTGGTGTTTTCGGTATTTGGGGCCATCCTGATGCGGCTCGTGTAACCTATTTTGGTCTGCATAGTCTGCAACATAGAGGACAAGAAGGTGCTGGCATCGTATCAAACCAGAATGGAAAGTTAAATGGTTATCGAGGATTAGGTTTGCTTTCCGAAGTGTTTAAGGATGATCGTTCCTTAGCTTCTCTAAGCGGCAATTCAGCGATTGGTCATGTACGTTATGCAACCGCTGGAAATGGGAGTGTAGATAATATTCAGCCATTTTTATTCAAGTTTTATGATGGTGCATGTGGTTTAGCACACAATGGTAATTTAACGAATGCTAAAAGTTTGCGGAAAGAACTAGAACAGGACGGTGCGATTTTTCATTCCAATTCTGATACTGAAATTTTGATGCATTTGATTCGACGCAGTAAACAACCATCATTTATTGACCAACTTAAAGAAAGTTTGCAAACGGTCAAAGGTGGTTTTGCTTATCTGCTAATGACGGAAACCGCAATGATCGCAGCACTTGATCCTAATGCGTTTCGCCCGTTATCAATTGGGCAAATGAAAAATGGTGCATATGTGATTGCAAGTGAGACTTGTGCACTTGAAGTCATTGGCGCTTCTTTTGTTCGCGATGTAGGTCCTGGTGAAATGGTCATCATTAATGATACGGGATATAAAATTGAAAGGTACACGGAAGATACCCAATATGCAATTTGTTCAATGGAGTATATTTATTTTGCTCGGCCGGATTCGAATATCGCAGGCATAAATGTTCATAGAGCACGTAAAAACATGGGGAAACGATTAGCTGAGGAGTCACCAATCGAAGCAGATATGGTTGTTGGTGTGCCTAACTCTTCTCTATCAGCTGCTAGTGGGTATGCTGAAGCTAGCGGTATACCGTATGAAATGGGTTTAGTAAAAAATCAGTACATCGCTCGTACGTTTATTCAACCGACACAAGAATTGAGAGAACAAGGTGTTCGAATGAAACTTTCGGCAGTTCGTGGTGTAGTTGAGGGAAAAAGAGTAGTCATGGTAGATGACTCAATTGTGCGTGGAACAACAAGTCGTCGAATCGTACAATTACTCAAAGATGCAGGGGCTAAAGAAGTTCATGTGCGCATCGCATCGCCTCCACTGAGATTTCCTTGTTTTTATGGAATCGATATTCAAACAAGAAAAGAGTTGATTGCAGCGAATCATTCGGTTTCTGAAATCGAGCGCTTGATCACAGCTGATTCATTATGCTTTTTAAGTGAGCAGGGATTGATCGATGCGATCGGATTGAAGTATGATGCACCTTATTCAGGACTTTGTATGGCTTATTTTAATGGTGATTATCCAACGCCATTATACGATTATGCTGAAAAATACCAAGCATCTCTGCAAGAAAAAATTGGTTTTGCTTGATCTGATGAAGAGAAGTAAAAAAATCACTCGTTTATTAATAGAGTAGGAGGAACCAAAATGGTAAATGCCTATGCAAAAGCTGGTGTTGATGTTGAAGCAGGTTATGAGGTAGTCGAAAGAATCAAAAAGCACGTTAAACGGACAGAACGTGTTGGTGTGATGGGAGCACTTGGTGGTTTTGGAGGTTGTTTTGATTTAAGTACGGTGAACGTGAAGGAGCCTGTCTTGATATCAGGGACAGATGGGGTAGGAACAAAGCTAATGGTTGCGATTCAAGAAAATAAGCATGATACGATTGGGATCGATTGTGTTGCGATGTGCGTCAATGACATTATTGCGCAAGGGGCAGAACCTCTTTTCTTCTTGGATTATATTGCGACTGGCAAAAATAGGCCGGAACGGTTAGAACAAGTCGTTTCTGGTGTTGCGCAAGGCTGCTTACAGGCAGGTGCAGCACTGATTGGTGGCGAGACAGCCGAAATGCCCGGGATGTATGGTGAGGATGATTACGACCTAGCTGGGTTTGCAGTTGGCATTGCAGAGAAAAGTCAATTAGTTACAGGTGCCGATATTAGAGAAGGAGACGTTCTTCTTGGGTTGCCATCAAGTGGTATCCACTCAAACGGTTATTCACTAGTACGTAAAATTTTCTTTGAAACACACCAACTCACAGGGGAAAGCGTTATTCCAGAGCTAAATGAAAAAGCATTAGGAGATGAACTTCTGACGCCTACAAAAATTTATGTAAGGTCAATACTTCCACTAATAAAACAGGAATTAGTGAATGGTATGGCTCATATTACAGGTGGCGGTTTTGTAGAAAATATTCCTAGAATGCTTTCAAAAGAGTTATCAGCGGAGATTCAGCTAGGCAGTTGGCCGATATTGCCAATTTTTGCTTCATTGGAAAAATATGGTCAGATTCCAACAATGGAAATGTATGAGATTTTTAATATGGGAATTGGCATGGTTTTAGCTGTTTCGCCTGAAAAAGTTGCTAAGGTTCAAACCATTTTAAATGAACTAAATGAGCCTAGTTATATTATTGGTAAAATTACTGCAAAAGATGAGCATGCTGTTATTTTTAATGAGGTGTAAAAATGAAACTAGCGATATTTGCCTCAGGGAATGGGAGCAATTTTCAGGCGATTGCGCAAGCTGTTGCAGATGGAATGATCGATGCAGAGATTCCTTTGCTATTTTGTGATAAAAAAGAGGCTTATGTGGTGCAACGAGCAAAGGTTATGCAAATTCCAGTTATTTCATTTTCGCCGAAAGATTTTGCCTCAAAAGCAATGTATGAAGCAGAACTGCTTCATTTGCTTGAAGAAGAACAAATCGATCTAGTTGTTTTGGCTGGTTACATGAGAATTGTTGGTCCAACATTATTAGAAGTTTTTTCAAATCGTATAATCAATATCCATCCTTCATTATTGCCGGATTTTCCAGGTTTACATGGAATCGAGGATGCTTTTAATGCGAATGTAAGTGAAACTGGTGTAACGATCCACTACGTTGATGATGGAGTGGATACCGGTCCAATCATCGCTCAAGAAAAAGTAGTGATCGAATCCCACGACACGCTTGCTAGTTTAGAAGAGAAAATCCATAATGTAGAACATGAGTTATTTCCAAATATCTTAGCAAAAATTATTAAAACACAGCAAAGGGAGAATTGTTGATGACAAAAAAAAGAGCGTTGATCAGTGTTTCAGATAAAACGGGAGTGACCGCTTTTGCAAAAAGATTAGTAGAACTAGGAATTGAAATCATTTCGACAGGAGGAACAAAAGCTGAACTTGAAAAGCAAGGAATTCCGACGATTTCAATTGAAGAAGTAACTAATTTTCCTGAGATGATGGATGGTCGGGTAAAAACATTGCATCCTAAAATTCATGGTGGTTTATTAGGGCGACGTGATATAGGTAGTCACATGGAAGCAATGGAAACGCACGAAATTCAGCCAATCGATTTTGTCTGCGTAAATCTTTACCCTTTTAAGGAAACAATCTTGAAAGAAGATGTAACACAAGAGCAAGCAATTGAAAATATTGATATTGGCGGACCTAGCATGTTAAGAAGTGCGGCAAAGAACCATCAATCTGTGACAGTTGTTGTTGATCCTAAAGACTATGATCAAATTCTGAAGGAGCTTTCTAATAATGGGACGACGACCTTTGCAACAAGACAACGGTTAGCAGCAAAAGTTTTCCGTCACACAGCAGCGTATGATGCGTTGATTGGGGAATATTTGACGGAGATAGCGGGGGAAAAAGAACCTGAATCATTGACATTGACCTATGATCTAAAGCAAGTATTGCGTTATGGAGAAAATAGTCATCAACAAGCAGCGTTTTACCAAAATTCATTACCAGTACCGTTCTCGATTGCTAGTGCAAAACAGCTTCACGGTAAGGAATTGTCTTATAACAATATAAAAGATGCCGATGCAGCACTTCGGATTTCTAGAGAATTTGATCAGCCAACGGTTGTTGCAGTCAAACACATGAATCCTTGTGGTATCGGTAGCGGTGAAACAATTAACGAAGCCTATCAATCTGCTTATGAAGCAGACCCCGTCTCTATTTTCGGTGGAATCGTGGTCTTTAATCGTCAAGTTGACGAGCTAGTTGCTGAAAAAATGCATCAATTATTCCTTGAAATCATTATTGCGCCAAGTTTTTCAAAAGAAGCATTTCAGATATTGAGTAGCAAAAAAAATCTTCGCTTGATGACGTTAGATTTTTCTAAAAAAGACCAGGCGGTAGAAGATGAAAAAGTTTCGGTTTTAGGCGGCTTGCTTATTCAGAACCAAGACATTATTAAAGAAGAGTCAGAAAATTGGCAAGTTGTGACCAAAAGACAACCAACGAAAGAAGAACTACAGGCGCTAGAATTTGCTTGGAAAACGGTTAAACATGTTAAAAGTAATGCTATTGTTGTTGCAAATGCTCACCAAACATTAGGGATTGGTGCAGGTCAAATGAATCGTGTGGGTTCTGTAGAAATTGCACTCAAACAAGCTGGAGAAAAAATGAATGATGCGGTCTTGGCTAGCGATGCCTTTTTCCCAATGGGAGATAGTGTTGAATATGCTGGGAAACATGGTATTAAGGCAATTGTTCAGCCAGGTGGCAGTATCAAAGATCAAGAATCTATCGAAATGGCAGATAGATATGGAATTGCCATGGTGTTCACTGATATCAGACACTTTAGACATTAGAAGGAGAACTCAATGGGATTAACAGTTTTAGTTATTGGAAGCGGGGGCAGAGAACATGTCATTGCCCAAAAATTGATTCGAAGCGCTAAAGTAACAACTGTCTTTTGTGCCAAAGGAAACGCGGGTATGAAAAAAGATGGTATCCAATTGATTGATATTGCAGAAGATGATCATCCTGCTTTGATTAAGTTTGCCAAAGAAAATGCCGTCGACTGGACATTTGTTGGTCCCGAAACGCCATTGCTGAATGGGATTGTTGATGATTTTGAGGCGGCTGGTTTGCTCGCTTTTGGACCAGTCAAAGCTGCGGCAATCATTGAAGGATCGAAAGACTTTGCAAAAAAAATCATGAATAAATACGATATACCTACAGCAAGGCATCAAACATTTTTTGATTTTACAAAAGCCCGTGCTTATGTTATTGAAAAAGGTGCTCCGATTGTAATTAAAGCCGATGGACTCGCTGCTGGTAAAGGGGTTGTAGTAGCGCAAACAGTTGAAGAAGCAATTGAAGCGTTGGATGACATGCTTGAGAAAAGTAAATTTGGTTTAAGTGGTGCGAAGGTAGTTGTTGAGGACTTTTTAGAAGGAGAAGAGTTCTCTTTGTTAGCATTTGTTCGGGATCAAGAAGTTTATCCTATGGTGATTGCACAAGATCATAAACGAGCATATGAAGGAGATAGTGGTCCAAATACTGGGGGGATGGGTGCCTACAGCCCGGTACCTCAAATTTCTGATGAGATTGTCAAAGAAGCAATCGAAACGATCTTGACGCCAACAGTGCGTGGAATGGTAGCAGAAGGTAGGGCTTTTACAGGTGTTTTGTACGCTGGATTGATTGCGACTGATGGAGGTCCCAAAGTAATTGAATTTAATGCTCGGTTTGGTGACCCAGAAACCCAAGTTGTGCTGCAACGTTTAGAAAGTGATTTTGCTCAAGTCATTGATGACCTACTAAAAGGAAAAAATCCAGAGATTCGGTGGAAGCAAAGTGGCTACAATTTAGGTGTGGTAGTTGCAGCGAATGGATATCCTAGCGAGTATCAAAAAGAACAAGTTATTCCAGATTTTTCCAGCTTAGATACGGAACATGTTTATTATGCTGGCGTAAAAGAACAAAGAAATCAGCTAGTTTCAAATGGAGGCCGTGTGTATCTTGTTGAAGCAAGTGGGAAAACATTGAAAGAAGCTCAAGATGCTGTTTATAGTGTACTGGCATCTTTCGATACAGAAGGGACTTTTTATAGGGGAGATATTGGTTTTAAGGGAATCCAATAGAGGATAAGTCAGTTAAGAGTAATTTATACTTTTAACTGACTTATCTTTTATTTTTATATGGGTTCAATTTATTATGAGTATGTACTAGGTTAAATGATGAGTACTATTGACAAAAATATGATAATCTCAAATAGCGCTTCACACTGAAATTCTGTATGATATAATCATTTGGAAGGGGAGTTGACAAATGAAAAATAAAATACAAAGAGACGTAGCGTTTTCAATTACAGATGTAAAACAGTCTCCTATGACCATTTTTGAAGCAGCTGAGGAAACAAACGCGGGAGTTTATATTTATAATCGAAAAAAAATTGCTGGCGTAATGTTGACTGCTGAACAATATGAAACGTTGATTAAGAAACAATCAAATGAACAGAGTCAAGATGTAAAAATAACACAATTAAATCAGGCGATTCGTCAAAAAATTGCTTTTGGTTCACTAATTTCAACAAAGAATCTAGATGACCAAATGGTCTCGTTAGGTTTTATCACTAAAAAGATTGAATCTGAAGATTATGGCGATATGATGAATGAATTGAATGAAACGGGAAAAATCGAATATCAACTTCAGAGAAAAGAAGATCGAACAAATGTTTTAGCTGAAGTAATTGGGGAGCAGAGTAATCAATCTCATTTAACAGATAAATTGATCGTGAAAAAAATTCATCTTAGAGTAGGTTAGCATATTGATACTTAAATAAATTAGAAAAGAACAATAAAAATGACTAGAACACAAAGCACAAAGCTCTGTTCTAGTCATCAATGTTTATTAATCTTCAATCTCTAAATATTTTTTTAGGTAATCAGCTAGGCCGTCTTCATCATTTGTTTTTTCTGTAATGTCGTTGGCGACAGACTTGATTTGGTCAGTTGCATTTTTCATTGCAACACCCCAACCTACATATTCTAGCATTTCTTCGTCGTTATGTTCATCACCAAATGCAATGATATCTGAGCGTTTCACATCTAGGTATTTTGCAACTTGCTCGACGCCTTTAGCTTTTTGAATACCTTTAGAGACGATTTCTAAGATAGGCGTAGGGCCACCCCAGGTTCTAACGTCAACATAATCGCCATACTGTTTCATTAAAGAATCAGAAACGAGTGCGGCTTGATCTTTTGATGTACGAACCATCATCGAAGTTGGATCTGTGACTAAGTTTTTTGCAGTCAAAAGATTACTTGGTGTTGCCTCTGATGCAAAGAAACCCGAATCGAAGTAATCTAAACTATCGATGTAAAAGGTTTCTTTATTTTCTGCAGCGACAAAATCAAGGTTTAATGCTTTTTTTTGTGCTAAAATGTCAAAGACTAAGTCCCGTTTTATTCCTGTTTCTTTCTCATCGGCCCATTGTTTTTCAGGCATATGAACAAGAGCACCATTAAAATTGACCATCGGCGTAGCTAATCCTAATTGGCGATAAAACTGACCGCTCATTCGATAAGGACGACCAGTAACGATACTGACATAATGCCCGTGTTTCATAGCACTTTTCAAGGCTTTTTCAGTGGTTTCACTGATCAATGACTGTGCATTTAAAGTTGTACCATCTAAGTCGATTGCAATTAATTTTTTCAAAATCATTCCTCCCGGAAATTTTTCTTTAACTAAGTCTAGCATAAAATAGCAGAATGACAAGTTTTCAAGAAAATTTTAGAAAAAATTTTCTTTATGATACACTAAATTGAAAAGGATGGTGAAAAAATTGATTCAGATCTATCGTTGGACAATACGGATAGCGACTATCCTGTATTGTCTTTATATGTTATTTGTAGCCCAGATGTATCATTTCATGGCACTGAATGTGTTATTAGCCTATATTCCACTTGAAATTAGTTTTCATTTTAAGAAAGTGAATAATCAATTATTCTTATTACTAGTCTTCTTTTGGTTGATATTTTATCCAAATGCTCCTTATTTATTTACGGATTTTTTTCATTTAGAACGTTTACCCATCTATCGAGGAATGGATCAGATATTTGGACTGTCATTGTCAGGATGGTTGTCTTTTAGTTTTCTAACGGTGGGGATTTGTGTATATGGATTTTTAGGAATGGCGACACTATTTGCAACGCTTAATGAATGTTATAGAAGGAATAAATTAAATAAACGGTGGCAAGGAGTGTTATTTGTTTTTATTGTCAATTTCTTGTCAAGCTTAGCTGTTTTTGTTGGTCGGTTCGATCGTTTACATAGTGTTCATTTATTTACTAAACCTATACAAACATTACAACTCATTTTTTTTAGTTGGTCATGGGAGAAAATCATATTTATTCTTATGTATACAGCGATGCAGCTTATTTTATTAGCTGCTATCATGGGGTTAAAAGGTTTGAAACTAATGGATAAAGAAGAAATGCTATGTTGACATGGTGTGAGGAAATTGTTACTCTTTAACTAAGTGTGTTTGTAATCAATTGTGAAGGGGTTATAACTATGAAAAAGTGGCAAAGTTCTTTGTTAACTGCTTTATTTATTATTGGGGGAATTAGTAGCAGTGGAGTGAGGGGAAACAACACTGTTGAGGCGCAAACAAGTAATGGAGATAATAGCAAGACTCTTTCAGCAGAACAACAATCTACTGGGGAGCAAGTTCCTTTTCAAATTTTAGGGATCAATGACTTTCATGGAGCCCTGAATACTACGGGCTCTTTTTTTGATGACGAAGGGAATAAAGTTGGCAATGCTGGGACGGCTCCTTTACTTTCAGCATACTTGAATCGAGCACAAGAACAGTTTAAAGCCGAAAATAGTGGAGGGCAAACGTTACGTGTACAAGCAGGAGATATGGTTGGTGCAAGTCCAGCTAGCTCAGGATTACTTCAAGATGAGCCGACCATCAAAGTGTTGAATCAAATGGATTTCTCGGTGGGGACGCTAGGAAATCATGAATTTGATGAGGGACTCTATGAGTTTAACCGAATCATGCTTGGTGAGCAACCGACTGATGATTTACATGGTATTTTAAAGTCCTATCCAAGGGAAGCCTCAAAAACGCAAATTGTGATCGCCAATGTTGTTAACAAAGGCACAGAAGAAATTCCTTTTGGCTGGAAACCTTATACGATTAAAGAAGTGGGGACAGCGAATAATAAGGTAAAAGTTGGTTTCATTGGGGTAGTTACAACAGAAATCCCAAACTTAGTCCTAAAAGAACATTATGAAGCATATGATTTTTTAGATGAAGCGCAAACCATTGCTTACTATTCTAGTGAACTAAGAAAACAGGATGTGAATGCGATAGTCGTTTTAGCGCATATTCCTGCAACTAGCAAAACGGATAATGTTAATGGTGAAGCAGCTGATATTATCAAAGAAGTTAATAAGATTTTTCCTGATAACAGTGTAGATGCTTTTTTTGCAGGACATAATCATCAGTATACAAATGGTGTCGTTAATAAAACAAGAGTGGTACAATCGACGGCACAAGGAAAAGGTTACATTGATCTTCAAGGAACGCTTGATCCAAAAACCAAAGATTTTGTTGAGACACCTAAAGCGAAAGTATTACCAGTTGATCCAGCTGCAAAAGATGCACCTAAGATTGATGGACAAGTTGAGACAATCGTAAAAGATGCTGAAGAACGTGTAGCAAAAGTGACAAATAAAAAAATCGGAACGGCGAAGGAAAACGGCGCAATTACTCGAGAAGTCAATGAATCAAAAGAGTCCCCACTAGGGAACCTGATTACGGACGGTCAAGTTGCGATGGCTAAAGCCAAAGGAATTGAAGCGGATTTTGCTATGACCAACAATGGTGGTATTCGAGCTGATTTAGCAGTTGACGAAAATCGGAATATTACCTGGGGAGCAGCCCAAGCAGTACAGCCTTTTGGCAATATTTTGCAAGTGATCGAAATGACAGGTGCACAAGTTGAACAAGTCTTAAATGAGCAGTATGATGATGAGGAACGTTACTTTTTACAAATAGCTGGTCTGACATACACGTATGTCGCTACGGGAGATGAAGATCAACCATTTAAGGTTCACGATATGCGTAAAGTTGATGGGACACCGATTCAATCCAATCAAACTTATTCTGTTGTGATCAATGACTTTTTATTTGGTGGAGGTGATGGCTTCTCGGGATTTACTGAAGCAGTCTTAGTAAATGCGATTCAACCTGATACAGAGACATTTATTAGCTATATTGAAAGTAAAGAGGCTGCTGGAGAATTGATTGCAGCATCTGTTGAAAATCGTAAAAAATTAGTAGATCCAACAAATCCAGTCGAGCCTGATGTGCCCGTATCAAAAGAGGCTGAAGAGAAGATCAAAAAGGCGACGATTTTTGATCCATTGCATGAAGATGATGAACTTTTAAGAGGGGTTACATTACCGAATGCTACTATTGTACTTTATGTTGGAGAAATTCCTCAAGCAACTACAAGGTCATCTGAGCCAACAGAAGGAGATTTAGTTGGAAAAGCAGATTCAGAAGGTGTCATCAAAATCAACGTTATTTCACTAAATCTCAATGGGAAAAAGAAGTTGACTGCGGTCGTATTGGATGAAGAGAAAAATAAAGTTGTGTTTCCAATCGATGTTTTACCCAAGAAAGAAATTCCTTTGCAAACGTCAAACACAAAAGAGCTTTCTGAAACAACAGCAAAAAAGGAATTGCCAAAAACAGGTGAAAGAGAAGCAAGTTCTTACATGTTATTGGGTGCTATCCTAATCAATAGTAGTATGTTTGTTTTATTAAAACGAAAAGTTCTCTAAAAAATGCCTAGGACTCGTAAAAGTCAAACTTCGAGTGCTAGGCATTTTTTTAATACTTAAATCAGTGTGTCAAAAGATTAAAACACGAACATTATAAATAATTAATCTGATTAAAGTTAATAATTTGTTGAAATAAAAAATTCTCTACCTTATACTTTAAAAGTATTCATCAGAAAAACGAAACATGCACTTATTAAGTAAATTGAATTAAAGTATCCTGATGAAATTTTTTGGTAAAAAGGGAGAGAGACAATTTCATGGAAAAGTTTTTCAAATTAAAGGAAAACAAAACAACTGTTTCAACTGAAATGATGGCAGGGATAACAACATTTTTTGCAATGAGTTATATTTTATTCGTAAATCCGTCGATATTATCTCAAACAGGTATGCCGTTTCAAGCAGTATTTCTAGCGACGATCATTGCTTCAATCATTGGAACACTGATCATGGGACTTTTTGCGAATGTACCTTATGCGCAAGCTCCAGGTATGGGGTTAAATGCTTTTTTTACTTTTACAGTTGTATTTGGTTTGGGTTATACATGGCAGCAGGCATTAGCTATGGTATTTATTTGCGGATTGATCAATGTTTTGATCACTGTAACGAAAATTCGTAAATTGATTATTAAAGCTATACCAGAAAGCATGCAACATGCGATTGGTGGCGGTATTGGAATTTTTGTAGCGTATGTAGGGATTAAAAATGCAAAATTATTAGATTTTACAGTACAAGCAGAACCTAATAATGGTGTGGTTAATGGGAATAGCATTGTACCAGCGCTAGGGAACTTTAATAATCCAGAGATTATCTTAGCTGTGATTGGTTTAGTTTTGACGACAGTTTTGGTCGTTTTAAATGTTCGAGGAGCTATTTTAATCGGTATTGTAGTAACTACGGTTATTGCGATTCCGCTTGGAGTAGTAGATTTATCATCTATTAATTGGCAAGAAAATTCTCTAGGGAATTCTATTAGAGAATTAGGAACAACGTTTGGTGCTGCATTTGGTGCTGAAGGAATGCAATCACTATTTAGCGATGCCTCAAAAATTCCACAAGTTTTGATGACGGTCATTGCCTTTAGTTTATCTGATACATTTGATACAATCGGTACATTTATTGGAACAGGACGTCGTACAGGAATATTCTCTAAAGAAGACGAATTGGCTTTGGAAGATAGTAAGGGTTTTTCTACAAAAATGGACAAAGCGTTGTTTGCTGATGCGATTGCAACATCGATTGGTGCTGTTTTCGGTACATCAAATACAACGACTTATGTAGAAAGTGCTGCAGGAATCGGTGCAGGTGGTCGTACGGGTTTGACTTCTGTAGTAGTAGCTGCTTTGTTTGCATTGAGTAGTCTGTTTTCACCACTGATTGCAATCGTTCCAGCTCAAGCGACTGCGCCGGCATTGATATTAGTTGGAGTGATGATGTTAGCTTCGTTTAAAGATATTGAATGGACAAATCTAGAAGAGGCGATACCAGCATTTTTTGCTTCGATTTTCATGGGTTTATGTTATAGCATCTCATATGGGATTGCGGCAGGCTTTATTTTTTACGCAGTAGTCAAAATTGCAAAAGGTAAATTCAAAGAGATATCACCAATCTTATGGGTCGTTAATGCCTTATTTATATTAAACTTTATTATTTTGGCAATTCTATAGTCGATTATGAAGGATAAAGAGGTTGGGACAGAAGTGTTTAACTCCGAGAAATAAGAAGAAATTCACGAAAATTGTTTTTCAAATTTTTATGAATTTCAGCTTATTTACGAAGGAGTTGCTTCTGCGCCCACCGTTTATTCGGATTCTTTGAGGCTGGGATGTAACTCATAGAGTTATGATGTGCGCCCTAAAAGTTGTACGTAGATTAACCTGTCATTCGACTGGTATGAATTCGGTATTGAACCGGACTCATACCAGTCAATTTTGCTTTTATCCGATGATGATTGTAATAATCAATATAATTTGTAACTGCTCGTTTTAATTCCTCAAAGCTAGAAAAACTACGACCATAATACATTTCTTGTTTCATTAGACCAAAGAAATTTTCCATTAATGCATTGTCCAAACAATTTCCTTTTCTTGACATACTCTGGTATAGCCTTGCTTGCTTCAATTGTCTGACATACTGTTGATTTTGGTAATGCCACCCTTGATCGGAATGGATGGTTGTTCGAAAGTGGGTCTTTTTACTTTCTTTAATGGCTATTTTTAAAGGAATCAATACACAATCCAACGTTGGTTTTTGCTGAAATTGATAGGCAATGATTTCTCCATTAAAACCATCAAGAAAAGGACTGAGATACGCTTTTCTTTTTAGTTTAATTCCTTCGGAATTTCGTTCAGTATAGTGGAATTCTGAAATATCTGTAAAGATTTTTTGTTTTGGAATCCTGCTGGAAAAGCGGCGATTCATCTTGTTTTTAGCCAAGGTTCCCACTAAACCTTTGTAAGATCGATAACTTCTTGAACGACGAGTAAAGCTTATACATACTAAGTTATATTTCTTCATAATCCGTTGGATTTTCTTATGATTGATTTGATAGCCCATATTCAGTAAAGCCAGCTTGATTCGACGATAGCCATAATTGTGATCATTCTCTTCAAAAATTGTTTGGATCAGTTTCTCCAAGGGAGTCATTTTTTCTTCGCTTATTATCTGTTTTTTCCAGTAATTGAAGGTAGAACGCGGTAGCTTAATCGCTTGTAACACATGATCTTGACGGTACTTTCCAATAAGTTCTATGGCTATTCTGGTTTGAACTCGTCTTTTCGCTTCGCCATAATAGTCTGTTGGAAAGTCCGTAGCTTTTTTAAATACTCAACCTCGATTCGTAAACGTTCATTCTCACGTTCTAATTCTTTTTCACGAGATCGTTTGCTTGTTTTTTGCAGTTTTTTTGTTGGTTTGTTCATCTTTTTTTTTGGTCTCCCTTTTTGAGTAGACAGAGCAGTTTGACCACCAGCGATGTAGTTTTTTTGCCAACGAGAAATCATCGACCCACTAGGCAGCTTGAATTGTCTTGCTGCTTCACCGAAAGAAGCACCTGTCGTTTCTATAAAGTGTAATACATCTCGCTTAAATTCACTAGTATATTTTGTTGGTGAACGGTGTATTTTGAGCCCTTCTTTCCCAAATAATTGATAGGAGTGTTTCCAATTGTAAATTAAGGCATTTGATGGGAGTCCGTATTTTTTAGCCAACGCTCGTCCGCCCAGAGGGCCTTCTAAGTACTCTTTCACTAGCTTTAATTTGAATTCTACCTCATAATAACTCATAAAAAATAACCTCCAAAAATTGTATTTTCACGTACAACTTTTGGGGGTCACATCATTATGTCTCAGCCTCTTTTTTGTTATTTTCAGAAAAATTTTTTGAGAGATTGCAAAATTTGGAGTATAGTTAGTAGTGAAGAACTTGTGAGGTGTGCATTAAGATGAAAATTGATTGGAAAAAGAATTTGATGGTTGCCTGGTTGGGTTGTTTTTTTACGGGGGCGAGTATTAGTTTAGTGATGCCGTTTATTCCTGTTTATGTTGAACAGTTGGGAACACCAGCAAATCAAGTTGCACTATTTTCAGGATTGGCTATATCCGTTACCGCATTCGCGGCGGCTATTGTAGCTCCAATATGGGGGAATCTAGCGGATCGAAAAGGTCGAAAGCTGATGATGATTCGAGCCGCAGCGGGAATGACAATCACGATGGGATCGTTAGCATTTGTGCCAAACGTGTATTGGTTGCTTATCATGCGTTTTTTTAATGGGATTCTTTCTGGTTACATCCCTAATGCAACTGCGATGATTGCTTCTCAAGCACCAAAAGAGAAAAGTGGCTGGGCGCTTGGGACTCTCTCAACAGGAGCGATAGCTGGGAATTTAATTGGCCCTTCTATCGGCGGTGCTTTGGCCCAATGGTTTGGAATGGAAAATGTTTTTATTATTACAGGTGTTGTGTTGCTGATTACAACACTGTTGACGATTTTCATGGTAAATGAGGACTTTCAGCCAGTTGAGAAGAAGGATTTGTTAAGCACAAAAGAGATTTTTTCAAAAATGGATCATGTTTCTATTTTGATTGGTTTATTTGTAACTACTTTGATTTTACAAATAGGTGTCACAAGTATTAGCCCAATTTTAACATTGTATATTCGTTCGTTAAGTCAAGATATGGGGAATATTTTATTCATTAGTGGTTTGATCGTTTCAGTAGCAGGGGTCTCAGCCGTTATATCCTCACCAGTATTAGGTAAATTGGGTGATAAGATTGGTAATCAAAAGGTTCTAATAGCAGGTCTGATATTATCGTTGATTTGTTATATTCCGATGGCGTTTGTTCAAACTCCGTTTCAATTAGGGTTGTTGCGTTTCTTCTTAGGATTTTCAACAGGTGCTCTGATGCCTTCAATCAACACATTGATCAGCAAAATCACACCGGCGGAAGGTGTCAGTCGAATCTATAGTTACAATCAGATGTTTAGCAATTTTGGACAAGTTTTAGGACCGATGGTTGGCTCGACAGTCGCTCATGGTATGGGGTATAGTGCAGTGTTTATTGTAACGGCTTGTTTTGTATTAGGAAATATTGGCCTATCTCTATTTAATTTTCGCAAAATTTTAAATAAAAAACTATAAACAGTTGAAAACATAAAAAAACCAGTTACAATGTTTGTAGTAACTGGTTTTTTTATAATCGTGATTTTCAAGTAACTAAGGGAAGGTAAAAGCTAATCTGAAGAATAGGATTAGACCTTAGCCTTAGAATTATTGAACACTTTTAGTGGTTTCTTTTTTAGGCAATGCAAATTGACCAATTAATAAGATGATCACGCCGGTAATCAATGAAATAATCGTTGTTAACATAAAATCGTACGTTCCGCCATTTAAGGCACCACCGATATATCCGACCACTTGTCCTAGTAAAAAAGACCATAACAATACAAGGATGTAACGCATGGACTGCACCTCTTTTCTAGCTATAGTTTAGCACAATTTTTGTAAATGTAAAGAAATTGAAAGTTACATTTTTAATTAAAAATAATCGTAATAAATGGTAAAATCAGTCGTAAATCAAACTTCATGTAAAAGGAGATGTCTTATGCCCTTTCCACAATTATATACAATTACTTCCTATTCATTACTTTCCAGTACTATTCGAATTCAAGAATTAGTGCAAGAAGCCAAAAAATTAGGTTATAAGACTTTAGGAATCACTGATGTCAACGTCCTACATGGGGCAATCGAATTTTTTGAAGCTTGTAAAAAAGAAGCAATCAAGCCGATTATTGGCTTGACGTTAGAATATACACCACAAAAATCTGAGCAAAACGCGCAATTGTTGTTATATGCAAAAGATTTAAAAGGCTATCAAAACTTGATGCGGATATCCACTGCAAAGATGAATAGTGAAAGAGTTTTTTATTTAGAAGAAATCGAGGATTATTTATCTCATTTATTTGCTGTGATGCCATCTGACAAAAGTGAAGTCAGAACTGCTTTAAAGCGAAGTGAAGCGGAGACCGCAGAAAGTTTAGATCAACTTGTACAGTTATTTGACCCAGACTCTTTTTTTGCAGGAGTTTCATTCACGTGCAACGCTGAAACTGACCCAAGCCTTTTTCAATTTTATGAAACCCAAAAGCAGCCATTAATCGCTTTACAAGAAACTCGTTATTTAAATAGAGAAGATGGCTTTGCATTAAAGGTATTAGCTCATATCAATGAAGGGCAACAGATGGCATTGAATGCGGAAGAGACTGAGATCGAAGGTCCTTTTTATTTAAGAAATCAGTTAGATGCAAAAGAGCAGTTGCTCGTGAAAACTGGCGAACAAGCAGTTTATAATGCAGAAAAGGTAGCAGATGCTTGTTCTTTGGAGATTCCATTGCATCAGCGCTTGCTGCCTCATTATCCAGTTTCAAATGATAAGCAAGCAGGAGAGTTTTTAAAAGAATTATGCTTGCAAAAATTACCTGAACGAATAGAAAATATTACACCTGAGTATGAGGAGCGTTTAGCCAAAGAGTTAGGTATTATTCATACGATGGGATTTGATGATTATTTCTTGATTGTTTGGGATGTCATGGCATTTGCACATGAGAGAAAAATCGTGACAGGTGCTGGACGTGGCTCTGCTGCTGGTTCTTTAGTTTCGTATGTTTTATCAATCACCGATGTTGATCCAATCAAATATGATTTACTATTTGAACGATTCTTAAATCCGGAAAGGCACTCAATGCCTGATATAGATTTAGATATCCCCGATAACCGGCGTGAAGAAGTATTGCAGTACGTTCGTGAAAAATATGGACATTATCATATGGCGCAGATTGCTACATTTGGTACAATGGCGGCAAAAATGGTTTTAAGAGATGTGGCGAGAGTCTTTGGTCTATCTCAAAGTGAATCCAACCGTTGGTCTAACGCTGTGCCGAGTGCATTGAAAATGACATTGAGTACAGCATATGCTGATTCCAAAAAACTTGTAGAATTAGTGAATTCATCTGAGGCAAATCGTTTGTTATATGATACGGCAGTACGCTTAGAAGGACTACCAAGGCACGTATCAACACATGCAGCCGGTGTGGTAATCAGCGACTTAGATCTTTTAGACATTGTACCGCTACAACCTGGCTCTAATGATATTTTTTTAACGCAGTTTACAATGAATGATGTTGAAAAAATAGGCTTGCTGAAGATGGATTTTCTAGGTTTGCGAAATTTATCAATCATTGATGACACAATCAAGTCGATCAAGCGAGTATACAAACGAGACGTAATTCTAAATAAAATTCCTCTAGATGATGAAAAAACATTAGCCTTGTTCAGACGTGGAGAGACGAGTGGTGTTTTTCAATTTGAGTCAGCAGGTATCAGAAATGTATTAAGGAAGCTAGGTCCAACCAGTATTGAAGATATTGCCGCTGTTAATGCGTTGTATCGTCCAGGTCCAATGCAAAATATCGATTTATTTATCCGTAGAAAAAAAGGAGAGGAACCCATCAATTATCCTGATGAGGTATTAGAACCAATTTTAAAGAATACGTATGGCGTTATTGTGTATCAAGAACAAATCATCCAGGTTGCTTCTACAATGGCAGGTTTTAGTCTTGGGCAAGCTGATATTTTAAGACGAGCTGTTAGTAAAAAGAAAAAAGCTGTCTTAGATGAGGAAAGAAAGCACTTTGTTGAAGGCGCAATGAACCAAGGACATAGTGAAGAAGTAGCAACCACGATTTATGATTATATCGAACGATTTGCTAATTATGGTTTCAACCGCTCGCATGCTTTTGCTTATTCGTTCATTGGTTTTCAAATGGCGTATTTAAAAGTACATTTCCCAGGTGCATTTTACGCATCGATTCTTCATTCAGTCAGACATAATCCTACTAAAATCAAAGAATACATCGGTGAAGCGCGTAAAAATAAAATGGCAATCATCCAACCTTCAATCAACACTAGTCAATATAGTTTTTACTTAAATAATAACGATCAAATTATGTTTGGCTTTAGTTCATTGAAAGGGATACGTCGTGATTTCATCCAAAATATTTTAGATGAACGTAAAGAAAGAGGTCCATTTAAATCATTTAATCAATTTTTATTACGCATCGATCGTAAATGGTTGAAAGCTGAGAATATCCAACCTTTGATTGCAATTGGCGCTTTCGACGAATTACAACCGAACCGTCGTCAACTAGCAGTCAGTCTAGATAGTGAAATTCAAAATATCATTTATAGTGGTGGCAGTATAGATCTTTTAGAAGAAACGTTAAAATTAAAAGAAATCGAGGTTGCAGATTATTCCTTAGAGGAAAAATTAGAGCAAGAAGAACAATATTTAGGCGTCTATTTATCTGGTCATCCTACAGAAGAGTTCAAAAAGACTCGGCTTGCCAAGCAAGTGATGCTTGTCAGCGATGTGTTGGAAAATCAAACAGCACGTTTATTGATTTATGTGAAAGATATTCGCGTAATCCGAACAAAAAAAGGGGAACAAATGGCATTTGTAGAAGGTGATGATTTAACTGGGGCGCTATCTTTGACTCTTTTCCCAACTGTTTTCAGAACACTTCGTCAAACTATTGAAAAAAATCAAGTTTATTTCGTAGAAGGTAAAATAGAAAAAAGCAATTACAATCAAGAGCTTCAATTATTAGTAAATCAGATTGAAAAAGCCAGTGATATTGAAAATAATATTAGTGCAACAACTTGTTATTTAAAAGTCATTGAAACTAAAGATCAAAAACAGGTGCTGCAAAGTGTCCATGATGTGATTCAAGCGCACAAAGGCAATACGCCTGTGATCATCTACTTTGAAAAAAACGGGAAAAAATTAGTCTTGAGTGAAGAGAATTGGGTAGCTGATACACTTAGTGCAAAAGAACAATTAGAGCTGATTTTAGGCAGTCAAAATGTTGTTTTCAAATGATTTACGGTAAAAAATACTAATTGTTTTCATCTTTTTTCAATTATTTCTTCTTAAATCAAGACATTTTGCACTATTAATGGTAAAATGAGTGACGTAATATTTTTGAGTAATGAATAACTGTAGCAAAACTTGTTACAGCTTAAAAGTATAATATATGAGGTGAAAGAACGAATGAAACGTATCGGTATTTTAACCAGTGGGGGAGACGCTCCAGGAATGAACGCTGCAATTCGTGCAGTGGTACGTAAAGGGATTTTTGACGGGATCGAAGTTTATGGTATTAACTACGGTTTTGCAGGTTTGGTGGCAGGAGATATCCGCCGTTTAGACATTGCAGATGTTGGCGACAAGATTCAACGTGGAGGAACTTTCTTATACTCTGCCCGTTATCCAGAATTTGCAACAGAAGAAGGTCAATTAAAAGGGATCGAACAATTGAAAAAATTCGGTATCGAAGGGTTAGTCGTTATCGGCGGTGACGGTTCTTACCATGGTGCGATGGCACTTACAAAACGTGGATTCCCAGCTGTAGGTATTCCAGGAACAATCGATAATGATATTCCAGGGACAGATTTTACAATTGGCTTTGATACTGCAATCAATACTGTACTTGAATCAATCGACCGTATTCGTGATACTGCAACTTCACACGTGAGAACATTCGTTATTGAAGTTATGGGTCGTGGTGCAGGCGATATCGCTCTTTGGTCGGGTGTAGCAGGTGGTGCTGATGAAATCATCATTCCAGAACATGATTTTGATATGGTTAATGTTGCCAAACGTATTAGAGAAGGCCGCGATCGTGGCAAAAAACATTGCTTGATCATTTTAGCTGAAGGCGTTATGGGCGGTAATGAATTTGCTGATAAACTTTCTGAACATGGTGACTTCCATACACGTGTATCTATTTTAGGACACGTTGTTCGTGGCGGTTCTCCAAGTGCTCGTGATCGTGTATTAGCAAGTAAATTCGGTTCTTATGCTGTCGAATTATTGAAAGCAGGAATTGGCGGACAATGCATTGGTATGCTTGATAACCAAGTGGTATCAGCGGATATTGTTGATACTTTGGAAAACCACAAGCACAAACCGGACTTATCACTTTATGATTTAAATCAAGAGATTTCTTTTTAAAAGCAAGTTATACAAAGTATCCCTTGAGGAAAATAGATAATCTTCATAATGTATAAACAAAAATGGAATAGGAGCGTTTGGTAATGAAAAAAACGAAAATCGTATGTACGATCGGACCAGCTAGCGAAACTGTTGACATGCTAGTAAACTTAATGAATGCAGGAATGAATGTTTGCCGTTTGAACTTCTCACATGGTGATTTTGAGGAACATGGCAACCGCATCAAAAATATTCGTGAAGCTGCTAAAATTACAGGAAAACGTGTAGCGATCTTACTTGATACAAAAGGCCCTGAAATCCGTACGAACGAAATGGAAAATGGTGCAATCACTTTAAGAACAGGTGATTCAGTACGACTTTCTATGACAGAAGTTTTAGGAACAAACGAAAAATTCTCAATTACTTATCCAGAACTAATTAACGATGTAAACGTTGGTTCTCATATTCTTTTAGATGATGGATTAATCGATTTAGAAGTAACTGATATTGACCGCTCTGCAAACGAAATCGTTACTGAAGTGAAAAACGAAGGTGTCTTAAAAAATAAAAAAGGCGTTAACGTACCTGGCGTCTCAGTGAACCTTCCTGGGATCACTGATAAAGATGCAGCAGATATCCGTTTTGGTATCGAACAAGGCGTTGACTTTATTGCTGCAAGTTTTGTACGTCGTGCTACTGACGTTTTAGAAATTACTAAAATTTTAGAAGAGCAAGAGGCAACACACATTCAAATCATTCCTAAAATCGAGAACCAAGAAGGTATCGATAACATTGACGAAATTCTAAAAGTTTCTGATGGTTTAATGGTTGCTCGTGGTGACATGGGTGTTGAAATTCCAACTGAAGATGTTCCTGTTGTTCAAAAAGAATTGATCAAAAAATGTAATGCTTTAGGTAAACCGGTCATCACTGCAACTCAAATGTTGGATTCTATGCAACGTAACCCACGTCCAACACGTGCGGAAGCAAACGACGTTGCCAATGCAATCTATGATGGTACAGATGCAGTAATGCTTTCTGGAGAAACTGCTGCTGGGGATTACCCGCTAGAAGCTGTTCAAACAATGGCTCGTATCGCAGTTCGTACAGAAGAAGCGTTGATTAACCAAGATTCATTCGCATTAAAATTATACAGCAAAACAGATATGGCAGAAGCAATCGGACAATCGGTTGGACATACTGCACGTAATTTGGGTATCCAAACAATCGTTGCTGCAACTGAATCAGGACACACAGCTCGTATGATTTCTAAATACCGTCCAAAATCTCATATCGTTGCGATCACATTCACAGAACAAAAAGCTCGTAGCTTATCATTATCTTGGGGTGTTTACGCAACAGTTGCTGATAAACCAGCAAGCACTGATGAAATGTTCAACTTAGCGACTCATACCGCTCAAGAAGAAGGGTTTGCAAGTGAAGGGGACTTGATCATCATTACCGCTGGTGTACCAGTTGGTGAAAAAGGAACAACTAACTTAATGAAGATCCAAATGATCGGATCAAAATTAGTTCAAGGTCAAGGAATCGGCGAAGCTTCAGTTATTGCTAAAGCAGTTGTTGCCAATACAGCTGAAGAAGCAGTAGCAAATGCAACAGAAGGGTCTATTCTAGTTGTAAAAACAACAGATAAAGATTACATGCCTGCTATTGATAAAGCAATTGCTTTAGTAGTAGAAGAAGGTGGATTGACTTCACATGCAGCAGTTGTTGCAATTGCGAAGGATATTCCAGTAATCGTTGGTGCAGTAGATGCAACAAACTTGATTGCAAATGATGAATTAATCACTGTTGATCCTCGTCGTGGTATTGTATATCGCGGTGCAACAACAGCAATCTAAAAGATTAATTATACCAATTAGAAGAGTGAAATGAATCATGCAAAGTGATTCAATTTCACTCTTTTTTATTGAATTCGAACAAAGTTTCTTTTATTGTGAACTTTTTCTCAAAAAGACTATTAAAACGATTTCATACATGGTAAAATATAATTGTTACCATACAATATTAAATACAGGAGTGATAGAATGAAAGCAGCTGTTGTAACTAAAGAAAATAATGGAAAAGTAGAAATCAAGGAAGTAGATATTAGACCCCTTGAAGCTGGTGAAGCTTTAGTTGATGTAGAGTATTGTGGTGTTTGTCATACCGATTTACATGTAGCTCATGGAGATTTTGGTGAAGTACCAGGAAGAGTAATCGGCCATGAAGGTATTGGAATCGTCAAAGAAATTGCTCCAGGTGTTGAAAGCCTTAAAGTAGGGGACCGTGTAAGTATTGCTTGGTTCTTTGAAGGATGTGGAACTTGTGAATACTGCATTACAGGTCGAGAAACATTCTGTCGCCAAGTAAAAAATGCTGGTTTTTCAGTAGACGGTGCTATGGCTGAACAATGTATCGTTAAAGCTGACTATGCTGTAAAAGTACCAGAAGGATTAGATCCAGCTCAAGCTAGTAGTATTTCATGTGCTGGTGTTACTTGTTATAAAGCAATCAAAGTTTCAGATGTAAAACCTGGACAATGGATTGCTATTTATGGTATTGGTGGACTGGGTAATTTAGCCATTCAATATGCTAAAAATGTTTTCAATGCTAAAGTAATAGCTATTGATATCAATGATGATAAACTAGAATTCGCTAAAGAATTAGGCGCGGATTTAGTGTGTAACCCATTAAAAGATGGTGATGCAGGAGCATGGATTCAAGAAAAAGTTGGAGGTGCTCATGCAGCAGTTGTTACAGCAGTATCAAAAGTTGCCTTCAATCAAGCAGTTGATTCTGTGAGAGCTGCGGGTAAAGTCGTTGCAGTTGGTTTGCCGCCGGAAACAATGGATTTAGCGATTGTTAAAACAGTACTAGATGGCATTCAAATCGTAGGTTCTTTAGTTGGAACACGTAAAGATTTAGAGGAAGCATTCCAATTTGGTGCAGAAGGTAAAGTAGTACCGATTGTAGAAACACGTTGTTTACATGAAGTCAATGATATTTTTGAAGAAATGGAACAAGGGAAAATTAAAGGAAGAATGGTTGTAGATTTAAAGAAATAAAGTGACTAACATGAGAAACAAATAGAATAGTAAATCCCTTAAAAAAAGCCTTTGATTTTTTAAGGGTATTTTTTTATAAAAAAGAGGTATAGCTCGGAGAGAATTGAGCTTTCTCAGGTACTTTGATGGCTTCTTAAAATAGATTCTGTTACTATTAATAATAGAATTTCTATACATGCTTATTGACTATTCTGAGAAGGAGGTAAAGTTATGAAAGAGAGTGCAAAAGCAGGTGTTTCATTTGGTTGTGCTTTAGCTTTAGTCATTTCGTATGTGAATTGGCACAGTATTCTTTGGGCAGTGTTTCATGGCGCGTTAAGCTGGTTCTATGTTATTTATTATGCAATTGTTTATGGTCTAAATTAAAATAAAAATAAATAATCTGTGATGAAGGAAATAGAATGGAGTTAGGAATAGCACTCAAAAAGAGAACTCGTAACATCAATTAAACTATTTTAGTTGAACTTCTCTACTAGTTACATGTCTATTTTGAGAGTAGATGTAAGAACAATGAGATTTTTGATGATTTCTATTTGTGAAAAATTAAAAAAAAATTAAACAAAGGATTTTCAGAAAATTTCTGTTAATAAAGGGACAAATTATGCTATAATTACATAATTAAGATGGGAGGTTTAGTGCAAATGGAATCCATTTCAAAAGATTTTGCCGTTCAGCTGTTAAACGATGATGCACAAAGGATCCTGATGTTGATCCGTAATCAAAAAAATAGCCTATGTATTTCCCAGTGTAAGGCGTTTGAGGAAGTCGTAGATACACAAATGTATGGTTTCTCTCGTCAAGTGACCTATGCTATTCGGTTAGGTATTTTAACTTCAAAACAAGGACATCAATTGCTAAGCGACTTAGAAAAAGAGCTTAATCAATTATATAGTGACGTTTATGAGGAAACACAAGAAAAAAAAGAAAGTGGCAAGGAGGTTTAAACTTTGCCGAACAAGATAAAAAAGAGGCATCTGTTAGATTATAGTATTTTGATCCCGTACTTAGTCCTTAGTGCAGTGGGATTGATCATGGTATACAGCTCAACATCCTCTTTGTTAGTTTCACAAGGAAAAACGCCGACAAGTATGGTTGTTACACAGCTAGAGTTTTGGCTTTTAAGTTTGGTTGCAATGTTTTTTATCTATAAGATGAAAACGACCGTCTTTCAAATCAAAGGATTCATTATGCTTGCAATCGTGGTTATCTCAGTTTTACTTTTAGCTGTTCGTTTTACAAAATTAGGGGCAGAGATTAATGGTGCCAAAGGGTGGATTCAAATTGGTTCGTTCTCAATGCAACCAGCTGAATATTTAAAAATCATGGTGATTTGGTATTTAGCGTATATTTTAGGACGAAGACAGAAGTATATCGATAAAGAATTTAAAAAAGCGGTATTTAGACCAATGCTTTTGGTTGGTTTTTTAATTTTCCTTGTTGCGATTCAACCCGATTTGGGAAATGCTGCTATTTTAACTTTGTTAGTGATTATTATGGTGCTTGCTAGTGGTATTAATTATATGTATACGTATGTAGTTGGCGGCGCTGGAATTCTAGGTAGTATTGTTGTTATCCAAACGTTACTTTTAACTGGAGGAAGTTTTATTCCGGATAGGTATCAATATGTGTATCAACGGTTTGCTATTTTCTTGAATCCATTTAAGGATGAACGAAATGCAGGTCATCAGTTGGCTAATTCTTATTATGCTATTAATAATGGTGGTTGGTTTGGAAAAGGATTAGGAAATAGCATTCAGAAAAAAGGTTTTTTACCTGAAGCTCATTCTGATTTTATCTTTGCAATCACGATTGAAGAATTAGGTTTATTTGTATCATTGATTATCCTGGCAATTTTGATGTTTATGATAGCTCGGATTATTTTAGTTGGCGTACGCTCTAAAAAACCGTTTAATTCATTAATGTGCATTGGCATTGGTTCAATGTTGCTAATACAGGTTTTTATTAATCTAGGCGGGATTACTGGAGTGATTCCTTTGACAGGGGTAACGTTCCCTTTTCTAAGTCAAGGAGGAAATAGTGTATTGATTATTTCTATTGCCGTAGCTTTTGTATTGAATATTAGTGCGGATGAGAAAAAACAAAAAATGGACCAAGAGTACCAATTACTTGGTAATCAATAAATAAATGAAGGTAAAAAGAGCTGGAACAGATGGACGTAATAAGTTAAATAAAAGTTCACCAGATTTGTTTCAGTCTCAATAAACAGGTAGGAGTGAAAAAATGAAAAAAGTTTTAGTAGCAAATCGTGGAGAAATTGCAATTCGAATTTTTAGAGCCTGTACAGAGATGCACATCGGGACAGTGGCAATCTATGCAGCAGAAGATGAATATTCTGTTCATCGTTTTAAGGCGGATGAAGCATATTTGGTTGGTAGAGGGAAGAAGCCGATCGAAGCATACCTTGATATGGAGGACATTATCCAGATTGCCAAACAATCAGGTGCTGATGCTATCCATCCAGGCTATGGTTTTCTGTCTGAAAATCTAGAGTTTGCTCGTCGTTGTGAAGAAGAAGGACTTATTTTTGTTGGTCCTTCATTGCACCACTTGGATATTTTCGGTGATAAAATCAAAGCAAAAGAGGCTGCTGTGGCAGCTGGAATTGCGTCAATACCAGGTTCTGATGGTCCTGTTGACACAGTAGAAGGCGTTTTAGAATTCGGTCGAACACATGGTTTTCCTATTATGATCAAAGCAGCGCTTGGCGGCGGCGGCCGTGGAATGCGAGTTGCTCATGATGAAAAAGAAGCCAGAGAAGGCTACGATCGAGCGAAAAGTGAAGCGAAAGCTGCATTTGGTTCTGATGAAGTATACGTGGAAAAATACATCTCTAATCCAAAACATATTGAAGTTCAGATTTTGGGTGATTCCCATGGTAATGTGATTCATTTATTTGAACGGGATTGTTCGGTTCAACGTCGTCATCAAAAAGTCGTAGAAGTAGCTCCTTGTGTATCAATGAGTGAAGAAAAACGAAAAGAAATCTGTGATGCTGCGGTTCAATTGATGAAACATGTTGGGTATATCAATGCTGGAACAGTTGAATTTCTAGTTGAAGGAGATCAATTTTACTTTATCGAAGTCAATCCTCGTGTTCAAGTAGAGCATACGATTACTGAAATGATTACGGATATTGATATCGTAGTATCTCAATTACAAATAGCACAAGGGCTTGATCTGCATCAAGATATGAAAATCCCTCAACAAGAAGAAATCACTCTAAATGGGGCTGCTATTCAATGTAGAATTACAACGGAAGATCCGTTGAATCATTTTATGCCGGATACTGGTAAAATCGATACGTATCGCTCTCCAGGTGGGTTTGGTGTAAGACTTGATGTTGGTAATGCCTACTCAGGTGCAGTGGTGACTCCATATTTTGATTCTCTTTTGGTAAAAGTGTGTACACATGGATTTACTTTTGAAAAAGCGATTCAAAAAATGGAACGCTGCCTAAGAGAATTTAGAATTCGCGGTGTAAAAACAAACATTCCATTTTTACACAAGGTAATTGCTCATCCTCAATTTCAATCTGGAGAAGCGAAAACAACGTTTATTGATAATACTCCGCAATTATTCGAATTTCCGAAGTTAAGAGACCGAGGCAATAAAACTATGAAATATATTGGTGAAGTTACTGTCAATGGTTTTCCGGGAATTGAAAAATCAACGAAAAAGTATTTTGATGCACCACGTATTCCAACAGATTTAGAGTTACGAAGTGATTATGTGACTGCAAAAAATATTTTAGATAAAGATGGTGCCAAAGGCGTGATTGATTGGGTCAAGAAACAAGAAAATGTTTTACTGACTGATACAACTTTCCGTGATGCGCATCAAAGTTTATTAGCGACTCGTGTAAGAACACAAGATTTCAAAGAAATTGCGCGGTTGACTGGTGAAGGCTTGCCTGAACTATTCTCTAGTGAAATGTGGGGCGGTGCGACTTTTGATGTGGCATATCGCTTCTTGAATGAAGATCCATGGCAAAGACTTCGTAAAATTCGTAAATTAATGCCGAATACATTATTACAGATGCTGTTTAGAGGATCAAATGCTGTGGGCTATCAAAATTATTCTGATAATGTTATTGAAGAATTCATTAAAGAATCTGCGCGACAAGGTATTGATGTGTTCCGTATCTTTGATAGTCTAAATTGGCTACCCCAAATGGAAAAAAGTATTCAAGCTGTTAGAGATACAGGGAAAATTGCAGAAGCAGCCATTTGCTATACTGGGGATATCAATGATCCAACTAGAGCAAAATACAATGTTGAATATTACAAAAATATGGCGAAAGAGCTTGAACATATGGGAGCCCATATTATCGCAATCAAAGATATGGCTGGGTTGTTAAAGCCACAAGCTGCGTATCGCTTAATTAGTGAGTTGAAAGACACGACCGATTTACCAATTCATTTGCATACACATGATACAAGTGGCAATGGTATTATCACTTACTCAGCGGCAACTAAAGCTGGTGTGGATATTGTAGATGTAGCAACAAGTGCAATGAGTGGAGCTACAAGTCAGCCTAGCATGAGTAGTTTATATTATGCCTTAGTCAATGGTGACCGTACACCCGATGTTAATATTGATAATACGCAAAAAATCAATCATTATTGGGAAGATGTTCGGATGTACTACAAACCATTTGAAAATGGGTTGAACGCACCACAGACAGAAGTCTACATGCATGAAATGCCAGGTGGACAGTATTCTAACTTACAACAACAAGCTAAAGCTGTTGGTTTAGGTCATCAGTGGGATGATATCAAAAAAATGTATCATACTGTTAACTTGATGTTTGGTGATATCGTAAAAGTGACCCCCTCTTCAAAAGTTGTAGGAGATATGGCACTGTTCATGGTTCAAAATAATTTAACTGAAAAAGATATCTATGATAACGGAGAAGAATTGAGTTTCCCGGAATCAGTAGTAACATTTTTCCAAGGAGATTTAGGCCAACCAGTAGGCGGATTTCCTAAAGATTTACAAAGAATTATTTTAAAAGGACGCCCAGCTTTTACTGAAAGACCTGGAAGTTTGGCAGCACCAGTGAATTTTGATAAAGTAAAGTCGGAATTAGCTGAAAAAATTGGTTATGAGCCAAAACTGGAAGAAATATTAAGTTACTTGATGTATCCTCAAGTATTTTTGGATTATCGTACATCATATCAAAATTTTGGAGATGTGACATTACTAGACACTCCTACATTTTTCCAAGGAATTCGCCAAGGTGAGTCTGTAGAAGTTCAAATTGAAAAAGGTAAAACTTTGATTGTTCGTTTAGATGAAATTGGTGATCCTGATATAGAAGGAAACAGAGTGTTATTCTTCAACTTAAATGGTCAACGTCGTGAAATAGTTATAAAGGATACTTCTATCAAATCTTCTGTTCAAGCAAAACGTAAAGCAGAACCTACTAATAAAGAGCAAATAGGCGCAACAATGTCTGGGTCTGTTCTCCAAGTATTAGTAAACAAAGGCGACAAAGTTAAAAAAGGTGACGCTTTGTTAGTTACAGAAGCGATGAAGATGGAAACCACTATCGAAGCACGATTTGATGGAATTGTAGAGCATATTTATGTTTTTGAAGACGAACCAATCAGTTCAGGAGACTTATTAATTGAAGTAAAAGAAAATTAAACGAAAAGTGGGGAAAAAGATGAAACGATTTTTAGTTTTTTTAGGCGTTTTCTTTGTAGTCCTAATAGGTGGTTATTTACAGCCTGTCTTTTTTCCTGCTGATAAAATGCAGCAAGAAGCAGATCGTGGGAGGCAAGTTGTCTCCCACACTGCATTACCATATGAAGAAATTTCAACTTCTGGTTATGCTGCGTACATAGGCAAAGAAACAGGTACTTTTGTTACTAAATTTGGTGAACCGCTTGAAAAACAGCAGACAGGTACGGGATACGAATTATGGATTTATGGTGAAAAAGATGCGAACTATATAGAAGTGAATGTCCGAGAGGAAAAAATTTCTGCAATCAAAGCGTTCAATGTGTCAGAAGAGACAAAGCCATTTTCGATGGATATGAAATTATCTGATGTTTCCGAATTAATGACTATTTATTCAAATTTTGCGTTTACATATAAAGAAAATAATTACAATGTTGAGTTGATGGAAGAAGATATGAATTATCGTCCATTGATAGCATTTGATAATAAGACATTTGCTATTTTATTTTTCAACCATGGTACAGGAAAACTTTCAGCCGTTACGTATTTAGATAAAAAAACTCTGCTGACAATAATGCCGTATCAATTACTTGAAGGCGAAATCATTCCTATTTTAGTAACAGATCAATTAGCAGGTTTTGATGCAGTTAAGAGCCATCAAGTTATTCAAATAATTAATTTGTTAAAGCTTAAGGAAGGCTTACCGACCTATCATGTGAATACTGAGAGTCAAAAAAATGCTCAAAAACTATTTGAGGTGCTTCCTAAAAACCAAAAAAATATTCTATCGTTAGAACGAACTGAAAGCTGGCAATTTAGTAAAGATCAAATGACTGCAGAAAATGTCTTTACGTTAACAAATGACGAGTATCAAAAATTGTTGAAGGTTGGTCAGTTAGACAAGAAAAAAGCTACTGGGATTTACACAGAACCGATTTATGATCCTACGTTTACAGTATTATCATGGTTTTCTGATTCATTGTATCATTCTCGTTTTGCACATCAAGAAAGAGAAAACATTGGCGTTGCTTTCTCTAAAGCAAGTATGTTAGTCTTATTACAAGAAACAGAGAAAGAAATATCTCAAACAGAGGAAAGTGAATAAGTATGATAGTAACAGAAAAACTTTTTGAAATAGAAGATCAGACAGAAAAACTTGTTCAAGCAATCTTAACAAGCGAGAGCATTAAATCTTATAAAATAAATCGGCAGTCGATGTACGGATCAAAAGATGTTCGAGATAAACAAAAAGCATTTTTAGATGCAAAAGACGCTTTTGAACGAATTGAGGCATATGGCAATCATGCGCCTGATTTTCGTACCAAGCAACGAGCGGTCCGACAAGCCAAGCGGGCGCTGGATGTGAGTGAAGAAGTTGCTGAGTTTCGTGTTTCTGAAACAGAGATACAAACCATACTAGATTTGGTAGGTATGTCCGTTGCTAAAACAATTTCAGATGACATTAAAGTAGATGCCGGAAATCCTTTCTTTGAAAAAGGTAAACATTCAGGCTGTGGAGGTAGTTGTCATGCAAGTTAATGAAGAAAAAGAATTTACTATCCAAAAACGACGCTGCTTAGTTGTCTGGGTGTATAGTTTAAAACAATTAAAGACATTGAAGCGATATGGTCTGATTCATTATGTCTCTCGTCGTATGAAATATGTTGTTGTTTATATGAATGAAGAAGATATAGAAAGCTCCGAAGCTAAAATCAACGGACTACATTTCGTGCGGAAAGTAGAACGGTCTTATCGCCCGGATGTGGAAATGAATTTCGCTGAAAAAATTGGCACTAAGGCTGCTTATCAGTATGAAAAAGAAGAAGGATTTGAAGTGGAAGAGTTAAGCACTCAAATTCGTTTAGCTGAAAATGTGTAAAAATCGAGATGAAAAATGTGAACCAATTTCAAACATTTTTCATCTTTTTTCTGTATGGTTGACGTACTATCAATGTGTATGAACAATTATGTAAAGGAGCGTTAAAGATGCGGGTTATTTCAGGAGAATATGGGGGGCGGCGTTTAAAAGCTTTGGATGGTGACAATACACGCCCTACAACGGATAAAGTAAAAGAATCGATTTTTAATATGATTGGACCCTATTTTGATGGAGGAACCGCATTAGATTTATATGCGGGAAGCGGCGGCCTTGCGATTGAAGCTGTATCCAGAGGGATGGATTTAGGAATTTGTGTTGAAAAAAACTTTTCTGCCATTAAAATCATTAAAGAAAACATAGAAGTAACAAAAGAATCGGCTAAGTTCATTATCAAAAAAATGGATGCTAATAAAGCGATAGAATTTCTGAAAGAAGAAAAAACTAAACTCGATTTAGTTCTACTTGATCCTCCTTATGCTAAACAGGAAATTGCAAAGCAAATTGAGCAAATGCTTGTTTATGATTTATTGAATGATGATGCTATTATTGTTTGTGAGACGGATAAATCAGTAACTTTACCTGAAAGTATCGGAGCACTATTAAAAACTCGTGAAACAACATACGGCATTACTCAAATAACGATATATAGACAGGAGGTAGAAGATGACTAAAATTGCTCTTTTTCCTGGAAGTTTCGATCCGTTGACTAATGGTCATCTGAATCTGATTGAGCGTAGCACAAAGATGTTTGATACAGTCATTGTAGGCGTCTTTGTTAATACGAACAAAACAGCTCTTTTTACTTTAGAAGAAAAACTTGCTTTGATAAAAGAAGCGGTCGCTCATTTAGAAAATGTAGAAGTAATCGTTCAAGAAACAAAGCTTACTGTTGAAAGTGCAGCTGACTTAGGTGCTAACTTTCTGATTCGTGGAATTAGAAATGTAAAAGATTACGAGTATGAGAAGGATATTGCTAAGATGAATCATCATCTGGCACCTACAATTGAAACTGTTTTTTTATTAGCTGATGAAGAATATGCACATATTAGTTCAAGTTTGTTAAAAGAAGTGCTAAAATTTGGTGGAGATGTCTCTGACTATTTACCAGAGGCTGTCAATCAAGCACTAAATCAAAAGAATCGTGAGATGAAGCTAAATGAATAATGAGCATAACGAGAAACTATCAATTAAGTCGATGCTGCCTTTTGCAGTAGTTATTTTATTAATCGTTATAATGATTTTTCCTATACCGTACTATATTGAAGGACCAGGGACAACAGAGAATTTAAAGGATTTCGTTACAGTAGATAATAAAAAAGATTCGGAGCCAGGTGCCTTTTATTTGACGACTGTGGGTGTGCGTAAAGCGACATTAGGCTCAGCTCTAAAAGCAAAATTTTCTGATTTTCAGGAATTAGTGAGTAAGGAATCGCTAATGGGATCAAGTACGAATAGTGAATATGAACGAATCCAGCAATATTATATGGATTCTTCAAAGAATGCTGCTATTGAGCAAGCTTTAAAGCTTGCTGAGGTCCCTTATAAAATGAGTTTTAAAGGTGTTTATGTTTTAGCTATAGAAGATAACTCTAGTTTTAAGGGAAAAATTTCTGTAGGAGACACTGTTACAGGAATTGATGGCAAAACATTTAGCAGCAGTGAAGAATTTGTAAACTATGTAAAAAAACAAAAAATTGGACAAGAAATCACAGTAAGTTATTTACAAGATGGTAAGGCAAAAGACGCAACAGGAAAGCTGATTAAGCTTTCAACTGACAAGAAAGCTGGCATAGGAATTGGGTTGACCGATCACACGGAGATCGATTCATCGATTCCAGTAGAAATTGATGCTGGAGATATCGGAGGACCGTCAGCTGGGTTAATGTTTACATTGGAGACATATGAGCAGTTAACGCATAAAGGCATTCGAAAAGGTCATAAAATCGCTGGAACAGGAACAATCAATAGCCAAGGGACTGTTGGAAGGATCGGTGGTATCGACAAAAAAGTCGTTACGGCTAGCAAAAACCAAACAGAAATCTTTTTTGCGCCTGATGATGAAATCACAAAAGAAATGAAAAAAGCTGAACCAGGAATTAAAACGAATTATGAGGAAGCGAAAGCTGCAGCTAAAAAAATTGGTACAAAAATGAAAATCGTACCAGTTAAAAACGTCCAAGATGCGTTGGACTATCTGAAAACGTTAAAATAAAAAAAAGACAAGGAAGCAGTTAAATGTCTCCTTGTCTTTTTTTATTTAAGGCAAAAGCCAGGTAGAAATCAATTGTAATGATGGTTCAGTTGTAAAATCAAATAAGGATTTTGCTGGTCCAATATGAAAGAAACCACCTAAAGCTAAGAGGATAAGGAATCCTATGGCAGCAAATATAGAAAAATAATACATAAGTCTATAAGCTAGTACAGGATTATTGACGATTTGATCAAATCTATGTTTACGATAGACTTTTTCGATTACGATAATTTCCTTCAAAGCTGGGATTTCTGATAGTTGACGCTTCAAAATATCCGCATCTCGTTGTCCTAATAATTCTGTAAAAATATGATTTTCCGATTCAAAGTCAAAGATATAAGTGTAAAGAGCAACCCGTTTAGGTGGAAAAGAGTTATCCCAATCGAAATAGGTCATTCTATTTTCTTTCAATGTGATTGCTTTGATAGTTGGATAAGGGTAACTAAAAAAGGTTCTTTGATCCAAGAACTCTATGATTGTTGTAAAAATCATACGTTTATCAGTGAAAATCAAAATACGATTGCCTCTAAGATCATTGAAGTTTTTTACATAAGCTTTGGCTTCTTCTGATTCAGGATGATACATTCCCAGTAAACCCAGACCAACAGCAGAAACGTTTTGACCATCACTAGTCATTGGTAAGTAGGCGTGGATTTTTTCACCTTCTTCCAGATAAGGGGCAAATTTCTCAATAAAATCTTGTAAAAATATATACATCTTTGTTTGGTTGAATAAATGTTTCTTTTGTTGCGTATTTAATTCTTTTTTTGAGCTGTTTGTAATGTCTTTGTTGAGTTGATTTATGACAACTTTGAATGGATTTGCCATGTGAAATTCCTCCTTTGAGTTGATGCTGATCAGATTCCTTTAGCCTTTTTTTAATAACAAAATTTATACATTTGACCCAAGCATTTCTTTAATCATTTTTCTTCCCCGAGACAAATGATTATATACTTGAGAAACATTCATTTTTAATTCCTTCGCAATTTCAGCGGGTGTATCCTGATAATAGTAGTATTTCAAAAAAATCAATTGATCTTCTTCTGTTAGATGTTTTAATAAGTCTAAGAAATTTTCTTTTTCAAAGTGATTATCTTCTAAAATACTTTCTGGCAGTTGATCCATAGGAACAATTTTCCGTTCGCGTATAATCAAACGCTTTTTATCCAAACAAATGTTACGTGTAATGGTTAAACTCCAAGTTTTCAAACTACTCTTACTTTCGTCATAACTAGCAATTTTTTGCCAAATACGGTAAAACACTTCGTTTTCAGTTTCTTTCTGATAAGTGATTTCTTCCGGATGATTTAAGATTGCCCGAATACATTTCACAATATCAGTCCCTAAAAGATCAATAAATTTTTCCAACCCCAAAAAATCTTGTTTTTTTAATAATACAATGATTTCCTTCTCCATCTCTTCATCACCTTCTTACTCTATTATACGACGAACTCTTCCATTTTCTATCATGGAAAAACAAAAAGAATGCGTATCTATACTTAGAAGGGAGGAAAAACATGGATTATCGTAAAATGTTACAGAAGTATAAGCAATTTGTTATTGGCGGTGTCATTTTAATTGGGATTGTTTGTGGCATCAGTATATTTTTTTTAGTTGGCTCTAGTTCTGCTGACTTGACGGAAGAAGAGTTAGTGATGACATCAGTCAGCTCATCTCAGTTGATAGAAGCAGATTCGCTATCTAGGCAAATATACGTAGATATAAAGGGAGCTGTTGAAATTCCTGGAATGTATGAAGGATCTGAGAATATGCGTGTCTGGGACGCTGTAATGCTTGCTGGAGGGCTGAGTGAGGAGGCTGATACCAAACAAGTCAATTTTTCTGAGCGAATTGTAGATCAGATGGTGATCTACGTGCCAAAGATAGGGGAGAAAATTCAAAAAACTGAACAAAGCAACGGCTCACAAACGAGTGAAAATAAGGAAACCCGTAAAGTCAATCTTAACAAAGCGAGTGAAGCTGAATTGCAAACCTTACCAGGAGTAGGTGAAAAGAAAGCACAAGAAATCATTCGTTATCGGGAAGAAAATGGAGGTTTTAAAACTATAGAAGATCTAAAAAATATTTCGGGCTTTGGTGAAAAATCTTTTGATAAATTAAAAGAGTTCATTACTTCTTAAAAAACTTGTTAGAATAATAACTATTTTACAAATATCGTGTGCAGGTTCTTGACGAGACTTTTTCTATAATTTACTATTTGTATAACCTACTAATAATTTAAAAATCAGCAAAAATAAATAATATCTTAAAAGGAGTATAATATGACATTAGAAAGAATTCCTTGGGATCAATATTTTATGGCACAAAGTGTGCTTTTATCATTAAGAAGTACGTGTACTCGTTTAGAAGTTGGCGCAACGGTAGTTAGAGATAAACGCATCATTGCTGGAGGTTACAATGGCTCAGTTAGTGGAGATGTACATTGTATTGATGATGGCTGTTATGTGGTAGACGGGCACTGTGTCCGAACGATCCATGCTGAAATGAATGCCATCTTGCAGTGTGCGAAATTTGGTATTCCTACAGAAGGTGCAGAAATTTATGTAACTCATTTCCCCTGTTTGCAATGCACAAAAATGATTTTACAAGCAGGAATCAAAAAGATTCATTATTTAAAGGATTACAGAAATGATGAGTATGCGATGGCTCTGATCAATCAAGTAGGGGCAACTGTAGATCAAGTGACCCTATCGAAGAAATATTTTGCTGAACTACAATTAGGGGAAGAAGAGACTGCTTCAGTGGAAGAAGCACCTCAAACAGATTAATAATTACTGGATTTTCCCAGTATTATTAACGATAGGAACAGTTTTTTTTATAATGAAGCCAAGCCTATTAATAGGTGTAGTTTGGTTTTATTTAATTAGTCGAGTTCTTTGCACAGGAAACAAGGCGATCTTTAGCGTCAGTTTTTTGTGTATTTTTATTATCATGACTTCATGTTGGCTAACTCTAAGAAAAGAGACACAAGTAAAATTCTCTGAGACAAATGAAGTGACAGGTTACTTAGTGGTATTGCCTGATAAGCATAAAGTAGATGGTGATCAACTCCAATTAGAGGGATACTTTTTTACAGGTAAAAAAGAAAAGCGCAAAGTAATAGCTTTTTATCGATTTGATTCACAAGAGGAAAAGCAGCATTGGCAGACAATAAATCAACCAGTGAAAATCAACTTAACTGGAGAGTTTGAAACACCGTTAGGTCAGACGAATCTTAATGGGTTTGATTATCAGAAATATCTAAAAGAAAATGGAATCTATCAAACACTAACAATCAATCGTATCAAGAAGACCACAGTGAAAAGACCTAAACTTTATGAAGTCTTACATTGGCTAAGTAGTTATAGAAAAAAGGCAATTGATTATTGCGATAAGACTTTTTTTAAAGAAACTGCTTTGCACCTTAATACGTTACTTTTTGGATTCAAGTCAAGTGAGTTTTCTCAAAAAGAAGGTGTCCTAGCAAATTTGGGAATTCTTCATTTGTTTAGTTTATCAGGAATGCATGTAGCTTTTTTTGTCGGTTGTTTTAGATATTTGCTCTTGCGATGTGGTATCACAACGGAGCGACTATTTTGGTTTCAGTTATTCTTTTCATTTACTTATGCAGGAATGACTGGTTTTTCAGTCAGTGTAGTTCGCGCGTTGATGCAAAGTATGATCTCTCTAGGAAGTCGTGAATTTAATTGGCGTTTATCTAGTTTGGATTGTTGGAGTTTGACATTGATAATAGGTCTTTTTTTTAAGCCGTATTTGCTGTTTTCAGTGGGAGGGCAACTAAGCTATTCTTTATCATTTTTTATTTTATTTGTAAATCCTATTACAGAAAGAATCAATAATCGTATGGTAAAGATGTATTTTTTTTCATTTTTATTAAATTATACAATGACTCCGTTGATAGGACTAACATTTTTTGAGTGGCAGTTGACGAGCAGCTTATTTACATTTTTGTTATTGCCCCTTTTTGAACACTTTATTTTGCCTATACTTTGTATTAGTCTTTTAACCTCATATGTATTCAACATTGATTTATTAATTGATAGTCTGGAAATATATTTTTTGATCCAACAATCAGTTTTGGAATGGTTAAGTCGTCATAGCACATTTACAATTGTTACGGGTGCTTATTCTCCAATACTATTTCTTTTTATTTGTATACTCCTTTTCTTTACACTTCATAAGATGTACAATCATTCAAAAAGAGTCTATTTACTAGTGATAAGTTTGTTTTTATTGATGTACAATAAACATTTTTCGCCCAATGGCACAATAGCATTTATTGACGTTGGGCAGGGAGATAGTATTTTTATACAAACGCCATTTCATCAGGAAAATATTTTGATCGATACTGGTGGAAGTATTGATTTTCAAAAAGAAAAATGGAAAATTAAATCAAAACAAACATCAAATGCAAATTATTCAGTAATTCCCTATTTAAAAAGTAAAGGAGTCAAATATCTAGATAGGGTTTTGATTAGTCATGGAGATGTCGATCATTGCGGTGATTTATTGGCGATCAATGAAAAAATTCCGATTCGGTCACTTTATTACCCCATTGGTACTGAAAAAAAAGCTGTTTTCCAACGGATTATAAATGGCTTAAAAAAGAAGGGCACAAAATGTTATCCAGTCTTAGCGGGCACATCTGTTGGTCACTCAATTTCATTAGAAATTCTTGCGCCAAATCGTTCAGGAACAGGAGAAAACAAGGACTCAATGGTGATTTATACGAAAGTTCAAGGAAAACGTTTTTTATTTACAGGAGATTTAGAAAAAGAAGGAGAACATCAATTATTAAAAAGTTTTCCAAACTTAAGCATTGATGTATTAAAGGTAGGGCACCATGGCAGTAAGACTTCCTCTGACTCTTTATTTGTTCAAAAAATTGGGCCAGTAGATAGTGTTATTTCTTGTGGACGTGATAATCGATTCAGCCATCCTCATGAGGAAACAGTTAATACACTAAAACAGGCAAATATAAAAAGTTTTCGAACGGATAAAAATGGAATGGTTTATTATGATTGGACGCCATTTTCAAAAATTTCAACAGCTAAAACAATCGTGAGAGAAGACTAGCATTTCTTGAAATGACATGATAGGATGGAAAAGAGAAATGAGGGAACTTATGAACCTACAAGAGGCATTAAAACAAGTGAGGCAACAACAATTTGCTTCTGTTTATTTAATTCAAGGAACAGAAGGATATCTAAGTGAGTTATTTAAAACTGAATTGATGAGTCAATTGATAAAAACTGAAGATGATCAGTTTAACTATTCCTCTTTTGATATGGAAGAAGTCCCATTGTCATTAGCAATAGAAGAAGCTGAAACGATTCCTTTTTTTGGTGATTATCGATTAGTTTTTATTGAAAATCCCTATTTTTTGACGGCAGAAAGAAAAACGAATGGATTAGATCATGATATTGATAGTTTATTAAAGTATTTGGAGCACCCGTCACCAACAACCATTTTGGTTTTTATTGCAAATGTTGATAAATTAGACGAGCGAAAAAAAGTAACTAAACGAATAAAAAAACAAGCTGAAATTATCGATGTTAATCCGATGGGTGAGCGTGAAGTAAGACAGTATGTTGAACAAACGATTCAAAGTGAAGGATACGAGATTAGACCAGAAGCTTTTGATTTATTGTTGCAACTAACGGATTTGAACTTGTCAAAAGTAATGGGAGAACTGCAAAAATTATTTTTATATGCTTCTGATAACAAAATAATTTCATTAAATGCAGTTAAAGAATTGGTACCGAAATCTCTAGAACATAATGTGTTTGACTTAACAAATGATGTGCTATCAGGTCATAGCGAAAAAGCAATCCAATTGTATGAAGATTTATTACTGCAAGGAGAAGAGACAATCAAATTAAATGCTATTTTGCTTAATCAAATTAGATTATTCTTACAAACTAAAATTTTAGCAAAATTAGGATATCAACAGGCGAATATTGCAGAAACATTGAAGATACATCCATATCGTGTAAAGTTAGCACTACAACAGGTTCGTCGCTTTGAATTAGACCGTCTAGAAGTGATTTATGACGAATTGGTTGAGAATGATTTTCGAATGAAAACAGGTCAGATGGATAAAGAATTGCTTTTTGAATTATTTATTCTTAAATTATCTGGACAAGTTGCCAAATAAAAAGCGGGGAGGCGTTTTTTTGAATGAATCAAAAAAAATAATAAAAGCTTTTTTTAAGGAAGTTCGCTCTGGGAAAAATCTACAGTTAGCACATAGTTTTATGCATGAACGGGTAATTGCCCATCAAGTTCAGTCTGAAAACGAATATGTAATAACACGATCGCCAATGGATTATATTGAACATGTAGAAGAAATGCAGGAGCTTTATGGACAATTTAAATTAGAGATTCAAGAAATCTTAGCTGATGGTCACAAGGTCTATGTTCGGTGGAAACAAACTGGACGAACACCTGAAAATAAAACAATCATTCAAATTGCTAGTGCTGTTTATTTACTCGAACAAGAAAAAATAGCTGAATATTGGATTCAAATCGACCGTAAAGGGATCGAAAGCCAAAATAAAAATTAGACTTTTTAAAAGAATTGAAGTAAATTCAAAAGTCTAACATAAAGTAATGAGTACGGGCTAAAATCGAAATGATTTCAGCCCGTACTTTTTTAATAAAAAAGAAGCTAACATCGAGTTAACTTCTAAAAATCATTATTTTGCTAATTTTTTGCTTAGACGAGATTTGTCACGGCCTGCTTTGTTTTTATGGATTAATCCTTTTGTTTCAGCCATATCAACAGCTTTAGCAGCTTCTTTATATAACGCATCTACGTTGTCAGCACCAGCAGCTACAGCATCTTCAAATTTCTTGATAGCTGTACGCATAGCATTTTTTTGAGATGAATTTTGAGCATTCTTATTAGCGTTAGTACGTACACGTTTGATTGCAGATTCAATATTTGGCATTTCTTTCACCTCCGATAAATTAAGGTCTTACACAGGAAAATCCATATGTAATTCAACACTAATCATTATACCTAATCCGCACTTGCATTGCAATAAAAGATGACAAGTTTTTTTCCTTAACAGTAAAAATATTGATTTCATCATGTAAAAACCAATTTGTATGTAAGTTTGATTGGAAAAATCGATACTTTTCTTAAAAAATATGCTATCATAACAAGGGAAAAATGAAATGGTGGTGTCAATGTGAATATTGCTTTAATTGTAACAGTTACACTTGTAATGGGTGTTATTTTTGTTAATGGCTGGACAGATGCACCGAATGCAATTGCAACCGCTGTCTCGACGCGTGTCTTAAAGCCAAACGTCGCAATTTGGATGGCTGTTGTGATGAACTTCTTCGGCGCATTAGTAATGACTTTTTTCAATGCTCAGGTAGCTGAAACGATCAGTAACATTGTAAGTTTTGATGCACAAGGAAATGCGTCACAAGTCGCATTAGCGGCAGCGTTGTTTTCGATTGTGGTTTGGTCAGTAGCTGCTTGGTATTTCGGTATTCCAACGAGTGAAAGTCATGCACTAATCGCAGGTCTCACAGGTTCCGCAATGGCTTTAGGTGGACTTGGTGCTGTCAATGGTACAGAATGGACCAAAGTTCTCGTTGGTTTAGTTGTTTCTACTGTCATGGGATTTGGCGGTGGTTTTCTTGTTACAAAACTAATTGTAATCCTTTTCAAAAATGTAGCTAGAAGGACAGCGAATAAAGTTTTTACATACGGACAAGCATTTGGTGCTGCTGCAAATGCTTTTTTACACGGTGCTCAAGATGGTCAAAAATTTATGGGCGTATTTATGTTGGGACTTTATTATAATAATTTGGCAGAAAAATCGGGATCGGGTTTCATTATTCCAATTTGGGTTATGGTCCTTTGCTCTGTGACGATGGGATTTGGCACTTCGGTAGGCGGCATGAGAATTATCAAATCAGTTGGTATGGATATGGTGAAATTAGAACGATACCAAGGATTTGCGGCTGATTTAAGCACAGCTATTTGTTTATTTGCAGCTTCCATTTTTGGTATTCCAGTTTCTACGACTCATACTAAAACTACTGCAATCATGGGTGTAGGCGCTTCAAAAAGAGTATCTAGCGTCGATTGGCGCATTGTAAAAGAAATGTTGATTGCTTGGATTTTGACATTTCCAGGCTGTGGAGTTATTGCCTTTATCATGGCAAAATTATTTATCGCATTATTTTAAGGAGAGAATAAAATGGCTAGAAAAAAGCAATTTGATTACTTTGGTGAATTAGAACATTTGGCAAAGAATGCTCATCAAGCAGCAGAGCTTTTAGAAATGATTGCAATGGACTATTCCCTTGAAAAACTTGAGAGGGAAGCGGAAAAAATCCATGCGTTAGAGCGTGAAGGCGATCAAATCGTTCAGAAAATCCTAAAAGAGTTATATATTTCGTTTATCACACCAATTGATAGAGAAGATATCGTGGAAATTACACAACGATTAGATGATGTACTAGACACGATTAACAGTATTGCTTATCTGCTGAGTAGTTTGGTTGTAAAAGAATTGAAGGATAGTGCGTTGGTTTTTATAACATATGGAGTAGAAGCTACGGTGGGGGTTCTAACTGCAACAAAGGAATTTGCAAAATTCAAGAATTCTAAAACATTGCATGCGATGATCGATGAGGTAAGTGAAATCGAAGGGAAAGCAGACAAACTATACAGTGATGCCTTAAAGGATTTATTTACAAATGAGCAAAATCCAATTGAAGTTATCCGTTGGAAGAATGTTTATGACCAATTAGAAGATTTACTAAATGCTAGTGAATCGGTTGTAGATGTAATCGGAGGTTTAGTAATAAAAAATAGTTAACAAAAATGACTTGCTAAATAATAGGTTGAGGTAAATCGTTGTTTATCTCAGCCTATTGTTATTCACAAAATTGGAGAAATTGAATGGACAATCAAAAAATTGTAAAAATCAAAAATTATGTAGAACCAATAATGGAAAAAGATCTGACTGGTCATAGTATGGATCATATAAATAGAGTGGTTCGATTAGCGAATACAATTGCTCAAACGGAAACATGTGATCTTTTTATTGTCACGGCAGCAGCTTATCTTCATGATACTGTAGATGATAAGTTAGTTTTTGATTCAGATCAAGCGTACCAGCAATTAGAAGGATTTTTAAGTCAAATCGATTGTTCAAGTGCTCAAATTCAACATATCATCCATATAATTAAAAACCTTTCTTTTAGTGAGCGGTTCAACGGAACTGACGAAATACTTACAATTGAAGGTCAAATTGTACAAGATGCAGATCGCTTGGATGCTATGGGAGCTATTGGAATTACTCGAGCGGTTTATTATGGCGGACATAAGGGAAATCCAATCTATGATCCTAATATTAAACCTAGAACACTGCGTACGAAAAGTGAATATCGTGATGAAAGTACAATTATCAATCACTTCTACGAAAAAATTCTTTTACTAAATGACGGCCTAAATACAAAATATGCTAAAAGAATAGGGAGTAAACGCCAAAAGTTTTTAGAAGCCTTTTTAGAGGAATTTTTTGACGAGTGGAACTATCCAAATAACCGCTAAAACAAAGGAAAGTTTTGTTTTAGCGGTTATTTGTCTATCAAACAAGCTCTACTGCTTGTGAAGAATATTTTTCTAAAGGAGCCTTTTTACTTGGAATTGTTTTTAGCATCCTTAATCCATTCAGAATAACAAGGATTGTACTACCTTCATGACCTATAACACCTAAAGGTAAATTGATAATCTGGAAAAAATTGGAAAATATTAGTAGAACAATGATCCCAGCTGAAAAGGCAATATTTTGACTAACGATTCGTTTTAGTTTTTTTGAAAGTTGATGACTCATTTTCAGCTTTTCCAAATCATTTTGCATTAGAACCATGTCTGCCACATCCATTGCAATATCAGTTCCTTCTCCCATAGCAACCCCAATTGCTGCATTAGCTAATGCAGGAGCGTCGTTGATGCCATCACCGACCATAGCATTTATGCCATATTTTGTTTTTTGTTCTTTAATTAGTAACGTTTTATCTTCAGGTAGACAGTTTGCATGAATTTGATCGATTTCGAGTTCATTTGCGACTGCGCTGGCTGTCTTTTCATGGTCACCAGTAATCATTGTCGTATGAATACCATTTTCTTTAAAGTAGCTAATAACGTTTTTTGCTTCGGGTTTAGGAATATCTAGTAATCCAAAGTAGGCGATTAAATCCTGGTTTCTAAATAGATAAATCACGGTTTTTCCATCATTTTGTAACTGTTCGGTTGTTTTGTTCAGACTTTCGTTAATTATCATTTGGTCATTGAATGAACTTTTACCAACACGCCAAGTAACGCTATCAAGAGTGGTTTCCATTCCAAAACCAATAATGTTTTTGACTTCGATATTTTCATAGTAAGTGATATCTTCATTATCGAAGTGTGTAATAATTGCTTGAGCTAAAGGATGAGTCGATTGCCTTTCCATTGCAAGAAGAATAGTCAGTGCGTCTTGATTATTTGTTAAGAATACAGCATCAGTAACTACTGGGACACCATATGTTAACGTGCCGGTTTTATCAAATGCAATTGCCTTCAATGAAGCTAAATTTTCTAAATAGACTCCGCCTTTAAACAAGACACCATTTCTTGCTCCGTTGGAGATTGCAGCTAAAGTAGCCGGAGTAGCGGAAGCTACTAATGCACAAGGTGAAGCAACTACAAGTAAGACCATTCCTCTATAAAAGCTTTCGTTCCAAGACCAATCTAAAAATAAATATGGAATTAAAATCATCATAGGAATCGCAATCAAGACGATCTTTACATAAATATTTTCTAGTTTTTCAATAAAACTAGCAGTTTGCGAGGGAGTATTTTGTGCTTCGTCAACTAGACGAATAATTTTCGCAAATAAAGTGTCCTCGCTGTTTTTAGTAACGCTAAGTGTAATAGCTTCTCCTAAATTAATAGTTCCACCAAATAAAGGGTCATTTTTTCTTTTTTCAGCGGGAACGGATTCTCCTGTGATAGCTGCCTCATCGATAGTTGAAGAACCAGTAACGAGTGTGCCATCAATGGGTACGCTTGCCCCTTTTGGAACCAATACCAAATCACCTATCTGTAACTCACTAACAGCTATTTCTGTTGTTTTGCCTTGTCCATTAAGAACGAGTGCTGTTTCTGGTTGCATATTCATCAAACTAGCTATTTCTTTTTTGCTCTTATTTGTTGTGTACTCTTCCAAAGCCCCACTAAGGCAAAAAATAAATGTTAACATAGCCCCTTCAAACCAGTTGCCAATAATACAAGCACCAATTGCAGCTAACGCCATTAGTAAGTCCACATTTAGGCGCTTATTTTCAACTGTTTCAATAATTCCTTCTTTGGTCTGCTTAAATCCACCAAAAAAAATTGCTAAAATAAAGATAATTGGATAAAAAGTTGTACCGTTTTTTTCAAAAATAAAACCTAGAATCATAAATAGCAAACATAGTATTGTAGAAAGAATAGCTTTTTTTTCTTCTGTCAATTTCATCGTTATCACTCCTCAATAAAGAGCATATCACAGTTAGAAGTTAAATGATAATAGAATATTCTAAATGAGAATGATAGTGATTATCATTTGTGTTATTGCTTATAAATAAGGTTTTGTATATTTGTTTATATGATACTTATTCTAATTAATAGTGATAATCATTATCACTATTAATGTGAGTATACACAAGCTTCATTTGTTAAATGTATGCAAAATAAAAAAGAACCGATCGTTCGATCGGTTCAAAAAAATTAAGAAAATAGCCAATAACTGATTAATAAGACTCCAAGGATAATGCGATACCAACCGAAAGCAGTGAAATCGTTTCGTTTAAGATAATTTAATAAGAATTTAATCACTATAATTGAAACGACAAAAGCTACAATAGAACCAGTTAGTAGAATGAATATTTCAGTAAAGCCAAATGAATTTCCTTTCATAACAAACTTTACAATTTTCAAGAAGCTTGCGCCGAACATAACAGGAATCCCTAAGAAAAAAGAAAATTCTGTTGCAACAAAACGCGATGCGCCAATGATAATTGCGCCTAAAATCGTTGCTCCCGAACGAGAAGTTCCTGGAATTAAAGATAATACTTGGAAGAAACCAACGATTGCCGCAGCTTTATAAGTGAAGTCTCTTAAGTCTGTGCATTTGGGTTTACGATCCCGATTTCTTTTTTCAATGAGAACAAACGCTACCCCATAGACAATCAACATCAATGCAACTGTAAAGAAATTATGGAATTTTGCTTCAAGCCAGTCATCTAACGGAATCCCAATAATTGCCGCGGGTGCACAAGCGACAACGACCTTCGACCAAAGAATCCAAGTATCTTTCTTTTCCACCTCGTCTTTTCTAGGCGAGAAGGGGTTTAACTTGTGGAAATAAAGAACGACAACAGCCATGATTGCGCCAAGCTGAATTACGACATTAAACATTTCCATAAAATCTTTGCTAAGATTCATTTTAATAAATTCATCGACTAATATTAAATGTCCAGTACTACTAATCGGAAGCCATTCAGTTACTCCCTCAATAATACCTAGAATAATTGCTTTCCATAAATTTGATAAAAGCATAGGTTCAATCCTTTCCTACATAGAATAATAAATCACTATAAGTATACCTTTTAGGATGAGAAAAACCAACTAACTTTTCTGAAGTATTAGAAAAAATTAGCATCTAGCTTATTGATTGTTGTATTTATTTTGAAAATTTTCTATACTAATACTATTCATGAAATTTGGAGGAGAAAGTAAATGTTTGGATTTTTAAAAAAGAAGGAACCAATTCAATTAAATGAATCCCTATACGCAGTAGTAACGGGAAAGTTAATTCCAATCAGTGAAGTCAATGATCCAGTCTTTTCGCAGAAAATGATGGGCGATGGTTTTGCTATTATTCCAGAATCAGAAGAAATTTATTCACCCATTGCTGGAGAAGTGTTAAGTGTTTTTCAAACTAAACATGCGGTAGGGATGAAAATGATGAACGGTCTGGAAATTTTACTTCATATGGGAATTGATACAGTGGAGCTCAACGGAGAGCCTTTTGATATAAAAGTAAGTGAAGGTTCTAAAGTATCTCAAGGAACTTTGATTGCTAGGGTTGATTTAGCGGGGATTGAATCTGCAGGAAAAGGGACTGAAATGGTTGTCGTAATCACAAATATGGACGACTTAAAAAGCTTTGACCTTAGTAAAACAGGAGAAGTTATCGTAGGGGAGCAAATCGGTACTGCCAAGGCATGATCTGTTAATTAATTAAATTAAAAGAATGGGAAAAACAGTAAATTGTTTTTTCCATTCTTTTTTTGTTTCTAAAAAATAATTTTACATATAATATAAATGATGTTTTTATGTTGAAATATTATTTCACTTAGATTATAATAAAAATAAATTAGGAAGGGATGGGAAAGATGCTTGGTATTTCTATTTTTTTGAGTGAAGAGATGACAGATGAGACGTGCTCATATATTCAAGAAATGAGTAGAATTGGATTTAAAGGAATTTTTACTTCCTTACATATTCCAGAAGATGATGCAACACTATATGCTAAAAGATTAAAAAAGCTTGGACAAATTGCTCAAAAGAACAGTATGAAACTAATGGTCGACATTTCAGGCGAAGCATTGAATCGAGCTGGTTTTTCTTTTAAACGTTTAGAGGAAATTTTAGCATTAGGAGTTACTGGTTTACGTATGGACTATGCTATTTCAAATCAAGAAATTGCTGAAGCGTCTAACTATTTAACTATTGGCTTGAATGCTAGTACTATCTCAGTTGATGATGTGGAAGAATTACAAGCGTTCAATGCAAATTTTAACAATTTTGAAGCATGGCATAATTATTATCCGAGACCTGAAACAGGATTGGGCAGTAAATTTTTCAAAGAAAAAAATTACTGGTTAAAACAGTCAGGTTTTCAGGTGTTCGCATTTATTCAAGGAAATACTCAGTTAAGAGGACCTTTGTATGAAGGGTTGCCGACATTGGAAAAACATCGGTATGATAATCCATTTTCGGCGGCTTTGGATTTAAATGAAAATTTTCATGTAGATGGCGTATATGTCGGTGATCCTATGATTTCTGAGCGAACAATGCATCAATTTGAAAGCTACTCTCGTGATCAACTTTTACAACTGGAAGTATCTGATATCGGTAGTAATTACTATGAACAGATACTAGGAAAGCATACGAATCGTTCTGACGAAGCACGTGATGTGATACGTAGTGCGGAGGCACGATTTAAGAAAATAATAAAGGTTGAGCCAGAAACATTACTAGAACGAAAAGCAGGAAGCGTGACAATCGATAATTTTCAGTATGGAAGGTATATGGGGGAAATCCAAGTGACAAAAAAAGACTTACCTGAGCATGAAAAAATCAACGTTGTGGCTCAAGTGGTACCAGAAGACTGTTCGCTGTTGAAATTGATAAACGCAGGTAGAGTCTTCAATTTAGTAGAGAAGGGAACATTATGAAATGAATTTAGAAAAATTAACTACAGAGCGTAGAAATCAGGAAACCATGAATTTAGATGAGTTAACGATAAAAGAAGCACTAGACAAGATGAACCAAGAAGATCAAAAAGTTGCTTTAGCAGTGAAAGAAGCACTTCCTCAAATTGAACCAGTTATTGAATCGATCATTGATTCTTTTAACAATGGCGGTAGACTGATTTACATGGGTGCTGGAACAAGTGGTCGCCTTGGTGTTTTAGATGCTGCAGAATGCGTACCAACTTTTGGTGTAGAACCTACTATGGTCCAAGGCTTGATTGCTGGTGGTCAGTCAGCTATGACTGTGGCTGTGGAAGGGGCAGAAGATTCCAAAGAGTTGGGGCAACAAGATTTGATAGATATAGAACTAACTAATAAAGATGTTGTGATTGGAATCGCTGCTAGCGGGCGGACACCTTATGTGATAGGTGGTTTAGTTTATGCGGCTTTAGTCGGTGCGGCAACTGTATCGATTTCTTGCAATAAAGCAGCCGAAATCAGTCAATATGCACAGATGCCGGTCGAGGTCGACGCAGGACCAGAATTTTTAACAGGTTCAACACGTTTGAAATCTGGTACAGCCCAAAAATTAATTTTAAATATGATATCAACTATCTCGATGATTGGGATTGGCAAAGTTTATAATAATTTAATGGTTGATGTAAAACCTACAAATGAAAAGCTGGTAGAACGATCAAAACGGATTATTATGGAAGCGACCGATTGCAACTATGAAGATGCAGCAACTTATTTTTCTAAAGCAGATGGAAACGTGAAACTTGCAATCGTTATGCTGTTAACAAAAACTTCAAAAGAAGAAGCGAAAACGAAGTTAAGACAAGGCAATCATTTTATAAAAAATACGATCTAAAGAATTTTAAAGGGGGATAAAATCATGACAGAAGATAAAATCAAACGTTTGGCTAGGGAAATTTATGAAGAAGTAGGGGGGCAAGAAAATGTCTTGAAACTGAGACATTGTATGACACGTGTCCGAATGGATATTCGTGATTATGATAAAGTTGAATTAGAAGCGTTAAAAAAGATTGAAGGCGTTATGGGTGTTGTAGAAGATGACACTCTGCAAGTTGTGATTGGACCTGGTACGGTCAATAAAGTAGCACAAGAAATGGTTGATATGGCGGGTGTAAAGCTAGGAGAACCATTTCCTAATAGCATGCCAACAAAAGAAAATGAGCTTTCAGGAAAACAATTAGTTGAAGCGAAAGCAGCACAGGTGAAAGCTGCTCAAAAGGAAAAAAACAAAAATAATTCCGGTTTTAAAGCAGTTTTGAAATCGATTTCTAATATTTTTGTTCCATTGATACCAGCGTTTGTTGGTGCTGGAATTATTGGAGGAATTGCTGCTGTAATGTCAAATCTCTTAGTCGCTGGCACAATCGGTGATTCTTGGCAGCAATATATTGATGTTCTGAATATCATAAAAAACGGTATTTTTGCTTATTTAGCTTTGTATACAGGAATTAATAGTGCCAGTGAATTTGGAGCAACACCGGCGCTTGGAGGTGTAATTGGTGCAGTGACGATGTTAACGGGAATGAATCCTGAAGCGCCACTGCCAAATATCTTGACTGGAGGAAACTTATCAGCTGGACAAGGGGGAATTATTGGCGTTATCTTTGCAGTGTGGTTACTTTCAATAGTAGAAAAGCAACTTCATAAAGTGATTCCTGATTCTATTGATATTATTGTCACACCAACAGTCTCCTTGTTGGTGATCGGTCTGATCACGATTTTCTTAATTATGCCTGTAGCAGGATTCATCTCTAACAGCCTTGTTGGAGTGATTAACATTGTATTAGAAAAAGGTGGAATGCTAGCTGGTTTTACTTTAGGGGCGACATTCTTGCCAATGGTTATGTTCGGACTACATCAGATATTAACACCAATCCATATTGAAATGATTACTCAAACTGGAATGACCTTGTTGTTACCGATACTAGCAATGGCTGGCGCAGGTCAAGTTGGTGCAGCTTTAGCATTGTGGATCCGTTGTAAAAAAGAGACTAAACTTGTTGAAATGATCAAAGGTGCATTGCCTGTCGGAATTTTGGGTATTGGGGAACCCTTGATTTACGGAGTAACATTACCGTTAGGGCGTCCGTTTATTACAGCGTGTATTGGCGGAGGAATCGGTGGAGCTGTGATTGGCGCTTTTGGAAATGTAGGCTCAATTGCAATTGGCCCAAGCGGTGTAGCATTGATTCCCCTAATCGCTAACAATCAATGGTTAGCTTATGTGTTAGGGTTATTGGCAGCGTATGCAGGTGGATTTGTGGCAACATTTTTCTTTGGGATCCCAAAAGATTTACAAGAAAAATAAGAGAGTTACTATAGATTAAAATTTGTGAAAAAACAACTGACTTCTAGCATGAATAATTCGATTGCTAAGAGTCAGTTGTTTTGATATGAGCATAGAGACATCCTTATTTTGGCGGATACATTTCTTTTTGATTGATTTTTAGCTATAATGAAAATGTAAACTGTTGGAATATCAACTAAAAAATGAGAATTTTGACAGAAAAAAAGGATGTGTAAGTAATGCAGCAAAATATAATTTTAACGATTCAAGATTATATCAAAGATTTACCCGGATCTGAACAAAAAGTAGCAGAGTACATTTTGAAGAATACAAGTGAAGTTATTACTTTAAGTGCGCAAGAACTTGCTAAAAAAGCTGGTTCTAGTCCCGCCGCAATCATTCGCTTTTGCCGATCAATCGAAGTGAGTGGCTTTACTGATTTAAAATTGCTACTTTCAGCTAATCTAGGAGCTGTCGATACACAAATGTATACTGAGGTGGAAAATGGTGAAACAACTGGGGCAATAAAAGAAAAACTTCAGCATCGCTTGATTCATATTTTAGAGCGAACCAATGAACATTTGGAAGATCAAGCCATTGATCAAGCAGTCAAAGATTTGGAAGATGCAGAAATTATTTTTGTTTACGGTCTAGGTGCTTCATCGTTAGTTGCCCAAGATATTTATCAGAAATTTACTCGTCTTGGCTTGAGTGTATTTTTTACAATGGATCATCATTTGTTCGCTTCTGCAATTGGAACAAATAGATTGAAAGGGATTTTTATAGGAATCTCAAATTCAGGTACAAATCAGGAAACGAATGCATTAGCAGATATTGCCATTGAGCGTGGGCTGCCCGTGATTGCTTTAACAGCAGATTCGGTTTCTGCATTAGCACAAAAAAGTTCGGTTTTATTATTGACTCCTACTGGTGGAGAAGCACCGTTGAGAAGTGCTGCCACTGTTTCATTAACAGCGCAACTTTATGTAGTTGATGTTTTATTTTTTGCTTATGCTGCAAAAAACTATAAAGAGACACTGGAAAAAATCCAAGATTCTAAGGAAGCTGTTGAAATCGTAAAAAAAGAGTTGGATTAAATTCGCAATACAAATAAGAGGGGCTAATGAAACTTGATTCGTTTTCTTATCCCCTCTTATTTGTATTGTTTACTTAGTGAATGTAATGTCACGTCCATTATCAATATAATGAGTATCGTTGACTGTATTGATCGTAAATTTACCATTTTCATAGATAAGCTTTGTTACACTGCCGTTTTCAAGTCCAATTTGCATGGGTAAGCTAGTGTCGATCAGTGACAGTAAAAATGAAATCGTTAAACCGTGAGAGACGATCAGTACATTACCACCACCGTCTTTTTCTCGGTGATGGGCAATATCTTCAAAGCCAGTCCAAACCCGTTCGCAAATTTTTTCATAAGGTTCTGCCCAATTTGCAGTATCGGCCGCGATAATAGCCTCAGCTAAATCTTTATAACTAATTCTATTGGTCATCATATCTTCATAGTTTTTAAAAGCTAAAATTCTTGGAACCACACCCCAAAGTTCTCCGTCATAACCACCATCTAAAGACCCAAAGCACCATTCACGAATCCGGCTATCAGTGCCGTATGGAATATCCGCTCCATTAAGATGTTCTTGTAAAATAATTCGAGCTGTCTGTATCGCGCGACCACTATCGCTAGAGTAAGCTTCTTTAAAATCTGTATGACGAAGACCAAGTCCTAAGTAGTGGATGATTTCTTCTCCTTCCTTAGTCAAAGGGGTATCTGACCATCCTTGAGTTCTACCAATCGTGTTGAACATTGTCTTGCCGTGTCGGACGATGTATAGCGTTGTTGGTTCATTCATAGAGAATTCCTCCTAGACGTTTTGAATTTTTTCTCTCTTAATAGTAAGAGTCTAGTTTCTAGAGCTAGTCCTATTTTAGTTGAAAAAAGGATTTGTTTTTTTCTCATGTTCAATTGTAGTAGCATCACCGTGTCCTGGATAAGCTGGGAGCTCATCTGGCAATGTGAAAAGATAGGTTGTAATACTATGGAGCAGTTGCTGCATATCGCCAGTATGTAAATCGCTTCTACCGATACTACCTTTGAACAATGCGTCTCCTGTAACAACAAAATCATCAAAAACCAAACTCACACTACCGATTGAATGTCCTGGTGTTGGCAAAACTGAAAATTTGATGCCCCCTAAGTCATAGTCAGTTAGTTCAAATTCTACCTCAGCTGGTTGGACAATAATATCAGCGATATCGCTATGACGACCTGCACCTGATAAATTTAAAATTGGGTTAGATAACCATTCTTGTTCTAATGGACTAACGTAAACAGGAATGTTGTATTGATGACGAAGTTCTTCAACAGCGCCTATATGATCATAGTGCGTATGAGTTAATAAAATAGCGATTGGATTTTTTTCTGTTTTCTCAATTAGAGCAGCTATTTTTTCAGCTTCGGCACCTGGATCAATGATCAAAAGATTTGTTTCATTATAAATTAAGTAACAATTTTCTTGGATTACACCTGTTTGGATTCGTTCAATTTTCAGCATAATTAATTTGCCTCCTACTTAATATAGTTTCTCTCTAAGTATAACTCAATTTAAAATAGAATCAAAAGGCAGAGTTTCTTTTTGAAACATTTAAAGATAAGTTAAATAAATGAAGATTTTACTTTTATTTTGCTATGGAACATAATGAACAAAGGAGTCGAATAGTAAATAATCAGAAAAGGAGTCAATCGAGAATGAAAAAAGTCAATCGGTTTTTAGAACAAATTCCGGCACTACTATCTAGTAAAATATCAATTTTTATCTATCTATTTCTATTTATCTATTTAGTCGTTTTTGCTGTTTTGACCATGTGGGTACCAATGCTAAAAAATGTTCAGCCTTCTGCGAATGTTCAATTGATTTTGGGGAATTACACAAATGTTTTAAGTGCTTTAGGAGCCTCATTAGCAGCAGGGAGTGGGACACTTATTCATCACAGTCTATCTACTCTACATAAAAAACATGATACGATGCATGATGAATTACAAAAAACATTTGCTGAGCTTCATGCGAAAATCGATCATCTAGAGCAGACGAATCAAAGAAAAAATTAATCCATTTTGATCGTACTACAATTAAAAAACAATTAAGCAAAACTAATACAAGTTAGCTTAATTGTTTTTTTGTTCGTTTTTTGATTTGTTTTTATGAATAAATTACTTTGTTTTTCTAAAAATATAGAACAAAAGCGAATTATTGTGTATAATAATTCTTGTATCGTTATGAAAGGGGCATTCGTTTTGTATAAATTTGTTGTAAAAGGAACCGCATTTTCAAGTATTGATTCAAAAAATGTAAAAGTTTTTGAGGACTTCTTATTTTGCATTTCAGAAGAGGGAATGATTAGTAAGATTATATCATCAGATGATGAGGAGTATGAACCGACTATTCAAGAATATTCGGTAAAAAATAAATTTCAGGAATTAGCTCAAGGGCAATTTATTTTGCCTGGTTTTGTTGATCTTCATATCCATGCGCCACAATGGGCACAAGCAGGAACTGCGCTTGATTTGCCGTTATATGAATGGCTTAATACCTACACTTTCCCATTAGAAGCAAAATTTTCAGATAGTCAATTTGCCGAAAAAGTTTATTCAGACTTAGTTTCGCAATTAATAAAAAACGGCACGACAACAGCTTTATATTTTGCAACGGTTGATCGTAAGACTAGTTTAAGACTAGCGGAAATATGTAGTGAAAAAGGCCAAAGAGGTTTAGTCGGAAAAGTTGTCATGGATGATCTTGATCAAAATCCTTCTTATTATCGTGATGAAACAGCGATTGTAGCTCTGGCTGAAACTGAATTATTCATTCAAGAAGTACTAGAATTAAATAAACAAACCCCTCAAGGCGTGTATCCAGTTGTGACTCCTCGGTTTATCCCGAGCTGTACAGATGATGCGTTAAAAGGGCTAGGAGAGTTAGCAGCTAAATATGATGTTCATATCCAGTCTCATTGTAGTGAAAGTGATTGGGCACATTCATTCGTTCAAGAGCGCTTTGGGAAAAATGATGCATATGCACTAAATGACTTCGGTTTGCTCACAGAAAAGGCTATTATGGCTCATTGCGGTTTTTTGGGAGATGAAGATATGAGGTTATTTGCAGAAAAAGGTACAGCTGTTGCTCATTGCCCGATTTCGAATGCATATTTTGGTAATGCAGTGACACCAATTGCTAAATTATTGAATGAGTATCAAGTGCAAACAGGTTTAGGTAGTGATATTTCGGGCGGTTTTTCACCTAGTTTGTTTGATAATATCCGACAAGCGGTCATCTCTTCTCGAATGTTAGAAGATGGTGTTGATAAAGAGTGCTGCAGTGAAAAACGGGGAGTTCCAGGTTCAAGTATAACCTTGAATGAAGCATTTTATCTAGCAACAGCGGGCGGTGGTGAGTCATTGAGTTTACCAATTGGTAAATTAGCTGTTGGTTATGCCTGGGATGTCCAAATTGTCGACAGTAAGAAATTGCCGATTTTTTCTGATGAAGAACCGTTGATGGATATTTTCCAAAAAATACTCTATTTGTCACGACCGGAAAGTATTGCAGAAGTATGGATTCAAGGAAGAAAAGTTCATGACAAAACTATAAAAGAACGAGAGGTACAAAAGTAAGATGGCTGAAACTCAAATAAAAAAATCAAAATTAACAGTAGGACCAAATGATGATCTCTCAATTGGACAATCCGCTCTTTTAGGAATTCAGCATGTTTTAGCTATGGATGTTTATGTTGTTCCATTTATTATTGCTTCAATCATCGGTTTGACAACAAAAGAGTCTTCGGCGTTGATTCAAGCAACATTTATTGCAGCAGGTGTTGCTACGATCATTCAGTCATATTTTTGTATGAAGTTACCAGTCGCACAAGGGCCGTCATTTATTCCGATTGGAGCTGTTGCAGGAATTTATTTTGCGAATAATCAAGGAGGGAATGGCTGGGGCGCTGTTTTAGGAGCCAGCTTGATTGGAGCGATACTAGTCATTATTTTAGGGATAACTGGTATTTTTAATCGCTTGATCAAAGCTTTTGTACCGCCGATTGTTGGAGGAACAATTATTTTCATTGTCGGATTATCGTTAATGCCAGTCGCACTCAATGATAATGTTTTTAATGCTTCAGGTGATTTAGGTCAAAACATTTCACTTGCGTTGATCGCGGCAATCTCACTTGTTTTGTTTGCGATGATCGGGTCACGTTTTCCTGGGAAAGGTCGGATTTTTAGAGTATCATCTGTTATTTTAGCTTTAGTTATTGGAAGTTTAGCTGCGAAGTTCATGGGGATTCTTGATTTATCTCAAGTTGGTAATGCGGCATTGGTTAATGTTCCCCAATTACCATTTGTCGATTTTCAATTTTCATTTGATTTGTCCTCGATTTTAACAATGATCATAATTTATGTTGTACTTATGGCTGAGACGACAGGAACTTGGTTTGCAGTTAGCAATGTTTGTGAAGAACCATTAACGGATGAGAATATCAATAAAGGAGTTGTCGGTGAAGGTATCGGATGTCTTATTTCATCAATACTAGGGACAACACCAGTGACTGGTTATTCAACAAATGCAGGAATTATTTCTATCACGGGCGTTGCGAGTAAAAAAGTATTCTTGGCTGCTGGTGCTTGGTTTGTTATTTTTGGTTTTTCGGGTAAGTTATCCACTTTGATTTCTTCAATTCCTTCACCTGTGATCGGCGGAGTTTTTGTTATTGTTTGCGGAATTATTTCAATTAGTGGGATTAAAGTGATTAAAGAAGTTGAGATCAGCGAAAAAGAAATGTATGTGATTGCTATCCCAATGATTTTAACGCTTGCTTTGACCTTGATACCTAAAGAATTCATTCAATCTTTACCACAATTTTTACAATATTTATTCAGTTCGTCAGTTGCAACTGCCTCAATTGCCGCGATAATTTTAAATCGTCTATTACCGAACGAAAAAGCCGAAGATCAAGGTGTTGAAAATAATGAAATAACTGCTGTATAAGTAAAATGAAAACTATTTATTGTCTAAAACACGAACAATCGACATTGGTTATCTACATTTTTCGTTATTTACCTTTGACTTTTGTAAATGAATAGTGTAAATTAGCATAGGTGTTCGAAAATGCGAACTATTATATAGTTAATGTTCGTGTTTTTGCGTGTTTTTAATTAAACTTACTAGGAGGCAATACAGTATGAAAGTTTTTGATTACGAAGATGTCCAGTTGATTCCAAACAAATGTATCGTGAACAGCCGTTCTGAATGTGATACAGTGGTGAAATTAGGTAAGCATACCTTTAAAATGCCAGTCGTCCCTGCAAATATGCAGACGATTATTGATGAAGATATTGCAGAATTTTTAGCAAAAAATAATTATTTTTATATTATGCACCGTTTTGACGAAAAAGCCCGAATTCCATTTATTGAAAAAATGAATGCTAAAGGCTTGATCACATCCATCAGTGTGGGTGTAAAAGAAGCTGAATATGCTTTTGTAGAAGAATTAGCTGAACGTGATTTAGTTCCTGATTATGTAACGATCGATATAGCACATGGTCATTCAAATGCAGTAATCAATATGATCCAGCATTTGAAAAAGCATTTACCTGATACTTTTGTTATCGCAGGAAATGTAGGTACACCAGAAGCTGTTCGTGAATTGGAAAATGCTGGAGCTGATGCGACGAAAGTTGGAATTGGTCCAGGTAAAGTGTGTATTACAAAGATCAAAACAGGTTTTGGAACTGGCGGTTGGCAACTAGCTGCATTACGTTGGTGCGCAAAAGCTGCTAGAAAACCGATTATTGCAGACGGTGGAATTCGAACGCCGGGAGATGTCGCAAAATCTGTTCGGTTTGGTGCGACGATGGTGATGATTGGTTCGCTATTTGCAGGACACGAAGAATCTCCAGGGGAAACAAAAGTAGAAAATGGTATTGTTTATAAAGAATACTTCGGTAGCGCTTCTGAATTTCAAAAGGGTGAAAAGAAAAATGTTGAAGGTAAGAAAATTTGGATTCAACATAAAGGAAGTCTAGCAGATACACTTGTAGAAATGCAGCAAGATTTACAATCGTCGATTTCTTACGCTGGCGGGCGTGATCTTGAAGCGATTCGTAAAGTGGATTACGTAATTGTGAAGAATTCAATTTTTAACGGGGATACAATATAGTTATAAAAGAGAAGTGTTTTTGAGCACTTCTTTTTTTTAAACTATTTTTACTTTACCTGTCGTAGTAATTGTGGTATTATAATTACAACGACAGACGTAGTACGTTAGACGGGGTAATTGGAGGGGATTCAATGATTGGCAGTGATGCAATAAGAGGCTATAATGATACGTTCATTTTATCTGTATTACAGGAAGGTGATTCATATGGCTACGCTATCTCTAAGAGAATCACCGAGATTTCCGATGACAATTATTCAATTAAAGAAACGACTTTGTACTCAGCTTTTAACCGTTTGGAAAAAAATGGATTTATTGAATCATTTCCTGGACAAATCACTCATGGTAAAAAGAGAACTTACTATAAAATCACATTGTCAGGACAAGCCTATTTGGAAGAAAAAATAGCCGAGTGGGTACTTACAAAAAAAGTCGTTGAACGCTTTATCAAGGAGGAAAAATAATGAAAACCATCAAGGATTATATCGACAGTTTATTTTTAGGGGTAGCTGAGACAAGTCAAACAAAACAATTGAAAGAAGATCTATTAGCTAGTGCAGAAGATCGATACGAGGATCTTAAAAGCCAAGGGAAATCCGAAAATGAAGCGATTGGCGGCGTGATATCAGAATTTGGGTCGATCGACGAATTGCTAGAAGAAATGAATATAAAACAAGATTATATGGATGCAAAAGGGTATGAATTAAATGAAATTACGATTGAAGAATCTTTAGATTTCCTAAAAGTTCGTCACAGATCGGCAACGCTGATTGGTTTAGGTGTGACGATCATCATGCTAGGGGTTGCTGCTCTATTTGCAAGCATGGCACTATACGGTGAAGGAATTGCTGAAGGATTTGGTGTACTATTTATTTTCATAGGCGCAGCAATAGGAGTGCCACTATTTATCATTGCAGGAACAAGTATCTCTAACACAAATAAAAAATTAGATGATCGCTTGATCTCCATCCAAGTAAAAAATGAAATAAAGAAAAGAAAAGAAGCATTTCAACGTTCATTTATTTTTTGTATGGTAGCTGGAGTGGTATTGTGTATTTTAGCAGTAGTTCCTGTCGTTTTTTTCACAACTGTATATGACGCAGAATTTTTTGGGACTGCTTGCTTGCTCGTTCTAGCTTCATTTGGAGTCTTCTTCTTTATCTTTGGAGGCGTGATTATGGGAAGCTTTACCAAGATGCTAGAGCAAACTTACTTCATTTCTGATGAAGGAGAATTAGGGCCTCGTGCTAAAGCAGAACGGGATAGCAAAAGACCCGCTTGGCTGCAAACACTTGAGAAGATCTATTGGCCAATCATTGTGGCCATCTACTTATGTCAAGGCTTTCTGTTAGGGAGTTGGGGGACTAATTGGACTATTTTCCCTGTAGCGGGGATTGTATTTTGGATTATTGAAAGTATTTTTAGTAAAAGTGAATAAAAAAACTCTGTTTATTTTGGAAGATCAGCCAAGATAAGCAGAGTTTTTTCGTATGATTAATTAAAATGATTGCCTTGTAAATATTATATCCATAGCTTTTTTTAACGGAAAATAAACAATAGTTACAATAACAATAGTCGTTGCAACGTTAATGAATGTTGCAGGTAATTTTGAAACAGCACTTGTAAAAGCAACGTTAAAATCGGCGCCTGCAAGAAGTCCCATTACAGTATTTTTTAGCTGAGTCATAATGATTTTGGCGATACCTGTTACAGAGGAAATCACTATGACTTTCCACAGAGTATTAGTATTGTGACGGAAAAATAAAATCATTAAAGCAGCCGCACCACCAACAATAAAACTCTCTAAAATGAAGTAAGGAGCTTCCGCAGCAAAGCCATTTAAAACATCAAAGATAGCAAAACCCAATCCGCCAGCTAACGCTCCTTTCTTGTAGCCAATCAAAAGTACAGCTAATAACAACACTGAGTTACCTAAGTGTGCAAAGGCACCTGTCGGCATAGGGATTTTGATCATAGTTCCAAGTACAGTCAACGCAGCGAACAAACCGACTAATACAATAGAAGTCGTTGAACTTTGTTTCTTCATTCTGTCACTCCTTATTTCTCCGTCATTCTATCTTGGGCATGATTGTAGGCACCATGCCACACGTGCCCAAGAAACGGATTGATTTTTTGTCCGTTTTTGATTGCTTCAGCTACGAATCTTTTAGCTAGTGAAACGGCATCAACGACTGAATAGCCTTTTGCAAGACCAGCTGTGATAGCAGCTGCGAAAGTACAGCCTGCACCATGATTGTAATCAGTTGTAAACAGTTCATTTTCAAAAAGAGTAAAATCATTTCCGTCGTAAAACAAATCGATTGCTTTATCCACTTTCAAACGGTGCCCACCTTTAATGACAACATTTCTAGGACCTAAATCAATGATTTTTTTTGCGGCCTCTTTCATTTGATCAATAGAAGTCAGATCGCCCAGTCCAGATAAGATACCAGCTTCAACTAGATTTGGTGTTGTGACAGTTGCTTTAGGTAAAAGTAAACGAGTCATTGCTGCCACGTTTTCAGGTTGTAGTAATTCACTAGTTCCTTTACAAGCCATCACAGGATCGATCACAATGTTGTTCATATTAAATTTATCAATATAAGCCCGTGTGATTTCGATTGCTTCAATGGAGCCAAGCATCCCTGTTTTCATGGCATCAAGGGCACCACCAGCAAAAATAGTCTTTAATTGTTTTTCCACTAAATCAGGTTCTATCGGTGTAACCAAATGGCTCCAACCTTCATCAGGATCCATAGTTACAATACTTGTTAAAGCTGAAAAACCAAATGTTCCATATTCTTCGAATGTTTTTAAATCCGCTTGAATTCCTGCACCACCACTAGAATCAGAACCAGCAACTGTTAATACTTTTTTTATCATCGTTCAACCTCTATTCAGAAATATTTTGATATAAGTATTGTAAAACAAACATCAGTTGACAAAAACAGCCAATTGGGTTATTTTCATGTCATCCAATTGCTGCGAAACACAAAGAACGAAGTGATTTGATGTTGAGCAGTACAAGACGACTGAAAGGAGAGTTGATCCTTAATTTAGAAACACAAAGAACGAAGTGATTTGATGTTGAGCAGTACAAGACGACTGAAAGGAGAGTTGATCCTTAATTTAGAAACACAAAGAACGAAGTGATTTTATCTCATATTCATCGTTACTAATTAGCAAAAAATCATTTTCTGATCTAAAAAAATAAATTATATATCAGAAAAAACAACAGGAGGCAAAACAATGTGGTCATTAAAAAAAGAAAAAGGGGTTCCAGTCTATGTAAGTATTATTGAATTGATTTTGTCTTACATAAAAAATGGGGATCTTTTACCCGGAGAACGTTTACCCTCAGAGCGGAAGCTAGCGACTTACTTCCAAGTTAATCGTTCTACTGTGGTCCATGCATTAGATGAACTTGTTGCTTTAGGCTGGATTATCCGAAAACAAGGAAGTGGAACGATTGTTAACGAAGGAAAATGGGGGATTAGTACCACCCCCAGAACAGATTGGCGTCGTTATCTTGAACAAAATGCTTTTGCTAAAGTCAACCCTTTTACGGAACAAATAGAGAGTATGATCAAATATGCGGATAGTGATGCTTTAGATTTATATACAGGAGAATTACCGCTAGATTTAATTCCAAGTTTTTCATTTCCACCATTAACTTGGAAACATTTTTTAGAAGAAGAGATCCAAGATGACTTAGGGTATTTACCTTTAAGACAATCAATAAGTCGAGAAACTGAAAAAGAGTATGGTTTTTCACTTTTGCCAGAAAGTCTTTTGATCACATCTGGTGCACAACAAGCTTTATTTTTAATTCTGCAAGTATTGCTACAAACTGGTGATAGTGTGGCAATCGAAGACCCTTCTTTTTTGTATGCACTTCCTATTTTTCAAGCTGCAGGCATCCGTCTTTATGGCGTGAAAATGGATCAAGAAGGTATTTGCTTAGAGTCATTAGAAAAAATGATTCGTCAACATCGCGTCAAAATGGTCATGGTCAATCCATCTTTTCAAAATCCTACAGGGAAAACTATGTCGATGACAAGGAGAAAAGGGTTGGTTGGTTTATGTCAAAAATATCAAATTCCTATTTTAGAGGATGACGTTTTTGCTAAACTAAATTTTGTGTCTTCAGATCAAATCCAACCACTCAAAAAATTAGATCCTGAAAATGTATTATACATAGGTTCACTTTCGAAAATTCTTGGTTCAACTACTAAAATTGGTTGGTTGAGTGCACCGAATTCGGTAAATCAACAATTAGCAGAAGCTAGAAAGATGATGGATTTTTCTCTAAGCATATTCCCGCAATTATTAGCGAATTTAGCTTTAACAGATAAAAATTTTTCAAACAAAGTTTCTCATTTAAAGGAAAATATAGAACAAAGAGGGAGAGCCGTTTTTGAAATAATGAACAAAATGGAGGAGTGGGAAGTAAGCATGCCACAAGGTGGTTTTTATATATGGGCGAAGTGGAAAAAAGGGAACTTGCGTCAAAAAGATTGGGCTGTATTTTTACAAGAAGGATTGTTGATTGCACCAAGTTTCTTTTTTAGTGAGAAAAAAGATTGTATCCGAATCAATTTTACCAGAGTAGATAAAGTTAATTTACCAATCTTCAAAGAGAAACTGCTAGCCGTTACAAAAAAAATTGCTTTTGATTATTCAACACTATGATAAAATAAAAACAAATGGAGGGGCCAATATGAATAAAACAATTGATATTTTGAAAAACCGACGTAGTTATCGTGATTTTGACGAGAATCATGCTCTTGCTAAAGAGGAGTTACAAGTAATTTTAGATGCTGCTCGGCAAGCACCAAGTTGGATGAACGGGCAATTTTATAGCATGATTGTGATTCAAGATAAAAAGTTGAGGGAGCAATTAGTCAAGTGGAATCCAGGCAATCCTCATATGTTGAATAGTTCTGTCTTTATCCTATTTATTGGGGATCTTTATCGTACCAAAATGGTCAGCTCAGCGCATGAAAGCTCTTATTGTATCAATGAAAGCATCGAACCTATTATTTTAGCTACGACAGATGCGGCTTTAGCACTTGAGAATGCGGTGATTGCGGCTGAAAGTTTAGGCTTGGGTTCAGTTGTAGTTGGAAGTATTCGTAAGTATGGAAAAGAGATCAGCCAATTACTAGACTTACCCGAGCTTACATTTCCATTATTTGGTTTAAGCATTGGTAAGCCAATTGTTGAGATGAACGTCAAACCACGTTTGCCAGAAAATGCCGTTGTTCATTTTGATAAATACCATCCTTACAGCTATCTTTTGATCGAACAATATAATCAGACCATGGAAGCGTTTGGTGAAGCCAGAGAAACTAAAACTTGGACTCAAAAGTTTGCCGACTATTTTGCTGTAGAGCCGCCAATGATCACAGAGCAACTATTACGATTACAGGGGTTAATGAAGTAAGTACCTAAACAACGAACTTGTTTAGACATTGCTTTCCTCAAAAGCCTTGGAATGATATACTTATTAGTGGGTAAGAAAACAAATGAAAAAAGAGGTGCTAACATGTCTTGGGAACAAGTCTATGAACAATGGATAAATGAAGAAAATATACCAGAAAATTTAAAAAAAGAGCTAAAAGATTTAAAAGATGATCTGGAAAAATGCGAGGACGCTTTTTATGCGCCATTAGAGTTTGGAACGGCAGGGATGCGTGGGATTTTAGGTGCAGGTATCAATCGGATGAATATTTTTACGATTCGTCAAGCAACTGAGGGGTTAGCTCGTTTCATGGATGCTGAAGGAATTGAAGCAAAGCGACGTGGTGTTGCGATTGCTTATGATTCTCGCCATATGTCACCAGAGTTTGCTATGGAAGCAGCAAAGACATTAGCCAAGCACGACATTCCTGCATTTGTCTTTGAAAGCTTACGTCCAACGCCTGAGTTGTCTTTTGCAGTTCGTTACTTAAATGCATTTTCAGGGATCATGATCACTGCATCTCACAATCCCGCGGCATACAATGGCTATAAAGTATACGGTGCAGATGGAGGCCAGATGCCTCCAGCAGACGCTGACGCTTTAACAAAGTATGTTCGTGAAGTTGAGAACCCGTTAAAAGTTGACGTTTTAGCTGACGAGCAAGCAAAAGAGAGCGATTTGATCACGATTATTGGTGAAGAAGTTGATACAGCTTATTTGAAAGAAGTTAAGACTGTAACGATCAATCAAGAGTTGATCAATGAAATGGGCAAGGAGCTAAAACTAGTTTATACACCTTTGCATGGTACAGGGAAAATGTTAGGTGAAAAAGCCTTAAAACAAGCTGGGTTTGAAAAATTTCTACTAGTTCCAGAACAATCGATTGCTGATCCTGATTTTACAACTGTCAAATCACCCAATCCCGAAGAACATTCGGCCTTTGAATATGCTATTCGTCTAGGGGAAAAAGAAGATGCTGACTTATTAATCGCAACAGATCCTGATGCGGATCGTTTAGGTGCGGCGGTTCGTTTGCCAAACGGAAATTATCAAGTTTTAACAGGTAACCAATTAGGATCAATCATGATTCAATATATTTTAGAAGCACATAAACAAGCTGGGACTTTACCAGAAAATGCAGTTGTCTTAAAGTCAATTGTATCTAGTGAATTAGCTACTGCAATCACAGCAAAATATCAGACAAAAATGGTGGATGTTTTAACTGGATTTAAGTTTATTGCAGAAAAAATTGAACAGTATGAAGAAGACCATTCTCAAACGTTCATGTTTGGGTTTGAAGAAAGTTACGGCTATTTAGTAAAAGCTTTTGTTCGAGATAAAGATGCAATTCAAGCGCTTGTTTTATTAGCAGAAGTTGCGGCTTTTTATAAGAAACAAGGAAAAACTTTATATGACGGATTACAAGATATTTTTAAAGAGTACGGTTATTTTGAAGAAAAAACAATTTCAGTAACCTTGAGCGGTATTGAAGGCAGCGAAAAAATCAAAGCTTTAATGAAAAAATTCCGTGAAGAAGCACCTACTTCATTTGCAGATATCAAGGTAACTCAAACGGAAGACTTCAAAAAATTAACTCGAACATCATCTGATGGTAAAGTCGAAACATTAACAACTCCACCAGCCGATGTGCTAAAATATTTCTTGGAGGATGGTAGCTGGATTGCGATTCGTCCATCTGGAACTGAGCCTAAGATTAAGTTTTACTTGGCAACGAAAGCAGTTTCTCAAGTAGAGGCTGATCAAAAAATCAAGAATTTTGAACAGGCAGTCAATGCGTTAACAAAATAAAATGATCGGGACTGGAAAAACTTGACTGAAAGTTTGTTTCGGTCCTTTCATTTGTAAAAATAGAAGGAGTGATCGATATGAATATTGGATTTATTGGAGCGGGTCATATGGGCAGTGCGATGATTGAAGGGCTTTTGAAAGCTAAAGTTGTGACACCCGAAAATTTATTTGTAAAAGGTGGTTCAAGCGGCACCGCTGAAGCACTTCAAGAAAAACTTGGCTTTCAATTAATTAAAGAATATGATGCTTTAAAATATTGCCAAGTGATTTTTATTGCTACGGGAGCTAAAATTGTTTTAGAAATCTTGAAACAAGCAGCACCATTCATGTCAAAAGATACAATTCTTATTTCTGTTGCGACAGGGCATACTGTGGAAGATGCCCAAGTTGTGCTAGGCAAAAAAGTTCATGTTGTTCACGCTATTCCTAATACACCAGTAAGTGTCAACGCTGGAATGATTGGGGCTGTTTTTGCTAGTGAGATGCCTGCTGACTCGAAGAAAGAAGCAGTTCGTATATTGGAGTCGTTAGGGAAAGTTGAAGAAGTGAGTGAGAATATTTTAGGAACTTTCGGTACGGTTGCCGGATGTAGTCCAGCATTTGTTGACATATTCATGGAAGCTTTAGCTGATGGAGCGGTCTTAGAGGGGATGCCTAGAGCTCTGTCTTATGATATTATTGCGCAGATGATGCTAGGATCTGCTAAACTTGCGATGGATACTAAAAAACATCCTGGAGAATTGAAAGATGGTGTGACTTCTCCTGGTGGTAGCACAATCAAAGGTGTTACTGCACTGGAAAAAAACGGATTTAGATACGCTGTGATCGATGCCGTCAAACAAGCGAATAGCTAAATGAGCTTAATTGTAAAAGACAAGTGGGGTGTTACTTTTGCCCGAATTGTCTTTTTTTTGTTAGTGGTGAGAGAAAAAATCTATCCTCTTTTGAAAAAAGTTTGCTATAATAAGCAAGAGTAAAAGATGAAAGGAAGCTCAGCGATGAAAGAAATAGATGAGATTCAAAAAGTAAGCCAGTTATATAAAGTGTTGAGTGATCCAACAAGGTTACGAATTTTACTGCTGTTGAAACAAGGAGAATTAAATGTAACTGCAATTGGAGAAAAGCTTTCAATGGAACAGTCTGCCGTCTCCCATCAATTGAAGCTATTACGAGATAGTCATGTGGTGAGATCAAGACGAGAAGGTAAAACAATCTACTATACCTTAGATGACCATCATGTTATTGATATTCTTAATCAAACATTTGAACATATCAAACACCAATAACTCACCTTTTCTAGGTTTCCCTTGGGAAATTAAAAGAAAAGGGTAGTTTTTTTTACGCCAGTTGGGTATACTAGAAACATGTTTTATTAGAAGAAAATGAAATGTTTCTAATTTTATAGTTGGAGGAAGAAGAATGAAGGAAAAACTGAAAATTGGTTTGCTTGGACTAGGTACAGTCGGATCTGGTGTACCAACAATTTTACAAGAACATCAGGAAAAAATTTCACAGGTTACAGGAATGGAAGTCGCAATTTCAAAAGCATTTGTACGTGACGAAGCAGAAAAAAAACACCTTGCTGAGAAATTTGATATTCAACTTACAACGACCATTGAAGATATCATTAATGATGATGAAATCAAAATAATTGTAGAATTAATAGGAAAAGTAGAACCAGCAAAAACCTTCATTACCAAAGCACTAGAAAATGGTAAACATATTGTAACAGCAAACAAAGATCTTTTAGCACAACATGGCAGTGAACTAGTTGCTTTAGCCCAAAAAAATCATTGTGATTTGTATTATGAAGCAAGTGTTGCAGGCGGTATTCCTATTTTACGAACGATTGCCAATAGTCTAGCTGCTGATAACATTCAAAAAGTGTTAGGAATCGTAAATGGAACGACAAATTATATGCTGACACAAATGGTTTCTGAGAAAAAATCATACGACCAAGCATTAAGTGAAGCACAAGAATTAGGATTTGCTGAGTCTGATCCGACAAATGATGTGGATGGTATCGATGCAGCTTATAAGATGGTGATTTTAAGTCAGTTTGCCTTTGGGATGAATATTAGATTAGATCAAGTCGATACACGAGGTATTCGCGGCTTATCTTTAGATGATGTTGAAATGGCTGCTCAATTGGGCTATGAAGTCAAGTTGATAGGATCTTCTGAAAATCAAGAGGGGAGTATCGCTGTCGAAGTAGGCCCGATGCTTGTCGCAAAATCTCATCCAATTGCATCAGTTCGTAACGAGTTCAATGCTGTATTTATAGAAAGTTCTGGTGTTGGCGAGTCGATGTATTATGGACCAGGAGCAGGTGCTAAACCAACTGCAACAAGTGTAGTCAGTGATATCATCACCATCGCCAAAAATATTCGTTTAGGTACAACTGGGCATATGTTCAATTCCTACCAACACGACACAAAATTGGCTCCAGATGAAACAATTTCGGGCAAATATTATTTCTCAATCGAGGTGCCAGATCGTCGCGGGCAAATTTTAAAACTAACACAGATAATGACAGAAGCAAATGTTAGTTTTGATCAATTAGTTCAGCAAAAATCTGATGGAACTAGAGCGAGGATTGTTGCCATCACACACACAATTACAAAAGAACAAATGAAGCAAGTAATAAAAGAAATCGAATCAACAAATGAATTCAAATTATTAAATACATTTAAAGTATTGGAGGATTAAAAGATGTACGAAGGACTGTTAAAACAATATAAGGAATATCTACCAGTTACTGATAAGACGCCAATGATTTCATTGGCGGAAGGAAATACACCATTAATTCCATTACATAACCTATCAAAGGAATTAGGGATCACTTTATATGGAAAATATGAAGGGCTTAATCCTACTGGCTCGTTCAAAGACCGAGGAATGGTCATGGCGGTTGCTAAAGCCGTTGAAGAAGGAGCAAAAGCAATTGTTTGTGCCTCAACAGGAAATACAAGTGCGGCAGCTGCTGCATATGCTACAAGAGCAGGTATTAAAGCCTATGTTGTTATTCCAGATGGAAAAATCGCCATGGGTAAGTTAGCCCAAGCAATCATTTATGGGGCAGATATCATCTCGATTCCTGGGAATTTTGATGAAGCATTAAAAGCTGTAAGAGATATCGCCAAAACAGAAGCTGTAGCTTTAGTGAATTCTGTAAATCCTTATCGCTTAGAAGGACAAAAAACGGCCGCTTTTGAAGTATGTGAACAACTTGGCCAAGCGCCAGATGTTTTAGCTATTCCTGTTGGAAATGCGGGAAATATCTCAGCATATTGGAAAGGTTTCAAAGAATGGCATGACAAAAAAGGGACACTCCTACCAAGAATGCATGGGTTTGAAGCTGAAGGAGCTGCTGCTATCGTCAAAGGTGAAGTAATCGAACAACCGGAAACAATTGCCACAGCGATTCGTATTGGAAATCCAGCAAGCTGGAAATTAGCTGAAGCTGCTCGTGATGAGTCTAAGGGGCATATTGATTCTGTAACAGACGAGGAAATCCTAAATGCTTATCGCAAAGTTGCTGCGCAGGATGGTGTGTTTATTGAACCAGGTTCTGCTGCCTCTTTAGCTGGTGTGATTCAACACGTGAAAAGTGGAAAAATCAAGCAAGGTGAAACAGTAGTCGCTATTTTCACTGGAAATGGTCTGAAAGATCCTGATACGGCAATTAATGCGACGGATGTAAAAATATCTAAAATGAGTGATTTGGAAGAAATGCGGATGCATTTACGTAATGGAGTGTCAGAACTATGAGAATAAGAATCCCCGCAACTAGCGCAAACCTAGGTCCAGGTTTTGACTCCTGCGGTATAGCTTTGTCACAGTATCTTAATATTGAAGTTCTGGAGAATGCCAAAGAATGGGAAATTGTGCATACACTAGGCTCGGATATACCAAGTGATGCGACGAATTTATTGATTCAAACAGCTTTAAAAATAGCTCCTGATCTTTCGCCAAAAGTTTTGAGAATGACATCAGATATTCCTTTAGCTAGAGGGTTGGGAAGTAGTTCTAGCGTAATCGTTGGCGGTATTGAACTAGCCAATCGTTTAGGAAATTTAAATTTATCTCAGAAAGAAAAGGTACAGATTGCTACTGAGATTGAAGGACATCCAGACAATGTAGCTCCCGCTATATGTGGTGATTTCGTAGTGTCAAGTTACGTAGATGGCGAAGTTTATTCTGTGAAACATCATTTTCCAATGTGTGATGTGATTGCCTATATTCCAGATGTTCACCTATTGACATCGGAAAGCCGCAGCGTTTTACCAACTTCAATACCGTATAAAGAAGCAGTACAAGCAAGCTCAATTGCAAACGTAATGATTGCTGCAATATTAAATGGTAATTTACCATTAGCAGGTCTGATGATGGAAAAAGATCGTTGGCATGAAGCTTATCGAAAAAGCTTAGTTCCACATTTAGATAAGATTCGAGCGATGGGTCATGAAGTTGGGGCGTATGGAGCATTTTTGAGTGGAGCAGGGCCAACAGTTTTAATTTTATCTCCTGAAGAAAAAACGGATCAAATGGTCCGAGAATTGGAAAAATTGTCTTTGTCTGCTGCTATCAATGTATTATCAATAGATCAAGAAGGAATTCAAGTGTTTTAAAAAAATTACGAACAGTGAGATTATTTACTCTGCACTGTTCGTAATTTTTTTCTTTTTAAGCTTCAGGCGATTCTGTTGCATAGTAACTATGGTCTTCTAAATTCAACGCATTTAAAATCATTGAAGCAGTCTCTTCGATAGACAAAGAAGCGACATTAATGACAACACAACCCAATTTTTCATATAAATCATTAGCAAAAGCTAATTCTTTTCTGATTTTTTCAATATCTGAGTATGAGGTATCAGCAGGTAATCCGTAAGTTCTCATGCGCTCTTTTCTAATCCCATTCAAAATATCTGGATCATTTGTTAATCCTACGATTTTTTTAGGATTTGTTTCCCATAATTGTTTAGGTAAATGAGCTTCTGGAATTAAAGGTAAATTTGCTACTTTCAAATTTTTATTTGCTAAAAACAGGCTAAGCGGTGTTTTTGAAGTTCTAGAAACACCGAGTAAAAGTACATCTGCTTCTAAGAAACCTCTAGGATCTTTGCCATCATCATATTTTACAGCAAATTCCATTGCTTCAATTCGTTTAAAATAGTTTTCATTCAAATGATGAAGCGCGCCAGCTTCTCTTGTAGGAGCAACTCCAGTTAATCGCTCGATTTCTGCTACTGGAGGCGTTAGTATATCGAAATGATATAAATTATGCTCCTCAAAAAAATCATTAGCAATCTTTACTAGGCGATCATTAACGATTGTATGTAAAACCATAGCATTTTCACGTTTTGCGTCTTCTAGAGCCTTTCTAAGTTTGTCTTCTTCTTTAGCAAAGGTTCGTCTAAATAAAGAAAAGTCTACAGTCGGGTACTGAGCCATGGATGCTGCTGCTAATTTTGAAGCAGTTTCACCCGCTGAATCAGAAATAACAAAAATCGTCACACATTTTTTTGGTTCACTTGTTGTCATAATACGATTCCTCTCTTGCTTTTTTTATAAATTTATTATACCATACCTTCATAAATCTTATTCGTAATGATTCTGATTTAATGGTGGAGGGGATCGAATGAAGCAATCAAATTCCAAAGTAGAACAATCACTTGCAGTGATGAAAGAGCATGGATTGAAATATACAAAAAAAAGAGAAGCAATGATCAAATATTTGATTAGAAGAAATCGCTATATCTCAGCAAGAGAAGTTTATGAGTTCATGAATCAAGAATATAAGGGGGTCAGTTACGATACTATTTATCGAAATTTACATGATTTTGAAACTTTGGATTTATTAGAAACAACAGATTTAAATGGAGAAAAAAAGTTTCGTTTTCATTGTTGTCAAGAAGTAGGACATCATCATCATTTTATTTGCACCGTTTGTGGAAAGACAAAAGAAATTCATATGTGCCCGATGGACTTTTTTAAAGAACAATTGAGCGGATGTGAAATTGAAGGGCATCGATTCGAAATTTTTGGCCGGTGTGAGGAGTGTAAATGATCGTTTTTTTCAGAAAAAATTATGAATATTACATATGTGTGTAAAACTTTACTCATTTTGGCACTTTTTTATGCATTTTTTCAATACAAAGGTTGACGTTAAAATAACCATTCGATATAATGTAAAAAGAACGGTATTTTATTTATGTTTAATAATTCATAAATATAAAAAACGGTTACTTTTTAAGCTCGGAGGGAGGGAATTAACATGTCAAAAACTGTCGTTCGTAAAAACGAATCTCTTGACGATGCTCTTCGTCGCTTCAAACGTTCCGTTTCAAAAGCGGGTACTTTACAAGAATCTCGTAAACGTGAATTCTACGAAAAACCAAGTGTAAAGCGTAAGAAAAAATCTGAAGCAGCTAGAAAACGTAAAAAATTCTAGTTTTCGATGAAATGGAGTTGGTTGTATGTCATTACTAATAACATTGAATGACGACATCAAAACAGCAATGAAGTCAAAAGATAAAGATACTTTATCCGTACTTCGTATGTTAAAAGCAGCCATTCAAAATGAGCAGATTAAAACTAGCCGTGATTTGGACGGAGAAGAAGAGTTAACAGTTTTATCTCGTGAGATGAAACAGCGAAGAGACTCTTTATCAGAGTTTGAAAAAGCGGGACGTGACGATCTTGCTGACAAAGTAAAAATCGAAATCGCAATTGTTGAAAAATATATGCCAAAACAACTTTCAGAAGAAGAAATTCGTCAGATTGTTCAGACGGCAATTGATCAGACCGGAGCGTCTTCGCCAAAGGAATTTGGCAAAGTTATGAGTGCTGTTATGCCTAACGTAAAAGGAAAGGCAGACGGCAATCAGGTCAATGCAATTGTAAAAGAATTACTACAAGAGAATTAGTCAAAACAAAAAAACCAGCGGATTTCCGTTGGTTTTTTTGTTCAAAAAATAGACAAATACGTTAGATTAAAAAAACAAAGATTTAAGATTGTATGAATAAAGTAGAATGGGTCTTTAGTTTTGACCCGCTCTCTTTTTAATAAATAAATAATATGGTATGATTGTAAGGAATGAAAAAATAAAGGAGATGGGCGTTTTTTGACAGAGAATCAATCAATATCTTTAGAATTGAAATTAAATGATTCTGATGATGTGAGTATGCTTTTAGGAACCCATGACAAACATATAAAATATTTAGAAGAAAATACCGCTGTAACGATCAACACACGTGGTGAGACGATTCAATTACTCGGTGAAGAATCGGAAGTTCAATTGATTGCTTCTGTTCTGCGTACCTTGCAGGTGTTGATTCACAGAGGGATTAAAGTTAGTACCCCTGATGTTGTGTCAGCTTTAAAAATGGCAAAAAATGGTGATCTAGATGCTTTCGTAACAATGTATGAAGAAGAGATTCTCAAGGATCACCATGGTAGAGCAATCAGAATAAAGAATGTCGGTCAAAAAAAATACATTGATGCAATTCGAAAGCGCGATATCATCTTTGGAATTGGTCCTGCAGGGACAGGGAAAACTTTTTTAGCAGTAGTGATGGCTGTTTCAGCATTAAAAAAAGGAGAAGTTCAAAAGATTATTTTAACTCGTCCAGCTGTTGAAGCGGGAGAAAGTTTAGGTTTTTTACCTGGCGATTTGAAAGAAAAAGTCGATCCTTATCTACGACCAGTCTATGATGCATTGTATCAAATTTTTGGTATGGACCATACAAACCGCTTAATGGAGCGTGGCGTGATCGAAATCGCACCACTCGCTTATATGAGAGGACGGACACTAGATGACGCTTTTGTTATTCTTGATGAGGCTCAAAATACAACTGTCGCTCAAATGAAAATGTTTTTGACCAGGCTTGGTTTTAACTCACGAATGATTGTCAATGGCGACACAAGTCAAATTGATTTGCCTAAAGGGGTAGCTAGTGGGTTGATTCATGCAGAAAAAACGCTACAATCAATCGACAAAATAGCATTTGTTCATTTTGATGCTGGTGACGTTGTGAGACATCCAGTCGTTGCTCAAATCATTCGAGCATATGAAAAAGAAAGTCAAAAATAGATTTAAACCTGCGGAAAGGAGTGAAAATTCCGTTGAAATACTCGTTATTAAAATTACGCGATAAACTAGGAAAAGCTTATATTCCCATTCTTTTACTTATTTTTTCATGCTTTTTATTTATCATTATGTTTGGTAGTGTCCATCAAAAAAGAGTAGAGATAAAAGAAGGACAACTAGCTGAAAATACGATTCGTGCAAACAAAAACGTAGAAAATACGTATGAAACAACCCAAAAGAAAAAGTTGGCGGCTGAAGCAGTTACGCCTGAATATATTTATCAAGAAGAAACTGCTGATGTTCAGCATAAACGAATTGAAAAACTATTTAAGCTCATTATTACTGCAAATGAAAAGACTGAAAAAGAGTACGAAGAAAAAAAAGCGAAGGCCAAAAAAGACGAAACGATTCCAAAACCAACTATTGAAGAAAGAGTAGCCAACTTAAAAGCTCAATTTGAATCGTTGGACCAAGATGAAGTGGCTTTTTACCAAAAATTTCCCAATGTATTTTATCAAAATATATTTTCTTTGGATGCGAATCAGATTCAACAAGTAAAGGCTGAAAGTTTAAAAATCATTGATGATAAAATGAAGGATCATGTTCGTGAAGCTGATTTGGATAATATTCGGCAAAGTGCGATCGAGAAGATTCAATTTCTTGATGTTACAAGCACAATGCAACAAGAAATTCGTTATATTGTAAACGAAGGTATTGTAGCAAATGACTTTGCGAATGATAAAAAAACCAAAGAAATGCGGCAAAATGCCATGGATGCTATTCCACCTGCAATGATCTATCAAGGGGAAATTATCGTTCGTGAAGGAACTCAAATCGATAGTAAAGCGATGGAAAAGCTTGAATTATTAGGTATGACAAATCAAAGCACGTCACTGTTTCCGATGGCAGCATTGGGCTTAGCAATCGTGATGCAGGTTTTAGTGTTGCTATTTTTCACGAAACAAGTGACTGAAGAGGGCAAGCGCAGACACTTTATTTTATTTTATGTAGGTGCAATGTCATTAAGTGTCGTCTTAATGAAATTTTTCCAAATTTTTCAAACAGAGCAAATGATGTATATTTCATTATTTTTCCCAGCGGCATTTACGCCTCTAGTATTAAATTATTTTGTTAGCAGAAGAGCTGGCGTTTTGGCGGCTGTTTTTCAAGTGATTTTTTCACTTTTTGTGTTTTATAATTCGATTGGAACGAACTCTTTGACAATTATTCTGGTGAGCTATATGTTCTCTGGGTTATTGGCTACAGTAGTGAAACGAACTCGTATCGGTGAACAAGGTTTAGTTGCAGTTTTCTGGGTGATTATCTTTCCAGTTTGTTTAGATTTTATTTTGATGATCTATCAAGGAATGAGTTTCTTTGATGGGAAATCGTGGACGATGATGATTTGTGCCTTAGCTGGAACTGTCTTGTCTTTTCTTGCTACAATGGGTCTCCATCCATATATTGAATTGCTTGTGACGGATGATAGTGTGATTGTTTTAAATGAACTAAGTAATCCAAACCATCCTTTGCTCAAACAACTACTTGAAGAAGCTCCTGGAACTTATCATCATAGTATGATGGTGGCAAGTCTAAGCGCAAATGCAGTAGCTGAAATTGGTGGCCGTTCATTACTAACTAGAGTTGCTTGTTATTATCATGATATTGGTAAGATCAAACATGCAAATTTCTTTGTCGAAAATCTACCAGCAGGAGCGGAGAATCCACATAATTTCTTGTTGCCAGAAGATAGCAAGCAAATCATTTTTGGCCATGTGATCGATGGTGCTAAAATATTGGAAGATTATCATATGCCTGAAATGGTGATCGATATTTGTCGTCAACATCATGGAACGACATTAATGAAGTTTTTCTATGTAAAAGCGAAAGAACGAAATTCAGATATTTCTGAAGTTGATTTCAGATATCCTGGTCCTAAGCCTCAAACGAGAGAAGCAGGTATTGTTAGTATTGCTGATACTTGTGAAGCTGCTGTGCGTGCAATGGATCATCCAACAAATGAAAAAATTAATGCATTTGTTCATAATGTCATTCAAGATCGGATTTCAGATGGCCAACTGGATGACTGTGGTTTAACAATGAAAGAAATACGTATTATTGAAAAATCTTTAGTCAATGGATTGTGCAGCACGTTCCATTCAAGAATTAAGTATCCAAAAATGAAATCAGAAGCAGAAGAAATGAAAGACGAACAAGAAAAGAGAGATGATTAATGGATATTTCATTTATTGATGAAACAAGAAATCTATCAAAGGAAAATTTAGCAGAAGTAGAAAATCTATTGCAATTTGCGGCTGATTTTCTGAAAATACCTAAAGATACGGAAATGTCCGTGTCATTTATGGATAATGCAGGTATTCAAGTCATAAATCGGGATTACCGTGGAAAAGATGCACCAACAGATGTTATTAGCTTTGCTTTAGAAGAAGAAGGCGAAGATGAATTGCCCATTATTTTTGAAGATGAAGTAGCAGCTTTCCCAAGAAATATTGGGGACATTATGATATCTACTGAGCGAGCTACTGAACAAGCTGTTGAATATGGCCATTCTTTTGAACGCGAATTAGGCTTTTTAGCGGTGCATGGGTTCTTACATTTAAACGGTTATGATCACATGGAACTTGAGGATGAGAAAGAGATGTTTGGTTTACAGAAAGAGATCTTAGATGCCTATGGACTCAAAAGATAAGCGGACAGAGAAAAATAAGCATTTTATAACATCATTAGAATTTGCTCTTCAGGGAATTAAAACGGTATTTAAGGAAGAACGTAACATGCGTACTCACGTTATAATGGGAATTGTAGCCATTATTATCGGGTTTATTTTCCAATTATCTATCACAGAATGGTTGTGGTTATTACTTGCGATTTTTCTTGTATTAGTAATGGAGATTATCAATACAGTATTTGAAAATGTAGTCGACATGGTAACAGATTTTCATTTTCATCCGATTGGGAAAAAAATAAAAGATATGGCTGCAGGCGCTGTTCTTTTGACGACAGTTTTTGCTGTAATTATTGGATTACTATTGTTTGTTCCAAAATTATGGCAAGTACTACAAGATTTTTTATAGAGGAGAGAAACGATGACAGAAGCACATAAATCCGGATTTGTAGCAATTGTTGGAAGACCTAATGTAGGTAAATCCACTTTGTTAAACCGAATTGTCGGACAAAAAATTGCAATCATGAGCGATAAAGCACAAACAACTAGAAATAAAATCCAAGGAATTTATACGGTTCCTCAAGCACAAATAGTTTTTATTGATACTCCAGGTATTCATAAACCCAAACATCGTCTAGGTGATTTTATGGTTGAAACAGCTTATAGTGCTTTACGTGAAGTGGATGCAACATTATTTATGATCAGTGCTGACCAAAAAAGAGGGAAAGGCGATGATTTTATCATCGAGCGCCTTAAAACAATGTCAAGCCCTGTCTACTTAGTAATCAATAAAATTGATACAGTTCATCCTGATCAACTTTTGGGGATTATTGAGGATTATTCAACTCAAATGGAATTTGCAGAAGTTGTGCCGATTTCAGCTACTGAAGGAAATAATGTGGATCGCTTGATGGATGTTTTAGTGGATCAAATGCCAGAAGGTCCTCAATACTTTCCAGATGACCAAGTAACGGATCACCCCGAATATTTCATTGTATCTGAATTAGTTCGCGAAAAAGTCTTATTGCTAACACGAGATGAAATACCACATTCTGTTGCAGTTGTGGTTGATTCGATGAAACGTGATGAAAATGATAAGGTGCGTATTCAAGCAACGATCATCGTTGAGCGTGATAGCCAAAAAGGTATTATTATCGGTAAAGGTGGTAAGATGCTTAAGCAGATTGGAACTAAAGCAAGACAAGACATTGAGCATTTGTTAGATGACAAGGTTTACTTGGAACTTTGGGTAAAAGTCCAAAAAGACTGGCGTGACAAAAAAGTTCATTTACAAGACTTCGGTTATCGTAAAGACGACTATTAAAGAGAAAAGAAGGACAATTCTGTATTATTGCGGAATTGTTCTTTTGCTTCTATCTCTGCTAAAATAGATTAGAATACATTGGAGGCGAACGTATGACCTTAGGAGAAACAAAAGGAATTATTTTGTTTACCAAAGATTACAAGGAAAAAGATAAGCTAGTTAAGATTTTTACGGAATCATTTGGTAAATTGATGTTTTTTGTAAAAGGGGCGCATCGTAAAAATAATCCAATCGGTCCTGCTATTTTGCCTTTTACAGAAGCTGTTTATATTGGTGATTTTAGAGAAGAGGGGTTGTCTTTTTTAAACGGAAGTAAAGAGGTTTCCCCGCTTCGCATCATTCAAGAAGATATATTTGTGAATGCGTATGCGACTTATATTTTGAATTTAGTGGATGCTGCTATCGAAGATCGAACATATGACCCTAATTTATATCACTTTGTACAGCAGGCATTAAAGTTATTGAATGAGAATAAAGATGCTGAGATCATTACGAATATTTTTGAAATCCAGTTATTAAGTCGTTTTGGGATTACTCCAGAGTGGCGGCATTGTAGTGTGTGCCAAGAAACTCGAGGAAAATTTGACTATTCGTCAAAGTATAGTGGAGTATTATGTGAACGACATTGGGATCTCGATAATCACCGATATCATGCTGATCCTAGAGCAATCCATTTTATTCGCCTATTTTCCGCAATTTCATATGACAAAGTTCAAGATATAAATGTTAAGTCAGAGACCAAAACGGCTATTAGAAAAACAATTGATGAATTGTACGACGAATATGTTGGAATTAATTTAAAAAGTAAAAAGTTCATTGATCAAATGAAAAGTTGGGAAGATACTTTAAAGTTGCCAACACGCGAAAAAAATGATGGTGCAGGGGATAACACTGGATCTTAGTTTTGAAATAGAAAAAAGAGACGATTCTGTCGATTACGCGAATAGTCTCTTTTTCGTATTCATTTATAGGAATGAGCAGTGCGATTACTTGATTTTAACCGAGACAGTTGTAATAACCTCAAGCATTGATATTTCTTTGATTTTTAAATCCACATGTGTTTTTGTATCATCTAATACATAAGCGGTAGCGCCTTGTGTGGTGCCGCCTTGTTTAATGTAATCAGATTGTGAATAAAGAAATGTTTTATCAAGTAGACTACCAACTTTTAAAGTTTTCAAAGTGTTAGGGTCATTGTCTTGATAAGCACTCACTGCACTATTCTATGCTGACATATTATATTCCTTTGAAGAGGTATTTGTAATATCATACTAAAAAGCAATGACTGGTTTAGTTTCATATTCATTTCCTTCTTTGCCAGGCAGGATAATTTTGATAGAAGTAATTTTAAAGTCAAGATCTTTTGTTTTAAAATTATTTTTTTAGGTAAACTTATATCTCGAGTAGTGCTTATTTCTTCTATGTCCGTTTCTTTATTTGTACTTGATGTTTCTGAAGTGTTGGCAGAACTTTCCACTGATATTCTTCAAGTGCGACTGATTGAGGTTCAGTTGCTTTTGTTGTTTGTTTGTCATCTTTCTTTTTTCTTTAGGTACAAGGGTTGCTTGATCAAAGCTTAACTTGCCGTCATTTTTTTGTCATCTAATTTAAATGATTTTTCTGTTATCTTAAATTCTTTCTTATCCCTATTTAAATTCAAAATAATTTCTTGCTTTAACTCTTTATTTTTCAGCGTTAATGTGATTCTTTCGGCAAATGCATTAACAAAACTTTCAGCAAAGAATGCTGTTATATACTGCCTACGAAGTATGTAAGATATGTACAAAGAAAGCAATTTGTGTTTAGTAGTTTGTGATAATTTAAAAAATAATTTGACATCTCATGAATCAAAGATTATCATAAGGAGTAATTAAATAAATACGTTGAAAAAGAAGAGTAAAAAGATCTGCTGTAACAGCGAGTCTGGGAAAGTGTAAGCCGGATACTAGCATCTTTTGAAGGGCGCTTTTGAGTATGTTAAAACGAAGCTGCCGGTAGTTACTATCGGAAGTAGGGTGGAACCGCGATTATTCGTCCCTATGTCTCTGAGAGGCATGGGGACTTTTTTGTTTTCTGAAATTTCTGTGTGATTTAGTTACATCATCAAAAGGAGATACGGCATGCAATTCAATACAACATTTTTACCTGCTGATTTTTCACAGAACAAGTTAAAAGGACTATCGCTTATCAAGTTGTTAGTTCAGATAAAGAATAATAAGGATCATATACAGGTGAAGTAATTGAGTTTTACTCACTTGTTACCGCATTGTAAAAGTAATCATTCGTTTATATTTTTAAATTTAGGAGGATTTTAATGGAAAAGAAACTTACTGTACAAGAAATGATTTTAACGTTACAAAAATTTTGGTCATCAAATGGCTGCATGCTGATGCAAGCTTATGATACGGAAAAAGGGGCAGGGACGATGAGTCCGTATACTTTCCTACGAGCAATCGGTCCAGAACCTTGGAATGCTGCTTATGTAGAACCTTCAAGAAGACCAGCGGATGGACGATACGGAGAAAATCCAAATCGTCTGTATCAACATCATCAATTTCAAGTAGTTATGAAGCCTTCTCCAGAAAATATTCAAGAGTTATACTTAGAAAGTTTAGAGCTCTTAGGAATCGATCCTTTAGCTCACGATATTCGTTTTGTTGAAGATAACTGGGAAAATCCTTCTATGGGATGTGCAGGTCTGGGGTGGGAAGTTTGGCTTGATGGTATGGAAATTACGCAGTTTACCTATTTCCAACAAGTAGGCGGACTAGCTTGTCATCCGGTCACTTCAGAAATTACTTACGGGATCGAACGTCTGGCATCTTATATTCAAGAAGTAGAAAGTGTTTACGATCTAGAATGGACAGAAGGGGTAAAATACGGAGAAATTTTCAATCAACCTGAGTATGAACATTCGAAGTATTCATTTGAAATCAGCAATCAAGAAATGCTATTGGAAAATTTTGATAAATTTGAAAAAGAAGCGAAACGTTGTATTGATGAAAATTTAGTTCATCCAGCCTATGATTATATCTTGAAATGTAGTCATACATTTAACTTGTTAGATGCTCGCGGTGCGGTATCTGTAACGGAACGTGCCGGATATTTAGCTCGTATCAGAAATATGGCAAAAGCCGTAGCAAAAATTTTTGTTGCAGAACGTGAAAAATTAGGATTCCCGCTTTTAAATAAAGACAATCAAACTTCTAAGGAGGCAAAATAACATGGCAAAGGACCTATTACTTGAAATTGGCTTGGAAGAAATGCCAGCCCATATTGTCAGCCCAAGTCGTTTACAATTAGAAAACAAAATAGTAAAATTCCTAGATGAAAATAAATTAACTTATGAGACTGTTCAAAGTTTTTCTACACCTCGTCGGTTAGCAGTTCGAGTGACACAATTACCAGAGCAACAAGAGGATACACACGAAGAGGTTAAAGGTCCGGCTAAAAAAATCGCCCAAGATCCTGAAGGAAATTGGAGTAAAGCAGCCCAAGGCTTTGTCAGAGGTCAAGGTTTGACTACAGATGCAATCACGTTTAAAGAATTGAATGGTGTAGAATACGTCTATGTAACAAAACATAACCACGGACAGAAAACAATCGATGTATTATCAGGGTTAAAAGAGGTTATTACAAGTTTGACTTTCCCAGTCACGATGCACTGGGCAGACTATGATTTTGAATATATCCGTCCAATTCATTGGATTGTTGCTTTATTAGATGATGAATTAATTCCATTTTCTGTTTTAGATGTAAAAACAGGCAAAAGTTCTCGAGGCCATCGTTTCTTAGGGGACGATGTAGTGTTCAATCATTCAAGTGAGTACGAAGAAAAAATGAAAGAACAGTTTGTCATTGTTGACCCTAATGAGAGAAAAACAATGATCGTTGATCAAGCAAATCAATTAGCTGAAAAAAGACATTGGACGCTAGAACTAGACGAGAATTTATTGGAAGAAGTCAATAATTTAGTTGAATATCCAACTGCTTTTGTGGGAGCTTTTGATGAGAAATATCTTTCTGTTCCAGATGAAGTCTTGGTCACTTCAATGAAAGAACATCAACGTTATTTTGATGTGCGTAATGCACAAGGCTTATTGTTACCGCATTTTATTGCGGTAAGAAATGGTAACAGTGTGCATATCGAAAATGTAATCAAAGGCAATGAAAAAGTTTTGATTGCTCGTTTAGAAGATGCGGAGTTTTTCTATAATGAAGATAAAAAGTTATCAATTGATGAATGCATCAATAAATTGAAAAATGTTACATTCCACGAAAAAATTGGTACGATTTATGAAAAAATGCAGCGAGTGAGTATTATCGGGCAAATTATTGGTAAAGAAGTTGGTTTATCAGAACAAGAATTGACTGATTTAAAACGAGCCTCTGAAATTTATAAATTTGACTTAGTGACGAATATGGTTGGTGAGTTTCCAGAATTACAAGGAATCATGGGAGAAAAATACGCATTACTTCAAGGTGAAAAACCAGCAGTAGCTCAAGCAATTCGTGAACATTATTTACCAACATCAAGTGAAGGAGAACTCCCAGTTTCTACGATTGGTGCAGTTTTGGCGATTTCAGATAAATTAGATAGTGTCTTTTCATTCTTTGCGGTAGGTATGATTCCAAGTGGTTCTAATGATCCATATGCATTACGACGTCAAACATATGGCGTGATCAGAATTATTGAAAATAAAGGTTGGCAGTTCCCACTAGTTCAACTTCAAATGGAAATCGATGCAGCCGTTAATGCAGACAGCCAAAAATATGGGATTCAGTTGACCGCAGGACAAGAAGAAGTCATTGATTTTGTAAAAGCACGTCTACGCCAGTTATTGATGACAAAAGATGTACGCCATGATGTGATCGATGCTGTGATTTCTTCTGAACAAAAAGACTTAGCAAAACTATTTTCATCAGCAACAATCTTGAAAAGGCATTTACTTGATGAAGATTTCAGACCCTCAATGGAAGCTTTGACACGAGTAATAAATTTGGCTAAAAAAGGTCGAGAGTTACTAAGTGAAGAAAATCATGTTGATGTGGCGTTATTTGAAAACAATGCAGAGAGAGCATTGCATAAAGCAGTAAATGAGATTGAAGAACAATTTACTGATAATACCATGTCAGAAAATTATCAAGCACTAGTGAATTTACGCGCATTGATTGAAGCTTATTTTGAAGAAACAATGGTTATGGTAGAGGATGATCAAGTGAAGGCAAATCGCTTGAATGAACTGAATCGAATTGCTAAAATGGCTTTATCATTAGCTAGTCTTGATTTATTGATTGTAAAATAAGAATAAAATCAAGTAGTAAATTGGAACAGACAGGCTATTTTTTGAAAATTTGTTTTTACAAATACTTATTCAGATTTTAAGTAGCTGGGATATAACGATTTTAGTTATGTTCCAGTTTTTTATACAAAATTTTTGAATTAGATTTAACAGATGGCAAGCAAAATTTTTTCTTAAATAATTTTAACGTGGTACGATAACCTTATCGATTGATAAGGTTGTTGTACTATTTTTTATTAGGAGGAAGTAAATTGAATCATTTCATAAAATTATTTAGTATTGCGGCTCTTACGTTCCTTGTGCTGGACTTTATCTGGTTACTATTAATTGCGAAAAAAATGTATCAAGATCATCTAGGTAACTTGTTAGGGTCAACTAAAATTGTTCCAGCCGTTATTTTTTATGGGTTATATCTGATTGGTATACTATTTTTTATTGTTTACCCTGCAATTGAAAAAGATAGTTTACTATATGCTGTTGCTGCGGGGGCGTTTCTTGGGGTGTTATGCTATGGGACATATGATTTAACAAATCTGGCTACAATTAAAGACTGGCCATTACTCATAACTGTTATTGATTTAGTGTGGGGTGGTTTTGTTACCGCAGTTACTTGCGGTATTACTGTCTTTGTTGCACAGCATTTTAATTGGAGGTAAGTCGTGTATGAGGAATCAATTTATTGATTATAAAGAGTTGCAGTTTGCGTTTCAACAAGGTGCTATTCAACTGATAAATGAGAAACAAGAATTGAATCAAATTAACGTTTTTCCAGTGTCAGACGGAGACACTGGAAGTAATTTAGCTTCCTTGATGGAGACGATACTTGAGGAATCAAAAAGTGATTCAACTTCAGTACTCGATGTATTTGAAAATATTGCAGAAGCTTCTCTGCTAGGTGCCAGAGGAAATTCGGGTATTATTTTTGCACAATATTTTAATGGAATTTATAACAATCTATTGCTTCAAGAGGAAAAAAATTCTGTTAAGAGCTTCATTAAGAGTGTGAAGTTAGCAATCAACGAGGCTTATCAGGCAATTGAAAACCCAGTCGAAGGAACAATTATTACTGTCATTAGATCTTGGGCGGAAGCTCTTAACGAAAGTGAGCAAATGAATAGTTTAGAAAAACTGTTACCACATGCCCTCACTGAGGCTAAGGAAGCATTAGAAAATACAACAAAACAATTAAAAATATTACAAAAAAATCAAGTTGTCGACGCAGGAGCAAAAGGCTTTTATTTGTTCATTGAAGGTTTTACCCAAGCGTTTTTAACGAAACAAGCAGTGACCAAATCAACGATTGATTCTAATTATTCTGTAAAACTTGAGGTTTCTGAGTCGTTTCATAAAGATACATCAGAGCCGAAGTATAGATATTGTACCGAAATTCTATTAGATCAAGTAACACGATCAAAAGATGAAATTCAAGAAAAATTAAGTGTTTATGGAGATTCATTAGTTATAGCTGTGAATCGGGGAAAAGCTAGAATTCATATTCATTCTAACTGTCCTGATCAAGTGTTGAGCTATTTAAGTACAGTAGGTCAACCAATGCAACAAAAAGCTGACGATATGTTATTGCAATATCGAGTAAATACACAAAAAAAAGCACCAATTGCTTTAGTAACGGATTCAATTGCTGATTTGCCTGCTGATTATTTACTAAAGAATCAGATTCATGTCTTGCCAATGAACATATTAATCGACAAGACCAGTTATATCGATAAAATAACGATTCAAAGTACTCGGTTTTTTGAGTTAACTGAAAAAAAGAACGAACGAGCGACTAGCTCTCAACCGACATTAAAGACTGTAAAAAATCTATTTTCATTTTTAGAAACTAGATACGAGGCGATTTTAGTTGTTACAGTTGCTGGGAAATTAAGCGGGACTTACCATACTTTGAAAGAAGCGGCCAAGCAAAGAGTATCTGCGAATACTAAAATTGAGGTGATTGATTCTAAACAAAATTCTGCTGCGCAGGGATTATTGGTAATGAGCGCGAATGAATGGATTCAATCTGGTATAGACTTTGAAGAATTGGTAAAAAGAACAAAAGAGAGAAGGAACCAAATTCAAATCTTAGTTAGTGTTGATGATTTGAATCCTATGATAGATTCTGGCAGAATACCTCAATTCATCGGGAAATTAGCAAAGAAAATCAATTTGAAACCTATTGTTAGTTTGAACAAAGACGGGGAAGGAAAGTTGAGTGATTTTGCCTTTAGTTTAGAAGGAAACGAAAAAAAAATTATTAATCAACTAAAAAAATTGTGTGAAAAAAGGATGATCAAACGTTACGCTGTCGTTCATGCAAATTCAGAAAAAAGAGCTTTGCAATGGAAAAGTAAATTAATAGAACAACTTGGTTTTCAACCGAGTTACGTTATGGATATCTCAACTGTTATTGCAATAAGTGCGGGGCAAGGATGTGTGGCTGTGGCAGTTGAATTAAAAGAAGGAGTGGATGTAAGATGATTATCTGGATAATTAGTTGTGTGTTATTTCTATACTTTACGGCGTTATTCTTTTTGGCACAATCGCTTCATAATAATTCTATCGTCGATTTGGCTTGGGGCATTGGTTTTGTTCTCGTGGCAGTTACGGGTTACTTAGCTATGCCTGAAAGAACAGTGGTTAGTACAATTATTCTTGTGTTAGTGACTATCTGGGGACTTCGTTTGTTTTTCCATTTAGCCAAGCGGAATATCGGGAAACCTGAGGATTATCGTTATGTGAATATGAGAAAACGTTGGGGAAAGAGTTGGGCAAAATTAAAAGCTTATTTAAATGTTTTTATTTTGCAAGGCATCCTTTTACTTATTGTTTCTATGCCAATCCTTTTTGTGATGACAAATTCTACCAACACTTTTTATTGGTGGAATGGACTGGGTATCTTGATCTGGATAATTGGCTTTGGATACGAAATGATTGGTGATTATCAATTAACTAAATTCAAAAGTGACAGTCAAAATCATGGGCAACTTTTAACGACTGGTTTGTGGGCCACGACAAGACACCCTAACTATTTTGGTGAAGCACTTGGCTGGTGGGGGATTTTTCTTATTAGTTTAAATGACGCACGAAATATTTGGGGGATCATTGGACCTATCACGATTACGTTGTTACTGTTATATGTATCCGGTGTCCCTTTGCTTGAAAAAAAATACAAAGATCGCTCCGACTTTATTGCTTATGCAGATAAAACACCGAAGTTTGTTCCATTTATTGGGAAAAAAGGATTATGAAGGAGAGAGTATGATGGATAAAAATCAGTCTTTAAGATCAAAATTATTAGTAACCATCATTTACGCTGTGATGCTTGGCACAAATGTAGCGGCTGTTTTGTTACCTTTAAATGGCATGACAACGCGAGAAGTTTCAGATACTTACCCCAATTTATTTGCACCAGCGGGTTTGACGTTTACAATTTGGTCAGTGATTTATTTGTCGTTGGCAGGTTTTGTTCTTTATCAATGGTTAAACCCTACAGAGCACTCTATTTTAGCTAATCAAGAAAACAGTAAAAAAATAAGGATTTTATTTATAATTTCTTCTATATTAAATAGCATTTGGCTACTGGCATGGCAATATCTCTATATTGGTTTATCGGTTGTGATTATGTTCGCTTTGCTAGTTGTGTTGATTTATGTGAATCGTATGTTAGCAAATATAAAGTTGATCAAAAAAGATGCTGTTTATGTAAGGTTACCATTCAGCATTTATTTTGGTTGGATTACAATTGCAACTATCGCAAATATAACAGCTTTTTTGGTTGATAAAGATATTAATTTTCTTCAAAATAATCAAATAGTATGGACGGTTATTATATTGATTGTCGGACTAATGATTATTGGTGTAACGATCATTAGGAATCGCGATATCCCATATGGTCTAGCAACTATGTGGGCTTACTATGGTATTTTGAACAAACATCAAGCATCAGACGGGTGGAATGGTGCGTATCCAATCATTATTAATGTGGTTACTATTAGTCTAATTATTTTAACCATTGTTTGTATCTTTGTATTAGTTTCTTCGATTAAAAGGAAAAAGAGGGTTATCTAGTATATGTTTCTTGCGCTGCTTCTGTTAAAATGACAATGAATTCAATTATAGGTGGCTAAGTAATGGATAAAGAAACGAAAAATACAAGAGTTAAAATTATTCAAGTGGCGACAAGATTATTTATGGATAATGGATACCAAAGTACTTCAACAAGACAGATCGCTCAGCTAGCTGAGGTGACGCAACCTAATTTGTACCATCATTTTAAAAATAAAGAAGAAGTTTACGTTGGAGTTATTGAAAGTTTGCTAAGTGACGTGAACCAAGAGCTTGTTAAAATTGTTGAAGATCAAGACCTTGAAACTATCAATAAACTACAAAAGTTTGCAGAGTGTCTCAAAACAAAACATCCTTTTGATTTTGATTTGATGATGCATGATTTTAGGACGAAGTTAACAAAAGAGACCCAACTGAAATTGTTTTCACTATGGAATAAGTCCTACAAAGTTCCATTGTTGAGTCTTTTTCAAGAAAATGATTTTTCATTGCGTCTGGGGGTATCGCCCGAAGTTGCGACCACACATTTCCTTAACACGTTATCTCCGTATATAAAGACGGAGCAAAGTAACACAGCACTGAGTATAGCTCAAGTTGTTGATCTTTTCGTCTTCGGAATTTTAACAAATAAAAAGTAAAAACAAGAACCAACGCAAAGAAATGTTTGCAGATGACTCTTGTTTTTTTGTTACTTTCTATTTTGTTTTCCAGCATTTCTACCTGTACCAGAAGCATTCTTTTGAACGCTTGCTTTTGGCATAGTTTCTTCTGCTGCTGGGGTTACATCTTTACGAGGTGTAAAGACTTGTTTCGGTGGATTTTGCTTTAATTCTTCCGCTACTTGAGCTTTAATTCTTGGTTTCAAGAATTTATTTGTAATCAATGTTTGGATACTGCTGAAAATCCCACCGACCACCCAATACAATGTTACACCCGCAGGAGAGTTCATTGACATGAATACGATCATTAATGGTGATACGATCAACATGGATTTCATTGTTTTCTTTTGCTCCTCTGGAATACCAATTGTAGAAAGGTACCCTTGAAGTAAGTAGGCAACACCTGCCAAAACAACAAATATGATGCTTGGTTGGCCTAGATTGACACCAAAAAATGAGGCATCGCTAATTCCTTTGGTGTACCGAGCGGCGAAGAATAAAGCAGAAAAGATTGGCATTTGAATCAACAATGGTAAACAACCGATACCACCCATCATGCTCATATTATTCTCTTTGTAGACTTGCTGCATTTCGGCTTGAGCTTGCATTTGTTCTTCGCGTGTGGTTGCTTCTTTTACTTTTGCTTGAACGGCATCGATTTGAGGCTTGATTGCTTGCATTTTTTCCGTTTGAATCATACTTTTTTTCGATTGGTTCAAACCTAGTGGCATAATGATAAGTCGAACAATGATTGTAATAAAAATGATTGCCCAGCCATAATTCCAATCGAAGTTATCAACAAGATATGTAATGGCACTACTCATTGGTTTCACTAATAAATTATAGATGATTCCTTCACCAGTTGGTTGACCATCTGATCCTGTCTTTACACATCCTGATAAAAATAGTACTAAAGTAAACAGACCAGAACTCAGTAGCCACTTATTTAATTTTCTCATTTTATTCTGTCCTTTTCTAAAAAATTTGCACAAGGTTAACTATACTTGAAAAAGCGTTTTTTTTCAATAAAAAATAGAAGAATCCGCCTCAAGACTGAGTAAGATTCTTCTTGTTTTAAATCAATTGGTAACTTTGAAGCTAGCATAGTCTTCAATCAATGGGTCTTCTTGGATGTCTACATAGGTCACGCGTCCCATCGGACTGGGTGAATCTTTGACTTTTTGAATAAAAGTGGACATAGAATCCTCATCACCTAGAGATTCAATTGAAACCGACCCGTCATCTTCATTTTTGACAGTACCATAAATTCCTAGCTCGTCGGCAACCATTTTAGTCATATAGCGAAAACCAACACCTTGAACTCGTCCTTGTACATTCATACGTACTTTTCTCATTGTTGCACACCTCGCTCTTAATTAAATCCAATGATAGCGATTTTTTTAGCAACTGGCAAGTAAGTAGTGACTGTCTGAATAAAAAAAACATGCTATAATAACAATGTGAGGTGTAGAAATGAAAGAAATTTTATCAACAAAAAATGCAATGATTAAAGAATTGAAAAAACTACATAAGAAAAGATACAGAGAAGAAAAAAAACAATATATCATCGAAGGATTTCATTTGATTGAAGAAGCAGTTAAAGCTAATGAACATATTTGCTGGATACTTTGTAATCAACGTGGGAAAAGTGAATGGTCGGTTTGGCTTGAGCAACAGCCAGAGGAGAATATCATTAATGTTTCCGATGAAGTCTTAGCGACTCTTTCAGAGTTGCCGACACCACAAGGGATGATTGCCATTGTTGAGATGCCAAAGTATGAGAACAATATCCAGTTCTCAGGTAGCTGGTTACTATTAGATAATGTCCAAGATCCGGGTAATGTAGGGACGATGATTCGAACAGCAGATGCAGCGGGTCTTTCTGGCGTAGTTTTAGGTGACGGAAGTTCAGATATCTATAACACCAAAGTACTGCGGGCGATGCAGGGAAGTAACTATCATCTGCCTGTTATACGAAAACCATTAGGTGAAGTTATTGGTGAATTAAAAAAAGCAAAGATCCCAGTTTTTGGAACTGAACTAAATCCAGATGCTGTTTCTTACAAGGAAATAACAAGTCAAAGTGATTACGCCTTGATAATGGGGAATGAAGGAAGAGGAGTCTCAACAGCGATTTTAGAGCAGACAGACAAAAATATTTATATTCCAATTAAAGGAGCCGCAGAATCATTAAATGTAGCGATCGCAGCTGGCATTTTAATGTATCATCTGACAGAATGACTGATAAACGGGGCTGAAACGAAATATAGACCGCATATATTTCGTTTCAGCCTCGTTTTAAATTTAATAAAAAATTATCAACTATACCAATTTAACTCCAGTACTGTTTACTGTATAATAATCAAGCTTAGATTTTTTCGCTGAGTAAATCAGAACGGAAAGAAGGATACCACAATATGAAAAAAAAGTTACTTATTACAGTGATGTTTTCATCATTACTATTTGTAACGGCTTGTACAAATCAAGCACAAACTAGAACTAGTGAAAGCTCTTCACACACAAAAAAGAGCTCTCTCAAAAAGAAAGCTGGTCATTTTGAGTACAATGATCAAGAAAGCTGGGAACAGGTATCAGGAAAGATGCAGTCACCAATTGACATTCCGATTTCTTCAGTAGAAAAGATGAATGATAGCGGAACAATCAAATTAGATTACAGTGGCAAAATCACTGAAGCTGAAAATAATGGACATAGCATTCAAGTTACGAATTCCGGCTCAGCTACAATCAACCAGCGAACATTTGCTTTGACACAATTCCATTTTCACGCTGAGAGTGAACATACGGTGGACGGAAAACATTATCCGTTAGAAGCACACTTTGTGAATCAGTCCCAAGAGGGGCGCTTAGCCGTTATCGGTGTGTTCTTTATAGAAGGATCCGATAATGAAGGATTTCAAGAAGTACTAGACGATGTGTCAGAAGGGAAAAAATCAGAAATTTTAGACATTGAATTAATGTTTCCAAAAAATATGAGTTACTACCATTATTTAGGCTCACTAACAACGCCGCCACTAACTGAAAATGTGGAATGGTATATTTTGAGAAATCCAGTAGAGGTCTCAAAAAAACAAATCAAAATGTTCCAAGAATTTTATAAACATAATAATAGAAATATTCAATCACTAAATGATCGAGTCATTCTTGAACATGATGAATGATCAAAAACAGTTCCTTTTCTGAGTGAGTTGCAGATGTTGAAAGTTATTTTGAAACATAATTTGTAAAACACGTGCAAAACCTGTTGAAATTGTTAAGGATCTGTTGTACAATAACAAAGGTGTTATTTTTTAGAATTTCTGGAGAATACATCAAATCCACATTTTCAGTATATTTCTTGTGAGGTGCTATAGGAATATAGTCCACAAGAGAGCTTAAAACTGGAAAGAGGGAACAAATAAAAACCAAATTGGAGGAAACAACCCATGGCAGTAATTTCTATGAAACAATTACTAGAAGCCGGCGTACACTTTGGACACCAAACTCGTCGCTGGAACCCAAAAATGAAGAAATACATCTTCACAGAAAGAAACGGAATCTACATCATTGACTTACAAAAAACAGTTAAATTAGTAGATGCTGCTTACGATTACATGAAAAATGTTGCTGAAGACGGCGGTGTTGCATTATTCGTAGGAACAAAAAAACAAGCACAAGAAGCGATCAAAGACGAAGCAATTCGTTCAGGTCAATACTTTGTAAATCACCGTTGGTTAGGTGGAACTTTAACTAACTGGGATACAATCCAAAAACGTATCAAACGTTTGAAAGATATCAACAAAATGGAAGAAGATGGAACTTTCGAAGTTCTTCCTAAAAAAGAAGTTGTTGGTTTAAACAAACAACGTGAACGTCTTGAAAAATTCTTAGGTGGTATCGCTGATATGCCTAGAATTCCAGATGTAATGTATATCGTTGACCCTCGTAAAGAACGTATTGCTGTTCAAGAAGCTCAAAAATTGAACATTCCAATCGTTGCGATGGTTGATACTAACTGTGATCCAGATGAAATCGATGTAGTAATTCCATCAAATGATGATGCAATTCGTGCGGTTAAATTGATCACTGCTAAAATGGCTGACGCTTTCATCGAAGGAAACCAAGGTGAAGATCAAGCTGTCGAAGAAATCTTTGTTGAAGAAGCGCCAGAAGCTGCAACTTCTATCGAAGAAATCGTTGATGTTGTTGAAGGCAGCAACGATTCAGCAGAATAATTTAAAATAACGGAGCTGTCTCGAAGGCTAGGCGAAAAAGCCTGATTCTCCTTTGAGATAGCTTTTTTAAAACGAATTTTATAATTAAATTATCTAGCTACGCAGGCTAGCTCCTCGGAAAAAAGACAAAATATAAATGAGGCAAAAAGCACCTCACTTATGTTTTCCTATTTTTCAGTCAGAGCTGAGCAATCCTGCTACGCTTTTAAAACTTAGGAGGAACAAAAAAATGGCAGATATTTCAGCAAAATTAGTTAAAGAATTACGCGACATGACTGGTGTCGGTATGATGGATGCAAAAAGAGCATTAGTAGAAGTAGAAGGTAACATGGAAGCAGCAGTTGATTACCTACGTGAAAAAGGAATGGCAAAAGCAGCTAAGAAAAATGATCGTGTGGCTGCTGAAGGTTTAGCAAACGTTGCTTCAAACGGTAACTTTGCAGCAATCGTTGAAGTAAACTCTGAAACTGACTTTGTTTCTAAAAATGAAATGTTCCAAGACTTAGTTAAAAAAATCGCTACTGAGATTGCTACAAACAAACCAGCAAACATGGAAGAAGCTTTAGCTCTTAAAACAGATAAAGGCACATTAGAAACTGAATTGATTGAAGCAACAACTGTTATTGGTGAAAAAATCAATTTCCGTCGTTTCGAATTAGTAGAAAAAGATGACAATGCTGCGTTTGGTGCTTATTTACACATGGGCGGACGTATTGCAGTATTGACTGTATTAGATGGAACAACTGATGAAGAAGTTGCTAAAGATGTTGCGATGCACGTAGCAGCTATCAATCCACGTTATGTGAATGAATCTCAAATTCCTCAAGAAGAATTAGAACATGAAAAAGCGATTCTTTCTGAACAAGCTTTAAACGAAGGCAAACCAGCTAATATTGTTGATAAAATGGTTGTTGGCCGTCTAAACAAATTCAAAGCTGAAATTTCATTAGTGGATCAACCATTCGTTAAAGATCCTGATATGACAGTTGAAAAATATGTTGCATCTAAAGGTGCAACAGTTAAATCATTCATCCGTTTTGAAGTTGGCGAAGGAATTGAAAAACGTGAAGACAACTTTGCAGATGAAGTTATGAGCCAAATCAAAAAATAAATCTGTTGCTATTGTAACAGTTGGGAACGCATTGAGATGCGCTCCCTTTTTTTAGGCAAATCAAAAGAAATAGACAATAGACTGGCAGAAAGTCCAGAGTATGTTAAAATGTTCTTAGACAAACGGTGGAGGGAAATCAAAAATGGTAAAACCTAAATATCAACGTGTTGTATTAAAGTTAAGTGGCGAAGCTTTGGCCGGAGAAGAAGGGTTTGGAATTAAACCTCCAACAATTAAAGAAATAGTAGAAGAAATAAAAGAAGTTCACGAATTAGGAATTGAAATGGCGATTGTAGTAGGTGGTGGAAATATCTGGCGTGGACAAATTGGTGCACAAATGGGTATGGAACGTGCTCAAGCGGATTATATGGGAATGCTTGCTACTGTGATGAATGCTTTAGCACTGCAAGACACATTAGAAAATCTAGGAGTTCCAACTCGCGTTCAGACTTCTATTGAAATGCGTCAAATTGCAGAACCATATATTCGTCGTCGTGCAGAACGTCATTTAGAAAAAGGACGTATCGTTATTTTTGCTGGTGGAACAGGAAATCCATATTTCTCAACTGACACAACTGCAGCTTTACGTGCAGCAGAAATTGATGCAGATGTAATTTTAATGGCTAAGAACAATGTTGATGGTGTGTATTCTGCTGATCCTAAATTAGATGCAAATGCAGTCAAATTTGAAGAATTGACACATTTGGATGTGATTTCAAAAGGTCTACAAGTGATGGATTCAACAGCAAGCTCACTAAGTATGGATAATGATATTCCATTAGTGGTTTTCAATTTAAATGAAACAGGTAACATTCGCCGTGCATGTCTAGGTGAAAATATTGGAACAACCGTAAGGGGGAAATAGAAAATGAGTGGAACTGTATTAGCAACAGCAAAAGAAAAAATGAGTAAAGCAGAACAAAGTTTACAACGTGAACTTGGTCAAATTCGTGCAGGGCGTGCAAATGCAAGCCTTCTTGATCGAATTCAAGTAGATTATTATGGAGCTCTTACACCAGTTAATCAACTTGCAGGCATCAACATTCCTGAAGCTCGCGTTTTAATGATTACTCCTTTTGATAAAAATTCACTTGAAGATATCGAAAAAGCGATTCAAGCTAGTGATATCGGAATCAGTCCAACAAATGATGGAACGGTGATTCGCTTAGTGATCCCGCAACTAACAGAAGAACGTCGTAAAGAATTAGCAAAAGATGTGAAAAAAGCAGCAGAAAATGCTAAAATCGCCGTTCGAAATATTCGTCGTGATGCTATCGACGAGCTGAAAAAACAGCAAAAGAGTAATGATATCACTGAAGATGAGTTACGTAACTTAGAAAAAGAAGCTCAAAAATTAACAGATGATAGTGTAAAAAATATTGATACTATCACTTCAGAAAAAGAAAAAGAACTTTTAGAAGTTTAAGTATATTAAAATAAAAACAACAAAAAATCAGACTTTAACTAGCGAGATTTATTGTTGTTTTTTTGTTTATTTAAAATAAAATTGTTATTTTAATTGGATAAAACAATTAATTATAAAATTATAACCTATAGAAATTGTAAGTTTAGGCAAGTGTATGAAAAAACATCTTGTTAAACGTTGAGTGTTATGGAATAATGATAATAGCTATATTTTTCTTAAAGGGAGATGAGAAAGTGAATTTTATCAAACGTGCATTATGCAGTGTCACTAGAAAAAAAGGGAAATCACTAATTTTATTTGCAGTGATATTTGTATTGGGAAATGTTATCGCAGGATCAATAGCGATTCAGCAATCGACACAAAATGTTGAAAAAAGTGTAAAAAAACAGTTAGGTGGTATGGCGACTGTTCAACTTGATTATGAAAACAATCAAGATGAGTTTTCAAAGGAAGATCTTAAAATTGAACAACTTAAAGTTGATTTAATGAAAAAAATAGGCGATTCTCCTTATGTAAAATACTATGATTATAATGCTGTGACGATGTTACAGACAAAAAATTTAAAAAGTGCTTCATTGGACTCAGAGCAATCTGGTGGGATGATGGAAGGAATTACCTTAAAAGGGTCAAACTATCCTAAAATCTTAGACGTTGAAGAAAAAAACATTAAATTAGTTGAGGGGAAAGTATTCACTCAAGAAGAAATTGATAATGGCAAAAATGTTGGTTTAATTTCTTCAAAAATTGCAGAAGAAAACGGATTATCAGTCGGTGATCAAATGGTCATGGATAGTAGAGGATATGATTATACTGAAGAGGATGGAGAAAAAGAATTATTTAAAATAGATATTCCCATCCAAATCATAGGTATTTTTGAACCGACAACTGTAGAAATGAAAGATAAAGAAAATAAGAAAAATGATGATCAAAATATGAATCAACAGTTTATGTCGTTACAACAACTTAATACTGTCTATCTACCAAACAAAACAGTATTGGATATCAATAAAGACTATTTAGAAAAATTAAAAAAAGCTGATCCAAATAGTCCCTTTTTATCAGAGGACAATCAAGAAGAATATTATACCCCAGTCTATGTATTAAATAGTCCAGAGGATGTAGAGGCTTTTAAAGAAGAAACGCAGCCCCTTTTACCAAAACTCTATACAGTAAAAGCTTCGGCAGATCAATACGAGCAAATTGGTGGCAGCATGAAGAAAATGTCTCAAATTTCGGGTTATGTAGTTATGATTGCGGTCATAGCAACATTGCTGATTATTTCTCTTGTTGTTTTACTATTTATGCGAGATCGTAAACATGAATTAGGTATTTACCTATCGTTAGGTGATAAACGAAGTCATGTTATGGGCCAGATTATTATAGAAATGCTTATCATAAGCGGAATTGCATTGCTTCTTTCATTGATTACTGGTAACTTCTTAGGGAAAATGGTTTCAGAATCTTTATTGAATAGTGATCTTTTAAATAGCGCGAATGATCAGATGGGTATGTTTATGGGATTTGACGGCTTAGGGGCAACTGAGCTTACATCAGATGACATCATGAATGCATATGAAGTGAAATTCTCACTAGGTTATATCATCACTTATTTAGTCGTTGGATTAGGAACGGTATTATTAGCAGCAATTTTACCATTGTTGTACATTGTTCGCTTGAATCCGAAGAAAATCATGATGTAGGAGGTAAGGGAAATGGCAATTTTAGAAACAAAAAATCTTAGTTATTTTTATCAAGATGGCGATCAACGTCGTTTTATTTTAAAAGATACCAATGTTTCTTTTGAACAAGGAAAATTTCATACCATTTTAGGTCAATCTGGCTCAGGAAAAACAACATTTCTTTCATTGATAAGTGCTTTAGACACCCCTAAGGAAGGTCAAGTTTTATTAAATGGGAAGGATATTAAGACGATTGGTTATGAGAAGTATCGTCGTGATGAAATCAGTATTATATTCCAGAGTTATAACTTAGTCCCTTATCTAACAGCATTAGAGAATGTCTTGGTAGCAATGTCTATCACCGACAATGAGTTGCCAGCTAACCAAAAGGAAGTGGCTTATAATCTTTTAGATTATATTGGGATCACAAGTGAGAAGGCTGATCGTCTTGTAAATCAGCTGTCTGGTGGTGAACAACAGCGTGTAGCGATTGCACGGGCTTTAGCTACAAATGTTGATGTTATTTTAGCAGATGAACCAACTGGGAATTTAGATGAAGGAATGGAACAAGAGATTGTTGATATTTTTCAAAACCTTGCCAAAGTGCATAACAAATGTGTTATTGTCGTGACACACTCGAATGATATTGCGGAGCAATCTGATGAGACCTATTACCTGAAAAAAGGTGTGTTAAAAAAGTATGAGTGATTTTTTATCAAATTTCAGCGGGGATAATTATGAAAAGACCCGTCAAGAAAAAAACGAGCAAAAAGAGCAATTGAGCAATCCAAGATCGACAAAAAAAACAAGAACAATAAAAATGCCGACTGGTAAAGAAAAATTAGTTGAGGAGAAAAAGGAAAATTCTACAGAGAATACTTTTGGACCTCAAAACAGTCCGTCTAATACTAAATCAATTGAAACTAAAACTGATTCAGAAACTAAAACAGAGAATCTTGAAGAGTTGATTTATACTAAAAAGCGTGCCAAAAAGAAAAAGTATGAACCGAAAAAAGAGCCAAATAAAACAGAAAATGAATCGGTTGTAGCAATACCGATTAATCAATCAAAGAACCCAGAAGAAGTGATTGAAACAGATCCAACATACAAAAAGAAAAAGATAAGAAAATTTATTTTTATCAGTCTTGGTAGTTTAGCAGCTGTTTTTTTACTATACTTTGGGTATTATCAAATGACTCATGTAAAAGTGCCGAATTTTGAAGGTAAGGAGCTATCTGAAGTTCGTGAATGGACCACAGAAAATGGTGTTAAACTTCAAGTAGAGCAAAAGTATGACTTTAATAAAGAAGCAAATGTAATCATTCACCAGACTGTAAAAAATAAAAATATCAAAAAAGGTAAAGAGCTAGTCGTTGATGCTAGTTTAGGGGCTGATCCAGAAGGAGCTGTATCCCTGCCAGATTTTAAATCAATGAAGCTCAAAGAAGCCAAAAGCTGGATAAGTGAGCAAAAAGCTGATAACCTCGCAGTTATTGAAGAATATAGTGATACAGTGCCAGCAGGTGACTATCTAAAATTTGAAATAACGAATAAAGATGTAAAAGCTGAAAATTACAAACGTAAAGACAAAGCAAAAGTATATTATTCTAAAGGCAAAGAAGTCTTTGAAAAAGATATATCAGTACCTGATTTTGCTAGTAAGACAAAAGAAGAAGCAACAGAGTGGGCTAAGAAAAATGAAATTTCGCTAAAAGTAGATGAAGCAGATTCTGACAATGTTGAGAATGGAAAAATCATCTCGCAAAGTATTGGAAAAGATACAAAAGTTGCCAAAAAAGAAACAATGTCAATTACGGTTTCAACTGGTAAAGCTTTAGTAGTTCCAGATTTTTCACAATTTACAGCAGAAGAAGCAGAAGCAAAAGCAAATGGATTACAAGTGCAAGTGAAACAATTATTCAACGATGACGTTCCATATGGTCGCTTTATTAGTCAGTCTGTAGAAATTGGAAAAAAATATAAGGAAAAAGAGGAGAAACCTGTAATTCAGGTGGTTTACTCATTTGGAAAACCATATATTAAAGACTTACGCGATAATACCTTAGAAGGAGACTTGCAAAAGATTTTCTATGACGAATACCAATCTAAAGGAGCTAACATCACTTATCAAGTTTATTATGTTGATTCAACAGTCACAAAAGGAACTGTTGTTAACATGAGTCAGTATAATGAATTTGTTCCGAGTAACTCGGTTGTTCAAATCGGTATTAGCAAGGGGAATCTAAAACCAGAAGAAAATAAACCCTCTGAGAAAGAAGAGTAACTAATCACCAAAGTCATTCAAAAATAGCTGCTTTTTAGCAAGAATTTGAGGTAGAAGTTTTTTTAGAGATTGACTTTTGTGTCCTTCTTTTATCCGGATTCCTTGAGACTGGATTGTAACTCGTAGAGTTATGAGCCAGTCTCTCTCTTTTTATGATTTTGGACTAAAAAAATTGTCAAGAGCTCACGTTCTGGAGTAGATTTAGTTTGGTTTCTACGGGAATTACTGTAATTCAGCTATAAAATTATTAAATAATGTCGAAATTCTTTCATTTGCATAGGTTTTTCTGAAAGATATTGCTATAATAGTCTAGACAGATTTTTGAAATGGAGGGAAAAATATGTTACGTTTTTTTCCGCAGAAGAATAAATACATACAAGCAGAGAGCAAATTTACTTTTAACAGCGAAGGGCCAATTCCAAAACATGTAGCAGTTATTATGGATGGGAATGGACGCTGGGCTCAAAATCGACGCTTGCCGAGAGTTGCTGGACATAAAGAAGGAATGAACACTGTTAAAAAAATTACAAAGCATGCTAGTAAATTAGGGATAAAAGTTTTGACTTTGTACGCATTTTCAACTGAAAATTGGAAACGACCAACAGATGAAGTCAGTTTTTTAATGCAGTTACCTGTAGATTTTTTCGATACTTTTGTACCTGAATTGATTAAAGAGAATGTCAAAGTTCATGTGATGGGCTACAAAGAATTTTTGCCAGCCCATACTCAAGATGCAGTGGAACGCGCAATTGAACAGACAAAAGACAACACTGGTATGGTTTTGAATTTTGCTTTAAACTATGGTTCACGAGCTGAAATTATTACAGCCGTTAAAGAAATTGCTGAAAAAACGGCAAATAGTGAACTTACACCGGAAGATATTACGGAAGCAACTATCGCAGATCACTTGATGACAGGCTTTTTAACAGATGATTTAAGAGATCCAGAATTATTGATTCGAACCAGTGGAGAAGAACGAATCAGCAATTTTTTACTTTGGCAGATCGCATATAGCGAATTGTTTTTTACGGATGCATTGTGGCCCGATTTTAATAGCGAGTTATTAGAAAGTGCTCTCGCATCATTTCAAAATAGGAATCGCCGATTTGGTGGTTTAAAAGAATCAGAGGAGGAATAAAAATGAGACAGCGCGTTATTACAGCAGCCGTAGCATTAGTTGTTTTTATACCGATCATTTGGTATGGGGAATTTGTAATTGAGTTAGCGGCTGCACTGTTAGCAGTTGTTGGTGTTTATGAGTTATTCAGGATGAAAGGCTTAGAAATCGCTAGTTTTGAAGGAATACTTTCGGCTTTAGGGGCAGTATTTTTGGTTTTACCAAAAGATCGTTGGTTCTTCTTTTTACCAGAAAAAGCAGATAATTTTATTTTATTTTATTTAACAGTCATGATATTACTTGGTGGGCTAGTTGCTTCAAAAAATATGTATACTATCTCTCAAGCTGGTTTTCCGGTTATTACAAGTTTGTATGTTGGGGTTGGTTTTCAAAACTTTGTGAGTGCTAGACATACTGGTTTTGTCGTTTTACTATATGCATTATTTGTTGTATGGTCAACGGATATCGGTGCTTATTTCATCGGAAAACGGTTTGGAAAAAGAAAATTATGGCCGGAAGTTTCACCAAACAAAACGATTGAAGGTTCGTTAGGAGGAATCCTCAGTGCAGTTGTCGTGTCGTTCTTATTCTTGATGCTCACACCGAATAAAGAATTATTTGTGTACAATTTACCAATTATGTTGATCATAACAATAGTATTTTCAATGGTTGGTCAATTTGGTGATTTAGTTGAATCATCTATCAAACGGCATTACGATGTAAAAGATTCTGGAAATATTTTACCAGGACATGGTGGGATATTAGACCGTTTTGACAGTTTACTTTTTGTTTTTCCAATTATGCATTTATTCGGACTATTTTAATTTCTAAACAAGAAGGGAAGGTAAAAAACTCTGAATGATCAGGGTTTTTCTTTTTACTATGAAAAAAATCGCATTGTTAGGTGCTACTGGTTCAATAGGTACAAACACAGTGGCTGTTGTTACAGCATATCCAGAATTATTCCAAGTCATATCTTTAACATTCCATTCCAATTTGGAAAAGGGTTTGGAATTGATCGAACAATTGAAACCAAGATACGTAGGTGTGGGTTCAGAGGATATAAAAGTAGAACTAGCGGATCGCTACCCAGAAATAGAATTTGGTGTAAATGAGGAAGGGTTAATAAAAGCTGCTACTTTGGAAGAAGTTGACGTCGTATTAACAGCTGTGACTGGAAGTGTAGGGTTAAGACCGACAATGGCTGCTATAGAGTCAGGTAAAGATATTGCGTTGGCTAATAAGGAAACATTGGTCATGGCAGGTCAGTGGGTTATGGAAGCAGCAAAAAAATTTAACGTCACGATATTGCCTGTTGACAGTGAGCATTCCGCAATATTTCAGTGTTTAGAAGGTCAAAAAGAAAGCGATGTTAAAGAGCTAATGATCACAGCTTCAGGAGGTAGTTTTAGAGATTTGACTCGGGATGAGCTGAAGGATGTTACCTTAGAGCAAGCATTGAAACATCCAAACTGGTCAATGGGACAAAAAATTACAATTGATTCGGCAACAATGATGAATAAAGGGTTAGAAGTTATCGAAGCCCATTGGTTATTTGGCACAGATTATGATAAAATAAAAGTTGTTTTACATAAAGAAAGTATTGTTCATTCGATGATCGTTCTAACAGACGGTGCATACTTGGCACAATTAGGACCTAGTGATATGAGAGAACCAATTCAGTATGCGTTGACGTACCCAAGTCGTCTACCAATTAAAAATGAAAAAACATTTGATTTAGCTCAGATTGGTCAATTGAATTTTGAAGCGATGGATTTTGACCGTTTTCCAATGTTGGCACTTGCATATACTGTTGGGAAAAAGGGTGGTGCGTATCCTACCGTTTATAATGCGGCAAATGAGATTGCTGCAACCTCATTCATTAATGGAAAGATTTCATATTTACAAATTGAACAGCTCGTTCAAAGAGCTGTTGACAATTACAAGGAGACTACCGAAGTCACTTTGGCACAAGTAATCGCGATTGATAAACAAACAAGAACTATCGTAGAAGGATGGATAAAGGAAGAAGGTCGGTTATGAAAACAATCATTACATTTATTATTGTCTTTGGAATTCTTGTCTTAGTACATGAATTTGGACATTTTTTCTTCGCAAAGCGTTCAGGTATATTAGTGCGTGAATTTGCGATTGGTATGGGGCCAAAGATTTTTGCTCACCAAGGAAAAGATGGGACAGCTTATACGATTCGAATATTGCCAATCGGCGGTTATGTACGTATGGCAGGACAAGGTGAAGAGGATACAGAACTTCCGCCAGGTATGGCGATGTCTGTTGAATTAAATGAACAAAAAGAAGTCGTAAAAATCAATACTAGTAAAAAAGTACAGTTAACAAATAGTATTCCAATTGAATTACTGGAAGCTGATTTAGAGAAAGAGCTATTCATTAAAGGATATGTCAATGGAGATGAATCTGAAGAGATCACTTATAAAGTGGATCATGATGCAACTATCATTGAACAAGATGGAACAGAAGTTAGAATCGCACCAACGGATGTGCAATTTCAATCAGCCAAACTTTGGCAACGGATGTTAACAAATTTTGCAGGTCCAATGAATAATTTTATTCTAGCGTTTGTATTGTTTACACTCTATGTTTTCATGCAAGGAGGGGTAACGTACACAAATACAAATCTAATTGGTGGCATTCAACCAGATAGTCCAGCAGAAAAAGCCAACTTAAAAGCAGACGAGAGAATCGTATCAATTGATGGTAAGTCAGTTAATACTTGGGACGATTTCACAAAGATCATTCAAGACAGTCCGAAGAAAGAATTAAATCTAATAGTGGAATCAAGTGGAAAAACAAGAGAAGTCGATATAACGCCTAAAAGTCAAAAATCGGGTAAGCAGGAAATTGGTGTTATCGGCATCTTACCTCCGAAAAAAACTGGGTTAGCTGATAAACTACTCGGTGGGGTCCAAACCACTTTGAGCAGTTCTATGCAGATTTTCAAAGCTCTTAAATCATTATTTACTGGATTTAGTTTAGATAAATTGGGTGGTCCAGTAATGATGTTCCAGATGTCTTCAGAAGCGTCGAAAGCAGGGGTAAATACGGTGATTTGGTTGATGGCTATGCTATCTGTCAATCTTGGTATCATCAATTTATTACCGATTCCTGCTTTGGATGGTGGAAAAATTGTTTTGAATATTTTGGAAGGTCTACGAGGAAAACCTTTGAGTCAGGAAAAAGAAGGGTTACTAACATTGATTGGCTTTGGGTTCATCATGTTATTGATGGTGTTAGTGACATGGAATGATATTCAACGTTTTTTCTTTTAACTAAGTAATCGGATTTTATAACGAATCACTTGAGGAGAGTCAATCATTCGTTTAAACAAAGGAGAGTTCTAATGAAACAGTCAAAAATGCTAATCCCAACTTTACGTGAGGTACCAAATGATGCAGAGGTCTTAAGTCATCAAATGCTGCTGAGAGCAGGTTATATTCGCCAAGTCTCAGCAGGAATTTATTCTTATTTACCGTTAGCGAATCGAGTATTAGAAAAATTAAAAAAAATCATGCGGGAAGAATTCGATAAAATCGATGCAATAGAAATGTTAATGCCGGCATTGCTACCAGCAGAATTGTGGAAAGAGTCTGGGCGTTATGAAACATATGGCCCAAACCTTTATCGTTTGAAAGATCGCAATGAACGTGATTACATTCTTGGGCCAACCCATGAAGAGACTTTTACAGAATTAATTCGTGATGAGGTAAATTCTTACAAACGTTTGCCGTTGAATCTGTATCAAATTCAAACAAAATATCGTGATGAAAAACGTCCACGTTTCGGTTTATTAAGAGGTAGAGAGTTCATTATGAAAGATGGATACTCTTTCCATGCAGACGAAGAAAGCCTTGATCAATCGTATCGTGCTTATGAAAAAGCTTATTCAGCCATTTTTGAACGTTGTGGTCTGAATTTTAGAGCAATCATCGGTGACGGTGGTGCAATGGGTGGAAAAGATTCGAAAGAGTTTATGGCGATTTCTGATATCGGTGAAGATACGATTTGTTTCTCTACTGATGGCGATTACGCAGCGAACTTAGAAATGGCAACTAGTCTATACACGCCTAAAAAATCACACGAAACACAATTAGATATTGAAAAAGTAGCAACACCAGATGTTGGATCAATCGAACAAGTTGCAGCATTTTTCAATGTTGAACCACAACGCATCATTAAATCTGTATTATTTATGGCTGATAAAGAACCTGTTTTAGTGCTAGTTCGTGGTGATCATGAAGTGAACGATGTAAAACTAAAAAACTTCTTAGGTGTTGATTTCTTAGAAGAGGCAACAGATGAAGATGCACGTAAATATTTAGGGGCAGATTTTGGATCAGTTGGTCCGGTTGAACTATCAGAAGATGTGAAATTATTTGCAGATCTTCATGTCCAAGATTTAGCTAATGCGATTACTGGAGCAAACGAAACTGGGTTCCATTTAAGCAACGTTAACCCAGGGCGTGACTTTACACCAATCAGTTACGAGGACTTACGATTCGTCCAAGAAGGTGATCCTTCGCCTGATGGAAACGGCGTTTTAGAATTCACTAAAGGAATCGAGATTGGTCATATCTTCAAATTGGGCACTCGCTATAGTGAATCAATGGGCGCAACTGTTTTAGATGAAAATGGTAGAGAAAAGCACGTAATCATGGGGTGTTATGGAATAGGAGTTAGCCGTCTGCTTTCAGCTATTGTTGAACAAAACATCGATGAAAATGGGATTAATTGGCCAACTGGAATTTCACCATTTGATTTACATGTCGTTCAAATGAATATAAAAGATGAGTATCAAATAAAACTGGCCCAAGAAGTGGAAGAAATGATGTCTGTAGCAGGTTATGAAGTGCTAGTAGATGATCGTAACGAGCGAGCGGGTGTCAAGTTTGCTGATGCTGATTTGATTGGTTGTCCGATCAGAATCACTGTTGGTAAAAAAGCGGTTGATGGTGTAGTGGAAGTGAAAATCAAACGAACTGGTGAAATGGTTGAGGTTCGTAAAGAAGAACTTGAAAGTACGTTATCTATTTTATTGAATGCTGACAAATAATAAGCCTAAAATATCCATGAAACTGATCGTTGATCTTGTTTTATGGATGTTTGCTCTTAATAAACAGCTAAAAGAAGACTTTCAAATCAGATCGTTGTATGTTTGGTTTACATTGTATTTCAATAGAAAAAATAGTATACTTAATTGTGGCGAGGCACTTGGCAGAAATGTCTAAGGGCCTCTTTCTTATCAAGATAACCAGTTGAACTCTGGTGAAATTTAAATAGATTGGGTTTTACGAATTGCTTTCACAAGGAAAGCCGTATGGTCCTGTCATTGTTTAGGTAAGCTTTCGTAAAAAAGAGAATACGTACCTGAGATTGGAACACCTCGGATATCCTATTTTCCTAACAGAGTACGTTCGTTTAGCTTTTAAAATTAGGAGGTTCATTTAGTGGCAGAAAAGGCACAAGAATTATTTGCAAAGTTGATTGATCAAATTCAATTAAATGAACAAGAACGGCAGCATCCACTGATCCAACAAGGAAGAATCGATAAAGTCGTTGTGCATCAACAAAGTCGTTTATGGGAATTTCATCTTGGATTTGGAGAAATATTGCCTGTGATGCTGTATCAATCATTTATGCAGCAATTAGAACTTGCTTTTCAGCAAATTGCAAGTGTATCTGTAAAAATTTCAACTGAAAAAAATGAGTTTACAGAAGAACAACTTACAGACTATTGGCAATTGGCATTACTTAACGGTCAATGTGACACTCCTCTCGTTCAGCGTGTAATCAAAACTCAAACACCGATTATTGAAGATAAAAAAATAATTTTACCAGTTGATAATGAAGCCGTTATTCCGTATTTAAAACAACAATATTTGCCGATTATTGAGGAGCTATATATCAATTACGGTTTTCAAAAATTTCATATCGAGCCTAAGATGGATGAGCAACAGGCGAAGCGGGTGTTAGCATTATTTGAAGAGCGGAAACAAGAACAAGATGCCGCATTCCAACAACAAGCAGCAGAATCACTGATTAAGCATGAGCAAAAGAAAAAACAACAGCAACAACAAGGTCCAGCACTTGAAGGTCCGATTCGTCTTGGACGGAATATTCCAAATGACGAACCGATTATGCCAATGGGAAATATTCTGGAAGAAGAGCGCCGAGTGACGATTGAAGGATTTGTTTTCGATGTAGAAGTACGTGAATTACGCTCTAAAAGGAAAATTTTGATTTTAAAAATTACTGATTACACGTCATCATTCATCGTAAAAAAATTCTCGAATGGCGAAAAAGATGAACAGGTTTTTGATGCAATTCAAAAAAATAGCTGGATTCGAGTTCGTGGAAGTATTCAAGAAGATACTTTTATGCGTGATTTAGTAATGAACTGCCAAGACTTGATGGAAGTCAAACATGCACCACGTAAAGATTATGCTCCAGAAGGCGATAAACGTGTCGAGCTTCATCTACATAGCAATATGAGTACGATGGATGCAACAAACAACGTTGCTGATTACGTCGCTCAAGCGGGTAAATGGGGACACAAAGCGATTGCCATTACAGATCATGGTGGGGCACAAGGGTTTCCTGATGCTCATAGTGCTGGAAAAAAAGCTGGAGTCAAAATTTTATATGGTGTCGAAGCAAACGTCGTAGACGATGGTGTGCCGATTGCCTATAATGAAGCTCACATTGAATTAAGTGATGCAACTTATGTAGTGTTTGACGTGGAAACAACGGGATTATCAGCTGTCTATGATACGATCATTGAACTTGCAGCAGTTAAAATGCATAAAGGAAACATTATCGACACATTTGAGCAATTTATCGATCCAGGACATCCGTTATCTCAAACGACAATCAATTTAACTGGGATCACAGATGAAATGGTGCGTGGATCCAAATCAGAAGAAGAAGTTCTTAGACTGTTTAGAGAATTTTCAGAAGGTACGATTCTAGTAGCTCACAATGCTTCATTTGATATGGGATTCTTAAATACAAGTTATGGGAAATATGATATTCCAGAAGCAGAAAATCCAGTTATTGATACATTGGAATTGTCACGTTATTTACATCCGACATTCAAGAGTCATCGTTTGAATACTTTGTCTAAGAAATTTGGTGTTAACCTAGAACAACATCACCGAGCGATTTATGATTCAGAATCAACTGGTCACCTATGCTGGATCTTTTTAAAAGATGCCAAAGAAAATCACGGAATGAATTATCATGATGAATTGAATATGCATATTGGTGAAGGTGATTCTTATAAACGTGCTAGACCGTTCCATGCTACCATTTTAGCAACGACACAAGCAGGTTTGAAGAATCTTTTTAAACTGATTTCCATGTCTAACATCAATTACTTTTTTAGAATTCCTCGAATTCCACGGTCTCAATTAAATAAATTGAGAGAAGGACTGATTATAGGTTCAGCGTGTTCAAATGGTGAAATTTTCGAAGCTATGATGCAAAAAGGTGTAGAAGAAGCCAAAAATCGAGCAAAGTTTTATGATTATATTGAAGTTATGCCAAAAGCTGTTTATGCCCCATTACTTGAGCAGGAGTTAGTGAAAAGTGAGGCAGATTTAGAAGAAATCATCACTAATTTAGTGAAAATCGGCGATGAGCTTGAGAAGCCTGTCGTAGCAACTGGTAATGTCCACTATCTAAATGAGGAAGATAGCATTTACCGTAAAATTTTAGTTGGTTCTATGGGGGGAGCTAATCCGTTGAATCGTCATAGCTTACCAGCTGTTCACTTTAGAACAACAGATGAAATGCTGACAGCTTTTCAATTTTTAGGTGAAGAAACTGCTCATCGAATAGTTGTAGAAAATCCGAATGCGATTGCTGATATGTGTGATGAAATCACCCCTGTTAAAGATGATTTGTATACACCAAAAATTCCAGGTTCTGAAGATGAAATCAGAAATTTAAGTTATACTCGTGCTAAAGAACTTTATGGTGATCCGTTACCTGATATCGTTGAGAAACGCTTAAAAAAAGAATTGGATAGTATTATCGGTAATGGTTTTTCGGTGATTTATTTGATTTCACAAAAATTAGTGCATAAAAGTATGGAAGACGGTTATCTGGTTGGTTCCCGAGGCTCTGTAGGCTCAAGTTTTGTAGCAACGATGACTGGTATTACAGAGGTCAATCCTTTAGCACCTCATTACCATTGCGTCAATTGTCAGCATTCTGAGTTTTTTGAAGATGGTTCTTATGGTTCTGGTTTTGATATGCCAGAGAAAAATTGTCCGAATTGTGGTCAAAGATTGTTCAAAGATGGTCACGATATTCCGTTTGAAACCTTTTTAGGATTTCACGGGGATAAAGTACCCGATATCGATTTAAACTTTTCTGGTGATTATCAGGCTGAAGCGCATAACTACACAAAAGTGTTGTTTGGTGAAGAGTACGTTTATCGTGCTGGAACGATTGGTACAGTTGCTGATAAGACGGCTTATGGATTCGTTAAGGGATATGAACGTGATCATAATCTTCATTTTAGAGGAGCAGAAGTGGATCGTTTGGCAAAAGGCTCAACTGGTGTGAAAAGAACTACTGGACAGCATCCAGGAGGAATTATCGTTATTCCTGATTATATGGATGTTTATGATTTTACACCGATACAATTTCCAGCGGATGATCAAAATTCTGAGTGGAAGACGACTCACTTCGATTTTCACTCGATCCATGATAATATTTTAAAACTTGATATTCTAGGACACGATGATCCTACTGTTATTCGAATGCTGCAAGATCTATCAGGTATTGATCCTAAAACCATTCCGACAGATGATCCTGAAATGATGCGGATTTTTGCAGGACCAGAAGTTCTTGGTGTGACACCAGAGCAAATATATTCTAAAACAGGGACTTTAGGAATACCTGAGTTTGGTACTCGATTTGTAAGAGGAATGCTGGAAGAAACGCATCCATCGACTTTTGCGGAGCTACTTCAAATATCCGGGTTGTCTCATGGTACCGATGTTTGGTTAGGTAATGCTGAGGAATTGATTCGCAGAGGTGAAGCAACACTTGCAGAAGTGATCGGTTGTCGAGATGATATCATGGTTTACTTGATTCATTCTGGATTAGATAGTGGCATGGCTTTTAAAATCATGGAAACTGTACGTAAAGGTCTCTGGAATAAAATTCCTGATGAATTAAGAGAAGAATATTTGACAGCCATGAAAGAGAATAATGTTCCAGACTGGTATATAGATTCATGTTCAAAAATCAAATACATGTTCCCTAAAGCCCATGCTGCAGCATATGTTTTAATGGCTCTACGTGTTGCCTACTTCAAAGTGTACTTCCCGATATTATACTACTGTGCCTATTTTTCTGTTCGTGCCGATGATTTTGATTTGGTTGCGATGTCACAAGGCAAAGAAGCCGTGAAAGCTCGGATGAAAGAGATCCAAGACAAGGGGCTGGAAGCTTCAACAAAAGAAAAAAATCTATTAACTGTTTTAGAACTTGCCAATGAAATGATTGAGCGAGGCTTTAAATTTGGTATGATTGATTTATATAAATCAGACGCAGAGAATTTTGTGATTGATGGAGATACATTGATTGCGCCATTTAGAGCAGTTCCTAGTTTGGGGCTTAACGTGGCTAAATCAATTGTAGAAGCAAGAAGTGAACCGTTTTTATCTAAAGAAGATCTTGCGAGTCGAGGTAAAGTCTCTAAAACGCTGATTGAGTATATGACAGAAAATGGCGTGTTAAAAGATTTACCAGATGAAAACCAATTATCATTATTTGATATGCTATAAAAATAATGGGATACATAGCGTAAAACCTATGTATTCCATTTATTTATGTAGTTTTTAAGCTCAGTAAAAAAAGTATTTCCAAATAAAATGTAAGGAAAGACGTAATAATAACACTAGACCTTTAATTTTTTTGTTTAGTAGCATATAATAAGAAAGGGTTATTTGAAAACACACAATGATGATATTCATGGTACAATAGCATGTAATGGATCACTACAGGAGGGAACACTATCATGGTTAAAGAAAAGACAAGATATAAAGCTGTGATTGCCGATCATACGTATACGATCATCGGACAAGAAAGCAAACAACATATGGATTTAGTCACAAAACTAGTGAATGAACAACTAGCCGAAATCAAACATATTTCACCACAAACTAATGATGAGCAAGCATCTGTTTTATTAGCGATCAATGCAATTTCTGATCAACTAAAAAAGCAAGAAAAAGTGCTTAATTTAGAACAAGAAGTGGCTGAGTTTAAAAAACGGACAATCAGGCTTGCAGAACTTGAAAATCGTATTAAACGCATCGAAGCAATTGAAGAAGAAGCAAGAGGTGTGTTGAAAAAGAACGGACAAGAAGATGTTGAAATCCACAATCACATGGAAGCACAACAAATCTTAAACGAAAACCGTAAACAACAAATTCAAAGTAAAAGCACTCAAGACCAATAATCTGAGAGGATGACAGGATGTTAACATTACTCATTTTACTACTATTTGCCGTTGGCTTTTATACGGGCGCTAGACGCGGATTGATATTACAAGTTCTATATACATTTGGTTATCTTTGCTCATATTTTATAGCTAGGACGTATTATAAAAGTTTGGCTTCTCATCTGGAATTGTTCATCCCGTATCCGTCACCAACGGCTGATACTAAATTGGTCTTTTTCAATCAAGAGCTTACGCTTGATTTAGATCAAGCTTTTTACGGTGCGGTAGCTTTTTTACTTATTTTAGCAGCTGGTTGGTTAGTCGTACGATTTTTGGCGATTTTCGCACATAGCTTGGTTTTTGTCCCCGTATTAAAGCAAGCAAACTGGTTAGCAGGCGGTTTAATAAGTTTTATAGTTATTTATATTGGAGTCTTTTTAGTATTAAGCATGTTGTCAATGCTGCCTGTTGATGCGGTTCAAAATCAATTTAAAAATAGCGGGTTGGCAAGATACATTATAAAAGATACACCAATTTTTTCTAAGCAAATTTATCATTTGTGGATTGAACAAATGATCAAATAAAACAGTTACACATTATTTACGAGTATGTGTCTAAATTAATCGTAGCAAGTCTTACAAGAACAGAAGGTGAAAAAATGAATACACGAATCTTGGCAACATTGGGTTTTGATAAGGTCAAACAACAGATTTCTCAATATGTTGTGACAGCGCAAGGTCTAGAAGAAATAGAGCACTTGGTCCCTGTAAATGATGCTGTTAGCATTCATGCATGGTTGGAAGAGACCGAAGATGGATTAAAAATTCAACGTTTACGCGGTGGTATTCCAATTCCTAAGCTAGAGAATATTCGTCCTCACATGAAGCGGATTGAAATTGGTGCTGACTTGAATGGCATCGAATTAGCTCATATTGGACGTGTGTTGTCAACAACATCCGAAGTTATTCGTTTCTTTGACGATTTACAAGATAGCGAAATTGAATTACTAAGACTTTATACTTGGATCGATCAATTGGTTGTTTTACCTGAATTAAGTCGAAGACTAAAAGAGTCGATCGATGAAGATGGTCGAGTAACGGATGAAGCGTCGCCAGAACTTAAAGTTATTCGAAATAATATCCGCAGAAGTGAACAGACGATTCGTGAGCAATTAGATGGAATCGTCAGAGGAAAAAATGCTAAATATTTAAGTGACGCAATCGTGACAATGAGGAATGAACGCTATGTTATTCCAGTAAAGCAGGAATATAAAAGTATTTTTGGCGGTGTTGTACATGACCAAAGTGCTTCTGGTCAAACGTTGTTTGTTGAACCAAAACAAATTGTAGATTTAAACAATCGTTTACGCCAACATCAAATTGCTGAACGTAGTGAAATCGAGCGTATTTTGTCTGAGTTATCTGCTGAATTAGTTCCTCACCGAAATGATATCATGCACAATGCATATGTCATAGGAAAATTGGATTTTGTTAATGCCAAAGCTCGTTTTGGTAAAGAATTAAATGCTGTAGTACCTGAAATAAGTGAAGAGAACCATATTTATTTCAAACAAGCCAGACATCCACTTTTAGATCAATATAGGGCTGTACCAAATGATATTACTATTGGAAAAGATTATCAGGCTATTGTGATCACTGGACCTAATACCGGTGGTAAGACAATTACGTTGAAAACATTAGGTTTGCTTCAATTAATGGGACAATCAGGATTGCCGATTCCGGCAGGGGAAGAAAGTCAGATGGGTATTTTTGACGAAATTTTTGCTGATATTGGGGACGAACAATCCATAGAGCAAAGTTTAAGTACTTTTTCTTCTCATATGACGAATATTGTTGATGTGCTAAAAAAAGTTGATAGCCATAGCTTAGTCCTGTTTGACGAATTAGGTGCAGGTACTGATCCGCAGGAGGGAGCAGCACTAGCAATTTCAATCTTAGATGCATTAGGCAGCAAAAGTGCTTATGTGATGGCGACAACCCATTATCCTGAATTAAAAGTTTATGGCTATAATCGTGCTGGGACAATCAATGCTAGTATGGAATTTGATGTAGATACATTGAGTCCGACATATCGCTTATTGATTGGAGTTCCAGGGCGCAGTAATGCGTTTGAAATTTCAAAACGACTTGGGCTGGAGACGTCTATCATTGATGAGGCAAAACATATCATGGACGGTGAAAGTCAAGATTTAAATGAAATGATTGCTGATTTAGAGAATCGTCGCAAAATGGCGGAAACTGAATATTTAGAAGTTCGTCATTTCGTTGATGAAGCAGAACGTCTTCATAGAGAACTAAAAGAAGCTTACACTTACTTTTTTGATGAACGAGAGAAAGAAATGGCGAAAGCACGACAAAAAGCGAATGAATTGGTTTCGCAAGCAGAAAAAGAAGCAAGTGATATTATTTCTGATATTCGAAAAATGCAGTTGACTGGAGGAAATCAAGGTGGTGTGAAGGAACATCAGTTGATTGATGCCAAGTCGAAACTATCTCAACTACATCAAGAAGAAACTCATTTAGAAAAAAATAAAATTCTAAAAAAAGCCAAAGAACAAAAGAAACTAAAATCAGGTGACGAAGTTATTGTCAATACGTTTGGTCAAAGAGGAACTTTGATTCGTAAATCTACTGACCATGAATGGCAAGTACAATTGGGCATTTTAAAGATGTCTGTCAATGAAAGTGATATGACGCCGGTTGCTCCCGAGAAAGAACCAGCACAAAGAGTAACAGCTGTTCGGTCAAGCGAAAGTAGTCATGTAGCTAACCAATTAGATTTACGCGGCAAACGTTACGAAGAAGCTTTGGCCGAAGTGGATCAATATTTAGATGCAGCAATTTTAGCCGGTTATCCTCAAGTTACCATCGTTCATGGTAAAGGAACGGGAGCTTTGCGTACAGGAATAACTGAGTACTTAAAAAATCATCGTAGTGTGAGTGGTTTTGAATTTGCACCAGGAAACCAGGGTGGTAACGGAGCAACAATCGTAAAATTCAAATAATATGCTTACCTTTAGTAAGCAGAAAACTAGTCGAATGAATGACTGAGTGATATAATCATCTTAGATGTAAAAGTAGGAGGGCTATAAAATGACACAAGTAATTACTGATAAAGATTTCTCAACTGAAACAGATAACGGTCTTGTTTTGATCGATTTTTGGGCAACATGGTGTGGTCCTTGTCGTATGCAATCACCGATTTTAGAACAACTAAGTGAAGAATATGATGAAAGTGAAGTTAAAATTGCAAAGATGGATGTAGACGAAAATCCGCAAACGCCAGCTTCGTTTGGTATCATGAGTATTCCAACGTTACTTTTGAAAAAAGACGGAGAAGTTGTAGAAAAAGCAGTGGGTGTTCATTCAAAAGAGCAGTTACGTGCATTGATTGACAAACATCTATAGAATAAAAAATAGGATGAAGAGATGCTTCATCCTATTTTTTATGTCTAATTATAGAGAAAATGGTATAATATATTTTATCAATGGAGTAGAAAGGAAGTATTATGAACGAAAGAATCAAAAATAAATTAGCGTTACTTCCTGACCAACCAGGTTGCTATTTGATGAAAGATAAGAATGGTACGATCATTTATGTTGGAAAAGCAAAAGTGTTAAAAAATCGTGTACGCTCCTATTTTACCGGTAGCCATGATACAAAAACTGAGCGACTAGTCAGTGAGATAGAAGATTTTGAATATATTGTTACTGAATCAAATATTGAAGCGTTACTTTTAGAAATCAATTTGATTCACAAAAATGATCCTAAGTATAATATCATGCTGAAAGATGATAAGAGCTATCCTTTTATCAAAATCACAAATGAAGATTATCCAAGATTATTGATCACTAGAAAAGTTTTAAAGGACAAAGCGTTATATTTTGGTCCATATCCTGATGTTGGCGCCGCAAATGAAACAAAACGCTTGCTGGATCGACTTTTTCCACTTAGAAAATGCCGAGTGTTACCTAAAGAAGTTTGTCTTTATTATCATATGGGACAATGCTTAGCCCCATGTGTTTTTGATATTCCTAAATCAACCTATACTGAAATGGTTGCAGAAATCAAAAGCTTTTTAAATGGTGGACATCCGATTATTCAAGAAGAAATACAAAGAAAAATGAATGAAGCGGCAGAAAATATGGAATTTGAAAAAGCTGCAGAATATCGTGATCAAATCAAAGCTATCGAAACCGTGATGACGCGCCAAAAAATGACAAATGCAGACTTAGTTGATCGGGATGTTTTTGGCTATGCAGTGGATAAAGGCTGGATGTGTGTCCAAGTATTCTTCATCCGTCAAGGCAAACTGATTGAACGTGATGTTTCTATTTTTCCTTTCTATAATGAAGAGGAAGAAGATTTCCTAACATTCATCGGTCAATTCTATCAGGAAAATGAACACTTTATCCCTAGGGAAGTCTTGATTCCAGATAATATTGATATTGCTAGTGTAGAAGCAATGCTTTCAACGAAAGTTTTACAACCCCAACGTGGAGAAAAAAAGAAATTAGTTCGATTAGCTGGCAAAAATGCTACAGTAGCACTTCAAGAAAAATTCGATTTGATCGTGCGAAAACAAGAGCGAACAATTGGCGCAGTAGAAAAATTGGGTAATGCTATGAATATCCCAACTCCTGTAAGAATTGAAGCATTTGATAATTCGAATATTATGGGAACGGACCCCGTTTCTGCGATGGTTGTTTTTATAGATGGTCGCCCAGATAAAAAAGAATACCGCAAATACAAAATAAAAACAGTTAAAGGTCCTGATGACTATGCATCGATGCGTGAAGTGATCTATCGTCGTTATTCAAGGGTTTTAAAAGAAAACCTACCCTTTCCTGACTTGATTGTAATTGATGGAGGCAAAGGGCAAATAGATGCTGCAAAAGAAGTATTAGATAACCAATTAGGCTTAGACATTCCAATAGCAGGACTTGCTAAAAATGATAAGCATAAAACCAGTGAACTTCTTTTCGGTTCAGATTTATCGGTTGTTCCCTTAGAAAGAAATTCTCAAGAATTCTTTTTACTCCAGCGTATTCAAGATGAAGTTCATCGATTTGCAATTACTTTCCACCGACAATTGCGAAGCAAAAATAGTTTTGCTTCACGCTTAGACGATATAGAAGGATTAGGACCAAAAAGAAAAAAAGAGCTCTTAAAGCAATTTAAATCCTTAAAAAATATCACTGCAGCTTCAGTGGAAGAATTAGCTGCTTCTGGTTTACCTAAAAATGTAGCTAAGAATGTATATGATCATTTGAACCAAGATAAACCAAATACTGAATAATTAAAATAATACGCAGACAAGCTTATGTATAAAGAGTTAGTTTGTCTGCGTATTAGTGTCCATGATCTCTGAATTAAGTATAAAATCTGATAATCTATAAAAAGAATTGACATCTTTATTCACTCGAGATACTCTATCGTTAGATGATCTATCATCAATAAAAGCATGGCACTAGAAAAATGAATCAAGTTGGTGTAGTAGTATTTGAAAAAGAAGAGGTAGAAAAAAGGGATTTTCAGTAGATTTTTTGATGATTCACCAGAAGAATTATCAGAATATTTAGTGATTTATGAACAAGCTAGTTGGAAGAGTAGAGCAAATTATAAAGAAAAATACTTACATTTTAAAGCTGATTGTAGTACACCAACGATTTATTCAGATTCCGAAAGCTACTGGATTCTGATGAAAACAGAAAGTATGTGTTCATTGACACATGCTCTTACGTACTTACCGACAGGCATTGGTTTTATTGTTGGCTTGTCATTCAGTATCTTATTGAAAAATTCTTTTTTTTAATACTGACAGATGGTAAAATTTGTTAAGAGCTAAATATGAGTTTGAAGAATGAAATGAAACATTTATTTTATAAAGAATAGAATTATTTGAAAATAGGAGGATGGGAAATGTTAGAAGTAAAAAATTTGGTCAAAACATTTGGAGAGTATACTGCAGTTGATAATATCTCTTTTGAAATCCCAGATGGGAAAATACTGGGACTAATTGGTCAAAACGGTGCTGGTAAAACGACGACTTTTCGTTTGATTTTGGATTTTTTAACTCAAGATAGTGGTGTCGTACTTTGGAATGGGCATCAATTAAGTGGTAAGGATTATAATGATATCGGTTATTTACCAGAAGAACGAGGTTTATATCCAAAAATTTCTATTCAAGAACAATTGATTTATTTTGCTGAATTAAGAGGAAAAACCAAAAAGGAAATTGAACCTAAAATTGACGAGTGGATGGAAAAATTTAAAGTCAAAGGGAAAAAAACAGATAAAGTAAAATCACTTTCTAAAGGGAACCAACAAAAAGTTCAATTGATTGCAACACTAATTCATGAACCAAAATTAGTTATATTAGATGAACCTTTCAGTGGGTTGGATCCAGTTAATGCCGAACTTTTGAAAGATGGAATTATCGCACTGAAAGAAAAAGGTTCTTGTGTTATTTTCTCCAGTCATAATATGGACAATGTTGAAAAAATCTGCGATCACCTGGTGATGCTGAGAAGTGGCAAGATGGTCCTAAATGGGAAAGTTCATGAAATACGTGAAAGTTTTGGACGTACAAAAGTCTTCCTTGAATCCCCGTTGAATCCAGAAGATGTTTTGTCCATTGATGGTGTAAAGTCCGCAATAAAACGCAGTGATGGTGTCGTGGAGATAACATTAAACGATTCAAAAGCAGGGCAAGAAATATTTGCTCGTGCAACACAATTTGGTTATATTCCAATGTTTAATCAACAACCACCAACTTTAGAAGAAATATTTAAGATGAAAGCAGGTGAACCAAATGAGTAAATTTTGGATTATAGCGAGTGATGTTTATAAAAAGAATGTGAAATCTGTTTCCTTTGTTATTATGATATTAGTGCCATTTCTTGTGATGGGAATTATTTATATTGCTGGTTCACTTGCAGGTGGATTTTCTGAAGAAACCAAGGTAGGTCTTGTTTCAGATAATCAAGAATTATCAACCCACTTAGCGAAGTCAAAGACAGATGAGTATACATTTAAAGTCATTCAGTCTCAAAAAGAAGCGGAAAAACAATTAAAGAATAATGAGCTAGATGCTTTTCTTGTTTTGGATACTAAAAAAGAACAGATTCAAGGAAAGCTATATGCAGAGTCATCTTTAGGCACAACGACAGAACTAATGATGGGACAAATGCTTAATGGGCTTCAGTCTTCATTGAATGCAAGTAAATTAAACTTAACTTCTGAGCAGTTAACTAGTTTGAGTCAACCAGCGAACTTTGGAAAGACAAAAGTTAGTTTTGATAATAATGGAAAGATGATTACAGGCCAAGATAATACAGCGATTCAATCGGCGTTGTCTTTTGTGATAACAATTATTCTTTGGGTGATCATTATTACGTATGCATCTATTATCGCACAAGAAATTGCTTCTGAAAAAGGAACTCGAATCATGGAAGTTATATTATCAAGCACAAAAGCTCAAACACATTTTTATGGAAAATTGACTGGGGTTATTTTAGTCGCACTGACGCAAATCGTGATTTATGCAGCCGCTATCGGAATTGGCTATTCGCAATTAAAAGATCTGGATATGGTAAAAGGTTTCCTAGAAGGGTTGTCTTCTGCTAATATCTTCGGCAGTTTCTTGTTTTTCACGTTGGCTTTTTTCGTGTTAGGTGTATTAGTCTACTCAGTTTTAGCAGCTCTGTGCGGTTCGCTGGTATCCAAACCAGAAGATACTGCTAAAGCTGTTCAGCCTATTATCTATATTGCAATGATTGGGTATTTCATCGGGATTTCACTAGGAACAACTGATCCGCAAAATATTGTGATCAAAGTGTCTTCATATATTCCGCTGATTTCATCTTTTATAATGCCAATTCGACTTGCAAGCGAAACAGTGACAAATACAGGTGCTATGATTTCTGTTTTAATTCTAGTTGTTTTCGGAGTATTATTGACGATGTTTTCAGCGAAACTTTACAAATCGAATGTGTTAGTTTATAGTGAAGGCGGCGTACTCAAGTCTTTAAAACAATCAATTTCGATATTAAGAAATGAACGAAAAAAAATCGCTAAATAAGACCAAAAAGAGCAGTGAAGAAATAATCTTCATTGCTCTTTTCTGTGGTTTCGAAGTGGGACGGTCGTACGTTCAATTAAACGGATGCTCATTTCTTGTTCTGGAATCATTTCCTTGTTTAATTGATTATGAATATATATAAATGAATTTTCGGCTTGAAGTTTAATAGAGTAGTCAACTGTTGTAATATGCATCAAACGGCTGATCTCACTATTATCAAAACCAATCACAGCCACATCTTCAGGAATTGAATAACCTAGAGTTTGGAGCTCCGAAATAAAACCAGCAGCAACTGAATCTGTGTAAAAAGCCATTGCATCAGTTTTACTAGACATTTTATGCCATAACTGGGCGATATCACGTCCGTTATCAAGTCTTGTTTTGTCATGGAAGATCCATTCATTTTTTACAGGGATATTTTTTTCTTTATGAAAATCATCAATCACTTTTAAGCGAGCTTTTGTATTCAGATTTTCAAAATTACCTAAAACATGGCCTATTGAACGATATCCTCGCTGATATAGATACTCTAGTGAACGGAAATAACCAGAGTAATGATCTACATATGAAGAGTAGATTCGTTCAGAATCAATTCGATGCCAAGTAGCAATCGGTCCATAAATGCTGTATGGCTCAATGACTTCCCACTTATTTGCGCGAGTCAAAATAAAAACCCCATCCAACTGCTTATATTTCATTTGATTTAATGCGTCGATTTCCTTTTTCTTATCTCCATCAGTAAAATAAAGTGTGACATAATAATTATATTGTTTTGCAATTGAGATAAAACTTTGAAGAAAAATTCCTAAAGGATCAATAAATCCTTGGGCAAGAAAGCCAATTGTTTTTGTTTCACCACTTTGAAGATTTCGAGCTATTAAATTAGGAGAATAGGATAACGCTTCCATTGCTTCTAAAACCTTTTTACGACTTTCTTGACTAACATAACCATTTCCAGAAATTACCCTGGAAACAGTTGATTTAGATACTTGAGCTTTTTTAGCAACATCAATAATTGTGGTCATGATAACACCTCGTTAGTTGAGTAATGAAATAGGTATTCAAGAACTCCATTCTTCGATAAAAATCATAGCAGAAATTACTTTCCAATTATCAATAAGAAAAGAATCGGTTCTGTTCACTCTTTCAGTATAACATAAAAAAAATAAAAAAAGAGCTTGACATGGGAACATTCCCATAAATTATGATTACAATGTAAACGATATCAGAACATGTTCTGAACAATATATCAGGAGGGAAACGCATGACAAGAGAAGCCTTGAAAATTGCAACAATTGGTGGAGGATCAAGCTATACACCAGAACTGATCGAAGGTTATATTAAAAGAAAAGACGAACTACCAATCAAGGAAATTTGGTTAGTGGATATTGAAGAAGGTAAAGAAAAGTTAGAAACAGTTGGTGCTATGGCTAAACGAATGGTTAAAGCAGCTGGATTAGATTGGGAGGTTCACTTAACGTTAGATCGTCGTGCAGCGCTAAAAGATGCCGATTTTGTATCAACACAATTTCGAGTAGGCTTACTAGACGCACGAATCAAAGATGAACGTATTCCTTTATCACATGGCGTTTTAGGTCAAGAAACAAATGGAGCTGGTGGTATGTTTAAAGCGTTTCGTACAATTCCAGTGATTCTCGGTATCATTGAAGATATGAAAGAGTTATGTCCAGATGCGTGGTTAGTTAATTTCACCAATCCTGCAGGGATGGTTACAGAAGCTGCAATCAAGCATGGTGGGTGGAAAAAAACAGCTGGCTTATGTAATGTACCGATTGGTCATAGAAAACAAGCCGCTGAAAAATTAGGGATTCCAGAAGATGATTTATTCTTCAAGTTTGCGGGTATTAATCACTTCCATTGGCATCGTGTTTGGGATAAACAAGGAAATGAACGAACACAAGAATTGATTGATTTGATATACGGACCACAAGAAGATTCTGAAAGTCATTTGAAAAATATCCATAATGCACCATTCCATTATGAACAAATTAAAGACTTAGGTATGTTACCGTGTGGTTACCATCGTTACTATTACATTGAAGATGAAATGTTGAAACACTCGATCGAAGAATTCGAAAAAGGTGAAACAAGAGCTCAAGTCGTGAAAGAGACGGAAGCACGTTTATTCGAACTTTATAAAGATCCTAACTTAGATTACAAACCTAAAGAACTGGAGCAACGTGGAGGTACACATTATAGTGACGCTGCTTGCGAATTGATAGCATCCATTCATAATGATAAGCGTACAGATATGGTTGTTTCAACTGAAAATAATGGCACAATCACTGATTTACCTTATGACTGTGTTGTAGAAGTTTCAGGTCCTGTAACTGCTCATGGACATGAACCATACAATTGGGGTGCGTTCCCGCCTGCAGCTCGTGGAATCATTCAAGTAATGAAAGGTATGGAGGAAACTGTTATTCGTGCAGCGATTGATGGAGATTATGGTGCAGCGTTACACGCATTCACAATCAATCCCTTAGTTCCTGGCGGAGCAATGGCAAAGACACTACTGGATGAACTATTGATTGCCCATAAAGATCATTTACCTAACTTTTCAAAAGCTATTACGAAAATCGAGACAGAACAACCTGATACAGTAGCGTATGTTACTGAACTAATGAAAAGCAATTAAGAAGTGTTAACTAAAAAAACAAGACCAAAAGAATTTTTTGGTCTTGTTTTTTCATTTTTTCTAAGCCTAGTCTCTGATGACCTTAGTGACTGTTTAATAAAAGTTTTTGAATGACGATGATCAATTCAAACCACATTCGCTCGTCTAAAAAACTGTTTACAAAGAAAAATGCTTGATCTTTTCTTTCTTCATGAACTTCAAAGTTGTCTACGATAGCAATATCAGCTTTATCGATGTGGTTAGTGAAAATGATGGATTCAGGATTAAACAGGGTTAAAAGTCTGTTCTTTATAAAAAGAGTACCAAAATTATTACTACTGTACTGAATATAAATAGAGAGCGTAGGAACCAAAAACATATCAGTTAAAATGGTCAGCAGCATGCAAACGCCAAAGTTAAAGGAGGCATCAATCGTAAATTCGGGATGATTTTTTCTGAATTTCTTATAAAAACGATAATTTTTTGGATGTCTTTTTAAATATTTTTTTAGGAACTCTGTATTATCTTGCTCGTTGATCATTACTTGTCTAAAGAAGTACATTGGATTGATTTCAAAAAAAGTTGAATGCACTAACCCAATAAGGACATAGTAAAAAATGCTGGATTTTTGTTTTGGAGTCATAAAAGAAGATGGGTAAAAATTTTTTTCATATTCATTGACCAATAATTCACTAGAAAAAACTAAAGAGGAAGATCTGGGAAACATGTCAAAAAGAATGATTTTCTCTTCAGAAGAATCAATATCTGAAATAAAACTTCGAAGCATTAGATTAAAAAACAAATGTTCATCCTTTGATATAAAGTATTGCTTAACGAGCATCGAAATTTCAGTAGTAATCTCAAAAGGTTTTAGTATATTTTTTATTTCTGTAGGTAATTTTATTGGATATTTGTACTGTCTCATAATAGTGATGCCAAGCATCAACTTTATGCGTTTAATCACAGAAGATGAGTAACGTCTCTCTAAACTTTCTATTATATCTGGACAGGTAAATACACAACTAAGTTCAGATTCAAAAGGAATAATAATTCCTCGATAAGCATTCCAATAAAAATAAAAACAAAACATTCTCAAGTGTTTTTCTTCACCGCATAAATTTTCATTTGAATGGAAAACTACTTTTATATGAAAGCTTTTAAGTTGCTCGTTTAAAGCATTAATTTGTTTGTATAGATACGGAATACTTACAAATAAGTCTTCGGCTAGCTCATCTGCGGTTAAGTAACTCCTAGTTAGAATGCCAGAAATAATTTTAAACTGTAAAGACTCATTCAAGTAATGAAGCCTCAAATGGACTACTAAATAATCAATTTTAAATCCGGAATGATTATTTACTTGAAACCCCCCGGTATTTTTTTCAAAAACAATCATTTTTAAATCCTCATTTTTTTGAATGTCCGTTTCTAACTCATTAAAATACCGCTTTAAAGTACTTAGAGAAATATCTAAATAATCTTGTAGGTAAGTAAAAGAAACTTTTTCACCATCTTTAAAGATTAATTCTTTAAAAAGTTCTAATTTTTTCTTGTTTTTATCATTTAAAAAAAATTCCATTTATGTACATCCTTTGTTAGTAGTTTTCCGTGGAATTATAGAGTAGAAAAAAAACAAAGTCAATGAAGCTAGAGTTTAAATCATTATTATTTGTTTTATATTTGTTATATTAAAAAGGTTTTTTCTTTTCTAGACAATGTCATTTGTTTTTGTGAGTGTTATTTTATCTAAAAAAGAACTGAAATGTGTTCAGTTTTGGATTTTCAAAAAAAATCTTTATGTTTTATGATAATAAAGTAACACGAAAGAGAAAAAAATTTAATTAAATTCACCGGAAATTTATTTAACATATTTAAATAATATTTGTTAAACACAATAAAAATATTTTTTAGAAACAAATTAAGTAAGAGGAGAGCCGGGGAATAAAAAGGGGGTTACTATGAAACATAAAATCTTTTTTTTCTTTAGTATAGCTTTTGTAGCACTATCTTCGTCTCAATTGCCCCAAGAGGTTGAAGCAGCCAATTATGATACAGAAATTGGTTTAACTTTTAATCGTGATGTTGCAGCTGGTAGCAATCAGAGTACCGATATGACTTCCGAGAGTACAGCAGATACAACTTCTGAAAGCAGTACTAATGTATCAAATGAGATGACACAATATCCGGAAACAGGATCGAAAAAACCTGTTAAATCTGGCATTACCAGTTTATTACCAAGCACTGGATATAAAAATAATAATTTATATTTATTATTTGGTTTTTTAATTCTGATTATCGGATTTTTGTTACTCAGTGTTAAACGCTACATTTCATTAAAAAAAAAGAAAAAGAACAAATCAAAATCAATACAAGCATTTAAAAGAAGTGATGATGAATGATTTGCAATGAGTGTCTCTTTGCACCTAAATAACATGGACAATCTAAAATGAGCTATACATCAAGGGAAGAGACACGAAAAACAGTTAGATTTTAATTCTATCGACAATACATTAAAGAATTGCGTACGAAATTAGGAGGAAAGTAAATGAAAAATAAGAAGTGGCATCTAATTTCAGTTCTGTCGATCGCGTTCATCATTTTTACACTTTTCTTTTATTTAAAGACGGAGGCAAAAATAGTATTAAAAGCCGAAGACAATAAGAAAGATTTCAATTACCAATCGAAAACAGACGCAATACCTCCAGCAGTAACGGATCAAACGGTTCTTTCAAAATATAACTTGATCACAAACTGGGAAGGGTATACGACCTATTTGAGTGGTTCTTGGGTTCTGCATAATACTTGGAATGGAACAACATCTCAGGATCTCCTTACTGTTGCGGGATTGAGTGCGTCAGCAAGTGCTGAAAAAGTAAGAATTAAAATTAATGGGAATAACGGGAATGCTGGTCTTGTAAAAACAACAATTCATACAATACCTGGTCACTACTATCAACTTTCGACTCAAATGGCTGCAAGTGCTTATGCTGGAGATGTGGCAAGATATGCTCTGGATTGGTTATCAAATTCAGATGTAAATAATCCAGTGTCTGTTTATTCAGATTATAGTATATTAAAAGATCGGAAATTCGGACCTACAAGTGTTTCAAAGATTGTTCAAGCGACTACGAGTGAAATGAGTCTTGTGTTTAGTATTAGAGCATTGTCATCTTTTTACTCATCAGCAAATTTGTCTAACCTATCCATCGTTGATTTAAACCAAGGAATTGTGGAATCTAGAGAGAGTCTTGAAGCGTTATTTACAGATAGTACGCATACTGAACTGAAATTATCTACGACACAAGAAGAAATCAATAAAACAAAAAAATTGATTGACACAGTGGTTCACATTTCGATAAATGCTGAATTAACAAAAGAACTTGCAAAAGCTCAAGCATTGTTGGATAAAATTACTATGACCTTAACGATACCAACTGATTTAGTAAATGATCCTAAAAATGAGCAAAGTCACACAATCACAGGGAAAACGTATCCTAACTCATTTGTTCAATTCTCTGGCATAACAGATTTCCCAGAAGGAACACTAATTTCGGAAGTTACTGGTGATGCAAGGAAATATCAAATACGTGCGGATAATGAAGGTAATTTTAGTTACTCTTTACCAAAAGATAAATATTTTAGAGAATATGAAACAGTTACTGTTTTCAGCATGTTACGAGGGAAAACAGCTTCTCAGGTACGTGTCATTAAAGATATCGTACCACCGGAAAAACCAACGCTGAATCCAATCAAGGATAATGATGGAACGATTTTTGGGAAGGCTGAAGCAAGCTCAACAGTTACTATCTATGATAAGGCAGATAAAACGGTATTTTTGAGTGGAAAAGCAGATGTAAACGGTCAGTTTTCAATTACAGTTCCAACAGCTAAAAAGCCGATGGTTCCGTATAAAACGTATTATATTACATCAACCGATGCAGCGGGAAATGTTAGTGTTGCGTCAGATTCACAAGTTGTAGCAGACACAACACCACCGAAAGCAGAAGCGATTAGGCAAGCGTTAACTTTGGGAGATCTGCTCCCAACAACAGAAAAAATGCTTAAAAATATCTATGACAATGCGGGGATTGGGTCAGATAATTTAACGATAAAAATGACGAAAGTGCCAGATATCTCAAAAACGGGGTATAAGACAGCTGAAATCACTTTGACTGACAAAGCAGGTAATATTTCAGTTGTAGTTGTTCCGATAACTGTTAAAGATGAGTCAACCTTAATGGACAGTAATCATCTTCTTAAAGCGTATGATTTTTCTGTATTAGCGATTGATTTGCCAGAAACTGCTGAGGAACAAAAGAAATTTGTTCTAAAACATGGACAAGTAGAAGCTTGGGACCTCTCTTTAGGTCAGATGATCAACGAAAAACTGACTTATAATCAAGGGACTTTAAAAAAACAACCTGGTGTTTATACAATTACTGTTACAATTGGGCGCTTAACGAGAACATTTAAAGTGACTCTATTAGAAGGAAGCTTGGCTTTTGATAAAACAGTAGACAAACTATCATTTGGTACTCAGACTATCAGATCAAAAGAACAGTTTGTTTCTTCTGAAAATAAGTTAAGTATTTCTATAAATGATACTCGATTTAAGCTAAATAAGTGGCGTTTAATGGCAAAAATGGAGCATCCGCTTAAAACAAAAGAGGGTATTACTTCAGCGAGTGGTTTACTTTATCGTTCATATGCCTCAGGTGAGGCTGTAGATACGAAACTTAATGAACTAGATACGACAATTTACGAACCCAATAAACTTAGTAATGGTCTTATCCAAGTAGATTTTACGCGAGATAAAGAAAAAGAAGTAATCCTCAATGTTTTACCGGGAAGTGTTCGATCAGATAAAGAATACAGGACCCAAATAATGTGGACGCTTGAGAATGGACCATGATGAAAGGGGAGGAGAAATGGAAAGATTACTCAATTTTAAATCCTATAATGCATTTAAAAGATTGCGCATGAAGTAGGAGGGAAGAGGATGAATAAAAAAAAATTTTACCCTATCTTAATGCTAACTATTTTACTAGTTGTTTTTGTCATTTTCTTTTATCTAAATATGGAAGCAAAAACAGTATTGAAAGCAGAAGAGGATAAGAAAAATGTTAATTACCAAACAAAGACTGAAGAAATCCCGCCAGAAGTAACAGACGAAAAAGTTCTTTCAAAGTATAATTTGATCACACAGTGGGATGGGTATACGGCCTATAGGAGTAATCCTTGGAAGCTGAATAGCACTTGGAATGGAACAACTTCTATCTATCTTATAAGTGATAGAAGTTTGAGCGCAGAAGCTTCTCCTGCTAGTTTAAAATTCTATATCGATGGGACTATATCTGATTCCGGACGTGTAAAAACTACCATTCGTACAATTCCTGGACATTATTATCAACTTTCAACTCAAATGACTGCGAGTGCTTATGCTGGAAGAGTTGCAAGATATGCTCTAGATTGGTTATCGAATTCAGATGTGAATAATCCAGTATCTGTCTATCCGACCTACAGTGAGCTAATCGATCGCAGATTTGGTCCTACAGCTGTGAAAAAGATTGTTCAAGCGACGACAAATGAAATGACTCTTGTTTTTAGTATAGTCTCATTGTCAGGGGTTTATTCTGCAGCAAATTTGTCTAACCTATCCATCGTTGATTTAAACCAAGGAATTGTGGAATCTAGAGAGAGTCTTGAAGCGTTATTTACTGATAGCACGCATACTGAACTGAAATTATCTACGACGCAAGAAGAAATCAATAAAACAAAAAAATTAATTGACACAGTGGTTCATATTTCGATAAATGCTGAATTAACAAAAGAACTTGCAAAAGCTCAAGCATTGTTGGATAAAATTACCATGAACTTAACGATACCAACTGATTTAGTAAATGATCCTAAAAATGAGCAAAGTCACACAATCACAGGGAAAACGTATCCTAACTCATTTGTTCAATTCTCTGGTATAACGGATTTCCCAGAAGGAACACTGATTTCAGAAGTTACTGGTGATGCAAGGAAGTATCAAATACGTGCGGATAATGAAGGTAATTTTAGTTACTCTTTACCAAAAGATAAATATTTTAGAGAATATGAAACAGTCACTGTTTTTAGCATGTTACGAGGGAAAACTGCTTCTCAGGTACGTGTTATTAAAGATATCGTACCGCCAGAAAAACCAACGCTGAATCCAATCAAGGATAATGATGGAACGATTTTTGGGAAGGCTGAAGCAAGCTCAACAGTTACTATCTATGATAAGGCAGATAAAACAGTATTTTTGAGTGGAAAAGCAGATGTAAACGGTCAGTTTTCAATTACAGTTCCAACAGCTAAAAAGCCGATGGTTCCGTATAAAACGTATTATATTACATCAACCGATGCAGCGGGAAATGTTAGTGTTGCGTCAGATTCACAAGTTGTAGCAGACACAACACCACCGAAAGCAGAAGCGATTAGGCAAGCGTTAACTTTGGGAGATCTGCTCCCAACAACAGAAAAAATGCTTAAAAATATCTATGACAATGCGGGAATTGGGTCAGATAATTTAACGATAAAAATGACAAAAGTGCCAGATATCTCAAAAACGGGGTATAAGACAGCTGAAATCACTTTGACTGACAAAGCAGGTAATGTTTCAGTTGTAGTTGTTCCGATAACTGTTAAAGATGAGTCAACGCTTATTGATGATAAATATCTTCTCAAGGCTTATGATTTTTCAGCGTTAGCTATAGATTTGCCGGGTTCAACTGCTGAGAGACTAAAATTTATATTGAAGCATGGACAAGCAGAGGCTTGGGATTTGGTATCAGGTCAGGAAGTTAATGGTCTAAGCTCTTACAATCTAGGTTTGTTACAGAAAAAGCCAGGGGTTTATCCTGTTACCATCACTTTGGGCAATCTGAGTAGAACATTTAAAGTGACTCTATTAGAAGGAAGCTTGGCTTTTGATAAAACAGTAGACAAACTATCATTTGGTACTCAGACTATCAGATCAAAAGAACAGTTTGTTTCTTCTGAAAATAAGTTAAGTATTTCTATAAATGATACTCGATTTAAGCTAAATAAGTGGCGTTTAATGGCAAAAATGGAGCATCCGCTTAAAACAAAAGAGGGTATTACTTCAGCGAGTGGCTTACTTTATCGTTCTTATGAATCGGGAAAAGTTGTAGATACTAAGTTGAATGAAGTGGATATTCCGATTTACGAGCCAAGCAAACTTAATAATGGTCTTATCCAAGTAGATTTTACGCGAGATAAAGAAAAAGAAGTAATCCTCAATGTTTTGCCGGGAAGTGTTCGATCGGATAAAGAGTACAGGACCCAAATAATGTGGACGCTTGAGAATGGACCATGATGAAAGGGGAGAGAAATGAAGAAAATTATAAGATCGATTATTATTTTTCTGACTCTATTGTTAGGGGGAATTTGTTTTGAAACAATCGTAGTTTTTGCTAATGGAGCAACGGGTAATAAATCTGAAGCGGAAATTTCCTATACTGAAAACACAGAGGTCACACCGCCAATAGACCCGTTTCATCCTGATGAATCAATGGACGTCATCTCGCCAATACCTGTTCCACCAGGTACTGCAGGCCCTTTAAGTGTAGATTTTGCACCTCATATTATTTTTGGGACACAGGACGGATCACAAAAAAATGATATTTACTACGCTAAGTTAACAAGGTTGAGAAAAATAAGTGATGATTCAGAAGAAGAAGTACCCAATTTCCTTCAACTAACAGATAATCGAGGAAAAAATTCTGGATGGCGATTAACAGTCAAACAAAATGGACAACTTAAAAATGGTCTGCACACCTTGAGAGGCGCTGAAATAACCTTGAAAAACATTAGGTTATTCTCACCAAATAATGGAGAGAAGCCTATTGTTACAAAAAATGTACAGTTGGATCCCGAAAGTGAAGAGTCGACTGAGATGTCTAAATCATCAGAAACCACCGGTAAAGGAACTTGGCTTATTATGTTTGGAAAAGATGTAGAAGAAAGTAGAACAAGCATACAAGTCAGTGTTCCGGGAACAACTGAAAAAAAGAAAGGTAACTATACAACTTCCCTAACTTGGGAGTTGATTGATACACCAATCTAAAACCAAAGGAGAAAAAAACATGATATTGAAAAAGAACTTAGCACTAACTACAACAGGAATAGTAACATTTGCAGGTTTATTACTTGGGACACCAGCAGCTTTTGCTGAGACGACAAGTGAAAGTGAAGTAAAACCACCAATGACAATTAAGGATCCAGCGAGATCAGAAGCTGAAATTACTTTTGAGCAAAATGAAACAGAAATCACACCGCCAATTGGACCTGGTGGCGAAGAGCTTGAAAAACCAGGCGAAGGCGATACTGGTATGGTTGGACCGTTGACGATTGATTATATTACAAAAATTAATTTTGGTCCGGTTAAGGTGTCTGGTAATAAGGCAACTTACTTTGCAGAATTAGCTCAAATCAAATTAAAAGATATTGCAGAACCCAAAAAGGTCCCGAACTTCGTTCAAGTTACTGATAACCGAGGCTCAAATGCTGGTTGGCAATTGCAACTTAAACAAGATTCGCAATTCCAAGCGAAAGACAAAAATAATAATGTTTCTGTACTGACTGGAGCTGAGTTGACTTTTGATAATCCTACATTGAAGTCTGCTCAAAAAGGACCAGAGTTTGCTCCGTTAGGAATCAAACAAAAACTTGTTCCAGGGGCTGCTGCAGTATCTGTAGTTAACGCTCCAGCTGGTAAAGGGATGGGAACTTGGCACTATACATTAGGTGATACGGATGAACAAGGCGCGAAAAGTGTTTCATTATTTATTCCCGGTGATACTGCAAAGTTAACAAATGTAGCTTATAAAACAGTACTAACTTGGACATTAGTTGATGGACCAGACCAATCAAACGTAAATCTAAACGAAGTACCATAAAGATCAAATGATTACAGAGAACAATTAAGCAATTGAAAAAACAGTTTTAAAAAAAGAGAAAAGAGGATTTTTATTATGAAAAAGACAAAAACAATCGCTTCAGCACTATTAATTAGCACATTCATTCTAGGGGCAGCTTCACCTGCGTTTGCTGATCAAGTTGCAGCGCCTATGACAGATGCAACAGTAAAATTTGAATCAGAATCACAAGATGCAGATAACGGCGGAAATACAATAGATCCGACCAATCCTGATGGAAATGGTGTGAAACCTGATACAGGTGAAGGTTCTGTAGGAACAAAAGGACCTTTGAGAATTGATTTCGCACCGAACTTTAAGTTCAGTACGGTAACAATGTCCGGGAATGCGGCACAATACCACCCACTATATCCAAAAGTAAGTGTATTAGACGAGGCTGGTAATGTTGCAGAACCTTTACAAGCGAAGTATGTTCCTCACTATGTACAAGTAACAGATAACAGAGGAACAAACGAAGGGTGGGAGCTGACTGTATCAGCTACTCCATTTAAAGGAACTGTAGTAGACACAAATGCAGATTTGAAGGCGACTTTAACATTAGGTCAATCAGAATTTTCTACAGCAGTAAAACCTGTTGATGGTAAGGACTTCAAGCCGTCTACATTAAATACAAATGTGACTCTAACAGATAGTCCTAAACCTCTTGTTGTAGCTAAGAAAGATGAAGGAATGGGTTCTTGGGCAACAGTATTCGGAAAAGATGCAACGGGTTCATTAACAGTTGAGGATAGAAACCCTAATATCACACTTAATGTTCCTGCTGATTCTAAGAAAAATCCTAAAGAAGAATACAAGTCTACTATTACATGGACGCTTTCAACTACACCGACAGCAACCAAATAAACAGATTAATATGAACAATCATTGCAGCAACAGAATGTTACTGTTGTTGCAATGATTAATTTTTACATAAAAATAATACAACAACATAAATTCAAACATAAGTAAGTTGGGAGAAATTAGTAATGAATAAACGAATAATATCAGTATTACTTTTGATCATCATGATAGGTTTTATTCCCCTTAAAGCTTCAGCACAAGACGGAACGATGAATTTCTCCGTAACGGCGGTCATTCCTGATAATCAAATAGATAAAACAAAAACATATTTTGATTTAAAAATGAAGCCTGGTCAAGTTCAGGAATTAGAAGTTTTGATGAATAACCCTTTAGATGAAGAAGTTACAGTAGAAAATCATGCTAATACAGCAATTACAAACGATAATGGAATTGTTGATTATAGTAATGCAGATCCTAAATTAGATGAAACACTTAAAGCGCCTTTTTCCGTCATTAGTGAGGTGGAAAAAGAAACAACGATTCCAGCAAAAAGCTCAAAAACATTGAAAATAAAAGTGACGATGCCGGATGAAGAATTAGATGGCGTGATTTTAGGAGGGCTTCATTTTACTGAAAAGGAAGATAAAGAAAAGGAAGATAAAGAAAACTCTGGCGTGCAGATCAAAAATAGATTTGCTTTTGCAATTGGTGTATTGATCAGACAAAATGACAATGTTGTTAAACCAGACTTAAAGTTAGGTAAGATCCAACCTTCACAAGTCAATTATAGAAACGTTCTGAAAGCGAATATTCAAAATACACAACCCGTAATCATCCAGGATATGGAAGTGGATGTTCGTGTAACAAAAAAAGGCAGCAAAGAAACATTATTTGAACAGAAAAAAACTGGAGTACGTATGGCACCCAATTCCAACTTTAACTTTGGAATCAGTTGGCAAAATCAGGAATTCAAAGCAGGAAAATATACGCTGCATATGAATGTCGCTAGTGGGGAAGAAAAATGGAAATGGTCAAAAGATTTTGAAATTAGCCAAAAAGAAGCGCAAGAGCTTAATGAAAAAGCTGTTGAACTAAAAGTAGATTATACAAAATGGTACATTATTGGTGGTATAGCTGGAGTTGTACTATTGATGTTGCTAACATTTGGATTAAGTCAATATATTAATAAAAGAAGAAGACTTAAACGAAAAAGATTAAAAGCGGAAGCTGCTAAGAGAAGAAGAAAAAAAACAAATAGTAAAAAACGTAACAAAAACAATGATAATAGAAAATGATAGATAAGTAGATAGACTGAGCATTAACAAATTTAATATATAGGGGAAATGTAATATGTACAATATAGGCTATTTTTCATTAAGAACACCTCAAAATGATTACTATAAAACTTTGGATTTAGATCAACAATGCTCACTTGAACTAATTGAAGAATTTTGTTTAGATGATTTAGATGGACTAGACGTTCTTATAATAGAAGAAAGTGTCGAACTTAATTTTACAAACATATGTGAATGGTTATTGGAAATAAGAAAAATTTCTGATATTTATATTCTTATCTTAGCGGATGAAGAGCAAATGGTCTTTACTTCTCGAATGGTTTATTTAAAACTGGGAGCAGATGGTATTTTCACAGAAGAAGCAGATGAGCTAGATTTAATTGTAAAAAACATTTTGAAAAGAATCAAAAAAGAGACGATTAAGAAAAAAGATAAAGAATCTTCTTTCGAAATAATACCAGAGAAATCATGTGTACTAGTGAATAAAAAACAAGAAGTTGATTTGACTAGACAAGAATTCTTAGCGTTGACGATTTTATATAAAAATAAAAATCAAACAGTAACTTATGAAGATATATATAAAGGTGTATGGTCTAAAAGTACTGGAGAAGTACAAAAAAATCGTGTGTGTAATCTAGTATCACATGTGAGAAAGAAATTTGCTGATTTAAAGAATTCACCAGTGCAAGTTAAAACAATACGCTCAATTGGATATATTCTGGATACTTCTTTTACGGAGAAAGAAGTATAAACCCTAAGATCGAGTAAAAATAGTGTACTAAAAAAGATCGTACAAGTTCGAATAGAATTTGTACGATCTTTCTCTATTAATAAAGCTCAACCCCAGAAACATCATGTAATAATGAATCCATAGGTTCAATATTAAAATTATATGAACGATAACGAAATAGGTGATTTAATAGAATAAAGGCAGAAATTTCCGTAAATAAGAACAGTTTTAACGATGCAATTGAAAGACTAAGTAGAGAAATTGCTAGAAATAAGATTATAAATAAGGAAAATAAACGCTTGATTTGATTGGTGTTTGAAATTACTATTTCCTTAGTATCAGAGTGTACTTTGATTTTTTGAGAAAACCGGAATAGACCTTCTCTAAATTCGATTGTGTCACCGATTTCAACATCTATTTCAGTCGTAATATTATTAAATAATCGTCCCTGTTTTACACCATTTTTATATACGATGAAATGACGAACGCATCCCCATGTTGTTTGTCGTTTTAAATTTATTTTCATCATAACCACCTCCTAAGACTATTTTCACATAATCAAAGGATTAAGGAATCAAACAAAAGGCTGATTTATTCTGAAATTTTTATCCTGCTAAAGTCGTAGTTAAAGTTGAAAAATACACTGAAAGAATTGAACTGGACGAATATAATAGCTGCATTCCCGTCCAGTTATAAATTATTCTTGTTCTAAAGGTGGTAAATAAGTATATTCTGCTATACTAGCAGCATGTGTACCAGCTACATATCCAGTGACGAAGGCCGCAGTAACGTTATATCCGCCTGTATAGCCATTAATATCTAGCAACTCACCTGCGAAAAACAAACCATTGACTAATTTACTTTCCATTGTTTTAGGTTGGATTTCCTTCAACGAAATTCCTCCGCCAGTGACAAAAGACTTTTCAATAGGTAGTGTTTTGGATGCTTTGATTTTAAAAGACTTTAAGAAGTGTGTCAGTTGATCGATTTGTTGTTCTAAGACTTGTTTTGATTGGCAGTCAGATAAGCTTGTCTTGGTTAAGATGAAATCTAATAGTCGTTCTGGAACAAGATTTTTCAACGCATTTTTTAGTGATTTTTCGGGTTGTTCTAAGAGCTTCTTCTGTATCTCGTTTTTCAGTTCAAAAACAGTTTTTTGAGGGAAAATATCAAGTTGTAAAGAAACTGGTTTCTGTTCATTTTTAACTAATTCTTGATTAATAAAACTTGAACATCTTAAAGCTGCTGGACCGGAGATACCAAAATGAGTAAACAAAAGATCCATCTGGTGCTCTACTATTATTTTTCCTTTGCTATTTAAAACTGAAAGAGAAATGTCTTGAAGTGAAAGGCCCTGTAATGTTTTTTCTTTGATAAAGTCATCATCAGAAATTATTGGAGATTCGGTTGCATATAGCGGGCTGATGGTGTGTCCTAATCTTTTTGCTAGCTTATAGCCATCTCCAGTTGAACCAGTGGAAGGATACGTTCGGCCACCAGTCGTTAAAATCACACAAGTAGCATAGATTTTCTCATGCTCTAAGGCAACTCCAATAACTTGATCATCTTTATGGAGGATTTTTTCGACTTTTGCTTCTGTATAGATGGTTACTCCAAGTTGTTCCAACTGATTAAATAATGTTTCGACTATCGTTTTTGAGCGGTCTGTGACTGGGAACATTCGGCCATGATCTTCTTCTTTCAAATGAGTTCCATTTGATTCGAAAAACTCCATAATATCATAATTGTTAAATTGTGAAAAAGCACTATATAAAAATTTCCCATTTCCAGGGATATGTGCGATGATCTCATCGGCAGGTCGGTTATTGGTCACATTACAACGACCACCGCCAGTCAACAAGAGTTTTTTCCCGACACGTTTGTTTTTTTCTATTAATAATGTATTACTGCCTGATTTTGCGGAAGCAATTGCAGCCATCATGCCACTAGTACCAGCTCCGACAATAATCACGTCGAATAATTTCATAAATTCTCCTCCAATTCAATGGTAGTTTAACACAATTTTCAAAACTTTTTCTACTTTTTTTTCAATTCACAGTAAAAAATTGTGGAAATTTTCAGAATTTAGGTTAAAATAGGATTATAACGATGAGAGGGTGATTAAATGGAAGCAAAACAGTACGTGGAAGAGATTCAAAAGAAGATTCATGAAAACGATCGAGGGCAAGTGGAATACTTGCAAGCTGTCGATGAATTTTTACCAACGGTTGAAGTATTTTTAAAAGAAAATCCAGCATTCATTGAAGCCAATATTTTAGGTATTCTAATCGAGCCAGAGAGAATTTTACAGTTTAGAGTTCCTTGGCAAGATGATCAAGGAAATTGGCAAGTCAACCGTGGATACCGTGTCCAGTATAATTCTGCGATTGGACCTTACAAAGGTGGCCTACGTTTTCATCCTAGCGTGAATTTAAGTGTAATGAAATTTTTAGCTTTTGAACAAATTTTTAAAAACAGCTTGACTGGTCTGCCAATTGGTGGGGGTAAAGGTGGCAGTGATTTCGATCCTAAAGGGAAATCAGACGCTGAAGTCATGCGGTTTTGTCAAAGCTTTATGACAGAACTACAAAAACATATTGGCCCAAGCACAGATGTACCAGCCGGGGATATTGGTGTTGGTGCTAGAGAAATCGGATACTTATTCGGTATGTATAAACGTCTAAGAAATTACGATGCAGGTGTTTTAACAGGAAAACCATTAGGTTACTGGGGAAGTCAAGCTCGTACTGAAGCAACTGGTTACGGGTGCGTTTATTTTGTTAAACATCTTCTGAAAGATTTAAATGATTCATTTGAAGGAAAGAAAGTCGTTGTTTCTGGTAGTGGCAATGTGTCTATCTATGCAATGGAAAAAGCCAAAGAATTAGGTGCAACAGTTCTTACTTGCTCTGATTCAAATGGATTTATTTATGATCCTAATGGTATTGATGTTGAATTAGTCAAAGAACTGAAAGAAAAAAATCGTGAACGTATTTCTAAGTATGTTGAAACACATAAAGAAGCGACGTATCATGATGGTCAATCAGTTTGGGATTTTGAAGTAGCGTATGACATCGCGCTACCTTGTGCAACTCAAAATGAAATCAATGAAAAACAAGCACATATTTTAGTCAAAAATGGTGGGAAAGTGGTAGCAGAAGGTGCGAATATGCCATGTACATTAGACGCTGTTGAAATCCTTGATAAAGCTGGCGTATTGTATTGCCCAGGCAAAGCAGCGAATGCTGGTGGTGTAGCAGTTTCTGCTTTAGAAATGAGTCAAAATTCAGAGCGCTTATCTTGGTCATTTGAAAAAGTAGACGGTATGTTGGATGATATCATGAAGAATATTTATGAAACATGTCGTGATACAGCAAATAAATACGATGCAACAAATAATTTTGTCTTAGGGGCAAATGTTGCAGGCTTTGAAAAAGTAGCACGAGCTATGCTAAGCCAAGGTTTAGTATAATCATTTATCAGTATTTTTTTGTAAACTAAATAGATATTACATGTATAAATTTAAAGCTTTGTTCAAAATTCAGTTGAGCAAAGCTTTTTTATGAATCAAAAAACGATCATTATTAGAGAACTAAATGGTTTTAATTTGGTGTAAAATAAAGGTAGGCTTTAAGGAGGTATGTTTATTGTTAAAGAAAAAAAAGAACTTATTACTAGGGATAGTTCTTTTCCTACTTTTTTTTCCTAATTTATGTATCGGTTTATCTAAGAATGAAAAGCATAGTTTTAAAGTAGAAGCAGCAGAGCAGCAGAATCTGCTAAAAAGTACAGAATGGGCTGGCTATATAAATACATCTGGTTTTCCGTCACCTAGTGGTGGGAAATTAACCTCTACATTGAGTACTCTTGGAAATGGCTTTGGCCTTGCAAATGAAGAAATGGTTTATTTGCGAAAAAAAGGCAAAATTTTAAATGATGGAGCAATTGCTGGCAGACAGAGTGTAACGCTGGTAAAAGGAAGGTATTATCAATTTACAACCCAACTTGAGACGGGTTCGTCTGATGATGAACTAAAAATAGCTACCGTAATTATAAGTATAACTGGAGAACATCTCAGAGAAACCTTCTATAAGGATATGAATAATCAGTCTAATAAACGGGTTAATGTCAAAATAACTTTTGCGGCCACTGATATCGATCCGTATGTTGATTTTTCTGTTTACGCCCTGAATAGAGAGTTGCGTGATACGCAATGGTTGTCTGTTCAAATGACGAAACCTACACTTGTTGATATAACCGAAGAAGTTTTACGTATCGAAGCAGACATTGATGCATTATTTACAAGTAAAGCGCAAACAGAACTTAAATTATCAGTCACGCAGAAAGAAATCACTAATTTAAAAAATAAACTGGCTGAGTATAAGAAGCTTTTAAACGCGACAACTGCTTCAAGATTAGATACAAAACTAGCCAACGCTCAAAAGCTTTTAGATGCGGTCGTTCTAAACTTAACTATAGAAAATATCGTGAATAATCCACAAGATAATCATAGTCATACCATCATTGGAAAAGCGTACCCCAATTCATTTTTACGTTTTTCTGGAAATTCTTCTATACCAGAAGGTAGCTTAAGTTCTGGAGTTGATACAGACACAACAAAATACCACATACGTGCGGATGCAAAGGGGAATTTTAACTATACCTTGCCAGAAGGGAACTTTTTTGAGTATGGTGAAACAATAACGATCAATAATAGTTTACATGGTAAAAAGTTTTCTTTATTGAAACCAGTATTAGATACAATTCCACCGGCACAGCCTATTTTGGACAGTTTAAAAGATACTAGCTCAACTTTTACTGGTGAAGCAGAAAGCAACGCTGAAATCAAAATTTACGATGCAGCAAAAGATACATTGCTTACGCTTGGAAAAGTTGGAGGAGATGGACATTTTTCAATAGCTATACCAGAAAATCAACAACCATTAATTCCATATCAAAAATATTACGCTACAGCGATGGATGCATCAGGAAATGTCAGCGAAAAATCCGTTATTCAAAATGTTGAAGATACGCTACCGCCTAATGCTGATCCTGTTAAACAGATGCTGAATTTGGGTGAAGCATTGCCTGAGACCACAACCCTTTTTACAAACCTAGTTGACAATGCTGGTAGTGCAGATGTAACGGTAACATTGACAAAGCAACCAGATATTTCAAAAGTTGGTTATTCAACAGCAGAAGTTACTTTGGTAGATAAGGCGAAAAATACTACAGTCATTGTCATTCCTATTTTTGTAAAGGATGAGCATACCATCAGCGACGGAAAGTATATGTTTTATGCAACTGATTTTTCTATTCTGACGATCGATTATCCTGTGCAAACAATTGAACAGAGGTCTTCGTTATTAAAAAATAGTCAGGCTGGTTTATGGGATTTGACAACTGGAGAAAATAAACTATTAGATGTAGCCATTGATAATCGTCTTGTAACCAGGGAACCTGGAACTTATGATGTTGAGTTTCGATTTGACTCAATGGTCAAAAAAATCAAAGCGACCTTTCTTCCAGGGAGTTTAGCATTTGAAAAGGTAACAGAGACTATTTCATTTGGTACACCAACTATCCAATCTAACATTCAATCGGTTGCACCAGAAAAGAGTATTGATTTCTTGATTGATGATACTCGCTTTAAGACAGATATCTGGCGACTAGTAGCAAAATTAAGTCAGCCACTACAAACGAATAATGGTGAAATAACACCAAGTACAATTATTTTGAACAAAAAAAATGCTAGTGGAGAAGTAATAAAACAACTATTAAGCGATCAAATGACAACAGAGCTATATGATAATAAAGAATTGACGAACGGGAAATTTTCTGTGAAATTTAATGAAACAGAAAATCAGGAACTTCGTTTAGACGTTTTACCCGGGAGTGTTCGGTCAAATGAACTATATCGAACGCAAATCATTTGGTTATTAGAGAATGGGCCCTAGGAACTTAAACAAGAGGAATCCGTTTCTGCTAATATCCGATACTCGGTTTTGTAGTAAAATGCTAGAAATGGATAGTGTTTTTGGATAAGATTTTATTGATACTTTGACTTCCTTTATTGATTGGTTATGACCAACTTAATAGAGCAGAGGTCAAGGTATTTTCGTATTTATTCTATACTAATAAAGGGAATTGTATAGGAAAATAGTTGCTCGAATGGTCTAATCTTAAGTTTGGTCTAGTTTAGAGGAAGTCTTAATTAGTATTATTTAGTAATATAATTAGTCTAATTAAAAGGAATATTATTAAAAATGGTACAGACGCTCATAATTTGCTTGAAAAATGTTCAAAAAGAACGTAAAGTAGAGACTGTACTAAGTTTAATTTCAAGGAGGAGAAGGAATGTCGCACATTCAATTTGATTATTCCAATTTAACACCATTTGTTGCTGATCATGAATTGGAATACATGCAGACACAAGTGACTGCAGTAGACAAAGCATTAAGAGAAGGAACTGGAGCCGGAAGTGACTTTACTGGTTGGATCGATCTACCGGAAAATTATGATAAAGATGAATTTGCCCGCATCAAAAAAGCGGCTGAAAAAATCCAATCTGATTCAGACGTTTTAGTTGTAATTGGTATTGGTGGTTCTTACTTAGGTGCAAGAGCAGCGATTGAATTTTTACACCATTCATTTAATAATTTGTTACCAGCAGACGAAAGAAAAGCACCTCAAGTTTTCTTCGCTGGAAATAGTATCAGTTCAACTTACTTAGCTGACTTGATTAATGTTATTGGTGATCGTGACTTCTCAGTAAATGTAATTTCTAAATCAGGCACAACAACAGAGCCGGCTATTGCATTTAGAGTATTTAAAGAATTATTGATCAAAAAATATGGTAAAGAAGAAGCAAATAAACGTATCTACGCAACAACAGACCGTTCTAAAGGCGCTGTGAAAGTTGAAGCGGATGCTGAAGGTTGGGAAACGTTTGTTATTCCTGATGATGTTGGTGGACGTTTCACTGTATTGACGCCAGTTGGGTTATTACCGATTGCAGTTAGCGGTGGTGATATTGATGCGTTAATGACAGGTGCCAATGATGCACGTAAAGAATATGCATCAACAACTGATTTAAGCAAAAACCAAGCATATCAATATGCTGCGTTAAGAAATATCTTATACCGCAAAGGTAAAACAACAGAAATGTTGATCAACTACGAACCAGGAATGCACTATTTTTCTGAATGGTGGAAACAACTATTTGGTGAATCAGAAGGAAAAGATCAAAAGGGGATTTTCCCAGCAGCAGCAGATTTTTCTACCGATTTACACTCAATGGGACAATATGTTCAAGATGGTATGCGTAACTTGTTTGAAACAGTTGTTAAAGTTGACACACCGCGTCATGTTGTTTCGATTCCGGAACTTGCTGAAGATTTAGATGGCTTAGGATATTTACAAGGGAAAGAAATTGATTTTGTGAATACTAAAGCCTTTGAGGGTACGTTACTTGCACACACAGATGGTGGAGTACCAAATATGATTGTTAAAATTCCAGCGATGGATGCTTACTCATTAGGCTATGTTATGTACTTCTTTGAAATTGCTGTCGGCATTTCAGGTTATTTGAATGGTGTGAACCCATTTGACCAGGAAGGTGTAGAAGCATACAAGAAAAATATGTTTGCCTTACTTGGCAAACCAGGCTTTGAAGATTTAGCGAAAGAATTGAACGCTCGTCTGTAATATAGTTTTTTTCACTAGGTTTTAAGCAAAAAATACCGCCAACAGTTTTTGATGCTGTTGGCGGTATTTTTTTGCTAGGGTTTATTTAGGCTTAAACAAAAAGGTCTGGATACAAGAAAATAATTCAAACCAAGTTAGCTCGTCATAAACATCCGAAAGATAGAAAACTTTTTGATCCCTTTGAGTGGACCTGGATTCAAAACAGTCGGTAATTACTAGTTCAGCATTTTCAATGCTATCAATAAAACGTAGTGTCTTAGGATTAAAAATAGTATGTAATCTATTTTTAATATAAACCATTCCAAGGTTATTTCTAGAGTATTGAATATAGACAGAAATAGAAGGAAGCAGAAATGTTTCTGTTAAAACGGTCAATAAGACGAGCATGCCACGATCAAATGAAGGTGGAACAGCAAAGTTAGGCTTAATTTCTTGAAATTTTTTGTAAAACGCTTGAACTTTTGGATTTTCCTTAATAGATAATGAGTTTTGTGATTCTTGTTTAAAAGCTGCTCTGAAAAATTGAACTGGGCTGATTGAAAAGTAAGTTGCTTGAATCAATCCAATAAGGACGTAGTAGAAGATGATCGCTTTTTGCTCTTTTCCCATAGAACTATTTGGATAAAAGAATTTTTCATACTCTTCAACTAAGGAGTCACAATCTTTGATTAAAATGAGGGACCTTGGGATTGAATCATAGAGATCAATTTGATCCTGTAAGGTATCTATCTCAGAAATATAGCATCTACATATTAAATTGAAAAATAAAATTTCATCCTCTGATGCTAAAAAGGGTTCAACAAGTTTGGTAATATCATTTGCTGTTGCAAAATTTTTGGACAGTTCTTTGATTTTTTTTGGTAACCGAATGGGATGTTTTGTTTGTCTAACCATGAATAGGCCCACCATAAATTCTAAACGTTTAATGACTGATTCTGAATAATTTTTTTCTAAGTCAGTAAAGTCAACACAAGCTGAAAAGTGTTTCATATTTTCAAAATCAAAAGACCATGTAATACCTCGATAAGTGCCCCAAAAAAAATAGAAATTAAGCATTCTTATATACTTTTCTTTTCCTTGGAAATTCGTTGTAGGATGGAAAACAATTTTCAAAGGATAACGCTTCAATTCTTCGTTGAGAGCGGTAATGTTTTTATAAAGATGGGAAGGACTGACAAACAATTTCTCTGCTAGATCTTCAACTGAATTATAATGGTTCAACAGAAGCTCTAAAATAATCTTGAAATGTAGTGATTGTTCCAAGTAGTTCAGTCTTAACCTTATCGATAAATAATCTGTATTATGATCAGATTGATTTTGAATAAGATAACCACCAATTCGCTTCTCTAATACGATGTTTTCAAGGTTATCGCTATTATTAATATCCATAGCTAATTCGTCAAAGTAGCGTTTCAGCGTACTCAAAGAAACGTCAAGAAAATATTGTAAATAGGAAAAAGATATTTCTTCGTTTTCTCTATAAAGAAGTTCAGTGAAAAGTTCTACTTTCTTTTTACTTTTTTCGTTTAATAGGATTTCCATTTCATCAATCCTTTTTCTATTTTTCCCAAATTATAGAAACAGAATGAATTAAAGTCAAATTATTTGAGTATTATCACATATAACAGTGATTATTTATTTTTTTAATATCAAATAATTCGCTTGATTGATTGAGGGAAAGTACAAAAATAGTGCGAAGCTCAATTGAGTTTCGCACTATTTTTATTTAAAGTCATCATCTTTGGGATATGGGAGAACATGTAATGCATAATCCTCTTCTGGATTTTCATCAGGTATAGATTCTTGATAATCCTGATTTTCTGATTCATTTACTTGTTTAAAACTATCTTGATGTGTTGAATCAGTTTGAACGGAATTTATTGATTGATCCGATGTAGTACTACTGTTCTGAGCCAATCGTATCCTAGCCGCTTCTTCTGCTTGAAGTGTTTTTTTATGACGTGATTGCTTATTCCCACTTGTAAAAGTTAGATAAATAATCAAAGCGATCATAATAATCGTTAGTATAATTAAACCAATAAACATGCCAAATGAGATAAACATGGTGGTCATCCTCCTTCGTTGATCCTGTATTTCTTTAGTTTATCAAAAGTTACGTGTACAGTCATCTATTTTTCTTGTATATTAGAAATTAAGTTTGATTATTTTAAAAACCAAACGAATGAATTGGTAGAATAGGAGAAAAAAGTATGAACACATTGGACGCAATGCGCTATTTAAAAAGTAAAAAGTGGATTGATTTAAGTCATGAGTTACATGACAGAATTCCACGATTTAGTGCGTTTAAAGCTTCTCAGGAGAAAACTTTATTTAAAATCAAAGACGATGGTTTTTTTGCAAAAGAGTACACATTTCCAACTCAGTATAGTACACATATTGATGCACCTATACATTTTGCTAAAGAGAAACGTTATCTACATGAATTAGAACTAAAAGAGCTGGTATTGCCATTATATGTCATTCATAAGGAAACTGCTGTCAATACAAACCATGATTATTGTGTAACTGTCCAAGACATTTTAGATTTTGAAACAGAGTTTGGTCCGATTCCTAGAGAGTCTTTCGTTGCATTTGCAAGCGGCTGGTCTAATCGTTGGGAATCGGAGGAAAAATATTATAATCGGGATTTAGACGGTAATTCGCATACACCAGGTTGGAGTTTAGAAGCTCTGAAGTACCTTAATGAAGTCCGCGATGTCACAGCGATCGGTCACGAAACTTTAGATACGGACAGTGCAGTAGACTTCAGAAAAAATAAAGGACTATTTGGTGAATACTATTGGTTAAAGCAAAACAAATACCAAGTTGAAGTGATGTGTAATTTAGATCAGGTTCCATCAGTTGGCAGCGTTATTTTGACTAGTTTTCCTAATGTATTGAATGCTCCAGGATTTCCTGTCCGGTCATTTGCAATACTACCAGATTAAGTAAGGTGTGAGTATGCGAAAAAGCATACAGAATTTAATTGCTATATAGGCTGATCATTGGTAGAATAATATTTGTATGGTAAATATTACAAAATGATTTTAATTCTAAGTTGTATGATGACAGGATTAGTAATCGTCTTTTACTTTAGTAAAAACGAATATATATGCCAATGTTATTTTTGACTATATAGATAACTGATTTGTCCTTTTCGTACAGCTTTACGAGGAGGGCATTTTTTTGAAAGTAAGTATCTTTTCGACTTGTGTTGTTGACTTGCTATTTCCTAATGTAGGTCAGGCAATGGTGGAGGTTTTAGAGCGTTTAGGGTGTGAGACATCATTCCCAGATAATCAAACTTGTTGTGGTCAACCGACTTATAATAGTGGCTATGTTGAAGAAAGCTACACCACGTTAAAAAATCAACTTGATTGTTTCGAGGATGCAGAATATGTAGTCGGACCAGCGGGGTCTTGTGTAGGCATGTTAAGAGAGTATAAGCACTTCTTGAAAGATGATCCTATATACGGGCCAAAGGCTGAAGCACTAGCAATTAAGTCATTCGAATTTAGTCAATTTCTCTATCGGGTGCTAGGCGTGAATGATGTTGGTGCAACGTTGAATGCTAAGGCAACTTACCATAGATCCTGCCACATGACGAGAATTCTGAAGGAGCGAGAAGCGCCATTTGTCTTATTAGATCATGTTGAAGGGTTAGAAATGCTGCCATTAAATCATATCGAGAACTGTTGTGGGTTTGGAGGAACATTCTCGGTTAAAATGCCGGAAATCTCTGAACAAATGGTCACTGAAAAAATGAATGACGTGATCGATACTAAGGCAGAAATTTTGATCAGCGCAGATATGGGGTGTTTGATGAATATCGGCGGTAAATTCAATCGAGATGGTAAAAAAATAAAAATAATGCACATTGCAGAAGTTCTAAATCATCAAGTGAATAAAACACGTATGGATCAACCAAAAAGAATGACAGTCATCTAGGAGGAGAAATTGTGGGATTAACAACTAGTTCGAAACCATTTAAAGAACGAATAGAAGATAGTAAAAAAGATGTTTTTATGCAAAAAGCTGTAGCAAAAGCCCAAGATGATCAATGGGTCAAGCGTGAAGGAGCTCGAGAAGAACTTGGTGATTGGGAACAATGGCGAGACTTAGGCGAACAGATTAGACAACATACTATTTCATATTTGCCAGACTATTTAGAACAGTTTAGTGACAGGGTAGCGGAACAAGGTGGAAAAGTTTTTTTTGCTAAGACCGCAGAAGAGGCAACTGAATATGTGAAACAAGTTGTTTTAGATAAAAATGCAAAAAAAGTTGTTAAATCAAAATCTATGGTAACCACAGAAGTTGATATTGACCCTATGTTATTGGAATTGAGTGGTGTGAGTGTCATGGAAACCGATTTGGCTGAATTTATATTGCAGATGGATGATTGGGATGAACCATCTCATATCGTTTTTCCTAGTATTCATAAAAATCGTGAACAAATTCGCCAAGTTTTTGAGGAAAAACTAGGTTATAAAGGAGATAACGATCCTGTTAATTTAGCAAGATGTGCTAGAGAAGTTATGCGTAAATTTTTTCTAGAAGCGGAAATAGGTATTACAGGCTGTAACTTTGCGATAGCCGATAGTGGTGTTATCAATTTAAATACAAATGAAGGTAATGCAGATTTAACGATTAGTATTCCCAAAACACAAATAGTTTTAATGGGAATGGAGCGGATTGTTCCCACAATGAAAGAAGCTGAAGTATTGGATAATTTGTTGGCAAGAAGCGCAGTTGGTCAAAGCTTGACCACTTATGTGACGTTTGCTGGGATCAAAAGTGAGGACGAATCGGATGGGCCAGAAGAGTTTCATGTTGTGATTTTAGATAATGGACGCTCTAATGCGCTTGGAACTGCTTTTGAACCTGTATTACAATGTATTCGTTGTGGCTCTTGTCTAAATGTCTGTCCAGTCTATCGGCATATCGGTGGTCATGGATATGGTTCGATTTATCCTGGACCGATTGGTGCTGTATTATCACCTGTTCTGGGCGGATACAAACAATTTGGGGAATTACCATATGCGTCTAGTCTTTGCGGAGCTTGCACGGATACTTGTCCGGTGAAGATTCCCCTACATGAATTATTGATTGAACATCGAAGGGTCATGACAGATGAATTAAAGATGCAACATGGATTTGACGATTTCCAAATGAGGGTTGTAGGCAAAGCGACAGCTACACCAAGCTTGTTTAAAATGGCTATGAAAGTCGACCATGCAGGTTTAGCACCCTTAAGTAAGAAAAAAGACATTACAGTAGAAAATATGTTTCAATTTGGAGGTTATGTTGCTAAAGGCCCTGGATTAGTCAAAGGCTGGACCGATGTTAGAGATTTACCCCGTCCACCAAAAAATTCTGAGAACTTTAGAAGTTGGTATAAAAAGCATAAAGCGGGTGAATCAAATGACTAATACTAATATACAAAATAGAGAGTCTTTTTTAAATACCTTAGCAGAAAAGTTAGGAATAGAGCGTCAAGATGTAGCAGACCACCCATTTAACGCAATCAATAATCTACCTGAAACAACACTATCAGATAAATCAGCTGAAGAGCTTTTAGAAATCGCTAAAAAGCGAGTAGAGAAGATTAATACTAAACTGATTGAAACGACTAAAGAACAACTGAAAGACACGATAGACCAATTGCTTGAAATGATGGGTCAGGGAAAGATTTTATTACCAATTGATGAACGTTTTTCAGAGTTTGGACTAGAAAAATTTACGCAGAAACAAGTTGTGGCTGAGAAAAATCAACAACTAATGTTTTGGCAAGAAGGTCCCGAGCAAAGGGATGTGAATATAGCAAATGCTCAGAATGCCAATATAGCTATAGCTTTTGCTGAATTTCTGTTGGCTGAATCAGGTTCGATAGTCGTTGAAACAAACGCTGGCCAAGGTCGTTCGTTGCATTTCTTGCCCGAACACTACATTTCAATTGTACCAATGAGCAAAATCGTTCCTCGTTCGACTCAAGCAGCTGCTTATTATGCAAAAAAGCAAGCCGATGGAGAAAAAATTGGATCAGCCATTCACTTTATTTCGGGACCGTCTAATTCCGGGGATATAGAAATGCAATTAGTTGTAGGGCTTCATGGACCACTTTCTGTTTACTATGTTGTTGTAAAAGATATGTAGGGTCTCTAAAGACATCATTAGCACATCTGAATCTTTCTGTTCGTCGTTATTAATAGGCAAGTTATTAAAAGTTTAATTAAATAAAAAAGAATACTGTAGGATTTCGAATGTTTGTGGTAAACTATAGGAAGCAAGTTTTTTGGAGGAATGAATTTGAAGTCTAAAGAGTTATTACATACAATTTTATTTTTTGTTGGTTTAGCGGCACTGCTATTTTTATTAAGACAGTTCGTTTTTACACCAGTCGTAGTGAAGGGACACTCGATGGATCCTACATTGGCTGACGGTGAACGAGTAATTGCATTAAAAAATACAGAAATCAAACGCTTTGATATTGTGACGTTTCCGGCACCAGACGAACCTAAAAAGAATTATATCAAGCGAGTGATCGGCTTACCAGGCGATACGATTGAATATAAAAATGATGTTTTATATATCAATGAAAAAGAAGTCAAAGAACCCTATCTTGATGAATTTAAACAAGAAGTGACGGATGGAATGCCTTTAACCTATGATTTTACGTTGAGTGATGTGACAGGTGAGAAGAAAGTTCCAGAAGGTGAATATTTTGTGATGGGTGATAATCGCAGAAATTCTAAAGATGGACGAATGATTGGTTTTATTAATAAAGATAAGATCTCAGGGGATGTTAAATTTGTTTTATGGCCGTTGGACCGTTTTGGAACGATTTAACAATATTTCATTAATAACAATACAAGAAAGCTCTCTTTTTAATAAGAGGCTTTTTTTGTTAAATAATGAAAGCCGTATTCTAAGTTGTTTTATGATAAACTAGGAACATGAAACATTTATGAGGGATGTGACAAAATGAGTCTACAATTTATCCGCGGAACTGCTGAGATGGACTTAGAAGAAGCTTTAATACAAGCTTCTGTACAGTGGTTATCAGAAGATAATACAAACGAAGTTTTTTATCTCGTACCAAACCATATGAAATTTGAGCAAGAAATCAATGCACTTAAGCGAATTAAAAATATCCAAAATAATCATAGTGATTCGATTGCAACAATGCGGTTTCAAGTGTTTAGTTTTTATCGATTGGCATGGTACTTTTTACAACATACGCAATTTTACGGCTCAGAGGTTCTTTCCGAAGCTGGAGCTTCAATGGTTTTCAGAAAGATTTTATCTGAAAACGAAGAGGCATTGAAAGTCTTTCGTGGAGAAGTGAATAAATCAGGATTTATCCAACAGTTATTCGATTTATATCAAGAAATGAAAGAAGGAAATATTGATTTAGATGAGTTATATGGATATTTATCAAGTTCTGATTCGAATAGTAAAGAACAAGATCTACAATTAAAGGTTCAAGATATTCAACTAGTTTTTTCAAAATTCGAGGAAACGATGAGCCAGTTTGGTATTAAATCTGCGGAGATCATTAATTTTTTGACGGACTATCTAGAAACGAAAGACTTAAGTAACGTTTTATTCGTGATCAATGGCTATCATACTTTTTCAGCAAGAGAGTTGAAATTGATTGAAACCTTAATGCGCCGTGGAGGCGAGGTCAAAATTTCATTAGTGCTAGACAAAAAATACCCGAATGATCTTCCCAAACTGATGAACCTATTTTATGAAACAGGATCCACTTACCATAAGTTGTATCAATTAGCTAGAAACTCGAATGTATCAGTACTGCCTGATCATGTTGAAAAAAATAAAGTGTTGATTGCCAATAATAGTCTTCAAACCCTTGAAAAATACTGGGTTGAAGTTCAAGAAAATCATCTTAAAAGAGAAAAACAAGAACTCAGGGATGATCATCTACAATTCTGGTGTGCAGAAAACCCTAAGGAAGAAATCAATCATATTGCTAAAGAAATTAGAAGATTAGTCGTAGAGGAGAAGTATCGTTATAAAGATATTCAACTGCTAACGCGAGATTTGGATAGTTATGAGACGATGATCGAACCACTATTTGCGCTGCAAGAAATTCCTGTCTATTTGGATCGAGACATGGCAATGGAGCAACATCCATTAGTTGAGTTTATTCAATCGTTATTTGCAATCCATAGGTATCATTATCGTTATCGTGATGTTCTGCGTTTTTTAAGAACTGAATTATTTTTTCCATTGAATGATCAAGTGACTATTAAAGAATGGCTGATTGAGCGAAATGAATGGCGTCGAAAAATTGATGTCACAGAGAATGTTGTTTTGGCTTACGGTTACGAAGGATATCATTGGGAGAAGGATAAGGACTGGCATTTTATACGCTATGACTTTGAAGCTGAGCAACAAGACGATACTGCAGTGATTGAAAAAGATTCAAATGATGTAAGACATATGATTCAACAAACAATACCTGTTTTTTTCAAGCAAATTCAAACAGCTCAAACAGGGATTGAAGCTGCAGATTATTTCTATCGGTTCTTAGTCTATAACGGGATAGAAAAACAAATAATGATGTGGCGCAATCAAGCCATTGAGACTGGACATTTAGAAGACGCTCGTAATCATGAACAAACCTGGGAAGCCTTGATGACATTATTAGATGAATATGTGACAATTTATGGAAATGAGAGCTTCGATTTAGATTTGTTTGAAGAAATTTTCTCTAGTGGTTTAGAGGGCTTACGGTACAATAAAGTTCCTACAGCCATTGATCAAGTACAAGTGCGATCAATTGATTTAGCTCGTCCGGGTCAAGCTAAAATCGTTTTTGCAATTGGTTTAACAGATCAAGTTTTACCACAAAAATTCGAGAACAAAACACTACTTTCAGATGAAGAACGACAATTTGTGAATGGCCATTTAGATGACGGACAATTTTTATTGAATGATACAAGGAAAAGTATTGCTCGAGAACCATTTAATGCTTATATCATGTTTACATCGGCCAAAGAGCGTTTATATTTATCTTATCCACGTGTGAAAGATACTACTAAAGACGTGAAATCATCTACTTATTTGACAAATATTCAAAAAGACCTAGGTTTACAGATGCAGCAAAGAAATGCACTTACGATTTTAGACGATGAACAAATTAGTTTAGAACATATTGGAACCTATCGAGCACTGATCAGTGACTTAACTAATCTAAAGCGTCAGAAAAAGGAATCGCAAGAAGGAATCTTGTCTTTTTGGCTTGTTTTGGAACGTGAATTAATGAAGCATTCCGAAGCATCGCTAGCACGACATGTTTTTGAAAGTCTAAGTCATCAGAATTTACCAGAGAACCTAGAAGAGAATTTAGCTGACGGACTTTATTCAAAACATATTTATACATCAGTTTCAAGAATGGAAAGTTTTTATCGTTGTCAGTATCAATATTTTTCACGATTTGGATTGGGCTTAAAGGAAAGAGATGTCTTTGGATTATCACCAGCTGCAACAGGTGATTTCTTCCATGAAGCATTGGATCAATTTTTTAAATTACTAATCATGCAAAAGAAACAACTGTCTGAGTTGACTGATCGAGAGGTAAACGAATTTACAGAACAAATCTTAAATGCTGTGTTCGGTGAAATAAAATTTTCTATTCTCGACACATCCAGTCGCATGAACTATATTCGATACCAATTAGGGCAAACAATCAAAAAAGTTAGCTGGGCGTTAAAACGGCAAAGTGAACGAAGCGGGATGACGACTGTTCAGACAGAGGTTTTATTCGGTCAGATCGCTAGTCAAAAAGGTATTAAAGGCTTGGAATTGCCACTTCAAAACGGCGGTAACATTAGTGTTAGAGGTAAGATTGACCGATTGGATCAATTAGTGACTCCTGATTCTTTGTATCTAGGAGTTGTTGATTATAAATCGAGCCACAAAAAATTTAACATTACAGAAGCCTATTATGGTTTAGCGATGCAGATGTTGACCTATCTGGATGTTGCTTTGATGGATGCTGTTAATTTGGTAGGTCAGTCGGCTAAACCAGCAGGATCATTTTATCTTCACGTCCATAATCCAATTCTTCCTTACGAAACGGAAGAGAAAAAGGAGCAACAACTTTTAAAAAAATTTCAATTTGATGGATTGTTATTAAATGATCCAGTTTTGCTTGAAAATCTAGATAAAAGTTTGCAAGCGAAACAAAGTTCTTTGATTTTTCCAATCGAAGAATCAGCTAAAGAAATCATCAAGCCTGGTCGTCGTCAAGAAGACAAATTTGTGACAGAGCCTGAATTAGAAGCTTTATTGATGCATAATCGCAGCAAGTTTATTGAAGCTGGCAATAAGGTTACAAGTGGAGAAATCGATTTAAATCCTGCTTATCAAGGAAAAGAACGTATTGCCTGCCGTTTTTGTCCGTTTAAAAGCGTATGTAATTTTGATGTAATGTTAAAAGAAAATAATTACAATCGGATTGAAACATTATCTAAAAAAGATGTGATGGATCGCTTGATCGAAAGCGAGCAGGAAGGAGGAACGATCAATGAGTAAAGCTATACCTTTGCGTCCAGAAAATGAACAATTTACTGATAATCAGTGGCAAGCTGTTTTTGATGGGGATGAAAATATTTTAGTTTCTGCTTCTGCTGGTTCTGGGAAAACGACTGTCCTTGTTCGTAGGGTCATTGAGAAACTCAAAAGTGGTGTGGATATTGACCGGTTGTTGATTGTAACTTACACAGAAGCTGCAGCGAAAGAAATGAAAGAAAGAATCCAAATCGCATTGCAAAAAGCAATCACAAATGAAAGTGAACAAGAAAAGAAACAACACTTTATTAGACAATTGAACTTACTTCCCACAGCGAATATCAGCACATTGCATGCTTTTTGTTTAACGGTGATACGCAGGTTTTATTACTTGATCGAAATGGATCCAGTTTTTCGACTATTGACTGATGAGACTGAGATGTTACTTCTAAAAGAGGATGTTTGGGATGAACTTAGAGAACAATTCTATGGTGAAAACCAGGAAGCTTTTTATCAACTGACTAGTAATTTTTCCAATGATCGCAGTGATGACGGACTAACTCAACTGGTTTTCTCGCTGTATGAATTTGCTAGAGCTAATCCGGACCCTGATGAGTGGTTCGCTCATTTAGCTGATAGTTATTGTTTAGGTGGAAAACTAGGAGATTCAGATTTATTCCAAGATTATTTAAAACCTCAAATAATGGAAACTCTATTTCGTTGTGTGGATCGTTATGAAGAGATGATACACTTGACAGAAGGCGAGAAAAAGCTTGAAAAAATAGCCATTCTTGCCAGGAATGAAAAGGAATTCGTAGAAACGTTTAGTAGCCAATTAGCTGATAACGATTTAGAGTCAGCTTTTGAGGTTTCAAAAACAGTTGCATTTGAACGTTATCCTTCTATACGTGTGGAAGAATTAAAAGAAACTGCTGCTCAAGCAAAGAATTTACGCGAACAAAATAAGAAAGCTGTCAATGATATTTTGACCAATTTATTTACTCTGTCGCCAGAACAAATGAAGGAAATTTTGGAACAATCAAGACCACTTGTTCAAGAAATGGCCAAAGTAGGAAGAGCGTTTATCGATACTTACAGTGAGCAAAAGCTTAGAAAAGGGCTAGTCGATTTTAATGACTTAGAGCATTTTACGTTAGCTATTTTAGCAAGAAAAGAAGCTGGTGAATGGCTTGCTACAGAAGCATCCAAGTATTATAGAGAGAAATTTGATGAGGTTTTAGTTGATGAATATCAAGACATCAATCGACTACAGGAAACGATTCTTTACTGGCTGAGAAGACCATCAGTTGATGAAGGAAATTTGTTTATGGTTGGTGATGTGAAGCAATCAATTTATTCTTTCCGTTTAGCTGATCCAACGTTGTTTATTGAAAAATATAATCAATATGGACAAAATAAAGAAGGCAAGCGAATTGTGTTAGCAGAGAATTTTCGTTCTAGAAAGAATGTCTTAGATTTTACTAATCTAGTTTTTGAGCAACTGATGGATGAATGTGTTGGGCAAATTGCGTATGATGAAGCAGCTCAGCTTGTTCATGGCTTCGATCAGTTTGCTGAAGCTGAAAATTATGATACCGAACTGTTGATTTATGAAAAAAAATCTGAACAGTTGAAAGAAACGCAAGGTCTGCCAGATGAGTCTCAATTGATCTTAGAAGATAAAACTGAAGGCGAATTGCATATGACAGCGTTAAAAATTAGAGAATTGATCGATAAAAAGTTTTTGATCTATGATAAATCAATCAAAGAAAATCGCCCAATTACTTATAAAGATATTGTGTTGCTGACACCAACTAAAAAAAATAATTTAACCATTCTTGAGATATTTAAATTAGCTGGTATTCCGATTCAAGTGAACGATGCCCAAAATTATTTTCAAGCAACAGAAGTTCAAACGATGGTCGCTCTTTTACAAATTATCGACAATCCGTATCAAGATATACCGCTGGCGGCAGTTTTACGTTCGCCAATAGTCGGTTTAAAAGAAAACGAATTGGTTTCTATTCGATTAGCCTCTAAAAAGAGCTCCTATTATGAAGCCTTCCTGACATTTATCCAAACTGATACGAATGACCCAAAAGAACAGGCTTTGAAGAAAAAGGCTGGGGAATTTGCTGAGTTACTAGATAAATGGCGTGAAATTGCTAGAAGAAATCAATTATCTACACTGATTTGGCTAATTTATCAAGATACTGCGTATTTAGATTATGTCGGGGGAATGCCAGCGGGTAAACAACGACAGGCTAATCTATTTGCATTGGTTGACCGAGCAGCTAGTTATGAAAAAACTAGTTTCCGCGGATTATTTCAATTTGTTCGTTTTATAGAGAAGATGCAGGAAAAAGATAAAGATTTAGCAGAACCAGTCATTCTAAGCGAAGAAAATGCAGTTCGGGTGATGACGATTCACGCTAGTAAGGGATTAGAATTTCCAGTAGTCTTTATTTTAGATATGACTAAAGAATTCAATCTCGGTGATTTGAATGAACGATATATTTTTGATGATCGCTTAGGTGTAGGGATTCGTTATCTGGATCAAACAGACCGAGTGCTTTATGAAACCTTGCCGTTTCTGGCAATCAAACAGGCAAAATTAAAAAAATTGCTTTCAGAAGAAATGCGTAAACTTTATGTTGCTTTGACACGAGCTGAGCAAAAACTTTATCTTGTTGGTTCTTACAATGATCAAGAAGCAACTTTTAAAGAATGGCTGAAAGTTGCTGATGTCCAGACTAAGGTTTTACCTGGCGAAAATCGTTTACAAGGGAAAAGTAGCTTGATGAACTGGGTGGGGATGAGTTTGATTCGTCATCAGAAAATGGCGGAATTTCAAACTGAATTTATAACCGAACCTGTTACAGGAATCACGCAACATCCAGCAGGATTTACCGTTAGTTTTACGACAGGAAAGACCATTCAAGAACAATTTTCAGCGCTTCAATTTTTTGATACAGGTTCTATCCAAGTAGAAAACAGTAAAAATAGCGATGCAGGAGCTATCGAAAAAGGGTTGCGTCGTTTAAATTATGATTACCCATTTCAACTTTCAACACAAACAACTAATTACCAATCGGTATCAGAAATCAAGCGTATTTTTGAAGATCCAGATAACAAAGAAATTGCTAAAATAGAAGTAGATGAAAAAAACAAACTACAACCGACTTCGATGATCGTCCACCGGATGAGCGAAGGGGAGTTAGGCAAACCTAGATTTATTGAAACAATCAGAAAACCATCTCCTGTAGAAATCGGAACAGCGACACACTATTTATTACAACTTCTAGATTTAAAGAAGGAACCCACCAAAGATGGTATCGTTGAATTAATTGATGAATTAGTTCAAACAAAAATTATCCAAGAAAATGTGGCAAAGAAAATCAATATCGATCAAGTTTTATCCTTCTATAAAACAAATTTGGGGCAACAACTTTTAAAAAGCCCTGACCAAGTTATACGTGAACAACCATTTTCAATGTTATTGAAGGCGGAAGATCTAATTAAAGATTATCCTAAAGAAACAGAGGATGATTTATTGATTCATGGAATGATCGATGGCTACGTTGAAAAGGAAGACAGCTGCATTCTTTATGATTACAAAACAGATTTTGTGCAAGATATTGAAAATGTAAAGGAAATCAAAAAAATCATCCAGCGTTATAGAGGTCAGTTGAATTTATACCGAAAAGCTTTAACTCAAGCAACAAACAAAAAAGTAAATCAAGTATTTTTAGTATTACTGTCGGCGGGAATCATTATTGATCTGGACAAAGAGCAAATTATTGAAAAAATGAAGTAAAAAAGAAAGCAAATCTACTTACAAATTGTAAGTTGTATGCTATACTCAGTGCATGAGGTGAGGAAAATGGAGCAAGTAAAAACAACCGACTTTTCACTATGTCCTAAATTTGAAAAGGCTTTTGCTATTTTAGGAAAAAAATGGAATGGTTTGATTATCGATGTCTTGTTGGAGAATGGTCCTCAACGATTTGGTGAGCTAAGACAAAAGATTCCAGAGCTGAGCGATCGAGTGTTAGTAGAACGCTTGAAAGAGCTTGAAGCAGAAGGAATCATCTCAAAAGCAGTTCGCTGTGATGAGAGCAGTCGTCTAGAATATTTCCTCACAAATAAAGGTAAAGACTTACAACAAGCAATGGAACAAATCCAGTTTTGGGCAGAAAAATGGGTCACAGCCGAAGAATGCAGTTGACCTAGGTCTTAATTTCTTGTAAACTGTAATCAATTGAATAATAAAAAACGTTGATGGAAACGAGTAATTTGGCTGATACGAAAAGGGAAAACCTGTCTTAGACTGAAAACAGGTTGCGTAGTCGAAAAATGAAGTTCACTTCCAGAGTTAGTTTGTTCCAAAGAGATCAGACCGGTGAGAGCCGATATAAGAATTGAGTGCATGATTTTTTGTCATGAAGTAGGATGGTAACACGATAGCTCGTTCCTTTATAGAGGAGCGAGCTATCGTTTTTTTATATTAAAATTACTAAACTAATGTAACTCAGTTTAATCATTAAGCAAAGGAAAGGGATAGTAAAATGACATTAAAAGCTCAATTAGAAGCATTAAAGAATGAAACATTGACTAATATTCAAAATGTAGTTGATCTTAATGCGCTAAATCAAATCAGAGTTGAAACATTAGGTAAAAAAGGACCTATCACAGAAGTTTTGAGAGGGATGAAAGACTTATCAGCAGAAGAACGTCCAGTGGTAGGAAGTTTTGCTAACGAAATTCGTGATCTATTGACTGAAGCTATAGAATCACGTAAGGAAGTTCTAGAAACAGTGGCACTAAATGCTGCATTAGAGCAGGAAACAATTGATGTAACACTACCAGGTAAGCAAATGACCCGCGGGACTCGTCATGTATTGTCTCAAGTAATGGAAGAAATCGAAGATATTTTTGTTGGTATGGGGTATCAAGTTGTTGAAGGTTATGAAGTGGAATCGGATCATTATAACTTCGAGCGGATGAACTTACCTAAAGATCACCCAGCTCGTGATATGCAAGATACATTTTATATTTCTGATGAAATTTTGATTCGCACGCATACATCACCTGTACAGGCTAGAACAATGGAAAAACATGACTTTTCAACAGGCGCATTGCGCATGATTTCTCCAGGAAAAGTATTCCGCAGAGATACAGATGATGCTACTCACAGTCATCAATTCCATCAAATCGAAGGATTAGTCATCGATAAAAACATTACGATGGGAGATCTTAAAGGAACTTTAGAGGTCGTTATGAAGAAAATGTTTGGTGAAGATCGTAAAATCCGACTACGTCCAAGTTATTTTCCTTTTACAGAACCTTCTGTTGAAGTGGACGTGAGCTGCTTCAAATGTGGCGGTTCTGGCTGTAATGTATGTAAACAAACTGGCTGGATCGAAATTTTAGGAGCTGGTATGGTGCATCCAGATGTTTTGAGTATGTCAGGAATTGATCCTAATGAGTATAGCGGTTTTGCGTTTGGTCTGGGACCAGATCGTGTAGCGATGTTACGTTACGGTGTGAATGATATTCGTAATTTCTATCAAAATGATTTACGTTTCTTAAATCAGTTCAAGGTAAAGGAGTAATCGACAATGTTAGTTTCTTATAAATGGTTAAGTGAATATTTAGATCTATCAAAAATTTCAGCCAAAGAGTTATCGGACCAGATGTCTTTAACAGGAATCGAAGTTGAAGGGGTTGAAGTACCAGAAGAAGGATTAAAGAAAATAGTTGTTGGTGAGGTCAAAGAATGCATTCCTCATCCAAATTCTGATCATTTGTCGATTTGCCAAGTGGATATTGGTGAAGAAGAATTATCCCAAATAGTTTGTGGCGCACCAAATGTTAAAGTCGGTATTAAAGTGATCGTAGCTTTACCAGGATCTCGCATTACTGGTAATCAAAAAATTAAAAAGGGTAAAATGCGTGGTGAAGTTTCAAACGGTATGATCTGTTCTTTACAAGAATTAGGTTATTCAGATAGTGTGATCCCTAAAGCGTATTCTGAAGGGATTTATTATATGCCTCAAGATGCTATTAATGGCGAGGATGTCTTCTCTTATTTAGATATGGATGACCATATTATCGAATTATCCATTACACCAAATCGCGCCGATGCATTAAGTATGCGCGGAGTTGCTTATGAAGTAGGTGCTATTTATCGTCAAACGCCTAAATTTAACGATGAACGTTTAAAAGAAGATACAAGTGAGACTGCGGCAGAGTATATCTCTGTAAAAGTGGAAGATGAAAAGGATGCGCCTGCGTATCAAATCAGAATCATCAAAGACGTTAAAATTGGAGAAAGTCCAATGTGGTTGCAAACACGTTTGATGAATGAAGGGATTCGTCCAATCAATAATGTGGTAGATATAACAAACTACATTCTTCTATTATTTGGGCAACCATTACATGCATTTGATTATGATCAGTTAAACAGCAAAACTATTTTGGTGAGACGTGGTAAAACTGGAGAAGAAATGATTACTTTAGATGGTGAAACACGTAAAATATCTGATGAAAACATTGTTATTACAAATGGGGAAATCCCGGTTGCTTTAGCCGGGGTAATGGGCGGCGCAGATTCAGAAATTACCGAAGCAACAACAACGGTAGCATTAGAGTCAGCTTTGTTTGATTCGTTATCTATTCGTAGAACGTCCAAAGAATTCAATTTACGTAGTGAGTCTTCTAGTAGATTTGAAAAAGGTATCAATCATGCAACGATTGGTGAAGCAGGAGATGTAGCTGCAGCCATGATCGCTAAATTAGCAGGAGGTACGGTTGTTTCTGGAAAAGCAATCGGGTCTGACTTAACAATTGAAGATGTTTTTGTAAGTGTAACGATTTCACGAATCAACGAGTATTTAGGTACTAAGATGGATCATTCAATTGTCAGTGAAATTTTTGATACATTAGGTTTTGCTTACTCACTTGACCAAGAAAAGTTCACGGTAACAGTTCCACCTAGACGTTGGGATATCAGAATCGAAGCAGATTTGATCGAAGAAGTTGCGCGAATTTACGGCTACGATAATTTACCATCAACATTGCCAAAAGGAGAAACTGTAGCTGGTAGTTTAACGAGTGGTCAAGAGCTAGTTCGTAAAATCAAAGGTCTATTAGAAGGTTGTGGTGCAAGTGAAGCAATCAGTTATGCATTAACGACAGAAGAAAAATCTCGTCAATTCATGATGAGAGAAAGTCTGACAACAACTTTACAGTGGCCAATGAGCGAGGAAAGATCTGTTTTAAGAATGAATTTGATTTCAGGTTTATTAGATGATGTTGCGTATAATGTTGCACGGAAAAATAATAATGTTGCTCTTTATGAAATTGGGAGAGTGTTTTACCAAGATAACGATCCGAAAAAAGAATTGCCATACGAAGAAAATCATTTAGGGTTGGTATTATCAGGAAATAAAGTGGTCAAAGATTGGCAGACAAAAGAAGTGCCAGTTGATTTTTATACGATCAAAGGAATGTTGGAAGTGTTGTTCGATTCCGTGGGAATAACCCATAAAATATCTTATGAAGCGGCGAAAGATAATCAAGAGTTGCATCCAGGAAGAACCGCTCTAATTAAATTAAATGATACAGTCATTGGTTTTATTGGGCAAGTTCATCCGACAATTGCAAAAGAATATGACATTCCTGAAACATATGCTGCTGAATTGAATCTTCAAGCTATTCTAGAAGAAGAAAATGAAGCCTTAGTTTATCAACAAATTTCAAAATTCCCAGCTGTTTCTAGAGATATTGCCTTATTGGTTGATGAAACAGTAACTAGTCAAGAGTTAGTTGGAACGATTTCTAAACATGCTGGAAAATTCTTGCAAACTGTTCATTTGTTTGATGTTTACCAAGGAGATAATATCGCTGAAGGTAAAAAATCAATGGCTTACAGCCTAACATTTGTAAATGCGGAAGCAACCTTGGTTGATGAAGAAATCAATCAATGGATGGAAAAAGTTGAGAATGCTTTGACTGAGCAATTTAATGTGACAATTCGATAAAAAATAAGAGTAGAGCCTGACTATAAAATAGTTTAGACTCTACTCTTATTTTTATGCCCAGTTTCTAGATAGCCATCTAGAAAACTGAGAGATAGAAAAGTTGATCACGAAATACATCAAAGCGACAAGTCCGTATATAGCAAAAACTTGACCTGTTTGAGCATAACGTCCCATTAAAATGTAGGATTTCCCGAATAGTTCTTGCAGCGCAATAACCGAATATAAAAAACTGGTATCTTTAATTACTGTTACAAACTGAGAAACTATTGCAGGTAAGACATTACGAATAGCTTGTGGTAACACGATGTAAATAAGAATTTGTAATTTACTAAATCCTTGTGATCGAGCTGCTTCTTTTTGACCTTTGTCTACACCATTTAAACCACCGCGAATAATTTCGGCTAGAGCTGCGGTGGTGAAAACGGTAAAACTGACGATGCCCGCTGGAGTGGATTTGATTTTAAAAATCAAAAAAATTACATAAATCCATAGTAAATTAGGGATGTTTCGTACGACTTCGATATACAGACTAGACAAGAACTTCAAAAGACCTGATTTTTGATTTCGTAAAACAGCCAAAATTGTCCCAAAAATAGTACTTAAAATAATTGATACAAAAGAAATATAAAGAGTAAGCTTCAAACCATCAAATAAAAAGCGCAAATTATTGCCGGTCAGAAGTTGACTCATTTGTTCTGAAAAAGACATGTTTGCGAACCTCCTATCTGGTATAAGCTTTCTTATTATTTTCTTCAAGTTTTCGAGCTAACTTGGCTAATGGGAAGCAAAGAATAAAATAAAGAAATCCTGCTACAGCAAAAGCGGGTATATAGTTCAAATTGATTGAAGACCAACTATTAGCGGTAAACATCACATCAGCACCTGAAATGATTGCTACAGTCGATGTATTTTTTATTAAGTTGACAATTTGATTAGTCAGTGGTGGCAGCATAATACGCCAAGCTTGTGGTAAGACTACATAACGCATCGTTTTACCATAAGAAAAACCTTGTGAATACGCTGCTTCAAATTGACCTTTAGGAACTGCGCCGATTCCAGAACGAACGACCTCAGAAATGTATGCACCATGATAAAGACCAACACAGATAATAGCAATTGTGGTTGTCGAAAAGGTTAACATAGGACTAATCAATGGGAAACCATAATAGACGACAATAAACTGAATCAATAATGGCGTATTCTGGAAAAATTCAACGTAAATTCGACTGACTAAATTTAGTAATTTATTGCGCATTGCGGATAGGCTACCGAAAAAAATCCCCAGTAATATCGCAACGATCAGTGACCCCACGGCTAATAGAATAGTGTAGAGGAAAGCATCAGCAAAAAGTCTCCAGTCTTTAAGTAATGCTTCCCATCTAAAAAGCGCAAATGGTCCGGTGTTTGCTATAATGAACATCTAATTTCCTCCCAAATTCTAAAAAATAGCATAGAATCGGCAATTATTAGTCCAGATTCCAATTTTTGTAAATTTTTTCTAAAGTACCGTCTTTTTCCCATTTTTCAATAGATTTATTCAAGAAATCATTTAACTCAGTATTTGATTTCTTAGTCGCAACACCATATTCTTGTGGAGAGAAACCGTCCTTAAGAATTTCTGTACTATCATCGACATAGCCAGTCAAAATAGATTTATCAACAGAAAAAGCATCAATTCTTTTAGAGGTTAAGGCTGTTTTTAGTTCTGGATAAGAACCAAGTTCTTGATATTTAAATGATACGCCCAGTTCTTTTGCCTTTTTTTCAATAGCCTCTTTTGTTGTTGCAGATTGAACAACACCGATTGTTTTTCCATCTAAACTTGCAGTATCAGTAAATTTGTCTGCTTTTCTAACTAAAAAACCAACTTCATCTTTGTAATATGGTGTTGTAAAGTTATAGGTTTCTTTGCGTTCATCAGTGATGGTAAATGTCGCAATAACCATATCCAATTCGCCATTATCTAATAAAGGTCCGCGAGTTTTAGCTGTTACACCAACAAACTCCACATTCTCTTCGCTACCGGTCAGTTCCTTAGCAATCTGACGGGCAATATCTGGTTCCATGCCTTCATTTTTATTCGTATCAGGATTCATATAACCAAAGTTGGGAACATCTTCTTTAACGCCAACTTTGATAACACCAGCATCTTTAATTTTTTGAATGTCCGTAGTACCTTTATTATCAGAATCAGCTGAGTTCTTATTTTCCCCGTTGCTGCCGCAGCCTACAATTAAAGCGAGTAATAAAGTAAGAGATAATGCACCTAGTAGTTTTTTTGTTTTTTTCATTTAAAATTCCTCCTTGTGATTGTTTTGTTGAATTAATTATGAATGATTTTGCTTAAAAATTCTTTAGCACGCTCATTTTGAGTGCTCGTAAAGAAATGTTCAGGTGTGCCTGTTTCAATGATTTGACCGTCATCCATAAAAATGACTTTATCGGCTACTTGGCGGGCAAACCCCATTTCATGTGTAACACAAATCATAGTGATATTTTGTTTAGATAAATCGACCATAACATCTAACACCTCTTGAATCATTTCTGGATCGAGTGCCGAGGTTGGCTCATCAAATAAGATGATTTCTGGATGCATATTCAATGCTCTGGCAATAGCGACACGTTGTTGTTGACCGCCAGAAAGTTGAGCAGGGTAAGCATTTGCTTTGTCAGCTAATCCCACTCTTTCTAAGTATTCCATTCCAGTCTTTGTTGCTTCTTCTTTACTAACACCTTTAACTTTGATTGGGGCTAAAGTAAGGTTTTGAATAATTGTTTTGTGGGCATATAAGTTAAAACTTTGAAAAACCATTGCCACTTTTTGGCGTACTTTTTGAATAGGTGCCTTAGGTTTTGTAATGTCAATGCCATCGACAAATATGTGGCCATCAGTGACCTTTTCTAAATGATTTATACAACGAATCAAAGTGCTTTTACCAGAACCTGATGGTCCGATGATTACGATCTTTTCTCCTTCGTTGACATTTAAAGAAACATCCTTCAATACATGATGATCTCCAAAATACTTATTTACATGTTCCAACGAAATCATAGTCATTCTCCTTTATGTATAAAATTGTCACATCATTTTTAATGATAGTTGACTGATAAGTGAATAAAAATTGATAGATAACAAATGAGGAAAACTAATAAAAATTAAAACTGAGAAAATGGAAAGTCGTATATATAAACCTTAAATTAATATGTGTAAGGTTTTTCGAGAGGATTTGAGCCTATAATATTGTCTGTTTATAAAAACACTTTTCTTTTTCATTTAATCTGTTCATCATAAATCTATCTGTTTGTTAATGTTAGAAATTATAACATATGAAAAATGAGATTACCAGTTTTTTTTCAAAAGGACCAAAGAAGAACAATTGAAAACTTCCTTTATAAAGAATGATATAATAGAAGTTGGCGATGATAAAACTTGAAAAAAAGTGCCAAAAAGTAGAGAATAAGAGTGTTGAAAAAATACTGTAAAGGTTTGATTGACTTGAATAAGCATGAAGCAATAGGATTTATAGATTCTGGGGTCGGAGGGCTCACCGTAGTTAAAGAAGCATTAAGGCAACTACCTAATGAACGTTTGATTTATCTAGGTGATACCGCACGATGCCCTTATGGACCAAGACCCGCTGAACAAGTGGTTCAATTTACTTGGGAAATGACGAATTTTCTTTTAGAAAAAAACATTAAAATGTTAGTGATTGCTTGTAATACCGCGACTGCTGTTGCATTAGAAGAAATTAAAGGGGAACTAGACATACCAGTAGTTGGGGTTATTTTACCTGGAACTAGGGCAGCATTAAAGGCTACAAAAAATAAGCGAATTGGTGTTATTGGAACTGCAGGAACAATTAAAAGCAGTGCTTATGAAGAAGCTTTAAAAAGTAAAGCACCAGATACTTTCATTTCTAGTCTTGCTTGTCCAAAATTTGTTCCAATTGTTGAAAGTAATGAGATTCATTCATCTGTTGCAAAAAAAATTGTATCGGAAACATTAAATCCATTACAATTGAAAAAACTAGATACATTGATTCTGGGTTGTACTCATTACCCGTTATTGAGACCTTTGATTCAAAATGTAATGGGGAATCAGGTGAGCCTGATTGATTCTGGAGCTGAAACGGTTAGTGAGGTAAGTATGCTGTTGGATTATTTTGATATAGCAAATAGCCCAGAACATAAAAATAAACCAAATGAATTTTATACAACAGGATCTGCTAAAATGTTCAAAACAATTGCTGATGATTGGTTAAATTTAGAAAAACTGACTGTTCAACAGGTACGATTATCACAAATCGATAGGTTTGAATTGTGAAGCAGAGCGGAAAATTGTACTGACTAAGGGAGGAAAACGCATGATTAGACACGATGGAAGGCAAGCAAAGGAATTGAGAAAAGTTACGATTGAGACCAATGTGTACAAACACCCAGAGGGTTCTGTAGTGATTTCTTTTGGCGATACTAAAGTAATTTGTTCTGCAACCGTGGAAGAAAAAGTTCCACCATTTCTAAGAGGTGAAGGAACAGGGTGGGTAACGGCTGAATATAGCATGCTTCCAAGGTCTACTAATACTAGAAATATTCGTGAAAGTGCCAAAGGAAAACTGACTGGTAGAACAATGGAGATTCAGCGACTGATTGGACGGTCGTTAAGAGCAGTTATCGATTTGAAAAAGCTTGGGGAGCGAAGTATCATTGTTGATTGTGATGTTATTCAAGCGGATGGTGGCACTCGAACAGCAAGCATTACTGGAGCTTTTGTGGCTATGAAAATAGCAGTTGAAAAAATGTTACAGGCTGGGATTTTACAAGAGGACCCAATCAAAGAATATTTAGCAGCAGTTAGTGCGGGTATTTTAAATAATGGTGAGTGTGTTCTTGATTTGGACTATGAGGAAGATTCAGCAGCTGCTGTGGATATGAATTTAGTAATGACAGAATCTGGTAATTTTGTTGAGCTTCAAGGGACTGGCGAAGAGGCGACATTTTCTGGTGATGAGCTGAACTCCTTATTATTTTATGGCAAAACAGGTATTGAACACTTAATTGCTTTCCAGAAAGAAGTTTTGCTGCAGCAAATAACAGAAAAAAATTTTCCATCAGACAATAAAACAATCGTTATTGCTACAAGAAATCCAGGGAAAGCTAAAGAATTTACGAAAATTTTTGCTGAAAAAGGGTATCGTGTAAAAACGTTGCTAGATTTTCCAGAATTACCAGATGTTGAGGAAACAGGAAATACTTTTGAAGAAAATGCTCGGTTAAAAGCAGAGACAATAGCGAATATTCTAAAGCAACCAGTCTTAGCAGATGATTCAGGATTGATTGTAGATGCACTAGATGGCATGCCTGGAATTTTTTCAGCGCGATTTGCGGGTGAACCGACTAATAACGCTGCTAATAATGCGAAGTTACTGCATGAATTAACAGGAGTACCTAAAGAAAAAAGAACAGCAACCTTTCATTGCACACTTGTTTTTGCTGCTCCTAAGAAAGATAGTTTAGTAGTAGAAGGTGAGTGGGAAGGACAAATTGGCACGATTCCTCGTGGGGATCAGGGATTTGGTTATGATCCATTATTTTTCATACCAGAAGAACAAAAAACAGCTGCCGAACTTTCGGATGACCGTAAAAACGAAATCAGTCATAGAGGAATAGCTGTTGCAAAACTAAGAAGTCAATGGGAAAATTGGTTAAAAAATTAGGAGGAATTGCATGAAATATCTAGTGGTGAGTGATAATCATGGTGATCGTGATATATTAGTCAATTTAGTAGAAACCTATCAAGGCAAAGTGGATAAAATGTTTCATTGCGGCGATTCAGAATTAGAACCTACTGATACATTGTGGAATAATTTTATTGTTGTTAAAGGAAATTGTGATTACGACCCTGATTTTCCAAATGTAATAGTAGAAAAAAGTGGAACAGATACTATTTTCATGACACATGGCCACTTGTCTAGTGTACGCACTGGTTTAACTTCTCTTGCTTTACAAGCTGCTGAAGTTAATGCAAACATTGTATTGTTTGGGCACACACATGAAATTGGTTGTGAGGTTAGAGGCAATGTTCTTTATTTGAATCCTGGTAGCATTAGTCAACCTAGAGGTCCGATCCAACTAAAATCTTATGCGATCATTGAAAGTACACCAGAGCAGCTGACTGTTCAATATTATGGACGGGAGAACCAACCATATAAAGAGTTACATTTTGTTTTTAATAAAAAGTAATTTTTTTTGAATGAAGTCGTTTCAAAAATAGCTAAAACAGTTAGTCGAATAGGTGCTATATGACAAAACTTATTCGATAGTGAATCTGTTATATGGAGTATATCTACAGTGAACAGTAGGTATGAGTGATTCTTTTTTAATTCAGAAGAAAAAGTGAAGAAAATAAGGTCAAATCTTAATTTTTTTTAACAGTTATGAAAAAAGTTTGAATTTAAAGACATTTGCATCCGTTTTCTGTACAATGATAGTCGTAGTAAAGAAAATGAAATGGAGGCACTCCAATGATTGGAACTGCTGTAAAAGAATTATTATTAGAAAAACAAGAAACCTTTTTAATACCGGCGGAAAATGTAGCAAATGTAATGTGCTTAAATCCGCTAAGTCATGCTCTATTAGTGTTATCACAAGTGAAATATTCAAAAATCCCAGTTTTAGACAAAGGGGATCGCTTTGTCGGATTAATCAGTTTATCTGATGTTGTTGATAAAATGTTCGATATCACATCTGTTGATTTTGATAAATTAAAAAATTTTACAGTAGCCGACGTGATGGAAGTGAACGTTCCAGTAATAGGTGAACAATGGGAATTAGAAGATGTTCTTCATTTGTTAGTGGATGCTGCGTTTTTACCTGTTGTAGATGATAATCAACGTTTTAAAGGAATCATCACGCGCAAAGAACTGTTAAAAGCAATCAATCACATGGCTCATGAGTTAGAGCGGAAGAATATTATCTTACCTAAAACTGATGGAGAAACGATAGAAATGAAAGTGATTTGAGTATTTTGAATCAATGACTCATTTCCTTCCTGTTTTTTGACAATCGAAACACAAGAATACAGCACGTGTGTTTTACATTTGCAACGGCTGTTTAAATTGAAGGGAGTTATTTTATTGGACGCATATGAAATCATCAATTATATTGGGAACGCTGAGAAACAAACACCAGTAAAAGTGACTTTAAAAGGCAAACTTAAAGAAGTGACTTTTCCTGATGACATTCAAGCTTTTACTAATTGTAAAACGGGAACGTTATTTGGTGAATGGAAAACCGTAAAAGAATTTCTTGAAAAAAACAAAGAAAACATTATAGATTACGTTATTGAAAATGATTCGAGAAATTCTGCAATTCCGATGCTTGATATTAAAGAAATCAATGCCCGTATCGAACCAGGGGCTATAATAAGAGATCAAGTTGAGATTGGTGATAATGCTGTGATCATGATGGGGGCTATTATTAATATTGGTTCCGTGATTGGCGAGGGCACAATGATCGATATGGGTGCTATTTTAGGTGGTAGGGCAACCGTAGGAAAGAACTGTCATATTGGTGCGGGGACTGTTCTTGCAGGCGTGATTGAGCCACCTAGTGCAGAGCCTGTAGTAATTGAAGACAATGTTTTAATTGGTGCGAATGCTGTCGTTTTAGAAGGAGTTCGTGTAGGAGAAGGAGCAGTTGTTGCAGCTGGTGCAATTGTTGTTGACGATGTAGCACCGTTTACTGTAGTTGCTGGTGTACCAGCCAAAAAGATCAAAGATATTGATGCAAAAACTAAAAGCAAAACAAACATAATGGAAGAACTGCGTAAACTATAGTCGTTGAAATTAACGCAATTAGATTTAAAAAATGGATCAAGGCTCTTGAAGAGCTTTGATCCATTTTTTCTTATATTAAACTTTCAGAGGAACAAATAGTATGAAAATAAAAAAATTAACTGTTGCGGTATCTTGATCGCAATAGGTGAGGAAGTCTAGTTATCCTCTACAGCAGACATTAAGCCTAGTTTTAGTGTATTCAGTGTGAATCATTAGATATCCTTCTCTTGAATGGGAACAAGAAATCAAAAGTGGAGATCTATCTAAATGATGAGATGCAAATCAGAGCAGATCAACAGAAATGTACTGTGAATAACTATACCTCAAGCGGCTCAAAACTTAAGTCCGAGCAACATTAAACAGACACAGTTTATTTTTTTTGTAACTGCTCATCTAATACTACAATGGCTTTAGATAAAAATTGATTAATAAATTGTAACTCTTTATCAGAATACTCTTGCGCTAGTTTTTGCATAGCAGCGTCCAATGGCTGGTAGGCTTGTTGTATTTCTTCTTTATCTTCGTACGTAGGTACAATCATTACCCGTCTGCGATCATTAGGATCTTTGTCTCGATGAGCATAGCCGATTTTTTCCAAGCGATCAATCAAGGCGGTGATGGTTCCTGTCGACAATCCAGTTTTTGTGGCAAGTTCTCCTGCAGTTAAAGGACCTAACTCATTTAACAAATCAATTGAAATATAGTCATTTGCTGGGATTTTTAAAGATTGAACAAGCGCTTGTTGGTGTAAAATAGATCGTGAACCAAATCCTCGTAATAAGGTTGTGAGTTGTTTTTTAGCTGAACTTGTTTTTAAGTTTTCATTGTTTGACAAATCTGTATCCTCGCTTTATGCTTAATTTATCTCGTTTGACGAGATTCTTTTTTGTCGAAAGTTTATTGAACAAAACTATCATAGCAAGCTTAAAAACATCTGTAAAGCAAAGAGAGGAATAAAGGTGAAATGAATGAAAACATTGATTATATATGGTACAAAATCTGGTGCATCAAAAGAATGTGCAAAAATTTTAGGAATCAAGATAAGTAATTCTACGATTGTTGACATTGATCAGGAGAAACCAAGCATAGAAGATTTCACTCATATTATTGTTGGAGCAGGTGTACGAAATGATAAGATGTACAAACCAATTAGAGATTTCTTGAAAAAAAATCAAATCGATTTATTATCTAAAAAAATAGCTTGCTATCTATGCAATTCAAAACCAAAAACGACGGAAGATGTAATCATTGCGAGTATTCCTGCTTTGATCAGAAACGAAGCAATTGAAATTGTTTCTTTTGGTGGCTACAAACCTTCTTGGGTTCCGGTAAGTGAAGAGAATAAACTAAAAGGAATTGATTTGGAAAAAATCAGCGCGTTTGCTCAAAATTATTTAGCAAACTTGTAAGGGAGATTACACTTGAACAGCTAAATGTTATAAAATTTCTCTTATTGGAGGATTGACATGAGAACCTTTTTATTCAACAATAAGATATAGAGAAATAGAAAAGAGGAAGATGAGCGGTGATTCAAGAACACTTAATTGAAATTCGCAGGAAGCTGCACCAGATACCAGAAATTGGTTTGGAAGAAGAAAAAACACAAAACCTTTTATTAGAAATAATCCAATCAATTGATAAAGATTTTTTAGAGTATAAAACATGGCGGACTGGTATTTTAGTTTTTGTTCATGGGAAAAACCCTAAAAAAACGATTGGTTGGCGTGCTGATATTGATGGATTACCAATTACGGAAGAGGTTTCTTCTGGTTTTCAGTCCATACATAAAGGATATATGCATGCATGTGGTCATGATTTTCATATGACGATTGGTTTAGGATTATTAGAGCAAATGACTTTAAAACAACCTGAGAATAATTATTTATTCCTTTTTCAACCAGCAGAAGAAAATGAAGCTGGCGGTATGTTGATGTACGAAGATAATGCATTTGGATCTTGGTTACCAGAGGAATTTTATGGTCTTCATGTGAATCCTGAGTTATCAGTAGGTACGGTTACGACAAAAGTCGGTACCCTTTTTGCTGCGACCTGTGAAGTACAAATCACTTTAAAAGGAAAAGGTGGACATGCAGCATTTCCACATAATTCAAACGATATGATTATAGCAGGTATGAGTCTTGTTCAGCAGGCGCAAACAATCGTTAGTAGAAATGTGAATCCTATTGAGGGAGCAGTTGTAACATTTGGTACATTTAATGCTGGAAGCACAACAAATGTGATAGCAGGGGAAGCGACGATTTCTGGTACGATTCGTACATTAACAGATGAAATGAATCAATTAACACAAACCAGAATCAGAGAAATCGGTGAAGGGATTGCAAAATCCTTTAACTGTGAGGTGGATGTATTCTTAGATCAAAAGGGGTATCTTCCAGTTATCAATGATAAAAAAATTACTGAAAATTTCATATCGTTTATGGAATCAAATCCGGATGTCTTATTTGAAGAGGCAGATGTTGCGATGACAGGGGAAGATTTTGGTTACTTATTATCTAAAGTACCGGGAATGATGTTTTGGTTAGGTGTGGATAGTCCGTACGGTCTACATTCTGCTAAATTTAACCCTAAAGAAGAAGCGATTCCCTTTGCAGTAACCCAGATTGGCAAATTTTTACTGTATTTGGATAAATAAGGTGAACGTATGAAAGTATTGAGTTTATGAAAAAAGAAGTGAAGATTTTGAGCATTTTTCTGTATATAAACACCTAATTACTGAAAATGATAGGTGCGCCAAGCGATATTCGAGAAAAAGAAATTAAAAAAGAGGCTTAAGGGAGCTAACTACACTTTTCATCAAGCTGTGGATGGGATTAATTTCTTTAAGCATTGGTATTTTGGAGAGCAAAAAATACTTTGTTCAGAGTGCTTCTTTGACATTTATCAAGAAAGAATAACAAATACAAGGGAGGATCAGTTATAGAAGATCTTCCCTTGTATTCGTATTTTCTATTTTAGTGTAATTGGTGTATTTGGAATCGTGAAATTGGCTTCAGAGAGTTTTTTTACATATTGAGCTAAAAATTCTTCCCTAATAGGTGCTTGTTTGCCATTTAGTACATACATTGTCGTTCGAACAGCAAAGTTACCATTTCCAAGATCTACCATACCGAAAATCGTCGGTCCGGTTTGAATGCTTTCATTGTACTTTTCTTTTAACTCATGATTAACATGATCAATAATCGTTGTGATTTGGTCATATCCCTCATCAGGCACAATTCGAACATCAATTAGAACTTGCATATTTGATCTGGAGAGGTTGCTTATAGTTGTTATATTTCGGTTTGGGATAAAATGAACGGTACCATCTAAGGCCTTCATCTGTGTTGTTCTAAGCCCTACTGCTGTGACCGTTCCTTCAATTCCTAGTGCAGTCAAGCGGATATAATCTCCTACATCCATTTGTTGTTCCAAAATGATAAAAAAACCTGTAATAATATCATTCATAAACCCTTGAGCACCTAAACCAATCGCTACGCCAGCAATACCCGCTCCAGCAAGAAGGGAGCCGACAGGAACGCCAATAACCGTTAACAAGGAATAAATGAAAAAGAAAAAGAGGGTATATTGGAACGCATTATTGATCAAAGTGTGTAATGTTTTCAATCGACTCTCACTAAGAGATTGTTTTTTACTATAGTTACCGTAAGTTTTATCAATCAGTCCTTTTCCTATTCGGTTAAGAATCACAAAAAGAAGAATCAAAAATAAGAGGAAAATCGCTTTTTCAATCAAAGTAGCAATGATTTGATCCCAATTGATTCCATTCCAAAAACGCTGAAGAGCGTTTACTTTTTTTTCAGTGACAGCTTTTATGTCAAGTGTAGAATCCATTGTACTTTCAACTGTTGTACTAGATATTGATTGTCCAAGAATAAACAAGGATAGCCCAACTTTCTGTTTTAACGATGATTACTTTATCATTATACTTGAATTTGAAAAAAGATGTCATTATTTATGAAAAAGCTTAACAAATTCATGGGAAATGTGTTACAATATTCTGAAAATAAGGAGTGATCGTATGACAATAGATTGGGATAAATTAGGTTTTGATTATATAAAAACACCATTTCGTTATATTTCGTATTGGAAAGATGGTCAATGGGATGAAGGGAAATTAACGGAAGATAATATGTTGCATATCCATGAAGGTTCAGCGGCACTTCATTATGGACAGCAATGTTTCGAAGGTTTAAAAGCCTATCGATGTAAGGATGGTTCAATCAATCTATTTAGAGCGGATGAAAATTCTAAACGGATGAATCGAAGCGCTAAGCGTTTAATGATGGCAGAAGTTCCAGAAGAAAAATTTATTCGTGCAGTCGAAGAAGTCGTAAAAGTTAACGAGGCTTTTGTTCCACCTTATGGTAGTGGCGGAACGTTATATATTCGACCTCTTCTGATTGGCGTTGGTGAAGGGATCGGTGTACATCCTGCTCCAGAATATCTTTTCACTGTTTTTTGTATGCCTGTTGGTGCATATTTCAAAGGTGGCTTAACGCCTACAAACTTTATATTTTCCGATTATGATCGTGCTGCACCTCATGGAACTGGTGCAATCAAAGTCGGTGGAAACTATGCAGCTAGTTTGCTTCCAGGAAATGAAGCTCATGAGAAGAGTTTTTCAGATTGTATCTACCTTGATCCTGCAACCCATACCAAAATTGAAGAAGTTGGGTCAGCTAATTTCTTTGGAATCACTAAAGACGATCGTTTTGTTACCCCTTTATCACCATCGATTTTGCCTAGTATAACGAAATATTCATTACTTTATTTAGCTGAACATAATCTGGGAATGGAAGCTGTCGAAGAAGATGTTTATATTGATTCTTTGGACCAATTTAAAGAAGCCGGAGCTTGTGGAACTGCAGCTGTGATTTCACCAATTGGCGGTATTCAAACTTACGATGATTTCCATGTATTTTATAGTGAAACTCAGGTAGGACCAGTAACTCAAAAACTTTATGATGAGCTGACAGGGATTCAATTTGGAGATTTAACTGCACCAGACGGTTGGATCAGAAATATAAAGATATAAATAATGTTGTCAAAGGATGACTAACTTCATACGAGTAAAAAAAGAAAATAACGAAAAGTTCTCGTTGTTTTCTTTTTTTGTTTTTTAATTGATACGAAGTTGGGCAAACAAAAAATACGGAAAAAGAACTGAGTGATTTCTAAACTTGATAGCAATCCAGTTAGTTTCCATCTTGTGTTTTAAGGGGTATACTAAGTCTGTATTCATTTTTTTAAGAAAGGAATGAAAAAATATGTCTTTTGAAAAAACAAAACAGTTAATGAATGGCTCAATTATCCCACGTTTAGGGTTAGGGGTATGGCGTGTGGAAGATGGGAAAGAGGCCGTTGATTCTGTGAAGTGGGCGTTAGAAACGGGTTATCGTTTGATTGACACTGCAGCCGCCTATAAAAATGAAGCAAGTGTTGGCGAAGGAATTCGTCGTTCTGGCGTTCCTCGAGAAGAAATTTTTGTAACAACTAAATTATGGAATGCTGATCAAGGATACGATTCAACTTTAAAAGCTTTTGATGAGAGCTTGAAGAAGCTTGGGCTAGATTATATTGATTTATATTTGATCCATTGGCCAGTAGAAGGGAAATATAAGGATTCTTGGCGTGCTATGGAAGAAATTTATCAAAGTGGACGTGTGAAAGCGATCGGGGTTTCTAATTTTCATAAACATCATATTGAAGACTTGCTTAAAGATGCTAAAGTTGTGCCTATGGTTGATCAAATCGAGATTCATCCTACATTGACACAAGGGCCATTGCGTAAATTTTTATCTGATAATAAAATTGCAGTTGAAGCATGGTCTCCATTAGGACAGGGCAAAATTTTAGAAAACCCAACATTAGTTGCTATTGGTAAAAAATATAATAAAACGGCAGCACAAGTCATCATTCGTTGGCACTTACAAAACGATATTATTGTTATTCCGAAATCGGTTCACCAAGAGCGAATCAAACAGAACTTTGATGTATTTGATTTTGAATTAAGTGAAGAAGATATCAAGCAAATCAATGAGCTAAATACAAATGAACGTTTAGGTCCTGATCCAGATAATTTTGATTTTTAATGTGATGAAAGTAAAAAAAGCTAGGAAATTGTTGTAAAACAATTTCCTAGCTTTTTTATAACTGATTTACAAAATAATCGAATAACTTAAATTCTTTTGCTTCCACATCAAAACGAAGTTCAGGATGCCATTGAACACCTAATATTCTTTGAGTTGGATCATTTGACTCAATTGCTTCTGCAAGACCATCAGATGATCTTGCGGTAATTTTTAATGGAGATGCTAATGTTTTAAGCGCTTGATGATGATAAGAGTTCACTCGATACTTTGCTCCAAGCAACGTATACAAAGTAGTGTCTTTTTCTATTTGGATATCATGTGTTGCAAATTGTGGTTGCGTAGGCTGTTGACCATGTTTAACTTGCCACTTAGAATATAGTGAAAGATCTTGATATAAAGTTCCTCCTAAAGCAACATTTAATAACTGCATCCCTCGACAAACTGCAAAAATAGGTTTCCCTTGTTTGATAGCTTCTTTGATCAGAGCTAGTTCAAAAATATCACGACTGCGATTGGTTTCTTCTAGTTTCGGGTGAGGTTGTTCGCCAAATAGATCTGGAGAAATGTCTTGTCCTCCAGCTAGGAGTAATTTATCTATTTTAGATATATAAGCTGTAGCGGTCTGTTCATTTCCAATAGGTAGTATAATCGGTAATCCGCCCGTCTTTTGAATAGCTGTCACAAATCCTTGTGGTGTGTAACTTACATGGTTGCCGTTGAAAACATCAACGGATTGAATAATTTGATTTCCAGCTATGCCGATAATCGTTGTCATTAGATCACGTCCTCAATTAATATGTAGAATAACAGTGTATCACTTTTTTTATAAAATAGGGATATAAAAGGCTTTAATGCCTAACTGAAATCAAACACAAATAAAGAAACAGTTAATCTCAAAGTAGGAATGACCTAAAAAAGATTAACTGTTTATTTGGAGTTAACGAGTACGAATGACTTCGATTTTGTAGCCGTCAGGGTCAGTAATAAAGTAATATGATGGAGGAGTTCCAGGTAAACCTTTCATATCTGTAACCGAGAAGCCAGCATTTTTTTGTTCTTCATGTAATTTTTCGATCTCATCTGTACTAATAGCTATATGACCATAACCATCGCCTAGATCGTAAGCTTCATGATCATAATTATACGTTAACTCTAGTTCATAAGCATCACCTGGCAATGTCAGATAAACTAAAGTAAATTTATGTTCAGGAAAATCACGACGGCGGCTTTCTTCAAAATTGAATGCCTTTTGATAAAATTCTAACGACGCTTCTAAATCTTTAACACGAACACAAGTGTGAGCCATTTTCATATGGGTCATCTTCCTTTCAAGAGTAGATATTATCGTAGATCATGGATATAATCTATTGATATTTTTATAGTAGCATAGACTATAATAAAATTGTGAATGAAATGATAAGATATTACTTGTTCATGAGAAAATTCTCATGTAAAATTAGATTAAAAGAAAAGGGAGTTGTATTTATGAAAATACCGTCATTCGGTAAGAAAATGGAAACATTAGTCTATAAAAAAAGGCTTGGTGCTTATATTATTGTATCAAGGAAAAATGGTACCGAAATAGTGTTGGTTCAAGCACCAAATGGAGCATACTTTTTACCGGGTGGAGAAATTGAACAAGGCGAGACTAAAGAAGTTGCGATTCATCGAGAAATGATTGAGGAGCTTGGGTTCGAAGTGATTATTGGTGAGTATCTAGGACAAGCAGACGAATACTTTCATTCAAGACATCGCAGTACTGACTACTATAATCCAGGCTATTTCTTTGTTGCAGACAGCTGGACAAAAGTGTGCGAACCTTTAGAAAAGACTAATACAATCAGTTGGGTTCCTGTTGAGGAAGGAATTAATTTACTAAAGCGCGGTAGTCACAAGTGGGCAGTACATAAATGGAGAAACAATCAATAAAATAATAAAACAACTAAAAACAGACTGGGATAACCATCCATGAGAGCTATTGCTTTATGGGGGGATTCCAGTTTTTTCTTTATTCAGAAAACGGAAAATACCATTGAAAAAAACATGAGAAATTACATTTTTGTTTCTAAAATAAGAGTGTTGGGTACAGTGTTTGGTTTCAAGTCATACAATTATTGCAATGGAAAGAATGTATAAATGAGTGGATGAGAAATATACATGACATTTTATAAACACCTTAATTCGAAGAGCATATTTGGCTAAACGTATAGGATTTCATGAGACCACTTTTTGTTTTAACTTAGTACAAAATAAGTATCCAAAAGAGATTGAAACCCTTTCATAAACAGATTATATTGAAATAGAACCAATAAGTCGTACGCTTGGTGAAATTCAAAAGGGGTGTTGCATATTGTTAAGTGAGATGATAAAAAAAGAATATATTCAATTAGGTGTTAAAGCAGTGGATTGGGAAGATGCAATTCGACAATCAGCACAGCCTCTGCTCAATGAAGGGAAAATTACAGAGGAATATATCGAAAAAATTATTGAAACAACGCAAACATCAGGCCCCTACATTGTGGTCACAAAACATGTGGCATTACCTCATGCACCAACACAATTTGGTGCACTAGATTTAGCAATGGGTATCACAACATTAAAAACACCGATCAGATCAGGAAATATAGCAAATGATCCAGTTAAATATCTATTTTGTATGAGTGCAAAAGATAGTGAAACTCATTTGGAGTCTATGGCTGAGCTCGTTAACTTATTAAGTGATCAGAAGTTTTATCAGGTTTTAGATACAGCTGAAACACCAATGGATGTTTTAAACTATATTATTGAAACGGAATAGGAGATGAATCATATGTATAAAGCACTTGTTGCTTGTAGAGCTGGAGTAGGATCAAGTTTAATGCTAAAAATAAAAACGGAGCAAGTAATTACAGAAAATGGTTTTCCAATTCAAGTTGAACATTCTTCTTTGGATGCGGTTCCAGGCTTTGATGGTGACTTATTGATAACCTTAGCAGATGTTGCGAAAGAATTAGAAACGCAAGGATTAAAGCAAACAGTTATTGGTATCAATAATATCGTAGATAAAATTGAAATTGAAAGTAAACTAAGTCAGTTTTTGAGCCGCTGATGCAGTTGTAAACACAAGGAGATGAAAAAAAGTGGATTTTATTATTAGTTTCTTAAGTACACCAGCCGTTTTGTTAGGTATTGTAGCGTTTGTTGGACTCGTTGCTCAAAAGAAGACAGGTACTGAAATTTTAACTGGGACCTTTAAAACGATTATTGGGTTCATGGTTTTTAGCGCTGGAGGAGCATTGATGACTGGTGCTTTACAGAATTTCAATAAACTATTTCAAACAGGTTTTAATATTGTCGGGGTTGTTGCTTCACCTGAAGCAGCGACTGCTATGGCTCAGGAGCAGTATGCATTAGTGACGTCTTGTACATTGATCTTAGGATTTTTAATGAACTTAGTTTTTGCTCGTATCACGCCAATGAAGAATATCTTCTTCACAACGGGTCATAGTTTATTCTTTGCCTGTGTTCTTTCATTGATTATAAAGTCACATGGTATTTCAGATATTGCAGCAATTATTTTGGGAGGAACAATTTTAGGATTTTGTTCAGCCGCTCTTCCTCAACTATGTCAACCCTTTATGCGGAAAATCACTGGTAGTGATGATGTTGCAATCGGACACTTTAATATGATTGGCTACTCGCTATCAGGTTATATCGGGAAACTTTTTAGTAAACATGAAGATAAAAGCACCGAGCACATCAACTTCCCTAAATGGCTCTCATTTTTTAGAGATTTTTTGATGGGCGTTGCGGTCATCATGCTTATCCTTTTTTATGTATCCGCTTTAAAAGCTGGGCGATCAGTCACACAAGAATTGGCAGGAACTACACATTGGTTAGTTTTCCCAATGATTCAAGCTTTTACTTTTACTGCTGGAATGTCTATTTTAATGACAGGCGTGCGCATGTTTTTAGCAGAAATCACTGCCGCTTTTGTGTCCATTTCAGAAAAATTTATTCCCAATTCCCGTCCTGCTTTGGACGTGCCAACTGTTTTCCCATATGCTCCAACTGCAGTCATTGTTGGTTTTTTATCCGCCTATGCAGCAGGGTTAGTTGGTGTTGCAGTTATGGTAATCTTTAAATTCCCAATCGTTATTATTCCAGCCGCTCATATTTGTTTTTTCTCGGGTGGAACAGCAGGGGTATTTGGCAATTCAACTGGGGGATGGCGTGGAGCGGTTGCTGGATCGTTTATAGTTGGGTTGTTGTTAGCCTTTTTACCAACGATACTCTATCCAGTGTATGGAAGTATGGGGTTGGAAGGATCAACGTTTCCGAACATAGATTATAATGTAATCGGAATTTTTATTGAGAAGTTATTGAATCTGTTTACTTAATATTCATGCCTAATTCAGTAGACTGGAGGTAAAGAAAGTAATGAAACCAAAAACAGACCAACTATTATTCGATTTTTTTGAAAATACATCTGAAGAATTAAATAAGCTCATTCAAGAAATATCAGTAGAACGATTAGCTGAAGCAAAAGAATTGATTATCGCTTCAGAAAAGCAAGGTGGGCGAGTTCATGTGACTGGAATTGGAAAACCTGGGCATGTTGCAGAGTACGTTGCTTCATTATTGTCTTCAACAGGAACGCCGGCTTATTTTTTAGATGGTACTGAGGCAATTCATGGTTCAGCAGGTCAAGTGAGGGCAGGGGATATTGTGCTGTCAATTTCAAATAGTGGTGAAACAGAAGAACTAAAAAAAACTGTTCAAACACTAAAGAAAAATGGCGCTAAAATTATTTCTGTTACGGGCAAAAAAAAATCATGGTTGGCAAAAAACAGTAATTGTTTCCTTTTTGCTGGGGTAGAAAAAGAGGGGGATTCCTTGAATAAACCTCCACGTGCTTCTATTTTAGCAGAGGTCTTGATTCTTCAATCTTTGAGCGTTTTGTTACAAGAGGAAAAAGGAATAACAAGCAAGGAATATATAAAGTGGCATCCTGGAGGAACTTTAGGGCAAAGTATTTCACATCAAAAGCAATGAAAGGAAGAGCCAAACATGAAGCCATCAGGTATTATTACAGCCATGGTCACACCACTAGATAAAACAAATAAAATTAACGTGAAATCTACAAAGAAACTAGTGAATCATTTGATTGACAAAAAAGTCAGTGGCCTGTTTATTCTTGGAACAAATGGAGAATTTCATGTTCTAAATGAGTGTGAGAAATTGACATTCGCTGAAATTGTTATCACAGAAACCAACGGGCGTGTACCTGTTTATGTGGGTACAGGTGGAAATAGCACAGATCAAGTCATCAACTTATCAAAAGAAATGACGTCGTTGGGTGCAGATGCATTATCTGTTATTACGCCGTTCTTCGTTTCTCCTACTGAAAGTGAGTTACTCACTCATTATTTAACAATTGCTGATGCAAAGGTTGCGCCGATTTTATTATATAACATTCCTAAAAATACAGGTATAGATCTAAAATATAGTACAGTTTCTAGTCTAGCTGAACATCAGAATATTATTGGAATCAAGGATAGTAGCGGCAAAATTGAAAATATAAAAAAATATCTTGATGCGTCCAAAAATGAACAGTTCTCTATTTTGGCTGGATCAGATTCTTTGATACTCGATGCATTAGAATTAGGAGCTACAGGGGCAATTGCTGCTACATCAAATGTATTGACCGAAATTGACGTAGCAATTTATCGATACTGGTTAGAAGGGAAATTAGAAGAAGCTCGTACAATGCAAGATAGTATTGAAGAATTTCGTCGTATTTTAAAACTTGGAACCATTCCATCTGTATTAAAAGCAGCTATCACTTATCAAGGGATTGATGTTGGACAACCTAGATTACCTGTTCAACCGTTAGATAATAAATTATTATTGGAAGTTGCACAAACAATGGAAGATTACAAAAAAATCGATTCTTTTAGAGGAGGGCAATGATGTTTAGGACAAATATACTAAAACGCATTGAAGAAACTGCTATCATGGCAATTGTTAGAGTAGAAACAATCGAGCGAGCAATTGAAATTGCTGATGGTTGTTTAAAAGGTGGTGTGGACTGCCTAGAAATCAGTTATACTCTGCCTAATGCAGGTATGATCATTGAGCAGTTAAACGCGCATTATCAAGGAGAATTATTGATTGGAGCTGGAACAGTTCTGGACAGTGAAACAGCTAGATTAGCAATTCTGTCTGGTGCGAAATTTATTATCGCTCCAAATTATGATGACTCTGTGTGTAAATTATGTAATCGGTATCAAATTCCTTATATGCCAGGTTGTAGCAGTGTAACGGAAATGATAACAGCAATTGAAGCAGGAGCAGCTATGGTCAAAGCATTTCCAATTTCTACGTACTATGGACCAACACTGGTTACAACACTAAAAACACCAACGCCATATCTTCCAATTATGTCATCTGGAGGAGTTAATTTAGAAAATATAGATGAGTGGTTAGAAAGTGGTGTAGATTGTATAGGGATAGGTAGTCTTTTAACAAAAGGAACAAAAGATGAAATCTCAGTAAATGCTAAACAATTGAAGCAGGCAGTTGTTAAACATAAGATGGGAAAAAGTTAAGGAAGCGTTCTGCGTTTTCGCAACTAAAAAAAGATTGTTTTTGGAGGAGGGGACTTAGTGACGGATGAGCGTTCTAGAAAATTGATGAAACGGCTGATTGAGCGTTCGATACATGATATAAATGAATTAGCTGCTCAAACTGATTTAACAAAAAGACAATTGGAGTACGCAATAGAGAAAATTAATGGGTATGTTGAGATGGACAATGAACCCAAGTTAATGATTGAAAACAATCATATCATTTTAACGAACCAACTCCGAGAACAATTTATTACACTACTTTCAGATAAAACTTATACTACAGATTATTTAATGAATGCTTTCGAACGGTCAAAATATTTATACTTACTATTATTTTATTATGCAGATGAATACCTTTCAATCAATCATTTCGTCGAAGAGCTGGGTGTGGGGAAAACAACCATTATCAATGATCTGAAAAATTTGACGATCGAGCTGGATTTAGAAAACATTCAACTTGTTTATACTAGAAAAAATGGTTATCAATTATTAGGCAGTGAAGAGCATATTCGTTATCATTTAATAAAAATGATCATTTGGGATTCAACTGAGAATAATACTGCATTTATTTATGATCGATTTTTAGAAAAGCACCAAATTGAACCCATTGATTTAACAAAGCAATTAATTGAAAACTATACAATTCAGTATGGCATTACATTCGTTGAAAATCGTTTAACAGAGTTTCTTTATACGTTTATCTTCTTAAAAAAACGATTGCTCAGCTCACCAGTAACTTCGAACGACATCTACCAGTTGCCAGCTTTGATCGCAATGAAAGAATACCAATTTTCCAAAAGTATCTTAACTCATTTTGGCATTGAAGATAAGTCTGCTTATCTGTATCTTTGTGCTTGGATACTAGGGTTATCCGTTGGCCGTCCCGATGATTCTACAAAAGATTATGAAACGATTATGGAACTAGTTAAACGAATCATTATGCGTTTTGAAGCACTATCCGGTATTCGCTTTAATAATCAAGAATCAGTCAGCCGACAATTATATACGCATATTAGACCTGCATATTATCGTTTGTATTTCAAACTACCGATTGTAAATCCGTTTCATAGTAAAATAAAAGGCGAATACAATGAATTATTCAATATTGTTGAAGAAACATTGAAGCCAATCTCATCATTATTTGAACATCAGATTCCGGAAGATGAAATCGCATTTTTAACGATGCACTTTGCGTCATTGTGCTCCCATTTTGATGAGTATAAAACATCTCAAAAGGTTGCGTTGATTGTTTGCCCGAACGGAATTGGTAGTTCATCCATTGTTTATACAGAGTTAAAAGGACTTTTCCCCGAGCTATCTTTTATAGGACCTGTTGAAACCAATGGAATTGAGCGCTTATCAGATTCATATGATTTGATTTTTTCCACAGTGCCAAACATTCGGTTATTTTACACAAAAAAACCGGTATATATCGTAAGTCCGATCATGAACACACGAGAAAAGTATCGTTTGATCAGTGATGTATACACTCAGATAGGCAACTTCAATTTTAAATTACCAAGTGTTGGGAAAATCATGGAAATTGTTCAACGACATACTACAGTTGGTGAAGCAACGTCTTTGGAAAAAGAACTGTATGAATACTTGATTAATCAAGAAGAACCTACTGAAAATGAGATAGATGGCCCTCGTTTAATGGAAATTACAATTCCTGAGTTAATACAGCTGAATTTGCAGGCTAAGAATTGGGAAGAGGCAATCCGACTTTCAGCTGCACCATTGCTAAATGATGGTAGAATCACAAGAAATTACGTTGACATAATTATTGAAACTGCTAAAAAACAAGGTCCATACATGGTCATTTCTAAATATGTTGCGTTACCACATGCTAGACCGACCGATGGCGTAGAAAAATTAGGAATGAGTATTAGTGTTTTAAAAGAGCCGATTACATTCGGAAGCAAAGAAAACGATCCAGTGAAGTATATATTTTGTCTTGCTGCTACTGCGAATAATCGTCACTTGAATGCGATGGCGGAATTAGTAAAATTATTGGACGATTCTGAATTCTATCATTTGCTAAATTCTAGTAACGACCCAAATGAAATCTATCGGTATTTATCAAGAAAAGAAATATAAATTAGTACGATTTGATGACTGAGGTAGAAAAAAACATACTAAGATTAGAGGGTAATCTTAGTATGTTTATATTAAAATTAGTGCATATATTTCAATAAAACTTCAGCAACACCGTCTTCATCATTACTTGTTGTTTGAATATCTGCAGCGAGTTTAACACTTTCAGTTGCATTTCCCATTGCGACACCAATACCGGCATACTCGATCATGGAGAGGTCATTCTCATTATCACCAATTGCCATTGTTTCGGACTGAGAAATCCCTAGATGTTCTGCAAGTTTCGCAAGCGCATTTCCTTTACTTGCTTCTTTGTTCAAAATCTCATAGTAAAAATCAGTACTTTTAACAGTAGTATATTTATTAACGAATTCTTCGGGAAGTTGACTAATCGCTCTATCCAAAATGTCTGGCTCATCGATCATCATCATTTTGATAATTGACATATCTGGAGTCATCTCGTCAACTGTCCGATATTTTAAAGGCATATCCACAAGAGATGCTTCATGAACAGTGTATTTACCGATATCACGGTTCGCTGTATAGATTGTTTTATCATCAATCGTATGCAAATGCGTACCAACTTTTCGAGACATAAATTCTATTTCTAAAAAGTCATTATAACTTAAAGTATACTGTGAGATGATTTCATTAGATTTTGTTGCTTGTACCAATGAACCGTTATAAGTGATTACATAATCATTGTCACCATATAAATCTAATTCAGTCAACTGTTCTTTTACACCAGGTAAAGGGCGCCCTGTACATAAAACGATATACATGCCACTTTGATTGGCTTTTTGAAGTGTTTCTTTCACTTTGGGCGTGATGTTTCTGTTTGAATCAAGTAATGTTCCATCGATGTCTATTGCTACTAATTTGACTGACATAAGTTCCTCCTAAGTATACTGTTTAATTTTTTCCTTCAACTAATGCACCATTGTGAATATAGGCAGCAAATTCACGATAGGTGTCATCAAATAAATCATAATGTTGTTGTCTTCTTGGGTCGACCATTTCTTTAGGGAAATAAAAACGTTCATCGATTTGTGTTTGCCCAGCAAGTGCAGCCACTAAGTGACTAATTTTAGATAATTCGATTAACGTTCCATCTTTTTGCATGATTTCAATTTGAGTTCGATGGCTATTTTTTTCTGGACGATAAAAATCATATGGCAGATCATAACTTGAATTGATTGCAGTGTAGTATTTTGGATTATAGCCAACTTTTTCAATCAAAGCTTTTAAATGACGGATAGTAACGGAATCCTTATTGCCAGAAAACGTTGCTGATTTTAGCGGTTTACGTATTAAAAAACGGTTCGCTAAATCGTTTAGAATGGGATCAGGTAATGAAGTCCATTGGATGAAATATGTGTTTAACACGCCATCATCTAATTTTAAGTATTCTTGCAATGAAAAATTACCTTTAAAAAAAGGCACCAGAAGCTGAGAATGTAATTGATAGTCTTCAGGCTGTTGTTCATATAATTCTTTTGCGCGATGTAACAGGTGATCCAAAATGACTTCCATGCCACGAGAAACTGGGTGGAAATAGACTTGGACATACATTTGGTACCGACTAACAATGTAATCTTCAACTGCATGCATTCCGTTCATAGCAAATGCTAAACCATCTTTGTAAGGGCGAATAACACGTAATATCCTAGTCAAATCAAACGTACCATATTCCGTTCCTGTAAAATAGGCATCTCTCAATAAATAGTCCATACGATCAGCATCAATCTGACTTGAAATCATTTGAACAACTTGCGGATTAGGATACTGTTTAGTGATGACACTCGCTACCTTATTAGGAAAATCTGCTGAAACTCGGTTCAGTATTTGAAAGACTTCAGTTTCTGGAGAAGTGATTATTTCAACTGTTATTGCTTCGTGATTTGTATTGAAGATGTGTTCAAACGTATGAGAATACGGACCATGACCAACGTCATGAAGTAAAGCCGCACAAAGTGCAACTAAACGTTCACTATCATCCCAGCCATCTTCACCAAGCCGCTCAGCCGAATAATTACGTTGAAAAATATCACAAATGCGTCGAGTGATTTCATAGACGCCTAAAGAATGTGCAAAACGACTATGCTCTGCACCATGAAAAGTGAAAGAAGAAGTTCCTAATTGTTTGATTCGTCGTAGGCGCTGTACTTCCGCTGAATTGATTAAATCCAAAATAACTTGATGTTGCACATGAATATAGTTGTGTACGGGGTCTCTAAAAACTTTCTCAATAGGTAAAATTTGATGCTTATAAGGGGTTGGCATTGTTTCACTCCTTTTACTGTGTTTCACAAGAAATAGTTGATGAGTATAAAGAACAATCTATGTCCGAAATACTAACATTGCTATTTCAATAATTGGTTTCTTTGTTCCATTTTTTCCATTTGTTTATTGATTTCAGTCGTAAACCAGTCGGAAGTTAGTGATTTAGGCAATGTTTGGCTATCAATCTTAATAGGCATGCTTTCTAATAATACAGTAATTAATCGTTTTTTTACTTCATCAACTGTCATTCTTTTTTGCAGAAGATCTTCCAAATTCGCCATAACTTTTGGATCAACGGCAGGATAACCGTTCTTACCAAAGTCATCGTGCAAACTAGTTTCATAAAAACGGCGGACACTTTCCCCACGTTTTTGTTGATTACCGTTGATACTTAAATAAATCATGATTGCAGTACCATTTTTTACTCGGCGTTGAGCAATTCCAGCAAATTTTCTACCATTGATACTTAAATCGAATGTACCTGGACAATAAGAAGTAGTGATTTCGAAGGCTTTGATGGCATGCAAGGAATCCTCAAAAGCAAGCTTTACCCAATTCCACATATAAGTATAGGCTTCATCAATGCTCATTTTTTTATTTTCGATATTAGGTAAAATCAAAGAGAGGTTTAAAATCCCTTCATCTGCAATCACACCTAATCCTCCAGCATTTCGGATGATACTATTATAACCATCTTGTTTCAAAGACGCTAGACCACTGTTCAAATCAGTAACCCGAGTATCTTTCATTCCGAGAATCATTGCTTGATCAAGTTGCCAAAAATGAATGATTGGCTGTTGGTTAATGCCAGCAAATGTAGTGAGGGTATCGGTTAATGCAAAAGGAAGAAAATAATCTTTTACACTCAAACAATGTTGATCATATAAAAAGATTGTATCAGTTGTAAATAGTTGATTTAAATTAGTCATCTTCGTCTTCATCCTGTTTTACGCGGGAAACGTAATCTTTCACCTCTTTATTCATTTGATTATATTCATTCGTAAAACGCATGGGTTTACTAATAATTCTCATCGGCATGGTGGCTAAAAATTTACTGAAATCTCGTCTAGCTTCTTCAGTTAAACGGCCTGGCTTGGAAGCTAAGCGTTCATATAGATAATGATAAAATTGATTCATCGCATCAATATCAATACTCATTTGATTATGACACTCTGTACATTCAATGCTGGAAATGATTTCGTTCATATATTGAATATCGTGGAGTGTTTCTTTTTGGCAATGCATACAAAATAACATTGCTTTTTCATCGTGAAATAACATTTGTTTCCACCTCCAAGCTCTATTATATACGATTTAAGAGAAAAATCATGCTTATCTACATAGAAATAAGAAGGAAAATGGAGAAAATTTAAGGAAAATCAAAAAATCAAGAGAATATCTTGCTATTGGTTAAAGAAAAATATAGAATATTTACATATGATCCGGTCGGGAACAAATGTAAAGCGGGGTGTGGAAATGATTCAAAAGATAACTAAAATTCAACCAAGTAAATGGATGGATGATTTAAAAGCATTAAGAAAAATGTGGGAAATTAGAATTTTTGAAGAAATGATCCAAGAACTTTTTGACGCTGGAGAATTGCATGGAACAATGCACCTGTGTATTGGTCAAGAAGCCACTGCGGTGGGTGGAGCGGGTATTTTGAAAAAAAGTGATTGGATCGTTTCAACGCACAGAAACCACGGACACTGTATAGCAAAAGGAACGGATATTAGAAGTATGTTTGCTGAATTGCTAGGTAAGAAAACAGGAACCAATGAAGGTAAAGGTGGCAGCATGCATATTGCTGATTTAGATGTTGGGAACTTGGGTTCAAATGGGATTGTTGGGGCTGGTTTTCCGATTGCCGCAGGAGCAGCTGCGAGTGCACAAATGCAAGGAACAGACCAAGTTGTCTTGTGTTATGCTGGAGATGGTGCAACAAATGAAGGAAGTTTTCATGAAGCGTTGAATTTAGCTTCTATTTGGCAATTGCCGGTTGTTTATTTTATTGAAAATAATCAGTATGGTATGAGTAGTTCTATCGAACAAATGGTGAATATTGATAAGCTTTCTGATCGAGCAAAGAGTTACGGCATTGAAGGTATAACAATTGATGGCAATGATTTAGCTGCTGTATCGGAAACTGTTTCACAGGCTGTAGAAAAGGCAAGAAGCGGTGGAGGACCTACATTGATTGAAGCATTAACATATCGTCATAAAGGCCATTCTAAATCTGACCAATTGATGTACCGTTCAGAAGATGAATGTCGTCAGTGGCAAGAAAATAATGATCCTATCTTTCGTTTAGAAAGTAAGCTAATCAAAAATGGTGTTCAACAAGAATCTGATATTCGTCAAATGGAACGAGCAATTCGTAAAGAGTTTGCTGATATGATCGTGTCTGTGAAACGTGATAGCGATCCCGCATTTGAAGATCTTTGGACACATGTCTATGCGGAGGATAAATTATGAGAAAGATCACTTATTTACAAGCAGTTAATGAAGCATTAGATGAAGCGCTCGCTCGGGACGACCGTGTCTTTTTGTTAGGAGAGGATATCGGTATTTATGGTGGAGGATTTGGGGCAACTAAAGGACTTCAAGAAAAATATGGAAAACAACGAGTTAGAGATACACCGATATCAGAAAGCGCAATTGCAGGTGTATCAGTTGGCGCAGCGATGACGGGCATGCGCCCAGTGATGGAATTGCAATTTTCAGACTTTATAACAGTCGCAATGGATCAATTAGTCAATCAAGCAGCAAAAATCCATTACATGTATAGCGGAAAAGCTAAAGTTCCATTGGTCATGAGAACCGCATCTGGTTCAGGAACAGGCGCTGCAGCACAGCATTCTCAAAGCTTGGAAAATTGGATGGCTCATATTCCTGGCTTAAAGGTAATCCAACCAAGCAATGCTTATGATGCAAAAGGGTTGCTCCGTGCAGCTATCGAGGATGACAATCCTGTGATGTTTTACGAACATAAATTATTATATAAAACTATAGGGAATGTTCCAGACAACCCCTATACAATTCCTATTGGCTTAGCTGATGTTAAACGAACGGGCAAAGATGTGACAATCGTTGCGACAGGGATCATGGTCAATAAAGCTCTAGAAGCAGCAGAAATCGCAAAGAAAAAAGGTATTTCAGTTGAAGTTATTGATCCCAGAACTTTGGTGCCTCTCGATGTCAATACTATTTTAACTTCAGTTGAAAAAACAAAACGAGTCATCGTTGCAACAGAAGCAGTTAAAAACAGTGGATTTAGTGCAGAGATTACATCGATTATTGCTGAATCGAACGTTTTAATGAATTTAAAAGCGCCGATTATACGTTTAGGCGGAGCGTTTGTCCCAATGCCAGCACAAAAAATGCTAGAAGCCCTCGCAACGCCTCAAGTTGATTCACTTGTTGAAGCGGTAGTTCAAATCATGGCAGAAGTTGAGGTTTAGTGATGAAAATCAGTGAAGACCGTAGGAAAATGCTAAAAATTGTTACGATGTATTATGAGCAAGGGTTGACGCAAGCAGTCATTGCAAAAAAAATGAATGTATCACGTCCTGTTATTTCAAAAATTTTACAATATGCCAAAGAATCGGGTATTGTTTCGATTTCGATCAAAGATGAATCTGCTTATGCAGTAGAGCTTGCACTGAATTTAGAAAAGAAATACCAGTTGAAAGATGTAATTGTAATTTCAGTGAATGAACAAAAGCAAGCTGAAACATTAACAAAAGAAGTCGGTCAAGCAGCATCCCTGTGCTTAAAGGAGCATTTAAAAGCTGGTATGAGCGTTGGCTTGTCTTGGGGAACGACTTTAGCAGATATGATTGACGAGATGCCATATTGTTCATTTCCAACAATCAATGTATGTCCATTAGTTGGTGGTGTTTCTAGTGAACATCTTTATTACGATACAAATCATTTAGTTTTTAAACTAGCTGAAAAACTCAATAGTAGATGTCAATATTTTTATGCACCGGCATTAGCTGAAAGTGATTTACTAGCAGATGTTTTGAATGAGTCGCGATTAGTCGGAAAAGCGATGGAGCAAGCAAAGAATGTTGATTTTGCGATTATCGGTGTAGGGAATCCAAATGAAAGCTCTACCTGGAAGCGTCTTGGCTATATTGAATCAAGGGAGTTAGAAATTATCAAAAAAACTGGGGTTAAAGGAGATGCAGTAGCATCCTTATTTGACAAAAATGGTCAAACAGTGAACAATGAAATAAGTAAGCGAATGTTAGGCATTAAGGTTGAGGATTTAGTCAGCATTCCAGATGTAATGATTATTGGTTGCGGTAAAGAAAAAGCTGAGAGCATCAAACCGTTATTGCAGGGGAGATGCTGCACCATCTTAGTTGTCGATCAAATAGTTGCAGAAGCTCTGGTGTTAACTTGACTAGTATATCAGCATAAAGATAGAATATAACTGAAGGAAAGAGAACTTTTTTCCTATTTTTCTTTCTAGGCTGAACGAGCCTATTCAGCTTTTAATTTAAGGAGAGTGCTTTTAATGGATTTATCACAAGGAACACCAGTATCAATTCAATTAAAAACAATAGTAGATCAAGCAGGTGAAAAGAAAAATTTTTATTTCGATTTAGAAGGTCAAATCGTGAAGATTGGCGATACATTATATATTCGTTATAAAGAAGAACAAGAAGAAGGCGAACCTGTACCTGTGACCATCAAGGTCGAACCAGACGGTAAAATTCAATTGATTCGCGCAGGTGGACTTCGAATGCGGTTAAAATTTGCATACCAAGAACGATTAGAGACGAGCTATAAAACACCTTATGGTCTATTTCAAATCACTACGTTTACTCGTAATTTACGCTTCAGTCTTAAGGATCAGCCTGTGGCAGGGAGTATTTTAGTTGACTATGATTTATACTCTCAAGCCGAAAAAATTGGGGAATATCATTTAGAACTAGAATTTACTGCGTAATTATGTAATAATCAATTGATTTTTTCTTCATGTTTTTGTATGATAAGGAGTAGACTGTGAAAGGACGTGTACCGTTTGGAAATTAATGTATTTGACGGGTTGAACAAAGATGAATTATCCATGATCGAAGTTGCGCACGCAATTTTAGAACAACGTGAAGATGTGATGGACTTCTCTGATTTAGTAAACCAAATTCAAAATTATCTTGGAAAATCTGACAGCGAAATTCGTGACTCTTTAGCACAATTTTATACTGACTTAAATATTGATGGCAGTTTTATCTCTTTAGGAGACAACCGTTGGGGCTTGCGCTCATGGTATCCAATCGATTCTATTGACGAAGAAGTAACACATGGTTTGGATGAAGATGAAGAAGACAAACCACGCCGTAGAAAACGTAAGAAAGTCAATGCTTTCATTATTGATGCTAATGATGAAGATGTGATCGACTATAACGATGATGATCCGGAAGATGCTGAATTAACGGATGATGATGAAGATGATATTCTTTACGATGATGATGACGATGAAGAAGATGAAGAAATCAAAGCTTACAATTCTGATCTTCAAGAAATCGGTGCAGATTCTGACGATGAAGAAGAAGAATTACCTGGAATCGAAGAAGACCTTACAATCATCGATGAAGATGATGTAGACGATGACTTTGATGACGAAGATGAGTATGCTAACCCTGAAGAGGAAGTATAGAAAAAAATACGAGTGTTCTCGCTTTGAGAGCACTCGTGTTTTTTTACTTATCAAAACCACTTAAAATCGGCTTTTTAAGTTAGTAAGAAAAAAAGAATCAAAATGATTGACAAAAGGTCTATATCTTTGTAAACTATCATTGTTAACAAAACAAGAATAGCGTTTTCATGTGACTAGATAATACTAGGCATGGAAGAATTTCATTAAAATATGATATACTCATATTTTGACGGGATTGTTCTATGCTTTTTTGTTGTTTTATTACAAGAAAACAGGCAATCTACTTCTGCAGAAGAGGAATGTTTATGAAAATCAAAAAGGTGCTTAATCAGAATGCTGTACTTGTTGTTGATGCTGGGCAAGAAAAAGTGGCAGTTGGCAAGGGCGTGGGTTTTAACAAAAAGAAAAATGATTTGTTATTCTCACAACAAGTGGAAAGAATGTTTGTAATGGAACCAGAGGGTTTGAAAAAGCTTCAGGTTTTATTATCTCAAATCGATGAAAAGTATTTTTTTGTCACAGAAGAAATTATCGCTCATGCTGAAACTGTGCTTGGTGAGAAACTGAATGAGCACATCAATATTGGCTTAAGTGATCATATTGCGTTTGCTGCTGAAAATATTCAAAATAATATCATTGTGAGAAATAAACTTTTGAATGAAATCGAAATTCTTTATACCGAAGAGTTTTCGATTGCACAGTGGGCCGTTGATTATTTAACACAAACGTTGGGGATTCCTTTTAGTTATGATGAGGCAGGTTATATTGCAATCCATATTCATAGTGCTCGTAGTGGACGTACGGATAATAGTAAAAGTATTCGTGAGGTCACAATTGTTTCAGAAATTATTCATTTGATCGAGCAAGAGTTGGGGATCAATATTCATGATGAAAAGATGAGTCTAAGTTATTCACGACTAGTCAATCATTTACGTTTGTTTATTCATCGTTTTCAACAAAGTCAGTATGCAGTATTAGATGATGAAATTTTGGATGTTGTACGTAAGAAATATGCAGAAAGTTACGAGATATCGAAAAAAGTTCAAGTTTTGTTAATGAGAAATTTTCACTATCAAGTACCAAACGAAGAATTAGGTTATCTGGCTATTCATATTGAACGGCTGAAGATGATCAAATAAAAGACAAGGGGAGACACAAAATGAAAGCATATATGCAAAGAATGGGACGCTCGTTAATGCTTCCTGTAGCGGTATTGCCAGCTGCAGCGATTTTAATGGGTATTGGGTACTGGATTGACCCCAACGTAATGACGGGATTAGGCGATCCTAATTTTCTATCTGTCTTTTTAGTTAAAGCAGGTGGCGCAATTATTGATAATCTACCAGTCTTATTCGCGGTAGGTTTAGCATTAGGTATGTCAAAAGATAAAGATGGTGCAGCAGCCCTTAGTGGGTTAGTTGCTTTCTTAGTAGTAACAACGTTACTTTCAACCGCAGCGGTTGGTGCAATGAAAGGTATTCCAGTAGAACAAGTTGATCCTTCATTTGCCAAAATTAGTAATGCATTTATTGGAATTTTATCTGGTTTAATTGCTGCAGCAATGTACAATCGATTTAGTCAGGTGAAATTACCGATGGCGTTATCTTTCTTTAGTGGTAAGCGACTCGTTCCAATTATGACTGCTTTAGCAATGCTAGTAGCTTCTGGCGTTTTATTCTTCTTATGGCCAGTAGTATTCTCTGGATTAGTTACATTTGGTGAGTCTATTTCTAAATTGGGTGCTGTAGGTGCTGGTTTGTATGGATTCTTTAACCGTCTATTGATTCCAACTGGGTTACACCATGCATTAAACTCAGTATTCTGGTTTGACGTGGCTGGTATCAATGATATTGGTAACTTCTTATCTGGTACTGGCGAAAAAGGAATCACTGGTATGTATCAAGCTGGGTTCTTCCCGATGATGATGTTTGGTTTACCAGCAGGTGCCTATGCGATTTACCGTAATGCACGTCCTGAAAAGAAAAAAGCAACTGCTTCATTGATGATTGCAGCAGCATTTGCTTCATTCTTTACTGGTATCACTGAACCATTAGAATTCTCATTCATGTTTGTTGCATGGCCTTTATATGTTTTACACGCTATTTTGACAGGTATTTCATTATTTATTTCAGCAATTTTCCACTGGACAGCAGGATTTGCTTTCAGTGCTGGTTTAGTCGATTTTGTTTTAAGTTTACGTAATCCAATTGCCAACCAACCGTATATGTTGATTGTTCAAGGATTAGTTATGGCAGTTCTTTATTTTGTTGTATTTGATTTTGCAATCAAAAAATTCAACTTAATGACTCCAGGTCGCGAAGAAGGCGAAGGCGAAGAAACACCAGATTTGGATACTACAGGTGATAACAAATTTGCAGTTTTAGCTAGCAAAATTTATCAAGGTCTTGGTGCTGATGCTAACGTTACGTCAATTGATAACTGTACAACTCGCTTACGATTAACTGTAAAAGATACAGGTAAAGTCGACCAAGCGAAAATCAAAGCAACAGGCGTTCCTGGTGTGAAAGTTATTGATGATACAAATATTCAAGTAATCGTGGGTACAGAAGTACAATTTGTAGCAGATGAAATGAATAAAATCCGTAATGGTGCAGCTCCTGTTTCAGGTGAACCTGTAAAAAAGCCTGAAGTGAAAACAGAAGCACCAAAAGTAACAGCAAAAGAAACTGAATTATATGCTGTTGCAAACGGAAAAGTTATTCCAATTTCAGAAGTACAAGATGATGTTTTCTCAGCAAAAATGATGGGTGACGGTTTTGCAGTTATCCCAACGGATGGTGAAGTATCAACTCCTGTTGCAGGTAAGATCACAAGTATTTTCCCAACAAAACATGCTTTAGGAATCCAAACTGATTCTGGCATTGAGGTATTATTGCACATGGGCTTAGATACTGTTGAGCTAAAAGGAGCACCATTTACTTTACATGTTGAAGAAGGTCAAGTATTGAAACAAGGTGATAAAGTTGCGACAATCGATCTAGCAGCATTAGAAACTGCTGGTAAAAAATCTGATTTGATCGTTGTCTTTACAAATCAAGATGTTGTTGAAAGTTATGATTTAACAAAAGCAAATCAAACAGTTTCTGCTGATGAATCAATTGGGAAAGTAACTGTAAAATAATAAAAGAAAAAGCTGCCTAGGGACACTCTTAGGCAGCTTTTGTTTTATTCTATTGCTTTATTTTTTTTCTATGATATGGTTAAAGTGTAATTGTTTTATGTTATCTAACTTTAAGAGCTGGCCAGGCGAAACAAAGAGAAAACATGATAGCACCAGATGATGTTACCTCAATTTTATCAGTTTCTGTCAAGGCTAAACAGGCTCTTCAAGCTTTTGATTTAGGAGGAGATTATCTTGCATGAATAACGCTGGACACAAAGAAGTGCCAGTTGATGATCATACGGTTTCTTTGTGTCATATTGGGTAAATATGATAAAGATGAAGGAGCAGAATCACATGATTATTATTAAGGGGAACAATCCGAGAAAAATCGACAAAATTTGGGAATTAGTAAAAAAAGATCACACAGGGAAGAAAATTGCAATCGTTGGGTATCCAGGAGAAATTCCACATAATTTTATTCGAGCAAAACAAATGCCTACCTATGAAACAATGACAAAACACAATACACTTGACGATTTAACTCGCTTTTTAAAAGAGACAAAAGATCGATTCGAAGCAGTCATTCTCTATCTTGATTGTGAATCGCATTTAATAGAATCAATAAAGGAAACAACAAAGTCTTATAAAGAACAGTTCATCTTAACTGTTTATGATGAAAAGGTATATGAGCAAGTGGTTGATGGAGATTAAAGGTGGTAAATGGTATGAACGAAAAAACGGAACAATTATTAGGACTGATCAAAAAATTTCAAACAGAAGATCTTTCATTGGATGACGCAATCGAACTTCGACGATTATCTGCGGAGTTTGCAAATGTTTGTGGTGAAGCTGTTGAACAAAAGATGGATCAGTATTATAAAAAATGAGTAATTATTTTAAGAATGATGTAAGAGGTTGGGACAGAAGTGTTTAACTCCGAGAAATAAGAAGAAATTCACGAAAATTATTTTTCAAATTTTTGTGAATTTCAGCTTATTTCCGAAGGATTTGCTTCTGCGCCCACCGTTTATTCGGATTCCTTGAGGCTGGGATGTAACTCATAGAGTTATGTCTCAGCCTCTTTTTTTGTTGTAAAATCTATTTACTTACAAATGGTAAGCAAATAAGTTGTGTATTTATTTTAAAGGTATATAATAACACTATGAAGGTCAGAGATGGTCAGTTAATGATTGATTTTCTACTGAATCTTCAAACAAAATAGGAGGTTTGTAAAATGGCAAAACAACATTATGACAGAAGTAAACCACATGTAAACATCGGCACGATTGGACATGTCGATCATGGAAAGACAACGTTAACCGCTGCAATCACAACAGTATTAGGGAAAAAAGGCCTAGCAAACCCACAAGACTATGCTAGTATTGATGCAGCGCCTGAAGAACGTGAAAGAGGTATTACAATCAATACATCCCATGTGGAATATGAAACTGAAGCTCGTCACTATGCCCATATCGATGCGCCAGGTCACGCAGATTACGTTAAAAACATGATCACAGGTGCAGCACAAATGGATGGTGCAATTTTAGTAGTGTCCGCAACAGATGGACCTATGCCGCAAACTAGAGAACATATCTTATTATCTCGTCAAGTAGGCGTAAAATATTTGATCGTTTTCCTTAATAAAATAGATTTAGTTGATGACGAAGAATTGATAGATTTAGTTGAAATGGAAGTTCGTGAGTTGTTGAATGAATATAATTTCCCAGGAGACACTACACCAATCATTAAAGGTTCTGCTTTAAAAGCATTGCAAGGTGATCCTACAGCCGAAGCTACAATCATGGAATTGATGGATACAGTGGATGAATATATCCCAACACCAGAAAGAGACAACGACAAACCATTGTTATTGCCGGTCGAAGATGTCTTTTCAATTACTGGTCGTGGAACCGTTGCATCTGGTCGTATCGATCGTGGGAAAGTAAGCGTTGGAGATGAAGTCGAAATTGTCGGTATTAAACCTGATACACAAAAAGCTGTAGTAACTGGAATTGAAATGTTCCGTAAAACGTTAGATTACGGAGAAGCAGGGGATAATGTCGGAGTTCTTTTAAGAGGAATCACTCGAGATGAAATTGAACGTGGTCAAGTAATCGCAAAACCTGGCTCAATTACACCACACACAAAATTTATCGCAGAAGTTTACGTCTTAACGAAAGAAGAAGGTGGGCGACATACGCCATTCTTCACAAATTACCGTCCACAATTTTATTTCCGAACTACTGATGTAACAGGAGTAGTGGAATTACCAAATGGCGTTGAAATGGTGATGCCAGGGGACAATGTGACGATCGATGTTGAATTGATCCATCCGATTGCAGTAGAACAAGGAACAACTTTTTCAATTCGAGAAGGCGGACGAACTGTTGGTTCCGGGATTGTTACTGAAATAGAAAAATAGCGAAAAATGAGGTTGGGATAAAAGTACTTAAATCCGATAAATAAGAAGGAGTTGCTGTTACTCCTATCGCTTATTCCAATCTCTTGATGCTAGGATGTAACTCGTTGAGTTATGTTCTAGCATTTTTTTATTTAATGAATAGAATTTATTTGTATTCAGTCTATGTTATACTATTTGTCAAAAAGAAGGAGAGTTGGAAAAAAATGAAATGTACCGTTTTAAGAGTAGACGCATTCACTACAATTGCTGGACAGGGGAATCCAGCGGGCGTTATATTGGATGGCTATAAGTATACTACAGACGAGATGCAAAATATTGCAAAGCAAGTTGGTTTTAATGAAACTGTCTTCATTTGTCCAAGTGATAATGCTACGATTAAATTAAGGTATTTTACACCAGGACATGAAACTCCGCTTTGCGGGCATGCCACAATTGGCGCGATTTATGCCCTCTATAAAGGCAAAGGAAATCAGCAGTTACAGATTGAAACGGGCGCAGGGATACTACCAATTGCATACGAGGATCACCTGCAAAGGGTCACTATGAAACAGGCAGAACCTAAGTTTATTGATTTCAAAGGGGATCGGTTAGCTCTTTGCCAATCATTAGGAATCACACTAGAAGATCTTCATCAAGATTTCCCTATACAATATGGTAACACTGGGTCATGGACACTGCTAGTACCTGTGACCGATACAAGAGTTTTAGATAAAATGAAACCAACTCAAGAAGTTTTCCCAAGTATTTTGAAGGAAGTACCTAGGTCATCGATTCATTCTTTTGCAATACTTAACAAACAGTTAGGTTCTTATACAGCCAGACATTTTTCTTCACCGTTTTCTGGAACAATGGAAGACTCCGTGACTGGAACAGCTTCTGGTGTAATGGGTGCGTATGCGTTAAACCAAATTTATGTTAATGAAGAAAGCAAGGAAATATGTATTACTCAAGGAAAGCATGTCAAAATGGAGGGGACTGTTTTAGTTCATGTTGTAAAAGACAACGAAGGCGCGCACAAAGTTAAAATATCTGGAACAGCGTGTTTTAATGAGGACTTCGAAGTAAGCATATAAAAATAAGAGATTGTGAGATAACTCGCGGAGTTATCTCACAATCTCTTACAATTTAGCGCTGGTATCTATTTCTAAGAATTCGACGAACACCATGCATTTTCTTTTGCTTTTCAATCGGAGCATTGTCTATGATAAGTAAAGCAATCATGACGTAAGCAATGAAACTATTTCTGGAATATAGTGTATATCTTGATACCCATTTGGCTGCGTATTTTTCTTTATAGTCACGTAGACCCCGGAATGAATAAAAACGCGAGCCAAATTCATAAACTAGATAAGCGATACGTTCTTGAATAAAGCTTTTTTTAGAGGTTCCGACATTCGATAAAGGAGCCATACCTAAATTAAAGTAAGCAAATCCTTTGTCATTCATGTAGTTGAATAGAGATATAAACAGGTAATCCATAACGCCAGATGGTGCTTCTCTACTATATCTCATTAAGTCGATTGTAGCTTCTTCTTTAGTATAAGTTGGTATGATATTTGCAAAAGCTACAATCTGACCCTCTTGGTTTTTAACAACTGCAATTTTTCCTCGCTGTAAATAGCTCTCGGAAAAGAACCCTAATGAGAAGCCTTTTTCTTTACGGCTGCCGAGCCATTCGTCAGAAACATGTTTTAAATCTTGCATCAATTCTTCGGAAAAAGGAGGTGTTAGTACGTCAAAACGATAATTTTCTTTGGCAAAGCGGTTCATGACAGCTCGTTCGCTTTTCATTTTTTTCCCCGATAGGGTAAAGTTCGGCAAGTCAACATGAGCTTCTTCGCCCATTTTGATGAAATCATACCCAAATTCATGCAAAAACATCACAACTTCTTCGGAGGCTTCATAGAAGACAGGTAGGTAGCCCCATTTGTCTGCTTCGTTAATAAATTGTTCAACAGCTGCTGAAAAATCCTCTTTCTTACCAGAAGGATCCCCCATCACGATGCATTTATCATTTAACGTTTTAAATTGTAATAGTACGGTATCCTCACGGTTTTGGTCAGTATAAATGTATACATCTTTGTCTCTAAGGAAAATCAGCTGACTGTCAGTGTTTCCACCATAAGTTGTTAAAAGTGACAGGACACGTTCTTCATCTAATGGTGAGCCCATTTTGCGTCGACTCCCTTCAAGATAACGAATAAATATATAACTAAATAATGTTACTAGCAAAATCCCAATAAATCCGGAGAACCAAATCTTTTCTGACGGAAAGAAAAAGAATGAGATAAATCGATTTTTATGATGAGGGAATGTTGGTAAATTGTATACCCCGATCACAATATATAAAAGTGTTAAAGCTAGAAAGATAATACCGTCCACAGTGATCATTTCCCAAGAATATACCAATTGTTCTCTAAATAGTTCTCTCTTTGAAAAAACAACGATCACAAGCAGAAGACTAAGAAAAATAATGATCCCCCAACTGAAATCTTTCATGAATGTATAAATCAATGTTATTAAAATTAAACCGATTGTTGGTAGATAAGCTCGTTTCACTCTGGCTGCAATGCCACGTCCCATAATTAATAACAAAAAGCCTAGCAAGATAGCAGGAAGTTGCGTAATTAGATGAAAAGAAAGCGGATTGAGCTGTTTTAACCAACTGAGTTGACTAAATGCTTCTGGAATCGTAGCAGAAAGTACAATCATAATCCCTGAGAAGTACATTAGAAATACAACGAATTTGTGCGCTAATTCTGTTGACAATTCTCTAGGTATTCCAGAATAACGTGTATTTAAACTATGGCTGAGATTTTTTATAAAGAAAATAATCCCAATGATAAAAGGCACGATGTAATAAAAAAGCCGATATAGCACTATCCAAGCAATCACAACTTCTCGGTTGATGCCTAAAGAGGATAGACCGACGATCATCATAATATCAAAACTACCTAGTTCCCCAGGAATCATAGAGACGATCCCGATTACTGATGCAGCAATGAAAAGTGGGATGATTTTTAGGGGATTTATTTCAACGCCCATCAACATACCAATTAAAATAAAACTACCTAAAACGCCTGTCCATTCTAAAAACGAAGTCAAAATTAATCCTGCACGCGTTTGATTATCAATATCGCCAATGTATTCATCTTTTTTGATCAAGCTTGCAATCAAGACGACAGGGAAGTATAAACCTCCGCCAATCAACCAAATCCAATATTGTTGTAAATAATCATTAGTATGACCAAACATCACAAGAAAAAAAGCAATCAAACTGTAAATGGAGAGGCCGGACATTAAGAAAATCAGAATTTTTGAAAGAGCCTGAACAACCTTCTTACCATCCTTTTCTTTTCCATAAAACTCCGAGCGTAATCCAATACTGACCAAACCGCCAAATCCAGCAATATTATTAATCGTATTGATCATCCAACTGCTTTCTATTAGAAATGTTTTTTTGGGCTTTTGTTTCAAAATTTTGTTAAGAATCACGTCATAGCCGACCATCGGAAAAACAGCAACTAATCCGATAAGGAACATCAACACGATTTTCCAAATGGCAAGTTCTTGAAAAATACTTCCAAGCTGTTCAAATGAAATGGTTTTGCTAATTGAAAGCAACTCGCGAACAACAATGATTACGACTGAAAAAATAAATATACTTTTAAAATAACCAACATGGTCTTTGACCCACTGAAGCATTTTCTTCATTTAATTGCACCTACTTTTCTTGTAAAAATGTTAAAATTTCTCGATTGAACGTTTGCGGATCTTTTTTCGCAAAAGAATGACCTTGCTTTGGAACTAAAATAAATGATGCATGAGGGATTTCTTTTGCTAGATAAATTGAATGCGATCGTTTGATAATATCATACTTACCAACGATCACTAATGTTCTAACAGAAATAGTTTGTAAATCACTTTTAGAAACACCGATATCACGAGTCATCAAGCGGATAGTGAGTAGCTGCATTTCAGCTTTTTTACTGAACAAAGCAAGAAACTGAAATAAAATATATTCTATCGCTGTAAAGATTCTGATTGGGAATCTAACACCTTGAACGACGGTATTTCCAGCATTTAAAACTAAACTATGAACCTTTTGAGGATATTTTTTTGTGAAAACCATTGCGAGATTTGCTCCATCGCTGAAACCTACGATGTTTGCTTTGACAATATGCTCTTGCTTCATGATACAGTATAGATCGTCTGCCATCTGTTCAAATGTGAGTGAGTCACTATGGTTTGTTGAGCGTGCGTGACCACGGCTATCAACGGTAAATACAGTATAATAGCGACTGAAATCTGGTATTTGTTTTTCAAAATACTTGCCACTTCCACCATTTCCATGAAGTAGGAACAACGGAAATCCTTCACCCGTCACTTCGTAGTAAATTGAAGTTTTATCTGCAGTTAGCAGTACTTTTTTTTGTTTATCCATATCGTTACCACCTATCTTTCTTAGTATATCGGTTTTTACAAACATTTCAAACCAAAATGAGGCAACAAAATTCCAAATTTTTATTAAAGAATCATAAAGAATCAGCCTTTTTTTAGATTTTTTTTGAATAATAAAGTATGATAAAATCTACTCACAAAAAGTTTGGATGATAAGATGGGCAAATTGATGAAAATCGTAAAAAAATTACTGTTCTTGTTTTTTCTCTTGTTGATTATTGGTGTCGGTTATTTAGGATACCAGATCCGCCAAAATGTTCAGCAAGTGATGATATATGAAGATGAAGTAGAACAAGCAGTCAAAACAAATAATATTCCTGAATACAAAAATTTGGTTTTAGCAATTATTTATACGGAATCAAAAGGTCTCACAGAAGATTTGATGCAAAGTAGTGAGAGCGCTTATGGCAAACGACAAATGATCGGTACAACTAAAGAGAGTATTGATACAGGTGTGGCATTTTTAGCGCAATCAATCGAAAAAGCCGATGATGTAGGCTGTGATATTTGGACCGCAGTTCAAGCTTATAACTTTGGATTAGACTATATTCAGTTTGTAAAAGAGCGAGGCGGAAAAAATTCAATTCGCCTTGCAGAAGAGTATTCCAAAGAAGTGTTGTCACCATTATTGGGAAACAATGATCAAAAAACATATCGATATTATCGTCCACAAGCGCTTATTTACAATGGTGGATTTCTGTACAGTAATGGAGGCAACATGTTTTATGCTGATATCGTTAAGATGAACGAGCAGTTTATTAACTGGCTGAAATAAGTTAAATACCAAAAATATTGATCCTTAAGAATATCGTCTATTAAAAATTCGAATTCTTAAGGATTTTCTTGAAGTTCTTTCTATTAACAAGTAAACTAAAGAAGATGTATTTTTAACAAGGAGAAAGTAGGGAAACAAATCCATGACAAATAAGTTTGACCTAAAACAAGGATTGACTCAATCAGAGGTTGAGGAACGAAAAAAACAAGGATTACAAAATGACTACGAAGAAAATGTCGCTAAATCAACAAAAGATATTATTTATGACAACGTAATGACATTGTTTAACTTTTTGAACTTCGGGATTGCGCTTTGTCTACTTTTCGTTGGAGCATATTCCAACCTAGCTTTTTTAGCAATTATATTAGTAAATATGGGAATGGGGATCTACCAAGAAATCCATGCAAGAAACCTCGTTCAAAAGCTATCCATCGTTGCTAAGGAAAGTGTTCATGTTATTCGTGACGGCAAAGAGGTCGAAATCGATACAAAAGAATTAGTGATGGACGATATCGTAGTGATCTCCGCAGGGGAACAAGTACCATCTGATTTAGAAGTTTTAGACGGAAAAGCTGAAGCAAATGAAGCTTTACTAACTGGTGAGTCAGATTTGATTGAAAAGACTGAAGGCGCGATCTTATTATCTGGCAGTTTTCTAGCAAGTGGTCAAGTTTATGGCAAAGTTATTCATGTTGGGGCTGACAACTATGCAGTTAAGATCACTGCAGAAGCCAAAGTACACAAACCAATTCAGTCTGAACTAGTGAATTCAATTCGTAAGGTTTCAAAATTTACGAGTTTGGTTATCATACCTCTAGGGATTATTCTGTTTGTAGAAGGATTTATGATTCGCAACTCTGGATTAGAAGCTTCTGTGGTCGCATCAGCAGCAGCTTTGCTTGGTATGTTACCTAAAGGGTTAGTTCTTTTGATCAGTATCACATTAACAACAGGTGTGGTAAAACTAGCTAAGAAGCGGATTCTGGTTCAAGATATGTATTCCATTGAAACATTGGCTCATGTTGATACACTTTGCTTGGATAAGACCGGAACAATCACTGAAGGGAAGATGAAAGTTCAAAAAGTTGAAGTCTTACATGCGAATCATCATGAAAATTTCCCGCAAATTATTGGTAGTTATTTAGCTGAAAGTACCGATAACAACATTACAATGCAAGCAATTCGAGAATACTTTGAACTTTCCAATCGTTATGGCGCTGTGAAGGCATTACCATTTTCTTCTGAAAGAAAATGGGGAGCGATTGAATTTAATGAATTAGGGACAGTTTATCTTGGCGCACCAGAACGATTATTTGCAGATAATCGTTTACCTCAAGAAGTACTTGAAGCACAAGAAAATGGTTATCGTGTATTAATGTTGGGGATTGCTGAAAATACTCCATTAGATGAAGAGAACATGCCCTATTTAGAACCATTAGCTATTTTAGAAATTGATGACCCGATTCGTCAGAATGCAAATGAAACATTAGCTTATTTACGAGAAGAAGGAATCGATTTAAAAGTTATTTCTGGTGATAATCCAGTGACAGTTTCTAATATTGCTCGTCGTGCTGGACTATTTGGATATGAATCATACATTGATATGTCAACGATGGAAACAGAGGAAGAAGTGCGTAAAGCAGTTCATGACTACACTGTTTTTGGCCGCGTATCTCCTCAACAAAAGCGTACGATTGTCCGTGAATTAAAAGATAATGATCACGTCGTTGCCATGACTGGTGATGGTGTCAATGATGTCCTAGCTTTAAGAGAAGCAGATTGCAGTATTGCTATGGCAGAAGGGGATGGAGCAACAAGACAGATTTCTAATCTAGTGTTATTAGATTCTGATTTCACAACGCTACCAGATGTTTTATTTGAAGGCAGACGTGTTGTTAATAATGTGACAAAAGTTGCGAGTGTATTCTTTATAAAGACTATTTATTCATTTATCTTATCAATGATTTGTGTCTTTACTACAATTGCATTTCCTTTCATACCGATTCAAATCACGTTGATCGATTTAGCAATTGAAGGCTACCCAGCGTTCTTCTTATCATTTGAAAGCGACAAACGAAAAGTACGAGGCAAATTTTTACCAACAGCTTTGAAAAATGCTTCAGTGAACGCTGTATTGGTAGTATTAAATATTGTTGCAGTATACTTACTAGGACAAAATCAAGGATTTGCACAAATCGACACAACCACATTAATGTACTATCTATTGATTGGTATCAGCTGTATGGCTGTTGTCCGTGCTTGTTTACCGTTCAACCCATTACGAATTTTCTTAGCAGTTACAACCGTAGGTGGAATTTATGTGGCTGCCATGTTGTTCCATAGTATTTTAGAAGTAGGCTTTTTAACTCAGCAAACTTTACCGATTTTTGCGGTAATGATGCTTATCAATATCATTGTTCGAATCATGATCGGTTTATTCCAATTGAAAAGAGCAGGGAAGACAATCAAAGAGCTTTAACTTAAAAAAATGGGAGGGGTATTTATGAGCGGGGAGTATCAGATGCGCAAAACTATGGGAAAATGTTTTCGCTCTGCAACAGATAATTTTAACGGAGTGGTTCGAATTTATGGTAGCCCGTATATGTATCGTGTAGTAAATGGCATCCCTGAAAAGGGGGCGATGTTGGAAGTTGTAGATTTTTCAAGTACCGAATTATTTGTAACTGTAAACAACTATCTATTCGAAAGTGATGTGAATTATATTGATAATCCTTAACATTCTAATCTTTATCATTGTTTTAATTTTAATCTTAGTGCTAATCTCCAAAATGGTGATCATTGTTCAACAAGGTGAGGTAAAAATCGTTGAAAGTTTTGGAAAATACGTTAAAACGATTGATCCAGGTCTCCATTTTTTAATTCCGGTATTGTACAAAGTAAGAGGTCGTGTTTCCTTAAAGCAAACACCTTTAGAAATTGAATCTCAAAGCGTTATTACTCGTGACAACGTAATTGTAGAAGTTGATGAAGCAATTAAGTATCATGTGACAGATGTCCGGGCATTTGTTTATGACAATGAAGATTCTGTTACTTCGATGATCCAAGATTGTCAGTCAAATTTACGTGGGATCATCGGGAAAATGGATTTAAATGAAGTCCTTAATGGTACAGAAGAGATCAATGTAAGCTTATTTGAAAGTGTAAAAGATATTACGGCAGGGTATGGTTTGTCTATTGATCGAATCAATATCGGTGAAATTTCTGTTTCAGATGAAATTGTCAATTCAATGAATAAACTGATTACTGCAAGTCGTGATAAAGAATCAACGATCACGATTTCAGAAGGTAGAAAACAATCTATTATTCTAGATTCTGAAGCGAACGCATCTCAAATGCAAATTGATGCCGAAGCTAGAGCGAAACAAACCAAAATCGATGCTGAAGCCCGAGCAGAACGGACCAAAATCGATGCGGACGCTGAAGCAGAACGAATCCGCATAACGACTGAAGCAGAAAGACAACGTATTTTAGCTTTGAATCGAGCAATTAAAGAAAGTGATTTAAATGAACAAGCTTTAGCATATCTCGGAATAGAAGCATTTAAACAAGTAGTAAGAAGTGAAACAAATACCGTTATCTTGCCAAGTAATATGACAGAACTAGGAAATATTCCAGTAGCAAAAGAGCTATGGACGGCACATGATACGGAAAAAACAACTCATCATGATCAGGGTGTAGAGTAATTTAACTGATAAAAAAAACAGATTATTATGATCTGTTTTTTTATCATGCAATTTTAAGTTACCATAATTGTATTATGTAAACTTGTATTAATGAATGCTATCTTTCATGAAAATAAAGGTGCAATTTACTTGAAAATTATGTTTAGTGTGATACAATGAAACATGTGTAATTGTGTCTTTTGAAAATCGCGCTGAAAGATTCAGTGCTTTTTTACTGACTGATCACATGAATTAGCTTTTGGCTATTTTTTGGAGGTGAGAACAGTGGCACAAAGAATTCCTCAAGAAGTCATCGAGGAAGTAAGGCAACGTACGAACATTGTTGATGTTGTTGGACAATATGTTCAATTGAAAAAATCCGGCAAGAATTATATGGGTCTATGTCCGTTTCATGAAGAACGTTCCCCTTCATTTTCAGTAGCAGAAGACAAACAAATTTTTCATTGTTTTGGCTGCGGAAAAGGTGGAACTGTTTTTAATTTTCTGCAAGAAATTGAAGGAATCAACTTCCCCGAATCTGTACGCAGAGTTGCGGAATTAGAGCAGATTCCAGTTAATATCGATTGGGTCAATACAGTTGATTCGGATACAACTGAAAACTTGCAAAATCGCAAATTGATCGAACTGCATAAAAAAGCAGCGGATTTATATCATCATGTTTTGATGAATACACAAATTGGCGAACCAGCGTTGAATTATTTATTAGAGCGTGGTTTAACTAAAGAGCTCATTGAAACATTTAAAATCGGGTTTGCGCCTCAAAAACGTGATTTTTTAGGTCAAGTATTTCGAAATGAAGAAGTAGCTGAACAATTGTCTAAAGAGTCTGGATTGTTCATTCAGCGAGATAATGGTGAATTCCTAGATCGTTTTTATCAACGAGTGATGTTTCCAATCAATGATGATCGTGGGAATGTAATTGCTTTTTCAGGAAGATTACTTAAAACAAAAGATTTTCCAGGTGATGATATGCCCAAATATTTAAATAGCCCGGAAACAGTCTTGTTTAATAAAAGAGATACTTTGTTTAACTTTGACAAAGCTAGAAAAGAGATACGTAAAGAAAACACGGTTTTTCTCTTTGAAGGATTTATGGATGTTATCGCAGCTTGGCAAGCTGGGATTACTAGTGGTGTTGCTTCTATGGGAACTAGCTTAACAAATGAACAAATTCGTAAGCTTGAACGAGTGGCAAAAGAATTAGTTGTTTGCTATGACGGCGATACAGCGGGTGTAGAAGCCACAAATCGTGCGATTTCATTATTAAGTGAACATAGTCGTTTTCAGTTAAGTATTGTCAGTATTCCAGAAAAATTAGATCCAGATGAGTATTTAAGAAAATATGGGAATGACTCATTTCGTGAATTAGCACTTCATGGTCGAGAGACAGTTTTTAGTTTTAAGATGCAATATCATCGTTTAACTAGAAATATGAATAATGAGAAAGAACAAATAGACTATGTCAATGACTTATTACAAGAATTGATTTTAGTACAATCACCTTTAGAGCGTGATCGCTATTTGAATCAACTAGCTCAAGAGTTTCAGTTATCTTTTCATTCTCTAGAAGAGCAACTAAAACAGCTTGAAACACAACAGCGTTCTAATAAGCGAAAAGAACGACAGCAAGTTACACCACCGTCTCAAGTTTATGAAATGGATGATATGTTGGAACCGCCCGAGTTGTTTGAAGCCGAGGTTTCGCCCTCTGTCCAAAACAAACTGCCTTTGACCCAAGTAGAGAAGGCTGAGCGTGCTTTATTGTATCGTCTGATGAACGAGCAAAGTGTTAGAAATCAAATGATTCAACTACCTGATTTTAGTTTTGCGCATGATCAATATCAAGAACTTTACTTGTTGTTAGATAGCTATATGAGTGTTCATTCCGATTTTTTACTTGCTGATTTTATTGATTACTTAAAAGAAGAAACAATTAAGAAATTGGCAATCGATGTTTCTTTACAGACCATTTCAGAAGAAAGTTCTGAACGTGAAATTGCAGATGTCATACGAGTAATCGAAAATTCTAGCTTAGATGATCGAATTAGGGAAATGCAACTGCAAAAAAAAGAAGCAGAACGTCTAGGCAACAAACAATTAGTCGACGAATTAGCGATTGAACTCGTTAGTTTAGTAAAACAATTGCAAAAAAGTCGTACAGTGTCCTAACAGAAATCGTTAGACAACGTACTTGACTATTATTTATATATTTAGCCGAATGGAAAAATGAAGGGGGCCTTCTTTCATGGAAAAAGAAACAGAAAAAAAATATGCAGCTGCATTGGCAGCCTTTATCAAAGAGAGCAAACCGAAAGGCAATGTTCTTTATGATGATCTAACAAACAAATTAGCAACGCCATTTACGTTGAATGCCGATGAAATGGAAAAATTAATCCAAAAAGTCGAAGATGCTGGAATCAGTGTTGTTGATGAAAATGGTGACCCAAGTGAACATAGTCTTAAAAAAGACGCAAAAGTTGCTGAAAAAGCCCAAATGGAAGATTTATCTGCCCCGACTGGTGTTAAAATCAACGATCCTGTTCGCATGTACTTGAAAGAAATTGGACGCGTTCAATTATTAACTGCAGCTGAAGAAGTAGAATTAGCTCTTAAAATTGAAGAAGGCGATCAAGAAGCAAAACAACGTTTAGCAGAAGCTAACTTACGTTTGGTAGTATCGATTGCTAAACGTTATGTCGGACGTGGTATGCAATTTCTTGATTTAATCCAAGAAGGAAATATGGGTCTAATGAAAGCTGTTGAGAAATTTGACTATCGTAAGGGATTTAAGTTTTCTACTTATGCAACTTGGTGGATTCGTCAAGCAATCACGCGTGCGATTGCTGACCAAGCTAGAACGATCCGAATTCCTGTGCATATGGTGGAAACAATCAATAAATTAATCCGTATTCAGCGTCAATTACTGCAAGATTTAGGACGGGAACCAACACCTGAAGAAATCGGAGCAGAGATGGACTTACCAACTGAAAAAGTACGTGAAATCTTAAAAATTGCTCAAGAGCCTGTTTCTTTGGAAACACCTATTGGTGAAGAAGACGACTCTCATCTTGGGGACTTTATTGAAGACCAAGATGCTACAAGTCCTGCTGAACATGCAGCCTATGAACTGTTAAAAGAACAATTAGAAGATGTATTAGATACTTTAACCGACCGAGAAGAAAATGTCTTACGTTTACGTTTTGGTTTAGATGACGGGCGTACACGAACATTGGAAGAAGTTGGAAAAGTATTTGGTGTAACACGTGAACGTATTCGTCAAATCGAAGCAAAAGCATTACGTAAATTACGCCATCCTTCTCGTTCTAAACAGTTAAAAGATTTTCTAGAATAAGAAGTTTTTCTTAAAAATTTGAACAGCTCTTTTCGATTTCTTTCGGAAAGAGCTGTTTTTAAACAATCGTAACAAAAAAGTTAGATAGTACATATTGGAAGAAACGCGATTTTATGGTAGATTAGATTTACGAATGTGTAGAATGTGAGGCGGAATGTATGACGAAACAATGTCCGAATTGCGGAACTGAAATAGACAAGCAAGAAGAAGTATGTCCGAATTGTGGATATTCTTTTAAAGAGAATCAAAAAAAAGAAGATACAACAGCAATTCAAAAGAATAATGTTAGTGAAAAAAAAGACGATACTTCTAATTTTTTAAATAAAGAGCAAAATGAAAATATCGAATGGTCTGAATTAAAGGATATGAGTATTGGTCATGTTATGACGATGTTCAATGAACAACAACCAGAAGAAAAATCAACTAAAATCGCAGAAGATGAAAAAAAAGAACAAGAAGAAACGGATGCGCAGCGCTTAGAACGTAAGGGAACAGAAGCTGAAACAAAATCAAATGAAGAAAAAGAGACACTTGGGAATGCTGCTGCATTGAATCAGTATATCAATGAACATAAAAATGACAAACCACTCGTCGATGAACCACTTAAATCAGAGACGAATGGAACATCAGAAAAACAATCAGAAACTGAGGAGCAACCAATCAATTCTAGCGAAGAATCAGAATCAAACGATAAAGGACAAGATGAAATGAAATCAAACGAATCAGATCATAAGTCACCGGAATCATCGGATAAAGAACTTATCCAAGAAAAAGTAAGTGAAGGAGAGGTCACAAAGTTCAGTAAACCAGACGAGAATGAAGCACAAGCAAAACCAATTGGTCCTAAAGCTTTGCCAAAAGATACTTCTGAGATTCCTTCAAAAAGTAAGAAACCCGAAGAAATTGAAATGGATGATGCACCTATTTTCTTTAAAGATGCTGAAGAAACGACAACAGCAAAGAATCAATTTGAAAAACCGACTACTGAGCAGAGTCGGCCAACGGAACTAAAAAGCGAACCAACGAGCCGTTCAAAGAGTAAAAACTATAAAAAAATGTCGATCATTTTAGCGGCAGTTGTTGTGCTTACAGGAGGATCATGGTTTGCCTACAGCCAGACGCAAAAACAATCAACAAACGATAATCAAGTCTCGCAAAAACAAGATAAATTAGCAACTCAGACAGCTAAAGAGTTGAATAGTTATTTTACAGATGATAAAAAAATGTTCCTTAAACCTGAAATGGTTAACGTCAGCCCAAAAACTATCAAAGAAAATTTAGATACACTGAAAGATGATTCTAATTATAAAAGTCTAGAAGCTCTTTATAAAAATGTAACGGATAAACAGGCAGCAATTATCAAAGCAAACGAGTTATTTGCTCAGCCAATCATCAATGGAAATAAATTGAATGATGTAGCAATCAAAGCTGATAAAAAAGTTGATGTTGCTAAGCGTGAAGAAAAAGATGATTTTGATAAATTACTTAACCAAGCGACCGATCAAGCAATAAGCCAGTATGATCAATTACAAAAAGCTAAAGCTGCCATTGACGTTTTTTATCAAAATAATGAATTGACAGCAGCTTTAAGCAGAGAAAACTATACAGCAGCTAAAACAGAGGTTGATAAAGTTAAAAATGAAACACTTCGTAAACCATTAATTGAAACTTTAGCTAAAGCTGACAAATCATTGACAGATTCAGAAGCTGCAGCTATAACACAACAACAAGCGATTGTAGATCAGTCGCAAAATCAAACAACTCAAGCAACAGCTGACTATCAAAATAATACATCACAAACGACTAATGGCGTACAACCAGACTCAAATACTTTTTCGGCACCAAATGCTGAAGGTGTTTATACAGAGCCTGTATACTCGGTTAATGCCAATGATGTCAGTGATATGAGTAATCCAGCTTGGGGTTGGGCACCTGGAATTCAGGAAAAAGTAATTGCAACATGTATTGAGCGCGGATATATCACTGCTGGTGCGTATTCATTACAACCAGCAAGAATCATCAATGGTGAAGGTTATTATAATCTGTATGGATCAGACAATCAGTATTTAGTAACGATCAATGCTAAAACTGGCTGGTTCAAAGGAAATGCTTCAAGAAACGCGGGAAGATAGATAAAAATGAAGGGAAGACTGGGACATAGCTCAAAGAGTTATGTCCCAGTCTCATGGAATTTGGACAAACGGTTGGAATAGAAACGGATTCTCCTTATTTCTAAGTATTAGATACTGATGTTCCACCTTCGTTTTTCGTTTGATTTACACTTTAAAAACTATCAATGACGATTGATTTCATTACAAGGAGAACTATATGGAGAAAAAAGAATACCTAACATTCAAAGAAGGGATAAATGCATGTATTCCAACAATTTTAGGATATTTAGGAATCGGGATTGCCGCAGGAGTAGTAGGTAAGAATGTTGGCTTGACGATTGTTCAGATAGCATTGATGTCCATTTTAGTTTATGCTGGTGGAGCACAATTCATTATTTGCGGTATGTTAGCTATTCATTCACCAATTTCAGCAATTATCTTTACAACATTTTTAGTGAATTTACGACACTTTTTAATGAGTATGTCAGTGGCTTCTTACTTTAAAAAAGAACCTTTGATTACAAGTATTGGGATTGGAACCCTTTTAACAGATGAATCTTATGGTGTACTTATGACTGCTTTAAATAATGATCATCGAGTCAGTTCTGCTTGGACTCATGGGTTGAACATTACTGCTTATTTAGCTTGGATTCTTTCAACCGTTCTAGGTGGTTTACTAGGAACTTGGATTCCTGATCCCTATTTATTAGGATTAGATTTCGCTTTGGTAGCAATGTTTGCCGGATTATTCATCTTGCAAGTAGATGTACCAATCAAAAAGAATACCAAAGAAACTTTGATTGTGTTAGGCACAGTGTGTTTGTCCTTGTATCTATTTATGGGCTTTTTTTCGCCAGAACTTTCGGTTTTGTTTTCTACACTTTTAGGCTGTACAGTTGGGCTGGTGAATCATCATGAGTAGCAATTATGTATTATTGACGATTTTAGGATGTTCGATAGTCACTTGGATTCCGCGAATTTTTCCATTTTTGATTTCAAAACGAGTGGATTTTCCAAAATGGTTTCTTCGTTTTTTATCGTATATTCCTATTTGTATCTTGACGGCACTCTTATTTCAGAGTATTTTAGAAGTTCAGGCAACAGGCTTTCCTAAAGTAAAAACGTTAGAAGCATTAAGTTGTATTCCTACTTTACTTGTTGCTATTCGTACAAAAGATTTAATGAAAACAGTTGTAGTAGGAATTGTTACGATTGCACTATTACGCATTTTTTTAGGCTAAGTGCCAGAAGGAGAAAATTATGAATGAACTATTAGCACAAGTATTTACTGCATTAGTTATCGATGAGAATGAAAGTTACTACTTTTTACAAAAAAACGGGATCACATTGCGCTTATCAAAAGAAGAAGGTAATCATGAAATCGGTGAAGCAGTAGAAGGTTTTGGCTATATCAATCAAAAACAAGAGCCAGAGATGACTACAAAAATCCCCACAGCTCGGATAGGTCAATATGCTTTCGGAACTGTAACTGGCACAAGACGTGATTTAGGGGCTTTTGTGGATATCGGGTTAAAAGATAAGGATGTTGTAGTTTCTTTAGACGAACTCCCTGTAATGCGTGAATTATGGCCAAAAAAAGATGACCAGCTTATGATTTCTTTGAAGGTTGATAACAAGGAGCGTATTTGGGGCGAATTAGCTGATGAGAAAATTTTTAAAGCTATGGCTAAACCTGGAACGGAAGAATTGAAAAATGAAAATATAAGTGGGATTGTATATCGATTGAAAATGATTGGTTCATTTGTTTTGACAGATGACTTTTATATTGCATTTATCCATCCATCAGAACGGTATCAAGAACCTCGTTTGGGCGAAAGAGTAAATGGCCGGGTGATAGGTGTCAGACCTGACGGAACACTAAATATTTCTTTAAAACCTCGTGGCTACGAAGTAATCAGTGATGATGCAGCAATGATTTTGACCTTCTTGGAAAGATCAGCTGATCATAAGATTCCTTTTACGGATAAATCGAATCCAGAAGAAATTAAACAAACGTTTGGCATCAGTAAAGCACAGTTTAAGCGGGCTATTGGTAACTTGCTGAAGCAAGGGAAAATTACACAAGAAGCTGGATTTACTATTTTAAAAGAAGAATTACAAGAAAAATAATTGTTGGTCTTTTCTAATTGAGAATCACTTGCAAATATATTGGAGTTATTTTATACTTATTATAATTTGATACTATAAAACATGGTTCCAGATTAAAATAATTATAAATAAGGGGCTGCATTTATGGATTCTACTGCTGCTTTAAAAAAAACAAAACAACAATTGCATGAATCTGGTTTCAAACTGACGCCTCAACGAGAAGCAACAGTTTTAGTATTGCTGGAAAATGAGAAGGACCATTTATCGGCAGAAGAAATTTATTTTTTAGTAAAACAAAAAAGTCCAGAGATAGGTTTGGCAACAGTTTATCGTACATTAGAAATTTTAACTGACTTAAAAGTCGTAGACAAGGTAAGTTTCAATGACGGCTTAGCGCGTTATGACTTACGCAAAGAAGGAGCTAAACACTTCCATCATCATCTCTTATGTTTAGAGTGCGGGAATATCGAAGAAGTTGAAGATGATTTATTAGGTGAAGTAGAGCAAGTAATCGAACAACATTATCATTTTTTAGTGAAAGACCATCGATTAACTTTTCACGGTATTTGTCAAGACTGCCAACAAAAAAAGAAAAATCAATCAACATAAGAGATTTAATTTTGATTTTAAGCTCAGATTAAATCAATTAATGTAGAATTAGAGAGCAGAAATGCTTTCTATTTTTTTCTTTTTGAAAAAGATTGACAATTCTGAAAGAATCTCTTACAATTACTTCAATAAACAATAAAAGTTTTGATAAGAACTAGTAAGATAATACAGGTGCACAGAAAGTAGCCGGTCGTTGAGAGGCGCGCAAACCTAAGGTATCTGAATTCCTCTTTGAACTTCACACCGAATTGAGTAGGCTGTGACGGTTACGGGTACCCGTTATTGTGCCAAGGTATAATTTTGTACCTGATAAGTCAATGAGTGTAAGCTGATTGTAAACAAAGGTGGTAACACGGATCATTTGGTCCCGTCCTTTTCAGAAATGAAGAGGACGGGACTTTTTTATTTTACTTGGATTTATTTTTATTGTTTGATTATAAGAAAAATGAAGGGAAGTTATCGTATGAGTTTTAAAGCATTAAGCCAACCGATCAATTTTGAACAGGTTAAATCATTATCTAAATTAACACCAAAACAAGAGCAGTTAAAAGCTGCGCGTGATCTAGAATTAAAAGAAATCATTGAAGGCAATAGCAACAAGATTCTCTTAGTCATTGGACCTTGTTCAGCTCATAATGAAGAGGCTGTAATGGAGTATGTTACTCGTTTAGCTAAACTTCAAGAAAAAGTTCAAGATAAAATTTTTATGGTTCCGCGTGTTTATACAAACAAACCTAGAACTAATGGAGATGGGTATAAGGGCTTATTGCATCAGCAAAATCCAGAAGGAGAAAGTAATTTGATCAAAGGAATTGCTGCTGTCAGAAGTTTGCATAATCGTGTGATCAGCGAAACAGGCTTAACGACTGCTGATGAAATGCTGTATCCTGAAAATCTTGAATTTGTTCAAGACTTGGTTAGTTATATTGCGGTTGGTGCTCGTTCTGTAGAAGATCAACAACATCGTTTTGTTGCTAGTGGAATTGATCAGCCAACAGGGATGAAAAATCCAACTAGTGGTAATTTGAATGTTTTGTTTCATTCATTATATGCGGCACAACAAAAACAGGAGTTTATTTTTAATGGACTTGAAGTTGAATCTAGTTCTAATCCCTTAGCCCATGTTGTATTAAGAGGTGGTTTGAATGAATATGGTAAAAACATTCCTAACTATCATTATGAAGATTTATTAAAAGTGGTTGAATCCTACAAAGATGGAAACTACAAAAACCCTTTTATTGTGATTGATACGAATCATGATAATTCAGGAAAGCAGCACAAAGAGCAAATTAGGATTGTCAAAGAAACCTTAATCAATCGTTCGTGGAATAGTGATATGAAGAGATGGGTTCGTGGCTTTATGATTGAAAGTTTTCTCGAAAGTGGTCGTCAAGAAGCAGATGGAAAAGTTTTTGGTCAATCGATTACTGATCCGTGTTTAGGTTGGGATGAGACTGAAGAGTTAGTGAATTATATTGCCGAACATGCGTGATTGTATTAGATAAAGTTAAGCATGAGCAAAGTAAAACCTCCTTTGAATAGTTCAAGGGAGGTTTTACTTTGTTTAATTTAAAAGAGGTTAGTTTTACAAATTTGCGAATTTTTCTAATAAACGAATCATTTGGCAAGTAAAGCCATATTCATTATCATACCAAGCCACTGTTTTAACTAATTGGAAATCGCCAGAAGTGGTAACTTCTGTTTGAGTTGGATCAAAAATAGATCCTTCAGTTGTTCCGATTACATCACTAGAAACGATTTCACGATCATCATAACCAAAAGCCGGGTTGTCGATTGTATGTTTTTTGATTACTTCATTTACTTGATCAGCAGTAACTTTTGTTTTCAAAATAGACACTAGCTCAGTCAATGAACCATCAACAACAGGAACACGTTGAGCATGCCCTTGTAGTTTGCCATTTAGTTCTGGAATAACTAACCCGATTGCTTTGGCAGCACCTGTTGAATGTGGAATCGTATTGTCAGCTGCAGAACGAGCTGCTCGTAAATTCCCGCCTTTTACAGGGCCATCTAATAACATTTGAGTTGATGTGTAAGCGTGAACAGTTGTCATAGTACCTACTTCGATGCCAAATTCATTATTTAAGAAATAAGCCATAGGAGCTAAGCAGTTTGTTGTACAAGAGCCAGCAGAAATAATTTTGTCTTCCGGTGTCAAAGTATCGTCATTAACATTATAAACGATTGTTTTCATATCACCTGCTGGAGCCGAAATAACGACACGTTTTGCACCTGCATCTAAATGTGCTTGCGCTTTTGCTTCAGAAGTATAAAACCCAGTACATTCTAAAACAATATCGACGCCATTTTCTTGTACCCAGTTCAATTTGCTAGCATCAGCTTGCGCATATACTTTTGTTTTTTCTCCATCAACTACGATTGAATCATCAGTTGCAGTCACTTTTCCTGGGTATGTGCCATGAGTGGAATCAAATTGCAATAATTGTGCTAACATCGTTGGACTTGTCAAATCATTGATTGCAACTACTTCAATATCATCGGAAACTTCTTTAATGCGGCGAAATGCAAGTCGACCAATCCGTCCAAATCCATTAATACCTACTTTTACTGTCATACTAAATTTCCTCCTTTGATCGTTTTGAGCAAGTCAGTAAACTGGTTCTGATTCATTTAACAATAATGATTAGCAAACCAGTTTCAAGAGCTCAACAACAGTTCCACGAATAGCTTTATCTAATCGTATATTTAAAAAAACGGTCACATAAGCTATACTATAAGCATGGACGCTTTAAATGATTTTGTCAAAAATCTTGTCTTTTAACAGCAGAAAAGGAGTTGGGGAAAGTGAATAGAACACAGGTTGTTGAATTGCTTCAAGAGAACTATCAAGCAATTAGAGTAGGAAAAGGAAAATGGTTTGATAAACGGGTAGCTTATGTGATAGCACGCTCATTTATATCTAAAAATCGTCGATTTTCAGATACCGATTATCGCCGCATGGAAGAAACACTTCAAGAAGGGTTAACTTTTTTTAATGTCTTGGGGCAACCAATGAGAGGCATGTTGTTGGGGATGTTATTAGCGAATGGTAAAACTAGAGATTTAGATGTTCATATTTTGATTGCGGATTATCAGCGTTTGCGTAACGCCGGTTTTAAACTGTCTTCATATTCTTATTTTTCAGCTTATTTACTGCAATTTACCGAAACAGCTGAAAAAGAATTTGTTGTACGAAGAGGACGGGAAATTTTTGAGGAATTAAAAAAACATCATTATTTCCTTACAGGAGCAGAAGATGGCACAATTGCTATTTGCTTATCGCAACAAACAAAATTAGAAAGCTTCTCTACCAAGCAAGTTGGCGATTTAGTGGAGTCTTATTATCAAGCATTAAATAATTATGGTTTCCGAAAATCGAATCATTTACAGTTTGCTGCTGCGACTGCTGCCATGTTAACAGGTTCTTTTTCACATGATCTACTTGCTCGGATGGATCACTTGATTAAGGAACTAAAAAAACTAAGCATTCGATTGAAGCCAGAATTTTATAATAGTATTGTCACACTAGCATTTTTAGATTCAATAAAAAATGTAGACTTTTTAGCTCTACGAGATTACTTAGATCTACTTGAAGAAAAGACTAAACTTCGTTTTTATAAAGATTTTCGTCAATCAATGGCTTTAGGATTGTTAATCAATGAAGAGATGAGCTTTTTGTCTTCTGATAACCTAACTGTATCAGCATTAACGATCACCATGATGCTGGCTCAAGAACAAGCGGCAGTCGCAGTAGCTATTGCCACATCAATGTCAGCGGCAAATTCAAGCTCTTAAAAACTAATTTGGCTAGACAAATCTGGGTTTAACCTTTACAATAAGAAAGGCTTTTAAACAAGATTTGTCTATAAGTATAGAATAAACGGTGAGACAAAGTTAACTACTTCTTATATTCTAGGAGTACAAGACTTTTGTCCCAACCTTTTTAAGATAGGAGGACAAAATATGTCCATGTTTTTAGATCAAGTAACAATCGATGTCAAAGCCGGTAAGGGCGGCGATGGAATGGTTGCTTTTCGTAGAGAAAAATATGTACCAGACGGCGGACCAGCTGGAGGGGACGGGGGTCAGGGCGGCGATGTGATTCTTGTTGTCGAAGAAGGATTACGTACACTGATGGATTTCCGTTTCAACCGTCATTTTAAAGCGCAACCTGGTGAGAATGGAATGAGCAAAGGCATGCACGGTCGTGGCTCAGAAGATACATTTGTAAAAGTTCCCCCAGGCACGACAGTACGTGACGCTGATACAGGTGTGTTGATTGGTGACTTAATCGAAAATGGTCAGACGCTGACTGTAGCAAAAGGCGGCCGTGGCGGTCGTGGCAATATTCGGTTTGCATCTGCTAAAAATCCAGCTCCTGAAATTGCTGAAAATGGCGAACCAGGACAAGAAAGAAAAATCGAATTAGAGTTGAAAGTATTAGCTGATGTTGGTTTAGTCGGTTTCCCATCTGTTGGGAAATCTACATTATTATCTGTTATTTCATCAGCTCGTCCTAAAATTGGTGCCTATCACTTTACAACCTTAGTTCCTAATCTCGGGATGGTATCAACAAGTGATGGACGTAGTTTTGCTGCAGCTGATTTGCCAGGTTTGATCGAAGGAGCCTCACAAGGCGTTGGACTAGGGACACAGTTTTTACGTCATATTGAACGAACTAGAGTTATTTTACATGTGATTGATATGAGTGGGATGGAAGGCCGGGATCCGTATGAAGATTATCTAGCTATCAATAAAGAGCTAGCTTCTCATAACATGCGTTTGATGGAAAGACCACAAATTATCGTGGCAAATAAAATGGATATGCCAGAAGCCGAAGAGAATTTGAAAAAATTCAAAGAACAAATCGAAAAAGAACGAACAGACGAATATGCAGATCATTTACCGATTTTTCCTATATCTGGGGTTTCACGTAAAGGAATCGAACCTTTGCTTAATGCAACGGCTGATTTAATTGATGTAACACCGGAATTTCCATTATATGAGGAAGAAATCATCGAAGATACTGTTCATTATGGTTTTCAGCCAGAAGGACCAGAATTTACGATTGATCGTGATCCAGATACGACATGGATTTTATCAGGAGAGTCGTTGGAAAGACTATTCCAAATGACTAATTTTGAACATGATGAAAGTGTGATGCGATTTGCACGTCAATTACGTGGAATGGGCATCGATGAAGCATTACGTGCTCGTGGAGCAAAAGATGGGGATATTGTCCGAATCGGAGAGTATGAGTTTGAATTTGTAGAATAATTAAAGAAGAGAAGAGCTGGTATTTTATTAGCTCTTTTTTTATATGCGATAGTGATGTTTTTCACAATAAAAACGTTTATTTACTTAAATAAGAAAATAGGGCTGAATTTAATTGTCTTTATTCGTTATCTACCCCAAAATACAATTGGTTTTCTATCGGACTTTCTAGAATAATTGAACTTTTGACATTAGCGAACTGCATCCATTTCGCTAATAATTCTTTCATTTCCATTGTGTTTGCTACGGTTGCTTTCACTAAATAATTGACGTCGCCACTTACAATATGAACTTCATTTACATAAGGATTATTTTTTAATTGTCTTAGAGCTTTTTCAACAGAAAGAGTCACTTGGCTTAATTCTGTAAAAAAAGTAATGGTTTGTTGGATCTGTTCCATAGAGACTTGTATTGTAAAGTTCGTAATAATCCCTTTTTCCACTAGCTTATTGATCCGTTCTTTTACGCTAGGACGGCTAAGATTGACTTTTTGGGACAGGTCGACAATTGAGATTCGAGAATTTTCATGTAGAATTTGTAAGAGTTTATAGTCAGTTTTATCCATTGGTCTACCTCCTTAAAATCTTTTTCTTTATAACTATTTTTGTCTGTTTCATTATAGAGGAAAAAAGCAGTGTTTTCCAGATAATTTTAGCTTTATATAGGATTGGTTTGCTAAGTAGCTAGACCTGATATTTCATATTGTAAAAATAATTGGCATACTTTTACTAAATCGAAAAGAAAACGTTTTCATTTTATTCATTTTTTTATATACAAAAAACTAGAAAGTTCGTTATGATTAACTTATCTTAAGATGACGTGAACGTTTACTAGTAGATGTAGTAAAAAGGCAGACCAAAAAGGAGCGTTCTTTATGGTAAGAAACAGATGGTTAAAATTTTTATTATTGTATCTAGGTGGAGTAATTGTTTCTTTAAGTCAATTGAAATTAGTGCCGATTCAAAATGAATTAGGTCAAGATTTAGGTGTAAGTCTTTCTTTAGTGTCATGGTTAATGTCTATTTTTACAGTTTCTGGTATTTTCTTAGCCATTCCAGGCGGTACATTAGTCACACGTTTTGGTCCAAAAAAATTATTAGTTGGATTAATGGGGTGCTTAGCTATTGGAAACTTTTGGGGTGCTTTCGCTAATGATTTTTGGTCGTTATTGATTTCAAGAGCAATTGAAGGGATTTCGTTTTCAATGATCATTATGGTTGGAATCGTTTTGATCAATTTCTGGTTTAAAGAAGGAAATAGTGGAATTGCGACAGGGATTTGGGGGACTTTTTCTGCACTTGGTTCAATGCTGGCGATGAATTTCTTTAAACCTTTGTCTCAGGCATATGGGCTACGTTCACTTTGGTTGATTATTGCAGGACTATCGTTATTGCTGTTATGTTTGTATCTTTTTCTATTAGACGAGCCAACAAGTCGATCCATAGCGAATCAAAAAGAAAACAACGGTTCCTTCAAAAAAGCAATGGAAAATAAGTCGGTTTGGTTTTTAGCTCTTGCTCAAGGTTGTATGGCTTTTATATTATTTGCTTTTATCAATCTTTATCCGCAAATTTATACCCAACAGTATGGATTAACCGAATCATTAGCGAATAGTTATACTGGTTACTTTGGACTATTCGGGATTCCTTTTGGTGCTTTAGCAGGTTATTTGATCGATAAAACAAAAAAAGGACAAATGATTATTTTTTGTTCCTTTATATTGATGTTAGTTGCTACTTTGGGAATGGGCTATTTGTCAAGTGACTTCACATTTATAGCCCAACTCTTCGTACTTTCAGCAGGAGCTAGTTTATCTTCTTCTTGTGTGATGATCCTAGCACCTAAAATAGTGAAACAAGAACGATTGATAGGTTCAAGTATTTCTTTTATTAATCTGTTTTATTATATCGGAATTTTTATAGGAACACCGATCGTTACAAAAGTAAGTGAATCAAGTCAATCATGGTCAATGGCTATTTATCTACTTGGTGGGGTGGGAGTAATTGCCGTTTTGGCCATTCTTGGATTCGTTAAAATCAATAAAAGTAACGTATTAGTGTAATTTAGTTGTGTGAATTGAAGTGCTTTCATTTTAAAGAAAGGCTTCGTTTAAATAAAAAAATATAAACTTGGAAGGTGACGAATAATGGAAAGAGAATTTCGGACAGAGTTAGCATTTGCACAAGAATTGGATAGAACTGATCCGCTTAGAACTATTAGAGACCGTTTTTATGTTCAGCCAGGTGAAATATATATGGATGGTAATTCTCTTGGTTTAGCTTCTAAAGACGCTGAAAAAGCGTTACTCCATATGATGGATACTTGGAAAAAAGAAGGAATTAAATTATGGGATGGTTTATTCCATTATGCGGGTAAATTAGGTGAATTATCAGCACCGCTGATTAATGCTTATCCAGAAGAAGTTGTGATTACGGGGAGTACAACAATCAATATTCATCAATGTATCAGTACATTATACAAACCAACGAAGGAACGGTATAAAATTTTAGTCGATGATTTGAATTTCCCAACAGACCGCTATGCTATTGATAGTCAGGTTCAATTAAGAGGGTATGACCCTAAAGAAGCTGTGAAAGTAGTCAAAAGTGCGGACGGACGTTTGATTGATGAGTCGGCGATTATTGAAGCTATGACAGAGGATGTAGCAATTATTTTATTACCGACTGTTTTGTACCGCAGTTCGCAAGTTTTAGATATGAAACGAGTGACTGAAGCAGCTCATCAAAGAGGGATTCTAATAGGCTGGGATTTGTGTCATGCGATTGGTGCAATACCAATGGATTTTAAAGATATAGATCCAGATTTTGCTGTGTGGTGTACGTATAAATATTTATCGGCTGGTCCTGGTTCGATTGCAGGTCTTTATATGAATCAAAAACATTTTAAAGCCACACCGGGTTTAGCAGGTTGGTGGGGTAATAACGATGAAACTCAGTTTGAATTAAAACATGAATTTGAGCATCAACGAGATGCAAGCGGTTGGCAAATTGGTTCCCCTAGTTTCTTGTCTATGGCACCTTTAGAAGGAACATTAGGGATTTTTAATGAGGTAGGAATGGATAAAATCCGTGAAAAATCATTAGCAATCACAGCTTACTTAATGTATTTGATTGATGAAAAGCTTGCGAAATATGGCTATGCTGTCGGAAATCCTCGTGAAGATAGTAAGCGAGGCGGACATGTTTGTTTAGAACATGACGAAGCATACAGAATTTGTAAAGCGTTAAAAGTAGCAAATGTCATTCCAGATTTTAGAGAGCCAAATGTTATTCGCTTAGCACCTATTGCCTTATATAACACGTATGAAGAAGTGTATACATTAGTTGAAACATTAGAAGACATTGCAATCAATAAAAAATATGAACAGTTTAGTAACGAACGGACATTAGTAGTATAAAATAAATCAGTGAGGTGAAAATTATGCGTATCGGTATTCCAAAAGAAATCAAAAATAATGAAAATAGAGTGGCTATTACTCCAGCGGGTGTTGTCAGTTTAATCCACAATGGTCACCAAGTCGTTGTCGAAAGCACTGCTGGTCTGGGTTCGGGTTTTACAGATCAAGAATTTGAAGATGTAGGTGCTATTGTTGAAACAGACGTTGCTGCAGTTTGGCAATCTGATATGGTTATTAAAGTGAAAGAGCCATTAAAACAAGAATTCCAGTATTTTCACGATGATTTGATTTTATTCACCTATCTCCATCTAGCGCCAGAACCAGAATTGACTGACTCTTTAATCGAAAATAACGTAACAGCTGTTGCCTATGAAACGATGAGTCTCAATCATACATTACCATTATTGACACCTATGAGCGAAGTTGCCGGCAGGATGTCTGTACAAGTAGGGGCACAGTTTTTGGAAAAGCCGAAAGGTGGAGAAGGAATCTTACTTTTTGGCGTTCCTGGTGTTGAAAGGGGCAAAGTGGTCATTATTGGTGGTGGCGTAGCTGGCACGAATGCTGCTAAAATTGCTATTGGTTTAGGAGCAAAAGTGACGATACTAGATGTTAACCCGAATCGATTAGCTGAGCTGGATGATCTTTTTGGAAATAATGTGCAAACCTTGATTTCAAATGCCTATCATATTGAGAATAAAGTAAAAGAAGCTGACGTAGTGATAGGAGCTGTCTTGATCCCAGGAGCTAAAGCACCTAAACTTGTCACAGAAGAAATGGTCAAACAAATGAAACCAGGAGCGGTTATTGTGGATATCGCAATCGACCAAGGTGGGATTTTTGAAACCACGGATCAAATCACCACGCATGATAATCCAACCTATATTAAACATGGAGTTGTTCATTATGCCGTTGCAAACATGCCTGGAGCAGTCCCTAGAACGTCAACATTTGCCTTAACTAATGCAACGATACCATATGCTATTACCATCGCCAATAAAGGAATCGAACGTGCAGCAAAAGAAAATGAAACAGTTTCAACAGGGATTAATACGTATAAAAAGCATCTAACTATGGAGGCTGTAGCAAAAGATCAAAACAAAGAATATACACCAGTTTGCGAGTTATTAAAATAAATTAAACAAGTTGCACAAGTCGTCCTACTACTGAACAAGTTCGTTATTTAGTAGTAGGATGACTGTTTCTTTTTATATACTGAATTTAGTCAAAGGAGGAGGCAGCGAAGAATCCGCTAATTTCCCTAAAATAAAAAAACAAGCATTATATTTTATAAAAGAAAACTGACTTTAAATTATTGTTCAAGAAAAGAATACCTTAAAAATTCCCATTATTTTAAGCGGAAAGTCACCTAGATAGTTGATTTTCATTGCGTTAATTGCTAGTTTATTGATAGAATAGGGTTATCAAATAGGACGAGGTGGTTGTATGTCTAAACGAGTTATTATTATGCATTTTGAAGTAGAGAGCCAAGCTTACCAAGCATTTTCAGAAATAAAGAAATTGTATATGGAACAAAAAATCAAGGGAGAACAAATGGCGGTAGTGACCCATGTCAATGATGGTGTTCACCAATTTAAGATTGATGACTTTCTTGACTTTACAGGCAATAACCATACTGCAAAAAATAGTATGATTGGAATGTTGATAGGCATATTAGGCGGACCCTTAGGTATTTTACTTGGTTGGTTTGCAGGAAGTTTATTTGGAGCTTCTCAAGATGCTAAAGAAATTCAAGGGGCTCAAACAGTTTTTGAACATGTAACGAAACAAATTGGCGAAGGGGAAACTGGATTGATCTTAATTGCCGAAGAAGATGATAATCGTCCTTTAAACCAGCTGATCATGAACGAACTAGGCGGAGAAATCACCCGTTTAGACTTCGAAGATGTTGAAAAAGAAATCACAGATGCCAAAGCTGTAGAGAAAGAAACAAAAGACTCCGCTGAAAAATCTTGGCAAGATAAAAAACAAGATTCCAATGATAAAACAGAGAATTAGTCGATTATAACGACAAAATAAAATAAGCTTGAAGACGTGATAAGAAACTTTTTTCTACACGTCTTCTTTTTTTGAGTATAAGGATGATGAGATTCTATCAGATAATTGAATTAAGTGATATTATAGCAAAAGTAACAATAGTGCCCGGTGTTTTCCTATAAAATAAATATTATTTGCTAAAGCGACGACTTTCTTCTAAAATAAAGAAGAAGTTTAAAGAAAGTTAGGTAGCTCATGGAATTACAATTTTTAGGTACAGGAGCTGGGGTTCCAGCAAAGCATCGTAATGTAAGCAGTATTGCTTTAAAATTATTAGACGAAAGAAATGCTGTGTGGTTATTTGATTGTGGTGAAGGAACACAATTACAAATCTTAAAAAGTAATATTCGTCCAAGAAAAATCGAAAAGATTTTTATTACCCATTTGCATGGAGATCACATTTTTGGATTGCCAGGTTTGTTAAGCAGCCGCTCTTTCCAAGGCGGAAATGAAAAACTAGAGATTTACGGACCTGTTGGTATTGCTGATTTCGTTCGAACAGCATTAAAAGTTTCTCAAACTCGACTTTCATATGAGCTTAAGTTTATTGAGATCAAAGAAGGAATCGTATTTTCTGACAATCAATTTACTGTAACGTGTAAAGCGTTAGATCATGGTATTGCTTGCTTTGGTTATCGAATCGTAGAAGCTGACCATGAAGGTGAATTACAAGTAGATAAATTAGCTGCTCTAAACATCCCGTCAGGACCAATCTACGGCAAGATCAAACGAGGAGAGTCTGTAACGTTACCAGATGGGCAAGTAATCAACGGGAAAGATTTTGTTGGTGAAAAGAAACTAGGTAGGATCGTGACCATTTTAGGCGATACAAGAAAAACACAAAATAGTGTATTACTTGCAGAAAATGCGAATATTTTGGTTCATGAAAGTACATTTAACAAAGACGAAGAAAAAATGGCCAAAGCTTACTATCATTCTACAAGCCATCAGGCCGCGCAAATTGCGTTGAAAGCTGAAGTGGAAAAGTTAGTACTGACACATATCAGTGCCCGTTATTTGACTGGTGATATAATTCAGTTGGAGAATGAAGCAAAAGAGATTTTTCCAAACACTAAAATCGTTAAAGATATGGAAATTGTAGAAATTCCGTTTAAATCTGAGTAAGGAGGAATTAGGATGTATAAGGGCACAAATTTAGCAGATAAAGTTGTTGTTGTAACAGGCGGTTCTGCTGGCTTGGGTGAACAAATTTGTTATGAAGCAGCAAAAAAAGGCGCGATTGTTGTTGTATGTGCTAGACGTATCAATTTGATTGGAAAAGTCAAAGAAACGTGTGAAGAGTTAAGTGGGAAACCAGCATTCTCTTTCCAACTAGATGTATCCGATCCTGAAAATGTAGAGAATGTTTTTGATAAAATCGAAGCAGAAGTTGGCCCAATCGATATATTAGTCAACAATGCTGGTTTTGGAATTTTCGAAAACTTCATAGATATTGATTTAGAAGTCGCCAGAAACATGTTTGAAGTGAATGTCTTAGGAATGATGGTCTTTACTCAAAAAGCAGCCATTCAAATGGCTGAAAGAGGAACAGGACATATTATCAATATAGCCTCGATGGCTGGAAAAATGGCCACAGCAAAGTCAACAATTTATTCGGCTACTAAATTTGCTGTCCTAGGTTTTTCTAATGCTTTGCGTTTAGAATTAAAACCATTGGGTATTTCTGTGACTACGGTAAATCCAGGACCTATTCAAACAGACTTTTTCGATAAAGCCGATCCATCAGGGGATTATTTAGCTTCAGTCGATTTGTTCGTTTTAGAGCCAAATAAGCTGGCTAAAGAAATTGTTAATGCCATGGGAACAAGTAAACGTGAAATCAATCGACCAAAAGTGATGGAAGGTGCTTATCGTTTATACACCTTATTTCCTCATATAGGCGACTTACTTGCTGGCGGGATACTCAATAAGAAATAATAAACTCGCTTAGTATTTCTTGAAGCACGGTGAACAAAACGAACTGTGTTTCAAATTGACAAGTCTAGAGGTAAGTGAAATATTGTTATATATAAAGGAGGAAATAAACTATGAAAAATCAGTGGCGTGTAGTTATCGGTCTTATTTTGGTTCTGATTGTTGTCATTTTTGCCGTTTTAAATAATCAAACAGTTCCAGTTAGCTTTGGTTTTGCAAAAATATCTGGTCCATTGATCCTCATTATTTTAGGTTCTGCGATTGTTGGGGCATTGATCGGTCTATTAACCTCAACAACCACAATGTGGAAACAAAAGAAACAAGTGAAAGAATTAAAGAAAGACATCGAAAGTTACAAGAATGATGCAGATAAATTAGCACAAGAAGAAGTTGAAAAAGTAAAGCGAACATATGAAAATCAATTAGCTGAACTACAAGCAAAATATGATGTAGTGGAACCGTCAACGACTACATCTATCTCGGATACAGAATCTGTTGGCAGCCGCGTTGATCACTTTACTAAACCAAGAGACAATGAATAAGTCTAAAATTACAAAAAGCAGAGGGAAAGTAGAAATACTTATCTCTGCTTTTTTAATTTGCTGATTTTCATGATAGTTTCTTTAGTTTTCTTATTCTATTTGATATAATTACTTGGTTAGGAGTGACGTCGTGAAAAAAGCAAAATATATGTGGCAATTACGAGAAAAGACAGAATTACCTGAAGAATTTACAAATATATTAACCAATGAACAAATCAATCCTTTACTGGGCCAACTCTTATGGCATAGAGGTATCCAGTCTCAAGACGCTTTAGAAATATTTTTACGTCCTACAGTAGAAAATCTTTATGATCCTTTTTTAATGCACGATATGGAAAAATCGGTAACAAGAATTCAAGAAGCTGTAGCCAAAGGTGAAAAGATTTTAGTTTATGGTGATTATGATGCAGATGGAATCACCAGTACAACAGTTATGAAAGAAGCAATCGAATTGATTGGTGGGGAAGTGGAGTACTTCTTGCCAAACCGATTTATTCATGGGTATGGTCCAAATTTAGATGTATTCAAAGAGCAAATAGATAATGGCGTTCAATTGATCATTACCGTGGATAACGGCGTTGCAGGGCATGAAGCGATTCATTATGCAACAGAGCAAGGTATTGATGTTATCGTGACGGACCATCACGAACTACCGCCAGAATTACCAAATGCCTTTACTATTGTTCACCCAAAACATCCAGAAGGTCATTATCCTTTTGGTGAATTAGCTGGGGTAGGGGTAGCATTTAAAGTTGCAACTGCTCTATTAGGTGAAATGCCTGCTGAATTTCTTGATTTGGTTGCCATTGGAACCATTGCCGATTTAGTTTCGCTAACGGATGAAAATAGAGTTCTTGTTAAAATGGGACTGGAAATGATTCGAAACGGTGAAAGAATTGGTTTAGATACTTTGATCCATCTATCTGAACTAAAAAAAGAAGCAATCAGCGAAGAGAGTATTGGCTTTACGATCGCACCACGTTTAAATGCTTTAGGCAGGTTAGGTGATGCTGCTCCTGGAGTAGAATTAATGACTACCTTCGATGAAGAAGAAGCAGAGCGCATTGCGACTTTCATCAACAGCCAAAATGAAGCGCGCAAAGAAATTGTGGCTACAATTACTAAAGAAGCTTTTGAACTTATTGACCCAACAGAAACGATTCATATCGTGGCAAAACAAGGCTGGCACGAAGGAGTTCTGGGCATTGTAGCTGGGAGAATCATGCAAGATACTGGAAAACCGACAATCGTTCTTACAATCGATGAAAATAACGAATACGCTAAAGGCTCTGGCCGCAGTGTTTCAGCACTGAATTTGTATGATGCATTGAGTGAAATTCGTGAAGATTTTAGCCATTTCGGAGGTCATCATATGGCTGCCGGTATGACTTTGTCGGTAGCAAATATTGATAAAGTAAAAAAACATTTAATGAATTATCTTGAATCAAATCAAATTGATCTCTCTCAAGGACAAGAATTGTTACTTGATGAATCATTAAAAGTTGAGGAAGCAACGATTTCTTTTATTCAGCAATTAAAAATTCTTGCGCCTTTTGGAACAGATAATCCCGTTCCTAATTTCTTGTTTGAAGATATATCAGTTGAACAAAGTCGTCAAATCGGTGCTGATAAAAGTCATCTCAAATTTCAATTAAGTCAAGTTGGAGCTAAATTGGATGCAATCGCTTTTCAGATGGGCAACCAAATAGATGAACTGGGCCAGGGAACAACCAATATTGTAGGACAATTATCGATCAATGAATGGAATGGCAACAAAAAACCGCAGTTGATGGTCACTGATTTTTCAGTTGATGGTGTTCAATTGTTCGATTTAAGAGGAAAAAACGCTCGGCAAAAAGAAATACCTGTTGCAAATACGTTATACATTTATTTTAATCCAGATAGTCAAAAATTAATCGATAATCAAAATAGTCATCAGCATTTGTTTAGTACGACAGCTGAGGCCATCAAGATGATTGAAATAACGAATACTCAACAGTTAGTTTTTGTTGACTGTCCGGATGATAGTAATCTGTTAAAACAGATTACTCAAGATGCTAAAATAGAGCGTGTTTATATGATGGGAATTTCTCAAGAAGAAGCCTATTTAAATGGAACTGGAACTAGGGATCAATATGCGCAACTTTACAAATTTGTAATGCAACAAGAACAAGTAGATGTTCGTTATAAGCTAAATATTGTGGCACAACATTTAAAAATACAAGAAAAACTATTAATTTTTATGATTCAGGTGTTTTTTGACCTAGGATTTGTTACAATAGAAAACGGTGTTTTAAGAAAAGTAGAAAGTCCTGAAAATCATCCACTGACGGAAAGTCAGGTCTATCAAACTCGCTTAAAAAGAATCAAAACAGAAGAGTTTTTGTTATACAGCGATCGTGAGACATTACAACAATGGCTGTGGAATGAGGAGGAAGTATAAAAAAATGAATTTAAAAGATTATATTGCTAGTATTCCAGATTATCCTGAAAAAGGCGTTATATTTAGAGATATTTCACCATTGATGGCGAACGGTGACGCGTATCGTGAAGCAACAAAACAAATTGTTGATTATGCAAAAGAAAAAAGAATCGATATGGTCGTAGGTCCAGAAGCACGCGGGTTTATCGTGGGATGTCCAGTTGCTTATGAATTAGGAGTCGGTTTTGCTCCAGTTCGTAAAAAAGGGAAATTGCCACGCGAAACGATTGAAGTAACCTATGACTTAGAATACGGTACGGATACGTTAACACTTCACAAAGATGCAATCACTCCTGGACAACGTGTATTGATTTGCGATGATTTACTAGCAACAGGCGGCACGATTAAAGCAACTATCGAGCTGATTGAATCATTAGGCGGTATTGTTGTCGGCTGTGCATTTCTGATTGAATTGATGGACTTGCATGGACGAGATAAAATTACTGGTTATGAAATCGTTACTTTGATGGAATATTAAAAAAAGATCTTTACTCTGATATTATTCAGAGTAAAGATCTTTTTTATTTTACTACTATAGAAAAAATTACTTCTATTTAAATTTTATGGATATTTGCGATAAACATAATGCTGATGATCATTTTTTTTCCTAGTATGGGTATATCTTTTTTCATCCCATAACATGAACCATATAATAAATAGAGGGCTAACAATAAGTAAAGCGGACTGTAGTCCTAATGTTCCTAAGAAAATACCAATAATCAATACAACAAATAATAACCCGCCACGACGAACTGCTTTCATTCTTAATCACCTCATAATTTTTATCGAACAAACGTTTGTATAGTTATTATACGAATGTTTGTTCGGTTTGTAAAGAGAAAAACATAAAAAAAGATACTTCTTTTTGGTTCAACCAAAAAGAGGTATCTTAAATCCTTTAATTAAAGGGGTTTTGTATTGTTTTAGGTATAAAGTAAAATTGAAAAGAACATGAATCCAGCTCCCAACATAACGAACAAGTGCCAAACCACATGCATAAAACGAACACTTTTTAAACTATAAAACGCAGCGCCTAATGTATAAGAAACGCCTCCCGCTACCAATAAAGCAATTCCTATTGGACCTAAAGAATCATATAAAGGTTTGGCAGCAGTTATACAAAGCCAGCCCATAATAATATAAATTACAGTAGAGACATTTTTCACCGTTTCTTGTTTATGGAGTGTTAAAGACTTGTACACAACACCACTGATTGCCATCACCCAGATAAGTACAAATAATAACCAACCGAGCCAGCCTTTGATACTCAGTAAACAAAATGGAGTATAGCTTCCAGCAATCAATAAGAAAATCGAACTATGATCAAAAACTTGGAATACTTTCTTTGCTCTTGTAAAAATCAAACTGTGAAATAAAGTCGAAGATAGAAATAAAAGAATCAGAGTTGCCCCATAAATAGCATACGAAACAACATGCACAGCAGAGCCAAGGCGTGCGCCTTTCACTAACAATATCACTAATCCTGCAATACTTAACCCAGCCCCAATCCCATGAGTTACTGCATTAAGAACTTCATTTAAAATCATATATTTTCTGGAGAATTTTACTTTTTCCAAGAAATCAACTTCCTTCATTTTAATTTGGTGAAAAATAATTCTTTGTCTGTTATAATAAAAACAGACATTTAAGCCTCAAAAGTATTTTACCATGAATTGAGGTTGTTTTTAAAGAAAGAGTGATAAAATTATGACAAATGTTAAAATTGTGACTGATTCTTCATGCACAATGCTGAAAAGTGTACGCGATGACTTAGATATTCAAATGATGCCTTTATCTGTAATGATTGATGGTGTAGTTTATGCTGATGATGATCATTTAGAAGGTGAACATTTCATGGAATTGATGAGCAACGCTAAAGCACTACCTAAGACAAGCCAACCACCCATCGGTGAGTTCGTTGAGCTATATGACCGCTTAGGTGCTGATGGCAGTGAAGTGATTTCGATCCATATGACAAAAGGATTGAGCGGTACAGTAGAAGCAGCTAGGCAAGCTGGGAATCTTAGTTCTGCCAGTGTAACTGTGATTGATAGTGATTTCACTGATCAAGGGTTGTCATTTCAAGTAATTCAAGCAGCTAAACTTGCTAAAAACGGGGCAAGCGTTTCAGAGATTTTAGCTGAAATCAATCACGTCAAAGAAAATACCAAACTGTTTATTGGTATATCTACATTAGATAACCTAGTAAAAGGTGGCCGGATTAGTCGGGCAACTGGACTTTTATCTAGCATTTTTAACATGAAAGTAGTCATGGACTTTGAACATACAGAATTGATTCCTGTCGCTAAGGGACGAGGCATGAAGACTTTTAACAAATGGTTTGACGAACTGAAAAATGAATTAAGTCATTTGCCGAATGTCCGACAAATTGGTATTTCTCATGCAGATGGATTAGAGTTAGCTAATGGGTTTAAAGAAGGACTACAAGCACTATTTCCAGAGATGGAAATACCGGTATTACACACAAATCCTGTTATAGCAACGCATACAGGTAAAGGCGCTTTCGCTATTATGTACTATACAGACTGAGTTTTGAGCAGATCAAACTGATCTGCTTTTTTTAATAAAAATTTTACTGTACAAATTAACTTAAAATAGAGATAATTTACTTTATTAGAATTAAAAAAATCCAAACACTGTAAATCAACAAGTTTTGTAGTTTTTAGGGTTTACAGAAAAGGAAGGGATACAATGAAATTATTCTTCAAAAAAAATTGGTCAAGTTTTGCTCTTTTTTTTATAACGCTGATTGGTGTTTTTTTATTATTGATCGTAGCTATTCCAAAAGCTGGACCAATTTTAGGCACAGGTGCAAAGCAAGCCGCTAAAAGTCAAACAAAAGAAGTGATACATTATGCAGCTATTGGTGATTCGCTGACGGAAGGAATTGGTGATTTAACAAACTCTGGTGGGTTTGTTCCTTTAGTTGCCAGTGATTTACAAGAACATTATCATCTGAATGGCGTTCAGACAGATAATTTTGGTAAAAATGGCGACCGCAGTGACCAAATTCTTAAACGAATCAAAAAGCACGAAGACATCCAAACTGGTTTAGCATCAGCAGATGTCATTACACTCACTGTGGGTGGGAATGATTTAATGAAAGTAATCAAGGGTGACGTGTTTCGCTTAACTAAAAATTCGTTTGAAAAACCTTTGAAAAACTATCAAAAAGAAGTAAACAAACTATTGACAGAGATCCGTAAATACAACGCTGATGCACCAATCTACGTATTAGGGATATATAATCCTTTTTATCTATACTTTCCTGATATAACAGAAATGCAGGAGATAGTGGACAGCTGGAACAACGGAACAAAAGAAATCGTCAAAACAGAAAAAAATGCCTATTTCATTCCAATCAATGACTTACTTTATAAAGGTGCAGGAGATGAAGTCGGGATCGTCAGCAGTGAAGACACAGCTTCTGGCATGACTTCTGGTGGTGAACAAGACATCAAAAACAATGCGTTGTATGAAGAAGACCACTTCCATCCAAATAATTTAGGTTATCAAATTATGGCAAGTACAGTTCGTGACGAAATGGTTAGAACACAAAATAAATGGCTCAAAAAAGGAAGTGAGTGATCGACATGATAAATGAACCAGAAGAAAAAAAAGAAGCAAGAAAAGGGAATAAGAGAAGAAAGAAAGCGCCTGAGGTAAAGAATCCGATTAATCGTTGGAAAGTAGCGTTCATCGTTTTGATTGCGCTGATTATCGGAAGTTTAGCTTTTGCATTTGTAAGGATCACCCAAGTTCGTGAACCTAACTATAAACCTGTTCCTGAACTAGTAGAAAAAGATGGTACACCCGTTATAGCAATTCAATCTAAGAAAAAACAAGTAAATGCGTTAATTGATTTTTACCTTAGTGATTTTCAAAAAGGATCAGATATCACTTATAAATTTTATCTAGAAAATGAAGCAATGTTGAATGGAACCTTTAAAGTTTTAGGTCATCCGATTCAATTTTACCTCTATTTTGATCCTTATGTGATGGACAATGGAAATGTACAATTAAAAGCAAAAAGCTTATCGATTGGAACGTTAGGTTTACCAATGAAAGAAATCTTAAAATTCGTTCAAAGAGATTACAAATTACCTAATTGGGTAGAAGTAAATCCCGATGATAGCACAGTTTTACTACGCTTAGATCAATTCAGAATGCAAAATGGTTTATTTATACGCGCAGAAAAAATAAATTTAGTTGACGATGATATTCGTATGAATATTTACTTGCCAAAAAATAGTAACGACACGAAGGAGGAGACAAATTGAGCGAAAAAGCAATTTTTGCTGGCGGATGTTTTTGGTGTATGATCCAACCTTTCGATACACAACCTGGTATCCACTCCATAGTTTCTGGTTATACGGGTGGTCATGTTGCTAATCCGACATACGAACAAGTATTGAGCCATGCTACAGGCCATACAGAAGCTGTTGAGATTGAATTTGATCCAACGGTTATGTCATATGCAAAACTACTTGAAATATATTGGCAACAGACAGATCCAACTGATGCTTTAGGTCAATTTGAAGATCGCGGTGATAATTATCGCCCAGTCATCTTTTATACAAGTGAAGAGCAGAAAAAAATTGCAGAAAAAAGCCGACAAGAGTTGCAAGAAAGCGGAAGATTTAATGAACCGATCGTTACGACGATTGAACCTGCAAGTATCTTTTATCAGGCAGAAGAGTATCACCAAGATTTTTACCAAAAAGATCCTAAGCGATATGAAGATGCACATCTGAATAGAGCAAATTTTATAGAAGAAAATTGGTGAACATATGAGAAGAAGTTTTTATCACTATTTAATGACATTAAGAGCTCCAAAAAAGACTGATGAGAGCCAATTTGCGAATGATGCAGCAAGGGATATTCAATTTCCGAAACAATCTGAAGATTATAATGAGTTATCTTCGTATTTAGAGATGAATGCAGATTATTTAAGTAACATGCATATTTTTGATGAATTATGGGAAAAATACGTAGAAAACAATAAATAAAAAAGAAGGAAAGGCAAAGAAAGAGCTTTTCCTTCTTTTTTATTCATGGTAAACTGGAAAACATGCAATGATAATTTTACAGAAAGAGGTGACCTCATGAAAAATAAAAGACAAGTACCTTTTTATCAATATATTATCTCAATCGCTTGCGTTGCTTTTTTGGTAGGTGGCAGCAGCTATATTTATTTTGACTATCAATACAAAAAACAAGTTTCTGAAAGTCCTGATCAAAACATTGGTTTAAAAAAGGTTGATGATTTATATAATGAAATCGTTAATAACTATGTAGGTAAAGTCGATGAGAAAAAATTAGTAGACGGCGCCTTAAAAGGTATGACAGAAGCTTTGGACGATCCCTATTCAAGTTACCTAAATGAACCAGAAGCAGATGAACTAGATCAAAGTCTTTCGGGTAGTTTTGAAGGCATTGGTGCAACAATGACCATGACGGATGATCTTCCAACCGTGGCTCAGGCGCCAATTGAAGGTTCGCCAGCTGCTAAAGCAGGGCTGAAAACTAACGATATGATTTTAAAAGTTGATACTGAAGAAACACAAGGAAAAACACTTTCTCAGGTTGTCAGCAAAATTCGCGGCAAAAAAGGTACTGAAGTACGTTTAACCGTTAAGCGTGGTGAGGAAACATTTGAATTAAAGCTTACACGAGATACTATTCCAATTGAAACAGTTAAAGGTGAATTAGATAAAGAAGATAAAGCAATAGGATCAATCAAAATAACTTCTTTCGGTGAAAATACATATAAAGAGCTGAAAGAAACAATCAAAACATTAAGAAAAGATGGAGCAAAATCGTTTGTGATCGATTTACGCCAAAATCCAGGCGGATTACTTGATCAAGTAGAACAAATGGCTAGCATGTTCCTTGAAGATGGAAAAACAATTGTCAAATTTGAAGATAAAAATGGAAACACAAGTGAAGATGTTGCCTCTAGCAAATTAGATGGTGGTTTTAAAGTAAATGAACCAACTGTTGTTCTAGTTGATGAAGGAAGTGCAAGTGCCTCTGAAATCTTTGCAGCAGCATTAAAAGAGTCTGGCAATAAAAAAATTATTGGTACAAAGACTTTTGGCAAAGGGACTGTCCAAACAGTCAAAAATTTAAATGATAAGAGCGAAATCAAGCTAACTGTTTTAAAATGGTTGACACCAAATGGTGAATGGATCCACAAAAAAGGATTAAAACCAAGCATTAAAGCTGATTATCCTGACTATGCATACTTATCACCGATTTCTAGAGATAAAACTCTTAAATTAGGTGATTCTTCGCCAGTTGTCAAAAATGTCAATGCCTTACTAAAAGCGCTCGGATACGAAGTCGATGCTGACAGTAGTGATTTTTCAGAACAAACGTCAGCCGCTGTAAGTATCATGCAGACTAACAATGCACTCCCAGTTACTGGAGAGGTAGACAATGAAACTGCTGCCCAAATCGAAGTCGAAATAGGGAAAAAAATCAAAGACAATGATCAGGCTTATGACGCTGGTATCAAAGAACTTAAAAACGAAACTAAAATAGAGTAAATAAGCTGGTGTGAAAAGGGACTATTACTGGAAAAAATACCTTTTTCACACCTATTTCTTATGTTGTTTACATATAGAATAAATTTTCCTTTAAATTAGTCGCTTTTTCGAGTGTTTTTCCTTTATAATAGAATCAACAAGAAAAAGGGAGAGAACAGAGTGGAAAAACAAAAATCTTATATCGGCTATTTTATTTTTTTCATGAAATTACTCGTTCCTTCATTCGTGTTGTTATTTATATTAAGAGGGTTCATTCTAATCCCAGTTCCGGTTGATGGAAACTCAATGGAGAAAACCCTTAGTCAAGGTGACATGATTGCGATGGAAAAATTCTCCTCAATCAAACGTTTCGATGTTGTAGTTTTTAAATTACCAACTGGAGCAATTTATATTAAACGAGTGATCGGGCTACCAGGAGAATCTGTTCGGTACGACAATGATCAACTTTATATAAATGACAAACCGATTGAAGAATCTTTCCTAGAAAAAAACTTAAAAAAAGATCATGAGGCAGTTCCTTACACTACAAATTTTAATTTGAGTGATCTTATTACAGAAGAGGTTTTACCTAAAGATAGTTATTTTGTTTTGGGAGACAATCGACGTATGTCAAAAGATAGCCGTTCCTTTGGTGCTGTTGAAAGTAAATATATTTTAGGCAAAGCTCAATTTGTATACTACCCCATAACACATATGAAATTCATACCAAGATAGGTGATAAAATGACAATACAATGGTTTCCAGGACACATGGCCAAGGCCAGAAGAGAAGTATCTGAAAAAATTAAATATGTTGATATCGTTTTTGAATTGATCGATGCAAGATTGCCACTTTCATCTAGAAATCCGATGATGGATCAAATTGTGCAACAAAAACCGCGATTGATTTTACTAAATAAAGGTGACCTTGCTGATAAAGAACAGAATCAGAAATGGCAACAGTATTTTCAAGAAAAAGGTTACCATACTTTGGTCATTAATGCCCAGCAGAATAAAGGTGTCAATAAAATTATTCCTGAAGCAAAAAAAGCTCTGAAAGAAAAACTTGAACGAGAACGCTTAAAAGGATTAAAACCGCGAGCTATCCGCGCAATGTGTATTGGCATTCCAAATGTAGGAAAGTCAACTCTAATGAATCGTTTGGTAGGGAAAAAGATTGCGCAAACAGGGAACAAACCAGGGGTAACTAAAGGTCAGCAGTGGCTTCGTTCTGGGACCGAATTAGAACTGTTGGATACACCTGGAATTCTATGGCCTAAATTTGAAGATCAAGAGATTGGCAAGAAGCTAGCACTGACTGGAGCAATTAAAGATCAATTGCTTCATTTGGATGATTTAGCTATTTATGGACTAGCATTTTTTTCACGTTTTTATCCAGAGCGTTTGGTTGAACGCTATAAATTAACAAAAGAGGAGACTTTTTTATCAAGTGCTGAACTTTTGATGTTGATCAGTCAAAAACGTGGGTTTAATGATGATTATGATAGAGCAAGTGAAATGATCATTCAAGAAATCCGCAGCAGCAAATTAGGACCATATACTTTAGATCGTTGGGAAGAATTAGGAGCTACAAAAAATGAAAACTGAGTCAATTCAACAAATTAAAGCAGTATTAGCTACAATTGATAAAAGAGACGATGAGAGAATTCAGATGTGGCAAGCAGATGAGCGGAGCGGTGTCCAACAAGCTTTAGCACAATGGGGCAGAAGAATTCAGAAACACGAAGAAGAGTTAGCACTATTTGAAGAAATGCAACAATTCGAGAAAAATGCACGTGCTAAAGGACATCGCCTTATCGTAGGAATAGATGAAGTCGGACGAGGACCACTAGCTGGACCTGTTGTGGCTGCAGCCGTTATTCTACCCGAAAACTTTCAACTTCTTGGAGTAAATGATTCTAAAAAATTATCTGCGAAAAAAAGAGATGAGCTTTATAATGAAATTCAAAATCAAGCTATTTCAATTGGAATTGGAATGGTAGACCATAGCAAAATCGATGAAATCAATATCTATCAAGCCTCAAAACTGGCTATGGGAATTGCGCTGGAAGATCTTTGTTTTATTCCAGATTATCTATTGATCGACGCGATGAAGTTGGATGTTAAAATACCTCAAGAAAGTATTATTAAAGGGGATGCTCGTTCAATATCGATTGCTGCTGCAAGTATTGTAGCAAAAGTCATTCGTGACCGTTTAATGGAAGACTACGCTAAAATGTATCCAGGATATGGATTTGAAAAGAATGCAGGTTATGGGACCAAAGAACATTTATTGGGAATAGAACAGCAAGGAATCTGTACAATTCATAGAAAAACCTTCGCACCAATTAAAGATATGTTCTAAAAAAATGAAAAAAGCCTTTTTTTACGAATACTTATTATAACAAGTATTTGTGAAGGAAGGTTTTTTTATGATAGAGCAACAACGGAATTTACTTTTTAAGTTGGCGGTTTGTAATGGTATTGGAAACTTAGGTATACTGAAGGTTTTAGATTTTTCAATGAAATACAATAACTGTACGGATTTTTCAAAACAAGAAATTATTCAAATTGCTGGAATTACAACATATCAAAAATTATTCTCTGAGTCATGGGAACGTTGGACAAGTGATCCTGACAAATTAAAAGAATATCAAGAAACACACACATTCATCACAATTCTGGATGCTGTCTATCCATTCTATTTAAAGCAAATTTACAATTGTCCAGCAATATTATTCTATAAAGGAAATCTAAAGCTCTTAGAAAAGAAGTGTTTATCCTTCATTGGGGCAAGGGCTGCTTCCGTATATGGAATCAACGTTGTTCGCCAGCTGATACCTGAGATGATTAGTAATAATTTTACAATTGTTAGCGGTTTAGCGAAAGGAATTGATAGTGTTAGCCATCAAGTCACTATGAAACATGGTGGTAATACTATTGGCGTCATCGGAACAGGACTTGACATTTGTTATCCTAAAGAAACTGCCCATATTCAGCGGGAAATGATGGAAAAGCAGCTAGTTATCAGTGAATATCCTAACGGTACAGGACCTAGAAGGTATCATTTTCCAATGAGAAATAGGATCATTGCTGGAATGAGTCTAGGAACTTGTGTGATTGAAGCAAGAAAAAAGAGTGGGTCTTTGATTACAGCACAAGCGGCTTTAGAGTATGGACGTGAAGTTTTTGCGGTACCAGGTAATTTATTTGATTCTCAATCAGATGGTTGTCACGGTCTTATCCAAGAGGGCGCTAAATGTACAATTTGCCCACAAGATATTCTAGAAGAAATTCAATTTTTTTCGATTTAACTATATCAATCCTTGACAAACTTGTGATGAATAGATATGATGAAGTACGATTTGTGAGTTCTCTACATTTTGATATATATAATAGAAGAAACACAAAAACCGAAAGGAGCCACACGTTGAATGGCGTATAAATATCTAGTTATTGTAGAATCACCAGCTAAAGCCAAAACGATTGAAAAATATTTAGGAAAAAACTATAAGGTTGTTGCCAGTGTTGGACATATTCGTGATTTACCAAAAAGTAAAATGGGTATCGATATTGAAAATAACTATGAACCGCACTATATCTCTATCCGAGGTAAAGGTGATGTGATCAAAAGCTTAAAAGCTGCTGCCAAAAAAGCAGAAAAAGTTTATCTCGCAGCCGATCCGGACCGAGAAGGAGAGGCCATTGCTTGGCATTTGTCTTTTCTTCTTGGCTTGGATTTAACTGATAAAAATCGTGTTGTATTTAATGAAATTACAAAAGAAGCTGTAAAAGCAGCATTTAAAGAACCACGTACAATCAATTTGGATTTGGTTGACGCACAACAAGCGCGTCGTATTTTGGACCGACTAGTTGGTTATTCTCTCAGTCCGATACTATGGAGAAAAGTCAAAAAAGGATTGAGTGCTGGACGAGTACAATCTGTAGCACTTAAGATCATAATTGATCGTGAGAATGACATTCGCAAATTTATTCCTGAAGAATACTGGAGTATTGATGGTAATTTCCAAAAAGCGAAAAAGAAATTTAAAGCTAATTTCTGGGGCTTAGATGGTAAAAAGAAAAAATTACCAGACGCTGAAGCGGTGAAAGAAGTCACGACCCGTATCAAAGGGAAAGAATACGATGTAACAAAAGTTGAGAAAAAAGAACGCAAACGAAATCCAGCATTACCATTTACAACAAGTAGTCTACAACAAGAAGCTGCTAGAAAACTGAACTTCAGAACGCGAAAAACTATGATGGTTGCACAACAACTGTATGAAGGTATTGCGTTAGGTAAACAAGGTACAGTGGGGTTAATTACTTACATGCGTACAGATTCCACAAGAATAGCAGACTCAGCCAAAACTGAAGTGGCAGAATATATTGAAAAAACATTTGGAAGTGAATTTTCAGCTCATGGCGGACGTAAAGTCAAAAACGCTCAAGGAGCTCAAGACGCCCATGAAGCCATCCGTCCTTCTAGTGTGATGCGTACACCAAATGAAATCAAACAATACTTGGACAAAGACCAATTAAAACTTTATACATTGATTTGGTCACGCTTAGTGGCTAGCCAAATGACACCAGCTGTCTTGGACACAATGAAAGTGACATTAGAACAAAACGGTGTCATTTTCATTGCCAATGGTGCCAAAGTAAAATTTAAAGGATTCATGCAAGTTTATGTTGAAGGTCGCGATGATGGAAAAGAAGACAAAGAAAACATTTTACCTGATTTAACTGAAGGCGATAAAGTCAATGCATTGGACATCGAGCCAAAACAACATTTCACACAACCGCCTGCAAGATTTAGTGAAGCAACCTTGATTCGTGCTTTAGAAGAAAATGGTGTAGGACGTCCATCAACCTACGCACCAACTTTAGAAACAATCCAAAGACGTTATTATGTTAAATTAACGAATAAACGTTTTGAGCCAACTGAATTGGGTGAAATCGTCAATTCATTGATCGTGGAATTCTTCCCGCAAATTGTTGACGTCCATTTTACTGCCTCAATGGAGGGCGATTTAGATAAAATCGGTGTGGGTAAAGAGAAATGGGTAGAGGTTGTTGATCGTTTCTATCAACCTTTTGAAAAAGAATTGACGAATGCTGAAGAAAAAATCGAAAAAATACAAATTAAAGATGAACCAGCCGGTTTTGATTGTGATCTTTGTGGTCATCCAATGGTGATCAAGCTAGGACGCTATGGCAAGTTTTACGCATGTAGTAATTTTCCAGAGTGTCGAAATACTAAGGCAATCGTCAAAGAGATTGGGGTAACTTGTCCAGTTTGTAATGAAGGTCAAGTTATTGAACGTAAATCTAAAAAGAATCGATTATTTTATGGCTGCAGTCGTTATCCGGATTGCGACTTTACGTCTTGGGATAAACCAATTGGACGTCCCTGTCCAAAATGCGGTCAATATCTTGTTGAGAAAAAAGTTAAAGGCGGGAAACAAGTCGTTTGTATCAATGGTGATTATGAAGAGAATGTTCAAAAATAAGAAATTTAAAAACCAGCGGAAAGTCCCGTTGGTTTTTTGAAGAAAAGAGGAAATATATGTCTACTTCTGTAACAGTTATCGGTGCTGGTTTGGCTGGCAGTGAGGCAGCTTGGCAAGTTGCACAAGCTGGTGTCCCAGTGACACTTTATGAAATGCGTCCAGTTAAACAGACACCTGCGCATCAAACAGAAAATTTTGCTGAGTTAGTTTGCTCCAATTCGCTACGAGGAAATAATTTAACAAATGCTGTCGGTGTATTAAAGGAAGAAATGCGACGCTTAGATTCAATCATTATTAACAGTGCGGATAAAACTGCAGTGCCAGCAGGCGGAGCTTTGGCGGTTGATCGTGATACATTCTCACAAGAAATTACAGATAGAATCAAAAATCATCCGTTGATCACTGTAAAGAATGAAGAGATTACCTCAATACCTGAAGGAATCGTAATTGTTGCAACAGGACCATTAACGTCAGAAGCTTTAGCAGAAGAAATCAAAGAATTTAACGGCTCGGATGGATTCTACTTCTATGATGCAGCGGCTCCAATTGTTGATAAAACTACGATCGATATGGATAAAGTATACTTGAAATCTCGCTATGATAAAGGCGAAGCTGCTTATCTAAACTGTCCCATGACAGAAGAAGAGTTCAAAGCTTTTTATGAAGCCTTGATTTCAGCTGAGGTTGTCCCGTTAAAAACCTTTGAAAAAGAGAAATTCTTTGAAGGCTGTATGCCAATTGAAGTAATGGCTAAGCGTGGAATAAAAACCATGCTATTTGGTCCTTTAAAACCAGTTGGTTTGGAAGATCCTAAGACAGGTAGACGTCCATATGCAGTTATTCAGTTGCGCCAAGACAATGCAGCAGCTTCGTTGTACAATCTAGTTGGTTTCCAAACACATCTAAAGTGGGGCGAGCAAAAACGAGTTTTCCAAATGATTCCAGGTTTAGAAAATGCTGAATTTGTTCGTTACGGCGTTATGCATCGCAATAGTTTTATGAATTCACCAGAATTGTTGAAACCAACTTATCAATCTCAAAAAAGAGAAAACCTATTCTTTGCAGGGCAGATGACAGGGGTGGAAGGTTATGTTGAAAGTGCTGCTAGTGGTCTACTAGCCGGTATGAATGCTGCTCGTTTAGCAAAAGGTCAAGAACCTGTAGTCTTTCCAAGAGAAACTACTTTAGGAAGTATGGCGTATTACATTACTCATGCAGAAGGCAAACATTTCCAGCCTATGAACGCTAATTTTGGTTTATTCCCTGAAATGCCAGAAAGAATTAGAGATAAAAAAGAACGCTATGAAGCAATTGCAGATCGAGCGTTAACAACATTAGCAAAAGTGACACAAGAGCTAAATCTTGTAGAACAAACTCAATAATTAAAAGACCAAGACAAATTGAACTGTTTGTCTTGGTCTTTTAATTTTTCATTAGCAAGCGAACAAAAAATTAAATTACAGTTATAATTTATGAGCATTTAAAGTAAAATATGAATAAATTGTTACCAAATTTGAAAATATTGATTAAATTCTGACAATTCGTTTGTTTTTTCAAAATGGTTATGCTAAAGTTACTTTGTAATTTATTGGAGGAAGTATCTATGCAGGAAAGAAGATGGCCAGAATTATTTTTAAACTATTTAATTATTGAACGCGGGTATTCTGAAAAAACTAAAATTGCTTATGAAGAAGATATTCTGAACTTTTTTGATTTTTTAAAAGATTCTGGAGAGGCTGATTACTTAACTGTGGATCATTTAGATATTCGAACTTATCTAAGCTTTCTCTACGATAAAGAATACAGTAGAAATTCAATTAGCAGAAAAATTGCCAGTTTACGATCCTTCTATCAATTTTTACTTAAAAATGAAGCAATCAAAGAAAATCCATTTTCTTATGTCCATATGAAAAAAAAGCAATTACGTCTTCCTCGCTTCTTCTATGAGAAAGAAATGGATGCTTTATTCGAAAGTGCCAAGGGATCAAAACCTTTAGATTTGAGAAACCAAGCGTTATTAGAAATTCTTTATGGAACTGGTATACGAGTAAGTGAATGTACAAATCTAACATTACAGTCAATTGATTTTTCTGCAAATGTATTGTTGATTCATGGTAAAGGAAATAAAGATCGTTATGTGCCATTTGGCTCCTTTGCTGAAGATGCACTGAAAGAGTATTTGGAAAACGGACGAGCTCCTTTGATGGAAAAATATCAACAAGAACATGCCTTTGTCTTCATTAATCACCACGGCGAACAAATCACGCCAACAGGAATTGAATATGTATTAAATCAACTTATCAAAAAAAGTACACTAAATAGCGATATTCACCCCCACATGTTGCGTCATACATTTGCAACACATTTGCTGAACAATGGTGCTGACATGCGAACTGTTCAAGAACTATTGGGTCACTCAGATTTATCTACTACACAGATTTACGCACACGTAACAAAAGAAAGCTTACAAAAAAATTATCGAACATTTCATCCTCGTGCATAACGAGTGACATTTTAACTAACTTTTCCAGCTAGCTTTTCTGAAAAAAAGAATAAGTAGGCTTGTTCAGTTTTTAAATTAGGAGGAACTATAATGGTTGAATCACAATTTCATTCAACAACGATTTGTGCTGTTGAAAAAGACGGAAAATTTGCAATGGCTGGTGATGGTCAAGTAACAATGGGCGAATCAGTTGTTATGAAAGGAACTGCTAAAAAAGTTCGTAGAATCTATAATGACGAAGTTGTCGTAGGTTTTGCCGGAAGTGTAGCAGATGCTTTTACACTAGAAGAAAAATTCGAAGGTAAATTAAATGAGTATAACGGAAATCTAACTCGTGCTGCAGTTGAGTTAGCTCAAGAATGGCGTACTCAACAATCTATGCAAAAATTAGAAGCTATGTTGATCGTGATGAATGAAAAAGAAATGCTCTTAGTTTCAGGAACGGGAGAAGTAATCACTCCAGATGATGGTATCTTAGCAATCGGTTCCGGCGGTAACTTTGCCTTATCTGCAGCGCGTGCTATGAAACATTACGGAGACAAAGACATGTCTGCTAAAGATATTGCTAAAAACGCTTTGACTATTGCAGCGGACATCTGCGTCTTTACAAATCACAATATTATTGTAGAAGAATTATAAGTGGGGGACAACAACCATGAATGAATTAAATAAAACACCTAGAGAAATCGTCAAGGAATTAGATGAATATATAATTGGACAAGAAACAGCTAAAAAATCAGTCGCAGTAGCATTAAGAAACAGATACCGTCGATTACAACTTGAAGAAAAAATGCAGCAAGATGTCACACCTAAAAATATGCTGATGATTGGGCCGACAGGCGTAGGGAAGACGGAAATTGCTCGACGCTTAGCAAAAATCGTCAACGCTCCTTTTATCAAAGTTGAAGCTACAAAGTTTACAGAAGTAGGGTATGTTGGTCGAGATGTAGAATCAATGGTACGTGATTTAGTAGAACATGCGATTCAAATTGTGGAGAAACAACAATACAGCCGTGTTTACTCGCAAGCTCTAAAAAAAGCGAATAATCGATTAGTAAAAGTATTAGTTCCGGGAATCAAAAAAGAACAAAAACAAGCCTCCAATAATCAATTTGAACAAATGATGCAAATGTTCAATAATGCGCAACAACCTCAAGAAACGCAAGAAGAAATAACTGAGGAAATCAAAGTTAACCGTAAGACGATTCTTGAACAATTAGAAAAAGGATTATTAAATAATCGTGAAGTAACAATCGAAATTGAAGAGCCCAAAAAAACAATGCCTGCTATGAATGCTGGTATGGAACAGATGGGCATCGACCTAAATGAAACTTTAGGTGCTCTATCTCCTAAGAAAAAAGTCGAACGGACTGTTACCGTGAAGGAAGCCCAAGAATTATTAGTAAAAGAAGAATCTGCAAAAATCGTGAAAGAGGCAGATATTCACAGTGAAGCGATTCGTTTAGCGGAAAGCAGCGGGATTATTTTCATAGATGAGTTCGATAAAATCACTTCTAAAAGTCAGCAAAACTCTGGTGAAGTTTCCCGTGAAGGGGTTCAACGTGATATTTTACCTATCGTTGAAGGCTCACAGGTCAACACAAAATACGGTCCAATTCAAACAGATCATATTTTATTTATCGCATCAGGTGCATTTCATTTATCTAAGCCAAGTGATTTGATTCCTGAATTGCAAGGTCGTTTTCCAATCCGTGTTGAATTAGATGATCTGACAGCTGAAGATTTTGTACGAATCTTGACAGAACCAAACAATGCCTTAATTAAACAATATATTGCTTTGATCGGTACTGAAAATGTCACTGTAATCTTTACAAAAGAAGCGATTGAGCGAATTGCAAATATTGCCTTTAATGTCAACCGTGACACTGATAATATCGGAGCTCGTCGTCTTCATACGATATTAGAACGCCTATTGGAAGATTTACTATTTGAGGCGCCAGATATGCAAATGGGTGAAATTACAATAACAGAAGCTTATGTCAATGAAAAATTAAATAGTATTGTTCAAAATGAAGATTTAAGCCGCTATATTCTTTAGTATTATCTAGCTTCAAGGCTGAACAAGTTCTTTTAGCTTTTAAATTAGGAGGAGTAAAAATGACTACTTTATTAGAAAAAACTCGTCAAATCAATAAGCTTTTACAGCAAAAGAATACTTTTGATCAAAAAGCAGAGTTGCCCTATGACAAAATGGCAGTAATTTTGGGAGATGTCTTAGATAGTAATGCTTACATTATTAGTAACGAAGGGGTTTTGTTAGGGTATAACGAGAAATTAGACGTTAATAATGCACGTGTTAAGCATATGTTCGAAGAGAAACGCTTCCCCCAAAGTTATACAGACGCTGCCGATAACTTAATCAAAACAGAAGCAAATATTTCAATAACAAGTGACTTAACTGCCTTCCCTGTCGAATTGCGCGAAAAATATCCTTTTGGTCTAACAACAATCGTACCAATGTTTGGTGCTGGTGAACGTTTAGGAACGATTATTTTAGCCAGAGTAGAACAATCGTTTGATGAAGATGATTTAGTTTTAGCTGAATATAGCGCGACAGTTGTTGGCATGCAGATCCTTTACCAACAATCAAGAAACATTGAAGCTAATGTACGTAGCGCAACTGCTGTACAAATGGCGATCAATACATTATCCTACAGCGAATTGAAAGCAGTTCAAGCGATTTTTAAAGCATTAGATGGTGAAGAGGGTAGATTAACAGCTTCTAGTATAGCTGATGAAATCGGAATCACTCGTTCTGTAATCGTCAATGCTTTAAGAAAATTAGAATCTGCTGGAATCATTGAATCGAGATCCTTAGGGATGAAAGGAACATATCTGAAGGTCTTGAATAAGCAATTTATTAAAGAATTGGAAAAAGATAACAAGTAGGAGGTAGTGAAAGTGACTGTACAAATTGAAAATGAATTTCTTGTTGCCACGATTGCAGAGGATGGCGCTGAGTTAGTCAGCTTAAAATCAAAGAAAAACAACATAGAATACATCTGGCAAGGAGATCCAACTTTTTGGGGTCGTCATGCTCCAGTGTTATTTCCAGTTGTTGGTCGTCTAAAAGATGATCAATACAAATATGAAGATCAAACATATTCTATGAGTCAGCATGGATTTGCTAGAGATAGCCTGTTTGAAGTAATCGAACACGGTTCAGAACTCGTTTCACTATCATTGAAAAGCAATAAAGAGACCAAAAAAAACTATCCTTTTGACTTTGAATTAATTCTTTCTTATGCTTTAGAAGCGGATAAACTAGTCGTTAATTACCAAGTTGAAAATACAGGTAATAGTGATATGTACTTTTCAATTGGCGGTCATCCAGCTTTTAATGTTCCATTAGAACAAGGATTGACGTTTGATGACTATTATTTAAGTTTTTCACCAAAGAAATCTCGTACTCAGATTCCATTAGCTGGACCGTTTGCAGATTTCGAGCATAAAACGTTAGGTCAGACTAATACTAGTTTGGACATTCGCAGAGAATTATTCGAAAACGATGCAATTATCTTTGAAACCAAAGGGGTCAATACTTTTACTATTGAAACAGACGAAGGGCCACATAGCATCAGTTTAAGCTATTCAGATATGCCCTACGTGGGAATATGGTCTCCTTATCCACAAGAAGCACCATTCGTTTGTATTGAACCATGGTGTGGTATTGCTGACGAAGTAAATGCGACTGGAAACCTTATTGAAAAAAAAGGAATCAACAAATTAGCTGTATCGAATGTCTTTAAAACACAGTACACACTAACCGTTAAATAATAGTGAAAAAAAACTAGGACACAAAGTTTAAAGTACTTCGCGTCCTAGTTTTTATTTTTCTTTTTTGACACCCATTCCAAAAGGTACACGACTCTCAGTACCCTCTTTGATTCGTTTTATATTGTCTTTGTGACGAATAAAGATAAAAATTGTCAAAGCTAAAGCAATCGTTGTCAACAACCAGTCAAACTCAGGCAAAATAGCAGGAATAGCAACGGGCAATAAAATTGTTGAAAGAGTGATCAGCACAGCACTGATCATGCTAGTCAAACTCACCATGCTGGTAATGTATAACATAATAATAAAAATTAAAGCAGAATAAACAAAAAACGCTGGATTGTAAGCTAACAGCATTCCTGCACTTGTCGCAACAGCTTTTCCTCCTTTGAAATTTGCAAAGATTGGAAATGTATGTCCCAAAACTGCTGCAACACCAAAAACTAATGGATTAACATTTAAAGAAAATAAAAGAGGTAAACTCGTTGCTAATGTTCCTTTTAATATATCCATTAACAAAACAGCTATGCCAGCTTTTTTACCTAGAACCCTAAACGTATTGGTCGTTCCTGTATTACCACTGCCAAATTGACGAAGATCCTTTTTAAAAAAGAGTTTTCCCACCCAAACACCAGAAGGAATAGAACCAAGTAGATAAGCTATAATCAATAGCATTAAGAATTTCATTGCGCAACCTCTTTCTGTTCAAACTAGCATTTATTTTATCATGAATAGAAACAGCTAACAATAATTAAATATTCGTTGTATAATGAAATTAAGAGAAATCAGAAAGGATGACTAAAATGTCTGTAGAAAACCCCTCACAAGAACAAATATTTCAATATTTAAAAGATGCCAAACGTATTGCAATTGTTGGACTAAGTGCAAAAGAGGACCGAACAAGTTATAAAATAGCAAAATTACTTCAAGAATATGGTTATGAGATTATTCCTGTAAACCCCGTTTTAGCAGGACAAGAAATTCTTGGTGAAAAAGTCTATGAAAAATTACAAGACATCCCTGGACACATCGACATTGTTGATATATTCCGCCGAAGTGAGTTTTTAGCAGAAGTTGCAAAAGATTTCATAGAAACAGATGCAACTGTTTTCTGGGCTCAATTAGGTCTTGAAAGTCAAGAAGCTGCTGAACTGTTGAAAAAAGCGGGAAGAAATGCTATTATAATGAATCGTTGCATTAAAATTGAATTAGCTGAAATGCCAAAATAGATGCAAATGATCTTAAAAAAGAGTGGCCGTTTAGGAAAGCTCTTTTTTTTTGAGAGCTTTTAGAGTATTATTGTAATGATGTGGCCTTGAGCCCTATAATTCAAGTATAAGGAGTTTTTTCTTTGGCGAAAAAAGTAAACAATGAATACAATGACGCCTCCATCCAGGTTTTAGAAGGATTGGAAGCTGTAAGAAAAAGACCAGGAATGTATATCGGCTCCACAGACAGCCGCGGATTACATCATTTAGTCTATGAGATCGTCGACAACGCAGTTGATGAAGCGTTATCTGGTTATGGAAATGAAATCAGTGTAACGATTCAAAAAGATAATAGCATCAAAATTACCGACTCAGGACGTGGAATGCCTGTTGGAATGCATGCGTCTGGAATTCCGACTGTAGAAGTTATCTTTACGGTTCTTCATGCTGGCGGAAAATTTGGTCAAGGTGGTTATAAAACCTCAGGCGGACTGCATGGTGTAGGTGCCAGTGTCGTTAATGCCTTGTCTAGCTGGTTAGAAGTTAGAATCGTCCGTGATGGTGTAGAATATATGGAACGATTTGAAAATGGCGGAAAACCTGTCGGTACGCTTAAAAAAGTTGGGAAGACAAACAAAAAGAATGGAACATCTGTGATTTTTCTACCAGATGACACTATTTTTTCTACTATACATTTTTCATACGATACATTGGCAGAGCGTCTAAGAGAATCTGCGTTTTTATTAAAAGGTGTAAAAATCTCTCTAACAGATCTTAGAGGAGAAGAACCAAAGGAAGAAATCTTTCATTATGATGAGGGAATCAAAGAATTTGTGGCCTATCTTAATGAAGAAAAGGACACATTAACACCCGTTGTTTATTTTTCAGGTGAGAAAGACGGAATCGAAGTCGAGCTGTCTTATCAATATAATGACGGCTATTCTGAAAATGTTCTTTCATTTGTAAATAACGTCCGCACAAAAGATGGTGGTACTCATGAAGTAGGAATGAAATCTTCTATGACAAAAGCTTACAATGAGTATGCAAGAAAAGTCGGTTTGCTAAAAGAAAAAGACAAAAATCTCGAAGGTAGTGACTTCCGTGAAGGATTAGCAGCAGTTTTATCGATTCGTGTTCCAGAAAACTTACTACAATTTGAGGGGCAAACCAAAGAAAAACTTGGAACTCCAATGGCTCGAAACGCAGTGGATAACGTAGTCGGAGAACAAATGGGCTTTTACCTACAAGAAAATAGTGAAATGAGTCAACAATTGATTCGTAAAGCAATCAAAGCCCGCGAAGCTCGTGAAGCAGCCCGAAAGGCTCGTGAAGAAAGTCGTAATGGAAAAAAACGAAAAAAAGGGGAATCTCTTTTATCTGGTAAGCTGACACCAGCACAATCACGTAATCCTAAGAGAAATGAATTATATCTAGTCGAAGGAGATTCTGCCGGCGGTTCAGCAAAACAAGGACGAGACAGAAAATTCCAAGCAATTTTACCTTTACGAGGGAAAGTTTTAAATACTGAAAAAGCAAAAATGCAGGATATTCTAAAAAACGAAGAAATCAACACAATGATCTATACTATCGGTGCAGGTGTAGGACCAGAATTTTCAATTGAAGACTGTAATTACGATAAAGTCATTATCATGACCGATGCGGATACCGATGGTGCCCACATCCAAGTCTTATTATTAACATTCTTTTATCGCTACATGAAACCACTGATCGAAGCAGGCAAAATCTATATTGCTTTACCACCCCTTTATAAAGTATCAAAAGGAATCGGTAAAAAGGCAGTAACAGAATATGCTTGGACAGATGAAGAATTATCAAATGTAACAGAACAAGTTGGGAAAGGCTATATGCTCCAACGTTACAAAGGTCTAGGGGAAATGAACGCAGATCAGCTGTGGGAGACCACAATGGACCCTGAGACACGTACTTTGATCCGAGTAAGAATAGATGATGCAGCACAAGCAGAACGTCGTGTAACGACGTTGATGGGTGATAAAGTCGAACCGAGAAGGAAATGGATTGAACGCCATGTACAATTCACTTTAGAAGAAGATGGTAGTATCTTAGATAGAAAAGATGGCGAAACAGAGATTTCACCATCCATATCAAATGAAGTACTAGATGAAGAAAAAAAAGAAGAAACTGAACGTAAAAATGCAGAGATAGATGCAGCAGAAGAAATCAGTTTATTCGATTTAGAGTAGGGAGTGACGAATTTGGAAAAACGCCAAGATATTCAAGAATTAACGCTTGAAGAAGTAATGGGCGATCGTTTTGGGAGATATTCCAAATATATCATTCAAGAACGTGCCCTACCTGATATTCGTGATGGACTAAAACCTGTACAACGCAGAATTTTATTCTCCATGAACAAAGATGGAAATACTTTTGAAAAAAGTTTTAGAAAATCCGCAAAATCTGTCGGAAACATCATGGGTAATTACCACCCTCATGGGGACAGTAGTATTTATGAAGCAATGGTTCGTTTAAGCCAAGACTGGAAACTTCGGGAAGTCTTGATCGAAATGCATGGGAACAATGGTAGTATGGATGGCGACCCCCCAGCCGCAATGCGTTATACAGAAGCTCGTTTGTCTGAACTGAGTGGGGAACTTTTACGTGATATTGAAAAAGAGACGGTAGATTTTGTTTGGAACTTTGACGATACCGAAAAAGAACCAACTGTTTTACCAGCAAAATACCCTAATTTATTAGTGAATGGTTCCACTGGAATTTCAGCTGGTTATGCCACGGAAATTCCTACCCACAATTTAACAGAAATCATTGATGGTACAATTTACTTGATTGATCATCCAAACGCAACGTTAGATAAGCTGATGGAATTTATTCCAGGACCTGATTTTCCGACTGGCGGCATTTTACAAGGAAAAGAAGAAATCAAGAAAGCTTATGAAACTGGACGCGGCAAAGTGATTCTTCGATCTAAAACAAGAATTGAACCTTTAAAGGGCGGTAAACAACAAATCATTGTTACTGAAATTCCCTATGAAGTCAATAAGGCGACATTAGTCAAAAAAATGGATGAAGTCCGCTTAAATAAAAAAATTGACGGTATTGCAGAAGTTCGTGATGAAAGTGACCGAACTGGTTTACAAATTGCCATCGAACTCAAAAAAGATACAAATGCTGAAGGGATTTTAAACTATCTGTTCAAAAATACTGAATTGCAAATCAACTATAACTTCAACATGGTCGCAATTGACAATATGACACCGCAACAAGTTGGTCTAAAACGTATTTTAGATAGTTATATTGCTCACCGTAAACAAGTGATCACAAACCGCAGTCAATACGAATTGAATAAGGCAAAAAAACGTCAACACATCGTTGCAGGTTTGATCAAAGCGTTATCAATCTTAGATAAAGTAATCGAAACGATTCGCGGTAGTAAAGATAAAAAAGATGCTAAAATGAATTTAGTCAAAGCTTACGCCTTTACTGAAGAACAAGCTGAAGCAATCGTTACGTTGCAATTGTATCGTTTAACCAACACAGATATTACACAGCTTGAAAAAGAAGCAGAAGAGCTGAATCAGCTTGTTACAGAGCTAACGAAAATTCTAAGTGATGAAAAAGAATTATTCAACCTAATGAAAAAAGAATTACGCGAAGTAAAAAAACAATACGGCAATCCTCGTTTAACACAAATCGAAGATGAAATAGAAGAAATCAAGATCGACACTAAAGTTTTGATTGCTCAAGAGGATGTAGTTGTTACTGTTACACATGAAGGCTACATCAAACGCAGCAGTTTACGCTCATATAGTGCCTCTAAACCAGAAGAGGTTGGGATGAAAGATGGAGACTTCTTACTTTATACTGGCGAAGTCAATACGCTGGATCATATTTTACTGATTACAAATAAAGCCAATGTAATCTACCGACCAGTCCATGAGCTTCCAGATCTGAGATGGAAGGAAATAGGTGAACATATTTCGCAAGCTATTTTAAACCTATCGATCGACGAGTCAATCATTGCTGTTTATACCTATAAAGAGTTATCCCCGACCAAAACATTTGTCTTCATGACTAAAGAAGGCATGGTCAAACAAAGTAAAATGACTGATTTCGAACCTTGGAGAACATATAAAACTCGTCCGACAAATTGCATGAAACTGAAATCTGAAACTGATGAAATCGTAAATGTCTATTTAACGAATGAACAAAAGATTTTGGATGTCTTCCTAGTTAGTCATCGTGGATTTGGCTTACGTTATCCATTAGAAGAAGTCCCCGTTGTAGGAGCTAAAGCTGCGGGCGTTAAAGCCATGAATTTAAAAGAAAACGATTATGTGGTAAATGGTTTACTCGTTCATGAAGCTGGAGACACTCCAATCGTAGTCTTGACCCAACGAGGCAGTATCAAACGTATGTTAGCACAAGAATTACCTCAACTCGGAAGAGCAAAACGAGGCTTGATGGTTCTTAGAGAGTTGAAAAAGAATCCTCATCGAGTAACCTTTATGTCAGAAAGCAGTGCATTAGAATTGCTTGTTACCACGCAAAATGGGCAGCAGTACACGATTGATTCTGAAAAGTATCCAATAAACGACCGAACGTCTAACGGATCGTTTATGTTAGATGAGAAACAAGATGGCGAAATTTTAGAAGTCCACGAAATGCATACGGCAGTATTAGAGCAAAAATCAGAAGAAAACCCTAAATAAATGATTTTCTGTTCTATAGAATTAGAAAAAGAGAGTATCTGTACTAGTACAGATACTCTCTTTTTTATAACAGATTTCTTACTTTGTTCATTTTGTTCAAATTAGTTCGTTAAAAAAATCACAAAAAACAAATCCTTATATACAAGCATTTGTTTAAGTATTTATGTTCAAAATTACTATTTTGTTCAAATTTTATTAAGTAAAGGCTTGCATAAAAACGATGTTGTGTTATACTAATCACATAAAGCTGTTACAGTAGATTTCAGCATACTAAGGAGGCCCACAATGGAGCAATGGAAAGGCTTTAAAGGCGACAAATGGAAAACATCAGTAGACACACGTGACTTTATTCAAAGAAACTACACTGAATACACAGGTGATGATTCTTTCCTAGAACCAATCGCGCCAAGCACAGACAAATTATGGACAAAATTACAGGAATTATTTGAAGTACAACATGAAAAAAATGGTGTATACGATATGGACACAAATATTCCTGCAACAGTAACTTCTCATGAACCAGGGTATTTGATTAAAGAAGAAGAAACAATCGTTGGTTTACAAACAGACGTACCATTGAAACAAGCATTTATGCCATTTGGCGGTATCAACATGGCTAATAATTCTTTAACATCAAATGGTTATGAAGTTGATGCTGAGATGTCTAAAATTTTCACAGAGTGGAGAAAAACACATAACCAAGGTGTTTTCGATGCTTACACACCAGAAATGAGATCAGCACGTAAAAATAAAATCATTACAGGTCTTCCAGATGCTTATGGTCGTGGACGTATCATCGGTGATTATCGTCGTATTGCATTGTATGGTATGGACTTTTTAATCTCTGAAAAGAAAAAAGACCTTAGCAACACAGGTAACAAAGTCATGACAGACGATGTTATCCGTTTAAGAGAAGAAATCTCTGAACAAATCAGAGCAATGGCTGATCTAAAAGAAATGGCTTCAACTTACGGTTTTGATATTTCTAAACCCGCTGAAAACGCAAAAGAAGCAATCCAATGGTTATACTTTGGTTACCTAGGTGCTATTAAATCACAAAATGGGGCAGCTATGTCTATCGGACGTATCTCTGCATTCTTAGATATCTATATCCAACGCGATTTAGAAGCTGGATTGATCACTGAATTTGAAGCACAAGAAATGATCGATCACTTAATCATGAAATTACGTATGGTTAAATTTGCTCGTACACCAGAATACAATCAATTATTCTCTGGTTACCCAATCTGGGCAACATTATCAATCGCTGGTATGGGCTTAGACGGACGTTCATTAGTAACTAAGAGTGATTTCCGTATCTTACACACACTTACTAACATGGGACCATCTCCTGAACCTAACTTAACTGTGTTATATTCTTCACATTTACCAGTTGGATTTAGAACATTTGCATCTAAAATTGCAAAACAAAGTTCTTCTATCCAATTTGAAAATGATGATTTATTACGCGCTAACTGGGGATCAGATGACTGTGCAATTGCCTGTTGTGTATCTGCAACAGTTATGGGTAAAGATATGCAATTCTTTGGTGCTCGTGCGAACTTAGCAAAAGCTGTACTTTATGCAATCAATGGTGGGGTAGACGAAAAAACAAAAATGCAAGTTGCTCCTAAATTCCGTCCTATGACTGGTGATACTTTAGACTACAACGAATTTATCGACCGTTATAAAGACATTATGGACTGGTTAGCTGAATTATATGTAAATACTTTAAATGTAATCCATTATATGCACGATAAATATTCTTATGAAGCAGCTCAATTAGCGTTCATGGAAAGTAACTTGAATCGTACATTCGCAACAGGGATTGCAGGGATTTCACATGCTGCTGACTCAGTGATGGCAATCAAACACGGTAATGTTCAAGTAATCCGTGATGAAGATGGTTTAGCAATTGATTATGTTCCTCAAAATGAGTTCCCAACTTATGGTAACGATAATGAAGAAGCAGATGCTATGGCTAACTGGATTCTTGAGTACTTCATGACGCAAATAAGACGTCAACATACGTACCGTAATGCGAAACCAACAACTTCATTGTTAACAATCACGTCAAATGTTGTTTACGGTAAAGCAACTGGTAATACACCAGACGGACGTCGTGCAGGTAAACCATTAGCACCAGGAGCGAACCCAAGTTACCAAGATGGTAAATTCTTAGGTGAGAAAAATGGTCTTTTAGCTTCACTTAACTCAACTGCTAGATTAGAATATACAAGTGCGTTAGATGGTATTTCTAACACACAAACAATCAACCCTAATGGTTTAGGTAAAGATGACGACACAAGAATCGATAACCTACGTAACGTAATGGACGGCTACTTTGATAAAGGTGGTTACCACTTGAACGTTAACGTGTTCACAAATGAATTATTATTAGATGCACAAGCGCATCCAGAAAAATACCCTAACTTAACAATCCGTGTATCTGGGTATGCTGTGAAATTCCGTGATTTAACACCTGAGCAACAAGCTGATGTTATCTCAAGAACTTCTCACGACAGACTATAATAAACAAACAACTGAAGGGTTGACCTCGTGTCAGCCCTTTTTTTAAAAGAAATGGGGAACAAAAAAATGACAACTCCTGTTATCGGTAGAATCCACTCTACAGAGAATTTTGGGACTGTTGATGGTCCTGGTGTTCGATTCATCGTATTTACGCAAGGTTGCCGCATGCGCTGCCAATTTTGTCATAACCCAGATACGTGGAAAATCGGTTCTGGTGGACGCGAGGTCACAACTGACGAAGTTTTAGAGGAAGCCATTAAATATCGTTCATATTGGGGCGAAAAAGGCGGAATCACCGTCAGCGGAGGTGAACCTTTACTACAATTAGAGTTTTTAACTGACTTATTTAAAAAAGCCAAAGAAAAAGGAATACATACAACTATAGATACATGTGGTAAACCATTCACAAGAGAAGAACCATTTTTTAGTCAATTTCAAGAACTGATGAACTATACTGATCTATTGTTATTCGATATCAAACACATTGATAACGAACAGCATAAATTACTAACTTCATTAGGGAATGAAAATATTTTAGAAATGGCTCAATATCTTTCTGAAATCGGTAAACCAGTTTGGATTCGTCATGTTTTAGTTCCAGAACGCAGTGATTACGATGACTATTTAATTCGCTTAGATACCTTTATTAAAACATTGAAAAATGTTGATAAAGTAGAAGTATTACCGTATCATACAATGGGTAAATATAAATGGGACGAATTAGGGCTAGAATATCCACTTAATGGCATCGAGCCTCCTAAAGAAGACCGGGTAGAAAATGCTAAAAAGTTGCTTCATGTCAATGACTATCAAAGGTATGCGACAAGATAGTTTATAAAAATAGAAAAGAGCGGCAATTATTGTTGTTTCTTTTCTATTTTTTGTTATTATTAGTAATGAAGAAAAAAGAAGGAGTGAACTATTTTTATGTCAAAAATTCTTGTTTTTGGACACCAAAATCCCGATACAGACGCAATCGGAGCAGCAATCAGCTTTGCATACTTACAAAAAGAACTTGGTAAAGATACAGAAGCAGTAGCATTAGGTAAACCAAGTGAGGAAACACAATATGCACTTGATTACTTTAATGTTGATGCACCAAGAATTGTAGAAAGTGCTGCCGAAGAAACAAAACAAGTAATGTTAGTTGATCACAATGAATTTCAACAAAGCATTTCCGATATTGCAGATCTAAATATTCTTGCAGTAGTCGATCACCATCGTATTGCAAATTTTGAAACAGCCGATCCTTTGTATTACCGTGCAGAACCCGTTGGGTGTACGAGTACGATTGTCTTAAAGATGTTTAAAGAAAATAATATCACTATTCCTAAGCAAGTTGCTGGAATGATGGTCTCAGCGATTATTTCAGATACACTATTATTTAAATCACCAACATGTACACAAGAAGATATCACTGCAGCGAATGAACTAGCTGATATCGCAGAAATCAACTTAGATGGCTACGGTCTGGACATGCTAAAAGCTGGTACAAATTTGAGTGATAAATCTGCTGAAACATTATTAGACTTAGACGCTAAAAGCTTCCCAATGGGAGATAAAAACGTCCGTATCGCTCAGGTCAATACAGTTGATCTAAATGAAGTACTAGACCGCCAAACAGAACTAGAAGCTGCGATGAACAATGCAAATTCAGCAAATAATTATGATTTATTTGTATTGATCATTACGAATATTTTAAATAGCGATTCTGAACTATTAGTGATTGGTGATTCATTAGACAAAGTAGAAACGGCGTTTAAGGTTAAGCTAAATAATAACCGTGCATTTTTAAACGGAGTTGTTTCCCGTAAAAAACAAGTTGTTCCTCAATTAACTGAAGCATTTATCTGATTTAGCAACTTAATAAACTACAGGTGGCGGTTTTATTACTCCAACTGTAGTTTTTATTTTAGAAAGAGTGATTCCACCATGGAAAATGTAACCTATTATTTTACATCAAATAAAAATGAAGAAGAGTTAAAAAAAATCATCTCTGACCCATTGTTCAATAGGATTGTGGAGTATCTTTCTGAACGCAAAGAACAAGAGGTGATTTTACGACAAATAAAAGCAGCTATTTTAACTGAGGCTAATTTGGAGTTATTTTTAGATAAATTGATTAAATATGATCTTCTCGAAAGAAAAAATAGAAGATATTCTTTATCATTTCCCATTTTTTCTAATAAAAACCCCTTTCAGATTCAGATTACAGACTCCATTACTCATTTATTAAAAGAAAATATCAAACTAGAGCAAACGAGTAATTCATTTGTATTTGGAGAATGGCTTTGGTCTTTGCTGTTTAAAGCAGAACAAGAAGACTATTTCTTTGGAGTTAAAGATCGTTCAACAATCTTTAACAGAGTGGAGGTGGGGAACGAGACCTTGCGTTTTGTTTCTGTTTATGCAGACAAGATGATCCCATTAGACTTAGCCAATTATTTTGATCTACTTTCCAAAAGACGGGAATTGCCAGAACACTTTGAACCGCTACAAAAAATAATTGGAGATGTGGATATTAATTATTTTATACCGCAAATTCAAAAAGTGATCCGATCCATCAAACGGAATAGTTTGAGAGAGGGCAAAGTAAATATTTTTCAAGAAGCGTTGCTAGTAACAAAAGATTTGATAAAAACTGACGAAAATCAATTTTTTTTGGCTACACCAATACTAGAAAATCATGTATCTTCTGATGTTTTAGAAAACCTTAGAGAAGAATTGATACTATTATGGCAAGGCATAGACGATAAAAATGAACAGGTCTTTTTTAAACAACAATTATTTAGCATTTTGTTTACACATTGTCTGCCAAAAAGTGATTCTCTTAGTTACTTCAAATATTAGGGGACTGTAAATTTATTATGTAAACTAGAGTACGTAAATAAATACTGCCATCTTCATTTTTTTATAAATCAAGAGGCAGTATTTATTTACGTATTTCTTTTACGCACTTTTTTCGTCCAAAATCCTCCGGAGATAAACTTAGGTTCATAGGAAATAATGAACGCTCTAGGTTCTTTTTCGTTAATCAATTTATATAAGCTACGTTCATTTTTACGTGGAGAAAGAATTTCTAGAATCATTCGTTCGCCTTCACGTCCGGCGCCAAAGCTTTGCGTCACACCATAACCATGATCTCTCAATATTTCAGGTAAATTCAGCTGCTCTGTAGAAGAGGGGAGGATGGCCGTTACCATAATATATCCTAGAGCTAGATAATCCTCAATTTTGATCCCTACACTGATTCCCACTGCGTAACCAAGAGCATAGACAATTAAATTTAGTGGATTATCTAAACGGTTTAACACCATACTTAGTCCTAATACATAAATGGTAATTTCGGCCATACTGACTAGAGGGGCAATTAAACGGTAACCTTTCATAGTAAGCATAAAGCGTATTGTGTTCAATGTAATATAAGAAAAATTGACCACAAAAATAGTAATAAGCATTTTGATATCCATTTTCAATAATTCCTCTTTTCAATTAAATATATCAGCATATTATAGTACAAGATTATGAGAATTGACATAGTGAAAATCAAAATATACGAATTTTCTATTTAAAAATTTTAAAAGACGTTATATGTTGGATGAATCTATTGTTTTTGTTATAATCAATATATTATGTATGTTAAGGGAGAAATGAAATCAGATGAGAATTTTTATCATCATACTTTTTGGATTATTGTTATTAAATACAACTGCAGCACTTATTACCGTTTTTAGGAAACCACGTAGCATTTCAAGCGTTTTAGCTTGGATCATGACGTTATTATTTTTACCAGGAATTGGGTTTATTATTTATCTGTTTTGCGGTAGAGGAATCAATGGGCAAAAGGTGTTTAATCTGACTGCTTATGATAAAGAAAAGATTACTGAAATCAAACGAATGGTTGACGAAGACAATCTAAAATCAGATGGAAAATTGGATATCAATTTATTAACTGACGCACGTGTATTGAACAAATATTTTAGAAATATGGATTCTTCACCATTAAGCAAACGAAACAGTCTAAAAATATATACAGATGGGAAAGAGAAATTCGATGCGCTGTTTGAAGATATTCGTCAGGCTAAAGAAACAGTTCACGTTGAATATTATTCTTTTTTTAACGATCATATTGGGAATCAATTTTTGGATTTACTAGGAGAAAAAGTCAAAGAAGGGGTGTCCGTTCATTTGATTTACGATCCTTGGGGTTCTCCAGGAGCAAACAAAAAGTTCTTTGCTCGATTTATTGCCCTGGGAGGGAAAGTAGCACCTTTTATTACCTCCAAAAATATGATCAGCAAAACTCGTCTAAACTATCACTTACATCGTAAAATAGTCGTTATTGATGGAAAAATAGGGTGGACTGGCGGATTCAACGTCGGAGATCAGTATTTAGGCGATAGCAAAAAATTTGGTTATTGGCGAGACACGCATATCCGTTTAGTTGGAACTTCTGTTTTCTCGCTTCAAGAAATTTTCATTATGGATTGGAACGCTTCAGTACAGCATGATTCACAAAAAATGGACTATTTAGAAAATTATTTCCAAATTTCTGAAGATAATGAACTTGGAGATTTAGCTCTACAGGTTGTTTCAGACGGACCAGATTCTGAAGAAGAAATCTTAAAAAGTGGGTTTATCAAAATGATTTTATCTGCTGAAAAATCTGTCTGGATCCAAACGCCATATTTAATTCCTGATGATAGTATGATAAATGCATTATTGATTGCTGTTCGATCTGGTATCGATGTTCGGATCATGATTCCTTGCATGCCAGACCATCCATTTATTTATCGCGCAACTCAGTATTATGCTAATTACTTGCATAAAAGAGGCGTCAAAATCTATATGTACCAGGATGGCTTCTTACATGCTAAAACAATGATTATTGATAATGAAATCTGCATGGTAGGCACAACAAATCAAGATATTAGGAGTTATGCATTGAATTTTGAAGTAAGTACTTTTATCTATGATACTCAAATCGCATGGAAACTAACGAAAATATTCGAAACTGATATGAATCAAAGTATTTTATTGACAGACGAAATCATTCGAAATCAATCACATTGGTTACGATTTAAACAAAACTTTTCAAGATTATTGTCACCGATATTATAGTATAAGAAAAAGCAGTGGACTCCTAAGAAAGTGAATTCATTGCTTTTTTTATATAGATGAAAAGAAACGAAACCATAGAGTTATTTACATTCTTTTTCTAGTTAACATAATATACATTATACAAAGTAGTTTTCGAATGCATATTATGACTCTCTTAATCAACGACAACTCTATAGCCTTTTCAGCTAAAAGACTTTTAAATAAACTTCACTTGAATTGATTGCCAAAAAGACTTTTTGCAAAAAAATCTAATGACTTCATCACATAAAAAGTCTTTTAGTTTGTTAATATCATTACGGAATCCAACAGATACCAAACGTTTATAATCTCCACGAACCCAGGTAATCTCAAAAGGCTTTTCATCTAAAATGTCTAGTGAAATACCCCTTTATATCGTCTAACATAAAATTCTCAATCAAATCCACCTTATGAATACTAGAACCTTTCTTTATAATATCTCTACATTTGATAAATGACCAATCTGGCAAAGAACCTCTAAATCTCGGATCATTGGCATAAACAATTCCATCTATACCACTCCAAATAGCTGCTGACGAACATAATGGACAAGGCTCAAATGTAGAATATAGCCAATAGCCCGTTGGTAACTTATCGGTTTTTAATAATCTACACGCCATTCTGATTGCATTCACTTCAGCATGGGCTGTTGGATCATGATCATCCAGAACGGTTGTTTGTCCAATAGCAATGATTTCCATTTCTGTATTTATAATTGCAGCATAAATGGAGTGTGTATTCCACTGTTGATCGATTAGTTCTGTCATGATTTTAGTACTTGGATGTTTCATCATCCTTAATCCCCTCCCTCCTCTTTTTATGAACTTATTGCCTTTCCGAGCTCAGCCAATTGGGAAAGGATCGGAAACAAAAGTTGGGTTTTCTCTGTTGTATAGTATTCTACATGTGGGGGAACAGTCTTTTTATCAATTCGTTTTATAAACCTATGCTCTGCTAAACTTTTTAGGCATCTGATTAAGGTTACATTTGTAACTTCAGGAATATTTCGTTTAAGTTGGTTAAATCGAATGCCTTCATTATTCAATATTTGCCATAATATCTCTAGTTTCCATTTTCCTCCTAAAACATTCATTATATTACTAATAGCACAACTATTTTCTTCGTTCATAATGTAAAACAACTCCTTTTTAATAAAAAAACTAGGTAACAAAAATGTTAGTACTAGTATCTTTGTATCTTCTACTATATTATCAATACATATCAAATAATTCAAAGAAAGAAGTGCAAACTATGACAACAACTTTTCGTAATTTACAAATAGGAATAACTCCTACAGACTTTGAAAAAAGCAAAACATTTTATCAAGACATTATTGAGTTACCGTTCATTGGGGTTTTGGAAACAAACGGTATCTCGTTGCATCGTTTCTCAATTGACCGTGCTATTTTGAAACTGTTAGAAGTTAATCTTGATGTAGAAGAACAAAATCCTTTAGGAGGACCGACCGCAGCTTCTGGTTTACGCTGGTTAACTGTAACTGTTAGTAATTTAGATAGTATATTTAAAAAAATTTTAAATGCTGATATTCCTGTCGTAGCTCCTATTTCCACAGATGAAAATGGAACCAGATTTGCTATAATCGAAGACCCTGATGGTATTTGGGTAGAGCTTTTGGATCGTTAAACCCAAAAACGAAAAACCGATTATTTAACTATTTCCAGTTAAATAATCGGTTTTTAATATTAAGTTATTGTTCGTTCTTCATTGCTGCTAATGCAGCTGTATTGATGATATTCCAAGGCTTATCAAATGATGGTTGGAAGAAGAAATCAGCATAGGCTAAATCTTCAATTGTCATTTTAGCTTTGATTGCTAATGAAATAGCATTGATATTTGCTGTTAAATCTGCTTTTGACATTAACTGTGCGCCTAAAATTTGGGTTGTTTCAGGATCATAAACAAGTTTAAACCATGCTTTTTGTTTATCAGGATTGAAATCCATTAAATAATCTTCAACCACTAAGGCTGCTTTAGTTTTTTTGTTTAATTTCTTAGCCATTTCTTCATTGATTCCTGTAGAAGCAAACTTATAATCGAAAACAGCTAAACCTGAAGAACCTTGAATCCCTGGAAATGGTTTTACAGGACCATTTAAATTTTTAACGGCGAATCGTCCTTGTTTTCTTGCATTCGTTGCTAAAGCAATATTAACTTCTGTTTCACCTGGATTGTACTTAATTAACGTTGCATCTCCAACTGCAAAAACATCAGGAGCGCTTGTCTGCATATATTCGTCTGTTTTAATTAGGCCATTGGGATGTAACGCTAAAGTATCTTTTAACCAACCAGTATTAGGACGAACACCAACAGCTACAACAACTAAATCCGCATCATATTCTGCTTTATCTGTTATAACTTTTTGAACATTCCCTTCACCTTTGTAGCTTTGAACAGTTTCGTTTGTTACAACGTTGATGTTGTTTGCTTCCATTTCTTCTGTCAAAATATCAGTGAATTCCTTATCTAAATATACGCCTAAAGGTCGATCTAGAATATCAATAACTGTTACTTTTTTACCAGCTTTAGCAAACGATTCTGCTGCCTCGATACCAATATATCCACTACCGATCACAACAACATTATTCACATTAGGATCTACTGTTTTTGCTTTTAATTTAATTGCCCATTTTCTACCGCGCATCAAATAGATATTTTCTAAATCTTTCCCTGGAACATTCAATTCAAATGGAACAGCTCCTGGACTGATGATTAGTTTATCATAACCTTCAACACGTTCTTTTCCAGAAAGCAAATCTTTGACCACAACCTGATGATTTTCAGTTTTAATCTCAGTGATCTCTGTATTTGAAAATACGCTAACTCCTCTACTTTCCATCTTTTCACCAGTCATATAACGAACGGAATTAACGTCTTTCACTTTTCCTTCCAAATAAAGTTGCATGCCACAAGATAAAAAAGAAATAAAATCGCCTTTTTCATACCATTGGATTTCCGCATCTGGATGTAAATTTAATAATTCCTCAACTGCTTCATAGCCTCCGTGCGATGAACCTAAAACAATAACTTTCATTTCATGTACCTCCAATATTCTTTATTATATAATAAAGAATATCACATAACCATACACAATAACAAGCTTTTTAGCTTGTTATTCTCATTTGTGATTTTTAATTGAGAATAACATCCTATTTATACTAATTATAATCATTACAAAATGTCGATGTATCTACCATTAGATACATCGATTCTCATTAAGTTTCAATTTAACTAATGTCGAATGACGCCCGTTAGTTTACATAATAAAATTATATTAAACAGACTCTTTGTTTCACAAAAATAAATAGCCAACTATTGATAGTTGGCTATTCTAGATACTTTATTTAAAAATAGTTACTTCTTTTTTCACTTCAACTGTAATTTTCCCATTTTTGATAACATAATTTCTTTCTGGGATATCAATGATTGCATCAGCTTTTACCTTAGTATCTAATAAAACTAAATCAGCTTTATTCCCAATTTGAAGACCATAGTTTTCTAGCCCTAATGCTTTTGCTGGATTCTCAGTGATCATTGGCAATACAGTTGGTAAATCATCCGCTCCACCTAAATGCGCCACTGGGATTGCTAACATCGCAATTTGCATTAGATCGCCATTTCCATATGGTGTAAATGCATTACGAATGTTATTCGTAGCTAAACAAACATTGACACCTGAATCACGAAGCTTTCTAATTGGCGTTACTGCTCTTCTTACGTTGTACAAGTCATTTCTGGCACCTAGATGTAAATCTGTTGCTGGCAAAGCCATAACATTGATCTGCGCCTCAGACATTAATGTTAAAATTTCAGATAGTCGATTAGGTTCTAGAGCATGAATAGCTGTTAAATGTCCCACAGATACTCTCCCTTGATAGCCTTCTGAGATTGTCTTTTTACATAAATATTCTATTGAAATGTCCGTTGCTTCATCACTGAAATCTTGATGTAAATCAATATCTTTATCATACTTTTTAGCAATTTCAAAAACTAAATCAATGTGTTTATCAGCTGGTGCATCATTATAAGGAATTCCTCCAACAACATCTGCTCCCATTTCCATTGCCTCATACATCATTTTTTCAGTACCAGGCGCCTTAAATATTCCTTCTTGCGGAAATGCAACAATTTGCATATCAATTAAATCTCGATATTCCTCTTTTAATTTCATGATTGTTTTAAAACCAGAAAAACCTTGCGCAGGATCAAATTCTGCATGAGTTCTAACTGCTGTGACACCATGAGAGATGATCATCTCCAACGCTCTTTTGGCTCTTTGATAAATATCTTCTTCAGTAAATGTCGGTTTTAATTCAGCCGTAACACTTATCGCTTCTTGCAACGTACCTGATTTATTTGGTTTTCTATCAGCAATCAACGCTTTGTCTAAGTGGATATGACTTTCTACTAGACCAGGGATCAGAACACGTCCTTGAGCTTCAATTACAGTAACCGCATTCTCAGTAATATTTTCTGAAATAGCTACGATTTTTCCATCTTTAATACCCACATCCTGTAATTCTTCACCATCACTCAATCTTGCTTGTTTAATTAAAATATCCATTAATAACACCCTTTCTACTTAATTTAAATAAAGAATCCAATTCCGATCAATATAACGGAAGCTAAACTAATCCATTTAACATTGCCTTTTACAACATCTAAAATTGGAATTTGGAAACCAGAAGATAAAGCTTGCATTGTAATATTAACAAAACTCATTTGACTTCCTAAGCCTACTCCAACAGCAACTAACCCTAGCTCGATAGAAGAAAAACCTAAGGATACAGCTACAGGTAAAACAAGCGTTAAAACAGAACCAACATACGCACCAGCAGGCACACCAATTAAAATTCCTGTTAAAATTGCGACAGGAACCATGATTATTGCTGGTGCAGCACTAGCTATACCGGCTATAACAGCAAATGTACCTGTTTGAGCAATAATATTGATAAATGCTAGGAAAATACCCACTTGGAATAAACGCGTCAAAATATACGTAGAGCCATCTACCATTGCTTCCACTGACTGATTCAGTGTAAAATCTGAACAAATAAAAATTAATGCAAGTGTTAAAACCATATAAACTAATGGTGTCAATAATGGAAATCCGACAAGCTCATTCACTACGGGACCAAATATTACCGCAAAGAGTAAAAAGATCGCTGGTAATGTTAACTTAAATAAGGTTTTATTACTCATTGTTGCATATTCATCATCACTATTTTCTTTAAAGCCGATATTGCGTCGTTTAGTACCCCAAAAGGCTAAAACAATAGCTAAAGCACAAAAAAGCAACCAAATCGGACGCATATCTGAGACATATTTCGCAACACTAAAATCCCCTAATTTAGAAACAATACTAGATTCTAATGACGCTGGTGATGTCGTGAACGAAACAGCTGCAGCAAGTGACATTGCTGCGATCAACTCCGGAACTGCACCAACTGCTACAAACGCCAGCGGAGCAATAACCATTGCACTTCCACCGCCAATTCCAGACATATACGTTGCTGCTGCTAGCAAAATAACAATAAAAGCAGAGACATATTCAACTTTGCCTTTTGTCCCACGCTTTGCGAGTGTTAATGCTGCTGAATAGCCACCCGACTTAAACACAGCCATTGCAACTGCAGAGTTGATGATTGGTACTGTAATACCGAGCATCATCGGGATTGTTTCTAATAATTGTTTGTTTGCTTGTTCTAATCCAATTCCACCTATGATCATCGCTAAAATGCCTCCGACAAATCCAGCGATAATCATATCGACTTTCATAAACAACAGAACTAAAACTAAAATCAACGGAATAATCACTATTATAGCTTTTATTCCGGTGGGAGCAGTAATTGCATCGATTTCTTGTGCAAAAGCGGGTACAAAAGAAAACAGAAACAAGATCGAAAGCAAAAGCCCGCTCAAAAATTTTTTAGGTATTTTCATAATTATTCCTCCAACTATGATTAATTAAAACATATTCATTTTTTGGGTAAGCAATAATTGCTAACTTACAATTGGTTCACTATTGTTTGTAACCTTGGAACGTCTCCAAAAAGGATACTTTATTCAGGTTATGTATTACAAAAATCTTTCTTTTAAACTTATACTAGAGTAGCGAACTTATTTGTTCTAAATTAAAACAGGAAATAAATAACTGAATTATTTAAAAACAATGCCCAAATACCAGCAATCATTTCTAGCGCTACGCTAACACTTCACTCTCTACTACCTCCCTCCTCTTTCTTAATAATACTTTTAATTTCCTAAAAAGGGAACAAGAAAGCATTAATAAATTATCTAAGCAACAAAAAAAGTTAACGCTTGCATTTCTTTTTTTGAACGTATTTGTTAAAAAAAAACTAAAACAAAACTAAATTTCAGTCTTGTTTTAGTTTCATTCGATTAATATTTTTCTTCTTCAAGTAAGTCAGTTAGATCATATGGTGTATTTTGATAAACTGCATAATTTAACCAATTAGAAAATAACAGTGATGCAGCCATATGCCACCGTAATTGTGGCATCTCATTTGCATTATCATTGGGAAAATAGTTTTGAGGAAGTTTTGGATCGATTCCTTTTGATTTATCGCGTTCAAACTCTTGTTTTAAAGTTTCACGATCATATTCTAGGTGTCCCATAGCGTAAAACGCTCGATTGTTTTTATTTCCAACTAAAAAAAGCCCCGCTTCTTTTGATTCAATCAAAACTTCTAATTCTTCAGTCTGGTCTATATCTTCTTTCCTTACTCCTGTATAACGTGAATGCGGAGCAAAAAATATATCGTCAAATCCTTTTAAAATACTCCACATCGGTGTCAATACGACATGAGCGTAAATACCAGTTAGCTTTTGATTTAGTAAGTATTTATCTATTTTATAATGATGATATAGTCCTGCCTGCGCCCCCCAACAAATATGAAATGTTGAGAACACGTGTGACTTACTCCAGTTGAAAATTTCCTGAAGTTCATCCCAATAATCAACTTCTTCAAAAGGCAATTGTTCAATTGGTGCTCCAGTGATTATCAATCCATCATAAAATTTTTCTTTGACTTTTTTAAAATTATGGTAAAAACGTTGTAAATGATCACTAGATGTATTTTTTGCCTCATGACTACTCATATAAAGGAATTCAACATTAATCTGTAAAGGTGTATTACTTAATAATCTTAGAAGTTGAACCTCTGTCTCGTCTTTCTTAGGCATTAAATTTAAAATTAATATTTCTAAAGGGCGAATATCTTGGTGCATGGCACGGTCTTCATCCATTACAAAAATATTCTCTTTCTCTAATACTTTAATTGCTGGTAATTTTTTTGGAACGCGAATCGGCATACCTGTATCCTCCCTTTCTATTTGTCTAATTTCATTTTACGATAAAAAGAGAGAGAAAGAAAGTTTCTTTCTAAGAAAACAATAAGTAAAATTCTAATATTCATTTTTATCCTAAAAAAACATGAGACAGGATATCACCCCGCCTCATGTTTTTCCTTATAGAAAGTAAACTTGTTGACTCTTTACATTACTCTTCTTTATTTTTTCGTTTGAATGTGAAGAATGCAAATACACCGAGTAGTAAAGCTCCTACTACTCCCCAATTACTGACAATTTCTCCGTTATTAGGAAGATTTTTTTGTGCCCCACTTAAGTTTTTCAAGCCAGAATTTCCGTTATTACCTAAGTTTCCGCCATTACCAGTTCCGTTGCCGTTTCCATCGCCCGGATCGGCTGGAAGTTTAAAGTTAGCTGGTTCACTTTGATTACCATCACTATCTTTGGCAATTGCTGAAACTAGTTCTTTTGGTTCAGCGAAACCAATTGGGATCTCAATAACGAAGGAACCTGTTTCGCTTGCAGTACCACTGCCTAAAACATTTCCAGCAGTATTATAAAGTTCCACTGTGTTGCCAGGTGTTGCAATTCCTTTGATCGTATAACCAGTCATTGAGTTACCAGTTACACTGTCAATTATTGGGGTTGCCACTAACACATCTGGGTCAGCCGGTGTGTTAAACGGTGTTGCTGTACTAACGTCACCAACATTATTTTCAGCTGTGGCTGTCAAAGCTTCGTTTTCAGTTGCTGAACCTGTTGGTAAAGCAATAGCAAAGTCGCCGTCTAATGCAAGCGGTGTTCCGCCAAGAGAGAAGTCTCCGTTTAAGTTGGCTATTGCAGAACCTATAACTCTTCCAGCAGCATTGCGAATCTTCACTTTATTACCAGCAGTTGCTTTACCGATTACGATATAGCCAGATTTTGATGTTCCTGTAACACTACTGATCGTTGGTGCTGCAATGTTTGATGATGGATCCGCTGGGATTGTAAATAGTGTTGGTAAACTAGTGTTAAGCGCATCATCAATTGCGACTGCGTTTAATTGTTGTAATGGGTCTACATCCTGAGAACCCAATTCAATTGAGAAGTTACCACTGCCGTCTACATCTCCAACTCCGACTTCAGTACCAGAAAGAGTTCTAAGCGATACAGAGTCGCCTGCTGTGGCCGTTCCTGTTACTGTATAGCCTGTTGTTGAATTACCTGTCACACTTGTGATGATCGGCGCTGCTACAAATTCTGGATCTGCTGGTGTAGTAAACGATGTTGCTGGACTTTGATTACCAGCACCGTCAGAATCTATTGCTCTCAATTGCTCTAGTTGACTAGCTGAACCAGATGGGAGTACCACTGAGTAATTACCGCTACCATCTACTTGAGCTGATCCAATTACTGTTCCATTCAATTTTTTGATTGAAACTGTATCGCCAGCAACCGCAGTACCGACTACTGTATAACCTGTTGCCGAAGTTCCTGTCACTCCGGTCACGACTGGTGCCGGAATTACAACTGGATCTGCTGGTGTAGTAAATGTTGTTCCAGGACTTGTATTACCATCTGCATCTTTGGCAGTTGCAGTTAATTGTTCACTTGGCGCTGCTGAGCCTGCTGGGATCGTAACGGTGTAATTACCACTACCATCTGCTACGCCTGTTCCAATCACTGTTCCACCTGTATTTTTAATTTCTACTGTACTTCCTGCTGGTGCTGTACCTGTTACTGTATAGCCTGTTGTTGAATTCCCTGTCACGCTATCTACCGTTGGGGCTGTGACCACTACTGGATCTGCCGGTGTTGTGAATGGCGTTGCTGGACTTTGATTGTTATCGCCATCTACAGCTATAGCAGAAAGTTGTTGAAGTGGCGATGCTGAACCTACTGGAATTGTAACAGTGTAATTACCACTACCATCTGCAATGGCACTTCCAATAATTGTTCCACCTGTATTTTTCACGTCAACTCTATTCCCTGCTGTTGCAGTTCCCGTTACTGTATAACCTGTTGTTGAGGTACCTGTTACAGTATCAACTGTTGGAGCACTAACTACCACTGGATCTGCTGGTGTTGTGAATGGCGTTGCTGGACTTTGGTTGCCATCTGCATCCTTAGCTACCGCAGATAATTGTTGATTTGGTGTTGCTGCTCCAGCTGGAATCACAACTGTATAATTACCACTTGGATCCGCAATTGCTGTTCCAACCACTGTTCCACCTGTGTTTTTAACTTCAACTGTGTTGCCTGCTGTTGCAGTTCCCGTTACTGTATAACCCGTTGCCCCTGTTCCTGTTACATTATCAACTGTTGGCGCATTAACTACCACTGGATCTGCTGGTGTTGTGAATGGCGTTGCTGGACTTTGGTTGCCATCTGCATCCTTAGCAACTGCTGATAATTGTTGGTTTGGTGTTGCTTGACCAACTGGAATCACAACTGAGAAGTTGCCACTTGGATCAACAACAGCTGTTCCAATCACTGTTCCACCTGTATTTTTGATTTCCACTGTATTACCCGCAGTTGCTGTTCCTGTCACAGTATAACCTGTTGCTCCTGTTCCTGTTACATTATCAACTGACGGTGCATTAACTACCACTGGATCTGCTGGTGTTGTGAATGTTGTTCCAGGACTTGTGTTGCCATCTGCATCTTTGGCGGTTGCAGTTAATTGTTCACTTGGTGATGCTGATCCTACTGGGATCGTAACGGTGTAATTACCACTACCATCTGCTACACCTGTTCCAATCACTGTTCCACCCGTGTTTTTAATTTCTACTGTACTTCCTGCTGGTGCTGTACCTGTTACTGTATAGCCTGTTGTTGAATTCCCTGTCACGCTGTCCACCGTTGGGGCTTGAACCACCACTGGATCTGCCGGTGTTGTAAACGGTGTTGCCGGACTTTGATTGCCGTCTGCGTCTTTAGCTACCGCTGATAATTGTTGATTCGGCGTTGCTTGACCAACTGGAATCACAACTGAGAAGTTGCCACTTGGATCGACTATTGCTGTTCCAATAATTGTTCCACCTGTATTTTTAATTTCGACTGTATTGCCTGCTGTAGCCGTACCCGTTACTGTATAACCAGTCGCTGAAGTACCAGTGACATTATTTACTGTTGGAGCTGTGACCACCACTGGATCTGCCGGTGTTGTAAATGGTGTTGCCGGACTTTGGTTACCGTCTGCATCTTTAGCTACCGCTGATAATTGTTGATTTGGTGTTGCTAAGCCAACTGGAATCGTAACTGTATAATTCCCACTTGGATCTGCAATCGCTGTTCCGATTACTGTTCCACCTGTGTTTTTAACTTCAACTGTATTTCCAGCAGTTGCTGTACCCGTTACTGTATAACCAGTTGCCCCAGTTCCTGTTACATTGTCCACCGTTGGGGCTTGAACCACGATTGGGTCAGCTGGTGTAGTGAATGTTGTTCCAGGACTTGTATTACCATCTGCATCTTTGGCAGTTGCAGTTAATTGTTCACTTGGCGCTGCTGAGCCTGCTGGGATCGTAACGGTGTAATTACCACTACCATCTGCTACGCCTGTTCCAATCACTGTTCCACCTGTGTTTTTAATTTCTACTGTACTTCCTGCTGGTGCTGTACCTGTTACTGTATAGCCTGTTGTTGAATTCCCTGTCACGCTATCTACCGTTGGGGCTTGAACCACCACTGGATCTGCCGGTGTTGTGAATGGCGTTGCTGGACTTTGGTTGCCATCTGCATCCTTAGCGACTGCTGATAATTGTTGGTTTGGTGTTGCTTGACCAACTGGAATTGTAACCGTATAGTTACCGCTTGGATCTGCAATCGTTGTTCCAATCACTGTTCCACCTGTATTTTTAATTTCTACTGTATTACCAGCTGTTGCGGTTCCTGTTACAGTATAACCTGTCGCTGAAGTACCAGTGACATTATTTACTGTTGGAGCTGTGACCACCACTGGATCTGCCGGTGTTGTAAATGGTGTTGCCGGACTTTGGTTACCGTCTGCGTCTTTAGCTACCGCTGATAATTGTTGGTTTGGTGTTGCTTGACCAACTGGAATCGTAACTGTATAGTTGCCGCTTGGATCCGCAATCGCTGTTCCAATCACTGTTCCACCTGTGTTTTTAATTTCCACTGTATTACCAGCTGTTGCGGTTCCTGTCACAGTGTAACCTGTTGCCCCTGTTCCTGTTACGCTATCAACCGTTGGTGCATTAACCACCACTGGATCTGCTGGCGTTGTAAATGATGTTGCTGGACTTTGGTTGCCATCTGGATCCTTAGCTACCGCTGATAATTGTTGGTTTGGTGTTGCTTGACCAACTGGAATCGTAACCGTATAGTTACCGCTTGGATCTGCAATCGTTGTTCCAATCACTGTTCCACCTGTGTTTTTAATTTCCACTGTATTACCAGCTGTTGCGGTTCCTGTCACAGTGTAACCTGTTGCCCCTGTTCCTGTTACGCTATCAACCGTTGGTGCATTAACCACCACTGGATCTGCCGGTGTTGTAAATGGTGTTGCCGGACTTTGATTACCATCTGCGTCTTTGGCTATTGCTGATAGTTGTTCACTTGGTGTTGCTTGACCAACTGGAATCGTAACCGAGTAGTTACCGCTTGGATCAACAACAGCCGTTCCGACTACTGTTCCGCCCGTATTTTTGATGTCAATTGTATTTCCTGCGGTTGCTGTACCTGTTACTGTATAGCCTGTTGTTGAAGTACCCGTTACAGTATCAACTGTTGGAGCACTAACTACCACTGGATCTGCTGGTGTTATAAATGGAGTAGGGGTACTTTCATTTATTCCAATTTTGGCTACTGCAGTCAATGACTCACTAGCAGTCGTCAATCCTTGTGGAATCACAATAGTAAAGTTTCCACTTCCATCAGCAATACCACTTCCAATTGTGGTTCCTCCGGCATTACGAATATCCACTGTGACACCTGCTGTAGCAGTTCCAGTTACAGTGTGTCCAGTTGCTGAAGTACCGGTTGTAGCAGTTACTACTGGCGGTGCTACGACGATTGGATCTGCCGGTGTAATAAATGATGTCGGTGTACTTTCATCTGATCCAGATTTTGCAATAGCATTTAAAGTTTCGCTTGCTGTTGCTTGACCTTGAGGAATAGTAATACTGAAGTTTCCACTTCCATCCACAGTACCCGTTCCGATTGTGGTTCCACCTGTATTACGGATATCCACCGTATTTCCTGCGGTCGCTGTACCTGTAACCGTGTAACCTGTTGCTGAGGTACCAGTTGTAGCAGTTACTACTGGCGGTGCTACAGTTACTGTATCTGCTGGTGTAGTGAACGAAGTAGGGCTACTATCATTCGTACCATCAGAAGCAGTTGCTGTCAACGGTTCATTCTGTGTTGCAGCTCCTTGTGGAATAGTAATTGAGAAGTTTCCATCTGTTGCTGGCCCTGATGCAATTGTTGTGCCACCTGCATTTTTAATTGTTACAGTATTTCCTGCGGTTGCTGTACCCGTAACCGTGTAACCTGTTGCTGATGTTCCAGTTGTACTTGTTACGACTGGTGGTGCGACTACTACTGCGGTTCCAGCGTAAAAAATATCGGATACACCATTTGCGGTATTAATCAAACTAACATCAATAGTATCTGCTTTTATAACGGTTCCAACAAATCTAGCATCCAAGTTTTGCGCTAAACTTGTTGGGCTAACAACAGTTGTTGGGATACTGATTGTTGTGGATCCTAATACTGATGCGTCGGCCAACTGATTAACCCCAGCTCCTCCAAGACCTACTAGAGGTAAAGCTACATTAATTGCTGTGTCCACAGTCCCTTTGACTGGAAGTAATGCAGCGTTAATAGCTGCTGCAACTATATTACTACCAATTCCACTTCCAGTTGCGTTTAAAGCATCAACTGCCACTTTTAAATCTTGTAAAAGGGTTGAGACATTCTGCGCTAAAACTAAACCTAGTCCATCATCGATATCGGCCTGAATATATTTGCCATCCGGGGAAAGAACTGCAGTAGAACTGAATTGAGCGCTACCGAAATTTTCAAGATTATTTAAAGCATCAATCTTTTGATTCACTTCGGTTAAATTCAATGTAACACCAGTTAAACTACCTAAAGACCCCCCCACAATATCAGTTAGCAAATTAGATAGAGTGTTAACTGCATTCAATGTTCCAGTCAAAAATGTTAGGTCTCCAACTGTTAGAGTTATATTTGTATCGATTTGTGCTGCTCCGTTTGTAGAAACACGTCCATTTAATTCATTTGGAATAGACAAAACTGCCTGTTTTGTACCGCTCGTGATAACAGACCCACCAACTAGCTCACTTCCAGAAATTGTAAAATTGACATTTTTTGTAGTGCCATCTGCAGCGAAACGATTTGCAGTGGTTGTACCGCTATCGTTTGAACTAGTTATATTAGATAGAATTTCAGCATCTAATATAGCAGCGGATGCAGTGATTCCTCCTGGCAAATAGAACGTCAGGGGAACAGTCAATGGTGCAATTACTAGACTACTTGTTAACACTAATGATAATGCACGATATTTATTTTGTTTTTTCGATTTATTCGTGCTTCTCTTTTTTTGCTTATCATCTTTCATGATTATCCTCCTCTTGCAATCAAACTGATACCACATAACGAACAACTAGAAGCTTGCTAAACTAAATAGACACTCTCCTTTCATAAAACGTGAGCAACATAAAAATTATTTAAGCTTCTACCTATGGATTTTATAACCTTTATAATATTTTTGGAAATGATATGAATCGAAAAAGCTTATTATTTTTTCAAAAAAATTAAAATAATGTATCGAATATTCGGGATAATAAAAATAAAAACCATACATACCAACGTTTAGATCGCATTTAATTACTAATTTGTTTTTAATTAAAACGATACATTAAATAAACTAATTATTATTTAATTAATATGGAAAAACGCAAAATAACTAAGTAAGCGCTGTCATTTATTCAAGAAATTTTAGTCTCTTAAAACAAGCTTTTAAAGAAATAAAAAACAAAGCGCTTCAAACAATTTGTTTTTTTATTATTGATTTATTTCACCTATACTTTTTACAAAAAACTAGAGCTGAATAAAAATTCAGCTCTAGTTTTTTTATTTTTTAGCAATATCCTTTAATGCAGCTTGTGCTAGCAAATTCAAGTAATTCCACGGGCGATCAAAATGCGGTTGGAAGAAGAAATCTGATAAAGCAAGATCTTCAACTGTCATTTCATTTTGAACAGCTAATGACAGAGTATTGGCCGATTGAGTAATATCGTATTTAGACATTAGTTGACCGCCTACAATACGGTTCGTTCCTTTTTCATAAACCAATTCCATCATAACATTTTCAGTTGTCGGCATGAACTCTGGACGATAATTATCTTCAAATTGTGTCGCATCAACATCTAAATTGTTCATTTTTGCACTTTCTAAAGTAACACCTGTTGATCCAATTTTCCAACCAAATAAATAAAGCCCAGAGGTCCCTTGAGTTCCACGATAAGCCAGCTTTTGATCGGTTAAGTTATATCCAACCAGCATTCCTTGACGAACAGCATTTGTTGCTAATGGAATATAGTTTGTCGTATTACTTGGATTATAGTGTACAACTGCACTATCACCTGCAGCCAGAATATCAGGGTTACTTGATCTCATAAATTTATCTACAACGATAGCACCATTTGGCAACATATCTACCTTATCTTTAAGCAATGTTGTGTTAGGGCTGAAACCTACACACATGATTACCATGTCCGCTTCGAATTCTTGGCTAGGTGTAATTACTTTATTCACATGTCCACTTGCATCAGCTTTGAATTCTTGCACATTCTCGCCTAGCGCTAATGTTACGCCGCGATTCACAAGTTCTTTTTCTAATACATCTGTGAAAGGTTTGTCCAAATATTTGTTTAAAATACGATCTAATCCATCGATCAGCGTAACTTCTTTCCCAGATTCTACAAAGGCTTCAACTAACTCGATACCGATATATCCGCCACCTACAACGACAACTTTTTTTGCCTCTTTTGCACGTTCAATAATCACATTAGCTTGATTAAAGTTTTTACATAATAAAATATTTTCAGCTTCAATTCCTTTAATTGGTGGAATGATTGGCCATGAACCTGTTGTCATAACTAATTTATCATATGAAATAGTTTCTTCAATACCAGTGTGTAAATCTTTTGCTGTGACTGTTTTATGATTAACATCGATTGTTTCGACTTCATGTTCCATTTTAACTGTAGCACCAAGAGACGCTAGTTCTTCAGGACTTGAATAGAATAAACTGTCAGCCTCCTTTACTACTCCTCCAACATATAGAGCGATACCGCATGATAGAAACGATACATTATCATTTCGTTCATAAACGATTACCTCCGCATTTGGGTGATTTGTTAAAATACTTTTGACTGCAGCTGTTCCTGCATGCGTACATCCTACGACTACGACTTTCATTTTGTAAATCCCTTCTTTCAAGTTAAATTTTTCACCAATAAACTCATTAGAAAGCTATTGGTATACTAAAAATATAACAAAACAAGAAAGCATATTCGAGTTCTTTGCTTGTGAATCACTAACTTATTTTTTCACAAACTTTCCTTTTTCTAACCTTTTTTTCATTAGATTAGACATTTTATTAACACTAATTGCTGTTATTACAATAAAAAAAGCTGAGAAACGTTAATTTCTCAGCTTGTGAAAGTAAATTGCTATTTATTTACTGATGCTATAATTTCTATTTCAACCAGAACATCTTTAGGTAAGCGGGCTACTTCTATAGCAGAACGAGCAGGTAGTTTATTCGTAAACGCTTTTGCATAAACTTCATTGAACGCTATAAAATCATTCATATCCTTTAAAAAACATGTCGTTTTAACAACGTGATCAAAGTCACTACCTACTTCAGTTAAAATAGCTGCAATATTCTTCATCACTTGTTCTGTCTGCTCCTCTATGGTAGCACCGACTACTTCCCCAGTTTCAGGGCTTAATGGTACTTGACCAGAAGCAAACAATAACCCGTTCACGATATTGCCTTGTACATAAGGACCGATCGCTTTAGGTGCTTTATCTGTATGGATTGACTTCATTCCCTCACTCATTTCATTCTTTTTTTATTTTTTGACAATCTGGACATAAACCATATAGTTCTAATCTATGTTCATTGATCTCAAAACCAGTTAATTTACTTGCTGCCATTTCTACATCTTCCAAACCAGGATAGTGAAAATCTACGATTTTACCACAATTCTGGCAAATGGCATGATAATGTTTTTTAGAGCTGAAATCAAAACGGCTTGAGGCATCGCCATAATTCATTTCTTGAACAAAACCAATGTCAGTAAATAATCGTAAATTATTATAAACAGTTGCAACACTCATATTCGGAAAACGATCTTCTAACGAACGATAAATTTCATCTGCTGTTGGATGGTTATGATTCTCAATTAGATATTCTAAAATTGCATATCTTTGAGGAGTAATACGAATATTGGCTTCTTTTAATTCTTCAAGCGCATTCTTTACCAATACGTTATCCATTTGGTTCCCCTCCCAGTCTTCTTTCTTAAATGATACTATTTCTAATCTAACTTGACAAGAATAATTGCATAAATAGTGCTGGAAATATCAGGTTTATTCCTAATTTTTGTAATTCCTTAAACTATTACATACTTTTTGATATGTTAGGCATATAAAAAAGGAAGTCGCAAATTACGCTTCCTTCTTGAAATGAATTATTCAGAAAAATTATACAATGCTGTAGAAAGATAGCGTTCGCCATTATCCGGAATAACAGTTAGTACTTTTTTTCCAGGGCCTAATTCTTTAGCCACTTGAATTGCGGCATTTACCGCAGCACCCGCAGATATTCCAATCAACAACCCTTCTTTAGCAGCTAACTGCCTAGCGGTTTTTATTGCTTCTTCACTTGGCACAGCAATTATTCTCCCATATATTTCTGTGTCTAAAACTTTAGGAATAAAACCTGCGCCGATCCCTTGGATTTTATGAGGTCCAGCGGTCCCACCTTCTAAGACAGGTGATTCTGTTGGTTCAACAGCAACGATTGCAATTTTAGGATATACTCGTTTTAATTCTTTTCCGACACCAGTTATGGTTCCACCAGTACCGACTCCTGCAATAAAAGCATCCAATCCAGCTGGACCAAAAACATCTTGAATTTCTTTTCCGGTTGTTTTTTCATGCGTTTCAGGATTAGCAGGGTTATCAAATTGCATCGGCATAAAGTAGCCATCTTTTTCTGACAACTCAGAAGCCTTAGCGATTGCCCCTTTCATTCCATCAGCTCCTGGTGTAAGCAATAATTCAGCACCGTAAGCTTGCATCAATTTTCTACGTTCGATGCTCATTGTATCTGGCATAACAATTAGAACTTTGTAACCTTTTGCAGCACCGACCATTGCTAAACCAATACCTGTATTTCCACTAGTTGGTTCCACGATTGTATCACCAGCTTTAAGTTGTCCGTTTTTTTCAGCTTTCTCGATCATACTTAACGCAATTCGATCTTTTACACTCCCACCTGGATTAAAGAATTCCAGTTTCACAAAAATGTCAGCGGCTCCATCCGGGACAATATGTCCTAATTTTACAATAGGCGTCTTCCCTATTAATTCGGTAACAGAATTAAAAATTTGCGTCATGATCCATTCCTCCATTTTGTTATTCGTATAAGTAAAATCTTTCTTGTGTTTATAATAGCTTATATCACCTTATCTGGCTATCATTTCGCTACTATTGCCTAACTGAAATACACTCTTTAAACAAATTTAACAAAAATGGTGTATAGTAAAGAAGACTTTAAAAATAGCAAATGGGAGTTTATTCACTTATGAAAATTAAAAATATTAGCCCTCGCGGTTATTGTTATGGTGTTGTTGATGCAATGGTAATTGCTAGAAATGCATCTCTCGATGAAAACCTACCGCGTCCAATCTATATTTTAGGAATGATCGTTCATAATAAACATGTAACTGACGCTTTTGAAAGTATTGGGATCCATACGTTAGATGGAGATAACCGTGAAGAGATCCTCTCGCAAGTTGCTCAAGGAACGGTTATTTTTACGGCACACGGCACTTCACCCAAAGTAAAAAAGCTAGCGATTGAGAAAGGCTTGACCGTTATAGATGCAACTTGTCCTGACGTTACGATTACACATGAATTAATCGCTGAAAAGGTTGCAGAAGGTTATGAAATCATTTATATCGGAAAAAAAAATCATCCCGAACCTGAAGGAGCATTAGGTATTTCTCCAGACCACGTTCATTTAGTTGCGAATTTAGCTGACATTACTCATTTAAAGCTAAATTCTGATAAAATTTTTGTCACCAATCAAACAACTATGAGCCAGTGGGATGTTAGTGATTTGATGGATTCAATACAGGACAAATATCCCCATGTACTTATCCATAAAGATATTTGCAAAGCTACCCAAGTTCGTCAAGAAGCGGTCGTTGAACAAGCTAAGGGATGTGATTTGACGATTGTTGTTGGTGACCCGAAAAGTAATAACAGTAATCGTTTAGCTCAAGTTTCTATTGAACAAGCTGGAGTTCCGGCTCATCGAATCTCTGATGTTTCACAAATCAATCCTAATTGGTTGGCTAATACTGAACAAATAGCTGTCACAGCTGGTGCTTCTACCCCAACTCAAATTGTTCGTGAAGTTCTTGACTATTTAACTCAGTTTGACATCGAGGATCCAAAAACACATATTATGAATTCAACGACGAGCCCTGAAGATATTTTACCTAGACCAAGAATAAAAGACTTAACTAAAAATCGCCAGCGCCGTTTAGAAGAATTAAGATTAGGTAAACGATAAAAAATAAAGCTATCCATGAATTATCTACTAGATGACAATTCATGGATAGCTTTATTTTATGCGATTTGTAGTACTTGTCCTACAGTAATTAATTCTGCTGTGATACCATTTGATGCCATAAGCTGATCCACAGACATACCGAATCTCTCTGCAATCCCCCATAAAGTATCGCCAGAAGCTACAGTATACGATTGTCCAGTAGTAGTTGTGCTACTTTGACCGATTGTTGACTGATCGGCTACTGAATGATCATATGTGACAGAGGCTCCAGTACTCCCAGTATCGTAAGCTGTTAAGCCATACGCGGAAATCAACCAGTTCAATTTACTTGCATAATTAGGATCAGTTGCATACCGTCCAGCCAATGCCGCTGTAGCGTCCATATAACTAGATGTATTACTTTTCCATACTCCTGAGTAATGGTAATTACCACTCGAGGCTAAGGTTGTTCTTAGGACATTAGCATGGTCTTGAAATGATTCAGTATATGAAGGATAACTCCTAAATGGTTCTGTTACAGTTACCCATTCGCCGTTTAAATATTCTGAAGTAGGCATATAGACTGTTTGTCCACCATAACTTCCCTTCACACCAAATAAATTATAGTTTGGTGCTGCTGCTAAACCTGAAGTACCATAACTGCTTTCTAACAATGCTTGAGCAATCATAACAGATGCGTATAAGTCATTCGCATCTGCCACTGAAGCAGCGGAATATCCAATAGAATCAATAAATGCTTGTTGTGAAACCTCACCTTGTGTTTCAGCTTCAGTAGCTTGAACACCTAATGGTAATAAATTAGCTGCAATCGGAAGAAATACCAATGAAGTACCTACCACAGATGCAACACGTATATGATTTTTTTTATGATCTTTTTGCTGGTGTCTACTACTTCTTGTTTTCATCTCGTTCATCTATTTGTTCCTCCTCAATTAGAACATCGTACCATTATTCTACTCGGGGTTTTTCTTATAAACAATTATTTACTCTTAAAATTTGAAGTTTTAAAGTGAGCGTAACTCAGTTGAAATTTTTGTTTTATTGATTGCTCCTTTATTTGTTTTATACAGTTTACTTAGTGTATATTATTCAACCATTTTTTTTAAACAAACACCTTCTCTATGCAATTATTAAGTTTTTTTAAATATATATATAAACATTGCAATACATTTCTTTTCTATTGTATTTATTACATAATTGTTACAAAGAATATTAAATAGAGTGAACAAAATGAAATATTATCACTATGGATGAGAATACATACATTATTAGTTGGTTTAATAGTTTTACCTACTAAAATTTTCTGTATAAGCTAAAACAAAAAAACTGAAGATTCTACTGAGAGTTTTCGTGAAAAAAAAGCGAGCAAGGTCTTACTTTGACTAGTTCAAGATCCCACAATTAATTACCGAACAAGAGAAAATAAAGGCTTCAATTGCTATTTTAAATTTGCTTATCACTGTGTCAATCCTTTTTCTATATATAAGATTCTTAATTTAAAAATAAAAAAACAGAAATTCACAAAATGTGAACTTCTGTTTTTTTATTTTTTATAAGCTATTATATTTTGACACCACATTATCAACTGTAAACCCAAATTCTTTCAAGACTAAATCGCCAGGAGCTGAAGCTCCAAAGTGATCAATTGTTACAGTTGTCCCCGCAGTTCCAACATATCGCTCCCAGCCAAATGGTGAAGCTGCTTCGATTGCAACTCGTTTAGTCACATCTTTAGGTAAAACAGACTCTTTGTATTCAGCTGTTTGTTTTTCAAACAAATCAAAGCTTGGCATTGAAACAACCGAAACATCTTTCCCTTGTTCAGCTAATGCTTTTTGTGTTTCGATTGCTAAATTCACTTCTGAGCCAGTTGCAATTAAGATTCCTTGTGCTTTTTCACCTTTTTGTTTAGAAATTACATAAGCACCTTTTTGAACAAACTCACCTGCATTCTCTTTTGTACCTTCAATAACTGGTAAGTTTTGACGACTTAGAACTAACACTGTTGGAGCATTTTTTGTTGTCATAGCAATCTTCCATGCTGCAACAGTCTCGTTGCCATCGGCTGGACGAATTACTTGAACACCTGGCATACAACGAATACTTGCTAATTGTTCAACAGGCTCATGAGTAGGTCCGTCCTCACCTACAGCTACAGAATCATGTGTTAGCACATATGTTACCGGTGTATTTTGAATCGCTGCCAAACGGACTGCAGGACGTAAGTAGTCAGTAAAAACAAAGAATGTTCCGCCATAAATACGACTTCCTCCATGCAATTGGATTCCGTTCATTGCTGCGGCCATTGCAAACTCGCGAACACCAAACCAGATATTTCGACCTTCATATTGCCCAGGTTCAAAATCTTTTTCCGCTGCAACCATTGTATTATTTGAAGCAGATAAATCAGCAGAACCACCCCAGAAACCTGGTACAGCTTTAGAAATTGCTTGAATCGTTTCTTTACTTGTTACTCGACTAGCTGCACTTGAACCTACTTCATAGGTTGGTAATTCACTATCCCAATTTTCAGGAAGTTCATCAGCAAAAGATTGTTTAAATTGTTTTGCTAATTTAGGATGTTCTTTTGTATAGTTTCCAAACATTTCATTCCATTTTTCTTCAGCTTTTCCGCCTTCTTCTACCATTGTTTCTTTAAAGCGGGCAGCGACTTCATCTGGAACAGTGAAATCAGGATATTCCCAGCCATAAACAGCTTTAGCAGCAGTGATTCCATCTGCTCCAATCGGTGCCCCGTGTACAGAAGATGTTCCTTCTTTTGGTGCGCCGTAACCAATAACTGTCTTAACTTCGATTAATGTTGGTTTGTCTGATTCAGCTTTTGCGGCTTCGATAGCCTTAGAAATTTCTTCTAAATCATTACCGTCTTTGACTAAGATGTGTTGCCAACCATATGCTTCATAACGAGCACCAACATTTTCTGTAAATGCTTTTGATGTTGGTCCATCTAAAGAGATGTCATTTGAATCATATAACACGATCAGTTTACCTAATTTCATGTGTCCGGCCATTGAACTAGCTTCTTGAGAAACACCTTCCATCAAATCACCATCACCACATAGTGCATACGTATAGTGATCGATTACAGGAAAACTGTCACGATTATAAATCGCTGCAGTGTGTGCTTCTGCCATTGCCATACCAACAGCCATTGCGATTCCTTGACCTAAAGGACCAGTAGTTGCTTCAACACCGTCTGTATGATGTACTTCTGGATGCCCAGGTGTTTTGCTGTCCCATTGACGAAAACTTTTCAAATCGTCCATTGTTACACCGTATCCTGCTAAGTGAAGTAAACTATACAACATTGCAGAACCATGACCAGCAGAAAGAATGAAGCGATCTCTATCGACCCAATTTCTTGATGTTTTCGGGTTTACCTTCAAATGCTTTGTCCAAAGTGCATAAGCCATAGGTGCAGCACCCATTGGTAACCCAGGGTGTCCTGAATTTGCTTTTTGTACTGCTTCGATACTTAGTGTACGAATTGTATTGACGCCTAACTGATCAGTGTTGTCGAACAAAAAAATCATCTCCTATTTAGGTTTTTTTTACCTTTATTAACTATATTTTATCGTATTTTGGTTATGAAAGCAATTACTTTTAGTAAAAAAAACTAAAATTATTTTCTATTATGCAATCCTTTAGCTTTTTGAATCTCTTTAAGTTTCTTAGGTGTTACATCATTTCCTTTAGGATCAACCACTTTCATCCCTTCGATATGATGACGCATACCTCCCCGAAAAGCAGCCAAATATTCTTGACGAAGTACCTTTTGTTCTGCTTGTTCTTTCTCAGTCAATCCATCCTCTTTCGCCTTGTTGGCAAGTTCATTGATTCGGTTCATTTTATCAGATGATAACATTAGTTATACCTCCTTATTTTAAAAGCTAAATAGGGCTCACTCAGTTCTGAAAGAAAAATAGGTTTGTAATACTTTTTCACAAGTGTATTTCCCCTTTTTTGAAATCCTATCACTACTTGAATTTTCACCTCTTAGGAAATGGTAAAATCGAAGTAGATCATTACTTTAGCTTGTATAAATGGACAAGTTTACTTTCCATGTCTATCTTATAAGATGCACAAAGAAAATACAACTATATTCTTAATAAAAAAAAGAAAGAATATCCCTTATCTATGCAAAACTCTAGATAGTCACACTTATTTTTTACCAAAAATTATCCTAACGAGACTTTTTCAAAAAAACACGAACGCTTGTTTGATTCCTCTATGAAACTATGGTACACTAAAAATATAAATTGAAAGAAGGTGCGGGTTTTGGTGAAACGTACAGACACAAGACAAATAGAAGTATTAAAATATATATATGAGCAAGTCGAGCTTAAAGGCTATCCCCCGACCGTGAGAGAAATTGGCAAGGCTGTAGATCTTTCTTCAACCTCAACCGTTCACGGACACTTAGCGCGTTTAGAGAAAAAAGGGCTGATTTTACGTGATCCTACCAAACCAAGAGCGATTGAATTGACAGCAGACGGTTTAGATCGGATTGGTGTAAAACCAACAGTTATTCCTATGCTTGGAGTTGTTACAGCAGGGGAACCTATCTTAGCTGTAGAAGAAGCATCTGATTTTTTCCCTCTTCCACCTGATTTAAAAGCAGAGGAAAATGCTTTGTTTATGCTGACTATCAGAGGTGAAAGTATGATCAACGCTGGCATATTGGATGGCGATCAAGTGATTGTCCGTAAACAAAACGCTGCATCTAATGGTGATATCGTTATTGCTATGACTGATGAAGATGAAGCTACTTGCAAGCGATTTTTTAAAGAAACTGATCATATTCGTTTGCAACCAGAGAACGACGCCTTAGATCCCATTATTTTAAGTAATGTAAGTATTTTGGGGAAAGTTGTTGGCTTATATCGCAATCATATTTAGATAATAAAAAAACATACTTAGTAGTATGTTTTTTTTATTATCTCTTCGACTAAAAAAACGTCAACTTTTTAATCCGTAGCTACTTTACGCTGATACGTTTCAAACTGATAATCATATCTATTTTTTTCGTCCTTCGTTCCTTCGCTTAAATTAATCAATGTCCAATCTTCCCAAGTAACAGATGGAAACTTCGTATCGCCATCAAATACTTGATGAATAACCGTGCGATATAGTACATCACAATAAGGTAAAAAGTCTTCATATACTGCTGAACCACCTGCAATAAATGTAATTCCAATGAAAGTTTTAGCATAATCAAGCACTTCGTCTACAGTATGAAATACGATGACCCCGTTTGCACGGTATTCTTTATCTCTTGTTAGAACAATCGTTTGACGATTTGGCAAGGGACGTCCCCCCATTCCTTCAAAGGTCCTTCTCCCCATAACAATCGTATTGTCTTCAGTCATTTGTTTAAAAAATTTCAGATCATTTGGTAAATGCCAAGGTAACTGATTTTCTTTACCGATCGTCCCTTCTTCATCTTGTGCCCATATGGCTGCTAGCATAGGGAAACTCCTTTCAAATTAAACGGCAATTGGCGCCTTAATTGCAGGATGTGGATCATATCCTTCTATCACAATATCTTCCATGTCAAAATCAAAAACAGATTGTTTTCCTTGATTCAGTTTTAATGTAGGAAAAGATCGAATCTCTCGAGTAAGCTGTTCATTCATTTGATCAACATGGTTAGTGTATAAATGAGCATCTCCTAACGTATGGACGAAATCACCTACTTCTAAACCCGTTTCATGAGCAATTAAATGCGTCAATAACGCATAGCTAGCAATATTGAATGGAACACCGAGAAAAACATCACCACTACGTTGATACAATTGGCAACTTAGTTTCCCATCATTCACATAGAATTGAAACATTGTATGACACGGCGGTAAAGCCATTGACGGAACATCTTCAGGGTTCCAAGCGGATACGATTAGACGTCTGGAATCCGGTGTTTTCTTTATCATTTCAATAACATTTTTTAGTTGATCGATGAAACTACCATTTTTGGTCTCCCAATGACGCCATTGAGCTCCGTAAATATTACCTAGTTCACCATATTTCTCAGCAAATATATCATTTGATAAAATTTTATCACAAAAATCCTTGTGCTCTTTTTCGTAACTTTTCTTAAATTCTTCATCAACAAGAATTCGACGTCCGAAATCAGCCATATCCGGACCGTGGTAGTCATCACTTTTGATATAGCGTTCAAAAGCCCATTCATCCCAAATATGATTGTTATGTTGTAAGAGGTAGCGAATGTTCGTATCCCCATTTAAAAACCATAAAAGTTCGCTTTTTATTAAACCGAATGGAACTCGCTTAGTTGTTAACAAAGGAAACCCTTTAGACAAATCAAAACGCATTTGGTGACCAAAAATACTTCTTGTACCCGTTCCAGTGCGATCTTCTTTTAAGTGACCTTCCTCTAAAATCGTACGGCCTAATGCTAAATATGCTTCTTCCATAGTTACTGCCTCCTAATTTTCTGCAAACTCACTCAAATATTCCCAGCGCTCCATCTTATCTTCAAGCTCTTGTTCTACAGTTGACAAGTTTGATTGAAGCTCCTGCAATGTTGTGAAGTCATCCCCTTGATGATTCATCTCTTCTGTAAGTTGAGCTGAACGTTCTTCAAGTTGTGCTATGTCGTTTTCTATTGTTTCCCACTCTTTTTGTTCCATATAAGTCAATTTAGTTTTTTCTTTTTTTTCCATTTCTTTAAATGGTTTTGTTTCAACCTTAACTAACTTTTTGGATTGTTCTTTGCTTGTAGTAAGATATTCGCTCATTGAACCAAAATAGGTGGTAATTTGACCGTTTCCTTGAAAAACAAGTAACTTGTCCATTGTCTTATCAAGAAAATAACGGTCATGAGAAACTGCAATTACAGCGCCTTTAAACGTTTGAATATAGTCTTCTAATATTGTTAAAGTATCAATATCTAAATCATTTGTCGGTTCGTCCAATAATAACACATTCGGCTGGCTAATCAAAAGTTTTAATAAGTACAACCGACGTTTTTCACCGCCTGAAAGTTTACCGATAATCGTACCGTGCATAAATCGCGGAAACAGAAATCGCTCTAGTAATTCAGCAACACCGATGTTTGTCCCATCTGTTCTTTGTACTTGCTCCGCCGCATCTTGTAAGTAAGAAATCATACGTTGGTTTGGATCCATTGCTTCATTTTGCTGTGTATAATATGCAAGATTGACCGTTTCTCCAATTGAGTATACTCCACTATCCAAAGACAAACGTCCAGCAAGAATATTTAATAACGTAGATTTTCCAGCACCATTTTTCCCCGTAATTCCAATGCGATCTTTCGCTTGTATCAGAAGATCAAACTCGTTTAGGATTGTTTTATGTTCGATTTGATAGCTTCCATCCTTGACTTCTAAAACTTTTTTACCTAACCGTTGTGTTGCTACATCGATTTCCAACTGTCCTTTTTGATTGACTTGATGGAGGTTTTCTTTAAGATCGTGGAAGCGATCTTGTCGCGCTTGTTGCTTTGTTCCACGTGCTTTCACCCCAGCTCGCATCCACTCTAGTTCTTGTTTATAAAGTTGTTTTCTTTTTTCTTCTTGTTCGACACCAACACGCTCACGTTCCGCTTTAGCAATAATATAAGCTTCATAATTTCCTTTGTATTCATATAATTTGCCAAAAGATAATTCAAAAATCCGATTTGTTACTCGATCTAAAAAGTAACGATCATGAGTTACCATTAAAATAGCACCACGATATCCATTTAAAAAGCTCTCTAGCCAACTGATTGCTTCATAATCTAAATGGTTTGTTGGTTCATCCAGTAATAATAAATCAGGTGATTCAATCAATACTTGAGCTAGGCTGACACGTTTCTTTTGTCCGCCAGATAACTCGCCAATTTTTTTATGTAGCGTCTCTATACCTAATTTTTGTAAAATAATTTTTGCATCAGTATCAGCTGTCCAAGCATCTTCTTTATTCATTCGTTCTTCCGCTTGTGCATATTGTTTTTGAGCCGCTTCACTCAGACCATCCTCAGCTAAAGAAAGCAAGGCCAATTCGTAGTTTTTTACAGCTTGAATAATAGGAGTCTCTCCTTGAAAAACAGCTTCCACCACAGTTAAATTAGGATCAAATTCTTGATCTTGAGAAAGATAACCGATTTGATAGTCATTCGCTTGTTGAATCGCTTCAATATCACCGTCACCGCTGTCCTTACCTGCTAAAATATTCAACAAGCTAGTTTTCCCAGTTCCGTTTGTACCAATCAAACCAATTCGGTCTTTATCATGGATATGGAAAGAAATTTGGTCAAATAACGTTTTCTCTCCATATGTTTTGGTTAATTCATTTACTTTTAACTCATTCATATGCTCACGCCCTTTTCATCCTGCTTATTGTAACAAAAAATACTAAAAAAAAGAAGCTAGTTTTCTTCGTCTGCTTCTCTTTTTAATTCTCTTGTCAATTTTCTAAGTGGAATCGCGCTAGAAACATCATTGATCGAATAGGATTCTAGCAAATTAACATTTTTTCGATATTCATTTGCGTCAAAAGAAGAAATTTTTTCAGAAAGTTCATATTCATCGATCATCCTTCGTTCTTGTTGATAACCAATCAAAAGTTCTTTAGCGTAATTAGATTGAGAACGAACAATAAATGAATCAATAAATGTTCCATCTTCCAATCTGTGAGCAAATTGTAAACGACCTTCAATAAAAAATTGAATGATTTCATCATCATAAACACCTTTTAAGTTATCCAAACTTTTCAGAATCACTTCTGTGTTTTGCAAAAAGACTTGACGAACGTTTTCTAATTCTTCTTTTTGAAACTCTCGTCGGTTCTCTTCATCCTTTTTACCAAATAGTATTTTAGGATGCACAAAGAAAGCAATAATTTGGCGCACAAAAAGTAGCCAAAAACCAATGATTGAAAGTAATTGTCTAGCAATAGAACGTTCCATTCTAGAAATCAATCGTTCGTAAAGTCGGTATCCTTCGATGCCAATCTCTTTTTGTCGGAAACTCTCTTCTAAACCATCACGTTCGATTGAAACGATTAGTGCTCTTAATTCTTGTACCTCTTGTCGTTGATCTGAAGGTAATTGTTCCGTGTATAATTCTTTTACGCGATCTTGATAATTTTCAATAACAACATTCATTTCAACATGAGGATCTTCTTGGTTGATTTTTTTAAGTCTTTCGATAACATCTTGAAGCAAGGCAATCCCTTGCATATTGGTACTTTCAACTTCATCAGATTCAGTCAGAAAAGGCAACACAAGGATACCACCAACTAATGTCACCAAGATTACACAGGCTGTAATAAACAACAGCAATGAACGCTCTGGAAAATTTTGGCCATTTAACGTTAAAGGTAAAATAAAAATCGTGGCCAAGCTGACCGTTCCTTTGACCCCACCGAAGGTTAGGATCAACATTTCATTCATTGACTGCCACACATTTTTCAATCCATTCTTCACACTGTAAATCAAGAAAATAGAGAAAAAACGGGCAGTGAAAAGGGTAACACTTAAAATTAAAATAACCACCATCAAGAAACTATTTGAATATGTCTCACTATTCCAAATCGGTGAAAAAACTTGAGATAACTCAATTCCTAAGAAAAGAAAGACTAATGCATTCAACGTAAATGTGATTGTACCCCAAGTACTCTCTGAAACACTTGAAAGCTCAGCTTCGAATAATGAAATCTTTTTAAAACTAGCGGCCTGCATAACACCTGCTACCACTGCAGCAATAATTCCAGAAACATGGAATAGCTCTGCGACCATATAAGCTAAAAATGGCAATAATAACTCTAATAATAAATAACCGGTTACATCTCTAGCTGACGCTTTTTCTAGGATCATTACAACTTGACGTTTGATCATAACTAAAATGGCCCCTACGATTGCTCCCCCAATACTAGACACAATCAATGTAATTCCAGCATCAGCAGCTGAAAAACTTCCTGTCAACAAAGCCGCTAGTGCAAATTGAAAAGCGGTAACGCCAGATGCGTCATTGATCAGGCCCTCACCTTCCAAAATATGCATTGCTTTAGGTGGTATCTGAATTTTTCCAGATAAAGAACCTACAGCAACCGCATCTGTAGGCCCAAGAGCTGCTCCCAAAGCAAAACAAGCTGCGATAGGCAAAGCAGGAATAACCATATGTAAAGCCCAACCCACACTGACAAGCGTAATCAAAACACCTATGAAGGCCAAAAATAAAATCACACTAAAATTTTTCATCGTCGCCGAAATATCATTTCGTTCCCCTTCACGGAACAATAACGGTGCAATGATCATCACTAAAAATATTTCTGGTTCAAATACTATTTCACGACCGATATCCGTCAAACCGATCAATACCCCTACGATTATTTGTACGATTGGCAAAGGAATGATCGGGACGATTCGGTTAAAGACATTTGAAAATGTTATTGCAAAAACAAACACAATAATTAAATAAACAAACTCCATCTCGTATCCCCCTTATTGATTAATGATTGAGTTGTTTCCCTAAATACCGTAACAGTTTTTCTTTCTTACATGTAATTTTTTTCTCAATCAATCCAAGCTCTTTTTCTTTATCACACAGTTCTAATTGTGCACGTCTTGCTTCTAAACGAAGCAACTCAGACTTAATCAATTCTATTTTTTTATAGTTCAAAAAGTTTCTTTTTTTTATATGGCGTTCCCATTCTGCTTTTTTCTCTGGAGGCAGTTCTTTATATTTTTCACGTAATTCAGCAATTCGTTGCTCTATTTCTTTACTCACAACAATACTTCCTTTCAGAATTTCTCTGCACATTATAGCAAACAGTTTAAGAAATACCTACTAAAATTAACTATTCTTTTAATTTTTAATTAAAATGAAGTCTTTGAAACATCCCCTTTAAGAATAAGAGAAAGTAATATGCTATTTTCTCCATGTTTACTGGTCTTCATCCACCAAAATACTGATTTCAGTCTCTTCGTTCAATCGTTCAGACAAAAATGCAAGTAAATCTTCTAATGGAATAGAAAATTTCATCATTGGACCACGTCTGCCATTTTTAAAATAGTTTAAACGGATTTCTTTTTTCTTAAGCAATAACGCCATCTTTTCAACATCCTGATACAGGACACCATTTTTATCAAAAGGTCCTAAAATAAGACGATCATCTGAAAGACCTTTTGTATCTAAAAGAAAACTTAAAACAAGTAAAACTGACAAAAAACCACGAATTCTTTGATCAATCGTTTGTTCAGAAAGTAGAGTAAGCAACAAGATAAGAATACTAAATCCAATCACTAGGATATAAACTATTTTTCTTTTAATGCTTTTTATAAGAACGCTTTTCCTTACTAAACTCAAATAAATATACATGATTATAACAAAAGCTATGAATAGTACTGTAAAAAAATCTATAATCAAAATAAGCTCCTTCTAAAAATGGGATTTTATATTTTCATCAATTCTTACACTAAGCATGAACAGATAAAGCTGAAAAGCTATTAATCCTTTTTATTTAGTTCTGTCAATTGTTGATTGATCTTTTTTATTTTATCTTTACAAGCTAAGATATCACGAATCATCTGATCTCTCTTATCACCAAGTGGTAATCGATTGACTACTTGGTAATACGCAGCGAGTAGTTGAACTTGCTTCATTTTTTCTTTTTGTAATCGCTCTTCAGTTAGACTCATCCACTCGCCCTCCTTTTCTTTAAGTATACCTTACTTTTGAAGGAAAATGACTATTGAATCGTTATTTTTTGTCGATAATCTATTAAAATGGCATGATTTTTTTAATTGTAACATACTATTTCTTTTTAGTTGAACTATACTAATGCAGTTATTACATTAATAATTCGGTATCATAAAGCGTATAGTCACAGCGATAAATAAACAAATATTTCCCGTCTATCAATAAACCAGTACTTTTAGGCACATCGGTTTGATACATTGAAACTTTGTCTCCTGCATAAGTTGCTAATGGTGTACCGTTTTGGCTACGAATCAACACTACTTTTTTCTTTCCAGAAAACGAGTTCTTTAAATCATTGACCATGCTATTAATAAAAGGAACACCACGATCAAATTTTTCCACATCTATAGTTTTAGCGTAATCTTCAAAAACATTATCCAAGCCTGTTTCACTGATGATCATTGACGAACCTACATGATGCATTTCGTGTCTTCCAATGGTGATTTGAATGACATCTCCTTGTTTCTCATTTTCCCCTTCTTGAATGTCAAATGTTTCATCACGTTCAATTTTCACTGATTTACCAACGATATGATCAACAAGTTGACTTTGTTCGTCATAGGTTTGGATCGACATCTCCAACCCTTTAAAGTCTTCTTCAAAGCCTTTAAAAAACATTCTAATATTTTGACAACCACTCAATGCAATCAATATACTGCACAAGAAGAAAACAAGTACTCCGACTTTTTTAAAACTATTTTCTTTCATTTACTTCTCCCCCTTATCATAATCATAGCAAACATTATAATTAAAAGGTATCCATCTAAAGAACGAAAAAATAAGGATGAAATAAAACTCCACTAGCCAGTTTTATTTCATCCTTATTTTCTATAATTCAGTTACTGAGCTGAGATACAAAGCGCAATCGCTTTTTCGCCTAAATGGGTTCCAATAACTGGGTTAAAATGACCAATCTCAATAATTGCACTTGGATATTTTTCTTGAAGCTTTACTTTTTCTTCTTCAGCCACTTCTAAATTATTTGCATGAATCACATATAATTTCACTGGTCGACCGATTTCTTCATCTCGTTTACCAATGATTTGTTCAGCACGAGCAAATGCTTTTTTTGTTGAACGGATCTTTTCAAATAAGACGATTTTTCCATCTTCAAATGTCAAAATAGGTTTGATTTTCAATAAGCCAGCAATTAATGCTGCACCATTTGTTAAACGACCGCCGCGCACCAAGTTATTCAAATCATCAACGATTAAATAAGCATAGGTATTGTCTCTTATGATATCCAATTTTGCGAAGATTGCTTCCAAACTCGCATTTTCTTTTACTAAATCTAATGCTGCTTCTACCATATGCCCCATCGGTACACTTGTGATTTTAGAATCATACGGATAAAGGGTAACTCCATCAATCGAATCAGTTAATGAAAACAATGTATTAACAAATCCTGAAATTCCAGATGATAGATGAATACTGATAATCGTATCATATCCTTTAGAGGCAATTTCTTTGTACAGTTCAATCACTTCACCCAATGCAGGTTGAGAAGTTGTGGGAAACTCTTTACTACTATTCAACAAACTGTAATATTCATCAGCTTCGATATCAATTCCTTCGTTATATATCTTTCCATCCAGAATAACAGGTATGGGAATAACAAATAAATTTGGTGAGTTCTTGATTCGCTCAGGTAAATAAGCTGTACTATCTGTCACAATAGCAATTTTCATTTTGTAACCTCGTTTCACTAATTTTACACGGTACTATAAATATAGCATAAATCAAGTCATAATTAAATAAAATACTTATTGACCAAGAAAATTTTGAACTGCTGTTTTATTTGTATCTAAATCGATTTGAAGGACACTTCCTGCATAGTCCACATCAAGATTGCTCCATGATCCTTCAACAGGAACCGCTAAGCGTTCGATTCCACCGCCGCCTTTTAGCATCAATGATGGTCCATTTTTAAGCATAAAGGTTGTGGGAACATCCGTTGACATATAGCCAACTAAACGACCTAAAGATTCTGGTGTACGAAGTAACGCTAAAGGATTTTTTAATTGTCCCATAACAGCTGTCATTACTTGCTGTTGACGACGAACACGACCGAAATCCCCTTCATCATCTTTTCTAAAACGTGAATATTGTAAGAGTGTATGTCCATCCATCTTTTGAACACCTTTAGCAATATCAACACCGTCTAAGTTCAAGTCTTTTTCAGCATCGATTTTTACACCGCTTGGGAACATTGAATCAATAATTTTTTCAAAGGATTGAAAGTCCACTTTGGCGTAGTATCTACATTGAATATTAAAATTTTCAGCTAGTGTTTGACGGACTAAATCTGCTCCGCCTAAAGCATAGGATGCATTAATTTTATTTTCGTCATAGCCTGGAATATCAACAAATGTATCACGCATAAATGAAATCAATTTAGGTTTTTTAGAAGGTCCATCTAATTGCAAAACCATAATAGTATCTGCTCGTCCTGCATCTTCGCCCCTTGTATCACTACCTAAAATCAAGATATTATTTGCACCATTCGCACTCTTCACACCATTGAAAGTTTCTATTGCCTCTTTAGGCAACGAATTATCATTCTCAGCATAAGATTTTCCTTTGAAAAAGAAGCCTACTGCTAGCACTATCAGTAACACCAGAAATAAAGCGATTCTTTTAGGCCAGCTAAACCGTCTTTTTCTTTTCGGTTTCTTTGGCTTTTTCTCTTTCTTCGTAAAACTTTTCATTTTTTCAGTATTATCTGATTGTTCCAAATTTTGATTTGGTTCATTTAGCGGTTCTTGTTCTTGATTATAGCTATTTTTCGGTTCTTCTGTATGATTTTTTTCTTTTCTCGGATTAAAACCGTTTTTTTCTTCTATTGGTTTTGATTTATCATGTATGTGTTTATAGCGATCTACACGGCTCATCATTTCCACCTCACTTTAATTAACAACAGTTATAAGCATACCTTATTTCACTAAAAATTCCTATTAGATAGCTAAAATTTAACAAAAAATAAAAAGACCTTTTCAGATCTTTATACTCCGTTGATTGGATGAATCGCATAATTTCCAAATATTTTCACCGATCCACCCATCAATCGTATTTCTTCTAAAGCGTTATCTAGCAGCTGTTGCTGTTTTTGCACATTGATATCAATTAAAAAGAAATATTCTCCTAAGGTTGTTTTCAATGGTCGTGACTCAATTTTACTTAAATCGATATCTCTCCAACTGAAAACAGATAATGCTTTGTGTAAAGCTCCTGGTATATTACTTGGCATCGTCAATGCAATGGTTAATTTCTTAGCAGTTGCCTCTATTGGTAAATCAACTTTTTCAGACCCAATCACCCAAAATCTAGTCTGGTTGATTGCTACATCTTGAATATCTTTACCAACAATTTCAAGATCGTATTTCTCAGCAGAAAGTTTTGGCGCAATGGCCGCGATTTTTTGATCTGGATGACTAGAAACAAAATTTGCAGCGTAAGCTGTAGACGGAGTTGCTTCAAGATCAGCTAGCGGAAAATAAGTCCGAATAAATTCTTGTGATTGTGCTAATGCTTGAGGATGGGATAATATTTTAGCTGTTTCATGCCAAGTTTCTATATTCTTTTTTGCCACCATCAATTGTTGATAAATCGGCAAAACGATTTCTGCACCTACTGGAATTGTTGTTTGATGAAAAAGATAATCTACTGTTGTATTGACAGAACCTTCAATCGTATTTTCAATTGGTACAACACCTAAATCGACTTCTCCAAACTCAACTCCTTTTATACAGGCAGGAATTGAATGATAAGAGACTAAATCTTCATCTGGAAAAGCAGTCTTAGTTGCATTATGAGTAAAAGAAGCTTCTGGACCTAAAAATCCGACTTTCATTGGCTCACCTACTTATATATTCTCTAAGATTTCATGTACAATTTCTTCTGGTGTTCGATTATCTGTTGCAATAACTAAGCTAGCACTTTCTTCATAGAATGGAATCCTAGGTTCAAAAACCTGTGTGATTTCTTCTGGAGATTTTGACACAACTAACGGTCTAACAGTTGTATGATCATGTTTCAAGCGCGAGATAAAAACTTCTGGTTTCGTTTGTAAATAAACAACAGGTGCCATTTGTTTTAGAAGTTCTCGATTCTCTGATCTCATAACGATACCTCCACCAGTTGATACGACTTGATTATGATTTAAATATCGCTTTAAGACATTCGTTTCTCTTTCTCTAAAGGCTTCTTCACCATGCAAATCAAAATATTCTTGGATTGTCATCCCAATCTCTTCAACGATTTTATCGTCGAAGTCGATATGTTCCATCCCTGTTTTCTCTGACAGTAGTTTCCCCACTGTCGTTTTACCTGCTCCCATAAAACCAATTAAAATAATCCCCTTCATGTTTTGTTCCTCCGTTTATCGATATAATTTAGTTAAATCATCAAAAAATCTTGGATAAGAAACAGAAATTGCTTCGGCTTTCTCTAATTCCACTGTTCCCTCTTTTACTAAAAGCGCAGCAATTTGCAACATCATACCAATACGGTGATCGCCATAACTTGTAACTTTTGCGCCATGCAGTTTTGTCTTACCATGGATAATCAACCCGTCATCAGTAGGTTCTATATTAGCCCCCATTTTATTTAATTCATTAGCGACTGCATCGATTCGATTGGTTTCTTTAACTTTTAGCTCTTCAGCATCTCGAATGATTGTCGTTCCTTCAGCTTGTGTTGCCAACAGTGCAATGATCGGTAACTCATCAATCAATCTTGGAATGATTTCCCCACTGATTTCGATTCCTTTTAACTCACTTGTTTCAACACTCAACGTTCCAGCCTTATTCACATCACTATTTGTTTCTTCAATTATTAATTTTCCACCCATTTGCTGAATAACATCAAGGATACCTGTACGGGTAGGGTTTAATCCTACATTATTTAATACAATTTGACTATCTGGAATAATCAAACCCGCTGTGAGGAAAAAGGCAGCTGAAGAAATATCTCCTGGCACGATAACATCTTGTCCAACTAATTTTTGTGGTCCTTCAATACGAATTTCCTTTCCTGAAACTGTAATTTCACCACCGAATTGGCGAATCATATCTTCCGTATGATCTCGAGTTTTTTCTTTTTCTACAATGACGGATTGCCCATGTGCTTGTAAAGCAGCAAATAAAATAGCTGATTTGACTTGTGCACTGGCTACAGGCATTTGATAATTGATTGGACTAAGGTTTTCTGTTCCTGTTACAGTTAACGGTGGAAATTCTGTTCCGTCATGTCCTGTACATTTAACCCCCATCTGATTGATCGGCATCATCACTCGATTCATCGGTCGTTTGGCAATTGAATGATCACCAAATAATTCTGTAGTGAACTTCGTACCAGCCAAAATACCCATGATCAAACGAATCGTAGTCCCTGAGTTGCCAACATCAATTGCTTGTGTGGCTTGTTTTAACCCTGAAAAACCTGTGCCATGAACAGTAATTATTTCCCCGTCATCTTCAATCTTAACACCCAAATCTTGAAACGCTTTTAAGGTACTTAAGCAGTCATCGCCACGCAAAAAATTTTTAATCGTTGTTTTTCCTTGCGAGATTGCGCCAAACATAATGCTTCTATGTGAAATTGATTTATCGCTAGGAATATCAATCATTCCGTTTAAGCCTACTTTGTTAGTTACTAAATCCAAAATATCCCTCCTAATTTTAAAAGCAGAACAATCGTTTAAGCTTGTATAAAACGGTTATTGAAACCTGATTTGTCTCATTGTCCTTTTATTTTACTAAAGATAGATTTGTCTAGCTAGAAAATGTATGATACAACCACTTTCTCAATCTCTTATAAAAATCAACATAAGGATCATTTTTCATAACACAAATAACTTGTTTCTTTTTCAATCGTTTGTTTTGCTTTATTCAAGTCTTCTTGCCGCTTAAAACTTAACTGTAAAATACCATAGATATCTTCTCGAGTTTCAAGAATTTTCAAATTTATTAGCGAAAGTTTCGCTCTGCCCAGTAAAGCTGTAATCTCAGCAATCACACCTGGAACATCAGGCACATCCACGAATAAATCATAGAACGCTGGGATCGCGCCTTCCTTGTGTACAGGCATTTGACTTCTAGTTTCTTTTGCTTCATAGAAAAACTGAAAAATAGCTTCTTTATTTTCGGCTCGAATCCAAGATGAAACTTGTTCCATTTCATTTTGCCACGAGCTCATTAACTCTAATAAAGCCTCTTTATTACTCAACAAAATATCAGTCCACATTTGCGGGTCAGAAGAGGCAATTCGCGTAATGTCCCTAAATCCACCAGCAGCTAATTGTTGGGAACGCGGATGTTCTTCATTAAAAGACTTGCTTTGATTCACTAAACCTGCGGCTATAATATGTGGCAAATGACTAAGCATTCCTGTAATTTGGTCATGTTCTTTAGCTGTAAGAACTACAAATTTTGCTCGTGTCTTCTCCAATAGCTCTTTTAGTTCATTGATTTGATTTTGCTTTTCTGTTTCTGAGGAAGTTAGAATGTAATACGCATTCTCAAATAAATTTTCATCAGCCGCAGTTACACCTGACTTATGCGATCCAGCCATTGGATGTCCACCGATAAATGTTTTCAACCCTGCTTTTTTGGCAGCTTCAATAATTTCTAATTTCGTGCTTCCCACATCAGAAATGATCACACTTTGTTTTAATGGCAAAGTTCCCAATAATTTTAATTGGTTCAACATACTTTTAACTGGTGTACATAAAAAAATGATATCTGCTTGTACAGCTGCAGCTTCTAGAGAAGTTCCTTTTCGATCAATGATTTTTCGTTTCAAAGCAAATTCTTCTGAAGTTGCTTCCTTATCCATTCCAATGATTTCTATTGATGGATGCCCTTTTTTGATACATAATGCTAATGAACTGCCAATCAATCCAAGACCGACAATCAAAACCTTTTTATTCACTTCGCTTCACTCTCCATCTTTAATTTCAATTAAAACGTCTGAGTATAGCGACGGTATGACTCAACTTCTGCTTTCATTTGTTCGAAAGCATCACTACCAAATTTTTCTAGCATTGCTTGGGCTACTTCAGTAGCAACTACAGCTTCACAAACGACACTCGCCGCTGGAACTGCTGTACTATCGGATCGCTCTACACTTGCTTTATAAGGTTCTTTAGTGTCAATATTAACACTTTGCAATGGTTTATATAATGTCGGAATAGGTTTCATAACGCCTCTAACAATAATAGGCATACCATTTGTCATCCCACCTTCAAAACCACCTAAATTATTCGATGTCCTTGTGTATCCTGTCTCTTTATTCCAAACAATTTCATCCATGACTTGGCTACCTGGCTTAAAGCCCATTTCAAAACCAATCCCAAATTCAACACCTTTAAATGCATTGATACTCGTCACAGCTTGAGCAATTTTTGCATCCAATTTACGGTCCCATTGGACATAACTGCCTAAACCGATCGGAACTCCTCCAACAACGACTTCTACAACGCCGCCAATCGTATCGCCATTTTTCTTTGTCTTATCAATTAAATCCCGAATTTCTTGTTCAACAGATGGATCCAATACTCGAACGTCTGAATTTTCTGAGCGTTCTTGAATTTCCTTAACTGTTAAGTTTCCAGGGATTTCTGCTTTGATTCCACCTAGAATTGCAACATGACCGGCTACTTCTATCTCCAATTCCTTCAATAATTTTTTAGCAACGGCTCCGATTGCAACACGCATCGTTGTTTCGCGTGCTGAAGACCTTTCTAGGACATTTCTGAGATCATCATGCTGATACTTGATCCCTCCGACAAGATCTGCGTGTCCTGGACGTGGTTTATTTACTCGACGAATCTTTTTTTCTTTCTCAGAAACTTCTTCTATCGACATAACCGATGTCCAGTTTTTCCAGTCTTTGTTTTCAACGACAAGTGTCACTGGAGAACCTAATGTTTTCCCATGACGAATACCTGAAGTAATTCGTACTTGATCTTTTTCAATCAACATTCTGCCACCACGACCATATCCACCTTGTCTTCTAGCTAACTCTAGATTGATATCCTCTGGTGATAGTGGCATCCCTGCCGGTAAGCCTTCAATGATGGCTGTTAACTCTGGTCCATGTGATTCTCCTGCAGTAATAAAACGCATATGATTTCCTCCTAGTCTAAATAACTCTTCATTTCTTCAATTGGAATCCGAACGATTTTGGCTTTACCGATCGATTCTAATAATATAATATTGATTTTCCCGCCTCGTGTTTTTTTGTCATGAGTTAATGCAGTGTATAATTGTTCTCTATCCCATTTGGCTGACGTAGTCGGTAAATTGAATTTTTGGATCATTTTATTTAATCGTTCAGTCGTACCAGTCGGTGTCAAATTTTTACTTTCAGCAACTCTTGTGATTTGGCTCATCCCGATTGCTACACCTTCACCATGAGTTAATTTGCCATAACCAGCAGTATTTTCTAGAGCATGACCGATCGTATGACCGAAGTTTAAAAGTAAACGAACCCCATTATCTAATTCATCTTCTTCAACAACTTGTTTTTTGATTTTACAGCAAGCTGAAATAACATCTGTTGCATGTACTATTAAATCGTGTTCGTCTACTAGTACATCCAGCTGGTTCCATAAATCTTTATCAGCAATTGCTGCTGATTTGATGATTTCAGCAATTCCTTCTCGAATTCTTCTAACTTCCAACGTACTTAACGTATCTGGATCGATCAAAACACCATCTGGCTGAGCAAATGTGCCTACTAAATTTTTAGCTTTTGTTGTATTGACTGCTGTTTTCCCGCCAATACTACTATCTACTTGAGCTAATAATGTCGTTGGAACTTGTAAAAAATGAAGACCACGCATATATGTCGAGGCCACAAAACCTGCTAAGTCACCAACAACGCCTCCACCTAAAGCGATGATCCCATCGCTTCTAGTCAATCCTTCATCTGCTAAAAAATCATAAATATCAGCAGCCACAGACAAGCTTTTACTTTGCTCTCCTGCTTTGATTACAAAAGTAGAAGGCTCAAATCCTGCTGCTTTCAAACTTTTATAAACTTGCTCACCATACAAAGGATGGACATTCGTATCGGTTATGATCACAACTTTTTGTGGCAGCCATAGTTCTTTTGTCCAGGAACCGATGTCTTTTAACAAGCCTTTTTCAATTGTTAAATCATACGAATGATTGGGTAAACTTACCGTGAGTTTCACTTACTTCAACTCCTTTTTTTAAATGAGAAAATAATGACCTTCAGTTGTTTCTTATTTAGTTAATTATTCTAAATCGTTGATTTCTTTCATTGCTTTTTCAATGATGTGCACTTCTTTCATCATGCGCATGTATGTTTTTTCGTTTAATGATTGTGGTCCGTCCGACCAAGCATTGATGGGATCTGGATGAATCTCAACGATCAATCCATCTGCACCAGCCGCTACCCCAGCACGTGCCATTGAAGGAACTAAATCCCAAATTCCTACACCATGACTAGGATCAACAATGATTGGAAAGTGACTTAATTTTTTGATAAGTGGAACAGCACTTAAATCAAGTGTATTACGAGTTGCTGTTTCGTATGTGCGGATACCGCGTTCAATGAAAATGACATTAAAATTCCCTTGAGCAGCGATGTATTCCGCTGCATTTAGCCACTCATCAATTGTACCAGAAATACCACGTTTTAAACCAATTGGTTTACCTGTTTTTCCAACTGCTTGTAATAATTTAAAGTTTTGCATATTTCGAGCACCGATTTGCAAAATATCGCTGTATTCAGCAATCATATCAATATGGGCTTCATCCATAACTTCTGTAATAACTTTCATGTCAAATTCATCGGCTGCTTGGCGAATATATTTAAGCCCTTCCTCTTCCAAACCTTGGAAAGCGTATGGAGATGTTCTTGGTTTAAATGCACCGCCTCGTAAAATTGTTGCGCCTCCCGCTTTAGCGATTCTCGCACATTCACGGATTTGATCCAAGCTTTCGATTGAGCATGGTCCTGCCATCATTGTCATACTTCCATCGCCTATTTTAACACCATCAACATCAACAATTGTATTTTCTGGATGGAATTCCCGACTTGTTAGTTTGTATGTTAAAGATATTCTAACCGCATTTTCAACACCATCGTAACTATTGAATGCTACATCTTGCATTTTTCTTGTGTCACCAACTAAACCAATGATTGTTTGCTCTTTTCCTTCACTTAAATGAACTTCTAGTCCTTCTTTTTTTACTCGCTCGATCACCGATTTGATTTGTGCTTTTGTTGCTTCTGATTTCATAATTACGATCATGTTTACTCTCTCCTTCAATCAATTCTAAATTAGTTATTTTCAATAATTGGTTTTACGATGTCTATTGGCATCTCTTGTCCTGTCCATTTTTCAAATGCTGCTGCACCTTGATAAAGCAGCATGCCTAAACCATTATTTGTCTTAGCTCCACGTAAACGAGCCTGTTTAAGAAATTCTGTTTCTCTAGGTGTATATATAACATCACAAACAGCTAAATCTGGATGAATTATAGAGAAATCTTGAATCGGTGTTTGGTTTTCTAATGGTTTCATTCCAACGCCCGTTGCGTTTAATAATAGTGCACTTTCAGCCACATCTTTAGCTAAACTGAGTTCATCAGATAAATCATTTAACGTAATACCACAGCCTGTATTTTCTGAAATATAAGCCAATTTCTCTTTGATTTTATCGTAAAAATCATCTTTTCGATTATAAACAACAATTTCTTTTACACCATCTAAAGCAGCTTGAACAATGATTGCTGTAGCGGCACCACCTGCGCCAATAATCGTCATTTTTTTACCGATGATAGTAACATCAATATCTTGTAAACTTCGCATAAACCCGGTGCCATCAGTATTATGTCCCATCAACTTACCATGATCATTTGTAATAGTATTCACTGCACCTATTAAGCGAGCGGCTTCACTTAGTTCATCCATAAAATCAACTGCCAAGATTTTATTTGGCATTGATAAGTTTGCCCCAATCATGTCTAAATTTTTGATTGATTCAATTGCTTGTTCTAATCCTTGTGTACCCACTTCAAAAGCAAGATATACCGCGTCAATCCCTAAAGCTTGAAAAGCAGTGTTATGGATCATTGGTGAAACACTATGACGAATCGGTGTAGCAAAAAGTGCTGCTAGTCTTGTGTGTCCTGTAATCTTATTTTCCATCTTATTTCCTCCTCAAAAGTAGTTTTTCTCAAACAAAAAAGGTATTCACGTAAATTTTCAGAAAAATCTACAGTGAACACCTCACAAAAAATAGGTAATATAAAAGCCACTATAGATTTTCTCATCTACGCGGCTGAAAGTCATCTCAAAATCCCCTAGCCATCATAGATACAAACTTGCTAGTCTGCATCCATAATGTTTATGAATACAAACTCATCTAAAATAGCTAAAGTAATAATTATTCAGTTGTAATTGGTTATGCTTCATGGTTTTCATATGAATCACTCCGTAACTGATTTATTTAAGAATTGTTATCAGTATATACCTAGGTAAACCCAGTGTCAACCTATTTTGTTTTATGCTCGTTGAAATTTCACGTTTTTTTTGATGGAACCCTTTTGTTAGCCAGGTTTATCGTAATTTATTTTTTTACTTTTATTTTCTTTTATAAAATGTTTCATTGCTAAAACCGGATGATAAAGTAACATCCTTGGTCCAGAATACCTCATCACTTTTTTCATTTGTTCTTTGTAATCAGGTCGATAGCAATGTCTAGGGCATTGCTTACAAGTTGGCTTTTCTTCTCCAAAACGACAAACGTCCAATCGAAGTTGTGAATAAGACTGCAACATTTGTTTATCGATCTTAGTTGCTCTGTGTTTTTTATAATAGATATCGATCATTGCACTGATGGTTCGTTTTTCTTCTTGTATTTGTGGTCCGTTATTCTTTTTCACCATGTTCATCTCTCACTATTCAGTCATTGATTTTCAATATGATTTTCCCTTTATTTTTATTACTTCTCATATACTGATGTGCTACTTCTACTTCTTCTAACGAAAAGATTGTATCGACAACTGGTTTTAGGTTCCCATTTTCAAAAAGTAATTTTGTTTTATCTGAAAACTCTTTGGTCAATTTTGCTTTATAGGTATCACTTCTGGGTGTTAGCAAGGTTCCTTTGATGGTTGTCCTTTTTTCTAATAACTCCATTAAATTCAGTTCATTTACAATCGTACCGCCCAAAATACCGATAAGAATCAACCGACCATCGTAAGCTATGCTAGCAAGATTTTTTTTCCAGTAAGATGCACCAATAAAATCTAAAATAACATCGATCCCTTGTCCTTGAGTTTCTTGGTAAACTTTTTCACTAAAATCTTCGTTGTGATAATTAATCAGAACATCTGCTCCTAATGATCGACATAGTTCAAGTTTATCAGATGTTCCTGCTGTGACAAATACTTTAGCGGAGGTCAATTGTTTCGCTAACTGAATTGCAGCACTTCCCACACCACTGGCACCCGCATGGATTAAGACTGATTCGCTAGAACCTAGCTCACCAAGCCAAAATAAGGTTTGATAGGCCGTTAGAAATACCTCCGGAATTGCCGCCCCTTCCTCAAATGTTAATTGATTGGATAAAAGCATTGCATTACCGACATTCATCACAGCGTACTCCGCATATCCGCCACCGTTTACAAGCCCCATTACGCGACTTCCGCAAGGAAATGCATCTGACTCACTTTGTATAACTGTTCCTGAAACTTCAACGCCTAGGATCGGATTCCCTTTCGGCAATATCCCTGTGTCTATTGCCACTAAATCAGTGCGGTTGACTGCAGCAGCTTCAACTTTGATTAACAACTGATTGGCCATTTTTTCTGGTAACATGGCTGCTTTATTCAGCACTATATTTTTTTTACTTTCCTTATATAATAATTCAATTGCTTTCATTCTACACCTCGCAATTTTAACGAAAAGACCGTAGAATCTTTAAAAAGAAATCTACGGTCTCAACAGTCATTTATTAAAGTTCTTCACCATACACATCATCAACCGTTTGAGATGGGTCAATTACAATATATAAGCTTTTTGTTTTTTCGCTGACTTTAGTAGATTGATACACATTGTCTAAACCTTCGTCAGTTTTATCTTTGTATGGGAAGTAAACTAAATCTGGAGTACCAGTTTTGTACAAAATTTCCATACGTTCAATATCTTCATATTTCAAGGCGCGAGCAAACATACCTAACTCTAATCCACCAAGGTTGATATCGTGCGTTTGAACATGATCGCCTTCTTGGAAAATTTCGATTTTGAAGCCTTCACATGGGTGAATTTCCATAAATTCACTTCCGTGGATACGGCCAAAGCTAGTTGTGATTTGTTTGATCCATAAATCTCCGATAAAACGGCGACCGATCGTCCATGTTTCGCCATTTCTAAAATAAAACTTTAATCCAGTCATTTCTCTACTCATAATTTACGTCCCCTTATCTAAAATAATTTCTACAAAGTTAAGTTTAGCATAACTTTGTAACTAGGTCACCCCATTCGCATCATTACTTAGGAAGTGACAATTTATCCAAAAAAACATCTGTTAAGATAACAGCTCGTTGATGGATTCCAGTTGCTACTAGTTGTTCATCATCAAAAACGTCAAAAGAAAAATTTATCTTTGATTTTTCTTGAGAATCAACTTTTACTTTGACAATAATCTCAGCTCCGACTTTAGAAGGTCGTAAGTGTTTCGCGTTGATCACTGTACCAACACTTGTTTCCTCAGGTGCTAATTCTTTATGCAAATATTCTTTGCTTGTATTTTCAACCATTGCTAACAACGCCGGTGTCGCCAAAACGTCTAAATCACCTGACCCAATTTCTTTTGCAGTCTGCTTAGGACCAACAACAAACCTTTTAGAAAACTCTTCCATACTTATCACTCCTTATCCATCTTATCCTTCGCAAATGCCAGTAGCGTTTCCTTGTTATTCACTATTTGACCTTTTACAACAGCTGTTTCAATTGCTTCGATTGTCTCACCTAGCCATTTTCCAGGTTTTTTATCGAAATAATCTAGCAAATCATTCCCAGTAATCGCAAGTTGCTTTCTATCATGAATCGGCAAATATAAATAACGGTCTTTCACTTCTTCAAGTTTACTATTTCGACCATAATAAAACAATAGCTTTTCTACAGATAAGGCTGCATCCAACCCCAGATTAAATAAATCCATAACATTCCAGTCTTCTGAAAGCCTTCTATTTAGCCCGTAAATCAGCTCTTGTACCTCATGAATCATTTGATTGGACTGTTTCCACAATTTCAAAAAACTGCGAATTTCACTCTCTTTTAGCTCCATTGTATGAAACAACAATGTCCATGCTTGATTTTCAGCTTCGATTTGTTTATTAGGAAGATCAGCGAAATTAAATAGTGCTTCTCCATATTTTTTTAATCCTGGACAATATTGATAACATTCCGTTTCAATAAACGGTATTAAAGCATTTTTTCTATTTTTACCTAATAATAGTTTGATAAACTCTACAGCAATTCTCTCTACAGAAATCTTCTCTAAAAGTGGATGGAATTCTTCAATAGCCGCTAATGTATGTGATTCAATCGTAAAATCTAATTGACTGGCAAAGCGAAGCCCTCTCATCATCCGTAAAGCATCCTCGTGAAATCGTTCTTTAGGATTCCCGACAGCACGAATGATTCGTTGTTTTAAATCATTCATCCCATCAAATAAATCAATAATCGTACCTTCGACATCCATTGCTAATGCATTGATCGTAAAATCTCGGCGTTTTAAATCTTCTTTTAAAGAACGAACAAAAGTCACACTGTCCGGTCGTCTAAAGTCTTGATAGGCTGATTCTGTTCTAAAAGTAGTGATTTCATATTGCTCATCACCTATTAAAACAAGTACTGTTCCATGTTCGATTCCGACATCGACTGTTCTTGGAAAAATTTGTTTGATTTCTTCTGGATATGCGCTTGTAGCTATATCAACATCATGAATCTCTTTATTCAATAATGCATCACGAACGCTACCACCAACAAAATAAGCTTCATATCCATGAGCTTGAATCTCTTTCAGCACACCTGCTGCTCGTGTAAATTCATCTGGTATTATGTCTAATTTCATAGTAGATTTTCCAATCCATAGACTAATGTATCTAAATGGACAACTTTTTCACAGCCTAAAGCAACTCCTGTCATAAACGAGCTACGATCATAAGAATCATGCCTAATCGTCAACCCTTCACCTACGCCGCCAAATTGTACTTGTTGATGCGCAATCATCCCAGGTAAGCGAACACTATGGATTTTCATTCCTTCAAAATCAGCTCCACGCGCGCCGTCGATCAGTTCTTTTTCTTCTGGATGTCCTTGATTTTTTTTTAGGCGGACTTCACTCATCATTTCAGCAGTCTTGAGTGCTGTCCCACTAGGTGCATCTAATTTATTATCATGGTGAAGCTCGATAATTTCAACATCTGGAAAATATTCAGCAGCTTTTTGTGCAAATTGCATCATTAAAACAGCTCCAACTGCAAAATTTGGTGCAATCAAGCCACCGACTTTCAATGATTGTGAACGCTCAGTCAGTCCAGCCAACTGTTCTTCTGTTAACCCAGTTGTACCAACAACTGGCGAAATTTTGTGCTCAATGGCAAAATGAGTATTTTCATAAGCGACTTTAGGAATCGTAAAATCGATCCAAACATCTGGTTGAACAGAAAGAACGTCTTCTTTTGTTCTGAAAATGGGTACATCAATCGCTGGATATTCAGCTAGTTCTTTAAGATTTTTCTTTTCTTCAAATGGATCTAGTACACCCACCAATTCAAACCCTTCATGGTTTAAAACCATCTTGGTTGCAGTTGCCCCCATTTTTCCTTTAAATCCTGCGACTACAATTTTAATCATTTGTTTGCCCGTCCTTTCGTTCAAAACGATATTTATCCCGCTGATTGAATTTTTCCATGTTTTTTTGAAATGCTTCTGTTAAATCTATATCTAATGAATTAGCCATGATCATCGTCACAAACAAAACATCTCCAAGCTCTTCAGAAACGGTTTTTGGTTTCTCATCTATTTTCTTAGGTTTTTCGCCATAGTAATGATTGATTTCTCGCGCTAATTCCCCTACTTCTTCCGTTAAACGTGCCATTTGGCTTAATGGAGAAAAATAACCCGTTTTAAATTGTTGGATATACGTATCCACCTCTTCTTGCATAGAATGCAAAGATTGATTTTCGTCTTTCATTTTTACCCCAACCTTTCTACTACACATCTTATCAAAAAGTGCGCAATCTGAAAAGGTTCTACTTGTTGTTTTATAATGAGAATGATAAAGTGAGTACTGGATAAGGGTTCTTTGGTACAAAGACAGACACCTTTGGCCAATACGTTTTAGGAGTGAACACTATGATTGAAGAAAAAAAGTTTTATGTTAAAGACATCTTGTTGATTTTAGCAGGAACCTGTCTTTATGCATTTGGGTTAGTAACATTCAATATTGCAAATGATTTAGCTGAAGGTGGAGTGACTGGGATAACATTGATTTTACGTGCACTTTTTTATATTGATCCCGCTTATTCAACTTTGATTATCAATATTCCGCTAATTTTGATTGGTGGGAAAATTTTAGGGAAGCATTCATTTTATTATACAATTTTAGGAACCGTCTCTTTATCAGTCTTTTTATGGTTATGGCAACGATTTCCGATAGAAGTTAATTTAGACCATGATTTGCTGATTGCTTCATTATTGGCTGGGCTTGCAGCTGGAATTGGCAGTGGTTTAGTTTATCGCGTAGGTGGAACAACTGGTGGAACCGACGTGGTTGCACGGATTTTAGAAAAAAATTATGGTGTCAGCATGGGACGTTCATTACTGATTTTTGATATTTTAGTATTGATTCTGTCTTTGAGCTATATCGATGTCAAACGAATGATGTATACCTTGATTGTTTCTTTTGTTTTCAGTAAGGTCGTTGATTCTGTCTTGGATGGTGCTTATGCAGCTAAAGGGATTTTAGTGATTTCAGATCATTCTGAAGATATTGGAGAAGTGATTATGACCTTACTAGAACGCGGTGTGACTTATTTAGATGGTCAAGGTGGTTATTCTCAAGTTGATAAAAAAGTGCTCTATGTCGTTGTTAGTCCAAGTGAAATCATGGAAATCAAACGCATTGTTCATGAGCTGGATACAAAAGCTTTCATCTCTGTCATCAACGTCCATGAAGCAATTGGAGAAGGATTCACCTATGCAAGGCCTACAAAAATGCTATTTAAAAGAAAAAAACAACTTAATTAAAATCAGTAAAAAGGGAAAGAAGATGGGAATTATCCCAATCCTCTTTCCCTTTTTACTTGTTCAAATGATTCAATTCATTCGTCAATTCTAAAAATGCTTCATAATTGTTATCTTCCAAAGCTAAATCGATTTGATTATACAACAAATTCACCTTTGCCTGTTTCTCTTCTTGAGCAAAAAAATCATTGATACTTTCGATGACTTCTTCACTTATCTGTTCATTCCATCGGGCATAAGGATTGTCTTCTAGAATTGATAAATATTGACTATTTTGCCAAGAACCGTCAAAAACGCATTCAACATAAAGAGCTTCTTTCCAATTCATCCGAATTTCATGAAAAATCTGATCTGTATCCGTAAATTCTTTCCCAGATAAAAATAAACGAATCGGTTCGTCTTCCATCTCTCTTGATGTCACTTTTATTCCACGAACTGCTTTGTCTGCTTGTTCAATAAAGTGGACATTATTCAAAATAGCTTCATGATTGATTAAATAATTTAAAATCCACAAAACCTCTCTTTGGCTAAACGAAATATTATTAACTAACCAGATTAAAAAGTCCTTTTTATCTGCGACATTGACAAACATCTTATCACCTATCTTTCTTCAATATCTTCTAACAATGATTCTGCCTCATTATCACCTGGCTCATGCTGAAGATAGTGTTGTAATAATTCCTTAGCTTTATCTAATTGCCCTTCTTCACGAAGGAATACCGCATACTCTTTTAAAAATTCTGGTTCATGAGAAAGTTCTTGGTACGCTTGTTCATAATGTACTTTTGCTAAATCAAACTCTTCCAACTCATTATAAGCATGCGCTAAATTCCATTCACCATAGGGATGACCTTGTTCTTCCATTTGCTGTACAACTTCAATTACTTCGTCGAAGCGATTTTCATTCAAATACAAATTACTTAGTGTGAGTCTTGTTTCATCTGTTTTTTCACCAAGTTCCAAAGCTTGTAATAGCAGTGACTCAGCTTTTTCTATGTCATGCAATCGGTAAGCATTTTCAGATGCTAACTGGTATAAATCTACTTGAAAAGGATTCTCTTTAATCCCTTCAGTTAAGACAATTTGTGCTTCTTCTAATTGTTCTTCTTCTTGTAGTGCTTCACCTAAAGAGAGATACAACGATTGATAGTGTGGATTCAATGCTCTTAATTGCTGTAACAATGCAATTGCTTTTTGGTTTTCATGTAGTTGTAGATAAGTGAAAGCTAATTGGAATAAACGATCATCTGTCTGCCCTTCTTCTAATGCTTTTTCTAAAAAAGGGATCGCTTCTTCAAAATCGCCTGACATGCTACGACTGCTTCCTAGCCGTTCATTGATAGAAACACTTGAGATTTCTGTCACGTTAGCCTCAAGCAACTCTTCATAGGCCGCTGATGCCTCTTGGAGCTGTCCATTAGAGAAATACAATTCACCTAAAGCAAATAATATCAATGGTTCATCTGGCATTAATCGCTGTGCTTCTTTTAATTTCGCTTCACTGACTTCTGGTATACCGATCACTTGATATAAGTCTGCTGTTACAAGTAAACTTTGAACATAACTATCACTATCTTTCCCCACTTTTTCTAAATAGACAAAAGCATCATCAATCAAGTTGTTTTCAATTGCAATCTCTGCTAATGGAATATTCAAACCATCTGCTTCAGGAAAAATAGATAATAGATGCTCAAAAACTAATTTGGCCTCTTCTAAAAATCCTAGTGATAATAATTCTTCCCCTAAATCAGCAAGTGTATCGTCGTCATCTTTTCTAATGGCTTCAGCCAGCATCAATTGTGCTTGCGCCAACTCTTCTTCATGTAATGCTTGTAGCATTTTTTCGCTATATGTTTTCATATTTTATCCTCTAATTTCTTTTAAAATAATTTTATATTGTTCTACTGTTGCTAACAGATCCTCAGTCTTTGGTTGTTGGACAGAATCAATCACACCTACTTCTTTCAATATCATAACTGCCTCACCACGATCCACACACTTTAAAATGCCTTCCACGTAATCACTGACTAATATTTGCTCAGGAAAATCAACGGGAAAGCCTAAACGGATCAACCAAATGATAAAGTTTTTATAATGAAACGAAAATCCATTGACCTCTTGTGCCCATAGAAGCTGTAATAAACAGCCTAAAAACCGCTTCATATGACCAGATAACAAATGTCCATTTGGTGTTTCTAAAAATCCTTGTTCAAATAGTTGACCAAATCGATCAATTGCTTGCCCGTTCGTTTCATAATAGCTTATCATTTCATCTAGCATCCCATTAAAGGACTGTTGGTTCAATCGAGCTGCATCACTATAATTTTTAAAAAGCATTCGTAAAAAGTCGTGACTGCAAACCAAGCCACAGCGGATGAAGACAAGAAAATCAACTAATTTCCCATCACCACTATCTGTTGTTAAAGTCCGATCATAAAGTATCTTGTCCGCTAATACGCGACTCTGCAAAACAGGATGATTCTTCAATTCGATTTGAGCCTCACCAATCAGACTTTTGCTTAATGACTGAATTGACAACGGTAAGAGCCAACAAGTAGAATTCAACACAGATGTTTCCTGTAAAAAGCTCGTTAATTGAACAACACCTTCATTTCCAACACCTAGAAAGAGAAATTCTTGCTGTTGATCAAAATCCGCTAAAAACCCTAACAATCCTTCCATCTCATTCATATTGTTACAATGAGCATCATTCTTACAAATATACCAATCTAATTCCAGTTTGTCATCAAAAAGCTGAATCAATTTCTCCGAAAATAAATCGTAATACCGCTGATTCGTAATCAAAAAAAGATGTTTCGACTCAAATGAAACTGATTTAATCTGCGCAGCAAACGTTTCACCATAGATAATGGTCGTTTGTAACTGATTTTTCGTATAAACTATTTTCATCGATAACACCCCTCTTCTCCATTTTACCATTAGTTGTATTAAAACAGAAAGAGGGATGATTTTTATTTTTAAAAAGCAATCAACTGCCATCAAAGACATATGTTCTTTTAATTTTCTTAAAGAACAGACATTATTGATTCACTATTTTAGTATATAAATTCTAATTTGCATACATAAAAAAACTTATTTATTGTTTATACTTAACTTGTTTCAGAAAATGACTAACTTCTAATGAAAAATAGCGCAGTTCTTTAAAAGTTCGTATGTTTTCAGAAACGGAGTGATTCAGTCTGATTTGAATAATTAGCACTTTGCATTGTTCATAGTTAAACGAAACTTTTTTTAGACATAGCTAATTATTCGTTATCCGTTAAGCCAATCTTCCTAGATTGGCTTTTTTATTTAACTACTTTAAAATAAAAAAACTCTATGTATTGTAGTGATCCTATAGATTTCCGCCTAAACTTCACTTAAAAAAAGGAGATAGCTGTTAAGCTTTCTCCTTTTTGCACTGTAATTTATAAATCAAAGTCTATATCTCTATAATCAATACATGGGATTTCTTTCATTTGTATACCCATTGTGTATGCTATAGTAAATTTCATTGAAACTGCTGAATAGTTAGTGATAGTTATAATTTCGTCTGCTTTTACTGAGACATTCGACGCTGCAGAATATTTATATTCTTCAACTGAATTACTATTAAATATTAACTCATCTGCTTTTTTATAATGTTCTACACCAAAATAGTCATTGTTTGGATTCTCCGCTTTGATCTTGAATAAAAATTTCGATGCAAATTTCTCTTTATTCGTAGTCGTAAAATAAATGCGTTTGGAATCGCTACTCGATAAAGTGAACGTCTGTTTAACAACAGTTGCTTTTGTCGTCACTCCAACAACTGGATTAATCGTTTCCTGTGCCAATGCTGTAACAGGTGATAAACCACTGCCAAGCAAACCCAAAGCTACCAAACATCCAGCTACTAATAATTTCTTTTTCATACTATTTAATTCTCCCTTCACTTTAACACTATCATACCATAAAGATAATAATTTGCAACTTTTAAAAAGAAAAAATACATTAAATTGTATATATTATAATTAAAATGGAAAAAGTGGCCAGAATCTTTTTTTCTGCTGTTACGGATACTTCTTACTAGTCCAGTAATTGCCAATAGTTTTAATTCTAGCAACAATAGCATGTTCAAAAAGTATTAATCTTTGAGCAGTACGATAATTGGTAAGTCTATCGAATTAAACATCACTAAATCGAACAAAAAAACTATAATAAAGTAAACAAGATTATTTCTACCATAACAAATGAAATCATTCCCCGTATACATATTTACGATAATAAAAAAAGAAAGAACCCTTGAATAATCAAGGGTTCTAAGAACTGTCTTATTTAACAGCATCTTTCAACGCTTTACCTGGTTTGAACGCAGGTACTTTACTTGCAGCGATTTGAATTTCTTTACCAGTTTGTGGGTTACGTCCTTTACGAGCTGCACGTTCGCGAACTTCGAAGTTACCAAAACCGATTAATTGAACTTTTTCACCTTTAGCAAGAGATTCTTGGATTGTTGAAAATACAGCATCCACTGCTGCAGTTGCGTCTTTTTTAGTTAAACCAGTTGAAGATGCAACGTTTTCGATTAATTCTGCTTTATTTGCCATGGATTATTTCACCTCCTCCACAAGGGATAGGATATCTAAAAGATATCTAATTTACGTTTATTTTTGAGTGGTCCAAAAATGACGTACAAATATTGAATTGGATCAATATTCTGTTATCACGATATCATAGGAAGCTTGTAATAGCAAGGTTTTTGATGCGTTTTAACCAGTTTTTTCTAAAACTATCATTTTTTTTTATAACTCAATGAATTTATTTGTACATTTGAAAAAAGTATGGTAAAATGCTCTACTTCCGTCTTCTTGGTATGATTTTGATTGGTGTCCCTTCAAAAGTGAAAGCTTTACGGATCTGATTTTCTAAGAATCGTGCATAAGAAAAGTGCATTAATTCTTCTTCATTCACAAAAATAACAAAAGTCGGCGGCTTGATTGCCACTTGTGTTCCATAAAAGACTTTCAAACGCTTGCCTTTATCTGTTGGAGTTGGATTAATCGCGATGGCATCCATCACTACATCATTCAACAAAGCAGATGGAATACGTAAATTTTGATTCATGCTGACAAGTTCGATCAATTCTGGTAGTTTATTTAAGCGTTGCTTCGTTAATGCTGAAACAAAGATGATCGGTGCATAGTCAAGATATCGAAACTCTTCGCGAATTTCTTCTTCAAAATCACGCATCGTATTTGTTTCTTTCTCAACGGTATCCCACTTATTGACAACGATGATGATACCACGGCCAGCTTCATGAGCATAACCAGCTACTTTCTTATCTTGCTCTCGAATCCCTTCTTCTGCATTCAAGACCATTAAAACAATATCAGAGCGTTCAATTGCACGCATAGCACGCATCACACTGTATTTTTCTGTTGATTCGTACACTTTACCTCGTTTGCGCATACCAGCTGTGTCAATCATTAAGAACTTTTGCCCATCTTCTGATTCAAAATGCGTATCGATTGCATCCCGAGTCGTTCCTTCAATTTCTGAAACGATCACACGCTCTTCACCTAAAATAGCATTGATCAAAGATGATTTACCCACGTTTGGACGCCCAATCAAACTAAATTTGATTGTGTCTTCATCTTCCTCTTCGATTTCAGTTGAAAAATGTTTAACAGCTTCATCCAAAACATCCCCGATACCTAAACCGTGACTTCCAGAAATAGGAAATGGATCGCCTAATCCTAAAGAATAAAATTCGTAGATATCATTTCTCATTTCAGGGTTATCAACTTTATTGACAGCTAAAATCACTGGTTTGTTGCTGCGATACAAAATTCTGGCTACTAATTCATCAGCGTCTGTAACCCCTTCTCTGCCGCTTGCGACAAAAATAATCACATCTGCTTCTTCAATGGCAATTTCTGCTTGGTGCTTGATTTGATCCATAAACGGTTCGTCACTTAGATCGATACCACCTGTATCAATAATACTGAACTCGCGTCCCAACCACTCTCCTGTGGCGTAAATACGGTCTCTTGTTACACCTGGTGTGTCTTCTACGATAGAGATTCTCTCACCAGCTATACGGTTAAAAATTGTCGATTTCCCTACGTTAGGACGACCGACAATTGCAATTGTTGGATTTGCCATTCAAATTACCTCCTTGACAAGTTTTCAATCCTTACTAGTTTACCTAAAGCTTGTCTAAGATGCAAGAAATTGTTGTAGATAGTTGATCGATAAACAAAAAAATGAGAAAAACTATTATTTATTTGATACATAAGCTCATTTTTCTTGGGGGTAAAACTTAAATAGTATACATTTAGTCACTTTCATTGACGAACTCCAGAACATTAAAAAAACAGACAAAGAGCTACTAAAAAGCAAGGATAATCGTTTTGAAAAAGAACTAAACGATTATCCTTGCTTCAAATTTTCTTTTTATTCAACACCATAGGCAATGCGTTTTACATTCATCAAGTGATGAGCTGTCACATTATCTGTCGTACTGCTTCCACCCATTGCGCCACAACCAAGTGTCATTGAAGGTGCTAGTTTTGTTGTTGCTCCAATCGCACCCAAAGCACCTAATGTGTTTACTAAAATTCTAGATGCTCTCATTTCTAATCCAAAGATTTCAGCATTTTCATCCTTGGTTGTATGGATCACTGCAGTATGACCAGTTCCTTCATTTGCAAGTAATGCTTTACAAGTTTCTACCCCGTCTTCAAAAGAATCCACTGTAAATAGCCCTAAAATCGGTGTTAGTTTTTCTCTTGAATATGGATTGTGATGCCCAATTTCTGACTGCTCAGAAATTAAAATACTTGTTTCCTCCGGTACAGAAATACCAACTAATTTTGCTACATCCACTGCACTTTTTCCAACAATTTCTGGGTTCAAGGTTCCTGTCTCTCTTAAAATATACTGACTGACTTTACCAGACTCTTCTTCATTCATAAAATAAGCTTTTTGGGCTTTCAGTTGCTCGATTACAGCCTCTTTCACAGTTTTATCAACAACAAGAGCTTGTTCTGAAGCACAAATGATTCCATTATCAAATGTTTTACTGCTGACTACACAATCGATTGCATGAGCAATATCGGCCGTTGCATCAATCAATACTGGTACATTTCCAGGACCTACACCAATTGCTGGGTTACCAGAGCTATAAGCTGCTTGAACCATTGCTTTACCACCTGTGGCAAGAATCAGTGAAACATCTGCATGTTTCATTAAAGCACTTGTCGCTTCTAAAGTAGGATTTTGAATCACTTGAACTAACCCTTCTGGGGCTCCTGCTTCAATTGCTGCTTTTTCGATAATTTCAACTGCCATTAAAATTGATTTCAACGCTTTGGGATGAGGTGAAAATACAATCGCATTTCTAGTTTTTAAAGCAATCAATGATTTGAAGATAACTGTTGCAGTAGGATTTGTTGACGGGATTAGACCCGCTACAACACCTAATGGGATGCCAATTTCAATTATTTTCTCTTCTTTACGACGATTGATCACACCCACTGTTGGTAAGTCTTTGATACTTTCATAAACTTGTTCACTTGCAAAAGTATTTTTTATTATTTTATCTGAAACTTTTCCAAATCCAGTTTCTTCATTTGCTGAAATAGCTAATTTTTCGGCATTATCAAGTGTTTTTTGATAGACATTTTTTACGATAGCATCTACTTGCTCTTGTGTATAGTTTTCATACACGGCTTGTGCTTTCTTTGCTGTTTCGACTAGTGTTTCAATTTCTTTTACTTTGATTACTTCAGTCATATTTGAACACTCCTTCTTTTTTAAACGCTTACAAATTGATTTTAATCTATTTAGAGCAATTTGTTAGGGAATATTTTAAGAAGATTGTGGACAAAATTTACCTATTTGTGTATTTTTTTCACAAAGAATTGCACTTGAAAGCTTTATTTATTCAAGGTATTATAGAGTAGTAAAGAAAATTTCACAAACAGAAGGACTATTATCTCATCAAAGAAAAGAGGGTTTACTTATGTGCCGATTATTGATTGTCAGTAATGATGCAAAAGAACAACAAACACTTCATCAATCTATCAACGACTCATTCATGAATATAAAAGTGTTACCTCCTGCAAGAACCGAACAAGAGGCTTTAGCTATTGCAGAAAAGCTCCTTCCTGAAATTCTTTTGATTGCCATTGATCATTTAGATGTCGATGGTTTTATCGTAAAACGTAAAATAGTGCAACAACTACCCAATATCAAAGTGATCATATTAACAGAACGAGATAATTTCCAAAGTATTCATCAAGCTTTGCGGTGCGGTGTGATCGATTACTTATTAACGCCCGTTGACCTCAACGAATTAAAATTTGCTGTTGATCGATGTGTTAAATCGCTCAACCAAGTTTCTTTAATGGATGTATTGAACAATAAGCCAACTGTCTTGGCAAAAGAACAAATCAACACTATTTTAGATTATATTCACGATCATTATGATGAAGAAATCAATTTAACTACCTTAGCTGATATCATGCATTTAAACCGACACTATGTTAGTCGATTCTTTAAAGAAGCTGTCGGTATGAATTTTATTGATTATTTGACTGCTTACCGTATAGAAAAAGCAAAACAATTATTAATGAAAACGGAAGAATCAATCACAGAAATTTCTGGCACGGTTGGTTACATTGACTCTACTTACTTCAGTAAATTATTCAAGAAAAAAGTTGGACAATCTCCCCATCAATTCCGTAAACACTACCGAGGAGAGCACACACCAGCCGATTTACGCGTGATTTATAATTAGTAATCTCAAAAAACACCAACTAAAATAGGCTAGTTGGTGTTTTTTTGCTTTTAACTAAAAAAGCGAAGGTTTCCCTTCGCTCTAACAATAAAATTATTCTGAATCAGAATCTTGCGCTTTTAAAGCATCACCTAATATATCACCCATTGTAAAGCCAGTATTTTCTTCAGGCAATTCATATTCTTGAACATCTTTTGGTTCTTCCTGAGATTCAGGTTTTGCTTCTAGAGCTTTGATGCTTAATGCAATACGGTGTTCTTCCGGATTAACTTCTAATACTTTCACTTTCACTGCTTCACCTTCTTGTAATACTTCATGAGGTGTAGCAATGTGTTTATGTGAAATTTGAGAAATATGAACTAACCCTTCAACTCCTGGGAACACTTCAACAAATGCACCAAAGCTAGTTAGACGTTTGACAGTTCCATCAAGGACAGAACCAACAGCCGCTTTGTTTTCGATATCCTCCCAAGGTCCAGCTAAGGTTTCTTTGATTGATAGAGAAACACGTTCTTCATCTGGATTGATTGAAAGAATTTTAACTTTTACTTCATCACCAACTGCTAGTACATCACTTGGTTTACCAACATGTTGATGTGCAATTTCAGAAACATGAACTAATCCATCAATTCCGCCTAAATCAATAAACGCACCAAAATCAGTTAAACGAGCAACTTTTCCTTCAACGATATCGCCATCATGAAGTGTTGCTAAGATATCTTTTTTCTTAGAATTTTTCTCAGCAGCAACGACTGCTTTATGAGATAAAATCAAGCGGTTTTCTGATGGCTCGATTTCAATGATTTTAAACGTCAATGTTTGACCTTTGTATTCTGAAAAATCAGCAACAAAATGGTCTTCTACCATTGATGCAGGAACAAATCCTCGAACACCAACATCAACTACTAAACCGCCTTTTACAACATTTGTAACAGGTGCTTCGATAATTTTGCCTGCTTGGAAATCTTTTTCGATGTCTTCCCAAACTTTTTTAGCATCTAAACGACGTTTAGAAAGTAAGTAACTGCCATTTTCTTTGTCTTTACCGATTGATGTGATGACAACTAAATCTAAAATGTCACCGACTTTAACTAATTCATTGATATCTTCCACTTGTGTTGTAGATAGTTCTTTTGCTGGTACTACACCCTCGACGCCGGCACCTTCAATACCAACGACAACTTGTTTGTCCTCAACTGCAAGTACTTCACCCTTAACGATGTCACCTACACTTACTTCTTGGACACTGTTCATTGCATCTTCCATTGTTTCGTTACTGATTTCCACTTTTTTGTCTTCTGTCATGAATACTTATCCTCCTATGCCACCAAAAAATTCGTAAAAAACTGACCTACTTCTTTAATAGTACGGGATTTCATCGAAAAAATAAAGCGATTTCTCTCATTTTCTTTCATTTCTTTTAAATAAGCAGCAGTTTTCTTTCTTAAAGACAAAGAAAGTATAACTTTTTTAAAGCATACTTTCTTTCTGGCTATTAAAATAAAAACTTGACTCTCAACTTTTCGCTGAAATTACCTCTTCGATTGCTTTTACAACTTCCGTTATATTCATTCCCGTTGTATCGATTTTCACCGCATCAATTGCTTGTTTTAAAGGTGAAACGTCTCTGGTTGAATCAAGATAATCTCTGTGTTCGATTTCTTTTTTCAACGTATCAAAGTCCGTTGTGATTCCTTTTTCTTGGTTTTCCTTATAGCGTCTTTCCGCACGTTCTTCTACACTTGCGACTAAAAATATTTTTACTTCCGCATCTGGTAATACGGCTGTTCCAATATCTCTTCCATCCATAACAACTCCGCCTTCACGACCGATCAATTGTTGCAATTCCACCATTTTACTCCGAACAGCTCCGTGTTTTGCAACAATAGAAACAGCATTCGTCACGTTTGGTTGTCTAATTTCTTCAGTTACTTCGATTCCATCCACATAGACAAGTTGTTCTTGCTCGGTTTGTTTAAAGGAAATCTTATGTTCAAGGCATAATTTGACTAAATCTGTTTCATTTTCAAAGTCGACCTGTTTTTGGATTGCTAAATAGGTCAAGGCACGATACATTGCACCTGTGTCACAATAAATATAATGTAATTTTTTTGCTAAGATTTTGGCTACTGTACTTTTTCCAGAAGATGCTGGTCCGTCAATCGCAATACTGATTTTTTTCATAATGCACTCCTTTGTTTATCGCATAGTAAAAGAGTCTGGTACAAAACAGAAGATGTTTTGTTTCAGACCCTTAGAAGTAACCATCATGCTAGACATTCAATGGTTACTCAATTGTATTATTTAACTCGTAATGACTGACCTGGTTGTAAAACTGAATTCAAACTTAGACCATTTAATTGTAAAAGTTCATCTGTAGTTATGCCATTTCTTGACGCTACCTGATTAGGTCCTTCTCCATTCAATACTTCAGTATAAACAGGTGCTGTATCTTCTGCTGAACTTGTCGGCGTTGTCTCTTGTGACACACTATTTTGCCCACCATCAGTCACTGCATCAGAAGTTGATCCAGATGTCTCTTGCGATGTATTAGCACTTGAAGATGATGACTGTGTCGAACTATTTTTTGTTGATGATTGAACAACCACTGATGACGATGGTTGACTCGTTTGCTTATTATCGTTAGGTTTATCTCTCATCACATAGAGATACGTTCCGACTGGTAAAGAAATGATCAATAATAAAAGAATCACTAAAATTGTTAGAAAGACCGTATTGCCTTTTTTTTGTTGACGCTTTTCTGAGCGGGAACCCCCAGTATTCTTATCTGTTTCATAAATTGACTGCTCCCAAGGTTCACGTGCACCTGATGGTTTTTTCGTATCTTTTTTACTCACGTATCGTTCCTCCTAAAATTCTCTCGTTTGCTATTATACCACAGCTTTTTATCAACTGCAGTCTAAAAAAAGATTATTTTCATTCTTTAAATAATCTTATTAAAATGTCCTCCCACTGTTTGGAGATTTCGTTTTCTTCTGGTGATTGTACTATTTGGTCTTTATAGTTGTCAAAGGATAAGCCACACTCATCGCAACAATTTTCTTGCGCTATCTCCGAGATTTTCTCTGAAAAATACTGTTGAATGAACACACGACGGCATTTCGCTTCATTAATATAGTTTAACATAACACTTAACTGTTGTTGACGTTCTTTCTCTTTTCTTAATAATCTTTGCTCTAGTTCTTCTATCGTATAGTCATTTTCTAAATACCCTTGCAACCATTTTTGTTGAATGTCATTTAATCCATATAAACTATTTTCTTGATTTTCTGATTGGTGTCCTGCTAATTCATTTAAAAACTCACGATCAAGACGACTTTCCGACTGGAAATAATAATGAATAAATTCGTCTCCTTTTTGATAGAGTAAAATCGCCACACTGGCTTGTCCATCACGACCGGCCCTACCAATTTCTTGAACATAATTTTCTAAACTATCAGGGCAATCATAATGAATAACAAAGCGAACATCTGGTTTATCGATTCCCATACCAAAAGCATTCGTCGCACACAACACATCCAATTGGTTGGAGACAAATTGCTGTTGGAGTAGACTACGCTCATTAGCGGTCAAACCACCATGATAAAAAGCGGACTTCAAATCTGTTTCATCATTGATCAGTTGATTGATTTTTTCTGACGATTTTCTAGTTGCACAATAAATGATTCCTTTGGTTTTCAACTGTGCAAGATAATCAAGTAATACACTATTTTTTTCTGTAGTTTGATTGACGAGCAAGCCAATATTAGGACGATTCACAGAAAAAACCACCTCAGAAATCGATTCACGATGGGCAAATACTTGGCTAATGATCTCATTTTTTACGGCAGGGGTCGCTGTTGCCGTCAATGCTACAGTCAGAGGATAGTGACATTCTGCTTGGATTTTTGCCAACTTGGTGTATTCTGGTCTAAAATCAACGCCCCACTGGGAAACACAGTGGGCTTCATCTACTACGAACAACGCAACCTTTAATCCGGTTATTTTCTTTCGAACTTCTTTTTGCATCAAAGTCTCCGGACTAATCAAAATGAATTTGTACTCACTTAGATGATTCAATACATATTGCTTTTCAAAAAATGATAGGCTACTGTTTAATGCGATAACACTCGTTTCACCTTTTTTTTGCAACTGGATTACTTGGTCTTCCATCAATGATAGTAAGGGAGAAACAATCAACACTGTCCCTTCGACTAACTGTCCAAATAGTTGATAGCATAAGGATTTTCCTGTACCTGTGGGCAGAACAGCTAAAGTATCTTGTTTGTTTAATAGTTGCTCTATCACTTCTTTTTGCCCTGGTTTAAACGTATTGAAACCAAATTTATTTTGTAGTATTTCTTCTAAGCAGATTAGCATTGGCTGAATTCTCTTTCTTCTCTAAGTTTTTGAATTTGATATAAGCGAAACTCAAAGTAGTCAACTTCAGGACTTGTTTGTTTTACTGAACGATACTCCCATTCTTGATATGGTTTTGAATGGTTTAGTAACTGATGAGAAGTTTCTTTGGATATAAAATATTCAAATGGAAAATCTTTTGTTAAAGCCAACTCCATCAGATGATCTTTTATCGTGCTTATTTTGACTTTTCTTTGCTGAGCTAACGCCTCAATTGAAAGCTTTTTTTTCAAATAATAGTTTGTTTCGCTCATGCTTTTATTTTCATTTTGTCTCATTAAAGGAGTAATCAACCTTTTCAAAAAACTTTCTTCTGGCATCAAACAAATCGTAGCGAGTAAACGATGAAGTCTTGCTTTTTTGAGTAAATACCGCTCAAACGATTTATCTTGAGCTCCCATCAGTTGAAAAGAGGCTTTACCGATTTGTTGATAACCTGAAAATTGTTGAACAAAAAAATCAGCTTCATCTCTAGGTAGCTGAGAAAAAATCTCAGTCCATTCTTGTTTAACGGCTTTGATTAATTGAGCTCTTGGCATAGATTTTATATACATTTTCACTTGTTTTTGATACAACGGTGATTGCTCAAGTGGCACGTAGTTTTTGTTAGCATATGATAAATTTGACACAACTTGAACCGTAAATTGTAACAATCGCCAAATAATTTCATCTGTTTTACCAAAACGATAATTATCGATTTCAAATAAAAACTCAATCTCACCTTCTATTGATTCCATACCTTTAGAAGTTATCTGGACCTCACCTTCTAAAGCTTGATGCAATAACTTTTGTTCAACTAAGTTATCCAGTATGTCATTAAACTGTTTTTCAGACAATTTTGGACATAATTGGAAAAAGGATAAATTTTCATATATAAAACCATACAGTAATACAGAACTTGTCCGTTTGCCTTTTAAAAGATGGTACAAAGTTGATGTTCGCACCTTGTATCCATGCTGAAATAAAGCTAAAATAAAAGAAGGTTCCATATCTCCACCTCTTTCAATGATAGGATAGGATGTGCTCATATGTTATGTAAAATAATTCCTGAAAAATGCATTGCTTGCGGCTTATGCCAAGTCTATGCACCAGAAATTTTCGATTATAATGATGATGGAATCGTTATTTTGAAAAATGATAACGAAATCAAGCAAGAATTTGTTCCCGATAATGAAAGGAACAATGTCTTAACAGCGTACCGCAAATGCCCTGTTCGTGCAATAGAGATCCTAGAAAAATAACGCACATAGAGAACTTTTTTACGTAATCATTAAGGAGAGAATACTTGTCGCATGACGGTATTCTCTCTTTTTGTTTCTTATTTAATCGTCTGCAGCCACTCAATCAAATGATTAGCTACTGCTTCTTGTTGTTCACTATTATTAATCAGGGCTTGTTTATCCCCTTTTTGTTCACCATAACTGCCAAATCCAGCATGATTTCCACCTTTTATTTCTTGAAAAATAGTTTGCCCAGGCAAATATTTTTTTGCTTGATCGTAGGCTTCCCAATTCAACACACCATCTTCAGAACCTGTCAATGAAAGGACTTGCCCTTTAAATTTCAAAAGACTCCCTTTTTCATCAGGATAACTTGCTAGAAAAAATACACCCCTTAATCCAGTGTGATTTTCTTGTTCCGCAGCAAATCGGCTAGCCATAACACCACCTAATGAATGTCCACCGATTACATAATTCGTAAGATGATTTGATTGGATGACTTGCTTCGCTTTATTTTGACCTAAAACCGCTAAGTTTAAAGGTTCTTTTACTAGATAAACTGAAAATCCAGCTTTTGCAATTTTTTCAGCCCAAACACTATAACTAGTGTTTTCAACCAAGGCACCTTGGTAAAAAATCAATGTTGCTTTACTCTCATTTCCTTTAAAAAATAATTCCCCATTTTCGTCTATAGCTTTTCGAGATGCTTCTAAAGCGTTTGTCGTAGGTGTATATGTAATGGTCTTTATGTAAAGCAGACTGACTAAAATCAATGTTACGAGTACAATAACAAGCCAAAGTAATCGTTTTTGCCATTTTTTCATTTTATTTCTCCTTTCCTTCTTATATATTTTATCAGAAATCATCATGTAATTAGAATGATTTGTTTTAACAAAAAAAAAACATAGCGTAAAATGAAGTGCTCTACTCTATGTTTTTTAGTTTATATAAATATCTTATTTCATTATCGTTTTTTTATCGCCCAACCGATATTGTTTTCTAGAAAGCCATGGCAAAAGTTTTGCATGAAGGACTAAGAAAACCGCACTCACAATTGCGCCTTTAATCAAGTTAAATGGAATGATCCCGATCGTAACATACTTTGCTAGTGACATCCCTAAAAACTGCCCAGCCGATACGCCGAATAATTTTAAGTAAAGGGGTGTGATAACAAAATAGTTTGCTACGCCCATAAAAACAGTTAAAGCAACTATTCCCGTAGAAATTCCTAAAATTTTGTTTGAAAGCTTATTGCTCCCTCGCTTGAAAAAATAATACATCGGTAAAGTGAAAACTGTTGTCGCAAAAAAGCTAGCCGCATCTCCTACTAAGTTTTGCGGTGATGCCCCGGTTGTAAACAGATGCAATACTGATCTTATAAATGCCGTACTGATTCCAGCTAATGGACCGAATAAAAACATGCTGATCATAACTGGAATATCACTGAAATCAACTTTCAAGAAGCTGAGTGCCGGTATTGGCATGATCGGAAATGCTAAAAATTGTAAAACCACACCTATTGCTGCTAACATTGCCACACTTACCATTTTTTGTACCTTGTTGTTTCGCATATGAAATCCTCCTGTTAAGGACCCATCTTCAAACGAACTTTTTTAAATTGATTTTTCTAATAATTACTCTTGATTTGCTGTGAGGTGTTGCTTAGTTCTTTAAGTATCAACGATTTTCTGACACATGCGAGAAGTGATTCACTCATATTTAATATTAAATACGGCGTTTCGGTATGGCGCAACTTCTCTCATTTTTCTTGCCAGACGCTGTTTCATCTACTCTTTCTTTCAATGCTCAAAGTTTTGGCGCTTAGAAATTGAATAGGATCAAAAAACAATACAGTGATTCACTAGTATGGTGACTTCCGCCAAGTACTGTTCATCATCTACTTTGCCTTCCAATGCTTAGAGTTTTACTTCTTAGAAACTGAATAGGACTAACATGCAGTAAGGTGATTCACTAGTATGGTGACTTCTCTCCCTTTGGTCGCCAAGTACTGTTCATCATCTACTCTGTCCTTTGACCAATCGTAGTGATTCACAGTAATTCACAGCAAAAACTCTATTTTCCAGCAGGGAAAATAGAGTAGAGTTATCTTATCTGAAAAATGCAAATTCAAATAAGCCCTATCTTCTTTATCCAGACTTTACTGTCGGTATTGGAATTTCACCAATTCAGCCACTTCAAGTGAAGTAGGTCGTGGACTATAACCACCGGTCGGGAATTACACCCTGCCCCTGAAGACGAACCTTTATTAATTTTTTGTACAAGTACAGTATACAACCTTTTTAGAAAAAAGCAATATTTATGTTCAACAGGTCACATACAGAGTGATGCTTATAATTCGTGATTATAAAAAAATTGAGTCAAAACTAAACTTAGTTCTGACTCAATTTTTTGTAAAATCATTTTGATTGATTCATCAAAACACTGATTTCTTTTTTATTTAGATTACGGTATTCACCTGGACGTAGCCCTTTTAAAGTTAAATCCCCATATTTTTCTCTTTTTAGTTTCTGAACTGGGTATCCTACTGCTTGAAGCATTTTTTTCACTTGATGGTTACGGCCTTCATGAATCGTCAATTCTACTATACTAGTATTTGTCTTTAGATCAACGGATATAATCTCAAACGCTGCTGGCGCTGTTTTATAGCCTTCAATTCTAAGCCCTTTTGTTAGTGGAAGTAAATCATGTTTTTTAGCTAACCCTTTTACTTTTGCCACATAAACTTTATCGATCTCATGACTTGGATGTGTTAATTTTTGAGAAAACTCTCCATCATTTGTTAACAGTAATAACCCTGAAGTATCATAATCTAATCGACCCACAGGATAAATTCGTTCTTTGATATGTGAGAAAAAATCAGTGACAACTTTTCTACCTTTATCATCAGAAACTGCAGAAATTACACCTTTAGGCTTGTAAAAAAGATAATAACCGTATTCTTCTTTATAAATCGGTACATCGTCCACTTCTACTTTGTCGTTTTTACCTACTTGTGTTCCTAGCTCTCGAACGATTTTTCCATTTACTTTTACACGTCCATTAACGATGTATTCTTCTGCTTTTCTGCGAGATGCAATCCCTGCATGCGCAATTACTTTTTGAAGTCTTTCCATTTAGTTTTCTTCCTCCGATTCGTTTATCTCCGTTGTTGCTTCTTCTTCATTTAGTTCTTTGTAACGGTCGAAAAAGAGGTCTAAAGGTAACTCTTCAGCGATTTCTTCTTCCATTTGTTGTATATCTGGTAGCTCTTCCAAGGATCTTAAACCAAAATAATCCATAAAATAAGCTGTAGTTCCATATAAAATAGCTCGACCTGGTCCATCTACCCGTCCTTTTTCTTCAATCAATTGTCGAGCAACTAATTTTTGCATCGATCCTGCTGACTGCACTCCCCTAATTTCATCTACTTCGACTCTTGAAATCGGTTGTTTATAAGCGACGATCGATAAGGTCTCAAGAGCGGCTTGAGATAAGGAGTTTGAAATAGGTGATTGCGCATATTTTTTTAATAATGGCGCAAAAGCTTTTTTAGTAGATAAAATAAAGTGATTCCCGACTTCTAAAATATTTAAAGCTGATTCTTTATCTGATTCATAACGTTCTTTTAAAGCGGTCAATGCTTCATACGTTTTGGCGGTAGAAAGTCCTAATAAATAGGATAATTCCTCTAAACCAATTCCTTCTTCACCGACAACAAATAGAATTGCTTCGACTTGACTAACTGTGGTCACGCTGTTTCCTCCGTACTTGATTCAATCTCTTCTGACGTATTATATAGTAAAATAGCACTATAATTGTCTTCTTGTTCTACATGAACAATTCCCTTTTTCATTAATTCCAACAAAGCCATGAAAGTAGTAACGATTTCTTGTTTAGAGTATGATGTGAAAAATGATTCGAAATTGATTGGCGTACTCCGATCGGTTTGACACATTCTTTGAGTAATTACCGTAATTTTTTCTTCAATTGACACATCGTCTCCAGTAACAGTCGTTTCCACTGGCTGTCGACTTTTTTTCTTTTCCAACATTGCATGGAATGCCAAAAACAGATCAATCGTGTTTAGTTGGTTTGGTGCTAACAAAGGATTGTCTTCTTTGTATTCATCCACATCCATTGGTTCTTTCGTATAATAAAGACTTCGTTCTGATTCTTTTTCATGCAAAAGTCCTGCTGCATATTTAAATTTACGATATTCTAATAGTTGAGCAACCAAAGCATCCCGCGGATCTTCACCATCAAGGATTTCATCATCTTCTGCCAGTTCCAACTCTTGTTTGGGCAAAAGCATCTTACTTTTAATTGCCATCAAGGTTGCCGCCATCACCAGATACTCTCCAGCAATTTCTAATTCCAATGTCTTCATTGTATGGATATAGTTCATGTACTGTTCAGTTACTGCCGCGATAGGAATATCATAAATATCGATTTCCAATTTTTGGATTAAATGTAATAGAAGATCCAAAGGTCCTTCAAATACATCCAATTTCACATTAATTTCCTGCAAGATCATCCAACTTTCTTTTTCAGCACTTTAGTTTACCATAAAATTCAAGCGTTGTGTTCTTTCCACTTAGATAAATAAGCAGATGTGGCTAATGTGCCATAAATTTTCATTTCAGGATATAATTCTGCCATCTCGTTTAGTAAGTCAAATCCTAGATTTTCACCTCTAAAAGAAGGATTGATCGAGATATCATGTAAAATCATCGCATCAGATGTTTCTATCTCGATTCCTAGAATTCCTTGAATATTTTGTTCTCCATCAGGTATCCAAAAAAGTAAATGCAGGTCGGCTTCAGATTCATACGTATCGATTTCTTTTAGAAGTGAATGATATTCAGTTAATTTTTGGTGGAAACTTAATAGTCCCATTGCAATTTTTCGTTGCTCTTTTCGATAATAAGTTAGCATGATTTTCACCTTCTTTCCTTCTTTAATTAGTTAGGCTCGTGGGAAATGTTGTTTGTATACATCAGCCATTCTCTGTTTAGTAATATGAGTATAAATTTGGGTCGTAGAAATATCCGCATGTCCTAAAAGTTCTTGAACAATTCTTAAATCAGCCCCATTTTCCAATAAATGGGTTGCAAAACTATGACGTAACGTGTGGGGCGTGATGTTCTTATTGATTCCAGCTTCCTGAACAATTTGTTTTAGGTTTTTCCAAACCCCTTGGCGTGATAATGGTTTCCCGTGATGATTGACAAATAAATGTGTTTCATTTTGATTTTTTTTGATTAGTATAGGACGAGCTTCTTCTAGATATTTTTCAATCCATTGAATCGCATAATCCCCTAAAGGAATGATTCTCTCTTTATCTCCTTTACCGATAGTCTGCAATAGACCAATCGATAAGTGTAGATCGCCTATCTTTAGATCTACTAACTCAGTTACTCGCAATCCAGTTGCATACATGACCTCTAAAATCGTTCGATTTCTTATCCCTAATGGTTTGGTCGTATCTGGTGTTTCAATCAAAGATGTAACTTCTTCCACTGACAGTGTGCTAGGTAATTTTTGTGCTTTTTTAGGTGAATCAATATGCTGCATTGGATCATGATCTGTGAAGCGTTCTTGTCTTAAAAACTGATGAAAGCCTCTTAGACTTGAAATCATTCGAATGATTGTCGCAGATGAGTTGTTTTCATTATGGAGAGTTTGCAAATATTCCATAATTATGTAGCGATCGATCAACTGCCATTTTTCTATATTTTGTTCTTTTAGAAACACTAAATACTTATGTAAGTCCCGCTCATAGCTTTTTCTTGTATTAAGAGAAAGCCCTCGTTCTATTTGTAAGTAATGAAGATAGTCAATAATTTGTTCTTCCATCTATTTTACCTCATTTCTTTTTATTATCATATCAAAGAATTCTAGTAGATGTATAGTAAAATTAGTGGGAATATTTTTTATTTAAATTTTTGTTCTTAAACACAAAAATTTTTCTACTTTAAAAAAATCGTCACTAGCTTTCAAACTAGATGACGATCATCGTTAATTTACATATTTTGTTAAAAAACTTTTAACTTTTGCCTTATATGCTTCTGGATCAACGGTATAAGCTTTAGCATGTGCTGCACCTTTAACAACAAACTTTTCTTTTGGCACATCTGTTGCATCATATACTTCATCCAACATTTCAAATGGCACAAATTTATCTGCATCACCATGAATAAACAACATCGGTACTTTATTTTTCTTCAGTTGCGCAACTGAACTTGCTTCTCCAAAGAAATAACCAGCTCGAACTTTAGTAATCAAACTTGTCACCGGCACTAATGGGAATGACGGTAAATTGAACATGTCTTTCAACTGATAGGCTAGTTCTTTATTTACAGTAGAATAACCGCAATCTTCAACAATTGCTTTGACATTTTTTGGTAGTTTTTCACCACTTGTCATCATGACTGTTGCACCGCCCATGCTAATGCCATATAAAGTAATTTGAGTATCGTTACCATTTTCAGCGATCACTTTATCGATCCACTGAAGGTAATCTTTTCGCTCTGGCCAACCAAAACCAATGTAATCGCCTTCGCTTTCTCCATGGCCTCTAGCATCTGGTACTAAAACATTATACCCCCAGTCATGATACATCTTAGCAAAACTGGCCATTGTTTCGGCATTCCCCATATAACCATGAGCCATGATTACATTTTTATCCGTTTTTTCTTCGGCAGGTAAATAAATTGCTTTTAACTTTAAATCGTCTTTTGATGTCAATGTCCAATATGTTCGATTTTTTTTGTCTTTAAACCATTTTTCTTGTGGTGTTTTTCCTTCAACATTCGTGCCAGGTGTGTCACCTGCTAAGAAATCTTTTTGTGACGGAACAACTGCATAATTATAGAAATACATTCCTGCTGCTGTTAACGCAATTATAACTAATACGACTACAGCAATTAAAATTTTTACGATACGATTCATCCGACTGCTCCCCATTTAAAAGTATTATTCGTTCAAATACACTTAGCTCACATCGAACAAAAGAAATAATACTAACTTTTTTCAAATTCTTAAATAGTATAATGTTTTATTCGGATTTTCGCAATATTAATCACACATCGTATTCTTTTTTTTCATATTGGTAATCGTCAAAAATCAATTCGAAATTATCAATGATATTTCGTTGTTTAGAAAGGAGTAGCAAATAAATTTCTTGCAAGGAAAAATACCCAACATCATTGGTCTCAATCCCTGTAGCTAGATTTTCATTATTCGATTCACATCGAATAAAAAACTTATACGTATACGTTAAAGTTAATGGAAAATCATGTTTTGATTTATCCAATACCACAATTAATCTGTTCGCTTTGACCGTCAAACCTGCTTCTTCCAACGTTTCCTTTTCACCAACCTCTTTTGGAGAATAACCGATGGCTGCCCAATCGCCTGGTAGTGACTAGCAATTATCCCTTTTTTCTTTTACTAATAACAATTTTCCTTCGTGATTGAAGGAGACTGCTCGAATATCTACTTTTGGTGTTGCACACCCTTCATTTTTATCCATTAACATTGTTAATTGTTTTGTTATTCAGGAAGGTTCTTCGTATCTTTCTTGATCATAAATATCTTTTCCAAACTTTTTTCCAGTTTGAGCAATCCTCTGAAGTTTTGTCAATAAAATAGATAGTTCTTTTTCCATATGTCTCACCTTATTTTATTTTATCGACATATGGATTATTTTAGATTAACTAGGTAGAAATTTAAGAAAGAAAAAATGAGATCACGTAAAGGAATTTATCGCTTTGACGTGATCTCATAATTATTCTACTATTTATTTTCAATCAATTTAAAACTTGACCATGGTTTCAAGAAGTCTAATAAGAACAACTCATCATCTGAAATACGCCCAACAACGTTAACTCGTCCGTCATTTTTCATCTCTTTCAGTGCGATTTGCGTTTCTCCTTTATATTGACCATAACCCACATTATCAATCAATACATCGCCTTTTCTCATATCTCGTGTATTATGAGCTGGGAAATCACGATCTTTAAAATGAATACGTGTCATCGTAGAACGTAAAATGTACTCTGAACGGTCTCCTCGATAACTGTGAAGACTTGTGAACAATACTTCTCTCTCATCATCTGAAATATCTTTTGCTGCATCTACTTTAATAGAAGGATATTCCGCATTAAATGCATCAGCCATTGCTTTAAGTTCCGCTTCTGAAGCATAGGCATTGCCAACTAAAATATCATCTATCAAGCCCGTTAAGACTAAATGTTTCACTTGTGTAGCGATTTCTAAATCACGGTGATCCTCTAATGAACATAAACCATCTTGTGTCGGCCAAGGTCCAAATGTGGCATCGTGTGAATTCACAAATGCCATTGTGTTTAAATTATATTTTCTAAATTTTTCAGAACAAAAAACAAAATGATCGTAGCCTAAACCAGAATAACGATGAGGATAGAAATTATGAGAACCTAATAAATTATCTGTATTTGGTGAGTAACTCATTATATTATCAACATAACTTGTTCCTGTACTCATATTGATTTCGATCTTGATTCCATATGGATTACGAGTCATTTTCGCTTCTTCAGCCCCTGTAAAACCAACATCTAGACGTACTCCATAAGCACCCATCTCGTCGAAAAATGATAAATCATCATAAGATATTTCTAATTGTTCAAATAAGGCAGGATTAATATCGACCATGACTTCCATTCCAAGACTATTGGCATAATCAACAACTTTTTTAAACTCTGCTAATACCTTTTCTTTGTCTTCTGTGATTTGAAGTAAACTTGTAAAAACACGTTTAAAACCATATTTATGTGCTAAGTCTAGATAAGCTTTGTCCTTTTCAAAAGTTGAACGTTCTGGATAAATAGAAATACCTAATTTTCCCATTATTACTGCCTCCTAAGATTTGTATTGATTATAATGTATCCATTTTCATTATAGCAGAATAGGAAAAAGTGGTCTACACCTTTTGGAAATCTTAAAAAAATTCCATTTTGACTAGCGGTTCTAAAGAGGATTTGTTATTATGAGATGTAACTATTTTTGAAAGGAAGACTTAACTTTATGAAAACAAAAAAATTCATTGCTGCAACAGCCCTTTTAACATCGTTAGTATTATTTGCAGCATGTGGACCTAAAAATGAGAAAAAAACAGCAGACTCTTCTGCAACTTCTTCAACTGAAACAAAATCATCTGAATCTGTTGATTTGAATTCCCTAGAACTACCACAACTATCGGATACCGTAAGCGAAGATGAAGACTTAGTTGAAATGGTCACAACAGAAGGTTCAATTGAAATCAAACTATTTCCAAAACAAGCACCAAAAACCGTTGAAAACTTTATGACACACGCAAAAGATGGTTATTATGACAATGTCATTTTCCATCGTGTTATTGAGAATTTTATGATCCAAGGTGGCGATCCAAAAGGTGATGGAACTGGTGGAGAGAGCATTTGGAATGGTTCATTTGATGATGAAATCTCTAATCAACTTTATAACATCCGCGGAGCGCTTTCAATGGCCAACGCTGGTAAAGATGCAAAAGGAAATGGAACAAATGGCAGCCAATTCTTTATCGTTCAAAATTCGGATGATATGTCAGATGGCTTACTAAAAGATGACAAACCAGAAAAAATCATTGATGCATACAAAAAAGGCGGCACACCTCATTTAGATGGTAAACACACTGTGTTTGGTCAAGTCACTAAAGGTATGGATGTCGTAGATAAAATTGCTTCAGCTGAAACTGTCGATCAAGATAAACCTAAAAAAGATATTCGAATTGAAAAAATCAATATCTTACAAGAAGCAAAAAAATAAACATTTAAAAGAATGGCAACCCATTGCCATTCTTTTTTCTTTCAGATCGGAAGCTAAGGATGGATAAAATAATGATCGTAGGTCCTGTAGGAAGTGGAAAAACAACATTAGCTAAGCAATTATCCACTGAAAAAAATATCTGTTATTATGAACTAGATAATCTCATTTGGAATCGTAGCCCTTTAGGAGACAAACCATACTCTATAGCTGAATCCTCAAAACAATTACAAGAAATTTTGGCAAAAGATCGTTGGATTATAGAAGGTACCACCACTAAAGACTGGATCAAAGCAGCTATTGAGTCTGCTGACATCATTTTTTTATTGCTCCCTTCCTATCATATTCGTGTCTATCGGATTCTTAGCCGCTACCTCAAACAAATCACCAAACAAGAAAAAGCGCATTATAAACCGTCCCTTGCTTTATTAAGAATGATGTTTAACTGGAATCATCATTACGAAAAAAAGAATATTTTTGAATTACAACGATTAGCCGATTCTTCTCATAAACAGCTAACAATCATAAAAAATCTTCAAGCTTACTCTTCCTACAAAAAGTTTAACCGATAGATTGATTGTGAAAGAAATTCTTTCCAGTTCCTCATATAATAATGAATTGCTGTCCAAACTAGGGATAAAGTGGTACTGTAAATGAAAGAGGTGAAGACGAATGACGTTTAATCCACAAATCGAAACGCTCATACTTGAGGCTTCCAATCGGAAATCTCCTCATTTTGTAGCAAACGTAATCAATTTTCAGCAATTTGACCAAGAAGACGTAAAAGACACTGCGCAAAAATTGATAGAAGATGGCAGAATTCAAGCAACGATCCATTTTCATCATAATGATTTATGCACAATTGACTTTATACCTCAGGCTATTTGAACAAATTGATTACAAAAAAAGACTGCATAAATATAATTTCAGGTGGACAAAAGTAGACCATATAAATGATCCTCTTTTGTCCAATTCATTTTGCTGAATTATATTATAGTTGCAGTCTTTTTATTTATTTAGTTGCTGTAATGCTTTTTTAGGAATTGCTTCTTCTAAAACTTCTTCATATGTTTCTACATGAGCGCCTTTATTGTAAATTTTCAAATAACGATCTTCTATCAATTCATGATCTGCTGTAAAAGTCAGTTCTTTCAACTCTCCATCTTTATCGACTGTTTGTTGTGTATATGTCGCAATACCATAACTATTGATATTGTCAGCTTTTTTTGTTTTAACATAAACTTCTCCATTGGCAACTAATGGGTTTAATTGATCTATCGTACCCGAAAGTTCATCTGACTGATTTTTTGTATATACTTTAGCCCCGAACAAAGTAGCTCCTAAAAGAAAGACTAACACAGCGATTATTTTAACTATTTTCAAAATACTTCCTCCAAATTTCATTTGATAGCCTATTTTAGCAATGATCTAACTAAAAAAAATCGGCCAAATAGACGAAACCTGTTTAGTCCTTTTGGCATAGAAACTACTCAGTCTCTATAAGCAAAATTTAAGCCTATCAAAAAAAGATTGGATCAAACCCTTAGAGCAAATTTGATCCAACCTTTTTATCGTAATCCGCTATTTCGTTCAATTCTGTCAACTATCGTAACCAATTGTTCTTCCGTTTGATCTAATATTCCTGAAAGGCTCAATGAGGCCATACCAGTCGCAACAATCCATAAGTTCATATGTAATTGCTCTAGTTGTTCTTTCGGGAGATCCATATATTTATTGTCTCCTTGAATAGACTTTTCAAACGAGTTAAAAGATAGCTCATGCAGTTCTTGACCATATGAGTGCTGATCTATATATAAAGATATATACAATTTGCTATTTGATTTAGCTAAATCAATAAAATTTAATCCGAAATTTGCAACTTTGTTTTCCGTTTTCTTTCTAGTAAAGAATTCTGTTTCTAAAGTGTCGTGGGTTGATTTCAATAAAGTCAATTTCAACTCTTCCATATTTTTAAATTCAAGATAAATGGGTTGGGTCGAAATTCCCATATGTTCAGCGACATTCCTTGCTGTTATAAATGAAAAACCTTTTTCTATTAATAGCTCTCTTGCCGCTGCTAAAATATGTTGTTTTTTATAAATTTTTTTTCTAACCAAAAATAATCCCTCCTCTAAATATGAAATTTTAACCAGCCCGAACAGCTTTAAATGAAAACAAGTTCGCAAAACTAGATAACTATTTTTTCAAATTCATCATTATTTACTTTTTTAATATTTATTCTTTTATTTTACACTCTTTTATCAGCTTATTTTCTCAATAATTATGTATATATACAAAAAACATGATAATTTACCCGACTTTACGAAAATATTATTGACCGATGAATGTTTTACAAGCTATAGTTAAGTTATTGATAAACAATGGAGGTCCTTTTTATGGCTAAAAATAACAGCCAAACACTTTTTTTACATACCGATAAAAAAAATTCAGAACTGACTCATAAAAATAGAAATTACTATCTTTTAATTAGTTATTGTTTTATTTTGATCATCATTGGTCTTTTTAGTGAACCTATCACTTTTTTATGGGCAGGTATGGAGCGTATTTTAACATCTCCTAGCAATTTATTAACTGATTATATTGAACTTGGTACTTTTGGGAGTGCTTTTGTTAATAGCGGTTTACTCACATTGATCAGTGTGCTACTTGCTAAAAAAGAAAAAATTCCGATTAACGGTCCTATGATTGCCGCTCTATTTACGGTATCAGGATGTTCTTTTTTTGGAAAAAATTTATATAACTCAATACCGATTATTATCGGTGGACTCTGTTACGCAAAGATTGTAAAAAAACCTTTTTCTCAATTTATCGTTGTCAGCTTATTTGGTAGTGCTTTATCCCCAATCATTAGCTACCTTACATTTGGTATTTCTTTACCATTACAGTTTTCAATTCCTTTAGGGTGTTTGGTAGGTATTTTTATTGGGTTGATTTTACCACCTTTAGCCTCTCATATTCTTACCTTTCATCAAGGGTTTTCTTTGTATAATGTCGGCTTCACTTCTGGACTTATTGCTATGCTGTTTACAGGTATTTTGAGAATGTTTGGCTGGAAAATTGAAGGAAAAAATTTAGTTTCAACTGAATATCATACTAAACTGCTATTTTTTCTGTTATTTTTATTTTTTGTCATGTTTTTTGTCGGATTTATAGTCAATCATTTTTCGTTGAAAGGTTTAAAAGATATCAGCAAAACATCTGGGAAATTAATCACTGATTTTATTTCTATTTCAGGTATTGGTGCAACAATGATGAATATGGCCTTGATGGGATTATTACTTGTTGGCTACACTCAAGTTAGTCACTCTACACTTAACGGTCCAATTGTTGGCGCGATTTTATCTGCAGTTGGTTTTAGTGCATTTGGTAATCATATCCTGAATAGTCTACCTTTACTAGTCAGCGTTTTTTTAACGGCTCAGTTGTCTTCTGTTTTTGAAGTAAATCAAACAACTGTGGTCCTCGCAGGAATTTTTGGCACAGGCTTGGCACCAATTGCAGGATATTATGGCATTACTTTTGGCTTGATCGCAGGATTTTTACATATGTCCTTGGTTACAAATGTTAGTTATCTTCATGGTGGACTAAATCTTTACAATAATGGGTTTTCTACTGGTTTTGTGGCTGCTGTCATGGTACCATTACTAGATAATATTTTACAGATCAGAAAGGTGAAACAACATGCAAGAAAGAGACAAGGCTAAAAGAATTGTGGATGAATTACTGACTTACTTTTTTTCAAATGATATTGAAAAGATTCAAATTGGAGTAGATTTTACTTCCGAAGGTTTTCATATCAAGATACAAGGTAAAACTGAGCAAGAACCTGACAATGTCATGCACTTATTAGAGTTATTAAATACACCTAGAGATCTAAGTATTGAGAGTTATTATGATGAATTACTTGGTGTTACCCACCATGAAGAAGAAGATTATCATCTGTTGGGTTTGATGATCGATGAGGCCGAAATTAGTTTTGATTCACCTGACTTTGAAATTAAAGTATTTAGAAAAAAGTGATTACTCTATAAAAAAAGATGACGAGATAACCATTGAACGGTTTGGTTACTCATCATCTTTTTTTATTCGTAAACTGCTCGGATTCCTCCAATTAATTTTGGTCGTGTCCGCAAATAGGTGGTATGAGCTCCTCCGATTTCTTTAATTGAAGTACGCACAGGAACTTGGACATGTTGAATATGCATACCAATTGACGTGTCTCCAATGTCTATGCCACCTTGTGCTGTGATCTTTTCTACCACTACTGGGTTTTGAAATAGTTTAAAAGCAGCAACTGCTGCAGCCCCTCCAGCATGAAGAGCGGGTACAACCGAAACGATTTCATACTGATGGGGTTTGGCTATCTCTTTTTCAATAACAAGCGAACGATTAATATGCTCGCAGCCTTGTACAGCAAGATGAATCCCTTTTTCAGCTAATATATCTTTGATTGTTGAAACGATCATCTCACCGATCTCTAAATTAGAATTCTTGCCAATCACGCCTCCAGCAACTTCGCTACTGCTACAGCCAAGCACAAAAATATCTCCTACTTCTAATTCTGACTGTCTAAAGTATTCATCAAGGGCTTGTAATAGCTGTTCTTGATAACTTCTCAAATCGTTCATTGGTTTCTCCCCCATGCTATTCTATCTTTTATTTTATAGTAGTGGATATTTAATGATCCGTCAAAATATACAAAAAAAGCACCCAAAATCAGGGTGCTCTACTTCGTGCTATTTACCATCTACGATATTCAAACGAACTTTTTTTGGTCCATCCAGACGTACACTGTAAACAATTGTACGGATTGCTTTAGCAACACGTCCTTGTTTGCCAATGATACGGCCAATATCTTCAGGCGATACAGTCAAATTATATTCTAGAAAAACATCAGATTCTTCTATTTCTAACTTAACCAGCTCAGGTTGACTGACTAATGGGCGAACGATAGTTAAGACTAACTCTTTCACATCTGTCATAATCGGTCACCTTATTTCTTTTCAAGTTTAGCTTCGTGGTGTTTTTTCATAACGCCTTCTTTTGAAAGGATGTTACGAACAGTATCTGAAGGCTGAGCGCCTTTAGACAACCAGTCTAAAACTAAATCTTCTTTTAAAACTACTTCTGCAGGATCTTTTAAAGGATTGTAAGTACCAACAGTTTCGATGAAACGTCCATCACGAGGAGAACGAGAATCTGCGACTACAATACGGTAAAAAGGACTCTTTTTAGAACCCATGCGTTTTAAACGAATTTTTACTGACATTTTATATATTACACCTCCATTAACTTAATCACAAATGTTAGTTTACCAGATTTTCAACAAGCTGTAAAGAGTTTTTTCTTGACACCTTAAAAAAAGCTTTAACCCGTTGCTTTTCGACTCTTTTAGCTCTATACTTAACCTACCTTGGCAGGGGCAATCAATCGTTGCTTGACAAAAATAAGTTATGAACAATGAAGAAATAACTTCTTGCGTTCATAGCTTATTTTTAATCCTTTTATTTATTCGGTTTATAAATATAATAATCAAACAATGTCCGTTCTTCAAATCCTATCGAACGATATAAATTTGAGGCAACTTCATTCGTAGATTCAACCTCTAAATAAATTGTTTCTGCTTGTTTTTCGATCAATTGCTGAATAAGTTGACTGATTATTTTTCTACCAATACCTTGACCTCGGTAATCTGGTCTTACAATAAATCCGTAAATACCATAAAAATTGGCTTCATTTTCCAACCGAATACTGGCGATTACTTGATTGTATTTTCTAAAAACCAGTGTTTTTTTCAAATCATCCAGAGTGATGGGTATAGTTTCTACTATTGATTTACCAGTTTCCAAATCACTAATCACTCTAGCTTCTTCTATTTTAGCAGGCTCTAGAACTATATCAGAAAGAGTTGGGACAAACCTATCTTTTGCTAAAATCATCGAATACTCTGAAAAACTGTATTTATAATCATTCATTTCTTGAACGTATGAATTAATAAAAAGATCGTTATGATCGATAATCCATAAAATTTTTTTAATAACATGTTGACGAGAAAAACATAGTACAGCCTTTCCCATCTTATCCAAAACTTTTTTGTTTGGTTGGGCGATAATCGTCACTTCTAGTTCATCTGGATCAAAATTACTTAGTGCCCCGTACCCAACTAACTTCTCTTCTTCCCAGCAAAGCAAATGATATACTTTTTCATTCACATTATTAAAGAAGCTTAGATCTAATTTGTATTCAACAGAATACAGTTTGCTGCTATTTTCTTTTAATGATTGGATAGCCTTGATTTCTTGAGGTTCCAAGCGTTTTTGAATTGTTTCTTTTAGAATCATTTATTCTCCTTTATACCTAATTTAAGTTGATTATATAAGATATTTTAGTCCACGGCAATAAAAAAAAGATGACTCTTTAACTTATGTTCTATTAGATATTATCTGAGCCATAATTGCGAAAGATATCATTCCAACAGTAGTTAAAACTGGTGATTCCTTGTTGAATTTCACTTTAACTTAGCACAATTTTAGCATTCTCTTTATCCGTTAACCTCGATTTCTTGCAAAAATTAACATTTAAGATTAGAATTAAATAATAAACGTTATTTATTGAATGGAGGAATAATTTATGAAGAAAAAAATTGGTTTTTTTGTCGGTAGTTTGAGAAAAGACTCTTATAGTAAAATAGTCGCAACTGCCATCTCAAGTTTATTCCCAGAAGAATATGAACCTATTTTTATCAACTTGCAGGAATTGGAGATGTACAATCAAGATTTGGATGACGAAGGAACACCACCGACTGCTTGGACAAAATTTAGAAATGAAGTAAAACAGCTTTCTGGTCTTGTCTTTGTTACGCCAGAATATAATCGTTCCGTCCCTGGAGTTTTAAAAAATGCTTTAGATGTTGGTTCTCGTCCTTATGGTCAAAATGCCTGGGACGGCAAACCCGGCTTAGTTGTTAGCGTATCTCCTGGTGCATTAAGTGCTTTCGGTGCAAACCATCATTTACGCCAATCACTGGTTTTTCTTAATGTCCCTACTCTACAACAACCTGAAGCCTATATTGGCAATATTGTTCATTTAATCAAAGAGGATGGAACTATTGCTGAGAATACCATGAATTTTTTCAAAACGATTGTTGATTCTTACATTACTTTTTTGGAAAAAAATAGCTAAATCCATTTAAATAGTCTAGACCAAAAATAAAAACATTTTGGTCTAGACTATTTTTCACTTTAACTCTTCATAACGAAAACAAGTCGTCACATGATCATTGATCACTCCGACAGCTTCCAAAAATGCATAAATAATCGTACTGCCAACAAATTTAAACCCTCTTTTTTTTAAATCTTTCGCTATATTATCAGATAATTCATTGGTTGTAGGAATTTCTACTTGATCTTGATAAGAATTTTTCAAAACTTTTTGATCATTGAAAGCCCATAAATAACTAGAAAATGAACCAAATTCCTTTTGGATCTCGATGACTTTTTGTGCATTATGAATAGCAGCCTCAATCTTCCTGCGATTACGAATAATCCCTGGATCATTCAATAATTGCTCAACTTTTTCTTTGTCATACTGAGCGACTTTCTTTATATCAAAATCATCAAAAGCGACATCAAAGTTGTCTTCTTTATTCAAAATAATTTGCCAATTCAAGCCAGCTTGATTGATATCTAAAATTAATTTTCTAAACAATCTCTGATCATTGTACAAAGGAACACCCCAAACTGTGTCATGATAGCATTTCATTCTTTCATTATTCTTCGCCCAAGAACATCTTTGTTTCATCGATCGTTACCTCCATTAACCAAATTTATTTTTTACTGATCTCCTTTATTTTAGCAAAAATTACTAAAACATGTTTACAAGCCAAACTGTACTATGTATACTAGTACACAACAAACACATTTTTTAGAAAGGAGTAATCTATGGTTTTTATTAATAAAGCTAGTAGTAAACCTTACTATGAACAGTTAATGTTAGGAATCAAAGAAGATATCTTAAATGGTTTACTGCAGTCTGGTGACCGTCTTCCTTCCATTAGAGAAATGGCCCGTCAGCTTATGATGAATCCTAATACGGTCAGCAAAGCTTATAAACTGTTAGAAGCACAAGAAGTCATCATAACCGTAAAGGGTAAAGGGACCTATATAAAAAACATTGATACAAACCTTCGAGACGAATATCAGATTAAAAAAATCAAAAAGAAATTTACTGATTTAATTATTGAAGCAAATTACTTGAACGTTTCTAAAAACGAAATAACTCATTGGTTAGATGAAAGTTACCAAGATTTGAAGGGGGAGTAAACATGAGGATAGAAAATTTAGAAAAAAAGATTGATCAACAAGTTATTTTAAAAGATATCAACTTAACATTCAAGCAAGGTGAAATCACAGGATTGATTGGGCCCAATGGTTCTGGTAAAACAACCTTCTTCAGATCAATCGCAGGGCATTACGAGTTAGATCAAGGCAAAATTTTTATCGAACAAGAAGAGATTCAAAAAAATAAATTACTCAAGCAAAAAATATTTTATATTGATGAACAATACAATTTCCTTTCAGGCTATACGTTAAGTAAATTACTCACCTTTTACCAAAATGCGTATGCTGGTTTTAACAAGGAAAAATATTTGTCCTTAACAAAGAAAAACAATCTAAATCCTCGTGTTAAATATCGTTCGATGTCGAAAGGAATGCAGGGACTTTATAAAATGATTTTAGCTATCTGTTCTAACGCTGATTATGTTCTATTAGATGAACCTTTAGATGGATTAGACATCATTGTCAAAAAAAATGTTTTAGGAATTCTTCTAGATGACGTCAGTGAGAATAGCCGTTCAATCATCATCTCTTCTCATAATTTGAATGAATTGGAAAGTCTCATTGATCGAGCATTGATTTTGAAAAAAAATCAAATTCAGCTTGATTATCACCTAGAAATCTTAAGAGAAAGTGCTCGTAAAATCCAAATGGTATTTAAAACGAAAAAAGTACCTCAACTCATTAAAGAAAATAGTAGGCTACTTCATTTTCAAGGACGTGTTATTACAGCTATTTTTGAAGATTATACAGAAGAATTGAGAAACTTGATTCAAGCAGAGGAACCCATTTTATTCGAGGAACTGCCTTTAACATTAGAAGATGTCTTTGAAGCAAACCTTGCAAACAAAAAAGAAAATTACTCTTTACAAGGAGAAAATTTATGAATAAACAGTTAATGGCTATTTTAAAAAAACGTTACGGACTTACCTTGATTGTAACCAGTCTATCTATTATATTGTTTTATAGCTATTTGGGTATTAGCGATGTCAATCGTTGGAAAAGTATGAACAATTATTACAATTCTGAAGAATATATCACGGATTTGAAAGGAATGTCTGAAGAAGATAATCCCAGATTTAAAGGGTTATCACTTGAAGAACGACAAGAGTTAGAGAAAAACGAAGGATTACGCTTATTCTATCAGGCACAAGAGTATGATGAACAGGGAAATTTAGTTACCTCTGTTGATCGACCATACTTTACTATGTATTTCAATGAAAACCCACTCCTGTTGATCGCAGCAATTACAACGATTGGATTCTTTCTCTTTTTCGTTGATTTGAAAACATCATTCAATGAATTTTTATTTTCATTAGGCGTTTCCAAACGGAAAATATACTACTCAAAATTTATTCTGATTTCTTTACCAATCTTAATCAGTGTACTTCTAGCTAAAATTCTATTCGTCAGCATTATTACAATAGGAATTCCAACTGAATATGTCAATATAAGTATGCCGGATTTAGCTGCAAATATTTTAGCTAGTTGGACAACTTGTATCGGCTATTTCTTTATTTCAGCTTTTATTGGTTTAGTAACTGGAAATATTGTTTTAGGCCCCCTTACTGTGTTTGGATTCTGCGCTTCATTAGAATTTTTTATCACTGGCCTCATTAATGCCTGGTATTACTTCACCAATGCAACAACAGATATTTTTGCAACGAATAAGTTTTTCGTGTACACCGTAACAAAAGATCCTGTTTCTATAGTACCCATCCTAGTATCTCTTGGCTTGGCGGTGTTTTTATTCATTTTTGGTTCATTCTTCTTTCCCAAGCTTAGTTTGGAAAAGAAAGGAAACTATCTGTTATTTGATAAATTAAAAATTCCTGTCGTTATTGCTATGACCATGTACATTCCTGTCGTTATTGTGTTTAGTACTGGTTTTTATCTTGGTGGCACAGATAAATCACCTGTTCCTAGTTTACTTTTCTATGGAGCAATTACAGCTTTTATTGGAAGTTACCTTGTGTTTAGAAAAGAAATTCATGATTGGATCAATCATAAACAACAATTAAAAAATGATCTTCGCACTGAATCATGATTCGTTTCTCATTTATAAAAATCAAGCTATCTAAAGTTCTTAAAACTTTAGATAGCTTGATTTTTTCTTTATTTTTTTTTCTTTTTCTTCTTCTTGCTTTTTTTCACCATACGATTCATGGCCATTTTCCCTAGTTTTCCTTTGATACCCCCACCAAGCATTTGATCCATGCCTGGAATATCCATGTTGCCTTTAGACATTTGTTGCATCATTTTTTTAGATTCTTTGAATTGTTTAATCATTCGATTAACTTCAACAACGTTATTCCCAGAACCGGCAGCAATTCGACGACGACGACTTGGATTTAATAAGTCTGGATTTTCTCTCTCGGCTGGTGTCATTGAAAGAACCATCGCTTTCTTACGCGCTACATCTTTAGGATCAACCTTAACATTTTCCAATCCAGGCATGTTATTCATTCCTGGAATCATCTTCAATAGATCCTCAATTGGCCCCATCCCCATTACTTGATCTAATTGCTCGATAAAATCATTAAAGTCAAAGCTATTTTCCTTCATTTTCACTGCAAGTTCTTCAGCTTTTTTCTCATCATAATCTTGTTGAGCTTTTTCGATCAGAGTCAGCATGTCCCCCATACCTAAAATACGACTGGACATACGATCTGGATGGAAGATCTCTAAATCGGTCAGCTTTTCACCTGAACCAATGAATTTGATTGGCGCACCCGTAACTGAACGAATTGATAGTGCTGCACCACCACGAGTATCGCCATCAAGTTTTGTGATCACAACCCCAGTGATTCCTAATTGCTGATTAAAACTATCAGCAACATTGACTGCATCTTGTCCTGTCATTGCATCAACTACAAGTAAGATGTCATCTGGCTGAGCTACTTCCTTGATTTGTTTTAACTCATCCATCAATGTCTCATCGATGTGCAGACGACCCGCCGTATCGATCAAGACATAATCATTTTTCTTTTCTTTCGCAAGTTCCATCCCTTGGCGAACAATTTCTACGGGACTAGTATCTGTTCCCATATCGAAAACAGGCACGTCTAATTGTTGACCTAACACTTTCAATTGGTCGATGGCAGCCGGACGATATACATCGGCTGCGATCATCAATGGCCGCGCATTTTCGGTTTTGATCAAGTGATTCGCTAATTTACCGCCAAATGTTGTTTTACCAGCCCCTTGTAAACCGACCATCATGATCACAGTTGGGATACGGTCTGATTTATTCAAACCAACCGTCTCTGTTCCAAGAGTTGCTGTTAATTCTTCGTCAACAATTTTAACGATTTGTTGTGCTGGTGACAAGCTCTCAAGAACTTCCACACCAACCGCACGTTCACGAACACGCTTGGTAAAGTCTTTGACAACTTGTAAATTTACGTCGGCTTCCAATAACGCCAAACGAATTTCTCTCATCATTTCTTTTACGTCTGCTTCAGATACTTTTCCTTTACGACGTAATTTGCTCATTGCCTGTTGTAGGCGATCTGTTAAACTTTCAAAAGCCATAATCTCATTCCTCTACTTCTTGTATTTGTTCTATATATTGGGCAATCGTTGTATCTTTCGGATAGGTTTCGCTCACGTAGCTTTTTAATGTTTCTAGCAATTCTCCACGTACGACATAATCCGAAAAAAGATGAAGTTTTTTTTCATATTCTTCCAAAATTTTTTCTGTCCGTTTGATATTGTCGTAAACTGCCTGACGGCTGATATCATATTCTTCAGCGATTTCACCTAATGAAAAATCATCCGCATAGTACATCTCCATATAATTCATTTGTTTTTCTGTCAACAAAGTGGAGTAAAATTCAAACAACGCATTCATTCGATTGGTTTTCTCAATTTCCATAGTTATTACTCCTATCTTCAATCCCTTTTAGGTTACCGATTTCAGACTGATTAGTCAATAGTTCTTATTTGATTTTCAAGGATTTTTTTAAGATTCAATCAATCGATCATAATAACTTTGCATATTTGCACAAAAATCCTTTTCAGAGAAGCAATCTTCTGTTAGCTCTTGCCGATAATTTTTCTGACATTAACATTTATCACGTTCAATTACTGCTTGCCACTCACTTTCTGAAATTACATCAAGTCCTTTAGTGATGAAATAAGCAGTTGCAACACCTGGACCGGTACGAAGACTACCAGAAAATGTACCATCATAAATACTTATCCCTCCGCATGAAGGGCTATTTTCTTTCAAAATAATCGTTGTGATATTTTTTTCAACTAGATTTTGATAGGCGATGATTGCCCCCTGTTTAAACAAACTAGTCATATCTTCTCCTGTTTTAGTGAGGACTTTGGCTTTATCGTTCCAAACATCAAAACCGTCTCCTCCACAAATTTCAGCAGGCTCCCGAGGTATCGGTAACCCGCCCAAAACTTCAGGGCAAACAAGGATTGCTTGACCATTTTTTACTAATTTTTTTAAAGTCGTGATTTCTTTTGACTGACCATCGTAGCGGCAACAAATTCCACCAAGACATGCGCTGATTCCAATCATTTGTTTCCCTCATTTCAATCTTTATCATTATACCATTTCTTTGACGTTGAAAGTAGTTTTAGAAACATTCCATAAAATTTCTGATCGCTGGTAAACTGTGATAAAATAATCTTGTGTTTATTTCGTATCAAAAGGAGCCCAACAGATGAAGAAAATACTAGTTGTCGATGACGAACCTTCTATTGTAACGTTGTTGACATTTAATTTAGAAAAAGACGGTTATAAGGTGACAACAGCTGTTGACGGTGCAGTCGGATATGAGTTAGCTCTATCCAATCAATTTGATTTTATCATTTTAGATGTTATGTTACCGCACATGGATGGTTTAGAAATCACAAAATCATTACGTAGGGAAAAAATTGATACCCCTATTTTGATCCTGACAGCTAAAGATGACCAAGTCGATAAAATTATCGGGTTAGAAATCGGTGCTGATGATTACCTAACAAAACCTTTTAGTCCAAGAGAAGTTTTAGCCAGGATGAAAGCTATCTTCCGCCGTTTAACACCTGCATCAACTAAATCAGAAGAGTTTAATGAAACAAGTAAAGCACCGTTGATACTAGGAGAAATCATTGTAGACGAACAAAATTATGAAGTGAGCGTTCGTGGTGAAAAAATCGAGTTGACACCAAAAGAATTTGAACTGCTCGTCTATTTTATGAAACGTAAAGATCGAGTAATTGATCGTGATACTTTACTAGACCGAATTTGGAATTATGACTTCGCAGGGCAAAGTCGCATCGTTGATGTCCATGTTAGTCATTTAAGAGATAAAATCGAAATTGATCCAAAACGACCTGCATATTTAGTCACAGTTAGAGGTTTCGGCTACCGTTTTCAGGAGCCTAAAAAATGAAAAAACGCCAGCGTCTTGAATATTGGTTAGTTGGAATCGTGATGCTTTCCTTATTTGTCGGCAGTATTTTTTTTACAAACTACTTTTTCAAAAAAGAATTATTATCTCAGCAAGAAGAATATTTACAAAAAAAAGGAACTCTGATTCTTGACCAGCTCTCTCCTAATTTATTTCTGACTCAACATTTTTCAGAGCAAGAAAGAAAAATCATTGAACACTATTCAACAGACAAAAATGAACGACTAACACTTATGACTACCAAAGGAGATATTTTTTACGATAGCGTTGATCCCACACTCCACGAGTCTAGAAGCACTCGTCCAGAAATAAAGGCTATTCTTTCAGGTGCTGATTTTGGCTCTTCATTAAGGAAAAGTGCTACCTTAAAAGAAGAGTTACTTTATTTAGCCTTACCTGTTGATAAAGATGGTGAGCGAATCGGTATTCTTCGTATATCGGAAGAAACAACACAATTTTCTAATAGTATACAATCGTTCAAACGATATATCTTATTCACTTTAGGACTGTTATTTTTAATTATTACAGCTTTCGTCTTTCTATTACTACATCAGAAAAACGAACCGCTAGTGACTGTTCTGCCTGTATTAAAAAAAATCGTGAAGTATCCTGATGAAGCTCGTTCAATCATCCAAGATTCTCCAGAATGGAATGAATTGTATCAAACGGTCAATCTTTTGAGTCAACAAATGAGCCAGACTTATTTAGCCTATACATCTACCGATGAACAATTTCATGCTTTATTAGACGAACTGATGATTGGTGTGTTTATTATTGATGTAGATGGAAAATTGCAACTCATCAATCCTAAAATGGTATCTATTTTATTGATCGATGAAAAGGATACAGGTAAAGATTACTTTGAGGTAATCAATGAACCTGCTCTGATTCATTTGATTCATCAAGTAATTACTGAAAAAAGTTCGATACATCAAGAAATCAAGTTAACAGACTCATTGAACGAAACAATTTTAGATATGTCTTTAAGATTTATAGAAGAAGACGGTAATAATTACCAAGTGTTAGGTATTGCTTATGATTTAACCCGTGTTAGACAATTAGAAAAAATCCAAAAAGATTTTGTTAGTAATGTCTCACACGAGTTAAAAACGCCTGTTACATCACTTTTAGGTTTTACAGAAACCCTATTGGATGGTGCTAAAGATGATCCTGAAACCTTGTCACAGTTTTTAGAGATTATGCAAAAAGACGCTTTGCGACTGCAGCAATTGATTCAGGAAATTCTACAGCTTTCCCGTGATGGAAAAAACATTTCGTATGATGACCAAGAAATTACTTTATTCCCTTTTACTCAAGAAATCCTGCGTTCATATCGGAAAGTAATCAAAGAAAAAAATCTAACGATTGAAATACTTGGTTTTAACACAATAACCTACACAACAAAGTATGAACTTTTTTATCCCATCGTGAAAAATTTGATTGAAAATGCAATTCAGTATTCCCAATCTGATGGAACGATCACGATAGATTTTGGTTTTGGTGAAACATTCTTTTTTATAGTGAAAGATATGGGAATTGGCATTAGTTTAGAAGATCAAGAACGAATTTTTGAACGTTTTTACCGAGTTGATAAAGCCAGAAGTCGCCATTCTGGCGGAACTGGCTTAGGCTTGTCGATTGTGCATAACTATACTGAACTATTAGGTGGAACGGTTACAATCGAAAGTCACTTAGGACTAGGTTCAACTTTTATAGTAAAACTGCCAAAAAATAAATAAAATCAAAAAGAAGCTGACGTTTGTTTTACGTTCAGCTTCTTTTTGATTTTTTAGGGGAAGAATTTACTTTTTAGTGATTGTTCCTGAAACGTCGCGCTCAACTTTCATTGAAGTCATAGGTAAGTAACCTAACTCTTTAACAACACCTTCTTGGACATCGTCTGTCAACATAAAATCTAAGAATGTTTTTACATTGTCATCTGGTTGCCCTTTGGTGTACATATGTTCGTAAGACCAAATTTTCCAAGAATTATCTGCAACATTTTCTTCTGTTGGTTTTACATCATCAATACTTAGAGCTACTGTTGAGTCATTCATATATGAGAAAGCAAGATAACTGATTGCTCCAGGAGTTTGTGCGACAATTTGACGAACTGTTCCTGATGAGTCCTGTTCCTGTGACTGAACTGCTGTTGCCCCATCCAGTCCCCATTGCTCAAAAGTTGCTCGTGTACCACTTCCGCTTGGGCGATTAATCACAGCAATCTCTTGATCTTTGCCGCCTAAGTCTTTCCAATTTTTGGTCTTTCCAGTAAAAATGTCAATCAACTCTTGCTTAGTGATATTTTTCACGCCAACTTCTTTATTGACAACAGGTCCCATACCAACCACCGCCACACGATGATCAACTAGTTTCGATGCATCAATACCTGATTTTTCTTCTGCAAAAACATCAGAATTGCCAATTGTTACCGCACCATCAGAAACTTGAGAAAGTCCTGTCCCGCTTCCTCCACCCTGTACTGAAATTGTGTAATTCGGATGATTCGCTGTAAATTGATCTTTCGCTGCATCCACTAATGGTTGTAACGCAGTTGATCCTACTGCAACAATTTTTACAGGTTGATTACTAGTAGTGCTACTATCTTTTGATTTATTACTACTATCGCCAGTCGCGGCTCCTTGATTGCCGCACCCTGCGACTAAAAGTCCTACACTTAAAACAATTGCTGATAATAAACGTTTCTTCATCTTTACACGTCCTTTTCAATTAGTTACAAGATTAGTTTAACAGCGATGTGTTAATTCTGTTTCAAGGTTATGTAAATAATGAGTAAAGGAATGTAAAAGTTATGTTTAGAAGAAAACAGTTAAACGATTGCTCGCTTAACTGTTTTCTTTGATATAATGACCGATTCGTTTCATTGCTTCTTTTAGAGTAGCTAAGTCTGCCGCATAACTAATACGGACGTACCCTTCTGCTTCTTTTCCAAATGCCACTCCTGGTATAATTGCAACTGCTTGTTCCTGTGCTAACGACACACAAAATTTCATTGAGTCTTGTTCATAACCTTTAGGGATTTTAGCAAAAATATAAAATGCACCATTCGGTCGAGCTACTTCAAAACCGAAAGAAGTCATTTGTTCATAAACAAAATCTCGGCGTTCTCGGTACTCTTCTTTCATCACCGCAGCATCATTCATACCCTCAACTAAGGCTCGAAGTGCCGCTTTTTGAGAAATAGTGGTTGCTGCTGTAACTAAATATTGATGTACTTTGATTATTTCAGCAATCAACTCTTCAGGACCAAAAATAAATCCGATCCGCCAACCAGTCATTGCGTGTGATTTTGATAACCCATTTATCAAAATTGTTTGATCTGGAATAAACTCTGCAATCGACACATGCTGATCATCATAAGTCAATTCACTATAGATCTCATCACTTATTACGAAAATCGAATAATTTTTCAATACATCTGCAATTGCTTTAACTTCTTCACGATTGTACGTTACTCCTGTCGGATTACTCGGATAGTTTAAAATAATCGCTTTGACTTGATCACCATGTTCTAACATTGCGGCTTCAATCATTGCCGGTGTCAACACAAAATGGTTTGATGTCGTATCGATATAAATAGGTTCTGCATGAGTCAATGTAATGACTGGTTCGTATCCTGGATAAATTGGGGCAGGCATCAAGACTTTATCTCCCGGTTCCAAAATGGATAATAAACTTGCCGAAATTGCTTCGGTCGCTCCAACTGTTACTAACACTTCAGAAGCTGGTTGATAGCTGACACCGTATTTTTCTTTCATGAAAAATGTAGCTGCTTCGCGGACATCAGTTAAACCTGACATGCCAGAATAATGTGAAAAATTAGCGTTGATTGCATCATGAGCAGCTGCTTTTATATGTTCTGGCGTGTTAAAGTCTGGCTCTCCTAAAGTTAATTTTATGATCCCTTCGATATCTGTTACCTGTTCGTCGAATTGGCGAATCATTGAAACAGCAATTTTCCCTACTTGTCTGTTAAATCTTTTTGTTAACTCCATCAAATCATCTCCTCTTATCTAGTCGTATGATTGCTAGCGCTTAATGCTACCAAATAGACGATAATCAAAATACTTGAGTCCCAATTGTATTTTTCCTAATGAAATTATAATAGCATAATTCACCCTAAAATGAAATTTGTATTTAATTTTTTCTTTTTTTCTTCCCAAATTCACATTTTCCTCTTGCGAAACCCTCTCCTCTTCATTATAGTTAAGTGAAATGAAAGGAGAGAATTAGATGAAGGGTATTAGGAAAATCAAACCTTACGTTCCAGGAGAACAACCAAATTATTCAGATATGATCAAATTAAATACTAACGAAAATCCTTATCCACCTTCTCCAAAAGTCGATGAGGTATTAAAAAATTTTGATGTTGGGCAATTAAAACGATACAGTTCCATTGATAACCTCTCTTTAAAAAAAGCTTTAGGAGCTAAGTTCAACTTATCTCCTGATCATTTTTTAATCGGTAATGGTTCAGATGAAGTTTTAGCTTTTTGTTTTCTCGCTTTCTTCAATAGCGCTGATCCTATTTTATTTCCAGACATTACTTATGGTTTTTATAAAGTGTGGGCCGACTTATTTCAAATTCCATACAGAGAGTTACCTCTAAACGATAAGTTTGAACTAGTAGAAAAAGACTATATACAGCTAAATGGCGGGATTATCATAGCCAATCCGAATGCACCTACAGGCTTGTTCAAGCCTCTCGCACAAATTGAACATTTGTTGAAGAAAAATCAAGAAGTGATCGTACTCATTGATGAAGCTTATATCGACTTTGCAGGACCATCGGCTGTGACACTTTTAGAAAACTATCCAAATCTAGTCATTATACGAACTTTTTCAAAATCCAATTCTTTAGCAGGTTTACGTGTTGGCTACGCCATTGGTAATCCAGCATATATTCAAATTGCGGAAAGTATCAAGTCATCCTTCAATCCCTACTCTGTAGATATGTTAGCTGAACAACTAGCTACTGCAGCTGCAGAAGATGAGGGATATTACGCAGAAATAACGATAAAAATCTGTGAAACAAGAGATTGGTTTGCAAAAAAAATAAAGAAATTCGGCTTTGCTTCATTACATTCAAAAACAAATTTTGTACTGATAACACATCCTAATTTAGAGATGAAAGAGCTGTATCATTATTTAGAAACACAGGATATTTTTGTCCGTTATTTTCCAAAAATCCAACGATTAAGCAATTATTTGAGAATTTCGATTGGAACACAAGAAGAAATGGAGAAAGTTTATCAATTATTAAGTGGTTATGTAGTACAGAAAGAATTATGATTGAAAGCCCCCTAATAAATTTTTCTAAGTCTACTTTATTAGAGGGCTTTTATTAGTTCAACATAAGTTTTTTGTTAGATATATGCTAGCTGTTATAGCTAGCGTTGGCTTGTTTTCGTTCTTAAAATCTTCTATAGACTTTTCAAAAGACATACCAATGCGTTTATTCATCTCAACAGTTTCTTTCTTTTTCTCTATTCTTTCAATTGATAGATTTCTCATAAAATCACTCCTTTTTCGAAACAATTATAAAATAATACGACTAAATACTCAGTATTTCTGACAAAAAAATCATCCTAAGAAAGAAGGATGATTTTTTTTAAGTTATTGATTATTTTGTAACATCTTTTATAGAATCTAGCATGTTTTCTAACTCTTTACCATACTTGTTCTTTTTGCTATTCATCGTCCAAGCCATTCTTTGAGCATAATGACCCGCGTCAGATTCAACTAAATCATATACGTAGTAAAACTTCATTCCGTCCATTTTAGCGGTCATTAAACGACGCGTTCCTTTCCAGCCATTAAGATCGATTGGTCTCTCTGTTTCTTCTTCAATATCAACTGGAAATTCTGTCACTTCTTTAAACCCTTCAAATCCATCGTAATCTTCTTTAGATTCACTTAACAAAGCAACATACATCATTTTATCTTCATGTTCTAGACCCATGTCTGCATCATCATTCAATTCGGTTGGATCTATCTCTACCCATCCATCAGGTAGCACAACTGAAAAAGTTCCATTCTCTGTTTCAATTATTTCCTCAGTCTCTACTTTAACAGGTTCTTTTTTTTGTTCTGTTTTTTCTGTATTCTCTATTTTTTTACTACTTTTTGAAACAGGCGCACAACTTGTTAAAAATAGCCCTAACCCTAAAATAATTACAGTTCCCCCAACGGTATTCCTTTTCATTTGATGCTCTCCTTTTTTTCATTCTTTCTTTGTATTATGAAACATAATTCAACTATAGATGATTTCCAACCAGCTTTAGTATCCTACCACTAGCTTCATCACCTTTAAAAAAGCTGCTTTAATTCTTTCATAAAAAATTGACCAATCGTACTGATAGCTCTATTTTTTTGATAGAGAACACATATTTTATTATTCGTACTTTCTGCTAAAGGAACTAACTTAATTTCCTTTTTTGTAAAGCCAGTAACTACGCCTGATCCCGACGCATATGCATCTGTCTCAACCAATAAATTCATCAAAGTTCCTCGATCATTTGTATAAATCACTGTTTCTTGCTCTTGATTTTCAATTAAATCTTCTGAAAAATAAGCAAAATTACTACCTTCCTGCGTAAAACGAACTTGTGGATAACAGCATAGTTGTTCCAATTCTATTTCCGTTTGATTCGCTAACGGATGGTTCTTGCCAAGAAAAATGTGGGTTTTAAAGCTTCCAACAACATCATATGTTAAATTTGCTTGTTCTAGATAACGTTCAATCCCTGATTGATTTTGACTATTTAAATAAATGATTCCCAATTCACTATGATAACTCTTTACATCTTCGATTACTTTTAAAGTTGTTGTTTCAAATACACGAAAATTTTTATATTGGTCTTTGAATTGCTGGATGACTTTCCCCATCACTTCTCCTAAAAAATCATAATGTTGAGAAGAGATCGAAAAGCGTTCACTTTTAGTTACCTCTTGATATCTATTTTCAATCATTTCCATTTGTGTCAAAATTTTTTCTGCATGATCTAAAAAGGTTAATCCTTCTTCTGTTAAAGAAGCGCCTTTGTTGGTGCGAATAAATAGAGTTACACCTATTTCTTCTTCTAATTCACGAATACCATTTGAAAGACTGGGTTGCGTGATAAAAAGTTTTTTCGCAGCCTCACGGAAACTACCATTATTTGCAACAGCCACAACATATTTCATTTGTTGAATATTCATAAATGTCCTCCATCCTATTCAGAAAAATAGACTTTACGTCCATTCAACGCTTGGACTGGGCGATTATTGAATGACAGCATCCCTTCATCAATTCGCTCAAAAAAATCTTGATCCATTTGCTGAATAGAATCGAAAACAAACCAATGAACTGGACCTTTTGTTGGTGGCGTTGTTAACGAACCTAAATAATGGAAATGCGACTTTTGTTCTGGCAAGAAAATCGAAGGGTCAAACCATTGTTGATGGGTTTCCGAATTCCATTCAAGTGTTGTTTGTTTTTTTGAAAACTTATTTTCATCTGTGGTGATTGTAAATAAGCAACCAACGACTAAGTTATCCCCAGAATTATTCATATGAACAAGATGAAACTCTAAAGGCGAATGTTCCCCATCAAATGTATGCTCACTCGGAGTGTGAAAGTGAATATCAGTCAGATAATATTTTTCATCTTCAAAAACGATATAACTTTCTGTATTTGGCGGAACAAAATGAAACGTATTTTTAAATTCTTTTTCTGTAAACTCTTCTGTTTTATAACAAAAATCGATTGCTCTATGCGTAGCTTCGCCGTTCACTAAGTTTTTTGATAAATTAATTGGTGATTGATACGGATATTTAGCCCCAGTTGAAAACCAATCACAAAGCGTATGCCAATGTTCAGGACCACGCTCACCTTCATATCCCCATTCCACATCCATATTACGAATATTTTTCATCAAACCCCACCTTTTATATTTTATCGTTTAAATAACTTTATACTAATTATTATAAACAGTCAATTTTCAACGGCCACTTTGCTTTTATCAAATTATAACACCTCTACATACAGCCACCTATTAAAAAAAGTATAACTTTTGAATATAATCAAAAATTATACTTTTTATTTTCGTTTACTTATTTAGCCAATTTTCAGGATCTTGTTTCCAATTTTTTAATAATGCAACATCGGTTTCCTCAATATAATTTGATTCCAATGCGGCATCTATCAAGGTTGAATAGTTCGTTAAGGTAATTAAATCCATTTTATGCTCTGCGAATTTTTCTTTGCCTTTAGGTAATTCATAGGTGAAGATTGCTGTAACTCCCAAAACGTCTGCTCCCTCACGTTTTGCAGCTTCTACAGCTTCAAGAACACTTCCGCCAGTTGAAATTAAATCCTCAATCACAACCATTTTTTGACCTTTAAAAATTCGACCTTCAATTTGATTTCCCTTACCATGTTCTTTGGCTTTACTTCTAATGTAAACCATCGGCAAGTCTAATATATCCGCAACCCAAGCTGCATGTGGAATACCAGCCGTTGCTGTTCCCGCAATAACTTGTACATCTGGATAAGCTTCTTTGATTTTTTCTGCTAATCCTTTGGCAATATCTTTGCGAACGATTGGATAACTCATTGTGATACGATTATCACAATATATTGGGCTTTTGAGACCACTTGCCCATGTAAATGGCTCATTCGGACTTAAAAATACTGCTTCGATTTCTAGTAAATCTTTGGCAATCATTTTTGCTAATTCTGTCATTTGTTTTCTCCATTCCACTCATTTTTTATTGATTGATAAGCTTCATAAGGCATTTTAGCTTGTGTTATTGGTCGACCTACTACAATATATGTTGAACCAATTTTTCTTGCATCTGTCGGTGTCACGACACGTTGTTGATCCCCAATTTCACTACCGCTTGGACGTATTCCAGGCGTTAAGCAGACAAAAGAATCACTTGTGGCTTGATGGATGTCTTGAGCTTCTAATGCAGAACAGACAACACCGTCTAGACCAGCCATCTCTGTACATTTGGCATAATGAATCACACTATCTTTTAATGGAACTTTGATTAATTGGTCTTTTTGCATCTCTAACTCACTTGTCGAAGTAAGCTGTGTTACAGCAATCAAGATAGGAACATTCTCTCCACGTTTGGTCCCTTTTTTTAATCCTGTCTTAGCCGCCTGCATCATTTTCACACCACCAGCAGCGTGGACATTAGTGATATCCACACCAAGTTTTGCCAGGCCGATCATTGATTTTTCAACAGTGTTCGGAATATCATGTAGTTTCAAATCAAGAAAAACAGAATGTCCCAACTTTTTCAACCAACGCACTATTTCTGGTCCTTCTTGATAAAATAGTTCCATCCCCACTTTAACAAATAACGACTCTTCGGTAGGAAATTTATCTAAAAAGTTTTCTACTTCTGTTTTAGAAGGAAAATCTAAAGCTATGATTGGTCGTTGACTCATTTATTTTTTTCCTCCCTAACTTCTTTGATTAATTGCTCTAATGACTCAATACCAAGTTCTGCCATTCTTTTTGGCAAAGCATCGATCAGTTTAGGGCAAATATAAGGATCTGTAAAATTGGCTGTTCCGACTCCTACCGCACTTGCTCCAGCCATAAACATCTCTAATACATCATCCACTGTTTGCACTCCTCCCATACCAATGATTGGTAAGTTGGATACTTGAGAAACTTGATGAATCAAACGAATAGCAACCGGTTTGATCGCAGGACCTGATAAACCTCCTGTTTGATTAGCTAAAACTGGGCGACGCGTTTTTAAATCGATTCGCATTCCTAATAATGTATTGATCATTGAAAAACCATCCGCCCCGCCTGCTTCAATTGCTTTAGCAACAGGCACAATGTCTGTCACATTAGGAGAAAGCTTCACATAGATTGGAACTTTAGCCACTTTTTTTACTGCTTGTGTTAATTGAAACGCAACGTCTGGGTCAGTCCCAAAAGCAATGCCGCCATGTTTTACATTTGGACATGAAATATTTAATTCGATTGCTTTTACATTAGGAGCATCACCGATTTTACTGCAGACTTCCACATAGTCTTCTTCACAGGCTCCAGCAACATTAGCGATAATTGGTATGTTATATGCCTCCAAAGCTGGAAGTTTAGTATCCATGACTACATCCAAACCTGGGTTTTGCAAGCCGATGGCATTTAGCATGCCGCTAGGTGTTTCTGCCACTCTTGGTGTTGCATTTCCAAATCGTGCCTGCGGTGTTGTTGCTTTGACCATGATTGACCCTAGCTTACTAAGATCGTAATATTTAGCATATTCCTCACCAAAACCAAAACAACCACTAGCTGGAATAATCGGGTTTTTTAATTCTAAACCAGGGATGCTGATTGCTAGCGAATTCTTCTTCATAAAACCACCTCACTGGCTCTAAAAATTGGGCCTTCATCACAAACTTTGACACTCTTGGTTCCCGTTTCGTCATCTGGTACATGACAAACACAGGCATAACAAGCACCCATTCCACAAGCCATCCGTTGCTCCAGAGAAAGAAAAACATTTGGATTGTCAGAAAAGACCTGTGCTACCATTTTTAACATTCCATTAGCGCCACAAGCATAAACGGCATCAGGTTGATCATTCTTAATAGCTTCTAATAAAAGATTGCCGATATTTCCTTCCACCCCGAAAGAACCATCGTCTGTTGCAAATCTCGTATCACCTAAAGCGATAAATTCATCTTGAAAATAAGCAACTTCTTTTGAAGCATAACCAAGGAAATGTACAACTTCAATGCCTTTTTGTTTCAATTGCTTCGATAATTCATACATTGGCGGAATACCAATACCACCACCGATTATATACGCCTTATGACCACTAGTCAGACAATCGACATCAAATCCATTTCCTAAAGGTCCCATCACGTCCAATGTATCCCCAACAGAAAGTTCAGAGAAAACTTTAGTCCCGTCCCCTTCTATCCGATAAATGATTGTACATGTGTTATCTTGTTTGTTAATTTGGTTGATGCTGATGGGTCTTCTTAAAAGCATATCAGCTCGTGGAACTTTTATATGGAGAAATTGACCTGGCTTTTCCATTTCATTGACTAAATCACCAGTTAAAGTCATTTGAAAAATTCTAGGTGCTAATTGTTGTTGAGAGATGATCGTCATTATTTCTTGTTTCAAGTATTCCACTCCTTTACAACATTTATTGTAGTAAAAGCCGAGAGTTTCTCTCGGCTTTAGTTTAGATTGACTCAGTTGAAAAAGATCGTGATTCTAAAACTTTCAAAATTGCTTCTGCTGTGTCTAGCGACGTGAATAATGGAACCCCGTGCTCCACTGCTTCTCGACGAATTAAAAATCCATCTTGATTTAAGTCAGAACGATTTTTGTCCATCGTGTTCACAACAACTTGAGCTCCACCACTACGGATGAGGTCAAGTACGGTTTCTCCACCTTGGTTGATTTTAAGTACTGTTTTAACGAACAGTCCATTGTCTGTCAGAAATTGTGCAGTACCTTGAGTTGCAATCAAGCTATAGCCGATTTCATTAAACCGTTTTGCTAGAACCAGTGCTTCTTCTTTTGTTTCATCCGCAATCGTGAACAAGACCGCTCCAAAACTTGGTAAGTGAAGACCAGAAGCTTCAAACGCTTTGTATAATGCTTTTTCTAAACTGTAATCTGACCCCATTACTTCACCAGTTGATTTCATTTCAGGCCCCAAGTACGTATCTACTTTTTGAAGTTTAGTGAACGAGAAGACTGGTGCTTTGATGTGTACTAGCTGACTTTCAGGATATAGACCATCTTGATAACCTAAATCATTTAGTTTTTCACCAAGAATGGCTTTCGTTGCTACTTGAGCCATTGGAATCCCTGTAATTTTACTTAGAAAAGGGACTGTTCGACTAGCTCTAGGATTGACTTCGATCACATAGACCTTCTCCTCATGAATCACAAACTGAATATTCATCATACCGACGCACTTAAGTCCAAGCGCTAGTTTTCTGGTGTAATCTGCAATCGTTTGTTGAATCTCTTTAGATAAAGTTTGCGGTGGATAAACTGCCATTGAATCTCCTGAATGAACACCAGCTCGTTCGATATGTTCCATAATACCTGGAATCAAGACCGTCTGACCATCGCAAATTGCATCGACTTCACACTCTTTCCCTAAAAGGTAACTATCGACTAACACGGGATGTTCTGGGGAAGCTTTTACCGCATTGCGCATGTAGTCTTCTAAATCTCTTTGATTTTCTACAATTTCCATCGCACGTCCGCCAAGTACATAGCTTGGACGGACCAATACAGGGTACCCAATTTTATTGGCTACTACCACAGCTTCTTCAGCACTCGTAGCTGTGTCCCCTGGCGGTTGCGGAATATCTAATACTTGCAAGGCTTGTTCAAATAAATCACGATTTTCAGCTCTATCTAAGTCTTCAATCGAAGTTCCCAAAATCTTGACACCTTGTTTTACTAGTGGTTCAGCTAAATTGATCGCTGTTTGACCACCAAACTGTACAATAACGCCAGTTGGTTGTTCAAGTTCAATCACATTCATTACATCTTCAAGAGTTAGAGGTTCAAAATAAAGTTTATCAGAAATCGAGAAATCTGTTGAGACAGTTTCAGGATTGCTGTTCATAATGATTGCTTCAAAGCCTGCTTCTTGAATCGCTTTTACTGAATGCACCGTTGCATAGTCAAACTCCACACCTTGGCCGATTCTGATTGGTCCAGAACCTAAAACTAAGACAGATGGTTTCTCAGAGCGAATACTTTCGTTTTCAAATTCATAGGTGCTATAAAAATAAGGCGTTTGCGATTCAAATTCTGCAGCACAAGTATCCACCATTTTATAGACTGGGAGAATCATTTGCTCATGACGATAGTCGGCTACATCCTGCTCACTCAAGCTCCATAATTCAGCAATCTTTTTATCGGTAAAGCCATTTTGTTTCGCTTCTTTCAAAGTTTCGATATCTTTGATATTTTTTTTCAAAGCGGTTTCTAACTCAAAAATATGAAGCAGTTTATCAAGGAAAAATAAATCGATTTTGGTCAGCATAGCTAAATCTTCAATCGTATACCCTCGTCTAATGGCCTCTGACAGATAAAATAGACGATCATCTTGAGCTTTTACAATTTTTTCAGTCAGAAATTCATCACTAACATCTTGTATTTCTTTCAGCTCATTATGATAAGCTCCAATTTCAAGTGAACGAATAGCCTTTAATAAGGACTCTTCAATATTGCGACCAATTGCCATAACTTCCCCTGTCGCTTTCATTTGAGTTCCTAAACGACGTTCCCCTTTTTCAAACTTGTCAAAAGGCCAGCGAGGAATTTTTGCTACGACATAATCTAAAGCTGGCTCAAACTCCGCATACGTTGTTTCTGTTACTGGGTTTTTCATCTCATCCAAAGTAAGTCCCACAGCAATTTTTGCTGCTAGCTTAGCAATCGGATAACCTGTCGCTTTACTGGCTAACGCTGAAGAACGAGAAACACGTGGGTTTACTTCTATGACATAGTAGTTGAAGCTATGAGGATCTAATGCTAATTGAACGTTACAGCCACCTTCTATTTTCAACGCTCGAATGATTTTAAGTGACGCATCACGCAGCATTTGGTATTCATGATCGGATAATGTCTGGCTTGGCGCAAATACAATCGAGTCTCCAGTGTGAATCCCAACAGGATCAAAATTTTCCATGTTGCAGACAACGATTGCATTATCAGCAGAATCACGCATTACTTCATATTCGATTTCTTTAAATCCCGCAATACTTTTTTCAATCAAACATTGTGTTACTGGGGATAATTTCAACCCATTCTCAGCAATAGAGCGTAGTTCTTCTTCATTGTCACACATCCCACCACCAGTACCGCCTAAGGTGAATGCAGGGCGAACAATGATTGGGTACCCGATTGTATTAGCGAATTCTACTGCTTGTTCAACTGTATGAACAATCTCACTTTCAGGAATTGGTTGATCTAAATCTTCCATTAATTGTTTAAATAAATCGCGATCCTCTGCTTGGTCAATTGCATTTAATTTAGTCCCCAACAACTCTACATTCAGCTCATCCAAGATACCTGATGCTGCAAGTTCCATCGCCATATTCAGCCCTGTTTGTCCACCTAAAGTTGGTAGTAAAGCATCTGGTCGCTCTTTTCGTAAAATACGAGAAACAAACTCTAATGTGATTGGTTCGATGTACACTTGATTTGCAATTTCTTTATCTGTCATGATCGTTGCTGGATTTGAATTAACCAAAACAACCTCATATCCTTCTTCCTTCAAAGCAAGACAGGCCTGTGTGCCGGCATAATCAAATTCAGCAGCTTGTCCAATGATGATTGGACCTGAACCGATGACCATAATTTTTTTGATATCTGTTCTTTTGGGCATTAGTCTTGCTCCTTCCATGCATCCATTAATTCCATAAACTCGTCAAACAAATGAAGTCCATCGTGCGGGCCTGGTGCAGCATCTGGATGATACTGAACTGTGAAGGCTGGGTATTGACGATGGCGCACTCCCTCAACTGAACCATCATTTACCTCCACATGAGTAACCATCAATTTCTCGGGATCAACAGTTTTTTCATCGACTGCATATCCATGATTTTGTGAAGTAAAATCGATTCTGCCAGTTGCAATTTCTCGAACTGGATGATTCAATCCTCGATGACCAAACTTCATTTTGTATGTGTCTGCTCCATTTGCCAGAGCAAACAATTGATGCCCTAAACAAATACCAAAGATTGGCACTTTCCCTTGGATTTCTTGAATCATTTTAATTGCTTCAGGCACATCCTTAGGGTCACCAGGTCCGTTGGTCAGCATCACACCATCTGGAGATAGTTCTAAAATTGTCTCAGCGTTTGTATCATATGGTAATACAGTCAAATTACAATGTCGTTTCGACAACTCTCGTAAAATACTATGTTTCAAACCAAAATCAATCACAACGACATTGCGGCCAATACCTGGACTTGGATATGGCTTAGTCGTGGAAACCTGTGCCACTTGAGTTTTAGGTAACACTGTTGCTTTTAGTTGATCAAATTCATGGGTCAAATCATCATCTGCATCTATGAAGCCGGCCTTCATGGTTCCAACCGAACGAAGTTTTCTTGTTAACGCTCTTGTATCAATTCCTGAAATTCCAGGTATCCCTTTTCTTTTTAAAAATTCATCCAATGTCATCTGTGCACGCCAATTTGAAGCAAGGCGGGCATGCTCTTTTACTACTACACCCTTACAAGTTGGGGAGATTGATTCATAATCATCACGATTGATACCATAATTACCAACCATTGGATAGGTAAATGTAATAATTTGACCATTGAAACTTTGGTCAGTGATTGTTTCTTGATAGCCTGTCATGCTTGTTGTAAACACAACTTCTCCAACCACATTGACATCTGCACCAAATGCTTTTCCTTCAAAAACAGTTCCGTCTTCTAGTATCAATAGTCGTTTCAAATTTATGCATCTCCCTTAGACCACGCTGATTGTCCATCAACAAAAGTCATTAATGTATTCCCTTTAACTTTCCAACCGACAAATGGGGTATTCACCCCCATTGATTCAAAGGCTTTGTCATCGATGGCTTCTTCCAATTCTAAGTCAAAAACCGCTATATCTGCTGGTGCTCCAATGGTAAGAGTGCCTGCTTCCAGTCCAAAAATTTCAGCTGGCTTTGTTGCCATCCAGTTGATTACTTGCTCTAGCGTGAATTTACCCGTTTCAACAAAGTTTGTATAAATCAGTTGAAATGCCGTTTCACTTCCTACAATGCCGAAAGGTGCTTTTAAGAATGTTTGGTTTTTTTCCTCTAGTCCATGAGGAGCATGATCTGTTGCAATACAATCAATCGTGCCATCAAGTAACCCTTCAATCAAGGCATCCCGATCAGAAGTTGCTCTAAGAGGGGGATTCATTTTCCAAAAACCATTATCTTCTGGAATATCTTCATCGATTAAAATCAAATGATGAGGCGCAACTTCAGCCGTTACATGGATTCCAGCGCGTTTGGCATCACGAATCACACGTACGCTTTCTTTTGTCGATACATGGCAAACATGATAATGAACTCCTGTTTCACCGGCCAAAACAACATCTCGAGCGATTTGTGATGCTTCTGTAGAACTTAAAATTCCTGGCAGTCCTAATTTCTTAGAAATCTCTCCTTCATGCATGACTCCGCCAAAAAGGAGCGACTCATCTTCTGTATGAGCCACAATTGCCATACCAATAGCTGCGGCTTCTTTCATTGCAAGATACATTGTACCTGCAGTTTGTACGCCCACGCCATCATTTGTGAATGCGAAAGCACCAACTTCTTTTAACGCTCTTTGATCAGTCAACGTTTCACTTCGTAATTCTTCTGTGATCGGTGCATATTGTAGCACTTTTACTACTGCATTTTCTTTGATGATCTCGTAAACCTCTTTTAATTTTTCAGCAGTATCAGGTACAGGATTTAAGTTAGGCATAGCACAAACGGTTGTGTATCCACCTCTAGCAGCCGATTTACTACCGGTTTCGATTGTTTCTTTATAAGTAAAACCAGGCTCTCTTAGATGAACATGGACGTCGACTAATCCTGGAGTGATCAGTTGCCCTTTTGCATCATATACTTTTTCAAAGGCCACTTCATCAAAGGTTTCACCAATTGCTCTGATCTTACCATCTTCGATCCAAATTTCTGCTGGAATTAATTGGTTGTCTTTTTTAATGATTTTTCCATTTTTGATAAGTGTTTTCATTTTTCTCACCTATGCCTTTCCATGTAATACTGCTTCTAAAATTGCCATTCTCATATAAACACCGTTACTCATCTGTTGGATGATTCTAGATTGAATTCCTTCTACCAAAGAATCTGCCAGCTCAACATCACGATTCACTGGAGCAGGATGCATAATGACCGCATGTTTTTGCAGTCGCTTCGCTCGCTCAACCGTTAAACCATATTCCTGATGGTACTCTTCTTTTGAGAATATTTCTGATCCATCATGACGCTCATGTTGCACTCTAAGCAACATCATCACATCTACCATTTCGACCACTTCATCTAAAGGCATGTAATGTCCATAAGCTTCAAATTGCTTATCATACCACTCCTCAGGTCCTGAGAAAAAGATAGTCGCACCAAGCCTTTTTAGCATTTGCATGTTTGATTTTGCAACTCTAGAATGCGTGATATCTCCGACAATCGCAATTTTTAGTCCTTCAAAGTGTTTAAATTCTTCATAGATTGTCATCAAATCTAGTAAACATTGGGTAGGATGTTGTCCACTGCCGTCACCACCATTAATGATGGAACATTGAATCGTTTTACTTTGAATCAATTCATCATAATAATTTTCTTCTCCGTGACGAATGACTGCCACATCTACTCCGATTGCTGACATTGTCAGCACTGTATCATAAAGAGTCTCACCTTTTTTCACCGAACTCATACTTTCTTCAAACTCAATCACTTCGATCCCTAATTTTTTCTCCGCAACATCAAAGCTCTTATGCGTTCGCGTACTATTTTCAAAAAACAAGTTTGTTGCAAAGTACTGTTTTTTCTCAGGTTGCCAAGTCGCTCCTTGCTTAAACTCTTGCGCACGATGGATCAAGCCCATGACTTCTTGGTCACTTAATGCTTCGACAGTTAAAAGATGTTTTAAGCTGATACGTTCAGATGTGATGATCATTCGTTTTCCTCCTATTTTAAAACTAAGCAGGCTCGTTCAACTCCGACTGAAAAATAGGAAAATTAGAGGGTGGCGCGTTTCGCCACAATCAGATTTTATCTTTTTTCAGTTGGAGTTAGCCTGCGAATCTACATAACAATGTTCCGCTTCGCTAGTTAGACTTTTCTTCACTACGTGCTGTTTCAGGCAAAATCAAGTTTAGAATAATTCCTAAGACTGTCGCTAAAGCCATCGATGATAATTCAAAGGTATCTACTTTAAAGACTAAACCACCGATACCGATAACTAAGATCACCGATGCAATCAGTAAGTTCTTTTTCTTATCAAAGTTTATTTGATTATCAATCAAAATTTTCAACCCACTTGCCGCAATTACTCCGAATAAGACGAAGCTGATACCCGAGATAACAGGACCTGGGACGCTTAAAATAATCGCGCTTAATTTCCCTACAAAACCAAGTCCAACAGCGAAGATCGCAGCACCTGCAATAACGAAGACACTGTGCACTCTTGTGATTGCTAAAACTCCAATGTTTTCGCCATAACTTGTGACAGGAGGTCCGCCGACTAAACCAGCTACGATTTGTGCAGCACCATCACCCATGAGAGTTTTTGATAAACCAGGCTCTTGGAAGAAGTTGCGTTTTGTTAATTTATTCAAAACCATCAAGTGTCCGATATGCTCGGTCATTGTTACAAATGCGATTGGAGCCATTGTTGTAATTGCATTTAAGTGTAGTTTTGGTTGGTATTGAACAAAAGGTATTTCAAAGTTTGGCATAGCAAACCAAGCTGCATTTTTGATTGGTTCAATATCTACGATACCGAATAGCAGTGCAACGAGATACCCACTGACGATTCCAAGTAAAATGGGAATCAAGCCTAGAAACCCTTTAAAAAACATGTTATAAAATATTGTTAAGCCTAACGTAATCAAAGCAACTGCAATGAATTTAAAATCATACTCTCCGTTGTTGAACATAGCATTATTTGCAGCATTAGATGCTAGCCCTAATCCGATGACCATCACAACCGGCCCAACTACGATTGGTGGTAAGATTTTATCTAACCAAGCTGAGCCGATTTTACTGATGATAAGTGAAACGATTAGGTAAACTAACCCCGTTGTGATTGCACCTTGAGCAATTGCTGGGTAACCGTCACTTTTCATCAACATTTGCATTGCTGCAATAAAGGCGAAGCTACTTCCGAGATAAGCAGGAATTTTTCCTTTGGTTACGAATAAATAGACGATTGTACCAAGTCCTGAACTGACTAAGGCAATTCCCGGATCGATTCCTACCAAAATCGGAACTAATACTGTTGCGCCAAACATTGTGAATAAATGCTGTAAGCTTAAACCAATCCACTGTGCTGCCTTTGGTCTATCGTGAATATCTAATACGGCTTCTTCATTACGAAATTCTTTATCTGTCATCTCAACCTACCCTATCTTTACTATTATATTTGTCTACTCTTCTGTGCTTGCGATCAAAATTCGATCTGCTCCGTCTTTTTCCTCTACTTCAACAATGATTTCCTCTGCCATTGAAGTTGGAATGTTTTTACCAACATAATCTGCTCTAATCGGAAGTTCTCTGTGTCCTCTATCAACCAAGACTGCTAATGAAATTTTTCTAGGTCGACCAAGATCCATTACTGCATCCATTGCTGCTCGTATGGTTCTCCCTGTAAAGAGAACGTCATCAATCAAAATCACTTCTTTGCCTTCTAATGAAACGGGGATATCAGATGAGTGAAGTTCGGGTTCTTCTAGTGAACGATCTTTCATTGATTGTCCGTCCATGTCGTCACGGTATAACGTAATATCTAACTCACCCACTGGAACTTCAATATTTTCTAGCTGTTTTAACCGTTCTGCAATCCGCTGAGCAATGTAGATTCCACGCGTTTTGATCCCTACCAAAACGATATCTTGAATTCCTTTATTTCTTTCGATAATTTCATAAGTGATTCTAGTTAGTGCACGTTTCATAGTTACTGCATCAACGACTTCTTTTCCTTGCATTTTTTTCTCCTCTGAAAATGTATTTTTTTACTAATGTCTTATGTGCAACTTGTTTCAGTGTATAAGCGTTACACGTGCTCTTTTTCATGTGTGTTTGTTTTTCCTCATTTTGAGTAGTTGTTGGTTTTGGTTATTCACCAATATGCTAGCTTCGCTCACTTCGTTCGCCAAGTACTATTCATCATCTGCTCTGCAACGTAATCGCAGTGATTCACAGCAAACAAAAATCCTCCCACCCGCGTTCGGATAGGAGGATTGAATTTATCTATACAAAGATACCATTCAGTTCACACAGATTTTTTCTAAGCGCACCTAGATATTATTCTGCATGTTTCCTTCTTAGCCTCACGGGACTACTCTTAAAGGATTACTTATTAAATTTTCTTTCTAAAACAGTGTACCTTTTCTTATGAAATAAATCAATCATTATTTCTTAATTGATCTAAAGTTTTTTCAAAGAGCTCTGGTAAAGGAGCTTCAAAGACCATCATTTGGCCAGTTGTAGGATGTTTGAATCCCAGTACTTCGGCGTGTAAAAATTGACCGTTCCCTTTTAATGTTTTTCTTGGTCCATACAATGGATCGCCTGCAACGGGAAATCCAATATATTTCATGTGGACACGAATTTGATGAGTACGCCCTGTTTCTAGCTGTAGCTGAACCAATGTATAACCCTCAAATCGTTCTAAAACTTCAAAATGCGTTACTGCAGGCTTACCACCTTCAATCACGGCTTGCATTTTTCGATCATTTTTTGATCGTCCAATCGGTGCATTGATTTCACCTTTGTCATGTGAAATTTCACCATGAACTAAGGCAACATACTTTCTAAGTGATGTTTTGTCTTTTAATTGTTCTGCTAAAGCAATATGTGCTTTGTCGTTTTTAGCAACCATTAGTAACCCAGATGTATCTTTATCAATACGATGAACAATTCCTGGTCGAATAATACCATTGATTGATGATAAATCTTTTATATGATACAACAAAGCATTTACTAATGTTCCTTGTTGGTGGCCAGCTGATGGATGAACCACCATCCCTTGAGGTTTATTGACAACTAACACATCATCATCTTCATACACGATTTCAATTGGAATATCTTCAGCTACAACATCAAGTTCTTCTGGCTCAGGTACATTAATGCTGATTTCATCATTTTCTTTAACCTTATAATTTGAACGGGTAACCTCACCATTAACGGTAATATTTTGATCTTTTAACCACTGTTGAATTTGTGAACGGGAATGATTTTTCAATAGTTCACTTAAAACTTTATCGATCCGCCCTTTTTCTTGTTTTATTTTCACATTAATTTGGTCCATTTTTTCCATCCTTCGCTGCTTTTTCGTCTAAAATCAAATAAATAAAAATACATACTACTCCAATAACGAGTGCCGAGTCAGCAACATTGAATATAGGAAAATTAATAAATTCTGTCTGGAACATATCAACAACAAAACCTAGACGAATGCGATCGATAAAATTTCCGATTGCTCCAGCTAAGACTAAACTCAAACCGACTGTAAACCACTTGCTTCCATTTATATTTTTAACTAAAATATACAAAACCACTGCTACTACAATTACTGTAACAATATAAAAGAACCACATTTTTCCTTCTAGAAGGCTCCAAGCAGCCCCAGTATTACGAAGATAAGTAAACGATAAAAATCCTGGGATAAACTCTTTTGTTTCTCCCAATTGGATATTGGTCACAGTTAAATATTTAACCCACTGATCCAAACCAATCAAAACTGCACTGATAATTAGATAGATTGCTAACAAGGGCGTTCATTCCTTCTCTAAATTATTATATAAGTCTCTTGGACGGATAATACCAAGTAAACTGCCATTTGGATCCCCGTCTTTTGTAATCAATATCGCTTCCAATCTAACCTGAGTTACAAACATTTCCTCTACTTGAAAAACGGTTGTCTCTTTGCTAACGAATTGATAATTACTGCCTTTATAATTACTCACCAAAAGTTCGGAAGCTATCCTTCCCTCTAATTGGATCTCCCCCTTAGAACTTTCGATAGCTAGCCAAATACCTAATCCACGTACAGTAATCAACCCTTTAAATATACCGTTAGCATAAATGGGAAACTGTGAATATTGTTTGCGAGCAACAATTGATAAAATTTCTTTGATAGAAATATTTATATCAAATCCAGTTACCTTCTTACCAAAACGTGGTAGAACTTTTTCAGGACTGATCAATGATTTTTCAATTTCCAACATGCGATTGACTGCCCATTCATTAGGTTCAGCAATTACAAAATCAGTTGAAATCTGCTCATGTACAATGGCATTTCTCAATTGAGCCATTTGTAGTAAATCATCTTGAAATAGCGGGATTTGACTATCCTTTTTTCTAGATAACCTACGAACCATTTCACTGAATCCCATATTGGTAGGGTTATTTAATTGTTCACGAAACCACTTTTCAATACGGTTAAAACTACTTAAAAATTCTTCAGCTCTTTTGCCCATCACTTTTTCTCCTTGATCAGATATGCTTTACTTAACATAGAGAATACAAAAATAAAATAGATAACTAATAGTAGAAAAATTCCTATTACATTCAAATGCAACACAGGAATTAAAAACATTCCAACAAATAGTGTAACATAAACTAAAACAAGCGTTGGATTCATCGTGATTTCTAAATCAATCACTTGTCCCTGATCGATCACTTTAATTGGTTCGCTTTTTAAAAAGAAAAATCTGGCTTGAATCGTACATTCTGATGCGTCTATTTCAACTTGTTTTGTTTGATTTTGGTTTAAATAAAACCATTTTTCATTCTCTTGTCTAATCTCGATTGGACTCCCCATTCCATAAAATCCGGTATTTCTAGTACAACGAATCCTCATGGTGATCCCTCCTAGAGCTTTAGTTTAAAGTATATAACAAAAAGCTGCAGACTGGAAGAAAGAAGTTGGTTTTAAGCAAATTAAATAGTTAGCAACTTTTAAATCATTTTGTTTAACGAATTTAATACGTGGGTTAAATCTCAATTCCTTCTTCCATATCTCAATAAATAACAATTCATTTTCCATGAGTTGTTTGAAATGTATAAACATTATTCTTCAAAACAAGCGCATTTGCGGACCATCAGTTCCATGAATAAGCCAATATCTTGATAAATATTGAAATAAGTTTTATTGATTTTTTCCCGAACTTTATTTAACATTCACTCATTTTCATTAAGATATTACTAATTATAGTCTTTATTTCGAGGCTTTTCTAACTTGAAATGAATTTTTTTTCAAAAGATTGACGGGGTGCTTTTTTCACTTTATAATGATGCTAGACTTTAGAAAATAAAGGAGCGTGATTTGAATGGAAAAAGGGTTCGTCAAGTGGTTCGATAATAGAAAAGGTTACGGCTTTATTGGTTACAATGAGGACGAAGAAATTTTTGTTCATTTCACAGCAATTGAAGAAGATGGCTTTAAATCGTTAGAAGAAAATCAAGCTGTCGAATTTGAAATAATGGAAGGTACACGCGGTTTACAAGCTGCACATGTTAAAAAAATATAAACAAAGAAGCGACTGTTTTCTTATCGTTTTTGTATAACTAAAGAGAAGAGCTAAACAAACGTGTACGTCTTGTTTAGCTCTTCTCTTTTAATAATGCTTACTAATGGTCAATTCAGGATCATCAATAACAGTTGCGGTAAACAATGATTTTTCCTTGATTGACTCTAAAAATGCTTTTTTATTTTTTTTGGTCATGATAAACATTTGTGTACCTTCTTTAAATTCGGACGATTTTATTTCAATACATTTAGGTCCAACCCGAATCATTTCGATTGCTGGTAATGTTATTTTTTTACGTCTCACTGGTAATAATGCGTGCACGATCAAAAACTCATCGTCAATCATAAAATAACGATTACACCCTAATAATGCGAAGAAAAAGAAAATGCCTAAAACAATATTACTAATCAAATAAGGACGAGTGTGTTCCAATGTTAAAATCAAACTAAAAAATAAAATGCCAAATGTACAAGACCAATAAATTATCGCTGTTGATAATTCTGGTTGCCAATGATAGACTTTTTTCTTCATGTAGCGACCCCTTAATAAAAATTCAGTATGTTATAATAGTAACATACTTCAACTTTGAACGAAAAGAAAATAAGGAGATTTTTATGTTACGAATATATGTCGATGCTGCAACAAAAGGAAATCCTGGACCAAGCGGTGGTGGTATCGTTATCGTGGGGGATTCACTCCATGAGCAAATACACGTATCCCTCGGTGAATGTTCCAATCACGAAGCAGAATTTAAAGTTTTTATTAAAGCTTTGCAAATAGTCATCGAAAAACAGTTGAGTAATCAGACCGTCTTGATCCATTCTGATAGTAAAATCGTTGTGCAAACAATCGAAAAAAATCATGCTAAAAATGTACTATTTCAACCGTATCTACATGCCTTTCAACAATTAGAAAATAGTTTTTCTTTATTAATGGTAAAGTGGCTACCCGAAAGTCAAAATAAAGGTGCAGATACTTTAGCTAGACAAGCGTTACAAAAGTATCATCAACGACCAAACAAAAGTACTTGATTCTACATTGTTAGATCTACTATTTTGCCATTTGTTACGTTAAGAATCGAGACTGGAGATAACTCAATCTGCATTCCTCTTTTGCCTGCTGAGATAATAATACTATCAAAGCTGTTCGCTTCTTCTGCAATATAGGTTGGAAATAGCTTTTTCATTCCGATTGGTGAACAACCACCCCTAATGTAACCTGTTGTTTCTTCCAAGTCTTTTAAGTGAAGCATATCAACCTTTTTATTGCCACTTACACTGGCTAATTTTTTTAAATCTAACTCTTTATCACCTGGAATAACTGCAACAACTGGACCTGTTTTGTTTCCTATTGTCACTAAAGTTTTAAAGATTTTCCCCTCTTCGATTCCTATTTTTTGAGCAACACTATCCGCACTTATATGATCTTCGCTCCATTCAAATTCATATTCTTTATAAGAAATTTTATGTTGTTCAACAATTCTCATTGCATTTGTTTTTTGTATTTTCTTTTTCTTAGCCAATTTAATTCACCTCATTTTTAAGTGTATCAAAGAAATTAAAGGATGCAAGAAAAATAGACTAGCTAAAAACAAGTCCTACTCATTTCTAATCTAGTCTATTTTTTTAAAATGCCAATGTTTGAAGAATCTCACGTAGCTCGCTTACGGGTACTTGACCAGGTGCTGAGGCTTTTTTTGCTGCGCCAAAAGTCATCGCTGAGCCAAAAACTTCCCCACACATCCGGCTGACCATCCCTAATTGTCCCATCGACATTGTAACAATTGGTCGATCTGCATGCATTTTTTGCATAACATTAGTGGCTTCTAAAAGTGTCAATACATCTTCTGTATCTTGCGGCATAACAGCAATCTTACAGATATCAGCATTTTTCTCCTGCATACGGCATAATCTAGAAACAATTTCTTCTTTATTAGGTGTTTTATTAAAATCATGGTTGCACATAACAATCTTGATTTTTTTTTCATGAGCTGCTTGAATTGTTTGGTGAACAAGTTCTTCATCCATGAACAATTCAACATCTAATAAATCAATTGTACCCTTTTCGATGACCGTTTCGTATAAACCGAAATATTGTTCATCTGAAAATGGAATTTCTCCACCTTCCTGTTTGGTACGGAATGTGAAAAGTACTGGTTTATCTGATAGGATCGTTGAAATTTTTTTTGACATTTCGGCTACTGCTTGAAAATCGGCAACTTGATCAAAGAAATCCACACGCCACTCAACTAGATCACAATCAATTGTCAATAAATGGGTGGCTTCTTCTAATAATTCTCCTTCATTTTTACCTACTAGAGGGACGATGATTTTAGGACTCCCGCTTCCGAGAGTCACATCTTTAACTGTGACTGTATTCATTTTTGCATCCTCCTTATTTGGATGTATCGACTGTTTGACGATAGCGAATAAAAATAATAACTGCTAAAACAAAACCAATGCCTGCAATAACAGTATCTAATAACATAATACCATGGGGATTACTATTAGCGATTTTACCAGAAACAACTGGAATAGCAAAGGAAGCAATACTTCCGAACGTATAAAAAATACCTGTAATAGTCCCTTTACCAGCTGGGAACATTTCTCCCATCACAGTTAAACCTAACTGCATAACCCCACCAGCTGCAAAAAATCCTACCAAGACTGCCCCGATTGTTAACACTGCCGGTGTTGGGAATAACCACATCGCAGTGATTGCTAAGAATGAAGCCAAGGTATATGGTAATACTAAATTGACTGGACGAACTTTAGCAGCAACAACAGCCGTTACACCCACACAAACCAATGAACCTGTAGAATAATATGAAACAAGTAATTTAGCAGCATTTTCTGACATAGAAGCAACTTCTTGTCCATAGACAGCAATGTATTGACTAATCAAATAAAATGTTGCTTGAGAAATAAATCCGTAGATAACAAAAGCAACACCTTCAATGTGCATTTTAGGTTTACTTTTAAATTTCGTAACAGGCGCTGTGTCAACTTCAGCTCCCTCTTTTTCTGCTGCTTTATTGTCTGCATCTGGAAATGGTAATTTTAACAAAAAAATCGCATTGATACATAACAAAACTAAACATACGATAAACGACCAACCAAACCATAAACCACTGCTGCCTAAAAATGCAATCAAAAATGGTAAAGCGAATTGACCGATCTGTACAGCTGCTTTAATCAGTACACTAGCTGTTCCAGCTGTTTTAGGAAATGATTCCATCAAAGCTGGATAGGTCCCTGAATCGAGGCAGGAATTAGCAATTCCCGCAATTACTCCAAAAGCCATTGCGACTGGAACACTTGGACTAAAAAGAATTCCTACAAAAAATAGAGCATAAATCACCATTCCAAGATAAACAAATGGTTTACGACCAAATTTATCAGATAGCCAACCTGAAATTAAAATCGCAACTAATCTTCCAATTCCAAGCATTGCAACAACTCCTGACACTCCCTCTATATTCGTATGCCACTGTGTTGCTAACGCGTCTTTATTTTGCATAATGATCAGAACGCCCATCCCATGAACAATATAATTGATATACAGCCCTAACGCTGTTGGTACATACTTGTTTTTCATTTGTTTCTCTCCTGTAAGTTAATGTCTTTTTAATCTTTGAATAGTAGCTCTTTGATGTAGTCGACAGGCATATCTTCACCAGTAAAGTGTTTAAATGCTTCTGCTCCTTGATACAACATCATGCCAAGACCATTGATTGTTTTTTTTGCTCCATGTTCACGGGCAAATTTTAGTAGTTTTGTTTCTTTTGGAATATAAACAACATCGAAAACAACTAAATCTGGACGGATAACTTTTGGATCATTGATTAGACTTTCCTCTTGTAGAGGTTTCATACCTACACCTGTTGCATCTATATAGATACTACTTTCACTAATTGATTGTTTAAAAGCTACCTGATCGGATAAATCAGTTAATGTTGCAATACATTCAGTATTCTTGTTAATTTTTTTTACAGTTTTTTCAGCATTTTTATAGTGCTGATCGCTAATGTTAAAAATCCGTAATTCTTTGGCACCATCCAATGCAGCTTGAATTGCAATAGCCGTTCCTGCACCTCCTGCACCTGTCATCGTCACAATCTGATTCTTGATTTCTACGCCTTCTTCTTGCAGTGCGCGCATTGCACCAGTACCATCCGTTACATGTCCAACTAAATACCCTTTTCCATCTTTATTTGTTACTGTATTAACAGCACCAACTAATTTGGCAGCCGGCGAAAGTTCATCTAAATAAGGAATGATTGCTTGTTTATTTGGCATAGATACATTAGAACCTCGAATTCCTAACGCCCGAATTCCTTGAACTGCCTCTTCCAACTCTTCATTTCCTACTTCGAACGCCATGTAGGCATAATCTAAACCTAATCTAGCAAATGCCTCATTATGCATGGTTGGCGATAGACTGTGGCGAATCGGTGTTGCAATCAAACTGATCAATAGTGTGTGTCCGTCAATTCTTTCTGTCATGTTAATTCCCTCACTTTATTTAATCTGCGTTGCTTGAAAACTTTTTGTTTGTTCAAATAGCATTTTTTGTGTTCGAGTATTTTCTAACACTTCAATTGTTTTTAAAATGTCACGAGCTTCTCTTGTACCTTCCATGATTCGTCTAGCTACTTTACTATCTCCCATGTTTAAAAGAACGGTACCATTGCTCCTAGCATAATGATCTAATTCACGAATCATTGGTGCCTCTGCACGCATTCCAAGACATACAAAACCTAAATCAAACGATAACTTGATTATTTCTCCATCCTTTTCAACTAAGAAACTATTTTCTCTAACTTCTGTTAATTTAGTTTCTACATGAACTTCTACCCCAAATTTTTCGACAATTTCCATCATTGAGAGTTTCGTAATCAAGTCCAAATCTTTTCCAATTTCACTTTGCATTTCCACGATACTTACTTTTTTAGCCCCACGTTCAGCGTAATACTCCACAACGTCCAGCCCAACAGCACCACCGCCTATCACAACGATTTCTTTACCTTCAAATTCTTGGAATTTTGACATATCCTCTAAAATATCAAAAATAGAGAAGATTTTTCTGTTTGGATTGTCTAATTGTTTTTTCAATCCATTGATTGGCGGTAATAATGGTTTTGCTCCAGTTGCATTCACAATGATATCTGGACCAATTGCTTCAATATCCGCTAATGAAGCTGTGTGGTTTAGATGAATCGCTAAATTGTCTAATTCTTTACAACGATTGATTTCATAGGTAATAAAATCATCGATTCTTTTTTTATCTGGGAATCTAGCAATCTCATGCCCCAATCCACCTAAATAACCTTTTTGCTCAAAAAGCTCAACACTAACACCAACTTCTGCTGCTGTTGCTGCTGCTTCAAGACCCGTTGTTCCTCCCCCGATTACAACCATTTTCGTTGGATGTAAAATAGGTTTCATCTTGTACTCATCTTCATAATGTAGATCAGGATTAACTGTACAACGCATTGGTCGAGCTTTAGCAATTCGGTGATCCGCACAGCCAATATTACAAGAAATGCATTTTCTTAGTAAGTCTTCTTGTCCATTCGCCACTTTATTGACCCAGTTGGGTTCAGCAATCAAACCACGACCCATTGCCAATAAATCAGCATCTCCTGCTTCTAGAATCTCAGTAGCTCGTTTTGGACTACGGATATTTCCTGATGTAACTGTAATTTTATCTGGATAACGTTCTTTAACGGCTTTAGACATATATGCTCGCCAGCCATCTGCCAAATTCATTTTATCGATTTGATAGTGTAAACTGTCATTTAACGCCGCTGACACATTTAAAATATCGACTTCATCCGCAAAATAGCTCAATATCTCAATCGTGTCTTCTAAAGTATTACCTCCTTCTAACAATTCATCCGCACTAAACCTAAGAGAAATTGGAAAAAATGGCCCTACCGCTTTTCTAACGGCTTCAACTACTAATTTAGTCAAACGCGCACGATTTTCCGCATTTCCACCAAATTGATCCGTCCGTTTATTGTATAAAGGGGATAAAAATTGGCTTAGAAGATAAGAATGACCTGCGTGAATTTCTACACAATCAAATCCAGCCCGTTGTGCTCTTAAAGCCCCATCCGCATAACGATCAACGATTTCGTAAATTTCCTCTTCCGTTAATGGACGTGGTATAGGGTTGCCTCTTTTTGAAGGAATGTTTGAGGATGAAACCGGTTGTTCTCCTTCTAGACGTAAACCATAAGCTGAGGCACCCGCATGATTGATTTGAACCGAGGTACAAGCCCCATATGCATGCATTTTTTCGTTAAAATGCCACAACCCTGAAATATATTGATCATTGTCCATTCTTAATTGACGGGCGCCATTGGTTCCCATAGGATAGTCGATACACACATTTTCTAACGTGATTAGACCTGTCCCTCCCTTGGCTCGTTGTTCATAATACGAAACATGCTGCATACTGAATGTACCATCCATATTAGCGAAGTTGGTTCCCATAGGTGGCATGACAACACGATTTTTTAAAGTCATACGTTTCACAGTTAATGGTTCAAAGATTGCTTGATAATTATTCATGATTGCCTCCTCATTTTAAAAGCGGAACAAATCTGTTAGTTCTTTAGAAAAATTAGTACAGAAACATTCTATTTTATTGATCGTTTATCTATTTCCTTAAAGATTGATTTGTACAGCTGGATAACAATTAAAACGTTGCAGGCTCGTTTAGCTCTTAAAGTAAAGATTGAATCGCATTTTTCTCTCATTCTCACCCTTAGAGCAGATCGTATTGCTTGTTTTATAATTGTTACTTTATTCACAAATGTTATGAACTTATTTTAATTCAAGATATCGATAAACTCCAATGAATGTTTTTTATGTTTTCGATAAATAAAATTAATAGGTTAGATAGGAAATGATTTTACACTTTTTAATGCATCTTCTCATGTTTATTGATAAACTGTGCTTATGAATGAATGACAAGGAGTTTTATATATGAATTTAAGACAATTAGAATTTTTTAGAATGTTGGCAGATACTCAACACATGACGCATGCGGCAAAATTATTAAATACAACACAACCGAATTTAAGCCATTCTATGTCTGAATTGGAAAAAGAGTTAGAGGCTCAGCTATTTGAAAAAAAAGGGAGAAATATTCAACTGACAAAATATGGGAAATTTTTCCATACGTATGTTTCAACTGCTTTAGAAGAGTTAGCTAAAGGGGAACGAGCATTGAAAGAATTAGTGAGTCCAGAAAAAGGACTTATAGATTTTGGGTTTATTTACACTGCTGGTTCTCTATTAGCACCTATGTTGATGAAAGAATTTTCTGCCTATCCTGGGAACGAGGAGATTAGGTTCAATTTATTTCAAGGAAATTCTTCAGATATGACTGATTTGCTCTTAAAAGAAGAAGTGGATATTGCTATTACCTCAAAGTTAAAAGAAGATGAACAACTCAACTACGAAATTTTAACAGAGCAAGAAATCGTTTTGGTTGTCCCTTTTGACCATCCATTAGCCACTTATGACAGTATTTCATTGAAAGAAACAAGTGATTATCCATTTGTTTACTTTAATAAAAGAAGCGGTTTGCGTCCCTATCTTGATAAAATGTTGACTGCTGCTTCTGTCACACCTACCATTGCCTGTGAAGTAGAAGAAGATCATACCATGCTCGGTTTTGTTGCCCATGATTATGGAATTGCTTTAATGCCAAAAATCCCTTCGATTTCAGCTTATAACGTAAAATCTATTCCTCTTATAAACAATTTCTTCCCGCGTTATATTTATATAGCAACTAAAAAAGACCATTTTCTTTCACCCGCTGCACTCCGTTTTAAAGAATTTGTTATTCCCCTTGCACAAAATATGTTTTATCAGTAAAAAGAGGCAGGGACATAGCTCATAGAGTTATGTCCCTGCCTCAAGGAATCCGAATAAACGGTGGGCGTAGAAGCAACTCCTTCTTATTTCTCGGAGTTAAACACTTCGGTCCCAACCTCTTTTTATTATTTGTTTATCTCAATGAAAAACACTTTTAAATAGTTACCTTCTTCAAAATATTGATTTGTTTTAAAATCATCCGGTAATTGATATGTTTCTTTAAATTGATAGCCCACTTGTTTTTCTTCCAACGCTTGAACAATCATTTTTTTATATTTTTCTAAAGAAATATTTGCGGCATTTGTTGAAGCAATCAACAAGCCTTCTTTTTTTAAGATGTCAACAGAGTCCTTGACCAAGTCTCCGTAATTTTTTGCAACGGAAAAAACTTTTTTCTTATTTCTGGCAAAACTTGGCGGATCAAGAATGATCACATCATAGCTTAGTTCTTTACGGCTAGCATACTTAAAATAATCAAAAACATCCATTACTATGATTTTTTGATTTTCCACTGCTAAATGATTTACTTCAAATTGCTCTTTTGTTTTTGGTAAACTACGTTTTGCTAAATCCACACTTGTTGTTGTGCTTGAGCCTCCCATCGCACTTGCTACTGAAAACGCACCAGTATAGCTAAACATGTTCAATACAGTTTTTCCAGCAGCAATTCCTTCAACTAAACGTCCTCGTACTTCTTTTTGATCTAGAAAAATCCCAGTCATTAACCCATCATTTAAATACGTCGCATACCTTACACCATTTTCACAAACTAAAAGTGGCTCAGGTGCATCCAAACCAAATAATTTTTGAGACTCTGGTAGTGAATTCGTAGAAAATCGAATTTTTTCATAAGCACCTTTGATTTCCGGAATACTTTTTCTAAAAGCTTGGACAATTTCAGCTTTTTTTTGATACAAGGTTTCATTATACCAAGAAAAAACAGCAAAATCGTCATAACGATCAATAATCAAGCCTCCCAATCCGTCCCCTTCTCCATTAAATAAGCGGTAAGCAGATGTTGACTCATCTTGTTCATATTTATTTCGATTAGATTTGGCTGTTATAAATAAATTTTCTAAAAAAAGTGAATCTACTTGTCCCTGCCAATTTACTAGCCACCCGATTCCCTTATTTTGTTCACCTAGATACCCCGTCGCAATAAATTGGTCTTTATTATCAACAAACCTAACCCAACTATCTGAAAATACTTTAGGTAGGTTGAATAAGTCCTCCCTTTGAACAAGAGGATATCCTCCTTTAAATTTTTTTTCAGATTTTTTTGTTACTATTATATTCATTTGCGGTTACATCCCTTATCCAAATTTAATTTTTTAAAAGCAACTGCTCAGCTGCTTGACTTCTCATCATTCGCTAGTATATCAAATAATGAGTCATCTGTCGTTAGCTTTAATAGATAGATATACGTTCTATTATATTAAGAAAAGTAAAATTTTGTTAACTTTTACTCGCTCCTACTTGATTTAAATTGACATAGAATTGCAGAGAGAGTAGAATTAAAAGAGTATATGAAAAGCGCTTGAAATTTTTTCATTCGCTTTCTCTTAGATCTGATTTTAGAAAGGATACGTTTACTTTGAATATTATAAAAAAACTGCATATGCCTAAGTTTTTAGACACTCGGCTAGGACTTTTCGGGGTAGTTGCGGTGTTGATTTGGCTAAAAAATATTTTTGCTTACACCGTCGATTTTCATTTAAGAATTGAAAATGCTTTTGAGTATTTCATTCTTTTCATTAATCCGATTGCCTCTACGTTTTTCTTATTGGCAGTTGCACTCTATGTAAGAAGAAAGAAAGCTTCATACATTACCATGATGCTCATTTATTTCTTAATGTCTCTACTATTATTCTCGAATGTTGTTTACTACAGAGAGTTTACTGATTTTATTACTGTCAATACTATGCTTGGTGCTGGTAAAGTTGCTAGTGGACTTGGTGAAAGTGCCTTACGCCTATTCAGACCTTATGATGTGATTTATTGGCTTGATTTTATTATTGTAGGTATTTTATTGCTGACTAAAAAAATCAAGATGGATGAACGTCCAGTCAGAGCTCGTGTTGCTGTGTCAATCAGCATGTTGTCTGCTTTGTTTTTTGTAGCAAACTTAACACTAGCTGAGACTGCTCGTCCTCAATTATTAGGCCGCCAGTTTTCTCGTGATTATATAGTAAAGTTCTTAGGTTTAAATGCATTTACTGTTTATGATGGCGTTACGACTTATCAAACCAACCAAGTTCGAGCTGAAGCCAGTGAGAATGATATGGACGCTGTTTCTGATTATGTCAAGGGACACTATGCTGCCCCAAATCCAGATACATTTGGAATGGCTAAAGGGAAAAACGTCATTTATATTCACTTAGAAAGCTTCCAACAATTTTTAATCGATTATAAACTAAAAGACGAAAAAGGCGCTGAACATGTAGTAACACCTTTTATTAATAGCTTGTATCACAGTAACAGTACTTATAGTTTTGATAACTTCTTCCATCAAGTGGGACAAGGTAAAACAAGTGATGCGGAAACAATGTTTGAAAATTCATTATTTGGTCTAGATCAAGGTTCTCTGTTCACCCAAGTTGGTGGTAAAAATACTTTTGAAGCCGCTCCTGCTATTTTAGGTCAAGAAGCAGGCTACACAAGTGCCGTTTTCCATGGAAATGCTGGTAACTTCTGGAACCGTAACGAAACTTATAAACATTTAGGGTATAATTACTTCTTTGATGCTAATTACTATGATGTCAATGAAGATAATTCATTCCAGTATGGATTGCACGACAAACCATTTTTCCAACAGTCTACACAATATTTGGAACGTCTACAACAACCGTTTTATTCTAAATTTATTGCTGTTTCAAATCACTATCCATATTCTCAATTCACGAATAATGAAGCTGGATTCCCCATCGCTGACACTTCTGATGAGACAATCAATGGCTATTTCGCAACAGCAAACTATCTTGATAAATCAGTCGAAGAATTCTTCAATTATTTAAAAGCTTCTGGTTTGTATGATAACTCAGTAATCGTCCTTTATGGTGATCATTATGGGATTTCTACATCTAGAAATGATAACTTAGCAGAATTACTTGGAAAAACAAAATCAACTTGGAACGACTTTGATAACTCTACAATGCAACGCGTTCCTTACATGATTCATATCCCAGGTCAAACAAATGGCGGTATCAATCATACTTATGGTGGTCAAATTGATGCTTTACCTACCTTATTACATTTAATGGGAATTGATACAAAAAACTATATTCAAATGGGACAAGACTTGTTCTCTAAAGAAAATTCTCAACTGGTTGCTTTTAGAAACGGAAACTATGTGTCACCGAAATATACTATGCTTGGTTCTAGTATCTATGAAACGGCGACTGGTCGTTTGCTAGAAGAACCAACTGAACAAGAAAAACAAGAAGCAAAAGATCTGAAAAATAAAGCAAACTTACAGCTTCAAATGTCGGATCAAACAACCAATGGTGACCTATTACGCTTCTATACAAATAGTGGATTAACTCCAGTAAATCCAGATGATTACAACTACAAAGATCAATTAAAACAATTAGAGAAAATCGAAGATGACAAAGGTAAAAAATCAACAAGTGTCTACAGTAAAAATAATAATACCTCAACCGTTGACAAGTACCGCACTGAGTCATACCAAGATTATCTAAAATCTGGAAAGTAACACAGAATAATCATGAAAGCTTGAGTAAATTACTCAAGCTTTTTTATATCTTATTCATAATTAATTCATATTCTTCTTTTATACTTGATTTAGTGAGGTGAATATAGTTGAAAAACTTACGTTACGCTTTTGCTAGCGTTTCTTACCATAAAAAAATTTCATTTAGCATAGGTGCCTGCTCTGCTTTTTTTCTATTTTTATTAACTGGTATTTTGAACCTAAGAGATATAGAAAAATCGTTTTATGATCAAATAGGTACTATGGTCAATAACACGGAGTATCATATGAACTACCGAAAAATCATGCAAATGTACTCTTCTATGTATTTCATTACCTTATTTATTTGGATAGTACTCATTACATTATTAGTATTTATTGCATTGAAAATAAAAAATCCAGACATGATGAAATGGCGTATTATGGGCTTTTCAAATCATTTCGTTATCAAACAATCAATTATGGAAAGTATTATTCCTATACTTGCAGGAGTCATTATTCTAGCTTTATTTCTTATCGTTTGTCAGCATACATATGAATACATTTTGATCCGAATTAGGCCCCTTCTTGCAAATGGAATGGGTATTAAACGGATTTCACTTTTCTCTTCGCAAGTGCTTGTTGAAAGCACACCGAATCAAGTAATCAATACAACTGGAGAGACACATTTTTTATCTATGAGAATAAGCAGTTTAGCACCTTCAACAATTTTTAAGGCTTTTTCAAAAAATTGTCTTCTTCTATTATCCATTACGACTGGAATCACCTTATTTTCAACATATTTTCTTTCAAAGAAAACGAAAAAAGTATTTAGGATGTGAGTAAATGAATTTTCCTTTAGCAAAAAATTGGACTGAAGAAAGTTTTCAAGAATTATTCCAACAACAACATATGACAGTTGTTTTAGAAGATCAGAGCAATATCCAAGCGGATTTTTACTTCCTAATTGATAAAACATTTGCTATGAAACAGTCAATGGCTATTGGCTTTATTCTATCTGAAAACATTTTTTTGCCCTACCTTTCAATAAGGGATAACCTCTTTGTTGGTTCCACGATTAGAGAAAAAGATAAAAAGAAAATGCTTACCGACCTATTCGATTATGTAGGACTTACTACAAGTGTCTTAAATAAGTCTGAAGATGAGTTCACTTCCTTTGAACTAGTCAAACTTCAACTAGTTCAACTCATCTTAATAAAAAAAGATATCATTATTATTGACGACATTTTTCAAGAGCTTTCCATTAGTCAAAGACAAGAATTGTTACCATTACTCCAAAAAATAGCAAAAGAAAAGCAAAAAGCCATTCTAGTTTTGACTAACGATATTCAAATCGCTGAAAGTCCGTATATGGATAAAATCATCAAAACAGCATAAAAATACCAGTTAAACAGAAAATGTTTAACTGGTATTTTTTATGCCTCACCTTCTATTTCAACGTCAGGAAATGAAATAGTAAAACGAGTTCCTTTATTTTCCTGACTTTCTACACTGATTTTTCCTTTGTGAAGACGAACTAACTGTTGAACGATAGATAAGCCTAATCCTGATTCACCGTACTTTGTATTTTTTCTTGATGGATCAACTTTATAATAACGATCCCAAATATTTTGTACTTGTTCTTCAGTCATACCAATGCCAGTATCAGAAATCGTAATGATTGTCTCTAGATACCCTTTTTGTAAATGAACTCGAATCTCTCCGTCTTGGGTGAACTGTATCGCATTTTGAATAATATTGACCATAATTTGAACGAAGCGATCATAATCGGCATATACATCAATTGCTTCATCAGCCTCCAGTATAAGCTTGTCATTAGCAGATTCGGCTTTACCTTCTAATTGAGTAAGAATATCTTTCAGTGTTTCAGTTGCATCGAATTTTTTTACTACGATACTGATTTGATTGGTTCTAATTTTTTCATAATCTAAGTTTTCATTAACGAGTCTGATTAAACGTGACGTTTCATTTTGCATAAGTTTAATCGCATTTTCTCTTTGTCCTTCCGGAATCGCATTATATTGCAAGCCTTCCAGCAAACCATTAATTGTTGTCAATGGCGTTCTCATCTCATGAGAAGCATCTGCCATAAATTGACGACGGCGGTCTTCTTGGCGATCGATTTCTTCTCTGGATTCTTTTAAGGACTCAGCCATTTTATTAAAATCTTCTGCTAGATCATCAAATTCATCTTTATCATGTGTAACAAGTTTGATATCAAAATTGCCGCTAGTTATCTCCTTCGTTGCCTTTCGCATACGATTGATTCTCTTCACTTGAAAGCTAGCAAAGAAATAACTTAAAATCAAGCCTACTATACTAGAGATAATAAACCCTTTAAATAAATTAGCTGTTATTGCATCCACACTATCAGAAACGTTTTTGGCTGGTTGTGTAATAACTAACGCACCTATGATTATATTTTCATTTTGGGCATTCGTTGTGCTAACTGGCATCATCACATAAGATGACATATGATGATTTCCATATATATCTTTGTTGATTGTTGCGTATTCCTGTTGCCCTTCCATTAGAGCGCGCCAGTTATCTTTGATTACTGAATCATCTAATTTTTTTTCTGTATTCAAAGGATATTGAACTTCCATATTTTTGTCATAAAAAACAAACTGAACATCTTGGTTGCTTAGAAAACCTTCGAATAAACTAAATGATGTGTTCCAGATATCTTGATCGGTCATTCCAGGGAGTCTGCTGATTGAATCCTTTGTCTTCCATGCTGATATGGCATAACCTCGAAGTTGCTCATAGTTATTGTCCTGCAACGTTTTTTTAGTCAATTGAGTAAAAGAGGTACCAACAATCAAAATGATCAAAATGATCACACCCCAAAAAGCTAGAAGTTGTTGATATAAATATTTCATCTATGCTACTCCAGAATCGTCAAATTTATACCCTACACCCCAAACAGTTTGAATTACTTGCGGCCCTACTTTTTCAATTTTTTGACGCAATTTTTTAATGTGTGCATCTACTGTACGCTCATCACCAAAGTATTGATAATCCCAAACCATTTCAAGTAACTGTTCTCTTGAAAAAACCTGTCTTGGTTTTTTTGCCAATGTATAAAGCAAATCAAATTCTTTAGGCGTTAAACCATCAATCAATTTATTATCCAAATAAGCTTCTCTGGTCTTTGTATTCATCTTAAAGTGATCTGTTTCAACATCGAATTTATCATCCGAACGCTCCGCACCATCAGGAGTATGCTCTCCAATCTCAGAGCGACGGTGTAATGCTTTGATCCGTGCAATCAACGTTAATGGACTAAACGGTTTTGTCACATAATCATCTGCACCCATCTCTAGTCCAATCACTTGATCACTTTCTGAGTCTCTCGCTGTTAACATAATGATTGGAACTGTATTTGAAACTTTGCGGACTTCTCGACAGACTGCCATACCATCCATCGTTGGTAAATTCAAATCTAGTGTAATCATATCCCATTTTTCAGGATTTTCTAAAAAGGCATCTAACCCTTCTTTACCATCATATTTAAAAGTAGCCTCCCAGCCCTCATTTAAAAAAAACATTTGCATCATTTCTGAAACTGATTCATTATCTTCTATCATCAATACATTCATTATCTACTCGCCTCTTTCCTTCAAGTTTAACGTCATTTATATTATACTCTAAAAATCCGCTAGCACCAATAACTTCTATCTTTCTTCAAAAAAGCTTTGTGTTTTATTCAATTTTTGATAAGATTAACGATGAAAGGACGTTGAATATTCATGGAAAATATACAAGCAGTTGCTTTTTTTGATTTAGATGGGACATTATTGAATGACAAGTCACAAATTACAACAGAGATAACTGAGGCAATCACTGCTTTAAAAGCGAACAATGTCTTGCCGCTGATTGCAACAGGCCGAACAATAGTAGAGATTGAACCTATCATGAAAGACAGCGGGATTGATTCTGCAATCGTTATGAATGGTCAGTTTATCCAAGTGGAAGGAAAAAAAGTTTATTCCGATGAGTTCACCTATGATGAGTGCTTAAAGATGTATGAACATGTCAAAAGTTTAGGGCACGAAATTTCGTATTATAATGATCAGCAAATTTGGTGTTCTGGCCACAATGAGACCGTAGCGAATGCATACGCGTTTATTCATTCAACTGTTCCTGCAATAGATCGTTCTAGCCTAAATGGGAAAACAGTAAACATGATGTTAGTCTTATCTGAAGATGGTGATGAACATTATTTAAAGCATTTCCCAGAAATGACATTTTACCGCAATGGCCCATACTCAATCGATACGGTTAGAAAAGGCGTTTCTAAAGGCAGCGGTGTCAAAAATCTCTTTAAAACATTGAATTTGCCTAATGTTCCTACTTTTGCCTTTGGGGATGGGATTAATGATCTTGCTTTATTTGAAGTTTGTGACAATAAAATAGCTATGGAAAATGCTAGAATTGAACTCAAAGAACGCTCTAGTTTCATCACTAAAAAAAATACTGAAGGCGGAATCGTCCATGCCTTAAAACACTTTGATTTGATTTAATACATTGATTATATAAAAAAATCCCACTTCTTATTTAGAAGATGGGATTTCTTTTTTATGTCTTTTTTGATGAACACAGATAATGGTACCTGTCACTTGAATCAGTAAGAGAAAAAGTAAAATTGCACTTAAACCTAAATGTCCTTGATCGAAAGTTCTTTTTAACAATACAAGTAAAATCAGACTGCTTACTGAATAAAGTGACCATTGCTTATCCATAATATCTAGACCCCTTTGGTTTGTTACCTATAAGGATAGGACTTTTAATTAGAAAAAGCAAGCATCTTTTAGATATCTGTGAAGTTTCCAACAATTTTTTAGTGTTTCTTTATCATTCTAAGGAAACTCTAAATATTGTTCCTATAATTTTTTATTAGTAATGTACACTATTCATTTCAAACAACAGAAAAAAATGATACACTATTTTTGTTGCAACTTTACTATAAGGAGTTATTGATCTATGAATGAAGAAAAACAATCAAATATACAACTTATTTTAGATACATGTTTAATGGCTGGTAAAATCATGACAGAAAGTGGCTCCGAGGTTTACCGTGTTGAAGATACAATGAACCGAATTGCTGAAAATGCTGGTCAAAAAGAAAGTGTTAGTTATGTTACTGCGACTGGACTTTTTATGGGATTCCGCTCTAGTAACTACACTCAATTAGAAAATGTTACAGAGCGTAGTATCAATTTAGAAAATGTAGCAATCGTGAATAACCTTTCCAGAAAATTTGCAGATAAAGAAATTTCTTTAGAAGAACTTAATTTAAAACTTACAAATATCAATCATGAAGCGCCAACTTATTCAGTTCCTTTGCAAATTGTTGCAGCTGGACTTGTCAGTTGTACACTCATGTATATATTCGGTGGAACGTGGAATGACTTTCTGGCTACCTTTGTTATTGGAATGATAGGCTTTAGTATTGCTTTTTTTACAAAAAATTGGCTAAATATTAAATTTTTAGACGATTTTCTGGCGGCCTTTACAATTGGTCTGTTAGCTTATTTGGCTGTAAGATTTCATTTAGCTGGCAATATCGATAACATTATTATTGGCGCTGTAATGCCACTTGTCCCTGGAGTTGCGATCACAAATTCATTTAGGGATATTTTAGCAGGTCACTTATTAAGTGGAACAGCTCGCGCAACTGAAGCAATATTTGTTGCTGGTTCTATTGGCATTGGTATTGCTATCGTATTTAAACTATTTATGTAAGGAGACACGAATGTGGAAGTTGTTATTCATTGTTTATTTAGCTACCTAAGCACAGTTACTTTCGGGATCGTTACCAACGTTCCTAGAAAAGTTTTAAATGCTTGTGGTATTACTGGGGCTGTTGGTTGGATGATCTATTGGTTCACTAAAAATATGGAAGCAGGAGGTATTTTTGCAAACTTCCTAGGTGCTATCGGCATTGGTCTGTTAAGCATTTATTTTTCACGTAGAAAAAAAATGCCTATGACGATTTTTAATATTCCGAGTCTTGTTCCCTTAGTTCCTGGAGGTCCAGCTTATCAAGCCGTTAGAAGTATTGTTTTAGGTGAATACGTAAGTGGAATTCATTTTATCATAAAAGTGATCATGACTGCTGGAGCAATTGCCGCTGGCTTTATGGTTACGGAAATCGTTGAACGTTTGTTAAAAAATTTATTGGATAAAAATAAGACCATGCTAAAGAAATAAACGATCGTTCTAGTAATTCTTCATTACTGGAACGATCGCTTATTTTAATCAACCGATATTTCTTCTGCTTCTTCTTCAAAGAACAACAATAAATCTTGTAAGGTCAATTTTTCTTTTTCTGATTTATTCAAATCTTTAACGATTTTCCCTTTTTGTAATACAATCAATCGATTACCATAATGTAAGGCGTCTTCCATACGATGTGTAATCATTAAACAAGTTAACTTTCCTTCTTGAATACGTTGATCTGTCAGTTGCATCAATTGTTTGGACGTTTTAGGATCTAAGGCTGCTGTATGCTCATCTAAGAGTAGTAAATCAGGCTTAGTCAAGGTTGCCATTAGTAAACTCAATGCTTGTCTTTGCCCACCAGACAGATTTCCTGTTGGTGTATCTAAGTGATTTTCTAACCCGTTTCCGACCTCACTGCAAATTTTGGTAAATAATGCTCTCTCTTCATTAATTTTACGTAACCGCAGCCCTCGCTTTTTACCTCGATACATGGCTAATAATAGATTTTCAGCAACTGTCATTCTAGGAGCTGTCCCCATTTTTGGGTCTTGAAAAACGCGAGATAAATATACGGCGCGTTTTTCTTCAGAATAAGCAGTAATGTTCTGTTCATTGATAAACAAATCACCTTCACTTAATGTTACTGTTCCAGCAATGCTATTGAACAAAGTACTTTTTCCAGCACCATTACCACCTAACACAGTTACAAATTCGCCTTGATCAATTTGCAGATTTACATGATCTAAGATCATTTTTGTTTCATTCAAACCATTATCAATATACTTTGTTGCGTTTTTAAGTTCTAAAACTGTACTCATTTTTCCCCCTCCTTTTGTGGTAGAAAATGAAGATTCAATGCCTTTTTAAGCTGTGGAATCATTAAACATGCAGCTAAAATCACAGCTGAGAAGATTTTTAAGTAGGTCGTGTCAAACCCAAGTTTGATGACAGCTAAAATTAGTAATTGATAAATAATGCTTCCAACAACTATTGCCACCAAACGCTCTGCAAATGTCAATTCACCAAACAACACTTCGCCGATAATAATTGATGCCAAACCAATAACAATTACACCAGTGCCTTTATTGACATCCGCATACCCGTCATTTTGAGCAATCAATGCACCTGATAAGGCAATCACACCATTTGATAATGTTAGCCCTAATATTTTCATTGAATCTGTTTTAATGCCAATTGATCGTGCCATATGCTCGTTATCACCAGTTGCAATATATGCTTGACCCAAATTAGTATTAAAGAAAAATAGTAATAAGCTAATAATAATCACTAGAAAAATCACGCCTAAAAATACAATATCGTAATAATTGGGTAAATTTAACTGTAAGAAGAAATCTTGGATTTTTGGTTTATTCAACAAAGATAAATTTGGTGTCTGCATTACATACAGAATCACTGAATTCAAACCCGACATCACTAAAATACCCGCCAATATCACTGGGATTTTCCCTTTGGTAAATAGTAAACCTGTCACGAGTCCAGCACACATCCCTGCTAACACACCCAGTAAAGTTGCTAAAATCGGATGGAGTCCAGAAGTAATTGCCGTAACACATACTGCTCCTCCTAACGGAAAAGATCCTTCCGTTGTCATATCTGGAAAATTCAAAATACGATACGTCATGAAAATGCCTAATCCTAATATTGCCCATAACATTCCTTGTCCAATTGCTGATACTATCATGTTATCTTCTCCTTATGTCTAGTCTATGATCTTTGCATTTGATTTGATCTTTTTAGGAATCGATATCCCTAGTTTTTCTGCTTGTTTTTGATTAATGATGATATCACCTGTTTTAAAAGTATAAATTGGCGTTGTTGCAGGTTTACTTTTCCCTGACAAAATATCTGCCGTCATTTTACCTGTTTGAACTCCTAGATCAAACTGATTAATCCCTACTGTAGCCAATCCGCCCTGTTCTACCATTGTATCAACTGATGGAATAATTGGTGTTCTTGACTTATTTGCTTCATTGACTACGGTTTGCATCGCATTCGCAATAGTATTATCTGTGGGAATATAAATAACATCGACCTCACTTGTCATTACTTGAACGGTTTGCGCAATTTCATTACTAGAAGGAACAGCAAAGGTTTTTACAGACATGCCTTTTTTTTCAGCAACTTTTTTAGCTTCTTCAACTTGATATTTTGAATTTTCCTCAGAAGATGCATAGAGAATTCCAACTCTTTTAGCTTGCGGCAATATTTCTTTTACTAGCTGGAATTGAGCATCAACTGGTGATTTATCACTTACACCTGTGATATTTCCACCTGGCTTTTGATTGTCTGTTATTAATCCAGCACTCACAGGATCAGTGATCGCACCTAGGATAATCGGTATTTCAGATGTTGTATTCGCAAGCGCTTGAGCGGCTGGTGTAGCGATCCCTATTAGGACATCCGATTTTTTTTCTTGTACTAATTGTTGACTCATCGTGGTCAATTTACTTTGATCCGCTTGTCCATTTTGAAAAGCAATCGTCATATTTTTGCCATCTTCATAGCCTTTTTCTTTCAAACCAGCTTGAATTCCCTTATAAATTTGATCCAAAGCGGGATGACTTACAAATTGTAATACCCCAACTGTGGGTAATTTTTGTTTGGCTGTTTCTTTCTTTTCAACAAAAAACGATCCAATTAAAAAAATAATGATTATTATTACAACAATTCTTAAGCGATTCTTTCTCATATATTTTCCTCCTAATTTAAAAACTGAAAAGCTAGATAATACATAAAAAAACAACGACAAATCCTACTAAAGGAGCGGTCGTTGTTTTATAAACAAAAACCACATAGATCATTTATCTATGCGGTCAAAAATTCATCTTGAAAAAGCCGACATAGATACAAAATTTAGAATTTGTCTTCTAAAGTTGTATCTATGAGAGTCTCATATATACAACTATCTACGCCAGTTTTGCCATGAATTATTCAATTCTTTGATTGGTTTTGATAGTCGATTCATATAATCACTCCTATAGTTTTTGTAATAAAGCTAGTTTACACTAAAGAGAATTTGTTCGTCAAGTCTAAAAATGTTCTAAACTAAGAATATTTTGAATTACATTTTTATTTTTGAGATTTTTTTAAGTGTTTACGATAGCTCCAACTATCCTTATTTTCTTTAAAAGGATAAAAACCCAATTGTGTGAACATTTTTTGAGACGCTATGTTCCAGTTGAATATTTCGCTAACTGTAATGAAGTTTCGTCCCAACTTCTTAGCTTTATAAATAAAGTACTTTGTGACAATTCTACCAATACGACGATTGCGAAAGCTTTGATCGATCACAATAGCATAATCATCTTCTGCTAGCCACACATCCCCTATTATTTGGGAACCGTTGTCGCTAGTATACTCAATGTAATAAAGTAAACCATGTTCATTTTGCCATTCGTACATCTGTTTGATTTGTTCTTTCGTATATATGATTTTTATACCAACAATATTACGCATACTCTCTGGATCTTGATACCATTTTAATGACTCTGCTCGAATTTTATCAAAAGGAATCAAACGTACATTTTCGTTTAACCGAACTTTTTTTGGCGTATTACGATTGAAAGAGGACTCAGTATTAGGCTGAGTCCTCTTTTTTAATAAATCGATCGCCAAAGTCCGCCACTTAGCATTTGTCACGTCGTTCACTTCTTACATATACACGCTGTAATCTAGGTTTCATTATAAAAAGTCCTAATAAACTGAATAGAATTAATTCTCTCATATCAAGCCCTTCTTTCTAAAAATTGATTTATTGCGCTACTGAATCAGCTTCCACAGATTGTTCTAATGTTTGGTCAAGTGGTTGTTCTTCCTCAACTGCTTGTTGTCCTTCTTCTGTTGTTTGAGTAGTCTCGGTTGTCGACTCTGTTAAAGCTGACGTTGACGAGGCAGGCGGTTGAATACTTTGTCCTACGCTGGATAATGGCAACTGATTTAAAGCTGGAATAAGCATCGTTTTTGTATCAAGACTTGCATCAACAGATATTCTATTTTTCTCTTTACCATTTTCAAAAAAGACAATCGTTACTTCATCTTTCTTAATATTATAATTATTTTCAATTTTCTGTGCCTCGTAAACAATTGGATAGATGTAAATACTATGATTAAACTCTTTCATTTTTTCAGAATTTTTTAGTACATCAATAACTTTTCCATACGTTTTTCCGCTTGGTACTGAAAACAAAACAGTCATTGCGGTTTTTTCACTGATTTCTTTATCTGCAGTTTTAGCATCTAAGAAGCTTGCTTTTTTTGCTAGTTTTTCTTGATTCACTAAAGATTTAATTTCTGAAGCTCGAATATTTGCTTGTACTCTGGGAACTACTATAAATAAACTTATAATAAATAGAACAATGACAGCTAAAATAATAGCAGTAAGCTTCTTCTGTCTATTTATAGACGCCACAAAATCGTCTTTGACATCAATAAAATTTTTTTTCATGTGTCCTCTCCTCTACTACTTATACTTCTATTATACTAGTACTTCATTCCTTTGCCTAGTATAACAAATAATGATTGCTTCATTATAAACAAAAAAAAGAATATTTCCTATACAAAAATATATAAATATTAAAAAACAACAATAATAAAATCACCTGTTGACAAAATAAATCCTCTAGCCTATACTTTCTTTAATGATGAATAAATTAAAATACGATGAAAAGAAGAGTACTGTTTTTATAAAATTGATGAGAGAGTCTCGGTTGCTGAAAAGAGATAATTTAAAAAAATAGGAAGATGGTCTTTGAGTAAATGTTGGGAGCGCCCATTACAGCGTCAAGGTATCGATGAATAAAATCCGTACCTATAGAGGAAAATCTTGTAAGAGATTTTCGAATGAAAGGTGGTAACACGAGCAGTCGTCCTTTACTTTTGCGAAAAAGTATTGGGCTTTTTTTGTATTTTTCACAAGTCTGACAAAATAATGGAGGTACATTTATGACAAAAAAAAAGCACACAGTTCCTTTTCGTTATGATACTGTAGGGAGTTTTCTACGCCCAGAAGCCCTAAAAATCGCACGTGCAGCATTTGCTAATGGGGAAATTTCGAAAGAAGAATTAACTAAAGTTGAAGATCAAGCAATCATTGACTTGATTGAAAAACAGAAAAAAATCGGATTACAAGCTGTTACTGACGGTGAATTTCGCCGTCGTTGGTGGCATTTAGACTTTATTGCAGGATTAAATGGCATCACTGTTTATGATTTTCAAACTACTGCTTTTGGCATTACAACAGATGCTCAAGGAACTTACGTTAGTGGGCGATTATCATTTTCAAATGATCACCCTTTTCTTGAGCATTTCCGTTTTACTCAAAAACATGCAGCGCCAATATTAGCCAAACAAACGATTCCAGGTCCTAATATGATTTTTTTAGATTCACTGATTTTGTCAAAACAATACAATGAAAATCCGATTTATGATTCTTTAGAGATATTCAAAAAAGATTTAATCAAAACCTATCAAGAAGCCATTCAAGCATTCTATGATGCTGGATGTCGTTATTTGCAACTTGATGATACAAGCTGGGGCGGATTGTTCGATGATCGTTTCCGCGAAATGATTAAGAATAATGGCTTAGATGCCGATCAATTACTGAGTGATTTTCAAGAAGTGACAGAAAAAGTATTAGAAAATAAACCAGATGATTTAGCTGTTACTTTCCATTTTTGTAAGGGAAATTTCCAGTCTCATTGGCTTTATAACGGCTCTTATGAAAAAATCGCAAAAAACTTATTTTCTATCGAAGCTTTTAATGGTTTCTTCTTAGAATATGACGATGAGCGTTCAGGCGGATTTGAACCCCTTAATGAATTGAAGCAGCAACGAATCGTTCTAGGCTTAATTACAACAAAAAATGGTCAATTGGAAGAGCCTTCCACTATCATTAAACGAATCAATGACGCTAGTCAATTTGTTCCCTTAGATCAAATTTGTCTGTCACCACAATGCGGATTTGCGTCCACTCATGAGGGAAATCATTTGACAGAAGAAGACCAATGGAAAAAAATCGAACTGGTAAAAAAGATTGCTGAGACTGTTTGGCAAGACGCATAAAATAAAAAGGAGGCAACAACATGTCAACTATTAAAGAGATTCCATTTCGTTACGATCAAGTAGGTAGTTTTTTACGACCAGAAACATTGAAAAGAGCAAGAGAGAATTTTTTAAATAAAACGATTTCTGCCGAAGATTTAAAAAAAATTGAGGATCAAGCAATCATTGAACTGGTCAATAAACAAATCAAAAATGGTTTAAAAGCTGTAACTGATGGTGAATTCCGCCGAAGTTGGTGGCATCTAGATTTTCTTTGGGGCTTGAATGGTGTTGAAAAGACAACTCCTGAACGTGGTTATCAATTTAATGAAGTAGAAACAAGAGCGGCTTCTTATCAAATTACCGATAAGGTCACTTTCAATTCAAACCATCCATTTTTTGAAGCTTTTACCTTTTTAAATGAGCATACACCTGAAGGAATCATCGCTAAAGCAACCATTCCTTCCCCAACACTTCTATTTAATCGTAAAAGTGATACATTCATGTACGCGAGCTATTCCGATGAAGCTGTTTTTATCGAAGATTTAGCTAAAGCTTATCATCAAACCATTTTGAAGTTCTATGATTTAGGCTGCCGCTATCTGCAGTTGGATGATACGTCTTGGGGAATGTATACTGGTTTTATTGAAAAGGCTAAATCAAAAGAAGAAATCACGCACTGGCAACATCAATGTGAAGCTGGCGTTTCCGTAGTAAATAAATTGCTTGAAGGTCTACCAGAAGACTTAACAATCACAATGCATGTTTGCCGTGGTAATTATAAATCTGATTGGGCTATTGCGGGACCTTATGATCACGTTTCTTCTTATTTAGCACGCTTAAATATTGACGGTTATTTCTTAGAGTATGACGATGACCGCTCTGGCGGATTTGCACCATTAGCACAAATCTATAAAAATGGTCCTGCTAAAAAGGTTGTTCTTGGTTTAGTCACTTCTAAGTTTCCTAAATTAGAATCTGAAAATAGTTTGACCAAACGAATTACTGAAGCTGCAACATACATGCCACTGGATAACCTTTGCCTTTCACCCCAATGCGGGTTTGCTTCTACCGAAGAAGGCAATCATCTAAGTGAAGATGAACAATGGGCAAAAGTACGACTGGTCGTTAATACCGCAAAATCGGTCTGGAATGATGCTTAAAAAAAGATGTTGGAACAAATGTGCTTAACTCTAAGAAATAAGAAGAGTACTTCTGTATCCACCATTCTTCTAGATTCTTTGAGGCTGTGATCTAGCTCGTAGAGTTAGTTCACAGCCTCGTTTTTATTTATCTATTTACCGAACGAGCCATTCGATTGATGGTATGTCGCATTCCGCGAATCGCAACCGACATTTCATAAATATTTTCAACTGGAGCCAATCCACCATAACCAGCATCACCAATGTGTTGAATATCTACTCCACAAATTTTATTAGTCAAAGCAATTTGGCGAATCGTTTCTTTATTCGCACTTTCTTGACTTGTTCCGATCGCTGACATTGTTAATAAATCATACTTTTTAGCAATTGCGACAGCTGCCTTCATATCTTCTTCTGTAAAACCTTGGACTGTTCCTACCGCGGGCAGTAATAAAATATCCGCTCCAGCTTTAGCATAAGCTTCAACAGCCTCAGTCGACACAACCGGCTCATCAGAACCCGCACTATGCATTTTCCCAGCAATAATCAAACCGGAAAAATTTTCTTTTGCAACTTTTACTGCTTTGGCAATTTCTGCATTAGTTACTCCGGTTCCTGGATTTCCAGTCAAACAAATAAAATCAATTCCCAGTTTTTCTGCTCTTTGAATCGTTTCTTTGGAACTCGTACGACCGTTACTAATTGTTAATTTATCACTAAACATTGCAGATGAATCATCTACTGGTTCCAAATTCACTCCAATGGGACGTCCTACTAATTCTTTTAAAATAGGAATTGGATTAATTTTGTTTTTTTCTGGATTTTGCCAATAGTTCATTACCTCTTCAATGGACATACCAGGAATGCCTTGTACGATTGGATTGAAGCAATCAAAGACGTTTAACAAAATCAAATCTGCTCCAAATGCCGCCGCAACTTCAGCATTACTAATATCGCCGGCTTGCGGTGATGCTATAACAACATTTTCAGACAGTATTGTCCGCCCCTCACTCGCTTTGATCGACTGCTTCAATTCCTCTGCTGTCATTTTTGCTACTTCACTATAACTGGCACTGATCAATCTTTTTACCATATTGGTTCCTCCTCGTAATAAAGATAGTTTTATTATACTAAATTACAAAGGAAAGCGCAGACATTTCCTAGATAGATTAATCAATTTCACATTATACGGCTTTTATTCTCCACTTCCTTTATAAATTAAAAGAACTCCGTTATAATAGTACTATTATGTATATAGAATTGAGGGATGTTTATGTCATTTGATGGCGTATTTACTCATGCAATGGTCTCTGAGTTATCCGAGACCTTAGCCACGGGCCGAATTTCAAAAATTCATCAGCCTTATGAAAATGAAATTATTTTAGTTATCCGTACTAAAGGAAAAAATCATAAATTGCTTTTATCCGCTCACCCAAGTTATGCTCGGGTTCAATTGACCGAAATCGCTTATGCGAATCCTGATACTCCACCAAATTTTGTTATGATGTTGCGTAAATTCCTTGAAGGTGCTATTTTAGAACAGATTCATCAAATTGAAAACGACCGTGTCATTCATTTCACATTTTCAAAAAGAGATGAACTAGGCGATCTACAAAACATTGTTCTAATCGTTGAATTAATGGGCAGACATAGTACAATCGTTCTAGTAAACAAAGAAAATGGCAAGATTTTGGATGCAATTAAGCACATCGGCAGTTCCCAAAATAGTTACCGTTCTCTTTTACCTGGCGTTGAATACATTGATCCGCCGAAACAAGAACAACAAAATCCATTTCTATCAAGCAAAGAAAAAGTTTTTGAACTTCTTTCTAAAACAAACGAAATTACTGGCAAGTATTTACAAAGTCAATTTCAGGGTTTAGGTAGAGATACCGCTGATGAATTAGCCTTTCGACTAAACGAGCGTCCAAATGAAAAAATGCTTATTTGGCAATCCTTTTGGTCTTCTCTTGAAGATCAAATTACGCCGACATTAACAACAACGGAGAAAAAAGAATTCTTTACACCTCTTCCCTTCACTTCTCTAGAAGGAAAACGACAAACTTTTGTGACACTAAGTGAATTGTTAGATATGTTTTATGGTGGGAAAGCTGAAAAAGATCGTGTGAAACAACAAGGTGGCGAGTTGATTCATAAAATCGAAAATGAATTGAAACGAAACCAAAGTAAAGTGATAAAACTTCAACAAACATTAGCCGATACAGAGCTAGCTGAAAATTATCGTCGGGATGGCGAACTTCTGACAACCTTTATGACTCAAGTTCCAAAAGGAGCTGAATTCGTTGAATTACCTAACTATTACGAAGAAGACCACTTATTAAAAATAAAATTGAACCCAGCACTTACACCCAATCAAAATGCTCAAAAATATTTTCAAAAATACCAAAAATTAAAAAATGCTGTGAAAGTAGTTCACGGTCAAATCGAGCAAACCAATCAAGAAATCAGTTATTTAGAATCTGTCCTATCTCAACTAGAAATTGCAGGTCCAATGGATATCGAAATGATTCGTGAGGAATTACTCGAACAAGGTTATGTCAAAAAACGCGGTACTAAAAAGCAGAAACAGCTTAAAAAAAGTAAACCCGAAGAATTTTACTCAAGTGATGGCAGCTTGATTCTTGTTGGTCGCAATAACCTTCAAAATGATCAGCTTACTCTTAGAACAGCTAAAAAGACCGACATTTGGTTGCATGCAAAAGATATTCCAGGTTCTCATGTAATTATCAAAAATACCAACCCATCAGATGAAACACTTATGGAAGCAGCAAACCTTGCGGCTTATTACTCTAAATATCGCCTATCAGCTCAAGTTCCAGTTGATTATGTTCAAGTCAAACATGTTCATAAACCAAACGGCGCCAAACCCGGTTATGTTATATACGAGAATCAAAAAACACTCTATGTTACACCAAACGAACAATTACTGGCAACACTAAAAACGAACATACCTCATTAAGGGGTATGTTCGTTTTTACTTAGTTTCCGGCAACCATTGCCCGCTTTACTAATTTATTGCCTACATCAGCGATAATATTATTAGCAGAAACACCTTGCAATAAAGGCTTTTTAATTGTCATATAAAATATATACTTAGGGTTTTCAGTCGGTGTAATCGTAACAACAGAGTGTAAGTATTCTTGTGTTTGATAACTACCATTCTCAAAAAATTCTGCCGTCCCTGTTTTAGCAGAAACATTCAACCCTTCTATTGCATATTCTTTTCCCATTCCATACTTCGGATCTACAGTAACATCTTTCATATATTCCAATACTTTTCCAGCAGTCTCACTGGAAATTGGTGTTCCTACAAGCTCTGGTTGAATCGTTGTTTCTTTCCCATTTGAAGAGACGATCTTGCTGATGATATTTGGTTTTAGCATTTTACCACCGTTAGCAATTGCTGTGTACGCCTGGAGCATTTGTAAGTGTGTAACTGAGATTCCTTGACCATAAGACGTCATTGCTCTATCTACAGTTGTCTTATTTTGGATTTCTCCGGAAGCTTCACCAGATAAGCCAAAACTGATACTTTGACCAAATCCAAATTTTTTAAGATATTCTTGCCATAAATCAGGCATTCGTTCTTGAAGGTGCACCATTCCAACATTACTTGACCATGCTAAACCTTGTCTATAGGTCATATCTCCTTCACCAACACCGTTATTCCAATCTCTGATCGTTGTATCATCGATTTTGATCCTTCCTGATGTAAACAGTTCACTTTCGTTGAATTTATTTTCTTCAAGCGCACTTGCTACCATCATACTTTTCATTGTTGAACCAGGTTCATAGACATCTTCTACAAGAATATTGCTCCAACGAGCAGTGTTAGGATCGTCCAAGCCTTTTCGCGTATCCAGTTCGAAAGATGGTCGTTGAGATGTTGCCAATATATTCCCTGTTTTTGCTTCCATTAACGTTGCAGTAATATGCTCAGGCTGGTATTTTTGAGCAGCCTCCGTTAATAACTCTTCTAGATAAGATTGCAGATTGCTGTCTAAAGTGGTGTAGACATCACTTCCGTCGACTCGTTTCTTCTCTTTCACACTTCCAGGTTTTACATCGCCTAATGCAGAGTTTTTTTCATAGCTTCTAGTACCATTTTTGCCAGATAACTTATCATTGTAGGCTTCTTCGATGCCCATTACACCTTGTTCATTCCCTTTATTATCTTGTTGGGTGTAACCAATAAAATAAGAAGCAAAATTTCCGACTTGATATGCCCGTTTTTTCTCTTCTCTAAAATAGATACCAGAGATTTTTTTGTTATCTAACTCTTTTTGAATCATTCTTTTTGTTTCGAAATTTAAACTCCTACCATTCGTTCCAAATTCAACAGTTGTAACTGGCTGACCTTCTGCATTGACACTAGGTTTTAGTTGTTTTAACGTTGTATCTTTCTCTATTTTTACATATTTTTCAAAAATATCAGCAATAGTTACCCAATCTTTTTCCTGAACATATAATTTTTTACCTTCTAAATCAGTATAATTTTTATCCAAGATCGCATATAAGGAGAACGCACTCGAATCCTCAACTAAAACATTGCCATCTTTATCGAAGATCGAGCCTCGTTTAGCTTCCAAAATCTCATGTACCTCATAAAGTTCCTTTGTCTTTTCAGAAAGATCCGTTCCGGCAACTTTCCCTGAAATTAAAATATATGAAAGGCGCACCGTAAATAACAAAAAAACGATGAGGCTCAAAAATAAAATGATCACACCCACTCGTTTGCGATTTTTAATGGTTGAAAGATTACGTTTTTTAAACAGTTCTTTTAATTTTTTCATTTAAGCTTATCTCCAAAGTATTTTTTAAGTTGTCTTCTGATCAGCGTATCCATTTAAGATCAGAATTACAACGAATAATCTTCTTTCATTTTACCTCTTTTTGTCACTCTCTTTTGCCTTATAGTTCCGTTCTTAATCAAAAATTAGAGTATTGTAACAAAAAAAATACATTATAACAATTGAAACATGGAAAGAGTTGATACTGCCAACCAACTATTGAAAAATGTTGATTCCAAGTATAAAAGTACGTAACGCAGAGATTGACTGCGTTACGTACTTTTTTAGTTTATTTTTTTCTAGCAACATGAACTTTCAATTGCTTGCCTTTAATCGTTCGTTCTTTCATTGCCCGAATAACAAGTTGACCTTTCCCATTTAAAATATCGACATAGGTCACGTTTTCTTGAATGGTAATAATCCCGATATCCTCTGAAGTGATGCCTTCGATTTTTGAAATAGTTCCGACAAAATCAAGTGCTCGTAATTTCTTTTTCTTACCGCCATTGAAGTACACTTTTGTGATTTCTTCATTTACTCTTTTGGCTTTTTGATTTTTCGGTTTTTGTTTTGTTGTTATTTTTGCTTCAAATGCTGCCTTGCTTCTCGCAATTAATTTAGCATTTGGTAATGTGATTCTTGTCATGCTTAGATCCGTAAAATGTTCGATTTCTTTTTTCAACGTTTCTTCTTTCGGCGTGACAAAAGTTAAAGCAAACCCTTCTTTTCCAGCACGACCAGTTCGACCTACTCGATGAACATAGCTCTCTTTTTCAAAAGGAACGTCTAAATTGATGACGTGTGTGATATTTTCAATATCGATACCACGAGCTGCTACGTCTGTTGCAACAAGATAGCGGAACTTCCCTTTTCTAAATGCGTCCATTACTTCAAAACGATCTTCTTGCATCATGCCGCCGTGCAACTTGCCAACAGGATAACCTGCATCAACTAAAAAATCGTACGTCTCATTGACTTTTTCTTGTGTATTACCAAAAATAATACAGGTATCTGGATTTTCAACGATCGTCACAGCTTCTAAAGCAGTCATTTTATTGGTTTCAGCAACCTCTAAAAAAGCATGTTGGATTTTAGGCGTTGTTTTTTCCGTGGCAGCGATGTTTATTACCTTTGGTTCATGCAGATATGTACTGCTCATTTGTTCAATAACTTTTGGCATAGTCGCAGAGAATAACAAAGTATTTCTGTTTTTTGGAAGTGCTGCGATAATTTCTTTTACTTGATCAATGAACCCCATGTTCAGCATTTCATCTGCTTCATCAATCACTAAACAACTGATCTTTTCAAGAGGTAGGCTTCCTTTGATTATATGATCCAACACTCGTCCAGGTGTTCCTACCACTATGTGGCTTTTTTGTTTTAATTCTGATTTTTGTTTGATGTACGATGCTTTTCCATAAACTGCGGTTGCTTTGATTCGTTTATAGCGGCCAATATTGATCAAATCTTCTTGGACCTGCTGTGCTAGTTCTCTGGTTGGTTCTAATACAAGAACTTGCGGTTTATTTTCAGTCCATTCTACTTTTTCGCAAAGCGGAATGCCAAAACTAGCGGTTTTCCCACTACCAGTCTGTGACTGAACTAAAACATCCTTTCCATCCAATATAGCTGGAATAACTGCTTGTTGAACTGCAGTTGGTGTATTATAGCCCAAATCTGATATTGCTTTTACGATTACATCACTTAACCTATCATCAACAAAATATGTTTTATCCATGTTTCCCTCATTCTTCTATAATATTCGATACATTTTTTAAAACGTGTGCTTACTTGATAAAAATAGAAAATTGGTAACGAGCACTCATCCCTGATAAGTAGCAGTGGTGCAATAACTCTTTCTTTTTATGTTTATCACTCAATTGCTTATTATCTATGAAAAGTCATTGAACTGCAAGCTTTCAAGGATATTTTTTCTAAATTTCCATCTTTAGTATGCTTATTTATCGATTGTTTGCTCCATATTTGAGGGAAAACGTTCACCATATACTTTTATTCCAGAGAGTTTGTCCATCTCAGCTACAGATAATCGAAACTTTGAAGCCGAGGTATTCTCTAGTAGGTAATCAATATGTCTAGTTCCAGGAATTGGAATCAGATTATTGTTTTTAGTTAAAAGCCACGCTAAGGCAATGACGGCCGGATTACACCTATGCTCCTTAGCAATCGTAGTAATTACTTCAACAATATTTCTGTTTTTAATCAACATCTCCTTTTTAAAACGTGGAAAGTTGTTACGCCAATCTGTTATTGACAAATCATTGGTTTGTTGAATATTTCCCGTTAAATAGCCTCTTCCTAAAGGTGCAAAAGGAACTAAGTTAATAGCTAATTCATTACATAGTGGAATAATTTCTTTTTCAAGCTCTTGATACCAAATAGAATATTCTGACTGTAGTGCTGTTATTGGGTATACGTTATTTGCGCTTTTGATTGTCCTGGCAGAAGCTTCGCTTAACCCTAGATATCTTACTTTCCCCTCTTTGACAAGTTCTGCCATTGCATAAATTGTTTCTTCAATCGGCACCAGAGGATCTACTCGATGAAGATAATACAAATCTATATAATCAGTCTTTAGACGTTTTAAACTACGCTCAATGCTATTTTTGATATATTCAGGAGATCCATCAAGCAGTTTTTTCCCACTTGCATCTGTAGATGACGTAGAATCGTATACGTTCCCAACTTTTGTTGCCAAGAAAACATTTTTCCTATGTTCCTTCAACGCTTTTGCTAGTAGCTCTTCATTCTTTCCAGCGCTATAAAAATCTGCTGTATCCCAAAAATCACAGCCAATTTCAAGCGCCTTTGCCAACACATTTAAATTTTCCCTTTCATCTGAAGGGCCGTAAGCATGCGTCATTCCCATACAACCTAGCCCTATCTCGCCCACTAAATCCTTGCCTATCTTTCTTTTTTCCATTGTTTATCCACTCCTTTGATTGATTTAAGTACAATAGAAGCATATACTAATCTAATTCCAGAAAGTAGCCGTCCGTTTATCCTAGGATAAATAGTGATAGAAAAGAGTGAGTAGTAATGGAAAATCAAACTAAAAACAAGGAACTTGGTCATTTTTTAAAAAGTCGCAGACAAATGATCTCACCAGCCCAAGTCGGCATACCTGATAGCAAGCGTCGCCGGACTTCTGGACTAAGGAGAGAGGAAGTGGCTTTGCTTTCAAATGTCAGCGTCAGTTGGTATACACGACTAGAGCAAGGAAAAGAAATACAGGTTTCTTCCCAAGTTTTACTAAGTGTCGCTAAAACATTGCACTTAAACGCTGATGAAACAATTTATAGCCTGAATCTTGCTGGATTTAGTTCAGGACTTTATAAAAACACCCCTCCTGAAAAAGTGTCTTATATGGTCCAACATGTTTTAGATAGTTTTGTGTCAGCTCCTGCGATAGTTCTTGATATTTATTGGAATATTATTGCTTGGAATAGCGTCGCTTGTTCTCTCTTTTATGATTTTGAACAATTAGAGCCGTGCGACTGTAACTTGATTAAATTACTCTTTTTAAATGTTGATTTCAAAAAACTGTACCAACAACCGACTTGGGAAATGAAAGCTAAAATAACATTGGCAAATTTCCGGCGTTCTTTTGCACAAAACGTCAATGATGAACAATTCTTATCGTTTATAGAACAATTAAAGTTACTCAGTTCGGAATTTAATATTTGGTGGTCAGATCACGACATTGCAGTCGAACACGAGTTGACTAAAAGTATTGTTCATCCTCAATTGGGTGAATTGACTTTTGAGCATACCAGTTATACACTTTCTGATCAGAATAATCTTAAAATGTATATCAACCTTCCTAAAAAAAACAGTGATACAGAAAAGAAGATTCTAAATTTTATAGGTTAAAGTAACCTTTGTTTCTAGTAAAAAATAACATCAATACTTTAGCAAAAGGCTAAAATGTAATTACAATAGATTGAATGATGAGATATAAAAAAGTTTTTTTAATGACATTTCTAAAGAGATATGGCTTTTTTATTATGATTTTGGTCATTTTTAGCGAGCTTATTATGTCGTTTATTTTGATTACTTTTTAGCCTCATTATGATCCGATTTTGATGTTAATCAGTAATTTTGGTGAAAATGGGAGTCCAACAAAATGTTTTTTAGAATGTGGCAGTTGGTTGACGGTAGTCTATTTCTTTTAACCGTGCTAAGCTTTTATGAACGATTTGAAAGAACGTCCAAGTCGTTAGCTGCCCAGCTTAGTATTATGATATCCGTTTTTTGCGTTAAGTGATTGTCTTGTTACTAGTATATTTGACCGCTCGCCTAGCATAGCAACTATTGAAACTGTGATCCATGACTATGTCTCAAACTCTGGATTTGAGGCACTGCTTATTGTGATCTTTCTTTTAATCAGACTCTACATTTTGGAAGAAAATTGGTTGCCGATTCGTAGATTTTTCCACGTTTTTTCTTTTCGGTCTATTTTATATTTTTATTTGCAACACAAAAAAATACTTATTGTAAGAGAGCTGCATATTCCATGTTCGAGTTTGGCAACGAGTCAATTTATTGTTTCTCTATCTGTCATTACTCTTTGTCTGTTCTCTACGAGTCCCTGTAGCTAAAGTATTAAAAATTAGCGAATATTTACCTGATCATTAAACGCCCATCACTACGATCAATTGGGGGTTAGGGGTCTGAGTCGTCACATGTTTCAATTTATTTTGTGTTGTAATTTTTATGTCAATCAGCTCTTTTTTCATATTGTTTCTCCTACTTGGTTGATACATCAGTCTTAACGATTTAAATAATAATAGGGACTGTTTACTTTCAAATATTTATTATTGAATGTGAATTTATACCTAAACTAAACTTTCTGGATTTGTGTTATTAGACTACGTCTTACCACACAAGACTTATTTTTCGGTAAATAACCAATCAACTTAAGAAAACTTTTAACATCATTCGACGTTTGATCGTTCGACGCTAAAAGTTTTTTTGCTATTCTTTTTTTTGAACTGCAATTTGGTTCATTTTGTAATCCATCCAATTCAAAGCCAAGCTTAGTTACAAGAGGTGGATGCTACCTAATTCCTGTGTTTTAAATTTTGTTAATTTCTACTTATTTTACGATGGAGTTTTGCTACTCCCAACGTAAAAAACTATTCCTTTTGTCACACACTCATTTCTGTTCGATCATCTTATCGAACAAAGGCTTTCATTGTTTTGATTGTTTTACCTAAACTGGCTCCAACTGGTTCAATATCGTATGTTTCAATCGTTGCAGGAATAATAAATGTCTGAGCATATTGAACGCGATAAGGAGCAAATTCTCCTGTAGGACTTGTCACTAGCGCCTCTTCTCCTTCAACTAAGTTCAATACATTAACGCTTCCATGATTTTCATGATGTACCTTTTGATTAAATGTATGCCGTCTCGTTTCAATAAACTCTGTTTCATGAAGACCAGTTTTTTCTTCCAACCAGCCTTCACCTTGAGCTATCGAAATAAAAGGATTGATCAGTTCTTTTTCGACCCACTTTTTATCTTTGTAACTATCAATATTAGGTCCTCCGTGATCGATATTAACAGGTCTAGGCAAGCCATCAAAATCTACTCGATCCCAATCCCAAAGCTTAAAGGTAAACCGATTTGGTGTTGCACTAATTTCTAAAATAACAGAATCTTTTCCGCTAGAATGAATGGTACCTGATGGAATAGAGTAATGATCATGTTTTTTCATCACATGGCGGTAAATATATTTTTCATCATCAAAACTTACTTGACCTTTTTCAGCTTCTTTTAAAGCATTGATCAACTCGTCTTTTTCAATCCCTTCATTAACCCCTAAATAAACAACAGCATCATTTTTTGCTTCTAATACGTAATAACTTTCATCCTGTGTATAATGAACACCAAATTTTTCTTGGGCATAGTCTACTTTTGGGTGCACTTGTAAACTTAGATTTTGTCCATCCATCGTATCTAGAAGGTTGAACCTTATAGGAAATTCATGCCCAAAATGTCCGAAAGTCCGCTCACCTAAAAGCTCTTCTCCAAAATTAAAAATCAAATTATTGGCCGGTACTTCAACACAAATGCCAGAAAAATTCAAAAGCAAACTATTTTCTTCTGGTACACCATTAAAGCTCCAAGCTAAATTCTTTTCCTCATGGCCAATGTCAAATGTTTTTTGCATCCAAGTACCGCCCCAAATCCCCGGATCAAAAAAGGGCACCAGCGAGAATGGCTGAAAAGCGACTTCTTTCAAACCGTTTAAGTAATCACGATACACAATCATTTTCGGCTGATTTTCGTCATGGATATCTAATAAATAATCTATTCTTTTAGCAATTTTCCGCTTATAACGATCCGCTACAGGCCATTCAAAGAAATATCCGCGTTTGATCATACGTAATGAATCTTCTCCTGCATTATTTCCCAGCCAATTACTGTATTCTCCAGACCGATAACGTTTTTGAATTTCCCAACGCGCTAGGTCTACATAAATCAAAAGATCAACATTCTCAACAAGAGAGGCCCCGACGCCATACAAAACCGAAAGCTCTCCTTGAGTTCGTGTTTCATTCAATTTATCTGTCACACGATTGATTTTTTTTTCATCAATAAAGTCTTCAAGAACATGATGGCTCATCAGCCCAAAGATGCGATCATCTGTTAAATTATCTTGAATTCTTTTATTTAAATCAGATGCGTCTATAAATAGTTCAGTTCCCTTGATAACTGTAGCTGGTTTTAATGGGCGAATGATTTTTTCCAACAAAAGCGTTTCATTTGTAACTGGATAACATTCGATGGCGATCGTTAAAGATTTTTGTTTGTTTTTTTGTTCTAATAACGTTTTGACAATTCCTTCATAAGATGTAAGAACAGTTGCCTGATTTTGCATTTTTATCTCAGGTCGTACAATGGATGACTTCAAATTTTCCCTCTCCTTTTTTAAATACTCTGATCGGAAAATGACAGTTAACGTAATCATGCCCAGATTCTGTTAACCAACACGCACCGACTGATAGTTTTTTAGTACCGATATTGATCAAACGATGACTTGTTTTCCCATGAATATAATGGATCGAACCTTGTGTAACATTCTGGAGTTCATAAGTCCCATCCTCATAAACTAAAAGCAACAGTCCACACCCTTCCAAGCCCCAATAATATTCCCCGGTATCTTTTTTTTGGTGCACATGACCTTTAGTCATATAAAATTCTTCGCCCACCGTTCCAGGCTCCACATGAGAAATTCCTAGAAAAAGACCACCTTCTTGTCCCTCATATAACCCGTTATCGTGATATTCAACTTCATAAATAACCTTAGAAAGATCAAACTCTTGGTTGCTTTTTTGATAATAGTCTAGGTAACTTCCAAGCATAGTTTGACTGACTCTAACGGTCTTTCCTTCAAAGCAAGTTAGCTTTTCATTGAACCGAATCCTCACTTCATTCAATTTTTCAGATCCTTTCTACGGCTGGAAATCTACCCAAATTTTTTGATAGTTTAATGGTTCAGTAACAAAGTCAAAGACAGATGTTTTTTCTTCGTATTGCGTATATAAATTCTTGTTTGATAAACCAAATTCTGGATAATCCCTAGGTTGTTCTATTTCTAATCCTTCGTGTATATAATGAGAGTTGCCTATCCATTTCGTTACACCTGCCTCAACTACTGGATAGTAGGCCAACCCTTGACGTTTTCTAATTTCTTTATACTCAAAGGCGTAATCTCGAATACACCAAGCCCCAAAAAGCATTGTTTTATCTTGAGAAGCATTCACGGTATAATGAGCCCAATTTGGCGGTACGATAACAATATCACCAGGTTTAGCTAAAATCACTTTGCACCGACCTGGTAACGCCTCAACAAATTCTTGCATATAAATATAGGCTTCTCCTTGCCAAATTTCATAAACCTCAGGTGTTGAAGAACCACAAGAAGTAGATATTGCATGAATATGACCTTGACCTCGGACCAATTCGTTTCCGATTAACCCGGCATTATATGCAACGATTCCATATAATAAATGACGTTTTTTTAAGTCTTCATAATGTTCTTTTTTCCCCACATCCATCGCAATAGAATATAAAATCTCCGGTCCTTTTGCCTCTTTATCTAGCAAACTTGAACGAACCTCTTTCAAGCTTCTTTTTTCTACCACGTCAGGATGAAAAATAGCTGATCCAAATTGTATAGATAAATCATCGTCTTTCAACTGAATATCAAGTACTCGATCAAAAGTCATCGTCCATTTCTCCATCCGAAAAGATTGTGTAGTCTTGAAGGCTCTCTTTCGCTGCAGTGATTGCCTCAGGAATTAATTGTTCAAGTGGTTTTACTGCATTTGATAACACCAACTCCAACACTAAAGGAAGGTTCATTCCACTTAACAAGATGACGTTTCCTGTTTCAGCAAAAAAACTATAGGCAGTAGCTCCTGGTGAACCTGAAGGGATATCACTTACAATAATCGTTTTCTCAGTGTTATTTTCATTTTCTAAAAGACTTAGTTTCTTTTTAAAATACTCGATTCCTTGTTCATCAAGTTCTACTGCATAAAGTTCTGGTTGCTCGCCGACAATAAACTCTAGAGCCTTTTTCATCCCTGTTGCTAAACCGAGGTGACTTACTAAGATGATTCGATCATTCATTTTTATCATGTCTCCTTTATTACTTTATTCAACACACTAAATTATAAATGAGTAATTGTGTTTGTCTTTTTAAAATAGATAGGCCAGACCTACGCCAGCAAATGCAACTACAAAATAAATCATAATTAACTTCACTGGTGAAACATTTTTTTTCGCCATCAAATACCAAGAAAGGAAAATCACTAAAAGCGGCGCTAATTTGGGAAAAATACCATCTAAAATAGCTTGGACATCAATTTCTGTTCCTGTTAAAGCAAACTTTGCAGGAATCTCAAGTTTTACATAAGAAGCTGCAACACCACCAATAACCGTCATGCCTAACACGGTAATGGCTTTTGTTATTTGTTGCGCTTTTTCACCTGTAAATACGTCGACTGATTCAGCACCAAGTTCATAGCCTTTGAAAAATAAATAGCGAGAGCCGAAATACATGATACAGTTATATGCCACGATATAGAAAAGAACTCCTAAGATACTCCCATTTGAAGACAATCCCATTCCGATTGAAAGTAAAATAGGAATCAACATCCCCGGCACCATTGAATCCCCAATTCCAGCCAATGGGCCCATTAAACCAATCTTCAAACTATTGATCAACTCACCCGTAATACCTGAGTTTCCCAGAGCCTTTTGTTCTTCAAGTCCGGCCGAAATCCCATTGATCAACGCTCCTACTTGTGGTTCTGTATTGTAAAACGCAGTGTGTCGCTCCATCATCTCTTTTTTCTTTTCGGGTTCTTCACTATATAATTTATCTGCGATTGGTTCCATCGACAGCGCAAAGCCCATCGCTTCTAAAAACTCAAAGCTCATAGCAACCAAGTTATACATCATCCATTTATGGTAGGATTTTGTTAAAGTTTTTTTATCTAATAATTTTTCTGTCATGATTAAAACTCCTCCTCATCGTCTTCATCCACTACACCATTCGGAGTAACCACACCTTTTTTACTTGAACCAGTGTAATATAGATACGCTATAACAGCTGCTACGATTGTTAGCGCAATCATATTTAGATTTAAAAAAACAATACAAACGAATCCTAACAAGAAGAATAAAAATAGCGAATTCTCTTTAACTACAGCTGTCAATAACATCGCAATCCCAATCGCTGGCAAAACACCGCCTAAGTAACTCATCACATCAATCAAATATTGCGGCATAGAATCTAACATTGATTTAGCAAATCCTGAGCCAAAATAAACAACTAAAAATGAAGGCAAGAAACGAGAAATAAAATTTATTACTTGAGGACCTGCAATAGCATTTAAGCGAAATTTCCGATAATCACCTTCTTGAATAGCCGCCACTGCTCGATGATTCCAAAATGAGTTGACTACTTGATATAAGTTAAACACGATCGTACCCAAAACACCGATTGTTGTTGCCAATGTTACGGCTACTTCGGTACTTGCATTTGAAAGCATAGCCAACGCAATAGCTGGAAAAGCCACAAAGTTTAGATCTGCTGGCATTTGTCCTCCAGGGGTGACCATGGCAATATAGACCGTCTGAATCGCAACACCAATCAAAATTCCTTGTTTTAGATCACCTAAAATCAAACCAACGATCATTCCTGACACCAATGGTCGAGTAATCGTGTACCATCCTCCTGTCAAACCTAACAACCAAGGTGTTGACAAAGCACCCAAGTAACAGAAGATTGATACTGCGAATGCTTGAAATAATAAGGGTCCATTCATTATTGTTCTCCTCCTTCAGCTTTCAATTCCATCCATGTTTTCTTTTTAGAATCAGGTACTAATTGAAATGAAACGGTCATTCCATTTTTTTGCAGCGTATCAAAAGCTGCTTCCTCTGCCGGTATCATACTTAAGTTTTTACCATATTTTTTCGCCCCTTCTCTAACACTCATCGGACCAACATTCAGCTCTTGATGTTCAGTGATGAAATCGGCACCGCTTTCAAAAATTCTAACAAGGGTTTCTGGAGAACGTGCAATCAGAAAATATTGCCTCTTGCTTTCAACAATCTTAGCCCATTTTTGCACTAGTTCCGCTTCTGTTAACACAAATCCTTTTAATGGTGAAGGAACTGCTGACTTCAACATTTTAGCGAGCACCGGATTATTTGCTGATGGATCATCCACCGCTACAACCCCATCACATTTTCTTTCACTCATCCAACGTGTAACTACTTGCCCATGGATAATTCGATCATCGATTCTAATAAACGAAATTGCCATTTTATTTCCTCCTCATATTGACATATTGTCATTACATTATATTATAAAGAAAATATATTCCTTTTTCAGAAATACACTTTCATTTACTTAAACTTAGCCCTCCACATAATATCGATATTCGCTACCAATATAAAAACACTCTGAATACTCATGAAACGCTTTACCTAATTGCTGTGTGATTCTTACTCGCTTTAATATTGGTGTATGTTCATGGATTTCAAGAGATTTTAATAATTGTTCACTTGGCTCGATTGCTTCAACGTATTCCTTGATTGAGTCCACAACTATATCATATTTTTTCAAGTATTCATAAAAAGATCCGTAATAGTCTTGGCTATCGGTTGAAAAACGTTGATCAAAAGTAAGATAAGTATCAAAAAAAGCAAATGCTAAATCGTCCGTTCCAAAAACACGTTGTAGATTTAAAACTGGATCCCCTTCTTTAATATTTAAAAAGTTTGCAATTTTAGCTGACGCAGTCTTTTTTTCTATTCGCGCTTTAAGAGTATGGACTTTTCTACCAAGATCATTCATTTCTTGTGTAAAGCTTTTGACAATTGTTTCTCTGATTTCAGGTTCTTTGGATTGTACGAATGTTCCAACCGCACGTTTACGATATAAAAGCCCTTCATTGACTAATTGATCAATTGCTTTACGGATTGTAATCCTACTGACATCATAGATATTACATAACTCAAACTCTGTAGGAATTTGATCTTCAACCTCCCACTCCCCAGAATGAATCTTAAATTTTAAGTCACTGGCGATTTGAATATATAAGGGCAACCTATTGTCGTTCATTGACTCACCTTCCGTTCACGTCTTATTGTCATAACAATAACACATGGACAAATCTATTACAAGTATATTCTCCATTTCAGTATCAATTAAAGTTATAAATCCTTTAAAAACACTACTTTTTTCTACATTATTGATTAGCAATTGGATTGTCTATAAATAAAACATTATTATATTTGTCATATACAATTTCCTTATTTGATATAACAAAAAAGTGATTGATACATGGCTCAAAGCAATCTGTACCAATCACATATTATCCAGATAAACGATGGGAGTTTAATACTTACGCCCCAACCTCTTTAGAAATGTTATTTCTGCTACAAAAAGTTATTCACCCAAAATCATTAACTGACATTTTCTATTCCGTTTGCGATTTTGATCAAAGTCAATAAAATAAATGTATCCAACCGAGCCTATTTGAAGTTCCGTATCTTTGACAATAAATGTTTCACTAGCACCAAATAAAGAAGCTCGGATATGGGCATCTCCATTCAAGATTGTCCCTGGATCACTTGGATAATTTGGATCATTCAAACTCATTAGAAATTCAAGATGCTTAGGGCCTGGATAACGGTAGTTTGTTTCTTCTGACAGTTCTCTTGGAATGATTTTATCTAATATTCGATTGAGATCTACTTGTAGAAATTCGTCCCCATTAAAATCCAAATCGTGGACATATTCTTCAAAAATCACTGAACAGGTCGTATGAGGTGATTGAACAACACATATACCATTTTGAACCTCACTCTCTTTTACAGCTTGTTTTACTTCTTCAGTGATATTATGATAACTCACACGTTGTCCGTTAGATGTTAAAATTAAATCCTTCGTATATGTCTTCATCCCTCATTGCTCCTTTGACTCTGCTCTGACTTTAGCAACTTCTTCCACCATATCGCGCAAAATTTGAAGAGAATCTTTCGCACATACGATTCCACTAGTCCCACCCGTGCCATCTGCTCCAGATTCTAATGCTTGCCGAACATCCGCAACAGTGCTGATTCCTGCGGCTTGCAGCACTAATATTTCAGATGAAACAGACTTCACGGCTTCATTCGTTTGTTTCATATATGAACTATCACTTGTATTCCCCGTACCAATTAACTCTGTTGGCTCACAAACCATTACGTCAGGTTTGAGTGTGGCAATTGCTTTGGCTTCTGCAATCGAATCTGCACAGGCAATAATCAAAATCCCTTGTTCTTCCGCTCTTTTCATGATGGTTACGAGCTGATTGATCCCAACAGGATGTTCAGCATGGTTCATAAATGTCGCTTGTACACCTGCTTCTACAAGTCCTTCTGGTAAAATATAGCCCATACCTGGTCCCACAATTAAGCCATCCATATGTTGCACCGTAATAATCAAATTTTTTGTTGCTTGGGCAATGCGATAGGCATCAACATATTGAACCGTGAAAAAAATATCTATGTCATATTTTTCAGCAAGTTCATCTGCCTCTATTGCTAGTCTTAGTGCTGCATCCCCATATAAATATGCTTTAGGATTCACACAGAAAAATGGCGCTCGAACTATTCTTTTTTTCAAAATGATCACCTCTTTTATTTAGTTGAAAATACTGTAAAGTAATGTTCCAATGTTTTTTCCATCGCCAGATTGGCTTCTTTTTTTAATTGAAAATAATCAGCAGGCTTCTCTTGATCGATCGATTTCATTGCCGCCGTAATAAAGTCAGTAAAAATATTGATTTTACTGATTCCTTCTGTAGCACATCGATGTAAATTATCATCTCCTGAAGAAGAACCTCCATGTAATACAAGCGGTATTTTTACAGCCTTTTGAAGTTCTACCAAGCGTTCAAAACTAATTTTAGGTGTCCCTTTATAAAACCCGTGAGCAGTTCCAATCGAAACAGCTAAAGAATCTACGTTGGTCTCTTCAACAAAGCGCACCGCATCTTTTACTTCCGTGTATATGGAATCGCTATGGTCGTGATTTTCATAATTCACACCCGAACCGACAAAACCGATTTCTGCTTCAACAACGACGCCTCTTTCATGAGCATAATCCGCAATTTCTTTGGAACGACAAACATTTTCCTCAAATGAATCAAGGGATGCATCGATCATGACAGATGAAAACCCTAATTCTATGGCTTGTTTTATGATCGTTTCATCTTGTCCATGATCTAAATGTAAGACCACCGGTACTTTCGCTTTTTTTGCTAAATAGTTGCCAATCAAAGATGCCTCTTCTAATGACATCATATCCATATGTGCCTGTGCAAAAGCAAGAATCAAAGGCTTATTCATGCGTTCAGCCACGCCCACATATGCTCGTGCCGAATCTAAGTCAAAGAAATTAGTAGCTGGAATCGCAAATTGTTCTTTTTGTGCCTGTTCAAATAATTCTTTAGATGTAACTAACAAAATAATTCCTCCTATTCTTTGATTTTAGCTTCAATTTCTTGATACATTTCCTCAGTTCCCATTCCCGTCAATAACGGTAACCCCATGATGATTTTATCTTTTATTTTATCTGGTACGACCGTTGTGCTTACGATAATGTCGTAATCATCGATTCGATTCATCTCATCAGCGACTTTTGATTGGTATAATCGTACATCATTCTCATAACCCTTTTCTTTCAGCCATTCTTTCACTTTATTTGTTACAATTGTAGAAGTAGCAACACCAGTACCACACATGATCAACATTTTTTTCATCGTCTATCCGTCCTCTCATTTCATTTATTTAGTTACTTGTCTTTTAGGTAAAACTTTATTTACATAGATCATTCCACATAGTACAACCACCCCTATGATGGCTAAACCACCCCAGCTCAATAATTTTGTAAGACCAACATACAGCCACGTTGTCCATAAACCACCTTCTGCTAGTGCTGTAATACTTGAATTCCCTTGGAGGTCAAAGTTTGCTGCCTTAGCTGACATCGTAACCAATGGCGCGACCCAAGAAGTGATATAAAGAATACTCACCATATAGATTGAACCTGCGATAACCGTTCGAACGATGTTGCCTGCAAAAACGGCTGCCATTAAACAAACTAAGAAAGGAATCGTTGCAAGGTCTCCAAACGGCAAGGTTGTATTTCCTGGTAAAATAACTGCTAATAAAATTGTAATCGGCACTAATAACAGAGAAGAAGACAGAACTGCAGGATGTCCTACTGATAATGCTGCGTCCATCCCAATATATAATTCTCTTCCTGGAAAACGTTTCTTCACAAATTCATTAGCTGCTTCTGAAATTGGTGTCAACCCTTCCATTAACAATGCGACCATTTTCGGCATCAACACCATTACAGCTCCTGTTTTAACAGCCAGTTGACCGACACCTGCAACATCATATCCTGCAAAAAGACCAATCACTAACCCAATCAGAAAGCCCATCACAGTCGAATCTCCGAAAATACCAAAACGTTTTTGGATCGTTTCAGGATCTGCTTTCCAGTTTTTGATCCCTGGAATACGATCGAATAACCAATTCATTGGTATCGCAAAAATAAAACCAGGTGCTGCAGTGCCATGCGGAAATGTAATATTAGGAAAGCCATAGAATTTTTTCACGATTGGTCCTAAAATATCACCAAACAATAAAATCATCATCATATACACCACTGTTGCTGCAATTCCGATTGCAAAGTTGCCAGTTAATGCATAGACTAAAGACGCAATAAACGCCCCATGCCAAAAATTCCAAATATCAACATTCAATGTCTTAGTTAGCCCTAAAATGATCAACGCCACATTTAGTAACACGCCTATAGGAATTGCCAAACTGCCTAAAACCGTTCCATATGAAATTGCGGCTGCCGCTGGCCAGCCCACATCGATAGTAGTCAAATTCAACCCAAAACGTTCAACCATCGCTTGCGCTGCCGGTCCTAAACTACTACTTAATAAATCAATCACCAAATTTAGACCTACAAACCCAACACCGACTGTCAAAGCAGATGTAAAAGCTTTAGCTGGTTTTGTTCCAAGAATCATTCCAAACACGAAAATCAAAATCGGTAGAACAACGATTGCACCCAGATCGACAAACCATTGTAATGCATCTAACATATTCTTTCCCCCATTTCTTTACGATAAACCCACTTGATGAATAATTTTAATAAATTCTGGTTTCGACTGACACTGATATAATTTTTCCATTATTTCCGACTTTTGGATCATACCGATCAACTTCTGTAACATCTCCAATTGTTCATGCGGCTCTTTCAATGCCAGCATAAAAATCATATGAACATCTACTGGCTTATCAGCGGTCCCCATTTCAAAAAATGTGATTGGTTCCTTCAAAGACATAAATGCAATTTGCGATTTTTTTACATAGTCACTATCAGTATGTGGAATTGCAACACCGATATTATTAACAGGAAGTCCTGTTGGAAAATATTCCTCTCTTTCAATAACATGTTCGAGAAAACTATCCGTAATAAACTGCTTCTCTCTTAATTCTTTGGTTAATCGTTGAAATGCTTCATTTCTATCCTTAACTTCTATCTGAAATTCAGCAATCTCACTATTAAAATACATGTTCAACATTCCCTCCTTTTCAAACAAACCATTAGTTCTTCTACACTTTGACTTTGAATGATCTGCTCAACACGCTCTTTTGAATCAATTCTGTCATATAAAGCCGAAACCAAATCTTTGGCTATGGCCATATCCTTTTCTGCAATTGCGATAGTAACAATCAGACGAACCTTATTTACTCCCCACTGAATAGGTTGTTTAGTCGTCATAAAAGATAATTTAGTTTCTTTTACTGTATCTGGTGCACTGTGCGGAATTGCTACTCCACTGACAATACTGGTATCACCTAGCTCTTCTCTTTGAACGATTGATTCTTCAAATCCTTCATTTACTAATCCTAGCTCTTGGTATTGTTGAATTAAATACTCTAAAATATCTTCTTTTTGATAAAAACCTTGATCTAAGAAAATTAGCTCATTTTGAACAAACGGAATCAGAGACATCGTGTGATTCTCTTTTGAATAAGTAAACGTTTTTTCGTTTTCACTAATGTTGGATAAATAAGTTGCAATCAACGCTACTTCTTCCGCTGTAGGTAAAGCAGATACATGAAACACTGGGATGCTCTTTATTTCAAGTGGAATTGCCGCGATAATCAAGTCAATGTCATCCACTGGATTTTGCAAGAGTTGTTTTTCTGTTCCGATTTCAACAATGACACTTGCAGGCAGATTTTGTTTGATGCGATTAAAAATCAATTCAGACGTCGCTAATCCATTACCACAGACAATCAAAACATGTTTCGTTAATTGAATTTTTTCAAATGCAACTTGAAAATGAATCGTCAAAAATGACACTTCATCTTCATTTAAAAAAAGTGAATAGTATTTTTCAAAAACAGCAGAAGCAAATTGAGTTAAGGTAAACATCGTAGTATATTGTTTTTTTATACTATCTTTAAGCGGATTTCGTACATAAATGTCGTTTTTTAATCTGTGGAGCATTGGCATGATATGCGCAATGAGCGAATGATATAATTGCTCATCTTTATCGACTTTCACATCAAGTAGGTGTGTCATATCATTGATCAAAGCATTTGTTACATCATTCATTTTTTTGTCAACAGGTAAATCAGATACTCCTGGCACAACACTATGAGCGAATAATAATGAACAAATATATTGAATATCGTTCTTAGAAAAAATACACTTTAATTCTTGGTTAATTTCTTCTGAGAAGTTTAATGCAACCATATAAAGCTGCATTTTCTGCAAATCCTTAAAAATAAATTCATTCTGCTCTTCCATATGATGCCCAGCTTTGAGCCTAGTTAAAAAAATAATCAGTGACAATTTTAAGGAGTAAACAAAATAATCATTCAGTATCTTTCCAGTATGAATCATTATTTTTTCAATGAAGTCATTCACTAATCGGATCACCTGTGATTCGATAATTTCAGACAGAAAATTTAAGCTATCTTTTTCGCTTTTTTCAGCATGTGGGTGGTATTTTTTGCTGTAACGTACTAAATATTTCTTATAGACCTTTTGAATCACAGTTTCTTTTTCAAAAGCATTGATTCTACGTTCATTAAGCGCACGAAGCTCCGTCTTTTTTAAATAATACAACACATCATCCATATCTTTTTTAATCGATTGCTTACTGACTAAAAATCGCTTTGCATATTCGTCATATGTTATTTTTTCATCAAAAAGTAAAATAGATGAAAGCATGATCAATTGTCGATAAGCTGGTGAAAATTCCTCATCTTCTAACACAAGGACCCGATCTTGCTGCACCACTGCTTTTAAGCGTTCTTTTGCTTCTTTAGTTCCAATTAAATAAACTCCTTTTCTTGGAACTCGATCGATCGTCAAATCGTTTTCACCAAGATAAGCCTCAATACTCTTTAAGTCTGTATACGTCGTCTTATTTGATACAGAGAGCTTCTTACTGAAATAGCTAGTTGCCTGATACTCTTTTTGATGCAGCAGTAAACGAATCAACTCATTTTCTCGTTTAGTCCGTTTTTCCATTTATCACACCTCCGGAAAGCGCTTTCCATAAATAGAGTATACGAATATTTTAATAGATAGTAAATCATCTTTTATTTCCACATTAATGTGGAAATAGTTATCATGATTGTTATTTTATGCATTAGGAAAGAAAAAAACAGTATCGGGAATTTTTCCCAATACTGTTTACTTATTCGTTTATTGATTTATTTTAAAATCAAAGATTTCTAATTTTTCAATTTTTACTGCTCATTAATCGAATTGATTTCTGTGATCTCTTGAATAAATTGAATATACCTCTCATACTCATTTTCCAACCTATTCTCATGAAAATTAGTGTTTGCGTCAAAAATGTATAGACTGTCTAAATATTCAGCTCTAATTGTTCTAATTGTTTCATAAAAACCATACATATAGCTTTCAATATCTCTAGAGTTAGATTGATTATATTGGTAAGAGCTCTTTGAGCCACCTGTTGTTATGATCAAAGCAATGTTCTTACCTTTTAACGCATGACGCTCACCATAGGCCCAATTATGTTCTAGTATCACTTCAAGCCATTTTCTTAAGCTTGAAGGAGCACTGTACCAAAAAATTGGAAATTGAAAAATGACTAAATCAGAAGAAAGCAGCATTTCTTTTTCAACCTCAACATCAATGTTACCATCTGGGTATTTGCGATCAATATGATGGACCTCCAAATCTAATTTTTCTCTACTTAATCTCTTAACCAAATACTTATTCATTGTTGACTCCTGTAAATGCGGATGTGACAAAACTAATACGTTTTTTCCCATAATTATCTTTCCTCCATTTATTATTTATGACTAAAAAATCAATAATAGCTAGAATTTGATTTACTGTCATAGCCAAGCATACAATAGATCTCGGATAATGGAAGTACGCACTTTATTTATATATGATATACTTTAGTGATAGTAAGTTTAAAAAAGATACTGTAAAAAGGAGGTATTGAATGACTGAAAATTGTCCTGTAAAAAAGACAGTCAATCTAATCAGCGGAAAATGGAAGCCGATCATTTTATTCCGCTTACTTTCTGGTAAAATGAGGTTTGGTGAGTTGAAAAAAGGACTTGGTAATATAACCAATAAGTCCTTGACTGATCAATTAAGACAACTTGAAAGCGATGGCCTGATCTCCAGAAAAGTCTATGCTGTTGTACCACCCAAAGTAGAATATCAGTTAACGGATAAAGGTCGGTCTATGGAAAGTATTCTGCGCTCTATGTCCATTTGGGGAGATACGTACTGAAAAATTTCAAAATCAAATTAAAGGGTGAGCAAAAACGTTTAGCATTTTTGCCCACCCTTTTAATCTAGTTGTTGTTCCATCCACTTATTCTACTCGTTTCCTCCAGAAAATGAAGCTCCATCTATATAACTTGTATAAATATGATCATCTTCTGCCTCTTCTCCAGTAATCAGCTGAATGATTTTTTCAGCAGCTAACATTCCCCAGCGATGTTTAGAGTAAGAAATCGTCGCTAATCTTGGCTGAACAAAGGCGCTAATATCAATATTATCAAAACCGATCAAGCGAATGTCTTTTCCGATTTGGTATGGTGTTTCTTTAAAATATTTATAAATACCAATAGCCATTTCATCATTCAACGCAAAAATATCCACAGGGAGTGTTGGCTCTTTTCCCATGATTTTTTTTGCTGCACGATATCCAGACGGCTCGGTAAAATCACCAGAAATAATGTCATATTCAATATCAAACCGCTCTAGTTCTTTGATACTAGCATTTAGTCGCTCTTGCCCATCGTAACTCTTCTGAGGTCCCGATACTAAGAATAACTTTTCAGTCTCGCAAGCAACTGCCTTTTCAATCGCTAGCGTAGCACCGCCTTTATTATCTAACAGAATTTTTCGGACATTTTCATGCGTGATCAAACGATCCAAAATGACAAGAAAATGCCCTCTGTCTGCATACTGTTCAATTTCTTTGTTTTTAAACGTCCAATCTAACACAATTGCCCCATCGACCATTCGCTCTGGAATAAATAAATGCGATTTATTTCCACTGCAGACGATCATCTCATAATTTTGGGCTTCCAGTCCTTTTTTGATTCCATCTAATAATTCACCATAAAAGCTGCCTCCATAATCAGCAAGATAAACACCGATTATATTGGTTTGTTGTCTTTTTAAGGTACGAGCAGCCATATTAGGAACGTAGTCCAGTTCCTCTGCAATCGCTTGGATTCTTGCTCGAGTTGCTTCTGTCACTTTGGAACTGCCATTTAATGCATAAGAAACAGTAGAAATCGATACCCCTGCTTTTTTTGCAATTTCTTTAATTCCTACCATGTGTGCTCATCTCCTAACAAAAAATATCTATTTGATTCTCTTGCCTATCTAATAATGCTGTAAATTCATCTAACTGGACGCTCAAGCCGCCTTGCCGATATGGATTTTGTTCTCTTTGTGCAGACAGCTCAGTACCATTTACCAAAATGAACTCTTTTTGATTGGTTAAATGAAATACGATTCGTACCACTTTTCCTGCTAATTGATACCTCATTTCTAATCCATCTAAACTAGTTGGTAATACAGGATCAAAAACCACATTCTCTTTGTCTTCACGAATACCTAATACATTTGTCAATAACTGATTCATATAAATACCTGGTCCGCTAGAATAAATTCGCCAGCCACCTTTGACACCAACTCGACCCTCTTTTAGTTTCCCAAAATTTTCTTGGGCATCATATCTAGTCTTAAAGTCGCCATCGGAACTGCTAAAATAAGCATTTGCTTGTCGAATTTCCGCATTTTTCACGTGATTTTTTATCTGAATCGGATTGATTCGATTCAATGCTTGCCACGTTTCATCTGTCTTCCCTAATTTGGCCATAGCTTCTGTGAAACGAATATGGGCATGAACATACTGCAACCCGATTTCACGACCAAAATTTGCCGATTGTTCAGCACGCTTAAAGTTTGTACTTACCCCACCTTGATAAGCAGCAGGATGATTCATCAAACGAACGCCATCAGGAAATTCTAAATGCTCTTTAATAATAGCATAATGGTGCTCTACCTGTTCAGTCGTCAACAATTCAGCAATCATGCTTCGTGTCATAGGGAGTAAACGATACTGGATCCCTGTTTTTTTATCAGTTGGATGAATCATAAATTCCACATGCTCTGTATCTTCCATATAAACAAATCCTGGAATCGTCTCAGAAGATAAAATATATGTTTCAAAATCCTTTTTGATATTTAGAGCTAATCCTTGTAAATGTTCCCCATACTCAGCATCAATTTCTTTTAATAGATTTGCCAGTTTATTTACCACTTGATAAGTTAAAGCAACTGTCCAGCTACTTGCCATATATTTTTTCAACTTATTATCATAAGGTTGTAAGGTATCATCCCAATCCCCATCGCTATAACATGATAAGTACGTTCCTTCTAAAAAATTATCTTCAATAAATTGAATTTCTTTTTTTATATGGTCGAATAAAAGATAATTTTCTTTCGTTTTTAAAAACGTCGAGCGGTCCGTATAGGGGATTTTCTCATCCAAAATTCCAAAATCTTTGGTTTTAGCCAGATAATCTGCAACGATTTTCATCGGCCAAACAATCACATCTCCGTGACTTTCATCGGCCTTTTGTTTTTCATATCGATCAAACATAAACCATTGGGGCCAATTTCCGTCATTTTGAAATTGGTTTGCATAAACAGTTTGAATAATTGAACGCACAACTTCTGGGCGATTGACTGCAAAGAAAAATTCTGTTGGTCCTTGGGAAACATCGCGTGTACCCCATGCAGCGCCACCATATTGTTCTAATCCATGAGGTGACAAATAATGAACGAGCATATTATGCGTGTACCAGCGAGCTAAAGCATTCATTGTGTCGACGTCTTCGGTTGCATGCGTTAACTGGAAATGATTTAATAATCCATTTATAAAAGTTAAGAATTGATTATTTTCTACTTGATAGTTGGTATTCACTACGTCGAATGTTTCCCCTGTAAAGGTTCCTTGGATATGCATAGAAAACTCTGATTGATCCTCGAGTACAAATACAGTTAAGCGCTCAGTTGATTCATCCGCTAAAAACAAACGTTCATCTGTCAATTCAAATGATTTATCTAGAGAAAAGTAATATGTTAATTCTGGGTATTCTTGCTGGATAACAGAATCAGTTGATGCTTTTACTGTCACTAAATTATTTTCTTTCGTAGTTGTATAAGCTGGCTCTTCTTCATCAGCGTTCATCACCAAGTGATTCGTTACAGCGAACGTATAATTTATCTTTTGCTGACTCTTTACTTCAGTGATAACTTCTCTAGCATCACATAGCGTAAACGTTCTCACCGTAATTATATCATTCTCTAATTTATAATACCATGTGGCAGAGTTTAATCCCATTTCAAAAGCAGATGGCATCGTTAATAATCGCCAAAGCTCGCCATATTTGATATAGATTCTTTGCCCAGATTGTTTCATGACATTTAATGAATTACGGCTATTACTCATTAATTTGTTCATTGAGGTATTGCCTAAAACAATCTGGGAATTAAATAAACCATACATATAAACCGTTGTACTTAGTACTGGATTTGCCACATCAAGTTCGGCGCCGCTTAATAAAATATGCCCATGCGCTCTTTCCATTACCACTTCTTTTTCTTTTAAAACAACATGATGATACTCTTCAGTAAAGAAAGAACCAATTTGACCATCGATTGTTTCAACTAGGTTTTGAGTAGGAAATAATTGGTTCCGCTCTTTTTCCGTTAACGTTTCACCTGTAATCGAATCACCGATTCTTTTCTCAACGACCTTCCCTTGCTCTCTACTATTTTCTATTTTTAACGAGTCGTAATTTTCCTTGATAATTGCTTTAGAAATCAGTGGTTGTTGAATGACGGTTTGTTGATTTTTAATTGGTGCTCCATAAAAAACGACCGTCATTGATTGACCCGTTACGTCAAATCTTTCTGTTTGTAATGCGATATAGGCAAATTCATATTGATACACTTCATTCGCTAGCCTTTCATGAGTCAACGCGATTGCTTGATTTGTTTCTTTATACTCACGACCAAAAAATTGATACCCATCTGTCGAAAAAGCGACTAGTTTATTTAAACTTCCTTGTTCGACTACTGGAAAGTTACCTTCTTGCGGTTGGTTTTGTCGAGATGAGATTGTGATCGTCTCACCTGCTTTTGTAACATGATGATCCACGTATTGGGACATGTATGCTTCATTTGATTGCACAGCCCCTTTTGTTGCATTGCCGATGTCTTGGCCGTAGATGAGGTCTATTTTCTGACCAGAGCCTTTCACTGTTACCTGCCAAAACCAAATACCTGATTTGGCAATTTGAAAATCGACTCGATAAGATACTTCTAAAAATACACCACTCCATGAAGCTTGTTCCTTTGACACTTGAAATTTACTTTTTGAGTTAGAACCTATCATGGGTACTGCTTGAATACCATTTTCATCATAAACTCTCAGATAAATCTGGTTACAGCTACCATCCAAGGGATTTCCATTCAGCTGATTGATCATAATATTTCCATGCATTATTTCATAAAGATCTCCAGTTTCTAAAAACGAAACCGTGGTTCCACCGTTTTCAATCGTTCGTTTTTGATACGCCATCTCAATCTTCCTATCTATTTCAATAATTTAAAGGTTTTAGTTAACACATCTCTACTATTTGATCCAACCATTACATCAAAAGATCCCGCATCACTGACAACTGTTTGATCACTATGAACATAGCGTAACAGTTCTTCTGTAATGACAAATTGAATTGTCTTTTTCTCATGCGCTTTAAGCGTTACTTTTTCAAAGCCTTTTAATTCCTTCACTGGACGAACAACTTCACCAACTTGATCACGTAGGTACAATTGTACAGTCTCTTGCCCTTGTATATCTGACTGATTCTCTACAGTAACGGATACAGTGATAGCTTCATTTGATTTTATTTCATTTGAGCTTAAGTTAAAGTCGGTATAGGTAAATTCGCTATAGCTTAAACCAAAACCAAAAGGATATTTAGCATAGTTCGAAACATCTAAATATTTTGATACATACTTTTCATCCCCTGGTTTATAAGGTCTGCCTGTATTATCGTAATTATAATACACAGGTACTTGACCCACCGTTTCAGGAAATGACATGCTTAAACGGCCGCTTGGATTATACTCTCCGTAAAGAATATCTGCTAACGCGGCACCACCTTCTGTCCCAGGGAACCACGCCTCAACAATCGATTTTGCAGAATCAATCCCCTCTAAATCAAGTGGGCGACCATTGTACAACGTCACAATAATATTGTCATTTACAGCCTGAATAGCATTGAATAAGTCTAATTGAGCTTGTGGTAAACGAATATCGCTACGACTTGATGCTTCCCCACTCATCCAATCCTCTTCTCCTAGGGCTAAAATTACTTTATCTGCTCCTTCAGCTAAAGAAACAGCTTCATCAATTGCCGCTTGAGTTGGTTCAAAATAGTCAAACACTTCTTTCCCAATCAAATAATCTGCATTAAGTTGCTTTACACCTTGTGCTAAAGAAACTGCTTCTTCTTTTTTTCCTTGCCAAGACCATACACCAATAACATCATTAGAATCAGCGCCTGGCCCTACAATGGCAACTTTATCTTGTTTAGATAATGGCAAGATTGCCTCATTTTTTAATAAGACAATCGATTTTCTTGCAACATCTCTAGCAATGTCCCGATGTTCTTTCGATAGAACCAACTCTTTTTCCAACGTCACATCTGCACCTCGATGGGGATTTTCAAATAAACCTAAATCATTTTTTAGCGTTAAAATTCTTAAAACCGCTTCGTCAAGAATTGCTTCGTCAATAACCTTTTCTTCAATCAATTCTTTTAAATTTTCGGTATAGCAAGTCGTCATCATTTCAATATCAACCCCTGCTTTTATTGCAAGTTCTGCGGCCTGTTTTTTATCTGCTGCTACACCATGAGGAATCAATTCAATTACAGCTCCCCAGTCAGAAATCACCACACCATCAAATCCAAATTCTTTTCTTAATACGTCTCTAAATAACCATTTATTCCCAGTCGCAGGAACACCATCTACCGTATTAAACGACGTCATGACTAACTTGGCGCCAGCATCAAGAGCCGCTTTGTATCCTGGTAAATAACTATCTCGCAATTGTCTTTCAGACATGTTGACCGTATTGTAATCTCGTCCACCAATTGCTGCACCATATGCTGCAAAATGCTTGACACAAGCTGCTACACGGAAGAAGTCATTTTGTAAGTCATCCCCTTGATACCCTTTAACAAACGCTTCTGCAAATCGACTATTTAAAAATGGGTCTTCTCCTGTTGATTCCATGACACGCCCCCAACGAGGATCACGAACTAAATCGACCATTGGTGAAAATGTCACGTGTAACCCGGATACAGCTGCTTCTTTCGCTGAAATTTCTGCAACTTTCTTAGCCGCCTCTACATCCCATGAGCTGCCTAAGCCAAGAGGAATCGGAAAAATAGTGCGAAATCCATGAATAATATCGGCCATCAAAATAGTTGGAATGCCTAATCGATTGTTTTCCATATAGGTCTTTTGCACACGAATCGCTTCTTTTGCTCCTGAAATGCCAAGTGTCGTTCCAGCATTATTGATATCTTCATGTGTCAAGCCAAGATCCGTCATGGGCCCTGTCTTTTCTTCTGCTTTTTCTGAGTAAAATTCTGCTGCTAATTGAAGTAATTGACCTATTTTTTCATCTAGTGTCATCTGCTTTAGTAAATCTATTAGTTGCTTTTGCTCCATATTTATTCACCTTTTCCTTTATATTGTTCTCTTTTATTTCATTCCAGATACATTAAATCCTTGTAAAATATACTTTTGGAAAATCGAAAATACAATTAAAATCGGAATCACCATAAATGTTGCTCCCGCCATTTGTAAGGCATAGTTTGAACCATGTTGGCCTTGTAGTAATTGTAAGCCGACCGATAACGTATAATATTTTTCATCATTCGCAATGATCAACGGCCATAAAAATGAGTTCCAACCGCCGATAAACGTTAAGATTCCTTGAACAGCCAAAATGGGACGACTTAGTGGTAAGATGACTTTGAAAAAGATGTACCATTCACTCGCGCCATCAAGTCGAGCCGCTTCAAGCATTTCATTTGAGATGTTGTTCATAAACTGTCGGAAAAGAAAAATTCCGAAGGCTCCCGCTAAGCCTGGCAAAACGATACCAATCAAAGTATTCGTTAAACCAAAAGAGTTTAAAAGTAAATACACAGGGATCATCGTTACTTGACCTGGAATCATCATAGTCGCTAATACCATTAGAAAAAGCGGATTTTTGCCTTTAAAATCAAACTTAGCAAAGCCATATCCTGCCATAGCATTTAATAACAAGCCTACGAATGAACAGGCTGTTATGATCAAGGTATTTTTAAGATACGTTCCAAAATTAAGCCTGATAAAAAGCTCTTTAAAATTATCAAATGTCGCATTCTTCGGAAATAAACTAGGAACGATCTGATTAATTTCCGCATTGGTTTTAAATGAAGAAAAGATCATCCAAAGAAATGGGAAAAAGGTCATAATACCCAGAACGCCTAGAAGGATACCGATAAAAAGCTTAAAACTCATTTGCGCATTTTTATGTGAATTCATAACGTTCTCTCCTTTTAGCCTTCATTTTCTTTTTGCTTCGTTTGGATTTTCATTTGAATACTAGTTACGATAATGATCGCGATGAATAAAATTACAGATCCTGCTGCAGCATAGCCAAACTTGTTGTATTGAAAACCTCTTTGATAAATGAATAATGCAACAGATAAAGTACTATCTAGCGGACCTCCTTTTGTCATAACGAAAGGTTCATCGAAAAATTGGAACCAACCAATCAAGGTCGTTACCGTCACGAAGAAAATCGAAAATTTTAATAGTGGGATGGTGATTTTTAAAATTTGCTGCCATTTATTGGCACCATCGATTTCCGCCGCTTCATAATATTCTTTAGGAATCCCTTGGATCGCCGCTAGGAAAATCAACATATTCAAGCCGATTGCTTTCCAAACAGCTATAATAATCAGAGAAAACTTCGATGTACTGGGATCTGTTAGCCACATAATAGGCCCTACATTTAAGTAAGATAATAAATGATTTAATAAGCCAATCGTTGGATTGTATAAATACATCCAAACAACAGATACTGCGACAGTATTTGTGATCGATGGACTATAGAATACTAAACGCATAAATGAGAAAAATTTATTTTCACCAAAATTGATCATAATAGCTAAAGCCAATGCAGAGGTAATGACAAGTGGGACACCGATAATCACATAATAGGCCGTATTGAACATTGCTTGTCCAAAAACCTTATCATTAAATATGTTCAAATAATTATCAAACCCGACAAAATTGATTCGAGAAAAATCTGCCAAACCAGCTAAACTCATATCGGTAAAACTAATCGTTACGGCAATAAAAATCGGTATAATCGAAAAAACAAGTAATAATGCTACGGCTGGAGCTATAAAGAAATAAGGGGATTTTGACTTTTTCATTGTTCTATTCCTCCTTGCCAAATCAATAGAAGGAACAAAAGACAGGGGTGTGTCTATGATTTATCAGAGAAATAATAAATAACACATTCTAGGCTTTTGCTCCTACTTTTACTTAAATTTATTTAATCAAGCTTTCTGTTTGTTCGTTTAGCTCATCCATAGCCTCTTGGAGATCCTTTCCGCTTACAACAACTTGCTCCCATTGCTTCATAAAATTTTGAGAGATTTCATCCCATTGTTTTAACAACGGCATTGGTTGTGACTCATTCAATTGTTTCCCGAAAACTGAAATTAGTGGATCGCTTTTGAACACATCGGAATTCCAAGACCCTTTATTGGTCGGAAGTGAATTCGTACTTTCAAAGAATTTGGTTTGGTTTTCAGATTTTGATAAATATTCGATCAATTTCATTGCATCCTCTTTTTTCTTAGAACTGTTAAAAACTGCTAAGTTAGCCCCACCTGTTACAGACATATTGTTTTTAGGGCCTTTTGGTAACTCAGCAACACCCCATTTTCCGTCAATATCAGGAGCAGAATCTTTGATGCTATTAATCATCCAAGGACCACTAATAAACATTGGTACAACACCTTCACCACCAAAGCTTTGACCGATTTCTAGACCTAGATCTGTTTTAGGTGCAGACCCATCTTGTACTAATTTATCTAAAAATTTTAAAGCATCAATCATTTCTGGTTGGTTAAATAGTGGTTTGTCACCTTTATCAAATAATTGAGAGCCATTTTGACGAGCAAACATAAAACCAAATGTTGGTTCTTTCAATTCAACACCAAAACCGTATTTATTTTCACCACGTGCTGCTAATTTTTTCGCTGCATCAGCTAGCTCATCCCACGTTTTAGGTGCTTCCTTGTAACCAACACTTTCTAACAAATCTTTTCTATAATAGAGTCCCCGGGTTTCTGTATACCACGGTACTGCGTATGCTTTTCCATCAAATTCAGTTGTAGCAACTGAACCATCAAAAAAATTATCTGATTTCATGACATCACTGTTCTTAACATCCTCCGTTATGTCCATTAGAGCACCGGCATCGACAAATTCGCTCATATATGTCGTCCCCATTTGCACAACATCTGGGCCTTCTTTAGAAGCCACCGCTGTTAATAACTTATCTCTAGAAGTAGACCATGGAATACTTTGAATTTTGACTTTGATTCCAGACTCCTTTGTAAACTCATCAACGATTGGCTTGATTCCTTGATCGCCATCACCCATATACCAAAATGTCAATTCATCTGAAGCGCTTTCTTTATCTCCTGAAGAACATGCCGCCATTACACCTACAGTTGCGAATAAAGTTGTTCCAAGTAAGCAAAGCTTTTTCCATGATTTCATACTTCCACTCCTCAATATTATTTAGTGAAACGTTTCTACAAAAATGATTATATTCCTTGCAACGAATAAAAGCAAGCGTTTTCTTTCTCTTTATACTGCTTAATTTCCCTCAGATAACGAGGATTCATTCAAACGAATAGAGAAACGTTTCACCGAATGCTCGTAATAAACACAGTTTGATAAAACGATTTTCTATTCTCAATAAAAAAATAAAACAACCTTATTGTAGTATTTCTACTTACTCAATAAGATTGTTTTGCCATACAACAGTCATATAATTATACAAAAAATCATTGCCGGATAAATTTTTTAATATCATTTATAGCCAAGTTTTTATTTTCTCCCAAAAATAATTGATGTCGACCTTTTTCATAAATTCTCAAAAATACATGTGCATTAATTGCTTTAGCTAAGTAATATGCGCTTTTATAATATGTAATTTCATCTTCCCTATTCTGTAAAATAAGCATTTTTTTATTGGGTGCTGTTGGAGGATTCATTTTCAGTTTGGTCTTAGTTTTTTTTAACACTGACAAAAATTGAAAACACGCTTGTATAGACGCCGTTTGTGCAGATTCAAAATAATAATTCAGCTGCGCTTTTTTTTTTAATAACAAACCTTTCATAACATCTTGCACAATTATGCTAGCATTATATAGATAGATTGGTGTGTTGCATAAAACTATTTGGTCTATTGATTCTCTTTCTGATACTTGAATCGTCAACAACCCTCCCATTGAAAAACCAATGCAGGTAATATGTGTATATTCTTGTTCAAGCTCCTCTAATTTATTCTCAACATCTGTTAACCATTGATCAGCTGTCGCTTTTGAAAAGCTTTGTTTATTTCCATCATGTCCGGTCAATCGAATCCAAAATGAATCAAGATTATTTTGTTTTAAGTTTTCATGTAAATAAAGGATTTCTTTTTCGTTACCACCGAACCCATGAATAATCAATATTGCTCTTTTTTTCATTTTGCCTCTCTTTCTTATAGATAAATGAATTTAGTATCAAAACAATCGTTTCTCAAACATAACAAAACATCCAACGATGTCATTTAATTTTTTCATATTTAACTTTACCATTTTATCTTATTTGTGCCCAATTATTTCCAACTTTTTGATTAATCTTAATGAAAATTTAGCATAAAAAGTGAATCGCTAAAAAGAAACATGCGTTTCACTTTTACACTAAATATAATCTGTTCTATTCACCAAAAACTTCTTTGGCTAGATTGAATGCTGACCACGCTTTTGGCCAACCTGTATAAAAGGCTAAATGAGTGATCAACTCCACCATTTCTTCCTTAGTCACGCCGTTTTGTTTTGCCATTTCCATATGGGGTTTTAACTGAGGCACCCCTTGGGTTAATAAACTTGAACAGGTAATCAAACTACGATCACGCGACGATAATTCTTCTTCTCTTGACCAAACTTCGCCAAATAATACATCGTCATTTAATTCTGCAAATTTCGGCGCAAAAACGCCTAGTTGATCTCTGCCAGCTGTTTGTTTTTTCATTAGGTAAGACTCCCATCTTTTATTCATTTTTCAGCGAATCATATAGTGCATCAGCAACTGGTTCTAACCACTCTGGCGTTCCTGCAGTAATTGCGATATGTTCAAACCAGCTATCTTTTGTAGCACCATGCCAGTGTTTCACGCCATCACGGGTAATAATAACATCCCCAACAGTCAAAAACTGAGCATCTCTCCCCTCTTCTTGGTACCAACCTTCCCCGCCAGTTATTAGCAAAATTTGAAATCCGTCACGGTGAATATGCCAATTATTGCGACAACCAGGTTCAAATGTAACATTCCCTATTCCCACATTGATGTCAGGCTCAGTAACCAAATTTTTTAAATAGCTTTGACCGATAAAATATTGTGCATAAGCATCATTTTTTTCTCCTACTGGAAAAATCACACCATTTTTTATTTCTTCGAACTTTGCCATTGTCTATTCCCCCAACTTTTATTAACATATATCCGCTTATTTATGCCCAACAATTACATGCGGAACATATGGTTCTTCTAAATACTGCACTTCTTCTTTGGTTAAGATTAAATCCAAAGCTGGGATTGCATTTGTCAAGTGACTTTCTTTCGTTGCACCAACAATCGGCGCAACAACCGGCCCTTTTTGTAGTAACCAAGCAAGAGCAATTTGTACTCGTTCAACACCACGTTTATTCGCAATTTCAGCTACTCTTTCAACAATAATGCGATCTTGCTCTGCTGTAGTGTCATATTTTGACATTGCCATCTTGTCGGTTTCAAACCGCTTAGTTTGCGCACTCCAGTCGCGTGTCAAACGCCCTGATGCCAATGGACTATACGGTGTCACAGCAATTTTCTGATCCTCACATAACGGCAACATTTCTCTTTCTTCTTCACGGTATAATAAATTCAAATGATTTTGCATTGAAACAAATTTTGTCCAGCCATTTTTGTCAGCTACCGCTTGGGCTTTTGCAAATTGCCATGCATACATAGCAGAAGCCCCGATATAGCGAACTTTTCCAGATTTCACTAAATCATGCAGAGCTTCCATCGTTTCTTCAATTGGGGTGTTATAATCCCAGCGGTGAATAATGTATAAATCCACATACTCCATCCCTAAACGTTCTAAACTAGCATCAATTTGATGGAAAATCTCTTTTCTCGAAAGACCACCGCTATTCGGCACATCTTTTTTCATCGTGGTAAATAATTTCGTAGCAACAACTATTTCATCACGATTGGCATATTCATTCAGTACTTTTCCAAGAATCCGTTCACTTTCCCCATATGAATAAACATTGGCTGTATCAAAGAAATTAATTCCTAAATCCAACGCTGTCTTAATCACTTTTTTACTCTCTTCTTCTTCTAACACCCATTCATGAAAACCACTCTTTGGATCCCCAAATCCCATTGCACCTAAACAAATTCTTGAAACGTCCATTCCTGTATTGCCAAATTTAACATAATTCATTGAATATCCTCCTTATGATGACTACTTTTTTCTTGTCGCTAAGTATAGGATACCTCTTAAAGTGAACTCTAAGTCAAGAGATTTATCTAATAAACAAAAAAACTCCAAACAAAAATGTTTAGAAGTTTTTTCTGTTTTGTTCCTTATTTTGATTAAAATCTCTTAACGCACTTTCTGCTGGAATCATATGCTCATCATAATTATCTAATTTAAACTCTAACCTTCCGATTGCAGTGTTTAGTTCTGTTGCCTTCTTTTTCAATTCTACTATTTGATTGGCAATAATTTCTTTACGAGCGGGAACTGTTTTATTTCCAATTTGAAATAGAGTTAAATACTCCACTAACGATTCAATCGATAAACCAGCATTTCTCATCTGTCTACTAAAAACAATCCAACGTAAATCTTCCTCATCGAACTCGCGAATCCCATTAACACTACGTTTCACAGGTGGAATCAAGCCGATTCGTTCATAATATCTAATTGTATCTGCTGAAACACCACTTAATTCACTCACCTTTTTTATATTCATAACCCAATCCTCCTTTGCTCATCACTCAATAAGTCTCTTCCTTTTTTATTATAGTACAATTTTCTTGTCCTATACAACTTCTCTCATTGAGTTACATCCCTATTTTACGAGATGCATAAAGGTTTAGAACTATAACAGCATTTAGAATAATAGACTTCTCTTCGTTATTAAATACCACCTTTGTTTAGTTATGGATTGTTAAAAACGTTTATCATGACGATAATTGCAATGAATCAACACTGGCAACCAACTCACTAACTCTTCCAGTAAACAAGCAATTTCCAACAGCTAAATTCATATAATCTATAGGTCTGATTAATTCCGGTGGCTTTGGTAAGATAACAGCCTGACTTTTTTCTAATATTTCCGCTACAAATTGAGAACAAAAATAATATTTCTTTCGTTGATATGGAATTGAAAATTTGCAACATACCAATCCGATGATACTGTAACGGTACTGCTTTTTTTCTGTTACCATTTGTTGAACTTCTTGCAAGGCTTGCGCAAAGACTGATTTTGTCACTTTCAATTCATACAAGACACAAGGCATTTCCTTGTGGTAATCAAAAAAAGAATTAGTCAAACTTTCTTGAACAAGTCCTGCTGGTAAAGGAAAATGCGGATGCTTGCGTCCAAAACTATAGAATTGGGTTAGCATTTTGTCAAAAGAAATCGAAACATGTGTATAATCATCTGACGTAGCCAAATGAATCAAGCGTGAGATATAAGTTGTAGAACGAGTTAATAAAATATAGATAGTTTTCATCATTTCCTCCTTTTTATCCGTTCATCTCTTAATCACTGTATCACTCATCTGATACAGTGGTAATATCTTTATTCTATTCAATTTCTTTTTTTCAAGTTATATCACAGATATAACAGTCGTGATTACAGCTAGGTGAGCACATATATTAAATGGATAAATTTAACAAAGAAATTACTAGTATTTTTCTATAGCAAATTGCTTCACCCTAACGTCGCTGACAGAAGCTTGAAGGAACTAGGGAGTCGTTTTGACCTTTCATCCATATAAAATAATTCCTGTCAAGTTCAATTGCTTTGAATTTGACAGGAATTATTTATTGTTTGATACATTTTTGTGATTCACAGGTAATAGACTCAACTATAAGCGATTATACTAAATAACTTTATACTCTATTTCTACTCCGAATTGACTAATTTTCCTTGTACGATCTAACTGTATTTGAAATAGAAGCAACACTAAAGAGAAGCGAATCTTCATACTCACTATCTACCTCAGTTTCTAAAACATCATTAAATATTTCTTCATATTCAGCAATAGATAGTACGTTTCGTTCTATTAATTGTTTTTGATGAAGATCTGTACGCAAGTATTTTTGGTAGTCTTCAACTAACTTGCCACTAAAGAATTCTGCCACAGTACCAGAACCGTAACTAAATAACCCAATTTGTTCCCCTGCGTTCAATTGCCCGTTCTCTAATAATGAAATCAAACCTAGATACAACGAACCAGTATACAAGTTTCCTACTTGTCGACTGTATACAATGCTTGCTTCATATTTTGCTAAAATTCGTTCTTGCTCTTCGGGTGACTCGTCTTCTAAAGCAGCTAGCAGAGCTTTTTTCCCCATTTTTGTATAAGGAATATGAAAAGCCAGGGCATCAAAATCAGCAATTGTTTTTTTATGTCTGCGCTGATATTCTTCCCAGACCTTTTGAAACGCTTGAATATACGTTTCATTAGATAATTGTCCATCCACCATTGGATAATCATGTCCAACTGGTCGCCAAAAATCATAAATATCTTGCGTTAGTGCCACACTATCATCATTTAATTGTAAAATTCTTGGATTGGTTGACACCAGCATTGCAACCGCTCCCGCACCTTGTGTCGGTTCTCCACCTGAAGCTAATCCATATTTTGCAATATCAGAAGCAATGACTAATACTTTACTTTCTGGATGACTTTGAATATGTGCTACAGCATACTGTAAAGCCGCCGTCCCTGCGTAGCAAGCTTCTTTTATTTCAAACGCGCGAGCAAATGGTTGAATCTCTAATAAGCGATGTAAAACGATTGCAGATGCTTTCGACTCATCGATACCTGATTCTGTTCCCACGATCACCATATCGATTTGATCTTTATCTTCATCTGATAAAATATTTTTTGCAGCATTTGCGGCAAATGTTACTATATCTTGCGTTTTTTTATTGACGGCCATCTTGTCTTGCCCGATACCAATATGAAATTTATTTGGATCTACCCCTCTTGCCAAAGCTAAATCGGTCATATCTACATAGTATGGTGGAACAAAAAAACTGATTTTATCTATGCCAACGTTCATTGTATATCTCCTTTGTCGTTATTCTCAATTCACTACATAGTATAATTTATCATAAAATCGCGCAAGATTGGTAGAAAAAAGAACAATTTAAAATTTGTTAAAGAATTTCGGAAGTTTTTTTATTATGGTTTATTGAGTATTCTTTTTTCACAAACCATGGTATATTTCATAGTGGAGGTGACGTCGTGGAAATCGTAATTATCGACGCCTTGAGAACGCCTATCGGCAAATATCGAGGACAATTAAAATCATTATCTGCAGTTGAGTTGGGAACCGCGGTTACAAAAGAGTTACTTAAAAGGAATACAAAGGCAGCAGAACATATAAAACAAGTCGTGTTTGGAAACGTATTACAAGCTGGTAATGGGCAAAATCCTGCAAGACAAATTGCACTCAACAGTGGATTAAGCTTTGAAGTTCCGGCTTTTACTGTAAATGAAGTTTGTGGATCAGGTATGAAAGCTATTAGTCTAGCTAAGCAAGCTATCCAATTGGGTCAGGCCGATGTTATTTTAGCTGGCGGAACAGAAAGTATGACAACTGCTCCTGCTATCACTTACAAAGAAGCAGACACCTATTCAAAACCTGCTCCAACTATGATGGTAGACGGTTTAACCGATGCATTTAGCGGTAAAGCGATGGGATTGACGGCAGAAAACGTTGCTGAGCAATATAACATTACACGAGAAATGCAAGATATTTTTGCTGTTCAATCACAATTGAAAGCAGCAAAAGCCCAAATTGAAGGAAAGTTTGTGAAGGAAATAATTCCTCTTTCCATCGATGGTACTATTTTTGAGCACGATGAAGGCGTTCGAAAAGATACTACTGTAGAAAAATTAAGTACATTAAAAACCGTTTTTAAAGAAAATGGCTCGGTCACTGCAGGCAATGCATCAACAATCAACGATGCAGCATCCGCAATGATCTTAGCTTCAAAATCATTCGCAGAAAAACATCAAATTCCTTATCTCGCTATCGTCAAAGATGTTACTGAAATTGGAATCGATCCAAGCGTAATGGGCATTTCACCGATCAAGGCTATTCAAACCTTATTACAACGCAATGATCTGACTATCGAAGACATTGATTTATTTGAAATCAATGAAGCTTTTGCGGCTTCTTCTATTGTCGTTCAAAATGAATTGAATATTCCTGAGGAAAAACTCAACATTTGGGGCGGTGGTATTAGTTTAGGCCATCCAATTGGTGCTTCTGGTACTCGAATCGTAACGACTTTAGCACAACAGTTAGAAGACACAAATGGTCGGTATGGAGTGGCTTCTCTATGTGTTGGCGGTGGTATTGGACTCGCTATGCTGATTGAACGTCCTAAAAAAAAAACAACAAATAAAAAATTTTATCAACTATCAAGAGAAGAACGCTTAGCGTATTTACAAGAAAATGGTAGCCTTTCTTTAGAAAGCAGACAAGAATTGGAAAACGTATCATTAGATACAGATACTGCTAATCATTTGATTGAAAATCAAATCAGTGAAATGGCCTTACCCATGGGTATTGTTCCGGATATTTTAGTCAACAATAAACACTACCAAGTTCCTATGGCAACAGAAGAACCATCTGTTATTGCCGCATGTAGTAACGGGGCTAAAATGATTCAACAATCTGGCAGCATTCACAGTGAATTAACAGAAGGTCTTTTACGAGGTCAAATAGTTTTTATGAAGGTTACAGATTCAACCTCAATAGAAGAAAAAATCATCCAGTTCTCAGAAGAAATTTTCATCCAAGCTGAGAAAAGCTATCCCTCTATTGTAAGACGAGGCGGCGGATTAAAAAGAATCCAAGTTCGACATTTTCCTGAGGACAGTAGCTACTTATCAGTGGATTTACTTGTTGATACCAAAGATGCTATGGGTGCAAATATCCTTAATTCTATTTTAGAAGGCGTCACAGATTTGTTCCGTCAATGGTTTGATGATGAAATATTATTTAGCATCTTAAGCAATTACGCAACTGAATCTATCGTAACGGCTACTTGTGAAGTTTCATTTGCTAGCTTAAGTAAAACAGGGACTTTAGAAGCTGGAAGGTTCGTTGCAGAAAAAATTGCCGCAGCTTCAAAACTTGCTCTACTAGACCCCTATCGTGCTGCCACACACAATAAAGGCATTATGAATGGAATAGAAGCTGTCGTTTTAGCAACGGGTAATGATACTCGTGCTGTAGCCGCCGCGGCTCACACTTACGCGGCTCAAGGAAATCGTTATCACGGTTTAAGCCGTTGGGAAATGACTGAATATGCCTTAAAAGGTACAATAGAATTACCAGTGGCTATTGGAACCGTTGGTGGTGCCATTAGTGTTTTACCTAAAGCTCAGGCTGCTTTAGAAATTTTAAACGTAACAGATGCCAAAGAATTAGCAGAAGTGATTGCAGCTATTGGTTTAGCACAAAATTTAGCTGCTTTACGTGCATTAGTTTCAGAAGGCATTCAACAAGGTCATATGTCCTTACAAGCTCGCTCTTTAGCCATGTCTGTTGGTGCCAAAGGAGCAGAAATCGAACTCATTGCTAGGAGACTAAAATCAGGAACAATGAATCGAGAACAAGCACTAGCATTCCTATCAGAATTAAGAAAATAAAATAATTATTTACTAGGAAAGAACTCGATAAATAAAAAATAAACTGTTAGCTAACAGTTTATTTTTTATGCGCTTTTCATTCTACTTTGCCATGTTATAAGCCATCTAAAAAGGTACTGCAGCAATTTACTCATTTTCAGTATAAGATGCTGCAATTAGCTTTGAGGTGGTATCGTGTTCTTATCAAGAATTTTTTTGTATTCAGTATTCTATCGTTAGTTAAGTACAATGCAACTAAAGAGAATCTTTTTTTATACATAGCGCCTTCTTATCTTTGCTTTTCAATTATTATAGGGATCATTTTACACTACTTATTTTGATCACCAATCCTGAGGTAGACAAAAAAATAAAACCCCTTGATAATCAAGGGGTTCATTGTTAATTAATAACAAGTTTTTAACGACGGATTTCTTTAATTCATGTGAAAAGCTTGTTTTTTATTAACGTAAAGCCATTCTTATTGGCTTGAATGCACTGTGACTGCATAATATTTGAGTTTAACTTTCTAATATTTCAAATGCTTTCAAAGGTTTCATTTTTTCTTCCGAAGTTAAATGGCGATAAATTTCAGACGTAGATTTATCAGCATGTCCCAATCGTCCTTTTAGAACTTCCCAGCTACAGTGCTGTGCAACTAAGCTTGCCATTGTATGTCGAGTTAAGTGTGTATGGAATGGTTTGGTAATTCCACAACGTTCTACACAACGCTTTATGTGATCATTTACATATTCTCTTCGATAAGGGATTCCTCTCTTAAATGGAGATAGATAAACAAAAAGATAGTTCTCTTTCACTCTAAATGGAAACTGTGAATTCAGATTATCCAAAACTGTTATTAGTTGTTGCAACTTTTCCATAACTAAATCTGTTACCACTACTCGCCTTGCAGAACTCACTGACTTAGTGGTCTCAATTTTGAAATCAATTTGTTTTCCTTTTACAGAAGTTTGCTTATAAAAAAGAATTTCATTATTTTCAAAGTCAATATCTTCTTTTTGCAAAGCTAAGGCTTCACTAATGCGACAACCAGTGTAAAATAATACATGAAAAAGTGTAGCTAGTGGTAACTCTTCATGAAGAATTGAATAATTTAACAGCATCCTAAGTTCATCAGTTGTAAGATATTTTTCATCTAAGGAATTCAACGATCTTTTTAAATCCGTCACACTTTTTTGATATTTTGGCATTGGCACATTCGTTAGAGGATTATCACTCAATATTCCTTTTTTTACACAATACTTAAAAATCATATTTAGCGTTTGTCTTAAAGAATACAATGTGTTCTTTGCATATCCTTGGGACTCACCGTCTATCCCTCGTTCTTTTAAAGAAAACATTAATTCTTCTAAAAAATCAGGAGTTAAATCAATCAATTTCTTTTCACCCAGCCACCTGTTCAAAGTCCCTACTAATTCAGAACGCTTATCATATGTGCTTATCTTTTGCTCGTTCAAGGATTTATAGTATAAAAACCATTGATCTGCAACAAGTGAAAATTTTTCATTTGAATTAACCAACTGCTTTCTCTTTTGTCGACTTTTTTTCAATTCCAAGAATTCTAATTGTGCCTCTCTCTTTGTTTTAAATCCTCTTCGTGTTGTTCGGAATGCTTGAAAATACCAAGTAACTTCACCAGAAGCACCAATATGTTTTTTAAAACGATCTTTTGTTTCCATTCTTACATTTCCTCCTCAGTTTGAAGGAGGTTGGAAAGCCAAATCTGAATTACTATATTCTCTATAGCTACTATTATAGTGCATCTCCTCTCAAATTTGAAGATTATATTGAACGTAATAACTGCATTTTTTCTCTAAAGTTTTCATAGTCATTTTTTTGATACCAGCTCATTATCTGATCTCTTGAATAATGACCTCGAATACCATACCAACAGCTCGGAAAATCGGTTAACTTGATTAATCGATTTAATGTACTGTCACTAATTTGGAATTCTCTTTTTAAATCATCATTAGTTAAAACCAATGGTAATCTATTTATTTTTAATAGTGTCGTTGCGTATCTCTCTAGAAAAGGAATTAACGTATTAATTAACTGATTTTCGATAGATTCTAAATTAATTTTCATCCCTCCATGTTCATAAAAAAATAACTTCATGACTTTTTGACATCGTATATTCATCTACTAATTTGCTAGTCAATCAAAACACTGTAAATTCTCTCACTTTTAAATCGCTTTAGGTAAAGCACATAGGAATTTCACCTCTCCTCAGTCTATGGGAGCCTTGCGGAAGTATCATTATATTCTGTCACCATCATTGCAACTTGATTACCTAGATCAAATCTTGCATTAACTAAATGTCGCTCGCTAAAGTCTTGGCGTAATTATGCTATAGCTTTGATAACAGAAAACGTAATTTAAAAGTTCATTATTCAATTTTCAAGGAACAATCGGCATTATTTTTGCCTTCACAAGGTAAATAGACAGAGACAGACATTTTGAAACCATAAAATTTGAAAATAACCTAAATTATGATAAACATGATCATTAACAATGAAAATTGATTAATTAGATGAATCTATTAAGTTTTCATGTATAATAGTATTATCTAATTTTATTGGAGGTAAACATGAATTTTAATGAAACTATATCTGAAATTAATATTGACGCTGAAAATTGGGCTGATTTAAAAAGTAAAGTAAAGAAAGAACTTAAAGAATTAGCATTGAAATCTGAACATAGTCGACTCTCGGATGAAGAAATTATACGACAGTACAAATTAAATAATCTTAAAGACGACTTAAAAAAGACCACATCTTCAATGAATGAAGTATCAAAAACTGATACAGAACTGTCATTAGCTCTAGCACGAGAATTAACCAATATTATTGCTGCTCAAAATATTGAAAAAGCAGATTTATCATCTATGAAGACAAATGATTCTATAAGAAGTAATCTATCTACTTTCAGAATCGCTTCCGTAAAGAGAGCACGTGTTCCACAATTTACCAGTACAGGTATATTTACTGCCTTATCAGCTCTATTTTTTATACCAACTAATATTTTTGAGCATACCTTCGCTGGAACTTTTTTTTCTAATATATCCATAAGTTACCCAACTTTATTAGTAACTTGGATGTTCAGTCTTCTCATAATGATCCATTTTTGGTCTTCAACAAAATATGTTGAAAATGAAATTGACTCCATTGTTGCAACAATTGGAAACGAATCAAACATGAACGCTCTATTTCAAGATTTTGTTCTTTCAAACCACTTTGTGGCAGATATGGAATCTAAAGACGTATTTTTAACACTTTCAAATTTTACGAACTTTATAAGAGAATATTTTTTCCGCAACACATTATATAGACCTTACACACACTTCTTAATTAGTAGAAGATCAATCAAAAGAAGATTTTTAAGCAATCCCGAATTACTCAATTCATTCGAACTAGCAGCAAAGCTCCAAATTGAAAAAGCCTTGGAAAACGAGATTATTACTGTAGACTCTAAAGGATTTGAAATTTCGTATAAGATTAACTCAGATTTACTTAACATACCTTCGACCACTTGAACCATATTTCTTTTGTTGAAGTATTATATTTAGATTAGTATTTTTTAACCCCAAACATTGATAAAAATCATATTTTCTCTTTACTCTCAATAAACTAAATACAGTGATTCTGAAACTTTTTTTGATTTCAGAATCACTGTATTTTTATCTATTCATTTAAATATTTATCAAGATCAAATGACTGTACCGCCACAATAAATTGAGTAGCTAGTTCTTGATAACAATCTTTGTTCACTTGTTTTGAGTAACGCCGTGAATAATTAATAATGGACGGCTCAAAAGAAAGGAATAGTTCGAGCAATGCCTCTTCATCTCCATCTTGTGCTTTTTGAAGAAGAGGAACTAAATTGACTGTCATAATACCTCCACCTAAATCATTAAGTTTGCGCCTTCAAACTTTTTTTGGTGGTGATTTATTACGAACAGTTATCTTTAAAGCAAAAGAAATTCTTTTAGCTTTCCAAAAACTTTTCGCTTTTTTTTAGAGATCATTTGACTACTTACATTCAGTTTTTTTCCAATTTCTGCATCTGAAAGTTTTTTTAGATACTTTTCATTCAGAATGAAAAATTCTTCATTGGTCAGACATGAAAAACTTAATCGAAGTTGTTCATTCTCAAAATTCATTTCAAAAACTTCTTCGGGAGTAAGTCCCTTTTCATTAAACCATAGTTCTCCTGATTGCTCATTTTGATTGAACTCTGTTAATTCCTTAGATTCGTGAGAAAATATTTTACCCTGTTGTTTATAAAAGGCATTTGCTTGACGTTTTAAGGTAACAGTAACATAACGAATAAAGATATAAGTGATGTCCATTTCTGTTTTCATATCGCAAGCACCTCCTATATTTGGGACAGGTGATATTGCCAATAACCACGGTAAGCACGTTCAATAGGCAAAGACCGCTCTTTTAGCATTTTGGGTAAAATGTTGCAAGTTAAGTTCTTATAAGAAACACACAATTCATATTCCGTATTTAATTTTTCCAATAGTTGTTGATTACTCAGCGGTACTGGACTTTGCTTTAAAATGGATAATATATTTTTAGATACACGATCAAAGGAAATATGATGCTGTGTTTTATTTTTTTTAAACAAATAGTCCTTACTTTTTATTTTTTCTTGCTCGAATACTGAAATTACTTTTTTGTCTCCAGACGAAACTTTATCGGGTGATTGATCTACAGAATTTAATTCATCCAAGCGCTGTTTTAATTCAGAATATTGTTTACTAATATCTCTCCTTTCTGCGATTAATTCTCTCATTAATTGGTAGATACACTCTTTTTCTTCTTGTATGTTTAACATAAAAATCCCTCCTAAAAGGTAAATAGGAGGGAGGATCACTTTTGAAACTAAAAGTGTCGAAATAAATTATTTTTTTGAAGAATTTTAGCTAAATTTATGATTGAAAATAAGGTGAATAAGGTAGAATATTTTTTGTTAATTCTTCAAAATTTAAATCATTGATAGTTTCTAGTAGATTGGTAGTTTTTTCATCGAATTCAGGTTGCATTCCACCACAAATTCCAGCACTAATTGCTCCAATTGTATCAGTATCCCAACCAATATTGGCACTAATTTTTGCAGCCTCCATCGGATTACCTTGAGCTAAATCAATTACTGCAAAAACTGCAGGGATTGTTTCAATTGTTTCAACGCTTGTTCCTAATTGTTCATAAATCATTTTAATTGCATCTTCTTTTTTCTCATTTCGAACAATATTTTTAGCGTATTCCATTCTGAATTTTAAAGAAGAACTAGGGTAGTCCCACCCCTTGTGCTTACTAGCATCGACAGCTTTAAAGGCAATGTCCCAGATATCATCAATACTTGTACCTCCGCTTAATACATAGCTCACACATGCAGCTACCGCACTTGCACCAGATATAGCAATGGTTGTGTTATGTGTAGGTAGGCAAATTTGATAGACTTTTTCTACTAGTTCATCCATTTTTTTGTAGTCAGATACAATACCAATAGGTGCAATTCTCATTGATGCCCCGTTTGTAGTACCTTCTCTACCTGTTTTTTCTAAAGGAACCCCATTTTCAATTTTTTTAAGTGCTTTTAATGTAGATGGACCAGAAACATATTCTGAAACACCTGAATGATCATTCCATTCTTTTAGTTTATTAACATAGTGTTCAGCTGTTAAGTGACCATTTTGCTCAACAATAGAATTTAAAATCATAACTGTATTTATGGTGTCATCAGTTACAGAACCAGCTTTCATAGTTCTTCCTAAAACATCATTCTCATCGCTATCAATAAAAGTAGATAAACCATCAGGGAATGCCGCTCTAATTTGATCCTGAGACCAGCATTCAGTTGGCATACCCATTGCATCACCGACAGCACCTCCTATTAATAATCCTTTAATTTTCTTTTCTAATTCTAAATTTTTCATGAAACAATTTCCTCCCTAATATTGTTTTTTATAAATTCTTTTCCTTTTTCTTTAAAAGGAATAAGAGTTAACAGTGGTGATAGTTCATCGACACCTAAGTTATCTGTTTCTATAACATCTAAATAATCAGATGAATTCGTTACAATAATAGCTGTCTCTGTTTTATATCCAGCTTTTGATATAGAGTCTATATCAAATTCGAGTAAAATATCTCCTTGCTTAACAATGTCTCCTTGTTTGAATTTAGGATGGAAATATTTGCCATCTAACTCCACAGTATCTACACCAACATGAATTAATAATTCTATATTTTTGTCTGAATTAGTGATTCCTATTGCATGACCAGTAGGAAACATTGTTGTTAAAGTTCCGTCAAAAGGAGCGTATATTTTTCCTTCTGCTGGATAAACCAATATGCCTTTCCCCATAGACTCGCTAGAAAATATATCATCTAAAGCATTTCCTAAAGCTGATACAGTTCCTTTTAGCGGAGAGTTTACTTCATAATCTTTATAAGTTTTTTTAGGCTTCTCCATTATTTCTTTTTCATCGGCAGGATCTTCATTAAAAGTAAAGTACGTGAGTGCAAACGAAACTAACATTGATATTGCTACCGCTATTAGGCTGACAAACACCCCTGAAATATTTCCATTATTAGGATTAATGAAACTAGCAAAACCCAAAAATCCGAATGAAAAAGCAAACATATCTGCAGAGAATAGGGTTATAATCACGCCACCAATAGTTGCTCCAATCATGGAATAAGCGAATCTTTTAACAATTGGTAACGTGAACCCATAAATGGCCGGTTCAATAATACAAAAGACACAAGAAATTAATGCAGGAACGCCCATGGCTTTTCTTTGTCGAGATTTCGTTCGTATCATAACAGCTAGAACCACAGCCATTTGAGCAAAAGAAGCTGGAAACCAAGTCGCCATAAGATAGTCGCTACCAGTATTTGCAAGATTTGTAATAGCGATTGTAATCAATGGCCAGTGAAGTCCTAAGACTACTAGCGGTTGATAAATCAGTGCTACAACAACGGCAGTTACGATTGGAGAGAAGTTATTTAACCCTGTTACTCCAGTTTCGATAAGCAAGCTAGCAATATTTGTGATTGGACCTATAACTAATATAGTTATAGGAACTGAAATGAATATAGTTAGAAAAGGAACCAGATCATGTGCCATTAATGGCGAAATTCTTTTCTTAAAGAAATGTTCAATTTTTGAAGCAAAGAAAGTTGAAAAAATAATTGGAATAACTGTTGTAGTATATCCATGTTCTGGGAACATAATTGGAATACCAAAAAATGTTTTATAGATCGATGATTCCAAAACAGTTCCTGAAAAAAGAGTATACAAGGAATCGCCTTCGGTTAAATTAGGTAGTAATTCTGGCATAATCAACGCTGCACCTAAAATCATCCCCACAAAAGGACTCATTTTAAACGTTTTTGCACTGGTATAACCTAAAATAATTGGAAAGAAATAGAAGACTGCTTGTCCCATAGCTCTTAATATAAAATAAGCACCATCATTTTGAGTTAGAAGATTAGTCGCAATCAAGATAGCAGTAATTCCTTGAATTAATCCACCTGCTACTAGCAGACTAATTACTGGAGTAATAACTTTTGTGATGATGTCGATGAGTTTGTTGAGTCCACCTTTTTTTTCTTCATTGTCCCCTTCATTGTTGTTAGAAATACCTGTTAATTCCAATATTTCGCTGTAAACATCAGCTACATGTGTTCCAACTACAACTTGAAATTTTCCACCAGCATTTTGAACCGTAACTATCCCTGAATGTTTCATTAATTTTTCTTCATCAATGAGTGAATTGTCTTTCAAGTTAAATCGCAAACGAGTCACACAATGTGTTAATTTATTTATATTCTCCTTTCCACCAACATTTTTAATAATGAATTCCGATAGTTCTTTGTATTTTCCCATAAGAGAGTTCTCCTTTCATATAAAAAAGCAACACCGAATCAGCAGCAATGAGGTAGATTACTTCATTGCCATCTCAATTCAGGTGTTGCCTGCCAAACAGTTACAATCCTGTGTACGTATGCTATTTTATTAGTCGTTGTATGTGTAACGTAAGGTACATTTTCTCATCAACAGTAACAGGTTGATGGAATTTTTTTTGAGTGTATTCAGCGATATCATCAACACAACTACTAACTTCTGAATATTTTTTCTTTACTTGTTCGTATATGGATTGATCATCACTTTCTTCTTCTAACTCATTATCTAAAATTCTATTTATAAAGAATTTTAAGTGTGTAAGGAATCTTCCAAAGTTTAATGAATTTGGTTCGATCTGGATATTAAAATGAGTTTCAATTATTTCTACAGTGTCCTGTATAAACTCTGTTGTAAAAATTGTACGAGTCATTTCTTCATTGTCGTATTGAGCATTAACAAAGTGAAGAGCTATGAATCCTGCTTCATCTTCGGGAAGTAGAATATTTTCATAGTATTTAATTAGTTCAAGCGAATGTGTTGCAGCTTTAAATTCTTTGGGATAAAATCTTTTGATTTCCCATAAAAGAGCATTGCTAACTGGAATAGAGTTTTTGTACCTATCAATCGCATAATTAATATGATCTGTTAAACCAATATAAATAATATCATTAAATTTTGTTTGTAATTCTTTTTCAGCAGAATTCACAATTTTATTTGTTAGTTCAAGTTGATTAACAGGAACTTCATTCAATAACTGTATAAACTGATTCATTGTTTGATCGGATTTAATTACAAATAATTTCTCTATTTTCGCTTTTTCTATCACATCACCTCTTTTTTTTTGAAAAGCAATTCCTCTACCTAAAACGATATGCTCTAGCCGTCCAACATCTTCTGCCAAAATAATATTGTTATTGTATATTTTCTTTATTTTCAACAATTAGCACCTCCTTTTAGGGAAAAGAAAAAAGACCAGTATAATACATAGCAGAAACCACAAAAGTGTCCCTCTTTGCATTATAGGTCTTGCCTGCTTAACAGTTACAATCCTAAAAATATTTCGTTTTTATGACTTAAGTATATATTGGAAGCGTTTAGTTGTCAATGGCAGTTTGAAAAAATAATCGTGATTTTTGAAAACTACTAAATAAATGAGCTTTAGAATACCTATGGAGTTCCATAGCCCATGATATAAGGACTGTCCCTTCCATAATTTTGTCTAGCAATAATATCTCCTGAATTCCCTTCAATCGTGTAGACAGTATTTTTTTCAAATTTTTCCACAATACCTACATGATCACTGACTCCATCACCATCCCAATCAAAGAAAATAATCACTCCACTCTTCGGCTCTACACCAGCGTTTTGCCATTGATTATTCGCTTTAAAATTACTTATTCCAGTTGGACAATAGGCAAATCGCTCCATCTTTACATTTGCTTTTTCTGCCACATAAGAAACAAAGGTTGCACACCATTCCACACGACTGTTAAAGCCATACCATCTCCAGTATTTTTCGCCACCTTCATGAATGCCTTCTCCTAGTTCATCTGATGCAATCTTGGCAATTTCGGAATTTCCACCAGTGCCAGTATTACTAGAATTGGAAGAGATATATTGCTTCACAATTTGACTATAAAACATGTTGCCATACGCATAGCGGTAATCATAACCTAAACCAATTGCCACTGGATTTGTGTAGGTAACCGTCTGTCCATTTGCTTGATTTTTGGAAAATTGAATGGCACTCTCCAGTGAATAGCTTTTTCCTGAATGACTCAAAAAGCCACCTCCGAAATTGTACGCCTGCACAATGTTTAAAACCTCATACTCTCGATGCCCTTTCCACATATCCGCAAAGTATTTAACCCCGACTTCTATTGATTCATCGGGGTCTGTTATGGAATTTGGTGGTCTCCCTAGGCTTTCACTGCATTGCATGATATCGGGATATTTTTCAGAATTCCCTCCTGTTTCTACCATGATAATTCCTAACAGATAGGGTACAGCTTCGGGTATCTCATTTTTAACCGCTTCTTTTGTTACTTTTTCTTTCCAACGAAGCACCACTTCTGGAAGGTTTTGTTCCTCTTCTGTGCCTGTAACACTAGTTGAAGAACTTGCTCCTCCAATCAATAGAATAAAGACAAAAAAGAAACCTAGTAGAAAAAGTGGCATACTCTTAGATAGCTTCATAAGCTGATTCCTCAATAGTTTCTACTTCCTCGTATGTTTCTTGTCTAAGCTCACCCATTTCTTTTGCTAATTGCTTGGCTTCTTTTGGTTCTACAGGTATTGGTTGGTGCTGAGGTTCAGAAGTAAAGCGAGGCGGTTCAATCTGATTGTCTCTATTTTCTTCGTTCGGGTATATCTGATGCTGCTCAGCTTTCTCAGAACTAGGTTGCTGGTGAAGGAACGCCTCATCCATTTCTTCCACTGGCAAGACTGTTTCTTGCCCAACTGTTGATACCACTGACACTGGTTCTATATCGTGTTCACCATAAGAATAGACTTCTTCTTTTTCACCAAGATCATTTGACTCTTCATTCTCTGAGTCATTTATTGATTCAATCACAGGCTCTGTTGATGCTGTATCAAATGAAACAATTTCTGGAGAAGTAGTGTCATTTCCAGCTTGAACCAATAAATTATCTTGGAAATCATTCTGTCGGTAGGCGTAATCTAACTCTACGCCTGAACGAAGATAATCATTTTCTGCGGTTTGGGTCTTATACGCTTGTTCTGCCAATCGGTTCTGTTGATCTTCACACTGCTCCATCTGTTGTTGCCGATTATTGGCAGCTCTTTTAGGAAAGCTAAAATCTCGTAGTTCTGTTTTTCCTTTCGTCAATGAACGAACAATCTGTCCTTTATTTTTCCAGATAAACAATCCTAATAAGACTTTGACAAATAAACCTACTAACATGGTGACAATATTTGTAACGACAAAGAAAGAATCCAATAGATTGATAATGGAAAAGAGTAACCCAAAACCAAAGCCTATCCCAACCTTTGAGGCAAACAACGTCCCCAGCATCATAAAGCCATTTTTTAACAAATGATGCATATTAGGAATCAGTGCTAAAAAGAGCAAGGATGGAAAGAGAAAAATGATCCCGTAAATCAATAGCTGAATCAAAATATTGGCAACACCTATTAATAGCACCGCAATCCCTATCACAAGTAACATTACAAACGTATTCAGTAATACAGCGACTTTTTCCGTCATACGATCCGAAGTCAGGTAAGAGTTTTTGTCAGAATCCTGTTTGATTTTTTTCTCAATTTCTTTCGTTTTTGCTTTGCCAAAGGCTTCTCCTTTTTTGACTAAATACAGCTCAAATTGTTCCTTTGTAATGTCTGTTTTTCCAAAATTGAGTAATGCATACGGCTTAATGATAAATTCATCAAAAATCAGGTTACGAATATTACTCGTGCCATCTAGCTGCTGCCCACCACCAATCAGTTTTTCTGTTGCGCTTTGATTACTGCTGTTTAGGCTACCGCTTGTTAAATCTACTAGTTGCCCTTGAACGTTCTGTGAAATCGTATTGACCTCTTGGACTTTTGTTGCACCATCTGAAAAAAACGCTATGCTCCCAGCATAAATCAATGTAAAGATACCAAAACGAATCAAGGCTTTTGTAATTCCTTTTTCAAAGAAGTCCTTCACTGATATGACAATTACAAAGGTAAAAAGTAAGATACCTAACACGCTAAATAATTGGTTGTAGATGGAACCAGCTGTAGAAAACAAATCTGGCAGTATCCCATCCAAAAGATTTAAACTAAACAATTTATCAATGACATAATCAAGTGCAAGAACCATATACTTAATCAGCCCAAAAGCAAGATTAATTAAGGCGTTTAGAACACTTTGTAAATTCTCATTGATACTAAACCAACCTCCCTTTTCAAAGAAAGACTGGAAGGAATCAATATCAAATACATCTTTTAACAATAGACTAGCTCCCTTCTATGCACTAAAGGCAGTTTCCACGTCTGCACTTGAATTTTTCTTCACGGTCTGCAACATTTGATGCAATTCTTCATAAGGACAATAGACCAACATTTTCCCAACCCGTCCTCTTAAATCTAAATAAAGACAATGGTACTTAGGCAAATTCTTTAGCCATTCAATGTTCTCTTCACTCACTTCTAACCCTAAATGACGAAGAATTTCTTCTCGCTCATCTTTATCATCATAGGTAAAAATACGCCCAAAATTCCCTGTGTCGTCTTCTTCTGCGGTATCTTTTACAGACTGTGTCACAATAATAAGAGTATTGTTAAAACTTCGACCAACTCGGCGCATAGACTTAATAATCGCTCGCCCATTTTTTGACGTGTTAAAAATCCAACTTTCATCAAAAAGTACCACGGTGCTTTCTTCCCGATCTCGCAAGCCAAATAATTCACAGAACTTCCCAATACACATCATTAACATAATTGATTTTCTTTGGGTAGCGCTGTAATCACTACTTAAGGTTTCTGCTCTAGGCATTTCTAGCCCTAACACTTCTAGTACTGTCACTTTGTTATGCAGATTCAATCCTTCATTTTCACCATAACTAAACGCCAATTCTAAGATAGACCCTTGAACAGATTTTTTAATCAAATTAGCAGTATCTCGGACTTCCTCATTGGTATTTTCTAACATAAAATCAACCACATGGAGAAGTCCGACTCGTTCCCCACCATCTCGTTTCTTTAAGACAACCTCAATGCCTTCCAACATAGCTAGGCGAGATTTTTTCTCTCTAGCATTAGTAAAATCATACAATTCTTCAAATAAATCTTGCGCCATATCTTTTGCGGCAACTCGATTCGGAATAAAGCAAATAGGATCAAGAACGCCTTTATTACTCTCTTTGTCTGGATCAAGTCGTACTTGATGGAAATGCTGCTGAACAAAGGTGCACGTTTCAGGGTATTTTTTCTGGTAAATTGGATCATTGATCACTTCCATGATCCAATCAAAGAATTCGGATTTTGGGTCAACATACAGCCCTTTTCCTTTCATCAATACAGAGAGGAAGAACACAAACTTAGCCAAATAGGATTTTCCATTTCCTGTGGGTCCTGTAATGGCAATGTGCGGACTATTCGCTTTCTTATCAGCGATATCACTTTGATTGCCAATAGAAGGATTAAAGAATACTGGCTTACGACTGGTTTTCGCAATTTCTTTAGGCGTTAAATTTCGTGTATTTTTTAATTCTGAAACCATGCCAATTGGGATGCCTACATTGTCCCCAATTCTATTTTCTACCCCTAGCATTAATTCGCTGATACCTTCTACGGTGGTGTAATGAATCCAATTCTTTTCGGGTCCTAATTTATTTCCAGACAAGAATTGGTGAAATAGAAAGACTTGATCAGCTAATCCTTTGACAACATCCACGTTGCGAGACTGGCAAAGAGAGAGCACCGTACGAATTCGGCTGCGACACTCTTCTGGCGTTTGACCAAAGACACCAAAAAGCCCCAACCATTTAATGACTGGGACTCGTAAATCAATTTTATTGTTTAAATCAGTCAGGGTATACCGATTGAACCGACTGGATTTCATTTCGGCATCCCCCATTGATAAGGTTTCTTTGGCGCTATTTTTTAAGCGTTTGGATGCCCTAGAAGATTTCCCTTTTAATCCTTTGCCTCCTTTCAAAGGCTCGAAATGTGCCTTCAATCGGAACTCTACTGGAAACGGCAGACTTTGAACAAGCTCTACCGCATGATTAAAGGCTAAGTTCGGCGCAAATTTATGAATCGGTAATAGCGCAATATAACTGGTTCCTTCCAAACTTCGTAGCTTTAACAAACCTTGTTCCTCTGTAGGATCAAGAATCGTATCGGTTAATGAATATCCTTCTTTTTCAATAAAATCACTATCAAAAGAGGTGTCCATCCCACGAACATAAGGATAGCGACAGACTTGTAACACTTCTTTTTCAGTTAATCTTCGACCATTGATCGCCCCGACTAATTGAAAGACTTCTGCTTCAATGATACGATAACGTGCCAAAAAATCCTCGTCAACGGTCATGTGGTACTGCGCAATCGCTAAGAGTTTGCCTGCATAATAATCCACCAATTCCATTGCTTTTCCTTTAAGAGAAGTGGCAGAAGACAGACTAGACAGCTTCACACCAATGTAAAATTTCTCTGTTGTAATCACTCGTAGCTGACTTTCTAATTCAGACAAAGTGCGATCAATTAAGGCATCGCCCATGTCTTGGGCTTGTTCATCAAAGCTCTTAGAAAAAGCAGACAATCGTTCATTAAGATTATATGAATGAGGGTTAAGAAATAACTCAAAGTCTTCAAAACGCCGCAAACTTTGAAGAAACTGTTGCCATTTTCGCTTGTGTTTTTCTTGTACTTCTTTGTTTTGACCAATGACATACTCACTTGGACACGTAAAGTATGCCCACACCTCATTTTCTGTCGTAATCAGCACATTGCGGTACACTTTATGAAAGGGTTGTTTTAATCTCATGCTTTTCCTCCTTTTACAATAATCGAGTAATACGTTTGCGTATGGATTGCTTGATTAATGGTTGGTATTGCTCTTTCAACTTGGGCACCTCTGTCAGTGGAAGCAATCCATCTGTATAGTGCCGATGAAGGGTCTTTTTCATAAGCAATACCTCATCATCTGTTTCAAATAATTCATAGAATCCTTCTTCTCTTGTCTGTATCGACTCAAATTCATGAATGAGTTCTGGAACAATGACTTCTTTTATTTCCTGTTTCACTTGATCAACGGTTATGGTACTCATGGGTCTAGGTTCCTCCTTTATTATTAGTTGTTTCAATGTGCAGCGGTGATAAATTGCTTTTTCTTGCTTCATTGTTTGAAGCTGCTCATGGTATAACACCTGATGCTTCATGACATACGTCACTAAATAGCTCAGGTAATCTTTTAGGAAAATGTCGGCTCGTTTGCCATCTGGTTCCACACGATTAAACAATTGAACCAATCCATAGGGAATCGCAATAGAGATCATAATCACCAACTGATTCATTCCAAATAAAAGCAATAAGCAGCTGAAAACCAGCGCAAAGCCCACAGTAGCGACAGTAAAATCTTGTGCATAGACCACAAACGGTAAATTGACATTTTTCGCAATTTCTCGAATCATATAGGGGGCATTAAACGGCTCACGATAATCTAAAATCTGTTTTTCTCTGTTCATGGTTATAACCCAAAATAGCTTTTTAGATTAGACAATGAATTTAGAACACTGGCTGGGTCTTTAATCACGGCATAAATAATGCCACCAAAAAACAGAATCGCAAAGCCTTGTATCCACTTTGAATTCATAAATTCTTTAATGACTAAATAAACAACAACGACACCGAAAATCGGGGCAATCCAATCATTCAAAATGTAATTGCTAGCTTCTTTTGCGTTCGCATCGGCATAAGCCAAAGGCGAGATTGAAAAGAATAAGAAAATCGCATTACAAATAGCTGAGAGTTTCATTGTTAGAAGTTGCTTGTTAGAATAGCGTTGATTCATTTAAATTCCTCCTAGATAATGCTGTAATTTTTCAATAAAGTACGTGTTGTCTCGGTGTTTCAGTCCTAATGTCATCGTTTCTAGATGACTACTTTTAGTCTGTCCATCCACCAGTTTGAACGTGACAAAGACGACAATCTGCTTCTCACTTATCAAGGGTTCAATCGTCACATCTCCAATTTGATAATCTCCAGTCAATAACTCTGGTTCTTTCATCAAAAAGCTCATGTCCTCTATCGAATCTGAAACATACTTTTCAAGAAAAGCTTGCACAAAACTAGTAATCGCCTTTTCCTCTTTGTTATCTAGTCGCTGGTACTGAGAACGATCGATTGTTGCTTGAAGTGTTTTTCCAGATATTAAAGAAGGTTCCATTGAAAAATAAGGATACGCAGTAATCTTAAACGAGTGATTGTCTAATTGAGTAAACGGGATATTCACTAGCGTTTTCGTTTCACTTTTCTCGTAATCAATGTATTTTTCTTTGACGGTCACTTCTTTGTTTCCTTCTTTTTTCTTCACTTCTCGTTCTTTTGTGACAGGTGTAGTAATTTCATAAGCAATCCTGTATTTTGCGATCGTTTGTCCCTGTTCACTCACCAAATCATAAAAATCAGCAGATAGTAATTTCCTCTCAAGTCCTGTATTTTTCTCTTCTTCCAGCTCAAAGTTGAAATAGGTGTCTTGTAACGTATCAAGCCTCTCCCCAAACGCTTTTTGATCAGCTGAAATCGAGATATAGGTCGTGATAAAGGGATGTAAGAACTGCTTGTATAATTCAGATGCAACAGGTGTACTCGTATTTTTTGATAGTTCTTTTTGGATGGTTTTGGTTAATGCTGCTTGTTCATTTTTTATCCTTCCTTGCATCTTGGAAGACTGAAACAACGCAATTGGACCACTTATCACTAAAAAAAGTGTCAGAATCAGAACACTCAAACGAACAGTTCGGATACTCGCTGCTTTTTCTTCTTTTAGGGCAACTGGTTTTGGTTGTTTTTTCTCTTTTATAAAGTTCATAGAGTCACTCCTTGTTTTTTAATGTAAAAAAGAGAACCCCTTTAATAAATAAAGAAGTTCTCTTGTAGAAAGCTGAATCCCATAAATTTTCAAACGACTAGGTTGGGAACTAAACAGATAGGTTGCTTTGTAAAGATCGTAGGAAAAACCACGATATAAACCAGTCTCACTAAAGCGCTCCAGTCCTTCAATATAAAGACTCGTATTCTTTGACAACATTCGTTCAAAGCACAGCTCCCTTTTAGGCTGAAACACTAAATTCTCTCGTTGTATCAATTTCTTAACCGTAAGAAATTGTCGAGCTTGTCGCTCAGGAATTTCCCCTTCCAAGCAAATAAATCCATAGCGCTTCAATTCCTCGGCTAATTGTTTCTGGTTCATGTCATGACCTCAATAATGGTATTGTCATTCGCTTGATAGAGCCTGCCATCTTGACGTAAATCTTCTCCAATTCCTTCATAGTCAATATTCCATTTGATAATATCTGGTACACCAGAGAGATAGCCAAGATCATCCATTAGTTGTTCGGCATAGGACGTATATGAATAACAATCAGCATAGATGTATATTTCATCAATCTGTTCAAAGGCTTCTAACAGATCATTGAAAAAACCAGCATCAATTAGTTCCTCCAGATACTTAATCGTTTCATGTCCTTCGTGTTCGTCAAACTGTTCAGCTACTTCATTCATATAATCAAAATCTTCAAAATTAAACAGCTTAATAGGCGCTGAGTAGTCGTTTATTTCATAGGCTTGTTCATCTTTTAATACTAACTTTTCTTGTACCACTTCCCACAGAATAGGCAGCTCAAACCAACGCCCTTTATGTGTTTTAGGGTTCTCAATATATAACTCAATCATATCGTTCACCTCTCATTCAAATAAAAATTGGGCGAGTAACTGTTCCACTTCTTGTTGTGTAACGGATACAGTTATAGAGGATACAACCTCTTCCTCTTCTTGTACTAACAACTCTTTAATCGTTGTGGTCAACTTCGCCAATTCCTCTTGGTCTTTTTCTTTCAATTCTGCTTGTTTAATACGGGTCATTAGTTCATCCGTACCAAATGTTTGATCCATAATCAAAATTTTCTTTAGCGTTGGAGCAAGATAATTGGAGAGCCAGCGTAATGACTTTTCATAATTAGGCTTCTCTCCTTTCATGGTCAGCTTCAATTCTTGCATACTTTCAATGACCAGTCGCCAATTAGTACTGTATTGAGTACGCAGCCCAGCTTCATCACAGTCGTAAACTTTGATTGCCGTGTCAATTAACTCTTTGACGACCCACTCTAGTGTTTCACCAGTGGATAATAAATATTCGACAAAAAGATAGGCTTTTTCATCTGCTAATCGAATCTCATAACGATTCTTAATGCCATACTTCTGACGAGCCATCTCTACAGAAATTAGTTCGTTTTTTGCCAGCTCACAGTCCTTTTGGTAGAAATTTAGATAAAAGGGGGATTGTCGTGAACCAAAATAAAGAGACATTCCCTTATTTAATCGTTGCCCATTTTTTATCACATAGCCTCCTGTAAAATCAAAGTTGCGAAAAGTGGTATCAACTAAACCTTGTTCGTATTTTTCTTTCAGTTCAAATAAATCATAGTTTGGATATAACAATGAAACTTGTTCATCTAATGCCAAATCAATTCTAGTAATCTTTGTATCAATTATTAGATGATTCCCAAAAAGATTCGTTTCATACAGCCGCCAAAAGAACTCTGTCCATGTTTCTTGTTGCTCTTCCAACACTAGCTCATATTCACGACATCCTTGACCTCGTAATTCAATCATGACACCCATATCTAAGTTTTCAGGATTAGCGAACACAAATATCTCACTAAAACAATAGGTTTCTGTATAGTGATTAAACCCATAATTTTTATAAATAAACACATCTGGATTCATTCGTAACACATTTTCAATAACTTGGTCTGGTGCATGAATCTTAAATCGAATTCGAAGAAAATCAATTTTTGCTTGCATCGGAAGAAGTCCTCCTTCTATACAGAATGTCTGGTTGATTCGTTCAATAGCAGCTTTTGTGAGTGCGCGCTTCCCTGTTTCAATCATGGATAAATAAGATTTACTCCAGTGAAGCTTCTCAGCAAATTGACGTTGGGATAACCCTAGTCGATTGCGTAATTGTCTAATCTCTTGATTGGTCATTTTTAGCCTCTTACCTTTCTTGTACGTTCACAAAATCAATCCAAATCGTTCACAAGTTTAAATGTCCATTCAAGCTTGGATACATAAGGTTTTCTGATGATTTTGTGTCCTCATTTTTAAAAAGTTACCCCCATGTTATTAAGTGGGGGTAACGGGTTAGAGCGAGCGTTGCTCGCCCTAACCTCTACACAGTCACAGACAGGATACCTGCCTGTTCCTTTTCGTTCTACCGCCACCCGTTAAGACGTGCGGCTTTCACAAGGAAACCTTGTTCATAGACGAAGTAGGGCGTATCAGCTCCTTCCATCCGCTGAGACAACGAAAAAAGGAAAACGAAACACACTTCTGTACCGACCCCCAAAAGTTAGACCTGAAAATCTAACTTTTGGAGGTTTTTTTGTATGGCAAAATACAGTTTTGAATTTAAACTTAAAATTGTCCATGACTACTTATCTGGTCAAGGAGGCACACCGTTTCTCGCAAAAAAGTATGGGTTTAAAAATAATTCTCAAATAAGTAAATGGATTAATAGCTATAAAGAATTTGGTGAAGAAGGATTACTTCGTAGTCGGGAAAATAAGAATTACTCTGTTCAATTTAAGTTAGATGCGATAGAGTTGTATTTAACTACAGAGTTGTCCTATCAAAAAGTAGCCAATCTTCTCAAAATGAACAATCCACCATTGATTGCGAATTGGCTTAAAACATATCGTCAGTTTGGTATAGATGGACTTTCTAAACAGAAAGGACGTCCACCTAGAATGCCTAAGAAGGAATTAAATGAAGCCCAACCATTACCAAGTGAACAATCTCAATTAGATAAACTAGAAAAAGAAAATAGAATGTTAAAAATTGAGAATGCCTATTTAAAAGAATTGAGGAGGCTACGTTTAGAGGACGAACAAAAAATGAACGAATCGCCCGAATCATTCACAGCCTCCGAGGACACTTTCAATTAAAAGATATTCTGGAAACCTTAAGGTTTCCAAAAGCCACTTACATGTACTGGCAAAAACGTTTAGACAGAATAAATTCAACACAAATGATTGAAGAAGAAATTCAAGCGATCCGTAAGGAACATCAACATTATGGCTATAGAAGAATAACACAAGAATTGAAGAGACGTGGATTTCAAGTAAATAAAAAGAAAGTGCAGCGATTAATTCAAAAGCTACAGTTACAAGTCAATGCTTTCACTAAGAAATCAAGGAAATACAATTCATATAAAGGAACCGTTGGTAAGATCGCTAGAAATTTGATTCATCGCCGATTCAACACCTCTGTTCCTCACCAAAAAATCACAACAGATACAACTGAATTTAAGTACTTTGAAGCAGATAAAGCAGGTATTCTTCGTCAGAAAAAACTCTATTTAGATCCATTTATGGATATGTATAACCGTGAAATTTTAAGTTACAGTCTGTCTAATCAACCAAACGGTAAAACGATTATGAGCGGTCTAGAAGAAGCTATCACTCAAACAAATGATTGTCCCTATCGTCGCACCTTCCACTCTGATCAAGGGTGGGCGTATCAAATGAACGCCTATATACAAACATTAAAGGACAACAGTATCTTTCAAAGTATGTCTCGAAAAGGAACCTGTTTGGATAATTCTCCTATGGAGAATTTCTTCAGCATTCTAAAGCAAGAATTGTATTACGGTAAAGTCTATCAAAGTCAAAATGAGTTAAGACAAGCAATTGAGAACTACATTTATTATTATAATCATCATCGGATTAAAGAAAAACTTAACTGGAAAAGTCCAGTCGAGTTTCGACAATTTAATCAACAAACTGCATAAAAAATAGAGTGAAAAAATCCACTCTATAAAAAGTCTAACTTTTTGGGGTCACTACATTCTCTTCCTTTCCCTTTTTTCATTGAAATGGGTTAGTTTTCCATATATTTGTTTGTCACTATTTAGCATCATATTTTGGCGTGACTCCCCTATCCCTCCGATCGTATTACTTCAAATGCTTCTTGTGCCTCTTCAATTTCCTTAGCAGTTGGATCAACCTCTCTGGTATCTAATAGTTTCATCGATTCAATCTTTTCAAATTCCTTTAAAAAGTTATAGCCTCTAGGAACAAGCGGCGCATAGAATTCTCTTGGTACAGCTGAACCATCATCCACATACCCTCTTCCTTTGATTGACTTATTGATGAATGCCTTATTTTTTTGATCCGATCCAAACGTCATATAATAGCCCTGTTCTTGAAGCTTTCCAACACTCACTCGAAACAGGATATTATCTCGAATCCCTCCACCAAAATTCTCTGCATCAGGGCGTTGTGTCGCAAGAATTAAGAAAACACCTGCTTGACGAGCCTTCAATACCAATTCTTTGACATACCCTAAAATTGCATCCTGTTCTTTATAATTTAAGGTTCCAAAAAAAGCCGCCCATTCGTCTACGATGATGAAATAAGGCGGAATATCATAATAAGCAAAGTTCTTACCTGTTGTATAGGTTGGGAGAAGTTTCATATAGACATAACGCCGATTCATTTCTGCTACAGCATTTTTTAAGCAACGAGTAATCCATTTTGTTCCCGTAAAGACATGCCCCTTAAACAATTTAAGGTCTTGTAAATCCTTTAAATCTGCTTCTTTTGGGTCGCAAATATCAACTGTTCCCACCTTTACTAACGCTTGAATCAATGTCAAAATCAGGTAGGTTTTGCCTCCTCCTGTGCCGCCTGTGATCAACATATGTGGCACTTCTGCATAATCCCAAACCACGCCATCCATTAGTTTTACCTGACCATTTACGGCAACACAATCTGAAATAGCAATCCGTTTACTAATGACATCGATCATCAAAGAATAGGTTGTGAAGCCCATTTCTTTTTGTACATTGATAAAATCAGCAATATACATTTCTTCAAAGGTTTTCGCAATCTTTTCAAATCGATCATGCCACTTCATTCCATCTGTTGGAACCGTTAAATAGAGAATCTCCTTAGTGTTCCGATAATAGACTTTAGGGAAAATCATCTTTTCTGTGGTTCGCTCATTTGATTTCCGTTCCTTCTTATCATATAAGCCGTTACTTTTTAACATCCGTGCCAACATTTGACGTTGATAGGCTCGATAAAAGAAACCACCTTTGAGAAAAGATTGTCTTCTCCCCCATAAACAGATGAACAACGGAAGTAAGAGCAATAAAAAAAGCCCTCCAACTGGAAGAAGGAGAGCAGCATAATCTATTGATTGTTTTTCAAAAATTTCACTTACTAATGGATATAGTACAAAATAGCCATAGGCACCACTAGCAAGGAGCGCTGGAGACCACATACCAAACAAGTAATGACGATAGAGATTCAAGTGATACGGACGGATTCTGGTGCCTCTATAGTTTAGAAATTTCATCTCGTATTACCCTTGTGAAGTTCCAGCTGGCTTTTGTTTTTCAGGTTTCTGATGAAGGACCGCTACCTTTTTGATCCCTCCAGCTCGAATTTTAAAGGCTTGTTCTGATTGAATGGAATCATTGTACCCAGCGTAAGAAGATAGCCATGCTAATGCAGTCACTTCACCTGTCAGTTCAATTTCATCATCATAAGAAAATGAAGCTAAGTCAGTCGTATCTGGCAATGCAATATCAATTTGATCATTTTTTGCTTCGGAATAAACTGTCACACGTTGCTCTCTTACCATTTCTGTTCGGTTACCTTCGCCATCATTTTCATAGATAGGTTGAGTGCTTAAATAATAACAAATTCCAAATGTTTTCTTAATATCAAAATCCTTAATCGTGTTTTCTTCAAATTTTAAACTCATTTATTTTTCCTCTTTTCTAGTTTAGTGTGATTAATTGCTTGGCAAAAACTTGTAATTCTAACGTTCGACTGGCTGTTCCAATATTATTTCGTTTGGCACTAGGAACTAACGTAGCATCCTTCAACTCCACTTCTTTTCTTCCATCAAAGCGCTGTGAGTTTCTCAGATTAGGCACAATGATTTCAAAGTCTGGGTGTAGTGCAGATGAAGCAGTGAAAATACGACAAGGAACTCGTTTTCCTTCAACATAAATTTCTCGTTCCTCTTTTACCGTAGCTTTGATTTTAGCACCCAACTGTTGTTCCTTTAAGGCAATACTTGTGACACGATTTGACATAGTTGATTCCTTCTTTCATTTTTTATTTTGTTTTATTTCCTTGTTTTTTCTTTGCATAAAAGTAATAGCTAGCAACACCCATCAGTAGCAAGCTTCCTAGCGTAATTCCTAAAATAGACATTGTTTCACCTGTTTGCGGTAAACTTCCTTTTTCGTTTGGAATGAGCTGATTGGTCATGGTACATTTGATAATCTCGCCATCTTCCTTAATTTCAAATTGAATCGGTGTTTCGTCTAATTGATAACCCGAAGGAGCATCAAATTCTTGGAAATAGTACACACCTTTTAGTAATTCTTCAAAGGTAAATTGACCTTGGTTATCTGTTTTCCCTTCAATCACTACTTTCTTATCTTTATCAAGAATACGAATACCCGTATTTGGAAGAGTTTTTCCATTCGATACGTCTGTTTTCGTTAATTCTGCAATTCCTTTAACCAAATGGTTTTTAAGCTCTAGTAACACGATTGGCTCATCTTTTGTAGGTTCTTTAGAATCAGGCTCTTCGGTCTGCTCGATAATTTCCTCTTCCTCACTTGTTTCTTCATTCATTGTTTCACCAAGAAGCTGACCTTTACTATCATAGGCTTGAACGCCCTTTAGTGTAGAGATAATTTGATAGGTTTCAGAAGAACCTACGTAATTCTCAGAAGATGGTTGCTTTTCTTTCAAATAGAACGTTCCGACAGGTACATTCGTGAACGTAGCCAAAGAATCCTTATTAACTGTGACTGTTTGAATCACTTCTTTGTCTTCCGTTTCTAGGGTGAAAATAGCACCTTCGCCATTTCCAGTGAAAGTAAAATCATAGCCATTTTTTTCTTCTAATGTTGCTTCTTCATTTACTTTCTTTAATGAAAACTGATTAAAATGAAGTTTATTTAACAGTGGCAGCGATTCATCCTCTTGACTGTCTTTAGGTGCATAGAGTTCAATAATTTTTTCTGTCTCATGATCCGTTGCTTTAAACTCAAATTCATGATGAGTCGTATCAATATCATGGTTTTCTCCAGCATCCAATTCTTGAATGTAGTACCTTCCTTCCATTAGTTGTAGATTAGGAAAGACAAGCTCCCCATCATTAACTGTTCCAAACGCTAATAAAGCATCAGTTGGTACAATAGTGTTGTCAGTGATTGGATATTCTTGGTTCGTAAATAAGCCAAATACTTTGTCATTAGCCTTCACTTCTTCTAGTACTGGCACATTTTCCTTCCAGCCCTGAATTTGTTCTTCATTTTTATAAACAGTGATCTTTAGCTGTTGAAAGTCATTCTTTGCTTCAAGTGATTGAGAAACTAATTCAACATTTTGCCCTTCATAGGTAAACTCAAAAGGCAGAGGTGTTGTATTCATCAGGTATCCAGCAGGAGCCGCTGTTTCAATGGCTTCATATTTTCCTAGATATAGCTTAGGCATATTGATTAATTCACCATTTGCATCTGTTTTTACAGTCGCAACAACACTTCCTTTTTTAGCGTGAACATAATCACCTACCTTAATGTCTTCACGAGCTTTAATAGTAAACGTCACATCCGCTAGAGGAACATAATCAAAGCTAATGTCATGTAGCTTTCCATAATCAGAATCCGTTGTGGTAACTGTGGTCGCTTTCTGACCTGTTTTTTTTAATTTTAGTAATCCTTGTTGGGCTTTATTTCCAAACACTACTTCAATTGTTTTATTTGGTTCTATCGTGATTTCTTTTGATTCTCCTTTATTCACAAACCCTTTATTGGCAGTGACTTCGGTTATTTTTACTTTTGTGCCAGCTTTTAGGTCATTGATTTGAGCAAGACCATTTGTATCAGTCACAATTTCTTTTGTTTGTCCGCTATACTCAAATTTCATTTTCGTATTTGGTACAGCTTTCCCAGTATCTTCATCTACTTTTTTCAATTTTACATTTCCATTGAGATTCACTTTGATCGCTAAATTCATTTCTCCAGCATTGGATAATTTAAATGTCGCTACAGTCTGTTCACCAGGTTTCTTGTAGATGAAACTTTGACCTACTTGATCTTTTGGCACCATACTGTATTGAAGCTTGCCAGACTCTTTAGAACTAGCCGTAGCAGTCAATTTCAGCGTATTTCCATTCTTTTCAATTTGCAGGTTTGCGGAATTTTCTAAAAGATTACCATATTTTGATAAAACATTGTTTGTATCTGTTAGCGTGATAGAGTCACCAACATTTAAGGTGATGCTCTGATTCGCAAAACTTGGCTTAATTTTATGATTAGCTACTTTCGCTAAAATTTCATTTTTGCGATTTGCATAGTTTGGAAGTTGAGTGGTTAACAATGTATCACCGAACTCTTCCCAAATAATGTTTTGAGTGATTCCATAATTTTCCATTGTAGGACTAATTTGATAACCGTAATATGAAATCAAAGATAGCCGTTCTTTTTCAGCACTGTTTAGCTCAGAAGGTTCAAATCCTGAGCCACCATTCAGTAGAACACCGTGTTCAATACAAAAAGCAGGTTGATTATCTGCCTTAATCATGTGCACACCTTTATCTGTCCAGTGTAAGCCCCCTAGTGAAGCAACATGCCAAGTAGAAACATAATCTCCAATTTTTTCATAATTGACCGAAGCCGCAAGAGCCGTTATTGGGGTAATAAAAAAAGCAATCATCACTGTGAGTACACCCACTAGCGAGATCGCTTGTCGTCTTTTCTTATTCATTTGTTTTCCTCCTCTATTTGTTAGAATTGTACTTCCAACTGGTGGAGCTCGTATTTCATATTTTATAATAGTCCCTCCAAACAAAAAAAGCTAAATCATTAGACTCAGCTTTCTTTAATTGCTACTATTAAAAATTATATTTCATCTAACTCAAACAAAATTAGTTCTTCGTTCTCAATTTTTTTTCGTTCTGCCAATAGATCATTTTTTAACTGACTTAACCCTTCCATTAATTTATACCTACGTGTTTTTTTTATTGTAGGATAAAGTAGTTCATCTTCCTCAATAGTTTTCATATCAAGAATAATTCTGAAATTTTCGTTATCATTTCTTTTTATTATTTGTAAATATTTAGACAAATCTTGTTTAGTATAAGTAGATCTACTCACTAAATTACGTATCTCATTTTGATTTAAAATTATTATTGGTTTAATTGTTCCTGCAGCTACTATTGGATTACCTCCATACTTATAATAAAAACTTAATCTGTTTAAAAGTATCCTGACCTTCTCTCTATGAAAATCTGATCTTGGTGACAGATATAATTCAAAATGAGTATTTCCTTTCTTCTTCACATTGAATGCATAGATGAAATAATGCTGAAAATCTATAAAGTTTTCACTATTCTCAATTGACTCAATCAATGGTAGTAAAATTCCTAAATTAATTGTCTCCGTATTTTTTAAACAGTCTAGTTCATACATATAGTCAAAAGTCGTTGAGAATAGTCTAATATTGGAAAAATAAGAGCTAGTTTCAGATAAAATATATTTTGAAATAAAACCCTTTTTTCCTTTCTCAGACAATTGATAAATGTGATACGCAGCAAAAAACTCCTGAAAAATATTATGGACGTAATAGTAGTTCTGTCCTTCTTCATACAGCAAGCATAGACAAACTTTCAAATCAAAAAGAATGTCATTATCCGAAATCTGAGTATTTTGATTTACCCATGGGTATCTTTTAATAACTAATCTGATATACTTCAAAATTGTTTCTTTCGAAAATTCTTTTGATTGAGCATTAGAATGAAAATAGGTAATGAAGCAAAAAGCTGAGAAAAATTGTAGCATTTGCTCTTCACTGAAGTTAGAGCGAAACTCTCGTTGATAACTTAATTTAGATGCATCATGTTGTTCATATAAAACTTTGAAGGCATCAATTAAAAATTTACTAATATCTTTGGGAAAATTTGGATTTTGCTTAAAAACTTTCAACATCAAAACTAATAATAAAGGGTTTGCAACTATAGATTCATATTTTTCATAGAGATCTTCGTCTAATTGAACGAGAAATTCTTCTTTAATATCTGGAATATACTCAATTTTTCTAATAAAGCTGATTGCCTCAGCTTTTGTAAATCCTTTTAATTCTAATTGTGTGAGGGAAACAATGTTCTCTAAATTCCCTTTCGGCATCTTTCTGCTAGTGATAACAAAATTATTTTCACCATATTTTGTCATAAAATCATCAAACTCTAGCATGAATAATTGACTTTTATCCGAAACGATTTCATCATATGCATCAAAAAGAAATAAAAATCGCCCTCTTTTTAGCATAAATTCAAATAAATCATAATCCAAATCAAAACCTAAAGTGTTCATCTCACTATAAATAAATTTAGATAGTTTTCTTCGTTCGTACTTCTCATTATTATACTTACGTAATTCGATGTAAATTGGTATTCTTTGTTTACTTTTTTTTTCATCAAACAAAATTTGTAGCATTAAATATCTTAATAAAGTAGATTTTCCTTGCCCTCCATGCCCTGTGACCCAAATATATTTTGCATTACCAATGAATTTTAACAAATCTTTTGATTGGATTTCTTCTTTTTCTTGAAATAAAGAAGTAGGTTGAAAAACTTTCATCAAGTCTTGTTCTTTATCATTAAGAATTGTTCGAATAATTCGATACTTTTTTTCACATCGTTGAAAATATTGTTTGAAATTTTTATTATATTTAGTTTCAAATTGCTCCCATTTTTCAACAGCTTCATTTACAATCCCTTCACTTAGTTGCTCAAGATTGTAAGCAAGTAGAGTGGTAGCTATTAAATCAAGAACCATAATTACTCCTCCAGTTTATTTCAAAATTTTTATTATGAAATGCTACTATAAATATATTATACAGGGAAATGATTCAAAAAGAAGCTTTCTGTAACAATTGTTTTTTTAGCTCACATTTATTAGCTACTATAAAAATTTAATTGGATAGTAATTTTAATGGTTAAAAAATATTGTTCACTTAAAATAACAAAAAAACATCCTCTTTTTGAGAATGCTTTTTGCTTATACAAATATCATCAAAATTTTTGAGCAACATCTCTAATTTATTCAGTATCCTGAATAAGCTTACTAAAAAATAAATCTTTGTAAATGGACTGATCATGGAATGATAGATATTTGAACTTACCATCTTTTTTTCCAAAATAACCTCGAAAATATATTTTAATTTCTTCATCACTATCTGCATATTTTGAAATAATTTCTTTATTTTGTCTCATTGCTCTATCCTTGTTTGTAAAAATTGGATTTTCAGGAAAATCAGAAAAGACTACTTTAAGTATTGTTTTCTTAAATATAGTAATTTTCCCTACACCCATGTAAATTCTAACTTTAGTTCCCACACTTGTTTCTGAGGATGGAACAAATAATTCATTCAAAGAGATCAATTCATCCTTTATTCTAACTTGTTGCCAATCATTATCAATCATTGGATCAGAATATAGCTCAACAAAACTCGCAAGTGAATAGATATTTCTAGTTTCTCTAATGGTTCCGTTTTTTGTAGTACTATTAGTTTCATTTGTCACTATTGTTCCATTCTTATCTTCAACCTCTGTTTTAATAGTTGATGCTACTTTATTTAGAGATTGTGACATACGAATAGTACCATCTTTTTGAATCGTTTTTTTAGCCAATTCATGTTCAGTGCTAATTTGTTCTTTTCTATCGGTAGCCGATATTTCTGAACAATCTATATTATGCAGTGCTTCACGATGAGAAGTGGTAAAGTAAAATCGTTTCCCTTTTGGTTCACCAAAATTTGTACAGGTTAACTGAATTGCACAGTTAGGGTCTATACAATGAAAAGACTTTTTGTCCGTTATTTCACCCTTCATTGACTTCCTATAAGCCACTTTTGCTGATACCTCTTCACCAAGCTCTTCACTGAATGCTCTCTCTACCATAAACCATCACCTTCAAAATGTTTTTAATCACATTATGTCAATTTTGTTTGAACAATTCATGAAATAATATAGCGTTTTCTGAGAATAATAAACAATATAAGAATTACTCACTATTTAATAAATTTTGGCTATCTTTCAAATTGGGATCAAAGTAGAAAATTGTGCTATACTCAACATTACAATTTCACGTATTTTAAATAGAAAATAGTTCTATCATTTTTTAACACATAATTACTTAAAGTTTTTAGTCAATTTCTCAATTTTTAAAGTCCTATAATCAAAACCAATCTCTTCCATCAATTCTTCCCAAGACTTCCCAGTTCTCCTCATAATTGTATCCACTGATGGTAAATATTCTGAGTTCGCTCTGTTTCTAAACTCGTTCATTGATAAACTCTCTTCCAAACCTAATCGAATAATCTCATTTCTTAGCTCAAAAAGAAGTTCAAAATTGGAGACTGATCCTTCTATTTCTCTTTTAAAGAAAGGCTTAATATCATCAAATCGCTTTTTCAAAGTATCTAGTGAAGGAATAGTTTTATTTCCAACAGTTCTTCTCTCATAAGCTCTTTGAGAACGAATCTTCTCTTCTTTAATAAATGCTACAACAATTTCTTGCAGTTCATCATTAGGTATTTTCGACCAACAATATCTCTCTAATCTATTTTCACCTAGTTGAATCAATAACTTATCCCAAGATCCAAATCGTTCTTTAATAAACCACAAGCTAGGGACTTCTTTAGGGTACTCTTTTAATTTCAGTTGATATTTTCTCACAGAATCAATTTGATGTTTTTCAATAAATTCCAAAATAACCTGCATTAGTTTCAAATCATTTTCTTGCTTCCAAACTACTCTCTTATCATCATTCATCATAATAGATGTCTCCTTAACTATATTATAGAGAATATAGTTCTATCATCCTTTTTAGCAGCCACTGGGTACGCATCGGCTTCTGTCTCCCTTCTTAGCAAGTCAACCTCAAACTTGCTAAATTCGGAGGCTCGTATTGGTATTTTCGGATGACTTTTGTCGTCAGCGTAATCGTTAAATTTAGCCCATATTTGACTACCTATGTCGTCAAAATGGGACAATCTAGGACAATTACAGACTAAAATACCTTTTTTACGAAATTTAGGAATAAAGACAAATAGAAAAAGCCCTTGATATACAAGGACTTTTCACATTCGAAATTTGATAGACAGTCAGAGACTTTCTTATCTTCTGATTTCTTTAATACGAGCTGCTTTACCATGTAATGCACGTAAGTAATAAAGTTTCGCACGACGAACTTTACCATAGCGAACTACTTCGATTTGAGCAACACGTGGTGTGTGTAATGGGAATGTACGTTCCACGCCAACACCATTAGAAATTTTACGTACTGTATAAGTTTCGCTGATACCAGCGCCGCGGCGTCCGATAACAACTCCTTCAAATAATTGGATACGTTCGCGTGTTCCTTCGACTACTTTCGCATGTACGCGAACAGTGTCTCCAGGACGAAACGCAGGGATATCCGTACGTAGTTGTTCTTGTGTTAATTCTTGAATTAATGGATTCATTCTTTTTTCTCCTCATTCCAAACATTCTTATGACTCTTGTCACAGCGGAATATCGTAATAGTTGAGCGCTTTGCACTCACTGAAATAGTTTAACATAGCTATTCACTGCTGTAAAGGGATTTTTCTTTAAAGATAGCTTATTTTCTATTCCGTTGCTGACTTCTCTTCTTCAATGATCTCAGCAAGGAATTTTTTCATTTCATCATCAAGTTCAAGGATTTCCAGCATATCTGGACGTCTCAAATAGGTTCTGCGCAAAGATTCTTTTAACTGCCATTCCGCTATCAATTTATGATTGCCATTCGTCAAAACTTCCGGCACATTCATTCCATTAAATTCAGCTGGGCGTGTATATTGTGGGTGCTCCAACAATCCTGTTGAATGGGAATCTGTTTGTGCGGAAAGTTTGTTTCCTAATACATCTGGCAGCAGCCGAACCGTTGCATCGATCATAACCATTGCCCCTAATTCTCCACCAGTTAAAACATAATCTCCTAATGAAACTTCGTCTGTAACAAGTGAACGAATACGCTCGTCATACCCTTCATAGTGACCACAAATAAAAACTAAGTGCTCTTCTTCAGAAAATTCCTCCGCCATTTTTTGATCGAACTGTTTACCAGCTGGATCTAGCAAAATCACGCGTTTTTTCGTTTCTGGCGATCCTTCTTCAATTCTTCTTAAATTTTCATATATAGGCTGAACCTTTAAAAGCATTCCGGCTCCTCCACCATAAGGGTAATCATCAACAGACTGGTGTTTATTATCTGAATGATCACGAAAATTGGACACATTGATTTCCAGCAAGTTTTTCTCTACAGCTTTCCCAATGATCGATTCCCCCATCGGTCCTTCAAACATTCTTGGAAAAAGCGTCAATACATCAATTTTCATCGTCGATCAAACCTTCTGGAATTTCTACACGAACAATACCTGTTTCTAAATCGATCGACTTAACAACAGATTCGATATAAGGTATCAGAACATCTTTCTTCTTTGGTCTTTGAACAACCCAGACATCATTTGCGCCAGGTGAAAGAATTTCTTTGATTTTCCCTAGTTCTTCACCCTTTTCATCGATAACCGTCAATCCAATGATTTCATGATAATAAAATTCATCTCCTGGTAGATCAGTTAAATCATCTTTTGATACTTTTAAAATTCCATCACGGTATTTTTCAACATCGTTGATTGAAAAATGATCTTCAAATGTTACAATATCAAAATTTTTATGTTTTCTATGTGTTTTGATCGTCAGCTCGATTGGTGCTTTTTTTTCTTGAAATAATGTCAAAACTGATCCTTTTTTATAGCGTAGTTCTGGAAAATCCGTTTGAGATATTATTCGTACTTCACCTTTTAAGCCTTGAGTATTGACGATTTTTCCAACATTTAAATATTCAGTCACTTAAAACCCTCATTTCAAAATTTTTGTCTTTCTCATTTTACCATTTCTATAGAACGAATTCTATTATATATACATAAAAAGAAAGCCATTCAATCAAGAATCGCCTTCTTTTTATTTATTATGCATTCACACCAGTCAATGTTCCATAAATCAAGAACAAGTTCAATGCCGTCAATACGATTGCGATGATCCACGCTAAAACTTTCACCCACATTGGATTAGCAAACCGACCCATTATTTTTTTATCACTCGTGTACATTGTTAAAGGAATAATGGAAATTGGCAAAGCAATACTTAAAAAGACTTGAGTGTAAAGTAATAAATCCTCAACTGCCGATTCTCTTCCTCCATAGAGGATCACACAAATAATAACAGGTACGATTGCAATCAAGCGTGTAACCACTCTGCGCATCCATAGTGGCATTTTTAAGTGAATGAAGCCCTCCATAACAATTTGACCAGAAAGTGTTCCAGTTATCGTAGAATTTTGACCAGAGGCAAGCAACGCTATCGCAAATAAAATACTTAACACAGGACTCGCAATATTTCCGACGATATCAGGATTTTTCAATGCATCAAACAAATCTACAAACTTACCTAGGTCACTATTTGTTCCATAAAACAAAGCGCCACCTAAAATTAGCAAAAGACAATTCACGATAAACGCCACCGTCAATTGAATATTTGAGTCCCAAATCGTGAAACGAATTGCCTTTGCTTTTTCTTTATCATCATGACGATCAAATTTCCTTGCTTGAGCGATCGATGAATGCAAGTATAAATTATGCGGCATCACCGTTGCTCCAACAATTCCTAGGGCCAAAAACAACATTGATTTGTCACTAGCAATTTTAGGATCTGGAATAAATCCACGCAGTACTTCACCAATATTCGGATCAGCCAAGGCTACTTCATAAGCGAAAACAAAAAAGATAACTGCAATCAAACAAGCAACGATTGCTTCAATTTTTCTAAAGCCTAACTTTGTTAATAATAATAACAATAAAACATCGAAGGTCGTAATCAACACGCCAATCAATAATGGAAAACCAAACAGCAATTGTAAGGCAACAGCCCCACCAATTACTTCAGCAATATCTGTTGCCATGATCGCAAGTTCCGTAATGATCCACAAAACAAATCCTGTTTTTTTACTTGTATGTTCCCGGGTTGCTTGAGCTAAATCTCTTCCTGTTACTATTCCTAGTTTTGCTGCCATACTTTGAAGCAACATAGCAATCAAACTTGACAGTAAGATAACACTTAATAACGCATATTTATATTCTGCCCCGCCAGCAATTGAAGTAATCCAATTCCCTGGATCCATATAACCTACTGCTACAAGAGCTCCTGGTCCACTATATGCCATTAATGTTCGCCAAAAATTAGCATCTTTCGGTACATCAACTGTATTATTGATCTCTTCCAAACTAGGACCATTTGCATACTCCAACAACTTTTCCGCTTCATTTTTCTCTTCTTTCATATTTATCCTTCTTCCAACTATAAATCATAAGGTTTATATTATTATATTTTTAGGTGCGCCATAATCTTTAAAACAATTATAATCCTCTCATTGTTTCTTGTAAATAGGAAAGTCGTGGTTATTTTTTTATTTAGGGCTAAAGTAGGATGTTTTTAGAAAAAAAAATTTGTATAATAATCGTACCAAGTTCGTTCTTACAACTTTGTTCGTAACTTTTGATAAATAACAATGGTAAAATATTAAAAAGGCTTTTATACTAATAATAGCTACTTTATCTAGCGTTCTGGCTAGTCTCTAGGAAAAGTGACAAAAAGCGTCACAAGCATGTTTTCCTATTTTTCAATCAAACTAGACTGCTACGCTTTTAAATCAAGGAGATGATAGATATGAGCATCGCGCTTTCAAGAAAAATTATTAACTGCATTTCAATCGTAGGGATTATAGCAACGATTGCTATGACGATTTATTTTATACGATTAGGTGTTTTTAAAGATATCAATGCTTTGAGAGGGTTAGTCGGTGACTCAGTTATCATGGGACCCATTTTGTTTATGTTGGTTCAAATCATTCAAGTAGTAATCCCAATTATACCAGGCGGTATTAGTTGTGCTGCTGGGGTTCTGATATTTGGTCCAGTTGCAGGATTTATCTATAATTATGTAGGAATCGCAATCGGTTCTGTGATCATTTTTCTATTAGGCCGCCAATATGGTAAACCTTTCATTCTAAGTTTAGTCAGTGATAAGACCTATGATAAATATATTGGGTGGTTGGATAACGAAAAACGTTTTGAGCGTCTCTTCGCATTAGCAATTTTCCTTCCAATCGCACCAGACGATACTCTTTGTTTGATGGCTGGTTTAACTAAAATGTCCTTAAAGAAGTTCACATTGATCATTATTTTAGCAAAACCTGTTTCAATCTTCTTATATAGTCTAGCATTGATTTACGGTGGCACATTCTTAAACGGGTTATTAGGCGTTTAAACATCATAAATATATAATAGAACTATGCAGAGGATAGGATGCTACAGTATCCTATCTTCTTTTTATTCTAGTTTTATAGGAGTGGATTAAATAATGACATACTTAAAGAATAGTTTTAAAAATATGATTGATTTCTTTGCAGGCACATCTGCTTACTTCCGCGATGTTTTATTAATGCATGGTTTTATGCTTTTTGTACTACTTCCACTTTTGGCAAGTTCAACTCGTTTTATATTAAAACAAGGGAAAATCAATTATCTATCTTATGATACGATTCCGATCATCTTCTCTAAACATCCTGGCGTGCTGATTGCGCTAATCATCGTACTTCTAACAATTGTGATTGCGGTTTTTTTTGAATTTACTTTTTTACTTTTAAGTATTTTTTTTATAAAGAAAAAAGAACCAATCTCTCTACCGAATTTGCTTAAAGGGACAATACTTCAACTTAAAAAAATTAAACTTAGTACGATTCTTTTTTTCTTATTCTATTTTTTCCTAGTTTTACCGCTTAGTGGTTTAGGATTTAATTCCGATCTGCTATCAAAAATAAAAATCCCAGCATTTATTATGGACTTTATCTTTGCCAATCGTGTCGCGATTATCGCTTTAGTAGGTTTAGGTTATTTGCTTTTCTTTTATCTTTCGATTCGCTTGATTTTTGCCTTACCTGAAATGATTTTAAGAGACGTCCCATTCCGTCAAGCAGTAAGAGAAAGTTGGCGTTCAACCAAAAACCATTTCTTTAAGATATTAGGTCAGTTTATTGTAATTGGCGGCAGTATTCTTTTGGTTTTTGTTCTAAGCTATACGGTGATTCTCAGCGCCCAAGCAATTATTGAAACAGCATTTCCAAGTTATGCATTGGTCAGTGCGGTTATTGCGATGACACTTTTACAATTTATATTACTCATGAACATTATCTTTTCTACGGTGGGTATATTTTATATTACGATCGACTATATGGATGACGAAGGTTTTTTGCCTGAGCTACCAAAATGGTTTTTTGATCAGCCCAAACAAGCAAGAAAAGAATGGTCTGTCTTTAAAATTGGATTATTCGCTTTTACTGCTGCTCTCTTTGGGATCGGTGTCGGAACTTATAATACTAACTATTTAAGCAATCCGTCAGTTACAGAACCTTTAACGATATCTCATAGGGGGGTCGATGCAGCAAACGGTGTTCAAAACACATTACCCGCGCTAGAAAAAACAAGCTTAGAACATCCTACTTATGTAGAAATGGACATCCAAGAAACCAAAGACAAACAATTTGTTGTCATGCACGACTTCAATCTAAAAAAACTTACTGGTGTAAATAAACGTCCAAACGAACTTACATTAGCAGAACTTGTCAAACTGACTGCTAAAGAAAATGGTCAGAAGGCTAACGTGTGCTCATTCGATGAGTATCTCGCAAAAGCCCAGCAATTAAATCAAAAGTTACTGATCGAAATCAAAACAACACCACAAGACAGTCCTGATCTCGTTAAGCGATTTACTGATAGATATCGCAAGATTATTTTAGCGGAAAAACATATTCTTCATACACTGACCTTTGATACAGCTACTCAATTAAAAGAACAAGAACCAGCGTTTTATGTCGGCTATATTCTCCCTTTTAATATTGTCGGTCCGCCAGTTTCAAATGTAGATTTCTTTACTATGGAATATACAACGCTAAACCGTAATTTCATCAATGCAGCTCATAATGATGGTAAGAAAGTCTACGCCTGGACTGTGAATGATGAAGATACAATGACACGAATGATGTTTTATGGCGTGGACGGCATTGTTACCGATGAATTAAAATTACTCAATGACACGATCAAAACTGATTTAGATGAACTTACTTATTCAGATAAATTATTTCATTTTGTTATTGGAATTGGTTAAACAACTACAAACAAAAAAATGACGTAAAACAATTGGATGTTTACGTCATTTTTTTGTTTATTTTGCATTCATTCGTGTTTTTCCTTCTTGACACATGTACAAAAGCGGACAAATATCACATTTAGGGTTTCTCGCTAAACAATGATAGCGTCCGAAAAAAATCATTGTATGATGGGTTTTCACCCATAATTCTTTAGGAATTTTCCGCATCAAAGTTTGTTCAACTTCCATTACATTGGCATCTAACTTGCAGATACGTAAACGTTTTGACACCCGTTCAACATGTGTATCAACAGCAATAGCTGGTTCGCCAAACGCGTCTCCCATCACTACATTCACTGTTTTACGACCCACTCCAGGTAAGGAAACTAACTCTTCTCTGGTTTCAGGTACTTTTCCATCAAATTGATCCAGTAATTGTGCTGCACACGCTTTAATATTCTTAGCTTTATTCCGATACAAACCAATTGTTTTAATTTTTAAGATGATGTCCTCAACAGGAGCTGCCGCCAATGCCTCAGGGGTCGGATAAGCAGCAAATAATCCTGGTGTTGCTTTATTCACAGAAACATCTGTTGCCTGCGCACTTAAAATAACAGCAATCAACAATTGAAAAGGACTTTGATGCGTAAGTTCACACGCCGCTTCTGGGAACATCTCATACATGATCTCGATTGCTTCCATTGTCTTCTCTTTAGAAAGCATTTACCTACCTCCTTACTCGCTATCTTCTGGATTAAGCCAATTGTGTAAGGTAACTTTGGGAATCGGCTCGTTTTGTGCATCTTGTTGTTCGATTTCTTTTTGAATCAATGCTTGTTTTCTACGCTTTTGATCTTCTGCTACTTGCTCTTTTGTCGTGATATTTTTACGTTCCCACGCAAGCAAGATTCGATCGATATATTTTAAGCTATACGCTTGATTTAACACTGCTTCTCTTAATGCTAGTCGAATAAGTTCAGGTTGATAGTGATCCATTTCCAACCATTGGCCAATCATTTCTAATTCAATTGGTGATAACTGCCGACCAAATTCTTTTTCGAACCCTTGGTAAAGTTGCTTGATTGTTTCTTCTGATGAAAGCTCTTGTTGTTTTTCTATCTGCTTTTTTTGTAAAAGAGCAATTTTCTCGAAAATTGGCAATAAATCATATGTATCGATCATTTGCCCTTGCTCATTTTGCTTTGTATCAATGATCAAAAATCCACGTGAAACGAGTTGATTCATCAATTTATAAATAACGTCGATTGGTTTTCCCATCATTTGACTGATTTCAGCCAAATCTGGGAATAAATCTCCTTTAGCTTGAGATCGAAACAATTGCAGCCAAAATAAAAATTCTTCATCGGTTAGACCAATTTTCTGATAGTTCTCGATGACTAAGTTGGAGACAGTCGTTTCACCTGCTTTTAAATACTCATTAATTGATAACATAACTGCTCCCTCATTTCTGTTGCTAGATAAAAATAACTATTCTTTGATTTTATAGACATCATAATAAATAGACTTCATATAATCAATCAGGTATTGCGGATTTAAAGCTTCACCTGTTGCATCTAAAATCAATTGGTTTGGTTCTCTTGATGCACCATATTGGTGAATATGCTCAGTCAGCCAATTTTTGATCACTGAATAATCATCACTGGCTAAAACAGTATCTACATCGATTTCTTTCCCCATAGCATGACGTAATTGCGCTGCGTACATATAGCCTAATGCATAGGAAGGGAAATAGCCAAAACTCCCTCCAGACCAGTGCACATCCTGTACAATTCCTTCTAAATCATTTTCTGGTCGAATTCCTAGATATTCCTCATACTTATCATTCCAAATTTGAGGTAGCTGATCTATTGAAACCTCATCATTAAAAATCATTTTTTCGATTTCATAACGAATAATAATATGGAGTGGATATGTTAAACTATCCGCTTCAATTCGAACTAAGCTCGCTTTTGTCTCTTTTAAAGAGTCATAAAAGGTATCAAAATAAATGTCAGCAAATGTTTCTTCTGTACATTCTTTAAAAAACGGGAATTGCTTTTTCCAAAATTGTTTATTACTGCCAATAATAATTTCATTAAATAACGATTGAGATTCGTGGATACCCATAGAAGCACCCGCTGAAATTGGCGTATAGTCATATTTTGGATCGATGCTTTGTTCATAAATTCCATGTCCTGCTTCATGAATAATGCCAAAAGTTGCCATAGAAAAATTTGTTTCATCCCAACGGGTCGTGATACGTGCATCATTACGATTTAAAGCTAACATGAATGGATGAACTGTATCATCTAAACGTCCTCTGGAAAAATCATACCCAAGTTGCTTTGCAACACCTGTAACAAATGTTCTTTGTTGTTCTTTCGTCACACGTCTAGATAAAAAATCTGTACGCGGAACTGACCCTTTTTCCGAAACAGTCTCTCTAATACTCATGATACCAGTTTTAAGTTGATCAAAAATTTTATCCAGTTTTTCAACTGTTAAACCAGGTTCGTATTGATTTAACAAAACATCATAGTTTGTTGCTTCATCTTTTTTCCAGTAAGGAATAAATTCCTTTAAAAAATCAATGATTGTTTGAATTTCCTTTTTCATTTCAGCAAAATCTTTAGATTTTCTAGCTTGAAGCCAAGCTGTATGTGCGTTAGTTAACGCTGTATTATATGCCTGCATCCGATCAGCCGGGATACTGTGATTTAGCTCGTAATCCTTTTTGACGTGCTTATAAACTGACAACCCTACTTCCGACAATTCGTCAGAATGTGTATCAAAATAAGCTAAGGCTTCTTGAACTTTAGGTCCAACACTTCTTTCAAAAGCCATTCCATATAAATAACCCGAGGTTTCTCCACGGAATTCACTACCGGCTTCTGGCATTCCAGTTTGGCTGTCCCATTCTAATAAACCTAAAGCTTGTTGTAGTAATTGGATTTCTTTTATCTCTTGTAGAAATTCTTGTTCTTTCATACTTGTTTCACCTACTCTTCTCTTGGTTTTCTTGGTGGTCGCTCTCCCCAATATTGGAACAAATCAGTTCTCAAAGCACCGTTGTAAAGTTTACGCTTCTTAGTCGCTCTTGCTCCGTAATATTGTTCGAAAGTTAAGTCACTTGTTAAGATATATTTACTCCATGTTTTTAATGGACGGAAGACCTCTCCCATCTCTTTATATAATTTGCGTACAGACTCTTCTTCACCCAAACGTTCACCATAAGGTGGATTGGCAACCATTACGCCATATTCTTTTTCCGTTGTAAAGTCACGCAAAGCTAATTGCTTGAAAGTAATTGAATCGCCCAATCCGATTTCTTCCGCATTAGCTTTAGCAATTTCAATCATTTTCCCATTAATATCAGACCCCATAATATCTAGTTCGATATCATAATCCGCTTTTTCGTCCGCTTCTTTACGAACTTTTTCAAAAATAGCCGAATCAAACCAGTCCCACGTTTCACAGACAAACTCACGGTTAAATCCTGGCGCAATATTATGTCCCATTAGCGCAGCTTCAATACAAATCGTGCCAGAACCACAAACAGGATCATAGAATGGACGATCTTTACGCCAATTCGTTAACATGACTAAAGCCGCCGCCATATTTTCTTTTAGCGGTGCTCCACCTTTTTCAATACGATAGCCACGTTTAAACAAACTTGGACCTGTCGTATCAATAGTTACTGTTACATGGTCTTTTAAAAGAGCAACTTCTAATTGAAAAAAAGCACCCGTTTCAGCTAAAGGTACAGTTGCTGGACGATGATAGACTTCCCTTAAACGATTGACAATTGCTTTTTTAGTAATCGATTGACAATCAGGTGTGCTGTATAATTTCGATTTGATTGATTTTCCAGCTACAGGAAATTCTGCATCCATTGGTAAATAATCTTCCCATGGCAATGCTTTGACTTTTTCAAACAATTCGTCAAAACTAAAAGCATCGAATTCACCAACTATAATTTTGATACGATCTGCCGTACGTAACCACAAATTAGCTGTAGCAATCGTCTCCATTGTGCCTTCAAATAATGCTTTACCATTTTCAACTTCACAAGGAATGCCTAAATCACGTAATTCTTTACCTACTAATGCTTCTAAACCACTTGCTGCAGTTGCAACAAGTTTAAATGTTTTTTCTTTTGTCATCCTATCTCCTCTTAAGGTCGAGACAGAAGCGTTTACCTCCAAAAGACAATTCGTACCCTTGCATTAAATCGATACGATCAAAACGGACGTTTATTTGCTTCTTTATCGCCATTTATTCTGAGTCTAGATTAACAAGCTAAAAACAACATTTTTACCTTGTACTCAGAATTTCAACTATTTATAATAAAACTTGTTTATCCCTTACTTTAAAAAAAGCCTTCACAACAAAGTTGGAAGGTCTCCTGAATAATTGTAATTTTCTGTAAGCCATGTTCTGTATCGAATGCCTCTCAGGGAAAAACACTCGACGGTCATCATCTATCTGCAGAAATCAATCTGCCTCTTCTACTCGTTCATTTCCTTTAGAAGAGCGCCCCTACCATCGTTTGGGTTGCTCGCTCGAGGGGTTTACCGCGTTCCACCAATTCCGTTTCCAAAATTGCTTCGTCACTGTGGCACTTTCAAGGGTACTTTGACATAGCCGAAACCTTAGTCATTTTTCCTGCCGTTACTTTTTCAAGCACCTTAGCTTATGTTTTCGCTAAGCACGAACACTACAGACATCTCAGTCTGTGCGAGCATGGACTTTCCTCAGCTTGAATTAATTCAAACCGCGATCACCCGAAAATTACAAATTGTTCGTTCTAATCAATTAAAATTGACGTGTTTCTGAATTATCTATTTCACGTTCATATGAATTATGGTGAATATTACTTTCATATGGATTTGAGTGGCTCATACCTGAAATAGGGTTTGAAGCAGGAGTGTCATCTAATTTTTTACCGAAAACTTCACGTTCTAAATTAGATAAACGTTTTAAAATATCAAAATTTGTCACTGCGGCACTCTTTGGCATTTCTTGCCCACCACGTGGTGGCATTGCTTGTTGTACTTTGGACGCTTGATCTAATTTAGCTAAAAGACGATTATTTTCTTCTTGCAACGTCAATAGCTCTTTGTTGTAAGCTTCATAATCTTTGATTACGTTATCTAAAAATTCATCAACTTCAACTGGATCATAACCGCGCATTTTCGTTTTAAATTCTTTTTGTAAAATATCTTTTGGACTGTATACTAAATTTGCCATACTTACACCTCATTGTTTTCTTTGATTAGGATAAAAGTTCATAGTTCAACAGCATTATTGTATCGGAAAATCGTCAGAAAATCAAACAGATTCTCACTATTCCATCGAGTTTTGTAAATCATCCATTGTTATCAAGCGAATTTCATAAGGAAATCTCTCAGAAAAAAGTTCAGCATCTTTCAAAAAATACTCCGTTTTCCCTGGATATTCTTTATCATAAACTAATAGACTTGCACCAGAGTGTTCCAATAAAAAACGTGTGTGCATTTTTAATTGTGCTGGCGATTTATAAGGTTGATGGCTCACTGAATCCACGAAATCTGCTAAAAGTTCAATTTTTTCTAAATTTGCTCGATTTTTTTCATTCCAGTTACTGCCAAAATCCTTAAACGGATAAATCACTCCTAGTTTTAATTCAGGATAATCATTCTTCAATTCTGCTACTACTTCTGCTGCCCAAATCTCAGTCCCAAGATTGCCAGAAACCAAAACCCACTCCAATCCTGTGTCTAAATAGCCCATAATTTCCTTTTTTAATACATTTTTAATAACTATAATTTTAGGGTCATTATCTTGAAAAGCCCCGATTTCAAAGCTTTTATAACCAGTCACATAAAGTGTTTTTATGTTTTCCATAGACATTCCTTTTCTTTCATAAAGATTTTTTGTTATAATATTGGCTAGGAGTGTGATAGAAATGGCTTTTCATTATCCTAATGGTACTCCCTATAACAATCATGAAGCACCAAAATCAAAAAAACAAGTAAAAAACCAAAAATCAATTCAATTTGGTAAACGAGGAATGGATTTTGAAGAAGAGATCAACAAAAGTAACGCTTTTTATTTATCACGCAATGCAGCAGTTATTCATAAAAAGCCAACCCCCGTTCAAATTGTCAAAGTTGATTACCCTAGCCGTAGTGCTGCCGTAATCAAGGAAGCTTACTTTAGACAAGCTTCTACAACTGATTATAATGGTGTCTACAACGGATATTATCTGGATTTCGAAGCAAAGGAAACAAAGAATAAAACTTCCTTTCCTTTTAAAAACTTCCATCAACACCAGATTGATCATATCCAACAATGTTTGACACAAAAAGGTATTTGCTTTGTTCTATTGTGGTTTTCTTCATTGAATAGATGTTTCTTTTTTAGCGGAGAAGAATTAGTAACCTATTGGTCAGAACAAGAAAATACTGGAAAAAAATCGTTGCCTTTATCTATTATTGAAAAAAAAGGAATAGAGATTCAAATTGGGATTGCACCTAGAATTCCTTATTTGGATGCGGTCTGGCAACATATTCAATCAAACAAAGGAGTTGCGACTAATGACAACTGATGAAATAGGGTCACGTGCTGCACGACATGGACATACTCCTATATCTAACAGCACTCAAAACACACCGTCTGGCGGTGCTAAAAAACCAAAGAAAAAGCGAATTTTTCTAAAAATATTTTTAGGTTTGATCCTGCTCGGTATTTTAGGGGTTCTAGCTGGTGTAGGCTTATTTTGGTCATATGCCAAAGATGCTCCTAAGCTAGAAGATGACAAACTAAGTGCCACAGTTTCTTCAAAGCTATATGATGCAAATAATGAAGTATTTGAAGAATTAGGCGCTGAAAAACGTGAAATGATCAAACCAACAGATGTACCTCAATTGCTTAAAGATGCAGTCGTATCGGTTGAAGACAAACGTTTTTACAAACATAGTGGTGTTGATCCAATCCGAATTTTAGGATCCGCATTCTCTAATTTTAAAACAGGCGGACTTCAAGGTGGTAGTACGCTAACACAGCAATTGATCAAACTTTCTTATTTCTCTACAAAGGAAAAAGATCAAAACCTTAAACGGAAAGCACAAGAAGCTTGGCTTGCGATGCAGTTAGAAAAAGAAAAATCCAAAGAAGAGATTTTAACGTACTATATCAATAAAGTATATATGGCTAATGGTTTATACGGTATGGAAACTGCTGCGCAATCATACTATGGAAAGCCGTTAGCAGAGTTAACACTTCCGCAAACAGCTCTTTTAGCTGGAATGCCGCAAGCACCTAACGACTATGATCCATATGTAAAACCAGATGTTGCTAAAGAACGACGTGATGTTGTTTTATTCACAATGAAAGAGAATGAAAAAATCACTCAAAAAGAATATGATGAAGCAAAAGCAACGCCGATTGATGATGGGTTACAACCTTTGAAACAGTCAAATGAAAATCGTAAAATCGTGGATAATTATATTAAAGAAGTTATCGCTGAAGTAGAAAGTATGGGGAAAAACGTCTACACTGATGGTTTAGATATTCATACAAATCTTGACATGAATGCACAAAAACGACTATACGATATCATCAACAGCGACACTTATGTTGAATATCCTGATCCAGATTTCCTAGTTGCTTCCACTGTGATCGATGTAAAAACAGGACAAGTCAAGGCTCAAATAGGCGGTCGGAATATTCCCGATGATGTCCAATTGGGGACTAATTTAGCAATTGAAACAGATCGCGATGTCGGATCAACAATGAAGCCTATCGCAGATTATGGCCCTGCCATTGAGAACTTGAACTATTCTACCGGACGAATCATGATGGATAAACCTACTACGTACGAAGGAACAAACATCCCTGTTACAAATGCAGATATGCAGTATTATGGTGCACTTACGATGCGTAAAGCGATCATGTATTCTCGAAATACAACAGCAATCCAAACATTTGATGCCGTTGGAAGTGATAAATCAGCGGCTTTCCTTAAAGATTTGGGGATCGAATTCAAAGATTTCGTTGCTGCCAATGCAATATCTAGTAACACTAGTGATTTAGGTGGCAACAAATATGGCGTATCGTCCTTAAAATTAGCAGCTGCTTATGCGGCATTTGCAAATATGGGTGTCTACAATAAACCCTATTATGTTAATAAAGTAGTTTATCAAGATGGCTCAGAAGATGTAACTGAAACTGAAAGTAAACGTGCTATGAAGGATTCAACTGCTTATATGATCACAGATATGCTTAAAGATGTTATTAATGGCGGAACAGCCTTTAATGCTGCTGTTCCAGGTCTAATTCAAGCGGGTAAAACCGGAACTGCCAATTATACTGAAGATGACCTTGTAAAAATGGGTGCTTCCGAATCATCTAGTATTGCACCAGACAGCACATTTGTTGGCTATACGCCTCACTACTCTGTTTCCGTTTGGACAGGTTACAAACAGCGCTTAACTCCTATTCCATACGAATATTGGGGAACTGCTTCTGAAGTTTACAGAGAAATGATGACGTACCTTTCTGAAGGTACGTCTACTGATGACTGGGAAATGCCAGATTCTGTTATACGTTCTGGCAGCGAATTATATGTTAAAGGTGCATATGAAGAACAATTATTACCTTCAAATACTGGCTATGAAAGTTCTTCATCTTGGGAAAGTCCGGTAAGCTCTGAACCTGCAACAAGTAGTTCGACGGTCTCTTCGCAAACCGAACCATCGTCTACTCAAGCTAGCGAACCACCGGTTTCATCTACTCAGCAAACCGAACCACCGGCCTCAACTACGCCGACTGACATACCAAGTAGCGAACAACCGCCACAAGAATCCTCTACACCTCCTGTTATACAAAATAATGTAGCCAGAAGACGATCCTCTCCTGGCTGATATAAAAAAGGCCGATATCTCATACAGATATCGGCCTTTTTAGTTTTATTGATTATTTAATGCCGCTTCAACAAATCCTTTGATCAAGTGTTGTGGTCTATTTGGTCTAGAAATCAATTCTGGATGGAATTGACAAGCTACAAAGAATTTCTTCTCTGGTAACTCAACAATTTCAACTAAACGATTATCTGGTGAAACACCTGAAAAGACTAAACCATTTTCTTCAAATAGTTGACGGTATTTATTATTGAACTCATAACGATGACGATGACGTTCTTGAACAACTTCTTGTCCTTCATATGCAGCTTGTGTAACACTACCTTTTTTAAGTTTGCAAGGATACAACCCTAAACGTAATGTACCACCAAGATTTTCAATATTTTCTTGATCGGCCATCAAATCAATGATGTTGTTAAGGATTTCTGGATTATTTTCAGCAGAACCAGCATCCTCTAATTTCACAACATTACGCGCAAATTCTACACAGGCCATTTGCATCCCTAAACAAATACCTAAGAACGGCACATCATTTTCACGAGCAAAACGAATCGCTTCGATCTTCCCTTCAACTCCGCGATCACCAAAGCCACCAGGTACCAAGATCCCATCAGCATCTTTTAAAATTTCAGCAACGTTTTCTTCTGTCAACTCTTGTGAATCGACCCAATCAATCGCAATATCCGAATCAAAAGCAAAACCAGCATGTTTTAATGCTTCAACTACTGATAGATACGCATCAGGAAGCTCTACATATTTACCAACTAAAGCAATTCTAGTTGTTTTCTTCAGGCCTAGTACTTTTTCTTCTAACGCACGCCATTCCGTCATGTCAGCCACTGGTGCGTCTATTTTTAAATGGTCACAGACAATTTGATCCATATTTTGCGCCTGCAAGGCCAGTGGAATCGAATAAAGTGTTTCTACGTCACGTGACTCAATAACAGCTTCTGGTGCAACATCACAAAATTGAGCTAATTTATTTTTTGTTCCTTGAGAAACGGGTAATTCAGTACGAACAACTAAAATATTTGGTTGAATACCTAAACTGCGTAATTCTTTTACGCTGTGTTGTGTTGGTTTAGTTTTCATTTCACCAGCTGCTTTTAAGTAAGGAATCAATGTTGTATGGATGTACATCACATTGTCACTACCAACATCGGCTTTCATTTGGCGCAACGCTTCTAAAAACGGTAATGACTCAATATCACCGACTGTTCCACCGACTTCTGTAATAATGATATCCGCATCTGTCATAGTCGCTGCACGCATGATTTTATCTTTGATTTCATTAGTAATATGTGGTATCACTTGTACAGTCGCACCTAAATACTCACCTTTGCGTTCTTTTCTCAATACTTCCGAATAAATCTTCCCAGTAGTCACATTAGAATACTTATTTAGATTGATATCGATAAAACGTTCATAGTGACCTAAATCCAAGTCTGTTTCGGCACCGTCATCTGTGACAAAAACTTCTCCATGTTGGTAAGGACTCATTGTTCCTGGATCCACATTGATATATGGATCAAATTTTTGAATCGTTACTTTCAAGCCGCGATTTTTTAATAAACGCCCTAGAGATGCTGCAACAATACCCTTCCCAATCGAAGAAACTACGCCGCCTGTAACAAAGATATATTTTGTCATAATATAAAAAAACCCTTTCTGAAAATAGATTTGTAGAGATAAGCAAACAACAACTCGTGATTTTTATACTCATAAAAAACAAAAGCTCCCTATCCAAAATGAATAGGGAGCTGGAATTTGTTGTAAACTTCTGACCTTCTCAAAGGTGCCCAAGTAGTATAATACAAGCAAATCAATTTGAGGTCAAGTGTTTCTATTAGAAGATTTTTGGTTTTTTAGTAAAGCTTTAACTCTTCCCTCATTTATTCTTTGATATAAGCATTTTTATAGGTACTGGTTGCGCCAAAGTTATGATATTCAATTCCTTCAACTCCTGGACGAACTAATTGCCCTCTTGCTTGTTGATACAATGGAATCAAGGCCACATCTTCTTCCACTAAAACTTTTTCAGCTGCGATCAATGCTTCCCAGCGTTTTTCAGGTTCATTGGCATATTTATTCGATGCATCATCGATCAACTTATCATATTTTTCACTACGATAACTTGTTTTATTTTTCGTGCTGACTGAGCTTTCTAAGAAGGTCATTGGATCTTGGTAATCTGGTCCCCACATGCTGACAGACAGTTCATAATCCCCTTTTTTCATTAATTCGATGGAATTATTCAAAGGGACTGTTTTGACATTTATTTTTAGTCCTGGTAATGTTTTTTCCAATTGACCTTGAATAAATTCAGCAACTTTTTTGTCGCCATCACCATCTTTTGATAATAATTCGATCGTTACATCGCCATTCAATTCTTTTTTCGCTTTGTCTAGATACTCATTTGCTAGTTTTTCATTTGTTTTAACTAAGTCTCCAGCTTCTTTTCTGAAGTCTTCCCCTGTTTCAGGATTAGTAACAAAATCTTTCGGGATGTATCCATAAATATCTTTTGAACCATCGGCTAAGATATTTTCTACTAAACTTTTCTTATCAAGAGCATACGCGACAGCTTTACGAACATTTTCATTTGCGAAAATCGATGGTTTGTCATTTCTTTTCTGATTCATTCTCAGTGAATATACTTTTGAACGTTGAATCGCTTCGTAATCTGGATTATCTTTGTTTTGTTTTGCAAAGTCTCCTGTCAGGATCGCTACATCTAATTCACCTGATTCATAAAGGTTGAACACTGTATTCGTTTCTTTTAATACTTCAAAATGGATTTTTTCTGATTTTACTTTATCCGCATCATAATAATTAGGATTTTGAACTAAATCCCATGACATTGAAGATTGATCCCAATTTTCCATTAGGAAAGGACCATTAGAGACGATGTTTTCACTAGATGTTCCATATTCTTTTCCTTTTTCCGTCACAAATTTTTCGTTTTGCGGGAAGAATGGAGAGAATGCTAACAACGACGTGAAATAGGTTACAGGTTTAGCCATTTTTATTTCAAGTGTATAGTCATCTAACGCTTTAACACCTAGTTCATCTGCTGATTTTTCTTCATTGACTATCTCTGTCCCGTTTTCGATCGTGCCATCCATTAAGAAAAAGTAATTGGCTTGATTCTTTGGATCAGCCATCTTTTTCCAAGCAAAAACAAAATCATTTGCTGTCACCTTATCACCATTTGACCATTTTGCATCTTCTCTCAGCTTGATCGTATACGTTTTACCATCTTCTGAAATTTCTGGCATTTCTTTTGCGACTGCTGGAATAACGTTGTCTTTTTCATCTAATTGATAAAGTCCTTCAAAAACGTTAGACTGTGCGTTTACACTAGGTTCATCTTGTGTAAAAATTGTATCCATAGATCCAACTTCTGAGGCTTCCATTAAATTAAGCACTCTTGACGATTTTTGACCTGAGACAACTTTATTGTCTGTACTGTCTGCTGATTTATCGCTTGTATTTCCCCCGCAAGCTGAAAGTAGCAACATTGTTGTGATCAATGTGAGACTCTGTTTTAACCCTTTTTTCATACGTTCCACCATTTCCTTCTCTTTTTTATTTATTACACAAGCTCCTCCATTGAAACTAACTCTTGTTTCACTTCTAAGTAAGCATAAGGAAGACCTTGGTTTTCATACTCGAATTCTCCACGCTGGTTGTCGATTGGATCTGCTCTTAAAAATTGTTTTGGCGGATTAAAATCTGTTTGAATCTCACTATTTGCCGGCATCCGAAAAACATCCAAATTACCAAAGTAATAATTCCAACGATCTAAATCACCATTTCTACGAGCGCCCCCTCCAAATGATAAGTCTGCAAAAACCCAACCATAAGGCGATACATAGAATTGTGCCCAATCGTGACAGCCGGTGTAATATTGCGACACATACAGCCCTGACTGCCATTTTGCCGGGATGTTGGCCATTCGGCATAAAGTGATAAACAAGATTGCTTGAACGCCACAGTCCCCTTTTAAATTGACAGCTGCGTACTCTGAGATATTATCGATCGTAAAATATTCTCGCATAAATGAATAATTGACTTTTGTTGTAATAAAATCATAAATTTTCCGTGCTTTTTTAATTGGATTGGTCTCACCTGCCAAAATTTCCTCAAGTAACTGTTCCAAATAAGGAGTAAAACGGATATGCGGTAGCGCTTCATCCAACTCAAATTCTGGTTGCAATTCAGATACTTTCTCTGGATCTAGTTCTACATAATCAACTTGATTTGTATAGCTGTATTCCACCGAAAAAACTTGGTCTTCTTCTAATATCGTTTCAAAATAAACCGTGCGTTGCGCTTCTTTTTCTGGTGCAATAAAAGTTGCTTCTGGTGTAGTTTTAATAATTTGGATATCAGATACTTGTTTACATTCTTTAGGTATTGGCAGATAGACTTTGACCTTTTCACCTGGACGTTCATATTCTTTTTTTACTTGAATGCTTGTTTTCAAATGAATTCTGACTTTTCTGCCTCCTTGCTCTTTCATTATTTGAACATTTTGGGTCAGCTCTTGTTTTCTTAAACGATCAACTTCATTGTCTTCTTTTACGATCAGTCTTGCTTCATAATCGGCTTGTGTTTTGATCAAATTCATTAAAAATCGACGTTGAAAATGAATTTTACCATTGATATAAAGCCAATCTACTTTTCCAGTTTCTTTTAATATCGTTAATTCTTGCTCTTGGTAATCTTGGAAGGTTTCTTGCATCATTTTATTTGCTTCCGCAAAATCAAATGGATACTCATTGATCCCAACGATCCGGATAATATCTTGCTCGATTTCTAAACGATTTCTCAACGCTTGAGGTAATTCATTGGATAATAAATGTTCAATCAATTTACCCGCACCATCAAAATCACCATAGTTTTTTAATTTGATCACATCTTCTGGTAGCGGTACACTCATATACTTTAAGTCATAATACATTGGAACGCCCCCTTCTTATTTACTCAATCCTAAACCAGCTTTATGCGATAAATGAATCACACTGGTTGCATCTAATCCTACACCACCTGGTATTGCTACTTCATTCAACCCAAAAGTTGCGTCTAAGTCTGCTTTTGTGATGTTTTTAGTAGCTGCGGCTAAATGTGCTGCAGCAGTCACCCCGATATTTGTTTCTTCGACCATACATCCAATCATGCATTCAACACCAGCTGCTTCACAAATACTATTGATTTTCAGTGCCTCATGAATACCCCCGCACTTCATTAACTTAATATTTACAAAATCAACTGCTCGCGCTTTGATCAATCTCAGAGCATCTTTTGAATTAAAGCAACTCTCGTCTGACATGATTGGTGTTGAAACATTATTCGTAACAAAAGTCAGTCCTTCAATATCATAATAAGCAACTGGTTGTTCAACAAGTTCTATGTCATATTGGGCTAAATGGTTAATTGTATTTACAGCTTCCTTCGGTTTCCATCCCTGATTAGCATCAAGGCGGAGATTCACTCCACTTCCCACCGCTTCTCTGATTGTTTTGATACGAGTAACATCTGCATTAAAACCAGTTCCTACTTTAATTTTTAGCGTATCAAATCCTTGTAAAACAGCTATTTTAGCCTTTTCAGCCATTATTTCAGGTGTATCTATCCCAATCGTCATATCTGTTTTAACAGCCGAATCATAACCACCCAAGAGCTTATAAACTGGCAAATTTGCTTTTTTCCCAAACAAATCATAACAAGCAATATCAATTGCAGTCTTTGCAGAAGGTGCAAGCGCCGCCACAGAATCCATAATACTGTGAATCTTTTCGATATCTAAAGGATCAACACCTATTAGCTGTTTTTCAAATAATTGAATACACTCTGTCGTTCCTTTTAGCGTTTCCCCTGTAATCAAAATTCCAGGTGATCCTTCACCATAGCCAATTATTCCTTCATCCGTTTCGATTTCAACAATCGCACTCATCGAATGCTCGATCGTTCCAAGTGAAATTGTAATAGGTTCCTTTAATTTTACTGATTTTGGTGCCACATTTATTTTTGTTATCTTCAATTCATTTCCCCCAATGGTCATCACTTTAATCCAACACTCATTTTTATACTAATTTCTAATCCTAATAAAAAAAATTAAATCCATCGAAAGGAAACAATAAATGTTCTTTTTTTAATTTTGAATTAAATTTTCGTATAAATTTGAATTATTGGTTACAATTTTAAATTTACTCTATGTAAATGTCAACATAATTATGAGATTTCAATGTGCTTTTTTTAATTAAAATTCAAGTGCTTGTATTTTTGTAACGAATCCGAGATAATATGATTGAAAAAAGGACTATATGCAAAGGACGGCTGTAGATGGAATTTAGAAAAATCAAGAATTTAAGAAAAGAAAAAAAGATCACATTAACTGAACTAGGTGAACAAACAGGTTATTCCGCCAGTTTCTTATCGCAAATCGAACGTGGCACCAATCGCCCCTCTCTTGAAGCATTAAGGAAAATAGCAGATTCATTGGATGTTACTGTCGCTTCTCTTCTAGCGAATGAAGCTCCGCAAGTAATTCAAGATGACGAAACTTCTGAAAATGGCTATAAAGTGATTCGTAACTCTTCTGGTACGATTTATAACCCTTGGCAAACAAACTCTACTTATTATGATACTTTGTTCAATCTACCTGTACATACAAACAACATGGTCATCTCAAAAATTTATATCGATGCTCAATCATCATCCAGTGGTAGAAAAATTGCTCATAACCTTTGTGAAATTAATTACGTTTTAAAAGGTGAAGCAACCGTTGAATTGAAAGATGAAGTGCTTATTCTACATGAAGGCGATGCGATTTTTTTAGAGGCATTTACTCAACATAATATTCTCAACGCAACGGAAAACGAGTTGATGCTTTTCACTCTTCAATTTTAACTGAGTACTTGATGTCATTGGATCACTGCACTTGTATTATCACTCTATTGAAAAAGATTCTCATTTACAAAGTATTTAAAAAAAGGTATTATATGAAAAGAACGAACTGTAAAGGAGTAGATACAATGACTGAAACAAATCAAGAATGGTCTGCTGAAGAGATTGAAGATATCAAGGAACAAATTTTAACTGCTCTAGAAACTGTAATCGATCCTGAGCTTGGGATTGATATTGTTAATTTAGGATTAATTTATGAAGTGGAATTTGCGCAAAATGGTGATACTGTTATCAAAATGACCTTAACAACCATGGGCTGCCCACTTGCTGATGTTCTTACTGAACAAATTCATGAAGCGTTAAAAGAAATTCCAGAAGTAAAAAATCCAGAAGTAAAACTAGTCTGGTATCCCGCTTGGACGACTGATAAAATGTCACGCTATGCTCGGATTGCTTTAGGTATTCGTTAACATTTTCTAATTAAATAATAGCTACCAAGGGTCAGGAGAATTGCTTTTAATTCCTCTGGCTCTTATTGTTATACTTATAAAATCCTTATCCTCTCATGAAAATATTTAACCAAATTCAACGGTTGAAAAATCAAAGTGATTTCAGCATAAATGCAGACTGAGAGTATCCTGGTAATTGTAAAACTGTACAATTTTAGGGAAGATTACCTATAAACTCTAATGCTGCATCATATTGGTGTGAACCCGATTCTGAAGTGGTACATAGAGCGCCATGGAGATCTTTAAGATCATCGCCGTCTGTTGCAGCTGCGACAATTGTTACTTGGCTGTAGTTAGGTTTTCCGTTGACAATTGGTGGTACCGCCATTCCTTGGAAGCTTCTTCTTGTACATTCTTTTTTGCCATATTTCTTTCTTCCCTAATTTTAGCTTGTTCATCCATATATAATCTGCCTCCAATTCCTAAAATCACTACTATAACTATGAAAATAATTCCTATAATTTTCTTTTTTCGACAAGTTCACCTTGATTAACTCAAAGTAAATTATACATAACTATAGATATTATGTAAACGTCAATTGATAATATTAAGCTAACAGAACGCGGAAATCTACACAGAAAAATAGAAGCGTTCTAAAAATAGAACACTTCTATGTTAAAAATCTTCATTCTCTGTGGACCTAAAGACTTCCTAATAATATTATTAAACACAATTTTCAAATTAAATATCGGTAAAAAATGTTTACTCACCCTTTTCATCTGCTTTTGATGTCATCACTTTCCATTTGCCATCTGTACGTATTTCCAGAATATAATTATCCGCATCTTTTGGAATCTGAACAATTGTTTTCCCTGAATAACTACCAATTTTATCAACTAAAGTTTCTACAACAACTCCATTACTATCCAACATTTTTACAGTAAATTTTGCTTGTCCTTCATGGGTGAGCATAATAACAACAGGTCCTTTTTTAAACGCTAAATTCGTAAGAACTTCATCTCCTGTACCTGTCTGTGAAACCAGTGTACCACTAGTTTTATCGTCTCCACTGCTCTCATTACTGTAACTATTGCCCGCATTCACGCCATAGTTATCATCTCTAGCACTTTGCGGACTATTGCATTCTATTTTACACCCAGATAATACAACTAAACAAAATAATACTAAACCGATTATTTTTCCCATCTTTCTCCTCCTTACATACGCACAATCACGCATCCTGATAAAAGTAGCAGCATCACTACAAATATAAGTAAGATTCTAATTTTTTTATTCATCTTTTTGCCTCCTTTTTACCAATTATTTTTCCTAAGTTAAGCATATACGTTTACAATCAATTCAACCTTTTAAAAATCTCCCATATTTTTTACATACAAAAAAAGCATTACTCCTAGCTCTCTTCACAAGAGCAGCCACAGTAATGCTTACGATTAAACATAATTATTTTTTGCTTGCTTTCAACACGGCATTCAGCATAATGATTCCTGTAACAATCGTGGTCACAGCCTGCAATAACTTGATTTTATCGATTCCTTTTGCTTTGGTACCCATAGTAATCCCTCCCGTTGTATATATCTATCGTACAACCAGAATCGTTGTATTACCAGCAACACGTTTTACTGACTAATAATAAAAACACCAATAATAATCAGAATTACAGCTAAAACTTTTCGAACACTTAACTTTTCTTTGAAAATAAAATAACTAATAATAACAGTCCAAACGTAAGTCAACGAAGTCATTGGAAATGCAATTGAATAGTCTAAGAATTTCAACAAAACAATATTTGTTACTGCACTTAAAATGTATAAAAATGATCCTAAATAAATCCAAGCATTCTTCAACACCAACCTTAGACTTAAGTGCGGTAAGTCATTCATTCCTTTCTTCAGTGCTAGTGCACCTACGCTACCGGAAAAAGTGGTGACAATCAGAGTCGTCAGAATCGCTGCATAATCGATCATAGAGAGTCCTCGTTTCCTTCGATTCCTAAGAGAATCGACCCTGCGATAATAAAACCTGTTCCTAATAATTTATACCAAGTAATACTTTCATTTAAAAATAATGCACCTAAAACAATCGATAAGGCAAAGCCTAAACTCATCATCGGCTGTAAAATCGATACTTCACCATAACGAAAAGCTGCCATCATAAAAAACATTCCTGCCCCAGCTGCTAAAAAACCAACTGCATAAAGAATAATTGCATAACTCCCAGTTCCATCAGCACCGAATTTCCAGGCCAATTGACCTAAACTACTCAAAGTAGCTGCAATCAGAATCAATATAATACCTAGGCTTAATTTTTGTTGTTTGTTTTTAGCGTCCATTTGATCTCCCCTTCCCTAACAATAACGGTGAATAAACTCAAATACAGTGTCAAAATAATGCCCTGGCTCGTAAATAAAAGAAGATAAATGAGGTGCCTTTTCAACAATCAAGCTTTCTTTGACACCATTGGTTGCTTCCATATTTTCATAAAGCATTTGATGAGGAACAAACTTATCTCCCGTCCCATGAATAAGTAACGTTGGTAAATTATTTTTAGCCAACTGAGCAACTGAAGAAGCTTCTTTAAGTGAATAGCCTACCTTTTTTTTAGCCATTATATCGGCAATAGTCAGTATAGGAAAACTTGGTAGCTTAAATGCTGAACGTAACATAGCAGCAAATTCACCATATACAGATGAATAGCCACAATCAACGATCAAGCCTTTGATATTCCCAGGCAGCACTTCACCACTAGTCATCATCACAGTTGCTGCCCCCATTGATCCACCAAATAAGATGATTTCAGCTAATGGTTCTATATTCGTTACTTCTTGAATCCACTTTAATAGATCTAAACGATCGATCCATCCCATTCCAATCACATTTCCTGTGCTTTTACCATGCGCTCTTAAATCAGGAATTAAAATATTATACTGCTGATCAGCGAACTTAGAAGCTACAAAAGCCATATCACGCTGACCATATGAACGATAACCATGAACGCAAATCACCCATTTTTTACTTTGAGGATGAGGAACAATCAAACGACCGTAAAGCTTTTCCCCATCTGTCTCTAGCCAATAATCCTGAGCAAATTCTGATTCCCAAAATAAATTGCCTTCCTGGTTTTGTCGCTCTTCAGTAAGATCATACTGAGACTGTCCTTTATTAAAATTATCTGGATTCATCATTTTATGACCTATCTTATCATACCAATTATTGTCTCTAAAAAGTGCTACATTCAAGAAAAAATTCGCTGCATAAAAGGAAACTGCAACAATCAAAATTAATACAACAACTATAACCAATACAATCCACTTCAAACATGACACCTCTATTCCAAGATTTGATTTCTTAATTTAAGTATACTCTTATTTATGAAAAAAAGTACCGATCTACTCAAACTAGTTAGAACGATAAAAAACCTTTTCCAATTAAGAAAAGGTTTTAATCTATTATTACTCACAATCTAATGCAATCAAGTCTTCATAAGTTTCACGCCGTATAACTAGTTTATCTTGTCCATTTTCTACAAAAACAACAGCTGGTTTTAAATTGCGGTTATAGTTATTGGCCATTGAGTAACCGTATGCACCTGTACTTGTCATAGCAAATAAGTCTTCAGCTACCATCGGTGGCAACGAAATTTCTTTGATCAAAATGTCACCAGATTCACAATATTTGCCCACGATTCGCACTTTTTCAACAGCTTCATTACTAACTCTATTTGCTAAAAATCCATCATACACTGCATCATAAAGCGCTGGTCGAATATTATCACCCATACCGCCGTCAACTGAAACATAATGACGAACACCGGGAATTACTTTTTGGGCACCAACAGTATAAATTGTTGTTCCAGCTTCAGCAATGATACTACGTCCAGGTTCGATCCAAATTTCTGGGAGTGTATAATCAAGCAATTCACATTGACCTTTTACTGCATTCACAATAGCTTTTACAAATATTTCTGGCTCTAAAGGATCATCTGCTTCAGTGTATCGCACACCAAAACCACCGCCCATATTTAAAATGTCCACAGTATAACCAAACGTTTTTTTCCATTCGTTTAAAATCAATAACATTTTCTCAACAGCTGCTAAAAAACCTTCCGCTGAAAATATTTGTGAACCAATATGACAATGTACGCCTTTTAATATTAAATGCTCATCTGCCATAATTTTTTCTAACGCTTGTGTTGCTTGCCCACTATTTACATCAAAGCCGAATTTTGAATCAACTTGTCCAGTTAAAATATACTCGTGCGTCTCAGCATCTACCCCAGGCGTAATACGAAACATAACGTTTTGGCTCTTCTTTTTTTCTTTTAAAATCGTACTTAATAAATCGATCTCATAGAAATTATCAATGATGATTGTACCAATTCCTTGATCTACAGCATAAATAAGTTCTTCCTTGGTCTTATTGTTTCCATGAAATTCAATATTTTCAGGAGACATCCCTGCTTTAATGGCAGTATAAATTTCTCCAGCTGAAACCACATCACAACCTAGCTCTTCTTCTTCTAAAAGCTTGTACATTGCTAAACAACAGAATGCTTTGCTTGCATAAATAACCTTATTTTTTACTCCTAAAGAATCGAATGTTTGTTTGAAACCTCTAGCCCGTTGACGAATATGTGCGACATCATAAACAAATAACGGTGTCCCGTATTTTTCAGCTAAGTAAACTGTATCACAACCACCGATCGTTAAATGTTGATTTTCATTAAATTCCGCCGTTCCAAATAAGAGTGGCATCTCTTCACCTTCTTCAATTGATTTATTAAAAATAATAGCATAAAAATGAAAAACTTCCTATCTATTTTTTCATTATTTTCACAACAAATTCCTTACATTTTTAGTAACTGATCATATAATTCTTCACTTAAGCTTCGCATTCCATCTTTTGCTGGCTGATTCGCAAAAAGAATCACTAAGTTTTGGTTATCTTGATCTCCATAAATCACTGTGTCATAACCACCCAAATTTCCTTCAGAGTATTTTAAATCCTCAAAATAAACGATCCCTGCCTGATATCCTTCTTTTTTAATATCAGCAAGCCGCTCATAATCTGTCTGCTCAAAAAGCTGACCATTAGCTAAACTTTGAATAAAAGTCCAAAAATTCTCCGTTGACATATACATATTCCCAGCACCTAATAAGCTGGAAAATAATTTTTCACTCGGTTTAAAAGGATCCTCATGGTAATCTGTTTCCATATAATAATAAGGGTGCGGAATCACTTCTTCTTTAGGTAAATCATCCCAAAAATAAGTATGATTCAAAGATAATTTATCTAGTACTCTTTCTTTAACTACCTCTTCATATGACTCTCCTGCAAGCTTAGAAATAATCCCAGCTAACAAAGTGTAGTTCCCATTTGTATAAGTAAAGTCTTTATTTTTAGTCACAGACAAAGTGGTTAATGCGTTGTTGATCTGGCTGTCTTGATCTTTCAACAACTGTTCTGGTTCTTCTTCTGCCATGAAGATACCTGAATTATGATTAAGTAGTTGCTGAATCGTAATTGTCTGGCTTAGATCGATATCTGGATAAAACTTATCTAATGTTGTATCTAATTCTATTTTGCCTTCTTTTACTAACTCTAAAATAATTGAGCCAGTAATTATTTTTTGTAAAGAAGCAATTGGAAACAGCCCGTCTATTTTATTTGGCTGCTTATTTTGTGCATCAGCATAACCATAACTTTGTTGATAGAAAATTTGTTCTTGGTTCACTAATAACGCTGCACCTTGAAAATGAGTCTCTTTTATTATTTTATCGATATTCTTTTGACGATCCAACTTGGAAAGTTTATCCTTATGATGGCTTTCTTGCTTTTCTGATAATCCTCTCTCGAAAAGGCTATTGTCTTTATTAAAAAACCAATTACCTAAAAGAATTAAAAGAAAAAAAATTGTTCCAGCTAAAATGGACATCTTCCACCGCTTGTTCATCTTACTCACTTCTTTCTCAATAGACTTCCAATAGATTATACCATTTACTGAAAAATATTCAGAATACTAAGAAAAATAATAAATGGACGAAAACAACACCTTCAAGGCGCTACTTTCGTCCAGCTCTTTCATTCTACTGTTCTTGTGCAATCGTCAATATGGCGGATGGAATTCGATAAGGGGAACAAGAAATATAATCCACGCCAATTTTTTTTAAGAATCGAATTGACTGAGGGTCTCCACCAACTTCTCCACAAACACCAATTTTAATAGTAGGGTCAAAGCTTCTGATTTTATCCACCGCAATTCTCATCAAACTACCAACCCCTTCTTCATCGATATGCTGAAACGGATCTTCTTTCAATAATTTCTTATCTTGATAAGCTCCTATAAATTTCACTGAATCATCACGTGAAAAACCATAAGTCAGTTGCGTTAAATCATTTGTACCAAAACTGAAAAAGTCAGCCACCGTTGCTATTTTTTCTGCTGTTAAACAAGCTCTTGGAATCTCTAACATTGTTCCTATTTTGTAGGGAATCGTTTGCTGTTTTTTATCAAATATCTTTTGAATAGTAGTAACTAGTCGCTCTCGTAACCACTTCATCTCTTCTTGACTACCAATCAAAGGAATCATAATTTCTGGTACGACCTTTACACCCTTTTCTTTTTGAGCTACTTCCATAGCACTTTCAATAATAGCTGCTACTTGCATTTCATAGATTTGTGGTGTTGTAATTGCTAGTCTACACCCCCGATGGCCAAGCATTGGATTTTGTTCATGAAGTTCTTCGATGCGATGCTTGATTTCAGCAATTGTTTTCTGTGTCGCATTTGCCAAATGAGTAATCTCCTCTTCCGTTTGCGGCAAAAATTCATGGAGCGGTGGATCTAATAAACGAATGGTACACTCTTTTCCTTTCAGCAAAGTAAACATTATCCGAAAATCATCTTTTTGGAACTCTTTTAACAAATTCAATGGTGCTATTAAGGAATCTTGGTTTTCAGCAAGAATCATTTTGCGCATTTCAAATATCCTTTCTTCTCCAAAAAACATATGCTCAGTTCTTGCCAATCCAATTCCTTGAGCGCCTAATTTCAATGCCGTTTTAATATCTTTAGGCGTTTCAGCATTGGCTTTGACGCCGATACTACCTTCTTCTTTCGCCCAATCCGTAATTGTTTCTAATAATTCCCATTCATCCCCTTCAACATAAGGTATACTGCCTAGATAAATGATTCCTGTAGTCCCATCCACAGAAATTGTATCTCCTTGATGCAACGTAATTTCCCCTACAATTGCCTGCTCTAGAAATTCATCTACATGAATTTCTTCACAACCAGCTACACAACAAACACCCATTCCCCGAGCTACAACTGCAGCATGGGAGGTCATACCACCTCTAGAAGTTACAATTGCTTCACTAACTACCATACCTTCTATATCCTCAGGAGATGTTTCTTGACGGATTAAAATAACCTTCTCTCCTTGTTCACTCGCTCTTTTAGCCTGTTCGGCTGTAAAATAGATCTTGCCACTAGCAGCTCCTGGACTTGCTGGTAACCCCTTAGCAAAGATTTCAGCCTTTTTTAATTGATCAGGTTCAAAAACAGGATGTAGCAGTTGGGTCACTATAGATGGATTAATACGTTGAATGGCTTCTTTCTTAGAAATAATTCCTTCTTCAACTAATTGAATACAAACTTTGAAAGCAGATTTAGCTGTACGTTTGCCATTTCTCGTCTGTAAAAGATACAATTTGCGATTTTCAATTGTAAATTCAATATCCTGCATATCTTTGTAATGGCTTTCCAGAAGATGGCTTAAGCGCAAAAACTCTTGATAAACTTCCGGCATTAAAATGTTAAGTTCACTGATTGGCTGTGGTGTCCGAATACCCGCAACAACATCTTCCCCTTGAGCATTCAAAAGAAATTCACCAAAAATCCCCTTGTCACCAGTTGCAGGATTTCTCGTAAAAGCAACACCCGTTCCGCTTTCAGCCCCAAAATTACCAAAAACCATCTCTTGAATATTGACTGCGGTTCCTAATGTATCTGGAATATCATGCAAACGACGGTAAGTAATCGCTCTACGATTATTCCAAGATCGAAAAACGGCTTCCACGGCTAACGTCAACTGCTCATATGGATTTTGAGGAAACGCTAGATGAGTCACTTCTAAAAATATATCTTTATAAACCGCTACTAATTCTTCCCAATCTTCTGCTTGCATCTCTGTATCTGACAAATAGCTTTTCTTTGATTTGTAAAAATCTAATTGTTCTTCAAATCGATTTTTATCAATACCACAAACCACATCACCAAACATTTGCAATAATCTTCTATAACAATCATAAGCAAACCGACCATCTCCGGTTTTTCGTGCTAAACCAATAACCGTTTCATCATTTAATCCTAAGTTTAAAATCGTATCCATCATCCCAGGCATTGAAAATTTTGAACCACTTCTCACTGAAACTAATAAGGGGTCTAAAGCATCCCCTAACGTCTTCTTAGCTCTTTTTTCCATGCTAAGGATATGTTCTCGAATTTCTTCATTCAGCCTAATTGAAACATTTTCTTTCTTTTCTAGATAGTCCAGACAAGCTGTCGTTGTAATCGTAAAACCGGTTGGAACTGGAAGATTCAATTTGGTCATTTCCGCTAAATTAGCACCTTTTCCTCCTAATAAGTCTTTTTGTTCTTTACTTCCTTCTAAAAAATCAATTACATATGCCACAAGCAAAATCTCCTCTCTGCTAATTAGTGTATCACATTTATCTAAAATCGATTATATTGTGTATCATATATAATGTCAACAATAATTAGTGTGTCTTTTTTTTATTGTTGCTTTATTTTTATAAGAAATATATAATAATTAGTGTGTCACATTTAGAAAGTAGGTCGATAAAATGAAACTTACCTCAAGACAATTAGAGATCATCAAAATCGTTAAGGAAAATGAGCCTATCAGCGGAGACAGTATCGCCAAAACTCTTGGTTTAAGCCGCGCGACTTTACGAAGTGATCTAGCTATTTTGACGATGACTGGTTTGCTTGATGCAAGGCCAAAAGTAGGCTATTTTTATACGGGTCAAACAATTGAGCCTTTACTTTATGAAAAACTGTACAAAAAAACAGTGAAAGATATTATGTTACCGCCTATCCTTATTCATCAAAGTACGACAGTTTATGATGCTGTAACAAATTTGTTTATGTACGATGTCGGTTCTTTATATGTAAAAGATGACAATGATGAATTGAATGGTGTTTTATCTCGTAAAGACTTATTGCGAGCAGCTATCAGCAATCCAAATACCGAAAAAACACCCGTTGCTATGATTATGAGTCGTATGCCCAACATCATTACGATCACTAGTAACCGTACTATTTTAGAAGCTGGGGGTTTGTTGATGCAACATAGTATCGATACTTTACCAGTCGTTGAGATCGATCAGCCTAAAAAAGTGATTGGTAAAGTGACCAAAACTAGAATGATGGCTTATTTTATTAATGCAGGCAATGATATTGAAAAGGAAAACTATTAATAATTGATATGGTTTACCTCATATTTTCTTCCAAGAGTTATTTATACACAACTACAGATTAAAACCATCAAAAAATAGGAGCGTGTACTTATGAAAAAAGACAAAATCAAAATTTATTTAGTATCAGATTCAGTTGGAGAAACTGCGCAAAAAATCATTTCAGCCGTCTCAGCTCAATACCCAAGTATTGATATGAGCGATATTCAACGTTTCCCATTCATTACAGACGAAGAATTATTACAGCCTATTTTAAGAGATGCTTTACATGACAAAGCTATTGTCGTTACAACTTTAGTAAATAAACAACTAGTAAATTTAGTCAAAGAGTTTGCGGGCAGAACAGGATTACAATATGTGGATTATATGAGCCCATTAAGTGAAATTATTGAAGGAACCTTTGGCATTCAACCCTTACAAGAACCTGGAGCCATCCACAAGCTGAATGAACAGTATTTTAGCCGTGTTTCAGCGATAGAATTTGCGGTTAGATATGATGATGGCAAAGACTCAAAAGGTTTTCTAGAAGCAGATTACGTCTTGTTAGGCGTTTCTCGAACATCAAAAACACCACTAAGTATGTATATGGCGAATCGAAATCATAAAGTTGCTAATCTACCTTTAATTCCAGAAGTTTCTTTGCCTGCTGAATTAGATCAAATTGATCCAAGAAAAATTATTGGATTAACGAGTAGTATCGAAAGTTTAATGGGTATTCGTAAGTCCCGTTTGCATTCATTAGGCTTAAAAGAAGATTCTGCCTACACAAATGCTGATCGTATCCAAGAAGAATTAGACTACGCCAATCGTATCTTTGAAAAATACAATGCCCTTGTAATCAATGTAGACAAAAAATCGATTGAAGAAACAACAACGATCATCGAAGATTTAACCCAAAATAAATAATAAGGAGACCTCTAGATGAGTAAGATCCGATCCAATGAGCTGATTGCCGAAATTATAAATTTGGAGGCTATCTTAAATTTACCTAAAGGTACTGAACATTTTATCAGCGATCTACACGGAGAATTTGATGCATTCAACCATATTTTAAGAAATGGCTCTGGAAGTATTCGTGACAAAGTTTATACACTTTTCAATCAAACACTTTCTGCACAACAAATGGATGAACTCTGCTTTTTGATTTATTATCCAGAAGAAAAAATTCAATCTTTAAAGAAACAACAGTCTTTGTCTCAAGCTTGGTGGTTTGAAACAATTGAATATTTGTTGATTATTGTTCGGTTTTCTTCGAGTAAATATACCCGCTCTAAAGTTCGTAAAGCCTTACCTAAAACATATGCATATATTCTAGAGGAATTGATTTATCAATATGATGAAACAACCGATAAAAAAGCTTACTATCGACAAATTATCAAAAAAATCATCGAGCTTGGTGAAACAGAGCGTTTTATAGCAGATCTGGCTTATTTAACTCAACGATTTGTGATCGATCATCTTCACGTAATTGGCGATATTTATGATCGTGGTCCTCATCCTGATAAAATAATTGATTCTTTGATTGAGTATCACTCGCTTGATATCCAGTGGGGAAATCATGACATTATTTGGCTAGGTGCGGTGAGTGGTTCTAAAGCTTGCTTAGCCAATGTTTTGAGAATTTGCGCCCGTTATGGTAATCTTGATCTTTTGGAAAATGCTTATGGGATTGATTTAAACTTATTGAAGTCATACAGTCGTATAACCTATCAGGAAAACCTTCATTTTATGCCTAAAAAAAATCCTTACAGAAAGCTTACGATAACCGAACTTACTGATGCGATGAAAATTCAACAAGCAATGGCAATCATTCAAGAAAAATTAGAAGGCCAACTCATTGAACGTCGTCCCGAATTTCAAATGGACCATCGGTTACTATTAAATAAAATCAAAAACAACCAAATTACACTCAATGGTCGTTCCTATCAATTGATCAACACATGCTTTCAAACAATTGATTGGCGTGACCCCTATAAGCTGTCAAAAGAAGAAGAGTTCATCATAAATGATTTGCTACGGCAATTCCAACACTCTCAAAAACTGAATCAGCATATGACATTTCTTATAGAAAAAGGTTCACTTTACCTTTCCTATAACCACAATCTGTTAATTCATGGTTGCATTCCACTTAACGAAGATGGCTCGTTTCAATCTGCATTCTTTAATGGGAAAGAATATGCGGGTAGAAGTTTACTGGACTTTTTTGAGGCAAACATTAAGCAAGCCTTTACTCAGCCTTGGCAAACTGAAGATTTCCCCACAGATATCGTGTGGTATTTATGGTGTGGTGAAAGTTCTTCTCTCTTTGGAAAAAAAGCCATGAAGACGTTTGAGCGCTATTTTATTCGAGAAAGTGACACCCACATAGAAGAAAAAAATGCTTATTATGAGCTGAGGAATAATTCTGAAATCTGCCAACACATCTTGAGTGCTTTTACTCTAAACGAAGCAGATGCTCATATTATTAATGGACACACGCCAGTGAAACAAATCAAAGGAGAATCACCGATCAAAGCCGATGGTAAAATGATTGTGATCGATGGCGGCTTCTCACGAGCTTATCAAAAAGTGACTGGAATTGGCGGTTATACACTTTTATATAATTCTTTTGGCATGCAGTTAGCTGCTCACAAACCGTTTTCCAATAAAGAAACGGCAATCAAAAAAAACGACGACATTATTTCTACCAGACAAATCGTCGATCGACGGATGAAACGCTTAAAAGTGAAGGACACAACAATTGGTAAGTCGTTGATAAAAGATACAAAACAGTTAAAACGACGATTAGAAAACCAAAACCACCTGTTTTCTAACTAAAAAACAAGAGCTAAGACGAACGTAAACAACTGGTCTTAGCTCTTGTTTTAATTTTATCAGCAGAATGCTTTTTTTAATTCATGCTCTTCGTCGCAAACTTTCACTACTTTTTTTGCTCTCCTGTTGCCTCCTTTTGCACTGCTAGACTTTGTTCATTACACAGATTCCATTTACTGATCAATCAATTGCTCACCACCTAGATTTCTGATGCTATTCCCGCGTTAAAATACACCTTCCAACATTATGAACAGCTAACGCTTTAGTTTGCTTACCTTAAATCACCACTCTAAGATTTTCTTACTCTAACTTACCTTGCAAATCAACAAGAAAAATGATTAAATGGGTATGGTCGTATTTTTAGTTGAACCTTTTATGTGAATTAAAATCGCTTTAATCATTCTTTGATATGGCCATTAAAACTCTACTTTTTTTGAAAGGAACGAAAAGTATTTGGAAAAAAAGAAAATGACTCTATATGGGATGATTTTCTCTATTTGTTTCTTTTTGATCGTATCGTTCTTTTTTTCTACCCACACAGTAGATTACGCAAACGGAACAGAAACGAGTGAAAAGATTATCGTTCCAATAAAATCTGCATCTGCTTCCGCAGTTAAAAATTCGGAAACAAAAAGTGCTGACAGTCCAGAATTGACGAATTTTTATCATAAAATTGAACAAATGATGATTGATACTGCTAAAACTTTTAAAGGCGATGTGGGAATGACTTATGTTGATCTGACAACTGGAAAACAGATTTCAGTTAATGGGGAAAAGGAATTTTATAGTGCTAGTACTATAAAAGTACCACTGGCTATGATGATCGCTGATAAAGTCCAAGCTGGGAGTTTAAAATGGGATGATCAGCTTACTTTTAATGAAAAAGAAGACTACGAAGATGGTACGGGGATCATTATCAATGATATTCAACCAAAATATTCGTTAAGAACGTTGCAGGAATATAGCATCACTTATTCAGATAATATTGCTAAAAATATGTTGTATGACACCTTTGGCGGTGGTGTTGAAGCAAAAAAAGCACTCTACGCTCATTTTTTACAAAAGGAAACTGACTGGGATGATGCGAAGTTTACTTCTGAAGATGCTGCAAAAATTCTTAAGATTTTATACGATGAAAAATCCTCAAATCAAGAATATCAAACAATCTATGATTACATGAAAAACACGGTTTTCCATGAAAGAATGGATACACCGACAACATCAGGAAAAGTGGCACATAAAATTGGCTCTTATGAAGGTTTTTTACATGATATTGGGATCTTAGAAACCGAGCATCCTTTTATTCTAACTGTATTTACAAACGGACAAACAGATGCTGGTATTTCATTCATTTCAGCAGTTACAGATCAGTTATGGACTGTTCAAAGTCATGAATATCCAAAAAAATGAGGGAGAAACAAAACAATCGTTTTGTTTCTCCCTCTTAGACTTAATAAATGATTAAACGATCTGCTGCTTCACATATCAACTCAGTACCGAGCATATTTTGTATCGGTCTTTTGTTGATTATCAAGCATTGCTTCCCATATTCTTAATCTTAATCAAACGAGTGATTTCACTTCGCTCATTTTCTTCCAATTTCATCTGAATATAGTAAATGGTTTCTTCTAGTTGAGGAATCGTCATATATTCTAATGCATTTACTCGACGACGTGTTTTTTCAATTTCTTCTGACATCAACTGACAAGTTTTTTCAACTTCCGCTAATTCTAACAATTTTGGCAAAATAGTCGAAATTTTGTCAAAAACGCCATCCAACTCTGCATTTGAATTTAGATAACCGTAATTTAGCGGTGCTTCCGTTACAGTTTCATCATAATGGAAATTCATGATTGGAACAGTAACACTCATAATATTTTTTTCAATGACATCGAGCGTAATATCAGCCGCTGGAACAGCTACTAATTCTTCGATGAAGGCTTCATTCAACGTTGCATTAGCCAATACAAAACTAGATAACGCGCCAGTTAGCTCTTCCTCTACATCAATCCGTAGCTGATTATTTTTTTTGACGAGCAGAATAAAACGACGCATCAATTCATCTTGCTTATCTTTTAATAATTTATGTCCTCGAGTTGCAGTTCCAAGTTGTTTCTTTAATCGAGAGAGTTCCATTCGAGTAGGATTCACATTTAACCGTACCACAATCGATCACTCTCCTTCAGTCAAGTATTCGTCCAGCATATCATCCTTGATTCGTTTCAATTCAGTTCTTGGCAACATTGACAATAATTCCCATCCTAGGTCCAACGTTACATTGATCGAGCGGTTTGTATAAAATCCTTGATTAACATATTCTTTTTCAAATCTGTCAGCAAATGTTGCATAGATTTTATCGACATCAGATAAAGCGGACTCGCCGAGAACAACAGCTAATTCTTTCGCTTGCTTTCCTTGAGCATACGCTGCAAATAATTGATTCATTGTAGGTGCGTGATCGATTCGTGTCTTGCCTTCACCAGTCCCTTTATCTTTTAATCGAGATAATGACGGTAAAACATCGATTGGCGGCTGTATCCCACTCTTATATAACTCTCTAGATAAAATAATTTGACCTTCAGTAATATAACCCGTTAAATCGGGGATCGGATGTGTTTTGTCATCTTCTGGCATCGTTAAAATCGGAATCTGAGTTACCGATCCTTTTAGACCTCGAATACGACCAGCGCGTTCATAAAGTGTAGCCAAATTGGTGTACAGATATCCTGGATAACCACGACGACCTGGTACTTCCCGGCGTGCTGCTGAAATTTCACGTAATGCTTCGCAATAATTCGTCATATCTGTCATGATCACTAACACATGCATCCCTTTTTCATAAGCTAAATATTCAGCTGCAGTCAGCGCCATTCTTGGCGTGGCAATTCGTTCAATTGCAGGATCATTGGCCAAATTCATAAACATGACAGAGCGATCGATCGCTCCTGTTTGTCGGAAATCTTCCATGAAAAATTCAGCTTCTTCAAATGTAATACCGATTGCTGCAAAGACAACAGCAAATTCTTCATCGCTGTTTAGAACATTTGCTTGCCGAGCGATTTGCGCTGCTAATTCTTTATGAGGCAATCCAGATCCAGAAAATACTGGTAATTTTTGTCCACGAACCAATGTATTCAAATGATCGATTGCAGAAATTCCTGTTTGAATGAATTCATCTGGATAGTCTCTAGCAACTGGATTGATTACTTCTCCATTGATATCTACCATTTTTTCTGGCAAAATTTCAGGTCCATTATCCTTCGGTCGACCTAAACCATCAAAGATCCGCCCCACCATATCTTCTGATACACCTAATTCTAAAGGATGTCCTAAAAAGCGAACTTTTGAATCACGAAGATTGATCCCACTAGTTCCTTCAAAAATTTGAACCATTGCTTTATCACCATTGATTTCAAGTACTTGTCCACGACGGATTTCACCGTTTTGCATCCGAACTTCAATCAACTCTTCGTATTTGACTCCTTCAACTTTTTCAACGATCATCAAGGGGCCGACAACTTCATTAATCGTACGATACTCTTTAATCATTTGCCATCCCTCCGTCTGCGATAATTTGTTTTATGGTCTGTTTCATTTCATCAACTAAACTATCTAACTGGTCGATGTCTGCTTCTGGTACATATTTACTTCTAGCAATTTGATCTCTCAAACCTATTGTTCCAGCCATAAGTTCTGATAAATACGCACCTAAACTCAATGCCGACTGCCCTTCTTTATAAAAAGTTAAAATCAAATGCAACATCTTATATTGTTTCTCTCTTGATGTAAACGTATCAACATCATCAAAGGCATTTTGCTGCAGATAATCTTCGCGAATCGATTTAGCGACTTCCAAAGTTAAGCGGTCTTTATCAGATAATGAATCGATTCCAACTAATCGAACGATTTCTTCTAATTGCGACTCTTCTTGTAAGATACGCATGCCTTCTGTGACCATCTCAGACCACTCAACTTGTAATTGTTGATCTAGATATTTACCCACCTCTGAATCATACAATGAATAACTTTGCAGCCAGTTGATCGAAGGGAAGTGACGTTTTTGCGCTAGTGTTGCGTCTAGACCCCAGAATACTTTTACTACACGTAGTGTATTTTGCGTCACAGGCTCAGAGATATCTCCACCAGACGGAGATACAGCACTAATTGCTGTGATACTCCCTTCACGATGATCTTTACCTAACGCTACAACTTGTCCTGCCCGTTCATAGTATTCTGCTAAACGACTCCCTAAGTATGCAGGATACCCCTCATCACCCGGCATCTCTTCCAAACGTCCACTCATTTCACGCAATGCTTCCGCCCAACGAGAAGTTGAGTCAGCCATAATCGCCACAGAATAGCCCATATCACGAAAGTATTCCGCAATTGTGATTCCTGTATAGATCGATGCTTCACGAGCAGCTACAGGCATATTAGATGTATTTGCGATCAGTACAGTTCGTTCCATTACAGATTCTCCTGTACTCGGATCAATCAATTCCGGAAATTCATTCAACACATCTGTCATTTCGTTTCCGCGCTCACCACATCCCACATAGACAACTAAGTCAACATCTGCCCATTTAGCAATTTGATGCTGTACCACCGTTTTGCCAGCCCCGAAAGGACCAGGAACTGCAGCCGCTCCGCCTTTAGTTACAGGGAAAAAGGTATCAATCACACGTTGACCAGTTAGTAATGGGACATCTGGATTTAGTTTTTCTAAAATCGGACGGCTTCGGCGAACAGGCCATTTTTGCATCATGGTAAATTCCTTTTCACCCATCGAAGTTTGGATGACATAAACGATTTCTTCAATCGTGAACTCACCTTGTTTAACCTCTACCACAGTTCCGCTGACGCCAAAAGGTACCATAATTTTGTGGGGAATTACTTTTGTCTCTTGAACAAACCCAATAATGTCTCCTGCGGATACTTCCTCTCCTATGGAAACAGTAGGTTCAAAAAACCATTTTTTGTTTCTATCTAGGGCAGGGATTTGAACTCCTCTGCTTAAAAAATTACTTTCTGTTACTTCAGCAAAGGTATCCAATGGACGCTGAATACCATCAAACATTTCGGAAATTAACCCAGGTGCTAATTCAACTGACAATGCCTCACCAGTTGTTACGACAGGTTCACCCGGTCCAATTCCCGTTGTTTCCTCATATACTTGAATCGATGCTACATCTCCACGCATCTCAATTATTTCTCCTATGACACCCAACTCCCCAACATGACAAATATCCTGAATACTTGCATCAGACATATTCTCCGCCATAACTAAAGGACCGGATACTTTAATAATTCGACCAGTTTGCAAAATCATTCCTCCTATTCCGTAAAGCTAAGCAAGCTCGTTTAGCACTGACTGAAAAACAGGAAAATTTGAGGACGGGCTTTTCGCCGCAATCAGATTTTATCTTTTTTCCGAAGTCCTAACTTGCAAAGCTAGATCAAACGTAAAGCTAAATCACACATCACTGAAAAAACATTCCAACATCCTACAAAATATTCTGTCCAACTGCTCTTTCCACATTATCTTGAATTTCTTTCAAGCCAATGCCTTTTGTTCCATTATGACTAGGGATCAAAATAATTGCTGGTGTGACCTCACTTTTATAACGTTCGATTGTTTCAACTGCTAATTCAGAAGCATCTTCAGTGATAAAAATAACACCGAAATTATTTTTCGCCATTGATTCAATCGTCTCTCTCACTTGCTTTGGTGAAATGGCATAAATTACCTCAAAGCCAAAAATTTTGAATGGCATAACAGAATCTCTGTCGCCGATTACGCCTATATTATATGCCATCTGTTATCCGCATCCTTTCTCTTACGACTTCTGTAGGAAAGTTACTCCGTTTGCTCACTAAAATCAAACGCAAATTCTTCCACTCCACTTCCTTAGCATTTAAAAAGGCGAGGAGTGGCAATGGACCAAAAGCCATGATTTTAGCTTTATCATAAAGACTTGTCAAATAGTCATCTTTTACTTTTTCAAAAGCAACGAGGTCTAGTTTTTTCGTTTCTGCAGAAACGATTGGCGCTAATATGTCACCATAAGTCGTACCTAGAATAAAATCAGTAAAAGAAACGAGTGATTGTTCCGTATACTCTATAAATGTTGCTTTAGGAATACTTCCTGAACTAGACAAGACTGTTGATAAAAAGTTTTCATGCTGTCCTTGTATGATTCCTCTCGCCATTGTAGAAATATTCGTCAAATCAATAAATGCGGTAACTTCTGCCACAATATCTTTATCACCTAGTTTTTCAGCTAATTGTCGTTGGAATGTTAAAAAATTTCGATCATAAATGATATCGATTGCTTGCAGAGTAGAAGATTCTTGAAAATAATCTAACACTTCAAGTATGGCATTCATCAAGGCTTGTGGTAATTCATTTGAAACACGCGTCCGGATCGCACTTTTCAGTGTTTCTATCGAATAGTGCCCATCATCAATAAACAGATAATCCAAATCTTGATTTGTCAGCTCCGCTTTTGTCAAGACTTTCAAATTGTGAAACGTTGCCCTCGAAGTATAAATTGTAATCACTTCCGGCTCTGGAGCCATTTCATACAGCCATTCATATAGTTTGCCTTTTTCCTCTGAATAAACATATTCAAATCGCTCAGCAAAATCATCCGTCAGATATGTTCCGTAAACTGTATTTTTTAAAATATCTTTTAGTTCATCAGTGCTTTTTGCATTTAATAATTGTTCATACTGACTATTACTTAGAAGTTCAGTTTCTTTAAGACGAATCAAAGGATTGATTTGATTATATACAGTCTCTTTCATTATGATCCTCCCATCATATAAGGTGGAGCAAATCGTTTTATTGAAACAGCATCTCTGCTATTTTAAAACTTTCCATTTTTTTAATTTCTTGAATTAAGCTGGAAAACAAGAAATTATACTCGATACCCTCTTTTGCAACAATAAATCCCCCATCATTTGGAACTTCCCCTTTTTCCAGTATCAACGTTAAGACATCACTAGAATGTTCGAATACCCATTGCTCAGACAGTTTTCCTTTTGAAAACGCACCTAATTTTAAGAAAGCCTCGCCTTCTATTGGTAACTGGGCAATGATTTGTTCTGCAAATAGTTGAAATTCCTCTTCCGTCCAGTCATTCATCCGTTCAACAGATTCTTTAAAAAGCTGCTCTAGATACTCCTGTTTTTGATTCAAGGTTGCTTGCTTGATTTCCAATTGTTGACGATTTTCTTTTTGTTTATAAACTTTAGTTGTTTGTTCTTGATTTTTTTCGATCAGCTTACTTTCTTGTAAAAATAGTGCTTCTTCCTGTTCTTGATACTCTTGGTCGATCCGACTTATTTCACTTTTCTTCAGCTCCGAAACTTCTATTTGACCTTTTTCCAGAATTTGTTCGACGATTTTTTCGATTGCCTCCATTTTTTTCCTCCTGTTACTTCACATTTAGGACAAGTAAGAATGAGATAACAAACCCAAGAATGGCATACGTTTCAACCATGGCAGCGTAAATGATCCCTTTTGTTGCGTGTTCAGGCTTTTTCGCTAAAATTTGAATACCCGCTGCAGCCACCCTACCTTGTGCAATTCCAGAAAATAAACCAGCAAATGCGATGGGTAATGATGCCACAAAATAATCTAAACCTTGAACCATCGTCATATCATTGTTTAAATTGATAAAGATCAAAAAGGCAATAACGAACCCATATAACCCTTGCGTACCTGGCAGCAATTGTAAAATCAACGCTTGTCCAAATTTTTCAGGTTGTTCAGTTGTTAAGGCTGCCGCCGCTTCCCCTGTAAAACCAACACCTTTAGCCGAACCGATCCCTGCTAAAATTGTTGCCATAGCCATTCCTAATACTGCAAAAAGAATTCCACCATTGTTATTGATTAAGTAATCTATCATGTTATTATTCCTCCATTATTCTTTTACTTTTGATTTTTTTTCGATGTTCATATACTTTTCTTCTGTCTTCAGCGGCTTAAACGCTCGTCCGCCTCCTGTATAAAATTTCCCAAAAAACTCCACGTATTGCAAACGAGCGCCATGAACATATGCACTTAATAAACTTAAGAAAAGATTCAACGCATGTAACGCGATGATCAATAAAATCCCAACTGTAAATCGTGCAGCTGGTGGCATGAATGCGACTAACATATTAAATGCCGCAGCAATACTTCCGCCTGATATTCCCAAAGCCATCAATCGAGTATAACTGACCAAATCCCCAATATAGCCAGTTAAACCATATAACCCATAGAGTCCCTTTGCTAATCCTTTGACTTTTGATTTCGTTTGGATGACCGGCACAATCACGATTGATAAAGCGGAAATGACAGCCACAATGACTCCTGCTGTAATTAAACCATCATTACTGAATATCATCATACCTAAGACCACAATCAAAATCCCAATCAGTAAACCCTGCCAAGCAAAACTTTCACCGATACTATCCAAGTAACGTTTTCGCTTTGTCAATTCGATTCCATTCACCATTAAACCTGTCAGTAATTGAATAAACCCAAAAATTACAGATAAAATCAAAATTGTATTTACATCTTCAGTTGTTGATAAAATAGGAAACGGCAACTGGATACCAAATAATAATTTGGGTAATGCAGCGCCAAAAAATGACCCATAAATAAAGCCCCAAATAATCGTTGGAAATGATAATATTAGAAAGAAGTCCGCAAATCGTTTCATTCCTCGCGGTAAAACCATTAACTTCAACGCAAGTAATGCGCCTATCAACATTAACAAGCCATAACCAATATCTGCCACCATCATACCAAAAAATACCATATAAAACGGTGTCATGATCGGTGTAGGATCTATCTCATCATACTTTGGCAAGCTATACATTTCAGTGAGCATCTCAAAAGGTGCGACTAGGGAATTGTTCTTCAATTTCACTGGAATATCAGCCTGAATCTCATCAACTGATGGCTGATCAAAGGTAATATACACTTCATCTTTAGGTAATCCAGCCTCTAAAATTGCAGTCAATTCTCGTTTCTCATCAACGGGAATCCAGCCTTGCATAATGAAAAAGTAAGACGTATTCAGCAAATGTTTTTTTGCCTCTTCACGATGGATATACGCATACGTCATTTCTTCTGCTAAATATAATTCTTCTAAATGTTCTCGATAAGAAGATAACTCACTTTTTAATCGCTTCTCTTCCTCAACGAGTGCGAACAGGTCACCTTTATTCTGTTGATATGCCTCTTTAGGTAAAATATCGTATGGATAATCAAAAGGAGTAAAACTATATCTAGTTGCGATTTCATCTACATCGGATGATTGACTCTTTAGATAAACCAAACTGTAATAAACATGATTTTGACTATGGTATATCTCTTCCACATAAATTGATGAAATTGTTTTTAAGTCTGACAAAAAATCCGTCTGACTTGCTGAACTGATGGACCCTAGTAATATATTGGTACTTTCAAAATTATTGTTTTTCGGAACAATATCTAAATACTGCCAGCGAGATAACCATTTTTCTTTAGACAATAAGTCCTTTCTTGTAGTCTCAATTATTGTCAATCTATTTTTCAGTGATGCTATTTCCTTTAAATATCTGTTGATTTTTAACACATCAAAGTCTTTTTCCAAAGAACTTAATGTACGAACTTGTCTTTTTAATGGTTTCTTCTTAGAAGAGCTTTCAGAGAATCGTTCAATAAAAGTCAATGAATCTTGAATCTCAGTCAACATCGACTGGAACTGCTTCTTTTGAGTTTCATCTTCTTCTACCAGTGTTGTTGCAAAATGCTTTTTTACATAAGAGCTATCTACATTTGAATGAAAAAAATCTTTGATTTCGATTGCCTGCATCCCTTGGATTGCTTGAAGAATTTCTTCTTCTTTTTCAGCTGCAGCTATAATCGTCATTTTTTCCATTTTATTGACTGCCATAGATTTTTTTCACCCTTTCTATTACGTGATCAATGATTGATTCTTTGTTTTTTTCATACTTTTCTCTAAAGCTTTGATTTTGCACTTTCGCTTCACTTAGCAAAATATCTTTTTCTTTTTGAAGTTGTTTGTTTTTTTGCGTTTCTAACTCACAAAGTAACGTCTTGACTTTCTCTTGACTTTCTTCTTGTTTTTTCTTGAAATCCGCTGCTTTTTTTTGCTCATAAAGATCCATGTCGTCTTGAGTATTTTGTCTCATTTTTTCAACTCTGTCTTCTGCATCACGAATTCTATCTAGCGCTTCTAAAACCATTTTTTCACCCCTATCATTCGATTACTTATTCTTCAACCTTATTATTGAACGTATCCTTTTTTATTACAATCAAAAAGGGAATAACTTGTGCTTCTATTTACTAAAAACACAGCTTATTCCCTTATTTAATCGGAAAATAAAAAAAGGGCGTAAGTTCAAAAAACCATTCTTCTCACCCCTTGAAGAACCTGATCCTTGAAGCTTGCGCCCAACCATTTTTATTCATATGCCCTAATCTTAGCAAAAAAAAATGAAAATTACAACTGATTTTCGAGTAAACTTTATCTGACGAAAAAAAGAATCCCATCTTCTACATAAGATGGGAAAAGGAGTTTTACTCATGAGAGTAAATGAAAAAAAGTTTAATGTTAGGATAGATTTATATTACTACCCTATTTTTACTTTTACAAATGATATGCACTACTATTCTTCTTTTTACTCTTTAAAAAAAGAATGCCTCTAAATCATAAGAGGATCGGTTGATTCTTTCAACAATCGTCTCTTTCCAGACATCAGTAAACCAATCATATTGAATTTGATTGATGATACTTTTTTGCAACTCTGTAATCAGTGTTTCATTATTAATATCTTCTTCATAAAATGAACCTAACATAGCTAGCATTTTTGTATTATTATGTTGTTGAAATCGATAGATTCGTCCTTTTTCTATGTAATAAAACCAGTGATTGATAACAACTGCAAATCGCTCTTCTTTACTTTCTAGTAATGTGATAAACATCTTGGGTGTGATTTTCTTCATTCTATTTCTCCTTTGATCGCTCAGTTCAGTTTATCATATCAAACTATTATTCCCTAAACAATCCGTACTATACAATCAAATAACAAAAAAGAAAGACTAATCTTTATGTCCCAAATGATAGACTATTTGGTATAATAGACATAGCTAGCTATTATTACATTTGATTGGAGGATAACAAATGGCTCAACATTTGATCAAAGTAACTACAACTTTTCACAATACTTGGCTGATTGATTTGAAAAAAGATTCTTTCTCTAAAGAAAACAAGATTTTATTTGGGGATACACTCCGTCTTTCTATTTCTAAAAACGACTCTTATTATTTTTCAAAAGCCATTGCTTTAACCTATGATAAAGAAATTTTATCAAGAGAACAGCCCACTAAAAGTGAAATTGACTTTTTTCGATATATGGAGACCGTTCAAGAAAAAATGTTTTCAAAATCAATAGCAACTAAATATGCTATTGAACAATATATACTTCCCGTCAATAACAACGAAGAATAAAAAAATAACAGCCTCTGATTTACTTCATTCAACAGGAAAAGTAAATCAGAAGCTATTATTCGCACTTTTTTTGGTACGCACTTTTTACTTATACATTTTTAGTTATTTTAGTTAAATTGTTTGTTTACAAAATTGGTTTTTGATAACTTGAATACGAGGTAGCTAGATGCGTCTTAGGCTCCGCCTGTAACTACATATACAGAAATTACGCTTGCTACAACAGCAATTAATGAAATCATCAACACACCTCCACTCGTTTTTTTAGAAATCAACGTTTGCAAACAAATAATTCTCCTAAGGTAAAGAATAACAAACAAGTGAAAAAAAATAAAGCATGAAAATCAAAAAGTGCGAAATTGGCATAAAATTCAAATAAAATATCTACTTTTTTGTTAAAAATAAGAATTCTCCTTTCTTTTTATGCTATAATCGCATAAGAAGGGAGAGAAACTATTGAATATCAATGAAACATTGCGTTTTTTTAGACTTAAACTGAAGTTAACACAAAGAGAAATGATGTCTGAATATACTGACCCTTCCACCTATTCAAAAATAGAAAGTGGAAAACGGTTACTAAAGGTAACTGAATTAGAAGAGATACTAAATCAAACCTCTATTAATGTTGACGAATTTTTTAGTTTCACAACATTTGATAAGCGGCAACAAGATTTTAGAGAAACTTTTTATTATTGTGGTGCGCATTTAGAAAATAAGAGCACTAAACAAAAACTTCTTAACTATTATTTTTCATTAAAGAATAATAAAAAGAAGACATTAAGAGAATTATCAAATTATATTGCTATTAAAAATTTTTTCAATGCTCACTGGGAAGAAGTCGAACCTGTGACCTCAGAAGAGATAACTAATATTTTTGACGATTTACTAAATAAGTCTTTCTATCTTCAATATGACTATATTATCACCGCAAATTTAATTCGCTTTTTTAAAGCTAAACAAGCTGACTTACTTCTTGCGAGAATGTTTCCTATAAAATATGAAGAACAACGTGATTTTACTACTAAAAAGTTCGCTCATAATATTCTTATCAACCTTATTTCTATGCGTCTATACGCGAAGGATTACGAAAGCGCCGAAAAGTATATAAAGCTTGCTAAGAAACAAGATAAACTAAATGAAAATTACAGTTTTAAATTAAATCTTCAGTATTTAACAAATCTATTAAACTATATTCTTGAGGGAGAACCTGTATATATGGAACGAGTTTATGACTTCATACATTTATTAGAAAATACCGGCGATACCTTACAAGCAGAACAAGTAAAAAAAGAAGTAAAAATGCTAACACATGAACGAGACAGCGAGAAAATGTTAAATAATTATGTAGTAGGCTTACTAAAAGAATCGTAGCTTTAAAAAAGTTCAAAACCAGAATATCCCACCTTTTTCAAGGTGGGATAAGGAGTATTACTCGGATTGAGTAAAATGAAAATACTGTTAGGGTACATTTATAATACTACATCATGTTATTAATTTCAACCCTTTAGTTAATAAATATTTTTTATTTGTCATTTCTTAAAAATCATCACTCAAATTTTTCCGACTTTTTTCTAGACAAACTCACTATTCATTGGCTAGTGAGTTTGTTTAGATGTTTTAAAACATGTCAAATAGCAAACGTTCCCCACCTTAACTCTTCATTTCCCCTACTATTTTTCTTTCGAATATTTTATATAATTATTGCTTTTCTGTTAAAATAGAAAAAAACAATAAAGCAGGCGAATTCACTTGAATATAAACTATAATAAGACAACTATCATCATAATATTTGCTTTACTAGGCATTAGCATTCTATCTATTTTCCCTTATTTTTTTAATCACTATATTTTCAGCCAAGATGATCTCTTCTTTCATCGAACACGATTGGAAAGTTATACACAGGCAGTCAAACATTTTGATTTTTTCCCACGAGTCTTTCCAAATATGGGGTTAAATTTTGGTTATGGAGCGGACTTGTTTTATCCCTCAATTCTACTATTACCGTTTGCTGTTTTCAGGTTGGTAGGGATTGATTTCGTCCCCTCTTACTATCTGTATCAATTATCGGTCAGTTTATTTACAGCTGCTAGTTCTTATTATTTTCTATATTCTATTAAACATTCGAAAAAGCAAGCTCTATTATTCTCTTGCTTTTATACACTTTCCACCTATCGATTGATCGATCAATCAGTTCGAGCAGCTTTTGGTGAAACATTAGCTTTTGCTTTTTTGCCTTTATTTATACTTGGTGTTTACTCGATTTTTTATAGTGAGAAACATCGTTGGCAACTGCTAGGAGTAGGTATGAGTTTGTTGATTGCTAGCCACTTGATCACAGCTTTTTACTCATTTATCTTACTTTTACTTTTTATATTGATCCATTGGAAAAAATGTAAACAAGCCCAATTAAAAAGTCTGATTCAAGCTGGTTTGCTATCACTTGGTTTGTCCGCTTGGTTTTTATTTCCTTATCTTGAACAGATCAATTCCGTAAAATTTAACTTTAATAATACCACTTTATGGGCTAATGGCTTAAACTTTAGTTTAGGGAATTTGATTCTAAATAGTCTTGCTAACTTGAGCGCGCCTTTCACTGAATTAAAACCTAATATAGGACTTTTTCTTCTCGTTGCTATTCTAATCGCTATTTTTAATTATCGAAAACTAACACCTGTCAACAAACAACTTACATTAATCACACTATTCTTTATTCTACTAGCTACAAATATTTTTCCTTGGGGACTTTTTAAAGGATCCATTTTAGCGACGATCCAATTTCCTTGGCGATTATTATTATTTGCTTCATTTTTTGCTAGCCTACTTGCTACTAGTTTAAGTGAACAATTTCTTTTCCTTTCAAGAAAAAATGTGTATGTGTTGATTGCGTTATCTAGCTTTTTAGCGCTCAGTTTTAATATCAACAACCTCGTACAAAGCAACATCCAAAACAACATCACTGTGACTAATGAAAATTTTACTGATTTTTACGAATCAGAAATCGGACATGGTAAAGAATATTTAGTAAAAAATACCGATTTTAAAAAGTATTTTGCGTCTCCTGGTTTGATCATTGATGGAATTCCCGCTCTTGATTCGTCTCATCAATATATGAAAAAATACAATTTTAATTATTATTCTGCACAAATCAATGGGACTCAAGAAGTACAGTTTCCTAAGTTTTTTTACAAGGGGTATGAAGTTCAAGTCGATAAAAAAGTGATTCATAATTATAATAAAAATGGCTTAGTTACAGTGAAACTTAGATCAGGTGCCCATAATATTCGTGTTTCTTATAAAAAAACGGCTATTCAAAAACTTTCGGTTATTTTTTCAGTTTTAGTTGTTGGACTATTAATCGTATATAACTTGATAAAAAAAAGACAATAAGCAAATTATATTCACTTTTCTAAAATAATAGACAGTATCAATTTTCAACTCGTTGGTACTGTCTATTGTTTTACTAAGATCAACTCCTCCTCCCCTTTTAAATTCACTCTGACGCACATCTTTATTTGTGATATAATTAATTTATACATAACAAAAGTCATTTTCAAAAATGAGTATTTCACCTTATTGGTGTAATCCTTAAAAAGGAGGGAAATTAATGCTTTATCCATTAATTTTTATTTTGATTGGCATCTTTTTTCTATTTTTTTACAAAAAAAGGGAGAACGACTTTATAAATATATAGCTATAAGTTTTTTCATTGGTGCTGTACTTCTAACAATTTATTTTTATTGGATATTTTCTATACTATTTCATTGAACTCAAGTGTACATCGTTACTAATAGATTGAATTAAAAGCACTCATAATAGATTAATACCTAGTAAACCATAAAAATTTTGTACTACTTACTTAAAAAAAACAGTTATAAACACTTATTTGAATGTGTTTATAACTGTTTTTTTATTTCAATTATTTTTCGCATATCTATTAAAAATAGCATTTATTGAATATCGAAATACTTTCCCTATCCATAATTAATGCCTATTGCTTTAAAAATCGTTATAAGTGAAATATTAAAACTTTTTTTTTTATATAGTCTACGTTTTATAGATAAATCATTCCTTATTTGTTATAATAGGTTCAAAAGGAGATGTAATTATGACTAAAGATAAAAAATCAATTATAAATATTGAAACAATACCAAAAGAGTTGATTACCAATCTTTTAGGGCCCGCCACCGTTGGAATCGGACAAGGATTGGGTGGCGTTGTAAATTTTATCATGAATCCACTAAGAAAATTAAATGTCATTACAGAAAAAAATTATGAGGATTTTGTTGAGAAAATTAATAAGGAAACTGATAAAATTCCGGCAAATAACAGAGATTCTTCGAAACTTGGTATTGCATTAAAAATAATGGAAGATGCTAGATATCAATTGGATGAAGATGATATGAGAGATTATTTTTCAAGATTAGTTGCTGGAACAATAGATAATCGTAAAAATTCAAAAATCTCACCTCGCTTTTCAAGTATCTTATCTGAGCTTACAACTACAGATGCAAATTTATTAAAATTAATTTATAACAATAACTCAGCCCGAAGAGCTGCTTTAGCGAGGGTTAGAATCGTCAACAATAAAACAAAGGTATGGCGAGATATCGAAGGAAAGATAATTTTAACACCTAATAAAATTACTTATCAACCTACTTCATTCGAGACATTAGTTTCATTTGGTCTAATTAATTACAACGAAACTGAGGTTGCCTCTAGCAAAACATTTCGTGATGTCTATTCTTCCTTTCAGAGTTCTAACTATTATAAAAATCTAAAAAAAAGAGCAGCTGAAATTACAAAAAAATCAAACGCTTATCCTCCCGCTGAATCTTCTATTCAATACGCTAGAGGGAGTGTAAAATTGACACAAAGTGGCAGAGACTTTTGCTCACTAATTTTTCCTAGCGAGATCAACAATTAGTTTAATTCTTTCTCTGCAACCAAAGTTAATAAGAAATTGTGTTGCAGAGAAAGTGACTATACAGTTAACAAAGAAGTCAAAAACGACTTCACTATTCAGTTAAAAATACCCATTTATAAAAAGGGTTGATCGTTTTGAAATAAAAAACAGATTTTTTATACATTATCATCTTCTTCAATCTTTCGAACCACTTTGGCTGGACTTCCTACTACGACCACATTATCAGGAACATCCTTTGTTACTGTTGAATCCGCAGCAACAATCGAATTTTCTCCAACTGTAATACCAGGTAAAACAGTCACATTTGCCCCTAGCCATGCATTCTTCTTAATACAAATCGGCTCTACTTTAATGCCACGTCTTTTTTTAGGAGAAATCAAATGATTCACTGTAATTAGTCTAGATCCTGGGCCAATCAATACTTGATCTTCAATCGTAATTCCACCCAAATCAACAAACGTTACATTCTGATTGATAAAAATATCTTTTCCGAATGTGATGTGCTGGCCAAAATCGCTATAGAAAGGTTGTGAAATCGTTACTGATAAATCAATTTTTTGACCGGTAATTTTCTCTAAATATTGTAAGACCTCTTCATTAGAATAATATTGTGCGTTCATCGTCATCATCAATCGCTCATTATTTTGTTTAACCAAATGGATTTCTTTAAATAAAGATGAATCATTTAAAATCTCTTTTCTTACAATTTTCTGCAGTAAACTTATGTTTGACATTTTCTTTCCCTCCTAATTTATTCACTAAATTTTCACTATCCAAATTATACCTGAATCGTTTATACTTAACTAATACCAATAAAACATAGACAACTATTCTTTTTAGTTATAGGAAGGAATGCTAACATGGAACTTCGTGTATTAACTTACTTTTTAACTGTGGCAAGAGAAAAAACAATTAGTAAAGCTGCTGAAGTCTTACATCTATCTCAACCAACTCTTTCAAAACAATTAAAAGAATTAGAAGATGAGCTTGGTGTTACATTATTTATTAGGGGAAATCGATCCATCACATTAACAGATGATGGTATCTATCTCATGAATAGAGGGAAAGAAATCCTTTCTTTAGTTGAATCAACAACGACAAATCTTATTAAAAATGAAGTGATTAGTGGTCAAATATCGATTGGCGGAGGTGAAACACAGGCCTTCGAGTTTCTTGGAACTATTTTGCATGAACTAAGAGACAACTATCCAGAAATCGATATACATCTTTATAGTGGAAATGCGGATGATGTACTAGAAAAAATTGATAAAGGCCTTTTAGATTTTGGATTAGTTATTGATCCTGTAGAAAAACAAAAATACGAATATATTCGCCTGCCTTTAATTGATCATTGGGGAATTTTAGTCAATACCTCACATCCTCTTGCCAACAAAAAGACAGTCACCCCAAAAGACATTTACCATACTCCTCTCCTTATTTCAAGCCAATCATTAGTTGATAATCAACTCTCTGAATGGCTTGGTGGAAACATGGAACATTTGAATGTTATTGGTACGTATAATCTACTTTATAATGCTTCTATTTTAGCAAAAGAAGGTATTGCGAGTGTTTTATGTATTGAAGGTATTGTAAATACAGCGAATACAAATCTAACGTTTATCCCTTTTTCACCCTCGTTGATTGCAAATATCAGCATTGTTTGGAAAAAAAATCAAATTCTTTCAAGTGCTGCAAAAGAATTTTTGCGCCTACTGAAATGAGTCTTGTCTCCCTCGATTTATTATATTTTCAAACAGATAGCATCTACTGAATTTTGGATAAAAAACTAGACCTAAAAAACATAATCTCTAAGTATCTTCTTCATCACTACTCATTTCTTGTGCTATAATTTATTTATTACTAATTACTGAGGTGTTAAATGAAAACTTTTGGTATTTCAACAGGCAAAGCAGCACTATTATTTTTGCTTGGAATCTTTATCGATTTTTATTTAGACATTAAAGGCATTGAATTAATTTTTTATAATGATAACTGGCTCTATAAAGGGTATGGAAATACTGTGGGTATGTTGTTCGCTGGTTCTATCATCAGTATAATTGGGCTTTCTAGTAGGTTGAGAACTGATTCGATAACATTGACAAATAAAAATAAAATAGGCACTTTTATTTTTATTTTGTTTGCTTTGATTTTATTTTTCGTATCAGCTATAAACTTATTCAAATACTTCTTTACTTAAACCTTGGTAGGACTATTTTAACTCCTACAAGTTGTAGGGATTACTTTCATCCAGCATTCAATGCAAAAAAATAGACAGTAGAAATTAGTAAATGTTTAATAATAGCAAATGTAAAAAACCAGAAATCTTGTTAAATTAAGAATTCTGGTTGTGCTATTTAAATTCTGTTTTGTTTTAGTGACAGAACCGTTATTAAAAGTTACTTACCATCGATAATTTCTACTCGTTCTGCTAAAACCCATCCATTCATTCCATATGAAGAATATAACACTTGATAGGTCATGTGCTCTTTCCTTACTTCTTCTTCCAGCTCTTGTATTGAATCATACATTATCGGCCAGGCATAATTTTTTGTTTGATCTAGCAATTCTTTATTTTCTTTTAAAAAATTTTCTATCGGTCTTTCCTCTAAATCTAAAATTATGCTATATGGCATTTCATCCTTTTTGAAACAACGTATCCAGTTCATTTAGAACTCTTCTGGCTATTTTTCTCTATACCTTTGTTGATATAGCTCTCAACTTTTTTAACACCTTCGTTTATTCCCAAGGTAGTAAAATGAAATACTTCAGCGTTTAAGTAAATTACTAGTTTAGCGCTTGATCGTGAACTTCCTTTTGAGCTTCCTCTTGAACCTACACCATAACTCAATTCTGCCTTAACTCTACGTATTTTATTCATCTGAATTATAATTTCGTCACTACCAACCAAAATCCTTACACCCTTTGTGCATTTAGTTATTACAACTTCTTTCAAGAATAACCTTTCATAAATTATCTCAGACAAATATATTGCTCCTACAAAATAGATTGTTCCAAATAGAATTAGCAACACTTCACCATCAAGATTAACGCTAGTGTTACTAATTATCTCTATTCCAAATAGAAATACAAAGATAATTGTAAGAACTAACAAAATTCTTACTGACGTTTTTTTTAATTTTGAATTAGAATAGTTAAACTTTCCTTTCATTAAAACTTTTGCTTTTTTGTACACCCTTTCTATCTACCTTTCTATCCTTTTTGGGAACTAACCTAAAATTGTATGTTACTGTAAATTTCTGTCTCTACTGAACCAATATTTGGAGCAATTATATAATCATAAGGAAGTTTATCTAATGTTTTAGGTATTTCTGCTATAGGAATTATTTCAAGTCCACTAGATTTTAAAAAAATTAGAAATTTTAGTTTCCCTTTATATTGGTATATCCATTCAAGAATTTTTTTGTCCTTTCCTAAAATATAGCTGGAAAAAATATTCGGATTCCCAAATCTTTTATCATTCTCATTAGTTATATATTCTCCCATTGATAACGCTTGATCTTCTGTATACTCAATTAAAAATATTCCTAGCTCTTTTCTACCATTAAAGGCCTCTAGTCTATCTAAATGATTACCTACATTTTTTCTTATTGAAGAAAACAGATACTCATGAGAATGCTGCGGATAATGGAAAGAATGTTTAACAAACGGACGATCTGAACTAAGCTCTCTTTGAATTTTCATGCTTGCTTCATCAAATTTCTTTTTCTTTGCAATATGCTCCGCACCTTTTTTATTTTCTTTGGACGAAGTAACTGCAAAATGTTCTAAATATCCATTACTCATAACGAAATCAGGAAAATCATTTGATTGAGGATTAGGTTTGAGACGATCCAATATTTTCCTAATCTCATTTACTAATTTACAGTTTCTTGCATTAGCATCATTTTCCAAATGATAGTCAATTATACTTTTTACCTTTTCTAACGCTAATTCTTCTTTTTCATTTTGCTGTCTCTCATTTTCACTCATTATAGCTTCCTTTCTTATTGTTTTTGGATCTCATACATGCAGCTGCCTATCCTTTTGATTAGTATTTGATTCAAGTTAATGTAACTGGCTCAATAATTGATAGCTGTCTTACACCATTCAGTATCTTTAACGGGATTTTCCCATTACTCCGACCATGATTCTTATCCCAAGAGGCAGGTGAAATAAATAATTCTACAAGCTTATCATGTGGCACTATCATCCAATCTTCCAATGGTTTGTTATCATCTTTCGGGAAAGCCATATAAATGTCTTTACCAAAATATTTCCGTTCCACTGATATTCTTCCCTTTAACTGAATTTTTAGAACATGGTTTGTTTTACAGTGAACTGCTATAAAATCTGCACCTTGATCATCAACTGGCAACCAAGAACACATATAACCATAATCAACTAATACTGACGAAAGCTTCAGAAAATTTCTATGTTCTCTAAAGGTAGGTGACATTTCATTAAAATTTAGTTTTTCCACGACGACACCTCATTTCTATTAATTATTTAGCTTATCAATAAACTTATCCTTTTTGCTACAATTTTGTACCTTATAAATAGTAACTTATTTAGCTATTAAAATAAAAATGGAGTAAATCATAATAATGTCTAATATAGAACCACTTATAAAACATACCCATAATTTTTTGGACTTGATATGCATTTGTAATCCAGCAACTATTCCACTTAGTCCACCTGCACATAAATTTATAATGGCTAATTTTCTCAAACTAAATTTTGTCTTATAATTTGGATTAAACGTTGAAAATGTATACATCCAAACAAATAGATTCCAAAAAATTGGGATTAACGATAAAGTTAATGGACCTCTCATTTTTTATCTCCAATCTGATTAATAATAGTATTCATCCTTTTTAGGAATCACTTTTTTCTTTTTGCCAACAGTGCTAATGTTGTTACACCCACTGAAAAGGTTCCTAACAGGGCATACACAACATAATAGAACCAACTAACAGATAACAGTTTAATAAATACAAAAATCAATGCAAATACTACTATCCACGGTACAACCTTACTTAATACTTTCATTCAATTATCCTTTCTGATCCTTTTTGAAAATCCTATTTATCAAATTGCGAATCTGCAATTGCCCAAGAATTAAAATCATTTAAACTTGTACTTTTTTGTCTGACAACGCACACTCGTTACAAATATGTATATCTAAATCTATAGCGCTTAGATTAGATCTTGCAGCCAATGCTACATCACCTGGCAAATAACTTTTACCACATCTTGGACAAAGACACGTTGAGATATACGACTGCATTGTCTCGCACTCAAGCTCATAGGCTTTACTATACACCCCAATTTTCATTACAAATAAGTTTAGCTCCATTGCTCACCCTTCTTTCCTATCCTTTTTGGTAACATCTATTTGTAAGTTCTTTAATTCCTTCAAAAACATGTTAATATTCTCTCCATACTTAAATATTCGTGGACTTTCTGATATATTGTAACTTTTTACAATAAAAACAATATCATTAGTAAAATTATCAATTGCCCACATGAGTGAACTTATTAGAAGATCATAGTAATGGGGAGGTAGGTTCTGTGTAAAACCTGTAACGTTTATATTTTCTTCTAATCTTTGAGGGTGTACCCAATTAGATAATTCATCATAGTTTGCAAAATACTCTGTTCCTGTGTAATACTCATCGCTTAGCTCTTTTAATGATTTATCACTCGCCAATTCATACCAAATTTTAAATGGTGATTTGGCAAAGCTTTCTTTAATAGATAATTTGTATTCTTTTTTTAAATCACTTAATATTTCTCTATCTTTATCAGTAAATAAGTCTGCATTGTTACTATTTGAAACTCTTTCCCACTTTACACTATTTTCAAATCCTTTTTTATTAAAGTAAGACATAAGGAATCTCTCCTTTTCATCAGATTCCGAATACACTTTAAAGGCAATCTGCAATTCAAAGACAGTTCGCTGTAATGGAAGTACCCCGTCTATAATATTATTCTCTAAAAGAAAAAAGATAGTATTCAAGCGTAAATTTATATTGCCAACAATTAAAAATAGGAACTTATCGGTATCTTCTAACTCACCTGTTTTTTTTGTACCTAACTTTTCCAGGGTTTTCAGACGTCTATTTGTTTCTTCAAATATTTTTGTATAGCTAGGAAACTTTACTAACATAAGCAATGACTTCCTCCTTCAGTTATTTATCCTTTTTGGCGATCATTGATAATTTTTTCCCATCAATTTAATTTTGGACTTTTTTTTGATCACATAAAAAATACTCAAAACAATCCAATAACATATTGGTACTATTACCCAAGACATATATAAAAACAAGCCAAATCCAATCATAAATCCCTCTTCTTGTCGAGCAAATAAAAAAGAATAAATCACATGCCAATCCACTACATAACTAATCACTCCAGCTATCAATCCTGTCATATATAAATGAAGTTCAAACGTTAATTTCCACTTTATCTTATTGATTAAATGATACAAAATATAGTGAATTACTCCTATTTCTAAAAACACAAAAACAGGCATTAATAAGAATAACATTGCACAGCCTCCTTCAATTATCGTTTTTGATAAATATTTCTTTTAAATAGTTTACAGGTTTTGGAACCTCAAAAATTGAAGTTGCTAACATGAAAACTGTATGTATTCCGTGTTATTCGTAATGGACGAGTAGTCCTCACTATCTAAGTATTTCTTAAAATCTTTTTCTTTAAACTCAAACTCTACAATAAAGTCATCGATAGAATCATTTTTGCTTTCTACCATGTAGGTCATCACTTGAGCCATGCGCTGTAGTATCCAATACTTTCATTTTTATAGTCTTTTGTCTCTTTTTCCATGCTATTCTCCTACCTATAGTTTTAAAAAAAAAATTATTTGTCAAGTTAAACTAAAGAAGTTTTTACTTCCAACACCATACTTTACCAATAGATTCCATTGAATCTTCCTAATAATTGTAACAAAAAATAAAAGATAAAAAACAATACAAATAACCATTTAAAAAAATAACTTAATACTTGTTTATAAACTAATTTCTTATATTCCTTTGATGTAGTATCAATACTGTGTTTTTTCATAATACCGCTTGTTTTTCCAAGAATTGTTTTCTGAAATTCTGTTAATTTTAATCCACACCCACTTAGATATGTTATTAATTGCTGTACATCTGCATCGTTTTGATTGACTATCCCAACAGAGATAAACATATATATATAATCTTTTTCAACTTGTGTAATATTTGATGGTTTTTTTTTGTAATAAGTTCCCCATACATTAGGCTTCACTTTTAATTGTAGCGTATATGTAGTAGTTGATTTTACAGTAACAGAATCATAGGCGATTCCTAAAATATCATCTAAATCAACCTCTTTATTTTTCCTTAATCCATTATCAATAAATAGTTTTCTCTCTTTTTTATCAACCAAAAAATGATACTCTTTTCTCCATAGGACGAGTTGGGACAAAAGACCAAACAACAGAAAACTGATTGATAAAATAAATATCATATACATTCCCTTATTTCTATCAAAATCAAGTATAAATAATGCAAAGAAAAAAAGTACCACCGTTAAAAACATTAACAATGTCACAAAAGGTCTCTTTCTATAGCGTAACTTTAACTGTTGTCCCTCCACTTAGTCTGCTTCCTTTCTATCCAACGTAAATAAATTTATCTCTTCACCATCAACATCATCTGATTTTTTTATCATAAGTACCAATTCATCAGGAGATTTTCGATTGTATATAAGCATATAGCTATTTAGCGTATCTTGTTTATCGTAAAATGAATAAATTATGTCACCTTTATCAAAATTTTTTCGAGCAATGGATGACCTGTTCGACTTAGATCCGTAACTAATATGAATAGTTCTATTTCCATCCATTTTTATTTGATTAGGCTCTATGATGACCTCTTTAGGAATTGATTCAAACCCATAGTCAATTGAACTATCACTAATTACCCACGTTCCTTTCATTTTTGCTTGTAAAAAATTTGAACTAAGATACATAGCCCCAATAATGGAGAAGAATAAGGCAAAGAAAAATGCCCATTTTTTTTGCCAAGTACTCAAAAAGTCCTGGTTACTTTGTTCCATATACTGATTCTCCCTCTATTAGTTGACATACCCATTAATAAGTAATAGGAAACAGTCACTCCAAATATTCTAATAAAATCTGGTTGTTTCATTTGCTTACATGAAATGATTACCCACAGTCATCCTTTTTGGCAATCAATCAATATTAGTTTGTACTTAACTCTTGTAACTTTTGAGAAAATTTTTCTACATTATTACCATACTTAACAAGACGTGGGCTTTTTAACACTTTGAATTTCTTCGCTATATAAGCAATATCATCAACTAAATTCTTCACATCCCACATTAACGAACCAATTAGAAGTTCATAGTATTCTGCTCGTAGTTGCTGCCTAAAATTATCAGGCGTAAGATTTTCTTCTAATCGTTGTGGGTGTACCCAATTTGATAATTCATCATAGTTAGCAAAGTATTCTATTCCTGTGTAAAATTCATCGCTGATCTCTTTCAATGACTGATCACTTGCTATTTCGTACCAAACTTTAAAAGGCGATTTTTTTGTTTGCTCCCTAATAGATTCTTCATAGTCTTTTTTAAACTCTTTTATCACTTCTCGTTCTTCATCACTAAATAAATTTGAACCATCACCGTTCAATACTCTGTCCCATTTTATTGAACTCTCAAAACCTTTTTTGGTAAAATACGCTTTGAGAAACTTTTCTTTCTGATTGGAACTTGAATATACTTTGAAAGCTACTTGTAATTCAAATACTGTTCGTTGCAACGGTAATACGCCATCTGTAATACCATTTTCTAATAAATAAAAAATGGTATTTAGCCTTAAATTTATATTTCCTATCAATAGAAATAGAAAACTATCCTCATCTTCTAACTGTCCGGTCTTTTTTTCTCCCAATTTTTTTAATCCTACTAAACGCCTTTTTGTTTCTTCAAAAACTTCTTTGTAGCTAGGGAATATTCTCTCCATTATAGTTTTATTCCTCCTTGCTATAACTTTTAGATTTAATATATATAACTATTAATCCTTTTTGATAGATACTGTTGTATCAACATCTTCAATCATTTGTTCAATCGCTTCTTCTATATCCTCCGATTTAAAATAATCTGACATGTACAAGCCATGCAAAATCAGACCTAGTTCATTTAAATTTACTTCCATTAATACTCAACTTCCTTTCTGATGCTTTTTTAAATTGACATTACTGCAACAGTCATTTAATATTAAAATCAAGGTAGCTCTTTGTTCTACCTAAAACGAGAGTTTTCGATAATTTGCATAATTAATGATTCAATGAATATGAAATACTGGTATTACTGGAAGTTGTCCTAGTTTTGGGATAGCTTTTTTATTTTACCTAAAACGTCGTTTTAGGTAATCACTAGATTACTTGTTCAAGATAATCCCTCAGTTTAAAAGTTGAAATGAGCTTAGAATCTCTCTACCATTAACGTAGTTTTACCGAATATAGATTTAGTTATAAGTTTTGGTACTTTCTTCGTCTTTTTTCTCTGTAAAGAGACGCTTCACTTATTCCAGTTTTACGTGAGACATTTTTCGTGGTATCTTTCTTCAGCACTTCCATTGCTAGATCCAATTGATCCTTGCTGAATTTTTTTGGCCGTCCTTCTCGAAAATCAGGATTTAATCTAGCAATCGCTTTACCTTCTTGTGTACGTTCTACAATTATATCACGTTCAAATTCTGCAAATGCCGAAAAAATTGTAAATGTCAATCTTCCAGTTGGTGTGTTCTCGATTATACCCATATTTAAAATATGAACTTTGATTCCTCTTTTGAAAAGATTTTGAACAGTCTCTAGTCCTTGAACCGTTGATCGAGCGAAACGATCTAATTTTGTGACGACTAACGTGTCACCTTCAGATAATTCTTTAAGCAGCGTTTGAAATTCTTTTCGATCGATTTTTGTTCCTGTGAATTTTTCAGTGTAGATTTTTTCGCAACCGGCTTTTTTTAAAGCGACAATTTGAGATTCTAAATCTTGTCCCCAGGTACTCACTCTTGTATAGCCAAAAATCACAATTTTTGCCCCATTTCTCACCTTATTTATGATAGTAAGATATGACAGTCTTACAAGCCTTATTTTATTACACCACACAAGCACTATCAATACTTTTGAGTTTTGATAGCTAATCTAAAAAGAAAATGAGTAAAAATACCTTACTCATTAAAGTTTTATCAAATATAATGTTGTTGTGGATCCCATGCTAAAAAATCTACTCAATTGAAATATTACTTTTTTCCCTTTCAGAAAAAGAAACCAATTCTACTTCACCATGAATAATTCCTCCATCTGGTAAAATAACAACATTATCTGTGTCTTCAAGATCTGAAAATAGTTGTTCAATGATTTCTTCGTCATTTTCGGGTATATTTATCTCAGCACGGGTTTGTTTAACTGGTTTGTACTCTGCTGCACTAACTTCACTCATACCTCCAACACCCATTATTAAAATTGACAATAACAAAAAACACAGTTTCTTCATAAATTCCTCCTACTATTCATTCTGATAGATTTTATACAACTCTTCTTGATTTTTTTTCAAAAAATCTTTTAGCTCTCTATAAGTTATTGCATTGGGATCTGTATCAGGATTAATCTCAGCTACTTTATATTCTAATCCATCATTAGAGATTTTCTCTAACGTAGCATTTCCTTTCCCACTAATACTTCCTATAATTCCACCTCCACTAGGAGCAACAACCTTATCGGTATCATCAAGATCAGGAGAATAATTGTCTATTTGATCATCAGTCAAATAGCCAAATCTGGCATATAGTTCTTCAGTACTCATATTATTTAATGAAACTGTATGTGATTTTATATCTTGTTTATCATTTTCAATTTTAGGAACATGTATTTCTGAATAACTCGTGGTTGAAATTGAACCATTTTCAGCTTGAACATATTTATCACTTAAATTTAGTTTTTCTATGACAAAAAAAATACTTAAACAAGCACAAATTAATAATAGCGATTTTTTCATAATTTAACCTCCGTTACTTTTAGTAATATAATCATAATATGTTCACGTCACTTTGTAAACGTTTTTAGTTCGTTTTACCTTTTATAGCGTTCGGTAATAAAATAATTTACTTGATATATAGACGTACTGTTCGTACTGCAAGCGTTCCTCTGCCTGCTCTAACAACTTAAAGGAAAATCTAGTTTTTAGTTCTACAATTATATTAGCGCTTCCTGAAATTCCGAGAACATTAGCATCTGAAATTTCAGAGTACACATTTTCACAGCCTACTTCATTTAGCAACCATTCTTTCACTGGTTCATATAGATCTTTCTCTTTCATTTTTCACCTATGCCAAAAACCACTGTTTTTGGGAATCCCTTATTTAAGAGAATCTGACTCAATGTGCTTATTTCGTATCTGTATTTCAACAAAAAAAGAGTGCAATTATCTGCACTCTTCTTTAACTCAATTTTAACCAAAATAAATAGAATTTCTTGCTGTATAGTAGGCTCTACCATGAATATATATGCTCATGTTTCTCAACAAAAGAAAGATGAAACTGCAACACGTTTTGCTAATTATATGAGTAACTAAACTGAACCTACATCAATCTCTACATCAGAAAAACAAAAAGGCATTACAAACGTTGTTATTTCAACATCTGTAACGCCTTTTATTGTCTCACAATGGAGACGGCGGGAGTCGAACCCGCGTCCAAACACATTGTCACTTAAACTTCTACGCTCATAGTCATACTATTTTAAGGCTTCGCTGAAGTTCATGCCGCATAACAGGCCCAAACTCTCGCTAGTCTGATGATCTCTTCTAAATTTTACAGACGGAAAAATTTAGCGTATCCCACTTAATTTGAGACCCTTACCCGAGCACATGGGCGATGCCGGGAGGATCTTCACCCGCTGTTTTTACGCAGCTAGAGCGAAAGTATTGTTTTCGTTTTTAGCAGTTATATTTAACTGTAACGTTTTTACGTAGACGTAACCTACGAAACGCAATTCAAGCTCAACTATGCCTGTCGAATCCGTAACGTCCCCGTTAAGATTAAATAGCATAATATACGCTTTAGTTAGTATAACATATTATTCTTGATTTTTAAAGGTTTAGGTGTTGATTGTTCGCCTTTCTATTACAACTGGATAACACTCACTAAACTGGTTCACAGATTAAATAATCAATGTCCTGTTCCGAAAGTATTAACTAAAACCGTACCAATCACAATAAAACCAATACCAATCATTGTCGGGGTGTTTACTTGTTCCTTCCAATAAACCACTGAAAAAATAGTAATCAAGATAATTCCAATTGCTCCCCAAAGTGCGTATGCGACATTTAACGGCATAAATTTGATTGCTTTAGATAAGCTATAAAAACAAACAATATAAGCAGCTAAACATTCGATTGATGGTACCAATTTGCTAAATCCATCTGTGGCTTTTAATAAATTTGTAGCAATGACCTCACTTATTATAGCTATAAAAAGATAGACATATCCTATCAAAAACTTCCCCTCCTCATGTCATTCCTAAGCCATTATATCAAAATTCCAACAAAATTAAACGTAGATTTTTCTTAACCGCCTCACAGATTTTTTTATATAAAAAATCACCAACGGATTTAACGAATCCATTGATGATCTTCAATTCAGTTTTTTCAGTTGATTCTGTTTAAAATCAAGGTTCAACGAAGCAATTAAGCATCCAATTGATGCCAAACTTATCAACAACCATGCCATATTTTTTAGACCAGAATGTTTCTCCTAGTGGCATTGTTACTTTACCGCCTTCGGCCAAACGATTAAAAATCCGGTCGATTTTTGCTTCATCTTCTGTGCTGATTACTAAAGAAACATTATTCCCTTCAATAAATGTCAACCCCATACCATCTGGCACATCAGAAAACATGACTGGTACACCTTCGATCGTCATTGAAGCATTGATAATCAAATTTTTCCATGCTTCTGGTGTCGGATGTTCAGGATCTTGAGGTGCCTCTGCAAAGGTCATGACCCCTTCACTTTTAACATCAAATACAGTTTCATAAAAAGCAATTGCATCCGCTGCTTCATTCTTAAAATTCAAGTACACTTCTAACATGATCGTCATCCTTTCAATCTATTTTTACTAATTATCTCATGCAAAAATAAATTAAGCGAAAAGGAAGCTCATATTTCAATAAAAATCTGTCCCTTGTAAAAGTACCATTATAAATTGTTCCAAGTACTCTTGATCCGTTTTATCATATCCATATGTTACTGAACTATCTAAATCTAAAACACCAACCAATTTTCCATCCTTGACCATTGGCACGACAATTTCTGAGCGCGCAGCAGAATCACAAGAAATATAATTTTGATGATTTTTCACATCATCGACAATCAAGGTCTTACGCGTTTCAGCCGATTCACCGCAAACCCCTTTTCCCATTCTAATTCGAGTACAAGAAACTTTCCCTTGAAAAGGACCTAAGACTAGCTCTTCTCCGTCAAATAAGTAATAACCGGCAAAAACGGTATTAGGTAATGCATTTGCTAATAGTGCAGATGAATTGGCAAGATTGGCGATTTTATCATGTTCGATTTCAATAATAGCCGCTTGTTGCTGTACCAATAATTTGTACGCAGCTGATTTTTCTTCTGGTGATTTCCACATTGTACATTCACTCTCTTCTCTAAGACTAAAATAAGAAATAGTTGTATTTTTTTCTTATTATATCATAGATTAGTCGTAGCAAATTGAGAAGACTAATTCGTTTCCCCCACTCACTATAGATTTACTTACCAACTTCTTGTTTACGGTATTCATGTGGTGTCATTTGCAAATACTTCGTAAATACTCTGGTAAAATAGGAAGAATCAGCAAAACCAACTTCTGTTGCAATTCGATATAATGGTAAGTCTGTTTCATGTAAAAGACGGCACGATTCTTCTATTTTCAAAATATTGATATAATCATTTACACTAATGCCCAATTCCTTGCGAAATAAACGTCCAAAATATTGCGGATTTAAATAAACATGGTTGGCAATATCGTCAATCGTTATCTTCTGATTGAAGTTTTTCTTGATATATTGGATTGCTTTATTGATTCCTTCGCTAAATTGTTTATTGTATTGATCTGAGAGAGTGTATTTTTTTTTACGAGTCATAAACTTATCTAAATACTGCATCATTTGATTTTTTGAATAAGGTTTTAATAGATAACCACAAATATTATAAGACAATCCTTGGCTTAATAATTCAAAATTAGAATAAATCGATGTCCAAATCGTATAAATTGTTGGCTTGATTTGTAGCATTTCTTTTTGTAATTCTAACCCATTCACACCCGCAACTTCTATATCCATTACAACTAACTCAGGCTGAAATACCCTAGCCTTTTTTAATGCCTCTATTCCGTTTTGAACCTCAACCACATTTAAATTTTCTCTTTGATAATTTTCTTTGATAATATCTTTTATAAATTGACGTTCTAATTCATCCTCTTCAACAATCATTATATTTTTCATGTACTTCATCCTCTGGTCATACTATTAATCCTTTAGAAGCTGGGAGCATCACCTCAACAACTAACATATTTAACGATTCTACCATTCGCACATGTGCTTGATCTCCTAATAAATCAACTAATCTCGAATTACTTTTAGCAATTGCATATAGAAATTCTTCTTCTACAGCTAATTCTCTTTTTCTATCTAAGTGAATCTGCTCTTGAATCGTAATAACGATATTTCCCTTGGTTTCAGCTACTGTAAATAATAGAGTAAACTCATCTCCATACTTTGGGAGTCTGATTTCTAATAAGTTTTCTACAATTGGGATCAGCGTCATTACAGGTATACGATACTCCATCAAATCTTGGGGAAGATCAACTTCATAGGATAAACGCTTCAAAGATCTAGTTGTACTGAGCTCCAAATAGTTGTTTAAATAGATAAATGCCTCTTTTAAAGAGATACAGTGATTTTGCGATTGATAATTATAACGGATAACACTAGATAGTTTATATATTGCTTCTTCTAAATCAGGATTCTCATTAAAATGAGCTAATCTTGCCAATGTTGTCAGTGAATTAAATACAAAATAGGGCGTTAATCCTTTCTTGTTATCCTGGTTTTCAATATGTTTGATTTTTTGAGTGAGGATTTTTAAGTTATTTTCAGTTTTCCTCTTTTCTTTTTCCAACTTCTCCATCGTTAACGTTTGCGATAGAAACGCAGCAAAAAACGAAGCAAAGTTTTCAACTTTCTCTAACTCATTCTCTTCAAAAAGATGTAAGATATTCATTTTTTCATTTGCACCAACCTTATCGATGTCAGATACGATCAATAAATTGATATCTGTTTCATCTTTAAAAAAAGGACCAAAAATCAGCAAACCACGCTCGTTGCCGCAGTATTGAAACGGATAGATAAATTTACTTAATCCATAACTGCAACGGTGACAATAAGAAGCGATTTTCTTCTTTCTAAAAATACCACTGCTTGAGGGGCAAGAAGAACAATCCGTTGATCGCTTACAGAAGCTTTGGTTTGTTTCATCAATCGTTGAACTCACTTTATTTAAAATTTGAAAATGCGGACGGACCTTGAATGGAAACCTTTTTAGTAGTTCTTGAGACTGCTCGATCGTTTGTTGAGAAAGCTCTGAACTGGTGTAGATAGTTAGATAAACATTTTCCACACTAATTGCTCCTTTTAACACAATTTTGTTGTACATACAGTATAACATAAATAACATTTACTACAATTTCAGCTTTTAGCTAAATAGTTGTATGATAGTCTAAAATGGAGATGAAATAGACAAATATGATCAACAATTGTATTTGCCACAGCAATCCTTTAATTTGCGTAGTGATTTTCTATAAATCCAATGCTTTGATAATTTTTAACTAGTTTTTTACCTTTCCATTGATTGAATCTCTTATACTATTGAAATTGAACGTCTTTTTATTTATTTAATGTTTGATCACTCTAATGGGTAAATCGAATTGCGCCATATAGTCTCTAATTTTTTCAAGTTCTTCATCTGTATACGACATATCAATATCTTTTAATGGATATGTCTGACCTAATTGTTCATATTTAGCTACCCCTAATTTGTGGTATGGTAAAATATCGATACTTTTCAAATGCCCATTTGTTTGGATTTCTTTAATATACATAATAGTGGCTTTTAGTGTTTCTAAAGAGTCATTTAACCCTTTGATCAAGGGCATTCTAACTGAAATATTCGCACCTGCTTGAAACAGTCGTTCTAAATTCGTCATGATACGGTCATTTCGTGCACCAACTAATTCACGGTGCCGTTGCGGATCAAAATGCTTCACATCAAATAAAAATAAGTCTGTCACATCAACAAATTTTTCCATTGTTTCCCATTTTGTATACCCGCAGGTCTCAATTGCGGTGTGAATACCATTTTCTTTACATTCAGCCAAAAGTTCAACAGCAAAATCGCCTTGATAGGTTACTTCACCACCCCCAAGAGTGACTCCACCATTTGAACTCATATAAAACAGCATATCTTGTAAAATTACATCCATCACTTCAGTAACGGTCATATCTTGTCCCATTATTGTCAAAGCATTTTTAGGACATTGCTCTTCACAAATGCGGCAGCCACTACAAGAGATTTCTCGATCAATATAATGTTCTTTCTTGCCATCGGTTGTTGTACGTATTTTGTGAATATTCTTAGGGCAAACTTTTGCACAAATACCACAATCATCACATAATGTTTGTTGTTTCATTACCTGAAAACCAGATTCCACACTTTCAGGATTTGAGCACCATTTGCACCGTAACGGACAGCCTTTAAAGAAGACTAACGTACGAATCCCATCTCCATCATAAATCGAATATTTCTGAATATTAAAGATCCGGGCCGTTTTTTTTGCTGGTATCATCTTCTCTCACTACTTTCCATTATTTTTTCGGTAAATATTTTCTCAACATTTCTTTTCCAGCCTCATTTATTTGATAGGTCGTTAATAATTGGTTTTGCTCATTGATATAGGCATCCGCTTCTTCTAACAAACCATTTTCCTTTAACGCAAGTACATGATCTAAAAACGCAGCTTCATTAAATTGCTTTTCTGTGCCATATTCAGGGTGCAAACAAGTCATCAATTCTTGAAAATGCATTTTTTTGTCTTCTAATTCTTTTAATACACGAAAACGTAATGGTAATAAGGTTTCTGCCATTATGCTGCCTCCCTTTTAAAGAATGAGAGTGGATTAACTGATACCATGATTGCACCAAATGTTATCAATAATGCACCTAGGATAACAGTTGGTGTAATGGCTGAAAAATCTTGGGAAACAATTGCTGAAAAAATAATTCCCCACATCACATACGTACTGTTTAAGGCCATCCCTTTAGCTACTCCGCACATACTGTTGGCGTTATACCATTGCAAAAATGAGATTGCGGCAACTAGCGCTGCTAAAGCTAACACGACTAACGTTTTTGGTGATTGGAACACTTGTTGAAAAACACCAAATCCATTGACTAAAGGCATCACGATCAAGAAAAAGGTCAATCCAGATGTGATGTCACGAATCGTAATTGTTACTTTAGGATCTAAAACAGAACCACCAAAAGCAGAGAGAACACCTTCTAGACCCCATCCTAAAGCCGCCACTGCTGCACAAATAATCCCTAAATAAAAATTCTCTACGTTCCCTGCTGGCGGTGTATAGGAAATAACAACTGCACCGACAACACAGATCGCCATGCCTGCCCAAACACGCTGAGTTATTTTTTCCTTCAAAAAAACCGCAGACAATAATGCGCCAACGACTGGACATAAAGCCGAAATCGGTACTGCATATGTTGGCCCTGCAAAAGCAATCCCTAAAAGGTAGGCTCCCTGAGCAACTGGACCACCCATTAAAGCAGCTAAACAGGTCATTTTTCCTGGAAATAATTTTAAACTTCTGATAATTTCTTTTAATCTCCCTTGCTGAGCATTATAAATAATCAACCAAATCGCAGCTAAAAAATCATTAAACCCTGCAAAAACTAAAGGTAAGGCATAGGCGTTAGGTTCATCTGAAAAAAGAAACAACGAAATTGCCAAAGCCAGTAATGCACTATTCAATCCAAAAAGTAATCCAGAAGATAAACCATTTAGTAGTCCTTTCCGCTCGAAACTGCTCGCTTGTTTTACTTTTGCTTGTTCTATGGTAGCAGTGCTTAAGTCATTTATATTATTCATTTTAATTTTCCTCCATCTGCAAAATGAATTTAAGATAAAAGTTGTTTAATCACCCCAGTGTTTGGAATGGACTAAACAACTTTTTCTCACCATTCTTGAACATTTAAACTACTGTGAAAGAATAAGTGTCCTTTCAATATAAATTAGAAATGCTCGATCATTGTCCGACTAATGATCTCATCTTGTACTTCTTTACATAATTCAACAAAGTACGCACTGTAGCCCGCTACACGAATAATCAAATCACGATGTTTTTCAGGTTGTTTTTGGGCTTTCAGCAGCAAATCATTGTCAATATAACTAAACTGCATCTGACCATTCCCTAATATCGATGCTGTACGTAAAAGGTTAATCAAGCCGTTTTCGCCTTCTGGCGTCTCTAAAATCCCTTTAAGTAATTTGAAATTATGCACCATACCGATCGTCATACTTTCAACACCTAATTTGCTGACAGACTTGATAATCGCTGTTGGACCAAATTTATCTGCTCCTTGACTTGGAGAGATACCGTCAGAAAGCGGTACCCAAGCATTACGGCCATTGGGTGTTGCAGCAGTCATTTCTCCAAATGGTGTATTATTGGAGATCGACAATGTTCCATGACTCATTTTCGAATAAAGCATGTCATACTGCTGATGCTCTCTCTCTGTCCAGTTGATGATTTCAGCTGCAATTGAGTCTGCATAATCATCATCATTTCCATATTTAGGTGCACTTAAACAATCACGTTTCAGTTGCTCATATCCCACAAAATCTGCATCTAATGCTTCTTTGAGTTGCTTTAATGTATATTTTTGTTCTTCAAAAACTAACTTTTTGATCACAACCATAGAATCAACGTACGTCCCTAAACCAGACCAGACTAATCCTGGTCCATTATTAACTACCGCACCGCCATGAGTGACATCTTTTCCTGTCTCCATACACCCTTCCACCATCAATGACATCAATGGTTTTGGTGCAACATCTGCATGGACACGTTGACTGATTACAGTACCGATTGCTGATAAATTAACGATTCTTCTCAACTGCTCTTTAACCGCTTCATCAAATTGTTCAAATGTTTTAAATTGATCTAAATCTCCCGTATCGATTCCTTGTTTTGTACCATGCCATTTCATGATGCCGCGATTTAACACAAACTCAATTGCAATCGGCCATTGTGTATAGCCTGTTGAAGTCCATTGATAGATTCTGCCAGATTTTTGTGGTTCTACACAGCCCATTAAACAATAATCTCGTGCATCTTCAATCCCAAATCCTTTAGCTAGCATCATCTTGATATGAGAGTCATCGAAATGACAAGCTGGAAAACCCATCCCCGCTTTTACAACTTCTACAATTTTTTTCAAATACTTTTGTGGTGATTGGTTATGAATACGGCACGCTAATGAAGGTTGATACACTTTCGTCAAACGAATCGCTTCCATGATTGCATAAGTCAATTCATTCGTTGCGTCCCCACCTGTTCGTTTCACACCGCCAACAGTACAGTTGATGAAGGGCTGATAACCTGCGAAAAATTTGGCTCCGCCTTCACTAGACAGCCACATATATTCTGAACATTTGATAAAGAAACAGCCTAGTAACTCAATTGCTTCTTCTTCAGTCATTCGACCCGCTTCAAGGTCAGCTTTATACATTGGATAGATATATTGGTCTAAACGACCTAATGAAATCCCAGTTTGATTTTCTTCAATAACAAATAATGATTCCATTGTCCAAATTGATTGCAACGCTTCTTTAAATGTTTTAGGTGGATTTGCTGGAACAGCTAATAAAATTTCTGCTGTTTCTAAAAGTTCAGCTTTCCGTACTGGGTCACTTTCGACTTCGGCCAGTTCTTTAGCATGGTCAGATAAACGTTTAGAATAATTTAAAATCCCTTCACAAGTTTCAATTTCAGCTCTATAAAAATAAATTTTTTCGATATCTTCTGGATTGCTCATCAATAATTCAGAAAGTTTTGTTTCCGCTTCTTCTTTAATTTTATTGATTCCTTTTTCGATCAACAAAATGTCATACCCCGGGCACGTATCTCCTCCACCATTGATTTGATGATATGATAAATCACTTACGAATGCTTCACCGGAAAATTCCCAAAGCCCCGCTTCTTCATATTGAGACTGACAGACTTCATCTAATGAGCGAGTTTCCCAGAATGGGAAGATATCTTCACGAAGCGTTCTTTTTGTTTCTTCACTAATCTCAAAAGGATCTTGTGGTCGTGAATCAATCGTATCCAGTTCATCTAGTACCCAACGCCAAGCAATATCTGGGGCAACTGCCCCAGCTCTAGGACGACCACAAGCATGGCCTACAATCAATTCATTATCTTGAATCAATAATGGCGCTGTTTCACATGCGTGTTTAAAGGCTTTTGCTCGTAAAATAATTTTTGGCATCCCCCAATATTTTTTAGCAATTTCTGTCACTGCTTTTGCCCGATGTGCTGTTACTGAAGGACGAATTGTTAAATAGTGATCCTTTAATTTTTTTAACCTAGGACTAAATCGACTTAATTCATCTCCAGGAAATGTTGAGATATTTGATACCACTACTGGATCTTCTTCTTTTAACTCTTGAATAACCCCTGAAAATACTTTAACCAACTCTTGAGAATCCGAACCAGATAGATTCTTTGTTGCATCGAGTAATTGTTTCTCTAAAACTTCATTGTTCATTTAATTTTCCTCCCTTTTCCTCTTCTTACATGTTCCATCTAATTTGTTTACGCTTACATGCTTTAGTTTAACTTGTAAAATTCATAGTTTTTTTTAAAATAAAGACCTTATATTGTAAAAAAAAGACGTTGTGTACACTTTTATTATTAAAGATGTTCATACTCTTCATAGCAACTTCAAACGAATTCACACTTTTTTCACTCTTTTTTACGTTTGATTTAATCTATTAAGGTTATAGTTTAATCATAGTAAACAACAACTAATTTTGTGGATGAACGTGGTGTTAAAACTCTTTGAGGACTAACGGATGTTTATTCTCGACCTGATGAGGTGTAGGTTCGAATCCTACCGTCCACGTACGTACAGAGTTTGTACTTGAACATAGATTCATGAGCGATAGCGAAAGGAAAGATGTTTATGAAAAAAATCTTGGTTACAGGAGCAACATTATCTGCTATTACATTTGCGGCCTATTCATTTTTGAAACGTATGCCAAAGTGTCAATATGATTATGGAAATCTATAATAAAAAAGAGCTCATGAACGGAAACAGTTCATGTAGTGACCCCAAAAAGTTAGACTTTTTATAGAGTGGATTTTTTCACTCTATTTTTTATGCAGTTTGTTGATTAAATTGTCGAAACTCGACTGGACTTTTCCAGTTAAGTTTTTCTTTAATCCGATGATGATTATAATAATAAATGTAGTTCTCAATTGCTTGTCTTAACTCATTTTGACTTTGATAGACTTTACCGTAATACAATTCTTGCTTTAGAATGCTGAAGAAATTCTCCATAGGAGAATTATCCAAACAGGTTCCTTTTCGAGACATACTTTGAAAGATACTGTTGTCCTTTAATGTTTGTATATAGGCGTTCATTTGATACGCCCACCCTTGATCAGAGTGGAAGGTGCGACGATAGGGACAATCATTTGTTTGAGTGATAGCTTCTTCTAGACCGCTCATAATCGTTTTACCGTTTGGTTGATTAGACAGACTGTAACTTAAAATTTCACGGTTATACATATCCATAAATGGATCTAAATAGAGTTTTTTCTGACGAAGAATACCTGCTTTATCTGCTTCAAAGTACTTAAATTCAGTTGTATCTGTTGTGATTTTTTGGTGAGGAACAGAGGTGTTGAATCGGCGATGAATCAAATTTCTAGCGATCTTACCAACGGTTCCTTTATATGAATTGTATTTCCTTGATTTCTTAGTGAAAGCATTGACTTGTAACTGTAGCTTTTGAATTAATCGCTGCACTTTCTTTTTATTTACTTGAAATCCACGTCTCTTCAATTCTTGTGTTATTCTTCTATAGCCATAATGTTGATGTTCCTTACGGATCGCTTGAATTTCTTCTTCAATCATTTGTGTTGAATTTATTCTGTCTAAACGTTTTTGCCAGTACATGTAAGTGGCTTTTGGAAACCTTAAGGTTTCCAGAATATCTTTTAATTGAAAGTGTCCTCGGAGGCTGTGAATGATTCGGGCGATTCGTTCATTTTTTGTTCGTCCTCTAAACGTAGCCTCCTCAATTCTTTTAAATAGGCATTCTCAATTTTTAACATTCTATTTTCTTTTTCTAGTTTATCTAATTGAGATTGTTCACTTGGTAATGGTTGGGCTTCATTTAATTCCTTCTTAGGCATTCTAGGTGGACGTCCTTTCTGTTTAGAAAGTCCATCTATACCAAACTGACGATATGTTTTAAGCCAATTCGCAATCAATGGTGGATTGTTCATTTTGAGAAGATTGGCTACTTTTTGATAGGACAACTCTGTAGTTAAATACAACTCTATCGCATCTAACTTAAATTGAACAGAGTAATTCTTATTTTCCCGACTACGAAGTAATCCTTCTTCACCAAATTCTTTATAGCCATTAATCCATTTACTTATTTGAGAATTATTTTTAAACCCATACTTTTTTGCGAGAAACGGTGTGCCTCCTTGACCAGATAAGTAGTCATGGACAATTTTAAGTTTAAATTCAAAACTGTATTTTGCCATACAAAAAAACCTCCAAAAGTTAGATTTTCAGGTCTAACTTTTGGGGGTCGGTACATCATGAGCTCTTTTTTATTTCACAGAACCACTAGTCATCCCAGAAATAATGTTCTTTTGCAAAATTAAATAAACAATTGAAATCGTAATTATGCCAATCACATATGACACAAATGATGGGCCGTAATCACTGAAATATTGTCCTTGATAATTATATTGGAATAATGGAAGTGTCCACATACTGTCATCTTTATTTAAAATTAGCAGAGGTAACAAAAAATCATTCCAGATCCATAATGCATTAATAATCAAAGCTGTAGCATGCATGGGTTTCATTAATGGAAAAGCAATCTTAAAATACATAGTGAACTTATTACAACCATCTATTTGAGCTGCTTCATCCAACTCTACAGATATGCCTGTTTTAATATATCCTACATATAAAAACAACGTTTGCGGTATTGCATATGCCAAGTACAAAATAATTAATCCAGGTATATTTGATAACCCTAGTTTTGTCATCATCGAGGTAATGGGGATCATGATAACTTGAAATGGAACAAATATTCCTAAAATTAAAAATGAATACATCACTGTAAACGCTCTTTTTTTAGAAATATTTCTTGCAATAGAAAATGCTGCCGTCGGAACCAAAAGAGTAATCAAAAGAATCGATATGACGGAAATAATCGCAGAGTTAAAGAAATAACCAGCTACTTCATCCTCTAATAAACGAGAAAAATTTTCTGCTGTAAAGGGATACGGTACTCCAAAAAAATTGTCAGTAATCTACGGTGTATTCTTAAATGAGCTGACAACTGTCAAGTACAAAGGAAGCAAAATAACCAATACACCGATAGCCAAAAAAAGATAATTTGTATATGCTGTTTTCTTTTTCATGTCTTTTCCTCCTATACTTCAAATCGTTTAGTCAATTTAATTTGAACAGCAGCCCTTTTCTTTAAATGCTCCATATCTTGCTTTCATTTCTTTTTTTTGAGAGAAAAATTCAATTTCTGTTTTCCCATTTGTATTTTCCTGCTTTTTCTGGCAGGCCGCCATACTTAGCATGTCACTGACGACTATAACTATTTTTGTCCACTTTTTCATTTGAATCTCCTACACTTTCAGTTTTATTAATCACGCGGTTCAAAACTAGTGTCATTTATATTTTTGTAAAATGATAAACATTATTTGAAAAGTCTCCTTTACTATAAGGAATAGTCAAGCCAACATTCATCAGCTCATCCCCACCATATCGTCGTCCAGACGTCGATTCCTGATAGACCGCTTCTTTATTAAGCCCTTTTAATTTGATTGTCGTGATTGGCGCTTCCGCTATTGCTAATTTTCTGACATATGTCACAACAGCTTCATTTTGATCTTTAGCGACATAACTGAACGCTACTTCATTGTTACAATCGATAAATCTATCCAATCGATAAAGTTGACCTTTTTGAATAAGCGGTCTAATTCCCTTATAAAAAGCAATTTGTTTCTTGATTATCATCAATTCTTGAGTAGAAAGTTTTGTTAAATCAAGCTCATATCCTAAATTACCAGCCATTGCAACTGCTCCTCTGGTTTCAAGCGAAACACTTCGACCAACTTGATGATTTGGTACCGCTGAAACATGGGCACCCATCGTAACAGCTGGAAAAATCAAGCTGGTTCCATATTGAATATCCAAACGACAAATCGCATCAGTATTATCACTTGTCCATGTTTGCGGCATAAAGCATAACATTCCTAAATCATACCGTCCGCCACCACCAGCACAACTTTCAAATAAAATTTCTGGAAAGCTTTGTGTTAATTCAGTTAAGATACGATAGAGGCCCAACATATAGCGATGTGCTACTTCTTTCGCATTCTTATCCTTTGAATGGGAAGATACATTCGTTATATTACGGTTCATATCCCATTTTACATATCGAATATTAGCAGAAGTAAATATCTCGGTCATCGCTTGAATAATATAGTCGCAAACACCCTTTTGTGATAAATCTAAAACCAATTGATTGCGACTAAATGTGTGTTCACGACCACTAGCATGCAAACACCACTCCGGATGCTTACGGTATAACTCACTATCTACCGAAACCATCTCAGGTTCCACCCACAAACCAAAAGCCATGCCGCGCTCATTGATTTTTTTCGCTAAACCGTTCAACCCACTTTCCAATTTACTTTGATTCACAGTCCAATCTCCTAAAGAAGAATTGTCGTCATTTCTTTGTCCAAACCAACCATCATCTAAAACAAACAATTCAATACCTGCCTCAGCTGCGTGATCCGCCAATTCCAATAATTTATCTGTGTTAAAATCAAAATAGGTTGCTTCCCAATTATTTAATAAAATGGGGCGTTCTTTCTCTTGATAACTCCCTCGTAAAACAAACTTATTTACAAACTCATGAAGTTCACGACTCATCTGGCCTAATCCCTGATCATGATAGGCTAGAATTGCTTCTGGTGTTGTAAAGGTCTCTCCTTTATTTAATTGCCAGCCAAATGTTTCATGATTGATCCCGATAAATAATCGCGTGTTTAGAAGTTGATCTACAAAAACTCCTGCTTCAAAATCACCGCTATAAATCAATTGTAAGCTGATGATTTCACCATAGTTTTCATTTGTATCTGGTTCTACTAAAGCAATAAATGGCGTACTAGCATGACTCGATGCTCCTCTTCTAGAATTAATGACAGATAATCCTTGTTGTAATTTACTCCTTTGCACTGTTTTTTCTCTAGCATAACTGCCTGCCAGTCTTATAAGGTCATAATTTGAACTTGGTAAATCGATCATAGTACTAAGTGCTTTATCTAGTAGCAAGTTTTGATTTGAACCGTTAATAAATTTTGTATGCGTTGCAACAACATTGGTTCCATAAAAAATTGTAAAAAACAATTGAACTCTTAATTCCAAAAGTGAATCGATTAATTCAATTTCTAGCGTTAGGCATTCGTTATCTTTACTGACACTCGATGGTAGATTAGTCAACTTTTCTTTCCCAGAATAAATTTTGTGCGTATGGTATCGTAAATCTACTAATGCATCCTGTTCATTTATCACCTCAAACGCTGGAGTTCTAAAATCACCTAAACCTGTACTGCTATAAACTAACGGTTGTGTATCAAGCGAAAATGTACGATCTATTGAATAAGGACCTGGTGAAAATGCTCGATCTAAATATTCATATTGATTTGATTCATGGTATTCTTTAATCTGTTTTCCAAAATACTTCTGTACCAAGTAGCCTTCTTTTGTAATCCCTAGAATCAAACTTATTTTACCTGAATGTAAGTGAAACATTTTATTGCGATCATCAAATTGTATGTTCATTTCTTCACCTCTATTATTGATATCTCTCATTTTATATCATAAAACCGTTTACAAAAATGGCGAAATGTTGCCAGCATATGGTAAAATGTCCTTAATCAATCGATAGAGGTGAAGTTCATGGATTTCTCTTTTTATGAATACGAAAAAAAACAACTGGATATAAATATTGATTTCTGTGGTAGAGAAGCCTGCCTACCAAACTATTCGTTTGGTCCATCTATAAGAGAAAACTACGTTCTTCATTTTATTTTAAATGGTTCGGGTTATCTACACATCGATGAACGATCCACTCATCTTGTAGCTGGGGACTGCTTTATTTTACCCAAAGATCGCATTACATTTTATCAGTCTGATGAACTAACACCATGGGAATATGTATGGATTGGAATTGGTGGAACAAAAGTCGAAGAGTTTCTTCAGCGTTCTTCATTAATAGAGTATTTTTACTTAAAAAATGTTGCTGATAGTGCTTTTATTAAAGAATTTATTTTATTAGCAGAGTTATCAGAAAATGTAAATGATCCCAATATCGATTTATTGATGGATAGCCAAATATATAAACTACTTTATATATTAGCAAGCGAATTCCCATCCAATAAGCAAATCAAAAAAAAACAAAAAGAGCGTTATTTTTTAGAAGCTATTAAATATATATCTAACCACTATAATAGTGCCATAACTGTTACAGATATTTGTTCCCATTTGAATTTGAGTCGAAGTTACCTCCATACGATTTTTAAAGAACAGATTGACTACTCACCACAGCAGTATTTACTACAATTCAAAATGGGGAAAGCAGCCGATTTATTAGTTAATACGTCAAATGCTATATCGATGATTTCATCTTCGGTTGGTTACAATGATCCGCTAAATTTTTCTAAAGCCTTCAAATTATACTACGAACAATCAGCAACTGAGTATCGAATAAACCATACTGAAATCAAACAGGATCGATTGATCTTTTCGAAAAAAACGAACTAAGACTTTTGTAAAACGACTTACAATAATAAAAAAAAAAGCCCGCGACTGGCTTTCGTTCCGTCACTGACTTATTTAAATGCCAAATGAGATTCTCCTGTTTCTGCGCTATCTAAAAATTGATACAAAATCAATTCAAGAATCGCCAATATTGGAATGTGAGAAGTGATTTCTACTTTCGTAAAATCATTTGTATCAATAAAGTTTCTTTATTATTATTTCTTCCGCCAGTCTATCTTGATTTTTTATTGTTGGATTCCTCGAGTTTTCCTTTTGACGGATTAAACGTACACCGAAGTTCGCCTTTTTTAAAGTGATTTGGAAACACTTTATGAAGTGAAAAGTAGCTTGTATTTTGTTCCATTTTGAGGAACAGGTCACATGAGTAATTTGAATTCTATATAGCAAAAAGGACAAAAACAAGATTTACTTACTCGTTTTTGTCCTTTTATTATTAGTAAGAATAGAGTTAGTTCGTTAAATCTTCTCCATTTGTTGCAATGACTTTTTTATACCAGTCAAATGATTTTTTCTTCGAACGTTTTAAAGTCCCATTTCCATCGTTGTCGCGATCGACGTAGATGAAGCCATAACGTTTTTTCATTTCGCCTGTTCCAGCAGAGACTAAATCGATACAGCCCCATGTTGTATAGCCTAGTAAATCTACCCCATCAAGCTCTACCGCATCTTTCATCGCTTGGATATGTGCTGCCAGATAGTCAATGCGATAATCATCGATCACGTTGCCGTTTTCGTCTGGTGTATCTACCGCTCCTAAGCCGTTTTCAACGATGAATAATGGTTTTTGATAACGATCATATAGATCATTCATTGTTGTACGTAAACCTAGTGGATCGATTTGCCAGCCCCATTCACTTGCTTCTAAGTATGGGTTTTTCACTGAGGCAAAGATATTGCCAGCTGTTTTTTCGTTCACTGCTGGATCCGTTGATTGTACACGTGATGAATAGTAAGAGAATGAAATAAAGTCGACTGTGTGTGCTTTCAATAATTCTAAATCGCCGTCTTCAATTGGCAATTCAATGCCTTCACGTTCCAACTGTTTCAACGCATACGCTGGATATTCCCCACGAGATTGAACATCGATAAAGAAGAAATTCTCACGATCAGCTTTGCGAGCTGCCCAAACATCTTCTGGTTTACATGTATAAGCATAGTTTGTTCCAGCCGCTAACATACACCCTACTTGGTTTTCTGGATCGACTTCGTGGGCGATTTTGGTTGCGATCGCACTTGCCAATAATTCGTGATGTGCCGCTTGGTATTTGACTTGTTCTTTGTTTTCACCTTCTTCAAAGTAAAGTCCTGCGCCCATAAACGGTGCGTGTAAAATCATATTGATTTCATTGAATGTCAACCAATATTTTACCAAGCCTTTATAACGGTTAAAGATTACATTACATAAATTCTCATAAAACCCAACCATTTCACGACTGCGCCATGCGCCGTATTTTTCCACTAAGTGCATTGGACAATCAAAGTGAGTGATCGTTACAAGAGGCTCTATATTGTGTTTGCGGCATTCTTTGAACAAATCTTCATAGAACTTCAAGCCTTCTTCATTTGGCTCTGTTTCGTCTCCTAGAGGGAAAATACGACTCCATGCAATTGATAGGCGATAAGTCTTAAAGCCCATTTCACCAAACAAGGCGATATCTTCTTTATAGCGATGGTACATGTCGATTGCATTTTGAGCCGGATAAAAATGGTCCTCATCAAACGCAAACATCTTTTTCTCACCTGTGATCACCGGAAAACGATCTGGTCCAACGGGTGCAAGATCTACGTTCGCTAAGCCACGTCCTCCTTCGTTATAGCCGCCTTCACATTGATTGGCTGCAGTTGCGCCGCCCCATAAAAAGTCTTTTCTAAATGCCATTCAAATCATCCTCCAATATATTAGAATAAAGGGATTCGTGTTATCGAATAACCTTCATTACTTGCTCACCTGGTTCAGACAATGCTTTGGTCAACGTAATAATATCGCCAAAATCTGCTGAATTTGTTACCACAACGGGTGTAATTATATTATAGCCTTTTTCAGCAATTTTTTCTAAGTCAAATTCAATTAATTTATCTCCAATTTCAACATTTTGACCTTTTTCAACAAAATATTCATAGCCATCTCCATTTAATTGGACTGTGTCAATACCAATATGAATCAGTAACTCCACACCTGAATCGCTGGTTAATCCAATTGCATGTTTAGAATCAAAAATTGCCGTTACAGTTCCTGAAACTGGTGCATAAACAACACCCTCTACTGGTTTGACTGCAAATCCTTTACCTAGAATCTCTTCAGAAAACATGCCATCTTCAACAGAAGTCAACGCGACTATTTCACCTTTGATTGGTGTTGCAACTTCTGTAATAGAACTTACATCCGCTGATTGACTGTCTTCACTTTTTTTAATGGTTGTCTTTGTTGTTTCCGCTACTGGGTCTTTATATAAAATATATGAAATGACAAATGAAATAACAATACTAATAACTGCTCCAATACAAGCCATATATAAATGACTTAACGTATCATCACCAATGTAACTTGGAAGTGTTAACAAGCCTGGTGAACCGCCAGTAAAGTTTTTCACTCGGGTGATCCCCATAAATAAACCACCGATTCCCCCACCGATCATTGCAGCGTATAAAGGCGTTTTAAATTTCAAGTTGACCCCATATAATGCGGGCTCAGTAATCCCAAACAAACCTGTTAAACCAGCAGAAGCAGCTACTTGTTTAATTGAAGAATCTTTACTTTTAACACCAACGGCTAATGAAGCAGCTCCTTGACCAAGGTTTGACGCTAACATTCCTGGATAGATTACACTATCATAACCAGTTGTCATACGATTGTTGATCCCAATCGGTACTAAACCGTAATGTGTTCCTGTCGCAACAAACAATGGAGTCAACGCGCCAATAATCGTTGGAACTAACCAAGGACTAAAGTTTTCCAGAGCCTTGATTCCATTTGATATACCATCACTAATGAAATAACCAACAGGTCCAATAACCACTAAAGAAACAGTACCAACAATTGCAATTGTAATCAATGGTTTACTGAAAAATTTGATTGCTTTAGGCGATATTTTATCAGCAATCGGTTCAACATAAGACATAAACCAAACAGCTAAAATAATCGGAATAACGGATGATCCGTACGTTACCGCAGAAATTGGTAATCCAAATAAATGAATGCCGCCTTCTCCAGCTTCTTTGATTGCGTTAACCATTCCAACAAAGTTTGGATGCAGTAGTATGCCTCCAACCATCATTGCTAAATACATATTCGTTTTAAATTTTTGTGCAGATGACGCTGCTAACAAAATAGGTAAAAAGTAAAAGGCTGAATCTGCCATAAAATCAATAATAATGTATGTTTGCCCAGTTTTATCGATTGCATTAAAGACAACCAAAAGTGACAAAACAGCTTTTAACATCCCAGCTGCTGTAATTGCTGGTAAAATCGGTGTAAAAATACCTGTGATCGTATCAATAATTTTCGAAGCAGTACCACGATCATCTTTTTCATTAGACTCAACTTGCTCTCCATCTAAAGTGGGTACTTCTTTTAAGATCTCTTTATAAACACTGCCGACATCACTGCCGATAATCACTTGATATTGTCCCCCTTTTGAAACAACACCCATCACGCCAGCCGTATTTTTCAGTTCCTCTGTTTGCGCTGCTTTTTCGTCTTTTAAATTGAAACGTAATCTTGTAGCGCAGTGAGTCAAACCAGAGACATTTTGTTTGCCACCGATTTTTTCAATAATTGTTTGTGCTAATTCTTGATAATTCATTATTCATCCCCCAAATTTTAAACATTAAATCGTACAGTTTGATAACATAAAAAAATACCTAAGAAACCTCTTATTCCAAAGAGATTTTTCTTAGGTATAGCCTGCTCTAACACAGTAACAATCCTTTAATTGTTGGTAATTCTTCTGATATGGATAGTGAGATAAATCATCTCATCTTCTTGTAAATCACGACCAAATTCTTTGCTAATATACTCACGAATTTTCAATGCACAAAGGTATTCTTCTTGATATTTTTCTTTCAACATAAACAAGAAACCTTCATCTTTATCTTTATCCAACTCTATACCGCTAAATAATCGCTGTACAAAGAACTTTAAATGAGTAATAAATCGCTCATAATTCAGCGTGTATTCATCTAAATCAGTTTTATAATGATATTTAACAATATTGATGATTTTTTGAATGACTTTTGTCATTTCAGAGACTTGACTGACTTGTGATAAATCTAGTTCTGCATTGACAATATGCAATGCAATAAAACCCGCTTCATCTTCAGGCAACACAATTCCCAAACGATTGGAAATCATATTTAACGCTTCTTTTCCTATCAAGTATTCATGATTGTAAAAACGTTTAATTTCCCAAAGAAGTGCATTTCTAACAGGTAAGCCATTATTATGACGCTCAATCGCATAATCAATATGATCTGTTAGTGTCAAGTAGATATTTTCGTTCAACTTTTTTCCTAAGGAAACTTTTGCAAAACCAATAATTTCATTTGCCACCTGTAGATGCTCTAAACGGACATTTGCTAGTAGCTGAGTAAGCTTATTTGTGTTTAAATCGGCATTGCTTGTATATACTTTTTCAATAAGAGTATCATCAATGACATCACCGATATTTTTTTTAAAGCCAATACCCTTGCCCATCACTAGCACTTCAAGACCGTCGGCATCAAGAGATTTTATAATATTATTATTGATTACTTTTTTTACTTCCATATTGTCCCCTCAATGAAATTAGATCAGCTAGCTAATTAAATGTTGATAAAAAGAAATAAAGTATAGCCTGAAATTTCAGTAACAATCTTGATTTCTCTTGTTATTAAAACATGAAAGTAAAGCGTTGTCAACAAAGGAAAAAACTACATTTAGTTTTTAAGGTCTACTAATTTCTTAAATCAACTATTTTTGTTACTTATCGTAAAATAATAAATAGTAAAACAGATTTATTACACTCTCTTGCTACTCATCTTTTTCTGATTCTCTCTATCCAACTGGATACAAGTATCTGCTTTTTAAAGTTTCTAACTGACTAGCATCTACTTCTAACACTTCTTTTAAGTAATTCTCTAATGTACCATAATGCTCTTCTACAGTTGTGTACGCACCATCAAGATACTCTTTTCGGGTTTGCTGAAGTGAGGCTAAAAAAGCTAAAACATCTTCATTACTTGTATATTTTTTGTAGATCGCCATTCTTTTGGCATTTCTAGGTGCATTCATCTTATCAGTCAACAGGTAATCCTCATAGATTTGTTCTTTTCCTACTCCTAGTGCCCCTAAATACAAAGCAGCTGCCCAGCCAGTCCGATCTTTTCCACCTTGGCAATGGAAAATTAATGGTGTCACAGAGTTTTGTAAGAGTACTTCAAAAAATTGTTTATATGCTTTAATAGCATTTTCTCCTACTACTAATTGTTTCATTTGTTTAATCATAACGTTACGATTTTTGATTAATTGAGCTCGACCTGCTTCAGTTTTAACCATTTTTTCCAACTGGATGATTTTATCTTCATCCTTTTTAGAAACTGATTGTGTACTAGCTTGTTGAGCGACATCGGCATGTGGATTAAAATTAAGCACCTCACTGGTTGAAATTGATTTATTTGGGTCTTTCGCGATTTCTTCTGGTGAACGAAAATCAATAATTCGTTTGATACCCATCGCCTCTATATAAGCCTGTTCCTCATCATCTAATTGATGAAGTGCATCTGAACGAAAGACTTTGCCCCAGCTTGTTAAACGACCATCTTCCGTTAAATATCCCCCCATATCACGGCAATTATACAAGTTTTTTAATGGTAAGCGTCGTTCTGCTCCAATAAAAGTTTCTGAACTCACGCTTAATTTGAAGTAAGTTCGCTTTTTAGGATTAGGGTCCACCACTTTTTGCCAACCTTTTTCAGTGAATTCTATATAGTTAGAATCCGTTTTTCCTGTGCCATCGGCTCCAGAGTAGACTTTTACCGGAAGCTTTGCCATGCTAGGAATATAGATTGCTAATCCATCCTCATCTCTTTTTACTTGAAGTGATTGCATCATTTCACGCTCCTAATTATTCTCAAGATTTGCTGATTCTTCGGCTACACCTTGACTATCTAATTTTTTCATAAATGGCAGATACAGTAATAATACCACAACAAATTGAATCAGCTGAACAACCAATCCTTGCCAACCAGCTGCCATAAAGCCTGATAAGAAGGTAGGTAGATTTTTAGGTACATTGACACTAATTACAGGTAAAAATCCAATGATTGTTGCCAAATAAGCAATTCCAACACAGACAGCTGCTGAAAGAGTTAATGGAATAAAGATGACCGCATTCATAATCATTGGGATACCAAACTTCATTGGTTCAGTGATCCCAAAAATACTTGGTACTAAAGAGATTTTACCAATCGACTTGAATTTTTCACTCCTACTCATCCATACAAGAATCACTGCTAAGGCTAAAGCTCTAGGACCTTTAAAAGCGTCTAAAAAGAATGAATTGATAATATTAGTAGCTACTTCTCCAGCAGCTACTGCTTCCATATTCGCATATGCTTGAGTTGTGAATAAAACAGCGATAACAGAACCAACAACCATACTTCCATGAATACCAAAAAACCATAATAATTCTGATAGGAACATAATAAATAGTGCAGACCATATAGAACCACCTAAAGATTCAAGTGGTGTTTGAAGATTAGTATAAATAAAGTCGTGAACATTTCCAAATTTTGTTTCAGCAAATGCTGTGCTTATTAGAATAACAACAATAAAAATAATAGCAGCGGGAACAATTGCTTCGAAAGTTTTAGCAATTGCTGTGGGAACACTTTCTGGCATTCTGAACGTAATTCGTTTTTCTACCATTTTAGCAAACAACCACGTTACGACCAAAGCTACGATCATCCCAACAAAAATACCTTTTGAACCTAAATAGGTTAATTCGAAAGCCATCGCTGGTTTTTCTTTACCGATATCAAATGAAGTTATTGGGGTTAAAACGAAGAATGACGCTAATGACAAAATAATCGAAGAAATCATATCTCCTTTTTTCTCCTTAGCCATTGCACTTGAAATACCAATAATCACGTAAATCGTAATTAAATTACTTGAAATTGATGTTCCCAATGAACAGGCCTTCACAACAATTTCTGGTAAGCCTGGAATCATTCCAATAATAGTTGTCAAACTTCCGACGATAGTAATCGGCAGAGTCATCATCATTCCATTAGCAATACTCTTAACAAATGTATTATTTGAAAACTTATTAACAAATACATTCAACCCATTAGTAAATGAACTTTTTTTCGTTTCTGACATTTGTACTCCTCCTTTACCTAACCCTAATTAGACGCAATCACTTCTTGAGCTTTCTTAAAGACTTTTTCTCCGTTCATCATGCCATAATCCATCATTTCGATCACAAGTACTGGAATAGTTGGGTATTCTTTTTCTACATCATCCAACTGGTACCCAACTTGAGGACCTAATAAAATAATATCTGAACCTGCTACACGTTCTTCTAACTCACTTAATCCACACGCCGAAATATCTGCTTCGATTCCTTGTGACTTTGCGTACTCTTCCATTTTCTTAACTAACATTCCCGTTGACATTCCGCCTGCACATGCTAATGTAATTTTCATCTTAATCACCTTTTCCATTTAGTTTTATGCGTTCTGTTTAATTAAGATACGCATTTCTTGTAACTCTTCATGCAAATCAATAAATTCTTTCGTAAAATCTGTTGCTGTGATTGCGGCCATCATATGATCTTGGGCATGAGTCAAAAACATATTAGCTGGTTCATCTGGATTGTTCGCAAATTTCTGTAAAATATCTGTATGATGTTGATGCGCAATTTTTAGATTGCTCTTACTTTCTTCCAGCATTTTTTTAGCTCCCGCTATTTCCCCACCTTTTGCTTCCTTGATTGCATTCATGGCCAGTGACTTTGCATTACCAGCATAAACAATGATCTGCATTACATCTGTCTCTGAAATCATTTGACATTCTCCTTTCAAACACTAATTACGTTGTCATAGTTATATAAGCAATAAACATGCCAAACAGTCCTACGCTTGGTAAAACAATGATTTTCTAAAATGTGTTTCGTATTCCACTGAATTAAAACACATTCTACTCCAATATAAAAACACATTGTCAAAAATAAAACACATGACTTTGACTAATTCATTTCACACGATTATACTAACCATAGAACACAACACACACTATTCATTAAAGGTCGGGGTAAAATGAAAAGAATCGATAAAGTGGCAGAATTACTAATGCAATATTCTGAAAAAAAACCAGTCACTGCGAGCATCCTTGCAGAGCAATTAAACATTACACGAGCGAATGTCAGTAGTGACCTAAATCAGTTAGTCAAATTAGGAAAAGCAGAAAAAACCGGAACTAAGCCTGTTTTTTTCTTCTCAACTACTCCAAAAGAAAAAACTGAGACTAATATTTTAGACAACTTCATCAAAAAAAGCCCTAGTTTGTTTCACTGTGGTGAACAAGCTAAAGCTGCTGTTTTGTATCCACCAAACGGCATGCATATTTTATTAACTGGCGAAACAGGTGTTGGGAAAAGTATGTTCGCCGAACTGATCTATACTTATGCATCCTCTCAAAATAAAGTGAAAGCGGATTCTAAATTTGTCACATTCAATTGTGCTGACTATGCAAATAACCCTCAATTATTGGTCGGCTCTATTTTTGGTGTATTGAAAGGTGCTTATACTGGCGCAGACAGTGATCGACCTGGATTATTAGAAAAAGCCAATGGGGGGATTCTATTTCTTGATGAAATCCATCGTCTTCCTCCAGAAGGTCAAGAAATGTTGTTCACCTTCATTGATCGTGGTGTTTATCGTAGACTTGGTGAGACCAATAGTGAACGCCAGGCACAAGTTTTACTAATCTGTGCAACAACAGAAGATACTGCCTCTTCTTTACTGCAAACGTTCATTCGTAGAATTCCCATGAGAATCGAAATTCCTAGTTTAGCTGAACGAGGTTTAGAAGAACGATTGAGCTTAATTGCAACTTTTTTTCAAACTGAAACTAAAAAATTAGGTACACCAATAGAAGTTTCGACGAATACGATTCGTGCATTGTTAGGTTACCATTGCCCAAATAATGTAGGACAACTTAAGGCAGATATTCAGCTTCTCTGCGCAAAAGCATATGCCCAGTTCATCGCTCGGCAAGAAGAATCCATTAAAATTAGTAGTTATGAATTACCTCATTATATCCGTGAAGGCCTTTATAATACTGAAGATCGTAAAAAAATATGGTTACTTCTACCTAATATGAATACTCGCTTTTTCCTTTTTAATGAAGAAGAAACCACTCTTTTTTTACCTAAAGATACAAAAGGAAATGATATTTACCAAATCATTGAACAAAAAATGAATGATATGGAACGGATCGGTCTCGATTTTTCACAAACTTCTGAGATTATCGATACCACGATCACGAATTACTATCGCTCGTACGATACGGATTCAATAATTGATTTAACTAATTTAGAACAAATTGTTGGTTCAGAAATCGTTGCAACCGCGAATAAAGTATGTGAGAAAGCGTCTCGATTATTGAATGTTTATTTATCAGATAATGTTCGTTATGGCCTCTCTCTTCATCTATATAACACGATTCAACGAATAAAAAGAGGCCAAACTATCATTAACCCTCGAATTGCTGAGATAAAACAAGAGCATCCTCGACATTTTGAAACGGCTCAACACTGCCTTTCTGTTATTGAAACTGATTTCAGCATTCAGCTGCCTGAAGACGAGGTTGGCTTCCTTGCATTATTTTTTACAACTGATGAAAATAAAAGCAAAAAAAGAACGAAAGTTGAAGTCATTGTCGTAGCTCACGGTGAATCCACCGCAACAAGCATGGCAACGGTCGTTAACAAACTTCTTGGTGAACAAATAGCAGTAGGCTTTGATATGACTCTCGAGGAAAAACCAATCACCGCATTAACGAATATACAAAATTATCTTTCTTCCAAAGATCAGTTAAAAGATGTGCTTTTACTGGTAGATATGGGTTCTTTGATTAATTTTAGTGATGAGTTAGAAAAAAAATTAAAAATCCAAATTCGCTGCATTGAATTAGTTAGTACACTTCACGTCTTAGAAGCGAGCAGAAAAGCCTCACTAGGTTATGGCTTGAACGAAGTATTTGAATCTACTATAAATATCAGAGGTCTTTCTACCTATAAAAAAAACATAGAAGAAAAAAAACCATCAAAATTGTATATACTCACTTTATGTACTACAGGTGAAGGTTCTGCTCAATTGATCAAAAAAATGTTAAGTAGCCGTTTGAAACTGAGAGGTGCTGCCTGTGAGATAGTATCTCTACAAATCACAGATCAAAAATTACTTGAACGAACCATCACAAATTTAAACCAATCTGGAAAAATAATCTGTACGATCGGAACGTTTCAATTACCGTTCGCTGCACCACATTTTTCGATCACTGATGCATTAGATGAAACAAAAACAGAAAAAATTCAATCACTCATCGATTATGAAATTGCTTTTGAAGGTATGCGTATAAATATTGCAAGTATGTTGGACTATAAAGATGGCGAAAATTTAATTATGTCAATACGAGAATGGGTAGAAATGATGGCGAATGAGATCAATCCTGCTATTTCTTATGAAGTAAAAGTTGGGTTAGCTTGTCATATTGTTTGTATGATCGACCGTTTAAAACAAGGAAAAAATGTCAGTACTTTTCCGCAATCGATTGCTTTTAGGGAAAAATATTCAGCTGAAATTACCATTGTTGAAAAAAATAGTCGCTTTTTAGAAGCTTACTATGCTATTAGTATTCCTACAGATGAAGTCTTTTATATTACTGCTTTTTTTATGAATGAATCATTAATTTAAATTCATCGTTCAAAAATATTAAGGATAGCAATTAAGACTTAGATTTTAGAAATTTTGAAACTATACAAATAAAGGGTCGGATCAATCTAAACTATACAAGATTGATTCGATCCCTTTATTTTCCGACTCTACTTAATTTTTTTAGTTACTATCCATAATTTTTAAAATGGAAAACGAACATTTACCAGTTCTGAAAGCGGCTCTTTCTATCGTTCACCAAAACTGCATTCTTTTACTAAATCTATTCATACTCTTCTTCTGTAGCAAAGTATTGATTATGAACGACCACAAATACAAGACCTATCAAGACCATAACTGATGCAAAATAAAATGGAAGACTTGTATTCCAAATTTCCCCTAGCTTCCCCGCAATAAACGGAGCAATCGCTCCTCCAAAAAAGCGAATAAAACTATAAGAAGATGATGCCACGCTTCTTTCAATCTCAGGTATTTCCATTGCGATAGTTGTCAAAAGTGTATTGATCAAGCCTTGAAAAAAACCTGCCATGATAACGCCAAGAGCAACTAATTCAGGTTTTTGTGCGCTAAAGCCAATAAAGAACAGGCACACAAAGAATAAAAACAATGCAAGTAAAATGGTTCGATACGTATTGATCTGTTTCTCTAAAATAGGTGCGATGAATACCGAAGCAATTGCTAGCAGCGTTCCCCAACCAAAAAAGACAAACCCAACTTGCATTTCCGAAAATCCTTCAAGTAAAAATGGTGCGTATGCTAGTAAAGTAAAGAAACCAAAATTATATAATAGTGCGATAATTCCGACTGAACGTAATTTATGATTACTTAGAGCTTTGATTCCAGCCCAAAGAGATACTTTTTTCTTTGGTTTGGCTATAGGAGCCAATAAAAAACCAATCGCAAAAGTTGCAATAAGCATCAATGTAGCAACCCCAAAGAATGGCATACGCCAAGACATACTTCCTAATACACCGCCTAGCAACGGACCAATAGCCATTCCTAGACCCATTGATGCTTCATACATAATAATTGCTTTCTCCGTTTGACCTGCTAATACTCCTACAATAGCTGATAAAGCAGTTGAGATAAATAAAGCATTTCCTAAACCCCAACCTGCACGTAAGTAAATCAGACCTTCAATTGTTTCAGAAAAACCTGCTAAACACGAAAATCCAATAATAATAATAAGTCCAAAAATCAATGTTTTCTTTGCACCAATCCGACTAGAAATAAAACCAGTAAATAACATCATAACACCGGTCACTAACATATAGCTTGTAAACAATAACGTTGTTTGAGCTGGCGTTGCATTTAATTGACGAGCAATTGTCTTTAATATAGGATCAACTAAACCAATTCCCATAAATGCAATCATACATGTAAATGCGACTGCGTAAGCAGACCGAAGACCTGCCTTATTCACAATCTCCTCTTGTTCTTCTAAAATCTCTGTTTCTTCCATTCGATTCCCTTCTTTCTATAAAAAGATACTACAAAAAAATAAACATGTCAATATTTACATGTTTATAAGAACATATATTTTTGTGGTATAATAAAGAAAAATGAAGAAAAGGAGACTAGCTTCAAATGAATACTCTTAGTTATATTTTACTTTGTATGTTAGTTAGAAAACCTTGTACGGGTTATGAATTAAAGCAATACCTAACTCTTTTCTGGGAAGCACATCACAGTCAAATTTACACGTCTCTAGCGAAACTTTTAAAAGAAGGATATGTATCAGTAGAAAATGATGATACCCATTCTCAAAAAAAAATCTACCATCTAACAAAAAAGGGGGAAGAAATCGTTAACGTCTGGATTCAAGAAGAAACCAAAGAGCCCTCTCAAAAAGATGAGTTTCTAGCAAAAATATACGTAGCTTCTATCTTAGACAAAAATACCGTCAAAGGACTGCTCTTTGAAAGAAAGCAGCACCAATTAAAAATCCTAAAACAAAACCAAGAAAAGCAAAAACAAATCGAATTGTTAAGCGATCCTGTTGAACAGAAAAAAAATTTTGGGCGTTTCCTTGTTATCCAAAGAAGAATACGTATCTGCGAAGAAGAACTGCGTTGGTGTCAGTGGGCGGAAGAACAGATTGAACAATTATTTCAGTCAATCTAGAAACTTGATCCTATTTATATACTAAAAGGAGGAAAAACATTTCAGTGTCTTTCCTCCTTTTTCATCTTTTTGTTGTCTATAGAACATCTTTTCGTAAATTTAACAGGATAACTGATAACATAGAAATAAATAACCCAAATATCACAAGAAACAGATGATTTTGTTCGCCTGTCTTAGGAAACAAACGATTAGTAATCTTTTTGGTAGTATTTTGATTTTTCAGATTGATTTCATCTTTATTTGCGTAGTTATCTTTATCACCATTAATTTCTTTGTTATTTTCTTCGACAAACACAACAACGGTCAAAACCACGGTGTCATAAGCATATGTTATTTCATATCTTCCTGCTTTTGAAGTATCGACATTCCCAATTACGGTAATATCTTTGAAGCTTATTTGACCCCCATCTTTATCAGTTGCCCCTTTGAAATTGTCTTCAGCTTTCCAACGGTCACCAACTTTAATAGTTGAGTCATTTGCCTGAATACTTAGTTGATTCTCTTTTACAGTCACAGCTATCTTACTTTTAGCTTGACCATTCGTATAATCAACACTATATATTCCTGGAGTTTTCGTATCCACAACGCCAGTTAACATAGCGTCATTATACGACAATTCATTCCCATCCTTATCAGTCGCTGATACAAAATTATCATGACCTTTCCAGTCATCTCCTACATAAATAATGGAATCATTTGCATTGATACTTTCTTTATTTTCTTTTACAATCACTTCAATTGTTTTAGATGATCTTCCGTTTGTATAGGTCACATGATAGATTCCCGGAATGCTTGTATTCACAATATCTGCTGTCATGCTTGTATTAAATTCTATACTTTGCCCATCTCTATTAGTAGCTGAAAGGAAATTATCTTCTGATTTCCATGTATCGTCAACATAAATCATTGAATCTTTCGCATCAAGCGTTTCTAGGTTCTCTTTTACAATTACTATAATTGTTTTTGACATAGTACCATTTCTATAGGTGACTTCATAGCTTCCTGGAATATCAGTATTTACACTATCCGTAGTCATAGATGAGGAGAACGGAAGTATATTACCATCTTCATCAGCAGCTGAAATAAAATTATCGATTGGATCCCAAGTATCTCCCTCATAAATTATAGAGTCTCTAACTTCTAGCGTTGGTTGTTTTTCAGCCCAATAATAATTTCCATTCATTGTTAAGCCATCGTACTGCTCTGCTAACTCATCTGAAGTATATGCCTCTCCTTTATGATCCCTTTGCCATTTACCATAATAAGGTAAAGAATTACTTGGAGCTGGCAGTGTTACTTCATCTTTAAATTGAAAGTTTTCACCTAGATTAATATGCTTAAGTTCGTTCATTCTTGCAAACATCTCATACATATAAACAACTCGGCTCGTATCAAAACTAGAAATATCAAGACTATTGATTTTACTATTGCTAAACATATTATTTATATTCGTTACGTTTCCTGTATCAAAATTCGATAAATCTAAGCGACTCATTTGAGTTTCGCTAAACATATCACTCATGCTTTTTACCAGGCTAGTATTAAAATTAGATACATCTAAATCATTTATCGCACTCCAACTAAACATATCACTCATATTTCTTACTTTTTCTGTGTTAAAATTAGATAAATCGAGACTATCCAAGGTAAGATTACTAAACATCCCGCTCATATCATCCACATTACTTGTATTAAAATGAGTGATATCTAGATGTTTTATTCCGCTTCCATAAAACATCCCACTCATATCTTCTACACTACTTGTATCAAAACTTGATAAGTCCAAGCTTCCAATATTTTGGGTATTTAAAAACATACTTCTCATATATACTACATTACTTGTATCAAAACTTGATACATTTAAGTCTACTAAACTACTCATGTAGGTAAACATAAAACCCATGTCAGTTACTTTGCTTGTATTAAAATTCGATAAATCCAAACTTTTTAAACTAGATAAATTGGAAAACATATCTCTCATTAATGTAACAGCACTCGTATCAAGCTCACTTAAATTTTCGAATTCGGTAACACGATCCAAATTTGAAAATAAATGGGAAGAATTGCTGCTAGCTTTTACAGGACCATCAAAAACTACTTTATTAATTTGATTTCTGTACAAAAACCAAGGCGAACTATTTTTAGTATTTATAAATTCACCACTACCAATATGTAACACTCCAGTATTATCAATTTGCCATTTACTCGTACCAAACAAGCCTGTAGCTATGATTACTCTCAAGTTTTGTTCATTATTTTCTTGTTTTGTTCCATCCGATAATTCTATCTCACTTTCATTTTCTAAATTATCCATTTCAGGTTTTTCCTGAGATGTAGTAATTTCAGTGTTTTTGTCATCATTTTCGATGGTGCTCTCTGGCTCATTTTCTACCACGACTTCTGTATTTTTTTCTATCGGCTCATCTAATTTATAATCATCTATTATCGTTTCTGCATTCACAAATACTGGACAAGTATAACTTATTAGTAAAATAAATAAGCAATAAATTTTTATTTTTTTCATAATAACCTCTTCTACTAATATACTAAAAAAAAATATATCAACGTTTGAAAACGTTGATATATTACTTATACCGGCGGCCGGGGTCGAACCGGCACGCCCTCGCGGGCACTGGATTTTGAGTCCAGCGCGTCTGCCAATTCCGCCACGCCGGCATTAAATAGATTTGTAAGGCGGTAACCGGATTTGAACCGGTGATGAAGGTTTTGCAGACCTCTGCCTTACCACTTGGCTATACCGCCATATTCTAAATAAATAATCTCTATAAGAGAAAACTGGGGTAGCTGGATTCGAACCAACGCATGACAGGATCAAAACCTGTTGCCTTACCGCTTGGCTATACCCCAAAAATTAAAGCTAAGGGCGACTGATGGGAATCGAACCCACGCGTGGCGGAACCACAATCCGCTGTGTTAACCACTTCACCACAATCGCCATAAAACAAATAATAAATTAATACTAAGGGCGACTGATGGGGATCGAACCCACGCATGGCGGAACCACAATCCGCTGTGTTAACCACTTCACCACAATCGCCATAAATATTAACAGGGATAGTAGGAATCGAACCCACAATGACGGTTTTGGAGACCGTAGTTATACCGTTTAACTATATCCCTACTATGTAATGGAGGAAAGTGGATTCGAACCACTGAACCCTAAGGAACGGATTTACAGTCCGTCGCGTTTAGCCACTTCGCTATTCCTCCAAATGGCGCAAGACAGAATCGAACTGCCGACACACGGAGCTTCAATCCGTTGCTCTACCAACTGAGCTACTGCGCCAAATAAATATGATACTAACGGTCTGGACGGGACTCGAACCCGCGACCTCCTGCGTGACAGGCAGGCATTCTAACCAGCTGAACTACCAAACCGTAATTTAATGGAGGTTGACGGGATCGAACCGCCGACCCCCTGCTTGTAAGGCAGGTGCTCTCCCAGCTGAGCTAAACCTCCAAAAAATATAAATGACCCGTACGGGAATCGAACCCGTGATACCGCCGTGAAAGGGCGGTGTCTTAACCGCTTGACCAACGGGCCAATAAAATAAAAACTTAATACGGAGAGTAAGGGATTCGAACCCTTGAGACAGTGTTTACCGTCTACATGATTTCCAATCATGCTCCTTCGGCCTCTCGGACAACTCTCCAGAGTTAAAAGAAGCAAAATATTACTCATAAATCCTATATTAAGGAACTCCGGCAGTAGGACTCGAACCTACGACATCATGATTAACAGTCATGCGCTACTACCAACTGAGCTATGCCGGAATAATCAGCGTGGCGACGTCCTACTCTCACAAAGGGAAACCCTTCACTACAATCGGCGCTAAGAAGCTTAACTTCTGTGTTCGGCATGGGAACAGGTGTATCCTTCTCGCTATCGCCACCACACTGGGTGTTGTTGCTATTCAATTGAGTGATTATTCACTCAAAACTGGATTGAAGTAAGGTAATCAAACAGTCCGAAAAACTTTTTTATTTCGTTTCTTTGGTTAAGTCCTCGACCGATTAGTATTGGTCCGCTCCGTACATCACTGCACTTCCACTTCCAACCTATCTACCTCATCATCTCTGAGGGGTCTTACTTTCTTAAAGAAATGGGAAATCTCATCTTGAGGTGGGCTTCACACTTAGATGCTTTCAGCGTTTATCCCTTCCCTACATAGCTACCCAGCAATGCCCTTGGCAGAACAACTGGTACACCAGCGGTAAGTCCATCCCGGTCCTCTCGTACTAAGGACAGCTCCTCTCAAATTTCCAACGCCCGCGACGGATAGGGACCGAACTGTCTCACGACGTTCTGAACCCAGCTCGCGTGCCGCTTTAATGGGCGAACAGCCCAACCCTTGGGACCGACTACAGCCCCAGGATGCGACGAGCCGACATCGAGGTGCCAAACCTCCCCGTCGATGTGGACTCTTGGGGGAGATAAGCCTGTTATCCCCAGGGTAGCTTTTATCCGTTGAGCGATGGCCCTTCCATGCGGAACCACCGGATCACTAAGCCCGACTTTCGTCCCTGCTCGACTTGTAAGTCTCGCAGTCAAGCTCCCTTCTGCCTTTACACTCTGCGAATGATTTCCAACCATTCTGAGGGAACCTTTGGGCGCCTCCGTTACTCTTTAGGAGGCGACCGCCCCAGTCAAACTGCCCACCTGACACTGTCTCCCACCACGATAAGTGGTGCGGGTTAGAGGGTTCATAACACAAGGGTAGTATCCCACCAGCGCCTCCACCGAAACTAGCGTTCCGGGTTCATCGGCTCCTACCTATCCTGTACATGTGGTACAAACACTCAATATCAAGCTACAGTAAAGCTCCATGGGGTCTTTCCGTCCTGTCGCGGGTAACCTGCATCTTCACAGGTACTAAAATTTCACCGAGTCTCTCGTTGAGACAGTGCCCAAATCGTTACGCCTTTCGTGCGGGTCGGAACTTACCCGACAAGGAATTTCGCTACCTTAGGACCGTTATAGTTACGGCCGCCGTTTACTGGGGCTTCAATTCTGAGCTTCGCCGAAGCTAACCCATCCTCTTAACCTTCCAGCACCGGGCAGGCGTCAGCCCCTATACTTCATCTTTCGATTTTGCAGAGACCTGTGTTTTTGATAAACAGTCGCTTGGGCCTATTCACTGCGGCTGACCGAAGTCAGCACCCCTTCTCCCGAAGTTACGGGGTCATTTTGCCGAGTTCCTTAACGAGAGTTCGCTCGCTCACCTTAGGATACTCTCCTCGACTACCTGTGTCGGTTTACGGTACGGGCAGTTGTTTTCTCACTAGAAGCTTTTCTTGACAGTGTGACATCAGGAACTTCGGTACTATTATTTCCCTCCCCATCACAGCTTGTCCGTATAGAGTAAAGCATTTGACTCTACTCAAGACTTACTGCTTGGACATGCACTTCCAGTCGCATGCATTCCTTAGCCTCCTGCGTCCCTCCATTGCTCAAACAAAAACAACTGGTACAGGAATATCAACCTGTTGTCCATCGCCTACGCCTATCGGCCTCGGCTTAGGTCCCGACTAACCCTGGGCGGACGAGCCTTCCCCAGGAAACCTTAGTCATACGGTGGACGGGATTCTCACCCGTCTTTCGCTACTCATACCGGCATTCTCACTTCTAAGCGCTCCAGCCGTCCTCACGATCGACCTTCAACGCCCTTAGAACGCTCTCCTACCATCACACCAGAGGTGTGATCCACAGCTTCGGTAATATGTTTAGCCCCGGTACATTTTCGGCGCAGGGTCACTCGACTAGTGAGCTATTACGCACTCTTTAAATGATGGCTGCTTCTGAGCCAACATCCTAGTTGTCTGTGCAACCCCACATCCTTTTCCACTTAACATATATTTTGGGACCTTAGCTGGTGGTCTGGGCTGTTTCCCTTTCGACTACGGATCTTATCACTCGCAGTCTGACTGCCGAATATGAATGAATGGCATTCGGAGTTTATCTGAATTCGGTAACCCGAGATGGGCCCCTAGTCCAAACAGTGCTCTACCTCCATCATTCTTAACTTCGACGCTAGCCCTAAAGCTATTTCGGAGAGAACCAGCTATCTCCAAGTTCGTTTGGAATTTCTCCGCTACCCACAGCTCATCCCCGCACTTTTCAACGTACGTGGGTTCGGTCCTCCAGTGCGTTTTACCACACCTTCAACCTGGCCATGGGTAGATCACATGGTTTCGGGTCTACGACTACATACTCATTCGCCCTATTCAGACTCGCTTTCGCTGCGGCTCCGGCTCTTCACCTTAACCTCGCATGCAATCGTAACTCGCCGGTTCATTCTACAAAAGGCACGCCATTACCCATTAACGGGCTTTGACTTGTTGTAGGCACACGGTTTCAGGATCTATTTCACTCCCCTTCCGGGGTGCTTTTCACCTTTCCCTCACGGTACTGGTTCACTATCGGTCATTAGGGAGTATTTAGCCTTGCGGGATGGTCCCCGCGGATTCCGACGGAATTTCTCGTGTTCCGCCGTACTCAGGATCCTCCTAGGTGTTGCCAACATTTCGTCTACGGGGCTATTACCCACTTTGGCGAACCTTTCCAGGTTCTTCGACTATCTTGACAGACTACCACAACGGAGTCCTACAACCCCAACAAGCAAGCTTGTTGGTTTGGGCTCTTCCCGTTTCGCTCGCCGCTACTCAGGGAATCGAATTTTCTTTCTCTTCCTGCAGGTACTAAGATGTTTCAGTTCTCTGCGTCTACCTCTATCCAGCTATGTATTCACTGAATAGTAACATCCTATAAAAGATGTTGGGTTTCCCCATTCGGAAATCTCTGGATCATAGCTCACTTACAGCTCCCCAAAGCATATCGGTGTTAGTCCCGTCCTTCATCGGCTCCTAATGCCAAGGCATCCACCGTGCGCCCTTATTCACTTAACCTTATGACCTTACGGTCAGTTTGTTTGGTTCGTTTCTCTAGCGATAGAGGCGTCACCAATAAAATAAGCTTCGAACAGTTAATTAACTCTTCAACGCGGTGTTCTCGGTTTGTTTTGATTACTTTTTTTACTTCAATATCCAGTTTTCAATGAACAATAGTAGTAACCTAACGGTTACTAATGGAGCCTAGCGGGATCGAACCGCTGACCTCCTGCGTGCAAAGCAGGCGCTCTCCCAGCTGAGCTAAGGCCCCATGGTACTTATTTACTTGAGAGTAAACCTCTCAAAACTGAACAAAGTATCGACGAATGTGTAAGTTTCCGTAATATTCCTTAGAAAGGAGGTGATCCAGCCGCACCTTCCGATACGGCTACCTTGTTACGACTTCACCCCAATCATCTATCCCACCTTAGGCGGCTGGCTCCACAAGGGTTACCTCACCGACTTCGGGTGTTACAAACTTTCGTGGTGTGACGGGCGGTGTGTACAAGGCCCGGGAACGTATTCACCGCGGCGTGCTGATCCGCGATTACTAGCGATTCCGGCTTCATGTAGGCGAGTTGCAGCCTACAATCCGAACTGAGAGAAGCTTTAAGAGATTTGCATGACCTCGCGGCCTAGCGACTCGTTGTACTTCCCATTGTAGCACGTGTGTAGCCCAGGTCATAAGGGGCATGATGATTTGACGTCATCCCCACCTTCCTCCGGTTTGTCACCGGCAGTCTCGCTAGAGTGCCCAACTGAATGATGGCAACTAACAATAAGGGTTGCGCTCGTTGCGGGACTTAACCCAACATCTCACGACACGAGCTGACGACAACCATGCACCACCTGTCACTTTGCCCCCGAAGGGGAAGCTCTATCTCTAGAGTGGTCAAAGGATGTCAAGACCTGGTAAGGTTCTTCGCGTTGCTTCGAATTAAACCACATGCTCCACCGCTTGTGCGGGCCCCCGTCAATTCCTTTGAGTTTCAACCTTGCGGTCGTACTCCCCAGGCGGAGTGCTTAATGCGTTAGCTGCAGCACTGAAGGGCGGAAACCCTCCAACACTTAGCACTCATCGTTTACGGCGTGGACTACCAGGGTATCTAATCCTGTTTGCTCCCCACGCTTTCGAGCCTCAGCGTCAGTTACAGACCAGAGAGTCGCCTTCGCCACTGGTGTTCCTCCATATATCTACGCATTTCACCGCTACACATGGAATTCCACTCTCCTCTTCTGCACTCAAGTCTCCCAGTTTCCAATGACCCTCCCCGGTTGAGCCGGGGGCTTTCACATCAGACTTAAGAAACCGCCTGCGCTCGCTTTACGCCCAATAAATCCGGACAACGCTTGCCACCTACGTATTACCGCGGCTGCTGGCACGTAGTTAGCCGTGGCTTTCTGGTTAGATACCGTCAAGGTAAGAGCAGTTACTCTCCTACTTGTTCTTCTCTAACAACAGAGTTTTACGATCCGAAAACCTTCTTCACTCACGCGGCGTTGCTCGGTCAGACTTTCGTCCATTGCCGAAGATTCCCTACTGCTGCCTCCCGTAGGAGTCTGGGCCGTGTCTCAGTCCCAGTGTGGCCGATCACCCTCTCAGGTCGGCTATGCATCATGGCCTTGGTGAGCCGTTACCTCACCAACTAGCTAATGCACCGCGGGTCCATCCATCAGTGACACCCGAAAGCGTCTTTCAAATCAACACCATGCGGTGTCGACTGTTATGCGGTATTAGCACCTGTTTCCAAGTGTTATCCCCCTCTGATGGGTAGGTTACCCACGTGTTACTCACCCGTCCGCCACTCCTCTTTTCAAATGAGTGCAAGCACTCGGTAGAAAAGAAGCGTTCGACTTGCATGTATTAGGCACGCCGCCAGCGTTCGTCCTGAGCCAGGATCAAACTCTCATAATAAAAGTTGAACACAATCCGAAGATTGTTAAGCTCATTTGTTTGCTAGCATATTGCTTCGCTTTGTTAAAAATTGTTGTTTGTTTTTACCGTTGTAAAAACAACCTACACATTTGGTTCGTCTTACTTTGTTCAGTTTTCAAAGGTCTACTGTGCCACCTCGCAGCAACTTTTATATCATACCAAATCTTCGATTTGATGTCAATACTTTTTTTCAAAAGTTTCAAAGTTTTTTTCTGCTTGATGTTATCGAATGTTTTGCGACAACTTCATTAGTTTACCAGGTCGTTTGTTATTTGTCAACAACTTTCTTCCTGATTTTCCAAGGTGTTTTTGCTGTTTTAAATTAACAACTTTGTTATTCTATCATGTTTGTATTACCTACGTCAAGCATAAAAAAAAGATTTTTTTCCACTTATCCTCATATAGGCTCACTCACAAGAACATGTATAAATATAACAAGACTTATCGTAAAAAGCAACTAGAAAATGCCTATTTTCAATTCTTTTTTTCGATAACGAACAAACCGTATAAACTTGATACAACCATTCGCTTTTTCCGATATGTTTCAATTTATGAAGATCAGATTATTCGGTTAAGTCACAAAAAAAGTAGGAGCATATATGCTCCTACTTTACTATTTCATCTTTATCTACTATTGGAATATAAATTCGAAATATCGTCCCTTGGTGAACGACGCTTTCAGCATCTATTCTTCCCTTGTAATTCTCAACTAATTGTTTGGCTATTGATAACCCCAAACCATTCCCACCTTTATTGCGGGCTCTTGCTTTATCAACACGGTAAAAACGATTAAATATTTTCTCCAAATCTTCTTCTGGTATCCCTTCACCAAAATCTTGAATAGCAATTTCAAACTCATTCAATGTTTTCGAAATAGAAATATGAACTTCTTTGCGAGTTGTTGAATACTTAACTGCATTATCCAAAATAATAATCAAAAGTTGTTCAAAATGATTACGATAGATACCTAAAGTTACTTCATACAGCAAATCATCATCTAAAGTAATAACAAAATCTGGGTATAATATTTTAAAGTTATTAAACACTTGATATACGACTTGCTTAGCATTTGATGTATGATTTGAATATTGAACATCTACTTGTTCTGCACGTGATAGGTCCAACATTTCTTGAACCAGACTCTTCATACGAACAATCTCTTGCAAGCTGGCTTCTAAAGATTCGTCTAAAACTTCTGGATCCTCTTTTCCCCAACGATTCAATAAATTCAGATGCCCCTCAATAATCGCAACTGGGGTACGCAATTCATGAGAAACATCCTCCACAAACTGCTCTTGTTGTTCAATATAACGTCTCATACGGTCTAACATTTCATTGAAGATCTCTGCAAGATCAGCCAACTCATCATTGGAATGAATATCCGGCATATGAATATCTGATTGAGGATCTTTCCGAATAGTATCCATTGTGTCTCTTAATACTTTCAATGGTTTTAAAAAGTATGACGATAAAATAAATCCTAATATGCTACTTAAAATCAAGGAGATACCTTCTAGTACAAATAATGTTAACAACAAACGATTTCTAATATCGTAAAAAGAAGACAGCTCATAAAAAGCTTGTATATAACCAACCGTCTCCCTATTCTCTTTGGAATGGATTGGCTGAATCATCAAAAATCCTGTCTTATCATCTATAGTTTTGATTTCAGCTGACTGTTTTTCTTTTTTTAGCAACTGATTTTGTGCTTTCTGTGTTTCAAAAATTAGTGTCCCTTTCGTGTCATAAACAGACAAGAATAAGGCTGGTTGCCCTAACTCAGAAATCATACTATCCATTTCCATCAATGATCCTTCTACAGATATCTTTTTGTTATCTAGATCATTCTCATCCACACTTGGAGTTTTTAGTTTTTCATAGGCATCTGAAACCGTCAAATTTCCTTCTGCATTCGCTAATCGATTACCCACTTCAGCAACAGTTCTCTCTACATTTTCACGTTCTTTTTCAACGATTAGATTAACTGAAGATTTATAAGTAATTACTGCAAAAATAGTGAATACAACAAATATGAAGAAAGAACTTGCAGAAGCCCACTTGATGGTCAAGGAAGGCCCCTTCAGTTCTTTTTTTGTTGCTTTTTTCATTTTTATTGTCTTCACGAGCGCATCACGTAACCTGTTCCACGAACAGTTTGAATGTAGCTCTCCTCGCCTGGAACATCAATTTTGTTACGAAGATAACGGATATACACATCGACAACATTAGTTTCGACTTCTGTTTCGTAACCCCAGACTTTATTTAATAGTACGTCACGGGCTAGTACAACATTTACATTTTCCATTAATGTTAGAAGTAACTCATATTCACGTTTAGTCAATTCAATCATTTCTGAATTACGACGGACAACGCGGTTCTCTTTTTCGATTGTTAAATCACGATATGTAATCGTTGTTTGTTTCGCCACATTTTTATCACCTTCAATATCGATTCGGCGAAGTAACGCACGTAAACGTGCTAATAATTCTTCAATGGCAAATGGTTTAACAATGTAATCGTCTGCTCCATGATCTAAACCTGATACACGATCAATCACAGAATCACGTGCAGTCATCATAATAATTGGTGTGTTCTTCACTTGACGTACACGACGACAAACTTCAAGTCCATTCAATTCAGGCAACATCAAATCTAAAAGGATAGCATCCCAATCATTATTTAAAGCCGCTTCTAAACCAGTACGTCCATTGTAGTGAACCTCTGTAGTGTAACCCTCGTGTTTCAGCTCCAGCTCTACAAAACGTGCTAAGTTCTTTTCATCTTCAATAATTAGAATATTACTCATTGGTTATTTGTCCTTTCTCTTTAAAAGCTATCTTAAAGCCTACCCATTATACCCACTTTTAACTCAAAAAGCTAGCAACAACCTGTTTTCTCCTTAATAACAGACAGAAAACCATGAGAAATCTTTGAATCCCATGGTTTTCCAACTTATTATTCTTCGTTATACCAACTATAGTGGTAAGTGCCTTCTTTATCAGTACGTTGATACGTATGAGCACCAAAATAGTCTCTTTGAGCTTGAATCAGATTTGCTGGCAAACGTTCTGAACGGTAAGAATCATAGTAAGCTATCGCTGATGCAAAAGTTGGAACTGGAACACCCGCTTGAATAGCAATTGATACAACATCACGAACAGACTGTTGATATTTTTTAGTAATATCAATAAAGTATTCATCTAATAATAAGTTTTCGATTGTCGGATTTTTATCGTATGCATCTGTGATTTTTTGTAAAAATTGAGCACGGATGATACAGCCTGCACGCCAGATTTTAGCGATTTGACCAAATGGCAAGTCCCACTCGTAATCTTCTGATGCAACACGCAATTGAGCAAATCCTTGTGCATAACTCATAATTTTACTGAAATACAAAGCTTCACGAATTTTTTCGATTAATTCCTTTTTATCACCTTGATAAGCAGGAGTTTCAGGTTTAGCTAATACCTTACTTGCTTTTACGCGTTCATCTTTATACGCAGAGATATAACGTGCAAACACAGATTCCGTAATCAGCGGTAATGGTACACCTAAATCCAATGCACTTTGACTTGTCCACTTACCTGTTCCTTTATTTCCGGCAGCATCCATAATCACATCAACGATTGGTTTACCTGTCCCTTCATCGTCTTTTCGAGTTAAAATATCTGCTGTGATCTCTACAAGATAACTATCTAGTTCTCCTTGATTCCACTCTTTGAAAATCTCAGCCATCTCATCAACAGAAACGCCAAGAATATTTTTCATTAAGTCATACGACTCAGCAATCAGCTGCATGTCGCCATACTCGATACCGTTGTGTACCATCTTAACATAGTGACCGGCACCATTTGGGCCAATGTAAGTCACACAGGGTTCGCCATCTTCTGCTTTAGCTGAAATTTTTTCTAAAATTGGAGCAACTAATTCATACGCTTCTTTTTGTCCCCCAGGCATAATTGAAGGTCCTTTTAACGCACCTTCTTCACCACCTGAAACACCAGTACCGATGAAATTGATTCCTGAATTCGCTAATTCTTCGTTTCTACGAATCGTATCTTTAAAGAATGTATTCCCACCGTCAATCAAAATATCCCCTTTATCTAAATGAGGTAATAATTCCTGGATGGTCGCATCTGTCGCAAAACCAGCTTGCACCATCAACATAATACGGCGAGGTTTTTCGATAGAGTCTACAAACTCTTCAATAGTATAAGTCGCTTTAAAATTTTTATCTGGATGTTCTTCCACGACATCCGTTGTCTTTGAACCTGTACGATTAAATAGAGCAACTGAGTATCCTCTGCTTTCTATATTCAATGCCAGATTTTTTCCCATCACGGCCATTCCGACTACACCAAATTGTTGTTTTGTCATCTTGTATCCTCCCACTATCTTAGAAAAGAACTTCATTAGAACTTTCTTATAATCTACATCATTATAACGTAGAATGCTTGATATGAAAACAAAATAGTTCGAATAATTTTATTTATTCTTGTTTATTTTTTCGATTTTGGACAATTACAAAGAAATGTCGATTAAAATAGTTCTCGCTAACTAAAATAAATCCCCTAGGCTCCATGGTTAGCCTAGGGGATTTTAACATTTTCTAAAAAATGTTTTATGCTTCTTTAGAGATTACGTCTTTTCCATCGTAATGACCACATGCTGGACATACGTGATGGCTTTTTCTCATTTCACCACAATTTGAACATGCATTCAAACCTTTAATAGTTAATTTGTAATGAGTACGGCGTTTGCCCTTTTTAGCTTTTGAAGTTCTTCTAGCTGGTACTGCCATTGGTGTTCCACCTCCTTGTAAAGATGTGTGCATAAAATGCACGATATATTCCAATCTTACTAGTTATCGTCATCTTCAGTTGTTTCATTAAATAATTCAGATAATTTAGCAAGACGAGGATCCATTGTTTGTTGTGCTTCAACTTGTCTTTTCTGTTCATACTCTTCTTCTGACAGAACTTCCCAGTCATTGCCTTTTGGCATATCTTGACTTGTTTGTTCTTCTTCTGACAATACTTGAATCGGAATAGATAAAAGAATGTTATCTTCGACAGATTCATCTAAATCAATCGTTGGTTTTTCCAACAAAATAATTTCTTCATCTGCCAAACGTTCATCTCTTTGCTGATATTGTTCCGAAGTCATAAAAACCTCATCCACATCAATCGCAAGAGCAAGAGGAACAGGTGTTAAAGAACGTGAAGATGGCACTGTTACAATAACATCGATTCTATAGTGCAGCAAATACTCTTCTTTTCCTACTGTTAATATCCCAGTTGCTTTAACAGGACTAACATCTAGAATTAAATTGTCTCTTTTCAGTAAAGACTCTTTTAAATCAAGTGTCTCTGAAAATTCACATGGTTTGTCTTTGTATTTGTTTAGTTCCAGTAAAGACCATTTCATATTCATCACCTCATAACGCAACAAAAGCAATTATACAAGGGTTTGAAAGCTTTGTCAATGAAATTTTCTTGACAGTGTTTTCTTCTTTCAACTTTTTTCAAAGTCTTCTATTCTATTCTTGGTTTTTAATGGTAAAATAATGCAAAGGAGGAGTTAGTATGAAAGCTTTTGAGTTTAAAGACGTCTCTTTTATTCGGGATAAAAAGACGTTGTTAAATAACGTTAACTGGTCAGTCGGCACATCTGAAAACTGGGCTATTCTTGGTCTCAACGGAGCTGGGAAAACACTACTTTTACAGTTGATTTGTGGCTACTTATGGCCGTCAAAAGGACGCTTGGAAGTCTTAGATCAAGTATTCGGCCGAGCTTCAATACCAGAGCTACAGCGTCGAATCGGTTGTGTTAGCACAGCTTTACAGTATCGGATGAAAAATTGGGAGGTTGCTGAAAAAATTGTTCTTTCCGGAAAATTTGCTAGTATTGGAATCTATCAGCATTATACTGATAACGAACTAGAACAAGCAAAGAAAATCTTAAAAAATGCTGGTGGAGATTCTCTTATTGGGAAGAAATATGAAGTTTTATCCCAAGGAGAACGCCAACTAGTTTTGATTTCAAGAGCCTTAATGGCAAATCCAGAATTGTTGATTCTAGATGAACCTTGCAATGGTTTAGATTTATTTGCTCGAGAAAAACTCCTGTCTCAAATTCAGAACATCGCCAAGCAAAAAAATCATCCTACATTGCTCTATGTCACACATCACACCGAAGAGATCCTACCGTGTTTCAATCATTTAATGCTATTGAAAGATGGACAAATTTTTGCCAAAGGAACGCAAAAAGAATTATTTAATGAAGAAACATTTGCAGAGTTTTACTCAGAACCCATTCAAATCATCCCTTTAAAGGACGAACGATTTGCTGTTTATCCAAAGTAAATAATCGTCAAACAAAAAAGTTAGAGCGTTGCTCTAACTTTTTTGTTTATGATAAAACTTACTCAATACTCTCATCTTTTTCTTCAGCTTGTTTAAATGCCTCGATTGCCGCCAAAAATTTCTCACCATATTTATCTAATTTATTCTGGCCTACACCTTTTACTTGCAATAATTGAATAGAATTTTTAGGAAGTTTTTCGCACATTTCTTTCAAAGTGCTATCTGAAAAAATTAAGTATGGTGGCACCCCTGCCTCCTGAGCTAAATCCATTCGTAACGCTCTTAATGTTTCAAATAGTCCATCATTGACCGCGACTTTACGAACACGTTGATCTTCTTTCCTAAACACCGTCTGCTCCCCTAAAAGTACTTGAACCCCAGTAGGTGATACCGATAAGAGTGGATATTGTCCATCAGACGGATTTAAATATCTTTCAGCTGTCAAATAGTCAATCAGTTGATTTACTTCTTTTTGCGTCCGATCTTTCATCAATCCATAGGTAGGCAAACGATTAAAATGCCACTGATCGATTTTTTGGTCTTTTGAGCCAGTCAATACTTTGCCAACTAAACCCTTACCAAATTTTTCACCCATTCGTTTTACACACGATAAAACTTTTTGAACGTCAATTGTAATGTCTACTAACTCTCGCTCGTCCAAACAATTAGAACAACGGCCACAGTCATGCCCTTTTTCACCAAAATAGCGCAAAATAAATTTTTGCAGGCACATTTGGGCATTAGCATATTGGGACATCTCTCTCAATTTCATATACTCTTTTTGTTTATAGTCAATAGTCATTTCTGATTGATCGATAAAAAATTGCTGAATTTGAAGGTCTTGCGGCGCATAAAGTAAAACAGCGTCACTTGGAAGTCCATCGCGCCCGGCACGTCCAGCTTCTTGATAATAAGACTCTATATTTCCTGGAATTTGTGCATGGATGACAAAACGAACATTACTCTTATTTATTCCCATTCCAAACGCATTCGTCGCAACCATTACTTGTAGTTTATCGAATAAAAACTCTTCTTGGTTATGATTTCGTTCCTTCTCATTCATTCCGCCATGATACATACCTACCGCTATTTTTTTACTTTTAAGTAAATGATAGATACGCTCAACTTCTTTTCTAGTACTAGCATAAACAATACCAGACTGTCCTTGATTCAATTTCAAATATTCCAGCAGAAAGACATCACGATTTTGATCTTTAACAACTTGGAAGGATAGATTCTCTCGGGCAAAACCTGTTTGGATTTGATTCTCTTTCGGAATATGTAATTGTTTTAGGATATCTTCTGCTACTTGCGGTGTCGCTGTTGCAGTTAATGCAATCACGGCTGGCTGTTGTTGGAACTGTTCAATAATTTCAGCCAAACGCAGGTAACTTGGACGAAAATCATGTCCCCATTGTGAAATGCAATGTGCTTCATCTACCGCCAACAAATCGATTGGAACGTGCAACAACAATTGTTGAAAATCAAATGATTCTAAACGCTCAGGCGCTACATATAAAAGTTTCACTTCACGATTAACTGCCATCTGGACACGTTTATTCATTTCTTGCTGTGAAATTGTACTATTGATAAACGTAGCTGGGATTCCCATCATATTTAATGCATCAACTTGATCTTTCATCAGAGAGATCAAAGGCGAAATCACCAATGTTAAGTTCTCCAACATCAAGGCAGGCAATTGATAGCAAATTGATTTTCCACCGCCTGTCGGCATGATGCCTAAGACATTTTCTTTATGCAAAACATGATTGATAATATCTTCTTGACCTTGACGAAATTCGTCGTATCCAAATTTTTCTTTTAGTAAATCTTTAATGTCAATCATGAAATTCTCTCCGTTCTTTGCGTCTGGTTGTTATTTTAGCATGCGTTATAGTGCAATTCAAGGGAGTCTTCCCTTCTCTGTGAAACAATATACACTACGTGAAACATACTTGTTTTTCCTTCAAGATCCAAAAACCTTTATTTATCAGGGTTTATATAGTAATATACGCTTTTCCCTACATTTTTTATTACTAGTTATCCACAAAAAAAGGGGAACAAAACGTTTTAAGTCTTGTTCCACCTTTTTAACTTTTTTCTTTATTCAGCTACTTTTTTCTTTTTACTTGCTTTTTCACGTTCGTTTTTATTAAGAATTTGTTTTCTCAAACGAATGCTTTCTGGTGTTACTTCACAATATTCATCTTCATTTAAGAATTCTAAAGATTCTTCTAATGTAAGAATTTTTGCTTTTTTGATTACAGAAGTTTGGTCTTTATTGGCAGAACGAACGTTAGTCATTTGTTTTGCTCTTGTGATATTTACAGTCAAATCATTATCACGGTTGTTTTCACCGATAATCATTCCTTCGTAAACATCTGTTGTAGGCTCTACAAAAACTGTTCCACGCTCTTCAATACTCATAATACTGTAAGTTGTTGCTTTACCAGTATCGATTGAAACTAATGCACCTTGATGACGTCCGCCAATTGTTCCTTGAATCATAGGTAGATATTGATCAAATGTGTGGTGCATGATACCGTATCCGCGAGTCATTGATAAGAATTCAGTTGTATAACCGATCAAACCACGAGCTGGAGCTAAGAAGATCAAACGAATTTGACCATTACCTGTGTGGATCATATCTTGCATTTCGCCTTTACGTAGGCTTAATGATTCGATGACACTACCCATGTATTCTTCTGGAGTATCGATTTGAACACGTTCAAACGGTTCGCATTTTACCCCTTCGATTTCACGTTCAATAACTTCTGGACGAGAAACTTGTAATTCATAGCCTTCACGACGCATATTTTCAATCAAGATTGATAAATGTAATTCGCCACGACCAGATACTGTCCAAGAATCAGGACCGATTGGTTCTACACGTAGGGATACATCTGTTTGTAATTCTGACATTAAACGTTCTTCAATTTTACGAGAAGTAACAAATTTACCTTCACGACCAGCAAATGGAGAATTATTTACTAAGAATGTCATTTGTAATGTTGGTTCATCGATGTGTAAAATCGGCAAAGCTTCTTGATGTGCCACATCAGCAACTGTTTCACCAACGAAGATATCTTCCATACCAGAAACGGCAATTAAATCGCCGGCTTTGGCTTCATTGATTTCAACACGTTGTAAACCAAAGAAACCAAAGATTTTAGTAACACGGAAGTTTTTCACGCTACCATCTAATTTCATTAAGGCAACTTGATCGCCAACTTTCATCGTTCCACGGAAGACACGACCAATACCAATACGTCCTACATAATCATTATAGTCTAATAATGACACCTGGAATTGTAATGGTTCATCTGAATTGTCAACGGGTGCAGGTACGTGCTCAATAATTTGATCAAAAATTGGTGCCATTGTTGGTTCTTGATCTTCCGGGTTATCAGAATCGCTTGACGTTCCATTTAATGCAGAAGCGTAAACAACTGGGAAGTCCAATTGATCATCATCCGCACCTAATTCGATAAATAATTCTAAAACTTCATCAACAACATGTTCAGGACGTGCTGATGGTTTGTCAATTTTATTTACAACAACGATTGGTGTTACTTTTTGTTCCAATGCTTTTTTCAATACGAAACGTGTTTGAGGCATTGTTCCTTCGTATGCATCAACAACTAAAACGACACCATCTACCATTTTCATGATACGCTCTACTTCACCACCGAAGTCCGCATGTCCAGGTGTATCCAAGATGTTAATACGAGTGCCTTTGTAATCAACCGCTGTATTTTTAGCTAAAATCGTGATTCCACGTTCGCTTTCAATCGCGTTTGAATCCATCGCACGTTCTTGTAATTGTGTGTGTCCATCTAAAGTATCTGATTGTTTTAAAAGTTCATCTACTAGTGTTGTTTTACCGTGATCGACGTGGGCGATGATTGCCACGTTTCTAATATCTTCTCTGTATTTCAATGTAATTGCTCCTTATCCTTTTGCCTTACGTCACTTGTTCATTAAATCCGACTTTTTATTATACCAAATTTTTTTCATGAAATATAGTCTAAAGCTTTCAAAAGTTGTGAAAGCTTCATATTTTATTGCCTTTTTTTGAAAAAATAACACATTTACTGAAAAAAAGCAATATTTTCTTTCAAGAGAGTACCACATTTCTATAATACAGACAGGCTTTTTTTATTTTATATTTTGTGGTTCTATTTTTGAATAAAGTTTTCCAGAATTTCTGTATATGCTGTAGGAGTTGCTGCTAGAAAATATTCACGCTTAGTAAATGTTAATGGTTTTCCATCTATATTAGAGTACTTGAATCCAAATTCATCAAGTAAAACCAAACCTGCTGCATAATCCCACGGGCTTAGATTGGAAATATAGCCGATATGATTACCTTTAAGCATTGCAATCAGTTCCACTCCAGCACAACCGCTAACTCTGATGCCCATACTTGTATGTCCTATTTCTCCAGCAGAATGAATATTTTTTCCATACATATACGCATTCATTCCCAGTAATCCCTTTGATAACTGAACATCATTTGGTTGTGTCAGCTTTTGATCGTTAAGAAACACACCGCGGTTTTTCCCGCCCCAATACAATTCCTCTTTCATCACATCATAAATAAAACCTAATTGCCCGATACCTTCTTCAAAAAAAGCAAGCATAATACAAAAATTTTCCTGCTCCATTACAAAATTCATCGTACCATCGATTGGGTCAATGATCCAAATTCGACCAGCTAAAGAATCAATAGCATCAAACCCTTTTTCTTCAGCTAAAATCCGATCATTCGGATAGGTTTGCTTGATTTTTTTGATAAGAAATGATTGCGTTTCTTCATCGATATTTGTAACTAAGTCAGTTCTGCCTGACTTTTGAGAAACTTTAAATTCATTAGTCAAACTCACACGAATGTAGCCTGCTGCTTCTTTTAACCATTCTTTGATTTCAACGATCATTTTTTCATTTGTCATTTTAATCAGCTCCTAGCTTCAATCTACCTACCTCTTGTTTTTTTGCTTGTTGAAGTGTTCGATATAAAGAATACCCAGATACTTTTTGAAATTCATTCCCTAAACGCTTTTCTTCACCGATGCTTTTAACTACGGTTTTAAATTCTTTATACGTATTCAAAAACACTTTAGTATCAATTCCAGTTTCATTTGCTTGTTCTACTGCTGACCAAAGATTGGTTACGCTCACCATTTCATCCGTTGTCCAGTCTAAATCTAAAGGATATTGATAATCTTTCATGCCTTCACCTCATCTTATAGTTTGTCACAAGCTAAGAAAACTATTGACATAGCCTGTCATTTCTTATTCTTATTTTGCCAGTTTGTCAAAATCGGTAAAAATAAAACACCTTTTTCTATTTCTACTTTTTGAGCTGAGTAAATCCCAGCATTTCCTGAGCACATGTAGCTCATCAAACAAATCATAAAGAAAAATAATGCTGCTTCACTTCCAAATAATTCAATGCCCATGATAAAACAAGCAATTGGCGTATTCGTAGCTCCGGAAAAAACACCTATAAAACCTAATCCAGCTAAAAATGGAATTGATAAATGCAGAATCGATGCCAAACTGCTACCTAATGTCGCACCAATTTCAAATAATGGTGTCACCTCACCACCTTGGAAACCTGCACCTAGTGACAACACTGTGAAAAAAAGCTTTCCAAGAAAATCAAACCAGTGATTATCTCCACTAAATGCCTCCTTTAGTAGCGGTAGGCTTAATCCTAAATAGCGCTGAGTCTGTAGAATAAAAACTGCAGCTACTACCACTACTCCTCCAATAAAATTTCTCAAAACAACATTTCTAAACCAAGTTGCGTATATTTTTTTGATTAAAACAATGGAGCGGCTAAAAAGCCAGCCAACTAAACCAAAACACACACCTGCAATCATCAACTTAATGAAGATCAGTAATGACCAACTAGGTACTTGTCCCATACTATAGTGTGTATGCGTTATACCAAATGATTCAGTAACAAAATTTGCAAAAAAAGCTGCAAAAAAACTCGGAAATACCCCATCAGATCGTAAACGTCCAATTACCAAGACCTCTAATCCAAAAATGGTACCTGCCAAAGGAGTACCAAAAACAGAGCTAAATCCTGCGCTGATTCCACTTATAATAACAATTTCTCGTTCAACTTTATCTAATCGAAAAAGGTGCCCAACAGCGTTTGCTACTGTCCCTCCCATTTGAACAGCTGTCCCTTCTCTACCCACAGAGCCGCCAAATAAATGCGTTGTGATTGTTCCAAATAAAGTCAGTGGAATAAGCCGTAACGGAATGTTTTCCTTTTCACCATTAGCCTGATCAATCACAAGATTATTCCCCCGAATCGCATTTGCACCGTATTTCTTGTAAAGAAAAGCAAAAATAGCCCCACTGATCGGCAGAAGAAATAAAAGCCATGGATTCTCTAGTCTAATTTGGGTCACTTTATCTAAACTTTTTAGGAAAAAAGCTGACAACATCCCCATTATTAAACCTATCAAGGCAGTAATCGTCAACCACTTGACCATATAAAGGCTAATTTTTATCGGCATATTGATTTCACTTTTCATTTGGTCATCTCCTTATAAATACATCAACTACTCTATGATACCACTTCTTAAATCCACGCTGTTAAATTATAGCAATTTTTGTTAAAAGAAACGAGAAATAAATAATCTATCTCTTGTGACCAGCCTGTAAAGTTTTATTCAAAATAAAAAAGAATCTACCTTTAAAAATCACTTGCAAATGCCCGATATTGTGCTACTATAAATAGGAAATTTTGAATTGCTTTACTATCTGTTTACCAGTAAACTTGATCGTTGATTTTGTTAGAACTGTAGAGAAAATCTACCAACGGATTGTTCTCTCATAATGAAAGGATGTTTTCATTGAAAGAATTAACACATGGTAATCCTGCAAAACTAATTTTTTTCTTCACGATCCCGCTATTGATCGGCAATATTTTCCAACAATTCTATAATATGGCCGATATGATAATCGTTGGTCAAACTTTAGGGAAAGATGCTCTAGCAGCTGTAGGTTCAACGGGAAGTATTACTTTTTTGATCATTGGCTTTGCCCAAGGTTTGACAGCAGGACTGTCCATCTTAACATCACAGCGGTTTGGTGCACAAGATTATCGAGGAGTTAAAAAAAGTTTTGCCACAGGAATCATCATCAGTGCCATCGTAACAATCATTTTAACTGCATTGAGCTTGATTTTTGTTCGTCCGATGCTACAGATTATGCAAACCCCACAAGAAATCATCGATGATGCTCAAACCTTTATTTCTATTATATTTATTGGAATCTTTGCTGCAATGGCTTTCAATCTATTATCAAATGTGATTCGAGCTCTAGGAGATAGTCGAACCCCTCTATTGTTTTTAATTATTGCCAGTGTTATCAATGTTGGACTGGACTTGATTTTGATCCTTAATTTTCATATGGGTGTAGCTGGAGCTGGTATTGCAACAATCACAGCTCAAATTATATCCAGTCTTCTATGCGTGGGCTATATTCGTTGGAAAATTCCTAACCTTCAATTACGTAAAAAAGATTTTTCCATTGACAAACGAGAGTTTCAAGCTCATTTGAATATTGCTTTACCAATGGCTTTTCAATCGTCAATCATTGCGATCGGTGCGATTATTTTACAAGCAGCATTAAACAGTTTAGGTACGGATGTTGTAGCAGCTCAAGCAGCTTCAGGAAAAATCGAACAGTTCGCGACTCAGCCAATGATGTCGTTTGGGATTGCAATGGCAACATTTACCGCCCAAAACTATGGCGCAAAAAAATATAAACGAATTTTACAAGGCGTAAACCAATGCCTTGCAATGAGTATTGGGTTCAGTCTTTTGGCTGGTGGAATCGTGATACTCTTTGGACAGAACTTAGTTACTCTTTTTATCAGCGGAAAAGAAACTGAAGTGCTCAACCTTTCTCAGATTTATTTTAATATCAATGGTAGCATGTATTGGCTGTTAGCAATTCTATTTATTATTCGTTATACGTTACAAGGTCTTGGACAAAGCGTGATTCCAACCTTAGCAGGGATCATGGAGCTGATCATGCGTTCTTTTGCTGCAATTATTTTAACTGCGTCTTTAGGCTTTGCCGGCGCTGCTTTAGCCTCTCCACTTGCTTGGGCTGGCTCTGTAGTTGTGCTACTGGCCTCTTATCTAAAGGCAATCAAACGTTTAAAGAAATTAGAGTATGAACAAACAATTGTTAGCCAATAATTTACGTACTAAAAAACGCTTGACTCTCTATTTGAGAATCAGGCGTTTTTTTATATGGATTGTTTTCTCGGGAAAAATTGACGCCATTTCGCTTTTACTGAGTTCGTCATCGGCTCAGATGCTTCTTTGACCGCACAATATTTATCCACCATGGTAACAATATAGCTCTCTTTGTACTTCGGCGGTGCAATTGTAGCACCCCACATATGTTTGATGATGATATCACGTTCTAAATCTGAAAGTTCGGTTAACTTCTCAGCATTTTTCACTGCAATTCTAGGATGCATATAAGCATGAGATCCTTCATCGAACTTCGTCGTACGCCAATCATAGTAAAACAAATCATGTAAAAGTCCAGCACGAGCTGTTGCTCTAGCATCACCATTCCATTTTTTAGCTAGTTTATAACTATAGTAAGAAACGCTGATTGAATGATCTAAACGAGTTGAGTGAACATGCTGCGTATAATTTCCTAAACGCTGTACTTCTTCCGTTTCCAATAAATCTTCAACATAAGACATATATTCTTGATCTTCACGCCATTTTTCAGTCATTAATTCTGGTTCCACCTTTTTAGAGACTTAAAATTTCTATTTTTACTGAGTTTAAGAAAAAGTCTTTTTTTAACTTGATGAAAGTATAGCACCTTGATTTTACAAATGCTAGGATTTTTGAATTCCGTAACCAAACTTTAACATTTACTTTATAAATATTCTTTTTCTTCCTTACAATTGTTATATCATATTACCAAAATAATATAAAAATTAACGTTCAAAAAAACAAATCAATGCATTCTACCAATATGTCTATAGCAGGCAGGAAAAAATTGCCTGAAATGAATGAGATAAAAGAAAATTTGTTCTTTGTGCCTAGCATCATTTTCCTGTTAAGTATCGGTTTTATTTAATGAAGAAAAAAATTATTTGACTTTTAATTGCACTCAAACATCTACAAAAGCCTTAGAAAAAATGTTGATGCTTTCTAAAGCTTTTGAAAATCTGTATTCACATTTTAATAAATTGATCCTTTTCATAGTTACTTTTCATTCTGTTGTTTTGCAAATTCAGCTTTGATTTCTATAAATGATTGAAACACTTGCAAAAATTGAAAAAGTTGAGCTCGGTTTTCAAACTCTATTCTGGTCTTTGGTAATTCTTTTTTCCTGTAAGCTTCGTACACTAAAGCGATTCTGTCCAATATCTCTTGTCCATCATTATTTTCAGCAAAAGTTTCCGCAGTATATTGTAATAACTCTTGAATGTTGTTCACTTGTTCTGGTTCAACTGTGATGTTCTCCAATATCCGTAACATATCTTTCAAGCTATTACTTTGCAATCGCCGCATCGTAAAATATTCGATATAATAATGATTTGAAGACATCAATTGATTCTCTGCATGATTTTTCGCCCAATTTTCACCCGTTCGGATGAAGTTCTTTAAATCATTACATTTTTCAAACAAATTTCTTTCTTTCACATGCTGATTTAAATACGCTGCCATATTATTCAGAATTTTACGAAACATCGTTTCAATAATTTCTTGGTCTTCTTTTAAGCGTTTTTCTGTATCCGGCATATACAAATTCATGAGTAAGGCAAATCCAACCCCTATTGTCATTAATAAAAACTCATTTCCAATAATCCCCCAAGATAAATCTTGTTCTACTAGGTATTGAGTTACTAAAACGGAACTAACTACGATCCCATCTGAAAGCTTAAAATACACCGCCGCTGGGATAAATAACAGTAAATAGACCCCGAAAGCAAGTGCATTAAATCCTAGAATAGAAAAACATAGGTAGGCAATAACAGTAGCTAGGGCTAAAGAAAGTAACCGGTAAAATCCTGTTAATAAAGAAGTTTTCTTTGTGTTAGTCACACTCAACACAGAAATAATACCTGCTGACGCAGGATATAATAACCCAAAACTTCCCGCAACCATCATTGACAAGGTCGCACTCACTGCGGTCTTGATTGTTCGTAATCCAATTTTCATTTGACTGCTCCTCACAAAATGATTAATCTTTTGTTTTATTACTAGTAATTTTACCTCTATTTCGGTTATCATTAAATAGAAAACTGATTAAATGTTGATTATAGGAGAGAAAGCTCATGGAAGTCGGTCCTTTTCGCTTAGGTATGCGTACATTGAAAACAGCTCTAGCTGTGATGCTTTGTATTATTTTGTTTAAAGTATTCGATCGTGGAGCACCTATGATTGCTGCTCTAGCAGCTGTCTTTTCTTTGCGGCAAGATTTAACGACAAGCCTTACCTTTGGTAAATCAAGAATACTTGGCAATACTCTAGGTGGCGGTTTAGCAATTGTCTATTTTTTAGTCAAAGATCTTTTTTCCAATGATTTTTTAGTTGAATTATTCTTATTGCCTTTTTTAGTGATTGTGGTCATTGTCATTTCTGACGGCATGAACAATAATTCTGGAATCATCTCTGCAATTGCGACATTATTATTGATTTCATTGAGTATTCCACAAGGTGAATCGGTTTATTTTGCTTTATCCAGAGTGATTGATACGTTTATTGGCACATTTATTGGCATCGGATTGAATTTCTTTATCAAGCCAAAACCAGTTGAAGAAAAACATGAAATCGAAGAAGATATGGCAGAACTTGCGAGAAAAGAAAAAGAATTAGAAGTTCTTAAACAAAAAATACAAGCGACTATAGAGAATCAAAGCAAGAATAAATAAGTGATTGCAACAAGAGGTTTTTAGGAGATGGCAATGTCTCTAGCACACAGGACATCCTCTTTGATTCAATAGCCAAAACATCACGTTTACTTTTATTGATAAGGTCTGATTCAAACGGATGCGTCATTTCATCTTGAAGTATTTGTTCAAATAAGAAACCAAAGCTATCTTTTAGAGCGTTTTATACGCCACCAACTTTTCTAAGTTTTAGCTTTCTAGAATGGTCTTTGCTAATTCAACGGTTTTTAGGAACTCTTTTCTTACTTCAACTAGCCTTGCTTCCTTTCACATCTATTTTACCTGAATTTCCTCTACACGAAAAAAACTGTGTAAGTAGCTTTTCTAGAATTCGCTACTTACACAGTTTATTTTACTCCTGTTTTATATAAAAACTTCATATCTTTAATCAACCATTCTAGTTAATTATTTCCTTCTTGGCTAGAATTTCATTTCATTTTTCTTATTATTCTTTCAGCCTCCCTTTCTCCTGAACGCACAGCTCCTTCAAAATATCCATTCCATATTGTTGCCGTTTCGGTTCCTGCCCAGTGAATCCCGTCAACCTCTTGTCTAATAAATTCACCATATTTCAAGAAACCACAAGGTATAAAATGACTCGTAAAACAACCATTTGTGAAGACCTCTTTATTCCAGTCCTGTGTTAAGAAATATTTTGGCTTTCTAGCTGCTTCTCCATATAATTTTACTAGTTCTTTTATTAACAACTGCTTTCTTTCTTCTTCTGGTAGTTTGTTTAATCGAATAGAGTCAACACCATAAACGAAAAACGTTAGAATCCCTTCCTGAGCATTCTCATTAGAATTATCAATAGACTCCATGATCCAGCCGTTACTCATATTAAATTGACCAGATAGACCTTTTTCTCGCCAGAAAGGTTTATCATAGACTGCATGATACTTTGAAGCACTTCCAGGTAAATAGTTTTGCAACATTTTTTTCTTCATAATTGGTAATTCTGGGGTAAAAGTAATCGTTGCATTCACAACGCTTGGAGGTAATGCTATCAATACAAATTTACTTTTATAGCTCTTCCCATTTTCTGTTTTGACAATATATTCATCAGCTACTTTTGTTATAAAACGAACATTTTGGTTGAGCTTCAAACTTGTGCCATAATCTTTAGCCATTTTATTTGCTAATGCTTGAGGCCCACCAACAATGCGATCTTGCTGAGCTCCTCCTTTTGTTTCTAAAAGAATCTCAGTTCCTTGACCTGAAGCAATGTAATAAAGCATTTGAAAAAGCGAAATTTCTCCTGCATCCGACGCCAGTAAGCCACCAGCTAAAATTCTACCTAAAAATTCTGCCACTTCTTCATTCTCTGTTTGGGTATTTAACCATGTATCAAATGTAATTCTATCTTGATAATCGATATCTCGACTATTTTGAGGTTCCTCTAAATTAACATTCTTTGCTAAATCATCAATAATAGTAAGCAAAGACTTCATTTCGTCTGACATTTGATCATGCATGGCATTATAGTAAGAATATTGCCCTTTCCCAAAAAGCTGTGTTGAGAAAGTTTTCATTCCATATTTCTCTACTAATTCATACATACGGTCTTGTGTTGGCCCAATCCACTGTCCGCCTAAATCAATTTGGATATCTTCATCAAGCCATTTTGTTTCTGTACGCCCTCCAACTCGATCTCTGGCTTCTAAAATACAGGTTTTTATCCCTTTTTCTTTTAGTGCTAAACCGGCGGATATACCTGCAAATCCTGCACCTACAATTATTACGTCATAGTTATTATTTTTCATATAACGACCTCCTTCTAATGTTTAAATAAAGTATAAACGTTAGAACGGTTCTAAGGTCAACCCTTTTCTATTCTCACTTGAATTTCGGTCAAATATTCTTTCTTGTCATTTGTTTCATGAAAATCAATTAAGTAAAATTCATAAAATGGCGGAATAGCACGATAATGTATATTCCTTAGCTCTGTTAGTATCTCCTCAATGTATTTTCCCGTGTTCTCATAAATCCCTTGATAATAATAGGAAGCATAAGTTCCTTTTTCTAGAGTAGAGTGGTCTAGTTGGTTACTCATCAATGTTCCAGCTAAAATAAATACTCCGTTATATTTAAGTTGGGATGAATGCCAGTCAATTATTCCTCCCACATGATTAACTTGATACAATTCAGAGAGATCTAGAAGTTCTCCATATAATTTTCTCATTTCTTTTTCAAAACTGGCTTCATCTGTAAATTCAGTAAGACGCTGAAATACACGTCGTTCCTTTAATTCCTTAATGGTTAATTGATTCAACTGATTTTCGACAGTTTTAAGTTGTTCCATACTTTCTATTCGGGAGTTGACTCCAGATAATTTCTTTTTTAACAAAAGAATCTCCGCTTCCAAAACTTTAGCTTTTTCTTGAAGTAGATGCGCAGTATTTTCCACCGTCCGATTTGTTAAATAGGACTGAATTGTTTTTAAAGGAACCTTCAATTCTTTTAAATCACGAATAATATTTAAATTATAGATATCTCTTTCAGAAAACAATCGATAATTATTTTCTTCTCTTTCTGGTTGGATTAGGTTTAATTTTTCGTAATGTCGAATTGTGTGAGTGGAAATACCATACATTTTTGCAATTTCTTTTATTGTAAAATAAGCTTTTACCATGATTTTACTCACCCCTTTACTGCTGTAGTGGATACTAACTAAGCAATTTTTTTATATTTTTCAGTTTTTTTCTTTCCTAGCTTGAAGAATATGGAACAAAAGAATCATCCACCTTTGTCCCATACCATAAATACTCAAACTAGCTGAAATAGAAGCAACTCCTTCAGATTGCTGTCTTTTTTTCCAAGATAATATTTAGCTATTTTTAGTAATTCTAGATTGAGTACATTTCTGTCTGAAGGCCTTATCTAATTCTGTGATCATCAAAATTAAAATACCTGAAACAATAGAAATTATCCAACCTATCAAAGATATATTTGTTGTATAAAAAGCCTTTTGCATAAGCGGAACATACGTTAATAACAGTTGCATCGCAATCATTAGTGTAATAATAAAGAACGCTTTCGGATTAGTAAAAAATGACTTTGAAAAGACTGATTGGTTAGTTCGAATATTGAATAAATAGAAAATTTTGCTAAATACTACAATATTGATCATCGTCGTACTAGCAACATCTTGACTAACTTTTTGAGAAAGTAGCCATTCATAGGAAACAAGACAAAATACGGCCATTAAAATTGAAACATACGCCATTTGCCAAATATCTTGTTTAGTTAATAAACTACTTCCTGATTTTCTTGGTCTGCGCTTCATAAGTCCTTGTTCAGCAGGTTCAAATATAAACACAAACTGAATCGTGATTGCAGAAACCATATTGATCCACAGCAGCTGAATTGACTGCAAAGGCATCTCCTTTTGCATCAGAATGGTGAACGCAATAATTAGTCCTTCTGCAAAAGATGTTGGCAATAGAAATAAGATACTTTTCTTAATGTTTTCGTAAATTCTTCTACCTTCACAAATTGCCAGAGACATTATTCCGAAGTTATCATCTGTTAAAATCATATCCGCCGAATCCTTTGCAACATCTGTTCCCTTCATTCCCATCGCTATGCCTATATCTGCCATTTTTAAAGCAGGTGCATCATTTACACCATCTCCAGTCATGGCTGTTACTTTTCCATTTTCTTGTAAGGCTTGTATTATTTCCAGCTTGTTTTTAGGAGTCGTCCTTGCAAATACTTGATTATCTAGAACTGCTCTTTTAAGCATATCAGGCCCCATATCATCTAACTCTGTTCCTGTCACAACATTGATTTCTGCGGCTAATCCTAATTGTTTGCCGATTGCTTTTGCAGTTAATGGGTGATCTCCTGTGATCATTTTGATCTCCACACCAGCTTCGTTCATTTCTTTTAATGCTGTAATGACCTCTTTTCTTGGCGGATCAATAATACCAGCAACACCAATTAAATTGATCCCCTCGCTCAGCAAGTCCTGTGTGATTTCCCGAATATCGTCAGGAACAATTTTATAGCCAACTGCAATGACTCGCTTCCCTGTGGTAGATAACATTTGAACTTGTTTGTCCCAGTATTCTTCTGGGAATGAAGGATCTTGTCTTTTTGCCATTTCAAATAGTTTATCTGGTGAGCCTTTGATGAATAATATAGTTGGTTGATTGTGATTTTTGACCAACTTCGCCATATAGCGATTGTCAGAATCAAAAGGCAGCAAATCAATTTCTTTATAATTAGGGATTCCCAAAAAACCAAACACTTTATGATACAGTGTCAAAAAAGAACCATCTGTTGGTTCACCACTAATTATCCATTGATTTTCTTCTTGGATTAAAACGGTATCATTTGCTTCATACCCTGATTCTAGAAAAAGTTTTAATTGCGAATCTATTTCAGCTGGGCTTCCGTTCTTTAGGATTTGTCCTGTCGGCTGATAGCCATCCCCTGTGACCTGATAGTTTTTGTCGAATAAGACGATATCCTTAATCGTCATTTCATTTTTTGTTAACGTTCCTGTTTTATCGGTTGCAATAACATCAACAGAACCCAGTGTTTCCACAGCTGGTAGTGTCTTGACTATTGTATTTTTTTTCTTAGCCATATCGCTAACACCCATTGCTAAAACAACCGATGTCGTCGCAGGTAATCCTTCTGGTATTGAGCCCACAATCATAGTAACAACGGCTAGAGATAATACGACTAACGAATATGTTTCTAAAAATAAGCTGACTATAAATAAGCCAATTGCAACGCCCATGATCACATAAGTGATTCCTTTTCCTAACCCCTCGATCTCTTTCATTAAGGGGGTTCTTCTTGTTTGAGTTGTACTCACCTCTGAAGAAATTTTACCAATTTCAGTTTGTGTTCCTGTGGCTACTACCAGCCCTTTCCCACTGCCGGAAGTAACAAGCGTTGAAGAAAACGCCATATTGATTTGTTCTGCTAAAGGTGTATTCTGTATTGCTAACCTGTCAGTTATCTTCTCTATAGAATCTGGTTCACCTGTTAAGGCAGACTCTTGCACGCGCAAGTTATCTGCTTCTATGATTCGTAAGTCAGCTGGAACATTATCTCCGGCTTCTAAGAACACGATATCTCCAACTACAATTTGTTCTGCTGGTATCTCTTTTCTCACACCCTCACGGTAAACTGTTGCTTCCGATGAAAGCATTTCCTTGATACGTTCTAATGCATCCGATGCGTTTGCCTCTTGATAATAACCAATCAAAGCATTGACAAATACAACAATTGAAATTATAACCGCATCAGATTTGTGTCCCATTACAAAGGTAAGCGATGCAGAAAAAATTAAAATATAAATTATCATATTGTTAAATTGGCGTAGTAATAACTGCCATTTTGAAACTTTTTTTACATTTATTTTATTGAGTCCAAACTCTTCTAAACGTTCTTTGGCTTGAGAATTATTTAATCCTTCATCGCTGTCTTTTATTCGATATTTTCTCATTATCTCTTCAATCGTTAACTGAAAGTCTTTTTGTGCATCCATGTCTCTACCATCCTTTTTTTTATTGTCTAACAAAAATAAGCCCCTTATGTTCTACTAGTCTATGCAGACTGTACAGTAGAAAATAACGTGCTAATAGATTTTATGCCATTCAATAAAAAACAAAATAGACAGACTGAGCTTTTCTGATCACCTTCCGCCGAATCACTACTCATAATGTAAACCACCTCCTTTTCCTTAAATTAAACGTATGATATCAAAACATTAGTGCGATTGTCAATAGTTTGATTTCTACCTTTTACAACTTAAACGCTTGTTTATGACCAGTTACTATGTAAATAAATAATCTCAAATTTACTTATCTAACTAAATATAAATAACTAAAATCAGTTAAAATAGGAGTAGACTAAAAAAGTATTTTTAAGAAATAAGATAAGATTTACAAGGAATGAATCTCGTTAGTTATATAAATCTATTTTTACTCGCTAAAGATAACTGTTTTAGTTTACTCCTAAATTCCCCAATTTTAGTTTGCTTGCAATTTTTATTAGACGTATACGTATCTTTTATTTAATCATGTAAAACAAGATCCATTGGCTGCGGTCCAGCCAACCCAATAAAAATAAAATCTTCATCCCCAGTGTTTTTCATCCCATGTTGTTCACCTGGTAAAGACACAATGAGGTCTCCTTTTGATATCTGAACTTCTTCTCCATGTCCTGGAAAAAAAGTTCCTGTTCCTTTTGTAACAAACCAAAGGTCATCTGACGTAGTATGTGAATGATTAACTACACTTTGACCTGGTTTTAAACACCACACTGCGCCAGCAGTCTTTTCAGTTTCATAAAATATAGTTTTCTTACCTTCACGATTACAAAAATTGCTTACTTCATCTAATTTAATTAATCGTTCATCCATTCTTGTTTTTGACATCCTACATCTAATCCTTTCTGTTTAAAATCAAATAAATAATTGTACTAGTCGAAATAATTGTTGTGCAGTTTCTCTGATTGCTTCAAGAGTATTATCTCGATCAAGTATTTCTCTTTCTGAGGCAATTTTCCTAATTGTTGGGAAAAAAGCATCAATTCCTTTACCATTACACTTTACTGCATCCTTGGACACGCCGCCTGACAATGCAATAACCGGCTTGTTGTATTTTTTGGCCAAGGTCGCAATTGCCACTGGTACTTTTCCCATCATAGATTGAGCATCCAACATTCCTTCTCCAGTTATAACTAAATCATGTTGTTCAATCTGATGTTCTAAATCAAGAATTCTTGCCACCTCAGCAAATCCAGAAACAATCTCGCTATCGAAGTACGACAACAATGTAAAACCTAGTCCACCAGCTGCGCCTGCTCCTTTTGTATGTTGATAGATCGTTTTCGTCAATTGATTTGTCAAATAAGCAAAGTTTTTAAGTATGCTATCAATTTCATTTTCACTTTCTTTTGTTACCCCTTTTTGCTTGCCAAAAATTAAAGTCGCTCCGTTATCTCCATATAATGGATTTTCAACATCACTTGCTATCCGTATAGAACAATCTGCTAATTCAGGCAAAACTAAGGAATCATCGATTTTACTCAAGTACTTCATATCTTTCATCAAATGACCAAGTGATCGCCCTTTAGCATCAAGAAAATCGTATCCTAAAGCACTTAAAAATCCGATACCACCATCATTCGTTGCACTACCGCCTAAACAAATAATAAACTTGCGATAACCCGCCTGGATGTTTCTTTTCATCAGTTGACCCAATCCGTATGAAGTAGCAGACCAAGGATCAAGTTCTTTTTTTTCAACTAACATAATCCCTGATGTTTCTGCAACTTCTAAAACGACAGTTTCATGGTCAACGCCATATTTTGCATTTACCTCTTGGCCTAACAAAGGTCCTTGTACTTTTTCAGAATAAATAAAGTCAGGCTCGTTGTAAAATAAAGCTTCGACGGTTCCTTCTCCCCCGTCTGCGATTGGAAATACATTTACTTCAATCGTCTCTTCCATGTTAAAAGATTCTTTGATCCCTTTTTTTGCAGCTTCCCCAACTTCGACTGACGTCGCGCTACCTTTAAACGAATCCATCGCTACTACTATTTTCAAACGATCACCTTCCATCATTTATTGCAAATTATCCATTTACTACATTCGTCGGCTGGCCATTGAGATAGGCACTTACATTTTCCACAGCGATATTCATTAAACGTAAGCGAGATTCTTTAGAGGCCCAAGCGATATGTGGCGTAATAATTATATTTTTGGCCTTCAACAAAGGATTATCCGCTTCAATCGGCTCTTTAGAAACAACGTCTAAAGCTGCTCCACCTACCTTACCTGACGCTAAAGCATCCGTCAGATCTTGTTCATTAATCAATTGTCCTCTGGAGTCGTTGATAATCAGTACACCTGTTTTCATTTTTGAAATATTTTCTTTATTAATGAATCCTTCATTTTCAGGCAGTAGTGGGCAATGCAGTGTTATAACATCTGATTCAGTAAAAATCGTTTCAAGATCCACTAAGGTTGCTTCGTCCGTTACACTTCCGTCTGCCTTTCCATTAGTTGCAATCACATTCATACCTAAGGCCTGAGCGATTTCTCCAACTTTTTGTCCAATTCTCCCATGGCCAATTATTCCTATGGTTTTTCCGGATAATTCTATCAATGGGTGATTCCAATAACACCAATCCTTAGAGTTTGACCAGTCCCCATTTTTTACACTATCTGAATGCGCGCCGATATGATGACATAATTCTAACAATAATGCAATCGTATATTGGGCAACTGCATTTGTACCATAGGTCGGAATATTGGTTACAATTACACCTTTGGCTTTGGCGGCAGTTACATCAACTACATTGTAACCCGTTGCTAAAACACCAATATATTTTAAGTGCGTCGCAGCTTGAATTACATTTTCCGAGATAGGGGTTTTATTCGTTAAGATAACTTCTGCATCACCGATTCGTTTAATAAGCTCTTCATCTGGAATAAGACTACGATCATAAACGGTCAAATTACCTAAGGCTTCTAACCCTTCCCAGGATAAGTCTCCTGGGTTTTCTGTATATCCATCAAGAACAACAATATTCATAATTTTTTTCCCTCTCTCTTTTTTAATCTTCTAATAAAGCCCATGCACGGTTGATTACTCGTTTGGTTTGTGCAACAATCACATCTGCATCTTCATTATCTCTAGGAGTCACTTCAAAAGATAAAATCATCGGTTCGTCTTTATTAAAGAGACCTTCTTCTTTACACACTTTGAAAAAGTCGGTTAATTCAGCTGTATCATTTGCACTATTTGGATAACCAAATCTTGGATGTTGGTCCCCATAAGCATCAAAACCTTCTTTAACGACAGCGTTTCCGATGTGTAAATGTGTAATATAAGGACGAGTAGTTTGAATCACAAATTTACTTGTTTCATAAGTTGTCGGGAAATGGGACAAATCAACAATCAGCCCAAAATTATTGCAACTTTTACGAACATCTGCCGCAAATTCTGCTGCTAAAGGTGCAGGCCCAATCAAAGATTTTTTATCCATATCAAAATCAAACACTTCTAACTCTACCATCATCTCTTTAGTAGCAGCATATTTACAGACGTTTATCGTGGTTTTTAATAGCTGATTATAGGCTTCTGATTTTGTCGCTTCCTCCCAGTGTCCAGATAAAAAGGCAATCCCTTTAGCACCTAAATATTCTGCTTCATCAACGGCTTCAAGCAACGTTTTTTCTGCTAAAATACGGTCATCTTCACTTATTGCATTTGGATTTAGCCCTGGCCCCAACAATCTAGGTTGAGCCCCATAGCCAACTCTTAGTCCAGATTGTTCCAACAATTGTTTCACTTCTAAACGAGTTTTATCATCTTTAATTTGAGTAATTTCAATTGCTCTGAAATCAGCATCTTTCGCTATTTGTAAAAGGGTTTCCTTTAAGTCATAATCTTTTGGTGGATAGCTCATCCATTGAATTAAACCTAAATCAAAATATGTTTCAATTTTTTCTTTCATTTCTATCTTCTCCTTTTGCTCCATTTTCTATTTTCTCAGCTTATTAATCTCCAAAGCTTTTGATTTGGTCGAGTGCGCCACCCATATCACAAAGTTGTTCAGGTTCACAAATAACATCGATTACATATGTTTTACCTGATTCAACCGCTCGCTTAAATGTACTTACTAATTCTTCAGGATCAAAAACTCGCTCTCCTATACAACCAAATCCTTCAGCAACTTTCACATAGTCGATCAACCCATCTTGGTTATAGGGCATATCAACACCGTATTCAAAACCATACGCTGAAATTTGATTTTGGCGAATCAAACCTAGATAAGCATTGTTCACAATAATCACGACAATTGGTTTTTTAGCGGCCGCAGCCACTGCAATTTCTTCACCCATAAAAGTAAAGCCGAAATCACCTAACACAGTGACAGATGTTGCGTTTGGATCTGCTACTTTCGCACCAAAAGCTGCTGGTACTTCAAAACCTAAAGTCCCTGCGCCACCAGATGGTAAATAACGTCTAGGACGATCAATATTTTGTAATTGTCCACTCCAAATTTGTGTGATACCACATCCAGCTGTAAACATCGTATTTGCATCAAAGAACTCATTAATTTCTCTAAATACTCTGTGAGGCTTGATTGGTTTATTATCAAAATCTGTTTTTCTAGCTAATTCTTTTCTCAACTCGGGAAGATCCTTGACGCCATCCCTGTTCACTTGTGCTATATTGCGAGATTCAATTGCTTCTAACAAGTCATTGATTGCTTCTTTTGCATCTGAGACGATGCCAAGATCAGGTGCAAACACTTTGCCTATTTGATTTTTTTCAATATCGATATGAATAAATTTCCGACCATTTCGATAAACATCTAAATTTCCCGTATGACGGTCAGTAAAACGATTTCCGATACCAATCACTAGATCAGAATCTAGAAAAATTTTATTACCAATTGGTTGCCCTACCTGGATTCCCGCATGTCCAGCATTTAACGGATGATCAATAGGAACACCACCTTTTGCCATGTAAGTTTGAATAATAGGGATTTGAAGCCTTTCCGCCAGTTTAATCAATTCTTTTTCAGCTTTTGCTAAGATCACGCCACCTCCCATGATAATTACAGGAGCTTTTGATTCATTGATCATATCAAGTACTTGATTGATTTGTGCTGGAGCTGCCTTAACCGTTTCCACTTTTTTAGGTTCATACTTATTGATATCAAAATCGATTTCTACTTGTTGAATATCAAGCGGCAAATCAAGTAATACAGGTCCAGGTTTTCCTGAACGCATAATATAAAATGCTTCTCTTAAAATATCAGGAATCTCATTAGCATCTAACGGGCAGTACACTTTCTTACATACTGTTGATGCAATACTAACCATATCAACACATTGGAAGGCATCTTGTTCCATTTGCCAGCTGTTAGCCTGTCCTGTAATTGCAAGAACTGGGATTGAATCAATATTTGCTGTATATAAACCTGTAACAAAGTTTGTTGCCCCTGGTCCAGAAGTACAAATTGCTAACGCAATTTCATGTGTTGCTCGATAATAACCATCTGCCGCGTGAACACAGGCTTCTTCATGACGCATACAATAATGTTCGATTGGCGCTCCTTCTAAATATTTATAAACGGGATTGATCCCCGCACCTGGAATACCAAAAGCATCTTTGATTCCTTCTTTAACCATAATTTGTACAATTGCTTCTGCAGCGTTCATATTTTTTCCTTCTTTCTACTCTTTTATTTTTCGTTCCACAATGTGGCATTGCGTTTCACTTAACAACATGTTACCATGACTTCATAGCATGGTCTTTGACTCTTTCAGACTAAAAACAATTCTGATTTTTGTACAAGATGAACAAATACAGGAGGTAACACATGAATGAAAAAAAAGTAAAATTAAATCAATCTGTGATAAAAACGTTTGCGATTATCGAATGTTTCACTAACGCTAAACAAGAAATGTCACTGGTTGAACTTGCTCAAACAGTTGAGCTTCCAAAATCAACAACATTGCGCTTTTTGTATACACTTATGACATTGGGCTATATTCAACAAAATCCGGAAAATCAACAATACTCATTATCTAAAAAATTTGAGATCATATCAGCAAACCTAATTTCATCTGAAAATTTGATTCAATTAACTCAACCTGTACTCTATCGTTTATCCTCTTTATTGGCAGAGGCTACTTGCTTATCTGTGCGCGCAGGAAATCAACTACAATATATTAACTCGATAGATAGCCAGGAAAGAATTTTAAGTATTACTCAAAAAATAGGAAAAAAAGCGCCTTTATATTGTACTGGTGCTGGAAAGTTATTTTTATCAACTTTTTCAAATGAAGAATTGACAAACTATTTAGAATCAGTTGAACTACAGGCTTTTACGGCAAATACGATTTCAGATAAACAACAACTGATAAAAGAAATCAAACAAGTAAAAAAACAACAATTTGCTGTTGACAATGAAGAATGCGAACTGGGAGTTTTTTGTATTGCATCACCTATTTTAAATTCTGCTAATCAAATCATTGCAGCAATCAGTGTATCAATCCCAACCATTAGAATAAGTAATGAAAAAGTCCAAACTGTCTTAAACTTATCAAAACAGGAAATAGCAACTATCAACTAAATAAATTCAAAATGATTCAGCTGTATTAAACTTACAAAAAAGGAGAAACTATTATGAAAAATCTTAGAGAAATTTTAAGCGTTCCCCGTTTTTCAGATTTAGTAGTTTTAAATAAACAGGCAAATTTAGATGTTCCTTTGCATACAGTCGAGATATCCGAAACACCTGATGTTGCAAATTACTTATCACCTCATTCTTTATTGTTAACAACAGGAATGGCTTATAAAGATGATCCAAATGAATTATGTACACTTATTGAACAATTGAATAAGCTCCCCAGTGCTGGGTTGGCAATCAAGTTAGGACGTTTTATTCCTCAAGTAAATAAAAAAGTTCTGGATTATGCCGATTCTCTCAACTTTCCAATCATTCAACTTCCAATGAATAGAACGTTAGGAGCTATTTCTCATAAATTGCTTAGTCACGTGTGGAGTGATCAGACCGAAGAGATGTTTTTCTCTCTTGAAATACAGCAAAAATTTGCTGAGTTGCTTTTTCGTGGAGCGTCAACTTCTACTTTGATCGATCAATTAAGTCATATGATCAAGCAACCTATTATGCTAATCGATTCATTTGGCGAAATTTCTGCAACTAGTCGACATCATTCTGTGACAAGTTTTTTAAGCCCTGCAACAGAAAATAAGCTTTTAGCTCGGGTAACTGATAATCAAAAAAATGCCAAGAAAGAATCTTTCTTGTTTGATACTAATGAATACGAACGTACTTTAGTCAGTGTAATTCCAATCAATTCTGACAGTTACATTCCTTATTTACTGATCCTTTTCAAAGTAGATCAGTTAAGTTATCCTTTTTCACAGTTTGCAATCGAACAGTCTCTGATTATTCTGGCTCTCTCTGTGCACAAAGAGCAAACAATCAAACATGAAAATCGCCTAGCAAAGCGTCATCTATTCCACCACTTGCTTCAGTCTGAAAAAAATGGACATTCACTAGATTTTGCTAAACTGCCGTCAATTGTTAATTCATTTGAATCAAATTATTTTCGAGTGGTGATTGCTTTAGTTCAAATACCTAAACATAAGATTTTCTATGAAAAAGAAATAGATCTATTTGTTTACGATTTTATGGAAAAATATCTCTCTGAAAAAAATGGCAGTATCTTGCTATTACCAACAGATGAAGATAATCGATATGCTTTGCTGTTCAGAAATAAAGAGAATTTACAAGTCATACTTGAGGACTTACATGATAAAGTATTGAATTTGCTAGACGTCAGTCTTTATTTTGGCGTCGGTGATCCAGTCAATCAATTGAATTTGTTTCATTTTTCATATAAAGAGGCAAAAAGTACACTTCAATCATCGCCTACACAGACAAACTTTATTTTTTATAATACTGCTCAAGGAATTAATCGCATTGCTGAAAATCTTTCAGAAGATGAAGTGAAACATTTCTGTCAATCTATACTCAAAAACCTTGCCTATCCAACCAACCAAACTAATTTGGACTTAAGAAAAACCCTTACTACCTATTTAGATTGCCAATGTAAAATCACAGAAACGGCTGAACAACTTTTTGTTCATCGAAATACAGTAAAATATCGCATAGAAAAATGTAATCAACTCTTCGGACAACCTGTCGATGATTCTATACTATCTCTTAAATTACGAGTTGCTCTATCTCTTTCAGAAAATGAAAGCGTCATCGAAACGAATGTGAAGGAATGAACTTTCATTAACCAGATTGGACTACTCAGTTTATAAAAAAATTTGGCTTACTCAAATCAAGTATGCCAAATTTTTTTTTGCTCCTGTTTCTGAATTGGACGATTGTTACTTGTCCAATTTTTTTCTTTTATCAATTTTAATATCGTACGACTAAAGAGAGAAGAAATCGTTGAAAAGACAATCCATTGAACATTACCTACACATGGCGGAGTCGTATATGAACCATAATAAGCATAATACTTTTCTGGCTGAGAGATAAAAACTTTTGGATTTAAACGTAGACTCTTTTTTCTTAAATCCCAATTTATTGTTGTACAACGTTCCTCAATCTGCAACAACTCTTCATTTCCTACTATTTTCTTGAATAAAACAGCAAGAACTAACGGTTCATTTTCTTTTGAATGGTGAACAAAATGAAACTCGATAGGATGAACAGCATTTTCCAAACTATGTTCACTTGGAATATGAAAGTGAATATCCTCTAGATAAAAATATTTACCGTCAAAATGCACTTTATTATTTTGGGATTTTGGAATAAAATGAAACGTATGCTTAGACCACTGTATTTGAAAATCATCACACTCGTACTCTATTTCTAAAGCATCTTGGTTTAATTTATTTGTGATTTTATTTCTAGACAAAGCAATTGGTGACTGCATATACTTGGTACAGGCTTGATGGTAGTCCTCGCACAAGTTTATCCATGATTCTGGCCCTTTGTTTAATGAATAATCCCACTCTATTTCTTTTTCCATAACGAAGTATCCTTTCTAAGGTTATAAAACGCTTACAAACCATATTTGAAGATAGTATAATCGATGGCGTTGTTGTTGTATTTGTCCAAATAGAGCAAAGAAATTTAGAAATATTAGCCAGAATGTACCATGAATTAAATTTCATTTCTTATTATGATATAAAAAAGCGTTTACATTTCCAGTTTTAATCAATACATGATCTACTACAACCGCTATAGGAGGAAAAAAATGAATAACAGCAGTGAAAAAATTGACACGCATTACTGGAAAAGAATTGTCGTATTACTATGTTTTGGTTGGGTCACTATTTGGGTTTATCGCGCATCCCTAACCCCTTTATTTTCAGAAATCCAAGGAACAGTCGGGCTTCATACCAATGCTCAAATGGGCTTGATCTCCAGTTGCTATTTTTTAGGAGCAACAAGTATGCAGATTCCAGCTGGGATGTTAGTCGATCGACTTGGAAAAAAAACGGTGATGATTCCCGGGTTTATTTTATTCGGTGTAGCAGCATTTATGATCACTCAAGCGCAATCTTTAACACTTATTTATTTTGCTAGTGTACTTGCTGGTTTGGGTTGTGGTTCGTACTATGGTGCAGCGTTCTCACTTTCATCTGAGAGCATTCCACAAAATAGAAAAGGTCTTTCCACGGCTATCATTAACAGTGGTTCTGCAGTTGGTATGGGAATTGGCATGATTCTCTCTAGCCTTTTAGTCAAGCAATTAAATTTTCCATGGCAATCAATGATGTTCCTTTGTTTCGGTCTTATTGTTACAATGATCATCGCTTTTACTTTTGGTATAAAAAGTAGTCCAGCCAAACAAAAAAACGAAGCCGTTGACACTGCAGATACAATAACAGAAGTACCTACTACTGGAGAAAAACCAACTGGACTTTTTTCAGCTAAAATGCTTGTTTCCTACTTGTTGTATTTCGGTACTTGCTACGGCTACTACATGGTTGTTACATGGCTACCTGCATTTTTACAAGATGAACGTGGTTTTAAAGGAGTTGCAATTGGATTTTCATCAGCTCTTGTAGCTTTTGCTGCTATTCCAGGAGCTTTGATTTTCAGTCGAATTTCTGATAAATGGCAATCTAAGAAAATAACAATCATCTTAGCACTGGAACTTGGCGCAGCAGCAATGTTACTTTTGACCGTAACTGCTAAGACTTCTTCGTTATTATTAGTCGCGTTGATTCTTTATGGTTTCTTAGGAAAACTAGCTGTCGAGCCGATTATTATTTCATTTATCAGTGATCAAGCGAACCCTTTAATTTTAGGTACTACACTTGGGGTTTCAAACTTTTTCGGTTTAAGCGCATCGATTTTTGCACCAACAATTACAGGAGTTATCTCTGATGCTTCTGGAACAAGAGAAATGGGTTTTTATATCTCGATCATTATTATGGTACTAGCTGCAGTCGCTTTTTTCATCGTGAACAAAGTACCTGAGAAAAATAGTGCCTATGAGCTAGATTAACTCGCAAAAGGATAGACTGGGAATAAAACGCCAGCAACAATAAAATCATTAACTAAAAAAAGAAACAGTTAGCAGAGTTTTTCCGCATACTGTTTCTTTTTTTACTAATGGTTATTGTTCTTCTTTCTCATCCCCATAAAAATTCACATTGCTATTTGTTCCTTTTTTTGAGAAATTTTCAATCAGTTCTTTGACGTCTAAACCTGTTGTTTCCTTCAATGTTTCTTGTGTACCCGCTAATAAATTCGTTGCATAGTTCGTAATCCGGTTCGCGCCAGCATTTTCTCCACCACCACCTGTATCAACGACAGAAATTTTGTCGATATTGCTAAGTGGTTGAGCCGCTTCTTTCATCAATTGCGGTAACATTTCCATTACCATGCTTAAGACCGCAGCTTCCCCGTATTCCTTAAAGGCATCCGCAATTTTTTGTTTTGCTTCCGCTTCGGCAGCACCACGAGCTAAAATAGATTCAGCTTCCGCTTGACCAGCCAAACGAGTTTGGTTCGCTTCAGCCTCTGCTAAAGATTCCACACGGAAACGTTCAGCTTCTGCTTCTGCTACTTCACGAGCTTTTTGAGCTAAGGCTTCTTGTTCTTTCGCATAACGATCTGCATCCGCCTTTTTCTTCACTTCTGAATCGTATTGTTTCTCACGACGAATGATTTCTTTTTCTTCCAACTCGATTTGTTTTTGACGCTCAATAACTTTAACTTCCATTTCTTGAGCAATAACATCTTGTTGTGCTTTGGCTGTTTCTAAGTTATACGCTTGGTCAGCTTTGGCCTTAGCAATATCTTGTTCTTCTTTGTATGTTGCTAATTTCAGTTCTTTTTCTTTTGATGCTTCAGCAATTTCAGTTTGTCTTTGTAATTCAGCTTGTTGAGATTCTTTTTCAGCTTCCGCTTTTTTAATACGTGTTTCTTTCCACGCTTCTGCTTCAGCGATATCTGCATCACGTTTTACTTGTGCGATTCTAGGCTTCCCTAAAGAATCTAGATAACCATTTTTATCACGAACTTCTTTGATCGTAAACGATACAATGATCAGACCCATTTTGGCCAAATCTACACTAGCAACTTCTTGTACGCTTTGGCTGAATTTATCACGGTTTTGATAGATTTCTTCTACCGTCATTGAGCCTAAAATCGAACGTAGGTGTCCTTCTAACACTTCCCGCGCTTCATTTTCTAGCTCTTCACGTGTTTTACCTAAAAATTGTTCCGCCGCAGTTGCGATTTCTTCAACTGAAGAGCCAATTTTGATGATCGATGTGCCATCACACATCACTGGAACTCCTTGTTCTGTATAAACTTCTGGCGTCGATACGTCCAACTTGCTTGATAACAAACTAATTCGGTTAGATCGTTGGAATACTGGCAGCACAAAGGCACCTCCACCTCGAACGATTTTTATCTTGTTGCCACGCTCATCGGCATGTACATTCTTGCTACCTAAATAACTCCCACTAATAATCAACGCTTCATCTGGTTTGGCTGTTTGATATTTCGAGATAAAAACAATCAACATCATCAATAAAATAAACACAACCAGAACAATTGGTCCTAAAATCCCTAATTCCATTTTCTTCTACCCCTTCTCGTTTATAATTGTAAACTACCCTCATAAGGAACTACATAGCACACACGATCTTTGATTTCAATAATCAGAACCTGTGCACCTCTTTCGATTGGTTGATCTTGTGGCGCATAAAAAGCTGCTGGCCGGCTAATTGATCCTGTAACACTTTTAAATTGAATCTCACCCATGCCACTGACCGGAATCGGAGTAACAACCGTTGCAGTATTTCCTTCCATGTCTTTTTCAGAAATCGAAATAGTTGATTCTGCATTTTTCATTGGCATCAAAACATAAAAATTCAAGAAAAAAACGAGAATCGAAGCAATTGCTCCACTGACGACAAACAACAACAGATGATTCCAATCAAGTAATCGCTCTCCTAGATAACCAAATAATGAGGCAAACGCCAACCAAGGAATAGCTAGCATTGGATCGATAGGCCCATCAAAATCAAAGACATCTCCAAAAATCACCAATAAAACAGCAATTCCTGCACAAATAATCAATGTGTAAAGGTAAATTGTTTCAATCGGAATCCCTTGTATCATGTTCTCACTCCTTTCTCCTTTTAGGTCCATCAAGCTCCCAATTTTTTCGTTGCTTTATGCTTTAGCACTAAGCAAGTTCTTCCCTTCTCTCCCGACGTTCTCATGAGATACTTATATTTTACCAATACTTTGTACAAAATGACAGTGAATCTTGAAGAAATCATTTGAAGAATGTATCTGCTTTCACAAAAAAAATTGGAACAAGCTAATCCTAATGAAAAGATTTGCCGTTCCAATTTTAAAAAGCTTTATTCATTTGATTTTAACGCTTCGATCATATCAACTTTTTTCAATTTTCTATGCATAAAAACCATGACCAATAGTGTAAAGAACAAGGTTATCAATGCAGAATAAAGATAACTAAACCAATGGATCGTCGGAGAAAACATCAACATGTCCACTTCAACTGTTGTCAAAACATAACTATGCACAAGTTTTCCAAAGAAACAGCCGAAGAATATACCGATCAACGTTAAAATAATATTTTCACGATAAACATACATCGTCACTTCTTTATCATAAAAACCCAATACTTTGATTGTTGATAGTTCTCTGATCCGTTCTGAAATATTGATATTCGTCAAATTGTACAAAACGATAAATGCCAACAAACCAGAAACTGTGATCAAAACCCAAACCACAATGTTTAAACTATGAATCGTATCATCTAAAGCATCGCTTGATATAGATAGGAAAGAAACATTTAACACTTTTTGATTTTCCATCAATTCTTTACCGATCGAAGCCTCTACTTTTTCATTTGGGACTTTATCAAATAGTAAAAACTCTGTGTTATAGCGAGGTATTTTTTTGATCACTTTTTCATAATAGGCCGGTGACATATAAGCAAAGTGACCTGTATAATTTTCAGCGATCGCACTGATTTTAAACTTGTATTCTTGATTATCACTATTCTTCAAAACAAGTGTGTCACCTGGTTTGTAGTGAAATAGATTTGCCAGCTTCTCATTGATGATCACACCATCATCCGTTAGCTGATATTTTGCCCCGGATTGTCGATCATTAAACAAGATAAATTGATCGATTTCTTTAGGATTTTCAGGAACATAGATAGAAACATCTTGTTTAGCATTGGATTCTTTCGTTGTTTTTAAAGACTCAATATATAATGGCATTGTTTTGTTCAAACCATCCACTTTGTCCAGTACCGTTTGATAGTCCTTGGTATCTTTCTCAGAACTATCTTCTTTAAACGTCACGATTGCCTGATAATGCCAAATTTTATTAAACTGTACTTCTACAATATCTGAAATTGAATCTTTTAATCCAAAACCTGTGATGATCAAAGCCATACAACCAGCAATTCCTAAAACAGTCATCAACATGCGCTGTTTATAACGGAATAGATTACGCGCTGTAACTTTTTGAATAAAACTTAGTCGATTCCACATTGGTTTTATGCGCTCTAAAAAAATTCTTTGCCCCGCTTTAGGTGCTTTGGGACGTAATAGACTTGCAGGTGTACTGAATAAATCGATTCGTAACACTACCATGGCAGCTCCAGCTGTACATAACACAGCAACCAAAATCCCAATCAAGCTATAATTTAAATACCAAGGCGTAACAAAATCAGGAATGTTATACAACTGTCCATAAGCGTCAAAAATAATCGTTGGGAATAAATAATAACCAACTAACAGCCCTAGAACTGCTCCACATACACTAGCGATTGTTGCGTAAACTAAAAACTTGAACGCAATTTCGCCATTACGATATCCTAACGCTTTCAGACTGCCAATCTCCATCCGTTTTTCTTCGACCATTCGTGTCATTGTCGTTAAACTAACTAAAGCTGCTATTAAGAAAAAGAAGATTGGAAAGACTGTTGATAATGAAGAAATACGGTTAGCATTATCTTCGTATTCAGAATAACCCGGGTTATCATCTCTTGTAAAATAATAATAATCCGCCGCTTTTAAATCCGCCAATTCTTTTTGTTGCTTCTCTAATTGTTGTTTGGCATCATTTAATTTTGGTAATGTTTCTGTTTTTTCCTTTTGGAACTCCGCTAAGCCTTGATCATAGGCCCTTTGACCTTCGTCAATTTTGGCTTGAGCTTCATTTAGTTTTGCTTGCCCATCACTTTTTGACTGCTCTAATTGAGCTTGCCCAGCTGCTAGCTGTTCTTTCCCAGCAACTAATTGCGCCTCAGCTTGGGCGATTTGCGCCTCGGCTTGAGCCAATTGTTGTTGTCCTTCAGTGTACTGAGCAATTGACTGATTGATTGTACCAATCGTTTGATCAAGAGTTTGTAATCCTTCCGAAACCTGAGCTTGTTGGCCTGATAGAGTAGCTACCGCTGTGTTGATAGTTGTCATAACCCCTGCAATATTTCCTCTTTCTGGTTGGGCGATCAATTGATTGATCGCCGCAGAAATTTCAGCTGGTGCTCCTAATGATTGGACTGCTGCTTGCAATTGAGGAGCAGCTTCTGTAACACTTTCTGCTAATAAATCGTCAGGTACGCGATCTAAAATAGCCACGGATGCTGCCAAACTTTGATAGCCATTCATTAATTGATTCAACGATTCATTTGATGTCGCTAATTCATTATGTTGTTGCTGTAAGCCAGGCAACGCATTTTGACCTTGTATCACCTGTGCAGAAGCTTGTGCTAGTTCATTTCTTTTTGCTTCAAGCATGTTTTTTTGATTAGCAAGTTCACCCTCGCCGCTTGTGATCGTCGCTTGGTTTGCTGAAAGTTCATTTTCAGCGTCTGCTATTTGCTGTGTATATGTTGCTTGAGCTTGCGCTAACTCTTGCTTCCCTGATGCTAATTCTTGCTTGCTCGTCTGCAGTTTCGTTTCAGCTTCATTTAAAGCCTTTTCTCCATCAGCAATCTCTTTTTGAGCTTTTTCAAATGAATCCTTGGAAGCATTACGGATTTCTTCTACACGCTGTTCAGGGCGATTTTTCATCGCTTGTTCAACTGATTTAACTGCTTTTTCCCGTTTGTTTTTATAGTCAGATGAATAGCTATCTAAATTACTGAGTCCCTTAAATGATACAAGGATTTCTGTAAAATTTGCAAGATTCATATCTTTTTTTGGAACGACTGCAAAAAAATCTAGCGAGCCTTTGCCGATTGTTGTATTTCCCCTTGATGTATTTTCGATATATTCAGGAGACTGGACGAATCCGACAATTTTAAACTGTTCTTTTTTTAGTACCTTATCTTTGTTGTCTTCTTTTGAAAGTGTCAGTGTTTCCCCAAGTTTATAGTGTCCTCGCATTTGTGCAAGATCATCTAGCACAATTTCTCCACTTTTTTCTGGCATACGTCCTTTGACGATTCGATAATCCATCAATGATTGTTTTTTTCCTAGATCATAACTAACAAATTTTACTGCCACATTCCGTTCACTGATAGCAATATCTTTGGTGTATCTGGGGAAAACCGACTCAACCTCTTTGACCTGTTTCACTTCATCAAGGTCTTTATCTGCCAAACCAAGTGTCGAAACAATTCGAGCATCTGGTAATTTTTGTTTTTCATAATAGTTCGAGGCGGTCTGAGTCATATCAGGGCCTGTGGCTTTTAGACCAACAAAAACCATGACGCCAAGGAAAATAATACCCATAATCGATATAAAGCGTGTTTTGGACTGCTTAATTTCACGAAAACTTGTTTTGAGTAAGGCTGTTTTTTTCAACGCCGCCACCTACCATTCTATCTCAGATACAGGTTTTGGTTCATCATTGATTGTCACACTTCGAACCTTCGCATCATTGATCCGGATCACTCGATCCGCCATTGGCGCAATTGCAGAATTATGTGTAATAATGATAACTGTAGTACCAGTTTTACGTGCCGTATCTTGTAAAATCGTTAAAATTTGTTTTCCAGTTTCATAATCTAAGGCTCCTGTCGGCTCATCACATAATAACAATTTAGGCCGTTTGGCAATAGCTCTGGCAATCGTTACACGTTGTTGCTCTCCTCCAGATAATTGAGCTGGAAAATTATCAAGTCTAGCACCTAACCCAACGGATTTTAATACGTCTTGTGGATCTAATGCGTCTGAAACAATTTGAGAAGCTAACTCAACATTCTCTTTTGTCGTTAAATTCGGCACTAAGTTATAAAATTGAAAAACAAATCCCACATCATTTCTACGATAAGTCGTTAATTGCTTTTCATTGAATTTGGCAATATCGGTTCCATCGATTACGATCTGCCCTTCATCACAAGAATCCATCCCACCTAAAATATTTAAGACAGTGGATTTTCCTGCACCACTCGGGCCTAAAATAACTGCAACCTCGCCTTTCTCTACTGAAAAAGTAATACCATCATTTGCAGCAATTGTAGTATCTCCCATATGATATCTTTTATATTCGTTTATTACATCAATATAAGCCATAACTTCTCAATCCCCTCTCAAAAGAATTTTATCATAAGAAGCCTAACAAGTCCTCTAACAGATCAAAAAGGTTTTTGATTTTTTGATTTTTTTTCGTATAATAGAACGATGAGATCAAATCGACATACCGATGTGGTAAAGTCTATGTATAGAAATAAGTATATTCTCGATCTCTGAAATTAGTTAGGAGAAAAAATATGGCAAGAAAAAAACAAAAACCGCCTTTTAGTCCAGCAATTATGCTTATAGCGGTTTTAATTATTTTAGTTTTAGGGGTGTTTGGTGTCCAAGTTCCAGATGATATTCAGGAAATGTTTGGTATCCATACACAAGAACAAAAAAAAACCAGTTCGACAAAACCTGCAAGTTCGACCAACCCAGGTCCAAAAGAACTTGGCCCTGCAACCTTCTCAACAGCTGAGTTAGCAGATAGTAAAAAAGGTTGGATTGATTATCATGCATTGGATTCACTTGGTCGTGCTACTGGTGCTGATGCGTTATTGAAGCCTACAATGGTTAATACAGGAACTTCTGCCAATAAAGATATTCGTCCCCCCGGTTTTATTTCTGGTTTAGAACCAACAACTCATTCTAGAGGACATTTGATTGGTCGTCAGCTTGGCGGTTCAGGTGATGATGCAAGAAATCTCACAACACTTTATCAAACCCCTGTAAATACACCTTTTATGACTAAATATGAAAACCAAATTCGGCAAGCTTTAGACAAGGGTGAAACGGTTCGTTATCGAGTCACACCTGTTTATGAAGGAACTGAATTGCTATGTAAACAAATTGATTTAGAAGCAAGAGGCTTAAGTAAAAATACCACTATTGATTTTCGTGTTACGATACTAAATGAAAAATAGCCTGTTCGGCTTTTAATTTTAGGAGGCAGATATATGGATTTTCTAACGATAAAAGACCAACTTACAAAATCTAATCCACAAAGTTTTTTGACCGCCGTTTTGGAAAATGAACAGGACGAAGAAAGTAGCATTATTTTCAGCCAAACTTTAGAAGAGCAGTTTGAACAAAATGTTCAATACCTTGCTTCTGATGAAACAATCTCCTTAGAGGATATTTTAACTTGGCTAGAAAAAGAATTTTTGGTTGTAGCACAAACGATCGATGGAGATTATATTGCTGGTACGACTGAGCAGACTTTTGTGATCCCTGTTTCACTTTATAAAGCAGATATTGAAACGTATGATTTATTTCTCTCTGATTTTTTTATTGCACTCTCAAATGATGCAATCAACTCTTCTATTTTACCCAAAAATGAATCACTATAAAAAAACAGATTTCAGCAGAACTGCTGAAATCTGTTTTTAAATTATGCACGATAACGTTCTACTCCGTCTAAATAAGTTGCTTCTAACTCCATATTTGAATTCAACACAATAAAGTCAGCATCACGGCCTTTAGAGATCATACCGCATTTATCATCGATTTTACAACTAACAGCTGGAACTAATGTGGCCATCATAATAGCTTGTTCTGGTGTCGCAATTTCCCAGTCAACAACATTTTTGATTGCTTCTTTTAATTTTAAGATACTACCAGCTAAATTACCTGATTCTAAACGAGCTGTTCCATCTTTAACGACAACTGGAAACTCGCCCAATATATAATCACCTTCTGGCATCCCACCAGCCATCATACAGTCAGTAATCAACGCTACATGATCATGACCAGCTTTTTCCATTAAAATATCTGCTGCATTGGGATGAACGTGATGTCCATCACAGATTAATTCAGAAAAGACATGTTTTAATGACATCAATGCACCAACCATCCCTGGCTCACGATGATTCAATCCGCGCATTCCATTATACGCATGAACAAATACACTAGCACCAGATTCTACTGCTTCTGTTGCTTGTTCCAATGTTGCATCACTGTGCCCTAAAGCTACAACAACACCTTCATCTGTCACAGCTTTTACAAACTCTTTAACGCCTTTACGTTCTGGAGCCAATGCAATCTTTTTAATCAGACCGCCTGAAGCTTCTTGCCATTCATTAAAAGTCGCTAAGTCTGGATCACCAAAGTAGCTTGGATTTTGAGCCCCTTTGTGTTCTTCTGTGAAGAATGGACCTTCGAAGTATATCCCTTGAACCTTCGCTCCTGGAACTTCTTGATAGACATCCCCAATTGTTTTTGCAACATCTTTCAAACGTTCTTTACTTGATGTTAATGTTGTTGGTAAAAATGATGTTACCCCACAAGATAATAGCCCTTCTGACATAACTTTCAATCCTTCAGCGTCGCTATCCATCACATCATGATTCATATAGCCATGAATATGGGTATCTACCAATCCTGGCGCAATCCATTTGCCTTCTTCTTTGATAATTTTTGCATCTTTTTCAGGAACTTCTTTATAAAAATCTCCAAATAAACCATCTGTTATTTCTAAATAGCCTGGTCCTTTTACATCACTTTTTAAAAAGAACTTTTCAGCAAAGATAAACGTTCTCATCTTCATCCTTCTTTCTTTAATTTTCTACTATAAACGTACTCTTAAAATCAGTTAAAGTCAAGAATGGTGTAGACCTTTTCAAAAAATATTTACCTAACTTTCGTTAGATTTTAATTGTTTCAATACGAAGGATTTGTTCAGATAAAACTTGATATTCTTCTGCTTGCTCTATTTTTCCTTTAACGTACATCAGCTGACTTTTCAATTGAAATAATTCACTTAAATAATAATAACTATTTCTATGTCTTGACCAGACAATTCCTTGATCGATGTAGATTTGTGCTTCTTCCAAGCGTTTTTGATCTGTTAAAAATTTAGAATAATTGTAAAATATCTTTGTTAATTCAGCAGTCACTCGTTCATTTGGTAATTTATGAAAATAATGAATACTTAATTTCAAATACTTCTCAGCATCCGCATTTTTACCAATACTACTGTATGTACTGCCAATGCAGCTGATCACCTGAATTTCAAAATCAGACAAATTAACTTTATTTGCTTGGTATGTGAATGAAAGACCTTTTTTAAGATCAAGGATCGCTTGTTCGTAATCACTACAGAGATAAAATTTACAGCTACCTAAATAATAATAATAACGTTGCCAATCCGTATCCAAGTGTAAACGTTCTTCAATCTGAGTATCTTTCATGTAAGTCAATATTTTTTTGTATTCTTTATGTCGAAAGTAATCTGCTATTTTTTCAAATATTTGAGTGATCAAACGTACTTCATCAGATTTGAACTGCATGATTTGATCCATTGTCACACCTAAACGCTGACAAATTTGCTGCATTACTACAACATTAGGTAACTCTTCATTGTTTTCGATCCTACTCAAGACACTTTGTGAACAAATGTCTTCTGATAACATTTTTTGCGTTAATTTTCTATTCTTACGAATCTCTTTAATAACTGCTCCAAAAGAATCCATACCTTCACTCCTAAGCCAATTTCAATGATCTATATATTAATAAAAAAGTCTTGTTCATCAAAAAGATTCAAAATATGCGAATTCGCATTATGCATTTATTGTACTTTATTGCATAATATACTGCAAGAACATTACCTAATACTAGACCAAGACGATTTAAAATAATTTTGCTTTGCAAATAAGGGGTGTTACTCATGACACAGGAGAAACGAATTAGCTTTAGTTGGGACAAAAGTAGTTATCAGGGCTATGTCGAAAAAGAATATGAAAATGCTTATTTGGTTGTTGTTTCGGATCCAAGTCCGGATATGGAAGAAAAATACACGAATCGTATGGTAATTAGTAAAAAAGAGTGCAAAACTACAGACTAACCTTGTAGATTGCCTTCACAAAACGAGAGTGGCACAAAACTTTTTCAGTTTTGTGCCACTCTTTTTTTATAAACTTTACTCTTATTTTTGCTTATAAGTACTTAAAAATTCACGCATTTTTTCAGTCGTAAATTTCAAATCTTCCATTTTAGGAAGATACACAATTCTGAAATGGTCTGGTTGAGTCCAATTAAATCCTCCACCATGTACCAACAAAATATGATGTTCATGTAGGAAATCTAAGACAAATTTTTCATCATCATAAATATTAAAACGTGCAGTATCGATTTTTGGGAAAATATAAAAAGCCGCTTTAGGTTTCACAGCAGAAAGGCCTGGAATAGCGTTGATTGCATTATGAATATATTCCCGCTGTTCATAGATTCTTCCTCCTGGTAACAATAAGTCATCCACACTTTGATAACCACCTAAGGCTGTTTGAATAATCTGCTGAGATAATACATTTGAACACAAACGCATTGAAGCCAGCATATTCAACCCTTCTATATACCCTTTCACATGTTTTTTGTTCCCGCTAAGAACCATCCAACCACAACGGAAACCAGCAACTCTATGTGATTTCGACAACCCGTTTAAAGTGACTACGAATAAATCTGGCGCCAAGGTTGCAATCGGAATATGAGTCAGTCCATCCATAACCAAACGATCATAGATTTCATCTGAAAAGATAATCAAATCATTTTGTCTTGCTATTTCAACGATCTGTTCAAGAATTTCCTTTGGATACAAAGCTCCTGTCGGATTATTCGGATTGATCAATACAATTGCTTTTGTATTCGTTGTAACTTTAGATTTAATATCATCAATGTCTGGATACCATTCTGCTTGTTCGTCACAAATATAATGAACAGGATTTCCGCCAGCTAATGAAATGGATGCCGTCCATAATGGATAATCCGGCATTGGTACTAAAACTTCATCTCCATTATTCAATAATCCTTGCATACACATTGAAATCAGCTCACTGACACCGTTACCAGTATAAATATCATTAATCGTCACATTAGGGAACCCTTTGACTTGGCAATACTGTTCGATTGCTTTACGGGCTGAAAAAATTCCCTTTGAATCAGAATAACCTTCTGAATTACGAACATTCATGATCATGTCACGAACCACTTCATTTGGCGCATCGAAACCAAAGGGGGCGGGATTACCAGTATTAAGTTTCAAAATGCGAATGCCTTCTTCATGCATTCTGTCCGCTTCTTCTAAAACAGGACCACGTACATCATAACTTACACCATCAAGTTTGCTAGATTTCTCAAAATTTCTCATACTGTATCCCTCATTTTCAAAATTTATATCTTTAAAGTTACGCCACCTAGAAAAAAAAAGCAATGAAAAAATGAAAATTTTCTAAAAAAATTTTCTATCATATTGACCCACCTTATATATTTATCCGTAAAATAAGAGCCACATCATTCTATTAAACGAATCCTACCTTAGCTGAATAGAAATCTGGCAATTCCTTTTTATGTAAAAGAAATTACCAGATTTTTTATTTATGTTTGTAGACTCTAGCTTCATAGGGAGCAAATATTGTATGTTGATGAATAGCGTGATCATTGAGGTTGCATATTATCAAATTCCATTCATCAATTTGAACATTCTCTGGTAAATCAGCAGAGGCAAATTCTCGTGACAAATTGACAATCACTACAAACCGTTCTTCTCCTAGACGTCGTCCGTAAACGAATAGCTGCGGATGATCTGGTAAATACAGTTTATACGTCCCATAAATCAATGCTTCATTATGATTTCTCAACTGAATTACTTCTTTGTAAAAGTTAAGCACTGAATTTGGATCCACTGATTCATCTAATACGTTAATCACCTGCTTATTTGGATTAATAACCATCCAAGGCATTCTTTTTGAAAAACCAGCATATTCTTCTGCCGTCCACTGCATCGGTGTTCTTGAGTTATCCCTTGCTGTTTTTCGAATCACATCCATCGCTTTTTCTGGTTGTATTCCAGCATGAATCATTTCATAATAAAAATTTTTAGTGTCCACTGCATCTATATCATCAATTGAAGCAAACGGCATATTCGTCATACCTATTTCTTGCCCTTGATAAATAAAAGGAGTTCCTTGCAATAAAAGAAATGTAAGTGCTAATGCTTTAGCTGATGATTGCCAAAACACCGTTTCTTCACTACCAAAACTTGATACAGAACGAGGAATATCATGGTTTTCCATGTACAAAGCATTCCATCCTTTACCATCTGCTAATGCTTCTTGCCAAGTCGTAATTGCTTGTTTGAAATGAATGACGTCTAACGACTCTTGTTCTTCTTTATTCCAAAGAGAAATATGGTCAAACTCAAACAGCATATTAAAATAACCTTCATTTTCTCCTAACCATTGATACGCTTCATTGGCACTGACACCATTAGCCTCACCTACTGTTAAAATATCACGTTTTTTAAACACATCTCTCAGTTCTTCCAAATGAGCTTCAATTCCAGGTACATTTTTAAAGGATTCAAAAGGATCACTTCCAACTGATGTTTCCAAAGGAGCTTTCTTAATATGAGAGATTGCATCCACACGAAATCCATCGATTCCCTTATCCAACCACCAATCGATCATTGAAAACAACTCTCTTTTTACCCGAGGATTTTCCCAATTCAAATCAGGTTGCTCTTTAGCAAAAACATGAAGGTAATATTGATTAGTTGTTCCATCATACTCCCATGCTGATCCACCAAAAATCGAAACCCAATCATTAGGCGGTCCGTCCACCTTTCCGTCAGCCCAAATATAATAATCTCTATAGTCATCTTTTATTGACGATCTTGATTCCAAAAACCATGGATGCTGATTAGATGTATGGTTGATGACTAAATCCATGATAATCTTGATCCCCAATTCATGTGCTTCTTTCAAGAGCAAATCAAATTCTTCCATTGTACCAAATGTTTTAAGAATTTTTTGGTAATCACTGATATCATACCCATTATCTATGTTAGGCGATTCATAGACTGGCGTGATCCAAATAAAGCCTATTCCTAAGTCCTTGAGGTAGTCTAACTTTGAGCGAATACCGTTCAAATCGCCAATACCATCATCATTAGTATCCATAAAACTTCTTGGGTAGATCTGATAGCCAACTGCTTCTTTCCACCAAGTACGTTTGATTGTCATCTGTATCACTCCAATTTGTTTTTGTCTTGCATCTATTATATAAGATATGATTAAAAAGTGTATCTGAAATGCATGTAATTTTGATTATAGCTTGAAGCATATACATAGAAATTAAACAATTGATTTGCTATAGTTAAATTGTTTGAATAATAAAAAATAGAGGTGGCCCATGAAAAAATTAGTTAGAGTTAGTATGTCTTATATGATTTTTGGATTGTTAGCAGGGATTTTTTATCGAGAATTTACAAAATGGAATGACTTTACTGGCACTACACAACTCAGTGTTTTACACACACATGTATTGATTTTAGGAATGTTCTTTTTCTTGATTGTTTTGCTGTTAGAAAAGAATTTTCAATTGAGCAAAGAAAAGAATTATAAAAAATTCTATATTATTTATAATATTGGCTTAGGTGTCACATTAATGATGATGACCGTACGAGGTATTTTTCAAGTCTTAGGTCAGCCAGAATCAGCTGCTATTTCAGGGATTTCTGGACTAGGGCATATTATCATTACTGTTGGTTTGGCTTACTTCTTTCAAGTTTTATTTAAAGCGGTTAAAGAATAGTCTAAACAGATTTAGATAAAAGCTATTATTTTTTTTATACGTTTAATTACTTTCCTAAGGTGCGTCTTCTTTATGAAGCACACCTTTATTTTTTACGCAATAAATACAAAAGACCACTACAAAAAATAGTGGTCTTTCATTCCGGTGTTCCTATCAAAGCAATATAGCTATCTATGTTAACGATGCGCATATGTTTTACATCAAATTGTCCTCTACTATTATAGTTTCCTCTCACCTCAATTTTATATTGGTGCATCGGTAGCGACAGTACATAACTGGCAAACGGTCTGTTTTTGATTACGCAATTAATACAAACATCCTCTTCCCAAATTAACATTCCTGTTATAGCATATGGCTTTTCTTTAAACACCTTGATGTGGGTTAATAGTCCTATATGGGTTTCCATAACTTTATGATACACGAAATAACCTCAATGTCCACTCTCTTGTTTCTAAATGAAGAATGACTATTTTCCATTCAATTTTAGAAGATTTATTTTTATAACCAATACTCTCCTTAAGAAATGTTTACTATGCTAAAATACCACCATCCGCAATAAATTCATTTCCTGTCGAATAAGAAGAATCATCTGATGCCAAAAACAACACTAACGCTGAGATTTCCTTTGAATCAGCCATCCTTTTCATTGGGATTGTCTGTTGGAATTGTTCAATCGAAGCTTTTTGTTCTCCCGTTGCTTATGTGACCATTGGGGAATAACACCACCTGGATGCACAGAATTGACAAGAATATTCTTATCAGCAAATTCTAAAGCGGCACATTTGGTCAACTCTCTGACCGCAAATTTAGAGCTGACGTAGCCATCCCCGCCAATACTTCCTTCAAATCCTTCGATCGATGAAACATTAATGATTGAAGCTGGTTGGCTTTTTTCATTAGACCAACAGATGTTTTCATTACTAAGAAGACAGACAGTTGATTAATTTCAATTGTTCTCATAAATTCATCTTGACTGGTATTTTCTAAACTATTAAAGACACTAATACCCGCATTATTAACGAGTATATCTAACACACCTTGCTCTTCAGTGATCTGCTTAATAGTAGCTTGCCACTGCTCTTCTTTTGTCACGTCCAAGTAAACAAAGTGAGCGTTCTCACCTAAACCTGCGACAGTCTCTTTTCCTTCTAATCTCATTGATGCCCCCTCCAGTCTTAACATATAATAAAGTTTGGAAAAACGCTTACATTTCATTGTAGCGCTTTATATGATTTTGTAAATGGCCGTACAATAATTGCAAGATATATTAAAACAGTACTTCTTCAAAAAGAAGGTGTTTTGCTTGGTTTTTGAGTTTATTCTTACGTTGATAAAATAATAAGATGATCTCTTATTCTCTTTATGGTTGTTATCATAAATAAGTTTTTATATGAATCAAATTATTATAACGGATAGATTTATATGTCCTCCACAATCGTAAGGGTCTTACATAAAAATACCAACCAGTTAAGGTTGGTATTCACAAAATATAAGCGGGCCTTCTTTAAAAACTAAATGTTTAAGTAAATTTGTCTTTCGAGTCATTCATTACTCTATCATTTATTTTTTTCCTCTAAACGAGTGTAAAATAAAAAGGCTAAAAAACCTTATGCGGCCAAGAAGACTCGAACTTCCACGGGGTTGCCCCCACCAGCCCCTCAAGCTGACGCGTCTGCCATTCCGCCATGACCGCATTTTATGAAATGATTTGAACAGAAACTTCAATCAATATCTTGTTGCCATTCTAGCAACAAACTGAATTTACTGTGTAAACCTATGATAAAATATGCCTTTGTATTTGTCAATATTCTCTGGTACATCTTAGACTAATAACCAAAATTTCAATATTCAGTTTAAAAGCGATCAAGAAAAAAAAGGACTTGGAACAACTGAACACTTCCAGCTAAGCCCTTTTTCTATTATCTTTTCTGTTTATACTCAAATTGCTGGAGTAATGCTTCATATGCCTGAGACACATCCTGAGGAATGGTGACCTCCCTTATATAATTACGACCTTCAGGCCCGTACCCTTGTTTATCATTCCTTAATCGCGGAATTTCACCTAAAACTAAAGAAAGAAAATAGTCTTTACTCCATAAGCCATTTAGCTTTGGCTCGTCAAAAATAATCGTTTCATCTATTGCTGTAACATAAGGGACTCTGGGTACATAATTTGTAAATACAGTATTGGTCTCTTGCCATTCTTTTTCAAAGGTCGCCTTTATTCTTCTTTGTAAAATGGGGTCTTCCAATAACAATACTGTTTTGGGCACTTTCCTCATTGATTTTACAACATTCAATGAATAAAGAGCATTTTCACCAGAGTTCGTTGACTTCGTTTCTATTAAAAATTGAGCTGGATCTAGGTTATACTTTTCTTTAAAGTACTCTAAATACATTTCAGTTTCACTTGTGTCACTCACGTTGATTCCTATATCTTTAAAGTTTTTGCGTAAAAAAGGGGTAGCGTGACCAATACCGCCGACAAGTAAACATGCAGATACTCTTTCTTGTTTATATAATTGGATCAATTCATCCGCAAGATATGGTAGACTATTTCCAGCTAAAATAGCTAAATCATAAGTACCTGTAACTTTTTCTTTGGCAGATAAATAGTCAATGACTTTATTCCATTCAGCGATCATTTTATCACCTACTCTGTATTTAATCGATAAAACAATAATGTGATTGGGACAGAAGTGTTTAACTCCGAGAAATAAGAAGGTATTCACGAAAATTATTTTTAAAATTTTTGTGAATTTCAGCTTATTTCCGAAGGAGTTACTTCTGCGCCCACCGTTTATTCGGATTCCTTAAGGCTGGGATGTAACACATAGGGTTATGTCCCAGCCCCATTACAGTATAGTTACACCTTTATCAACTTTCCATGGCATTTGCCGCAGACAAATTTTTGCGTATTAATTCTACGTTTTCTTAAAATCAACGTCTGGCATTTCTCACATTGATACTGATGATAAGATTGAGGCTTTTGCTGAACTAAAGGTCGTACGTAGCGGCTGCCACCTGTTTGTTTTAATAGTGTCTTAAAATCTGAATCTTTATGTTTGTAGCCTTTGCCTTCCATATGGAGATGATAATGGCATAATTCATGCTTGATTACTTTGATCAATTCCTCTTCACCGTATAATTCGATGACTTTCGGGTTGAAGTCAATATCATGAGAATTTAAATGATAACGCCCACCTGTCGTTTTCAACCGCCGATTGAAAAAAGCTGTATGTCTAAATTTTTTTCCAAAAAAAGCCGACGAGATTTCTTCTACTAGCTTTTGTAACTGATCATCGGTAAATACTGGCTTTGTTGGTTTTTCCTCTTTCGAAAAACGACTCAAAATCAATCTTTCCTTTCAGCTTGTGGCAGCATCGTTAAACTGATGCGTCCTTTCTTCATATCCACATCTTCCACCCAAACGGTCACAACATCACCTACTGCAACAATATCCGTTGGATGTTTCACAAATTTTGCGCTTAATTTTGAAATATGCACTAAACCATCTTGTTTTACACCAATATCAACGAATGCACCAAAATCGATCACGTTGCGAACGGTTCCTTGTAGTTCCATTCCAGATTTTAGATCTTCCATTGATAAAACATCTTTTCTTAAAAGCGGCGCAGGCATCTCATCACGCATATCTCTTCCTGGTTGAACTAAAGCCGCAATGATATCTTTTAAGGTCTCACTTCCGACTGCTAACTCTGCTTCTAGTTGTGTTAATACTAGCCCTTTAATCCGTTGAGCAGCCTCTCCTGTACCAAGTTCTGCTAATTTAACATTCGCTTTTTCTAAAATTGCTTTGGCAACATCATAACTTTCTGGATGAATCCCTGTGTTATCTAAAATGTTTTTCCCATTTGGAATGCGTAGAAATCCAATCGCTTGTTCATAAGCTTTTGGTCCTAAGCGAGGAACTTTTTTGACTTGATTACGAGCAGTGAACGCACCATTCTCATCACGATAAGCCATTAAATTTTGTGCAGTTGTTTTATTTAAGCCTGATATATGTTGTAAAAGCTGTGGACTCGCGGTGTTTACATTAACACCAACTTGGTTAACTGCTGTTTCTACCACAAAATCTAATTGTTCTGCTAAACGTTTTTGTGATACATCATGTTGGTATTGACCTACCCCTACTGCTTTTGGATCGATTTTTACCAATTCAGCTAAAGGATCTTGCAAACGGCGTGCAATGCTGACTGCACTTCTTTCTTCTACTTGTAAGTCTGGAAATTCAGTTCTAGCTACATCGCTGGCCGAGTAAACAGAGGCTCCCGCTTCATTGACGATCACGTAAAAAACATCTCTTTTGATTTGTTTTAATTGTTCAGCCACAAATAATTCTGATTCACGACTAGCCGTTCCGTTACCAATTGCCACCATTTCAACTTGGTATTCTTCTATCAACTTGCTAAAAGCAGGACCTGCTGCCGCACGTTTTTCTCCTGAAGCTGGTTTATGAGGATAAATAACTTGGATTGCTAACACTTTTCCAGTTGCATCAACGATTGCCATTTTGCATCCTGTACGGTAAGCTGGGTCAAACCCTAAAACAACTTTGCCTTTCAACGGCGGTTGTAGTAACAGATTACGTAGGTTCTCACCAAAGATATTGATCGCTTGTTCATCTGCTTTTTCAGTAAGTTCATTGCGAATCTCACGTTCGATCGCTGGACCAATAAATCGTTTATAACTGTCTAAATAAGCTGTTTCAACATATGGTGCTGTCGATGACTGTTTGTTTGAACCAATCAATTGTCTTTCTAAATAAGAAGCAATTTTTTCCTCTTCTACTAGCAATACTACTTTTAAAATATCTTCTTTTTCCCCACGATTTGTAGCTAAAACTCTATGAGAAACCATTTTACTAACAGGTTCTGAAAAATCATAATACATTTCGTAAACAGATTTTTCATCTTTTTCTTGATCTTTGACCGTACTGACATACTGACCATGTTTAAAGGTAAAATCACGAATCCAACTGCGGAACTTAGGCTCATCCGATACTCGTTCCGCTATGATTTCATGAGCACCTAGTAATGCAGTCTCAGCTGACTCAACTTCTTTTTCAGCATCAATATATTTTTCAGCCTCTAACGTTACATCAGCTTGAACTGGAAAACTCATTAACCAATCTGCTAACGGTTCTAAACCTTTTTCTTTCGCAATCGTCGCTTTAGTACGGCGCTTTTGCTTGTAAGGTCGGTATAAATCTTCTACTTGCTGCATTTTTGTCGCTTTTTGAATGGATTTAGACAGTTCCTCTGTCAGTTTTCCTTGTTCTTCGATTAGGCGTAACACTTCATCTTTACGTTTTTCTAGATTGCCTAAATAAGTGTAGCGTTCCTCGATTTCACGAATTTGTACTTCATCTAAACTACCTGTCATTTCTTTACGATAGCGGGCAATAAAAGGAACAGTGTTGCCTTCACTCAATAAAGTCAGCACTGTCGTTAGTTGTTTTGGACGGTATTCTGTCAATTCTTTCTGAAGTAAATCAACTACTTCTTGGTTATACGCTTCTGCCATATTTACATACCTCTCTTCATTAACATACCGTTTCATTTTAGCATATTATCCACTTGAAATATAGGCAGAGCCCAAAGCTTTAAAAAGACTTTACTCAGTGAAGATAAAAACAAGAGCTTAGAAATCAGGTTCCCAAGGTCCATTCAGATTTTGATACTCGACATCTTGTACGATTCCTTTTTGATCAAAAACAACACCATGGACTGATCCACCAAACACGGCTCCCCCATCAATACCAATTTTGTTATCGGATAGCCACAAATCAGTTGTCTCCATATCTCCATGCAACATCGGCGTAATCGTATGACCAAAAACGATTTTTTTCCCTGTATTGTTTTTACCTTGATGAAATGCTTCTCTGATCCAAATAAAATCGTGAGGGCTTGTTTCATGCCAATCTTTTTTGGTCAAGTCTACACCGGCATGGACAAAAATATAGTCTTTCCATTCAAAATACAGCGGTCGATCCATCAAAAAATCGATCAAGTCTTTGTAGCGACTACGAATCATCATGCTGATTTCTGTCGGAGAGTATTCTTCTGTCGCTCCTTTATGAAGCAAACTTTCCATCGTCTCTTTACCACCATTACGAATATAGCTAGCAAACCAATCTTCAGGCTTGTTTAGAAATTGCAGGAAATATTCTTCATGGTTTCCTCTAAGGTAAATGGCTCCGTATTTTTCGGCCAATTCTTTACCAAGTAAGAAGCTTTCCTTTGTTTTTGGACCACGATCGTTTAGATCACCGATCAATACCAACTGATGCATTGATGGATCATAATACTGGATCAACGCCTTAAATAATTCATATTCCCCATGAATATCACTGATCGCATAAATAAAGTTTTTCATTTCTACCACTCCTTTCGAGTCTTCTTTGTTCATAAGTATAACGCAAAACCCAACGAATGATTCAGATAATCTCCTATAATCGTGTAGGTACTTAACAATCTGACAGAATCTGAAATTAAGCTTAGACTTTTCATGAAAAAGAGAGTAAACTTACATAAATGACACTATGTCATAAAAACAGTAGGAAAGAGTTGAAATGTATGAAGAAGAAAACTATTTTCGGAATTCTTGCAGTCTTGGTAGCTGCAGTCGTTATTTTCTTAATTGTTCAAGGGAATTCAAGTAAATCCAAAGCAGTTACTGTGCGAACAGATGTGGTTAAAAAAGAAACAATCGTCGAAAAACTTTCTACCTCAGGTACCTTGATTCCAAATCAAACACAATCGCTTATCGGTACAGGTAACGTAGTTGATGTAAATGTTCAGGTTGGAGATAACGTAGAAAAAGATAAGGTTTTAGCAACGTATGACAATGGCCTGCAACTGATTGCCGGTTTTGCTGGCACGATCACTCAAGTCAATATTAAAGCGAAACAAGCTGATGCAAACGCCCAACAAGGAAAACCATCGATTCAAGTAGATGATCTTTCCACATTGAAAGTGCAACTAGAATTATCTAATTCGGAAGCATCTGCTGTAGCGATCGACCAAAAAGCCGAAATTTCAAGTGGTAATCAAAAGTTTTCAGGCAAAGTCGTAGAAAAAGATCCTATTGCCAAAAGTGCTCAATCAGCAACAGGAACGACCGCAAGTTTAGGGGCAATCGTTACGTTTGATCAAGCACCAGATAATCTCTTTGCGGGATTTGATGTAGACGTGGATATTACAACAAACACGGCAGAACATGCTTTAGCTCTACCAATTGAAGCTTTAACTTACAATGATAAAAACGAAGCAATCGTCTATGCGGTAAAAGATGGCAAAGCACAAGAAACTAAAATCGAAATTGGCATTCAATCAGATAAATTGATTGAAGTTAAAAGTGGACTAAAAGAAGGCGATACTGTTATTCTGTCTCCAAATTCTGATATCAAAAACAAGACTGAAGTAACCAAAGAATAGAAGGTGAAATGATTGATCGATTTAAAAAATGTAGTAAAAATCTACCGTACTGGCGGAGAAGAATTAATAGCCTTAAAACATGTTTCCTTGCATATTTCAGAAGGAGAATTTACTTCGATTATGGGTCCCAGCGGTTCTGGTAAATCAACAATGATGAATATCCTTGGTTTACTGGATCGATTTGATGAAGGAACGTATCATTTAAATGGGCAAGATGTGACGAATTTAACTAGCAATGAAAGTGCTCATGTCAGAAATAAAGAAATCGGTTTTGTGTTTCAATCCTTTAATTTGATGCCGCGGATGTCACTTTTGGACAATGTTGCACTGCCAATGGTTTACTCAGGTATTTCTGCGAAAGAACGAAAAGAACGTGCGTTAGAGGCATTGCGAAAAGTTGGTTTAGCTGATCGTGTTACTCATCGTCCAAATGCAATCTCAGGTGGACAAAAGCAACGTGTTGCCATTGCTCGCGCCATTGTCAATGATCCTGCTGTTTTGATGGCTGATGAACCAACAGGCAATCTGGATTCAAAAACAACATTGGAAATTATGAACATTTTCCAAGACTTAAATGACGCTGGCACGACAGTGGTCATGGTCACTCACGAACCCGATGTTGCTCAATATACTAAGAGAATCGTGTCTTTTAAGGATGGCGAAATCATTGATGATCAACCTGTCAAAGAGCGAAAAACACTATAGAAAGGAGCCGTTCTTATGGGAATTATTGAAAGTTTTAAAATGGCGATCGATAGTATTTTAGCTAATAAAATGCGTTCGTTTTTGACCATGTTGGGAATTATCATCGGCATTGCGGCTGTAATTGCTATTTTAGCCGTTGGTAATGGTGCAACGAGTCAAATCACCGGGACATTTAGCGACTTAGGTGCTTCAACAATCTCTGTTTCCACAAGTCGAGATGCAAGCGATAGTCAAAAAATCACGAGTAAAGATATCAAAGCACTAAAAGATGGTATTCCTCAAATTGATCATCTCTCTCCTACTGTTTCGATCCAAGCAGTTGGAGCTGCTAATGACAAATCGAAAGCAACGTTGATTATGGCAGGAACACCAGATCTACAGTTTACGAATCAGACAATGGATAAAGATATCGTTTATGGTCGTTATTTCAATACTACAGAATATTCAGAAGGCAGTAAAGTTGCTGTAATCAGTGCAGACTCTGCCCGCTATTTTTTCAATGGACGGGAAAACGTCGTTGGTGAGAAATTCAATTTACGTGGACAAAAAGGACAACTTAGCGTTCGAATTATTGGCGTTACCAAAAGTACGGTAGAAAAAATGGTCGGTTCTTTTGATGAAGAAGAAATGATGGGCTATGTCTCTATCCCTTTGATCACTGCCAATACGCTAAATCCTGACGCAACAAAAATCACTAGTTTGACTGTGATAGCAAAATCCAAGGATGATATCGATGCAGTTTCTAAACAGATCGTAAATATTTTATCTGTACGTCACAATGCGGTCGGCGAAAAAGTTTATACTGCGACAAATTTCCTACAAGCATTGGATCAAGTCAATAACGTTTTAGGCTTGTTTATCAATTTTATTGCAGCTGTAGCAGCCATTGCCTTACTTGTTGGGGGAATTGGCGTGATGAATATCATGCTCGTTTCAGTTACAGAACGAACAAGAGAGATTGGTACTAGAAAAGCATTAGGTGCAACAGATCGTAATATTTTATTCCAGTTTCTAACGGAATCCGTCATTTTGTGTTTAATCGGCGGCTTGATTGGCTTAACGCTAGGCGCAATCTTAGCAGTCACTGTTGCTAGTGCTTTAGATATTACTGCCCAGTTTACGCTAGGATCGATTGTAGCAGTTTTACTATTTTCCAGTGCTATCGGGATTTTCTTTGGTGTTTATCCAGCAAGAAAAGCAGCTAAACTTGATCCAATCGAGGCTTTGCGTTACGAATAGTTATCTAATAGTCGAACAAAAAAAGTAGGACAGAAAAAACTTCTCGTCCTACTTTTTTGTTCATCCTACTTTTTTCATTCCAGAAGCAATACAATCAAATAACTCCTTTGGAATCTGAAAATGACCGAATCTCAAACGTGATCGATACTCTTGCCACAAGGGGAAATCAGTCAACGCTTGAAGAGAAAATGGTTTAATATTATCTAGAAAATCAATGTCTTTTCTAACTGGAATAAAATCTGGTGCCATTTCAAATGAATACGCCTCACCCGGTAAAATCTGCCCGATCGCAATGAATTCTTGGCAGAGTTCTTTGGTTTTTAAGCTTTGCTTAGGTGCATAATAAATCAGCCAGTCACCTGCTTTCATTTTATTCAAAGGTGCTGATTTTCCATGACACAATTGGCAAAAACCTCCTGCCACTCCTAATTCTACATGGTCCTTAGACGCGACCCCAATCCAATAATTCATACAATCGTCTCCTGTTCATCTTTACAGTTGAATCGTTTCTCTGCTATCCATTCCCAAAATCACAATCGCTTCTGAGAAATGGATCTCGTATAACTCCAGCATAGCGCCCGCTTGTTTAATATTTTCTTCGTAACTAGGAATTTTTTGAATCCATTGTTCTGCTACATCATACACGGTTAACTCACTCTTTTTCACTTTTGCATAGTGTACCCGAACATGATTCGTTGTTTCTTTGGGGATCGTTGTAAATGCAACGTTGGCATTTTTTTGAAATTCACCGATTTTTTCATTTCCTTTGAACGTTGAGAAAAAAAGACATTTTTTAGTTTCGTCATAGAAAAAATTAACGATTCGTACATTAGGTACCTCTTCAACACTAGTTGCTAGTGCGATTTCTGTTTGCTCAGCCATTATCTTTTTAAACGCTTCTGTTGTTTTCATAACTTAATTGCTCCTTTATTTTTTAATTGTCTACCTGACAAGTTCAGTCTAACAAACAAACCCTGACAACTGATTGTCAGGGTTTGTTAAAAAGAATTTTAAACGCTGTTTAATTATGAAAGATTTTGCCATTTCGACGATAATTGATATCTTCTCGTCCTTCACGAAAGTTGATGAATCGAGCTACTGCATAAAAATAATCAGATAATCGGTTTAAAAAAATCAGTGCATCCATATTGATTTCTTCCGACTCTTGTACACGGACAACGCAGCGTTCTGCCCTTCTAGCAACTGTTCTAGCCATATGAAGTAAGCTAGCAATCGGACAACCACCAGGTAAAATAAATTCCGTTAATGCTGGCGGAACATCTGCGTATCGATCGATCCGTTCCTCTAGCCAAATCGTTGGTTGAGCATTGGTTCGATAGCCTTTTGTATTGTTTGGTGTAGCGAGATCGGTACCACAATCAAATAACACTTGTTGAATCTCTTCTAGTTCCTTTTTGATCTCTCGATAATTTTGCATCTGACTGATAATATAGCCGATCATTGAGTTCAACTCATCAATCGTGCCGTAAGCTTCTACCCGCTCTGATCCTTTGCTTCTTTTTTCTCCACCGATAATACTTGTTTGGCCTTTATCTCCGGTCTTCGTATAGATTTTCATCTGTCTTATTCTCCTTTAGGCTGTTCTAAATAAGCGGCTAATTCATCGATTCCTTGATTTTCTACAGCAGATATCAAGAAAAATTTCTTTGCCCCAGCTAATGCTAATTGTTTTTTTATTCGTTCAATGTCTTCTTTTTCAGCTAGATCGATTTTAGTGATCACACCAATACAAGGTTTAGCAAATGCTGCTGCAAAAAGCGGCGAAAAGGTTTGTTTCTTCTCAACAGCACTTGCCATCAATACGATCACTTGCGCATCAACAGCTGTTGTTAAAAGAGCACTATAGTAATTACGATGCTGGATAAATTCTCCTGGTGTGTCAATAATTTGATCATGAAACTCGATTGCTTGGGTTTTATTGTAGGAAAGTTCTTCTCCTTTCAATTTTTGTGAAAGGGTTGTTTTTCCGCAACCAACAGAACCAATAAAGATTGCTTTTTTCATTTATTTCTTCCCTCCAGCTGATACGACCTATTCTTGTAACTGTATAACGTGTACGTCCCTTGCTGGTAATCACACGACCAAAAATCAGTTAAATCCCGATTAAAATAATGATCCAAGACTCGTAAAACGCCTAAGTGACCTACAATCAAAATATCTGCTTGCGGATTTTTAGAAAGCTTTGCTTCTATTTTAGAGAAACTTTGTAGCACTCTTTGTTTAAATTTCTCAAACGATTCTGCCATAGGAGGTGTATGATCAAGCGGATCATACAGCCAAGCTTGCCATTGTTTAGGAAATTGAGCTTCAATTTGATCAGCTGAAAGTCCTTCCCATGAGCCAAATGACTTTTCATTGAATCCAGATATGACACAATATTGCTCTTGCGGTTTGACTATTTTTGCAGTTTCTAGCGTTCGTTTAAGTTGGCTGACATATATGGTTGAAAAAGGAACTTCTTTAAGTTTTTCAGCAATTTGATGACTTTGTTTTATACCCGTCTCATTCAATGAAACATCCATGCTTCCGTAAAACTTTTTTTCCTGATTCAATGGTGTTTCGCCATGTCTAATTAAATAAATCATTGATAACACCTCTAATTTCTAAAAAAAATCAGGATAAAAACAATTTGTGCAATACAATGAAATGCACCCAGCGTATCACCATTCATCCCGCCGATTTTTTGATACACCAAGTGACGATAAGTAAAACTCACTAGGATAACGACTAAATAGCTCAAACAGCCCTGTAATCCCAATAACCCGTATATTAAGCCAAATGCCACTAATTGACAAAATCCAATCCGCCAAGTTTCAACTCCTAAAAATAATCGACCTAGTCCTTTCGTATGTCCTGCATAGCGCATTTGTTGAAACAACAAGGCAACTCCAGCTTTCCCAATGATTTGTAAAGCGATCAGTAAGCGAATCAAGGAAACAATATCTACATTCACACTTTGAGTCATAATGGGAATGATCAAAAATAAATAGTAAAAAATCAAGGCAAGAACACCGTTACTGCCGACTCGGCTATCCTTCATGATTTCAAGCATTCTTTCTTTACTTCTAGAAGAAAAAAGACCATCGCACATATCAGCTAAACCATCCATATGAAACGCACCTGTCAACATCACATCAAAAAGCAATGCTCCGATCCAGGCAAGGATTGTAGAGCGTAAAAACCAATAAAGTACCCAAAGAACTACGCCATCAAGTAAACCGATCACTAATCCTAAAAGAGCAAACCAAAGAATCCCTTTCTTAAATCGTTTTTCGGCATGGTCGATTTCGATTGGAAGTGGTATTCGTGTAAAAAACTGAAGATATAAAATCAATGTTTTTATCATTTTATTTTTTGCGGAATCCCACAAACAACAAAATAGACCTGCTCCGCTTCCCTCGCTAAAAATTGATTGACTTTTCCTAATAGATCTTGAAACCAACGCCCTAGACTAGTCATTGGAACCACTCCAGAGCCGACTTCGTTTGTCACTAAAACTATATTTGTATTCGTTTCCATTATCGTTTTAGTCACTTTTTCCCACTCACTAAAAATCTGTTCCTCGATTTGCTGACGTTCTTTAGCCGTGTACTGGTCAAAAACTGTTTCGATTTTTTCTAACTCAAGGTTTCGCCCTTTGGACATGATATGAAAAAATAGATTTGTCGTCATGATCGTGACACAGTCCAAGAGATATGCATCGTAGTCTTTTGACGTTTCTTTGATCCATTCATCAATCGCTAAAAAGCGCTCCTCTGTATGCCAAGTGTCAGGTCTTGAATTTTGGTGATGCTGGATTCGTGACGTCATTTCTTCATCTGGATATTCCATGACACTTGTTGCAATATAGCAAACAGAGGATTCTTTTTTTAATAGACTTTCCGAGAATGTTGATTTTCCACTTTTGGCGCCACCTGTCACTAATGTATAACTCATCTTGCATCCTCCTTCGTGAAGTAACCGATTTTCTTGATGGGAATTGCTTGATTTGCTAAATGAAGCGTCTGATTCTCTTCAACAGCAACAAGTAAAACCGTGGCTGGTCCAGCAGAACGTGTATCCATAAACTGAATTTGATCAAAAATCACTGTTAGTCCACTTGACTCAGCAAGTTTGAGCGCCTCATAACTAACGCCTTTAGAACCAACAGGCAACATCTCTAGAACCTGAGACTGTTTTTGAATAGCGTAGAAGTCTTTATAGGTAAAAATCTGCTGTTCTTGCTTTAACACATCACTTCCCATAAAAGGCTCACCCACTTGATACAACCAACTACCAGGGAGCACTTTAGCATATCTTAAATCAGTTTTTTGAATAGATCCGATCACGGTCACGCCAAGTGCCGTCATTTCTGTCAGCATATTCTCCTCAGTGCTCCCATTAATCAGGATATTTTCTAATTCAGCTTTTTTTAATTCGGCAATGAGTCCTTTCAACATTCTTTTACCAGTTGGTTCCATTTCACCACCGATCGCATCAATCACCATAGTGGGTTTACCACCAATGGCTAAAACTTCTAGCAATGCTACTCTCAAACAAAAAGCTGCTGTGATTTCAGATGGTGCTTTTACTTTATCGGCTTCTTTTAGTCCAATTGCCGCACTACTGTCACAAGCTGCAACAATACCCAGATCATCTGTAAAAAAAGCAACTGATACATCACGAAGATTTTCTTTCAACTTTTATCCTACTTTCTTTTTAGCAACAAGATGATTAGAAGTTCTCACTAAAAAAGAAAGGACAACATCAGCTAGAAGCAAATTCAATAAAGAAGCAATGCTCAAAGGAATAAACAAAAGATAGACAACATTACCTATCAACGGGTACAAGAGCAGTAAAGATAATGGCGTGTTGATCAAATAAGCGATCAAAATCGCTAGAAAACGATTGATCGAGTATTTTTTCGTTACCTTTTCCCTGATTATTCCATAAGAAAATAAACAACACCCCATCAAAAAAGCTGTGATCAAATGAACGGGGATCGTTAATGGAAATCCCGCAATGGCTGCGCTTGTCAAATGGCCAAAAATCCCCAAAAGAAACCCTATACCTGGACCAAGAATGATCGTCCCTACAAAACCAGGAAGTGAATCCAAAGCAATCGACCCAGTTAGTTTGATCATTGATCCAATGACAGATAATGCTATAAACATTGCCGTTATTGCCAATTGCTTTGTCATCTGCTCACTCCTATAATTTATTCAATGTCCAAGTCACTGTATCCCCGTCTTTTAAGAAGTACTCAACTGCCCCCACTTCTGGTTGTTTGCCATTCACATCATATAACCAATACTTACTTGTTTTTGCATCTTGGAGATGACCCTCGATACCGCTGATAAAGTCTTTGTCCATCTCAACTTTATAATTTGTTTCCATGACTGTTTGAAGTGATTCATCTTTTTTGACTTTGACTTCTTTTTTATCAAATTCTTTATCGTCTTCCTTTAAGATGATCGTTACCTTCAATCCGTCATCTTGTGTTTTTTTGGCATCATTTGTTTTCCCACATGCACCTAATAAAAAGATCACAGTTAAAACCATTGCTACTTTTACAAATTTTTTCATCATTCATTCCGCCTTTATCTCTATTTATTTTATATCGTATTTCGTTAAAATACGTTGAAGCTTTGTCTGAATTGCCCTAAACAGCAAACACGAAAAGAATGCATTTGCAAAACAATATGAAACTGTATAAGGGACAGCCGTCAGTAATAAGGCTAAATATCTTTGCCACGAAAATGTCCGGTCAATGGAAAAAACAGTCCAAACATCCATAAAAAAGGAGAAAAACAATCCTGCAAAAATGCCATATAACGCCAAAAACCAATAATTTTTCCCTAGAACTTTTTGCATCCATGGCACCCCAGCAATGAAACCGATCATCCCCCAAGAGAACATTTGAAAAGGGGTCCACGGCCCTTGACCAAATAACATATTAGATGTGATCGCTGAAAGCGACCCTACTAAAAAACCAACTTCCGAACCCAAACAAATCCCACATATAATAATAATCGCTGTCATAGGGGTAATCGCTGGAACCATATAAAACAAGAATCTACCTAAAACGGCGATTGCTGTGACAACTGCAATCAATACTAATTCTTTGATATTTAACTGCTTTTTCTCATAGCGATAATAAATTGGAATACACGCAACTATCACGAGTAACATTGAAACCACTTGATACTGACTCGCTTGAAAAAGCGCAATCCCGATAAGAGTCAAGATTACCACAAGAATACTTCTAACGACGGTTGGGTTTACCTTCTTATTCATTCGCCACTCCTTTAGCGGCAACATAGGCCGTAATCACTTCATCAGTCGTGACCAAATTTGAAAATAGTTCACGTGAAATCCGACTAGCCGCTGTTGTATAAAACGTATGGTGACTAAAAAATTGAGTGGGCGTAGCCGTTGTCAATAAATCATTTTGGAAAAACAGCCCACATCGATCTGATAATTCTGCAGCAAAATCCAAATCATGTGTCACCACTAGAATCGTTTTGCCTTGCTTAGACAATTGTTTTAATAAGTTGATCAATTGCTTTTTCCCATAATTGTCGATCCCTTTTGTCGGCTCATCCAATAATAATACTTTAGGGTCCGTCAAAAGAAGCTTTCCAAGGGCTGCGCGCTGACACTCGCCACCACTTAAATCCAATGGATGCTGCAGCAGAATTTCGCTTAGATCAAGCAAGTTGACAACGTGATCGATTCGATTGCGCTTGTCTTGTTCATCCATGTTTTTGCTCTCTAAATAATTGTTATAATCATCTACTACTGAATCTCTGATAAACATCATTTGCGGCTCTTGCGGCAAGTACCCCACTACCTGTTGATTTTTTTTGAGCGATTGATTGAAAAGCGTGATTTTGCCACGATAACACTCATGAATGCCCGCAATGACTTTAAGTAAGGTTGATTTTCCTGTACCATTGCCTCCGACAAGGGAGAAAATTTCTCCTTCAACTAAATCAAGGTCGACACCTGCTAAAATATCTCGGCTATTTTTCTCATAACGAAACCAACATTTTTTTAATTGAAGGATTGGCTTTTCTTGCGTTTTGGTTTGATTGGGTACTCTTTTCTCTTCGATAATAGGTCTTTTAGGAAATTCTTGTGCTAAGAACTTCTTTCCTTCAATCACAGTGATTGGACTTTCCCCAGTCAAACCACTTGCATGGTAAATTTGTACTGCACTTGGCAAGCCAACTATAAAACGGCTAAGATCACGATGATTGCTCCTGATTTCTCTGGCTATTTTCGTTGGTACATCTGAGAGAATCAATTCTCCCTTATCCAAAAGCACCACTTTATCCGCTAGTGAGAAAACTGATTCTAAGCCGTGTTCAGCTAATAATATGGTCAAACCCATTTCTCTATTTAGTCGCACTAAAACATCCACAAAGTTCTGAGATGCAATTGGATCGAGCTGTGTGGTAGGTTCGTCTAAAATCAAAATATCAGGTCTCATCACTAAGACAGAAGCTAAATTCAGGAGCTGTTTTTGTCCACCAGATAAATCTTTCGTTTGGTAGTCTACTAAATCCTGAATCCCTAAAAAATTGACCATTTCTGCAACACGGCTTTTTATTTCAGAAGGCTCCAGTCCGATATTTTCTAACCCAAACGCTAATTCATGCCAAGCACTATCTGTTACGATTTGGTTTTCTGGATTTTGCATCACATAACCAATTTTACTCGTTGAAAAAATATCTGGAATGACTGTGATTTTTTCATTGTTTAAATAAATTGATCCAGTTTGCTTCCCAGCAGGTGTTAGTTGAGGCTTTAGCATTTTTAGAAATGTTGACTTACCACTTCCAGAAGCACCACAAATCAACACAAAGTCGCCTTCCTCTATTGAGAGCGACACATTGTTCAACACTAATTTTTCACTGCCGGCATAACTAAAGCTTAGATCTTGGATTTCAAGATAGTCCACACGATCACCTCCCTAATTCGATTCAATGTTGGTAACAAAGCTAAAATTAAAATCACTAGATAATCCAACCAACGTTGTTTTAACGTTAATAACAGATCCTCTTGATACGGATAAAAATTGAATTGATAGTCTCCCTGCGTAACAAACATTATGAAAAGACTGCCCAAACTGATTATTATAAATAAAGAAAATGAATCTAAACGTCTCCAATGATAGACCGTCCGACTGCTTCTAGTAGTCACGCCATACCCTCTTGCTTTCATCGAATCTGCAGTATCCATTGCATTTTCCAGTGCCCAAGAAAACAAGTTGCCAAACAAGTCTAATCCATAGGATGCCTTTTCTTTAACATTTCTTTTTTGCGTTCGCTGGATCGTTTTTTGTACCTGATCCAACTCTTGGTAATACGTTCTAAATAAAGGTATAAAGCGAAAAACCATCGTCAATAGTAATGCAGACTTAGGAAATCGTTTCCCAAAAAGATAAAAAAATTTTTCAGAATCCACTGAAGTTTGAAAATTTTGAAATAAGTAAATGACAGAAGCAATCATCATTCCCATAAAAAAGCCATAAACAAAGGCCTCAAGTGTAATCGGTTTACCTATAAAAAAGAATAAAATGGTCCCGCCTCTATGTACAAACAAAGGATTTGTGATCGTGATCAAGATCAAAAAAATCAAAGGGAAGATTATTGAATGCTTTTTCCCTTTTTTTACGTGTAACAATCGGAAAGATAAACTTCCGAAAAAACAACAACCAATAATAAGCGGATTTATAGTACTCATAGCGATCAGTAACATCAGTAGATAATAGCAAGAAATGACTAACGGGTGTCTTTGTCTAAAAAAATGTGGATTCATCTCAAACTCCTATTCTTAGCTTAAACAATAAAAAAACAGCAGTCACTTTTGTCTAAGTGTGCTGTCTGAATTGACTACTATAACGAAATGTTATTATGTCAGAACAGCAAACATCCTCTGTATATAAGATGTCTTTATAAAAAGTGTGGCCGTAAACACATGATTCATGAGTCTTCCAAACACTTTCTATTTGTTACTTTTGCTATATCTTCATTGACATAATCATTCATCGTTTTAAACAACTTCATTGTTGCTCAACCACTTTTATTATATAAATTTCTCCCTTTAAAGTCAATATCCATTAAACGACTTACTCTTTTAAAAAGGGGATTTTCTTAACGCAAAAAAATAGCTCAAAAAATCAGCTATCCACTAACTTTAAGAACCATTTTTGTTTATTAACTGATTATTTTTGCCAATCTGCTGGATATGTCACATAAATAAAGCGGGCATGTCCAGAAACAGAGAACTTGATTTGGCTTCCTTTAGGAATCAAAATAATTTCTCCAGGACCTGCCGTAATTGTTCGACCCTCGATAATCACGTCTAAGCGACCTTCAATAATATAATCCACTTCATCATATTCTAATAGCCAATCAAATGTCGTATCTTCCATCACCATCAAGCCACATCCTAGACGTGGGCTTTCTGCTAGCGTAACTAGGTCTTTACAGTATACTTTGTGTGCTGGATTCCCAGTATCTAAACGGTCTTCTTCTGACACATTTAATAATGGCAGCTTAATAGATAAAATACCACTTGGATCGACATTTTTTGTTCTATTTTCTACTGAACTTAATTGCTCTGACAATACTTCTCTAACAAGAGCACGGATTGTTTCTTCATTTAGATTATTCATGAGTCACACCTACTTCGCTTCTTTTTTCAACATGCGATTCGCCATAAACATCGCCACAACAACGGCCGTAATACCGCCAACTAGTTTTCCTACGATCATTGGGAAAATCATCTCTTTGGCAACGCCTGCTGTAAAACCTAAGTGATCGCCCATTACAAATGCTGCTGATACAGCAAATGCGACATTGATTATTTTACCGCGCGGATCCATGTCTTTCATCATTTGAAACATTGGAATACTATTGGCTAGAGTAGCCACCATTCCAGCTGCTGCAACTTCATTCATTCCTAAGACTTTTCCAAGTTTCATCAACGGTTTGTTGAAGAGTTTCGTAATGACAAACACTAGACAAAAGGCCCCTGCTAATGTCAGTGCGATTCCACCGACAACTTCAATTCCTTCTGTTACAGGAGTAATGCCCTCAATGATCGTAACACCCACTAACAATTGTAAAGCGCCTAGAACTAAGCCAGCGATTGCCACAATCACTACAAATTTTCCGAATACCGTAAACCCTTTGATCATCGCATCTGGTTTTAACCATAGTCCGATCATGATCAACACTGCAACAAGTAAAATTGGAACAAGATTTTTTAAGATCATCACAACTGGAAATCCAGCAATCACACCACCTACAAAACAACCAAGAGGAATCGTAATCAAACCAGATAAAACACCTGTGGCTAAATACTGTTGATCTTCTTTTTCGATGATTCCAAGAGCTACAGGAATGGTGAAAACAATTGTAGGACCCATCATCGCACCAAGAATTGCTCCGGCAAATAAACCTGCTTGAGGATCTTGCGCTAATTGCATTGCTAAAGGAAAACCACCCATATCATTTGCTAATAAAGTTGTTGCAAACATTGCGGGATCAGCACCTAAAGCGGTATATAAGGGCACCACAACAGGTTTCAAAATATTGGCTAGAACAGGCGCTAATGTAATGATCCCTACCATTGATAGAGCCAAAGAGCCCATTGCCATGATCCCTTCTTCAAATTGCTCACCTAACCCAAATTTATTGCCTAAGCATTTATCGATTGCCCCCAAAACCATGAAAAAAGCAATAATATACATGATTATTTCATTAATACTCATTCACTTCACATCCTACTTTTTTATTCATCTATCTCCACTGAATCAATAATACCTACAATCACGGCATCCACTGGTATTTCTGGATTATCTAATGACATTCTGGCGGCACTGCCTGTTGAGACTAATACTAGATCATCTAACCCAGCACCTGTATTATCAGCTGCAACCAAAGAATGTTGAGGGCCATTGTATTCATCTAATTCAACAACTAAAAATTTTAACCCATTTAGTTTTTCATCTTTTCTGGTTGCCCATAAACTACCTTTTACACGTCCGATGAACATTGTGTCTCCTCATTTCTCATTAGTCCAGCTAATGTTGATTTTTTTCTCGCGAATATATTCTTTTGCATACTCTGTGATGATTGTCTGGTCTGATAGTTCTACTGTATTTTGAACGTCGTTGATGCTGTCAGAAAGATCTTTGACAGTCAGATATTTTTTGTTTTTCAACGTTTCATAAGGAGGTACAGTTTTTTTATCTGACACGTTTTGTTTTAATTCAGCTAAAGATATAAATGTGCCGCCATATCGGTATAATTGGGCTTCAAAATCAAGAATTGTTTTTTTTAACCCATATCTTCCAGCTGTCAGTAATGATAGATAGGTTCTGCCATCTTTAATAATTACAAACTCTTTGCCCGCTTTGATTGTTTGAATGATTCTTTCTTCTAGTTCGTTTTGCGGGTTGAAATTCATCGTATTTACTAAATTCTCAAAGGAAAGTTCGGTTATAACCACTAAGTCGGCCGTTTTATTTCGAGTTTTTTTGTGTAAATAATCCACATATTCACGTGTCAGCCATTTTTTGTTTGTGCCCAAAAGATCACAGGACTCTACGCGATTTTGTTCAATTTCAGTTAGTCGTTTCATTACTTTTTTAGTGATTTTCTCAACTAAAATATCAAAATCATTTTTTTCCATTTTTGATCCCTACTTTACAATATGACCACGGGTTCCTTTTTTAAACGAGCAAGCATTTGCTTCATCGTAGTCAATGTGCATTGCTGTCGCAAATTTATCACTGACTCTGATCACAACATCATCAAAGATCAAGGAACGTTGCTCACTATTGATTCTAACTTTTACGATTTCACCTTGGGTCACATTCATTTTTTTAGCGTCGTTTGCAGACACATGGACATGCCGTTTGGCAATGATCAGCCCTTTTTCTAGTGCAACTGTTTTATTCCCATTAATAAGAACGATGCCTGGTGTTCCTTCGATGTCGCCACTTTCTTTTACTGGAACTTTGATTCCTAACGTTAAAGCGTCTGTCCCAGAAATTTCTACTTGAGAAGATGCCCGGGCTGGTCCTAAAATCACCACATTGTGCAATGCCCCTTTCGGTCCTAAAAGTGTCACGCGCTCTTTTGACGCATATTGCCCTGGTTGAGATAAATAGTTATTGATTGTTAATTGATACCCAGACCCAAACAAAGCCTCGATATGTTCTTGTGATAAATGGACATGTCGTCCGCTGGCTTCTACTAAAAAGCTTCGTTCTTCATTGATTTTCGCTACGACTTGATCGACCAAATTATCTATCAGTTGTTCATTCATGCTATTTTCACCTCTGTGCAATTTTTTTACATTCGTTTGTTTAAAACAAAGGAAAAAGCTATTTTAGAAAAAGAACATGATAAGACGAAGGAGACCACCTTTTCTTAAATACGCTTCTTTTACTAAGTTTCTTTTTCCTTTGATTTTTTGGTGAAATGTTTTATTTTACTGGTGGTAAAATAGCGTCAACTTCTGTGTGTGGACGTGGGATCACATGAACAGATAATAAATCTCCTACACGTTCTGCAGCTGCAGCACCTGCATCAACAGCCGCTTTCACAGCACCAACGTCACCGCGAACCATCACTGTTACTAAACCGCCGCCGACTTGTTCTTTGCCGATCAATGTTACGTTTGCTGCTTTAACCATGGCATCTGCTGCTTCAATAGCCCCTACTAATCCTTTTGTTTCGATCATTCCTAATGCATTTGCGTTCATAATATAATTCCTCCTAGAGTTTTTTTAGATTCTTTACTTAATCCATTTTGAATTAAGCCTAAACATTTATTTACATAATATTAAAAAATATTATTGTAACTTGGCTAAAATACGTTCTACTAAAGTATCGACTAATTGATCCTCATTGATTGACGTTGAACTAGACGAAGCGCTTGGCTCTTCTCTTAAATCTTCAAGTTCACGAACACCGTATGCGATTCTACGAATATTGAATAAATTTTCTGGACTGATATTATCAGAAGTTGAGCTTCCGCCAACAGCACCACAGCCTAAAGTCAAGGCTGGCGCCATATTCGTTGTAGCGCCAATACCACCAAGAGCGCCAGGTGTATTCACTAATACTCTTGATACTGGTTTTTTCAATCCGAAAGCTCTGATGATACTATCGTCTTGTGAGTGGATCATCATTGTATGACCTGCACCTTCATGATAAAGGATATCCATAGATAACTCGCAAGCTTCTTCCCAATTCTCAACGGTGTAAAAAGCCAAAATCGGCGCTAATTTTTCACGAGAATAAGGAACTTTATGACCGACTTTTGTTTCTTCAGCAATCAATACTCTCGCGTCTTTTGGAACAGACAAGTTGGTCAATTGTGCAATTGCTTGAACAGACTTTCCGACGATTTGCGGGTTCATACTGCCATTAGGACGCATAATATATTTTTCCAACTGAGCTGATTCACTTGGTGATAGGAAGTAGGCTCCTTGTTTCTTCAATTCCGCAATGACTGCAGCTTTGTTGCTTGTTTCAACAATGATAGATTGTTCTGAGGCACAGATTGTGCCATTATCAAATGTTTTGGAATCCATTATACGTTTGACCGCTAATGGAATATCTGCACTTTTTTCGATATACGCTGGACCGTTACCTGGTCCTACTCCAATGGCAGGTGTTCCAGATGAATAGGCCGCCTTGACCATTGCAGAACCTCCAGTTGCCAGAATCAACGATGTATCATCATGTTTCATCAGTTCAGCCGTTCCTTGCATTGTAGGTGTGACCATACAACTAATCGCACCTTTTGGACAACCAGCTTTTTCAGCTGCTTCAGAGATAATCTTGATTGTTTCTAAAATCGCATTTAAGGCATTTGGATGGGGCGAAAAGACGATTGCATTGCCTGCCTTGATTGCAATCAAGGCTTTATAGATAACCGTTGATGTTGGGTTTGTTGATGGGATCAACCCTGCCACAACACCAACAGGCACTGCCACATCAATTACTTTTTTCTCGCTATCTTCATTTAAAATGCCGACTGTTTTCATCTCTTTGATATAATTCCAGACAAATTTTGATGCAAAGCTATTTTTCACAACTTTATCCTGCCAAATACCAAAGCCGGTTTCTTCATTAGCCATTTTGGCTAATTTTTCACGAGCATCATAAGCAGCGGTTGCCATTGCTTCACAAATTTGATTGATTTGTTCTTGTGACATCTTTGCTAGTGTTTGTTGTGCTGACTTTGCAGCACTTAGTAGGTTTCTCACTTCTTGGATAGACGCTAAGTCTTTATCAAGGGTTACCATTTGTCAGCCTCCTTCATTTCTTGTCTTTTTTAGCGTTCTTTTTATTCGTTGCCTTATTCGCTTTTTTTATGTCTTTCTTGTCTTCTTTGGGTATTGAATCTGCTATAATTTCTTCTTCAAAAATTTCTATTTTCAACTCTTCCACTTGTGAAACCAGTTGTTCTTGTGTAGTCATATTTTCTGGTTCCGCTTCTTCTTTTAACGTTGTTTTATCAAGTAAAAGAGTTTGTGTGGCTGGATCCATTCGAGGAATCACATGACTTGCACGCAAACAACCTAGCATTTCAGCAACGACTTTTCCGGCATCCACTGCAGCGGTAATTGCGGCTACATCACCGATCAACTCTACTGTCGTGATACCCCCTTTTACTTTTTCAGATTTCAACAATTTAACATTGGCCGCTTTCAATGCAGCATCTGCTGCACTAATCGCACCTAAGTAGCCCGTTACTTCGATCATTCCTAAAGCTTCTAACATGGTTGATTTTCACATCCTTTAATAAGTAGTTGGATTTTCAGCAACCATCACAATAGCATCCGCAAATGCATCGCATGCAGCTTTACATGCTGATTGGCTTCCAGTCAATAAGCCACCGCCGAAATTCGTTTCAGAAGGTGGTCCAAAAAAGGCAGCGACTTCAACATCTGCCGCTTTTAATGCCGCATCAAGTCCGTACATCGCTTCTAGTGGTGGTGCAATCAAGTAGGCCAACGCAGAGCCTTCTTGAATCCCTGCTTCTTTTGATAAATAAGTTCCTGTACGTGATACACAGTGTGCAAAATACGGAATCGAATTCTCTTCATTCGCGCTATAAAAGCTTGCACCATTTTCGATTTCCTGAACGGCAACAGCTAAACCGCTTTTAACTTCTGCCGGACTTGGTCCAGCTAATATCCCAATCACTTCTCCAGCTAATTTCGTTGTGGCGTTATCTGCGCCACCATAAAAACTTTTTGCATAAACAACTTCTACTGCAGCCGCTTTTGTCGCTTCATCTAATGCGACATACGTCACATCATCACACGTTGCAGTAATCAGTCCCAAACTACGATGCTCTGGTCCTAATCCTAGAGCTCGGGCCATTGAAGGCGCTACATTGGAAATGACTTTAACACTTAATACACTTGCACCTAAACGCTCATTCTTCATTATTTGAGAACCTCCTTATTCTACTTCTTTCAAATCGATACCAGATTTTTTATATTCCAACATTTTATGGATTAATTCCGCAATATATGCACCAGCTTCAACTGCTGGCGTTCCACCTTTATGAATATTTGAGATGACTGTTCTTCTAGCTTCCGGCATTCCAACGGTTGGTTTATACGCGATATACGCACTCATTGATTCTGCTGTAACAAGTCCTGGACGCTCACCGATCAAGTAACACACAACTTCTGCTCCTGTTAACTCAGCGATTTGATCCATCGCAGGAACGCGGGCATGTTTGATAAAGACAACTGAGTCATCATCAAAATCTAAACCGAACATCTTCAACCCTTGTTTGATCGAAGGTAAAATTTCTTTGATATTCGCTTCGATTGCAGCCGAACTTAACCCATCTCCTACAATGACTTGAACTTTTTGATTTGGTTTAACGTTCGCCTTGATTTTTGCTGTATTTTCTTCATCAAATTGACGTCCTAAGTCTGGTCGAGTGACGTACTCATCTTTATCTTGGCATTTCGTTGCGACTTCAACAAAGTTCATTTCTTTAATTAATGCCTCTGGTACATATGAAAAAACAGCATCTTGGGCCGCCGCATGGTCAGCTCTAAAACGTAACATTGATTGTGTTTTGTAGCGGGGACCACTTCGCCATAACCCTAAACGGGCTGGTGTCTTAGCCTTCATTTTTAAATAGCCTTCACGATCAACTGGATCAGGAACTAGAAATTGTTTACGAATATCTACTTCTGTAATATCATCGATCAAACCGTCTTCTACTTGTTGCGCTTGGTTCGATGTATCAGAATTATGAGGATTTACTTGGGTTGCTTTTGACTCAACGATCGGCTTTTTTGTATCTGTCATTTCTTCTAAAATCGAAACGATCATTGATTTGATTTCATTATTATCCACCATTTATGTTTTCACTCCTTTATTTTTTTAAGAAGACAGAAGCATCACCAGCTAAATCGGTCAATTGTCCGTTTGCCATGAAGCCCATTTTTTCCATCCATTCTTCAAATTCTTTAATTGGACGTTTGTTCAACATTGCTCGGATCGTCGCTGTTTCATGGAATCCTGTTGTCTGATAATTTAGCATGACGTCGTCACCATGAGGAATGCCCATGACAAAATTCACACCCGCAGTTCCCAATAATGTTAACAAGTTTTCAGCATCGTTTTGGTCTGCTTTCATATGGTTGGTATAACAAACGTCACATCCCATAGAAATGCCAGATAGTTTGCCCATGAAGTGATCCTCTAGGCCAGCACGAATAACTTGTTTTGAGTCATATAAATATTCAGGTCCAATAAAACCAACAACTGTATTGACCATAAATGGATCAAAGCGTTTGGCAAACCCATAACATCTTGCTTCCATCGTTACTTGGTCAACGCCATAATGAGCATCAGAAGATAACTCTGAACCTTGTCCAGTTTCAAAATACATCACGTTGGGCCCTGCTACTTGTCCTTGTTGCAAAGCAAGATGTTTTGCTTCAGCTATGTCATTGGCATTAAAACCAAATGCTGTATTGCCTTTTTCAGACCCTGCAATCGATTGAAAGACTAGGCCTGTTGGGGCACCTTGTCTCATTGCTTCCATTTGTGTTTTAACATGAGCTAAGACACAGGTTTGAGTTGGGATTTCCCATTCACTTCTAAACTCTTCAAACTTCGTTAAAATTCGTTTCACGCTTTCAGTCGAATCGTCAACAGGATTCAAGCCAATAACAGCATCTCCGATTCCATAAGATAACCCTTCCATCACACTAGCCATGATGCCATCTACATCATCTGTTGGATGATTTGGTTGTAGGCGAACCGAAAAACGACCTGCTTCACCGATTGTTGTATTCGCTGTTTTGATAATCTTGATTTTTTGAGCGGCATAGATAAGATCTAAATTTGACATTAGCTTAGCAACAGCAGCGACCATTTCAGAGGTCAATCCACGCGCTACTTGTTTGATATCATAGTCCGTCGTTTTAAAATCTAAGATCCACTCTCTTAATTCTTCCACCGTCCAATGTTTGATTCGATTATAAGCACGTTGATTCACATCGTCGATGATGATTCTAGTCACTTCATCTTCCTCATAAGGGACTGCGGGATTATTAAATAGATCCTCCATTGTTAATTGTGCTAAAACAACTTTTGCTGCCACTCGTTGTTCAGAGGAAAGTGCTGCAACTCCTGCCAAGCGATCTCCAGATTTTTCTTCATTGGCACGGGCCATCACATCCATCACAGATTCAAATTGATAGACTTTACCAAATAATTTCGTTTTTAAAATCATGAAATAATAGCCTCCTTTATATAGTTTTATAATTAGAAACGCTGTATTTATTCAAACACTAACGTTTTTACTACCACGGGTAAAACACTGCCATCAATAATCGGCGTACCAATATCAACATAATCACCATTTTCAACTTGAATCCCGTCAATACATACAAAGGGATAATCAGGGGGTAAATAATTGAACAAGGCTTGCCCTAGTGATTTTGCATTATCCTCTTCTAAGATCACGATCAGCGGAAACTTGTAAACGATCTGCTCTTCAAAGCCAGATACGATTGCTTGCGCTGTGTCGATTATTTCCTGAAACGTTGGACTGCTCTTTCCTGATAGACCTAATGCGACTGTTTGACGTTCGTTGTTGACCGAAAACCAATTCAACTTTTCTTTGATAAGTGAAGCCAATGCCTTTGTTTCATTTTCTTCATCCACTCGGGACATTCTCAGTACAGGAACATTCTTGATGGGCAGACTCTTTTGATCGTAGGTAATCGTACTACCACTGACTTTAGTTGTATGCGAACCTGCACCAACAACTGTCGCTCGAATCGTTTCAAGAGACGGAATCACTTTTTTCTCTTGAAATAGTCGAGAAGTAGAAATCGCTCGTCCTAGTAACACACCAATGTCCCCATACTGAAACGGATCAGAATGTTCATTTTGAATACAATCTGCTACCCCACCCGAAAATGATAAACACTCTACTTTAGTATCCAATTTCAATCCTTTATTGGTTATCAATCGTTCATAATATGGATTTAAATCACCAATCCCTACACTGTTTTCAAGGATTGAGACCAACGTTTGGATAATCGGTTTCAATAATTCAACTGAACCCGTCATGCCTTCTTTGATCGACCAATTTTCTTTTTGGATGATTTCTTTCAATTTCGGTGCAATATACTGGATATTTTTCGTTTGAGGATCTAATCGAATCAGACGTCCCCCAATATCAAAACAAGCAGTATCTAGTAAATCATCATCATTAAATAAAACAAGGTTTGTCGTGCCTCCACCAATATCCAAATTAACTACTGAGGTATGATGTTCTTTAGAATAAGTTTGTGCTCCTGCTCCTTTACCCGCAATGATACTTTCAAGATCTGGACCTGCCGTAGCAACGACAAAATCTCCAGCATAGCCACTCATTGCTTGTAAAACAGAGCTGGAATTGTCTTTTCTAGCTGTTTCTCCTGTGATGATCACTGCACCGATTTGGATTTCTGCTTTCTTAATGCCTGACTTTATATATTGTTCGTCTAAAAATGTCTTGATTGCTTCAACATCGATAATTCTATGTTCTTTTAACGGGGTGAAGATGATATCACTGCGGAAGATGACTTCTTTTTTTGTGATTTCAATTCTTGGAATCGTGAAAGCTGAAGCCATATTATTCATTGTTAATTTAGATATGACCATTTGAGTGGTAGAGGTTCCTAAATCGATTCCAACACTTAGCATTGACTCAGTCATTATTTCACATCCTTCCTATAAAAAAGACGCTTAAAAAACCTCTAAAAGAGTTTTTTAAGCGTCTTTGCTTGTCTAGATAAACGACCTTGTTTATCCTCTATTCTTATTTTTTAAAATAGAAAAATGTTTTCGTTCCGTTTTGATCAGAATTTACTTCTAGCTTGCCACGTAACTTCTCTTTTACATAACTAGTCACGATTTGCAGCCCTAGGTTATTTTGTTTGGTATCCTCTGTTTTATAGCCAATTCCGTCATCTTCAATTGAAATATAAACATATTCGTCTTTTTCATAAACCGTCACTTTAATCATCCCGTGATTCCGATTTAAAAAGGCATGATCATAGCAGTTTTGGATCAACTCATTGACTACTAAAGCAATCGTTACAACAATATCGCTTTCCAAAATAAGTTGATCATCGATTTCTGCTTCCATCGTAATGTGATAAAGCTCTTCGTAACAATGATGCATATTTTCTATGACCGAGTCTAAAACGGACTTCAATGAGATATTGTCTTCCAACTGTTTGGACAATAACTCATGGGTTCTCGCAATAGCCATGATTCGGTAAACACTTTCGGTCAATACTTTTTTAGCTTCATCAGTTGAACAACGTCTTGCTTGAATTCTTAAAATCGAGACCACGCTTTGCAGATTGTTTTTCACACGATGATGGATTTCCTTGATCACAACGGCTTTATCACTGATTTCTGCTTCTTTTTTTCTCACTTCAGTGACATCATGAATGATCACGATCACCGTTCCTTCTGCTTCATCAAAAATATATTTCATTTCAAAGTACAAATTCCCAAATTTGATTTCTTTTTCCATCGATCCAGGTGCATCGTTTCGAGAGCGCAAGTAATTTAATTGTTCAAAAGTTGACATATCCAACGAGAGATTGTCATAATGCATCCCAAGAATATCATCCAAATAACCAAAACCGTGATAGTAGGATTCTGCGGCTCGATTCATCTGAACCAAATAACCTTTACGATTAAATATCAAAATTCCTTCATCAATATTGTCCGTTACAAAATCTTTAGAGGTGATGGATATAGGACTATTTTCATAGTTTTCAGCCTCACTTTGAGCAACCAAAAAATGCTTCATCTTTTCATCCACTGAATCTTCAACGATCACGACACCAATATTTTTTCGCTGGTTACGAATCGGATACACTCGTTGACGGACCATAACATTTTCTTGTGAGCGGGCAAGTAATCCAACTGTATTTAAAGAGGTTTCAAAGGTTCGATAAACAGCTGCTTCGTTTTTACGTTTCGCTTTTTGTCCCACAATATCTTTTGAGTATAGCGAATTTTTAGAAAGCGGTGGACGCTGGAACACAACGATTGCATCCCCTGTTAGTTCATTCATTACATCAATAAAAACATCGTTATCAGGATATAAATGCCTTGAAAGAATTTTTTCAGCTTGAGAAATTAGTTCTTCGATATCTTCCATAGATAAATCTGTATATTTATTGCACAATTGTTTGATTTTTATTTTAAAATCAGTCATCTGCAGCCACAAACATTTCTGCAATTTCAGCTATCGGACATCGTTTGTTCATACTCAAATCTCTTAACAACTGATACGCTTGGTCTTCTGACATATTCTGTTCGATCATAATGATCCCTTTTGCTTTTTCGATCAATTTTCGATCAGATAATTTCTTTGTCAATTTTTCAAGTGATACTTCGTATTCTCTCGTCTTAGTTCCTGTCGCAATTGCCACTTCGACCATAGGCGTTAAAGATTTTTCCATGATAGGTTTGATCAAATAACCACTAATTCCATATTTTTTTGCCTTCTCAATATTTTCTTTATCACTATAGGCAGTTAATAAAATGATTGCTTTAGCATATTTCTCAGCTAAAATCTTCTTACTGGCTTTCAAACCGTCTAAAAGTGGCATGCTGATATCCATGATAACTAGATCGGGCTGATGTTGTTTACAGACTTCGATTGCTTCTATCCCGTCTGCTGCTTCTGCTACTACATTGTAGTTTTCGGCTTCCAACATTCCCCTGATATCCATTCTTGTAATAGGTTCATCGTCTACAATGACAATTCTTCCGTTCATAATGGCTCATCCTTTTCTTTATGTTTTTGTGATGTGGGTCTCATTAAATCCTAAAATAGTGCCTAATCCAACAAGTACTTCCGATAATGCTGATTCTACCGATGAAACATCTCCAGTGATGACAACTGACCCACTGAAACGATCGATAAAACCAATTTTTATATCACCAGCTTTTGTCGCAATATCAACTGCGATGATCGCCGCTTCACTAGGCGTGATTGTTAAGATGCCGATTGCATTCGTCTCTACATCGATCAGCCCTAGTTTTTCATAAATTTCCGGATTAGGATTTGCAATAATATGCGCCAATGTTATTTGTTTACCAGGGACATATTCTTGAATCATCCGTTGTTTTTCAGTCAATAAGTCCACCTCTTTTTCTTTACTGATTTACAGTATATTGATTAAACTAAAACTTTATTTAATATTATCCAAAATTTGTTCGATTTCTGCTCTTGCAGGAACTCTAGGATTCGTTTGGGTACATCCATCAAGCAAAGCGCCTTCAGCAATTTCACCTTTGAATTGATCAAAAATCTCCGAACTCACTCCAGCTTGTTTCAGACTACTGGGCATTGCAAGTTGTTTCTTTAACTGCTCAATTGCTCGAACCAACTGCTTAACCCCTATTTTTGCCGTTGATTTTTCATAGCCAATTAATTTAGCTAAATATGCATACTTCGCAGCTGTCCGCTCATTATATGAGTGATTGAAATGACCACATCCCGCATTATATTGGATTACTTCACTCAGTAAGAGTGTATTTAATCGTCCATGAGGGACATGTAATTTAGCTCCCGCAGCATGTGCAATCCCATGGTTAATACCTAGAGAGGTTAAATTGAACGCCATACCTGCCATACAAGAAGCATAATGCATTTGCTCACGAGCCTTTAAATCTTCACCATTTTTGTAACATCTCACTAAGTTTTCAAATACAAGAACAACAACTTTCTCACATAAAGCATCAGAGAATACGTTTGCTTTAGTTGAGACATAGGCTTCAAGCGCATGCGTTAACACATCCATCCCAGTATCAGCTGTAATATTTCTTGGCGCACTTATCACCAATTCAGATGCTAAGTAAGCTTCATTTGGTTGGATCTCAGACGTCACTAATGGATATTTCACGCCCTTATCTTGATTCGTGATCACAGAAAAATTTGTCACTTCAGAACCCGTGCCACTAGTTGTTGGTATAACAATGAAAGTTAAGTCAGTGATTTCTCCTAACTGTTGTGCAAAAAATTTCATTGCTTTTGCAGCATCAATCGGTGAGCCACCACCAACTGCAAGAAGAATTGTTGGCGCAAAGGCTTTCATTGATTCGATGCCACCTATAACGTTTTCAATTGGCGGGTCAGGAACAACGTTACTAAAAATTTTCAGTTCATTTTTTTGGATAAGATGCGTTGTGACTTGCTCGATCTTATTAGACTGGACCATAAAAGGATCTGTTACGATAAAAATTCGTTGATTTTCATACATATTCAGTCCTTCAAGAACCTGTTCACCGATATGGAGCTTAGTTGGAAAAGTAATTGTTTCCATGTGATTCTCCTTTCATTTCTTCAAAAAAAACCGCAAAAAAGACGTCTATCATCTTCTTCACAGCTTCTTTGCTTGCTAAAAAAACACTACTTTGTGCTTTTAATTTATTCAGATTATCTTACTTTATTGATTTTTGAACACAAAAATAAGGCTTCAACCGTTGCACTGTACTTCATCGTACATACGCCACATTTTTGTGTATACCATTCAGAAAGAGTCCATCCTGAAGAGTATGTTCAATGTGCCCTATTGTTTTGCCTCGAAACAATAGTACGGGATATTAATATAGAAAGACCTGACTTATAGCATTACTGCTCATTACAGTGGCGGGACCGTATTGGAATCTAACCAAATTTCCATCTAAATCAATACATATTCAATTTCTACATTTGTATTATATCACAATCAAAAAAAGAAACAAGTTTTTTTCTAGCAAAATCTCTTCTGATTTTTTCTCCTCAAGCTGCTATTTTTTCGTTATAATGAAAGCACTACGCCAAATAAAAAAGAGGTGCTTTTATGAAAACTGAACGACTACTTGCGATAATCATGATTTTGTTAGATAAAAAACAAATTAGCGCTTCCCAGTTAGCTGAAACATTAGAAGTTTCAGTTCGAACCATTTATCGAGATATCAATTCGCTCAGTGAAGCTGGCATACCAGTAACTACGTCTCCTGGTGTAAATGGCGGTATCCAAATTATGGATAACTATAAAATAGATAAACAGTTTTTTACGTCAGCAGACATCACTTCATTATTGATTGCTTTAGAAAGTTTATCAACAAATGTATCACCTATCCAAATAAGCCAAACATTTGAAAAAATAAAAACACTCGTCCCAGCAGGTTTTATGGAAGAAATCGAGTTCAAGACAAACCAAATAGCAATTGACCTCACTCCATGGACTAGCAACTACACCCTACAGCCGCTTTTAGAAGTCATAAAATCTGGTATGGATCAACAACGTTTATTGCGCTTTGATTACGAGGACAACCAAGGACGTAAAACAACCCGACTCGTCGAACCTTATCGACTTGTTTTAAAAGAAATAAGTTGGTATTTACAATCTTATTGCACTGAAAAATCTGATTTTCGTACCTTTAAAATTTCTAGGATGACTAATTTGGCGTTATTACCGACCTCTTTTGCCCCTAGAAATTTCCAGCCTAAACCATTAGGAAAAGAACCTTTTTATGGTAAAGATTTTACGACCATAACTCTTAAAGTGACACATAAGGTCAAAGAACAACTAATCGATAAATTTGGACAACTGAATTTTTCTTCTACTGACTCAGGATCTTTGATTGTTAAGTTTCCTTTTATGGAAGATGAATTTGGTTACAATTTACTTTTAGGATTTGGAAATCAATGCGAATGCCTTAAGCCACGACACGTTAGAGACGAATTAAAAAGACGGATCGAAAATTTGCTCGAACTTTACCAATAATCAGACTAGAAAAAAGCTTCTCAGACTGTACCAATTTTAGTACAGCTTGAGAAGCTTTCGTATTTTTATTTCTTTTTCTTACCGCCAAAAGCGTCTTTCATTTTATCAAAGAAACCTTCTTCTTGCTGTTCACTTACAGTTTGACCGCCAGCTTTAGCAAATGTACGTAATGCTTCTTTTTGTTCATCATTTAAGTTTTTAGGTGTAATGATTTTGACCTTCACATGTTGGTCCCCATTAGCGCCACCTCGCAAGCGTGGTGCACCTTTGCCTCTTAAACGGAAGTTTGTTTCTGTCTGAGTACCAGCAGGGATTTTCAACTTCACGTCCCCATGAACAGTTGGTACTTTGACTTCATCGCCAAGCGCTGCTTGTACAAAACTTAGTGGTAAATCGTAGTAAATTTCAGAACCTTCTCGGTCAAAAATATTGCTATCTTCTACGCTGAACACAACATAAAGATCACCATAAGGTCCACCATTGATACCAGCTTCTCCTTGATTGGCCAAACGCATTTGTTGTCCATCTTCTACTCCAGCTGGAACATTGACTTTCACTTTATGCGCTTTTTTCTCATGCCCAGTTCCATGACACGTTGGACAAGGATCTTTGATTTCTTTCCCCGTACCATGACAAACATCACACGTTTGCCGACTCATCACGCGACCAAGTGGCGTTTGACGTTCAACGTTGACTGATCCTGATCCATGACACTTGTGACATGTTTCTGGATGCGTACCTGGTTTAGCTCCGTTACCACCACAAGTACTACAATTATCTTCACGGTTGTACTTGATTTCTTTTTCTACACCAAAAATAGCTTCTTCAAACTTAAGGTTGACTGTATATTGCAAATCAGACCCTTGTCTTGGTGCTGAAGGATCCACACTACGCGAACCGCCACCAAAGAATGAATCGAAAATATCTTCAAATCCACCAAAACCGCTACTTGAGAAGCCGCCACCGCCAAAGCCGCCGAAACCACCGCCGCCGCCATAATTTGGATCAGTGCCTGCATGACCATATTGATCATACGCTGCTTTCTTTTGAGGATCGCTTAAGACTTCATACGCTTCAGAAACTTCTTTGAATTTGTCTTCTGCATCTGCTTCTTTATTGATATCTGGGTGATATTGCTTAGAAAGCTTACGGTAAGCTTTTTTTATTTCATCATCTGAAGCACCTTTGGCAAGGCCAAGCACTTCATAATAATCTCTTTTCGTAGCCATTAGTTCCCCTCCAACTATTATTCCATTTATTCTAAAAAAGAATCGACGCTAACTTATTTGTATAAAAACATCGTTGTAATCATACCACAAATCACGCAAAAGAAAAATAGCTGCACTTGATTTGCTAGCCAACATTGTTTACAAATAAAGATAGGCAAAGACCAAAGCGATGACTTTGGTCTTTGCCAGCTTGTTAACGATTATTTATCGTCGCCTTCTACTTCTTCAAAGTCAGCATCTACAACATCATCTGCTCCACCTTGTGCAGCTTCAGGATTTTCTTGCGCTTGTTGTTGCGCTGCTTGTTCATAAAGTTTTACTGTTAAGTTTTGAACGATTTCGTTTAATGAATCACGTTTTTCTTTCATTTGTTCGATATCGTTTGCTTCAACAGCTGCTTTTAACTCATCACGAGCATCTTCTGCTTTTTTCACTTCATCAGCATCTACTTTGCCTTCTAATTCTTTCAATGTTTTATCAACAGTGAACAACAAAGCATCAACATCGTTACGTAAGTCAACTTCTTCTTTACGCGCTTTATCTGCTTCAGCATTAGATTCAGCATCTTTCACCATACGTTCGATTTCATCATCTGATAAACCTGAAGATGATTTGATTGTAATTGTTTGCTCTTTTTGTGTTCCTAAATCTTTCGCACGTACATTTACGATACCATTTTTATCGATATCAAAACTTACTTCGATTTGTGGCACACCACGAGGAGCGGCTGGAATATCTGTTAATTGGAAACGACCTAATGTTTTGTTATCTGCTGACATTGGGCGTTCACCTTGTAATACATGGATATCAACGGCTGGTTGATTGTCTGCTGCGGTTGAGAAGACTTGTGATTTACTTGTTGGAATCGTTGTATTACGATCGATCAATTTAGTAAATACGCCACCCATTGTTTCGATACCTAATGATAATGGTGTTACGTCTAATAATACGACATCTTTAACATCACCAGTGATTACGCCACCTTGAATTGCAGCACCCATTGCTACTACTTCGTCTGGGTTTACTGATTTGTTAGGTTCTTTGTTTGTTTCTTTACGTACAGCTTCTACAACAGCTGGAATACGTGTAGATCCACCAACTAAGATCACTTCGTCGATTTCAGATGGGTTCAACCCAGCATCTTTCAATGCTTGACGTACAGGTGTTTTTGTCCGTTCTACTAAATCACTTGTTAATTCATCAAATTTAGCACGAGTTAAGTTCATTTCTAAATGCAATGGACCAGCGTCTCCTGCTGTGATAAACGGCAAGCTGATTTGTGTTGATGTAACACCTGATAAATCTTTTTTCGCTTTTTCTGCAGCGTCTTTCAAACGTTGAACAGCCATTTTATCTTTAGATAAATCAACACCGTTTTCTTTTTTGAATTCAGCCACCATGTAATCGATGATTTTGTTATCAAAGTCATCTCCACCTAGTTCGTTGTCACCGGCAGTTGATAATACGTCGAACACACCATCACCTAATTCAAGGATCGATACGTCAAAAGTACCACCACCAAGGTCAAATACTAAAACTTTTTCATCTTTATCTGTTTTATCTAAACCATACGCTAATGCTGCAGCCGTTGGTTCGTTAACGATACGTTCAACTTCTAACCCAGCGATTTTACCAGCGTCTTTTGTTGCTTGACGTTGTGCATCGTTAAAGTAAGCTGGAACTGTGATAACTGCTTTATCAACTTTTTCACCTAGATATTCTTCTGCAAAGCCTTTTAAGTATTGTAAAATCATCGCAGAAATTTCTTGTGGTGTATATGATTTACCGTCCGCTTCTACTTTATAGCCAGCTTCGCCCATATGACGTTTGATTGATGCAATTGTATGCGGGTTTGTTACAGCTTGACGTTTTGCAACTTCACCAACTTGGATTTCACCATTTTTAAATGATACTACTGAAGGTGTTGTACGGTTACCTTCTGGATTTGCAATGATTTTTGCTTCTCCACCTTCTAATACTGCAACTGCTGAGTTTGTTGTTCCTAAGTCAATACCAATAATTTTACTCATAATTAATGATCTCCTATCTTCATTTTGATTTTAATATTCAATTTATATAATACAAGCATCTTAACTTGGTTGCTATTGTGCAACAATTACCATGCTTGCTCGTAAAACGCGGTCATGTAATTTATACCCTTTTTGCAACACTTCAACGATAGTATCCGCAGGTGTTTCATCACTTGCTGGAATCGTTTGGACTGCTTGATGTAAATTAGGATCGAAAACTTCACCCATTGTCGGGATTTCTTCGATACCCTCTTCTTTCAATGCTGCTTGTAAACTTTCAAGAACCATTGAAATACCTTTTTTAAGGCTTGCTCCTTGTTCATCATCCACTTCAATTGCCATCGCACGTTCTAGATTATCGATCGAAGGTAATAATTTTTTTCCTAAGTCTTGCGATCGGTAACGAACCAGTAGTTCACGTTCATTTTTAAAACGATTGCTCATATTAGCAATTTCAGCACGTGCTCTAAGAAACTTATCTTCCATTTCTGATAATTCAGCTTGAGCATTTTCTAATTCAGTCATTTCAGCTTCTACTTCTGAAACTCCTGAATCATCGATAGCTTCCATATGTTCTTCTTGTATTTCTTCATTTGTTTCTTCTTTCTTACTCACTCTGGCAACTTCCCTTCTCATTTCCGTAGAATTAATAAAATTCTATATTTTAACTTTTTACTTATTCATCAAGAAAACGATAATAAGCACCAAGTTTTGAAGCTAGTTCATGGCGGAAAACATCCACTAAACCAAACATTTTTGAATATGGCATACTAGTAGGTCCTAATAATGCAATGGTCCCTTTACCGTGACCTGTCACTTCATAGGTCGCGGTGATCATACTCATGTTATCAAGCAAATCATTGCCTATTTCTGAACCGATTCGAATTGCTATTTGAGTATCGGTCTTTTCATCTGTCGACAATAAATGTGTGAGTGCATCCGTATTTTGCATAAATGAATAAACAGATTTTAATTGATCAATGTCTTGCTTCATTCCAAAATCCAATACATTCATACGGCCACTAACAAAAACTTTTTCTTCAAAAGCATGCCCTAACATTGCATCGAATAAATTCATCATCCCTTCAGGCGTTTGAAAATATCGATGTAAAATCATCGGAATTTCCGTCCTCAGTCGATGATAAACAGTCAATAACGGTTGTCCGACAAGCTTATCATTGATGATTTGCGTCATCTTTTCTAAATCTTGGCTGGAAACAGAAGCAGGAATTGCAAATACTTGGCTTTCAACATTGCCTTTATCTGTAACGATTACAGCAATAATTTGTCGCTCATTCAAAGGAACGATCCGAAAACCTGTTAGCCTTCGTTCTTTTACTTCTGGGCCTAACGAAAATGCTGTATAGCTAGTCAAATCCGAAAGGATCTCAGCCGATTGTTCAATGATATCATTGATTTCATGGAACTCTTTGCCAAAAGAACGACGAATTGTTTCTAATTCATCATGTTCAACTTCAGCGGGGCTTAGTAAATGATCCACATAATAACGATAACCATCCATTGAAGGAATTCTGCCAGACGACGAGTGCGTTTTTAACAGCAATCCATGTTCTTCTAAGGCTTTCATATCATTACGAATCGTTGCAGAACTTGACTTGATTCCTTCTTCCATCAATTTCTTTGATCCTACAGGAGTTCCTGTATTCGTGTATTCTTGGATGATAAGTCGCAAAATATTCTTTTGTCTTTCTGTTATCATAGTTACCACCCTTCATTAGCACTCATGTTGTTCAAGTGCTAATACAATTATTAATATAGCAATTTCTTTCAAAATTGTCAAGAGAAAAACACACTTTTTTAGCACTCTTTATATCTGAGTGCTAAAACAATAAAAAAAAACGAAACTAATGGAGTTTTAACTCTAGTTTCGTTCTTAATTGTATCGATAAATACTACTTTATCATTCTTTATCAATCAGAAATTCTTCAAACACGTCATTCCCAACAAAAAGACCCTGTTCCGTGAGCTGGATATGGCTTTCATTTTCAATTAACAGTCCTTTTTGAACCAAGTTCGGAATCGTACGTTCATATACTTGATTCAATGATACACCAAATTTTTCTTTAAATCGTAATTTTGATACACCACTCATCTTTCGTAATCCTAAGAAAAGTTCTTCTTCCATTTGATTGTTTAGTGTCAATATTTCTGTTTCAACAGTTGGTAGTTGATTTTCTCTTAACGGCTTTAGATAATGTTGGATCGGTCCGTGATTGCGATAGCGTGTATGCCCTAAATAACCACTCGCTCCAGCACCAAATCCGTAATAATGATCGTTGTTCCAATAAACCAAATTGTGCTGACTTTCTTGACCCTTTAATGCAAAATTACTAACTTCATATTGGGGACGTCCAGCTTTCTCCATTGCTATAATGGTTTCTTCAAACATCTGCGCTTCAACTTCTTGATCCGGCAATTGTAAGCGACCTTGACGTACCCAGTTCATAAACATTGTTTTATTCTCCAAAATCAAAGAATAAAGTGAATAGTGCGGTAAATCAAGTTCGATCGCACGTCTTAACGTATCTCTAAATCCTTCTAACGTTTGCCCAGGCAAAGCATAGATCAAATCGATGCTCACATTTAAAAAGTCTTCTTTCTCTAAAAATTTCATCGTTTCATAGACATCTTCAGCCGTATGTTTTCGTCCAATTTTTTTTAGTAGCTGATTATCGAATGTCTGAACACCCATCGACAAGCGATTTACACCATATTCTTTCATTACCTGTAACTTCTCCTGGGTCAAATCGCCAGGATTTGCTTCTACGGTAAATTCATTTTTATCATCAAAAGGCAAAAGCTCGCGCACACCTTTCAATAGAATAGCTAATTGCTTCGCCGAAAGCGAAGTTGGTGTTCCGCCTCCAATATAGATCGTTTCAGTATTATTACTTGGATATTGTTCTTTGGTTAAACGGATCTCTGTCAAAAGACTTTGAATATACTCATCTACCGGCTGACCTTCTAAAAATACCTTGTTAAAATCACAGTAGTAACAGATGTGTTCACAAAACGGAATATGTATATAGGCTGACATTTTATCATTTTTCAATTTTTTTCCTCCAATTCATAGAAGTCGCTCCATTTTTATTAGTAAAGGAATCTCAATAAAGTATCTCACTTATCTATTTTGACTTTCTTCTATTAAATTTTAGTATGCTCTATTAGTCTAAACAATCTATACTTACAGTGTTTTTAGAACACGTCTCTTATCTTAACATATTCAGTAATAAAATAGTCTACTTTACTCTCTATAAGATAAAAACAGCAAGGAAATATCGCAAACTCGATACTGCCTTACTGTTTGATTAATAGCTCCTCTTTTTCAATACTTTTTTACACCCAGTTATAGGAGTTCTCGGTACTTTCTCATATATATTTTTTTAATGATTGTTACTAAAAGTAAATACGCGATGATTGTTGGAATCAAATAGAAGAAGTAATTTCCTGACAGAGGTGCAAAACCGATACTTGCACCTAAATTTGTGAATGGTAAGATTGTTCCAAGTAAAATACCAATTGACGTAACCAATGTTAAAATGCCAGATGCTCTGCTTTGAAGAAAAGGAATCTTAGGGGTTCTCAATACATGAAGCACTAACATTTGTGACCATAGTGATTCAATGAACCAACCTGCATGGAAAACAGCGATAAATACCAGTTGCTTATCAGCAGTTAGCGAGAAGAAGCTACCACCTAAAATCGCTGGACAAATAATAAAGTACATAAATAAATACGTTACGATATCAAAAACAGAGCTTGTTGGTCCAAACCATCTCATGAATGAACCAATTGATTTAGCTTCCCATTTTTTGGGTTTTTCGACATATTCTGCATCCACATTATCCCATGGAACAGACATACATGATGTATCATAAATCAAATTCAAAAAAAGTGATTGAATTGGTGCCACTGGGAGAAACGGTAAAAAGATACTCGCCGGAATAACAGAAAATACATTACCAAAATTTGAACTTGCAGTCATTTTGATATACTTCATTGTATTACTAAATACTCGGCGACCTGATATGATTCCTTTTTCTAAAACCATCAGGTCTTTTTGTAATAAAATGACATCTGCCGACTCTTTGGCAATGTCAACTGCGGTATCGACAGAAATTCCAACATCTGACACCTTCATCGCTCCAGCATCATTGATTCCATCACCCATGAAGCCAACGGTTTGTTCATTTTTTTTCAAGGCTTTGACGATTTTTGTTTTTTGATCAGGGGTTACTTTTGTGAAGATATTGTATTCATTGACCGTTTGTTCTAATTCAGTCTCAGAAAGCCTAGCAAGAGCTGAACCATTGATCATTTTTTCAGCACCTAGCCCAACCTCTTTACAGACTGAGCGAGTGACTAACTCATTATCACCTGTTAAAATTTTCACTGAAACACCATTATTTTTCAGCGCTTTGATAGCTTTTGATGCCGTTTCTTTAGGTGGATCTAAGAATGCCAGATATCCTTGTAGGATTAGTTCTTTTTCGTCTCCAACTGAATAGTCATCTAATTGATTGTTGACTTCTTTATCTGCAATTGCTAACACGCGCAAACCATCCTCATTTAATTCGTTGACAGTTTTTAATACTTGTTTTTTTATTTTCGGAGTTATTGGAACAATCTCTCCGCTCTGATTGATATGAGAACAGGCTTGCAACATTTCTTCAATTGCTCCTTTAGTGATCAAGAAGCTTTGATTTGATCTTCTATTTTTGATTACGACGCTCATTCTTCTACGATTAAAATCGAACGGAATTTCATCGATTTTAAAGTAGTCCTCTTCATCGATCGATAGCTCCTTTGTAGTCGCTTCAATGATTGCTTTATCAATCAAATTACGAAGACCTGTTTGAAAATAACTATTTAAAAATGCTGATTGCAGAACTTCTCGATCTTCTTGACATGAAGTGTTGTAATGATATTCTAAAATCACTTTATCTTGTGTTAATGTTCCTGTTTTATCTGTACATAAAATATCCATAGCACCAAAATTTTGAATAGCATTGACATTTTTCATGATTGTGCCTTCTTTTGCCATATCTCTAGACCCTTTGACCAAATTAGTCGTCACAATCATTGGTAACATTTCTGGTGTTAGTCCAACAGCTGTTGCAATGGCAAACATCAACGCTTCACTCCAGTTCCCCTTAGTGATGCCATTGATCAAAAAGACTGCTGGTGTAATAACCATCATAAAACGAATCAACAACCAAGTGGTTTTATTCACGCCTAATTCAAAACTAGTTTTTTTCTTATCATCCGCTACATCTTGTGCAATTTTCCCAAATAGCGTGTTGTCACCAACCCGAACTGCTACTCCTACTCCGCTACCGCTGACTACATTACTTCCTAAAAATAGCAGATTTTCGTAATCTGTCTGATTATTATTTGTGGAAACAAAATTTTTAACTTTTTTTTCAACTGGAAAACTTTCACCCGTCATGGCCGATTGCGATACAAATAAATCTTTCGCATGAATCAAACGGAGATCCGCTGGAATCATATCCCCAGCTGAAAGTTTCACTAAGTCACCACAAACAACTTCATCCATCGGAATTTCCATTTCTTTATTTTCTCTGGTGACCGTTGTGGTGATTTGGATCATATTTTGTAGTTTATTGACAGCATTGCTGGTTTTTACCGATTGAACCAATGTCATTGTTCCACTCAATAAAACCATGACAAGCATGATCAAAACGCCAGCAATATCTTTTTCACTTGGTTCCGCATAAACATATTCAGTAAAAAACGAAATTGTTGCCAAAACCATCAATACAACAGTAAAGGGTGTGACGTAAGATTTTATAACAGTATAGACAATTGATTTCTTTTTATCATCCGTGATTTTATTGACACCAAACTGCTCTTTTGAACGATTTACTTCTTTCGCTTTTAACCCGTCCCACGAAGAGGAAAAGCTGTCTAAAACTTTATCAATAGATAGATTTGCTAATTTTTGGTAGGCTTTTTCATGGATCATGTTCTTCATTTCTTTTTGCATCTGGATTATCCTCTTTTCTTTTCGTTGATTGCTGTTTTATCGAACTATCTTCTGGCACATTAACCACATCCTTTCCACACAAAAACGAGCGCACTGAAAACTCAGCACGCTTTGCCGTGAGTCTTCATAATCGTTGAGTTTTGGCACTATACAACGTAAAAAGCATCTGCTTTTAGCTACCTTAAGAAAAGCCTTCATTCGACAATTCCTGTTCTACCCATTGGCGTCTCTCGACATTTTTGGGCAGTAGCCTATGTTTGTATAGGAGCCTCACCTAACAAGAAGAATTACACTCTTATTCTAATGATTTACGCTATTGTTTTATAGACTAAAAAAATTATATTACTATAACTTTTTTTGTATATAGTTCTGCAACCTATTTGAAATCATTGCTAAACCATCTAAAAAAAGAATAGAGGTATAAACAAAAAGGAATGGTTTGATTCATCTTTTTTAGTTATGATAATGCTATAGACGAACATCCCAATTTCGTTTATGCATAAATCCATACTCCTTTTTACAATGTAAACTCTGATAAATCCCACTTCGCTTTTCTAGTGAAGTGGGATTTATTTTCTCTAGAAATATTTATCTTTGGCCCCTATATTTGAATACAAAAAGGAATACTTCTATAAGCAAAAAGAGATGGTTTAACTTTGTCTCTCAAACTATAATGTACGAGTAAATAACCTATTTACAGCACATAAGCAAAACGTTTATCGTTTCTTATCAGTGGGAGACTCCACTGATAAGCCCCCTTCAATCGGTCTGCTATTACCAATGGAAGGGGGCTTTTCCTTTTTCTTACTATTAATTTTTTATATAGTTTTTCAAAAAAAGAACTATTTTAGAAAAACTTATTTTATCTTGTATGAGACTAGTTTTTTAGTGAAGGAGATGGAAAGCATGAAACTAAAACACTTAGATTATTTTTTAGCCTTATCCAAAAACAAAAGTTTTGCGAGAACTTCTGAGGAACTGGGTATTTCTCAACCGTATTTAAGTAGCCACATTCGAGAACTAGAACAGGAACTAAACGCGCAATTAATAACAAGGGATTATGGCAATAATACACTAACACCAGCAGGTTCCGTGTTAAAAAAGCGAGGGGAAGTCATTTTTCAAGAATTCGAAACGGCAATCGCTGAAATCAACTTTCTTGTTCATACTGGAGAAACAGCGACCATCAAAATTGGGACTAATTTGGCTGACACTGACTATTTGATTGCTAAAGTATTAACGAATTTCCAGAAATGCTATCCCTCCGTTTCACTTGATTATAGCTATTATCCTAATTTAGAAGACGCTCTAGAAAATAAAGATATTGACATCGCAATTGGTATTTTTTCAGAAACCAACGATGCAATAACTAGTGAATTGATTTTCTCTGAATCCTATGTCGTTTTCACAAGCAATAAAAACCCATTGGCCTATTTGAATGAAATATCAGCGAATCAATTACTGAATATACCTCTGATACATTATTCAAAGCAAATTTTCGAAAAAAATATTATCGATTCATGGATCTTATCAAACCATCCAGAAGTTAAAAAAAATCGTTCTTATGAACTTCCATCAACAATATCTATATTAAACTTCGTTGATCAAAATTTTGGAGTAGCACTTCTTCCTTACTCTTTAGTAGATTCACTTCCTTTTTACCTAAATGTTTCTGCTATTGAAATCATTGATGCTCCTTTTAGAAATATTTCTATTGGTTACGCTTCAGGTTTTCCGCTTTCCAATACACACAAAGAACTCCTTGATCAACTTCAGTTTATTTTTTAATTTATACTTTGAAAGGGGAACGATACCGTGGAGCTAAGTCACTTAAACTATTTTTTAGCGCTTTGCGAACAAAAGCAATTCACCAGAGCAAGTAACTCACTAGGAATTTCACAAGCAGCACTCAGTAAACAAATACGCAATTTAGAAGACGAAATTGGGACTACTTTATTTTATAGAAACGGTCCAACCTGTCAACTCAGCCCAGCAGGAAAAATACTTAAATCCCATTGCTGGCGTATCAAGCAAGAACTATTATATATTTATGAAGAAATTGATGATATTTCTCCTTCAAAAGATTCATCCAAGACGATCAACATGTCTCTCTTCTTAAATGATTTAGAATTTAAGTTAAACGACACTCTTTCAACTCTGCTTCAAGAGGACCAAGATTTACAGATAAACATAATCGTTTCAGATAATATTTTCAAGTCCCTTGAAACCTTAGAATCTGACATCGGAATTGCTCCTTCTGTAAAAAATATCCCGTCAACAATCAATAAAATCGATATTTATTCAAATGAATATCAACTTATACTGCGAAATGATCATCCAATTTTAGAGCACTCAACTATTACTCTAGATTTATTTGATGACTATCCTTTTGTTTTCTTTAATCAAAAATTTCTTGAGACAAAGACTATTTATGATTGGATGCAGACTAATCTTTCTACACGCTCAAAAAAAAATGATAGCCAAGTCGATACAACCGAATTAATCCTTTATACAGTAAGTAATACAGATGCCTTTTCTATTGTTCCACAATATCTAGAGTGCCACTTAGAGGGATTGAATATCACTTCAATCAACCACAAAAGCCTTCCGCTTAGAGTGATGTCAATATATTTTCTTAAAAATAAATATATGAGTTCTAAATTGAAACAGGTTCTAGCTTCATTCACTGGCAATTCATTTCATTGAATCTACAGAAAAAAACAAGCTAGGATGGACTCTTAGAGTTCCATCCTAGCTTATTACGGTTTATTATAACAATCGTTTAAGTTACGATCGTAGATTAAAACTTAAACGATCGTTAATCATAATCCGTAGTCAAATTATTTATCCCTAATGCTTCCATCTTCTTAAATTCGTTTTGAGGGACTCCCCATAAATTTACCGACAAGCCTTTACTTTGAGCCTTAGCAATCAAATCTGCTCTATTAACAACACTTTCATACTTGATATCTAAACCAGCATTTCCACCTAAACTACTCATTTGAGTAATCATTGGTTCATCTAAAGTTTTAGCTAACAACTGAACTTGAGTATCTGGGAGACGCTTTTTCATTTCCACTAAATTCGGGTAATCAAATGAAATAACCACTGCTGTACTGGACATACCATAAGAAGTAATTAGGTTTGCTAGACTATCATAATCAGCAGGAGCAAGATCTTTTGCTTTAACTTCAATAAATGGAATACTTTGTTTATTATTCATGATCGCCAGAAAGTCTTCCAGTGTAGGGACAACTAATTGCTCTTGCGAATAGCTTTCCTTATTCGATCCTTGATCGATTCGCAATGCTTTTATTTGTGCTAACGTCAAATCACTGATTTTCCCTTTACCATTTGTCATTCGATCAACGGTTCTATCATGCATGATTACCCATTGCTTATCTTTTGTCAACCAAATATCTGTTTCAATTCCCCAGCTATCGGATTGTTGAAAAGAAGGTAGAGAGTTTTCAGGTGCAACTTTGTGATTCCCGCGATGGGCTACATAGCGAATATCATCCATCATTTCACTAATTTCAATATTTTCAGCTGAAATATAGCCCTCCGTTGTTCGATACACTTTCTTTTCAGAATTAAAAACGATTCCTTTCACATAAGCCATGCTATTTGCGGGTAATTGTTTAGCAGACTTAGATAAATTTCTGTTCTGAAACAGTGTTGTTTCTTGCATAATTCGAATGCGAACTGGACGCCTCAATTCAATTTCAGCAGTCCCGGCATCACATTCAGCCTTTAATCCATTCATTGCGATTAATTCTGCTTTAGCTTGATAAACCCCATTATTAAAATCAAAATCTTCATAATCGACATGAACTTTATACGAGCCATCAAGTTGTTTGACTCCCACATAAATGTTCTTATCACTTTGATCCTCTTTAGACCACACAGGAACTAATATTTTTTCAATATCTGCAGCACTTTTAGTCTGAATATTTACATCAAACTGACCTTTGCCAATGTTTGCATTATCCACTTCAGCTTCTATACCAGGCTGATCAACCACAAACTCACCAAAATCAACTAATTCAGTTTTTCCATTTTCTTTTGTAATCAATAGTTTGACCTGATATCGTCCTGCTTCTTGATGTTCCTTGATTGGAATATCAGTTTCCCACGTACTACTTTTAGGATGATATTGTGCTTGATGGATTTGCAAATCGTTTGGTCCATTCACTTCTGCAAAAGTTGGAAATTCAACTTTTTCTATATGTTTCACACTTGATAGATTTACAATCACTTTATAAATGGTTTGTTTATTATTCATATTTCGTAAACGAAAAATAGGTCGTGTTGCTGGATATTTGACTAATTCATCTTGCGACCATGGATCCGTCAACGACTCGATAAATTCAGAATTCACACGACTTCCTGCTGATAAAGGCTCATCAGATTGTCGAAAATTAATGGCAAATTCCTCTAAATTTACTGGGGAAACTCGATACCCATCATAAGATGGATTAGAATTATCCTGATAATCTAGATTGTAATAGTACCAAATAAAAAAAGCCGTTCCACCTAAAATAAATAGTATAAATAAAGTTAGAAGTCCAAACAACTTTATTTTCCTTTTATCACGTTTCTTTTTTTTCATACAATGCCCCTTATAGTTAGTTCTCCTTTAATATCGTATTTACAGTATACCAATTTCTTTTGATCCTAGGTAAACAGATTCGCTATTTTACAAATTTTTATACTATTGTTTCCTCTTTCAATCTTCATTCAAGCGAAACTACTTTCCATAAACAACAATAAAACTGAACAAGCAGCAATCAAATGCATCGCTACTTCTTCAGTTTATAAACTAGGAACTTGCTAATGCGATAATATAATCAGATTTAAAGCAGGATTAATCAATATTGTTCAAAAAGTAATCTGCAGTATCTTGTTCATCTTGTTTTAACTGCACAATCAAATTTTCTGCCCCATCAAATTTCACTTGGTCACGTAAATAATGATTCCAACGAACCGTTACATACTCACCATAAATATCTTGATGGAAATCTAAAATATACACTTCTACAGTTAGCTCACGGCCATCACCAAACGTATCATTGTGACCGATCGAACCCATGCCAACATGCCATTTATCCCCAACTTTAATTTCCACAGCATACACACCGATTCTAGGCAAACGCACTGTGCTCTTTACTTTGATGTTAGCGGTAGGGAAGCCTAATAAACGACCTCTAGCATCTCCATGAACAACTGTTCCATCCGTTTCATAAACATAACCCAATAATTCAGTGACCTCTTCCATCTTACCTTGTTCCATTAATTCACGAATACGTGTCGAGCTAATTTTCGCTCCATCTAACTCTTCTTTTCCTACTGTAACCACTTCAAAGCGATCTTTCGCATAACCTGGTAAATGAGCAACATCTGCGATATCTTTTGGACCATAAGTATAATCAAATCCTGAAACTGCTGCTGTAGCATGCAGTCCAACAATATATTGATCCACAAATTCTTGCGGCGCTAAATGCGCAAATGCTGAAGTAAATTCGATTACATATAAAATATCTACTCCTAAGTTTTCCATCAATTGTTCTTTTTGCTCTAAGCTTGTTAAATATTTCATATTCTCAGGTAAAACTTTTTGAAAAACAATCGAAGGATGTTGATTAAATGTCATTACTGCTAGTTTTAAATCTTTGTCCTCAGCAATCTTTTTTCCTGTTTCAATTACTTTTTGATGTCCACGATGAACACCATCAAAAAAGCCTAGTACCATGACAACGTCTTCAGCTGGGATTTGTTCTAAATTATATGGATGTCGAATTGGAATGATCTGCATGTAAAAACTTCTTTCTATTAATTATTTCTTAACACTTTGCTAGGTTTCAATACATTGGGTTTAGTTGGATGAGCCATGTACAAGCTAACGACTTGGTCTTGGTAAAATAACGCCACTAAATCTTGCGGCATCTCCTTTAACGCCAACTCAGCGAGACTTAGCCGAACCCCGTTTTTAACTCTACTATAAAGCTCCTCAGATAAGTCAATGCGTTGAAATCGCTCAATAGCCACTTCAATAGGTAATAGCGTTTCAGAGATTGTATCTTGGTTCATTATATCTGCGACTTGCGCTAAGGTTAGACTTTGCTCAGCCGTAAGACCACCACTTGCTGTACGCGTCAAATCAGACATATGTGCAGGTACGCCCAAAGCAAGACCTGTATCTACAGACAGCGTTCTGACATAGGTCCCTTTCCCACAGATGACTTTAAAGCGCCAACTCTGAGTACCATTTTCTATATGAAATTCAGGTTCAGTTGTACGTTCAAAGGAATAAATCATCGCTTCTCTAACTGGTCGTTCAACATCTTCTCCATTTCTAGCATATTCATAAAGGCGTTTACCATTGACTTTAACTGCTGAAAACATTGGCGGAATTTGTGTGATTGATCCTGTCATCTTTTCCATTGCAGCATCGATTTCTTCATTTGAAAAAGGAGCAGATAAAGCAATCTTCTCAACTATTTCTCCGCTAGCGTCTTCTGTTGTTGTCGAAAAACCTAGGGTTATTTCGCCCTCGTATGTCTTTCCTGAATCAACCATATATTCTATCACTTTTGTCCCTTTTCCGATACAAATAGGTAAAACACCAGATACATCAGGATCCAGAGTACCACCGTGACCAATTTTTTTCGTATGTAAAATTTTCCTTAGTTTAAAAACGCAGTCGTGACTGGTCATGCCTGCTTCTTTCCATAAAGGTAAAATACCGTCCATCTACTATTTCCTCCAAAATTAAAGTATCAACTGATTTATTATAGCATAGAAGAGAATAGAAATTCATTTTTAAAAAATAGGTTTTGAGTATTAATAGTATTTCTATCAAAAAAACGCAAAACAAAACTAGCGAACCGTTTTGTTTTGCGTTTATGGATTTGATAATTCTATTAAGCGGAATGACCCACTATTACATCACCAGCATAGCCAAATCCCACACGTGTCATATTAGGATTCATCTCCCAGTCTCGGTGTCCTGTTCCAGACGGTGACACCATGTTTGTCTCATTGTACCAAGCCATAATGACTGAGTTTCCTGGAGCAAACATGAATGCAATTACTTCGTCTCCACGATTCCAATGATCTGATGGTATTTGGAAATCTTGCATCATTGCTGCTCTTCCACTAGCTGCTGCAGCAAGACCAGCATCCCAACTTACTGGATTCAATCCATTCGCTGTGCGTAATGCATTAAGCGCTTGGAAAGTTGCGTCAGCTGAAGTCACTGGCGGTTCCACTGGCCTTTCAGGTTTGTCGGGTGCTACTATATTCCCTTGGTTATCCGAATGATCTCCCTCAGGCGTACTTGGCGTTGTTTCTTTAGGCTCCTCCGTTTCAACAGGAGGTGTGGTTGTTGTTTCTTTTGTTGTTTCACTAGTACTTTCACTTTGCGCAGATTGTTTTTCCGGCTTGTTAGAAGTCTCAGTTTTCTTAGCCTCTTTCTTTTTCGTTTCATTAGCTAATTGAGATTTTAGTGCTTCTTGTTGTTCTTTTAAGAGTTTATTTTTTGAATTTTCAGCACCAGAAGTTTCAGAATCTACTTCCGCTTTCAAAACATTCAAATCTGCTTGTTTAGCAACAAGATTTTCTTTTTCTTTTTCTAATTGGGCTGTTGCTTCTTCTACAGCAACTAAATTATTTTGAATATCTGTTTTCTTCGTTTCAACAAGTGTTTTATCTTCTTTTTGTTGTTTAATCAAATCATTATTGGCTGTCATAATTGAAGAAATAGCTTGCACCCGACCGACCGCATCTGTGATTGATTCTGAATTTAAAAGAATATCAAGGATTTGAGTTCCTTGTCCATTCACTTGAACATTTCTTCCTTGTTTTTGAATTGCTTCTGTTCGTTTATTGATACGTATATCTAAAGCGGCGATATCTTTCTTTAATTGCTCAGACTCTTTCGTTAAATCTGTTTTTTGTTTATTCAATGCAACGCCTTCATCAAAAATCGAAGAAATTTCCTCTTCTAACGAAGCAATCTGGGATACTACACCTTTTTGTTTTTCTTTTAATGCCGAAATTTCTTTATCTTGTTGTTCTATTTTTTTATCAGCTGTTTCTGCCAGTGAATGAATCGGTGTCACTGTTCCTGCAACTGTAACCATACTAACTATTAATAATGTCAAATTCTTTTTTTTCACTATTAACCCTCCATTTTTCTTCAACAGTATCTGTCATAAGACTTGTACTATAAATAATAGCATAATTCCTGTCTATTTAATCGATAAAAATGTTACAGTTCTTTTCAATACCGTTACAAAAAATTATTCTGTTACAAAAAAAGCGAAAAAGAGGCTAGGACATAACTCATCGAGTCACATCCCAGTCTCAAGAAATCTAAATAAACGGGAGAGCAGAAGTAATTTCTTCATATTTCCAAAGTCAAACACTTCTGTCCCACACTTTTTTGATAGCTACAATTAAGTTGCTTTTCTATTCACCTTGATTCAATTTACGAATCAATTCATCAATATGATTCCCATATTGCACAGATTCATCTTTTTCAAAAATTAGTTCTGGCGTTTTGTATAAAGTCAAACGCTGACCTAATTCTTTACGGATCAATCCTTTGGCTTTATCTAATCCTTGTTGCGCTTTTTGATGATCAGAAGCTAGATCAGATAACAAACTGTAATAAATCGTCGCTTGCTGCAGATCACCAGTTACTCGAACATCGGTAATCGTAATATCTTGCACACGGGGATCTCTTACACGTTTTCTCAATATATCATTGATTTCACGCATGATTTCTTGACCCACTCGACGGTCACGATAATTTGCCATACTGTTTCTCCTTCTCTCTACTTTTATTTGTTATTATTGTTTGATTTCTTCCATAACGAAACCTTCAATTACATCATCCACTTTAAGATCATTGAAGTTTTCAACCATTGCACCACATTCAAAGCCAAGTTTGACTTCTTTAGCGTCATCTTTGAAACGTTTCAAGCTAGCTAGTTTACCTTCAAAAATCACGATTCCATCACGAATCACACGAACGCCACTATCACGACGGATAGAGCCTTCCGTTACGTAACAACCCGCAATCGTTCCAACTTTAGATACTTTATAAAGTTCACGAACGGTCATTTGACCTGTAATCTTCTCTTCAAATTCAGGATCTAACATCCCTTTCATTGCTGTTTCGATTTCTTCGATTGCTTTATAAATAATACGGTGTAAACGAATGTCAACTTCTTCTTGCTCTGCTTGTTGCTTAGCTTGTGGTGTAGGACGAACGTTAAAGCCAATAATGATCGCGTTACTTGCCGCAGCAAGTGTTACATCACTTTCATTGATTGCTCCAACAGCTGAGTGAACGATTTTCACACGAACGCCTGCAACTTCGATTTTTTGTAAGCTTGCCGCTAATGCTTCTGCCGTACCTTGTACGTCAGCTTTGATAATCACGTTAACATCTTTCAATTCGCCTTCTTTTAGGCTTTCGAACAAGTTATCCAATGTTACACGATTGTTTGATGAACGTTGTTCAAGAACCGCACGTTTGCCACGTTCTTCACCTGCTTGACGAGCTGTTTTTTCATCTTCAAAGACAACAAAACGATCGCCTGCTTGAGGTACATCATTCAATCCAGTGATTTCAACTGGTGTTGCAGGTCCTACGGCTTTATCGCGACGACCAAGGTCATTCGTCATAACACGGACACGTCCAAAGGTATTCCCAACAACGATTGGATCTCCAACTCGTAATGAACCTTGTTGAACAAGTAATGTAGCAACTGGTCCTTTTCCTTTATCCAAACGAGCTTCGATTACTGTACCAATTGCACGTTGGGTTGGATCAGCTTTCAAATCTTCTACTTCGGCGATCAAAAGAATATTTTCTAGTAATTCGTCAATGTTTTGATTGAATTTCGCTGAAATGTTTACGAAAATCGTATCTCCGCCCCATTCTTCTGGGATCAAGCCATGTTCACTTAATTCTTGTTTTACGTGATCAGGGTTAGCACCTGGTTTATCGACTTTATTAACTGCTACGATAATCGGCACTTCTGCTGCTTTCGCATGGTTGATTGCTTCAACCGTTTGCGGCATTACACCATCGTCTGCCGCAACGACCAAGATCGTGATATCTGTAATACCCGCTCCACGAGCACGCATACTTGTAAACGCAGCATGTCCTGGCGTGTCTAAGAACGTAATTGGTTTACCATCGATATCGATTTGGTAAGCACCGATATGTTGAGTGATACCACCCGCTTCACCTGAGGTTACTCGAGAATTACGTAAAGTATCAAGCAATGTTGTTTTACCATGGTCAACGTGACCCATAATCGTCACAACTGGTGGACGTGTTACAAGATTTTCTTCGACTAACGCTTCTGGTTCAAAGAATTTATCGATATCAGCGACATCAACTTGAACTTTTTCTTGTGGTTCCATACCATAATCTACGGCTAATAGTTCAATCGTCTCTTTATCTAGTGATTGGTTTTGATTGACCATAACGCCCATCATAAATAGTTTTTTGATGATTTCAGCTGGCTCACGGTGAATTTTCTTCGCGATATCGGCTACGTTCATTCCTTCTGTATACTCTAATACATCTGGCAATTCACGGAATTTACGAGCTGGCACTGCTGGTTTTGTTGATTCTTGGTACTTCCCTTTTTTCCCTTTTTTGTTGAATCTGTTGCGGTTTTGGTTATTGTAGCCATTACGGTTACGATTTTGACCGCCGCCTCCGCCGAAACTATTGTTGCGGTTTCCAGAGTTTGTATTGTTACGGTTTTGATTCCCTTGTGCGCTATTGCTATTTTGTCCTTGTTGGGGACGATTTTGTTGCCCTGATTGCGCTGCTGGACGGTTTTGATTTGCATTTTGAGTAGTACCTTGTGTATTACGGTTTTGATTATTTTGTTGTCCTGATTGTGCTGGACGGTTTTGATTTTGGTTGTTTTGCTGCGGACGATTTTGTTGTCCTTGATTTGAACGATTTTGAGTCATATTTTGGCTGCTTCCTTGCATGTTTCGATTTTGGTTGTTACGGTTTTGATTCGTTTGTTGTCCTGATTGTGCTGGACGATTTTGATTTTGATTATTTTGCTGTGGACGGTTTTGTTGTCCAGTTGGTTGTTGTGATTTATGTTGATTTTGGTTTGGTCTATTTCCATTTTGGTTAGCTGGTTTTGGATTTGCTGGTTTTGTTTGCCCTTGATCACTTTGTGTTGCTTGTGATTTCGCTGCAGGTTTTTGTTGTGTATTTGCAGGTTTATTTCCTCCAAATGAATGACGAAGTTTTGTTTCGTCCTCAGAAGAAATTGCGCCCATGTGATTTTTCACATCCATGCCTAATGCATGTGCTTTTTCGACAACATCTTTACTTGATTGATTGATTTCTTTTGCTAATTCATAAATTCTTTTCTTACCCATGCAATCACCTTCCTAACCTTTGATTAGTTCCTTGAACTTCTTTGCAAAGCCCTGATCATTGATCCCGATCACCATACGTGTTCTGCCAATCGCATGACTTAACTCCGAATGTAAAAACGACTCATCGCAAGGAACGTTGTAATAAGAACATTTGTCCTTTATTTTTTTTCTTGTATTATCACTAGCATCAGAAGCAACAAAAACAAATTTCGCTTTATTACTTCTGATATCACCGATGGTCAATTCCTCACCAGTCACTAGTTTTCCAGCTCTCATAGCCAAACCTAATAAATTTAATACTTTTTCCTTATCCATTGCCAAACAACTCATTACGTGCTTTTTGATGTTCAACATAGTCTAATAATTCTTGGTAAAACTCATCTGTCAATGTTGTTTCCAACACCCGATCTAATATATGTTTGTCCCAAGCGTCTTGAACTTCTTTAGGCTCAAGTGAAACATATGCTCCTCGACCTGGCATTTTACCAGTTGGATCGATCGCCACTTGACCTTCTTTAGAACGCGTGATTCGAACTAATTCTTTTTTCGGTTTCATTTCACCTGAAACAACAGATTTACGCATCGGGATTTTTCTTTTTTTCATTGTATTCCCTCCAAATCGTTAGACTTGTTCTTCGTCTTCTGCTGTTTTTTCTTCAAACTCAACATTTTCGTAATCATCAGCAGTCATATCAGATGCTACGATTGCTTCATCGTACACTTCTTCTTCGGGCGTTTCTTGATTTTCTGCATAGTAAGCTTCCATTTCAGATTCAGGTTTGATATCGATTTTAAAGCCAGTCAATTTGGCAGCTAAACGAGCATTTTGACCTCTTTTACCGATAGCAAGTGACAACTGATAATCTGGAACAACTACCGTACAGGCTTTATTGTTATTCGGATCGAAAATAACATCTACTACTTGAGCTGGATTAAGTGCGTTGCTGATGAAAACAGCAGGATCTTCACTCCACTCAACAATATCCATGTTTTCACCTTTTAGTTCATTCACGATTGCTTGAACACGTTGGCCTTTTGGTCCAACACAGGTTCCGACAGGATCGATGTTAGGGTCCGTTGAACGAACTGAAACTTTCGAACGGTCTCCAGCTTCACGAGCAATGCTGACAATCTCTACTATTCCATCATACACTTCCGGAATTTCTTGTTCAAATAATCGCTTTAGTAAATCTGGGTGACTACGGCTCACGAAAACTTGTGGACCTTTTGATGTATTTTCAACTCTTGAAACGTATACTTTAATACGATCATGAGGTTGGTAAAACTCGTTTGGCATTTGATCTTGCTTCGATAAAACAGCTTCGATCTTTCCTAAGTTTACATAGATGTATCGACGGTCTTGTCTTTCAACGATTCCTTGCATAATATCATTTTCGTAAGCACTGAATTCATTGTAAATAATGTTTCTTTCTGCTTCACGAACGCGTTGTAAAATAACTTGTTTCGCAGTTTGCGCTGCAATACGACCAAAATCTTTTGGCGTTACTTCAAAACGGATTTTATCGCCCATTTCGTAAGCTTTATTGACTTCCATTGCTTCTTTCAGTGATACTTCAAGTTGTGAGTCAAATACTTCTTCCGTTACTTCTTTAACAGCATATACATGGATATTGCCTTTTTTGCCATCAAATTCTACTTCAACATTTTGGGCTTGCCCATAATGTCTTTTATATGCGGAAACTAATGCTGCTTCCAATGCATCAATCACAATCTCTTTAGAAATACCTTTTTCAGCTTCTAATGCATCTAGTGCATTTAACATTTCTTTGCTCATTTTTTTATCATTTCCTCCTACTGTCTAAATGAAAGGTGAACGGAGCTGATCGACTATTTACAGGTCGATTCTTGCATCTCGTGATAAGCCAAAACTAGAACGTTCTGCTTGGTAGTTTACTTAATTAAAACTGAATTGCTAAACGAGCTTTTGCAATGTTTTTTCGTTCGAATGTATAGTCTTTGACTCTTGTTTTAATTTTGACTGTCAAGGTCAATTGATCTTTATCAACTGTTTTTAAGATACCTTCAAATTGTTTTTCACCATCGATCGTTTGATACAGTGAAACATGAATGTATTCTCCAACTGCGTTTTCATAATCGCTTTCTTTCTTCAACGGACGTTCGGCTCCCGGAGAGGATACTTCCAGAAAGTAAGCCTGAGGAATCGGATCTGGATCCATAGCATCAAGCTTTTCATCTAGTTGCTCACTAACAAGTGCACAGTCTAAGATATCTATACCGCCTTCTTTATCGATAAAGACACGGAGAAACCAGTCTCTTCCTTCCTTGACAAACTCTACTTCTACAAGTTCAAAATTTTGTTTTTCTAAGATTGGTGTGACTAACTCGGTAACAGTTTCCACAACACTACTCAAAATTTTCGCCTCCTTCGAGATTTATGTAACGCACTAGTTTTTTAGAAAAGCCGATATATGCAACTAAATCATAGAAAAGCAAGACAAATCAACGTTTCATCTTGCTTTTCCCTTACGTTACTCCATTAAAAAGAGTGAGCAGAAATCCGCTCACTCAAACTAGTATCATTACTTATAATGTATTCTACCACAGTTTTTCTAAAAACTCAAATTTACGTGTTTGAAAGCCAGTTATTCTTAGCCCTTAAAATCTATTTCCTACCATTATCATTTGTTAAACACAGTTTTTAAAAAGCTAAGCTATCGATATAAATGATTAATCACTCTCCTTTTTCATAACATCGGCTCTAGTGCCCCATTTATTTACTTTAAGAGTCGCCAATGCGATAATTCTTACGATATGAATTGTAAAAAAATGGAATAATCCATACAGAGGAGCCAGTAGATAGCAAAACGGATGTTTAAACATGTAATGTACGTTTCTAGCATATGCTGAAAGACAAGCAAGAACCAGATAAAACAACCAATCTTGCCAAGTCAAGTTTCCAAAATACCACACCATATTATAAAATATTGCGATTAAAAAAATAACCCAAAGAACAATCTCAGTCATTGACCATAAAAAAACGATTGGCTTTTTCCGAATTAACTTTAGCGAAATAAATGTTTCCCTAAAAAAAGACTTACTCCATCTCGTTTGCTGTCTCAAAAAAACACCTACTGTTTCAGGTACATCTGTTATACATTTTGCCGTCTCTTGATATACTGTCTTTCCACGCTCGATTGCATAATTGGTAAGACATCGGTCATCCCCAACATGTGCTGGGGCACCAAACACAGTTTGATTTAAATAACGATTCAAATTGTCCATAACAACAGCACGACGGTAACAACTAATTGGTCCTGAGCAGACTAAAATATTACCTGTGACTGATTGTGAAGCTCTCTCTACACGAAACGCATTATCATACCTCATATCAAGTAAATATGAAAGCAACGAACTTTTACGATTTCTAGCGTTAATGTGTCCAGTTACAGCTTGTACATTTTCATCACTAAAAGGACGCATTAATTCATATAACGTATCAGGAAAGATTTCTCCATCAGAATCCATCGTAAAAAATATATCTCCTACACTATTTTCAAATGCATACGCTTGTGCAAAACGTTTGCCTTGGTTGTAGGGTAATTGATGGATGTGCATCTTACTTGTAAACTCAGTTGGGAATGTTTCAATTGCTTGTTTCATCACTTGATCTAAAACATAGTTTGGACTGCCATCATCGACAATAAAAACTTCCTCAACTGGATATTTCTGTATCGTTAAGCCTTGGAGAAGCGTTAAGATTGCTTCTTTAGATTCGTTATAAACTGGTATGACAACCGTTACTTTCAAATTTGGCGGCGTACTTTCGTCTACTTTGTAGAGCATCGATAGACTCGTTTTAATAACTAAATATATAATCATACACCAACCATAAATACTAAACGCTTTGGATATATAACCCGTTCGCCAAAAACCAATTAAGCCAATCAACAATGCACATAACATAAATGTAATACACGATAATATCAAATGCGTTCTTCGGTTGAACTTACTTTCCATTACACTTTCTCCTTAACACCGCCACGGTTAGTTAATACAGTCGCTTCCGTACGACCACCGCCGATTTTAAAGACTTTTTCATGATTACTTTTGTAAATATTGCACATGTCAACAACCGCATTACTTTCCTTTAGTAACCTTTCATAATCTACGATACTATGTTTAGTTAAAATAACAACACAATCATATGCCGCATAATCACAAAAATCATTTTGAATAACGGATACCTCTGTTCCATACTTATCGGCAAAAGAAGAAACAAAAGGATCCAGAATTGTTAACGCTGTATAGTTTTCCTTTAGAATTTCATACACTGATAACGTTGGTGACTCACGAACATCATCGATATCGGGTTTATACGATACACCAACCAATAAAACTTGAGAATTTTTTAATGATTTCCCTTGAGCATTCAAAGCATCACGAATTTTTTCTACCACTCGGTACGGCATATTCATATTGATTTCTTGTGATGTTTCAATAAATTTGTTGAAAAATCTATTTTGTTTTCCTTTCCAATGTAAATACATTGGATCAAGCGGAATACAATGTCCGCCAACACCAGCCCCTGGATAAAAAGGCATAAATCCAAAAGGTTTTGTTGCAGCAGCATCAATAGTCTCCCAAATATCAAGATCCATTCTCTCACACATCAAAGCCATTTCATTGACAAAAGCAATGTTGACACTGCGAAACGTATTTTCAAGCAATTTACTCATCTCTGCTGTCTCTGGTGAACTCACAACAACAACTTTATCTAGTATGGCATCATACAAGGCTTCTCCTAGTTCAGAACTTTCATTAGTTAATCCACCAATCACTTTAGGAATATTCTTAGTTTGAAACTTCGCATTACCTGGATCAACCCGTTCTGGAGAAAAACACAGAAAATAATCTTTATCTACATGTTTACTTGCATCATCAAAGCGCTCGGCAAATAGTTCACGCGTTGTACCTGGATAGGTTGTACTTTCCAACACTATCAATAGAGGATTTTCCATATAGCGTTCTAGTTTTTCTGCTGTAAACGTTAAGAATCCCGTATCAGGTTCTTGATTTTCATTAAGTGGAGTCGGCACGCAAACACTTACAGTATCTAATGATGAAATAATACCAAAATCTGTCGTTGCTCTAAAATTACCTCTGGATAAACCTTCTAATATGCTAGAATCTGAAACATCTAAAATATGCGATTTTCCACTGTTTAAATTAGAAACTTTATCTGGATCAGTATCGATTCCTATAACCTCAAATCCTGTAGCAACAAATTCCATCGCAAGTGGCAAACCCACATAACCTAAACCGATAATACCTACTTTCGCTTTCTTATTTCCAATTTTTTCTAATAAAGAACTTTTCACTGTATCATTTATTTTTACCATTGAACAACAACCCCTTTCATTTCTGTTTTAGAAATGCTCTCTTTTGAAATAAAAACACTAACTTTCTTCTACTTAATATCTCCTTTCTTATTTTGACGTTATTGCTATAATTTTAAATATATAGACAATATATCTTAACAACATCATCATTATACTTTATTTATAACAAATGTATATATATTTTTACAAAAACATTATATAATCTTATTCTTTTGAAAAGAATATATTCATCCAACGAATTAATTTAGTTATTACTAATGATCTATCACTCCCCTGAAAGGGGATGAATAGAGCCCGAGAGAAGCCCCCTTCTATATCCTCACTTCACTTTTTCATTCTTTTGCTTTACTATAGATAAGAAGATTCGAAAGGAGCACACATATGTCTCAAATACAAGTAATCAAAGGAACCAAAGATACAATAAAAAAAATGAAATCATTCTACGAGAGAAATCTTTTGAATAGGAATGTTCCTTATTCTGAATTTGTTGCTAAAGTTGGCAATACAACAATCACGGCCTACACTTCTGGAAAAGTTGTATTTCAAGGTCCTGATGCAGAAAATATTGCTGCTAAATGGGGAAAACCAACCCAAAGTAAAGGAACAAAATCTGCTACCTCAAAAAAGACAAGCTCACTCCCAGCCAATTTCAGTCAACTTTCTGTCTTAGGTAGTGATGAAGTTGGTAACGGTAGTTATTTCGGTCCCGTTACAGTTTGTGCAGCTTATGTGGATAAAAACATGGTCACAAAATTGAAAGCCCTTGGTGTGAGAGATTCTAAGGAACTTACTGATCCTCAGATCATACAACTTTCAAAAGTAATCAAAGAATTGATCCCATATAAATTATTGATTGTCGAACCAGAAAAATACAATCAGATCCAACCTAAGTACAACGCTGTTCATATGAAAGTTGCACTGCATAACCAAGCGATTTATTTGCTATTAAATGACATTACACCAATCAAACCTGAAGCGATTTTAATCGATCAGTTTACGCCGGAAGCAAATTACAAAAAATACGTACGAAGCGAACAAAATCAGGTCAGTGAAAAATTGTCCTTCGTCACGAAAGGCGAACAATATCACGTTGCAGTTGCTGCGGCTTCGATTATCAGTAGAGCAGCCTTTTTAGAAGAACTAGATAAAGAATCTGAAGAATTAGGTCTGAAGGTTCCTTCCGGAGCTGGAACCACCTCCGATAAAGTTGCCGCAAAAGTTTTGGCTAAAGGCGGAATGGAATTACTGAGTAAATATGTAAAACTTCATTTTGCAAACACCGAAAAAGCGAAAAAAATTGCGTCAAAATAAAAAATGCCTAAGACAGCGACCAGACCTGTCTTAGGCATTTTGCTATTCAGCTTCTTGAATTTCTTTATCTAAATCAGCATAATCGATTGCTGTATGAATAAATGTTTCATCATTTTTAGGGAAATGTTGTAATAAAGAATCCATTGGTTCAATTTCTATGATCCCAGACACCAATTCAAAATCCATTAAATGTCCGCCAAATGTTTGTTCATCATCAATAAAATGCAAATGAAAATCTGCGGCTGCAACACCTTGAAATAATTCTGGAGTAAAAAATCCAACAATCGTTCCCATAACATCATCTTTAATAAACTCAGGTTGCTCTTTGGATACTTCAACTAAGCGTTTGTATGGTTTTTCTTGTTTAGGCATTGCACGGATATGAACTTTTTTGAACTTCCCATAGATTTTAATTGCATGAAAAAGATTCTCACTCTTTAAATATTCACGGATCAGTGTTTTGATTTTCATATTATTTGTAACATGATCCACAGCAACAGTAATGACTGGTTTAAAAGTAGTCACGGCAGCATAGGGTGTTTCCTGTTTCTCATCTATTACAATTAAAGCTCCATCTTCTCTGCCTTGATAGGCTTTCCCATTTAAAATAATCAATTCACCATCTAAACCAGACAATGTACCAATCCCGAAATCGCCTTTTTTCAAAATATTAGCGATCGTTTCGGTACCATCCATTAAACCTGCCATTAAAGCACCTAATGTCCCATGCTGATATAAGACTGTCTCTTTCGTCATCGTTATCACCCTTCTAATAGAACTGATCTGGCAAAATTGTTTCTCCGAGCTGCTCATTGTCTTTGTAGTCGATAGGAATATCAATTACTACTGGACCTTCGGTTTCAATTCCTTTTAAAATAGCCGCTCTTAACTCTTGCGCATTCTCGGCTCTTAAACCTTTCGCACCAAAAGCTTCTGCGTATTTCACAAAATCAACTGGACCAAAATCAACACCTGAGATCCGATGATATTTTAATTGCTCTTGAAATTCGACCATATTATATCGTCCATCATTCCAAATCAAATGTATGATATTCAATTTTTTGCGTACAGCTGTTTCAAGGTCTTGTGCTGAAAACAAAAAGCCTCCATCACCAGACACTGATATTATTTGTGTATTTGGACGAACAAGTGCTGCTGAAATGGCCCACGGAAGTGCGACACCTAAAGTCTGCATCCCATTACTGAAAAGTAAATGTCTAGGTTGATAACTCCTAAAATGGCGAGCCATCCAAATATAATGGCTGCCTACATCAACAGTTACAGTCATTTCGTCAGTTACAATATTTTGCAGTGTTTCAATGACCTCCAAAGGATGAATCAAACCATTATTGACTCCCTCCTTCACGTCATCTCGTTTTACTAATCGTTCCTGTAATGTATTTAAATAGTCAATCGCTTTTTCTGATAATATTTTAGTTTCAATACTAGGTAAAAGAACGGATAACGTTTCTGCAATATCGCCAATCAACTCTCGTTCTGGCTGAAAACATTGGTCAATTTCAGCTGGAGTATCATCAATTACAATGATCTTAGCCTCTCCTTCGGCATTCCAATTTCTAGCCTCGTATTCGATTGGATCATAGCCGACAGCAATGACTAAGTCACTACGCTTTAATAACATATCTCCTGGCTGATTACGGAACAAACCGATTCGTCCAAAGAAATGACCTTCCAATTCTCTAGAGATAACCCCAGCTGCTTGAAATGTTTCAACAACTGGAATTTCAGTTTTCGCTACAATTTCACGAATCGCTTTAGCTTCTTTTTCGGTAGAGGCTCTCATCCCAATTAGCAGGACAGGCAACTCTGCTGCTTGAATTAGTTTTGAAAGATGCTGAATATCGTCAGATGAAGCCGAACCAATTTTAGGATCATTTAAAGGGTTGATACTAGCAGATTCTACTGGACCATCCACGACATCTTGAGGAATACTAATAAAACTAGCTCCTTTTTTGGAGGACTTCGCCAATCGATAAGCATTTGCTAAAACTTCCGAAATCGTCTCTGGATCTTGAATTTCTGCACTGTACTTAGTAATTGGTTCAAACAAAGCAGCGTTATTCATACTTTGGTGGGTTAATTTCAATAAGTCTCTACGCTTCACTTGACCGCCTATTGCCAATACAGGATCTCCTTCTGCTGTCGCTGTGACTAAACCTGTTGCTAGATTACTTGCCCCTGGACCACTTGTAGCAACTACTACACCGGGATTTCCAGTCAACCGCCCGACAGCCGCTGCCATAAAGGCTGCATTTTGTTCATGACGTGTGACAATCAATTCTGGTCCATCATCGACTAGTGCATTAAACAAACCGTCAATTTTCGCTCCCGGAATCCCAAAAACATAGTCGACATGATGGTTTTTTAAACTTTCTACAATCACTTCAGCGCCATTCCTGCTTTTCTCCGCCATCTGTTACACTTCTTTTAAAATGCTGTTACATACCGAAAAACCCTTTATTAAAAAGAACAAAATAACTAATCATATAAATTATCCTATTTTTATAGTACAGATTTCAAACCTGTTACATCACCTATTATAGCACTTGATCTTTTATTTGTTTAATGATTTGTTTGCTAAACATAAAATAAAACTGCTGACTAAAAAAATCTAGTTTCATCTATCAAATGTTATCTCGAATCTTCTGTCAATTTTTATTTATTCTGTCTTTTTTCTGTATAAGCTTAAGAAAAGTTAAAGAAAAGATGTATGTCATTTGGATACGAGGGCAACATTTTCTATGATCTGTTCCATACTAGTTCAAAAACAGTTACTTTTATTATAAAAAATTTAATACTTACCTAGTTGACTTTACTAGCTATATTCACTATATTTAGGGCGATCAAAATAACTTGTTAGGTGAGGCTCCTATGGAAACACAGGCTACTGCTCAAAAATGTCGAAAGACAGTAATGGGTAGGACAGGAATTGTCGAATTAAGGCTTTTCACAAAGTAGCTAAAAGCTCTGCTTTTTACGTTTCATAGTGCTAAAACTCAACGATGAGAATGATGAGAAGCTCTATTTGTGCTGAAATCAATCCCCCTTCGCTGAGTCATTTTATGCGAAGGTTTTTTGTTTTTTTCGAATAATGTAGGCAGAATACTTGATTTTGGAGGTGAATCTATACCAATTGAAGAAACTCGACTTGAATCGTCTGTCACCCATTACTCATAGCAAAAAGAACTCTTTATCCCCATCTAAAACAATTCCTAAAGCCGAACTTTATTTGATGATCAATTAAAACGATTAGCGAGGAATAAAAAATGAAAACAGGAAAGAAATTCTTAATTTATATGGTTCTTTGTGTCACCCTGATTTTTACAGGAATCGGGAGCTGTGCAGCAATCAGCTTTCATAAGGGAAAAGAGATAGCACAATCTCAAGTCAATAAGATGAAAAATAATAATTTTACTAGCAATCAACAGGCAAATACGGAAGACATGTTGATTGATGATGACGGACGTAAAGTTGAAGAGAAACAAAATACAACAACCATTCACGAATTTTTGAATGATGGAGTAAAACAATGAGTTGGCCTAAGCGATTATCCAAACTCCATTATTTAGACTTTTACATTTTTATCCCTTATCTAATCCTGTGTGTTGTTGGTGTCTTAATGGTTTATAGTTCTAGCTCTTATCAATTATTAGATAGTGAGTTAGGAACGGCCAGTAAAGCAGTCAAACAAACCATGTATTTTCTGTTTAGCTTGGTTTGCATGAGTTTTGTATATCGAATCAATTTAAACGTCCTTCGCAAACCCCAAATGATGTATGTCATTTTGGCACTGACTTTTCTCTCAATCATTGCATTACCTTTTATCGGTACTAGTGTTGGTGGTGCAAAGCGTTGGATCAATCTAGGCGTACTTTTGTTTCAACCATCTGAATTAGTGCCTTTGGTTCTTATTCTTTATTTGGCATCCAATCTTTCAAAAGAGGATATTTTGACCCCTTTTACATTTAAGAAACACAAACAATCATTGCTAGTCGCTAGTTTCTTTATGTTTTTTGTGGCTTTACAGCCTAATATAGCAGGTGCTTCCATGATTTTTATCCTTGTGCTCGTTTTGTTTTTGTTCAGTGGACTCTCTCCTTTGTTTATGTCGCTCGCTTTAGTTGGATTTGTTGTGGCAAAAAGACTAGGAACTGTTCTTTTGTTATCGATCCCGACAGATTGGATGCCGCAGAAATTCAGTTATTTAGTCACACGTTTTGAAGTAATGCAAAATCCCTTCATTGATCCGACCGGCAAAGGATTTCAGACATCTAATGCTTACTACGCAATGCATAATGGTGGATTTTTTGGATTAGGTCTAGGCAATAGTATTCAGAAAAAAGGCTTTCTTCCTGCTGCTGATACAGATTTCATTTTTGCTATTTGTATTGAAGAGTTAGGGTTGATTTTCTCTTTAGGTATTTTGTTTGCCGTGTTCTTTATTGTTGCTCGTTTATTTTTGCTAGCAATAAAATCAAAAAACCTTTACTACTCTTATCTTTACATTGGTTGTGGTATGCTGTTGTTCCTTCAAGTGACAGTAAACGTTGGCAGTCTATTAGGTTATATTCCAATGACTGGACTAACATTTCCTTTTATTAGTTATGGAGGATCTAGTTTACTAATTTTAAGTATTACTCTGGGTATAGCCTTGAATGCACGGGGAACTGAGCTTAGAGAAACTTTTAGACGTCGAGGAGGGGTGTCATGAGAAAAGCCTTAGTCGCAAAAAGTGAACCCGTAAATTATGCCTTGCTTTTGCCTGTTTTTTTACTGATACTTGTTGGGTTTCTAGCTCAGTATGGCGCTTTTCAAGCAGATCCTGCGATTGACTCAGTTGGCTCTTTACTGAAAAAACAATTTTTATGGACTCTTTTAGGGACTGGAACAATGTTTGTCACGATGTTCATCCCTATAAAATATCTATGGCAATCGACACCGATCCTTTATAGTCTCTCTCTTCTTTTAATGAGCTTACTTATAAAATTTCATGATCCCGTCATGGCTGCCGCTACAGGAACAAAGCGTTGGCTTCGGTTAGGTCCACTTTCATTTCAACCATCAGAATTCATGAAACTTGGCTATATTTTGATGTTAGCTTATATTGTCACCCGAAAAAGACAACAATCAGAAAATCCTTCTACTATAAAAGAGGACTTCCGTTTGTTAGGTGAATTATTCGTTGTTAGTTTACCTGTGTTCTTTTTGATGTTTTATCAAAAAGATTTTGGCACAAGTTTAGTTTTTATCTCGATTTTTCTAGGTATAGTGCTTGTTTCGGGCTGTTCTTGGAAAATTTTAACAGTCGGCTTTGGTATTATAGGCACGCTTGGTGTCAGCGGCATCTTGTTGGTGTTGACTGAACGTGGACAAAAAGTTCTTTCGTTTCTACATTTTAAACCGTATCAATTCAATCGAATCCACGCTTGGCTCAATCCTTTTGAATATGCGGACTCGATTTCATTTCAACAGGCGCGTGGGTTAACGGCCATTGGTTCAGGAGAATTGCTTGGCAAGGGGATGACTAATTTGCAGGTTTATGTTCCAGTCCGAGAATCTGATATGATTTTTACTGTGATTGGTGAAGCTTATGGTTTTTTGGGTACTTGTACCTTAATTTTATTGTTCTTTTATCTAATTTATCAAATGTTGATTTGCACATTAAATGCCCAACGTGAATTTTACGCATACATCACAACAGGTATAATTATGTATTTCTTGTTTCATATCCTTGAAAATATCGGATCTAACATTGGACTGCTTCCTTTGACTGGGATTCCTTTACCTTTTATCAGTCAAGGCGGCACAGCTTACTTAGCTAATTTTATTGCTATTGGGTTGATTCTTTCGATGTATTATCAGAAGGAGAAAGAGTAATTTAGGTTTGTTTTCATTTCCACTATTTAAGTTAATCTGAATACGAATATATTTTTCTATCTAATTTCTTCCTAAACGAATGTTTGTACTCTCTTCAAATTTCAAAAGTGAATTAAATAAAAAATAGAAGTCTTGATGTAGTACAAAGACTTTAACTGATACTCAAGATCAAGCAAAATTCACGGATTAATCCTTTAATAATAATTTAAACTTGAATTATAATTTTCTTTATGTTAAATTTAAATTACTAAAAATAAGGAGTTGTTTTCATGAGAAAGAAATCATTAGTATTAGGATGTTTGATAGTAGTCGGAATGTTTTTTGGAACTAGTTATGTTGATGCAGAGGAATCTGTTGAAAATTCAAGTTCCCCCATTCCTTTTAGTATACTGAGAGGTGCTCCGGCAAAAAGAGAAGCAGTAGTCCAAAGTGGTCAAAAAATTCGGATTTTAGTAGGTAGCTTAAGAACAAATGAATTTGTATCAAAATACGCAATAAAATTTAAAGCTGAGTCAGAAGATAAAGAAAGTTTTCTTCTTGAAGAACTTTACGATCATGGTTATTCTTGGCAAGTCGCATCTAGAAAGTTCTTCTATACTAATAGTCCTGTAACAGTAAATACCAATATATTGGATGAGACAATAAAAGGTTGGACTAGCGGAAACCGAATTTTTGATTTATATAATTATTCAGCTCAACCATTAAAAATAACTTTTTCAGTTAATTCCTCAATCCACCCAAGAGACTTGCCATGTGTAGATTACAGCGACATTGACTTTGACTTGTAATAGGCGAACAAGGAGACTGCTTAAGGGCTGTCTCCTTGTTTTGTAGTATGAGCAATCTATCAAATTAAAAAAGCTGAGTCCATAAAGTATGGACTCAACTCTTTCGTAAATACTATTCTTCTTCTTCCGCCATGAATGTGTTAAACACTTCTTCGATCATATCCCATTCAGCGTCTGTTTCGATTTGTTGTAATTCCCCTTCTGTTCCTTCGTTGTTTTCGATGTATGCATAAGCTTGCAATTCTACATCTTCTTCCTCTGGAACACCAGCTGGATATAGAAGCACGTAGTTTTTACCAAATTCTTCTTGTCCGTCTACTGTTAATAAAATTTCATATAAGGTTTCGTTTCCTTGTTCATCAACTAAGGTGATATGCTCATGCCCTTCGTGATCATGATCATGGTTATGTTCTTCTGTCATTTGTCTTGCTCTCCTTTTATCTTATCCTTGTTTTTTAACAAGTCATTTAAATTTTATTGCTAGCGCCGTCTAAATAATTTTGTAATATCATGACAGCAGCTACCTTATCAATCACTTTTTTTCTTTTGGCTCTAGATGTATTCGCTTGTTCAACTAACATACGTTCAGCTTGAACTGTCGTCAAACGTTCATCTTGATAAGTAACAGGAATTTGAAACATGTCTTCGATTTTCTTACCATAAGCCATTGATGCTTCAGCTCTAGGTCCGATTGAATTATTCATATTTTTGGGAAGTCCCACGACAAAACGTGTCACTTCATATTCTTCGACTAATTCTGCTAAACGTTCAAAACCAAATTCTTCCTGCTCTTCGTTGATTCGAATAATCTCGACACCTTGTGCCGTCCAGCCAAATGGATCGCTCACTGCAATTCCTACTGTCTTAGAGCCGACATCAAGTCCCATTACTCTCATCGAATAGTGATTCCATGATCAGATAAGTAATATTTAACCAGCTCTTCCATGATCTCATCCCGTTCGTGACGACGAATCAAATTTCGAGCGTCTTGATAACGAGGAATGTAGGCCGGGTCTCCAGAAAGCAAATAGCCCACAATCTGATTGATCGGATTATATCCTTTTTCCTCTAAAGCCTTGTATACAGTAGCTAGAGTCTCACTTACTTCCTTCTTACGACTGTCATCAAAATCAAAACGTACAGTTTCATCTGTAAAACCCATTTATCTACACCTCACTTTTATTCTATTCATACAGTTTCATTCTACTAAAAACAAGGCGAAACTACAAACAAAACTTAACATTTTCTGCTATATATTAAAGATTTCCTTTAATTTTAACAGAATCGACGGATTATCGGGTAAATAATTTCTTTTTAGTTAAAAATTTGAAAGAAATTTCTCCCTATTTTTTCTAACAGTTGTTTTTTTATTGTATACTAATTAAAAGAGTTGAATATAGAGTAAAGGAGTTTTTTTATGTTTATCTTGCTCATCTGCTGCATCAGCGTGTTATTGATCTGTTTATTTTGGATTTTGTTACAACAATCAAAAAAGCCAACTGGGTATATTGGCATTGGGCTGATGCACCTTTGGAATCGCGTTTATCTTCCTTTAGTAAAATGGACAATGACAAAGATTGTTTTGAGAGATAAAATGGCGATTCTAGATATCGGTGTAGGAAATGGTGTCTCAAGCCGCTATCTTTTACAACAAGCAAATTCATTATCTATAACAGGCATAGACATTTCTAAAGACGCCATAGCGCAAGCAAAAAAGAACACTCAAAATGAAACACTTAAGTTTGAAACAATGGATGTTCATAGCCTAAGTTTTGCTCCTGAAACATTCGATTTCGTAACGGCTTTTCAAACACATTTTCATTGGAATAATTTAGACAACGCATTGTCTGAAATAAATCGGGTTTTAAAGCGTAAGGGACTCGTTGTTTTTTCTTTTGAGACAGCAAAAATCAATTACTTTTTGCCTAAATTTAAAAAATCGGCGGATTTCCAAACGTATCTATCTGACCACGGCTTCTTATTGTCTGCTCATCATACAACGAATCAATGGTCTATGTATGTTTTTCAAAAAGAATAGAATGATATGAAACGAAAATATCGTTTCATATCATTCTACTTTATTATAAGTTGGTCATAAGTTTGACCAACAACGCTTTTTGAGCATGGAGACGATTGGCCGCTTCTTGATAAATTGCGGAATGCGTCCCATCAATAATATCTGCTGAAACTTCTTCTCCTCTATGAGCAGGTAGGCAGTGCAAGAATAGATAATCTTTTTTTGCTTGCACTACTAGTCGATTATTGATTTGGAATGATTTGAATACTTTTTCCCGCTCTTTTTGTTCAGCTTCATCTCCCATACTTGCCCAAACGTCTGTTACCAAAACATCTGCATTTTTCGCAGCTTGGTCTGGTTCGTTCACAATTTGGATTCTACTACCACTTACTTTTGCATTCTTTTTGGCAATTGCAATCACTTCTTCTTTTGGTTCGTATCCTTTTGGGGTTGCGATACTCACATCCATTCCAACTAAACTTCCACCAATCAAAAATGAATGTGCCATATTGTTTCCATCACCGATATAGGTCAATTTGATTCCTTCTAGCTTCCCTTTTTGTTCATAAATCGTTTGAAAATCTGCGAGTATCTGACAGGGATGATGATCGTCCGTTAAACCATTGATCACAGGGATCGATGCTTCGTCTGCCAATTCAGCAACCATTTGATCTGAATAGGTACGAATCATGATTGCATCGACATAATTAGACATAACTTTAGCCGTATCCTTCACTGGTTCTCCACGTCCCATTTGAGTATTCTTAGAATCCAAAACAATCGCTTGTCCTCCAAGCTGAATGATTCCTGCTTCAAACGAGACACGGGTACGAGTACTATTTTTTTCAAAGATCATCGCTAGTATTTTCCCCGCTAATACTCCACGATAGGCTTGTGGATCAGCTTTGATTGCAACTGCTAATTCAATAATCGCCATAAATTCGTCTTTTGTTAACTCAGTTAGATTTAAAACACTTTTACCATACATAGAATTCGTCATTTTTTTCTCCTTATATATAAAATCTGAACGAGCTCGTTCAATGTTGAAAAAAATAGGAAGAAGACTTTTCCCTTCATGCCATTTTTATCTTTCTTCACTCAGAATTGTTCTCGAATGCAAAATCACTTAAAACCTTATCTAATATCATCAATCCATGATCAATTTCTTCTGTATCAATCGTTAATGGCGGTAAAAGTCGTAAAACATTTTGTCCAGCTTTTAAAGTTAGCAATCCTTCTGTTTCCAATAAATCCATCACTTGTTTTAACGAACTTCCGTTAGCTAACTCAATACCTATCATGAGCCCTTTACCACGAACAGCTTTGATCGTCTTATTTTTTTCTGCTATTTGTGTTAAGCCAATCCATAATTGCTGACTTTTCTTTTGAACTTCTAGTAAAAATTCCCTCTGGTTTATTCGATCAGCCACTTTTGAGGCGACACTCATCGCCAATTTATTTCCACCAAAAGTCGACCCATGACTACCAGGTCCAAACGCTTTTACTAAATTCTTTTTCCCGACCATAGCACCGACAGGGATTCCATTGCCTAACCCTTTGGCCAATGTAAAAATGTCCGGCTCGATCTGATAACCTTCATGGGCATAAAAAGTACCTGTTCGTCCAATTCCCGTTTGAATTTCATCAATGATTAATAACGCGCCAAACTGCTGACAAAGAGACTGTATCGTTTGAACCCATTGCTCATCAGCTGGTACTACGCCCCCTTCACCCTGAATCAATTCTAACATGACAGCTGCTGTTTCTTGATTGATTTCCTCTAACAATGGCTCAAGTTGGTTGAATGGTAAATAAACAAAGTCAGGTACCAAAGGTTCAAATCCTATATGAATACTTTCTTGTCCCGTCGCACTCATCGCACCATATGTTCGACCATGGAAAGAATTCGTAAACGTAATGATTTTACTTTTACCCGTCATTTTGCGAGCTAACTTGATTGCAGCTTCATTCGCTTCCGCTCCACTGTTACAAAAATAGCTGATATACTCTTTTCCATTTGCTAATTTTTCAGCTACCTGTTCTTGTAACTGATTTTCATATAAATTAGGCGTATGCCATAAAAGATTAGCTTGTTCCTTTAATACTTGATTCAATTCTGGATCATTATACCCTAAATTCATTACGCCAATACCACTAGTAAAATCAAGATAGTTTTTGCCATTTTTATCGGTCAAAACAGTTTGAGAACCTTTGATTAATTCCAACTCTTTTCTTTGATAATTTTGAAATAAATAACTCATGCAAAGACCTCCTTGGACTTGATAATGGTTCCAGCATATTGAATTTGATTTGTGATGTGAACTTCCTTTACACCACCTTTGATAGCATTTACAGCACTTTCTAATTTTGGTAACATTCCGCCTTTGATAATTTTTTCTTGCTTTAGCTTAGGAACTTCACTAGTGGATAGTTCTTTTAACCACTGATTTTTCTTCTTTACACCAGGAACATCGGTTAGTAGATAGAGCTTTTCAGCTTTTAATTCTTCTGCTATTTTACATGCTACATGATCAGCGTTGATGTTCAGCCATTCACCTGCTTTTGTTAAACCTAGTGGAGCAATAATCGGAATATGCTTAGTTTCGAGCAAGTGTTCTAACAATTCTGTATCTACTTTGTTGACCTCTCCAACCGCTCCTAATGTCTTTTTATCAAGAAAAGATCCCGTAATGATTTGACCACATGACGCATTTAGTCCTACAACAGAAAATCCTTTTTGCTGAAAAAGGCCTGTAATCGCAGGTTGCACTTGACCAATCAAAACCATTTGAGTGATTTTTAGTGTTTCATCTGTTGTTACGCGCAGCCCATCTTGGATCACCACAGGTATATTTAAACGCTGCATCATCTCAGAAATATAATGTCCACCCCCGTGAACAATAACAACTTTTTTTCCCTCTTTTTGCCAATGATCTACTTGTTCAAAAAATGTTTTTGTTAAGTTATCGCTGGCTACTCCCCCCATTTTGATAACAATGATTTTTTTCATGCTTGTCTCTCCCTTTATGTTTTAAACCTTCTATTTTTTATCTTGTTTCATTAATACTTTTTATGGATAGATCGGTAACTGATCTAAGCCACATCTTTCCTCAAATCCAGCAAAAATATTTAAATTTTGAACTGCTTGCCCAGCTGCGCCTTTGCCTAAATTATCAATGACAGTGACGATTGTAACCATGTTTGTCTGCGCATTGTAAGCGAGTCCAATATCACAGTAATTTGAGCCAATTACCTGTTTAAGTACAGGATAGTGCCCAGCTTCTTGAATTCTTATAAAAGCATTTTTTTTAAAATGTGATTGATATAACTGAACTAACTCCTCGTCAGAAATCGGTTGTTTTAATTTAGCGTAAGCTGTTAAAAAAATCCCTCTAGTCACTGGAATCAATGATGTTGAAAACTGAACTGCTGTAAGATCTGGTGTCCATTTTTTTAGTTGCTGCATGATTTCAGGAATATGCTGATGACTATTCATTTTGTACAACGTCATATTATCATGCGCTTCCGAAAAATGAGCTGTTTGAGATAGTCCTTTACCCGCACCTGAAATACCTGATTTAGCATCGATTATAATAGAATCTAAGATCAATTTATTCTCTTTCAATAATGGTGCTAACGATAACTCTGCTGCCGTAGCATAACACCCTGGGTTGGCGATCCATTTAGATTGTGGCATTTCTCGATACTCTGCTAAACCATAATCAAATTTTTTGATCAAACGCATTGGAGCCGCTTTTGAACCATACCAAGTTTCATACTCACCAAGCTCTTTCAATCGAAAATCACCAGATAAATCAATCACAGGAAAATCAGCGTCAACAAATGATTCCGCCAGATCTTTTGAAACACCAGACGGAGTTGCTAAGAAAACGAGATCACTTTTCTTCATAATTTTATCTGGATCGACTTGCATTAGGGGTAAACTAATAAGTTGCTTCAAGTATGGATAAACTTTATCTAGTGATTTTTTATTCATTGAATGGCTATGAATTGAGGCTATCTCAACAAATGGATGCTGTCTGAGATAGCGTAAAAGCTCCAACCCACTATAACCTGTTACACCAATAATTGAGACCTTCATCAGCTTCACTTCTTTTCTTTTTATTCTTGTCAAACAAGTGTTGTTTTTCATATTATAAGTTTTCCTACGATGCAAGTCAATGGTTTTTTATTAATTTATAAACTAAAAATAAATATTTATGCATTTTACAGAATGATATTCATTCTATTTTGAATAAAAAAATGGATCTATGGAAAAACTCTTTAAGTTTTTCCATAGATCCAACTTAACTTTTATCCCGTCCGTAATCCATTACCTATACAGAAAGATAAATTGTGATTGTCCCATCTTTCTTGTAATGTTCCACGTCTGTCAAATAAGTACGTCTTTCTTCCAATGCTTCGTCTTTCCAAATTTTTTGCCAGACTTCTCCCACACCTTCAGGGCTAGCAACAGCTACTGGGATTTCTACATAATCACCCGCAAGAATAGTTGAACTCTCAGAAAAATCAGCTTCTTCATTTCCAACTAACAAGTCATAACTTCCATTATAATTCCTTTCATAATTTGAATAGACAGCGAAAACTTCCCTCTCCAAGTGCATCGTTGGAACATGATTCCATAAAGCGATAATTTCATCCAAACGATTATTATTCGTACGAATTTTCTTACCTTTAATTGTTTTCTTTGCTAATTTAATTGTCATTATCGTCACTCCTTTGTATTTCTGAAATGAGCATAACATAAAAATGATGACAACTTTCTGTCATCATTTAAGTTGATTCTATAAATTTTTACATTCACTATAAATAAAATTTAACCATTACAATACCAATTAAAATAATAATACCTGGTAAATAATTAGACACTCTGATTTTTGTGATGCCCATTATATTTAAACCAATACCTAAAATCATCAAACCACCGATTGCACTTATTTCCACCATCAATACATCCAGTAACTCTTTAGGAATATAGCGCATCAAACTACTGGCAAGTATGGCAATGATGCCTTGATAAAGAAAAACTGGTACTGCAGAAAAAAGAACCCCAACACCTAATGTTGCTGTCAACATAATCGACAAAAAACCATCCATAACTGCTTTTGTAAACAATGTTTGATGATTATTTGCTACACCACTTTCTATTGCACCAATAATTCCCATTGACCCAATCAAAAAAATAAGCGAAGCAGTTACAAAGCCATCAGCAAAATTACTATCTGGCTTTGCATAACGCTTTTCCAACGTCAAACCAAGTTCATTCATTTTATCTTCAATTCCTATTAGTTCTCCCAACATCGCACCTAAACATAAACTAATCAAGATCACAATAAAAGAAGACGTTTTAAAGGCCATTTGAATACCCAAGACCACAACGCCAAGCCCAATACCTTTTGTTACAGTATCTTTCATTTGTTCTGATATATTACGTAAAATAGCGCCAAGTAAACTCCCAAAAATAATTGCTAACCCGTTAATCAATGAACCTAATAAAATCATCTTTTTCATCCCAATCATTACATTTTTTCATACGTTTTCTATTATACGATAAGAAATACGAAAGAGACATTTTAAGCTCTACAAAATTCTAGACGAAAAAGTCACAGTTTGTGCACAATGTTCGGTCTACACGTTTATTTTTATAGTTCCATACTATTTTTTCCAGCTATAATCAACTATACTAATCATAGATATGATGATAGAACCAAAAAGTGAGGAAAATTAATGACAACAATAGACATAGAGAAAGTCCTGGAGACTTGTTTACTTGCTGGGAAAATTATGTTAGAAAGTGATGCTGAAATGTATCGGGTAGAAGACACCATGAGCCGTATCGCTTTAGCTTCAGGAGATTATCGCCTTGTCAGCTACGTTACACAAACCGGTCTTTTTGTGGGATTAGACGGTACTTCAACGATTCGAATGGTTCAAATATTAAACCGATCGATCAATTTAGAAAAAGTCTCTAGAATCAATCAGCTTTCTAGAGAGTATGTCACTGGACGTTACACCTTAGATGAGCTTTTAGAAGAGCTTAAAACCTTAGAACAAGAAAGAAAATTTTTCCCTTTATGGCTAAGATTTATCAGCGCTGCTGTTGTTAGCGGAACGATCATGATTTTGTTTGGTGGTGTCTGGGCTGACCTGCTTTTGACCTGTTTAATCGGAGGGTTTGGCTATATTCTTTATTATTCCAGTTTAAAAGTTTTACGAATTAAGTTTCTATCTGAGTTTTTAGCAGCTTTTTTTATTGGCTGCGCAGCTCTTTTAAGCAGTAAAATCGGGTTAGGCATCAATCAGGATATGATCATTATCGGCTGTGTCATGCCTCTTGTTCCAGGAGTTCAAATCACTAATGCTTTACGTGATTTACTTGCAGGACATTATCTTTCTGGCGTATCCCGAGGTACTGAGGCGATGATGACCGCCTCTATGATTGGCTTTGCTATTGCTTTTGTTTTTCAATTATTTTATTAGAAACAATACTTGTACATTCAAAGAATGTATTTTTAAGAATTTGGAGGTTTTCAAATGACCACTTTACTGATTCAGTTTTCTTTTAGTTTCTTAGCATCGGCTGCTTATGCTATCATAACGAATGTTCCTAGACGGTCTTTAATTGCCTGTGGCTTATCCGGTGCTTCTGGTTGGATGTTCTATTGGTTTACGATTCAATTAGGTGGTAATGCCGCTTTAGGTTCTTTATTAGGAGCACTGAGTGTTGCTGCAGTTAGTTTTATCTGTTCAAGAAAATTAAAACTGCCTGTTACTATTTTTAATATTCCAGGCATGGTTCCTTTAGTTCCAGGCGGACTGGCTTATCAAGCCGTACGAAATTTAGTTATTGGTAATTATGAAACAGCCATTTACTCTACTGTACAAGCCATCATGATTGCAGGAGCCATTGCGTTAGGATTAGTTTTATCTGAGGTGTTGAATCACAACATTAGAAACTTTAGAGAAAAACGAGAGATCGTGAGTTTGATTAGAAAGAAACATGAAAAGTGATACTACTTTTTAGAACGAGGTGAATTGATGAGTGTAGAAACTGTTCTTTCAAACGCAAAATAAGAAAGGAGCAGGAACATGATTAAAAAAATTGATGTCTTAACATCATTTGAATTAGAATCAATAATAAGTATTTGGTTAATAGCGAATTGTGAGGCCCATCCTTTTATCCCAAAAAGCTATTGGCAACAAAATATCGATTTTGTAAAAGAAGAATTGCCTAAAGCCGATCTTTATGTTTACTATGAAAAAGATAAAATAGTCGGTTTTTTAGGACTGAACGAAACGTATATTGCTGGAATTTTCGTGATGAAGGCACATCGAAATCTAGGAATCGGTCAACAGCTTTTAAACGAAGCAAAAGAGGTTAATGATGTGCTCAGCCTTTCCGTCTATGCAAAAAATCAGAATGCAGTAAGTTTTTATAAAAAGCAAGGTTTTAAACAGACCAAGCAACAAGTGGATAATACTGGTGAGCTAGAATATCAACTCATCTGGGAAAAATAAAAAAAGGCTGGGCTATAACTCTAAGAGTTATAGCCCAGCCTCAAGCAATCCGAATAAACGGTGAAACAAAAGCAGATTCTTCGGAAAAAATATTTGTGTTTAGGCCTCTGTTTTTAAAACGAACGATAGACATATTGATTCTTTGGTTCTTCCACTTGCTTGACTTTCGTAACAGCGACAGCCGGAATATCTCGTTTAAATGGGGCATAATATTCAGAATGGATCTTCCCTGTTAATTCCACCCAATCATTATTATTGAATGTTTGATCCTCCGGCATATTCGTCAACAATCCAAATACCCCAGAATCAGCTACACAGTGAATGATCCCAAAGCGGAAGACAAATGTACCAGGTTGTTCCTTTCTTTTAGAATTAAAGATAAAACCTTTGTAAGAAATCGTCTTACCTGTAAATTCACTTGGGTAATTGTAAATCAATTCCATTACTTCTAAATAATTTTCATCGGTAACAGTCACGTGATTATCTTTTACATATTTCGTTAATGCTTGTTTCATTTGCTCGTTGTAATCTGTTTTATCAAAATAAATACTCGTATCTGGTTTTAAAAACTGCGTGTCTACATCGGGATCGCCAACTGACTCTTTACTTAATGGGAAGTTAAACCCTTTTGCTTCAACGATTGATGTATCCAAACTAATCGTAGGAAACATAAATCCAACAATCAATGGTAATGCTAATAACAGATAAGCAACTCCTCGTTGATAAGGTTTATTCAAGCCATGATCATGTCCAGTATGGTTATGGTGAGTTTCTGTTTTTTTATCTTCTTCTTTGTTCCAAAGAATCAGTTGAACGATTGCCAAGACAAACGAAAGTGCCATCGATAAAATCGCCAAATAGCTATAGTGGACATTTATATATTGATTCAATTTGCCAGTTACCTGCAAATACATCATCAAAATCGTATAACCAATCAAAATCAAAAAACGAATCATCTACTCTTCCCTCCTTAAATCGCTAGTGCATAAAGACTGACAACAACTGTAACGATTCCAACAAATTTTAACATGAATGATGTTTTAAAATAACGCTTCATCATCAGTAAATTCTTGATATCCACCATTGGTCCAAAAACAAGAAAACCTACAACTGGTCCACTACCGAATAGACTTAATAGTGAAGATCCAATAAACGCATCGGCTTCCGAACACAATGACAACGTCGCAGCTAAAATAAGCATCACTAGAATCGCCAAAATCTTAGTATGACCCAATTGTAAAATAGCGCCTGTCGGTAAATAAGTCTGCATAGCAGCAGCTAATAAAGAGCCAAAAATCAAATAACGACCTGAATCAAAAAATTCATCAATTCCGTGAGTCAAAACAGACCAACTTTTGCGCCAAGCTGTTTCCTTTTCATGATGATGTTCTTCTATTTGGCACGCATGATCTAGTTCTGTTTGAGTTAGGATTGGTTCTTTATTGATATAGGCTAGCCAGATCCCCACGACCAAGGCCACTAGCATACTACCTACGACCCGCCAAACAACGAATTTTATCGAATTGCTAAATGCGATGTACGTAGAAAAAAGAACAATTGGATTTATGATTGGAGCCGTGATCATAAAGGCAAAAGCCGTATACGTAGGCACTTCCTTTTTGACAAATTGATGAACGATTGGTACAATACCGCATTCACAAGACGGGAAAAAGAATCCTAATACACTTCCCATAACAATCGATAAAAACTTGTTTTTTGGCAATATTTTTTTGACCCGTTCCGGCGTTAAAAACACTTGTAAAGCGCCTGAAATCACGCAACCAAGCATCACAAACGGTAACGCTTCAATCACAATAGACAAGAAAATGGTACCCATTTGTAAAACTGAATGAGGTAAAAACTCAAACATCTAATTCCTCCTACTGCTAAAAATAACATCAGTAATCGTATAATATACGGATGCTTTTTTTAACATTCAAAAATATAACTAACTATACTGCACCTCCAACGAAAATACAAGATAAGCTAGAGTATATTAAAACATCTATAAGATTTTCATTTCATAACAAAAAGAGTAAACCCAAAGTTAAAAATCTGGCTTACTCTTAATTGTTCAAATTGCAAATAGCTCTGAAGCTGATTCTGGATCTGTATCAAAGACATTAAAATCAAAGTTAACCCCTAGTCCCTTTTCAGCTAAAATCGATTCCATCGCCATTCTTGCATGCTCTTTGGTATTATTTTCTTTACTTAAATGTCCTAAATAAATTCGTTTGGTACGGTCTCCGATCACATCTGCCATCGTCAATGCACCGTCGTCATTTGATAAATGACCTTTATCACCTAGAATTCTCTGTTTTAAGCTCCATGGATACGGACCCATTCTTAAAATCTCCAACTCATGATTGCTTTCGATTAAGTAGGCATCTGCATCTTTAATTATTCCACGTACGTGATCACTGCAATATCCTGTATCAGTCAACATCACGAACGAACGGTTATCCTTGAAGAAACGATAGAATTGCGGAGCTGCTGCATCATGTGAAACACCAAAGCTCTCGATGTCCATATCACCAAAAGTTAACACTTTCCCCATATCAAAAACATGTTTTTGCTCAAGCGCAACATTTCCAATCAACGGATCCATTGCCGCCCAGGTCTTTTCGTTAGCATAGACATCTAATTTATATTTTCTAGCAAGAACACCAACACCATGAATATGATCACGATGCTCGTGGGTTACTAAAATAGCATCAAGATCTTCTGGTTTACGGTCGACTTCTGCCAATAAAGAGGTGATTTTTTTTCCACTTAACCCAGCATCTATAAGCAGCTTCTTCTTCTCTGTTTCAATAAAAAGGGAATTGCCAGTACTACCACTAGCAAGAATGCTGATGTTAAAAGCTTTTTCTTGACTCATTTTTTTCTTCGCTTCCCTTCTTTAGTCTACAGCTACTTATTATACAACCATCATTACTGATTTTCCACCTTTGGCACAGTATTATTTGTAATGATTGTATTGCTCATGGCATTTACTTGTTCAATTTGCAAATTGCTGCCACTGGATTTAATTCCGACAAACCATACTGGAACGTACACATTTTTCTCTCGAATTTTGTAAATTCTTGTATAGGCTAATTCCCTAAAGGTGATTTTGGCATTACTAGGAATCTTATTATTGATGTAAAGGGTCTCAATCGCATCACGTTCAGATGACAAATCCATTTTATCTCGTAACTCTTCGATTCCTTGAATATGAGTTTGCGTATACTTGTAAATTTTGTGCAAACTATCAGACTCATCTGATTTCTCCAATTTAAGTGAAATTTGAGCTGTATCATCTTTAAAAGGAATACTCTTATAGCTTTGAGAAGCAATAGCCTCAGGAAATTCTCCATCTAACGTAGAAAAATCAGGCATATAGCGGTACTGACTACCAAATAGAACACTGTCTTCATCATTCAAAAAAGCTTCTAATGATTTTTTTACATTTTTTTCATCAATAAAGTAACTAGTCTGAGTGTAATTCAACTGAGGATAAGCAGTTATGGAATTGTCAACAAACTCAACCCCGTTTTTCAAGAAATTACGGTCTCTAGTTTCCCGTTCATTTTGAATCGCATCATAAAAATTTGTTTGCTCACCACTCAAATAATAGCCTTCTTTTTTTTCGCCTGAGAGCATTCCTTTAAATGAAATCCCATCTTTATCTAATCGCTTTTCAATACTATCCGTTTGGTCTGAAAAAGAAACATTGCTTTCTTCTTTCAATCCTTCTTGGTAGATACCGAATAGGAACATATTTAAACCTAGAAAAGCTAAGAAAAAAATCCATTCAATTCGTTTGAAGTCCATTATTCCACCTCCACATTCGCCAGCTGTTCCAGTAATTCGGGTTCTGGATACCATTTTTTATCATAGCGAATATACCATTCTGGAGTTAGGTCAACCACTTGTGTGATTTCTTCGATTTTATGCCATGTATACCCAATTACCATTGAATCGATTTTCTCTGAGTCAGCACCGTTTGCAATTAATTGTTCCAATAAACTTTCAGTACTTTTCAAAATAACTTCTTCCTCAGATGGAATTGGCACTTGAATCGTATCCACACTTGTCTCAATTACTACACTCGATTTTTCAGCCTTGTCATTACCAATCGTCACTCGTACTTGTCCTTTGTCATTTTCACTAAAGACTGGAAATCCTTCTACAAATGTTCGATAGTTGATTTCAGCATCCGTGCGGTCAAAGTAACGAATATTTCCCATATTTGTGCCTAATTTTTTTACATAATCAAAGCTATCAGAATAGATATTGTCAGCAGCTGTTCTGGATTCTAAATCACCGTTAAAATGGATCGTTCCTAATTTTTCATCTGCTATCAAACGTTCACTACCACTCGTATAAGACAAATCCTTACTGTCTTCGTTCGTTTGAATATCATCAGCATTGGCGAAAAAAGCATTACGAAACTTCGTTACAGGCTGAGATGCTAAAATATAACTGTATTTTTTCATTTTAAGGTCTTCCGATAAATAATAGTGTTTCCCAGCAACCGCTTGTTGCTCTGAAATTTGGTTGTACTGAACACCTACTTTATTCATTAGATTCAAAACTTTTTCATTATTGATCGTGATAGATGCTTCATAAATATCTTTACGATTAAAGTCTAAGAAACGAATCTTATTCTGAGCTAAATCTACTTGAATACAAGTAAAGTAAACTTCATCGCCACTAATATCTCCTAGTTGTACATCCAAATTATAAACAGAAACATATTCACTTAATAACAAGGGACCTTCATACAACAATTCAAAGCCTTGAGCCATTGATAAATACTTATCAAATTGTTCCGAATCACCTTTGACAGTTTGAGCCAAGTTTCCAAACGTACTATGTTTGATTTCATTTTGAATATTCGTAATCAAATTTTCACTGGTATTCATTTCTGATTTCCCATCTTGCATTCTAATTAAACGTAATGGTAAGAACACATCCGTATCCAGTCGTTCATTCACAACTGTAGTTGCAAGTTGAGGATCATTTTTGATTGGCTGTCCTTTTTTGGACGAACTGATCCAAATACTCAATGAAAAGTACAAACTAAGCAGTACTAATAAAACCAGCCCAATCCTTACGATTTTTTCTGTTATCTTCATTCCCACCAGTCCTCCTCATAAGGTTCATAAGGCAAGGAGATATAAAAGGTAGACCCTTGACCTTCCTGGCTTTCTACCCAAATCGCACCATTGTGAGCTTTGACTACTTCTCTTGAGATAGCGAGTCCAAGACCTGTCCCACCTTGTTCTCTGGCACGGGCTTTATCTACACGATAAAAACGTTCAAAGACTTTATTCACATCTTTTTTAGGAATACCTAAGCCTTGGTCCGTTACACTGAATACAACATTATTATGCGTTTCTAACAGACGACAAGTGATTGCTCCGCCATCAGGAGAATATTTGATTGCATTATTTAAAATATTATCTAAGACTTGAATAACTTTATCTGTATCTAGTTCCACCCACAGATCACGTTTTGTAAATTCCCGATGAATCGTGTAATTTTTATCATTTGCTTCGACCATCATGTCAAAACGATCTAAAACAAAATTGATCAATTCGTTAAAATTTACATATTCTAATTGTAATTCTCCATTACCAGAATCCATCCTTGAAAGATTCAACAAATCATTGATCATGCGGATCATCCGATCCGTTTCTTCCAATGTAACTTTTAAAAAGTTAGGTGCGATTTCCGGATTTTCCCAAGCACCTTCGCTTAAAGCTTCGATATAACTTCGCATACTTGTTAAAGGTGTGCGTAACTCATGAGATACATTGGACACAAATTCACGACGTTCACGCTCATTTTTTTCTTGCTCCGTCACATCATGCAGCACACAAACGAGTCCTGTAATAAAACCAGACTCACGACGAATCATCGCGAAATCAACGCGAATAATCATTTGATCTTCTTCTCTAGAAGACAATGAACGGTCGATCAGAATTTCTTCTGGTTCTTCCAACAATTTTCTCAATGTATAATCAGTTTCTATATCTAATAATTCCAGTAAAGAAGACCCAATCACATCTTCATCCTTCACATTCAATAAAGAAAGAGCCATTTCATTGATCGTAATCACTTTGCCACGTCTATCTGTTGCAATAACGCCATCGGTCATATGTGCCAGTACACTATCCAAACGATTCCGCTCTGCTTCCATCGTTTCTTGGGCTTCTTCGATTCGTTCAGAAAGCTGATTGAATGTCTCTGCCAACTGTCCTAACTCATCCTTACCATAGACTTTGACTTTACCAGTATAATCACCTTTAGCAATACGTAAGGCTTGTTCTCTCATCTCGCCGATGGGCTGAGTAATCGATCTGGCAATCAAAAGAGTAACTATGATCGAAATTGCTCCAGCTATAAGCGATGCCGTAAAGAAGATACGAGCTGTATCTGTAATCTCTTGATATTTGCCTTCAGTGTTACTTTTAACATAAAGAACCCCGATGACTGTGTCGCCAGTCGGGGATTGGATAGGCTGAACATTGATATATACACGTTTATCATTATCCATTGCTGGATATTTTTTGGCACTAAAATCATTTAAATCACGGTAATCATTTTTTTTACCTACGATCCCTTGTTGATTTAAATCACTTGTCGCCCTTACGATCCCTTTATCGTCAACAACTCGTGCTTCGATTGTTTCCGATGCTGAAAAATCACTTAATGTTTTTTTTAAATTGGCATCGATTTCTGTTCGATCGCGATCTTTTTCACCTAACTTAGTGCTAAGTGTACTGGCAAGTTGAGTCACTTGTCGATCAACATTTTGTTTATAATCATTAATCGTTGTTGATTCCAGTTCTCGGATAAAGTATCCTCCGATAATTTGAATCGCAATCAATAGCAACAAAATAAATGATAGAGCGATCTTAAAGTTTACCGATTGAAAAAAGTGAACTTTTTTCTTCATAAATCACTACTCCTGTTCAGGGTTTCGAAGGTAATAACCGACACCACGACGAGTGACTAAGTAAGTCGGATGACTTGGACTGTCTTCGATCTTTTCTCTTAAGCGGCGGACAGTTACGTCAACAGTACGAACATCGCCAAAGTAATCATATCCCCAAACAGTTTGCAATAAATGTTCACGAGTCATCACTTGCCCAATATGTTTCGCTAAATAATACAGTAATTCAAACTCACGATGAGTCAATTCTATTTTGCTACCTCGTTTTGATACCATATAAGCATCTGGATGAATTGTTAAATCTCCAATAGATAGTTCCGATTGTGTCGTTGACTCTGCTTCTTTAGCACTTGTTGCACCACGACGTAGATTTGCTTTAACGCGAGCTACGAGTTCACGATTAGAAAATGGTTTTGTCACATAATCATCTGCACCTAACTCTAATCCTAAAACTTTATCGATTTCAGAATCTTTAGCTGTAACCATAATGATTGGCATATCATAAGTTTTGCGAACTTCTCTAGCAACTTCTAATCCATCCATTTTTGGCAACATCAAATCAAGGATAATCAAATCTGGTTCTACTTCTTTAACTTTTTCAACTGCTTCTTCACCATCATAAGCAGTAAATACTTCGTATCCTTCTTTAGTAAGGTTGTATTTCACAATTTCTGAAATCGGCTTTTCATCATCTACAACTAATATTTTTTTCATGTAAGAGGCACCTCTTTTTTCTTTTGTCTTTTCGTAGTCTAATCATATTCTCCCTTATTATACCTTATTTTGTCCATTGTTTCACCTTTGACAAAAGAGTCCTTACTCTTTCTTATCTATATCTTGCAAAAATCAAGGTTTTCTGACTATAATTAGAAATAAGTTTTTTTAAAGGAAGCGATAAAATGAAAGCACCACGATTACAGGCTGGTGATGAAATCCGAGTCATTGCACCATCCAGCAGTTTTTCACGTTTAACAGATTTGGGAATTAAATCGGCGGAAAAAAAATTGTCGGACTTAGGGTTTCACGTCACCTTTTCTGAACATACAAATGAACATGATGTGCTTGGTTCTTCTTCGATCATGAGTCGGGTCAAAGATTTGCATGAAGCTTTTTCCGATGAAAACGTCAAAGGAATTTTAACAGCTATCGGTGGATTTAATAGCAATGAACTACTACCTTATCTTGATTTTGAATTGATCAAACGCCACCCTAAAGTTTTTTGTGGATATAGCGATATCACGGCTTTATGCAATGCAATCACAGCTAAAACAAAAATACTTACCTATGTTGGCCCACATTTTTCTAGTTTTCAAATGGATGAGCTACAAGACTATCAAACCGAAAACTTTTTACATGCAACAACTGATGAAAAACCTTTTGATGTGATTGCCTCTGAGTCTTGGAGTCAAGACGAATGGTATTTACAAGAACCTAAGCGAATGTTACACGCGAATAACTGGAAAGTCTATAGCCATTCAAAACCAGTTACTGGAAGATGTTACGGTGGAAACTTAGGCACGTTTCAATTGCTTTTCGGGACACGCTTTTTACCTGACCTTGAACGATCGATTTTATTTGTTGAAAATGCTGAAGAAGATGACTATCATGATTTCGCCCGTGGTTTAGCTGCTTTACTTCAAGTAGTGAAACACCCTCAAGCCTTATTGATCGGACGATTTCCTAAAGAAACAGAAATGACTGAAGAGCGACTGTTAGCCATTTTAGCAAAATATCCTTTATTACGAGAAATTCCTGTGATTTATGATATGAATTTTGGTCATACTCAGCCAATATTTACAATTCCTATTGGCGATCAAGCAACTGTTGATACGTCACAGAAAAAAATCACCTTTTTCTAAATATAAAACCTCTAATAGAAGTTTCACTACTAGGTGAAGCAAACATTAGAGGTTTTCTTTTTTATAGTCTTTTTCCAGTTGTTCATACATCGCAATCTTATTATTCAGTAACTCTAAATGACTTTTAGCTTTTTCATATTCAGCCATAATTTTTATTCGATGAGTCAATAATAAATTTTTACGTTCGGTAATCGTTGAATCACCAATACTTTTCAACTGAGTATATCGTTTGATTTCCTTTAGAGAGATCCCCGTGTTTTTCAACTTATTTACAAAGTTTGCCCAATCAAGCTCTTCTGCTCCATAAACACGATAATTATGTTCATCTCTAGAAGGTTTGATCAATCCTTCTTTTTCATAATAGCGCAGTGTGTGTTCTGAAATGCCAATTTTTTTTGCAAATTCACTAATGGTATACATTTATTTCACATCCTTTTTAAATTTCCACTTGCTTTAGAGACGACTCTAAACCTTATACTTCGATTGTACCATCTAGCTTCTATTTAATCATTAGCTAGTTTCATGATTAGATGAGCGTTTTGTTCAAGGTCTAGCGAAGCGAAACATTGCTATCACATGTTATCTAGCTTCACGAGCAAGACTTTCAGCTTTTAAATTTAGGAGGAATTAGTATGAAGTACACAGTAATCACAGGTGCAAGTTCAGGTATCGGTTTGGAAACGGCAAAAAAATTTAGTGAGATGGGAAAAAATTTGATTTTGGTTGCACGAAGAAAGGATCGTCTCGATCGCTTAAAAAATGAGATCCTATCTAATCAACCAACACTTAAGATTCTTACTAAAACAGTCGACTTATCTCAACAAAACAATGTGTTAAATCTTTACAACTCTCTGAAAAAATATGATATTGAAACATGGATCAATAATGCTGGTTTGGGCTACTATCACTCAGTGGCTGATCAAGATTTAGAAAAAGTCAGCCAAATGCTCCATTTAAATATTGAAGCTTTGACTTTATTATCTTCCCTTTATGTCACGGATTATGAAAACAAAGAAAATGCACAGTTGATCAATATTTCTTCTGCCGGTGGATATAAAAATGTGCCTAATGCCGCTACGTATTGCGCAACAAAATTTTATGTAAGTGCCTTTACTGAAGCTATTGCTTTAGAATTACAAGGAAAAAAAGCCCCTCTCAAAGCTAAGGTCTTAGCACCAGCTGCGACTGAAACAGAATTCGCTCAAGTTGCTAACGGATCAAATTCTTATGATTATAACAAAGCCTTTACAGCTTTTCATACAGCGAAAGAAATGGCTGAATTTCTCATTATCCTTTATCAAAGTCAAGAGGTCGTTGGATCAGTTGATCGAGATACATTTGAGTTCAATTTATCAGGACCTATTTTTGGTCATTATCCAACTGGGATCAAAAATAGGTAACGCCATCAAAAAAACGTACCAGATAGATTCCCTCTATCTGGTACGTTTTTTGTTGGATATCTTTACTCTTCAGTATCGAGCAAGTATTTGCTAACGATAGCTGCAAGTATACCACCGATCAGTGGTGCTACGATAAATACCCAAACTTGAGATAATGCTTCCCCTCCAACAAAAATTGCTGGTCCTAAGCTTCTCGCTGGGTTGACAGATGTACCAGTTAGCGGAATTCCTACTAAGTGAATCATTGTCAATGTCAAACCAATCACGATTCCTGCAAGTTTTGCATTTCCTTTTTTGGCACTTGTAACAGTCATGATAACCAAAACAAAAATAAATGTTAAAATAATTTCTACCGTTAAGGCACCAATCGCACTAAATTCACCAAAACCATTTTGGCCTAAGTTTGTTGTTTCTCTTCCTGAAGCATTTAAGATTGAAAGTAAAGCAAAAGATGCAATCAAACCACCAACGATTTGTCCAACGATGTAATAAATCAAGTCCATTGTTGAAATGCGTTTGTTGACCCACATCCCCAATGAAACTGCAGGATTCAAATGAGCACCAGAAATCGTACCAATACTATATGCCGCTGCAATGATCGTCAAACCAAAAGCCAAAGCGATTCCGGTTGTACCAATCCCTTCTATCCCGCCTCCTAAAACAGCTGTCGCTGTACCAAAGAAAACCAAAATAAAGGTTCCAAGACATTCTGCAATTGCTTTTTTCATAGATTTCCCTCCCTTCTCTTTATTCTTTCACAGATTATCATAATCATGAAAATTCTCGTGATATTTTCAACTAAAATTGAGAGAAAATTTAATGAGTAATATCTCAATATCGTTGATAAATACAATCATAAGAGGAAAATAAAAAAAATACCAACAAAAAGCATCTAATAAATGCTCCTTTGTTGGTATTTAATATCAATCTAAAAGCTGGATACCTATCCCTAAAAGTCCAGGTCCTGTATGAACGACTAGTGCTGGGCTGATTGTGCCAAAATAAATCTTTTCAGCTTGGGGAAAGTGTTCTTTCAATTTTTCGTAAAAAATTTCAGCTTCTTCTACCGCCTGTCCTTGAGCAACTGCCAAAACAAATTTTTTGTGATCTCCAACAAAGGCTTTCACTAATTCAAAAGTTTTATCCAAACTTTTTTTTCTCCCCCGCGCTTTAGCTACGGTATGATAAACACCATCTCCATTGCAAGAAATAATCGGGTTTAGTTTTAATGCATTTCCTAGTATTGAAGCAACCAACCCAATTCTTCCTCCCTTTTGCAAGTATTCCAGAGTTGCGACATTAAAAAAGACTTTCGCTTTTGCGACATTTTTGGTTAATGTTGTTTTGATTTCGTCCCATGTACGACCTTCTTCAATTAATTTAGCTGCTTCAACCGCTTGAAGACCACTGCCAATTCCAATATTTTTTGTATCCAAAACAAATGTTTCCAGTCCATCAAATTCTTCTGCAATCAAACGAACAACATTAAATGTCCCACTCAATCCGCTAGAGATCGTAACTGCTAAAACTTTTTCATAGCCGTCTGCTTTGATCTTTTCAAAAATATTCGTAATTGTTTCACCATCTGGTAATGACGTACTAGGAATTTCAATGGGTAAGCGTTCATAAACTTCTTCTGGTGTGATATCTACTTTATCTGTATAAATACGGTCTTTATAAATGATTTGTAAGGGAATCATGTACATCCCATATTGTTCAACCAATTCTTGCGGTACATCTGTCCCTGAATCTACTAAAAGAGCAATTTTTTCTTTATTCATTTACTTGTTCTCCATTTTCTTTTAAGTTTTTTTGTGTTAGTTCAATAACTTTTTCAGTAAATAATTTGGTTGCAAACGATAGCGTCGCCCCTTTTACAATCAGAAACTCTACTGGTATCGGTTGATTAAATGCCGCAACCGGTTCTTTCCCCAATGCTTGAGCAACAACTACTGCTATAGCAGCCTCCTGCTCGTCACAAAACAAATTATAGGCTTCACGAATTCCAACAGCCGCTCCTTGATAAAGAATGCCTTGCTTGATTTCAGGTATCGTTAAAACTTGTTTCAATAAAGTAATTGCGATTAAAAACGCTAGATGTTTTTGATTGTATCGTTTTTTAATAGGAGCTGGAATCAGTCCTAATTTCACATAATTATTGACCATCGATGAAGTTAGTAATGTATGTTTTTCTTTTAAAATAACTGGTGACAAGTAACGTTCAACAAGTGTAATCACTTGATCCATATATAATTCTAATTCGGGTAATTCATGCCATCTCGGTAAGTGGACACTTTCCAATTCTTTCCCCCAAATTTGTAAAGAGGATTTCAGTTCATTCACAAGACCCCTCCTTCTATTTACTAAAACAGTTTAACATTATTTCAAAAAACATTCAATCTAGTTTTAATAACTAGATTGAAAATCGATAAAAAAGATGAAGTTAGGGCATGACTCTACGAGTCATACCCCAACTTCATCCTTTACTATGGATTCTTAAAAATCACTAAAGCCATCGTCATCACTCCGCTTGAATGGATCAAATCCAAATTTTCCTCTGTTTAGAAAATCAGGCGCTCCGAAGAGCTCACGAGGATCGAAGGCTGAATCGGTATTTCCAGGTCCATTACCAAAACCACGACTTCCATGTCTGCCACGCATATGCGGCCCTTTGAAATCACGTTCTTCTGGGATTTCGGCTTCTAGAGCTTGGAGTAATTTATCCATAATATGTTGGAAAGATTCTTGTTCCGTCTCCGACAATACATCAAAAAGCGTTTCTTCCTCTTGCTTACTGTTATCAGCTGCTGCCCTGCCTGCTTCTGTTAATCGAATCACCATTACGCGACGATCACTTTCCAATGGTTCACGACTAATATAACCGTTTCTCTCTAACTTACCTAATAATTCACCTAATGATTGGGGACGCATATCCAATAAGTAAGATAACTCTTTTTGGGTTGTCTCAGGTTTAAGTTTTAATAAATTCAAAACTCTACCTTGTCCTTTATGCGGATTTCCAAAGGGGCCATATTCTCTGCGACGTTTCATAAAATATTTTTGCATCATTGCTTGTAAACGTAAAAACTGTTTGATCAATGTTTGTTCTTCCATAATTAGTTCCTCCAATATAAGTTATAGATAAGGTACCTGCCTTATATTGTAAAGGTACCTTCTGTTTTTGTCAACAATCATCTAAACATAAACTTCAGAACATTCTAAAGCTACCTTTATAAAAAAAGACACTGAAGCAACTCATCGAGTTTGCTTACAGTGTCTTTTCATCTTTTTTATAACTTTTTCAGTTGACGTTTTCCTATAATAATTCCGATAAAGAAGAACAATTCTAATAAGACAAAAAATAAAATAAAGCTATGCATAAAGAATTCTTCTGGTAAAACATTGATGATCGGGTCCGTAGCTGGATCAAATAACCAGTCATCATTATTGAAAAATATTCCATGAAACGCTACAAAAAACTGATCAAACCCGATTACCATTAAACCACCAAAGAATACTGGAATAATCATTCCCCATTGGAATGGTCGTATCAATCGCCACACTCGCTTTGATTTGATCAAACGGAAAACAAACAGAAAACTTGGAATTCCTGTGACGATCAACACACCATAACACAGTAAAAAAAGACGCTTTACTTCATAAAAGTGAAATGCACCACTTTTTGATACAGGAAAATCAGATAACTGCAGTGTGTGATGAAATGGGTTATTTAAATAGTTCATCAACTCATCAAAGTTTTTTAGCAATGTAGGTTGATCCATGTCCACATAATTCAAAATTTTCAAGGAATCAATATCCAATATATAGAGCGGACGAAAATTAATAGTAATTGTAATGCTCAAAGATATGATGGTCAAAATCAGACATACAATTCCCAGTCGCTCAAGCCAAACCCAACTTTTTTCCTTTTTATCCACTATTTTCATGTCAAAAAGTCCAATCATCGAGAGACTCAACAATATACGTCGGTTGTTTAGGTAAGCTTGGAACTGCTGACTTTGATGTAAAACCAGATAAAACTAACAAACTATCAATACCATTTTGAAGTCCGGATTGAATATCAGTTTCATAGTTGTCGCCAACCATGATCACATTTTCTTTATTCAGTTTCATCACTTTTAACGCTTCATTCATAATGATCGCATTTGGTTTCCCAATCATAATTGGTTCTGTTTGTGTTGCTGTTTGAACTAAGGAAATAAACGATCCCGCACCTGGCAGCAGTCCGCGTTCTGTTGGAATGCTTTTATCAGGATTTGTCCCAATAAAAGTTGCACCATTTCTGATGCACAGTGCTGCTGTTGCAAACTTTTCATAACTGATATCAGTATCTAAACCCACAACTACATAATCTGGCGATTCTTCATCCCATTGAAAACCAGCAGACAAAATCAAATCAACGAGCCCAGACTCTCCAATCACATAAACGCGGTCGCCTTTCTCTTGTTCTTTCATGTAATCAATTGTTGCAAGACTTGCCGTATAAACTGTTTTTGCTGACACATGGATATCAAACTCTTGTGCTAATCTTTCAGAAACAGCTTCTGGTGTTTTTGTTGTATTATTAGTCACGAAAAGAAACGGTAGATTTAATTCCTGCAGACGTTCAACAAATCTTTTTCCTGCTGGAATAACTTCTTTACCTAAATAAATCGTGCCATCTAGATCAATTAAATACCCTTGATAATGCTTTTTCACAAATCATTACTCCTCACGTTGACGAATAGTAAATGAGCGGCCTTGGCCAGCACCATTGTCTTGTTTCCCAATAACTGCCTTTTTCGGTTCATTTTCTTTACGGTTCTTAATCACTGGCTTCGTTTTATTAGTCACTGGGACACGTTTTTCTTCTGTATGCGCATGATTGTAATTCGTTGGTTTTTTATTTGTTTTTTTGCGGCGTGTTTGCTGTTTCTCACGCTTGCCACCAATTCGTTCAATCACGAAATATGCACAACCAAAGTTACAATACTCATATAAATAATCTTCTAACGTATCGATTCTCTGTTCAGGTGCAGCTTTGCGATTCGATTCACTGAAAAAACCTTTTAAACGAAGCTGATCATAGCCCCAATCGCCAACAATATAATCATATCTTGAAAGAACATCACTAAAACGTTCTCCTAATCTCTCTTCATCAAATGCTTCCCGATGATTTTTTACTAAAAGATACTCGCGCGTACCGATCGTCACATGTTTATCATCAACAAGGGTTACGACTTCACCTTTTTTCTTTTCTTTGACAGGTTCTTCTTTTATCTCTTCAAGGACAGCTGTAAGCTCTTCTGTTAATGTCGCTGTATTTTCTTCTTTTTGCTTAAGTGGTTTAGTTGATTTTGATGTTTTTTTTACTTTTTCTGTCATTTTTTCACCGCCTAGATTTTATTATACCTTGTTTTTATTGGATTGGGTAGTGTGTGTTCAAGTAGTCACTTAAAACTGTTCTGATAAAATCTGGAAATAGAAATTCAATATCACCAGCAAGTTCGATTGTCGGGAAAAAAGGAATGAACATGAAGTGATCCACAGTGGTAAATGTGTACTTTCGTTTGAAATCGATGGGCTGATTTTTCCAAAAGACTTGTTTTTTCTGTTTATCATATACTATACCATCATAATACAATTCACCAAAAACTTTACCACGAAACCCCATTCCTGTAATTGGAAACTTTCGTAAATAGTGTCTATTTTTTTCCATTTCTTTAACCATACGAATCAGTTCAGCACCAGACAACGTTACACGAATCAAGTGCATTGGGTGTGGCAATGTTTCGTGAAGCTGATCTGCATCAACGATTCCTTTCGGTAGATCTGATAGAAATAAACCATTATTTAAAATTGCTGCTTCCGTCTGACCTTTTTCTTTTAAAGCTTTTAATGTAGTTACGATTAATGGATGTTCAGCAGTTAGATCAACTAAAAGAGGGAAAGAAATTTCACCAATTTTTTTTGCCTTTAATAACTGATGGCCTAAAGCTAAATAATCGTCAATTTCTCTTTGATCATCGGCTAAAAATTTCTGTTTGGCCATTGGCACTGCCTTCGCTTCACTATGAATGATTTTCCCATTATCAACCGTTAAATGAACTTCCCCAAGATACTGACCAAATTTTCCAGCCGCAGACAGTTGTGTTCCATTGATTTTTTCACCATATTTGAATAAATGATGGGTGTGAGATCCTAGCAATACATTGATTTCAGGAAATTCGTTTGCAATTTTAATATCTTCATCAATTCCCAGATGACTCATTAGAACTATAATATCGCATTTGGATTGGACTTCTCTTAGCAACAGCGGCAGCATCTCTTTTGTCGAACGTATATCCCAACCATTTGGATTATACGTTAAAGGAAAGGGCGCAGTTAAAGCAATCAAACCAATTTTAGTTTTATCTTTTATTTCTATAATTTTATAGGGATTCGCCCATTTAGGTGCTTGTCCTGAGTCTAAATCAAATAGATTACCTAATATAACATCAAAATTCCGATGATCATATAAATGATTCAATTGCTCTTTAGAATTTCCAACACCTTCATTGTTACCAATCGTTGCTGCATCATAGCTGATGGCATTCATCAGTTCTATATTCGCTTGACCGTCTGTTGCTTCAGTCAAAGGGTGCCAACGATCAATAAAATCTCCTAAATCGACAGTTATAACGGTTTTCCCTGATTTCTTATATTCTTCTTGATGGCTGATCAGATACCGCCTGATTTTGGGCCAATTTTCTAAATGTGAATGTAAATCATTCGTGTGAAAGAGCACGATTTCTTCCATAAGTATTGCCCCCAATTTCAGTTTATAAAAATATAGTACCATACTTCCAGATGAAGTATAATAAAGTAATCGGTAAATTAAAGGAGAAAAAAATGAAAATCAATGGACCTTTTGGAACAATTTGGCTGGATGCTAATCATGAAGGATTGACTTTAGTCTCTTTTTTTGAGCTCAAAAACCACCAAACTAACCGTTTTACAAAACAGGCTGCAAACGAACTGACAGAATATTTTTCTGGTGAACGAACACATTTTACTGTGCCTTTATCTATTCAAAGCGGCACTGCGTTTCAAAGAAAAGTCTGGGACGCCCTTTATCAAATTCCTTATGGAAAAACCTGCAGTTATTTAGATATCGCTCAAGCAATCGATTCACCAAAAGCTGTACGAGCAATTGGTCAAGCCAATAGTAAAAATCCTCTTCCAATCATTGTTCCTTGTCATCGAGTGATTGGTAAAAACGGTCAATTAACAGGCTATCTAGGTAGTTCTGAGCAGGATGGACTTAGTATCAAAAAATTCTTGTTACATGTGGAAAATGTGCCCTTCAATAAAGATTGAACTTTCTAAATGACTCCAAACAAAAAATAACGAGGAACAAAACCTTTTTGTTTTGTTTCCCGTTATTTTTATATAAATAGAGCGGATGGGATTAAAAAAATTAGTTATTATCCTTATTTTCAGTACTATCTTTACCACGATATTTTTCTAGGTATTGCTCTTTTGTCATAACGTCATCTACACTCATATTAAACTCAACAAGCTCTAAGCCAGTCATATGAGCAATTCCATCTTTTACTTTCTCAACAGTTTGATCAAAAACAGTTGAGATGTTCACATCGTATTTGCAAATCACCGATACATCAACTGCAACTTGCTTTGTCCCTACTTCCACTCCAATGCCCTTAGTAACATCTTCGTTATCTCTAAAGCGGTCAGCAAAATCTGTAAACAGGTTACCGCTCAATCCTAAGATTCCGTCAATATCAGAAATAACGACACCTACGATTTTTTTGATTACAACATCACTAAACGTCAGCTTCGCTTTTAATCCACTTGGATTATTTTCTACTGCTTCTACCATTTGCATTCACTCCTTCAATATAATTTTAAATTCCTATCATCGATTTGACTGAATCTATCAAGGAATAAATATCCAAATCTTCATCTCGCATTTTTCCGATAATAAATCCTACTATTGCAAAAATCAACAAAACTAATGTTTTTCCAAAGCCAATTAGTAATAAAAGGAGCGCTAATAGGAAAAACAAGGTTGTCCAAATGATTCGAAATCGATAAGGTTTCAACTGTTTGATCCAACTTTTTTTCTTCTCTTGATCCATGGCCTCTCCCTCCTAAATCACTCGTGATTTTTTTTTACCAAAAGCTGTGGATTCTGCTGGTTCTTTTTCTCTCAGGTCAACCACCACACGGCTATCAATTGATTCCAGAGCTGTATTTAATGCACTTTGTATTGTTTGCTTAAGTTCTTCCCCTAAAGGCTGATAACGCTCTTTACTGCCAACGTCTACCTTTAATTTGACGACTACTTTTTCTTTACCTTTAAGCTTAACAATCATTTTTGCTTTATCTGGATGGATAATGGTACTGTATGCCTCTTTCACAATTTGTTCTACAGTGCTTTTGGGGATTTCAATCCGATTTTTACCATCCTTCACAATTAGGCGTTTCCTTCTTCCAGAAACTGAAAGTACGACAACCAAACTAAGCAATAAAAAGCCTCCCAGGATAAGTAATGTCCATTCAAGAAACGTAAATACCCAAGGATAATTGGAAAGAATCCCATCTACTTGATAGGACAACCAAGGGATGCTTACCAACTGACTAAGTGAACCTAATATTCCAATAAATAGTAGGAGTATGATCAATAAAAAAATTATTTTCAGCAATCGTTTCATATACTTCCCTCCTTTGAGACTATTCCTTTCGCTGTTAATTAAATTGTAACGCCTAAAAAAAAGTATTACAAAAGATACGAATTTATTTTTTTGATCTCGGCAAGTCACTGTGTTCACATGATGAAAAAAAAGAATGAACCTCTATGTTCTAGCAAATAATTTGCTGGCTTTCATAGGTTCATTCGTTTTTTAATTATTCATCCAAATATTCTTCTTTAGAAAATTCTGTATCTTCATATTCTCCGCTATCTCCATAAAATTGATTGTAACGTTGTTTGAATTTACGGAAGATATAGGTAACTAATACCTTAGCAATCGCATAAATTGGAATACCAAAAATCAATCCGAACATCCCCAGTAAATCTCCCATCACCAACAAGACGATTACAATTGTCAATGGATGTACGACTAATCGTTTTCCCATCACCTGAGGTGCGATCAAATGCCCATTCAACATTTGGACAACCATCCAAACTATACTCATTTTAATAAACATCCCAAATGACACCATCAATGCAACAATTGCGGCTGGAATGAAAGCTATGACAGGTCCAATATAGGGAATCACTGCAGTGATTCCAACAATAATCGACAAGGTTCCTGAATAGGGCACTTTGACCAACCAAAAACCGATAAAGGTCAAGATCCCAATAGCAATGGAGACCAAAATTTGCCCTTTTAAATAGGCACCAACTTGGCTACTCATCGTTGCACCAATTTCTTTAGCATCATTTCTAAAACGCGGTGGTATAATTTTTAAAATAAATGAGAAGAACTTCCGATCATCTTTCAATAAGAAAAATGTGATAATCGGTGCCGTTACCATTACTAGTGCAAAACCGGTCAAGGTAGAAAAGACTGTAGAAGCTCCTTCCACAGCTTTACTAAAATAACTTCCTATTCCATCTGAAACATTATCAAACCATCTTTGAATACTGTCTAAAGCATTAGCTAAAGGTTTTTCTAAGGCAGAATTATGGAAAAAATCCGTAACCATTTTGTTCAGATCGTTCATATACTGCGGAAAACTTTTGACCAAACCGTCAACTTGTTTTTGTAAAATTGGAACAACCAGAATAATCCCGACAACAATCAATGCAATCAAAATAATAAAAATAGCTGAAACGCCATATACTCGTTTCACTTTATGTTTTTCCAACCAATTAACCACTGGATTAAATAAATAATATAAAATCAATGCTAGAATCGTTGGCCCAATAATCGTTTTGAACACAACACCAATTGGTCCAAAAATAAAACCAATCTGATGAAAAACAAAAATAACTGCTCCTAACAATAATAATGCAACCAATGTGAATAATAGATTTTTTCCGCCAAGAAATTTGATCCAACGTGTTTCTTGTTTCTTTTCCATTTACTTCCCTCCTTAAACCAAAAGTGTAATGGGCTTATTTAGCTTCGACTGAAAATAGGACAATCAGAGGGCAACGCTTTTTGCCACATTCAGATTTTATCTTTTTTCATAGCGTCTAGTCTATAAAGTTAAATAACTTCACTTCTTTATTGTAGCGAAAAAATCAATATCTGTAAAAAAATTATCACTTCTTTATTTTACAATTAAAATAGAAAATCACCCAGCCGTTAGATAACTGACCGAGTGATTTTATCTGTTAATTCGCTGCTTTTCTTCCTTTACGTTGAGTTGCTTCCATAATAACTGGAAGAATCACCGGACGGCGCTTTGTTTGCTCAAATAAGTAACGGCTTAACTGCTCACGAATATCTTGTTTTAACTTGCTCCATTCAAAATCGCTGCTTTCAAGATGTTTTTCAACGATCTCAGTTACAATACTGCTGCTTTCTTTCATTAAGTCTTTGCTTGTTTTCACATAAACAAAACCTCTTGATGTGATTTTAGCAGGTGAAACGATTCTTTTTTCCCGGCGATTGATTGTCACTACTGCTACAAAAATACCATCTTCGGATAAGATTCTGCGATCACGAAGCACGATATTTCCGATATCGCCAACACCAATTCCATCAATCATGATGTTATCGGCAGTTGTGCTACCAGCAACATTCATTTTTTGTTTGCTGTATTCAAGGATATCCCCTCGACCAGTAATGAAAATATTTTTATAAGGAATTCCTAATTCGTGAGCTAAATCTGCATGAGCTGCTAATTGACGATACTCGCCTTGAATCGGAACAAAATATTTAGGTTTCATCAAGTTTAGCATCAACTGCAGATCATTGGGGCTTGCATGACCAGAAACTCGCATATTATCAGAGATTTGCTTCACAACACCACCAGCACGATACACGATATCCTCTGTTTTCGCAACAGCTGTTTCCATCGCAGTCGTTGGTGTCGTCGTGATATAAACTAAATCGCCTTCTTTGATTTTAACAACACGATGCGTACCATTAGCCATTTTTTGTAATGACTTGATAGGCTCACCCATTGTTCCCGTCTCTAAAATCACTAATTGCTCTGCTTGATATTTTTTCATATCTTTCACACTAATGATTAAATCCTCACTAGGTAATTTTAATTTATCAAGCTTGATAGCAGTATTGATGATTCGTTGGAAATCCTGACCTGTTAAAACAATTTTGCGGTCAGAGCGGTAGGCAGCATCTAAAATTTGTTGTACACGTTGTAAATTACTTGCCACACACGCCACAATGATTCGGCCTTCCCAGTAACGAATCGTATCAAAGACTTCATCAGCGATTTGAAGTTCAGAAACAATTTGCGTTGGATTTTCAGCATTAGAAGAATCGCTCAACAATGCTAAAACTCCTTCATTACCGATTTCAGCTAAACGACCAAAATCTGTTTGATACATTGGAATCGCGCTTTGATCAAACTTGAAATCTCCTGTGTAGACGATATTGCCTTCTTTGGTTTTCAAATTGATTCCGATAGAATCAGGAATCGTATGCGTTGTTCTAAAGAAACTGATTGTTGCATGTGCAAAATCAATTTCCGTATGTGCATCAACCACATGAAAATCATCAAAATCCTTAGAATCTGCATGATCTCCTACATTTAATTTTGCTAACTCAACGGTTAATTCCGTACCGAATACTGGTACATGAACTTTAGATAAAAGATAAGGTAGCGCTCCGATTGCATCGGCATGACCATGTGTTAGGAAAATTCCTGCAACACGGTCAATATTTTCCACCAAATACGTAAAATCGGGAATCACCACATCAATTCCTAATAGCTCATTTTCTGGATATTTTAATCCACAATCCAGTACAAAAATTTCATCTTCCACTTCCGCGATGTACATATTTTTACCATTTTCACGAACGCCGCCTAAGGGAACGATTTTTATTGTACTCACTCATTTCACCTCTCTATATTCTCATACTGAATCAAAAATCCAGTATGCTTAAAATTTTCGCCTTTTCTTCAGAAGTACATGATACAAGAGGTAAACGTAAATCACCAACAGAAATGCCCATTTGGTTCAACACTGCTTTTACAGGAGCTGGTGAAGGCACTGAAAACAATGCATTCATCTTTGGTAATAACTGACGCTGAATGCGTGCAGCTTTTTTTATTTCTCCTTGATCCAGCGCTTGAAACATGTCATACATTTCCGTTCCAAAAACATGACTGGCAACTGACATTACACCTTGTCCACCCAAAGCTTTAATTGAAAAAGCTAAAGAATCTTCTCCAGTATACACTAAAAAGTCTTTTGGCGCCTTTTCTATCAACTCGGTCAATGCCTCTAAGCCAAAACACTCTTTGACAGCAATGATATTATCCAATTCTGCTAAACGTAAAGTTGTTGATACATCAAGGCTTGCCACTGTTCTTCCTGGAACATTATATAAAATAATCGGCAAATCGCTTGCCTCTGCAATTGCTTTAAAATGTTGGTACAATCCTTCTTGGTTTGGTTTATTATAATAAGGTACCACAGCCAAACCAGCATCAATGCCTCTGATTGCAGAAATTTCTTGCACAAATTCAACTGAATCTCGTGTATCATTGGTTCCCACACCACAAATGATTGGAACTCGCCCATCAACTATGCGAATCACTTCATTAAATAAATCGATTTCTTCATCATGCGTTAAAGTTGGAGATTCTCCCGTTGTTCCCGCTAAAATAATTCCTTCTGTGTGATGATCAAGCAAATGATTCACTAATTGAGGCAGCTTAGCAAAATCGATTGCGCCACTCTCGTCAAAAGGTGTAACCATTGCTGTAATGATCGTTGCATTTTTTAAATTCATACTTACTACCTCCTAATTTAAAAGCGTAACGGGTTCGTCCAGCTCTGACAAGAAAATAGGAAATTATGACTGAGGTGCTCTTTATCTCATTCATAATTTATCTTTTTCCCGAAGAGCTAGCCCGCGAAGCTAGATAACATTAAAGCGTAGCGGGCTCGTTTAGTCTCGTAGAAAAATAGGAAAATATAGTTGTGACTCTTTCTGTCACAAACAGATTTTATCTTTTTTCATAGAGTTTAGCCCACGAAGCTAGATAATACATGGTAACAACGTTCCGTTCCGCTTCATTCACTGTGTTTCAAAGCAAAGCTAGCTACCATTTAAATCCTTACCAAATCCATCTCATGCAATGTTTCAGCAATTTGAACCGAATTCCAAGCCGCGCCTTTTAATAAATTATCTGAAACTACCCACATATGGTAGCCTTTATCGATATCAATATCTTGACGAATTCGTCCGACGAATGTTTCTTTACGATCGATACTTGTTAAAGCTTGCGGATATAGTTGTTTGCTTGGATCATCTTGCAAAACAGCTCCTGGTGCATTAGCGATCAATTCTTTGATTTTACTCACATCTGAACCATCTTCTTTAACTTCAATATAAATCGATTCAGAATGACCTGATAAAACTGGAATACGAACGCATGTGGCAACGACTTTAATACTGTCATCTTCCATGATTTTCTTTGTTTCATTGATCATTTTCCACTCTTCATACGTATAATCAGCCTCTGCAAAGACATCAATTTGAGGTAGCGCATTAAAGGCGATCGGATAGTGTTTTTTATCGCCGCCTGACGGTAAAATATTGGCTTCTAATTTATCCGCAGGCGTACCATTGATATGTGCCAACGCTTGTGATTTCAACTCGTCCATCGCATTGATCCCTGCTCCGCTAACTGCTTGATAGGTTGAAACGATCAAACGGTCTAACCCATAGGCTTGTCTGATTGGCTCAAGTGCTACCATCATTTGAATCGTTGAACAATTTGGATTAGCAATGATTCCTTTATGGCGTTTTAAGGCTTCGGCGTTGACTTCCGGCACGACTAAAGGGACTTCTGGATCCATTCTGTAATGGCTCGTATTATCAACAACAATCGCTCCACGTTTAACAGCTTCTGGTGCAAATTGTTTTGAGATACTGCCTCCAGCACTAAACAATGCAATATCCACATCTGTAAATGATTCAGGTACCAACTCTTCGATTACAAGGGACTTTCCCTTAAACGTTACTTCTTTTCCCGCAGAACGTTTTGAAGCTAAAAGTTTTACCTGATTCATCGGCAATGATGATTCTTCCAACATTTCGATCATTTTGGTGCCCACAGCACCAGTTGCGCCTACCACGGCAACATTATACATTTTTTTCATACTTATTGATCTCCTCTCAAATTCCTGAAGAAAGTTGCTTTTTCTATTTTACCATAATATTACGTTTTACTACATAGGAAGTAATAGGATTTTGTTTTAATTTTGTCAAAAAAGAAAAGGAAAATTTTGAAAAATAAACTTTCAAATCATTTTTTAATGGCGTTCTTATGATCCGTGCAACATATTCGACTAATTATTTTTACAGATTTATACTGTCTTAGCACCACATTTTTGAGAGGATGATTAGATGTACACTGTAGCGGATTATTTATTAGACCGTTTAAAAGAATTGGGAATCGATGAAATATTCGGCGTTCCTGGTGATTATAATTTACAATTTTTAGACCATATAACTGCGAGAAAAGATCTTGAATGGATTGGTAATGCAAATGAGCTAAATGCTGCTTATATGGCCGACGGATATGCCAGAACAAAAGGAATATCAGCTTTCGTCACAACTTTTGGTGTCGGTGAATTAAGTGCTGTTAATGGTTTAGCAGGAAGTTTTGCTGAAAACGTACCTGTTGTTGAAATTGTCGGTTCTCCAACAACAAGCGTTCAGAAAGATAAAAAACTTGTCCATCATACGTTAGGCGATGGCAACTTTCTACACTTTGAAAAAATGCATGAAGAAGTAACAGCCGCAATTGCTCACCTGACAGCAGAAAATGCTTTAACTGAGATCGACCGTGTACTCACTATCGCTATGATTGAAAAGTGTCCTGTTTATATTAATCTACCAATCGACGTTGCAGAGTTCGAAGCAACTCGTCCACTAAGCCGTTTAAATCAAACAGCAGAAAAATTAACAGATATTGAAACGTCTATTTTAGATAAAGTCGAAAACGCATTATCTCAAGCAAAAAATCCAGTAGTCATTGCGGGACACGAAATTTTAAGTTACCATATCGAACAGCAGTTAGACGAATTTATCCAAAAATTTAATCTGCCAATCACAACTTTGCCACTTGGAAAAAGTGCATTTAACGAAGAAGACCCACATTATTTAGGCACTTACTCTGGTTCCACAACAGAAGAACCTCTAAAAACTCGTGTTGACACAGCAGATTTAGTTTTACTATTGGGTGCTAAACTGACAGATTCTGCTACTTCTGGCTTTAGTTTTGGCTTTACAGATGAACAAGTCATTTCGATTGGTAGCACTGAAGTCTTGTTTTATGGAGAACAAGGCGAAGCAATTCAGTTAGATCGTTTTGTCTCTGCTTTGACAACTCTTTCTTTTTCTAGATATACAGACAAAATACTACCAGTAAATCGAGTTTCAAACCAAGAAATCACAAATAACAAATTAACACAAAAGCAGTTTTGGAAAATGGTCGAAACTTTTATTATTCCAGGTGATACCGTAATTGGTGAACAAGGCACCTCTTTCTTTGGTTTAACAAATGTTGCACTAAAAAGAGAAATGAGTTTTATTGGTCAGCCATTATGGGGCTCGATTGGCTATACGTTTCCCTCTGCTTTAGGTAGTCAACTTGCGAATAAAGCGAGCCGTCATCTTTTATTTATCGGAGATGGCTCACTGCAATTAACCGTCCAAGAGTTAGGGACTGCTTTAAGAGAAGAATTAACGCCAATTGTTTTTGTCATCAACAATAACGGTTATACGGTTGAACGAGAAATCCATGGTGCAACCGAACAATATAATGATATCCCTATGTGGGATTACCAAAAATTACCGCTAGTATTTGGTGGTACTAGTCAAACGGTTGCAACTTATAAAGTTACTACATCAGTTGAATTGGATGAAGTCATGAAAAATGCTAGAAAAGATGCAAAACGATTACAATGGATCGAAGTTGTGATGGATCAAGAAGATGCACCTGAGTTATTGAAAAAATTAGCGAAGATTTTCGCAAAACAAAATTCTTAAAGCTACCGTTGAGAAGACGGAATCTATTGACTTTCCACACTATTTTGTTATAGTTAAAAGCGACATTTACTTAATTTGAAGGAGTGAATAACATGGCACGCGTTGAAAGTTTTGAATTAGATCACAATACAGTTAAAGCCCCTTACGTTCGTTTAGCGGGTACGGAAACAAATGGTGACGCATTGATTGAAAAATACGATTTACGGTTCTTACAACCAAATGAAGATGAATTACCAACAGCAGCAGTTCATACATTAGAACATTTATTAGCTGTGAATTTGCGGGATCACTTAGAAGGAATCATCGACATCTCTCCAATGGGTTGTCGTACTGGGTTTTACATGATCATGTGGAACGAACATTCTCCAAAAGAAATTCGAGATGCTTTGGTTAAAGTATTGAACTTTATCGTTGAAACAGATTTTGTTCCTGCGGTTTCTGCTAAAGAGTGCGGTAATTATAAAGACCACTCTTTATTCTCTGCACAAGAATATGCAAAGATTGTTTTAGAAAAAGGAATCAGTTTAGATCCATTTGAACGAGTTTTATAAAATAATAAAAAAACGTCAAACCCGTTTCATTAAGGTTTGACGTTTTTTATTTATCCTAATGCGACATCTAAAATCATCATAATAATGAAACCTAGCATCACACCAAATACTGCAAAATGACGCTTACTTGTCACCGTTTGCTGTGCTTCTGGAATCAATTCTTCAACTACTACATAAATCATTGCACCCGCAGCAAATGCTAAGGCATATGGCAAAAGCAACGTTACTTTCGTCACTAAAACCGCACCGATGATCCCAGCTATTGGTTCAACGATCCCTGAAGCTTGTCCATATAAAAAAGCTTTCTTGCGACTTAAGTTTTCTTGTCTTAACGGTATCGAAACAGCTGCACCTTCTGGAAAGTTTTGAATACCAATTCCCAATGCCACAGAAATTGCTGCTAATACCGCTTTTTTTGGATCATCTGCCGAGTTTGCTGCACCAAATGCCACTCCTACAGCCAATCCTTCTGGAATATTATGCAACGTAATAGAAAATACCAACAAAATCGTCCGCTTTAAATGACTTGGTAATCCTTCTTTCTCATGGTTCGGTCCAAAGTGCATATGTGGCAACGTTTTATCGGCAATATATAAAAATAACCCACCCAAGCCAAAACCAAAACTAACCACAAGCCAAGCAATGTTGCCGTTTTCTTCTGCCTGTTTGATTGCAGGATCTAGCAAAGACCAAAAACTTGCAGCAATCATCACGCCAGCGGCAAAGCCTAGCATCATATTCAAAATATCTTTTTTGATTTCCTTAAAAAAGAAAACCAGCCCAGCCCCCAAAGCTGTCATAAAATAAGTGAAACCCGTCCCTACCAATGCTTGCTGCCAAGCCTCTAAAGATAACAGCCAATTAATTATTCTGAACACCCCATCTTTCTCAATTTTTTTCTTAGCTTAACTTTATCATATCAATGATTTTATGACCACGTGTAAAACAAAGAATGCTTTCATTTGGTACAAAAAAATAGAAAGAGTATACTTTAGATAGAAGTAAAAAAGAGAAATGGAGTGAGCAAAATGACAGAAACAATCAATGCTGCTGTTGCGATGATCAAAGTCTTAGAAAGTTGGGACATCGATCATATTTACGGAATCCCTGGTGGTTCCTTTAACTCCACAATGGATGCCTTGTATCAAGAAAGAGAAAAGATTCAGTATATTCAAGTTCGCCATGAAGAAGTCGGCGCATTAGCTGCAGCCACAGATGCAAAACTAACTGGAAAAATTGGTGTGGCTTTTGGTTCAGCAGGACCAGGTGCTACTCATTTAATCAATGGATTATATGATGCACAAATGGATCATGTTCCTGTTTTAGCACTCTTAGGTCAAGTTGCTACAAGTTCTATGAATTACAATTCCTTCCAAGAATTAAATGAAAATCCGATGTTTGCTGATGTCAGTGTTTATAATAGAACAGTAATGACCCCAGAAAGTCTGCCTCATGTTGTCGATGAAGCAATTAAAGCTGCGTATAAAAATAAAGGCGTAGCCGTTGTAACCATTCCTGTCGACTTAGGTACAAAAGAGATTCCGCTTATTGACGTTTCAACTGCAAAAAATCATCGAACAGGATCGCTTCTGCCTCATTATAATGATTTAATCAAAGCGATCCCTTTGATAGAAGCTGCCGAAAGACCGATTCTCTATATTGGTCAAGGTACTCGTGGGGCTTGGTCTGAAATCAGAGCTTTTTCTGAACATTTTTCAATGCCAATCATTTCAGCTGTTTTAGGAAAAGGTATTGTTCCTGATGCTTATGAAAACTTTCTTGGGTTTGCTGCTCGGGTAGCGACTAAACCAGCTAATGAAGCCTTAGCTGAAACAGATTTGATCGTATTCGCTGGTAGTGACTTTCCATTTGCTGCATATTTCTTTAATCCTGATGCTAAATTCATTCAAATCGACATTGACTCAACAAAGCTAGGTCGACGTCACAAAACAGATGTAGCGATTTTAGGTGATGCTGGAGAAGCCTTAAAAAGAATGGTTGAGTTAGGTGAATCACGTCCTATAGATCGATGGCTAAAAGCGAATCGAAAAAACAAAGAAAATTGGGTTACTTGGTTAAGAAGCTTTGATGATAAGGATGATAAACCCCTTCGTGTTGAACCAATCTTTAAAGAAATTCGTCAAATTGCAGATAAAGAAGCGATTTTTGTAACAGACGTCGGTAATACAACTGTTCATGCAATTCGTCTTTTAGATATGAATGGCAAACAAAAATTCACAACTTCTGGTTGGTTCGCTACCATGGGCAATGGTGTACCAGGAGGGATTGCAGCTCAACTTAGCTATCCTAACCGTCAAGTATTCACTTTAAGCGGTGACGGTGCTTTCGCTATGGTTATGCAAGATATCATCACCCAAGTAAAATACAAACTGCCAATTATCAATGTTGTCTTTTCGAATGATTCCTTTGGTTTCATTGAAGCAGAACAAGAAGATAGTGAACAAAAGAAATTTGGGGTCTTTCTAGAAAGTGCCGACTTCGGAAAAGCTGCTGAAGCCTTAGGTGCTCTAGGCTTTACTATTACCGAACATAGTCAATTAGAACCTGCTTTTAATGCTGCTAAAAAAAGTACTCGTCCGGTTGTGATCGATGTAAAAATCAGAAACACTCGTCCCTTACCAGTTGAAGAATTAGTTTTAGATCCCGACAAATTTAGTGAAACGGAAATCAGCGCATTTAAAGAAAAATACGAAGTACATGATATGCCTGTTTTAAAAGAACTATTGAAGAACTGAAAAACAACAGATGCGTTTTTTTACGCATCTGTTGTTTTTTATATTTTATTTACTTATCATCATGTCTGTGGAATTTTTCTTTAATATCTTCAAAACCTTCTTTGATTTTATCGCCTAATTTTTCAGCGCCTTCTTTGATATCCTCACCGGCATCACGAGCTTTATCTTTTACATCGCCAAAAGCTGATTGCGCTTTGCCTTCAAGTTCTTTGCCTTTATCATCTGTTACTTTACCTTGAACTTCTTTAGCTGTACCTTCAACTTTGTCTTTTGCATCATTTATGCGTCCATTTAAATCTGCCATGTGAAAATCCCTCCTAGTTAATTTATAATACATAACTAGCATAGCACCATTTTTGACTTGCTACAAACGATTCGCTTTTGACTTTTTTTACCTCTTAATTAGTATTACTTAACCAATCTTTCGCTTGTTGGATTTCATCCATAGTTATCTGATGGCCAGAATTAGTAACTGTAATCGAAACGTCAGCATTTCTATTTTTCAATTGGTTGATCAATTGATCGGATGCTTCTTTAGAAACTATTGGATCATTTTGGCTCACTGATAACCAGAGCTTCTTAGCCAAAAGTGAAAAGTCTTGATTATCAACTCCTAATGACATTGGATGAAATAAAATTGCCTGATTAATAGCAAAATGTCGCTCCAGTAAAATATGTGCAGCAATATTGGCCCCATTAGAATAACCAACAATCACCCAATCATCTAACGCTATACCTTTTTCTGCACTCACAGTGGTAATGTTTTGCATTAATCGGTCACTTTCTTCTTCTAAGCTGACTAAGTCGAACTGATTCAAGCCATTACGCTTAAAAAAACGATTCATGCCAGACTCTTGAATTGTTCCACGAAAAGCAAGTAACGTAGCATCTTCATCCAAAAAACTAGCGATTTCAATCAATGAAGATTCATCACCACCAGTGCCATGAAGTAGCAGTAATTTTTTCCCATGTAAAGCACCCTTTTCAAATATATAATGCATGCTAGCTCTCTCCTTCTGGTCAGTTTCCAGTCAATAAATTTACAAAAAAACAACTTACTAAAAGTAAGTTGTTTTCATTTTAACATCTTTCGTTTTGTTTGTCACTTTCTCACGCTCCTATAGTCTCTCCAAATAATCAGCAATTAATTTAGCTCTATTTGAAACACGTTCCTTTAACCGTATCGGTTCTATCTGTAAAATCGTTTTTCCAAAACGCAGCAGGTAATCTGCGATAAATTCTTCTTCATCTGGATGATAATACCCAGAAATCAAATATTGTTCTTGAAGCACTTCAATTTTCATCGATGGATACTGTTCTTTCGAAAAAAAATCTTTCCCCTGTTCATCAACTTTGATTGAAAAATCAAGTAATTGCTCATTTTGGTAAAAAATCTCAGTTTCTCTTAGTAACACTTCAAGAGACAATGAAGCTATGCTTTCTTTTTCAGCAATTGCTTCAATTTTATCACAACGAATCACACGAATTTTTTTAGTCTCAAAATTCCAAATTTTAGCATACCACTGTCCAAACTTCGAAGAAAGTTGAACAAATTGAGCGTTGATCGATTTTCTTTCTTGATTTTTTACATAACGAATATCAAATACTTTTTCATGAATAATTCCTTGAATGATTTCTTTTAAAAATAAACTGACGTTACTATGATTGACTTGCTCAAGTGTCACGATTTTGCGCATTACTAAAAGTTCTTGACGTAATTTTTCTGGTAGAACGTTATTGTATTTTAATTCAAGTGTGCTGCTTTCCATATTAAAGGGCGTTGAACGATAACCATTAAGCGTCAGTAAGGCAAAATAAAGAGCATAAATCTCCCCTTCAGTAAATAAGCCGGGTGTCATGATCTGAGTATCTAATAGCTGATATTTACCATATCTTCCAAGGTCAGAATAAATTGGCAGTCCGACCTCTTCAAGGGACTGTACATCTCGCAATGCTGTACTTTTTGAAATACTATAGCGGTTCATCAACTCTTTTAAGTTAAAACTATTTCGATTCGCTAAGTACAGAATCATATCATTGATTCGCTCTGCTTTTTTCATAAGCCCTCCTAAAGGTGTCATGTTTTGATACCTTTAATCAGTATACTAAATATGTAGCAAAAATAAAAGAAAAGAGGAAACCATATGACGTTAGAAATCGCTGTATTTTTATCAATGAATGGACGGGGGCAAGAGGCCTTAGCTTTTTATAAAAGACACTTAGGTGCTGAAGAATTACTAGTCGTAACATATGAAGAGATGGCTAAAAAGGATTCGAGTTTACAGCTAACAAAGGAAAATAAACACTGTATCTCCCATTCCGTTTTACAAGTAGGGAAAACTAAAATAATGATTGCAGAGAACCCAATAAATCCCGCCGAAACTTTTTCACTTGGAAATAATTTTTCTTTATGTATTCAAAGTGCTGATTTGGCTGAAATCCAAACGTTTTATTCTAATTTGACATCAGATAAGCGAGTGAAGATCATTGAGCCGTTGAATCATAATGTTTTTAGTAGTGCCTACGGTATTATTGAAGATCCATTTGGCGTACAAATTCAGTTGATGCATGATACCCGTTTAAAATAGGCCATAGTAATCTGTATCTTCCAAGAAAAAAACATTTAAGCAAAAAGGATAGATAAATGACTAGGGCAAAAATAATTCTTTCAAATATAAGTTGGAATTCACAAAAATTGGAAGAACATCAAACTGTGATGCTCGGCAGTTTTTGTGAATTCCCTTTATTTCTTGGAGTTAGACACTCCTATTCCTTCGTCTAATTTTTAGTGTCACGATATAGTTTTCTAATGGTGGTTTAGTTGATTTTATAAATGGTACGACTTTGGTACGGGTTTTCCGGATATAAGAAAACAGACCCCAGCTCTTCAAATTCAACAGCTCCAGGACTAACTTGAGTTTCTAAAGTAATACCACCGTGATGTATCATTTTTTCACCTCGAACTTCTGGCCCTTCGTTACCAAACTGGGCTGTAAAAATCACGACTGCTGGCCGATCCGTATACATTTGTACTGAGAGATCCTTTCCTGGGGCTGTAATGATTGCCTGAGGTTTAGTAAAACCCGTCTGATTCAAGATAAATGGATGATCTAATCCATCTACTAAGCTATTTTGTTCATAATTCGTCTCAAACACTTGATTCATTGACTTAGGTTGTCTGAAGTCAAAAGGTGTGTCAGAAACAGAACGTAGTTCACCTGTAACAGTCGTATCATTGTTTACTACTGCAAACGTGTCAGCATCTACAAATAGTTCATGTTCATCAACAGATCGTGACGCATCTCCAGTCAAATTGAAATACACATGATTGGTTGGATTATAGAGTGTTGGTTGATCGGTAGAGGCGTGATAATCTATGATCCATTCATTTTTATTTGTCAGTGTATACGTTACACGAGCTTTTAATTCTCCTGGAAAACCATTTTCTCCTTCTGGGCTCAGATAAGAAAAAATAACTGAAACTTGATCATTTGTTTCTTCTATTTTAGCGTTCCATACTTTTGCTTCAAAACTTTCAAAGCCGCCGTGCAACGTATGTCCATTTTTAGGATCAACAGGTAATTGATACCTTTGATTATCGATTGAAAATGAACCATGTTTGATTCTACCTGCAACACGCCCAATTGTTGCACCAAAATACATATCTTTAGCTAAGTATTCCTCAGCAGATTCAAATCCTAAAACAATATTTCGCTCTTTTCCACTAACAGGTACGATCAAATCCACGATTCTGGCTCCTAAATTTGTGACATTCAGCGTTAAACCATTATCGTTAGTAAGCGAATACAAAATAGCCGTATCACCAAATTGTTGATTACTTATTTTCATTATTTTCCTCTCTCTTTCGTTTGAAATCGATTGTCTATTGAATGAACTAAAACTATTTTATCATCTTTCTCAGCCTTTTTTTCGCCAACTTTTATTTTCAAGTACTTTTGTTTATATTTACAATTTTTTTGTCAAGTTGCACTTAGAGTATAAAAGTAAGATATTCCGTTTTGTTTAAACAGAATACCTCATTAATTCCTTCTAAATACTTTCTACCAAATACTATACTTTTTTCAACTTTCGAGTAATGAATTTTTCAAACTCTACAACTATAAAAACAACAATCCCTGAAAGGAAAGCCAATTTTATATAAGACCCGCCAATATCTGCTGTTCCTAAAGCAAGATGCATAATTGGCGTAAAAATCAATAGTGATTGTAAAATGAATAAGACTAGTAAAGACAACCATAAAATTTTGTTTGAAAGTATACTTTTATTAATTGAAAATAGATAAATCTCTCGACAATTGATCATATAAAAAACTTGTCCAAACACGATCGTTGTAATCAAAGTCGTCTGCATAACGGCTTCAGAAGCATTACGTCCTTCTAAAAACCCATTGACTAAAAAGCCTAACGCAGCTAATAAAAGCGACACATAGACGATACGAAAAACAGCATATCGATCTAAAATAGTTTCTTTCGGATTACGAGGAGGTTGATCCATTCCATTTTTTGCTAACGGTTCAAAACCTAGTGCAAAAGATAATGTAATCGTAGTCACCATATTCAGCCATAAAATTTGTACAGAAGTTAGAGGAAGCGGTCTATCTAACAATAAGGAAACTACGACTAATAATCCTTGTGCAAAAGCTGTTGGTAAAGAAAAATAGATTGTTTTTTTCAAGTTTTCATAAACTCGTCTACCTTCTTTGATTGCAACAGTAATGGTCGCAAAATTATCATCTGCTAAAACCATATCTGCTGCATCTTTGGTCACCTCAGTCCCTTTGATTCCCATAGCGATACCGATATCTGCTTGTTTAAGAGCAGGTGCATCATTGACACCATCTCCTGTCATCCCAACAATTTGTCCATTTTTTTGAATCGCATTCACTAAGCGCAGTTTATGTTCAGGCGTTGTTCTTGCGTATACATCATTCGTTAAAACAACATTCGCTAGTTCATCATCATTAAGTTGCTCAATATCTTTACCTACCAATGCATTTTTATAATTTTCAAGACCAATTTCCTTAGCTATTGCCACCGCAGTATCCTTATGATCTCCTGTAATCATTTTCACTGAGATGCCTGCTTTTTGACTGATACGAACTGCTTCAATCGCTTCTTTTTTTGGCGGATCGATAATCCCAAATAAACCAGCAAGAATCATCCCACTTTGTAAATCTTCGTGGGCAAGCGTTGTTTGTGTTTTCGTTACTTCCTTAAAAGCTGCCGCTAAAATCCGTTGTCCTTTAGTCGCTTGTTGACTGATTTTTTGTTGCCAGTAAGGTTCATCAAACGCTTCTGATTTTTTGTCAACTAACTGATGATCAACCATATTTAATAAAACATCTGGCGCTCCTTTTAAATAAATATAACGCTTCTCTTGGATATCGACCAACGTGGCCATGTATTTATAGGATGAGTCAAATGGAATTTTGTTGATATCATGCTCTTCTTCCACTAGAGCAGTATGATTTGCCCAATCCAGCAGAGCTCCTTCCGTTGGGTTGCCAATCACTTCTCTTACACCGTTTTTATAAGTGATCTTTGTATCATTACAATAGGAGGCGATTTCAGCCATTTTTCTTAGCGTATCATCTTGCTCAACTTGACGAATGGAGTCTGCTCCATTTAATATCGTGTCAATCGTTTCTTCTGACGTAACAATTGCTACAACTTCCATTTCATTTTTTGTTAGCGTTCCAGTTTTATCTGAACAAATAACTCCCATACTACCTAACGTTTCAACTGCAGGCATTTTCTTGATAATTGCGTGTTGGCGTGCCATTCGTGTTACACCAACAGACAAAATAATAGACAAAACGGCTGGTAAACCTTCTGGTACTGCTGAAACTGCTAAAGCAATCATAGAAGAAAGTAACTCATTAGCCATTAAATCTCGGAAAAACAAACTAAACAAAACAAGAAGAACAATCAACGCCATTAAAAAGAAAAAAATTTGTTTATTCAATTGCTTCATTTTTTTGATCAAAGGTGTTTCGTTACTACCTACATTCTTCAAATGCTGATTGATCTTGCCAATCTCTGTTTGATCACCAATTTGAACAACAATTCCTCTACCTGTTCCACTGTTAATCAAAGTACCAGAATAAGCCATGTTTAAATGGTCACCTAAGTCTGCGTCTTCTTCAAGAGTTCGATTACTTTTCTCTACAGGAGTTGATTCACCTGTTAAGATAGCTTCATCAATCACCAAATTATACGCTTCAATCACTCGAAGATCCGCTGGAACAATATCACCTGGGCTTAAATAGACAATATCACCTGCTACTAAAGATTCTGCTTTGACTGTTTCTTTTTCACCTGCTACTAAAACGACTGCCTCTGAGCTCATCATAGAAGAGAGGCTTTCCAACGAGTCTGTAGCTTTTGCTTCTTGCACATAACCGATAATTGCATTGATGATGACCACTAATAAAATAATCGCCATATCAATAAAATGACCGCTAACACCTTTTAGTAACGCTGACACAAGTAATACATAAATTAATAAATCATGAAAATGATGTAAAAATTTTTGTAACTTGCTTGCTTCTTTTTCTTTAGAAAGAGTATTACTGCCTGCTTCTTGTTTCGATTTCCTCAGAGTTCTGTCAAGTCCATTTAGATCAGATTGTAATGCCGTTAATACTTGCTCTGTTGTCATTTTATACCATTTCATAACGACTCCTCCTTAATAGTTACTTAACACTTTCTTAAAGTGTACAAAAGTAGAAGAATAATTCATAACAAAAAGCTTTCTATTAGAAAAATCAACTTTTTTTAACTGCTAACTCACTTCTTTTTTCAACACATACAAAAATAAGACCCAGCTCATAAATGAGCTGGGTCTTATAACCATTGCTGTTTGAATTAAGCTTCTGGGTTGGCGTTGGCATCTTTGATACCATACTTTTTGTTGAAACGATCCACACGTCCGTCTGCTTGTGTAAATTTTTGACGTCCAGTGTAAAATGGATGAGAGTCAGATGTAACTTCGACACGGATTACAGGATAAGTGTTTCCGTCTTCCCATTCAACTGTTTCGTCAGAGTGCTTAGTAGAACCTGACAAGAATTTAAAACCAGTTGTTGAGTCCATAAAAATAACTGGGTGATATTCTGGATGGATATCTTGTTTCATAGTCTTTTCGCTCCTTTGCCCTGATCCATTTGCTGCATCAGAGTTTATTTGTCGGTATACAACAGTACTATAATAGCATGATTCGTTTATCGATGCAATTATCTTTTAATATTTTTTTTTGCTTGTTTGCCAAATGAGACATCGTGAAATTCTTCAAAGAATTTTTGATTGTTTTTCGTTTTACGTAAAAATTTAACAAATTGCTCTGTGTATTCTAAAGAATCACCTGTCATATGGTTACGCAGTTTCCAAGTTTCTTCCAACTGATCAGAAGACATTAGCAAATCTTCTTTACGGGTACCTGATTTTTTGATATCAATTGCAGGGAAAATACGACGATCTGCCAAATCACGAGATAAGTGCAGTTCCATATTACCCGTTCCTTTGAATTCTTCAAAAATAACGTCGTCCATTCGACTTCCTGTATCCACTAATGCTGTGGCAAGGATCGTCAAACTACCGCCCTCTTCGATATTTCTAGCAGCACCAAAGAAACGTTTTGGCTTATAAAAAGCTGCAGGATCGATTCCACCACTCAAAGTCCGTCCGCTTGCTGGGATCACTAAATTATATGCGCGAGCTAAACGAGTGATACTATCCATCAGAATCACGACATCTCGTTTGTCTTCGACCAGACGCATTGCACGCTCTAAAACTAATTCAGAGACACGTGTATGGTTTTGCGGTTGTTGATCGAATGTTGAAGAAACAACATCGCCTTTCACACTACGTTCTAAATCGGTCACTTCTTCAGGTCGTTCATCGATCAATAATAAAATTAATTCTATATCTGGAAAATTTTCTGAGATACCATTGGCGATTTCTTTTAACACACTCGTCTTCCCTGCTTTTGGAGGTGCCACGATCAATCCCCTTTGTCCAAAACCAACAGGAGAAAAGATATCGATCATGCGTGTTGATAATCTGCCTGAAGTTGTTTCTAACTTGATTTGTTTTTCGGGGTAAAGTGGTGTTAATGCTGGGAAATGCGGACGCTCTTTTGCTTCTTCTGGATCTTTCCCATTGACACTTTCAACATGCATCAACCCATAATAACGTTCCGATTCTTTTGGAGGACGAGCTTTTCCAGCAACTTTGTCGCCGTTTCTTAAACCAAATCGGCGAATTTGCGAAGATGAAATGTAGATATCTTCAGCACTAGGTCCATAGTTAATTGGGCGTAAAAAACCATAGCCGTCTTGAGAAACTATATCCAAAATTCCTTCCATGAAGAAAAAACCTTGCTTCTCAGCTTGCGCTCTGATAACGGCTAATGAAAGTTCTTTTTTATTCATTTGACTATAATAAGGGATCTTGAACTCTTTAGCATAAGAATAAATATCTTTTAATGTGCTGTTTTCAAGCTCCGCCATTGTTAAATAGTCACTCATTTAGCCACCTCGATTTCTTCTTCTGTTTCAATCATTTGAATATCGGCACCAAGTGCTGTTAATTTTTCTATAATATGATCATAGCCACGTAAAATGTATTCTACGTTATAAATCGTTGTTGTACCTGTTGCCATCAATCCTGCTATTACTAGACAAGCACCAGCTCTTAGATCTGACGCCACGACTTCAGCACCATGCAATTGTGCAGGACCATTGATTACGATCATATTGCCTTCGATCGATGCATCTGCACCCATTCGTACTAATTCTGGTATATGTTTGGTCCGTTGTGCATAGATGCTATCAATAACCTCACCAGTTCCTTTGGCTTTTAACATCAAAGGTGTGATTGGTTGCTGCAAATCTGTCGCAAAACCTGGATAAGGATAAGTTTTAACAGTGGTCATTTTTAGATCATGGGACGGATGAACTTCGATCATATCTTCTTCGATCGTCATTTTTACGCCCATCTCTTGTAATTTGGCAATAAAACTTTCTAAGTGTTCATAAATCACATTACGAACTTTTATGCCTTCACCCATTGCAGCAGCTAAGGCTAAGTATGTCCCTGCTTCAATACGGTCAGGAATGATCGAATGACGACAGCCGTGTAGTTTTTCAACGCCTTCAATTCGAATAATATCCGTTCCAGCACCACGGATGTTTGCCCCCATATTGTTCAATAATGTTGCAACATCGATAATTTCTGGCTCACGCGCAGCATTTTCAATAATCGTTTTGCCTTCTGCTTTCACTGCGGCTAACATCACATTGATCGTAGCACCAATAGAAACCATATCCATAAAGATTCTCGTTCCATGAAGCCCATCTTCGGTTCTTAGATACATTGCGCCGTGTTCATTAGTTACTTTAGCTCCAAGAGCTTCAAAACCCTTTATATGAAGATCAATGGGACGTGGACCTAGATAACAACCACCTGGAAGTCCAACAACCCCTTCGCCAAATTTCCCTAATAGTGAACCCATAAAGTAATATGAAGCACGAAGACTATTGATTTTGCCTTTAGGCATTGGAACAGAAACGATTTCTGTTGGATCTATAACTAGTGTATTGTCAGTAAAAGTTGTTTTAGCACCCATGATTTCTAAAATTTCAATTAATGAATGTACATCTTGAATATCAGGGACACCATCTAATGTTACTGGTGAATCAGCTAAAATAGCTGCTGGAATTAGAGCAACTGCACTATTTTTAGCTCCGCTGATCGATACTTCTCCTGTTAAAGGACGATTACCATTGATTACGATTTTTTTCATTTATTATTCTCACCTATCTATGTAAAACAAATAGTTTTATTTTTTTTTTATAATATACCCAAACTATTCTAACACATTAAAGGACAATAAAAAAGCCAACAGCCATTCGCTTTTGGTTATTTTTCTTCATTCACCTAATTTTTCAATCATTTTTGAGCATTTCAAAATAAAAAGGCGTAGTATAAATATTATTTTTAAATAAAAAACTGAGATTACAGAAGTCTGTAGTCTCAGTTTTTCTAGTTATAAAATCAATTATGCTTTATTAGCAGAACCGAACCATTCGATACGTTGTTCAACTAATTCAGTAACAGCTTTTGTTCCTGGTGCTAATAATTTACGAGGGTCAAAGCCTTTACCTTCAAGATCTTTGCCTTCTTCGATGTATTTACGAGTTGCTGCTGCAAATACTTCTTGACACTCAGTGTTAACGTTGATTTTAGAAACGCCCATTGAGATGGCTTTTTGAACTTGTTCTAAAGGAATACCTGATCCACCGTGTAATACTAATGGAATGTCACCAACAGCGTCAGCGATTTCTTGTAAGTGATCAAATGCTAAACCAGTCCAGTTTTCTGGGTAAGAACCGTGGATGTTACCGATTCCGCATGCTAGGTAGTCAATACCTGTAGCAACCATTTGTACACATTCTTGTACGTCAGCTAATTCGCCAGAACCGATGATTCCGTCTTCTTCACCGCCGATTGAACCAACTTCACATTCTACAGAAACGCCTTTAGCATGTGCTTTGGCAACAACATCTTTCGCTTTTTCGATGTTTTCTTCAAATGGTAAGTGAGATCCGTCAAACATAACTGAAGTATAACCAATTTCGATACATTCTAATGCATCTTCATATTCACCGTGATCTAAGTGAAGAGCAACTGGTACAGTAATGCCCATTGAATCGATCAAGTCTTTAACTAAATCGTAACATACTTGGTATCCGCCCATGTATTTAGCCGCACCCATAGAAGTTTGGATCAAAACTGGCGCTTTTTTAGCTTCTGCAGCTTCAAGAATCGCTTTTGTCCATTCTAGGTTGTTTGTGTTGAATCCTCCGACACCGTAGCCGCTTTTGCGAGCTGCTTTAAGAAATTCTGTTCCTGATACTAATGGCATAATAAAATTCCTCCTAAGTTTTAAAAAAACTTTATTTGTTAAGGATATCCTTAACCAACAGTTATATTTTAGCAGACTTTTTAGTACTTTTCTACTAAAATTGACTTTTTCAGAAAACTTTTGTCCAGACTTTCACAAAACTGTAGACACTTTCTTCTTTTTGTCAAAAAAAAGAGTGAAATAGCCTCTAGTTCCTACCTTCACTCCAATAAACATTATAATGATAGACGAATCCAAACGACTAAAATAGTTATTAAACTGATAAATCCCATTAGTCCAAACATTGTCCATTTCGTTTGCTTCGGTAGGTCAAATTCTTCGTTCTCATTTAATAAACTTCGATAAAAACATAAGCACAAAAGAAATCCTGGAATATTCAATGTTAATAATTGCTGAACCATATTGAATTTTATGTAAAAACCTAATAAGGAATGCCGACAATCACTTGAATTACCAATGATGTATAGACCAAAAAGCTGAAAAATCATTAAGAAAACAACAATACTTGTTAGAGCCAAACTCGGTATATTTGTAAAAATAGTAATCACTTCAACCTTTTTGACCGCTGCAAAAATCAAACTATATACACCAAACAACGACAAAAGTGTCGACCAATAGCCAAACAATATTCTTTTTATTTTAACTGAGTGTAAAAACAGTGACATCACATTCCCTCCTCAAATTCTTTATTTAAATAAGTAACATATTTTCTGTAAATCAAGTCCATTAGTACACTTAATCCCACTAATGATTGAGCTATATGCTCTTTTCCAGAAACTGTAAATGGTGTTGAATAATAAAAATATGCATATTGAGCATGCTCCGCAAAAAAATTATGTGAGAAAGCTGTGATTGCTACAACAGGAATTTTTCGAGCATTTAAAGACAGAATATTTTCTTTGACATCGTCTGTTTCCCCACTTAAAGACACAAATAAAACGATGTCTTCTTTTGTGATCATTGACATGCTGATGTCTAGTTCTGTTTTTACGGGAATAATAATAGAACGTTTGTCACAGATCATCAACATCTTAGAAAACTCTTCGATCACTTTTCTTTGAGAGTAACCAGTCGCATAACAATAAACGGTATTAGCTTTTTGAATCGCTTTACTCAATGACGTAAAATCAGTTTGTTGAGCTAATTTGACTGTGTTTTCAATATCTTTTGTTTGCAGATCGATTAAGTCTGTTCCTGTCGCCCCGATGTTAGTTTGTTTAGATTGCCGCATAAAATACTTGAATTCTGAATAGCCTGAAAAACCTAACTTTTTAGCTAATCGTAAAATGGAGGATTTGGAACTATGGACTTTTTCACCCAACTCAACGATACTTAGACGCATGATATCTTGTTCATTTTCTAAAATATAGCCTAGAATCGCCCAATCCATCTCACTTAATTGTTTTTGGTGTTTTTGCATCAACGTTTCTAAATTCATATTCGATCCCTCTTTTCCTTAGTTCTATTCCCCTAGTATAAAGGATGAAAAATCAAAACGATACTAAGGGAATTTTCTAAGGAAAACTACGTTGAAACAAGACTATGACAACTTAGGCCAAAACTCTTTGTTTGCTTCTATTAAATCCTCTAGAATCTCTTGAGCGATTCGAGCATTTGGAACAATCCTTGACAGCATCAATGCTTGCCATAATTTCTGGTATGAACCTTCTGTCCAAGCTTCCACAACTAATTTTTCAACAGCAACTTGTTGCTCCATTAGTCCCTTTTGAAAATGTGGAATTTTCCCTTGAACGATTGGCTCTGGCCCGTTACTTCCAACGATACAAGGAACTTCTACCATCGCCGTTTCATCAAAATTGACTACAGCACCTTGATTTTCAACAATCAACAACATTCTTTCATGAGTATTGTATGCGATAGCTCTTGCTAGATCCACAATGTATGACGCATGTTCATCAACTTCAAGTGTTGTTCCTTCAGCAGTTTTGGCCTTAGTAATTCGATTACATTCACCAAAAACATGTTTTTCACGTCCAGCCATCACTTCATTTGCTCTTGTATATTCTGGATTGGAATGCGCTACTTCATCCTGCGGATAGAAGTAATATTTCAAATACGTATTTGGCAAAGTAGTTGGATCAACGGCATATACTTCCTTAGCCTTAGCAAACGTATGCATCCAACTAGCATCTGTATGCTGCGATTCCTCAACTTCTTCTTTTAATGAGTAACCATATTCTTGCACATGTTCTTTAATTTTCGGCATCAAATCATTGCCTTTTTTATCTCTAATATCCGTCCACCAACCAAAGTGATTCAAGCCATAATACCGCACCACCATCTCTTTTCTAGAACGTAACCCAACAGCCTTAGCCATCCTCTCTTCAATACCGACTGGCATATCACAGATATTGATAATTTTAGTAGTCGGACGTAATTTACGTGTCGCTTCAGCAACAATTGCTGCTGGATTTGAATAATTTAACATCCAAGCATCCGGCGAATATTTTTCCATATAATCTATCAATTCTAACACGCCACCAATGGAACGCATGCCATAAGCAATTCCTCCTGGCCCACAGGTTTCCTGTCCAATCACACCGTATTTCAATGGTATTTTCTCATCTTTTTCCCTCATAGCATACAAACCGACCCGAATATGAGCCATTACAAAATCAACATCGGTAAACGCTGTTTTAGGATCAGTTGTTGCTAAAAATTGAATCTCTGGCGCCTGCTCTTTTATAATGATTTCACAGGCATCTGCGATTTGTTTTTGTCTTTCTGGATTGTTATCATAAAATTTGATTTGTCTGATTGGAAATTTTTCTAAGTTATCCAATAACATTAAAACGATTCCTGGGGTAAAGGTACTTCCTCCCCCTGCAATTACGATTGAAAATTTCTTCATTTTTTCCAGCTCCTTCTCTTTTATTCGTTTTATTATGTTTCATCGCCCAAAGCCAATAAGTTTTCAAATTGTTCTCTCACTTGGGGCACATCTAAGCCGACGATCACTTGAAATGCCGTACCACTTCTAACGACACCGTGCGCTCCACCTTCTTTAAAAGCGCTATCTGGCAGAACGATTGTTTCATCTTTCACAGTGATTCTCAAACGTGTGGCACAATTATTGACCTTTTCAATGTTATCACTGCCGCCAAACGCTTCTAAATAAACAGCAGCTTGTTCTGTGTATTGATTGGCACCAGCAATCGCAATATCGCCTAACGTTCCTGCTTTTTTCGCTTCTTTATACTCTTTTTTACTATATAATTTAACTTCTTGATCTTCTTCTCTTCCAGGTGTAGCAAAATTAAACTTTAAAATCAATGCACGAAAAACAATAAAGTAGATCAAGGTGAAAGATAAACCAATAATCAATTGAGTGAAAATCATTCCTTTATGATTTGCAAATAACGGAATCCAATTTTTCGCTAATAAATCAATAAACCCACCGCCCATATCGCCTACAACCCCAAAGAAATACATTGTTGCAGCCATCGTTGCTGCTAACACAGCATGTAAAACAAATAATGGCGGTGCAACAAATAAGAACGTAAATTCTAACGGTTCTGTAATACCAGCTAAAACGGCAGTCAATGTTACGGGTATTAAAATTGCTAACACTTTTTTCCGTTTATCAGGTTTCGCTGTGAAATAAAAGGCTGCCGCAATTCCTGGTGATGCAAAAATTTTGGAGTTTCCATGTAATGCAAACCCACCTTGTGGGAATAGCTGTTTGATTGGCGTCGTTGTTTGCGCAAATTCATTTAAGTGAGCCATCCAATATTTCGTAATCCCATTTTCAACAACAGCTGGTCCAAATACAAACGGTGTATAAATGAAATGATGTAGTCCCGTAGGAATCAAAATTCTTTCTAAAAATGTATATAACCAAACACCAAAGGTTCCAGCACTTGCTAAGAAAGTCTGCATTGATCCAATACCCATTTGAATTTTTGGCCAAATTAGGCAAATAAGAAATGCGATCGGCAACATCGTGAAAAATCCTAAAATCGCAATTAACGATGAGCCTTGGAAAATCCCTAAGAAATCTGGCAATTTAGTATCGAAGTAACGATTATGCAACCAAACGACGATTGCTGAAATAAATATTGCCCCAATAATGCCCGTATCTAACGTCTTGATACCCGCAATCATCTTCATGCCACTATCGCCGCCCACTTCTTGGGTAAAATCAACACCAAAGAATGAGCCAAAATAGTCCAACATACTACTGATAAAATAATTACACGTCAGATAAATCACAAAAGCTTCCATTGCAGCTCTAGCATTCGCTTTTTTGGCTAACCCAATCGGTAATCCTATAACAAATAATAATTCCATTTGATTGAATACCGTCCAAGCACCGCTTTCTAAAACAGACCAAATCCCATACCAGACGGTTCCTTCATTTGCAATACTCCCAACGATCATCGGATTTTTGAAAATAATCGCTAGCGCTACCATAATACCGGAAAATGAAAATAATAATACCGGTGTAAACATTGCTCCTCCAAACCGTTGCACTTTTTCCATCACTAATGAAACACCCTCCTTCTGTTTATTTGTTTTACATGTTAGTTATACCACCCGATGAATACGCTATCAATGCTTTGAAGAACTTCTGGGAAGTCAGTTGACAACAAGAGAAAAAGTGTCAATCTCTGGGAAATTTACCATAAAATCTGATAACAAAAAAGCGACTAAGACATAACTCTTTGAGTTATCCCTCAGTCACTGTATATTTTATTATGCGGTTAACATAAAAAACAACCTAAAGTAATTATTTCGTCATGTTGATCAATCCATAAACTACCCAAAGTTTCAAAATAACCTGGCTCCAACTGATCTAAAAATTACTTAGCAATTCTTTCTGTTTCTTCTTTGCTTAACAATTGTTGACCTTCACCTAGCACATGGCTTCAGTTCATGGTACTAAAACCACCAAAGTGACTTGAGTTAAAAATTTCCTTACAACAAAAAAACAAACACTAGCCAATAGGAAGTTGTTTGTTTGTTTTTTTTGTTTGTGTATTCATTATTTCTTCTTATGCTTTTTCATTTCAGGGAAACTCCCTGTACTTTTAAAAATTCGCTGCTCATCTTCATTTGCAAATCGTCCCAATACAGAATGTGTAGGAATGATATTCATAAATGCATTCTCATCTACTGCATAAACAATTTGCTCCAAATCATACAATTCATAACGTGTTATCACCATCATGATCATTCTTCCTTCAACACCAGAATAACCGCCCATCGATGGCAGTAGAGTCATCCCCCGAACCATCTGCTTTGAAATTGCCTGTGTCACGATTTCTGGCTGAACGGTCACGATCATCGCCGTTATCTTTTGGTGACTTGTATGGATTGTATCCACTACTTGAGTCATACAGTAAATCGAAATAATCGTATATAACGCACTTTCCCAGTCAAACACAAATCCTGCGATTGCCACAATGATTCCATTTAACATAAACATATAATTGCCAACCGTTTTCCCAGTAGTTTTGGATAAAACCAATGAAATAACATCCATTCCGCCAGTCGTAAATCCCATCTTAAGCGACAATCCTGCACCAATCCCAATCAACACACCACCTGCGATCGCATTCATCAAAGGATTGGTCGTGATTACTTCGATTGGAATCAAAATGGTCGTTAAAGAAACCCATGCGACATTTAAAAAGCTGTAAATCGTTGATTCTTTTCCAAGTTTCATAAAACCTAAAATAAAAATAGGAATATTTAGTAATAAAATAAAAAGTCCAGTATCTAGCGTGATTCCCAAATGTGTATGCAATAGCGTTGCAATAATTTGCGCAACTCCATTCATACCAGCAGAAAAAACTTTCGCCGGAATCAAAAAAAAGTTCAAACTGATTGCTACTAAAATTCCGGTAACAAAAATCACAGCAAACTTTTTCAATGTCTCACTTTTTTTATATGAAATAACCCACTTACTCATCCAAAACCTCCCAATCTTCTGGAAAGCCGTAATCATTCTTTCCAGCTTCTATGTTTTATTTTCTAACATAGAATCCCTCGAATTAGAATAACAGGTTGCTTAATAAAAGAAAAGAAAAAAAGCAGAAAATGAGGATTATTTTATTCTTATGATCTGACCGTTCAATCGATCTGCTTTCCTTGATTCAACGCTCCTATCAAAAATGTTTTTTTTACTTGTTTCTTCCCTATTTAATGGTACTATAAAAGTAAGAAATACTGAGAGGAGATTAGCAAATGGCAGCAAAAGAAGCAAGTTTTGATGTAACATCGGAAATGAATATGGAAGAAGTCAAAAACTCGATCCAGATTGCAATGAAAGAAATCAAAAATCGTTTTGATTTTAAAGGGTCAATCGCAGATATAAAATTAGAAAACAATAAATTAGTCGTGGTCGCTGAAGATGATTATAAAATCGAACAAGTAAAAGATGTCTTGTTCAGTAAACTAGTCAAAAGAGCTGTACCTATCAAAAACATCCACTTTTCAACAAGTGAAAAAGCCCTTGGAGGTTCTGCTCGTCAATATGGCGATTTGATCAGTGGCATTGATAAAGATAACGCCAAAAAAATCAATGTTGCGATCAAAAATTCTGGTATCAAAGTGAAATCGCAAATTCAAGAAGACCAAATCAGAGTCACTGGAAAAAGCCGTGATGACTTACAAAAAGTGATTGCTTTGCTTAGAAATTTAGACTTACCTGTGGAGTTACAATTCACAAATTTCCGTTAATAAAAAGTATAACGAGTTAAGACCTTGCCAACTCGTTATACTTTTTTATTTTATTGGCTTAAAAAATCAGCCAATGCTTGCGAATCTTTCCCACTATTCAACCCTACAATCAAGCGAATTCGAGCTTTTGGTCCATTTAATCCTCTAGAAAAAATAATGCCCATTTTCTTTAAATTAACACCGCCGCCTTCATAATCGTAAATATCTTCTGCTATGCCGTTAGAACACCTTGACACTAAAACAATCGGAATATTTCTAGCTAGAACCCTTTCCAATGCAGGTAATGTTTCTGGTGGTAAGTTTCCTGCCCCCAATGCTTCTATCACAATACCATCCGTTTGCTCATTATTCACTAAATCAAATAAACTACCATCCATGCCAGCATATGCTTTGATCACATAAACTTCTCCAGCAACATTCTCTATATCGCAAACCTCTTGAGTGCTTACTTCACTTGCAAAAAAAGTTCGTTCTTTAGCAATCATACCAATTGGACCAAACGTTGGTGTCCGAAATGTGGCTACATTTGTGGTGTGCGTTTTTGTCACATAGCGGGCTGTATGAATTTCATCATTCATTACAACAAGCACACCTCTGCCATAAGATTCATCCGAACAGGCTGTCCAGACCGCACTGATGAAATTATATAAACCATCTGTCCCAATTTCATTGCTTGAACGCATTGCTCCTGTTAAAACAACTGGAATTTTATGTTCCAATGTAATATCTAAAAAGTAAGCTGTTTCTTCTAATGTATCTGTTCCGTGAGTAATGACCACTCCATCGACATTTTCAGTATAAGCTTTTTGAATGCGTTGTTTTAATTCCAGCATTCGCTCTAATGTCATGTGAGGAGAAGGAATATTGAAAATCGGTTCAACAATCAAATTGACTTTTCCTGCTAATAACTCTTCTTGATCAAGCAATGGGTTCATGTTGTTCGTTGTCACATTTCCATCTGCTTCCTTTGACATTGAAATCGTGCCGCCTGTATGTAAAACTAGGATTGTTTTCATCTTTCGTCTCCCTATGATTATTTTATTTGAATCACTCTGAAATTATACTGCTCAAAAAAGAGCCGATAATCAAGACTTCGGCTTTTTTCAACTCACTATACTCATCACAAATGAGCATTAATTGATGGATCAATACTTGTTTCAGTATACCAGTTAGGTGTATTTTTTCCTACCATCTTCTGTCTAATCAAGGTGCCAAAATCCTTCCAAAAACTGCTTAGTCCGATCGTGAGAATAAGATGTTTGAATCTGGTCCCAATGAGGCGGAAAAAAACGCTGAACAGCGGACGTTGAAAAACGCTGATCTAAAAGTAATACGACGCCTCTATCACCAGTATCTCTAATAACTCTACCAGCTGCTTGCAAAACTTTATTCATCCCAGGAATTTGATAAGCAAATTGAAATCCTTGATTGTTTTCCTGATCATAATAGTCTTTGATCAACTCTTGCTCATGATTGATTTGTGGCAAGCCCACTCCAACAATTGCTGTACCGACCAATCGACTCCCCTTTAAATCGATTCCTTCTGAAAAGATGCCTCCTAAGACACAAAAACCAACCAAAGTTTCTAGCGGATCCAACACAAAATCAGCCAAATAGGCTTCTCGTTCAGCTTCATTCATCATGCTTGCTTGTAACTTTGTTTTAACGTTTGGATTCCTTTTTCGAAACAGTTCATAGATAATGTCCATGTAGGAATAGGAAGGGAAAAACACAAAGTAATTGCCTTCTTTTTGCTGGATCATATTCGTCAGACTATCAACAATTTTTTCATAACTATTCGCACGTTCTTTGTAAGTGGTCTGGATATATTTTTCGATTATCAATAATTGATTTTCTTTTGGAAAAGGACTTGGGATTCGATAACGTAAACTTTCCTCTCCCCCACCTAAAATTTTTTGATAATAATCAAGCGGTGTTAAACTTGCTGAAAATAAAATACTGGCTTTACCTTTGTCTAATTTTTGTTGTAAAAGATAGGTCGGATCGATACAAAATTGCTTGACCAAAATGTCATGATTTTGACAATTTACATACGTGCAATAATGATCATCATACCCTTCACTGATTTTAGTATAATTAAGCACCTCAAAATAAACAGATAAGACTTGATTCAATTCAATATGATCTTGGTTTTCTGGAAGCCATTCTTTGATTTTTTCAGCTGCAGAATAAGCTGCTCTAACCAGAGAATCAATGGGTGCATTTTGATGTAAAAATTCTTTTCCTGCTTCCTCACAGATCAATTTGATTTTATCAAATTCTTTTTCGATTTTGCTAAGTGCGCGAATCAGCTTATCTTGTTTTTTATCAAGAGTTCCCTTTAAAATCGACAGCTTATTTTTAGATAACTCAGCTGAATACATTTCTCGCGAACGATTAACTAAATTATGCACCTCGTCTACTAAAAATACATTTTCTTTAACTTCTGTCTGCTCCTCAAAAAAACGTCTTAAATAAACAACTGGATCAAATAAATAATTGTAATCGCAAATCACTAAATCACACCACAAACTAACATCTAAAGACAATTCAAACGGACATAAGGTATGCTTTCGTGCGTAAATTTCAATAACTTCACGTGTAAACTGATCTTCATTATTTAATAAATCCCATAGACCTTCGTTCAAACGATCATAATAACCATTAGCGAAAGGGCAAGCTTCCGGTGTGCAATTTCGCTCACTCAAAAAACAAATCTTGTCCTTGGCTGTTAGTGTTACGCTCTTTAATTTCATGTTCTTTTGTTTCATCGCTTCCACGGCATCTTCTGCAACTTGACGAGTAATTGTTTTAGCAGTTAAATAAAACGCCCTTTCAGCTTGTTCCTCACCGATCGCCTTTAGGGTTGGAAATAAGGTTGAAATTGTTTTCCCAGTACCAGTCGGTGCTTCAACAAAGAGTTTCTGATCACTCAAAATCGTTTTGTAAGCTGCAACCGCTAGTTCTCTTTGACCTGCCCGATAATCTCCATAGGGAAAAGGTAATTTTTGCAATGATCGGTTCCGAATTTTACGCCAATTTGCTTTAAAAATCAGCCACTGCTCATATTTTTGTGTTAGATCTTCAAAAAATACTTTTAGCTCGTCTTTAGTAAATTCTTTCTCTTGGCGAGTGATTTCGTCAGTTGTAGTTTGATAATAGGTCAACTGTAATGTAATTAGTTCCAAGCCTTCTTGCTGACAGTAAATATGGCCGTAACACATCACTTGATACCAATACATGTCAATTTGTTCTTCCAACAAATCTGAAAATGCTGGTTCTGATGTTTTGATTTCATCAATTACTGTCCGCTTTTTATCATCAACAAAAATGCCATCTGCTCGACCTTCAATTATGTATGTTTGATGATTCAATTCTATGTTAATGGCTAATTTGACTTCTTTTTGATAATTTTCGCCAGCTATCTTTTGAAGTTTCCGATGAATCTTAGCACCTTCTAACGCGGTGTGTTCACTCGTATGCCTAGCATCAATACTCCCTCTGCGCAAAATAAACTCCACTAATCTGCGGACTGCGATTCTTTGTGTATTCTGCATGTTCAATCCCACCTATCCTATCACTATTATAGAACATACATTCGTAAAATAAAAGAGGAGAGAACAAAATAAAACTGTTTTGTTCTCTCCATATAAAAAAGCATCAAGTAGAATAATCACTATTTATTTTGACATATTCATAACTTAAATCACAGCCAATTACTTCAAAAGTTTCCGATCCTTGATGTAAGTCTACCATTAAATAGATATCTTCATTTTGTTCAATGTATTCTGTTATTTGATTGATACTTTGTTTCTCCTCATTATTATTAGAAAAAATCGGATAGGCTCCATAAAAAATTTCTACTTTATTCTGATCAAAAATCAACCCATCGGTTTTACCAAGAGCCATTGCAATTCTTCCCCAATTAGGATCATTACCAAATAATGCCGTCTTGACCAAAGGGGAGTTGATAATCGATTTTCCAGCTTGTTTTGCTTGTTCTTTTGTTTCAGCATTTTTGACTGTGACAAACATCGTTTTTGTAGCTCCTTCAGCATCTTTGACCACATCTAAAGCTAGCTCTTTGCAAACTTGATTCAGTGCCCTTTGTAATTCGCTTGTTTTGAGTTCATGATACCCACTAGCTAAAAAAGCTACAGTGTCACTTGTGCTTGTATCCGTATCAATACTGATTGTGTTAAACGATTGGTCGACAGCTTCTTTCAGCATAGTATATATTTCTTCTTTTTCAACTTTAGCATCTGTCACGATATATGCTAACATTGTCGCCATGTTAGGCTCGATCATTCCTGAACCTTTAACAATACCTAAAATAGTTGCATCTCCGACTTTTAAACTGCGAACTTTGATTCGTTGATCCGTTGTCAAAATAGCATGGGCAAAATCGGCATAGTTTTCTTTTAGATCAATTGATTCTTTTTTTAAGAAGTCTTCTATGATATCGATTGGCAATTGCGGACCAATCATTCCTGTAGACGAAGGTAAAATATCTTCTTTTTTGATCTTCAGTTTATCGGATAAAGTTTCTAAAATTCTATATTCATTTTCTCTTCCTATTTTTCCAGTTGCAACATTGGCGATACCACTCGTCACTACAACTGCTTGTAATTCAGCATTTTTCACATGATTTTGCCCGATAGGGATACATTCACCACAAAATGTATTCTTCGTAAAAACAGCTGCTGCATGACAAACTTCATCAGCCACAATCAATCCAAAATCTTTTCTTTTTTTCTTGATCCCGACATGTGTCCCATAAAACTTAAATCCTTTTGGCCCATTTTCATACTTTCCCATCAATAACACCTTCCCATACATGATCAACTTACGTTCAATAAAGAACATTGCTTCCTAATTTTATAAAAGTATAAATCAAATGGTGAAGATAGTCAATGCATTTTATATCACAATTAAGCATTTAAAAGGATTTTTATACACAAATAAAGACTAATTACGCATATTAATGTAAAATGAAGCCTTTTTTTATACAAAAAAACACCCAGATTTCTCTGGGTGCTACAAATTTAATCAACTGATTAATTATTTTTACCAAATATACGTAAGAACGCTAAGAATAAGTTGATGAAATCAAGGTATAACTGTAATGCAAAGAATACTGCAATTCCTGTTCCAGCTTGTCCACCCGTTTCATTGTAAACTTGGCGGATCCTTTGATTATCATACGCCGTAATTCCTGCAAAAATCAACACCATCAAAATTGAAATGAAAAATGAGACTGCACTACTACGTAGGAAAAAGAAATTAATCACCATTGCAATGATGATTCCAATCAATGCGCTATACGCCGCATGTCCCATTGCTGATAAATCTTTCTTCGTAAACATCCCAACGAGTGACATTGCGCCAAACGTTGCAGCTGCACTTACAAACGCACTTACCACAGTTGCTTGAGCATACATTAGCAATGTTGCAGATATTGTCACGCCATTCAAGATGGAATAAACTACGAATCCACTAACTGCTAAACTTGGATTCTTTTGGGCTTTTAGTCCTAAGAATAAAACTAAGCCAATTTGTAGAATCCATAATCCAAAAAATAACGCTGAAGACTTTAACAATGTAACCAAAACGATTGGATAAACCGTTAGGATCAGATATGACACTAGTGCACTAACCCCAATACCCATCGCTAGAAATGCGTAAATTTTTGAATAAAACTTATTTAAGCCAACATTGGCTACTGCTCCATTATTCATCTATATCTCCTTCTTTCTCTTCTAAATCTGCTAACGTCACTTGAGGGGGTTGTACCATCACGACCGCATCAAGTACCCGATCTTCTTCTTCATTGACAGCTTCAATCGAAATCGTCACAACATCCTTCATCTTATCTACTTTGATCACTTCAAACTGAAACGTCAGTGTCTCATAATGAAAAACTGGCTCAACAAAGTTCACCGAAAAATTGACCACATGAGAACCCGGTCCTGGTAAATGCTTTGAAATTGCACTGGTAATGATTCCCATCAGCATAATCGATGGAACGATTGGTTTGCCATATTCTGTTTTTTGGGCATAATCATGTTGGATATATAAGGGATTGGCATCGTTTGTTAAGCCCAAATAAAGAAGTAAATCTTTATCTTCGATCGATTCGGTTAAAGACAGCGAATCGCCTTCCTCAATATCTTCGATGGTTTTGCCTAATTTTCTCGGTTTTCCGATATTCAAATTAGTACACCTCCACTAATGATAAGATAATTGTACCAAAATGACGATAAAAGGCAAGTTAAAAAGAAGAGGCTTCAGCAAAACGTAAAAACGGATTGTTGAAACTTCTTCTTTAAGTTTATTATTTTATAGTACACTTCTCGTTGTATTACTTAACAAGGTTTCATAAGCCTGTTCAAATTTTTGAACATCTCCAGCCCCCATAAAGACCATTACAGCATTTTCATGATCTAAAAGTGGAGAAACATTATCTTCTTTGATAACTTGCCCACCTTTTTGAATTTTATTCCCTAAATCTTCGATTTTCACATCACCTTGTTGCTCTCTTGCAGAACCAAAGATATCACAAAGATAAACAGCGTCTGCCAAATCCAGCGCCTCTGCAAATTCATCCATCAATGCGATTGTACGTGTGAATGTGTGTGGTTGGAAAACAGCAATGATTTCTTTATCTGGGTATTTTTGACGAGCACCATCGATTGTTGCAATGATTTCTGTTGGATGGTGAGCGTAATCATCAACAATGATCATGTCTGAAACTTTTTTCTCAGTAAAACGACGTTTCACACCTTCAAAAGTCAACATTTCTTTTGCCACTTTTTCCATATCTAATTTTTCAAAATAAGCTACGGCGATCACACCTAAAGCATTCATGATATTATGTTGACCAAAAGCTGGTAAAACAAAGTGTCCGACAAACGTTTCGTGATGGTAAACATCAAAAGAAGAACCTTGTGTTGTTCGTTTAATATTTTTAGCTTGAATGTCATCATCATCTGCTAATCCATAATAGTAAATCGGTACATCTGTTTTTAACTGGCGTAGATATTTATCATCACCATAGGCAAAAATCCCTTTTTTCACTTGTTCAGCCATCGTTTGGAAAGCAGAAAATACGTCTTCAATACTTTTAAAATAATCAGGGTGATCGAAATCGATATTCGTCATGATCGCATAATCTGGAGAGTAAGCTAAAAAATGACGACGATATTCACACGCTTCAAAAGCAAAAAACTCAGCATTGGGATCACCATGACCTGTTCCATCACCAATCAAATAACTTGTTGGTGCGATTCCAGTCAAAATGTGAGAAAGTAAGCCTGTTGTACTTGTCTTCCCGTGAGAGCCAGTTACAGCTACACTCGTATAAGGTTGGATAAAGCGCCCAATAAAATCATGATAACGAATAATTTCAGCACCTAGTTCTTTCGCACGTACCAATTCTTCATGGGTATCAGGGAATGCATTTCCTGCAATAACAATCATATCTTTTGTAATATTATCAGCATTAAACGGTAAAATACTAATACCAGCTTTTTCCAAATCACGTTGTGTGAAGAAATACTCGTCTACATCAGATCCTTGCACTTGATAACCTTTTTCAAACAATACGAGCGCCAACGAACTCATTCCAGAACCTTTTATCCCAACAAAATGATGTAATTTATTTTCTTGATTGCTCATTTTAATCCTCTTCTCTTAAAGTCTATATAAAACGTAGCTTTTTTAAACATTTTCCAATCGTACGCAACCCATTATCATATAAAATTGTGAAATAATCAACTAAAAAAAACTCAGAATCCTTTACTTTGCAACAGTAATAGGACTTCTACCATCATCTCTTCTATGTTACGTTCCAACTAAGCAACTATAATGAGTTACAGTAAAAAGCTGAGACAAAACCAATTTGGCTTTGTCTCAGATCTTTTTCACTTAAAATACTTACTGTTCTCTAATTCCATACTTGAATCTTTTATAATACCACTTAAGGATTTATCTAAAATCCCCTTTTTTTTCTCATGTTCAGCTTCTGCTACTTTTTGACCATACGCTGTTTGACTTTTAGCATTTTCTTTGGCTGTCTTCAGCTCTTTTCGAGAACGCGGCAAGGTATGACTAATATCTTCTTCTTTACCAAATCTTTCCATATCGGGCTTGATTTGTTGGTATTGACGTCTTGTTACTGGGATTTCAGGTGAACCTTTGGGAATATTAAACTTTTGAACGGTCGGGTCTTCATTCCCCTTTACTTGAAATGCTGCAGGCTCATCATCAAAAAGCAAATAAGAATTTTGGTCTTTTTTCATTGATTCTGCTAATTCTTGCTCAGTCAAAACTGGTGCTTTTTCCTCTGGGATCACAGACGCAGGAATATACTTTGGTACAAAATATGAACGAGTATCATAAGTAAAATCTTTTGAAAAAGCTGCTTTATTTTTATTAGAAGACTGCTGAGAGCCAAAACCGTAAGAACTTCTTTTTGGTAGATTACCAAATAGATTGTTTTTTTGCTTTGGTGAAGTCGTTTTATTGTGAGTCATCATATAATTTGGCAGATTAGATTTATGGCGAGCTAATTCTGCGACTTGTTCTTGACTATGTGAGACATGTTGATTGTTCGTTTGTGTAGCTTGTTTGTGCAACACTGGTTGTACACTTATCGGATCAATTACTGGTGCACTTTGTTGTGGTTGTACTACTGTTTTAGAAAGCATTGGTTCTTCTTGAAACAATGTTCGTTTATTTTCAGAAACTAATTTTACGCCTAATTCGTCGTCATAAGCTGGAAAACGAAAATGTTTTCTTTTGATTTGAGTTGGGTTTTCCATTCGAGTCATTCCTTTATTCTACTTTCTGTCAATTCTACCATAAAAAAGTGGAATTCTAAACAATTTGCCTTACTTTTTCTTTTTTCTTATTGTAATTTTATTTGAACGTTTTAATTTCTATAAAAATTAGTCGCTGAAACAAAACGCAACGTTTCGTTCAACGACTAACTGAATAGTTATTTCTATGGGTAAATACGGTTCAATAAACGTGGGAATGGACTCGCTTCACGAACATGTTCGATTCCAGCTAACCATGTAACGGTACGTTCTAACCCTAGACCAAAGCCTGAATGTGGAACAGAACCGTACTTACGTAAATCTAAATACCAAGAATATTCTTTTTCATCTAGATTATGGTTACGAATTTGTTCTAATAAGTAATCATGGTCGATGGCTCTTTCAGAACCGCCGATGATTTCACCGTATCCTTCAGGCGCGATCATATCCGCACAAATCACGACATCGTCACGAGTTGGATGTGGTTTCATGTAGAATGCTTTGATTGCTTTTGGATAGTTTAAGATGAAAACTGGACGATCAAATGAGTTAGCAATAAATGTTTCATGTGGTGAACCAAAATCATCGCCCCATTCAATATCGTCAAATCCATTTTTCTTCAGTAGCTCAACCGCTTCATCATATGAAATACGCGGGAATGGTAGTTGTGTATATTTTTTCAGAACTTCTCTGTCACGCTCTAAAACATCTAAAGCATGATCACAATTGTCTAATACACTTTGAACTAGGAAAGCTACGTATTGTTCTTGTACTTCTAAGCTTTCTTCTTGATGCATGAAGGCCATTTCCGGTTCGATCATCCAAAACTCGATCAAGTGACGACGCGTTTTTGATTTTTCTGCTCTAAATGTTGGACCAAAGGAGAATACTTTACCGAAAGCTAAAGCCGCTGCTTCCATGTATAATTGTCCGCTTTGAGATAAATAGGCTTTTTGATCAAAATAATTTGTTTCAAATAAATCTGTTGTACCTTCAGCTGTACTCGCTGTTAAAATCGGTGGATCGATTTTAACAAAGTTATTGTTATTAAAAAATTCATATGTCGCACGAATAATTTCGTTACGAATTTGCATGATTGCATGTTGACGTGAAGAACGTAACCATAGATGACGATGATCCATCAAAAAATCTGTCCCATGTTCTTTAGGTGTAATTGGATACTCATGGCTTTCACCAATCACTTCGATCCCTGTTACACCAATTTCATAACCAAATTTTGATCGGCTATCTTCTCTGATTTCACCAGTAATCCATACAGAAGTTTCTTGAGTTAAACTTTTTGCTAATTGAAAAACTTCTTCTGGGACTTCACTTTTTACTACAATTCCTTGAAAATAAGCTGTTCCATCACGTAATTGTAAAAAGGCAATTTTTCCGCTCGAACGTTTATTAGCGATCCAAGCCCCTATTTTGACTGTTTCCCCTACATGATTTTTTGAATCAATAATTTGAATTTGTTCCACGATCGTCTCTCCATTCATCTATTCTTTTACCTATCCCGAATTAAGTATTTTATTTAGTTGATTTTTTCTCAATAAAGGCCGCAATCCGTTTGACTGCTTCTTTTAATGTATCTAAATCCGTTGCATAGCTGATCCGAACATTTTCAGGAGCGCCAAATCCAGCACCTGTTACGAGTGCGACTTGCGCTTCTGTCAATAAATCGTCTACCCATTTAGTGACATCTGTATAGCCGCACATTGTTAATGTTTCTTTGATGTTTGGAAACAGATAAAATGCACCATGTGGTTTTTCCATTTTAAATCCTGGCAATGCTGCGAACAACGGATAAATCTCGTTTAAACGTGCTTCAAATGCTTGTCTCATGATTTCAACCGTGTCTTGTTCGCCAACTAATGCTTCGATTGCCGCATATTGACTGACAGCGGTTGGGTTGCTTGTAGATTGTGATGCAATATCATTCATTGCAGAAATGATCATTTCATCACCAACCGCATACCCAATACGCCACCCTGTCATAGCATAGCTTTTAGAAACTCCATTGATAATGATCGTTTGTTTTTTGATAGCTTCAGATAATATCGCAATCGGTGTAAAGGTAGCTCCATTATAAACAAGTCTACCATAAATATCATCAGCAACGATCAAGACGTCATTTAATACTGCCCACTCACCGATTTTACGTAGTTCCTCCGCAGAATAAATCATTCCTGTCGGATTAGAAGGTGAATTTAAAATCAACAATCTTGTCTTATCTGTTCTGGCAGCTTCTAATTGTTCTACTGTTACCTTAAATTTTTTTTCTTGGGCACATGAGATAAAAACAGGTACGCCTTCGGCTAACTTAACTTGTTCTCCATAACTTACCCAGTAAGGAACTGGGATGATCACTTCATCATTTGGATTTAATACCGCTTGAAAAAGAAGATATAAAGCAAACTTGGCTCCGTCTGTCACAATCACATTGTTTGCTTGATAATTTAATTGATAATACGTTTCAATATGTTTTACTACAGCTTCACGTAATTCTTTGATTCCAGCTGACGGCGTGTAGTAGCTAGCTTTTCCACTTTCAATCGCTTGAATTGCTGCTTGCTGTATATTTTTAGGCGTAGTAAAATCTGGTTCACCAACTGTTAAACTTAAAACATCTTTGCCAGAAGCTTTTAGCTCATTGGCTTTAGCAGCTGCAGCTAGCGTTACAGAGGGTTCTAATTTTTTTGCTCGATTTGATATCTCCATATTATCGCTCCATTCATTTTTTATCAGCGGGAGGAATGAACCAGTTCAGTCTAATAGGCTCAAACCTAAATAAATATCACTTTAACTGTGTTCATACCATCATTTCTACTTGTTTCAACAAGTAGATGATTATCATACAATTGCTGTTCTCTTCAAACTATCTCATAAAACTGTCTCGTCAGACATTTTTGATGATCATAATCTCTTCAGCTTTTTCAAATGACAATAGATAGTAGCTTAACGATCCACCATCATTTTTGGTAACGACTTCCCACGTTGGTTTATCGTTATAAAGTCCTAAACTGATTTTTTGAATGTTCTTTTCTTTATAATCTGTTTCCATTATCTGGCGAATGTGGCCTTCTTCTACACCATCTTTTTGATTTAGGACAGTGACTTTGTCACCTGATTTTGGGATAATCACAGCTAGTGACTCTCCTTTGTCGTCCTTACCAGTTACGCTAAAATAGGTTTCTTTTCTAGTAAACCAATAAAAATTATCCACTGTTTCCAGATGTGCATATTCTTTGGCTATTTCTGTTGCTTCTTTTTTCGCTTGTGTCCTTGGATGTGTTGAGCGAATATAAAAAATAGTTATCATTACAATAATCACTAATAAGGCCGCAATTACACTTATTAGGATCTTGATTTTTCTTGATTCCTTTTGATCTTCTTGTTCTTGCAATCTTCTCGCCCTTTCCAAACTTACTGGCTACCATTATAGCAGAAAATCAGTTTGATTTAATAGATAGCAGACAAATTTATTTATTTAAAAATTCTTTTAGATCTGAAGTTATCTCAGCTAATGATTCTTCTTTCACTATTAAATCTTTCGGCAATGATTTTAACATGCGTTTACCATATCTTGCTGTTACCAAACGTCTATCCAAAACGACTAATGCTCCTTTGTCACCATCAGAGCGAATCAAACGCCCTAAGGCTTGACGCAAACGCAGTGCAGCTTTAGGCAAAGCCTCATGAGTAAATGGATTGATTCCTTTCTCTTCAAGGTAATCGTAACGAGCTTTGACAAAAGGCCGCTTAGGATTTTCAAATGGCAAACGTGTGACTATCAACAGTGACAATGCTTCTCCTGGCAAATCGACACCTTCCCAAAAACTGTCAGCACCAAGTAAGACACTATTTTTTGAATGTGCAAAACGTTTCAGGATTTTTTCACGACTACCGCTTATGCCCTGAGCTAAAAGTTCTCTCCCAACATTTAAAAAATGAGGATGCAAACGATAATATACACTAGATAAAATCTCATGTGACGTAAATAATACCAATACAGAACGATCTTGCTCTTGTGACAATTCTTGGATTACAGACGCGATATATGCAGAAAATTCTGTAGCATTCGCTTGACTGATTGCAATACCTTCTGTGGGAATATATAAGCGTGCATTCTGCTCGTAATTATAAGGATCTGGCAATGTCTTAAATAAAACATCCGTCAAGCCTAGTTTGTTTGGCAAATACTTCTTGTCATTACCAAACTTCAAAGTTCCGCCTGTGTATAGAATTCGTTGGTAGCGGTCATACCACGTCGTCTCAGGTAAAATACTTGCCTCTAAATCATTGATTGCAAGCAATCCATATCCTTGAGGTGTGGTGCTGTATTCTTTGATCCAGCGTGGATGCCATTCGTTGACATAAATATCAAAACATTCATACAGAAACACAATCCGTTCAAAAAATTGCAATAGACTGACAAATATAATCCGCTCAGATGCTGTATATTTGTCCACCTGATCAACAATCGACTGTTGTAACCTATTTTGAATCTCCTGCATCTCAGTTAAAAGTACTTCGATTTTTTGAATTGAAGTTTCTCCATTTAAGGATAAATGATCGAATAGCGGCTTAGTCAACAGTGTAGCTTCCAAATTCGGTTGCATTTCATTTTTAAATAGCTGGTTTATTTCATAGAACAAATCACTGAACTCTTCCACCAAATCATTTAACGCCTTAGAGTAAATACGCAATAACCGCTGTTCTTGCACTTCTGATTCAAAAATTTGATTAACTTGATCAAACAATTGGTCTTCTTCCAGATAAAGATTTGCCTGCTTTTTAAATGAAACATAGTTAAACTGGCGATTAGCAATCTTCCCAGCAATATCTGGTAGATGGTGTGCTTCATCAATGATTAGGTATGAACTTTTAGGTAAAAGCGGAACCTCCCTGAGCGTTTCTTGCGCTAAGAAAGCATGATTGACAATTAATACATTACTTTGTCTGACTTTTTTATACAGAAAACGCACAAAATCCTCTTGATATAAAGAATCTTGATCAGATAAAAAATCAAGTCCTCGATGAGCAACATCCCGCCAAAAAATGTGATTAAAATTCGTCAATTGTAATTCATCAAGATCACCTGTCTGCGTTTCTACTAGCCAGACAAGAACACCCATTTGATACAAGGCATATTGTTTTTGCTGTACCGGGTTCTTCAGTGTAGCTTTGAACCGCTGTAAATCGATATAATGACGATGACTTTTAATGATCACTGCTTTGATTGGTTTAGGACAAATCTGATTGGCTAACGGTATATCTTTTTCAATCAATTGATTTTGTAAAACAATTGAGACAGTACTAATAATAACTGGATTTTCTGGCGTTGCCAAGTAACTTAGCGGGAATAAATAGCCAAGTGTTTTTCCTGTTCCAGTGGCTGCTTCAATAAACAAATTTTTATTTTCATCACCTGTAAAATGGTCAAATACTAAATTCATCATGCGGCTTTGCTCTGATCGATAGCCGATTACATCTGAAAATCTTTTTTCTTTAGCTTTTTTATTTTGAGGAAAAACTGGGTTTCCATATAATTTTTCTTCAAATAGCGGAACTTCTTTTCTTCTTAAAGCAATTCCAGAAACAACGTGCTGTTCATTTGCTAAAGGTTGAATATCTCGTTTCATTTCTTCATAAATATGATGGATATAAGAGCTAGTGTCCATACCAGTTTGTTGACTCAAGCGATCGATTGTTTCCATCGTGATCAACGGTAAGCGATGCATTTTAGCTTCAATTAAAAGCAAAAGTTCTGCCGTTACTTGCGCATCGCTATCTGCTTGATGAGGATTGTCATGAACCAATCCTAAGCTCTCAGCCAAGTCGCCTAAACGAAAACTTTTTTCTGTCGGCAAGAAAATCTGAGCGAGTTCCACCGTATCGATTCCAGGGATTTTTAATTTTGGTGTACCACAACGTATTAATTCTTGCGTTAAAAACGAATAATCAAAATAGATATTATGGGCAACAAAGACAGTATCCGCTAATAGATTGTAGATTGTTAATGCAACATCTTCAAAATAAGGTGCTTTTTGCACGCGAGAGTTACTAATACCTGTAAGTTGCTGAATCTGCTTAGAGATCGCTTGATTAGGATTGACATCAGTCGCAAAACGGGAAATTATTTTTCCTTCTTGGATCAATACACAGCCGAATTGAATAATCCGGTCAACCGATGGGTCGGTCCCAGTTGTTTCTAGATCAACTACTGCATATGTCTGCTTTTTCCTCATGGGTTTCCCGCCTTTCCTCTATCCTTGAAAATTATACTACAAAATCAACTTTTTTTTTAGTTTTAGTTTGAAAGGTTATGAGATGAGTTTTTTTGGGTTGTCTTTGTTCAATTTGTATTACAAATTTGATTATTTTTCTGCTTAGTAAAAAATAATCATTTTTATAAATTTAGTTATGCTTAAATTGAAATATTTTAATTATTCAACATATACAGTTACATTACTTTTCATGTTTAGAATCAGATTCTTTTTTATAATATTGTTTAAGTTCTTCAAAGTTCTTTATTTGCTTATTCTGTATTTTAGAAGATATAGTTGCAGGCATAAGATCATTCAAGGGTCTAAGATCAATTTCAAAAGTTTTTAATATGCATGACTTATTTGTCAATAATTTGTATTCTTTTTTCATAATTTCTAGCCATTCTTTAAACATCTCAACTCCTTGCGTTGATTTTTTGTAGAGATCAATGAGCCACTCTGAAGTATAATTATTGAACTTTACATAATAAATTACATCTTTTTCATCGAATGATTCAATGTCATGTTCTTTCTTGGAATAAGAATTTAAGAGAGAAGCCGGTATATGAGCTACCCAATTTCTTTGAGTTGTTATTTCATTCAATTGTTTTTGTTCTTCGTCACTCAATTTGAAAACAGATATATTTTTCTTTTTTGCAGCTTTTCTATAATTTTGGTAAGATAGTGCAAAATCAGCATGATCTCCAATAATATTAAGCAAATAATTAGAGCTAAAGTTAATTTTATCCCTAAATTCTTGATAAACTTCTTCAGAAATTGTAGGCTTTTTTCCTATTCTAATTTCACTTTCATTAATAAATATTCCTAACTCATTAGTACTTCGTTCAAATGAGTTTAAGTATCTAGTAGTAGCAATGAGTAATTCGGTGAGATAAAACAGAAAATCTTTCTCTTCATTTAATTCAAAATTTTTAATACTCATACTTGACCTCTTTCCTATTAGATTATTCAATAATATCAATGGGCACTTTAAACTCGATATAGTTAAACGGTCCTGATCCACCACCATTTAATGCTAAATCATAATTATATCGAATAGAAATACTATCTCCAATCTCAATTAATTCACCAATGGTAAAATTACTTTTATAGTATCCTTTTTCTCCTTTTGCTGCAGGTTTTGATTCCATTCCCCCTTGGCCTTGTTTGAAGTCTCGCTCTTTGCCATTAACCATCCAAATTTCTGAACCACGCATATCAAAAGTTTCTGGATAGTTACTATTTTCAAACTCAAATTCAACCGTGATATAATTGTATTTATTTTTAGAATTAGAATATAGATCTCCCTTTGCTCTTTTAGCAGAAATCTCTATCATTGGAGTAGCTCCATTTAAAATAACTGCTTTTTCATTTTCTTTATATTGATTTTTTGTTACTGTGTATTTTATTTCTCGCTTAATTTCTTGCTGCTTACTAACAAAAGTACGCCCTTCTTCTATCATTTTTAGAGCTTTCGATTCTTCTGTTGAATAATCTTTTCTGATACATGAGGTCAAGAATAATACTGCTGAGCCTAAAAACAGAAAATAATATACTTTTTTACCCATTTTTTCTCCTTTTTTATGAAAAATATCTCCTTCGAGTTTTTATAGTATCTTACCATTAATCTTTGCATGTAAGCATGCTTTTTTCAATATTATTCTTGATTTATTCATATTTTTTTCCTTATTATCAACTATAGACTTAGGAGCTTTTAGTAAGACAACCGTTCTTTCTAAGAAGTTAGTTTTAGCTTCTATACCTATTTTAATTAATTTTCTCAATTCACTGCTACTAGCAATTATAAATTAATATAAAAAAGAAGTTGATTATTCATCAACTTCAAATTGAATAATAATTTATGTATCCCCAAGGAACAACATAGCGCCCTATGGCTTGACTCCCACCAGCATACATAACACGCTCTAAAGTACCTTGCCTCCATTTCAACCGATAACCAACACAAAAACAAACGCTTTCTTTTTTAAAGAAGGGAATATTTGATAAATTTATTTGATTTTCAGAAAATGTGTATGAATAGATTAACTGAGGAACATCCGAAAAAATCAAAGTCAGAAAAAGGGTATCCCTTCGTTCTCCTTTCGCTTATATTCCTTTTTAATTCTAAAACTTCTGATTCATTATGTTAAACACCGTTGTTTTTCAAACCACAAATGCGTTCGATCTTCCTCTTGTATGGTTAAAACCCACGACTTTTTTCTGATAATCTTATCCTCGTATTGCTAATTCGCTCTATCATTACGACTATTCTCCATTTTTTAATAAACGCTATTTAACTTTTTTACTAGAATTTTGTACAGCTTTAAACAATGTTTGAAATTGACCTTTAAACGTCATCGTCTGCTCAAAAATATCTTCACCATCATTTAACATTTTTACAGTCACCCATCCTAATGTTTCTGTGATTGTACTTGCAACTGTCGCATTGATTACAGCACCTGCTACAGTCCCTACGGCAGGAATAAATTTTATTATATTGCCAACAGCACTTTTGCCCAAGCCAACAACGACAATTTCCTTCCCTAAACTTTTCCCCATACTCTCAGACCAAGATTGACCAAAAATTTTATGCAAACGAGCCATCATTGTTAATTGAACTGGCACCAATAGCAATGCATCCGAAAATGGAATCGGTGAACACCCTATGATTGCAGCTGTTAAGGATGCAGCATGGATGGTTGTATGACACTTTTTACGAGTTTCCACGTCCACACCTTTTAAAAACTCATCAAAGATGCTATCAAATTGACTTTTACTTTTAGCCAGAACCTTTTCAGCTTGCTCTTTTGATTTTCCATAACTTGCTATGATAATTGACGATGTTTTCTGGGGGAATTTTTTTATTACCTCAGAGAAAAAAGAGTCAAACTCTTGTTCATCTGTTTTATTTTCCAAATCACTCATTTTTTTTTCTTGTTGCTTTTCAATTTCTACTGCCTTTTTTAAGCGTGAATTTTTGTTTTCTGTAGACTTTTTCTTAAAAATTTTCTTCATATTATTTACCTCCATTATGTCTAAACAATATAGGTTACATAACTATTGCAAATGATTCTTTTAACACTTTATTCTAATCATACAGTAGAAATCTTATTTCACCAATCGACAGCACTTTTGACTTAGCATTTCCATACGAGATGTATTGATATATAGTTTGCAACTAGTAAATCATCACTTTGAAAGAGCTTATGATCGTTTTTCAATTTATACAATTTTACTTATGTACTACAAACAATCAATTTACTTATACAACATAGCAACTTCCAAAGAAACTTATTACGAAATTTAATTGATTAAATAAAAAAAGAATAGCGCAAAACTTTTCCAGTTTTGTGCTATTCTAAAAATATCACTATTTTCTATTCTGTCCATTATTTTTCAACTGGCATCAAGCTCAAGTGTTGCATATATTGATCCATTAAAATATAGCCTTCTAAACGACGTAAAAGATCAACTGAGCAACGCACTTTTTTACCAAATAAAGAACGACTATACGCAATTTCTCGCATCTCTTGTAAAAATCCATCTAGCGAAGATACTAATCCACCACAGCTTAATCGGCCACAAATCATAACATCTTCTTTTCGTTGCCTTAATACTTGTCCCCAAGAATAGTTTAAATATTCAGCTTGATTGATTTGGGCAAGCAAATCTGAGCGTAAAACACTCTTTTTTTGGGTGCCATTTTTCTTTGTTCCAAGACGCATTCGCTTATTCATGAAACATAAGTAAATTTCATCTTCCAAGTTTTCCATCTCGCTCTTAGAAAAATTAGGGATTTTCGCTGGTGCTTCAATAGTCTTGCTAACTTTCATCAGCTTAGAAAAACGTGGCCAGTTACTTGGTGTTGCTTTTTGCGTTTTTCTTTTCTTGAATACTAACAAATCCAGATCTAACGGCTTAGTTTTTACTATCTCTTGTTTTATTTCTTTTTTTGCAGCAAATTCAACTGTTTCTTTTGCTTTTTCGCTCTCTATTTGTTTACGTTTCAACTTGATTGATGGACGTTGTATTTTTGGTTGTTCCTTATTTTCTGGCTCTTGGGTTAGCAAAGTTGTAGGTTCTTCTTCTACTTGGGAATCTTCTTGAATTGGTTTTTCCACCAATTCGTTCTCCAACTTTTTTTCTGATTCTTCTCCTGCTACTTCCTCAACCTCTTTGATTTGTTCTACTGGCTCTGCAATAGTAACTTCTTCAACGGCACCATCATCCACAAGGTCTGCTTCTACAGCTACAGACTCGTTCATAACGGAAGGTTCTGTGTTTTCAGTCTTGTCATCTTCAATCACCAAAGGTTGCGCTCTTTTTAGATGAATCGTTTGAATGCTTCTAGAGATAATCGGATTACTTTTAGCTGTATTCATCTCTATTTTCCCTTGGTTGATCGTATCGGTTAAATCCGTGATGATTTTACGCAAACGGAAAATTTCGTTGGAGGTTTCAAGCATTTGCTTCATCATTCCTTGCATTTCTCCAGAGTTCAACGATGTATCACCTTTATATACTAGAGATCGATCCTTCTTTTCAAGAGTAATTTCTTCAAACCATTGTTTCAGATTCATACGAAGTTCTCTTCTAGTAGGCTCAAAGCTCCCCATCAGAAGTGTATAGTACATTATTTCAGTTTCAACATACATATAAATCTTTTTGACTACCAGCTCTTCAAAAGCTTCTGTTTCGTCCCAGCTATCACAAATTGCATCAAAAAAAGCTTCACCTTCAGCTAAATTTTGATAATCTTTTGCTAGATTCAACTTTCGAACTAAATAAAATGAATAAGGTGTCTCTACATTATCGGCATAGATCTCACGGCCAAGATAATCGGGATCAACTTCTTTACAAAGGTAGGTTGATCTTTCTTCTTTTTCTGATTGACGTTGTCGCTTACTAATCGTTCTCACTTCCTCAATTTTTTTCCTGTATAAATCGTATCATTTTTTTAGAAAAAAGAACAGACTTCCCTTCCATTATACCGATAAAAAGAAAAAAATGTTCTCATTTTTTTACAAATATACGAAATTAAAAGAAAAACGATGGAAAAAATCACCTTTTTACCTACATAACGTAAATAAAAAGAATAATTCATTTTAAAAAGATCTTCTCGAAACACAAGGCGAAATGCACCAACAATTTGAACCCGTTAATCAAAAAGAGCAAAATACTCTCAATAAGTATCTTGCTCTCTTTAAATTAATTGATTTGTGCTTTCTTTTTATCGCGTCTTGCTAGGGCAGGTAAAATCATCCCTAGTAAAATCAATACAACTGGTGTAATAATATTAGAAGCTAACTGGAAGAACCATGCTTTAGGATCTGCCGCAAAGTCAACTTTCGGTACCATTCCTAAAATACATGCAAAAGCTGTAAATAGGAAACACCATAACCCAAATCCAAAAGCGATTTTAGGATTTTTAATAAACTTGTACTCAGAAGAGTAATTTTTATACGCTTTATTTAACATCATATAGGCAAAGAATACCCATAAATAACGCATCGGCATTACAACAGAATTCAAGTTTGTCAACCATTTCACCAATTCTTTGATATTATCAATACCAAACATTGGTAAAACAATAATAATACTGACCAAAATACCAGTTAGCAGGTAGCCATTCACTAGCGTACCTTTTTTACTTCTCTTACGTAATGCTGCTGGAACATATTCTGGATCTGCATCAGCTAAAAGAATTTGCAGCGGCGCATCGATTGAGAAGGCCAAAGCTGAAATTTGTCCGATACCATTTGTAATGGCATAGATGATCATTAGTAAATTACCCACACCATAATACTCACCTAAAAGTTGGAAAGCAGTATAAGCACCATTCGCCATTAAATCTTCTGGGATATTATTACTTGCAAATAACATACCCATCGCAAATGAACCTAAAACGGCTGATACTCCAACCATCGCTGCTAAGAAAATCATTCCCTTTGGAAATTCCTTTGCTGGGTTTCTCATTGAGTTTACATAAGGTGAAATTTTTTCCGCTCCACCTACCGCAAACACTAGCATGGAAACAGTCGTAAAGTAACTAAAATCAAATTTAGGGATATACGTACTGATTTTATCCATGTGCGGTGTTGCAAATTCTACAGTAGAATTCATCATTGGTGCTCCAACTGCCAATAAGATAAATAGCATCGACATCACGAAGATCGCCGTTCCAGCCATTCCACCAATCACTTTTAAGGTCATCAATCCTTTAGTTGATAGCAACAAGAAGATCAAGAAAATCGCTAGAGAGATCAATGTAATTCCCACAACAGAGAAATTATTCACAATATCTCCATTCCCTTGAATTGCCCAACCAAAAGCGATCAAAACAAGTTGAGGCTTCTGAGCTAAATATGGGATATGTACAACCCAATACGTCCAAGCAGCATAATATGCTAAACGCTTTGTACTCGTATTTTGAACCCATGAACTAACTCCACCACTGCTGTCTTTAAAAGTTGAACCAAGTTGGCCAACAATCAACGCATAGGGAATAAAATATAAGACCAAAATCAAAATCCATGAAGTCACAACAGAAATTCCTTGTTGTGCATAGTTATTCACGACGTTACCTAAGCCCCAAACCATGTTGAAAGCGATCAGACCAACGGTGAACCATCGCAATTGCTTTTGTTCCATAGAAACACTCCTAATCATAATTAAGTATAAAATATCTTTTTAATCATAATCATTTTTGTATATTTAAACAAGCTTTCACTTCTAAAAATAGCGATTTTATTAGCAATTTATTAGATTAGTCATAAAACACTTACTTTTTCTAATAATACAGTTTTGCCATTCTATTTACAACAGACAAAAAAGCTGAAAGACACTATCATTAGAGCGCTCTCAACTTTTTATTTTAGTATTAATACAGAGAAATATTTTCTAATTTTCACACTTATTTAGTTTATTTTCCTATGTTTTGATACGAAACGTTTTTGGTGCTTTTTTATAGATAATAATAAAACCAATCAACACATAGACTATACAACTCAATACAACGATCGTCACATATAAATACCCTACAGAATGTAATTGGATATTCATATACGAAATCCAATAAAATACTCCTGAAATAATTTTGTATAACGGGCTCACAACTTCCATATCTCCTGTAAATGGCTGAATAATATAATAAACAAACAACTCATGAAAAGAAAATAAAAACGATAGAGCGATTAAAAGAAGCACTAACATAACAAAAAACTGCCCACTCAAAAAGAAATCATTCATCACTTGAAGAATCAAATAACAAATAAAAACTCCCACAGAAACAATACTATTATAATAAAACGTTTGCTTAAAACGATAATTAAATCCCGAAAGAATCGTACTCGCTTCTCGATAAAAAGGATAATACAGCATCGAAACGTCACAATTGACAAAAACCATCTGGACTACTTTTTTCCCAAAGCTTGCCATATACATAACGAAAAATAAGTTAGGAAACGTCTTAACCAGCTCTCCATTATCTGCTTTGCTGAAGAAACCAAATAAACTTGCACTAATAATCGCTACCCAAGCCGTAGCAATGAAGTAAAAACGAAATAGCAATGCTTTATTCAAAATTGAGCGATACCGACTAAATAATAAAGAATTTAAGTATTGACTGCCCGATAACTTTTGAGACACCTGATCTGAGTTGATGACTAATTTTTTTTGCATGGTTAGCCCTTCTGCTAGGTATCGGTTCTGTTTCTGAGTGCTTTCATTTATCGACTCCAAATTCAGACTGGCATGTTCTATCCAATAAAGTAAAAAATCGTTCTCTCGTTTAAACGTCAACAAATACCACAAAATACCTATTAACAAAAGAAACAATAATACAATCCCCCACCAAGACAAAAAAACGGTCATTATTGGCTGAACTATTTTGAAGTACTCACTCAAACCACCCATAATAATTAGCGATAGCCCAACGATTGCTCCAAATATTTTTCGTTTTACAGCTGAAAACTTCCACGTGTAAACCATTCGCCCCAATAAAGAAAAAAAGTAATTTCCTACTAAATAACTGAAAAAAATAAAGAAAACAACTGATGCTCCTTGTCCAAATAAAGTAGCAAAAACAAGTGCTGCTGGGAGGTAGACAATTCCTTGATAGCCTATATCCAACAACATATCTCCTCTAACAACAACTGTTCTTGATAATAAAAACTCCTCATAAAAATCAATCATCTTCTTATCAAGTATCATCGTAAATCGATTATAAAATCCTAAAAAAAGAACATTCAACACGAACCAGAGAAAAAGTCCATTTGTCAAAACACTAGGTTTAAACGAGATCAGTAGCTTCACTAAATTTTCCTGCATCACAACACTCTCAATTAATGCTGCTATACCAGTGTAAACAGCTAGCCAGATAAATTTGTTAAAAATACTAAACAGTAGACTTAAAATGAAGGCAATAGCAGCAACGACTTGCTTTACTGGATAGTAGCTATAAAGAGAGATTGGAATTTTCTTACCAATCAATGGCAACTTTTTTAAATAATAAATCAAGCCATTGACCTTTTTAGCAACACTAGTTAATTTAAAATAATTGTAGTTTCGGAGATACGTAAAAAATACCTTCACCTTTTACTCCTCCTTGTTTTGAGTGCCCAATTCATTATCATTTGATAACAACTGAACTACTTCTTCTTCAAAATCTATATCATGAATGCGTGCAGGGTCAACTCCTATTAATTTCTTGTGATGAAGCAATACAACTTCATCACACAAGTCTTGAGCCAACTGTAAAATGTGTGTAGAAAAAATCACGACTGAATCTCTTTTAGCTTTTAAAATCAACTCCTTCATCTCATGCGCTGCAACAACATCAAAAGAAGTTAATGGTTCGTCAAGCAGTAAAATGGGTGGTTGAATGATCAATGAAACTAACATTTGCACTTTGTTTTGCATCCCATGAGAATAATCTTTGAGTAAACGATCGTGATCGCCCAACTCAATACCCACAGAAGTCAAATATACTTGTGGCGATTGAGGTTCTTTAATTCGGTCTTTATTAATATCAATAAAAAATTTTACAAATTCTACCGCTGTCATAAATGCTGGTAAATGTGGCATTGTATAAACGAAGCCGATTTCTGTATTTTCATAACCTACTTTTATTTGCTTATTTTGTTCAATACTGATCGTGCCATCATCAAGCGTCAAATTTTTTGAAATACAATTAAACAGTGTTGTTTTTCCCGCACCATTCCTACCCAACAATCCATAAATTTTCCCTTTTTCAAATGTAAAATTCGCTTGTTCAATCACTTGCTTCCCTTCAAAACCCTTACTTACATTTTCCAATACCAATTTCATCCCTCAACACTCCCCTAACAATTATTTCATATCTTAGACTTACTCACAGTTATTAGATCATAACTAGCAATAATAAGGAAGTCCCCTCTACTTGCATTACAGAGCTATCAACTTAATGATACATCTCTCTTTTTAAACAATAACTGCATCACAAAATAAATAATCAAACTATAAACTAAAATTCCACCAGCCATTTGCCAAAAATTCAAGTAGCCTGGATAACTATTAGCCGCATCAGTATTTTCCATGATCGTATTTTTAATATTCAACATATTAAACGGATTCCACTTTAACCACTGATGTTCAGGTATCACAACGTTTAAAAAAGAATTAATGATGCTACTACCAAATAAAACACCTAAACCAACTCCAACGGCTAAACTTTGCGAACGAATCGCTGCTGATATAAACAATGTAATTGTAATATATAAAAGAAGTAATAATAGATTAGCACCCGCATAAGCGGCAGCTACCGTCAAAGCATTCCAACCATGGTAGCCTTTGACAACAGCTAACGGTGATTGACTGCTTAATAATAAATTAGCTGAAATCAAACTGCTCAGATACAAAATAACTGTGCCAATCACACTATATAGCACACAAACAATAAATTTTGAAAATAGAATCTGACTTCTCGTAAATGGACGGATCAATAAAAACTTGATCGTTCCGCGGCTAAATTCTTCTGCTACGATCGAGGCAGCAACTACGACAACGAACAAATTAAGAAATGAGGTCATTTCAGTCAAACTGGCAAATAAATCATTTGCTTTCGTCATAACTTCACCACTTTGAGATTTAGCCGTTGATCTTACTAACAATGTAATGGCAAACGTCATTACGACTAATATGATCCACATAATCCAAGAGGATTTTTTCTTGATTAGTTTTTCCCACTCATTCTTTATTAAAACACTCATACTATAATCCTCCATCTTCTGTCCAGCGTAAGAAGTTCTCCTCTAGAGAATCTACGTGAACTTTTAACTCTTTGATGCCAATTCCCGCCTCTACTAATTGTTTGACTAAGCTCGTTCTATTATCTTCTGTCAGTTCGATCTTTAGATATTTTCCATCAACATTCACGATATATTCTTGCTCTTCTAAAAAGCATAAGGCCTGTTGCTGTTGATCGGTTTCTAATAGTAAAATCAATTTGCTTTCATCTTCTGGATTATTCATTGGCCCAACATAAGTGATTTCCCCTTTTTGGACGATTACTAAATCATCACACAATAATTCCATATCACTCAATTGATGACTTGAAATTAGTACACCTACACCTTGATTTTTCAACTCTTGGATCATCTCACGAAACTCTCTCATTCCTTTTGGATCTAATCCATTCATTGGTTCATCTAAAAGTAGCAGATCCGGTTTATGCAAAATCGCTTGAGCCACACCAAGCCTTTGCCGCATCCCTAAAGAGTATGTTTTAACTTTTTGATTGATGTTATTTTCCAAATGAACACTGCGAATCACCTGATTTAATTCTTCCTCTGAAATTGCTTTAGGTGACATGCGTACATATTGTTTTAAATTTTCCATTCCAGTCATATAATTATAAAATTCTGGATTTTCAACAATTGCCCCAACATGGGTCATCGCCTCTTTAAAGTTTTCCGAAAGTGATTGACTCGCAATTTGAATCGTTCCTTGGTCATGACTCATCAACCCTACCAACATCCGGATGATTGTTGTTTTACCTGCGCCATTAGGACCTAATAAACCAGTAACTTTTCCGCTTTTAACGATGAATGAAGCATCTTTGATAATCAATTTTTTACCAACACGTTTTGAAATAGCTTCAACTTTTAATACTTGATTTTGTTCCATACTCTACCTGCTTTCTGCTTCAATGTATTTTTTCAAAATAAAAATACTGGCTATAGTACTTGCTCCTAATAATACTAAATCAAAAATTAAATCTTCTAGATATAACGGAACGTATCCTATAATAATTTTAAATTGATAACTTTTGATAAATGCGATTTTTCTGTACCCACTTACTAACTGCTCACTGATTGTTATTTCTGCCGCAAATAAAAGGAGAAATAGTAAGTATTTTGATACCCGTTGCAATCGGACTGGTGCTTTCGTACTGATCAAACTACTTAATAAATAAAAGAATTGAACATAGATCGATACTGAAAGGAAAAAATAACTAGCGACTAGAAGGTGTTTCCAATACTCTTGGAAATCCGTCATATCTACTTGTTTATCTAGCAAAAAAACTAAACCAACTAGGCACAAGTAGTAACCCAACATAAAAATCGTGGTAGTAATCCAACTAAATAAGATATTACTGAAATAAAACTTTGTTTCACTAATAGGTAGCAATCGATAAGGACTTTTTTTCCAGGCTTTGATCTGACGAAACATCTCCCAAATGAAATGAATAAATAAAAATAAAAATACAACTACTAAAACAACTTGAGAAATTCCTTCAATATACATTTGTTGAGTCCCTAATTTATAGCCAATAAATGCGCTAAGAACTATGAAAGAAAAAATACTGAATAACCAAATCAATCGACTCTCTTTTCTATATTCGTTCCATAATTTCAACATCTATCAATCCTCCGCTTCTACATATCGATCGATCAGCCAGATACTTAAGCTAAAGTAAATACTTGCAATCATCAGCTGGATAATCCACCGAAAATAAATTTCCTGCTTTAGACCCAAATTATTCATTACAAATCCTTTTACTATACCTAAATCCAAAACAGATAAATAATCGATCAACACCGTAAATATAATGAACAAAACAATTTCCAAAACCCAACGAAATTTCTTTTGAAAATAAGTCTTGATTGATGCGTAGATACAAACAAGTAATTGCACCAATAAAAATAAAACAATGATATCAATAGCTGCTGCTAGACCTTGAATCCACGTCATATCTATTGTATATGGAATATTTATTACCAAGTAATTGATGATCCAACCAATAATCACATTCCCCATAAAAAAGCTAATACCTGTGATCGTGCTGAAAATCAAATTGTAAGTATATAATTTAACTGTACTGATCGGCAACAATCGAAAATCAGCCGACCTAAAAATTTGATAAATCCGGTTTGATTCCAACACAAAAAAGAGCAAAAAATAAACTAAGAGCGAAAAAATAAAGAATGCAGTACTAACCTCAAACGATTGTTGATTTATGCTATAAACATTAATACATCCCAACAAAAATGTAAGAAAAAATGTAGCACTATAAACTAAGAAGAGTGTTTTTGAAAAAAATAGCCAAAAGAATTTACTCAAATTTCATACACCTCGCGATACAAATCTTCTAAATCTTTATGTTTGACTTCTTTGATCATTTCTAAAGATTCATGCAAGATGATCTGTCCATCACGTAAAAACATCACTTCATCAACAATATTTTCAATTTCTCTGAGCTGATGGGTCGTAATAATAATCGTACTTTCTTCATCAAACCATTGCAATAATGATTGAATGATCTTCTCTCTTGATAACAAATCTACCCCACTCAAAGGTTCATCTAATAAATACAACTTGGCTCTTCTAGCCAAAGTCATACTTAAAGCAAATTTTTCAGCATTTCCTTTGGATAAGTTTCCTACCTTTTCAGACTCACTCAAATTCATAAAGCGTAATAACTCATATGCTCTTCGTTTATCAAAATCTGAATAAAAGCGCGCATAAAATGAAATGATTTCTTCTAATTGTTGATTTGGTTGAAAATTGTTTTTGTCTTCTAAATACGCTACAAATGATTTTGTTTTAGTCCCAACAACGCAACCATCAATTAAAATTTGCCCTTTCCAATTTAAGGCCAATCCTGAAAGTAAACGCATGATTGTTGTTTTGCCAGAACCATTTTCACCAATCAATGCGATAATCTTGCCAGATGTAACAGAAAAATTCAATGCTCGAAAAATTTGTTTCATTCCCTTACGGTAGCTCAACTGTTCAATCTTCACTAATTCTCCCACTATTATTTCTCCTTTTCAATGTATTCTTCTAGAACATCTTTTATTTGTTCTTGCGTCCAACCAAATTTATTCATTTCAACCAGAAAATTTTCAATGACTTGTCCAACTGCTTGATTTTTTAAGTCACTGATTTTATTAGAATCTTCTGTAACAAAACGACCCAGTCCACGTTTAGAAAATAAGATATCCTCACGTTCTAGTTCTTGTAATGCACGTTGTACTGTATTGGGATTTGTGGCTAATTCGACAGCCATTTCTCTTACAGCTTTAACTTTATCACCTGGCTGAAACTTACCAGAAACGATTTGTTGAATAATAAAGTCCATAATCTGTAAATAAATCGGTCGATCTGTGTGGAAATCCATGACTTTCCCTCCAATTTATTTTCATCTTCACTAGTGTTCTAGTTAAATAGTACACCATTCAAATAAGAAGTTCAATATTTTTTTGAATTAGGGGGAACAGAATTAAAAGAGGGAACAAAATCAATAAATTGATCTTGTTCCCTCTTTAAGTTATTTTAGTGATCTATTTAATTTCTCAACAGCTTCTCTAATATCTTTTGCCAGTTTAATTGCAGAAATCACTCCTACTCCTGCAACTTTTTTCTATTATTTCCTGTATCTCCCCCCTCTTTTGCAACAACCAGTAAAGCCTACTTTTAATTTCAAAATAAAAGGATAACAGATTGTATTGGGAGTGACTGATGAAATTTTTTTATGACTGAATTTCTTCTATTGGAATGTTCAAGGCTTCAGCAACTCTTGAACCGTAGTCTTTATCTGCAAGGTAGAACTGTTTAATCTCTAGCACTTGGATATTTCGATCCTCTACTTGACCTAGATTATTTTTGATTGTTTCAACTAACCGTTCTTTTTCTGCTTCTGGAATCAAGCGATACAAATCTCCTGCTTGTGAGTAGTGATCTAAATGATATTCATAGGTCCCAACCTGACCTTCTACAGCAAATGGAGTGATCGCAGCAGATTCGTCTTGGACTGGCCCGTCTTGACTATTCGGTTCATAATTGACTGCCCCACCATAATTATTAGTTTGCATGAACCCATCTCGTTCATAATTATTGACTTCATTGATTGGTTTATTGACAGGTAATTGATCGTAATTCACTCCTAAACGGTAGCGAGCTGCATCTTTATAAGCAAACAATCTTCCTTGCAATAATTTGTCTGGTGATACTTCTACTCCGGGTACCAAGTTAGCTGGTGAAAAAGCAATCTCTTCAACATCAGTAAAGTAATTTTGAGGATTTTCATTCAATGTTATGGTCCCAACTTCGATCAATGGATACTCTTTTTGTGAAACAACTTTTGTTACATCGAATAAATCATATTTGTAGTTTAGCCCTTCTTCATAAGGAATAATCTGTACACAAAGAGTCCATGAAGGATAATCACCCATTTCAATCGCTTGAAATAATTCATCCGTCAAATAATCAGTATTTTCACAAGCGACTTGTCCGGCAACCTCATCGGTAAGATTTTTTACTCCTTGATTTGTTCTAAAATGATATTTCACCCAGAAAACTTCACCTTGCTCATTGACCCATTTAAATGTATGACTGCCATAGCCATGCATCGCCCGATAACTTGCTGGTATCCCTCGGTCAGCCATCAAAATAGTCACTTGGTGAACAGATTCAGGCGAATGAGACCAAAAGTCCCACTGCATGTAAGGATCACGTAAATGTGTCTTTGGATCTCGCTTTTGCGAATGAATAAAATCAGGAAATTTTAAAGGATCATTGACAAAAAATATGGGTGTATTATTGCCGACAATATCATAATTTCCTTCTTCTGTATAAAATTTGACTGCAAAACCTCGGACATCACGATACGTATCGATATACCCAGATTCACCTGCTACATGAGAAAAACGAATTGCTACTCTTGTTTTTTTGCCAACTCCATTAAAAAGACCGGCTTTTGTAAATTGGCTCATATCATTCGTGAGTTCAAATTCACCAAAAGCCCCAGCGCCTTTAGCATGAACGACTCTTTCGGGGATTCTTTCACGATTAAAATGGGCTAACTTTTCCAAAAGATGCACATCTTGAATCAATACAGGTCCCCTTTTACCCGCAGTTTGTGAATGTTGATTATTAGCGACAGCTTGTCCTTCATTGGTCGTTATTTTTTTACTCATATTTTCACCTTCCTATACATATATTCTTTACATATCAACAATAACTCTAATATGATAATTATTCAAACAAAAGAGGTTGGTACGAAACATATCACGTTTCGTACCAACCTCTTTAAAAGTCATAACTTAGCTACTCATCTAGACCTTCTTTTTTTCCTTCCCTAACAGCATGAAGACCTAATTTTATCTCTCGTCGTTTTTGGACTAACACGTAAAGAAACCCAATCAGAAATGGCAAAACAAAACTACCAAAACGATATAATAATAACGACGATACAGCATCCACCGTTCCAACTAATGGTTTAAATAGTAATAAATAAACAAATTCAAACGGACCAATTCCTGCTGGTGTCGGAAATACACCAGACAAAATAACAGAAAAACTGGTAAAAGAAAGTACTAGAAGAAAATCGATATTTGGATGATTCTCAACTAATACAACATAAGGAATCACATACCAAAACAGTAACTTTGCAACATTCCAACCGAAAATTCGGAGCATTGCTGAGCGATCTTTTGTAATCGTTTGAACAGTTTCTCTCAATGAATAGATCTGCAAATTGCACTTGTCTACCCAATCTCTTAACTTCTTACGTTTAAAATATTTATTTGTCCATTTTATTAAAATCACTTGAAGATTGATACTGCTTGAAAGAATTAGCAATGAAAAAATGATAACAAATGTCAGGCCCACACCTACTAAAATAAAGGGAATCATTTTTGGTGAGCGCTCATAAAATAAAGAAAATTGGAAAATCAAACCAAGTATCGATAGAAAAATAACCGCAACTTTGTACATGATCATATGCAGCGCTGTTACGCCGACACCTTGAGAAACAGCTAGTCCTTTTTTCTTATAAAAATAAATTTCAGAAAGCAACGTCCCTGTTCCAAACGAAATCACTCGATAAAAAGCCACATAGCACGATGTAAAAAATCCATCTTTCGTTGTGAAATTTTTCTGAAAATAAGAAGCAATTTCTTTGATTGAGCGTCCTTCTACAATCTGATAGATGACACCTAACAAAATAACTAAGGCAACAACAATCCAGCTTGTTTGCATTAACTGAGCAAATATATCACTGAGAGAATTATCCATCACATAGATGATTACTCCGATAAAAATTGCTAATAACCCAATATTCAGAAAAACTTTTGTTTTAGAATTGCTTTTCATGGTTTCTCCCCACTAAATTTATATTCACGATTATTTTTGATAACTAAAACAAATAACTGCAATAGTCACAAGTGTACCAAAAATAAAGCAAAAATAAAAGCGTAACTTTCTTGTTTTATGATGAAATAACTGCTGTGCTAATAAACCACCAACTCCGCCACCAATCATGCCAATAAACAGCAGATTAAATTCTGAAATCCGCCATTTTCTCCTTTTGGCTCGCTGTTTATCTACATACATTTCAAAAAATTCAATCAAATTTATAATAAGTAAATACAGCCATGGTAAATGCTTCAATAACTCGGTCATACTTTTTCCTCCAACATTATTCTCTTATTAGAATACCTTGAAAGAGTACAAACTGTAAAGGTAATTCAACACTCAAACAAATGATTGATCCTATGATTTTGGCACGAAAACCGTAAGTCCATGTTTGACCACTTTCATTTGAATTGGTAAATCTTCACTAGGATCACCATCAACACGTGTCCCTACTTTCTTTTCACTCGTACTTTTAATACTTATTTCAGAAGCCGTTATATACTTAATATCAGGAAGTTCATAAACTTTTCCCGCAATAATTTTAGGTAGATAAAATGCTAATTTGAAAAAATTTAATTTCGGTAAAATCGTTAAATGAAACAAGCCATCATCTGGTGAGGCTGAATCATCAAAATTCGTATAACCACCAACCGAATTCGTCATTGTCACTGTCACTAATTGCGTTTTCCCTTGCCATTGTTCTTTTTCTGTTTTGATTTCTAAGCGATATCGTTTTTTCTTAGCCAGCAATTTGAAAAAATTCTTCACAAAAATAAGTTTCCCATATTTTTGTTTCTCTTTTTGACTAATCCTAGCCGCTGTATCTGCTAGAATTCCGATTGTCATTGTACTTACAATCACTTTTTGATTGATCATTCCATAATCGATTTTTCTAGTATTACCACCTAAAATTATATCGGCCGCTTCTTCAAATTTCATAGGAATCCCTAAGACTCTAGCCATGTTGTTCACTGTTCCACCTGGTAATAAGCCCACTTTTAGGTGGGGTAATTCTTTTTGAAAATCTTCTATATTATGATTGATTGTTCCATCTCCACCAATAAAAATCAATGTATCGATATTTTCAGTTCGTGCTTTTTCAACTGTTTTTTGACTATCACAATCTGGACCAACTTGCTCTAATAGAAAATTCGTGTCTGTTTGTCCATGATTTTTAGCATACTCTACAAACTGATTTGCTAATTCTTTGCCCTTATCTTTACCTGACGTTTCATTAAAGAGAATCATTACATTATTCATTCAAGTTCCTCCTAATATAAATGCTAACAACGTTCCACTGTGTTTCAAAGCGTAGGACGCTCAACCACGACAGAAAAACAGGAAGTAAGTCACTACTTGTAACTTTACTCCCTCTTTTAAAATTTTGCTATTATTATCACTAGTTACTTAGCATTAGATTCTGCAATTTTAACGATGACATCCGTCGCTTTTTCCATTGCTTGTAACGAAACAAACTCAAAGCGTCCATGCATATTCTCTCCACCAGCAAAAATATTAGGTGTTGGAATACCTAGATAAGATATCTTTGAACCATCTGTTCCACCACGAACAGGTTCGATCAAGGGTTCAATATCAAGTTCGATCATTGCATTTTTTGCTAATTCAATAATACTCATATCTTTTTCGATTACTTCGCCCATATTGTAGTATTGATCAAATAAATCGATTTGAACACGTTCTTGATCAAACGATTGATTGATGATTTCTTGAATTTTAAGAATCAAAGCTTTGCGTGCTTCAAATTTTTCACGATTATGATCACGGATGATATAGGTCATTTGTGCTTCTTCTGGCGTTCCGCTCATCTGTGCTAAATGGAAAAAGCCTTCATCACCGTCTGTTTTTTCAGGCACTTCATTTTGCGGTAATTGGTTATGAAAATCGATTGCCAACTGCAATGCATTGATCATTGTATCTTTCGCCGTTCCCGGATGAACATTTTTCCCTTGAATCGTTACTTCTGCTTGCGCTGCGTTGAATGTTTCATATTGTAATTCCCCCACTGGACCGCCATCCATCGTGTAAGCAAAATCAACGTTAAATTGTTCAACATCAAATTTATCTGCGCCCACACCAATTTCTTCATCTGGTCCAAAAGCTACACGGATCGTTCCATGTTTGATTGATGGATTTTTGATCAAAATTTCCATAGCTGTCATAATTTCAGCAATACCAGATTTATCATCTGCACCTAAAAGCGTCGTACCATCTGTTGTGATCAACGTTTGATTCGCATAGTTTTTTAGATTAGGAAAATCGGTTGTATTTAACGTGTATTTCCCTTCGCTATCTAATTTGATCGTTGACTCACCATCATACTTTTCAATAATCTGTGGATTAACGTTTACTGCATTAAAGTCAGCTGTATCCATATGAGCGATAAATCCAATTGAACGAACTTCTTTATCTATATTACTTGGTAAAGTAGCAATTACAAAACCATTGGTTTCATTATATACAACATCGCTCATACCAATTTCTTCCAACTCTTTTTTCAAGGTTTGAGCAAAAGCAACTTGTGTTTGCGTTGACGGAGTTGTTTCACTCTTTGGATTAGAGCGTGTTTCTGTTTTTACGTAGCGTAAAAAACGAGGTAATAAATTTTCATACATTATTCGGTTCCTTCTTTCCACTTTATCTAAATTTAAACGGATTCGTATTTACCTCAGATTCGATAAATTCTATGTCCCAATTATAATCTTTTTTCCATTGATTGAATAGTTCAACCAACTTGGGTTTACATAATTGTTCAATATAATGTCCAGGATCGATTACAGACAAACCTTCTGTCAACATATCATGTCCTGTATGATAATAAACGTCTCCTGTGATATAAACATCTGCCTGCTTTTTGATGGCATCGCGGAAAAATTTTTCACCACTGCCCCCACAAATAGCAACGCGCTGAATCATTTTTGTTTCGTCTTCCGCTACGATTCGTAGCCCCTCTAAATCGAATGCTTTTTTGACGGTGGAGATAAACTTTTTTAATGGGACTGCTTGTTTTAAATGCCCTACTCGTCCTAAGCCATATTCTTTGGTAATGTTTTCTATTGGATACACATCATAGGCGGGTGTTTCATAAGGATGTGCCGCTAACATTGCTTTGATTACTTGTGTTTCGATCGTTTCAGGAAAAATCACTTCGATTTTTGCTTCTTGAACAGCCTCTTCTTTGCCAATCATACCAAGTGTTGGATTAGCACCCGTAACTGGTGTAAATCTGCCTGTTCCGATCAACGAATAACTTGTATTTGTATAATCACCTTGAAGTCCAGCTCCAGCTTGACCTAACACTTTACGCATCTTCGCTGCATCATCTACAGGTACAAAAACGGCTAATTTTTTATAGCCAACAGTGTGAGTTTTAGTTAAGTAAGTCGTATCTTGAATTCCTAAAAGCGCACAAAACCAATCGTTTAATCCATTATCAATAATGTCCATATTAGTATGCGCAGCAAAAACAGCAATGTCGTGCTTCAGCAAGTCCGCATACATTTTTGTTTGTAGATCATCTGTATCTAAGCGTTTTACTGGTCTGAAAATAGGTGGGTGTTTTGCAATAATCAAATCAACTTGCTTTTCGATTGCTTCTGCAACGACTTCTGGTCTCACATCCAGTGTGACTAAGACACGCTCCAATTTTTTATTCAATGTCCCAATGTGTAGTCCGACAGGATCATCTGCTTCTGCTAACCATTGTGGACAATAGGCTTCAAAACGGTCAATAAATAACGTACCTTCAAGACTCAATGGATAAAACCTCCTTGATTTCAGTGATTTCTTTTTCTATTTGTTGGATTCTTGCTCGCTGATCCCCTGATGCTTTGGCTAATTGAGCTAAAATAGCTTCTCGTTGTTTCACTTCACTCTGCCATTTTTTATGAAAAATAGGTGATTGTTTTTTGAGTAGAACAGGTCCAAAAAGACGTTCTTTTTCTGAATAAGCAACTCTGGTCACTTTTCTGGCAGCCACGATGATTTCATATATTTTATTATTTTCTTCTAAAATATCTTCGTCAACAATTGTATAGCCATGGACTGTTAGCCAATCACGCAACGGTTTTTCACCAATATTTGGTTGTAAAACTAGGTGCTCATTGCCTTGAAGTCGTTGGTTCATCCAACCCGCTTCCAAAATATCACGAATCAACACACCACCCATGCCACAAATCGTGACTGCTGTAATTTGGTCTACTTCCTCTACAGCATCTAAACCATCTGCTAGACGGACAATAATTTGATCACTTAAACCATTTTTTCGCACTTGTTTTTTTGCTGCTTCATAAGGGCCTTTTACGACTTCTCCCGCTACCGCAAAATTAAGTTTCTTTTGTAAAACTAATGCTACCGGTAAATACGCATGGTCAGAACCGATATCTGCTAAACGGCTTTGTTCAGGGACAAATTCTCCCACTCGTGCTAAACGTTTTGATAATTGATTTTCATTCATTCGTCATATTCCTCCGTGGCTATTATACCATTGAAAAATGAGGTTGAAAACTTTGAAAGAAGGAATTTATGTGCAAATTTTTTTGCGAACTAAATCAACAAGGGCATAAAAGTCACAATAATCAGTTGTCTTTTTATGCCCTTGTTGTTAGTCTTTATTCTTGAATGCGGTTATTTGAATAGCTCATTGTTTCTTATTTTGAGCATGTCTTTCTTGCATTTCTTTTCTTATTTTTTTATGTGCCTTTTTTGATCCTCTTTCAAGATCCCGGTTTCGCTTGCGATCATGGTAATTTTCAAATAAAGCTTCTAGATCATAATTTGGCGGATATAATACTTTTGCGCTACGATCTAATTTCAATTGACGTTTATGAACAGTCACTTTTTTATTATCCACGAAAATCACTACATTATCAGTCATTTCCACCATTTCATAAACTAAAGCAATCTGCTTTTTCTCTGTCCAAAACACTCGATCTCCTTTTTCATAGGTTGGAAAGGTTGTTTGCTCTTTTGTTTTTTTCACTTTTTGCAACGCTATTTCTTTTTTTGTTGAATAGTTGCGATCGTGTAAATAAGTTTGAGCAAGTTTAACGACATGCTTATCCAGGTTCATCTTATTTGCAATCCAAAAAGCGTTGCTTTCTCCTGTCTCTCCTAAAATCAGTTGATATTTCGGTGTTAAGTTTTCTGAATCAAAGGCCATTGCAGCCGTTAAAAAGTCTTCGTGTTGTTCAGAAAAACGTTTGATCTCGCCATAGTGCGTCGTGGTAATAATGATACTGCCCTTTTTATAGAAAGCTTCCATGATTGCGATTGCGAGAGCTGCGCCTTCGTTTGGTTCTGTTCCACTACCGATTTCATCTAATAAAATCAAACTATTTTGCTTAGTTTTAGCCAAGATTTCAGAAATATTTTGCATATGACCAGAAAAGGTACTTAATGCATTTTCAATACTTTGCTGATCCCCAATATCAACAAAAATTTGATCAAAAATGGCAATATTCGTGCCCGCATCTGCAACAATTTGCACGCCGATCATCGTTTGCAAAGTAACCAGACCAACGGTTTTTAGTACAACTGTTTTTCCACCAGCATTTGGCCCAGTAATAGTTAAACCACGATAGTCTGTTCCTAACGATAAGTTCAAAGGAACAGCTGTATCCCCCAACAATGTATGTTTCACATTTACAAACTCAATGATGCCATCTTGGTTGATTTCAGGCTCTATACCATTGATCTCTCTGCTGTATTTTGCCTTGGCAAAAATCATGTCATAGTGCGCAACCACTTCTAAATTTGACTGAATCGATATCATTTGTTCAGCAATCAATCCTGTTAATGTAGATAGGATTTGATAGACTTCTGTTGCTTCTTCCATTTTCAATTGGTACAATTTATCGTTTAGCTTTGTTACCGCTACAGGCTCTATAAAGACAGTTGTCCCTTTAGAGGAGGCATCCACAATCGTTCCTGAAAGTTGATTTTTATAGGTTGCTTTGATTGGCACTGTGTAGCGATCGTTCTTCTTAACGATGACTGCTTCTTGAATTTTGGGTTTATTTTGGCTATTTCGAAGAAATGAATTTAGTTTTGATTCAATTTCTTTTTCGCACTCTTGCATGGCCCTACGAATTTTACGAAGCTCACGACTAGCATCATTCTCCACTTGATTATTCCGAATGACTTGATAGATGTCATCTTCTATATCCGAAAATAGCTGCAATGATTCGCTGTATCTGGCTAAGAGTGGTGCAATAAATTGATTTTTTTGCATAAATGATTGGATTAAACGGCTGCTCCTAAGAAAATCTGCATAGCTGACCAACTCATTTGGTTCTAATATAAACCCTTTTTCAACTTGGTTCGTTAGGTGTTCAATGTTGTTTAGCCCCATAAATGGAACATGTAGATTTGCTAAAAGTAGCGCTTTTGCTTCTGCTGTTTCTTGAAGTCTCTTCTTAACTACATCTAAATGGTTACTCGGTTGCAAAGAGTTGATTCGTTCTTTTCCGTAGTAACTAATTGCATACGTCATTAGTTTTTCTTTAATTGTATTAAATTGGGTTTTAGTATAAGTTTCTTGATTCATCAGTATCTCCTTCTCTGTTTAAGAGATACCTATCTTATTTTGAATAGGCCAAAGAACTTCCTTTTAAGCTTTGTATAGATTTATCGATCGACAGAATAGACAAAAAGGGATGAAGCTTCCCTTCATCCCTCGCTCATCAATAAATTAAGATAGATATACTACAGTCTATCAGGTATCGTTTTATGAGTTAAGATAGGTATCAACATAGGCATGCTAAAGAGGCCATCTAAAAATGGTTGTTTATTCTTCAGCTATTCATTTCCTTTAGTTAGATACTTACACTCACAAAAACACCTCTATGGCTTTCTTTGGCTATTCATTTCTCGCTGAAATTATACCTTAATTTTTGAAATTGGTCAATAAAAAAATCAAATTTTTCCTGAAATAAAATAGCAGTCATAAGGAGCGATTTCTAAGTCCTCCAAGAGCGATTCAATTTTTTTATCAGTCAGTGGACAATCTTTCGTAAAATTAAAAGCAGTAACACGGAACGACCAAAGACTTTTCAGCATAAACCTGACCTTCACCACTATACTCTTTTGTTGCTCCATAAAAGATAGTTTTATTCCCTTCGCAAATTATAAAAATAGAGTCCTTTCCCTGTGTCAAATAAATAAGAACAATGATAACTTCCAGCTTCTTTTTTTCCATTTTATGGTAGTCAATTTTACGGTTACCATTTTCTTTGTACATAACAAAATAAACCTCTACATTATCATTTACTTGTGCATTGATCGAAAAATTCACATGAGTCTGCTGTTTGACCGCTCCGAAAGGATATTTATGCTGTTCCAGCCACGGATTGAAATAAATAGTCGTCATTATTTTCACCTACATTTTACGAGGATTGTACCATTTTTTGATACAGCTCCACGTATAGTTGACTTGATTTTTCCCAGCTGAAATCTTTTGCCATTGCTGTTTTCATCAAATCCTCCCATGTTTTATGATCATTCCAATACAGATCTATCGCCATATTTGTACTATACAACAAATAATAAGAACTGAAATCAGCAAAACCAAAGCCCGTTCCAATTTTTGTCACTGGATTGAATGGGATCACAGTGTCTTTCAATCCGCCAACTTCATGGACGATTGGTAAAGTCCCATAACGCATGGCAATCATTTGAGATAAGCCGCAAGGTTCAGTGACCGATGGCATCATAAACAAATCGGAACCTGCGTAAATCAATTGTGCTAACGCAACATCAAACATAATCTTGGCTTTAAATTTAGTTGGATAATGCTCAGAAAAATATTGAAATGACTGTTCGATTCCAGAATCCCCTGTACCCAGTAATACCAATTGAATATCTTTTTCTAAGAGTTTAGCCAACTCATCTAAAATCAAATGAAAGCCTTTTTGATAAGTTAAACGACTGACGATACCGATCAGCGGCACATCTTCACGAACAGGCAATGCCATTTTCATTTGTAAACGCTCTTTATTTTTCTTTTTTCCGGATAGATCGTTTATTGAAAAATTAGCAGGAATCGATTGATCTGTCTCAGGATCATTCATCTCGTAGTCGATACCATTTAAAATGCCACTTAACTTTTCTTGTTCCATTCGTAAATCACCATCCAAACCAAAACCAAATTCCGGTGTTTTTATTTCTTCAGCATATGACGGACTTACTGTATTCACCTGATCCGCATACAAAATTCCTGTCTTCAAGAAATTGACCCCGTCGCCGAAACGAGCTGCCCCATCATAATAACGATCCCGCCCCATCCCAAACAGATCTGGCAATAAATCTTGGCTGTACGCTCCTTGAAATTCGATATTATGAATGGTTAAAATGGTCTTGATCGAACGATATGCTTCGATCCATTGATATTTTTCCTTTAATAAAAAGGGAATCATTGCTGTATGGAAATCATTTACATGGATAATATCTGGTAGTAAGTCGATTTTCTCCAGCATTTCAATGATTGCTAACGAAAAGAAGGCAAAACGTTCTCCATCATCCTCATAACCATAGACAGTTTCGCGATCAAAATAATAAGAGTTATCAATAAAATAGTAGGTTATGTCATGCCTCATCAAACGCTTAACTCCACAATACTGGTGCCGCCAACCAACATCTACATAAAAATTACTAATCTCTTCACATTGTTCTTTAAAAGTGTCAGACATTTTAGTGAAGTAAGGTAACACAACCGACACTTCTACTCCTTTTTTAGCGAGTTCTTTCGGTAGCGCCCCTGCCACGTCCCCTAAACCACCCGTTTTAAAAAAGGGAGCACACTCTGCCGCTGCAAATAATAGTTTCATCACTCATCTCCTCCATTGACATCCACTTCAACCACTTGATTTTTGTGGATCACGATAGGATTTTGTGCTGTACCAGAAATTTTTACACCGGCCTTGACTATAACATTTTTGTCTAATATGGCATATTCAATCACTGCATCTTTTTCGATTTGAGCATTTGACATAATGATCGCTCTTTTCACTTTAGCCCCTTTTTTTATGATCGCTCTTCTTGAAACTAAGCTACTCTCTAAGCGTCCTTCGATAGTACAACCAGTGGCGCATTGACTATTTGTCACACTAGAATCTTCTGAATAATAGGTTGGTACTTCATTTTTACGTTTTGTATAAATTTTTTGTTTAGTGTACATCAATGCATTGAATTTTTGGGCATCTAACATATCCATATTGGCTTGATAGTATGATCTCACATCCTCGATATTACTCAAATAACCTGTATACTCATACGCTGTTGCCTGAACATCTGCTATTTTTTCACCTAAAAATTCAATAAGATTAGTTGGACTGTTGTTCAGTTGTCCGATTGTTAATTGTTCTATCAACCACTTCGTCTGAACAATAAAGATGTCCATCGAAAGATTGAATTGTTTTTCCTTTTCCAAAACTTCAGAAAATGATTGCACGCCCGTAATATTCCCCATTGTATCAACTTCAACGATCCGATTATTTGCGGATAAGTTTGCACGATCCATTCGTTTATAGACGACTGTCATTTTATTATTTTGCTTTTGATGGGTTTTCAAAACAGAACGTAGATCGATTGCGCAAAGCATATTACTCCCCATAAAAACAGTGTATTCAGATTCCGATTTTTCAAGATAATCAATGACTGCAGCATAGTATGGTAACCCTTGGGCTTTTTGTTTTAAAAACTCCTGATAGAAATAGACAAAATAACTATTTTTTAAGGAATCTAAGTTCCATTCTTTCCCACCGCCGATATGATCAAAAACCGAGCGTGTTTCTCCTTCATTGAATATCATGAAAATCGAATTGATATTTGCATTGGCAATGCTAGAAAGAGGAAAATCGATCAACCGATATTTACAGTCAAAAGGTAATGTATCCAATGGTCGATTTTCAGTCAATGGTAGTAACCCTTCAAACGTGGATATATTTCCCAAAATAGCACACATTTTTTTAGTCCTCATCGCTTTGCACCCCAATCACTTCTGAATAGCCGATTACTTCAATATCATTTTCTTTATAAACCACCGCATTATCACCAATGATCGCATTTTCTCCAATAATCGCATTTTTGATTTTAGCATTTTTACCAATCGTAGCTCCCGGCATGATGACACTATTTTCAATTATTGAACCAACTTTTACTTGAACGTCAGTTGATAAAATACTATCTTTCACATGTCCAGCTACATAGCAACCATCAACAATCAAAGAATTTTTTACAGATGCTGTCTCAGTAATAAAATGCGGTGGTGAAATAGTATTTTTTGAAAACATACGCCAATTTTTGTCACGCATATCCAGCTCATTTTCTAAATGAATAAATTCCATATTAGCTTCCCACAAAGATTCAATCGTCCCAACATCTTTCCAATACCCGTTAAAGCGATAAGCATATACTCGTTCATCAGCTTCTAAATAGGATGGAATCACATGTTTTCCAAAATCAAGCATTTGATCATCCTTTATATAACTGTTTAATAATACACTACGTAAACGACCCCAATTAAAAATATAAATTCCCATTGAAGCTAAATTGCTCTTGGGCTCTGCAGGTTTTTCATCAAATTCAATAATTCGATCATTTTCATCTGTATTCATGATGCCAAACCGAGATGCATCTTTAAGGGGCACTTCGATGACCGCCACTGTGAGTGAAGCATTATTTTCAATATGTTCTTCTAACATTGCTTCATAATTCATCTTGTAAATATGGTCACCAGATAAAATCAGCATATACTGAGGGTCCATTTGGTCGATATAAGAAATATTCTGATAAATCGCATGAGCTGTTCCTTCAAACCATTTTTCCCCATCAGAACTAGAATATGGTTGCAAAATTGTCACACCAGAATCAATACCATCTAAGCCCCAGCTCGCACCATTCCCTATATGATTATTTAAGGCCAATGGCTGATATTGTGTCACAACACCTACATTTTTAAGACCTGAATTGATACAGTTACTTAATGTAAAATCAATAATTCGATATCTACCACCAAAGGGTACAGCAGGCTTTGCGATATTCTTTGTCAGCTTACCTAATCGCGTCCCTTGTCCTCCAGCTAAAATCATTGCAAGCATTTCTGTTTTCATCTATTGCGGGTGAAACTCCACCCTACCCCCTTTCAAAAACCCATGTTCTCAACTTGAAACTCAAAATTTCTATTTTTTCATACTGCTTTGAAAATAATTATTCTCGTTTCTTTGTTCGTATATCAATCTCTTGTGGTTTTAAAATGATCCCCCCAAGAGAAGGAACAATGGTTGTTATTTGGTACTCAAATTGTTTAAAAGATTCTGCTCTGGTTTGACTGACTTGATTAGACTTAATCCAGGTTCCCCCAAATTCTTTCATCTCGGTATTTAACACTTCTTCATAACTTCCCGAAAAAGGTACACCGATCGTAAAGTCCTGCCATTCAACTGGTGAAAAATTCAAAATGATAATCAAAAAATCTCTTTCGTTTTTCCCTCTTCGGATAAAACTTAATACGGTCTTTTCACTATTATCCGCATCAATGATCTCAATTGATTCCACTCTATGATCCAATTCCCACAGGGCTTTTTCACTTTGATACAAACTATTTAGTCTTTTAGTAAATTGCTGCATATCATGATTCATTTCATCATTAAGATCGACCCATTCCAAACTTTCATCACATTTCCATTCGAGAAATTGCCCCCACTCACTGCCCATAAATAATAATTTTTTTCCTGGATAAGTCATCAGAAAAACATATAGATTTCGTAACTGAGCAAACTGTTTATAGCGATCGCCCCACATCTTATGCATCAAACTTCTTTTCCCGTGAACAACTTCATCATGAGATAACGGTAAAATATAATTTTCTTTTAGCATATACATAAAAGAAAACGTCAGTAGTGAAAAATTGTATTTACGGAATACTGCATCCATTTCGTAAAATCGTAATGTATCATTCATCCAGCCTAAATTCCATTTATAGTCAAATCCTAAAGTGCCACTTTCAATCGTTCCTGTAATAGGTGTTTCTGTAGAACTCTCTTCGGCGATCATGATTACCTCAGGATGCTTTTGCTTTATAACTTTATTTAGCTTTTGTAAAAAATAAAAACCATCCCAATTTTGATTACTACCATCTTTATTAAGAGCTAAAGGTCCCTCATCATAATCTAAATAAATCATATTAGAAACAGCATCAACACGAATCCCATCAATATGAAACATCTCGATCCAATAAAACGCACTAGAAATCAGAAAACTTTGTACCTCGGGCTTACCCAAATCAAAATTTAACGAACCCCAACGATTGTTTTTTGCCTGAATGGGGTCAGTATATTCAAATTGAGGTGTTCCATCAAAATAAGCCAATGTGTCGTCATTAACACAAAAATGTCCTGGCACCCAATCAACCAAAACCCCAATATTATTTAAATGACACGCTTCCACAAAATCTTGAAATTCAATTGGCGTCCCGTAAGAAGAACATAAGGCAAAGTACCCTGTTAATTGGTAACCCCAAGATTCCCTTAAAGGATGTTCCATCAATGGCATAAACTCAATATGCGAAAAACCCATTTCCTTAACATAGGGAATCAGCGTGTCTTTGAGCTTGTCAAACGTATACGGAGTTCCATCAGCATCATATTTCCAAGAGCTAGTATGAACTTCATAAATGTTTAACGGTTGTGTGAATTGATTTCTCCGCTCCTTCCGTTTTTGCCACGTTTTATCCTTCCAGCTCTTTTTGGGTATTGAATAGATTATTGACGCATTATTGGGTCGTTTTTCGAAAAAGACAGCAAAAGGATCAATTTTGTAGACCTCTCTGCCATCTTTTTGCTTTACCAAATATTTATATAATTCACCTTCTTTTGGTATCCTTGAAAATAATTCCCAGACACCAAACTCATTTCTTTTCATCGATAAGGAACGATCCCACTGATTAAAATCGCCAACTAACCAAATTGCTTGGGCATTTGGCGCCCAAACTCTAAAAATAAAGCCTTTTTCATTTTTTTGAATAGTTGGATGACAACCAAAATAATCTTGACTATAAAAGTTTTCGCCAGTTTTAAAAAAGTTTAGCTGATTCTTTTCATTCGACATCTCTTTACCTCTCTCTCTAGACATCTATTTGAAACAGAGAATAAATCTTCAAAAAATAGTTCCTACTATTTGTCTTTTTAAGAAATACTAAATTGAATTTTTTACAGTTAAAATAGCTTTTTCTCTAATCCACTCAACATTAAAATTATCTGAGTAATGATACTTTTAATCTAACAACAAAATGAAAAAAAAGAAAGAAATATCCCTTTGATAAAAAATTGACAAACAGAAATTAAATGACTTACTTTCACTTTTCTTTCAGTAAACCTTGATGTTTTCTGTTTAATCAGTGTTTCTGCTTTTTTATTCCTTAATTTCTTCTTTGTATGCCCATTCTTTTAGTGATATATTTATACTAATAAGAAATAAATTTAAATAAGGAGGAATAATTATGAATATTTCGTTCCAAAATAAAGTTGTCATTGTAACTGGTTCAACATCTGGCATCGGTGAAGTAACAGCAGAAGAATTTGCTAAAGCCGGGGCCAATGTTATCGTATGTGGTCGTAGAACAGATAAAGGAGTCGCAGTAGTTGATAAGATCCAACGTAATGGAGGAAAAGCATTATTTATCCAAACAGATGTAAGTTGTGACTCTAGTATGGATCATTTAGTAACAGAAGTGATAAAAGCTTACGGAAAAATCGATGTACTGATAAATAATGCTGGTATCTACAAGTCATTTGCTTTTGAGCAAATCGACATGGAAAAAGAATATGAAGAAGTTTTTTCTGTTAACGTAAGAAGCTACATTTATTTATCTAAGTTGGTTTTAAAACATATGTTAGAGGAGGGAGCAGGAAATATTATCAATATTTCCTCAATTGGAGCATTAAATGGTGGGCCTGGTATTGCTACCTATTGTGCATCAAAAGGAGCAATTTTACAACTGACCCGTTCAATGGCTAAAGAATTTGGTGGGCGTGGCATCCGTATAAATAGCGTTTTACCTGGTTTGATCCATACTGAAATGATGCCAGAAGATGGACCCATGGATCAGGTCATCGACAGTATGATTCCATTAAAAAGAGCTGGTAACAGTGAAGAAATTGCCCAACCAATTCTCTTTCTCTGCAGTCCATATGCTTCGTTCATCAATGGTGCATCAATAGTAATTGACGGTGGACAAAGTGCTTAGTTAATTTAACAAAAAAGGAAGTACAAAACCTTAGAGGGCTTGTACTTCCTTTTCTTATTTATTTAGCTAACCAGTTTCCAACTTCCTCTAGAGCATCCCCAATTCCTGCTGGGTTTTTACCACCTGCTTGCGCCATATCTGGACGGCCGCCACCGCCACCGCCTACTTTTGGTGCAATCGTTTTGATTAAGTCTCCTGCTTTCAAGCCTTTTTCATTCGCAGATTTGCTCATTGCGGCTAACAAGCTAACTTTCTCTTCTTGAGCTGTTGCTAAAACAAGCACATCAGAAAGTTCTTTTTGTTTCCATTGATCTGCTAACTGACGTAATTGGTTCATATCTTTTACGTTTACTTTAGCAGCAATGTATGTTGTTCCATTAACCTCTTTGATTTCTTTGAAGATATCTCCAGCTTGTTGATTTGCTAATTTACCAGCAAGTTGTTCGTTTTCTTTTTGTAAATCACGTAGTTGCTGTTGTAATTGTTCTGTTTTTGATACAACTTCTTTCAATTGTGGTGACTTAACGATTCCAGCAATTGCTTTTAATTGTTTTTCTTCTTCATTCATTAATTCATAAGCTTCTTTACTAGTTACTGCTTCGATTCGGCGTACACCAGCTCCGATTCCTGATTCAGAAACGATTTTGAAAATACCGATATCTTCTGTATTCGTCACATGAGTTCCACCACAAAGTTCGATTGAATAGCCACCGATATTTACAACGCGAACTTCTTTACCGTATTTTTCACCGAATAAAGCCATAGCACCCATGTTTTTGGCTGTGTCAATATCTGTTTCAACCGTTTCAACAGGAATTGCTTCCCAGATTTTTTCATTGACGATTGCTTCCATTTGAACTAATTCTTCTGGTGTTACTTGTCCAAAATGAGTGAAGTCAAAACGTAAATGACCTGGCGCTACTAATGAACCTGCTTGATTCGCATGATCACCTAGAATATCTTTCAAAGCGCGGTGTAGTAAATGAGTGGCTGTATGATTTTTCAAAATACGGTTACGCATGTTTGTATCTACATGTAATTCGTATGTTGCCCCTTCTTTTACTGTTCCAGTGACTTGAACAGTGTGTAGGAATTGACCATTTGGCGCTTTCAACACATTTTCAACATGTGCCACAATTGTTCCATCTTGATCTTTGATAGTTCCCTGATCGGCCACTTGTCCACCCATTTCTGCATAGAACGGTGTTTCAGCAAAGATCAATTGTGCTGTCCCTTCTGAAAGTTCACTTAGGATTTCTTCATCTTTTAAAATAATCAATAATTGACTTCGAGTTTCAAGATTATTATAGCCAACAAATTTGCTTTCAACTTTAATATCAGTCAATACTGCTGATTGAACGCCCATTGATGTTTCTTTACTACGAGCAGAACGAGCACGTTCTCTTTGCGCTTCCATTTCTTTTTCAAAACCAGCATGATCGACTTTTAAGTCTGCATCTTCTGCTACTTCTTCTGTTAATTCCACGGGGAAACCATATGTGTCATACAATTTGAAAATATCTTTACCATTCAGTGTATCTTCATCCGCCGCTTTTACTTTCGTAATCAATTCATTTAAAATATCTAAACCTTCATTGATTGTTTCATGGAAACGCTCTTCTTCTGTACGAACTACTTTTTCGATAAATTCTTTTTGTTGTAACACCTCTGGATAATAACTGACCATCACTTCACCAACAACAGGAACTAATTTGTACAAGAACGCTTCATTGATACCTAATTTTTTTCCATGCATCACAGCGCGACGTAATAAACGACGTAATACATATCCACGCCCTTCATTTGAAGGTAACGCACCGTCACCGATTGCAAAAGATAGTGCACGAATATGATCAGCGATTACTTTAAATGAGATATCTGTTTCTGGTGCTTGACTGTATGTCACTTGTCCGCTTAGTTTTTCAACAGCATGGATGATTGGCATAAATAAATCTGTTTCAAAGTTTGTTGGAGCGTTTTGAACGATTGAAACGACACGCTCTAACCCCATTCCCGTATCAATGTTTTTATGTGGTAATGGTTCATAGCTATCATCAGCTTGATGATTGAACTCAGAAAATACTAAGTTCCAAATTTCTAAATAACGTTCATTTTCACCGCCAGGATAGTTTTCTGGATCATCTTCTGCTACATCGTTAAACGACTCACCACGATCATAGAAAATTTCAGAATCTGGTCCGCATGGTCCTGCACCAATATCCCAGAAATTGTCTTCGATATCAATAATGTGATCCATCGATAAGCCTACTTCTTCACGCCAAATACGTTTCGCTTCTGTATCTTTTGGATAAACAGTAACGTATAATTTTTCAGGATCAAACGCCATCCAATCAGGAGAAGTTAAAAATTCCCAAGCCCAATGAATCGCTTCTTTTTTAAAATAATCACCAATCGAGAAATTCCCTAACATTTCAAACATTGTATGGTGACGCGCTGTTTTCCCAACATTTTCAATATCATTTGTACGGATAGATTTTTGTGCATTGGTAATTCTTGGATTTTCCGGCACTACTGAACCATCAAAATATTTTTTTAATGTAGCAACACCAGAGTTGATCCATAATAATGTTGGATCATTGACTGGTACTAGAGATGCACTTGGCTCCACAGAGTGTCCTTTTGATTTGAAAAAATCTAAATACATTTGACGAACTTGGCTACTTGATAATTGTTTCATTGTTCGATTCCTACTTTCTACAATAATTAATTGATCGTTGTTTTTCTGCAACAAAAAAGCGGCATCACTGCAACACAAGGACGAAAAACCGCGGTACCACCTTGTTTGCAATGAAGTCGCTTGATACATTCATTACCTCTTAAACTCCATAACGCAGAGTCGCGTTGATATTTCTATCAAAAGTTATTTAAAGGGAGCAATTACATTTTTGTGCTATTCTTCTTTCAGCTATGAAGAACTTTCTGTAAACACTAAAAAAACGAATCATATCCTTTAGTTTCCCTACAAATTATAAGTAAAGATTGAAAAAAAGTCAATGTTTTCTATTAACGTTCAATTTTAATCACTTTTCGATAAAGATAGTCTTGCGGATTTAATTTTTGATCCATTGAAATCACATGAGAAGAATAAAAATAGCTGGATAACGGCAACATGTTTTCAATCAATGTCTCTTTTTCTACTGATTGCTTAAGCAATTTACTTTTAGCTAAATCATCGGTCAATTCAAAATGATTTTGTTGTGTGTCAATCACTAAACCAAACATATTTGCACCATCCATCTTACTTTTTATCTGGCGTCCAGACTCATTATTTTGAAGCAATAATTCATTACCCCAACGAAACAACCGACGAGTACCGCCGCCTACTGCAAACTCCCATTGGTCTTCTGATAATAAATCAAATCCTTGTCTTTTAGTAGCACGTTTCAATTCTTCGTGTGTAAAATCATTGTGACTATAAACAAAATAATAATCCGATTCAGGTAAGAACTCTAAATAGAATTCATTCTTAGCCAGTAACGATTTTGGAAATGACCAAGTCAAGCTTTCTTGAGCTGTTAGTGTAGGAAAGAGTTGCTCACAAATACTTTTTTCGTATGGGAAAAATTTTTCTACTTCTCCCTCAAACGTACCTGTTATCGTATCAAATACGCCTAAAAATTCAGTGCCCGCAGGTAGTGCATATTTTTGAACGAACATGGCCGGGATCGCGACTTTTCTTAAACTTGTTGTATGATCATTTATGTAATCAGTAATGCCTTCTAAAGAATCTAAATCATAGGTCGTTTCTTCGTCCAACCACTCAGATACAGGTAAAATCGTTTCATTCGTCAAGGTTGTTTTGAAGGTATTTTTTTCTAGACCTTCCACGTCAAATCCTAATAATTCATGTGACCGCAATCCTTCTGCGCCCAAATCCCATCCAAGTATTGCCTCACTATTTCCTGGGATAAACACAAATAATTCACCATCAAATTCCAATTCAAAGGTTCGGCATTTAATGCCATACAGCTCAAAATTTACTAATTGGATCGTACTGACTTCTACAGTTGGCGGAACAAAATACATTAATAGTTGATTTAAGAGCGTTTCTTTTTCAGGATCTTTCAAATTTTTCCAATTTGCCCATTCAACTTGTTCAAATAGATCCACACAATTCCCTCCTCGTAGGTTTCAAAAATATCTGTTATGATTAAGTATACCATTGAATGATTCTTTCATTAAGAAAATTATCTGGAGGGTTCATATGCACATACATTTTGGAAATGAACGATGGCATCAAGCAGCGGCTTTTGCCTTGCGTTATGAAGTTTTTGTCATCGAACAAGGAATTTCAGCGCACGATGAGTTTGACGAACTAGATACTCTAGATCGGGATTATTTTGTTGTTTATGAAAAAGATCTTCCGATTGCAACGATTCGTTATCAAGCTAAAGACGACAAAACGATTCAACCTGATCGCTTTTGTGTCCAAAAAGACTATCGTGGCCAAGGAATCGGGAAAAATCTACTTTCATTATTAGAAGAAAAAGCACTAAACGCTGGGTATTCCTCTAGTGTTCTTTCAGCAGAAAAAGCAGCTTCAGGATTTTATACCTCACTAGATTACACGATCAATTCACAAGAATATTTTGAAGATGGTATTCTTTGTGTGGAGATGATAAAAAATTTAAGGAGTCTTTGAGATTACCCCTAGACTCCTTAACAGAAAATAATTTATAATCGTCTTAATACAGCGTGGCTTTTTCCTTACCAAAAAGAATACTCGCTTGTTCAGGAAGCAACGTTCCATTATTTTCATCACGCCCTTGAAGCAAATAAGTTGGCTCCGTGTTTTGTTTCTCTGTGGCTTTTTTGCATAATTCTCCTATATCGCCTGATTTATTTCGATTGAAGATCAGCCCTACCTTCATATCATCAAAGTCTGTCAACATCGCCACATCTCCAGCACTATCCCCTGCAACTAAAATTGGCCCATTATTGTTATGCTTTTCAGCAATATGTTTTTTGATTGTTTTTGTTTTGCCATCACCTTGCGTTTGGTCATAAGCTGTATCAAATTTAGTTTGGATAATGTCATTCTCTTTTACAAGTCTCATAGCATAGATATGATCTGTTGGCACTTGATAGCCATATTTTTCTTCGGTAGCAAAAGGAATGATGACATCAATGTACGATGCAGAACAAACATAAACCTCGATTCCATTTTCCATCAATGTTTTGTATAAATTTTGCATTTCAGCAATTGTTCTAATGCCTTTTTGCACGTTCACTTCTACTTGCCCCGCTTCATTTTTCAATGATTCTGGACTTTTTAGAGTAATCGTTTCTATAGGAAGTTCAAGTGAATGGTCGATTGCCTCACGGGTCAGCGCTTGCACGTCGTCTGTTGTCATACCGGTGAATAAATATGTCACCCATGGATAACTAATATCTGAGCTGAACGTATCCCCTATTGCATCATATAAATATCGGATTTTTGTTGAAAAATCTTTATATTCATCCATCTCTTTTATTTCAGCAAGTTTTTTCTCTCCATTCATACCTTCATACGATTGTTCTATTATTTTGTAGTCATCGACAATATCATTTGTAGCCTTGTCAATGTTGACAGGATTTCCGTCTGAATTGTTCCATTCGTCCTTGAAATCCTCTTTTGGAATGTTCATTTTTAGAGCTTTTTCTAATTCTTCTGGCGTCATCTTAAATTTCAAATTCTCAATTTGATACATGAAAGTTGCTTCACCTATGTCATTAAAAATTGTTGTATTATCCCAATCAAAAACAGCGTACGGCTTATTCTTTGCATCATAATCCTTACTTTCGGCTCCATTTTGTTTGATTAGGTTGTTTAGCGCTTGATAGTTTTCAACAAACCAACTATTTGTTTCTAAATCTGTTTCCTTGGTTGAAGATACTTTAGTGATAGAATCGCTAGATTCCTTTGTTGCTTCCTTAGAATTTGTACTACATGCTGATAATGAGCCAAGCAATGTTGTTGTAACGATTAAAAATATTGTTTTTTTCAAAATAAATTTCCTCCCATTTTCAATTAATGTTCAAAAATTCACCGTTGAATATTACTGAGCTTCATTGATCAGTTTAATAGATATCTATTAAAATAGTATAATGTATCCGCTTTATTATTTCAATAGCTAAAAATAACATTATGTTAGGATTTGTTTATCTAACAATTTAAATTAACGATTTCTTCTTATTGAGAAAAAAATACGATGATTTTATACCAATATAGTATTGATATAAAATCATCGTTTGAAAGATGTTTTTTACACTAGCTTGTCAAATTAGCAGAAAAATCATTACGACTATTTATAGCTATTCTTTTTAGCTTTTTTAGCTGTTCGCGTTTGCTGACGGCGTTCAACTTTACGTTTTTGTTTATTACTAGCTGAAATTGCCCATTCGATTTTCTTTTTATAGCCTGGTTTGATTTTTTTCTTTTTCTTTTTCACCAATCCAATTAGAGTTGGGTCTTCCAAAGCGTCTTTTGACTTTTCACGTTTCGTCCGACGGTTACGATCATAAGTATCAACCAATTCACCATTTTTAATTTCCTTTGGATGAAATTCGATTCCTAGTTGCTCAACTTCAGAAATTGCCTCTTCATCCGCTGGCGAATAAAGCGTGATCGCCGTTCCATCTAAGCCATTTCTTCCTGTTCTACCAACACGGTGAATAAAGAAGTCTAAATCACTTGGAACTTCCGCATTGATGACATGAGAAACACCTTCAATATCGATTCCTCGTGCAGCTAAGTCTGTCGCCACCACATATTGAAATTCAAGATCTTGCACTTGGCGCATCACACGTTTACGTTCTCTCGGAGAAATATCGCCATGGATTTTCGCTACTTTTAAGCCTTGATCTTTTAAATAGTCAGTGATTTCATCAACCCGTTGCTTTGTATTAGCAAATATGATCACTAGATAAGGATGACCAATCGTCAACAATTGGTAAATCAAACGATTTTTGTCTTTTCCTTTTGTAGAAATCAACCAATTATCGATAGTCTCCGAAATAATGTTTTTCGGTTGAATATGTTCTATAACTGGATTTTCCATATATTTCTTCAAAAAAGGTTTTAATTTTTCTGGAATTGTCGCAGAGAAAACTAACATTTGCAGTTTATTAGGCAAACGTCCAGCAATTTGATCAACTTCTTCTAAAAAGCCCATGTCTAACGTCATATCTGCTTCATCGACAACAAAAGCAAAAGCAGTATGTGCTTTTAATGCTTGTTCATTCATCAAGTCTAAAATACGACCTGGTGTCCCAATAACCACATGAGGTTGCTGATGTTTTAATTTGGCAATTTGTCTTTGTTTATCCGTTCCGCCGACAAAGTTCGTCACACGAATTTCCGGCTGACTGAATTTTGCGATTTGGATTGCTTCTTGATAAATTTGATTCGCTAATTCTCGACTAGGTGCCGTGATCAGAATCTGTACTTCATCCAATTGAGGATTTACTTTATTCATCAATGGTAATAAAAATGTATGTGTCTTTCCGCTTCCTGTTTGGGATTGACCGATTACACTTTTTCCTTTTTTAATCACAGGGATCAATTTTTCTTGTACTTCTGTTGGTTGTTCAAACCCTTTATCTGCTAATGCTTCCATGATAAAATCGTTGAATTGAAATTGTTTAAATGAACTCATTTACCTCACCTCTTTCAAACTTGTTGTGTAAGTCCTCATGCATTATACCACAAAAACCACAAATCCTTATTCATTTTCTCTATTTTTCTGATCTTTTATCGTGCTGATCGTATAGGTATGACTCGCTTTTTCATAAAATAAACGACGGTTCCTTCTAATTAGTACATAGAGAATATTGATGAAAAATAATAGAAGTAAAAAAGAACAAAATAGAAACAACATAAAGCTTACAAGCTGTAACATACGATTCGTTGAATTGAGTAAATCAGCAGAACTAGTCATGTATAAGCTAATCAAGCCATAAACAAAATACAAATAACCGTACCGAATGAACAACGCTCTGAAACGAATTTTTTCACGTCCTTCTTCTACAATCCGAATACGAACAATTTTTTTCCCAAGCGTTTCTCCATTGGTAATTTTTGGCAATAACATAAACACTAAAAACACCATAATGAAAAACCACAGACGCTCTTCAAGTACAGAATATCCTGTAAACCATTGTTTATACTCTGATACGAAATTCAGAAGAAACATCACAAATGATTGAACGATCGAAATCATAAACCAATCAATCAAAAAAGCCACAAAGCGTCTGAACAAGCTGACTGACTGCCCTTTTTTATAAGCAACCTCATCCAGTTCATCTCTAGTCGGAAATAAAAATGTCAACATCGGTGTGATCGCATATCCCACAATCCCGCCAAAGGTATTATTGATCAAATCATTGACGTCTGCTAGTCGGTATGGTCTAGGATAAATAAAGTACAACCCGCTCAACTGTGTTAATTCAAAAAACAGCGACAAGAGAAAACTAGCAAGAACCACTTTTTTTAATGAAAATTTGTAATAATAACGTAAATACACCCCTAAAGGGACTACTAACAAGATATTGAATACAGGTTCCAAAACGACGCCTTGCCTTAACGCAGGAACAAAAGTGCTCGGATCATGAATATTCAGGACAGTCTCTTGTAAAAAACGACTGACAAAATAAAAGGGTCGCAATTCTAAATAGTGACTGGTGTATTGTGCCACCTCCGCTTTTGGCGGCAATGGTAATATAACTAAAAAATAAGCACATAGTAAATAGAAAACAAATGAATAAAGGATCAGTGCTCTTCTAAATAAAAATGTTCCATATTTTCGGTATTCACGAATAACGAGCACAAACGAAATCGCAAACGCCAAAAAAGGAAAAGCAATCATTGCTGTTTTGATTGGTGCAGCATATGCTGACATCTAACCACACTCCTTCCTCTTTAGTGTAGTAGAAAATAAAACTTTTGTCATTTCTAATAACTAGAGCTTTAACAAAAAAATATATTTTGCAAATTGGAAAAATTGCAGTATGATTGACTTGTAGCGTATGTGACTTTCCTACACTAACTAATTAGATGATTCAATCTTTATATACGGAGGCTTTTCTATGTTAAATCCTTACTTTGCATTTGGTGTTCCGATTTTCTTGATTTTTTTGTATATTTTATTTGCTATTATTAGAAAAAAAAGCAAATTGCACTATATCGGATTCGTTCTTTTACTAATTGCAACCTTTTTGATGGCGTTTAGTTTTCAAGTCTTGCAAGGGTTGTGGACTTTGAAGGATAGTCATTCTAGCGAGCAACTAAATAAGTTGAGCTACTCGCCAGAATTATTGTGGATTCCTCTTATTTTAGGTGGAGCGTTAGCTGTTCTCAATCTTTGGCGTGGTGTGAAACGAGTGCAGTCGTTTCAGCAAAATAAAGACAAACAGTAAGTATTTAAGTAACATCTTTAATCGTAAGAAAGCAATGACCTTTTAGTATATCAATCAATTCTTTACTCCATTTGTTTGTAGAATGCTCTTTCTAATTGCTTAATTTCTTCTTTTCCATTTATTGCATATTTTGCCATTCCATATTCACCAATTTTTGACCCTAGTATATATTTAAACATCCAAACAAGAACAGGTATTGGCAAATAATAAAACAGGAGTTTTTTAGGTAATAATGGAATTTGCTTTTTTTTAATCAACTGCAACATTTTTCTTGTGTTTAGAACTAATTCCTCTAGTGACTTTTTTGACTTTGCTAATGCATAATTATCACCATTGAACTTATTTATCGCATTGGAGATGCCGACAACAACTGCAATATGTGCTTTTTGCCATGCATCCATATTATTAGTTGTGACTGGAGCAAATCCAGCTCTGTTAAATAATGCGACCAATGTCTTAAGGCGATTGGTGTTAGAACCATCTAACTCTGCGAACGTTGTCGCTTGGAATATTCTTTGCACCCCTGTACTGATAAAATAGTTTACTTGGTGCCGAACTAGCTCTCCTGCAGCTGCTGGAAATCCTAATAATACTCTTTTGGAACCAACAGCCATACACCATTCATCATACCCAGTGGGAGTGTTAACTACAAATACAATTGATGATGAGTTATTCTTCTTCAGGGCAGGTAATACGGAATCAATTTGCTGATATTTTACGCAAACGATAATATAATCATATTGATCCTCTGATTCTAATTCGTTGATGACTTTGATTCGATACTCATTTTTTTCACCAGTCAATACGTTCTCTATACATAAACCATTGTTGCTCAATTGTTGATATCGTTCACTTCTAGCCAACATGGTCACATCGGTTCCTATTTGTAGTAATTTCCCAGCGAATATCGAACCTACTGCACCTGCTCCATAAATCAAGATCCTCATTTCATTAGTCCCTCTTTTTCTGCCAAAAACGTAAATAATTGTTCATTCGCTGCACTAGGATATCGGTTCTCGACTTTCTTTTGGCTTGACGCTGTTATAGAGGCTGTACAATCACTAGCTATTATGCAGTTAAACCCTTGTCCTTCAAGCTCAACAACAATTTTCTTTACACAGTTTCCAGTCGTGAATCCGCAAACAACAATATTGTTTATTTCATTCTCTTTTAATTGTTGAACAAGATCACTGTCAACACAACAATCATAACTACTTCTACCTGTTATCATGGTATCACCTACTGCATATATACCATCTGTAATTTCTGCTTTCCAAGTTCCTTTTTCCAATTGCTTAAATAATCGAGCAGCCAAAGGAGTTTTTGAATACCTTGATGTATCCGCTTTATCAATGATTAATGGGGCATGGAAAACTTTAATTTGATTTTCTCTTGCAAAATTCAATAACTTTTTTGTATGAACCAACACATTTTTCTTTTGATACTCACGCTTAATTAATTGATAAAAAAATCCTTTATCTGTCCAGTTTTTCTGAAATTCAGCAATCAAAATTACAGTGTTAGTCATTCTTTTTCCCCCTGCCTCTTAATTACCACTAATGTGACATTCACAGTATAATACAGTACATTTTTCAGTCAATACTATTTACTTAAGTGCTACATATGACCGAAAATGTGGCAATTCGGAAAAGAAAGCGAGAAATTTATGAAAAAAAAGAGAAAACAAGTGTATGAATCAAAACAATGGATTGTCGATTCTTTACTAGAATTGATGATCAATCAAAACTTTTATACGATTACGATTAAGCAAATTGCTGACCATTCGGAGTTACATCGCCGAACATTTTATCGTCATTTCGCTTCTAAAGAACAAATTCTTGATTATAAAATTGAACAATTGATGGGCTCTTACATTCCCTTAATACTCAATACACCTGATTTAACTGAATCAAAAATTTTTCAACTTCATTTCAAGTTTTTAGAGGAGCATATAAGTTTTCTGAAATTACTGAAAAGAGATAATCTTTTTAATTATCTTCTAGAGAAATACAATCATTATGCCCCTATCTTATTCGATACATTAAATACTAATCTTACTGACCCTAATGAAATCACTTTTATTTCAGCGTTTAAAGCTGGAGGCTTCTGGAATGTCGTTTCTCACTGGATAGACCAAGAAAACCGATTAAAACCAGAAAAAATTGCAAAATTAATGGAAAAATTTTTTTCTGATAATTATTAAATACTTTGTATTGATCCTATTGATCACTCTAGCATATTCTTATTTTTCTGTTGAAGAACGATGTAAAAAAGTATCTAAAACGTAGTTATTAATCCTACATCTTAGATACTTTTATTCATCATAATTAGAAATGAATCGCCTAAGCGAATAACTCTTTAGTTCTTCTTCACAAACTCAGATTTCAATTTCATCGGTCCAAAGCCTTCAACTTTACAATCGATATTATGACCATCTGCCGCATCAAGTACTAAACGAATTCCTTTAACCTTCGTTCCTTGTTTGATTGCACCACTTGCCCCTTTGACTTTTAAATCTTTGATAACTGTCACACTATCACCATCAGCTAACACATTGCCATTTGAATCTTTGATGACAGCTGTTGTATCTTCTGCTACGTCTGTTGGTGACCATTCATGTCCGCATTCAGGACAAATCATCATGCCACGATCCTCGTAAGTGTATGTTGAGCCACATTCAGGGCAGCTTGGTAAATTTTCCATTTAGTTTAAACTCTCCTTCATTATATCGTTCTCTTTTAAAGTGTTATCACTTCATTCTATCGCACTTCTAAACGAAATAAAAGAATCATTATATTTACAAATAGTAAAGTAAACTAGTTTTATTTACTTTCTTTCCCTTTTTCTACATAAGAAAGATCGTTTACGCTATCGATCGTATATTTGCCATCTTTATACGTTACTTTTGAAACACTAGCATTTTTTAATCCACCATCTGGTAAATCTGCATTTGCATCTAGTTCACCTAACAACGTAATAATACTCATTCCATGGGACACGACCAACACATTATTTGCACCTTCTTTTTCAGCCTCTTTCACAATATCATCCAAGCCAGCTGTTAGACGGGCAACGATTGTTTTGCTGTCTTCTGCTGGCCAGTTCACGCCTTCTTCAACATTTTTCTTATCTAGATCAGATAATACGTCAGCAAATTCGATGATTCCTTTATAGAAACCGACTTCTTTCATCCATTCGTTGTATTCTTCATATGTTTTACCTTGTTCTTTTGCTACCGCTGTCAGCATTTCTTCATTCATCAAGCCTTCATAAGTACCAAAATTATATTCTCTTAGACGTTTATCTTTCGTCATTTCCTTTGTTAACGTTTCTTGCCCATTATTTTTTAAGACTAATTCAGCCGTTTCAATTGCGCGTCCACTGTCACTAGTCACTACCTTATCAAATTTAACATCAGATAACCCTTTGCCTAATTGTTCTGCCACTTCAACGCCGGCTGGTGTCAATGGTGCATCGATCCATCCTTGAGAACGATCCACAGTGTTCAACATCGTTTTACCATGACGAGCAAGGTAAATCACTACTTCTGAATTTTCCTTTTCTTTTGTATCAGCTTTCTTTTCTTCGTTGGCAGTATTATTACTACAGCCCATTAAAACCATTGATAACATCGCTACACCAACAACCATCTTTTTAAATTTCATAACATTTTCTCCTCCATACTATTCCTTATTTTTAGTTAAACTCTTTTAGGTTATGTTTGCCAAACAAAAAAGAAAAAACCCAACTATACCAAATAAAATTATTTGGTATAATCAGGTTTAGCTTGTCTAAGACAATCACTATCCGTTATTTAACTAGCTTTAGTATAACGGATGTCTTTCTAAATGTAAATGCTTTCAGTCGTTATTTTTTATATTCTTTGCATAACTGCTGAATCTCCTTGTAGATTTCATCAACTTCTATTTGATTTTTAGCATTAGCACCACTGGCTAAAGGATGGCCTCCTCCATGATGTTTTTTTGCTAACTCATTGATCACAGGTCCTTTTGAGCGTAAACGAACTCGATAATACCCTTCTGGTTGCTCTACAAAAATCCCCCATGCTAAAACCTCATCGATCACACCTGGTAAAGACACGATCGCAGCTGTCTCCGAATCAACAATGCCGTATTCATCAAGTAAAGATTGAGGTAACATCACCATAGCAGCTCCATGCTCATCTACTTTAATATTTTGATACACATAGCCAGCTAATTTGGCGACGCTCATTGGAATTTGTTCTAATTCACGATTTAGTTCAGCAGCGTTGAATCCATACGTCATCAATTCAGCCGCTACCTCCAAGGTATGAGGCGTAGTTGATGGGTATAAAAATCTGCCGGTGTCGCCGATGATTCCAGCATATAGCAATCGAGCAGCCTTAGTATTCATGATCAGTTCATCTTGATGAAGATGATAAAAATCAGCAATGATTTCACTGCAACTGCTTGCTTTTGAATTGACCCAGACTAAATCTCCGTAAGGATCATCATTGGGATGATGATCGATTTTAATCAATTCAGCACCTAATTGATAGCGATCGTCACTAATTCGAGGAGAATTCGCTGTGTCAGTGACAATCACTAAAGCATTTCGGTAAGTCTCATCATACACTTCATCCATCTCCGCTAAAAACTCCAAGCCCTCAACAGGTCCTCCTGCCTGATAGACTTTTTTATCTGGAAAACTCGCTCTTAAAATTTCCGCTAACCCAACTTGCGACCCAATTGCATCTGGATCAGGTCGTTGATGGCGGTGAATAATAATTGTTTGGTAGGCTTTGATTTTTACTAAAATTTCGTTTACAACATCCATGTTCTTTTTTCCTCCTAGGTACGCTCCATTACTTGGCAAACGACAATTGCTTTTGCCACAAGTGCATTTTCCAAATACACTTCGATATCTAATTTAGCTGAACGACGCCCAATTTCTAAGACTCTCGGACGGATATTCAACTCGCTTTCTAATTGTATCAAACGTAAATAGTGCAAGCTCATTTGCTCGATCAAGACATTCCTTCTTTGGTTGGTAATCATCGTCCGTTGCGTCACATTAGCGATGATTTCGCTAAGTACGCCAAAAGAAATCGTCCCCACGCTGTTGACCATTTGAGGCGCGACTGAAAATTTAAATTGCGGTTCATCCGCTTTACTTCCTTCCTCTACAGGCATCACTTCACCAGAAATTTGATCAGAAATCGTATCCGCAATCTGTGGTTGGCGTTGCACCAACTGCATGGCTTTCATCACATCTTGTCTCGAAACAAAACCGACTAAAGACAAGTCGTCTTCAACAACTGGCATTACTTCTAACCCATCCCAAATCATTTGATGACTAACACTTGCCACACTCATCATTTTTTTGACAACGATCGGGTCTTTGGTCATTACTTTGTCCATTGATAGGGTCTCTGATTTGCCGAGGACATCTTTGGCCGTAACGATCCCAACTAACCGTAAGCTTTTATTGACTACAGGAAAACGTGAATGATGCGTTTTCTCCGAAAGTTTTTGATAATCAGCGATTGTATTTGTTGAATACAGATAATTCGTTTTTTCTAATGTTGTGTAGATATCACTAACTAACATGATATCTTTTTTGATCAATTGATCACTCAACGCTCGATTGATCATCGTAGCTACCGTAAAGGTATCATAAGTCGTTCTCAAGACAGGCATTTCTAATTCATCTGCCAACTCAGCAATTTCATTTTCTGTATCAAACCCACCCGTGATCAAAACAGCCGCTCCATTTTCTAAAGCTAATTTTTGAACACCTTGACGGTTCCCAACAATCATCAAAGATCCTGGCGTAATATATCTTGTCATGGCTTTTTCTGTCATCGCACCAATCACAAACTTATTTAACACTTTATCTAGACCCGCTGATCCGCCCAAAACATCTCCTTCGATGATCCTAACGACCTCACCAAAAGTAAGTTTTTCAATGTGCTTTTTTAATTTACGCTCAATCCGAATTGTCCCCACACGCTGAATGGTTGAAACTAATCCGATATTTTCAGCATCTTTGATTGCCCGATAAGCAGTTCCTTCACTAACGCCAAGATTTTTAGCAATACTTCTAACAGAAATACGATCACCAATTGGCAATCCTTCAATATACCTCAATATTTGATCATGTTTCGTCGCCATAATATCCTCCTTATTTTAAAAGCTGATCGAGCTTGTTCAGTCTTGAATGGAAAATAAGAAAAATGCATGAGGTGCTCTTTGCCTCATTCAATTTTTATCTTTTTCTCGAAAGACTAGCTCGTGAAGCTAGTTTAAAATCTATGTTTTAAATCATCTATATTTTGTTCTATTCTACTTATCGCAAATCATTGCTAGTTACTTAAATAAATCAGAATACTCCCTTTCTAAAAAGTAATCTGTTTTATTCCTTTTTGAGTCTGTTTTGAAACAGTTATAACTTCTATAATAATTGTCTTCACTTAAAAAGTATAACAAAAAAACTAGATTTTAGTACAGTTATTCTCCTTATATTGTAACAGAAGTTAAAAATAAACGAACATAATCTCACTTCAGTTTAAATTTGTTTAAAAAAAGTGCTGTAAACAAACCTATTTAATGCTTTACCTAGACAAAAATAAGTACTTTCCAATTATTTTCATTATTTTTTCACTGACATTTTCTCAAAAAAAGGAGTATGATAAGAACGGATTGTTTATACTTTTTAAGGAGATGGATAGATGGAATCAGTAAATAGTTTTCAAGAAAATACCGAAGTACAAAAAAATCGCTGGTGGATTTTGGTTTCTGTGGCCATGTTTACGTTTATGTCTACATTAGATGCCAGTATCGTCAATATAGCATTACCAACAATTTCCAAAGATATGAATGTGCCGATGAATCAGTCTGAATGGATCGTTTCGATTTATTTAATGATCGTTTGTGCTTGTTTATTACTTTTTGGCAAAATCGGCGATAGCTTTGGCAAAATCAAAGTCTATCGCATTGGAACAGTTATCTTTACAATTGGCTCATTATTGTGTGGATTTAATCAATCATTAGCATTTTTGCTATTTGCACGTATCGTGCAAGGGATTGGTTCCAGTATGACAATGGCAACAAACTCTGGAATCATCACTGAAGTTTTTCCGTTTAAGGAACGTGGACGCGCATTGGGTTCAATTGGGGCTTTCGTTTCTCTAGGTTCAATTGCAGGTCCTGGAATTGGCGGGTTGATTCTTTCGCAATTTTCATGGCCCTATATTTTTTGGATCAATGTTCCGGTTGGAATCATCACAATTTTGATTGGTGAAAAATTTTTACCTAAAGATATTATCAAAAGTGGTAAAAAAGTCGATATGCTCGGTTTTAGTTTATTTGCAGTATTTATTATGACGTTTTTTGGCGGCATTTTTATTGGACAAGAAATTGGTTTTAATGCACCTGTGTCGCTGGTATTATTTGCTTTTGCACTTCTTTCATTTATTATTTTTATTAGAGTAGAAAAACGTGTTCGTCAACCACTGATTACTTTTTCGATTTTCAAAAACAAAATTTTTACGATGAGCTTAATAACCGCGGTTTTAATCTTCGCCTCTAATTTTTTTGTTAATGTTGTGATCCCATTTTATTTACAAAATTCACGCGGATTACCAGCCAGTAAAGCTGGATTGTTAATGATGGTCTTTCCACTATTGATGGTCGTTGGTTCACCTATTAGTGGATTCCTAACAGATAAAATTGGGACTAAACTGTTAACTTTTTCTGGATTGATTTTGTTGTCGATCACTTCATTGATGTATATGTTTTTAAACCAAACAACCCCACTTTGGTATTATATTTTGGCGACGGGCATCATGGGATTAGGTAATGCGCTTTTTCAATCACCTAATAATACGACTGTTATGAGTAGTGTTTCCAAAGAAGATTTGGGTGTAGCTGGAAGTATGAACTCTTTTGCTCGTAATTTAGGAATGGTTTTAGGAATTGCTTTGGCTACAACGATTTTGTATAACGCTATGAGTGCTGTTTATGGTCAACGTGTAACGACCTTTATAAGCGAGCGACCAGATATCTTTATTTTTGGAATGAGAATCACTTTCTTAGGCTCTTTTATTTTATGTTTAACTGCTTTAGGTCTGACTTTGTTTCGTTCATTAAAAGCTAGAAAACAATAGTAAACAAAAAAATGAAACTGCAGCAGTTAAATCTGCCTTCAGTTTCATTTTTTTCCTTAGAGAAACACCAGAATTTCTTCTTGTTACTCATCTTCTTTACCGTTTTTGATATTCTTGATAAAATTTTCGAACAATTCCGTTCCGATTCCCATTTTCTTATAATTTTCAAGAATCGACTTTAATTCCATCAATAAATAGCCTACATACAAGACGTAAATCAGCCCTACACCAGCGCCTCCTGGAATCAAAGGAGCTAAGGGAATAAAAAACATGAGCAACACCATACTCGCTACTTTTCGTAAAATCCCATTGATTCCTACTTTACTTAAAAAGTTAATGGATGGATTAATTTTTGCAGCTAGACTGCCGCTTAAAAAATCAATGATCATTGCCACACAAATCAAGGTTAGAACATAAATTGCTTTGTGATCTGCATCCACTAAGAAACGATTTAAAAACTCGAACATCTTCATAATTACCACCTTTTTCATTATTTACTTCAACTGATTATTGTTCACTAAATCAATCCGGCTAGTTCAAACTAACTGTCTAAACTCATCTTATTATGAACACTTTTTAACTAGCGGAATGACTATAGTTTACTTGATTTGTCACTAAAGAAACTGGCGTATTCCTCCCATTATAATGTCATTTTTCCATCAATAGTTTCCCACTCTCATAAGACTCAGCAAATCGAATCATCGCTTTATCCAATTCACGATAAAATTTACTTTCACTCATGTGATGCTTCATGTAGATTGCGATATTTGTAGTAAAATTGCGATCCATATATTTATCGTATAATAGCTCTCTGTCATATTCATCCAATTGATTCATCGCTTCTGTTATTTTTACTAATTCGACTTCAGCGAGGTATTTCCGATCGACTGGCTGTTCACTTTTTTGTGAGAATTCTCCATCTGTTTTTCTCATTTCAAATGTGTAGGCAGTCGTTATCTTTGGCGAATGTTTCTCTCCAGCAATTCGCACTAAAGTTCGATATTTACCTAATAAATTATGAACCTTTTTCTTTGTTTTTTTTCGATCAATTTCGGGAAATAGTAACATCATTTATCCTCTCCTTTTATTTAGTAATTACGCTTTATGCGACTTATCATTATTTAGCTTTGATTTGCTTTCTTAATAAAAAAATAGTGCAGGTATTTCTTTTTTACAGCTGATTTCAATTTCAACTCCCTCTTCATTTTAGTTAATTAGCTAATATGCGATAAAACCGTTGACTAAAATTAGCATTTACGCTATTATATAAGTATAGTTAAATAAGCTCTATTCTAATTCCGCCGCTTTCTTATTTTAGAAAAGGACTGCTAGAATGGCTTGCCTAACTATTTACTGATAAATTAGCTTACAAGAATATTATAATAGTTTAAAAGCTAATTGTCAATTAAAAATAGCTTAAAAGCTAATATTTTTTTCATTTAAGCTTATGAAAGGTTGAAAAACATGAGTTTAACTTACAGAATCAAAGAACTTGCAGATAAGAAGAAAGTTACTTTTGCTGAAATCGAACGAAATACAGGCATTTCTAACGGACAAATCCGTCGCTGGGATACCTCTTCTCCTAAAATAGAAAATATCCAAAAAGTTGCGGATTATTTTGATGTATCTACGGACTACTTATTAGGAAGATCTGAAATCCCTTCTATTAAGGAAGCAGATCAAGAAGAACATCTTTCTTCTCAAATCATGTTTCGGATGAATACCGAAGGGTTATCTGAAAATGAAGTAGATGAATTGAAAGATGAAGTGAATCGATTTCTACGTTTTAGGCGATCAGAAATCGAGCGAGAACGAGAACTAAAACAAGACGACAAGGCGTGATTGGATGACAGAGCAAATTGATGAATATCTTAGTTTTTCAGATAAAATAAACGATTATATCTCGGCTTTGATGGTCGCAAATAATATCGGTTATGAAAATTACGATTGTTCCTATCTTTGGGATTTCGTAAAATCTAAGGGAGTTTCAATGCGCGGTTTTCCATTTGATGGCGTCGCAAAAGATCGTATTTCTGGTATGATCGTTAAAGACTCTTTAGAGACAACAATTGGCTATAATCAAAACATGGGTGAAAAAAGAAAGAATTTTACGATCAGTCATGAGATTACGCATTATTTATTTCATATGACTGAAAATGATACAATTTTTACTGATACAGAGCGTAGTCTGCACTATTCTTATAACGAAGTACTTCATGAGTTTCAAGCAAATATTGGGGCTTCTGCGATTCTTGTACCTGATGTTGTATTCTTCCGCTTTTTGAAAGAAGGCTGGAATTTGTCTCAACTATCGAATCATTTTGGTATATCCGAAAGTGCTCTTTATGTTCGTTTGATTCATACAATGCAGGCTAATTTTGGTGTTTCTTATATCGCTGCTAAAACAAACGCGGATGCTATTCGGTATAAATTTAGTGGAAAAGGTCGCCCTGCAGCAGTTGAACTGGGGACAAATTTGGAAGCACGGTTGTTTCGAACAAATAGGTTTATTGAGGCATTGTGACTTCCCATCTATTGTATCCCCTACTTCAGTTAACTAATACATTCTTATTTCATTAATTCCTTAAAAATATTTAATAAAAATACTATTCTTTTGTAACGAATAGTATTTTTTATGTTAAAATAATTTTATATCTTTTTTATAAAAAGGAGGAAAATATGAAAAGTAAAAAAATGATGGTGATGATGGGGACAATATTTTGTCTTGGTATGGGCGGTGTTATAGTACCAATCTCCACTGGCGTTACCACTTTAAAAACCGAGGCAACAGCTATAACTGATGCCTCATTGTTCAAAAATCATGGTAAAGGTATCACAAGTGTTGCGGTTAATGTGGGTGAAAAGCAAGATGATTATATTTCTGGTACAGTAGACAGAACTGCTGGTATTTATTTTGTTCAGCTTTGGGTCAACGATATCTTGATCTGTGAATCCCCGGTTATTGACAATGTTCCGAATGGTGGAAATTTTTTCTTTGAAGTTCCAATCAAAGGCAGTATCCACTCTTTAGAAGACAAAGTAAAAATTGTTGGTCTATCCAAATCCAAAGAAGCACTTGATACGTCTGAAGTGATTCTTCAAGATGGTGCTTACACTTTGATTGCTAATGAATTTACACTGTTTAAAGATCAAAGTGTTACTGGTATAGCTGACCCTGATATTTTTGAAGTGGAATTGGCTGTAAATGGTAAAATAGTTGACCAACAGGAAGTCGCTTTTGATGATCAATTTACTTTAAATGCACATCAAGCAATTCGATTCTTAGACGATATTGTGGAAGTAATTGGTTATGACATCAATGGAAATGATGTCAAACACACCCCTGTTAGTGTTAATCCAGTTAAATTAATTATGGCTCTAAACTATTTCACACTAGGTGACACATTTGTCGAAGGTACTGTAACTGGTGAAGGTGCTGCAAAAGTCTTGTTATATGTAAATAACAAACGTCAAGGAAAACCCACTAATTTGAATGCTGACGGCTTTTTCAAACTTCCTGCTCGATCCATCCGCGCTTTAGATGATGACGTAAAAATTGCGGTCTTAAACAACGATGAAGCTGAAATTGGTCGCTTTACTTTAACAGTTAATCCTACAGGCTTCTCAAGACCTTTTATTGGCCAGTATTCTGATAAACTTGATGCACTTCCAGGTGAAAATGTTGGTTTTCAAACTTCCTTTAGAAATTATGGCTTTCCTGATGAATTTGGTTTAGGCTTGGAAACAATCCCAACAGCTTCATGGATCAAGCCTGAGTTTTATTTCTATTATCAAAGGGATATGGAAATTGCTGCTTTTACGATAGGAAATGGTAGTGATTGGGCTCCTCTTGTTTCAGTCACAGAGTTAGATCCAGCTAAGATTGTCTACACTGATCTAGAAAATAGAACCATTGATGGAACTGAATATAAAGGATTTAAGCTCTCATTTCAGGAGGATTTAGGTATCAATAGTTCATTTGGAGGTACTTTCTTGAGTGGCTGGCTTAAAACACCATTAAATAAAACGAATGACATTTCAGTTATAGCTTTTGGAAGCTCAGATTCAAATGTAACGAATTACAAACCAATCGTGCATGCCTTTAAGGATACAAGTAATCTGACTCAAACTGATAATCAAAATAAGCTAATTTTTGGTCATAAAAAAACCAACTATAATGTAAAATACTAACTATACGTTTAACCGCTACTTTTATGATTTTATTAAGTAGCGGTTATTTTAGCTATTCCAATAACAAAAAAACCACCACGACCGTCGTCTGTGGTGGAAATGAAGGTTGTTATTTACTCTTGGTAGGAGTAAGTATGAAAAACCAATTCGGGATAATTGGCATGAAGACATATTAGCATCTCTATTTAAAATAAAAATGAACAGCTATTTTGTATTTCATAAAAAAATCATGAGGAATTACTCATAGAACTATTTTTTACGTTTCCCTTTAGATAGTCTTTTTCCAAACCTTATTAGTTCCAACATTTTTATGCCTGTGCTACACTTTTAATAGTAGCAATGAAATGTTTCATTATAGGAGGAATGTATTATGTTAGATCAAGAAAAAGACAATTTATCTGTTCTATTCTCTGACGAAGTTCAAGGTCCCTTTGTAACATTTATTCTAAATACTCATGTCGCTCATCAAGATGTCGAAAAAGATTCTTTAGCACTTAAAAATTTTGCCAAAGCTGCAAAAGTGCGCTTCGAGAAAAAATATACTGAACTCTCTTGGCTCCCATTTCAAGAAAAGATCGATGCTTTACTTGCTGATGCATCATTTTGGCGAAATGCTACTAAAAGTGTCTCGATTATTATTAGTGAGAAGGACATTTTCATTCACCGCTTACATGTGCCTGTTGACAATCAATACTACGTTGATGATCGTCCCTATCTCCTTGGTATCATTAAAAATAATCAATTTAACTACCGCTATTATTTAATGGCTTTAAACCGTGATGCTATGCAACTTTATCTGGTTGAAAATAATCAAGTTAAAGTTGTTGAGTTACCTGATGAGGCGCCGACTGATCTAGTTGGAGCTCTAGGTGATGAACTAACTGGCGGTAGCATGAACTACTCCATCCAAGGTGGAACAGGCTATAACGGCTCTTCCAAAGAAGGCGTTGCCTATCACGGTGTCAATACAAAAGATGAAGAAGTGAAAATTGATTGGACCAATTATTATCAAGCAATCGATAATTACTTAAAAGATACATTTGTAAACTCTGATAACTTACCAATTCGCTTATATGCTTTACCAGAGAATCAAACATTATTTAAAAAAATTGCGAAAAATCCTTATCTAGCAACGGATGCTTCTATCACTCTTTCTCCTGCGCAAGTTTCTTTTCAAGATATTGAAAAAGGTGCACATAAAATTAATCAAGAATTAGAGTCCCTTGAAACAGCCAAGTATAATCAGTTACTAGACAAAAAATTTGTTGATCAACTTGTTGATATCGTCCCTGCTTCCGATGAGGGAAAAGTATCTCATTTCTTTATCTCTACTGCTAATTTTGTTAATGAAACAACCGAGATGTCAACAGAAGAATTTGACCGACGCAAAGTGTTGAATAAAATCACAGATAATGTTCTTAGAACAGGTGGAAAAGTATTTGTATTAGATCAAAAAGCTGCTCCTGACGAAAAAACACTATTAGCTATTCTACGATATTGATCCTTTATTGGACAAGAGCCACTCAACACATAGGTTGAGTGGCTCTTTAATTAAGTTGATTAAATATTTTTTTAGTTATAAAACCATGTAAAAACTATCTATTAGTAAGGATAACCTTATTCTCATCTAAACAATCTGAACCCTTCCTACTTTCAAATCTATGCAGCTCCAAGGCTGCGCCTTCGGAATAGATTTCTACGATATAAATCTATCATTACTTTCATATTTAACGCTCAATACTCCTATACTATAACAGAAATAAATTTTTTTTGACAATTAATCCTCATTTCTTAACAAATTTTTATTTTTAAGAGAGATATCACTAGCCAACTGGTGCTAAATATGCTATATTAAGAGTGTAGTTTTTGTTCGGTAATATATGTGTAGCTGTTTCAAATAAACATCTTCCACATTTTCACCTTTCAAGTAATTGCAAAATATGTGTATATCACAAGGAGGATTTTTATTATGGAAACAGGTACAGTAAAATGGTTTAACTCAGACAAAGGTTTTGGATTTATCACTGCAGAAAACGGTAACGATGTATTCGTACATTTCTCAGCTATCCAAGGCGACGGATTCAAAACTTTAGAAGAAGGTCAAGCAGTGACTTTCGACGTTGAAGAAGGCCAACGTGGTCCTCAAGCTACTAACGTTAACAAAGCATAATTAATTTAACTTTAGTAAATTCAAAACCTGGCGAACATTCGTCAGGTTTTTTTATATCAAAAAATGAAGTTCAGAATACACATATTCTGAACTTCATTTTTATTTTTCTTTAATTAAGCGCACCAATTCTTCCCCAAAATCAGAACAACTTAATAAAGTCGCGCCTTGCATTTGATCTGCAAAATCTTTTGTTACTGTTTTATTCACTAAAGCTTCTTCAATACTGTTTGTAATCAAGCGACTAGTCTCATCCCAGCCTAAGTAATCAAACATTAATACACCAGATAGTAGTAAAGAAGATGGATTCAACTGATTCAATCCAGCAAATTCTGGCGCTGTTCCGTGAGTTGCCTCAAAAATGCCATGACCTGTTTCCAAGTTTAAATTGGCTCCTGGTGCAATTCCGATACCACCAACTTGAGCAGCTAATGCATCTGAAATATAATCACCATTCAAATTCAACGTTGCAATCACATCATAATTTTCAGGATGGAGTAGAATATCCTGTAAGAAAATGTCAGCAATCCGGTCTTTTATGATCAATTTTCCAGCTTTTTCAGCATCTTTCAGTTGTTGATCAGCTACTGACTTTCCTGCCATAGTTTTGATCTCCAAGTATTTTTCCCAAGTGAAAACCTTGTTTCCAAATTCTCTTTCAGCTAATGCATAACCCCAATTTTTAAACCCGCCTTCTGTGAACTTCATGATATTCCCTTTATGAACTAAGGTTACTGATTTGCGATTATTCTTCAGTGCATGTTCGATTGCTCCACGAACCAACCGCTCTGTACCTTCTTTAGAAACAGGTTTGATCCCAATTGCCGATGATTCTGGAAAACGAATCTTATTAACACCAAATTCCGTTTTTAAATACGTAATCAATTTTTCTGCTTCTGGACTTTCGGCTGGAAATTCAATCCCAGCATAAATATCTTCCGTATTTTCTCTGAAAATCATCATATCTGTCTTTTCCGGATGTTTTAACGGCGATGGCACACCTTCAAAATAGCGAACTGGTCGATAACAAATATATAAATCTAATTCTTGCCTCAATGCCACATTTAGTGAACGGAAGCCTCCACCTATCGGTGTTGTCAAAGGTCCTTTGATTGCTATCAAATGGTTTTTAATCGTTTCTAATGTTTCGTTAGGTAACCAATTTCCTGTTCTATTGAATGCTTTTTCACCAGCTAAAACTTCTTGCCAGATAACTTTCCGTGTCCCGTTATAGGCTTTTTCTACAGCTGAGTCAAAAACATTTTTAGCGGCCAACCAAATCTCCGGACCAATTCCGTCTCCTTCTATAAAAGGAATAATTGGACAATCCGGTACGACTAATTTACCAGATTCAAAAACAACTTTCTCCCCATTTATCATGCTTCCATTCCTCCAGAGTGTAATGTAGTGCTCACTTCATTATATTTTAAAAGCTTAGGACCTATATAATGAGAGCGTGGCCGAATCAAACAGTCCTCTTTCTTCTGCTCTTCAATGTGCCCTAACCAGCCAGAAACGCGACTCATCGCAAAAATCAAGGTAAACAGATCACTATCGATGTCTAGACAGTGATAAACAGTAGCAGAATAAAAATCGACATTAGGAATCAACCCCTTTGTCTCTTTTAAATAATGTTCAACTTGGCAAGATAAAAAGTACCACTGCTCTTTTTGCGTAATCGCTGTTAACTCTTTTGCTAATTTTTTCAGGTGTTTTTTTCTTGGATCTTCGGTTTTGTATACCCGATGACCAAAGCCCATGACTTTTTCTTTACGATCCAGTTTTTGATTTAAATAATCTTCTACATTTAGATTATCTGAATCTATTTCTTTTAACATATCAAAGACCTTTTCGTTAGCTCCACCATGAAGTGGTCCTTTTAGTGAACCGATTGCGGCCGTTATACAAGAATAGACATCTGACAATGTGGATGCACAAACTCTCGCTGTGAATGTACTTGCATTTAAGTCATGATCTGCGTGCAAAACCAAGGCCTGGTTCATTGCAGTTACTTGTACTTGATTCGCTTCGCTACCTGTCAACATATAGAGAAAATTTGCTGCGAATGATAAGTCACTTCTAGGAGGGATTGGATCTAATCCTTTTCTCAAGCGAGCATAAGCGGCAATGATTGTTGGCATTTTTGCCTGTAAAGCAATACTTTGCTGATACGCTGAAGTATCATCCGTTGCTTCCGCATTTGGATCAAACACACCTAACAATGAAATCGTTGAACGCAAAACACTCATCGGATGAAGATTTTGCCGTGTTTGAATCTTTAAGCAAGTAATGATCGTATCAGATATTGGCATTTGTACGGATAGATCTTGTTTAAATTGCTGTAATTCTTGATTTGTCGGGATTTTTAGATACCAGAGTAGATAAATAACTTCTTCAAATTGAACATTTTCAGCGACTAGATCATCAATATTAAATCCTGCAAACAAGAGCTGATTTTCTACGATTGAACTAATTTTTGTTTCAGAAACAACGACTCCTTCTAAGCCTTTATGAATCTCCATCCAAGTTCCTCCTTAATTTAAAAAGCATAATAGGCTAGGCCAATCGACTGAAAATGGGAAAATATGACTGAGGTATTCTTTGCCTCAATCATATTTTGTCTTTTTTCACGAAGTTAGTCTATGCAGCTAGATAATAGTAAACAACGTACTGGGTTGGTTTAACTCTGTCTGTCTTTAGCCTTTTTCCTAAGCCCAACATTTAAGCACGAACTACGTTACATTAATTCATTTTATTTATAATGATTCGTAGCACTCTTCAGAATTTTAATGCTTAGAAAATAAAAAGATTCATGCACAGCATAGTACTAACCCACGTATTTAAAGAGATTATAATAACAACCTTCATGTCGTTTTATCTCATATTTTTTGCGTAACCCAAATTAATCTTGCAGTTTTTTCCGAATCACCATTGGCAAAATTCCGCCATGCTGATAATAGGTGATGTCAACTGCTGAATCAAAACGAAGAATTGTCTCAAACTCGATTACCTCTCCATTTAGTTTGCTTGCTGTGATTTTTACAGTATCTAAAATCCCTTTTGTTTCATCAATATCAATATCAAACAGCTCAGTTCCTGTTAAACCTAAGCTATCTGCATCTTCACCTGCTTTAAATTGTAATGGCAAGACACCCATCATCACTAAATTCGAGCGATGGATTCGTTCATAACTTTTGGCGATCACAGCCTCTACACCAAGTAATTGCACTCCTTTAGCAGCCCAGTCTCTTGATGAACCCATTCCGTAATCATCGCCTGCTAAAATCACTAATTTTGTCCCTTGTTTCTTGTAATTCATTGCAGCATCATAGATAGCCATTTTTTCTTGCGTAGGTGCAAAAATAGTATAGCCCCCTTCAACATCAGGAACTAATTGATTACGAATGCGAATATTGGCTAAAGTACCTCTCATCATCACTTCATGATGTCCACGTCTGGCACCATAGGAGTTGAATTCACGAACAGACACACCATGATCGACTAAATACTGACCTGCTGGGCTATTTTTTTGTATACTTCCTGCTGGCGAGATGTGGTCCGTTGTAATTGAATCACCGAATTTTGCCAATACAGCTAACTGCTTCAATGGTTCTCTTGCGGTTCTTTCTCTTGTCATTCCTGTAAAATAAGGAGGATTAGCAATATACGTTGATTCTTCTTCCCATCCGTATAAGGGATCAGCGTTCGTTTCGATACGATTCCATTCTTCATTATCACTAAATACTCGTTCATATTCTTGTTGGTAAAGTTCTGGGGTAACACATTCATCAATCAACACTTGAATTTCATCTCTAGAAGGCCATAAGTCATTAAAATAAATCGGAATATCATTTTCACCGATTCCAATCGGTTCATTAAACACATCGATATCAACCGTTCCAGCTAATGCGTACAAAACAACTAGCGGCGGTGAAGCTAAATAATTGGCTTTAACTAAAGGATGGATACGCCCTTCAAAGTTACGATTTCCGCTAAGTACACCCGCAGTTAATAGGTCATTATCTTTAATTACTTCTTCAACTTCAGGCTTCAATGCTCCAGAATTTCCAATACAAGTTGTACAACCATACCCAACAAGATGGAAACCCAATTGCTCTAGATACGGCAGTAGGCCTGCTTTTTCTAAATAAGCTGTAACAACTTTTGATCCTGGTGCTAATGATGTCTTCACATAATTGGGTACATTTAAACCAAGTAGTGCAGCTTTTTTAGCTACCAATCCTGCACTTAACATCACAAATGGATTAGATGTATTCGTACATGAAGTGATTGCAGCAATAGCCACTGCTCCTGGTTTCAATTGATGCTGCACCCCTTCCAAATCTAATGTAACACTTTTTGTCTGTTGTTTCTCTGAAAGTCCAAAGCCTTGTAAACCAACTGGGGCTTTTACCGCTTGTTCAAAAGCTGTTTTCATTTCTGATAATGGAACCAGATCTTGCGGTCGCTTTGGTCCTGCTAAGTTAGCTTCGATTTTACTTAAATCGATTTCAATTACGCTTGTATAATGAGGTTCTTGGTCATTTACTGGATTATAGAATAATTGGTTTTCTTTTAGGTAGCGCTCTGCAACTGCTACTGTTTGCTCTTTTCTTCCTGTTAATCGCAAATAACGAATCGTTTCATCATCTACAGGGAAAAATCCACACGTGGCGCCATATTCAGGGGCCATATTTGCAACAGTTGCTCTATCTGCCAAGCTTAAACTAACTAAACCTGCACCAAAAAATTCAACAAATTTCCCTACAACTTTTTGTTCTCTCAATACTTGGGTAACTTTTAGAGCCAAATCTGTGGCTGTGGCTCCTTGAGACAATTCATTGACAAAGCGAACCCCGACGACTTCTGGAATAGGAAAATAAGATGGCTCTCCCAACATACTTGCTTCGGCCTCGATTCCGCCAACTCCCCAACCTAAAACACCTAATGCATTGACCATGGTTGTATGTGAATCTGTTCCAACCAAGGTATCCGGATAAAGAAGGATCGTATCATCTTCCAGTTGTTTTTGTGTTACGACCGTTGCTAGATATTCAATATTTACTTGGTGGACGATTCCAGTTGCAGGAGGTACAACACGATAATTATCAAAAACTTTTTGTGCCCAACTTAAAAATCGGTAACGTTCTTGATTTCGTTGAAACTCCATTTTCATATTTAACTGAAGTGCTTGTTTCACTCCAGCAACATCGACTTGGACAGAGTGATCGACCACTAAATCTACTGGAACTTCTGGATTGATTTTAGTTGGATCACCGCCAAAGTCAGCAATTGTTTTTCGTAAAGAGGCTAAATCAACAACCGCTGGAACACCAGTAAAATCTTGAAGAATCACTCGAGCTGGTTTAAATGGAACTTCTCCTTTATTCGTATGAGTTGATGACCATTTAGCTAAATTTTCAATATGTTCTTGGGTAATACCGAGGCCATTTTCCTGACGTAATAAAGACTCCAATAATACGCGAATACTAAACGGTAGCGTAGAAACAAACTGATGTTGCTCCGTTTCTAATGAAGCTAATGAATAATACTGATACTTCTGATTCTTCATTTCAAAAAAAGTTTCTGCCGATTGCTTATTAGTAATCAAAAACATCCCTCCTAATTTTAAAGGCGTTGTAAGCTTGTTCTACTTCGAATAAAAAATAGGAAAAATGAACGAGAGGATTTTTACCTCATTCATTTTAGCCATCTAGCCCACATATACTAAATAATTCAATTCACATCTATGTACAGTGTAAAGTACTCCTTTATAATATGACTTGATTTTAGCCATTATAACGGCATTATAAATAAATGTAAACCTTTATAACGATGAGAAAAGTTACATTAACTAACACATTTACGTTACATCTATGTCACATTTTAAATCCCTTATATATAAAGAAATAATCAAACTTAATATAGCTTACACTTGGATAAAATTAGCTAATTGACATATTAAACACATTATTTTTTAATTTAAAACCCATAATAAAAAAACTAAAAAGCACCCTAAAACAACTGACATTTACTGAGTTATATTTCATCTATTTCTCATGATTTTTATCGCTTTCATGTAAGACTAAAATTTTTTATTTCTATTATGAAATTCTTTAAAAACGCTATAAAAGGGTTGCAAAATCTTCTGACTTTGCAACCCTTTTATCTATATATCTAACGTAACTTTTATCTCTTGAACAGGAATATCATAAAATCGATCTTCTCTTCTACCTAAGAAGTCTTTTCCTTGTTTTGGGAACAATGCATACATCAACACATCTTCTGTTGATTTGGCATATTCTCCAATTCCTTTTTTGTATTCTTGAAGTTCTGGATGTAGCAAATCCGCTGGTCTCACTGTAATGACTTCTTCTTCACCAATAATTAATTTCGTCATTTCTTCTGAAATCCCAACTGGAGGTTTTCCATATAATCCTTTGACATAGTCTTTTATTTCTTTTGGCACCATTTTATAACGCTCTCCACTGATGACATTCATTACAGCTTGGGTCCCTACCATTTGGGATAGCGGTGTTACTAATGGCGGATAACCTAGATCTGCACGAACCTTGGGTACTTCTCTTAGGACTTCTTCATATTTATCTGCTAGACCTTGTTCTGTCAACTGGCTTAATAGGTTTGATAACATCCCGCCAGGTACTTTGTAAATCAATGTTTTTGGTTCTGTATCTTTTACTTTAGGATTCAATATGCCTTCTTCTCTAAATTTATCACGGATTGGATTAAAATAGTCGGCTGCTTCTGCTACTTTCTTCATATCTAAATGCGTATTGTAGCCTAAATTCTCTAATGCTAACGCCATTGATTCTGTTGCTGGTTGGCTCGTTCCACCAGAGAAGGAGGAAATTGCTGTATCGATAATATCAGCGCCTGCCTCCACTGCCTTTAAATAGGTCATTTCAGAAATACCGCTTGTTGCATGTGTATGGACTTCTAAAGGAACATTGATTTTACTTTTGATTTCTGTGACTAAACGATACGCATCATCTGGTGTCAGAATACCTGCCATATCTTTAATACAGACTGAGTCAGCACCCATTTTTTCTAGTTCTACAGTCAATCCTACAAAATAATCAATCGTATGAAAATCACTAGTCGTATAGGAAATTGCTGGTTGACAGTGGCCGCCAAATTTTTTTGTTGCTTCAATTGACGTTTGCAAATTTCTTGTGTCATTTAATGCATCAAAGACCCGAATAATATCGATACCATTTTCGATTGATTTTTGAACAAACGCTTCTACAACATCATCAGCATAATTTTTATAACCAAGTAAGTTTTGTCCGCGTAAAAGCATTTGTAACTTTGTATTTTTAACGACTTTTCGAATGGCTCTTAGACGTTCCCAAGGATCCTCATTCAAAAAACGAATACAAGCATCAAATGTTGCCGATCATTCATACATTTCTAAAGCATGATAGCCAGCTTCATCCAATGTATGAATGATCGGCAACATATCACTTGTCGGCATACGTGTAGCGATTTGACTTTGTTGTCCGTCTCGTAAGACAGTTTCTGTAAAAAGAATTTCTTTTGTCATTTCATCTTTCCTTTCTCAATGAGTTGACTGATTGTTTGATTCATTTCTTCTACGCTATGGCGTCTTTGTCTACCACAGATTTTGGCGTCATCTTCACAAATAAAACAGGTTCTAGATTTGTGATTTAATTCAGTGCGGCTGATTGAATACAATGCTTGGTCTTTTAAATACACCACATCTAAGTCCATTAAACGCCCATAATGGTGGGTTTCTTCAACTTCAATTAGTTTTTTTTTCAGTTTTTTTGGTATTTCATCAAGGACTAGATAATATTCAGAACCTGTTTTCAATGCTCGATGTTTACGAGCAACTATTTGGTTAGGAGGAAAAAGAGTGTTGAGCTCTTTAATGACAGTTAAAAATACGTGTCTTAGTTGTTCGTTGGTCTTTACAGGTCCTGGGATATTCATCGTAGCGCTTAATAAGGTGCATGTCGGATACCTTTGTAAAAATTCTTGCTGAATTTCTACTCGTTTTTCTCGAGTATTTAGCATTTCCACTAAAGTTATTATTTCTCCTTTTAGCTGAAACTTAGACATTTCTGACCACATCGATAATTGAACCATCACGATATTCGATCAATGCAACCACTTTATCGCCATACTCGATGGCATCTGGTCTATCTACGATACTGTAGGCTTTTTCTTGAAGTTCTTTCATCGTTAACTGCGGCACATCTAGTGCTTTAAAATGTTCTACTAGATCTTGTCGTTCTGGATTGATAGCAATACCCACTTCTGTCACCACAACATCTATACTGCTGCCAGGTGTTACGACTGTATTGACTTGTTCAACAATTGTTGGAATTCTCCCTCTGATCAATGGCGCAATCACCAAACTCATCTTACAAGCTGCACTTGTATCAGAATGTCCCCCAGATGCACCACGAATCACACCATCTGATCCTGTAATAACATTCACGTTGAAATTCGTATCGACTTCAAGAGCCGATAGAATCGCTGTATCTAATTGATTGATCACAGAGCCTTTACTTAATGGTGAAGCATACATATTTGCATCGATTTCATAGTGATTATCATTGCTACCTAAAGAAATCGCGGATGGATGATCAAAATCTTGGACATCGATGATTTTTTCAACTAAGCCTTCTTCTAATAGTTCGACCATCGCATTGGTGATACCGCCTAGAGCAAAACTTGCTGTGATACCATCTTTGACCATTGCTTCTTTCAAGAATCTGGATACAGCCAACGCAGCTCCACCTGTTCCTGTTTGGAAAGAAAAACCATTTTTATAATACGGAGAATGGGTGATTACCTTCGCAGCATATTCTGCAATCAAAAGTTCTTTCGGGTTTTTAGTAAAACGAGTCGCTCCTTTGGCTATTCCCTCAGGATCACCGATCGCATCGACTTCTACTACAAAGTCCACATCCGTTTGCGGAATACTGATTGGTGTATTTGGATAAGGCATCAAGCTATCTGTAATGATTACCACTTGATCTGCATATTTTGCATCGATCATGGCATAACCTAAAGAACCGCACGTCGCCTTGCCTTTGGTACCATTTACATTACCATAAGCATCTGAACTCGGTGCTCCTAGAAATGCTACATCGATGTGAATATCTCCTGTGGCAATGGCTCTAGCACGCCCCCCATGTGAACGGATTACAACTGGATTATCCATGATTCCTTCAGAAATGGCAGCACCAACTTTATCACGTAAACCACTAGAAGTAATATTTGTTACCACACCATTTTTGATATGTTCAATCAGAGGTTCATGAACATTTGCAATCGAGCTAGGTGCAATCGATAGGTTTTTGATCCCTAAGGCCGCAATCTCTTCTAACACCATGTTCATCACAAAATCACCTTCACGGAAATGATGATGGAAAGAAATTGTCATGCCGTCTTTTAATCCTGTCTTTTCAATAGCTTCCCTTAAACTATCTAACAGCTTTGTATCCCTTGGTCTAACTGGATTGATCGTACGACTTGCTTCTTTGTAAGAGTTTATATTTGCTAGCTCACCTTTAAATAGACCGTATTGTTCAGCATAATTATCTGGAATTTCTTTGCCTACATTATTTTTCATATTAGACTTCCTCCTCAGAAATTAATTTTGCTGCAATCGCAAGAGCAATTACTCGCTCCGCTCGTTCAACAATCGGTTTATCCACCATTTTTCCATTCACCGAAATCACGCCTAAACCTTTTGCTTGTGCTTCACGAATTCCCCAAATTACTTCTTTCGCGTTTTGAATTTCTTTTTCAGTCGGTTCGTATACACTATTGACTAACGGAATTTGACGAGGATTGATAACTGATTTACCATCGAATCCTAATTGTTTTATCAATTCAACTTCAGCTAAGAACCCTTCTGTATTGTCGACGTTTGAATAAACTGTATCGATTGCCGCAATTCCAGCTGCTCTAGCCGAATGCAGGATAAAACTACGAGCAAAAAATAATTCTTGTCCATCTGGATAACGGTGTGTTTTCATATTTGTTACATAATCTTCTGCACCAAGTGCAATCCCGATCAATCGGTCACTTGCTAGTGCGATTTCTCTAGCATTTAAAACGCCTTCAGCTGATTCGATCGCTGCCATCATTTTAGTCGTACCAACAGTGATACCATATTTTATTTCCATTTCAGTAATCACTGCAGCTACATCAATAATGTCTTGAGCTGTCTCTGTTTTTGGTAAACGAATCACATCGACCCCTGCTAAAACCATTGCCTCAACATCTTGAGCGCCTACAGTGTATAATCCATTAATTCGTACAACCGTTTCTACACTCGAATAATCAAAGGTCTTCAAGGCATGATAAACAAGTAACCGAGCACTATCTTTTTCCTTTAAAGAAACAGCATCTTCTAAGTCAAACATCAACGAATCAGCACCATATAAAGTCGCATCTCTTAGCATTGAAGCATTTGCTCCAGGTACAAACATCATCGTTCTTCTTAAACGTTCCATGTATTTAACACCTGCCAGTCTACATTTTCTTCACCAGCAGCGCGATAAACAGCCGCCATCGTTCTAGCTTGAATGGTACAATCCAATGCGCCCTTATCAATCGCTTGAACCTTCGCGTCAATAACCGACAAATGATTTAAGGTCTCTTGTATTTTTTCACGAATTTGACGTCCAAATTGTTTTTCAACACTACTATCCAGTTCAATGAAAATTCCTTGTCCGCTGTTTTTCCCAATAGTAATCATAATATCGCTTGATTCAGTTGTCCCAGCAGATGCGTTTTGTTTGATTTCCAAAATGTACACCTCATTACTTAATTTTTTTGTTTGATTATTTCTTCAAAAGTTTTTGGCGGAACAAGAGGTTTAATCGCTGCATAGTTTTCCTGTTCCATTAAAGCTCGCACTCTGGTAGCACTGATAACTTCTTCACCACTCTTTTTTCTTGGTAAAATAACCAGATTCAGCTCGGAACCAAAGGTCTTTTTCATTGCTTGATTGTAAATCTCCGTTACTTGTGAAAAGGGTTCTTCCCCAACAAATCTGGTTGAAATTGACAGAGCAGAAGCAATCTTTTGTTTAAATAATGTGGCATCCAAAACAGCTTGTACTTGGGCAATATTAGCCTTCGCCTGATCCTTCAAAAAATAAGAGGGAAAGGTTGCACTGGATACCATATATTCTCTTGTTGGTAACACAACGACATTTGATACATGACTAACTCCTGCTTTTACCAGTTCAAATCGTGTCTTTGCATCAAACCGCGAACCTTCCTCAGACAAAACAAATAGATAAACTGTTTCCGCACATTTTGCTGCTTCTGTCACTAAATATAAATGACCATTCGTAAATGGATTGGCATTCATTACAATTGCTGCATTATTCTTTGTCATTCTTTTATGTTTTTTGAGTTCTGCTAAATAGTCTTCAAAATCTGGAAAGCCCTGTTCCATAAAAACCAGTTCGGTTGTTGCCGCAATTTCAGTAAAACCCAAAGAGTGAAACATCCGACTAACTTTTGGCTTTGTATACAAAAAATAATGCTGATACTCTTGTTCCTGCAACCTTTCCCGCAATGCTTGAATAATTTGAGAAAGCAGATTTTCATTTTGATAAGAAGGATCAACCGCAATACATTTTAGAATATTTCTAAAAATCGATCCTGTTCCAATAAGCTTCTCTTCGTCGTAGAAACCAATAGTATAGTCTAATTGATCATCTGGAATTAGATCAGCGGCAACCAAAAAATCTGACCACTGCTGTTTCCCTACTTGATCTCGATCAAGCCAAATTCTTCTGACATTCATTGTTTATCACTTCCTACTTCTTCGGCGGGAATAATTTATTTAACATGAAAGACGCAAAGTAAATCACGAAAATAACAACAAACACGCCACCCCACCCAAAAATCAATAGTTCCAATGATTTTAGTAAATCAGCTGACATAAGCTAAGCTCCTTTCCTTTTCTCCTATAAAAATTCTACGCAAGCAACGCCAATAATAAACCGCCCGCAATAACAGACGCAATCTGTCCAGATACGTTTGCACCTGCTGCATGCATTAATATAAAGTTTTGTGGATCTTCGTCTGTTGCCATTTTTTGAATCACTCGGCTAGACATTGGGAACGCTGAAATTCCTGCTGCACCAATCATTGGGTTGATTTTTTCTTTTCTAAACAGATTCAATAATTTAGCAAATAAGACACCACCAACAGAATCCATAATAAAGGCAACTAGTCCAAGACCAATGACCATTAAGGTATCAATTTGTAAAAATTCTTCGTACTGCATTTTCACTGAGATCGCCAACCCAAGTACGATACTGATCAGGTTTACTAACTCATTTTGCGCTGTCACAGATAAACGATCCAAGACTCCACATTCACGTAGTAAGTTCCCGAACATTAAAAACCCAACTAAGGGAAGCGAAACGGGTGCTACTAATCCAGCGACAATCGTAATCACAATAGGGAATAAAATTTTCGCTGTTTGTGATACTTCCCCAGCACGATAGTTCATACGGATTTTCCGTTCTTTTTTTGTTGTAACAGCTTTGATTGCAACTGGTTGAATAATAGGAACCAAGGCCATATAAGAATAAGCTGCCACCATAATTGCACCCATATATTTCGAATTCAACGTATTTGCAACAAAGATAGACGTTGGACCATCTGCTGCTCCAATGATCCCAATAGAAGCTGCATCATTTAAATCAAAGCCCAATAAAACGGCCGCAATAATCGTAAAGAAAATACCAAACTGAGCGGCTGCCCCAAACAATAATAAAAATGGATTTTGCAATAATGGTCCGAAATCGATCATAGCGCCAATACCGATAAATAGTAACAATGGAAATAGCTCTGTCGAAATTCCCATATCAAACAACACTTGAAACGGACCAGCTTCTCCACCAGCACTTAGTACACCTGAATTGGGAAAATTGACTAAAATCGTTCCTAATCCCATCGGAACGAGTAAAGTAGGTTCATACTCTTTTTTGATTCCCAAATACATCAAAATGGCACCAATCAGCATCATTACAATACGACCAGGTTCTTGTCCCATTCCTACTACGCCTTCAATTAATGTCTCCACAAATGTCACTTCCTCTTTTAAAATTTAACTACTTTTTTCTCTTTAATCAATCGTAATTAATGGTGCTCCTGGATTGACCATATCACCTTGCTTAACATGAATCCCTGTGACCATACCAGCTTTACCAGCTACGATTTCATTTTCCATTTTCATCGCTTCAAGAATCATTAACGGCTGATTTTCCTGCACCATATCACCAACATTTACCAAAAGTTTCAAGATTGTTCCAGGCATTGGTGATGGCATTGCATCATTTCCAGCTGGTGCACTTTTTGCAGGTGCTGATTGCTCAACTGGTGCAGGAGTTGGTGCCGCTTCTATAACAGGCGCTGACGGTGCAATGGATGGTGCGATCGGAGCTTGTGCCGCGCCACCAATTTCTTCCATTTCTACTAAATACTCTTTACCATCAATAGCGATTTTGAACTTACGTAACATTTTTTTTCCTCCTAAAATTAAAAGTATAATGGCTCATCCTGCTCCGACTGAAAAATAGGATAAATTGACTGTGATGCTTTTTGTCACATTCAATTTGTATCTTTTTCCGAAGAGCTAGCCCATGGAACTAGATAACACAAAAGTATAATGGGCTCGTCCTGCTCTGACTGAAAAATAGGATAAATTGACTGTGACGCTTTTTGTCACATTCAATTTGTATCTTTTTTCCGAAGAGCTAGCCCATGGAACTAGATAACACATCTGTAGCAACGTTCCCTATTAGTTAAATAATCTAAAACTAATCCGTTCTCTTTTCCTTAATCGACTGGATCACAAACTGACTCTCTGTACGATCAGCCGATGCAATACTAGTAGCAATCACAGAGACCAACTGTGCTTCCGGATTTCTTTTTAAAATGCGTTTAACAATAAACTCACTCTCTGGTCGATCACCGGCAGCGATAGCTGTTGCAATCAATGAAACAAATTGATGTTCCATACTTTCTACTGGTAGATATCCAGCAATTTCTTGCCACTCCTTTTCTGATTCTACAATGGGAGAAAGTGGTAGTTTATCCGTTTTCATTTCTTTTTTTTCTTTATTAAATAACCGTTCAAATAGACCCATGAACTCACATCCTTTCTGCTCATGAATCCATTATAGGTAAAAACGATTACAATAAAATGAAATCATCAAGCTTAAATTGTTCTTTCGCTGTTCCTCTTCACCCTTAATTCTTCAAAACATACAAAAACGCTTATATATCAACGTTTCAGAGCATTTAAGGTTTTATTAACATCTTATTAACATCTCTTTAAGAAACCGTTATCATTCCTGTTTTTTTGGTGTTCTTTTTCCTCTTGTTATCTGTTTATCTAAAGTTTCTTAGCTTAAACTAAACATTGTTAAACGAAACAAGAAAGGGCTTTCTAAAACTACCTTACTGTTATTTTTCTATAGACCCAACACCATAAAGATACGCCCGATTGTTTCGGAAAACGAATTTAGTGTTGAAGGAGAGAAAAAAATGTTATTAACTGTTTTGTCTTATGTGATGATCATCGTCTTTATGTTTGTGATCATGAAAAAGAAAATGTCACCGTTTACAGCTTTGGTTTTGATTCCACTGATTTTTGCTTTGATTGCAATGTTTGCAGGTGTTTCTAAGAAAGGCTCTATTGGAGACTTTGTTATGGAAGGAATCAAAACAACATCCACAACGGGTATCATGTTATTGTTTGCCATTCTTTATTTTTCAATTATGTTGGATGCTGGCTTATTTGACCCAATCACAAAAAAAATGATCCACATTGCAAAAGGCGATCCGATGAAAGTATTGATCGCTACAGCTGTTGTTGCCGCAGCCGTTTCGCTTAATGGAGATGGTACTACAACAACCTTGATTTGCTGTTCTGCTTTTATTCCTATCTATAAGAAACTAGATATGAAATTGATGAACTTAGCCGTCATTGTTATTTTGCAAAACACAATCATGAACTTACTTCCATGGGGTGGACCAACTGCTCGTGCGATGAGTGTATTGAATGTTGGCGCTGAAATTTTAGCTTATCTAATTCCTGGGATGATCATTGCCTTACTTTATGTCATTTTCATCGTAGCGCCTTCTATGGGTAGAAAAGAGCGTGCTCGTCTTGGAATCAAACAACTGACAGATGAAGAAATCGATGCCATGACAACTGTTACAGATGAAGAAACATTGGCAATCCGCAGACCTAAAATTTGGTTATTCAATGCGATCTTGACCATTTCATTAATTGCGTTGTTAGTAACAGACTCATTTGTGGGTCTTGGTTTACCACCGTTGTTCTTATTCTTAACTGGTACAGTTATTGCTTTAATGGTCAATTATCCTGTCTTAAAAGACCAATCAAAACGGATTGGTGCAAATGGTGGCGATGCGGTTCAAGTCGTTATTCTAGTTTTTGCAGCTGGTGTTTTCATGGGGCTTTTCCAAGGGACTGGTATGGCAGATGCATTAGCTCAAAGTTTCACAAAAATCATTCCAAATCAATTGGCTGGTTTTTGGGGCTTAGTAATTGCGTTGATTTCAGCTCCGGGTACTTTCTTTATTTCAAATGATGGGTTCTACTTTGGGGTCTTACCTGTTTTAGCAGAAGCTGGTCGTGCTTATGGATTTACAGATATGCAAATGGCGCTAGCTTCATTGATGGGACAAGCGTTCCACTTATTAAGTCCATTAGTTGCTTTCATTTATCTATTACTTCGTTTAACCGGTTTAGATATGGGGCAATGGCAAAAAGAATCGGCAAAATGGGCACTAGGAATCTTCATTATCTTTGTTGTAACGATCGTCTTGACTGGACATATGCCGCTTTACATCCCTCAATAACTATTATTATTCATTGAAAATCGCACAATTCATAAAAAGACTTGCGCGATTTTCTTATCTTTTTCTTAGCAATACAGAATTAAAATATTCATTTATTTTTCCTACTATTAATTACAAGAGGAGTAAGCAGATGAGTAAAATATCAGAAGCAGTTGGAAAAAATTTAGATTTAAGTCTCAACGAACCTTTGAAAGAACTTGTTTATCAAGCATTTCGTAAAACAATCATTCTCGGTGAAATTCCTGCGGGACAACGGATCAATGAAAAAGAATTTTCCGAGGTAACGAATATTAGCCGTACACCAATTCGCTATGCGTTACAAAAATTAGTTGAAGAAGGATTAGTCGATCATGTCAAAGGAGTAGGAATCATCGTTCGAGGCATATCCCTTAATGATGCTAATGAAATTTATGCTATTAGAAAATCTTTAGATGTTTTAGCAACAATCACAGCAATGAAAGAAATGACTGTTAAAGATTTTGATGAACTAAAAGCATTATTAGACGAAACTGAACGGTTAAATGAAGAAAATGAAATCGACCAAGTCTTACAAAAATTTTCAGATTTTAATGAGCTGATCTATGAAAAAAGCAAGATGTTACGTTTAAAATCGATTGTCATGAAATTGCGTGAGTACCTCGTCTATTTTAGAGATATCTCAATTCGTTCTAAAGAACGAAGAGATAAAGCATTGAATGAACATTGGCTGATTTATAAATGTATGCTTAATCAAGAAGAAGAGCAATTAGAATTATTGATTACAGAACATTTAGATTATTCTCAGACCTTTATCCTCAAAGAAATGGAAAAACATTTAAATGAAACAGATTAATAAAAAAACGATGTCTAAACAAATAGGTACCTTTGCATTAGAAGCGTTACTATATGAGGCAGGTCTTTACCCTAAACCTGGTTTAGTCGATCCTAAAAGTAGCGGCGCGCATACAGACATGAATTATTTTACCTTTATTGATAGTAGCACCGCTCTTGCCCCATTTCTTACAAAATATGTTGATTTAGGTTTTTCTCATAAAGGAAGCCCTCTTGATCTTTTCAAAAAAGTCAGAGCAGCCGGGCGTCAAGCTGAATGTGCAATGTTAACGAAAACTAATAATATCAATACCCATAAAGGGGCAAATTTTTCTTTTGCATTACTTTTAAGTGCGACTGGAAAAATAATAGCTGAGCAACAACGGACTGTTCCCTTTTCAGTTCAAGATACCTCTGCTGTTTTTAACTATGTAAAACAGATGACAAAAGGGTTACTTGAAAATGATTTTGCTGGTTTAGCTCAAAAAAAACAATTGAGTTATGGAGAAAAACTTTATCTAGAATATGGTATCGTTGGAATTCGAGGCGAAGCTGAATTAGGATATCCTACACTCAAGAATATTGCGTTACCTTTTTTAAGACAACATCAAAAAAATGATCAACGAATACTATTTCTACTATTATTACTATCTTTAATGTCTACAATCGAAGATTCTAATTTAATCAATCGTGGGGGCATTGCTGCATGGCAAAACGTAAAGAAACAATCAGCTGAGCTTTTGCAACATTTTCCCTCAAGCATTTCAGAAACAGAACTAGAAAATGCTTTGATTCTTTTTGATCACCAACTGATTCAAGAGAATCTTAGTCCAGGTGGCTCAGCTGATCTATTAGCACTAAGTTTCTTTTTTGGTCGATTAGAAGGTCTATTTTGAGTTTTACATAATCAAAGGTATTAAAAACGAGGCTAGGACATAACTCTATGAGCTACATCCCAACCTCAAGGAATCCGAATAGACGGCGGGCGCAGAAGCAACTCTTTCTGAAATAAGCTGAAATTCACAAAAATTTGAAAAACAATTTTCGTGAATTTCTTCTTATTTCTCGGAGTTAAACACTTCTGTCCCAACCTCGTTTTTATAAATATAATCATTAATCACTAGTTCCTGCCTCTTTGCCTTCTGGATTAAACAGATAACCAATTCCCCAAACCGTTTGCAAATATTTTGGTTTTTTGGGGTCATCTTCAATTTTATTTCTTAAATAATTAATATATACCGTAATCAAATTTTTATCCATATCTCCATCGCTCCAGACGCTGGCATAAATCTGTTCTTTACTAAATACTTGATAAGGATTTTCCATAAAAAATAAAATCATCATGATTTCTTTAGATGTCATATTTACAATTTCGCCATTTTTACTGAATTGATATTGATTTTTATCAAACGAAAAAACCCCATCTCTCAACATCGTTTCTTCACGTGTTTGACTTAGTGTTAGTAATTGCTCAGTTCGATTTAATGTACTGATGACTTGCGCTCGTAAAACATTTGGTGCAAAGGGTTTAGAAAGGTAAACATCCCCTCCTGATTCTAGACCACTGACAATATCTTGCTCGCTTTTTTTGCCACTGACAAATATAATTGGCGTCAAAGGTTGCTGTTCCCGAATCAATTGAGCCAAATGGTAACCATCGTTTTCATGTTCTAAACTTACATCTAAAAGAAATAATTGAAACTCGACGCGGTTCATGATATCTAATGTTTTTTCGATCGTTTCACTCTGGTACACCAACAATCCCGTTGATTGAAGCGATTTCCAAATCAATCGGCGAATTGCTGGGTCGTCATCAACCACTAAAATTTTTTCATTTCGCAACATGTACACCTCATTATTCTTTTTACATTATCTATACAATAGCGGAATTATCTTTAAATTTCAACATGAAATTGTTATGATATCAACAGACTTTCAAAAGGAGCTAGACCAATGAAACGAACAAATAGAATTGTGAATATCATGATCGCAGCCATGACTATTTTTATTGTTGTATCCGTTTTCTTGGCAATTCGGGGGTTTTCCGTTATTCGTAAAACTACTACTGCTAGTGGACAAGATTTTTTGTTACAGTCGACAGAATACGTTGGTAAAGTGATTCAGCTTTCTATGAAAAATCGACATCAAGCGCTTAATTATCTAGCAATCGATGGCAATTTAAAAAATAGTGATGACCCAGAAACTTACTTAAAGAGCAGCTCATCTTCTTTAAATACATTTTTTGATTCTCTAAATAATGAAGCGGATGCACTTTTTTATATAGAACCTGATGGCTCACCTTTATACGCCTTTCATTGGGACGCTAAGAAAAAGCAAGTCTCTATTGCTGATATTCAAACGATTCGTCCTTTTATCAGTCACGATCTCACCTTGAAACAGCTGTTAGATAAACCAACGGCTCAAAATGGTGATTCGTACTTTATCAACAAAAAAGCCTATGTCAATTTTTATCAAGAAATCCGAACAAGCTCCGGGGCACTTGATGGTTATTTAATTTTACCACTCAATTTAGAAGCTTTTTATAAAAATTTTCTACAGGATTTTGAATTGGACTATAAAGGCTATCCAATGATCAAGGATCGCTCAATGACCGTCGTTATGCATCCTGTAAAACAACAAGTCGGTTTAGATATCATCAATGGTCGAGAAGAACTTTATCCTGACTTCGACTATTCTGATTTAAAACGATTAGAAAAATATCAACTAAACCATACTGCTGGAAAACTGACCTATAAATCCTATTGGTGGGATGAAGATACACCGACTGAGGTTTTAAAAATAAGCGCATTTGAATGGATTGATGTTGGTCTTGCTCATTGGGTCGTTGCACTTAATGCAGATTATAATGAACGAAACGATGACATCATTAATTTTGTGATCGTTTTATCTTTCCTTCTAGTTTTATTATTACTTTTGATCATTATCTGCTCTCTTTTTATTCATAATTTCAGAAAAAAGGAAACGATCGAAGCAGAAAATCGACAGTTGATCGAAAAACAAAAACAGCAAAAAATACAACATCAGCTTGAATTAGAACTTTATCAACGAAATAAAATGGAAACTGTTGGTCTATTGACTACCTCGATTGTCCATGATATGAACAATTTTTTAACACCAATTATTGGCAACACACAATTATTATTGGAAGAACATAGCAACAATTCCATACTAAGATCAGATTTAGAGGAGATTCTCCATGCTGCTCAAAAAGGAAAGCAACTATCGTCAAATGTACTACGTTTTTCTAAACCACAAAAAAGTGTTCAAGAATGGATTGACATCTCTGCAGCGATCGGAGTAGCTACTCACTTGATTGGTGAAATCATTCCTAAAAAAGTTCAACTCATCTTATCCATCCAAGAAAACCTAGGAACAACCAAATTGGAAGAAACAGATTTACAAAATTTGATTTATAATTTGATCACTAATGCGTATCAAGCAACGAAAGATAATACAAACAAGGTACAGAAAATTCAAGTCACTGTCTCTCCCTCCTCAAAAGAAATAACTGAATTATTAAAAACTCGCAGTCACCGAATGGGTCATATCGACCATTTTGTTACCTTGGAAATCACTGATAACGGTTCAGGAATTCCACCGGTGTTAAAAGAAAAAATATTTGAGCCTTTCTTTACAACGAAAGCTGCCGACGAAGGTACTGGCCTTGGCTTATTTGCAGTGGCCTCGATCGTTGCAAAGTATGAATGGCATCTTTCACTAAAATCTAAAGAAGGTCAAGGTACAAGCTTCTTGATAACCTTCCCCGTTCATTCATCTAATAAACCTAAATAGACAAGAAGTTGGGATATGACTCTTGGGGTTATGTCCTAGCTTCTTGTCTGTCTTTAATAGGAATAACTAAGATAGCTATGTTAGACCTTATAGTATTTTTTTCTCTCATTTTTCGTTATACTAAGATGGAAATCATTTATTGAAGGAGTTCTATTATGGGGAATTATTTTAGCATTATCATTGGGACTATTTATCTTATTGGCGTATTTATGATCCCGACATGGCGTAAAAAGAAAGTAAACCAAGATTGGAAATTTTATGAGTTACTTTGGTTCTCAATTTGTTTTATTGTTTATGTTATTAATTTAGAAGTACGGCTTCATACTTATTACTTTTTGATACCGTCAATTTCCCTACTGTTTTTTCTTTTTTGTTATTTTAAAGAAAAACGTAGATTGGTAAATGGGTTAGTATTTAATTTATTTCTAGTTGTTGGCATGACCTATTTAGGCTCTTTATTGGTTAGAACAATGGATCCATTATTGATTATTTTAGCAGGAATCACTGGTATTTTCTTGTTATTGCTTCTATTGATTGGGCTTTACGCCTTAGTCGTGTTCTTATATTGGAATGCTATTGTTGTAATGCGTAAAGAGGGGCATTCTTTAGCCAACCTATTAACCTTGCTTTTAGCAATCGGCTTAACAGTCTTTTTGATATTTAATCATTATTCTACTCGAATTTTACCATCGTGGGCATCTTTGTTATTCGGGATTTTACCTTTATTTATGTTTTATTTTTCCATTGTTTTTTACAATTTTTTAACGATTTCGATTATTTATCAGTTCAATCAGCCAAAATATGAACAAGATTTTATCATTGTTTTAGGCTCGGGTTTGATTGATGGGAAAACAGTCCCACCACTTTTAGGCAAACGGATTGAAAAAGCAATTCAATTTTATACGGCGCAAACTAAAGCCACTTTGAATTCGCCAAAAATCCTTATGTCTGGAGGAAAAGGCGATGATGAACATATTGCAGAAAGTCTCGCCATGAAAAATTATGCTCTTGAAAAAGGCATTCCAGAAGAAGATATTTTAATCGAAGCAAATTCAAAAAATACTTTAGAAAACATGAAATTCTCTAAAGAAATCATGGAAGCGACTTTTGGTGGTATAGATTTTCATGCGATTTTTATTACTAATAATTTCCATTTGTTTCGCGCAGGTCTTTTTGCAAAAATGGCCAATCTTAAAGCGGATGGAATTGGCGCTAAAACAGCTTTTTATTTTCTACCAAATGCTTTTTTAAGAGAGTTTATTGCAATCGTAATGATGCACAAACGACGCCACTTGATTATATGTGGTTTGATCGCCTTGATGATGACTCTCTTGGCTTTAGCAGAGTTTTTTCTAGTCTCAAATAGCTAAAATAAACAACGAGGTTGGGACAGAAGTGTTTAACTCCGAGAAATAAGAAGGAGTTGCTTCTGCGCCCACCGGTTATTCGGATTCCTTGAGACTGGGATGTAACTCATAGTTATGTCCCAGTCTCGTTTTTATTTAATGAAACTGTACATGACGAATCTCATCATAACCAATCTTATGGCCGTCTACATAAATTCCTAATTCATCATGCCCTTGGATCATGCCAATAATATCAGCTCCATAATTTCCCTCACTATCCAGTTCTTCTTTTTGAACACTCACTTCAACTTGATTTTGAAACGCTTGAGCTAGTACTTCATCGATTTCTATCCAGCTCATTTGAATCTTTTTTTCAGCTGGCTGTCTTTTTTTCTCTTGTTCAATGATTGCGGTATGTTCAGATAAATAAAAACCTGCCCATTTTTTCATTTTTCTATCTTGATATTGTTCAAAATAGTAATCTCGTTCTTTGCTCATTGCAACCCCTCCATTCCCCCTGAATGTCCACCAACCAACGATGCTCTTGAAATTGCTGTACCACCAGATGAAACTGAGCTTGCATGAACCAATGAAACATAGCCAAAACGTTGACGAATCTCATCAATCAACTGATCTAGCTTTCGTTCTTTCAATTGTTCATCTGGCTCATGAAATAAATCTAGTTGTACATAAGTATTATAGTTCAATTTGGAATAAGTAATTCCAATATGTCGTACTTCTTCCCCATGCCAATGTTGTCTAAATATCATTAGACAGTATTCTATCAAGACTTTACTGCTATTCGTCAGTGGAACCTTCATTTGCCTTGAAAATCCTGAGTCTCCTGCCTTACTGGCTCTTGAAAAGCCGATGGACAAATGAACACATTCAGTCTGACAGTGTGCTTTTCTAAGTCTGGCGGCCACTTGTTCTGCCATTTCTCGGATCACAACTTCGATCTCCTCTTGTCTCAAATAATCTCGCATTAAAATCTGAGAATTATTGTAAGATCGTTCTTCCGGTATGTATTTTTCGGACAAACGGCTCCGATCAATGCCATGGGCATGAGCATACAACTGTTCTCCGATAATTCCTAAGTTTCTTTTGAGACTATTCAAATCAGCATGAGCTAAATCATAAATGGAACGAATCCCTAGATTATTCAATCGCTTCGCCAGCCGCTGACCAATCCCCCACATATCAGTCATTGGTTCAATTGGCCAAACTTTTTTAGAAATATCCTCATAATGCCATTCAGCAACTCGTTCTTCATTATGCTTGGCTTCAATATCCATAGCTAATTTGGCTAACAAAGGATTATCACCAATCCCAATCGTAATCGCCAACCCAGTTTCTTTCTTGATTCTTTGCTTGATGATTTGGGCTAATTCTATCGGCGATTGGCCAAATAATCTCCAGCTGGCTGTCACATCTAAAAAGGATTCATCAATCGAATAAATATGTAAATCTTCTTCTGCTACATACTCTTTATAGATAGCATTGATTTTCATGTTCTCCTTGATATACTCATTCATTCGCGGTGGGACAATCACCAGCTCAGGGTGATTTGGTACGTCATATTTGCGTGTCACATTGGTGATACCTAGGACTTCCTTGGCTTTGGGAGAAGAAGCTAAAACGAGACCACCACTATTTTCCGCATGACTCATCACAACCAGCATTTTTTCCATTGGATCATAACCTCTAGCTACACACTCGACTGAAGCGTAAAAGGATTTTACATCAATACAAAAAATCGCTCTTCTGGGCTCCTTTTCATAATCAAAAAACATAGTGACCCTCTCCTTGATTTATTTCATAATTAATTATACGAACGTACGTTCTTTTTGTAAAGGGGAACACCTTTTTAAATTTAAATATAATAAAACAATTTTTTTAGAATTATAGAAGAAACTGCTATCTTAATATGTAAAAAAGCATTATAGTTATCTTAATATGTAATAACATTAAAATTTAAGAGTGAGCTTTTACGCTTACATATTCATCTACTTAGAAGTAAAGGACAAAGAAACATTAATTAAAAGGAGTGTACGCAGTGTCGATTTATGAAAAGTTTATTCAAAATGAACGATTACGACGTTTTTTTGTTTTAGCTGTCGTTATGTTTATTTTATTTTTAGCAAGAAGCATGATCACAATGATTTTGTTAACATTTATTTTTACATTTTTAGCGCTCCATTTCGTGAAATTTATTCAGCGATTTTTAAAAGTACCATCACTTATACTTGTTTTAGCAACTTATTCTTTGATTGTCTTTTTAATTTATCTGGCTATAACAAAATATGTGCCGGTTCTGATTCATCAAACTGTGCAAATGTATGATTCAGTTGTGCACTTTTATCAAAATCCAACTGATAGCCATAATCAATTATTGATGATTATTAACCAATATATAGAAAAATCAAACTTGATGACGCAAATTCAAAATGGTGCCAGTATGGTCTTACGTTATATTCAAGATATTGGTTCGATTGGGCTTTCTTTTGTCCTTTCTTTCATCTTAAGTTTCTTTTTTATGATCGAGAAAAAACAAATGGCAGAGTTCTCTAAACTATTTCTAAAGAGTGATTTTGATTGGTTCTTTAAGGATATCCATTTTTTTGCAGATAAGTTTGTAAATACCTTTGGCGTCGTGATGGAAGCACAATTTTTTATTGCCGTTGTTAACACTGGTATTACAACAATTTGTTTGGCTTTGATTGGGTTTCATCAATTACCCAGTTTAGCGATCATGATTTTTATTTTGAGTTTGATTCCCGTTGCAGGTGTGATCGTTTCTTGTATTCCACTAAGCTTTATTGCATATTCTCAAGGTGGTATCAATGATGTGATTTACATTTTAGTGGTGATTATTATCGTTCATTTATTTGAATCTTATGTCTTGAATCCTAAATTTATGTCTAGTAAAACAGATTTACCAATTTTTTATACTTTTGTAATTTTACTGATCAGTGAACGACTATTTGGTGTTTGGGGATTAATTGTCGGTATTCCGATTTTCACTTTCTTTTTAGATATTTTAAAAGTTAAACCAATCCATTCTGATACTGAAAAATTCTCTGAGCCATCAAATGAATAAAAAAAGTGAACGTCTGGATTTTATCCAGTCGTTCACTTTTTTGTGGTTTTGGCTGTTTTCGTATTTGGAAAATCAGTCAGGCAGCAAAGACTAATTGATTTCGGACCAAATAACTACATCTTAATAGCTACCTGTTCCAATAACCCGAATACACGGCCATATATAAGGAATATTACCAAATTCCTTTGCTCCCTTTGAGCTAAAACTAGTCATTTTCTACTAAAATAAATGCTAGCTGAACCACCTTTGTTCAACCTTTTTTAACGTTCCAATTTACTGCAAGATAAACTCTTTTGTCAATTTCACTTTATCACTAAATAGTTTAGTCGCTTCAACTGATACTGGTGTTGTCATATCAGATAGCTTATAGGGAACTTTTAAATTCAATGTTGCTCCTGGTTGAATCTCTGTCATTGAGTCAACGTAACCCGATTCTCCCATAATTGCTAACTGCAATGCAATGCCATTTTGAAAAGCTTTCGTTGTGATTGACGTTAAAAACATCGCATTTTTATCGCTGTTATTTGTAAACTCGTAATCGATCACACCGACATCTTCTCCGTTGTAATCTTTTGCAAATGATAACTCCTTGATTGCAACATGATACTCTCCCAAGTCACCAGCATCAGTCGCCGCAGGTTCCTCTGATTCTTGTTTTTTAGTAACCTTACTTGTCGTTGGCTCTTTTTTAGACTTTGTTTCTTCTTTAGAATCAGATCCCATATTAGCCAGAACACCACCTACTACTAAAACACCGACCCCAATCAAAATAATTTTCTTCATGTTCATTTTTTTGTCTCCTTCGTTATTTAGTCCGTTAATACACATTTATACTACTGAATAATCAAAGAAAAATCTTATGCAATTTGCATAGTCGAAGGTAAACTTGTAGTCAAAATCGTTTCACTCCACCATTGGTCACTTTAAGATATAACCAAAAATAAATCATCCACCCCAAGGCCATCAAAATATAGCCAGCTCCCCGCAAAATCAATTTTTTGGAATTAAGTAAAGGAATCTTTTCATGGAAATTCATAAAATTAGTAAATAATAGCATAGGGAGAATAAAGATAATACTTCCTTCTAATGCTCGTAATATTTTTTCAGTAATGGTTTGTCCCTCAAAGATTGTTGCTGGTAAACCAATCAATATGAAAACATAATAAACAACTGCCAATGTCATTTTCCACGGCTGTGCTGTACGGAATCCTGGTATATATTTCCTTAAAAAGGATCTGATTGGCATTTTGGCGTTGCTTTCTCCGTATATTTCATTGTTCTCATGACTATTTTCTGGATCGTCCAAAATAAGCTTGTCTTCTTCATCATGTGTTCCATTTGTTAGTTGATTCCACTTTTCTCTCACCACGGTTTGCATTTCTACTGCTGACTGGTAACGGTTTTTAGGATCGAACCTTGTTGCCTTCAAAATAATTTCATGTAAAAAAGGATCAGAACTTAACTGATTTTTAGGATACTCTTTGGTTGAACAAATATTGATGACAACCCCCACCGAGTAAAGATCACTTCTTGCATCTGACTCTGCAAATCCAAATTGTTCAGGTGAAGCAAATCCAATTGTGCCTAATTGAACGGTATCTGTTTCTTTCGTTCCATCAAACACACGCACTGCATCAAAATCAATCAATTTCAGCATTCCATCATTCGTCAACATAATATTTCCCGGTTTCACATCACGATGAACTAACCCCTTGTTATGGAGCGCTATTAAAGCATCTAGTAAAGACAGTGTTACTTTTAAGATTATCTGTGTCTCCATCACTTCGGAAGATTTAATAATTTCTGTCAATGTTTTACCATGAATAAATTCTTCATATAGATAGATTTGGTCCCCTTCGATCAGAACTTCTTGAATTTTAGGTAAATTGACTTGTTTGATTTTTTGTAAGGTGATCAAATTATCCATCAAATACAGTGGATAACACTTTTTCACAAAAAATTCCTTTGTATCATTTTTTCTTACAAGGAGCGGGCCATTTGTTTTATCTGTTAGCGGTTCAATTTCTTTGTAAGAAAATGGACCTGAATTATTTGTATTTTCCATTTTTACACTCCATTTTTTGTTTACTTTTTTTATTATATCAAATAAATCAATAAAATACGTCCGCCTTTTTTTAAAAACAATGTATAATAGCAATAAGATATTTTAGATGTAGGAGATTTTAGCATGCAAGAAAAAGATACAGACAAATTACTTCACTCATTGAAACAAGCTGAAAATTTTCAAACAGCTCTTTCTGAAACGAAAGAGTATACAATCGACAAAACCTTGAAAGATTATTTGAGTAGTTGGCTAATCAATAAAAATTTGACCAAAAGTTTAGTGTTGAAAAAAGCAGGAATCACTGAAGCAACAGGCTATCAGTATTTCGATGGAAAAAGAAATCCTTCTCGAGAAAAAATCGTTGCTTTAGCAATTGGCTTAACATTGAATTTAGAGGAAACGAATGAGTTAATGAAAAAAACAGGCTATGCTCAACTCTACCCCAAACAATCTTGGGATGCTGTAGTGATTTATGGCATCACTCACGGTTTGACTATTTCAGAGATCAATGATCACTTATATGATGAAGGTCTAAAAACCTTTTGGGAGTAGTCACCACTTAGAATCAAAAAAATACAACCTATTCACCTAACAGAATAGTGTTGTATTTTTTGTTTATCCTTTTTTTGATTTCTTTTTACTTCTCAGTGTGACTAAAAATGACACTGTCGGTAAAATATAGCAAAATACTGCATATGGTAGATAATTGATGGTTGCAATCCCCAGAGTTCCTGAAATAAATACTCCACTCACTCCCCATGGAATCAAAGGATTCACAACTGAGCCTGCGTCATTCAATCCCCTAGATAACTGGGACAACGGAACCTCTTTTTCTTTGAATTTATTGATAAAAGATTTTCCAGGTAAAATGATCGACAGATACTGTTCACCGATCAGTACATTGATTCCGATCGAGCTCATCATCGTAATAAAAGTCAACTTACGGCGGGAATTGATTACTGATTCAACCCGTTGGAGCAAACACTCGATAATTTCCATTTTCACTAGTAATCCACCTAAGGCTAACGCCAAAATAATCAGTGATACTGACCACATCATACTTTGTATACCTCCCCTAGAAAGCAGTTCATCCACTTGTGTGTTGCCAGTATGAGAAACAAAGCCATTTTGGATTATATCAGCTGTTCCTACAAATGAAAAGTGCATATTAGAAAAAAACATCAGCATAAGTGAAGCACAAATACTTAACAGTAATGTAGGAATTGCAGGGATTTTTTTCCACGCACAAACGAACAAGATCGCTAAAGGAATCAATTCAACAAAAGAAATCGTAAAATTGCTATTTAATGTGTTTACGATATCGTGAATACTTGTACTATCTAAAGCGCCGTCATAGCGTAATCCCATGGCTAAAAAATAACCAAACGAAAGCAGCGCTGCTGGAATGGCTGTTTTATATGTATTTTTCAAATGGTCAAATAAATCGACTTCCGAAATTGCTGCAGCTAAATTCACTGTATCAGAAAGTGGTGAAATCGAGTTGCCTAAAAAAGCCCCCGAAACAATTGTACCTGTTGTCAATGCGGGATCGACTCCAATTAAACTACCCATTCCTAAAAAGGCAATCCCGATTGTTGAAATCGTGGTAAAAGAGCTACCAACAGCGCCACCGACAATACCGCAAACAATAAAAACGGTCGGAATAAAAAACTTCACTGATAAGAACGAAAAACCTAAAACCATAATTGTCGGAATCGTTCCTGAAGCGATCCAAACACTAATCAACGCACCTATTAAAATAAAAATCAGCATTGGAATAATACCAGAAGAAACACCATCGATCAGCGCATCCTGAATGAAATCCCAAGAAAACTTTTTATAGACCGCAAACAAAAGTAAATAACCAATCGCAATCAAGATCGCAACATGAGCAGGAATTCCAAAGCCAATAATACTTGTACCAATCATTGACAGCAACGTTATCAATAAGAAAACAGATTCATTAAAAGTCACTTGATATTGTTTCATACATTGTTCCTCACATTTTTTATAGAAAGTCGATGAACGTTTTGGTCATTTTCTTTCATTTATTTTTTATAGAAAAGCTGCAGCTATGACAAAGCGTTAGTACCGCTTTGTCATAACCACAGTAATCATTGTTACAGTTGTTTATTCAGCGTAGATCGCTTCTAATTTTTCTTGGATCGCTGTTTTGATTTTTTCTGCATATTCATCAAAAACTTCTTTGTCATTCATATATGGAGACATCCCTGCAGCACGTAAGATCGTTACTTTATCTGCACGTTCCCATTCAGCGCGAGAAAAACCTAGGCTGTTTACAAATTCAAATGGACTGTGTCCATATTCTTCAATAGCAAAATCCGTATGTGATGTAATGAATTCATTGTTATATAATCCGCCTTTTGCATAAGATGCATAATCGTAGAAATCATGATTTAATTTATTCATTTTCACAAGATCGGTATTGCCTTTTTCATTAAAGACATAATCCACCATATTGAAATCTGGTTTTGTTAATGCATGGATTTCGATTGTTTTGTCGCCTACTTTAAACTCTAACCCATCGATAAAGTGATAGAAATGATAAGCCCCTTCAATACTTGCACCCATTAATTTACCGTAACCCGTTACGTTCAATGGCAGTACTTTGTGAGCAGTCCAAACAGCAGCTGCAGTTGCTCCCGCTTTAGATCCTTCAAGAATGTAAGCACCTAATAGCGCTGGAATATCTGCTCCTTTTTCAAATACATAAGTTGCAAAATATGAAATCACATCACGCATGCGGATGTCTTTGATTACGACACCACCAGCAGAATAAGGAATATACCCCATTTTATGTGGATCGATCGTTACAGATTCAGCTTGTTCGATTGCTTTGAATGAGTCATAAACTTCTCTTGTCAACCAATCATTTTTTTCTTGGAAGATGTTATGTTTTGCATAAACTTCTTCAATTTTATCCCACTCGATAAATTGATCATTTTCATCTAAGAAGATTGAGCGTCCATAGCCGCCGTATGCTGCATCAACATGCACATAGAAGTAGATGCCTTCTTTAGCTAATTTATCTCGTAAAGCAATGATTTGATCAATACGGTCAACTTGCCCTTCTTCTGTTGACCCAACAACACCAACTACTCCAAGTGTAGGAATTCCTTGTGCTGCTAACTCACGAATTTGCACTTCTAATTTGTCAATATCCATGCGGTATTCGCTATTTACTTCACCAGCAATTACTTGATCTAAACCAATTCCGATAATGTCAGCCGCTTTTAACCATGAATAGTGTTTTGTTTGTGGTACGATCCATTTACCTAATTTGTCCAAGTTTTTACCACTACGCGCTGATTGCGCTTTGATCTCGTCAAAGTTATCTTGTACTTTATCTAAAATATCTAAAACTTCTGTTGTAGACATGTTCAACAATTCCCAGTCTGTTTTGCCTGCCACCATTTCCGGCACAACAGCTTGAATTGCAAATGGTAATGATTTCATATTGCGGGCATACCATAAACCTTCTAGGTTAGCAATCGAACCATCTGCTGCAATATGACCCCAACCATCTTCATACCCCATCAATGTAGCAAATTCTAAGCCGACCTCTTCTTCCATTTGTGATGTTGCTGGCGATGACTCATATGCTACGTTATTGCCGTTCCAAAGCATTGCAGTTGTATAGGCGATAATTGATGGCATCAATGTTTCAGCGTTCATATGCCCCCAGAAACGGCCTGCTGAGTGCCATGGAAGTGATTCTGTACGTAAACGAGAAGATAAAACATTGAAGACACTTCTCATATTGTCCGCTGTTTCTTGGAAACTTTCAGAGCTTCTATCTTGTGGCGTAATAACGGGTAAATCTTGTGGCATGTAGTTTTGTCTCCAGCCCACATGTTCATCGATCATTTTATTTAATAGCTCTTTGAATAAATCAACGTTCTCCCCTTTGTCACCTATAAATAATGCTTTTAAATTTGTATCATCAGTGTTGAAATTTTTCATGATATTTTCCTCCAATAGTTTCATAATTAATCATGCTGAAAATGTTGTTTCTTATTTATCTGTTTTCTTCCATTCTGGTTTCTTTTTCTTATAAATGATCAAGGCAATACCGATCATGATAACCGTTGCTGCCACTTGGAAAATGATATATGCCACATGTCCATTTTGGGGAACAGAGGTTGGTGGAATCAAGCTGACTAGAATCGTAACAACCACACTAACGATTGCTAAAACGGAGACAAACCACATCAAGCCATTGCCTTTACTTCCTAATCTAAATGGACGTTTCACAGTCGGCATACTATAACGTAACTTAATCGCTGAAAGTGAAATCAATAAATACACCACACAATAAAGAATCGTCGTTGTGATCGTGATGATTAAGAAGGCTGCACTAATATCAGGAACCACTACATATAAGAATGACACAAGTGATATAACGATTGCTTGGATCATAACGAAAACAATTGGAATTCCTTTTGCGTTACGTTTTTGGAAGAATGGTGGTAAGTTCCCTTCTTCTGCTACTTTGATCATTGATTTACTTGGACCTAAAACCCAAGCGCTCAATTGAACTAACACACCGACTAAAATCATCAATGAAATAATATTATTGAAAATCGCTGGAATCCCAAGATCTTGTGTCATGATCACAAACGGTTGTGTGATATTGGCAAGTTCCATTTTTCCAGCTGGTACACTATCTGCCACGCTTAAACCAGCTGCTAAGTTAAATACAACTAATAGTAAAACCGAAGCAATCACAGCGATTGGATAATTGCGTTTTGGGTTATCAATATTGTTTGCATGGACAGATGAAATTTCTACTCCAGCAAAAATGAAGATAATTCCTGTTAAAGTTGGTAAGCTACCAAGATCGCTAAAATCAGGTAATAACTTGCTTGCGTCAAAGTGACCTAAATAACTATCTTGATTGATCCCATGTTTTGCCATATACATCATTCCTAAAACAACTAAAGCCACAAAAGGAATATAAACACCGATCACAGCACCCCAATCACCTGCAATTTTTACCATGTCAAATTTCAAATTAAGCAACGTAATTCCCCAATAAGAAATCAGTATCATAATAAAAATAAATAGATTATTGTGTCCCAAATCTGGACGGTCGATTACATAACCTAGTAGCACACCTACAGTTGAAGCGACCATTACCATTCCGAAAAACATTTGCACCCATAATAACCATGAAGTAACAAAACCCCATTTTTCACCAAATGCATTACGTACCCATACTTGAGGTCCACCTTCTTCTGGCCAGCCAGTTGAAAGTTCGGCTGAAATCAAGGCAATTGGTAATGCAAAGCAGCAAGCTGCGATCAACATATAAAAAATTTGTGCCCATCCAGTTGACGCTAATGTTGGAACACTACGAACCGTTCCAAAAAAGGCCATGGTAATTCCGATTAATCCAAATAATGATAATTTCTTATTCATGTTTTTATTTGACCTCCTGATTAAATTTATTTTTTGTTTCCCACATGTGAAATCACTCCCAAAGTATAGGTACCTTTAAGCCTCAAGTCAAAAAGAGCAGAATTAAAAAAATAGCCCGTTATTTAACATTTATATACTCTATACAGCGCGTCAATGCTCCACTGCACTAAAGCGTTTGTGTGAAAAAAATAACATAAAACAGCTAATTGTAAAAAGGTCGTTCGTAATTGTTAGAAATTATACTTGCCACTTTCCACTTTCAAAAAACCTAGATTAAAGAGAAGTAGCTTTATATGAGAAAGACCTCATTTAAAAATAATAAAAGAAAAAAAGAAGTATTTGACAAGTCGGTTTATTTGTCGTAAAATTGCTACAAAATAACATATCAAACTTTAATAAAGCGAAGTAGCAAGAATGTCCCTATTTCAGAGAGTCAACATTTAGTGAGAGTTGGCATATACATTTTTTGTGAATTACACTTTTAGTTTCCTACCGTAAGTAGGCGTCTTTCTACGATACAGATTTGAGAGGTATATGATGTTTCATATACAATTTGGGTGGTAACACGGCGAAGTTCGTCCCATAGGCTAATAGCCTATGGGGCGTTTTTTATTTTATTTAGGAGAGGAAGAAGAGACATGACAAACATTATTGATGAATTAGAATGGCGTGGCGCCATTAACCAACAGACAGATAGCGAAGGTTTACGTGAATACGTTGAAACTGAGAGCATTTCACTATATTGCGGTGTTGACCCTACAGGAGATAGTATGCATATCGGGCATTTGATTCCTTTTATGATGCTAAAAAGATTCCAAGCGTTTGGACATCATCCATTTATTTTGATCGGTGGCGCAACTGGAACGATTGGCGATCCAAGTGGACGTACTACAGAACGTCAATTGCAAACAATGGAAACTGTTCAACATAACGTTGATTCTTTAACCAGACAAATGGAAAAATTATTCGCAGTGGATACTGATAATACATTAACCTTAGTCAACAACTACGACTGGACACACAATCTGACTCTTTTAGATTTCTTAAGAGACTACGGTAAATTCTTCAATATCAATACAATGCTTGCCAAAGATATCGTAGCAAGCCGTTTAGAAACAGGCATTTCGTTTACAGAATTTACGTACCAAATCTTACAATCAATGGACTTTTTACACTTATTCAAAAACAATAACGTTCGTATGCAAATCGGTGGTGCTGACCAATGGGGGAATATCACCGCTGGTCTAGACTTGATCCGCAAAAAAGAAGGTGCCGATGCAAAAGCCTTTGGTTTAACGATTCCATTGATGTTAAAAGCAGACGGAACAAAATTTGGTAAAACAGCAGGTGGTGCGGTTTGGTTAGATCCAGAAAAAACAACCCCTTACGAATTCTACCAATTCTGGGTAAACCAAGACGATCGTGACGTAATCAAATACTTGAAATTCTTTACCTTCTTAACAAAAGAAGAAATCGATGCCTTAGAAGTCAAAGTACAAACAGAGCCACATTTACGTGAAGCGCAACGTGTGTTAGCCGCAGAAATGACAAAATTTGTTCATAGCGAAGCTGATTTAAACGATGCTCTAGCAATCTCAGAAGCATTATTCTCAGGAAACGTAAAAAATCTAACTTCTAAACAAATTGAAGACGGGTTTAAAAATATGCCTACCGTTGAAACAAAAACACTTGATCAAAATCTTGTAGATTGGTTGATCGAACTTGGCATTGAACCATCTAAGCGTCAAGCTAGAGAAGATATCTCAAATGGAGCAATCTCAATCAATGGTGATCGTATTAAAGAATTAGACTTTGTCGTTACAGCAGAGCACAGTTTTGATGGGAAATTCATTATTGTTCGTAAAGGGAAGAAACAATACACTTTAGTGAAATTACTTTCTAAGTAAAAAATAATTAGTCTATTTTTAAAGGGTGAAGGAAAACTGAAAATCAGTTTTCCTTCACCCTTTTTCATTTACTTATTCAATTTACTGGACAAAATACAAAAAAGTTTTATAATAAAAAATGCTTGCTACGAAGTACACAGTGATTAAACAGAATGTTGCCACCATGTATTATCTAGCTTCGCGGGCTAGCTCTTCAGAAAAAAGATAAAATTTGATTGTGGCAAAGAACGCCACTCTCCTATTTTTCTGTCAGAGCTGGACGAGCCCGCTCAGCTTTTAAATTAGGAGGAGCTTATGAAAATCGACAAGATACAAGACGGCCACGGCGATGAGTTTTTCCGTTCTCTATTAGCTTTAGAAACATTGGAGGATTGCTATAATTACTTTGATGACTTAATGACACTTAAAGAATTAGATTCTATGATTCAGCGATTTGAAGTTGCAAAGCTATTACTACTAAATAAAACGTACAGTGATATCGCTGAAGCTACTGGCAGCAGTACTACAACGATTTCTAGAGTGAAACGCATTATTGATGAAGGAAATGGCGGATTGCTTGAAATGGTTCACAGAATCGATGAACAAGACGACAAAGAACTTCATCGCTAAAATATAGGCTAATATACCAGTAGACGAAAAAGACGTTTAAAATAGATACTAAAACAAAAGACCGAGCTTGGCCAGCTCGGTCTTTCTTTGTGTGACAAATATGCTATTTAAATATGAATTGGCAAACCTAAAGCCAACTCAGAAGCATCCATAGTAATTTCCCCTAAAGATGGGTGTGGATGGATCGTTAATGCGATATCTTCAGCATTCATGCCAGATTCAACCGCTAATGATAATTCAGAAATCATATCACTTGCGCCAACTCCGCCGATTTGTGCTCCGATAATTACATTGTCTTCGTTTGTTGTTACCAAACGTACGAATCCTTCAGTTTTACCTAAAGAAATAGCACGACCGTTACCAGCGAATGGGAATTTGTACGCAGTTGCTTCTAATCCCGCTTCTTTGGCTTCAGCAATTGTCATACCAACGCTTGCTAATTCTGGATCAGTGAAGGCTACAGCAGGCATTGCTTTGTAGTCAACTTCTACTTTCTTACCGGAAATTGCTTCTGAAGCAATTTTCGCTTCATAACTTGCTTTATGAGCAAGAGCAGCGCCTGGCACGATATCTCCAATAGCAAAAATGTTTGATACGTTTGTTCTACCTTGTTTGTCAACTTTAACTAAACCACGTTCGCCAACTTCAACACCTGCTTGTTCTAAACCAAGATCATCAGTGTTTGGACGACGTCCAACTGTTACCATTACATAGTCAGCAGTGACTGATTCTTCTTTGCCGTCTACTTCATATTTTACAGTTACGCTGTCGCCGTTGTCGATTGCTTCTTTAGCCATCGCTTTTGTCACAACTGTTACATTTTTCTTCTTAAAGTCATCTGTAACTAGTTTAACCATATCTTTTTCATATGTTGGTAAGATTGAAGGGCTACCTTCTAAAATTGTTACTTCAGAACCAAGGTTCGCATATGCGCCACCTAATTCTGCACCGATAACACCGCCACCGATGATAACAAATTTCTTAGGTACTTCTTTCAAGTTCAAACCACCAGTAGAATCTAAGACACGTCCGCCAAATTTAAATCCTGGAATTTCGATTGGGCGAGAACCAGTTGCTACGATTGCATTATTGAAAGAGTAAGTTTGAGCTGAATCTGGATGAATGACACGTAATGTGTTTTCATCAACAAAGAAAGCTTCTCCTTCAATAATTTCGATTTTATGTTTTTTAAGAAGGAAACCAACACCGCTTGTCAAAGTATTAACAACTTTATTGTCTTTCCATTCTTGTGTTTTTGTAAAGTCTAACTCAACACCTTTAGCTGTTACACCAAACATAGTTGAATCTAGTGATTCTTGATAGTGATGTCCTGCTGCGATCAATGCTTTAGAAGGAATACATCCAACATTTAAACATACACCGCCGATAAACTCACGTTCAATGATCGCAACTTTTTGACCCATTTCAGCAGCACGAATCGCTGCAACGTATCCTCCAGGGCCTGAACCAATTACGACTGTATCTAATTCAATGGCGAAATCTCCTACTACCATGTGATAATCATCCTTCCATTAATAATAATTCTGGATCAGCTAATAAACGCTTGATGTTGTTCATTGCTTTTTGAGCAGTTGCGCCATCAACGATACGGTGGTCAAAGCTCATTGAAAGTTTCATTACACGTCCAACAACGATTTCACCGTCTGCATTTACAACTGGTTGAGTAGCAATTGTACCTACACCTAAAATCGCAACTTCAGGGTAGTTAATAACTGGTGTAAACCAGCCGCCGCCAACTGAACCGATATTACTGATTGTGATAGAACCATCGCGCATATCCGCACCAGTTAATTTGCCTTCAATTGCAAGAGCTGCTTTTTCGTTGATTTCATCAGCGATAGCAAACATGCTCTTAGTGTTAGCATTTTTAACGTTTGGTACATATAAACCATGATCAGTATCAGTTGCGATACCAATGTTATAGTAGTTTTTATAAACGATTTCTTGTGCTGCGTCATCAATTGATGCATTCAAGATTGGGAATTTTTGAACTGTTGCAGTCAATGCTTTTACAACATATGGTAAGAATGTTAGTTTCGTACCGTTTGCAGCTGCAACATCTTTAAATTTCTTGCGGTGATCCCATAGTTTAGATACTTCAACTTCATCATGCAACGTAACGTGTGGTGCAGTATGTTTACTGTTAACCATCGCTTTCGCAATTGCTTTACGAGTTGGTGTCATTTTCTCACGTGTTTCAGCTTCACCTAAATCAGAAACAAATGGTTTAGCAGGAGCTTTTGGTGCAGCTGCTGTTTCAGTTGTTGCTGATGCTGCCGTAGTTTGTTCAGCTTGTGCTGGCACTGCTGCTTGTCCGCCACCTGAAATAAATGCTTCGATGTCCGCTTTTGTTACACGTCCGCCTTTTCCAGTTGGTGCAACTTGAGTAATATCTACGTCTTTTTCACGAGCAAATTGACGTACTGATGGCATAGCCAAGACGCGTTTGTTCGGATCAGCTGCTGCTACTACGCCTGTTGACGCTGAAGGAGCTGGTGCTGCTGGTGCTGGTGCACTTGCTACTGGTGCTGAACTTGGTGCAGAGTTATGTCCTGGCGCATCGATTTCGATCAATACATCCCCAACGTTTGCTACTGTACCTTCTGGTACTACGATGTTTTTAACTGTTCCTGTAACTGGTGAAGGAATTTCTTCAACAGATTTGTCGTTTTGAACTTCTAATAATGTATCATCTTCATTGATTGTATCGCCTGATTTAACAAACCATTTTACGATTTCGCCTTCTGCAATACCTTCACCGATATCTGGTAATTTAAATTGGAAAACGCCGCCACCATTATCAGCTGCTGGTGCTTCTTGAACAGCTGCTGGTTGTGCAGGAGTTTGTTCTTGAGCTGGAGCCGCTGCTGGTGCTGCATCATTTTCAGGATGTCCTGGTGCATCGATTTCGATCAATACATCCCCAACGTTTGCTACGGTGCCTTCTGGTACTACGATTGCTTTAACTGTTCCTGTAACTGGAGATGGAATCTCTTCTACAGATTTATCGTTTTGAACTTCTAATAATGTATCATCTTCATTGATTGTATCGCCAGCTTTTACAAACCATTTTACGATTTCGCCTTCTGCAATACCTTCACCAATATCTGGTAATTTAAACTGATAAGCCATTTTTTAGTCTTCCCTTTCTTTTATGTCTAACTTCACAAGATAACCTTGGCAACAATAAGTCCAAACTTTCTCATGATAACGAATCAGTGAAAGTTCAGCCTTATTGTTCAAGATTGAGTTATTCTGCTCGACTATTAATTAAAATTCTGCGATTTCTCTAGCTTTCGCTTCGATATCTTTAGCATTTGGCAACCAAATGTTTTCTGCTTGTCCAAATGGGAAGATTGTATCTGGAGCAGATACACGGCCAATTGGCGCTTCTAATGATAATACTGCACGTTCAGAAATTTCAGAAACAACCATAGCGCCAACGCCAGCTTGTTTTTGAGCTTCTTGAACAACGACTACGCGACCAGTTTTTTCAACTGATTTAATGATTGTTTCAACATCTAAAGGAGCGACCGTACGTAAGTCAATGATTTCAACAGAAATATTGTCTTTTGCTAAATTGTCAGCAGCTTTAATTGCTTCACGAACCATTGCACCATAAGTGATGATAGAAACATCAGTACCCTCACGAGTAACAGCTGCTTTATCTAAAGGTACTTCGTATGCTTCATCCGGCACTTCCTCACGGAATGAACGGTATAGTTTCATGTGTTCTAGATAAACAACTGGGTCATTGCTTCTGATTGCAGAAATCAATAGTCCTTTTGCATCATATGGATTTGATGGGATAACAACACGGATACCAGGAGATTGAGCAATTAGCCCTTCCAAGTTATCTGAGTGAAGTTCTGGTGTGTGTACACCACCACCAAATGGCGCACGAACAGTAATCGGCATGTTACGAGTTCCGCCCATACGGTAACGAGTACGAGCCATTTGACCAACGATTTCGTCAAAGACTTCAAATACAAATCCAAAGAATTGAATTTCAGGAACTGGACGGTATCCTTCTAAAGCTAAACCAAAAGCCAAACCACCGATTCCAGATTCTGCTAAAGGAGTATCGAAGACACGGTCTTCGCCAAATTTTTCTTGTAAGCCTTCAGTTGCACGGAAAACTCCGCCGTTTTTACCAACGTCTTCACCGAAGATCAGTACGTTTTCGTCTTTCTCTAATTCAAGAGCTAAGGCATCTGTAATTGCTTGGATCATTGTTTTTTGTGCCATGATTATTTCGACTCCTTCGCTTCGTAGAATGCAATTTGTTCTTTAATGTTTTGAGGTTGAACTTCAAACATGTTTTTCAAGAAATCAGATACTTTTTGTTTTGGAACTTTATCTGCTTCTGCAATTGCTACTTTAATTTCTTCTTTTGTTTTTTCGATTACTTCGTTTTCTTTTTCTTCAGACCATAAACCTTTGTCTTCTAGATATTTACGGAAACGAACTAGTGGATCTTTTTGTACCCATTCGTCATCCATGTCTTTTGAACGGTAACGAGTTGGATCATCACCTGATAATGTATGTGGACCATAACGGTAAGTTAATGTTTCAATCAATACAGGACCATTTCCTGCTGCAGACCATTCACGCGCTTCTTTTGCAATTGCATAAACTGCTAATGGATCCATTCCGTCAACAACGATTCCTGGAATTCCTGCTGCTACAGCTTTTTGTGCTAATGTTTTAGCTGCAGTTTGTTTTTCACGAGGTGTTGAGATCGCAAAACCATTGTTTTGGATGATGAACACGCCATTTGCATGATAAGCACCTGCAAAGTTGATTGCTTCATAGAAATCACCTTGTGAAGAACCGCCATCACCTGTATAAGTGAAGACAACGTTTTTCTTACCGCGTTTTTTCATTCCTAAAGCAACGCCTGCTGCTTGGATGTATTGCGCACCAATGATGATTTGTGGTGGTAGAGCATTTAATTCTGGTGCGTAGTGGTTACCTGCTACATGTCCACGAGACCATAAAAATGCTTCAGTTAATGGTAAGCCGTGTTGAACTAATTGAGGTACATCACGGTAACCTGGTAATAGGTAATCTTCTTTTTCCATAGCAAATTGACTTGCTAATTGACTTGCTTCTTGTCCAGCTGTTGGTGCGAAGAAGCCTAGACGACCTTGACGGTTCAAAGCAGTTGAGCGTTGGTCTAACACACGTGACCAAACCATACGAGTCATTAATTCTACTAATTCGTCATCTGATAAATCTGGTACAGCGTCTTTGTTTACGATTTTCCCATCTTTATCTAAAATTTGAAATGTTGGGAAATCAGCGTCGACTTTTTCCATAAGTGCTTTAAAGTCAATAGGTTTTTGTTTCTTTGCCTTTGCCATTTTGTCACACAATCCTCTCTGTTACGTTTCTTTTTTTCGAAAAAAGTAAAACAGCGTTAAAAACTGTATTACTTTTTATCGACTACACTTACAAATTATCACTAAACAGATAAAAGAGCAAGTAAAAAGTGAGCATTTCTTTAAATTTGATTAAAATACTCGAAACCTTTCGTACCAAAGGTTAGTGATTAAAATCACAAACAAGAAACCGTTTTACAAATAGCCTTCCTAATCGTATCTTTTGACAAACAGCTGTTATAGTCATCTAGATCATTGTTATGCTACAGCAGATTCACAAGTTAGAAATTGTTTGCTAAAAAATGAACAGAGTTTTTTCAGATACAAATAAAAGAACAAAGACAAAAATTTAGCTACTTTGTCTTTGTTCCATAAAAAACGAATATTAATGATTTTAAAATTATTTTTATCCACTCTTTACGAATAACAAATTCGATCACAAAGAAAATTTTCGTCATTCGCTCTTGAAAAAAGATTTAAAAAAAATGAATCAAAACAGTTATTTTGTGAAATCTACTTTTCAATAAAACAAAAAATAGTTTTTTTCTAAATCAAATCCACTCTTTCATGATATGGATATATAATCGTTTAGCAACTTCTACTGTGATCAAATATAGTACAATGATTAAAATGAACCATCCCCAATAATTAGCTGGAAGTTTCACAAAGTCGAAAACCTCCCTAATTGGTGTCAAGACAACCAGCAATCCTAAACCAATTGCACCTAAGCTAGAAAGAATCACAGCGGGAGATGCAATACTTTGAATAAATGGAAGTTTTCTAGTTCGCACCATTTGAACGACCAAGGTTTGGCTCACTAATCCAACAACAAACCAACCTGTTTGGAATAAATGTTGGCTACCGATCGTGTTTGCACTAAAGACAAACCACATCACTGCATAAGTCATAATATCGAAAATACTGCTTACAGGTCCAATGCACAACGTAAATTTCATCAAGCCATTGGTCTCCCAACGGACAGGTCTTAATAAATCTTCTTCATCTACATTATCCCAAGGAATAGCTAACTGCGCGATATCATAGATTAAATTTTGGATCAATAATTGAATAGACAGCATTGGTAAAAATGGCAAGAAGGCACTTGCAATCAAAATTGAAAAGACATTCCCAAAATTGGAGCTGATTGTGATTTTAATGTATTTCATCATATTACTAAAAACTTTTCTGCCTTCGATTACTCCATCTTCCAAAACGTTCAAACTCTTCTCTAATAAAATGATTGAGCTGGCATCTTTCGTAATATCAGCTGCTGTATCAACTGAGATTCCTACGTCTGCTTTACGAAGAGCTGGTGCATCATTGATCCCATCCCCCATAAAACCTACAGTATGTCCATTTCCTTGAAGCGTTTCAATGATTCGAGATTTTTGCATAGGATTCAATTTTGCAAACAAATTCGTTTTTTCTACTTCCTCTTTCATTTGTTCATCAGACATGTTGTCGATTTCAGAACCAAGCACAACATGAGATACCTCAATTCCTACATCACTACACACTTTTTTAGCAACAATGTCATTATCACCAGTTAAAACTTTTACATTGACACCATGTTCATGCAAAGACTTGATTGCTGTGATCGCTGATTTTTTCGCTGGATCTAGGAAGCCCATAAAACCAATCAATGTCATCCCTTGCTCATCTTCTACACTATAAATAGCTTCACTATGAACATCTTTTTTTACCGCAACAGCCAAAGCACGCATGCCTTGTTCATTCATCCGAATATTTACTTCACGCATCTTTTTTTGTAATTCCGGTGTTAATGGTACAATTTCCCCATTTATTTCAGCATGTGTACAAACTGCCTCCATCTCTTCGACAGCACCTTTAGTGATCATAAATTGATGACCATCTGCATTGACGACCACGGTTAAACGACGACGAGAAAAATCGAAAGGAATTTCATCTAATTTTGTCACTGAGTGATAAGGACTTTGATTCTTGTTTTCCTCATAAAAATTAATCACAGCAATATCCATTAAGTTTTTCCAGCCGGTTTGATAGTGAGAATTTAAAAAGGCCATATCTAAGACTTGATTATTGACCTCACCTAAAGGATCAAGATGCTGAACTAAAACAACTCTATCTTCTGTAATTGTTCCTGTTTTATCAGTGCAAAGAATATCCATGCTGCCTAAATTTTGAATAGAGGGTAATTCTTTCACGATTACTTTATGTTTAGATAGACTTAACGCCCCTTTTGCTAAGTTGCTTGTTACGATCATTGGCAGCATTTCCGGCGTTAAACCAACTGCTACAGCAATTGCAAAGAAGAACGCTTCACCCCATTCGCCTTTGGTAAGACCATTGATCAAAAATACGATTGGAAATAAAATCATCACCATTCGTAATAAAAATTTACTAACCTTTGATAACCCAATATCAAAAGATGTTTTTCCACGTTGTGTAGTTGCATTTTTCGCAATATCTCCAAAGAAAGTATTTTGACCCGTCTTTAGGATGATCGCTCTTCCTTGTCCACTCAATACGTCTGTGCCCATAAAAATTAAGTCTTGCATATCTAAGGCAGAAACAGATTCCGACTCTTTATCGATTCCTGCATCAACGAATTTTTCTACAGGCATTGATTCTCCCGTTAAAGAAGATTGATTGATAAACAAATCTTTGGTCCAAATCAACACAGCATCAGCAGGGATCATATCTCCTGTCGCAAGAGTTACAATGTCTCCTGGCACAACTTCATCCATCGGAATTTCTTTAGTTTTTCCAGCACGTGTCACTGCTGTAGTATTTTCGATAAGTTCTTTTAAATTCAAGCTAGCTTTTTGTGAACGATATTCTTGAATAAATGCAATAATAACACTAGCTAAAATCATGATTCCCATGACAAGTGCTGCTTCAAAATCTTTTGTTACGGCTGAAACTACCATCAATAAAGCTAACACATAAACGAATGGATCTCTAAAAGCTTCTAAAAACATCATAATTGCTGGTGTTGGTTTTTGTGCAGATACTTCATTTGGTCCGTATTCTTCTAAACGGTGTTTGGCATCCTCTTCCGATAATCCTTTTTCTGATGTGCGAAGCTCCATCATCAATTCCCGTTCTGACAACATTGCAAGTTTTCTTAATTCTTGGTCTTTTGTCGTTTTTTTCATAACTGCTATTTTTTTGTTCATCATGTTCTTTTCCTCCTGGTTCTAGCATGCTTCATCTTATCTAGAAAGGGGAAGGAATTATTATTTCAATTCCATCGTTTCAAAGATGAAGGCTACATATTTTTTGTTTCTCGATTGACTGGGGTCTTCCATATAACTCTTCCTCTCTATCTTTTATTTTGGAACGATGGATTTTTTTGTTAGGTGGTGACTTTATTGTCTTGAATACTGCTCCTTGTACTGTTTAACTATCTGTTTTCCTTTTAGCTGCTTGTTTCTTTTGGCGGAACTTCGCTCCTTGCAGTCGCCAAGTACTTTTCATCATCTGCTCTGGCAGAGCCAGTCTACTCTTTAACTCTTAGAGCTTTTGCTCGCTGACTTTTGTTTTCCTTCTGGCTGCTTGTTTCTTTTGGCGGAACTTCGCTCCTTGCAGTCGCCAAGTACTTTTCATCATCTGCTCTGGCAGAGCCAGTCTACTCTTTAACTCTTAGAGCTTTTGCTCGCTGACTTTTGTTTTCCTTCTGGCTGCTTGCTTCTTTTGGCGGAACTTCGCTCCTTGCAGTCGCCAAGTACTTTTCATCATCTGCTCTGGCAGAGCCAATCTACTCTTTAACTCCTAGAGCTTTTGCTCGCTGACTTTTGTTTTCCTTCTGGCTGCTTGCTTCTTTTGGCGGAACTTCGCTCCTTGCAGTCGCCAAGTACTTTTCATCATCTGCTCTGGCAGAGCCAGTCGCAGTGATTCAAAGCAAAACGCACACTCAACAATAGAGTGTGCGTGAAATAGCAACTTAAATAAAAGTATCTCTATCGTTGAGCTTTAGCACTATAGGGCGTAGATAATTTCTTATCAGCTACGTTATGAATGACCTTCACGATCATTCCTGTTCAACCAACTAAGAGTCTCTCGATTCTTTCGCGGCAGCAGCATGTGTCCAAATAGGAGCCTCACCTAACAATTATTCAGTTATGAATCCTTAACCATCATAGTTCATATTTTTACAATTGTCAAAAGAAAATGAAATAATAAAAAATCATCCCTCCTTACGCATCTTTCTTCAACTCTGCTCGTCCTTGATAAATTTCTGTCCTTGAAAATTTTGCTGTTTTTAATTCTTCGTCTGATAATTGATCCACAAGATCATAAAACCAGTTACCTAAATCAAAAAACTGAGCATTGGTCATTTTTTTAGATTCTGAAAATAAAATATTTTCAGCCTGATTCACTTGTAATTTCAATATGAGTTCCGAAAGGTAACTTTTAATTGGGACAGAATAATCTTCTCCAGTCCCTTCATCTGTCACTTGGATCATCGGCAGAACTTCGGCTTCACACGTTTTCTTAAAAGGATTAAACACAGCAGCTTTCACTTGTCTCATAAACCAATCTTCTTCATATTTCATCATTGTAATGCACTCCTTTTCAATCTTTATCACATTACCAGACATTTGTTTCTCATCTTTTTTTAATGTACTCTTTCATTATAGCAGTTTCGACACACAAAAGAGCATATAAAAAGAAACTGAATCCCAGTACTAACTGCTTTCAGTTTCTTATAACTATTTTTCGTCTACTTTTTGGATAAATCTTTTATTGCTTTCAACTTCAAATATAAAATAATTGAACACGGAACAAGGGTGACTATATTCGTCAAGAACACGGCAATATCTCCTTTTAATAAACCATAAATGACCCAGAAAAATACCCCCACAGCAAACATAATGTATGTTGCTAATGAAATGCCTTCAGTTTGATTGGTTTTTATTGTTTGAATAGCTTGTGGAATAAATGAAATGCTTGTACAAACTCCTGCTATCATGCCTAAAACTGTAATCATTTTCCCACTAGTTCTTCTACTTTATTTTTTAAAGCATAAAAGTTTTTATTCATTTCTAAAAGTTCATTAGCAACATCTCGCAATACAACAGTTGTCATCAATTGATCCTCTGCATGCATAAAAAGCAAAGTCAGTTCGACATTTTTTTCTTTTGCTTCTTGTGTAATTATAGTAAAATGTTCCTTTTCTCCAAGGCGTAAAGAATCGTTGGCTTCAGCAATCGATTGTTCAGCCTCTGCAAATTTTCCTTTACGCGCATAGTCCATGCTTTCCATTACTTTTGATTTAGCTGTTCCTACCGTACTAATAATATTAAAGGCAGTTAATTCTAATCCATCCATTATTTTCACTTCTTTCTATTGATAAGTCATAGTGATTATTTCGTAACCCTCGATTTTAGCTACATTAAATATAAGTTTCTCGTTAACAATTTTAAAAGATAACTCTTTATTTGTTTTTACTTGAATTAAGTTTACGGGCCTACATTTTTTCAGTTGTAATTTTGAGGTTAACACTGTTAAATCCAGTTCGATTGTTTGATTATATAATGGGATTTTATCTTCGATCGTATCTAAATCCAAGGCACGTCGTTCAGGAATGTAATGTAGTAGATTCAATATCACACTTTTTCTGGTTACTTGATGATTTAAGATTACATCAGCAGATGTTGGTAAGTTGCTACTCACTAGTTTTCTTCCATCTAATAAAAACTCGATTCCAGCTAAGATTAGCTCTTTATAGGCTTTTACTCCTTGTTTTTTATACATTTCAAATAAAGGAAATGTATAATAAAGAACTTGATCGGCGACTGTAACAACTGGGTTTCCTGTTTTTTGTCCAACTGGTGCCTGAAAATGAGAATAATAATGCTGATAATTCCTTTCAACAATAGGGGCCGCCTCTTCTCCTTTTATGGCTGCATTAATTGGACTGACAACTGTTCCTTGACCATGTAGTACTAATTCACCTTGGGGCAACTTGGGAAAGAAGGCAGAACTAAAATAACCATACATTGGAATAGATCGTATTTCTTCCTGGTATTTGATGCCCCAATGTTCAATAAATTGTTTTCCTTCTACCAATCCACTGTGATATGTGGCTAAAATTTTCCCCCCGTGCTTTATATACTCGTGGATTGTTTCGGCTAGTTCATGCGTCAACACTAGTTTATCTGGCAGTACTAACACCTGATAGTTAGACCAATCCATCCACTGATCAACGATATCAAATTGATAATGAGCTTCATTCAGCATATTGACTGCCCCTGCTAATGATAAATCAACTTTTTCAGTGCTTGTTTCAATGATTCCAGGATGTAAAATAGCAATTTCCGCTATAGCTTTGGCTGCTTCATTATACACTTCTAGTTCTTTGACTTGGCTGTATACGTTACCTATCAACTGGTACGTTGTTTTTTGCAAAGTTCCATCTGGATACATTTGATCACCGATCGAACATTTTGCTCCATGGGCAAGTGCTAAAAAGGATTCATATTCCAGTGCAGCTTGATTTTTGTAACTTCCAAAATCAGCCCAAACCTTATGAAATTTCCCAGTCATGCCTAAATATTCCTTACCTAAATTTTTAGCATAGCGAACGACTGTCGGAAAATGTTGATAGCCCCAAACTCCACTAGGTAACGATTCGATTTCTAAATGGCTGTATTGTGTAAGATTTGGTCGAATACTGGGTAAAATATTCCCTTCATTAAAAAAAATCGGACAATTTTGGTCTAAGTTTCTAATAGTTTGATAGATTTCTTTTTTTAAAAACTGTTCTGTTTCTTTCGCAAAAACACAGCAATCATTTTCATTTTTGGGATCGTATCCATTTTCCAGCATTTTTTTCAAACAATCATTGCAACAGCAAGGATCTTGCCAAACAATATCGAAAAATAACCCATCAAGTTTATCATCAAAATGGTGAATCAGATCTGTAATCTGATCTTTTAAATAGTCTAAATACGGCGTGTTAAAGCACAATGTTTTCCAACCAGGAGCAAGTTGACCATAATCTTCAAAACCGTACATACTGCCGTCAGCTTTCCGTTCCAACCATTCAGGATGTTTCTCAGCTGCATAAGCATCCCAGCCAACGCTTACGTAGATCGGCGCTTTGATTCCAATCTCATGACAGGCGTCTACTTGCTCCATCAAAAAATTTTTTTTCATTTGTGGATGCTTAGCTGGTAAATCTGTTTGATAGTAAATATACCCATGATGGCATCTACCCGTCAGTGTAACTGAATTAACTTCTGCCTTTAGCAATGTTTGTTGAAATACTTTTTTATCAAAATTTCGCCCTAATTCAAAAGGCAATGCGGGCGTATGAAAATCTAAATGGATCTGCCGCGATGCTAACTTACTCATCTTTACCCGCCTCCCTAAATTGGAATTTCGTCCATGGTTGGATATAAGGAATCAAAAATAATTCTTCGTCTATAATTTTAGCTACTTGATTTTTTTCACCTTTTTGATTTGGCATTTCTTGCTTCACAATATTCAGCTCCCCCTTGTACTGACCAAACGTATTGTTGCCAATCGTAATATCACCTAAATCAATTGAATCAGCTGTATTATTAGCTGGAATATCGCTTGTTTGGTAGTTTAGTTTGACGAAAGTTGAACGAATACTGTAACTATTGATATCTCCTCGATTGAAATGCTGATGTGTCAAAACGATATCTTTTTCAAGGTCTGTTGTCCCTTTTGAAAAAGTGACATCCAGCTGAATTTGATTCGTCAATAACTGGCTAAGTGCTTTCAATTCATCTTCTGAAGCAAAAGCATTTGCAATGATGATATCATCAATCACTCCTGTAGCAATCAAGTGTTTAGCCTGTAAAGTAATTGATAAATCGCGATGAGATTCAAGTGTGCATAAACCATCTGTATATGGATGAGGTCCGTGTTCTGCTTCATGCGAATTTACGAAAGCAGCTGTGCGCAATCCTAATTTTTTATATTTTTTAGAACACTTGATGAAATATTCATAATCCAGTCCCGTAAAACGTTGAGGATAAAAATTATGACAGCCAATGATTCGTTTTTTATTCGGCTGATAGGAAAGAATATTTTCCAAATAATACGTATCGTTGCTGATATTTACTTCTAAATCCAAGTCTGTCTGATCAAATGTCATCATCGACTCTACTAAACCATCAAAAGACGAATCCAAACGAATGCCGGTCGCTCCCATTTTTTTAAAGAAAGAAAGATCTTGATAATTAATCTTAAGTTGATCGAATACAGCTGGATTTAAATCCAATATAACCTCCATATTAAAGCTTCTTGCATGTTGGATCGCTATTTTTAATGAATCGATCACGTTTTTTTCTTGTCCCGGTTCAATCATCAAAAGGTTGGTAAACACTCGGCCAAAACCGTATTTTGCCGCTAAATCGATATACGCAAGTGTTTCTGTTTGTTTTTCTTTGTACGGATAAATTGAAATTCCTAGCATAACTATTCCCGCCTTTTTTATTTAACTTATATTGTTTCCACCAAGTTTTCTGCTAATGCAGCTTCATCTTGTTTTTTCGCTTCAATTTCTTTTTCCACCATATTTTTATCGAAGGCTTTAAAGAACGGTAAATAAATTAGACCTGCTACAAGGATATTGACGATTGCCAAAACAGCAGCACGCCAGTCAAGCCCTGTTGCCATCATAGCCCCAATCGGAGCTGGCAACGTCCAAGGAGCAATCGCAATTGGATAATTAACTAAATGGAAAACGCCCATCGCTAAATAAGTGATAATCCCCATAACAACTGGTGCTGCGATAAATGGAATGGCAAAAAATGGATTCATAACAATCGGTACCCCAAAAATCAAGGGTTCATTGATATTAAAAATCCCTGGTACTAATGTAAACTTACCCATTTTCTTACAAAACTCTGATTTTCCAAAAAAAGCCATCAAGAACGCCAATGAAAGGGTTGCTCCAGCTCCGCCAATCCAGATAAACCATTGGAAAAATTGTTCTGTCATAAAATGTGGAATGGCTGTTCCAGCAGCGGCAGCATTAATATTAGCATTTAAATTTTCATACCAGAACGGATATAAAATCGGTGTAGCAATAATCATACCGTGAATCCCGAATATCCAAACAATCGTGATCAATAAAACTGGTACAATCACTGACATTACATTATCCCCAGCAAAGTAACGAATTGGAGAAAAGACCCATTGTAGCGCACTGTTAATATCAAAATTAAGGCCAACTTTGATGATCCAAGCTGTTACAATAACAATGGCCCCTGGAATCAAAGCAGCAAATGAATTGATCACTGAAGTTGGTACTCCGTGAGGCATTTTGATGACCATGTTTCGTTTAACGCAAAAACGGACAACTTCTACCGTAAAAATTGAAATAATAATCGCTGTAAATAATCCGCCTGCTCCAAAATTCCCCATAGGTAAAACCGTTCCACTAAACGTCAAACCAGCTTTTTCTGCAACTTCTGGATCAATAGTCCCAGGTGTGACTGCTGCAATCAAAAAGGCCAATACTGCCAACACACTTGTTGACACTTTATCTAGCTTATAATCTTCACATAGACTAGAAGCAATTCCAATACACACATAAACAGACATAAAATCCATCGTGAAATTCATTGGAATTTTTAAGTTATCAGCATAAGGTGCAATAAAATCTTTCCACGCATCGATTGGTAGATTCAGCATAATAATAAAAACTGAACCAATGATTGTGACCGGAATGATCACACTCATCCCATTTCTAACAGCAGTTAAGTAACGGTTATTAGCAATATTCCCCATGATCTCAACGACTTTACCAAAATTAAATTTACTTGTTTTTGTTTCCATTTTTTTCTCCTCTCCGTTTTTGAACCGTTTCAATTTAAACATAAAAATAAAAGAGTAAATAACTTTTATTTTTTTACCGATTGCTGGATCAAACGATATAACTCTGGAATTCCCATTGGTGTGTATAAAATACCTTCAATCGGTATCAACGGAATATTTCTAGCATCTGCTTCTTTTTGTAAATGAGCTTTTCTAAAACTAACTTGAGGAGCTAACAGTAATGCATCCCATTCCTCCTGTTGCATTTTCAGACTAACTTCTTCTGTCCCTGTTGCCTCCATATAAAAATCTTCGTTACCGTTTTTCTTCGCTTCTACTACTAAGTTTTCAGCTAAAATCGATGAACTCATACCTCCGCCACATGCTAATAATACTTTCATAAAAATTCCTCCTCTATTTATGAACCGTTTCAATTTTATGATGTAATTATAATATGCAAACGCTTAACTTTCAAGCCCTTTTTTTATTTTTCTTACTGAATCGCGCCAAAGTAAGCTAGTTTCTAGCTCTATTACTATGTTTTTAGTAATTGTAGGATCTTTGATTTTCTGTATTAACAAGGTCCCCACAGTCTCACCAATTTGTTTTACTGGTTGTTCTACTACAGTTAATTTCGGCTGAAAAATATCACTTAATTCGAAATGATCAAAACCAACAATCGATATATCTTCTGGTATCACTAACTGACGTTCATAAACGGCTTGAACTGCTCCTAAGGTCATATAGTAGTTCGTACTGTAAAGAGCTGTTATTTCTCCTTTATTTAACATTTTTTTGGCCTTTAAATAACCTGATTCTTTTTTATAATCGCCAATTTCAATCGTTGAGCTAGCATATAAACCCAATTCTTTCATTGCATCAACAAATCCATTTAATCGCTCTCTACCGATAAAACGATCTTGACTCCCCGCAATAATACCGATTCTCTCATGTCCTAACTCAGCAAGTTTTTGAACAACATCATATGAAGCCTGATAATTGTCAACTAAAACTGTATCCGTTTGAAAATCACTGATTGGCGAATCTACTGCGACAATCGGTATCCCTTCTTTTTCAAACTTATCTAATACAGCTAACTTTTTTTCTAGATGAAAAATAACAATACCATCTACGGATCTAGAACGTAAAAACTCCAATTTTTGTTCTAATTTACTCAGATCATTTTGATAATCACAAAGAATCAAACTATAATTATTTTCTTCTAGATAAGATTCCAAATACGTAACGATAGATGTTGCAAAGACATCCGTTAATGTATTGATCACTACACCGACGGAAAGGCTTTTGTTGTTTTTCAGTCCTTTAGCAATAATGTTTTCTTCATAACCTAGCTTTTCAATTGCTTCACGAATATTCGTCATATTAGCTGCTTTTAGTTGATGACCATTTAAATATCTTGAGACTGTTCCTAAGGAAACACCTGCTTCTTTTGCTACTTCTCTAATTGTTACCACCGTACCAAAAACTCCTTCCTACTATTTGCTAACTCCATACTAACGAAGCTTTAAGCTTATTTCAATAAAAAGATTGCATGTTGTTAGATATTTTTGTATTTACTTTTTAGACCTCAGGAATTGGCTCATTTAAAAGAATATTTCCGTTTTGACTAAAATAATCCACCTGCATAGCCACTAAATCTGTCCGCCAATAGGCTACTCCTGCTTCTCCAGCAAGTTCTGTGAACTTTTCAAATGTAATGTCACCTGCTTGTGCTTTTAAAACTGCTTCTTTTATTGCTGCAGAAGATTCTGTACCGGCTATCGTTTTAGGTTTTCCATTCATTTGAATCTCAATATAGGTTTCTTCATCATAATAACGATAAACTCCTGCTTCTACCAAATAATCGTATTTTTCAACGCCAATCTTTTTTAAATCGCGAATCAACTCGGAAAATCCACTAGCATTTTTTTCATTATTCACGATTTCTTCAATTGTCTTTAAATCAAGACTCATTCTCTTCACTCCTATTAATCGTATAAAAATAGATCTAGGTCAAAACTTATCAAGCTTTGACCTAGATCTTAGTCAGTCAAAATTAGTGTGGTTCTTTACTAAATCGATTGATTATTGATTATTTAACTTCTTCTACTTCTGCCATATCTTCAATATATTTATACACTTGTTGTCCAGCAATTCCGCCTTCTCCAACAGCTGTTGTGATTTGGCGTAGCGTTTTTTCACGAACATCACCAATCGCAAAAACACCTGGAATACTTGTTTTCATATCTTGATCCGTTTCAATCCAACCTTCTGCATTCGTTAAGCCAGATTTTTTGAAAGGTTCAGTCAATGGATCAAGTCCAACATAGATAAAGACGCCGTCTGCTTCGATCTCTTTGACTTCATCAGTCAACACATTTCTTAATTGCCCACCTGTCACGACCATATCGTTTCCAGTGATTTCTTCTAAAACAGTATTCCATTCAAAAGAAATTTTCTCATTGGCAAATGCGCGATCTTGAATGATTTTTTGCGCACGTAACTCATCACGACGATGCACGATCACAACTTCTGAAGCAAATTGCGTTAAGTAAATTGCTTCTTCAACTGCTGAATCACCACCACCAATAACTAATAAACGTTTATTTCGGAAGAATGCTCCGTCACAAACCGCACAATAAGAAACACCACGACCAGCAAATTCCTCTTCGCCTTTAACACCTAGTTTACGATGTTCACACCCAGTGGCAATAATCACTGTTTTTGCTTGATACGTTTTATCATCACAAATGACTTCTTTATATGAACCTTGATCTTTGATATCCATTACAATACCATATGCATTTTCAGTACCAAATTTTTCAACATTTTCATACATTTTATAAGCCAACTCAGGTCCCATGATCGAATCAAAACCTGGATAGTTTTCTACCTCAGCAGTATTGTTCATTTGTCCACCTGGCGCTCCGCGTTCAATCATCAACACTGAAAGATTGGAACGTGACGCATACAGCGCTGCAGTCATTCCAGCAGGTCCTGCCCCAATTATAATTACATCATACATAAGTTTTTTCACCCTCCGAATTTTTCAAGTACATTTACTTTACAACTTAAACGAGTGATTGTCTATATTTCTGCCCAAATTTTCCTTTAGAGAATTGATTTTAAAACGTATTTTGATCTGCTTACTAAATTCAATATTGAAACTTTACTTTTTACATTGTGAAAAAGAGCAGGACAACAGAAGAAATCTGTTTTGTCTTGCTCTTTAACTTTAAATAAATAATAGTCAAAATTAGTGTTTTCAGAAATGATCTGAAATTGCTTCACGCTTATTTCTTTTTTTGAATCCAGTAATAACTACCTTCAATAATGATGTTGAATACCATGTGAAATGGCGGAATCAAATGAACTGAATTTCTATATTAATGATGATGCACTAGTGTCGAAACATTTTACTTCCCCGATATCTTTAAAATATTTCAATCAATTCTTTAATTGTTAAAAAATGGTGTTATTATATATGTTTTGAAATGAAATCATAATTGCGTTCTGATAATTTGGCAGCACTTGTTTGAACGCCTTTTGAAAATTTTTCAAACGTACGAATACCAATTAAATTCCCACGTTGGTCAAAAATTGGAGCACCGTAGTTTCCATCTTTACTTGCTTGGTTAACCCAAAAATGAGAAGCAACGTTGTAGCTGATCGTTGCTTGGCTTTCCCACATTTCGCCTTTTTTGTCAGCGTCATAACCTGGCATCGTTACAGAACCACAAACTAAAATAGTTGGTTTTTTTACAACTGGAACTACAGACACAACATCACCTATATTTTGTCCCTGTTCGTTTGATTTTAGTGTCAAAACAGCTAAATTTCCCCATACATCTTCAAAGTCAACTGACTCAACTTGAAATGAACCAAAAGGAGCATTTTCTCCATTTTTAGCAGGTGTAACAAATGAATGTTCAAGGTTTTCACTATTTTTTAAATTTTCAACCACATTATATGAAGTAACTACTTTATTCTTAGCGATAACTGTGCCCGTACCAGTTACCCCGTTTGCATCAATAAATGCAACACTTTGGAAACGTCCTTTTGTCGTATCATTGATTTTTGATTTGATTTCTGTTAATTTTTCTCTTACTGGATGAGCAGCTTGTGCTTGTGGTGCTATTGTAACAGCTGCAGTAGATAATACTGCACTACAAAGTAAAACTGTTACTACGCTCGATATTTTCATTGATTTACCATCCTTCATTTTTCTTTTTTGACTCCACCACTTCACATGGTATTCAACAACTTATTCAAAAGCTCTATTACAATTTAGACTATTGGAATTACTTAATTATTTTAAATCAGTTAAATTTTTTCCCAAACTGGGGCTTTTCCTGGTTCTTCTCCACGAGTCCACCATTTAGCTTTATATTTTGCTCCTTTATAAGTCACTACATTGCCTCCGGAATAAGCCAATTTTGATTGCCATTCTTCGATAATGCCAGAGCTTAATTTTTCCCATACATCAGAACTTCCTGGTTTATTTCCTTGCGTCCACCATTTTGCCTTGTATTCAATTCCGTTGTAGAAAACTTTATCGCCAGCTACATACGTTTTTGATTGAACCCATGTTGTTTGAGTTTCCGCTGGTTTTTCAGGTTCCTTTTCAGTTTGTACAATAACATTAGCCGATAAGACCGAACGATTCCCAGCTTTATCTACAGCTGCAATCGACATGCTGTAAGCCGTATTCGCTGATAAATCATTCATTTGGAAATTAGTTGCTCTGCTTTCACCTATTTTTGAACCATCTCGATACACTTCGTATTTATCTACACCAATATTATCTGTTGCAGGATTCCAAGTAAGTTGAGCGGAAGTAGTTGTAACATTGTTTGCTCTTAAACCTGTTACTTGGCTTGGTGCTTGAGTATCCATTATGATTTCTTTTTCTGTCCGAACAGCTAGCCCTGCTGACATGACAGAACGATTTCCGGCTTTATCTACAGCTACAATCGAAAAAGTATATGACGTATCTGAAGCTAGAGTATTTGCTGTAAAAGTAGTTGTTTTACTTTCACCAACTTTTGAACCATTCCGATACACTTCATATTTATCAACACCAACATTATCTGTTGCAGGATTCCAAGTAAGTTGAGCCGAGTTACTTGTAACACTACTTGCTCTCACACCTGTTACCTGGCTTGGCGCTTGTGTATCAACTTCTTTTTGCTCTAAATGCTTTGCAATAAACTCATAATTAGAACCAGTGATTTTTGATCCACCGTTTTTGAATGCCACATTCCCCATACGATATTCAGATGTATGAACAGCGATCAATTGATTATTTTCATTGTAAACAGGAGCCCCAGAAGTTCCTCCGATAGAGTCCATATCGTAATATAGTCGCTCAGCTGTTTGCGAAATAATGGACCCTTTTCCTTCCCATAACTCTCCGTATTTGTCTTGGCTGTATCCTGGTAACTTCCCTTTCGTGCCAACCGGGATGCTTGGTACATTATTCACAGGGATTATTGGGACAACATCTCCAATATTTTTACCATTGCCATTTGGTTTTAACGTCACAACCGCAACATCATGATCACGATTATTTTGAACAGTCCAACCAGTATGAATATCAATAGATTCTATTTTAAAAGAACCATACGGATAGTAATAACCATTACGAGCTGGGCTTACATTTGCTCGGCTAATATCAGAACTTGTTTTTAAACTTGTTACAACGTGCCCTGCTGTCAACACTTTATTTTTTCCAATAACAGTTCCTGAGCCAAATCCTCCATCTGCTTTTGAAAGATAGACAATACTAGAGTATGGCGCTTTTGTCGTATCCATTATTTTTGCACGAGTATCTTCTCCAAGTATCGCTCTTTTTTCTGGTACTTTCGTTTCTGCATAACTATGCTCATTCAATGTCACCATTGATAAGGTCATACCACAAAGTAAAAATGTCATCATTTTCTTCAATTTCACTATTTCTTCCTCCCAAAAATTTTCTGTCTTGGTCTACCATTTTATACGAACTGTTAAACATCTAAAGTTCAGAAATCGTAAAAAATTAGAAATAAATGAGCAGTCTAAATGTTAACTATTATTTTCTTTAATAAAACAGTATAAAATTTCGATAATATTTATACTGTTTTTTGACCTATTTTCACATCCACTCAGTAACAAAGCTTTAATAAACAAGAAAAAACGATTCAAAGTGAGAAATTATTGCTCACTTTGAATCGTTTTTATTTTAACCTTCACTATTTTGTAACTTATACATATCTGCATACAGACCATTTTTGGTCAATAAATTTTCATGATTGCCACGTTCTACAATTCGCCCTTTATCCAATACTAGAATTAGATCTGCATCACGAATTGTAGATAATCTATGAGCGATTGCGATCGTCGTTCTGCCTTGACGCATATTGGCCAAACCTTCTTGAATCAAGCCTTCTGTTTCAGTATCGATATTTGCAGTTGCTTCATCCAACACAAGAATTTTTGGATCTGCAACGATCGTTCTAGCAAATGAAATCAACTGACGTTGACCGCTTGAATAACTTGCGCCTCTTTCGATCACTTTAGCATGGTACTTTTTAGGCAATGTTTCAATAAACTTATCTGCCTGAACAAATTCAGCAGCTGCTTTGATCTGTTCATCCGTGATCTCTGGATTCAGCATTCGAATATTCCCAGCGATATCACCATAAAACATAAAGGCATCTTGTAAAACCAAGCCTAATTTTTTTCTTAACTCAGGCAATGGATAGTCACGAATATCACGATCATCAATCAATATTTCACCTTCATAAAATTCATAAAAGCGCATCAACACATTGATTATTGAACTTTTCCCGCTTCCTGTATGACCGATTAAAGCAACGGTTTCTCCAGGATTCGCAATAAAGCTGATATTATTCAAGACTTTATTCTTTCCATCATAAGAAAAACTAACATTGCGAAATTCAATTTTCCCACGAATAATTTCTGCGTTAGCCCCAACATTTTGTTGTGGTGTCAACTCTTCATTATCAAAAATTTTCAAAATTCGACTGCCCGCAACCATCCCATCCGTAAAGACGCTTAGAAAATCCATCATTTGTGTCATTGGATTGAAAAATGCCTGTACATACGTCACAAAAGCATAAATCAAGCCAACTTCTACAGGAGAATGCAACGCATCATAACCAAATAAGGTCAATGTTAAACCAATCGCAAGTGTATATAGAAAATTAATGATTGGACCTAACAGCAATGAATTGGTTCTGATCATTGAATAACGTGTCCGTAAATAATCATCATTGGTTTCTTCAAACTCTTTTTCTAAACGATGCTCTTGTCTAAATTGTTGAATAATTTGCATCCCTGAAATATATTCATTCAGTTTTGTATTCAACTGACTTAGTTTTTCCCGCATACTTCTATAAATCCTTGAACTGAATTTTTGATAGTACCAAATCACAATTAATAAAATAGGAAGGAAGATCAAGTTATACAAGGCGATCTTCCCGCTGATCTGAAACATTGCAATAAATGAAGATACAACCGCAAAAATTCCTGTTAATACCATCAAAAAAACATACCAAAATTCAAATAACGTTTCTGTATCATTGGTCACTCGAGACACAATCGAACCTGCTGGAGTTTGATCAAAATAACGCATCCCTAAGGTTTGTAGTTTTTCAAATAACTTCACGCGAATATATTGATAGGTTTTCAGTGAAGCAGTTGAATATAAAAACCATTGGAAAAACCAGACAATACTTTTAACGATCACGCCAAATAGATATAAACTAGCAAAAAAGAGTATGACTTGAGTAGTAGCCGTCTTGGGTGTTAGATAGTCATCCATAAAGGTTTGGATGATTCTTGGCAAAATGATGTTAATAATCGCAAGTACCAATGCAAATAAAATCGCTGTTAAAAACGTACGGCGAAATGGCCGAGCAAATTTAAGCAATCGTTTGACGATCGACACTTGTTCTTTTAATGGAACTGATTTGGTCCATTCTGATTCATATTTTTCTTCCATTATGCTTCACTCCCTTCGATTTTCGCTTCTAATTGTTGTTTATCCCACATACGTTTGTACCAACCAGCTAATCGTAACAATTCTTGATGGGTACCACGCTCAACAATTTTTCCTTCATCTAAAACAATGATTTCCTTTGCATGCATCACACTACTTAATCGATGGGCGGCAATAATCGTTGTTTTTTCTTTTCTTGCATCTTTTAAATTAGAAAGAATCGCTTCTTCCGTTTTTGCATCCACTGCTGATAAAGCATCGTCTAAAATCAGTAATTCAGGATTTAAGATCAATGCTCTAGCAATTGAAATACGTTGTTTTTGACCACCAGATAAGGAAACACCACGCTCCCCTACTAAGGTATCATAGCCTTTAGGAAACGCCTTGATTTCATTATTGATAAAGGCCATTTCAGCTGCTTGCTCCACTTCTTCCTCAGTAAAATCAGGATTAGCAAAACGAATATTATCCCGTACCGTCATTGAAAATAGAAAATGATCTTGAGGAACATACCCCATTGCGGTCATCAAAGCATCCAATGAGTAATCTTTAATATCATGACCGCCAAACATTACACGACCTTTGTAATGATCATATTCGCGCATCAATAATTTTAAAATCGTCGTTTTCCCAGCGCCAGTTTTACCGACAATCCCTAATGTTTCTCCAACACCGACTGTAAATTTGATTTGTTCCAAGGTTGCATGGTCATCTTTAGGATAAGTGAACTGAGCAATTTCCATTGATAACTGACCTTTAGCCGGTGTTTGGATGGCATCTTTTTTCTCAACGATATGCGTTTTTTCATGTAACAGCTCATTCACACGGTCGTAACTTGCATTCCCTCGCTCCAGTACATTAAACAAACGACCAATTGCAAACATCGGCCAAACGAGCATCCCAATATAACTTATAAATGAAATCAACTGACCGATCGTAATCGTGCCTTCCATAATAAAACGTCCGCCCATAATAATTGTCAGGACATAGGAAATCCCAATAATCAATGTAATGAATGGATCAAATAACGCATCAAGAAAATTTACTCGCTTATTTTTTACAATAGCGTCATCGATCTTTTCTGTAAAATCTTGAATATCTTCCTTTTCCTGACCGAATGTTTTAATTACTTTCATCCCAGTAATACTTTCTTGCGTTTTATCATTGATCGTTGAAAACGCAGCTTGTGAATCTCGAAATGCATCGTGTAATTTTGAGCCTAAAACTCTCGATGTCACTGCCAATAATGGTAACGGAATCAATGCGATCAACGTTAAACGCCAATCAACAAATAAAATCATAGCGATGATTGTAGCCCCACCTGTGATCAATGAATCTGCAAAGGTTAAAATCCCCGCTCCTGCAACATTTTGAATTGCATTCAAATCATTGGTTGCGTGTGCCATTAAATCACCTGTTCGATACTTCTGATAAAAAACACTATCCATTCTGGTGAAGTGATGGAATAATTGTCGTCTTAAATCTTTTTCTAGTCTTGCAGCGCTTCCCCAGATATAGATTCGCCAAATATAGCGAAAAATATATTGCGCTAAAGCTGCCACTAACAACACACCAACCCAAAATAAAATAGGCTTGATCGTCAGATTTTTATCTGCAATTTTATCAACAACAATTCCGATGACTTTTGGTGGAACTAACTGAACAAGTGCAACCATCACTAATGAAAAAACCCCAATAAAGTAACTTTTTTTCTCTTGTTTGAAAAACCACCCTAATTTTTTAAATATAGACATGTATCATTCTCCTTTTCTAAATCGACTACTGTGCGCTCACATCTTTCATTTGTTGTTTTCCCATTTCAATACAACTCCTTTCATTTAATAAAAAATAAGTGCAAAAAAAAACGGGCCAAAAAATCGGCCCGTTTTGTCCTTGAATTATGAATAGCATCTAAAAAACCTTATTTGTCCCCTTGGTTCTTCATTTGCTGCATCATTTGACGAATCTTCTTCTCAGAAGGCTTTTGTCCCATAGACATCATCATCATTCGTAACATTTCCTCATTAACGGGAGGATTCTTTTTAAAATAGTCTTGCATATATTTGCGCGCAAGGAAAAATCCACCTGCTGCACCTGCTAATAAAGCGATAATCGCGATCAATACTACTAAACCTGTTGACATATAAATCTCTCCTTTCTACTAGAGAAGCTGAATAAGAACTTCTGCGGGTTTGTTGTGCAGTCATTATTCTTACCAGACTTACTATTGCTCATTTTTAAGGGGACTGTTGATCCCTTTTTATTAAATTGCTCTCAAGAAATCATTTTACTAGAAATAGACTAAAAAGAAAAGGTCTTTTGTCATATTCCTCACAAGAAATTTCCGAAAGACCATTTCTTTTCTATTCTTACTGTTGTTTTTCAATTTTATCCAATAAATCTGGATCAAATTTTTGTGATTTTAACATCGCAATTTCATAACCATACGGTGCTTTACTTGTCTTTTTATCAGCACCTACATAAGGTGTTTCTAAAATTTTAGGTAACTCTTTTAATTTTTCATGGTGAACGACTTTATTTAATGCATCAAAACCAATCGTTCCAAAGCCAATATTTGCATGTCGGTCTTTATGAGAACCCATTGGATTTTTAGAATCATTCACATGGACTACTTTCAAACGATCTAAGCCAATAATTTTATCAAATTCTTCTAAAACACCATCGAAATCGTCTTTTACATTATAACCAGCATCATTGATATGACAAGTATCCATCGTAACAGATAATTTTTCATTCAGTTTAACGCCTTCGATAATTGTCGCTAATTCTTCAAAAGTACGACCTAATTCAGTCCCTTTTCCTGCCATTGTTTCAAGAGCAATTTGCGGCACTTGCTCTTTCCATAAGACTTCATCAAGACCTTTGATAATTTGTTTTAGACCAGCATCCACACCAGCGCCTACATGTGCACCTGGATGAAGTGTGATTTGTGTTGCGCCTAGTGCATGAGCACGCTCAATTTCCTGACGTAAAAATGAGGTTGCAAAGCCAAAATTTTCTAATTTGATCGTATTTCCTAAATTAATGATATAAGGAGCATGGACAACGATATTGCTTAAATCATGCTCTACCATATATTTTTGACCTGCTTCGATATTCATCTCTTCAATTGGTTTACGGCGTGTATTTTGCGGCGCGCCTGTATAGATCATAAAAGTCGTTGAACCATAACTCGCTGCCTCTTCCGCTGAACCTAATAACATTTTTTTACCACTCATACTAACATGTGAACCTAATAACATAATAATCCTCCTACTTTTAAAAGCTAAACAGGCTCTCTTAGCTCTGAATGAAAAATAGGAAAATCAGAGGGTGACGCTTTTCGTCACAATCGGATTTTATCTTTTTTCCGAAGAGCTAGCCTGTGAAGCTAGATACTTTTAAAAGCTAAACAGGCTCTCTCAGCTCTGAATGAAAAATAGGAAACTGTGATTGAGGTGCTTTTGGCCTCACTCATAGTTTGTCTTTTTCAATCAGTACCAGCCTGTTAGCTAACGATAAATAAATATAAACTGTTTCAGTCTTAAAAAGAGTACGTGAAACAATCAGAAAAAACAATCTTTTTGCCTCTTCTCCATAACACAAGCTATTTCTTATTTTTTTCTGTAAAGCGGATATAACTAGCAACCCATTCTTCCATTGAAATTTTGCTGACTAATTCCCCAATCAATTCATAAGGAATAGTTTTCGGATTGCTAAACCGAATACAGCTTTTCCCCATATTCAACTTTGTTGGAACTACTTTTTGGTATTCTTCCTGAAACCAAGCCAGTAATTTTTTATTCCCCATGATGCCCATATGATACAAAGATAGATGTTTTTTTTGAGAAGCCAAGCTGATAAACGGCAATGGTTCATCTTTTCTGCCTAAATATCCCTCTGGAAAATCGCTCAAAGGCACAACATATGTCGGCATCCCATATTGTAAACGTAAGACGAATCCCTCAGGTATATTTTCAGCGATGACTACCGCTAAACGTTGATAAGAATCCTTCCATTTTTCATCGATATTCTCTACATATTTTTCTACTTCATCCATACTAACCCCTCCTTTATTTTGCTAAAAATTGACGATATAGCTCCTTTGATTTGAATCCTTTTGTTAGAATATCAATCATTTCTTTTTTCCTTTTTTCTTGTGTCACTGCTTGTTTAGCACTATAAATATATCTTGCCCAATCTTTTTTATACCCAGGTGTTAATTGGTCAAACACACTTTTTGCTTCTTTGTAATTTCCAATGAACGCTTCTACTTCTGGTATATATTGAATATAGTCAGACACACGAGCACTACTGACAACTTTCGATTTTTTTTTACGTTCAATATTTTTCATGCCAGTTACTGTAAATGTCTCATCTAAACTCACCATTCGATTAAATTTTAAAGTACTATTTGCTATATAGCCATCACTATCATCAACATTAAGAGTTGGGAAAATTTCATCTCTATGTACAAACGTCGAATATTTTTTATTCCCTTTTTTAGGATACGCAACAAAGAGGACCCCATTTTTATTAAGTAACTGCTTTTCGATTACCTCTGAAACAACTTGTTTAAACTTCTCCATCGTCTCTACAAAAATAAAAAGCAAGTCTACCGGTTTTGTGGGAAGTTGTTTCTGCGCTTCTGTTATTTCAACTAAATACTCTTTACTTGGCTTATTAACCACCACTTTCGTTGAATAGCTCATTAAGTTCAATTTTTCAACAATCGATTTTCCCATTATTCTCAGCCTTCCATTTTGTTCTACAACGCACTGTTAGTGTACCATAAAACGATTACTTCTTTCACTTTTCTGGATTAAAATAACTCCCCCACAGTTTACATCATGGTATACTAAGCATATCATCCAACCAGAAAGTAGGTAACGATTATTATGACAATCATTGAAGACTACATCTCCACTATTCCAGAAGATCGCCAAGTAAAAGTCCAACAACTCTATACGACAATCAAACAACTCGTTCCGCAAGCTACAGAAAAAATGTCTTATGGAATGCCAACCTTCTATTTAAATGGAAACTTAGTTCACTTTGCTAATGCTAAAAATCATATTGGGTTTTATCCTGCGCCAAGTGCGATTGATGCTTTTAAAAATGAACTGAAAGACTTTAAAACAAGTAAAGGCGCGATTCAATTCCCTTTAGATCGTGAATTGCCTATAGACTTGATCAAAAAAATCGTATTATTCAGAGTAGAAGAAAACACAGAAAAATAAAAAATCATTGTATACTGAAAAAGCAAACAAGATCTAGCTTCCCTATCTAGTTTTATTAAGTTTTCTTGATTAAGTTTCTATAAATATCTGAACAACTGTTCATTATAGAATTTTTTTGCTATAATATCACGGAATGTATCATTATATTGAGGTGAAGCTTTTGGACAATCAGAATAACTCCCGTCACACGGAACAAAATTCTAATAAAGTACCAGAGAAGAAAAAGATTTTTTTAATTATAAATGTAGTGATTCGTGTACTGCAATCATTATTTGTGTTTGCGGTCGTTATTTTACTATTAGGTGGTGCTTTAGGTCTTGGTATTGGTATTGGCTATTTTGCTTTTTTAGTTGAAGATACACAACCACCAACAAAAGAAGAGCTCCAAACTGAAATCAGTGATATCACTGAAGTTTCCCGAATGACTTATGCAGATGGCACAAATATTGCGATGATCAAATCTGATTTGGTTAGAACAAGAGTTGACAGTGAACACATCTCCCCTCTCTTGAAAAAAGCCATCATCTCTACTGAGGATGAGTACTTTGAAGAACACAAAGGTGTGGTTCCAAAAGCTGTGATTCGTGCCCTTGTTTCTGATGCAACAGGTTTGGGAGGTTCATCTGGGGGGTCAACACTGACACAACAATTGGTCAAACAACAAATTTTGACCGATGAAACGACTTTCAAACGAAAAGCCAATGAGATACTATTGGCTTATCGAATCGAAAAGTTTTTTTCAAAAGATGAAATCGTTACGACTTATCTAAATGTTTCCCCTTTCGGCCGTAATAATAAAGGTGAAAATATTGCAGGCGTTGAAGAAGCAGCAAAAGGTCTATTTGGTAAAAATGCCAATGATCTAACACTTCCTCAAGCAGCATTTATTGCAGGTTTGCCACAAAGTCCGATCATCTATACACCGTATAGCAACACAGGCGCTTTAAAGGATGACGAGAATATGGCCTATGGAATGAAACGAAAAGATTTTGTTTTATTCAGTATGTATCGGGAAAAAGCCATTACTAAAGAAGAATATGAAGCAGCCAAAAACTATGACTTGAAACAAGATTTCCAACCACAGCAAGAATCTAATCAAAATACTCAAGGTTACTTATATAATGCCGTATTGGAACAAGCAACTAACGTCGTAATGGATCTTAATATAGAAAAAGCTGGGGTAAAAAAAGAAACGTTAGATGAACTAGGTCTTTCTCAATACAAGGATCAAGCCCGAAAGGAAATTCAAAATCGTGGTTATACGATCCAATCAACAATCGATCAAACCGTTTATGATACCATGCAAAACGCTGTCGCAAACTTTGGCTACATGCTAGATGATGGTTATGGTGCTGGACTTGTTGAGACTGGGAATGTTTTGATGGACAATAAAACAGGGAGAATCATCGGATTTGTAGCGGGTCGTGACTTCAATATCAGCCAAAGTAACCATGCGTTAGATACAGTCCGACAAGTTGGTTCTACGATTAAGCCTATCTCCGTTTATGGACCTGCTATCGATCAGGGAATGATCGGTTCAGAAAGTCGTTTGGCCAATTACCCTACTAGATACAGTAGTAGCGAAAAAGAGCTGGCTAATGCAACAAATTCTGGAACAAACACCTTTGATACAGTTCGTCATTCATTAGAATGGTCTTATAATATTCCCGTATACCATTTAAATGAAGCAATGAAAATGCAAATGGGTGATGATAATTTCTCTTACAATAACTATCTAAGTAAAATGAATTACCCAGCAAATGACGCTTGGTCGTATCAATCTGCTCCTTTAGGGTCAGTTGAGACAACTGTTCTAACACAAACAAATGGGTTTCAAGCACTCGCTAATAAAGGCCAATATCAAAAAGGCTATATGATCGACAAGATCACAGATAATAGCGGAAAAGTTATTTATGAACATAAAGATACACCTGTTCAAGTCTATTCTGAAGCTACAGCTTCGATTATGAATGACATGATGCGTTCTGTCTTAGATTCTAAAATAACGACTCCATTCAAAAATATGATCAATGGTCTTAATCCTGCTTTTGGAAATGTTGACTGGATCGGTAAGACAGGAACAACAGATTCATATGTAGACGCTTGGTTAGTTGTTTCGACACCGACTATTACCTTAGGTTCATGGACAGGTTATGATACCCCTACAGCAATGAGTCCAAATAGTGGTGATCAAAATAGTGCTTACTTAGCAAATCTGGCAAATGCAATCTATTCAGTTAAACCGGATTTATTCGGTGTTGGTGAAAAATTCACTCTTTCAAAAGACGTGATCAAATCAACTGTATCAAGCTTTACAGGAGAAAAACCGGGTACTTTTACCTATAACGGTGGAACCTATACTGCTCCTGGTCCAAATGTCGAATCATTCTATGCAAAAGATGGCGCTCCAAAAAGCCAATACAAATTTGGCTATGGCGGATCAGATGCAAATTACAGTGCTTATTGGGGACGTTATGCCACAACGCCTTCATCGGGTTCGACACCTTCCCCTTCTTCTGAAAAAAAAGAGGATAAGAAAAAAGAAAATACAACACCTTCTTCTAGTGAAAAAAAGAATAACTAATCTTTTTAAGTTAAATTTAGAGCCTCAAACAAAACTACAACAGGTTTTGTTTGAGGCTCTTCTAATTTAATTTGTATTATTTAAGCGATAGACCTCTTCTAAATCTTCTGCTAAAAAAGGCTGATCTTTATAATAAAATTCACGGTCTTTTTCACTGATTTCTCGGATTACTTTACAGGGATTTCCAACCGCAACCGAATTTGCTGGAATATCTTTTGTGACGATGCTTCCTGCTCCAATCACACTATTTTCACCGATCGTTACACCTGGACAAACAGTCGTGTTTGCTCCAATCCAACAATTATTCTCAATGGTTACTGGATTGCCATACATCAAACGCCGATAATCAGGGTGAACCGGATGCCCTACTGTTGCGATTGTCACACCGGGACCAAAAGCAACCTTATTTCCGATCTTAATAGATGCATCATCAATAAAACTGCACCCCATATTAAAAAAACACTCCTCACCTAGCTCAATATTACGACCATAACAAAAATAAAAAGGAGGTTCGATCCATGCATTTATTTTTGTTCCAAAAATGTCATCCAACAAATGAAATCTTCTTTCTAATTCATCAGGTGAAGTTTGATTAAAAGCCATCATCCTCCGTTTTGCCTGCAATCGCTCCTCTGGCAATCCTTCACAATCATCTAAAAATAGTTTACCAGCAATGATTCTTTCTCTCATGTTCATTGAAATTTCTCCTTTTTCATTTATATAGTTTGATCCTCGCTGAATTTCTCTCAAATTCTTCTTAGAAACCATCCCCAAAGTTGAATTTTGCCCACTAAAAAACACTCCCTTATTAGAAGTATACTAGCTTTGAGCTCTAGTTTCTACTTTATAGGGAGTGTTACTAATACGAGATACTATTTTCAGTTATTCTATACTATTTAGTCGAACCTTTTTGATCCATACCATAAGGTAAGATAACTGTTTTATCTTCGATTTCTTCTTTATTCATTAATTTTGTCAATAAGCGCATTGCCACAGCACCAATATCATATAGCGGTTGTGTCACACTTGAAAGACGTGGACGAGAAACTTCTGTGAGCAATGAGTTATTACTTGTGATGATTTCAAACTCTTCTGGTACTTTTACACCAGCATCGATCATACCATCTAATAAACCAATTGCTAATTCATCATCCGTTACATAAGCTGCAGTCGCTCCACTATTGCGGATACGTTCAGCCAATGAGATACCAGCTTTAAACTTATATTCAGCTTCAAAAATCAAGCCTTCATTATAAGATAAGCCATTATCAGCTAACGCTTCTTTATAGCCTTTGATGCGATTTTGACCATTGATAGGGTCAATCAATGCACCACTGACAAAGGCAATTTTTTTATTGCCATTTTTAGCTAGCAAGTTCGTAGCATCTTTCGTTGCTTCTGCATAATCGATGTTTACACTACCGACTTGCTCATCAGGATCAATCGAGCCTGCCAAAACAACTGGGGTTTTAGAGCGAGAAAACTCGCCACGAATCTCATCTGTAATATGATGACCCATAAAAATAATTCCATCCACTTGTTTAGCCAAAAGATTATTCAGTACATTAACTTCTTTTTGATCGTTGCTGTCTGAATTTGCTAAAATGATATTGTATTTATACATCGTTGCAACGTCATCTATACCTCGTGCTAGTGACGCAAAAAAGATATTGCTGACATCAGGAATAATAACGCCTACAGTGGTTGTTTTTTTACTTGCTAAACCACGGGCTACAGCATTTGGGCGATAATCTAAGCGGTCAATTACTTCTAACACTTTTTTACGCGTAGCAGGTTTTACGTTTGGATTACCATTAACTACACGAGATACAGTCGCCATGGATACATTCGCTTCACGAGCAACATCATAAATAGTAATTGTTTGTTTTTCCATGTCTATTCTCCTAAATATTTATATTTGTTTTCATTTTCTGAAAACGCTGTTTACATTTCTCACTAAGAATAGCAGAGTTTTTTTATTTTTGCAACCGTTTTATCCTATTTTCATGAAAATTTACTCTATATTTCAAAAAGCGCTTTACGTCATTTCGTGGTATGATAAAGACAGGTTTTACAGTAACCAGTCATAAAAGAAAGAAGGATATCTATGAATCAAGAAAAAATGAATGAACTAAAAAAATGGATGGCTAGCGAAAATATTGACCTCACTTATATTAGTGATCCTGGGCATATTGCCTATTTCTCTGGCTATAAAAGTGATCCTCATGAACGGGTTTTAGCATTATTTGTCTCATTAAATCATGACCCTTTTTTATTCACTCCAGCTTTGGAAATTGAAGATGCTGAAAAAAGTTCATGGACTTATCCAGTATATGGCTATCTTGATAGTGAAAATCCTTGGGAAAAAATTGCCCAATTGATCAAAAAAAATGGTAATCCAAATAAAATTGCTACTGAAAAAGAAGCTTTGACTGTTGCCCGTTTTGATATTTTAAATAGTTATTTTCCAATGAGTGATTTCTCGGGTAATGTCACACCAGTCATTGAAAAATTACAGCTGCTTAAAACACCTTCCGAAGTGGCGAAGCTTATGGAGGCAGGAAATTGGGCTGATGTTGCTTTAGAGATTGGCTTCAACGCGATTAAAGAAGGGGCTAAAGAACAAGAGATCTTAGCTGAAATCGAATACCAATTAAAACGACAAGGTATTCGTTCAATGAGCTTTGACACTTTAGTTTTAACTGGAAAAAATGCGGCGAGCCCACATGGTAATCCTGGAAATACAACTATAGCCAAGCAAGACTTAGTTTTATTTGACTTAGGTGTTGTTTACAACGGTTATTGTAGTGATGTTACACGAACAGTTGCCTACAAAGAACCGACTGATTTTCAAAAAGAAATCTATTCGATCGTGTTAGAAGCACAATTAAAAGCGATGGATGCGGTAAAACCAGGAATTACTGCTGGAGAATTAGATGAGGTTGCGCGCGGCGTTATCAGCAGTTACGGTTATGGTGAATATTTCAATCACCGTCTAGGTCATGGTATTGGAACAACTGTTCATGAATACCCTTCTCTAGTGACTGGAAATGATTTAGTTATTGAAGAAGGTATGTGCTTCTCTATCGAACCAGGTATTTACATTCCGAACCAAGTTGGTGTGCGTATTGAGGATTGTTTACATGTGACTAAAACAGGTTGTGAAGCTTTTACAAAAACACCAAAAGAATTAATGATTATTGATTAAACGATTAAAAGAACGCCAGTACTCTATCGAGAATACTGGCGTTCTTTTAATCATTTCTCTATTTTTCTTTGAGCTCGTCTACTGTTTTTTCAACAGCTTTTTTTGTTTCTTTTTTTGCTTCTTCTGCTTTTTCAGGAACATCTTTTGTTACTTCCTTAGCTTCAGCAACGCCTTCTGAAACAGTTGCTTTCGCTTTTTTTGCAGATTCTTTAACATCGATAAAAATATCATCTGAAACATCTTCTGCAATATCGCCCAATTCATCAACTTGATCGTTTACATCTTGAGCAGTCTTTTTAAATCGGTCAGATAAATCATCTGTTTGTTTTTTAAATGATTCTAGAACAGTATCTGAAACACCTTGCGCTTTATCTAGTGAATCTTTCGTCTTATCTTTAACATTGCTGGCTAGATCACCTGCTTGTTCTCCTAGCACGCTAGCTTTTTCTTTAGCAATCGATGATAATTCAGATCCTTTTTGCATAGCGTAATCCGTGTAGTCCGTTGCTTTATCTTTAAAATCATCTGCTTGGTTCGCTAGATCTTCACGTAATTCTTTGCCTGATTTTGGTGCCAATAAAAGAGCCGCAACTGCTGCTGCTGTTCCTCCGATAATTGCTCCTAAAAAAAATCCACCTTTTTTCGCCATGTTTATTCCTCCGTTATCTTTTATTATTTAGTTGCTTCACTTGTTTTTGATGATTTTTTGGGACGAAATGCTCTAAAAGCTGCTCCGCCTACTTTGCTGACAACACCCGCTTTAGCAGTTGTTTTTCCAACTGCACCAACTTTTCCAAGTAGGTTTTTACTAGAGTAATTCAATTCAGAAACACTCTCACTTAAATCTGCAACTGCAGCAAACAACGGATCGATCGTTGCTACTTTTTTGTTTACATCATCCAACAACTCATTACTTTTTACTAAAAGACCCTCTACTTGTCTTGATAAAATATCTACATCTTTTGTTACGACTTCAATCGTCTTATTGGCTTCGTCCACTGTGGTAGTAACTCTTTCTACTGTTTTGCCGATTTTTATCAATACCAAAACAATAAATACTACTAATACAGCAAACGCCACTGCAGCAATAATTGCTGCAACCTCTCCACCTGTCATATTCTTGCTCCCTCCATCAATTATTCCATGTTCTTAGAATAACACCAACTGGTCTTTTTAACAAATTATTCAGTTAGTTTTGTTCTCTTAATTATAACAATTTCTAACCTAAGTCTCTACATACACTTACAAAAATTTGCCTGTAATATATAGAAAAAAGACAGAACAATATTTTGCTCTGTCTTCAAATGAAAAAGATCATATGAACCGTTGTTGTCTATTACTTTTTAGGTGTTTCTTCTTTAGCAAGTTCAGCACCTAATTCGATAATATACTCACGTAAGTTATCCTTAACTTCTGGGTGCACCAACCCATATTCAATACTTGTTTTCATGAATCCAAACTTGTCACCAACATCATAACGCTTACCTGTAAATTCTCTAGCAAATACACGTTGTGTTTTATTTAATGTATCGATAGCATCTGTTAATTGGATTTCACCACCAGCACCTGGCTCTTGCGACTCTAAAACGTGGAAAATTTCTGGTGTCAGCAAGTAACGACCAATAATTGCTAAATCACTCGGTGCTTCTTCAGGTGTAGGCTTTTCGACAAAATTATTCACGTTATACAATCCTTTAGAAACCTCAGCTTCTGGATTAATGATTCCGTATTTTGATGTTTCTTCATGTGGAACTTTCATTACAGCAATCGTTGATGCATGTGTTTCCTCATAATCATTCATCAATTGTTTTGATAACGGAATTTTATCTTCCATAATATCATCACCCAACATGACAACAAATGGTTCATTGCCGACAAATGCTTTAGCTTGTAACACTGCATGTCCTAATCCTTTTGGATGAGACTGACGGATAAAGTGAAGATTAACATCTGTTGTCTCTTCTACTAACTTCAATAAATCTGTTTTATTTTTCTCACGAAGATTACTTTCTAATTCAAAATTCGCATCGAAATGGTCTTCAATTGGACGCTTTGCTTTTCCTGTCACAATTAAAATATCTTCAATTCCAGACGCTAATGCTTCTTCAACAATAAATTGAATCGTTGGTTTATCTACGATTGGCAACATTTCCTTTGCCATCGCTTTTGTTGCTGGTAAAAATCTTGTGCCCAGACCAGCTGCTGGTATAACCGCTTTTTTAACTTTCATGCCAAATGGCCTCCTAAAAATTTATATAGAAAATTCGTTTTCCATTTTACCATCTCGCAACATAATCTCTTTTGCTGCTTGTCTTACATCTTGACCTTCATATAGTACCTTATAAATAGCTTCTGTGATCGGCATATCAACATTTAATTGTTGTGACAATTCATAGGCCGCTTTCGTTGTCGATACACCTTCAACGATCATTCCCATGTTTTCAAGAACTTCATCTAAACTATGACCTTTTCCAAGAAGATTTCCAGCGCGCCAATTACGAGAATGGACACTGGTACACGTCACAATTAAGTCACCGACTCCGCTTAATCCAATAAAAGTTAAAGGATTCGCTCCCATCGCTACACCTAGACGGCTGATTTCTGCTAAACCGCGTGTCATGATTGCAGCTTTTGCATCATCTCCAAAACCCAGACCATGAATCGCACCAGCGCCTAGAGCAATAATATTTTTCAAGGCAGCACCTGTTTCTACACCAATCACGTCATCATTCGTATAAATTCTAAAATAATCATTCATAAATAAATCTTGAACATAGGTTGCCTCTGGTAAATTCTCACTTGCAGCAGTAATCGTTGTAATATCATGAACCGCTACTTCTTCGGCATGACTTGGACCAGATAAAACAACTACACCCCGTCTTTTTTCAGATGGAATTTCTTCCATCAAAACTTCAGATATACGTTTATGACTCCCCTGTTCCAAGCCTTTACTAGCGTGAATAATCAACGGTTGATTTGTACATTTCGCTGTAAATTCTTGTGCAACCGTCCGAATCGCTTTTGTTGGAACAACAAACAAGACTGCATCTGCGTCTACAATACATTCCTCTAGCGACATCTTCCCTTGAATTGACTCTGGAATAACCAGATTTGGAAGATAGTGATGATTCGTATGATGCGTGTTGATTTCATCAATTTGTGCTTTATTATGTCCCCAAATGCGAACCTCATGACCATTTTCTGCTAAAACTTGTGCCAATGCAGTTCCCCACGAGCCAGGACCTAAAACAGCAACTTTTTGTTTCATTGGTGAAAATCTCCTTTCAAAATAAGAAAAGCTAGCTCAAAACATATCTATAAATGTACCTACTATTCAGCTTCCTATTTCTTTAACTAACCAAAATAAATTACTAATTTCATAACTTTCATACCCACTTAACATTCTACCATAGCTTAAGAGGAATAGGCAGTTCTAAACAGCCTTTTTTACGGTTCCCTTTTCACGATCATAAAACTTTACTGTTCCCTTTTTCCGGCGAATAACTACTATCGCAATCGCACCAAAAAATAATACAAGAGAAACTAATTGTGAGACCCGTATACTCCCAAATGCGTACAAGCTATCTGTTCGCATTCCTTCGATAAAGAAACGGCCAAATGAATACCAGATAATGTATCCTAAGAAGACTTCGCCTTCTTTCAAGAAATTTTTCTTTCTTCTTAACATGACCAAAACGATAAAGCCTAAAACATTCCAGATTGATTCATATAAAAACGTTGGTTGATGATACGTTCCATCAATATTCATATTATCAATAATGAATTTAGGTAAATGTAATCCTTCCAAAAATGCCCGCGTTGTGGCTGGTCCATACGCTTCATGATTCATAAAATTACCCCAACGTCCGATTCCTTGCGCCAAAATAACACTTGGTGCTGCAATATCTAAAAAAGTCCAAGTCGAGATAAAACGATGTCTTGTAAAGAAAAACAATGCAAGACCTCCACCGATCAATCCACCATAAATCGCTAGACCACCATTTCTAGTCAAAATAATTTCGATTGGATTGTCAACATAATCTTGCCACTGAAAAATAACATAATACAAACGGGCACCAATAATCGCACTTGGTAAGCCCCATAACATAAAGTCGATAACGTCATCTTCTTTTAAACCGACACGAACCGCTTCTCTACTACTCAGCCAAACAGCTAGTACGATTCCGGAAACAATAATAATTGCGTACCAGTACACAGCGATTCCAAAAAGATTTAACGCAACTGGATTTACTTGTCCTAACATTTGGCTTCCTCCTAAATATAAAAGCTGAATGAGCCTTTTAGCATCTACAAAAAATAGGAAAACATGACTGTGATATTCTTTGTAACAGCCAATTTTTATCTCCTTTTCCAAGATCCTGGCTCACGAAGCTAGATGATCCTAAAACATAACAGGCTCGTTTAGCTCTGACTGATAAATAGGAAAAATTGACTGAGACGTTCTTAGCCTCTTTCCATTTTTATCTTTTTTCCGAAGAGCTAGCCTGTGAAGCTAGATGATCCTAAAACATAACAGGCTCGTTTAGCTCTGACTGATAAATAGGAAAAATTGACTGAGACGTCCTTAGCCTCTTTCTATTTTTATCTTTTTTCCGAAGAGCTAGCCTGTGAAGTTAGATGATCCTAAAACATAACAGGCTCGTTTAGCTCTGACTGATAAATAGGAAAAATTGACTGAGGCGTCCTTAGCCTCTTTCCATTTTTATCTTTTTTCCGAAGAGCTAGCCTGTGAAGTTAGATGGTACCTGAATTTTCTTCAATCAATCGAGTCAAACGTTCTTCGAATGATTTTGTCGCATCATATCCCATAGTCTTCGCACGGAAATTCATAGCTGCAACTTCAATGATAATCGCAACATTTCGTCCTGTTTTTACAGGGATACGAATCTGTGGAACATCCACACTAGCAATTTCTACCATTGCATCATCTGAACCTAAACGATCGTACTTCTTATCTTTTTCCCAAGCTTCTAAATAAACCACAAGTTGTACTTGCATAAAACCGCGCACAGCACTTGCTCCAAATAAATTCATCACGTCGATGATTCCAATTCCCCGAATTTCGATCAAATGTTGTAAAATTTTTGGTGGTTCACCAACAACCGTCAATTCATCTTGTTGATAAACGTCTACACGATCATCTGCAATCAATCGATGACCTCGTTTAATCAACTCTAGTGCAGTCTCACTTTTACCAATACCGCTATCGCCTTGAATCAAGACACCTAAGCCATATACATCAACTAAAACACCATGTACACTAGTTCTTGCAGCTAAACGACTATCTAAATAGCTTGATAGCTCTCCTAACAATCTAGATGTAGAAATAGGTGAACGTAGAACGGCTAACCCTTTTTCCTTTGCTGCTTGTACCATCTCTTCTGGCGCTTGCAGTCCTCTAGAAATAATAAAAGCTGGTGTATCCTTCTCACATAAACGACGCATGACCATCAAACGCTCTTCTGGTATCATTCGTTCAGAAAATGTAATCTCTTTACTCCCGAACAACTGCAGACGGTTATGAGGGTAATAATTAAAATAACCAGTTAACTCTAAGCCAGGACGGGAAATATCTCCTGTAGTAATTTCTCTATTTAAACTTTCTTCATCGCCATAAACGACTTCTAAAGAAAGCTTTTCTACCAGTTGATGAATTTTTACAACTTCTTCCATATTGATCATCCATTCCTTTCAATTCTCTACTCGTTCCATTTTATCATTTCATGTAGGAAGTTTCTAGCTATTAAGAATATTGTCCATATTTTAGGGAACTATATTTGGTTTCCTTTCTTAATTACTCAGTAATAGATATCCATTCATTGTTCCTCGACTAATAATTGACTATCTCCTATTAATTTGTATACTTAGTTTGTAACCTGTACTAAGCTAAAAACAAGCTAATTGGATGTGCTTCTTATGAAAAACAATTTAAAAGAACAAGTGAGAAATCTGCCTTTAAATCCAGGCGTTTATTTAATGAAAGATAAGCACGGAACTATTCTTTACGTAGGTAAAGCTAAAAGACTGCGCGAACGGGTCAGTAGCTACTTTATCAAAAACAAACAACATTCTAGTAAAACGAGAAGACTGATTCAGCAGTTAACTGATTTTGATGTCATTGAAGTAGAATCCGAACTTGATGCACTTTTGTTAGAATGCCAACTGATTCAAGAATACAAACCAATCTATAATCGTCAAATGAACTCTTTTGAGAAATATAAATATATTGAAATCAATACCAAAAATGGAAAACTAGCGGTTAATATATGTTCTATCCCGACAACTCAACATTGCTTTGGACCATTTTCAATCAATAGAAAGCTTCAGGAATTAAAACTAATTCTGGAAAACTTATATGGATTAAATCAAAATAATTACTGGCGACAATCTTTTTCTGAAAATCCCATACCTTCACTAGATCAAGAAATCATCGCTGAAGAGTTACTTGGTGCATTCACCTTCAATAATCAACTACCTCAAAACCGTTTAGAGGCGAGAATGCTATTGGCTTCCGAAAACCATTCATTTGAACAGGCAGTAAAATTACGTGAAGATTGGCACTTTCTCACTCGATTTTTCAATCAGAATAAAAAACTGATTCTAGCAAACCAAATGAACTGGCAACTTCTATCTATTCCCCTTGGAGCCAAAATAAAATATTATCTAATCCACCAAGGTCTTGTTCTTACCAGTCGAATACTTACCAAGCAAACCTTTTCTAAGTATACTCCTGATGAATTAGCCAAAAAAATTCTTCCTAAAAATCCGCCTGAAAATATTCAGCAATTTTCAAAAGAACAAGTCGATTTTATCACTATTTTGTATAACTACATTAATCAGCACAAAGAATGTGAACTAGTTGAACTTCTAGATCCTTTCGCATAAAGAAAAGGATAAAACCCAACTTATCGTTTGGGTTTTATCCTTATTCTTTGTATTTATCCAGATTACGTTCACTAACAATCATATTAACTAAAGACATGATCACTGCCATTAGAATCGCTGCTCCAAAGCTAGAAAATCCAAAATTCATCTCTCCAACGAAAGAAGACGTCATCTTCAAAATCGCTGCATTCACAATGAAGCTAAACAAACCAAATGTAAGCAAGGTAAATGGAAGGGATAAAATCGTCAGCACTGGTTTTACTAACATATTTAATATGGACAGTACAAAAGCTGCGATAATCGCCATCCAGATACTTCTCACGTAAATCATATTGGGAAAAATTACTGAGAGTGAAATAAATGTCAACGTATTAACGATCAAACGTTGAAAGTATGTCATTAGAAGTCACTCCAGTCATCATCATTCACTTTTTCTGCTTGTTTTCTTTGTTTTTGTTCGTTAGCGTATGGATTGGGATTACGGGTATTTCTGTTATATGGATTTTGATGGCCATAATCGTTGCCATTTCTATTTCTACCAGAAGGAATCAATACAGCTAAAACAATGTATAGTAAAATAGGACTGCCAATAAAGATAAAGCTAGCTACCACATAAATTACACGTACAATCGTTGGATCGATACCTAACCATTCTGCAATTCCCGCTAAGGTTCCTGTTAATACCACATTATTGGGAGATTTTGTCAATCGTTTTCTCATTTTTTTCACCTCTCATCACTTAGTTTTTATAATAGAATGGATGAGTAATCATCCCTTATTTCTAATTTATGCTACATCGATAGTTATGATTTGTGTTCCTAGCTATCGATGTAGCCTCGACACTTTTTAAGCAATCAAGTTCTACACATCTATTTATCCGTGTCTTTTAAATAAATGTTTCCTGTTGTTGTAGAAGCGTTGATTTGAGCCATATCATCATCATTTAATCGTCTGAATTGTAGTAATTGGTTCGTTCTTTCTTTTTTCTCACGAATCACTTCATAGTCACTTAAACGGCTATTGATACTACCTAAGCTCGTTTTCACTGTACCTTCGACGCCTAGTTCAGTTGGTAATGCGATTTTTACATTACCATTAACAGAACTTGCTTCTACTTTGCGTAAAGTTTTTTCTTTCGCTGTGATCCGAACATCACCATTGATTAATGAAACACCGATTGTTTGTGGTGTTGCAGCAATTGTTACGGTGCCGTTAACTGTTTCAATGATATTGTCTAATATCTCACCATCCAAGACTTTGATATCACCATTCACGCCTTCGATTTCCAGCATTGTTGCATCGATTTTATTAAATGTGATCGAACCATTGGTAGATTTAGTGTAAACATCTTTCGCTTTTAATGATTCAACTAATACATTGCCATTTAATAGTTTAATTGATACATGATCAAATGTTCGCTCAGGTAAGTAGAAAATTAAATCTGCACGAACGCGTTTATTTGGAATTTGGAATGAAATGACTTCATCATCCACATCGATTTGGCTTCTTTCCAAGAACGCTTCAAGCGGTGTTTCAGCATCCATTTTACCATAAAGTTTGATTTTACCTTCTACTTTAACATCTGGCTGATCCCATGTTTTAAACACGATATTGCCGTTTGCTACTTTAACATCAATCAAACTTGCAAGTGGTGCTGGATAGTTAAATTCATGATCAAATTTCGTTGTAGCAACGCCAGGAACTTTAAAACTAACGTCTTTCCATTCCATATTGTCATTCATTGTTTCTGAGAATGCATTAAATGTTTTCTTAAGGAAAGAACCTAATTGAGAACCCGCTTCACTCATTTTTTCGCCAACTTGATTGATTGTATCAGTTGCTTGATCTTTCCAATCATCAGGGATATCAAATTTTGAAGTAACACGATCTTTTGTTTCAGACCATTGCTCTTTGCGAATATTTTTCAGTTCAGCTTCTAAAGTAATTTTTTCTTGGATTCTTTCATCTAGCGAATCTTCTAAAGATTTGATTTCAGCTTCTAGAGACGTTCTTAACTCTAAATCTTCATTTGTTAACTCGCTTAATTCTTCTTTGGTGTTTAATTCCATCAATTTTTCTTGTGCTTCTTTGATTTCTTCTTTAACACCTGCAATTTCAGCGTTGATTTCATCCAGCTCAACAGATGCTCGATTTGCTTCTGTCGCTAGATTGTCTAGAATTTTTTCTAAACGTTCGTGGTCTTGCGCTTCTTTTGCTTTGACTTCTTCATCAGAAACTTCAGGTTCAACGATTTCTTCTTCGTTTTGATTTTCTAACTTATTTACTAAATCTACGACTTTATCATTTTCTTTGGTGTCAGCAGTTGCATTTACTTGGTCGGCAGCTTTTTTGATTTGTTTTTCATCTTTTTCTGTCGCCATATTTTCTAATAAGACTAAAGCTTCCTCTGAAGATAGGATACCTTTTTTAACTAAGTCTAATACTCTTTCTCTTTCTTTCATGGAAATTGCCTCCTTAGCAAATTTTTCACCCGAGGGTGTTTTCCTTATGTACCTATTATGCCTTCTTTTTAAGTATTTGTCATAGGACTTAAGAATGAATTTTTGGTAGTCCTCAAGGGTAACAAATGCTTTATTTTGATTTTCAATGCCTATAATAGGAAGAAAGTCACAATTGGTCGAAGAAAAACTGATATATGACCAGTTAAGTTATCCATTAAGAATCAACGAATTTAGAGCTAAACACTTGTACCTCCCTTTTCGTTACTGAATCATTTCAGATAACATTTAATGCGTATAAATAATTTCTTTTTTATGATGTTTGCCTTCCGTACTAGAGCCAAAAGTATAATAGACCGTTACTTTGACCTTATCCGACTTAATTTCAGAAAGCTCATTTGTTAAATCATACTCATAAACGGACTTGCTTGAAACACCGCCAGACCATGCAATGAGACCAGTCGTTCTATCAGCTCGGACCCATTTTTGATTTTTTTCTATTGAAAATTTTGTTTCTGATTCGAAAACAGTAAGGACATTTTCTGAGTTGTTCGTCATCAGCAATTTTTTCCATCAAAATTAATTTGTTTTCGTTTCTTGTGCCCTTTCCTTTACATGTGTTTTAGGTGAATTCGTCTTCGAACATCCTACCAGTCCCAACAAAAGCAACACTATTAATTTTTTCATTCTGTACCTTTCTTTTGAGAGCTAACTACGTACGACCAACGGGTTTCATTGATTTCGTCCAAAAATTGTCAGATATTCCTTGCTCCATCCCCATAATAAATTTTTCTCTGATATCAGGGTATGTTTGAGCTAAACCACTCACAAGCTGCTTGACCTCTTCCCGCTTGGTTTTCTTATCAACAGGACAAGGATTGAAAATCACTGGCAGTTCTTCTCTTTTTACAAACTGGATGATCTGTTTTTCTTCTACATAAAGTAACGGACGAATCAATGTGATATCTGTTTTTGATAAGTAGCTGATTGGCTCAAAACTAGCCAGTTGTCCATGAAATAAAAAGTTCATAAAATAGGTTTCGATCGCATCGTCCAGATGATGACCTAAGGCCACTTTGTTACAACCTGCTTCTCTTGCATGCTTATATAAAATTCCTCGACGCAACTTTGCACAAAGGGAACATGGCGAGCGTTCTTCTCGAATATCAAATACAACCTGAGCAATATTGGTCGGAACAACATCAAGTTCATATCCTAATCCTTCCACAAATTCTTCTAAAGGACTGATGTCCATATCAAACCCCATTGCTAAAGTGATTGGAACAATTTCAAACTCAAAACCTAAACGTTTTTGTTTACTGATCATATCTAAAAAGTAAAGTAAGCTTGTACTGTCTTTTCCACCGCTCATTCCAATTGCTACTTTATCACCTGGTTGGATCATTTGATGTGTTAAAACCGCTCTCCGAATTGGATTGTAATAGGTCTGGTTATCTTTCTTTTTAAAACTCATCGTATGCTCCTTTTTTATTTAAAAAAATCTTTTTTTAAGCTATAACCTTCTCCAGAAACAATATCATATTGAATCAAGCGATAGTCATCATATAATTCTTCTTGTGCTTTATTTAAAGCAAGTGTTTTATGCCATTTTTTATCTTTATAATAGAAGCTCTTCTCAAAAGCTGGAACTTGTTTTTCTAATTCAGATAGTAATTGATAAAAACCAGTCATTTTCATTCCACTTTGTTCAAACAATGAGGGAGTAAAGAAAAACGGACTAGTAATAGCATCATGGTTATTTTTCTCATTGAGCTTACCTTGATTATCGTACATTAAGAATTCAGTTTGGTGCATAGTTACTTCATCATTGTCTGCTTTGATTTCATCTGAGTAGATACTAGGCAAATGATCACCCCAAAAAACGACTAAAGTTCGTCTTTTTAGCTCTTTTAGTGAGCTTGTAAAGTGTTTCAATGCCTCACTGCTATAAGCCACATCTTGCATATAGCTATCAATGGCTTTCTTATTTCCTAAACTTTGCGAAGAATAATCTGAAGTTTTGTATTTATCGCTATATGGCATATGTGTTTGCATCGTCACTAAATGAACAAATTGCGGATTTTGCTCTTCTTTCAGCAAGTCTAATACCTCTTTATAAGCCGATTCATCGGATATATAGGGGTTATCTTCAAGTGTTTCTTTATATTGCATGGTTTCTTCACTGATAAATTGATCAAAGCCCATCGTTTGATAAACGTCTTTACGCTTATACATCGATGTATTATATGGATGAATTGCGGTTGTCTGATAGTTTTCTTGATTCAAAAGCGAAACAATCGACGGAATTTCTTCCATTTTCGGAATCAACATTGTATAAGGCGTCGTCAGTTGAGGATTGAATAATTCCATAGAAAAACTAGTCAAAGCCTCAAATTCAATATTGGCCGTCCCTCCACCATAATTTTGAGAAAGCATTTGACCACTGTACGTTTTTTTAGCAATATCGTAATATTCTTTTAATGGATCTATATTGGCAGTAACGCCATTTAAATTTTGCGGATTTGAAAAACTTTCACTCATGACAAAGATAATGTTTGGTTGTTCTTCTGATGAACTTTTTGTCTCTTGAGCTGTTTTTGTATACTTCGTTGTGATGTCTTCAATGGTCTTTTTTGAGTAGTTTTTTGGTTTATCCATAGCATCCACTTTTAAGTTATATAAAAAACCACCCATAAATCCAGTATTATAATAATTCATTTTTTGACTATAGGGAATCCACAGAGCAGTTTCGTTATAGGCTTTCCTTAATAGATTATTTGGGTTGTTAAAATCAATGATATACACCAATAATGCCATTGTGATCATTAAGCCTGAAAGTCGAATGATCTGCATTTTTTTTGACAGTAAGCGACTTTTGTAAATGGCTCTTCCGAAAAAGAGCAAGCCAGCCACCGCAACCAATAAAATGATGAGGAACGGAACCGTTCCAATCATTTCTCTTAGTAAACCAAACTCAGTGATCATCTTTAAATCGTCTGGATAAATTGGTTCAGTTCTGTAAAACATTTTTTGATAATCGGCAAAGCCTAAAATACTAATCGTGATTGTATAAAGCATACTACCAAGGATCAGTGAACCTGCTAAACTACATAAAAATAGTAAAAATATCAGCAAGACTAGGCTTCCTAGCATAAATTTTTCTGTATGCCATGAAAAAGCAAATTTAAACATTAAATCTAGTGACAATTCATTTTGACACCATTGTAAATACAAGTTGCTAATTAAAACCAGTAATAGTAATCCTATGGTGATCAGCGAATACTTGACTGGTTTTTTATTGACTATCTGTAATTTTTTCTTCACAACATTCTCCCTTTTCTCTTTCCTAACACATCCTCTAATATTTTATGCTTAGACGAAAAAAAAGTAAAGCGCCCACTTAGGAGAACTTTACTTTGAACATAGTAACCTTATCTTTTAGCTGCTTTAAAAATTTCTTCGATCAGAACCATTACTTGTCGAACTTCTTCATTTTTGATTATTGGTTCAGCCTTTTTTCTCACAACATTGTAGAAATTTTTATAAAATGTATCATATTCAGCTGATGCTAGCGGCAAAGCTTTTGTTTTCGTCGCCTCTTCAGATGGTGGTGCCATTGTTTTGGTCAGTCCCACACCTGCTTGAATAGGTTTTGGCGCTTGAATATTCTGTTTTCCCGATTCGATTACCATTTCCCCTTTTAAATCCCAATCATGGATCACAGCTGTACCTTGTGTTCCTTTTAAATACCAGCGTGGTAGTTTAATATAATTCGTTGTGCCTACTTCAACGATTGCTCGGACGCCATTTTCAAAAATGATATACGTGATAAAACCATCATCGACTTCATCCCCAAGAATATAACTTAAATCGGCTGATACTTTTTCGATGGGACTATCGACTAAAAATAATAGTTGATCTAATAAGTGGACACCCCAATCTAGGAGCATCCCGCCACCATGTTTTAATTCATGACGCCAATCTCCAGGGATTCCGTTAGCTCCTTGAACCCGAGATTCGATTTGGAATAATTCACCGATTTGTTGATTTTTGTATAGTTCCCGCGTGATTAGAAAATCTGGGTCCCAGCGGCGGTTTTGATGAACCATAAACGTTCGGTCTGTTTCTTTGGCGACTTTTACTATTTCGTCTAATTCTTCTACATTCATCGCAACTGGTTTTTCACAAACTACGTGTTTTCCAGCTTTTAAGGCTTGAATCGCTAGTTCTTTGTGAGAATCATTTGGTGTAGCGATCAGTACTGCTTCGATTATTTCATCGGTGAGTACGTCTTCTAGCGTATTGTAAATTTTATGATTGTGTTGGCTGGAAATTTTTTGACGTTCTCCTGAAATATCATATGTGCCAACGACGTGGATTCGCTCGTTTTCATTAGGCATAATGTTGTGGACATGGTAAGAACCCATGCCGCCATAACCGATTACGGCAAAATTGATTGTTGTCATTTTTTAAGTCCTTTCTATAAAAGTCTACATGATTTTGGGTAGTGAAAGAGTGGATCAGAAACAAGCGCTACCCGCTCTTTGACATCTAGCTTCACGAAGCAGCTCTCCAGGAAAATAGACAATCTTCACATGGAACAAAAAACGTTCCACATTCAGATTCCTAATTGCTGTAAAACACAGTAAATGCAATGAACTGAGGTTGCTCAGTACCTACTACTTGGTTTCTTGAGAGCTAAACGCTTCGTTGCGCTTTGCTGTGAACCACGAGGCATATCGTGAATCGATGTTGAACAATACAAACCGACTAGAAGAAACGTTGTTTCATTAGTTTATACCCACCACATTTGTGCAGGTTGTTCCTTGATCATAATGCTTTTTAAGTTCGTGATTGCACGAGTTAGACCTTCTTCTGTCGACATGATCGGATCTTCATGTTCGATGCTTAGAACATAATCGTACCCATAAATTCTGAGTGCACTAATAATGTCTGACCAGACTTTTAACTCATGACCGCATCCTACTGAGCGGAAAGTCCACGCACGTGTTTTAACGTTTCCGTATGGCTGCATATCCGTCAATCCATACATGTTGATATTATCTTGATCTAAATACGTATCTTTCGCATGAAAATGATGAATGGCATCAGCTTCACCTAAAATTTTCACTGCAGCAACTGGATCAATGCCTTGCCACCATAAGTGACTTGGATCTAAATTACAACCGATTGCTTTACCTGTTGCTTCACGGAGTTTTAACATCGTATAAGGTGTATGGCATAAGAAACCTCCGTGTAGCTCGATACCGATTTTCACTCCAGCAGATTCTGCGATTGTATTGATGTTTTTCCAATAGGGAATCAACTTTTTCTCCCATTGATAATTATAATTATCATCATATTCTGTTGGCCAAGGTAAAACGGGCCAATTGACTTGAGTATCCGTTGGATTACCACCCGATACACCAGAAAAACCATTGACGACTGACACATTCATTAAAGAAGCGAGTTTGATTGTTTTTTGCACTAATTCATCTGCTTCTTGGGCCGTTTCTTTGAGTGGAGAAATAGGATTATTGTGACAGCTTAATGCACTGATCATTAGGCCTTTGTCAGCAAGTTTGGCTAAATACTCTTTTCTAGCCTCCGAACTCGCTAATAATTTATCGATATCCAAATGGGCATTACCAGGTGAACCGCCTGTTCCAATCTCAACGGCTTCTAATCCTGCTTTTGAGACTGTATCGATCATTTCTTCAAAGCTTAAATTATTATATAAGGGGGTAAATACACCTAATTTCATTGTTCAGTTCCTTTCTTGTTTGTACTAGATTCTAAAGGTTCATGGTGACCGTAATTTGGATAAGTATTTTGCATTGGTTGACACCAACGGACACCGTTTTTGATGACTTTTTGGACCTCTTTATTATAATAAGATGGATACGTTTCATGTCCTGGTTGGAAATAAAAAATTTTCCCATTCCCACGATGATAGGTGCAACCACTTCGGAAAACTTCTCCGCCAGGATACCAACTGATAAAAATCAGATCATCAGGTGTTGGAATATCAAAATGTTCTCCATACATTTCTTCTTGCTCTAGTTCAATATACTCACCGATTCCTTCAACGATTGGATGACTCGGCGCTACAGTCCAAATCCGACAATGTTCTTGCGCTTCCCGCCATTTTAAATCACAAGAAGTGCCCATTAGTTTCATAAAAATCTTTGACATATGACCTGAATGAAGTACGACTAACCCCATTCCTTCAAGAACACACTGATGAACACGTTGAACAACTTCATCAGAAACTTCATGATGTGCAACATGCCCCCACCAAATCAAGACATCTGTATTGGCTAATACTTCTTCTGTTAATCCATGTTCTGGTTCGTCTAAAGTAGCGGTTCGTACTGAAAAATCATCTTCCTTTAAAAATCGAGCAATTTGTTGATGAATCCCATCTGGATAAATTTTTTTTACAGCATCATCAGTTCTTTCATGTCGGAATTCATTCCATACCGTGACTTGGATCATCATCTTTCCCTCCTAATTTAAAAGCATATCGGGCTCGTTTAGTCTCGACTGAAAAATAGGAAATCATGACTGAGGCGCTTTTTGCCTCATTCATAATTTATTTTTTTTCCGAGATGCTAGCCCGTGAAGCTAGATAATTTAAAAGCTGAATGGGCCGTTTAGCATTGACGAAGAATAGGAAAATATGACTGTGACGTTTTTTTGTCACGTTCAGATTTTATCTTTTTTCCGAGATGCTGGCTCATGAAGCTAGATAATTTAAAAGCTGAATGGGCCGTTTAACATTGACGAAGAATAGGAAAATATGACTGTGACGTTTTTTGTCATGTTCAGATTTTATCTTTTTTCCGAGATGCTGGCTCATGAAGCTAGATAATTTAAAAGCTGAATGGGCCGTTTAGCATTGACGAAAAATAGGAAAATATGACTGTGACGTTTTTTGTCACATTCAAGTTTTATCTTTTTTCCGAGATGCTGGCTCATGAAGCTAGATAATTTAAAAGCCGAATGGGCCGTTTAGCATTGACGAAAAATAGGAAAATATGACTGTGACGTTTTTTGTCACATTCAAATTTTATCTTTTTTCTGAGATGCTGGCTCATGAAGCTAGATAATCTTGATTTAATTAAAAAATACAGGTTGATTCGTTTCAGATGCTTTGTAAATTGCTTCAAGGATTTCTGTTACAACTAAAGCTTGTTCTGGTTTAACAATAGGTTCAGTGTTATTGATGATTGCATTGATCCAAGACTGCGCCTCTAATACCTCTGGTTTGTCGCCAGCCCCATCGTAAAAATCAACACCACCTGGTTCTAATTCGATTTTTTTCTCGAAAAGCATGCTATGATCCTCTCCATTAATCGTTAAACCATTGTTCATGTCGGCCCCACCCTTCGTACCATGAAGAGTTGTTTTTGCTTCTTTTACATCTAAACTATTCAATGCCCAGCTTGATTCCAAAAAGATCGTTGCACCATTTTCCATCATGATAAAACCAAAAGCTGAATCTTCAACGGTAAATTTTTTAGGGTTCCATGCTCCCCATGCATTAGCTGCATTTTCAGTTTTAGCAAGTTTATGGTAAGCTTTTCCTACTACATATTTTGGTTTATAATTGTCCATCATCCATAATGTCAGATCTAACGCGTGTGTACCAATATCGATCAACGGACCGCCACCTTGAGCTTCTTCATCAAGAAAAACACCCCAAGTCGGGACTGCACGGCGACGGATTGCATGCGCTTTCGCAAAGTAAATTTCGCCTAACTCGCCTTCATCACAAATTTCATGTAGATACGTTGAATCTTTTCGGAAACGATTTTGATAACCAATCGTTAATTTTTTGCCTGTTTTTTTTGCTGCATCTATCATACTACGCGCTTCAGCAGATGTTTTTGCCATTGGTTTTTCGCACATCACATGACAATCTGACTCCATTGCTGCAATTGATAATTCCGCATGTGTGCTGTTTGGCGTACAAACATGAACAACATCTAAGTCCATTTCTTTAAGCATTTCTTGATAATTAGTAAATGTTTTAGCAGTTAATGTTCCATAATGCATTTTTGCTTCTTCTGCCCGTTTGCTAATTAGGTCACAAAATGCAATAAGCTCCACTTCCTTAACCTGTGCAAGTGCTGGTAGATGCTTTCCATTGGCAATTCCGCCACAACCGATAATTCCTACTTTCAACGTCATCAAAAAACCTCCAGTAATCTACTCATATTATTTTGTGGAAAAATAAAACGGTTCCACTTCTACAGTAATACTATACAAAATTTTAGAAGAGTTTTCTTCCTAGTTTACGGGTAGAAAATTCCTGGATATTGCTGTGAAACACTATGATTGGCTACAAAGTAGACAGAATAGATGTTGAACAGTACTTGGCGACCGTTTCACTCACTCCAAATTAGCCACACCATAAAAATGGAACAGCTTAAATCAAAAAAAACTTTACAATCCAATAACCCCATTAAAAACAAAAAAAGCCCTTCCCTTCTATACTAAAAAAGGAAGAACTTTATTGCCGTTGCTTAAAAATGCTCCACTCAACCAATATTACCAGAAGCCATTATTCGATGTCTTTGCTCCCGCTTATGTTGCTGAATGATTTTTAATGCTCGTTTTCTTGTTTTTCGATTTGTACACTTCAACCTTCTGCGTGCACTTGAAAGATCTTGCTTCTCCATCAAATCACCTCTTGGCATCTATTCTTTGGTTTCTTTACCAACTTGCTTTGTGTACACCTGGAATCTTTCCTTGGTGTGCTAAAGTTCTAAAATTAATTCGTGACATGCCAAATTTACGCATATATGCTCTTGGTCGTCCATCAATCAAATCACGATTTTTCAAGCGATTTGGATTGGAATCTTTTGGTAATTTTGCTAAAGCTTCGTACTCTTTATTTGCTTTTAACTTGATACGTTGTTCAGCATATTTTTCAATCAACGCTTGTTGCTGTTTTGATTTGGCGATTTTTGATTTTTTAGCCATTTTTTCTTTCACCCCTTCTAAATCGTAATGATTACTTTTTAAGAGTGATAAGAATAACATCTAATAACCTAAAATGCAAGTATTCTTTTTTATTTCATATCCAACATATATCCTTTTGAACGGACTGTTTTAATGAACCTTGGATTCATTGGGTTTTGTTCTATTTTATTTCTTAAATGAAACACAACATTGGCAATGCGATAATTTTTTTCTGGTTCATTTTGCTCTGGGTTCCACATCTTTTCTTTAAACTCTTCGTAAGGTATTGCACGACAGGGATTATTGTATAGAAGTTCCATAGCTTGGAACTCTTTTTTTGTTAAAATGATTTCTTCTTCTCCATCGATCACAACACTTAAATTACTTGGTACCAGTTCTAAGCCTGCTGATTTCAATGAGTACATATTAGTATTTCCTTCATCCACAAATTTCCTAGTTTTATCACAACGCATCAACAAATTTGTTATTGTATAAAAAAATTCTTCTTGGTCTATCTCAACTGGAAAGCAAGCATCTACTCCAAGCTGTAGATAAACAATATTAGAATGTTTTCCTCCATTCGTAGATAATAAATAAATCGGTAGCTCACTCACTTGACGAGTAATTTCCATTAACCAACGACAAGTAACAGGCATAGCTTCTTCTTGAATCACCAGTGCGTCAAACTTATTATCATCTATAGAAAATTCATCTTCTGTTAGAGAGACAATGTCCCAACCTTTTTCTGTCAAAAACTCAACATGGGCAGATTTTTTCGTCGTTTCTAAAGCAAAAAAACCGATTGTATACATAGATAATCCTCCATTTCTTTGTTTTGCTCTTCCTAATTAATAATACATTTCTAAACTAGTTATGTTTAATCTTTCAGCCGACATTGCTACCTATGTATTCTGAAAGATGTTCCTATCAAATTGAAACATCTTTCAGCAGCTAAATCTTGATTGTAGTGATGGCTTAAATAAAAAATATGCATACTTTTATAAGCATGTTTTTTTAGATCGTTCTTCAATTTGGGACATCTTCTAAAGTCCAGGTCACACTTCCTTGATATTTCCCAAGGTAATTTGATCCGTTTAAGGTAAACTGCAGACCTTTTTTATCTGTCCATTTATTAGAAATTGGGATTACTTCATTTTCAGTGTCACTTTGTCCTTTTTCAATGATTACTTTTTGTCCTGTAACGATGGAATGCTCACCTTTAGAATCAATATAACTATATGTTCCCTTAAGCGTTTTAGCATCTGAATTTAGAGCACTTGGTGTCATACTTAACTGCCAATTGCCTTTGTCTCTATTATCGAATACAGAAACATTTCCTGTTAATTGTACTGGCTTTGTCAACTCTCTTCCCAATGGAATGGAAAATACCATTGATGAAGGTACACTCTCTAATTTCAGTTCAGGTATTTTTGTTTTAACAAGCCACTGATTTTTTGGATTTTTATCCGCATGATCCATGATGACTTTATAGATTATTCCTTTTTTATAGGGAATCTCAACCTTTACATCGGCTTTCCCTTCATACAGAATCTCATCAGTCTCTTCGTCAATGATTGTAAATTCATGCTCAGCATGTAATTGTTGCGTACTTGTCATTAGTGAAAAATAACCTGAATCAACTGGATCAAAAGGTTTAATCGCAGTAGTATCTGGGCTAATTTCGGCTAGTTTATCTTTCCCTATTAACTTCATCCCACCAATAAAAGTTTGAGCGTAATCATTTTTAATCGCCGTTTTTAAAAAGCTTGGTACCGTGCTTGAATTGTGTGTAATTTGGTTCTCACTTACTATTAAAATCTTGAAATTATCTCTAAAATCCGGTAATTGTCCAACTAATTTATTTTTCTCTAAATATAAGGTATGGAGGTTTGGTAAATCGGCTAGTTCTTTTGGCACAGTCCCGGTCAAACCATTTCTATCTAAAATCAGATAGCCTAAATCTTTTAAATTTCCCAACTGTTTAGGAATTTCTCCCGTCAAAGAATTATCAAAGATTCTTAGATCTTTCATTTTGCTTAATTGCCCTAATTCTTCTGGAAGAGTTCCAATCATCTTGGTATTTCTTAGATACAAGAGTTCCAAATTTTGAAAATATTTAATATTTTTTGGAATATGCTGCTCTGGAAATGGTCTGGTTGTATCCGTGTTGATTTGTTTGATTTTATCTAAATCAGACAAATAGACATCTTTTCCAATTTTTTTTGGACTGAGTTGACTATTAATATTATTAATAATCCATGGTTGATTTTCAAAAAAGTCAGTAGTGACTATTTCATCGATGACATTTATCGGAACTTCTACTACTTTAGTTATTTGGCTCAACTGTTGACTTTGAAGTTTTATCTGAACAGAGTCTTTTTTTACTGTATTAAATACTTTTTCTTCTGTGAATCCAACGATATTTACTCTATCATTTGGAAGTGAACTTTCTATATTTTTCAGAAGTTGCGTCGGGTCTAAATCATTTGTTGAACTATTGATCCACACAGTTTGCTCAACTGGAGTTGCTGAAATAGTGGGTATCAGTTTTGAGCTGCCCGTTTCAGTATCAGACGATACTCCTTCTGTCCCAGTTTTTCTGATGTTAGATGCAGACAGTGGAATATTGAATGTGTCACTGGATGAATCGTAATACTTCATAATTTTCAAAAGGTTTAAGTCATTATATTTCACCTTAATCGTAACAGAGTTACTTTTAAGTTCCTTCAATAATGTATCTGACAGCTCCACGGCTATTCTTCTTGCCATCAGCCGTTGAATCTTTACTTTGCTTGTAATTGATTCTCCATTACGATTGAAAACTTGAATACTTGGTAATTCAGCAGTAGGAAAAATCGCTTCCTTATCTTCTAAAATAATCGATAATTTTTCTGGGTAGTACTTTTCATAAGCAGAGCCTAAACTTTGGGTTATATTGTACTCTGGTGCTAGTCCTTTTTTAACTGACTGACCTCTTACTGCTGGCGGAGAATAGCTTGGTGTACCTGGTGCTTCAATCGAACTTGAAAATATATTGAATTTCGGACTATAACTAAATGCACTGTATGCGCCAATCCTAATCGCTTCATTATTATCAGATACAATAACATAATTTTGAGGCACTCTCTCATTATAAAGTGTTGATAACGACATTCTCAACATTTCATCTTTTTTATTCTCTCCAACAAAGAAATCTAACTTGGTTCCTGTATAGCCTCCACCTATTAAATTCAAATAAACTTTTTTTAAACCGTTTTTGCTGATTGTATTAAACGAAGGCGATTGATCTCCCCCTTGTTTAATATAAATAACCTGAGGAAACTCTAAATATACATCTTTTACAACTTGCTTATCATCTGTATAAACAAGCTGATAAGACATCAGCCCTTCCACATCTTCCTTAATCCCTGCTGATTTCTGACTCAAAGATCCATCCTCATTCAGATAAACTATATACTTCCAATCTGCTGTCCCTCCATTACCGCCTGTAATGTAGTTGATCTTTAACGAAAGTTTCCGTTTATTGTAAATGCCAACATTGTTATAATAAACCACATCACCAACTTTGTAATTTTTTTTATTCGATTCCCCAAATCCTTTAAATAGTGGGGTACCAGATTCGTCAGTAACGTCATTTAATATATCTTCCCATGTAGCTCCTTGATATTCCGGACGTATCATGGGTTTATCTGGATAAAAATAAGACCCATCTATACGTCCTTTATTATCTATCTCTGCATAATAATCCAAAGGATCATCCGCTACAACTTGTTGAACATCAAATAAAATGAGACTTGCAAAGGAGAAACAAAAAATAATAATAGGCAGTAATTTCCTTTTTTTACTCATTATTTTCCTCCTTTCTTTCGTTATTGTTTGTATCTATCTTTTTGTTTATCTTTTTCAGTACGTTTTTTTCGTTGCTGTTTGCGCATTTTTGCTTGACGTTTTCTTTCTAATTCGAGTTTTTTCTTTCTTTTCTTATACAGTAATACTACTAGAATAATGATCCCCACAACGACTAAAATACTTGCAGCGATAATACCGCCTATCGCCCAATAATCTGGTTCTTTCTCAATTTCAATCGCTTCATCCGTAAGTTTTTTAGCTTCTTTAGATGTGATTTCAAACTCTTTTTTAAAGGCCCACTCGTCCTCTTTTGTGGTTGCAACTAAATCCAATGTATATTTTCCTGGAAGTAGTTCTTGATTATCCCAGCTGATTGGAAAATCGAAATTGGAATTAGGTGCCATTGCCATCTCTTCTTTAGTTGTTTGATGGATGATTTCTACTGAGTCTTTTTTGCTTACTTTTGCCACAACTTTTAAATCATTAACAAATGTCGGTTTAGTATTTTGAATATTTGCGGTGACTGCTGTTCTATAGTTAATCAGATCTGGTTGAATGGCATTTAAGTTTAGTTCTGCTTTTACTGGATCGTCCTTCTCCGTTAGTTGAATACCTACTACCATCGCATATTTATTACTAATTTGAACGCCGCCTTCTGAACTTTTCTGCTCATCATTGGCTTCGTCTTTGTATACATAAAAGCCGCCAACAATTTTTCCAGCTATCTCTTCTTTAGGCATTTGCAATGTAAATTTCACTGCTTTTTTCTCTTTTGGAGCTAATTTAACCTTCTGTTCTCCTGAAATCAATTTTGTGATTGGATAGGATAAGCTTGAATCAATTTTTCTATCCTTTTCACTAAAATCAACCACACCATTTTGATTGGTTGTCGCAATATTCGGAATGATATTCAACGTAATTTCTTTGTCTCCTGAGTTAGAAACTTTTAATGTTAACTCTTGTTTTTGTTCGGGTTTCATTCTGAGATCAAAATAGGTTTGTGATTTATCCACTTGATTTTCAGGAATATCTGCGCTAACAGAGTATTCCATATCTGCCGCTTGTGATTGAATTGGACAGATTAAAAATAAGAGAATGAACAGTAAATTATATAGATTTTTTTTGACGTTTTTCATCGTTTATTTCCTCCTATAATAATGAGATTGGGACAACTTAAACCTTTCAGTCTCCCAACTTTTTAAAACAGATGTTTTACGTCTATGGGGAAATAAATGGACTTATTAGTGTTTCTTGCATTAGACACAAGAAAATAAGAATTGGATTTTATCAAAACAATTTCCTATTTTCTTGGTATGCAATTGGTTTTGTCTTGCTCTCATTACTTGTGATTATTTACCAGGGGTATCTTGTAACTCCCAGTAGATAGTTGTTTTATATTCTGTATTTGCTTTAGCAGTACCCGCTAGGATAGATAGTTGAACATTCGTATTTTTTTCGTCAGAACCGTTTTTATTCCAGGCTTGCAACCAAGTTCCTTCACCTGAACCTTTGGCAGCGGTCATGATCTTTTGTGCTTTTGGTGAGAGTACAAGGTCACTTCCTTTTGGTGGAGTGATCGCTTTACCCGAACTTGATGAACGAACGCTACTATTTTTCAATGCTAGCGTTGCACCTTTTAGCTTCTCTTGCTTATCACTAGAAAATTCATCAGCCTTCACATATAATGCCCAGCCCGCAGAAGTACCTCTAACGTCTGTTACTTGAACATAAGGGGTCTCATTGATGGCTGATTCTACTTGGTCTGACCCGCTAATATTGACTTCACCAAATTTCAAGTTAGGTACACGGTCGATTGTTAAAAGTCCTTTATTTCCTGTTCCATCATTTCCCTCGTCTCCTGGATCTGTCGGTCCCACAGGAGGGCGTTCTTCATTCTCGTCCCCAACTAGCATTTGAATGTTCACGACTGAATTTGCATCTGACTTTTCTGCATGCGCTTCTGTACTAAAATTACTTCCAACATAAATCGCCATAGTTAAACTAGCAAGTAGTGTGATGTTCTTTTTCATAATGTCTCTCCCTTTTTCCATCATTTATTTTACAGGTCCATTGATCAGCGACCATGTTAACTCAGCCTTGTATTGACCGACTTTAGCATAAGATGGGATCACTAAACAAATGGATTTATCAAGATCAGTTGTCTTATCATCCATAAAAATACTTGTGTATCTTCCCATCCCTTTATCCTTATCAGCTGTCAAAATAGTTTCATTTACGCTTGCAGAGTTAATCACTACGCTTCTTGATGTTGGAGGATTTTGCATATCCCCTTGTTTACTTGAGACCTCTCCCTTTGGAATAAACAAGCCCCAGCCTTTAACAATCGTATCCTGATTTCCATTAATTGTGGATGAAAAGTTTGTCATAGAAACTTGAACATTCCAGCCTGAACCTGTTCCTCGTTCATCGATTACTTCGATCCCTAACTTTTTATCGGCTTCTACTTGTGCTTTCCCAGTTTGTCCCATTTTGATTTGCCCAAATTTAAAATCAGAAACAGCATTGATTGTAAAATCTCCCGTTCCAATTCCAGGTCCTATCGGTTCTTCTGGTTCTTCTGGTTTACCTGGCTCAATTCCACCAGATTTTAAAACTTCAATCTCCGCCGTTGTCGTCTTTTCTGTTGGTGTCTCTGCATAAGTATCATGTCCTGTTACCAATAAGGTTGCAGTTAAAGTTAATCCCATTAGTATAGTTGTTTTTTTCATCTTGCTCTCCTTCACCTAACTAAATTTAGTTATTACCAGTTGGTGTATTGATTAATGTCCATGTCACAGTCGCTTGATAATTTCCAAGTAAGTTTCCACCTGGAATCGTTAATTCAACTTGATCAGCCCAATCATTGACCCATGATCCTTTTCCTTGGTCTTTTTCTGCACGTAAGATGGGTGTTGCTGATTTTCCAATCAATGTTCCTTCTGCATTGGCGGCTTTTGGTGGATTAGTTATATCCCCGTTTACCGTTGTTTGAAAAGTTCCAGCTGGCAGTTTAATCGTTGCACCTTTTAAGATTTTTGTTTCTTCTTTTGTATCTTTGAATTCATCTATTTTGGCTTGAACATTCCATCCGGCACCAGTCCCTCGCTTATCGGTCACTTGAATTCCTAATGTTTTCCCGTCAGGAACTTCTGCTGTGGTTTTTGTCTCACCACCAGTAATTTTTGCTGATTTGAAGTTAAAATCTGACACAGCGTCAATCGTCAGCAACCCTTTTTGTCCAGTTTCTGGACCAACCGGTTTATCCTTATCAACTGGATCGTTAGGATCAGTATTTTCTGGATCTTCTGTTTCAAAATTAAAGGTTGCCTTCGTGTTGAAAGGCTCTGTTGTTTCAGCTTTTGCTTCCTTTACTCCAGCCGTTAATAGTGCCGTTAATAGTAAAGTACTGCTTAATAAAATTGTCTTTTTCATTCTATCTGTTCACTCCTTTTATTTTTTACCTGGTGTATCAGACATTGTCCATGTTAGTTCTGCTTTATAATCACCAATCAATACGTCTTGCGGAATTGTTAGACTAACAGCTTCTTTACCAAAGCTATTCATCCAGTTACCTGCTCCTGTTTTATCAGGTGCTTCAAATACTGTTTGCGGTTTGTTATTAACACTTAGTTCTCTAGCTATTGGCGCATTAGTACCTGTGCCACCATTAGCCGATTTGACTGTTCCTTTTGGTAGATATAATGAAGCGCCTCTGATAATTGCTTTATCATCTAATTTGCCATCTTCTTTAACTTTCATAAAGTTTGAAATAGCGACTTGAACAGTCCATCCCTTAGCAGTCCCCCGAGAATCCCTCACTTGTAGATTAGGCGCTTCATTCGTTGCTGAAACAACTTGATCTTGTCCAGTCAATTTCACCGTACCAAAATCTAACGGTGAAACAAAAGAAATGGCTAAATTCCCTGGATTCCCAGTTTCTCCTCCTTCTTCTCCACCAGGATTTTCTGGCTCCACTGGTTTTTCATTCTCATCCCCTGGTTCTAACGTAACTGAGCCTACGGACTTAGCATTTCCTTTTCCGTCTCCTTCTGACTCATTGGCAAATGTAGTACTTGGTGTCGAAACAGCTCCTAACACAACTGCAGATAAAAGGATTGATTTCCATAATTTCATTTTTCTTCCCCCTGATATATAGTAGTAAGTTACAATAATGGTGAACAACGTGATGAATAAAAAACCAAGAGTTGTCCCGAAAATTTTCATCATTTCACCCGTGTTCGGTAATCTTTTTCCTTGTCCATAGCCTAAATCTCCCCAGATATCACTTTGTTCTTTAGGTGAATCTCTTAGTGTTTTAGGTGTGTTGTCATGGACAAATTTGATACTGGCTTGACTACTTGCTTTATTCCCACTGTGTGCTTCTTCTGCATTCCCGATAAACGGAGTAAAAGCAAAATAAAGAATCACTGTAAGCAAAACAAGTAATCGAGACTTTCTCATAGAATCACTCCTTCATTCTTTCTTTGCATGAGAATCATTTGATCCTTCGTACATCACTCTTTTACGAAAAAATGTTCTTAGTTATTTTTTGTATCAGAGTTATTGCTGTAGTACACTTTCAATAATACAGTTAACTTTTATCTCACAAAACATTTTGAAAGCGTTTTTTTGTTCCTTTCGAGCACTTTCATAACTTTTATTTAACAATTACTTCCTTTTCTTGTAAAATTAATCTAAAATATACTAAAATAATTTACTTAAACTTTATTTTTTTTACAGAGTACAGGAAAGGAGTCGTCAATGGCATTTAGATCAACGGTTTATGTAGTAGAAGATGACTATGAGTATAGGAAGAAAATTATTCTTTCTTTAAAAAATTATCATTCAAATTTTGTTCAATTCAATGTTTCTTCGATTGATAACCATTTATTCTTTATGGAGGAGCTTCAATCGCTTTCTATTGCGGATACAGATATTTTTATTTTTGATATTGATTTAAAAACAACTTTTACAGGAATTGATTTAGCTTTAGAAGTACGTAAGCATAATCGAAACTGTTCGATTATTTTTTTAACAAGTTTAGAAGATCAAGCGATTCCTATCATCAATAGCAATATTTTACCGATAGGCTACCTGATAAAAAATACTGTTTCTTCCATAAAATTAAGTCAATCGCTCTACGAACTATTAGATAAAATTGAAGACAATTTAAATAATAGTTGGAGAGAAGATCCAAACATCGTTATGATAAAAACAGGTGCTAAAAAAATCTACGTTAATGGTAAAGATATTCTATACATAGAATCAATGAAAGGATTGCGTGGAAAAATTTTAATTAAAACATTTCATGAAGATATCATCATTAACGGACAAATCGGTAAAATAAAAAAACTGGTGGAACATCAGCCTTATTTATTTACATCATTGCAGTCTTACATCATTAATTTAACCTCAATTACAGTTCTTGATAGAGCCAAAGGGATGATTATCTTCTCTAATGGGGATGAGCTATTGGTGGGCATCAAAATTATTGATAAATTGAAAAAAGTATTATAGGGGGGCTTTAGTATGGATAAGTCTTTCGTTACTTCCATAATAGCGGTAAATTTTTTACAAATGATTTGGCTGATCACTTATAAAAAACTACTTTCATTACGTGAAACCTTTATTTTGAGTGGATTTATTGTTATTCAGTTTATATCAGGAATGTTTATCACCGGATCCTATATTGCTTTTTCTCAGTTATTATTTCTTGCCTTACAATTCATTTTCGTTGCGAGGAAATTAAACAACTGGTTTATCCCATCATTATTGATCAGTATTGAAAATTCTTTGATACTTTTGTCATGGATTCCGACCTTAGACACATGGGATATTTTACATATAAATCAGATAATTACTGATTTAACGTATTCTAAATACTTATACTTGTTTATTCTTTTACAACAACTCCTCTTGTTTTTCTTGATTATATTAGTCAGTTACTTAAATAAACGTTTTTCACTATCAAATTCAATTTCATTACTGCCGAAAAAGTATAAACTGCTATCTATTCTAATGCTGCTACTCTTACTTTTACTTAGTGGTCTCAAGCAATTTAGTGTTCTTCAAGGAGATCCTATTTCTGTTTTATACAGTTCTGGCATTGTGATTGGCTCTACCATAATCATAACGTTTAATTTATTACTTGCTATCAAGTACAACAATGAAAAAAAATATATTGAATTACTCTCAGAAGCCTATAAACAAGAAAAAAATAAGGTTACTCTTTCTGAAGAGTTTCGCCAAGAGTATCAAACCTTATTACTTAGTTTAAATAGCTACTTAGAACAAAAAGATAAGGAAAAAGCCATCTCCTTACTTAATAGCATCATTGACTATTCAGATCCTTTACTGACTCCTAACTTATACAAAAAGATTTCCAGTATTAGCAATCCAGCTGTTAGAGGATTATTAACTAGTTTTCTGACGAAATGCCTAACAGCTAATATTGATATCCGTTTAAACGTAACTGATAATTTAACGAATGTAAAAATGAATATTGTAGATTTTATTCGATGTTTATCAATTTTATTGAATAATGCATATGAAGCCACTGAACAGACCAATCATTCCTTCATCAGCATCACAATTGAAGGAACAAAGGACTTTCTTCCCGTAGAGGTTCGTAACACCTACAATGAAGAAAAAAAAGTTTCGTTTCAGACATTGCTACAAAATAATTTTTCTACCAAAATAGGACATCAAGGAAAAGGATTGCATATTTTTATGACCATTTTAGATCAATACCCAGAATGTGATTATACGATTACACAGAAAGAAAACCAATTTATTGCTAATTTCACATTATTGAAAGCTGTCCATGAAAGGAGGCATCTATGACTTTTCCTTTTTTTGCTAGTTTGCTAACATTGAACTATCTCCAGATTATTTGGTTTTTAGGAAATAAAAAATATACTACTCTTCGTCAGACCATTGTCCTTTCGTCGATTCTTATTTTTCATATTCTGTTTATTTTTCTGTTTAATACACCTTTTATCGGACTATTTTTATTTCTTTTTATTGTTTTTCAGCCAATTTTCATCGTTCGACATTTAAACAGTTGGTTATTGATGGCCTTGTTTTTGTATTTGGAAAGTTCTTTGATCATTACATCTTGGTTATTTACCTACGATTTACCTGTTTACTTATCAAGGATCGGAAAGATTTCTCCTGAATTACTCCAACTGCTTGTTCCTTTTTTATTGATTGCACAACAACTCCTATTATTTGTGCTCATTTTATTTGTTAAATGGCTCGATCGAAAATTCCAGCTTTTCGATTCTATTGCGCACGTCCAAAAAAATTATAAAATGACAGTGTTATTCCTTACTTTTTTTTTAATTTTTTTATATTTTTTACGTCAGTTTGCGGTATATAACATCTCTTATAGCTCATTTTTATACTTAACAGTGATTTTACTCGGATTGAATAGTGTATTTCATTTTACTGTTTATTTATATAGTCGTTATTATCAAGAACAGTTACGAAAATTGGTTTTGTCTCAGCAGTACAATAATGATTTAGATAAAATTACTTTGGCTGATGAATTTAGACATGATTATCGTAGTATTTTAGTTAGTTTGATGGGCTATATTGAAGAGGATCGAATGGACGAAGCTTCCGCATTTATTTTGTCAGTAACAGATTATTCAAAAAATTTATTAGACGAGGATAGTTATGATCAATTAAAGCGATTGATGATCCCACCAATTCAAGGATTGCTTTTACGGTTTATTGAGAATTGTGAAGAAAAGGGGATTCATTTGAGAATTTCTATTCCTCAAAAAATCTATGATGTGGATATTTCAGTTCGCTTGATTGATTTTATTAGATGTTTATCCGCTCTTCTTGATTTCATAATAACTCAGCGAACCACTGAATCAGGGGAATCAATCTATTTAACTTTGAAAAAAACGCAGCACTCTCTTTTTATTGAACTAAGTAACCTTCCTAAACAACAATACTCGGAAATCAAACAGCCTGATTACTTGGTTACAGATAAAAAAAATCTAAAAATCTATGGGGTAGCTACCGTACCCATGATGCTAAAAAACTACAGAAAAACTTTCTTTTCTTATTACTTGAATCAGAAAAATTTCTTAATTATACTTACTCTTCCGCTAAAATATGCGTCTATAGTTTCAGAACCATAAAAGGTAAGAGGCTGGGACAACCTGATGTGACCCCCAAAAGTTGTACGTGAAAATACAATTTTTGGAGGTTATTTTTTATGAGTTATTATGAGGTAGAATTCAAATTAAAGCTAGTGAAAGAGTACTTAGAAGGCCCTCTGGGCGGACGAGCGTTGGCTAAAAAATACGGACTCCCATCAAATGCCTTAATTTACAATTGGAAACACTCCTATCAATTATTTGGGAAAGAAGGGCTCAAAATACACCGTTCACCAACAAAATATACTAGTGAATTTAAGCGAGATGTATTACACTTTATAGAAACGACAGGTGCTTCTTTCGGTGAAGCAGCAAGACAATTCAAGCTGCCTAGTGGGTCGATGATTTCTCGTTGGCAAAAAAACTACATCGCTGGTGGTCAAACTGCTCTGTCTACTCAAAAAGGGAGACCAAAAAAAAAGATGAACAAACCAACAAAAAAACTGCAAAAAACAAGCAAACGATCTCGTGAAAAAGAATTAGAACGTGAGAATGAACGTTTACGAATCGAGGTTGAGTATTTAAAAAAGCTACGGACTTTCCAACAGACTATTATGGCGAAGCGAAAAGACGAGTTCAAACCAGAATAGCCATAGAACTTATTGGAAAGTACCGTCAAGATCATGTGTTACAAGCGATTAAGCTACCGCGTTCTACCTTCAATTACTGGAAAAAACAGATAATAAGCGAAGAAAAAATGACTCCCTTGGAGAAACTGATCCAAACAATTTTTGAAGAGAATGATCACAATTATGGCTATCGTCGAATCAAGCTGGCTTTACTGAATATGGGCTATCAAATCAATCATAAGAAAATCCAACGGATTATGAAGAAATATAACTTAGTATGTATAAGCTTTACTCGTCGTTCAAGAAGTTATCGATCTTACAAAGGTTTAGTGGGAACCTTGGCTAAAAACAAGATGAATCGCCGCTTTTCCAGCAGGATTCCAAAACAAAAAATCTTTACAGATATTTCAGAATTCCACTATACTGAACGAAATTCCGAAGGAATTAAACTAAAAAGAAAAGCGTATCTCAGTCCTTTTCTTGATGGTTTTAATGGAGAAATCATTGCCTATCAATTTCAGCAAAAACCAACGTTGGATTGTGTATTGATTCCTTTAAAAATAGCCATTAAAGAAAGTAAAAAGACCCACTTTCGAACAACCATCCATTCCGATCAAGGGTGGCATTACCAAAATCAACAGTATGTCAGACAATTGAAGCAAGCAAGGCTATACCAGAGTATGTCAAGAAAAGGAAATTGTTTGGACAATGCATTAATGGAAAATTTCTTTGGTCTAATGAAACAAGAAATGTATTATGGTCGTAGTTTTTCTAGCTTTGAGGAATTAAAACGAGCAGTTACAAATTATATTGATTATTACAATCATCATCGGATAAAAGCAAAATTGACTGGTATGAGTCCGGTTCAATACCGAATTCATACCAGTCGAATGACAGGTTAATCTACGTACAACTTTTAGGGCGCACATCAACCACTCATGAGGGTTGTCCCAGCCTCTTACCTTTATAATTGAGAATTCCCCTCATCACCTGTGGCTGTAAGTCTTTCTGAATTTGAAGCTTACTTAACTTTTAACATATACCCCTTGGATCGAATCGTTTGAATGAACCTAGGATTAGTCGTATTCTGTTCTATTTTACTTCTTAAATGAAAAACAGTATTCGCAATGCGGTAATTTTTGTCATCAATTCCTGTATCAGCATTCCACAGTTTTCTTTTGAATTCTTCATAAGGAATAGCTTTACCTGGGTTATTATATAAAATCTCCATTGCCTGAAATTCTTTTTTTGTTAAAGGAATTTCCCGCTCTCCATCAATCACAACACTTAAATTGTTTGGTAACAGTGCTAATGCTGTCTGATCAATTATATCTGTTTGGTCTAATTCATGATTGAACGTATGATCTGTCAAAAGGTTATTCAACGTTAATAAGAATTCTTCTGGATATATTTCTGGTGAAAAACAAACTTTTGTCCCTAATTGTAAATAGACAATATTTGCGTGAGAATCGCCTTCTTTTGAAATCAAATAAATTGGAAGACAAGTATTTCGTGTTAGTTCGATCAGCCAATTGCAAGTTGTCGGCATATTTGTTCCTTGGATAACGATTGCATCTACTTTAGTTTTTTCAGATGGAAGTTCATTGCTTTTTATCAGTACAATATTCCAGCCTTTTTCAATTAAGTACTCCATATGAATACTATTTTGGGGTTCTTCTGAAGTTAAAAAGCCAATTGTATACATCCTGTAATCCTCCTGTTAATTTAATATTATTTGATTGGTCCATCAACTAGTGACCAAATTAGTTCTGCTTTGTAGCTCCCTAATTTTACATAGGTCGGGATTGATAGACTGATAGCATTTTCCTTAGCTGTTTGGTCCGTCATAAAGACATCTGTATAATCTCCCAAGCCTTGATCTTTTTCCGCTGAAAAAATCAATTGATTGGTATTGGCTGTCGAAATGATTACTTCCGTTGTTTTTGGTGGATTCTCTAAATCCCCCCCTTGACTAGTAATTGTTCCTTGGGGAATTTTTAAACGCCAACCTTTAAGAATTGTTTCTTTATTTTTTCCATCTTTTGATGAAAAATCAGTCATTGCCACTTGAACGTTCCAGCCACTGCCGACACCCCTTTTATCAATGACTTCTAGACCTAGTTGCTCGCCCATTACTACAGAAGGGTTCCCTGTCTTACCTAATTGAATTTGGTTAAATGAAAATGCTGAGACTGCATTTATCATAAAAGCACTTGGATCTGCAATGACTTCAACGGTTGCGGTGTCTTTTTTTTCTGTTTCTGCTATAGGAAAAAGAGATTCGTATTTCGTCTGATAAACTATTTTATTTTTTTCTGAGAGTTCATTCATAGCTGCCCAAAGTTGTTGTTTTAATTCAGACTCTAATGTTTTTTTAAGCTCTTCTTGGCTATTTATTTCCGCTGCTAATACATCTATTTTTCCCATTAAAATTGATTCAGGATCATTTTTTAGCTGTTCGTTTGCTAAGCCTCTAGCTGTCATTTTAAAGTCGTTTGTATTATTTCCTTTATAAATGATATTGTCAGCACTTATTAAACGGGTCTTGGTTTCAGCATGGAAGATTTTTACTTGATAGCCAGGTGCAAAAGGAAACGTATCTTCTCCTAATGTATTTTTTGTTCCTTTCAGTTCTTTGCTGTAAATGACCTGGCCTGTTGAATCACTCACTTGTATACTGATGTATTTTTTTCCTGCATAATAAGCATGGGGATCTTTATTCGCCACTTTAAAACTTGCTTGTTGAAGATTTGCATTTGTTTTAAAAGAAGCCGCAAGTACGTTTCCTAATCCGTGAAAACGTATTTCTTGATTTAATAAAGTACTTGTATTGATTTTTTTGAAGGTAATAGTATCGTTGTTTTCTTTTTCTTTGATATACATATAATGTTGGTTGAAAGTATAACCAAGCTTCAAGCTATCTACTATCTCTAGGGTATAGACCCCATTTGGTACATTATCAAATTGAATTACTGCGCCTTGAATCACGGATTCTTTAATGATTTTTTTGCCATCTAACAACCGAACTCTTTTCCCTTTGATTTGCTGAAAATCATCGATTTTTACATTCACAGTAAGTGATCCAGTTAGACCTAAGGGAGCAATGGTTTGGTTATCTACAAGTTCAAAATTTGAATTGATCATGATTTGTCCATCAATGCGTTTTCTTGTAGTATCAAGTTGACCCTTTGGTATCACATCCACTAAAGATGCGACTGCTGGATATCTTTTGGAACGATTCATTTCCCCTTGTTTAGTGCTGGTTTTCATTTTCCAGCGATCTAAAGCTGGGGTAAAATCAAATCCGCTTGTTTCGCTGTAATATTTATTCATCAACTCAGGAAGCGGATAATTTGCGGGATTGAATCCAGATTGTTGGGCTAATACACGATAGCCCTGGTACATTTTAGCGTAGGCTTCTTTTCCAGCTTTTTGTTTTAACATAGTCAATAACACTAAGCGTTCTCGAAGGTTTAAATCATCCGTATAGCCTTTTTTTTCATTCACGATTTTTTGATATAATCCATTGTCGATTTGGGTTCTTTTCCCAAAGTTAAAGAGCCAGCTGAAGTTATCTGCCGTCTTTCCAAATTTCTCGTATTGAAATTGTGCTGCCAGCAAGTTATTTGATACTTCCCCAGTGTAAATGCCAACATCATCAAATCCCGCCTGATAACCATGACCAATTTCATGAAGTGGTCCCCAACCTTTTTTTTCTAACCACATATCCGTACTGTTACTAGTATTAGCAGCCCAGTTTACATTATAATATGCCCCACCCGCTCCGCTGACATCTGCTTTTAAAAAGTAGCGATTTTCGCTTTGTCTATTTTCCGGTGAAGAGTCATTCAAACCGATATATTGATCAAACGTCATAAGTATGTCATCTAGATGTTCGATTAGCTCATCGATTGTTTTAAAGTCTTTGAGCTTTCTAACTAATTCTTTATCTCTTTTAGGTAAAAACAACTGAAATCTGGTTCCCTTAATTAGTGCGTAATTGCTGTCATATTTATCCCAGATAGTAAAAAAATCAATTGGATTCCCATGCCATTCATAGATCGGTAGTTTTTTTTGTTGGTTCGTATCAACAATTTCATATTCTATGGATGCATTTGTTTGGCCATATGGTGTAGTGATAAAAGGAGCAGTCGAAGAGCTTGAAGAAATTTCTACCCATTGGGTTCCCACTTTTTTGGATACTTCTTCTTTGGAATCATTTGATAATAACCATACAGTCAATTCGCCTTTAAAAGAGGGATTTGTTTGCCTGATTTTCAATGTTGTATTTTCCCTTAAAACAAAGCCTAAATCTTGACGGTCATGATATCTCCCTTTGGTGATTCCTGCTTTAAACAACCAAGTCGGTTCTTTTATAGCTAAAATTTCTGTTGTTTCCACTTCTGCGGACGCTAATTGGGTTCCACAGAACATAATCAGGAATAAAAATAAACTCACCATAAAATAATAATGTTTCTTCATTTTATCCCTCCCTATACTAGACAAATAACAATCGTTTTTATTATGTCAATATTATAATGTAATCCGTTTTTTAGACTAAATTATGTATTTTCTTTATTTTTCCTTCCATATCAAAGATATTCCCAGCTCTAATTTGAGCTAGGAACATCCTCCAGTGTCCAGGTTACATTACCGCTGTATGTGCCTAAATAATTAGACCCATTCATTTTGTATTGTAATCCTTGTTCCTTATTCCAACTATCTGAAATGGGAATAATTTCGTTATCAGCGTCACTTGTGCCACTTTCAATCACAACTTTTTGACCTGTTACAATCATGTTTTCTGTGCCTTTTTTATCTTTGTACGTGTATTCACCTTGTAGTGTCTTTAAACCAGATGTTAATGCACTTGCTGTGAAACTCAAGCGCCAATGTCCATTATCACGATTATCGAATACTGAAAGTTTCCCAGTTAACTTGACTGGCTTAGTCAAGTCTTGACCTAAGGAAATAGCAAATGACATATCCTCTGGTACACCTTCTAATTTTAGTTCTGGAACTTTTGTTACCACCACAAGTTGATTATTCGGATTCAATTCTGCTTTATCTACGGTTACTTTGTATTTCATTCCTTTAACATAAGGAATCGAAATGGCTTTGTCTGCTGGTCCTTCGTACAAGACAGCTTTTGTCTCTTCATTAATGATTGTAAATTGATGCGTATCATATAATGAAATTGCCGAACCCACTTTTCCTGTAGCATGAAGTGAAAAGTATCCTTGATCCGTTTCATCGAACGGTTTAATGGTAGTAATATCGGTACCCTTGATCGCAAGTGTTGCATGTCCAGTTAATTTTAATTCGTCTGTTCCTTTGATAAAGGTATTCGCATAATTTTTAGTTGTAGCACTGGTGATAAAGCTTGGAAGCTCAGCTGAATTTACTGTGATTTGGTTATTACTGAAATCTAGATAAGTAAATCCATCTTTAAATGTCGGCAGTTGTCCAACAAAGTTATTCATATTCAATGCCAACGTATTCAATTTAGTCAAAGACGCTAAACCTTGAGGAATTTCTCCATTCAGTTTATTTTGGCTCAAGTCTAAATATTCTAAGTCTTTTAAATTAGAAAAACTATCTGGAATACCAGAAGTGAAGGTATTTCCATATATCCGCAAATCCTTCAATCGGCTTAAATCTCCCAATTCCTCAGGTAATATGCCTGCCATTCCTTTATCTTTTAAAGATAAAAGAGTCAGATTTATCATATATTTGATATTTTTAGGAATCAGCTGATTCGTAAATACCCCATCCGTATCTGTATTAACTTCAGTTATTTTAGCTAAATCAGACATGTAGACGTCTTTGTTGATTTGTTTAGGTTTTAATTGATTGTTGATTGCATTGATAATCCAACTTTGGTTTTCAAAAAATGCACTGGTCACAACATCATCCGTTACGTCTACCGGTACAGTAACAACACTTGTCATTTCTGGTAAAAGAGTACTTTGAACCTTCACATCAATAGAATCTTTTTTTACTGTATCGAATACTTTATCTGTTGTAAAACCAACTATTTTAATAGAATCTTCCGGAAAGGTACTTTTCATTTTTGTTAAAACTTTTTCTAGGTCTAAGTCTTTTGTCGTACTATTAACAGGAACCTTTTGTGGTACAGCTGTTGCAGTGATACCTGTAACAATCTCAGCGTAGCCTGTGTTACTGGCAGATGAAACTGGTTCAACACCATATTTTCTGACATTATTTACTGTTAACGGTAACTTGACTGAACCACTCTTAGAATCGTAAAAAGTTGCTGCTTTTTTATTGTCTATACTTTTAAAGCTTGCACTTATTCTAATCGTATTACTTCTCAACTCTTTTAGTAACGTCTTAGGGATCGCAAGATTTAATTTCCCGTCAGAATTTTTACTAATTTTGATTTTACTTGTAATATCTATGCCATCTGACTTAGAAATTTTGAGGTTTGTAGCATCAAATGTTGAAAATAATTTTTCTTTATCCTCTAAAACAACATCTAGCTCTTCTGGATAGTATTGTTCATAAGTAGCAGTAACCGCTTGATTAATAGAATAATTTGCTTGAAAACCATCTGTGACTTTAGCCCCATCAATACTTGGCGCATTATAATCAGGAACTGTAGGTGACTCAATGTCACTTAAAAAAGAAGTCATACTACTAGCATAGTTCTGTGATTGATAACCACCAATAATTACTGGATATTCACTTTCTGACATAATGATATACCGTTGATCAATGTACTCTGTACTCAATAATCTTAGCTTAAGAAATGGCCCACTACTTGCGCTTTCAAATTGTGATACTTGACCTCCTAGTAGAAACTCTCTTGGTTTTTGAAGGTAGATTTTCTTTAAACCAGTCATACTAAATGTATTGTAAGGAAAATCTTCTGCAACTATAGGGCTGATTGGATTCGAAATAATTTGTGGAAATTCCACATAAATATTTTTAACAGCTTCTTTCGTATCACTATAGACTAACTGATAAGATACCCAACCTTGGGCAGAAGATATATCTCGCATATTTGAAGCCACTTTAATTGAGCCACTAGAACTTAACGTTAATTGGTAACGCCAGTTCTCACTGGTAGGTCCAGTCATATAGGTGAATTTCATAGACAGTGGTCGATTATTGTACACTCCAACATTGTTATAATACAACACTAATCCTTTTGTAAATCCTACATTTTCGTCTAAATATTTAAAATAAGGAGTCCCATCACTGGTGACAACATCCTTCAAAAGATCTTGAGCTTTTTTTGTATACGCTGGTCGAATAATTGTTTTATCCGGAGTAAAAGCTGTTCCTCGTGTGATTCTACCTTCTGGACTCATCTCTACGAACAAATCTTCAGGCGAAACGGCTTGAACAAATTGTGCTTTAAAAAGAAATAGGATAAAGATGAATAAGCAAAAAATAATACGATTCAACATTTTTACTTTTGTTTTCATTTTTTATTCCTCCTTTCTTTATTTAGAATTAATCTTCTCTCTTTTGTTGCTTATTTGGACTTTTCTTTTTGCGTTTATTACGTTTTCTTGCTAGGGCTTCTTTACGTTTTTTATCTTTTATCACTTTTACAATCAACAGAATAACAGCGACAATTACTATGACAATTCCTGCAATAATTCCGCCGATTGCCCAATAGTTGGGTTCTTTTTTGACGTCGATTGCTTCTTCGTTTAATTTCTTGACTTCTTTGGCTTTGATCTCAAAATCTTTTTGAAATTTCCACTCATTGTCCTTGGTAGTAGCCACTAAGTTTACAGAATATTGACCTGGCGCTAGTTCTTGATTATCCCAACTAATTGGAAAGTCAAAATTTGAGTTTGGTGCCATTGCCATCTCATCTTTAGTTGTTTGGTGGATAACCTCTGTCGATCCTTTTTTGCTTACTTTCGCCACAACTTTTAAATCATTTACGAATGTTGGCTTTGTATTTTGTAAATTAGCTGTTATGGCTGTTCGATAGTTCAATAAACTGGGTTGGATCGTATTCAATTTTAATTCAGGTGCTACAGGATCATCTTTTTCAGTTAATTGAACACCAACAACCATGGCGTATTTATTAGTAATCTGGACGCCGCCTTCAGATTTTTTCTCTTCTTCCCCTGATTCATCTTTATACACGTAAAATCCGCCCACGATTTTACCAATTAATTCCTCTTCAGGCATTTGTAAACTAAAAGAAACCACTTTTCTCTCTTTTGGTGCTAGGGTCACTTTTTGTTCTTTAGATAAAAGTTTTGTCAAAGGGTACTTAAGAGTAGAGTCTATCGCTTTGTCTTTTTCACTAAAGTCAATGACACCGTTTTGATTGGTTGTTGCCACATTGGGAATAATATTCAACGTGATTTCTTTGTCCCCAGCATTTGAAACATTCAGTGTTAAATCTTGTTTTTGTCCTGGTTTCATTCGTAGATCAAAGTACGTTTGACTTTTATCTACTTGATTTTCCGGGATATTAGCACTAATGGAATATTCCATATCTGCCGCTAAAGCGGGCGTTCCTATGAAAAATAATGTAATTAAAAATAAACTGTAAATCATTGTTTTGACGTTGCGCATCGTTTTTTCCTCCTGTAGTAAATGAGCTTGGGCTAACCTAAAACTTTTGAGACACCCAACTTTTAAAACAGATGTTTTAACGTCTGTGGTGAATAAAATAACGATTAGTTTATTTAGTGTGATCAATCGTTAGAAAGTAGGGGTGGAACAAAATAATTGTTTTGTTCCATGGTCCACTTACTTTCTTAGTATCAATCGATTTTGGCCTTGCTCTTACTCATTTTTATTTCCCTGGTGCGTCTTGAAGCTCCCAGTAAATGGTTGTTGTATAGCTTGTATTTGCTTTAGCTGTACCAGCTAAAATAGCTAATTGGATACTTTGGTTCTTTTCATCAGCTTCTGCTTTTTTCCAAGATTGCATCCAAGTACCTTCACCGGCTTTTTTGTCTGCCATCATGACTTTTTGGTTCGTTGCTGTTAATGACACATCAAAACCTTTTGGTGCAGCGATTGCTTTCCCTGAACTTACTGATGAGACTGTATTATTTTTTAGTGATAATGTCGCACCTTTTAGTTCATCTTTGGTTGCACTTGTAAATGGATCTGCTTTGGCATATAGTGTCCAACCAGCAGAGGTTCCACGAACATCTGTTACTTGAGCATACGGATTTTCATTCATTGCATATTCCACTTGATCGGAACCGCTAATGTTTACTTCACCAAAAATTACATTTGGTACACGATCGATTGTTAAAAGACCTGTATTTCCTGTTCCTGGATTTTCTGGATCAGTTGGATCTTCTCCTCCTGCTGGGGGGCGAACTTCTTCTTCATCTCCTGCCAACATTTGGATATTGATTGTTGATTGCCCATCTGATGCCTTTACTGCTTGCACCTCAGTGTTAAAGCTATCAACTGCTAATACACCTAATACTAATGACGAAAACAAAACCAAACTTTTTTTCATTTTAAATTCTCCCTTTTCTCAATAAATTATTTTACTGGTGCGTTCGCCAGTGTCCACGTTAAATCAGCTTTATATTTACCTACTTTTGCATAACTAGGGATTGTCAAACGAACACCATCTGCCGCTGCCGTTTTGTCATCCATAAAAATATTTGTATATCTACCTAATCCTTTATCTTTTGCTGCTGAAAATACAGTTTGAGCGGTACCAGCAGTATCCAATGTTACAGCGCTCGATTCAGGACCATTAGCCAGATCCCCTTGTTTACTTGTAACAGTCCCTTTAGGAATTTCTAATTTCCATCCTTTTACGATGGTGTCAGTATTTTTATCGATTGTTGAGGTAAAGTTTGTCATAGCAACTTGGACGTTCCAACCAGCACCTGTTCCACGATCATCAACAACTTCTACACCTAATTTTTTACCTGCTTCAACAGTTGCAGTACCAACTTCACCAATTTTGATTTGTCCAAAAGCAAAATCAGAAACAGCATTGATCGTAAAGTCTCCTGATCCTTTTCCTGGTCCAATTGGTTCTTCTGGTTCTTCTGGATTTTCTGGATCGATTCCGCCAGATTTTGTTACTTCAACTTCTGCTTTAGTTGATTTTTCTGTTGCCGTATCTGCTGCAAAAACACTTTGTCCATTGATGAAGACAAGACCCGCTAAAGCAATACCTGCTAATAAATTAATTTTTTTCATTTTTATTGCTCACTTTCTTTATGAGATTATTTTGTTCCTGTTGGTGTATCAATCAATGTCCACGTAATTGCTGCTTCATAATTACCAACAAGATTTCCCCCAGGAATTGTTAATTCGACATTCTCTGCCCAGTCATTGATCCAAGAACCTTTTCCTTTGTCTTTCGCTGCTGTAATAAGTTGTGTTGCAGCTGTACCAATTACGGTTCCTTGAGCATTTGAGGCTGCTGGTGGATTTAATGTATCGCCATTTGCAGCTGTTTTAAATGTTCCTGCAGGAATCTTTACACTGGCACCTTTTAACGTTTTTACATTCTTAGTATCTGTTTTATCTTCAAAGTTGCCGATTTTTGCTTGAACATTCCAACCAGCACCTGTTCCACGCTTATCTGTTACTTGAATACCTAATGTTTCTCCATCTTTAACGATTGATTTCGTTTTTGTTTCCCCACCTGAAATACTTGCTGAACCAAAGTTAAAGTTAGAAACAGCATCAATCGTCAACAATCCTTTTTGACCTGTTCCTCCACCTTCGCCGCCTTCACCTGGATCAATTGGTTTTTCTGGATCTATTGGTTCGTTTGGATCAGGATTTTCTGGATCTTCTGTTTCAAGACTAAATGTTGCTTTGCTATCATATGGTTTTGTACTTTCTGCATGAGCTGCTTTAGCTCCCATTGCAAGTGATGTTAATACGATTGCGCTTGTTAAGATAATTGTTTTTTTCATTTAATTTTCTCTCCTTATTATTTTTTTCCTGGCGTATCTGAGATTGTCCATGTTAATTGCGCTTGATATTCACCAACCAAGACATCTTGTGGAACTGTTAATTTTACAGTCTCTTTCCCAAATTGATCCATCCATGCACCAGCACCAGTTCCATTTGGTGCTTCAAAAACAGTTTGTGCTTTTGTATTTACTTCCTTCACTTCTCTTGTTATTGGTGCTGTAGCGGTTGTACCGCTTGATTTGGCTGTTCCCATTGGTAAATATAGAGAAGCACCTTTCATAATGACTTTATCGTTTTCTTTTTGTTTAAATTCTGTCATTGCAACTTGAACCGTCCAGCCTTTAGCTGTTCCGCGGATATCTCGAATTTGAAGACTTGGATTTTCATTTGTTGCAGATAATACTTCTTGTTTACCCGTTAATTGAAAATCTCCAAAATCTAATGGAGAAACATACGTAATTGCTAGAACTCCAGTATTTCCTGTTTCTCCTGAACCTTCTTCTCCTTTTCCAGGTTCACCGCCAGGAATTTCTGGTTCACCAGGTTCATCATCTTTCCCTGCTTGTAAGTTTACCGAACTAAAAGATTTTGCATCTTTTTTCCCTGTTTCGTCTCCTGCCGTACCATCTGTCGCAAGTGAGACGCTGGGTGCTGCAATACTACCTAATAGTACTGTTGTTAATAACATCGATTTCCATAGTTTCATTTTTCTTCCCCCAATTAAATAGTAATAGCCGATGATAAAGCTTAAAATTATTAATGTTAGGTAACCTGCGGCTATCCATAAAATCATCTTAACTTCACCAGTGTTTGGTAATCTTTTTCCTTGCCCTAGACCTAAATCACCAAATATTCCTCCTTTTTCAGTTGGAGGTTCTTTGCTTTTTAAAGGTGTATTGTCATGGACAAATGTAATACTCGCTTGACTACTTGCATGGTTTCCGGCATTTTTCTCTTCTGCTTTACTACTCTTTGGATAAGTACTAAAACAAATAATTACCAACAAAAATGCAAGTAATCTATTCCTCCACATATAATTCCTCCTCATTAATTCACTTGTATTAAAATGGTGCTGTAATACTGTTTAAATAATACCGATACTTTTAAATCACTTAAATCGAATGTAAACGTTTTTTTGTCTTTTTTACGTTTTTTTATAAATTTTTTATTAATAAACTCTTCATTTTATTGTCAATATAATTTACTATGTATTAGTATTGTTTGATTAATATTTTTTTTAAATACTAAGGAGTACTTTATTATGAGCTTATGTGCTAAAATCTACGTGATAGAAGATGATTATGAGTATCGGAAACGAATTATAAACTCTTTAGAAGACTATCACTCTAACTTTGTTGATTTTGATATTTCTTCTATAGATAATCATTTATTTTTTTTAAAAGATTTACAAACACTGTCTGTTGCTGATACGGATGTTTTTATTTTTGATATTGATTTGAAAACAACATTTACTGGAATTGATTTAGCGACTGAAGTGAGAAAACGAAATAATAACTGTTCGATCATTTTTCTGACTAGTCTAGAAGACAAAGCGATCTCTATAATCAATAGTGATATCTTTCCAATTGGCTATATCGTTAAAGACAGTACATCGCCAACAAATCTAAATAGTTCGATCCATAAATTATTAGCAAAAGTAGTACACCTCTTAAAAGATTTCTGGACCGAAAATCCTGATATTGTTACATTAAAAAATGGTGCCGAAAAAGTTTATATCAACTGTAAAAACGTCCTTTACATTGAATCCGTAAAAGGAGTACGGGGGCAAATTTTAATTAAAACTTTTTCAGAAGAAATCATTATCAACGGTCATATTGGAAAAATCAAAAAACTCTTACCACAAGACTACTTAATGACCTCGTTACTGTCGTATATCATCAACTTATCAACCATTGCTACGCTTGATCGAGCAAATGGAATTGTTACCTTCTCAAATGGAGAACAATTAAATGTAGGCATCTCGATTATTGATAAAATAAAAAAAGCCTTATAGGAGGCTACTTACTTTGGATAAATCTCTTTTCACATCATTTCTAGCTATTAATTGTTTCCAATTTATCTGGCTTCTCACCTATAAAAAAATTTTTATGTTACGTGAAAGCCTAATCTTAACTTTTTGTGTAGTAATACAATTTAGCTTAGGTTTTCTTATCAATTCACCTTATGTAGCTCTTTTTCAATTACCCTTTTTTGTATTACAGTTTATTTTTTCTGTTAAAAGGTTGAATAATTGGTTTTCTCCTTCCTTATTGATCAGTTTTGAAATTGCTTTGATTACTCTTTCTTGGATTCCAACTTTAGATACTTGGGATATTTTGCATTATAATCATCAAATTTCTAATGCAACCTATCATTCTTACTTTTACTTATTTGTTTTCTTACAGCAGCTAGTATTATTTTTAGTTATTGGATTAATGAATTATTTATGGAAACAATATTTTCCTCATGATACTCCTGCACTACTTCCAAAAAAGTACAGATTGCTATCTGTCTTTCTTTTATTCTTGCTTTTTTTAGCCGTTGTGATCAAGCAAATCAACGTTTTAAATGGCGATACGTTTTCTCTGATGTATAGCTTATTCATCATCGTTGGGTACACCTGTTTAATCAGCTGGAATTTGCTGATCGTACTTAAGTCTAATAACGAGAAGCAATATATTGCCCTCTTAACTGAAACCTATAATCGCGAAAAAAATAAAATTACTCTTTCAAATGAGTTTCGACAGGATTATAAAAGTTTCCTGCAAAACCTAACGACTTCTTTAGAATCTGGAGATCAAGAAAAAGCGCTTGATCAGCTCAAGCGCATTATTCAATACTCTGATTCATTGCTTACACCAAACTTATATCGAAAAGTTTCTGTCATTAATAATTTACCTATCCAAGCTTTATTAACTAGTTTTCTAAATAAAGTACTTAGTGCAAATATTCATCTAAGCTTACACATAACTGAAAATTTGATGAATATTGATATGAACATCGTAGATTTTATTCGTTGTTTTTCTATCTTGTTGGATAATGCGTATGAAGCTACTGAAAAAACAAATAATCCTTCTATTGAGATCACCATAACTGGAACGGCTAGTACTGTGACCATCGAAGTTGATAATACCTATAATAATCAAACCGATGTCCCATTCTCCACCTTTTTACAAAATAATTTTTCAACCAAAGAAGGTCATCAAGGAAAAGGTCTATATATTTTTATCAATATATTGAAGAATTATAAGTACAGTAGTCATAATTTTATAAATAAAAATAATCACTTTATTGCCAAGTTTACGATACCTAAAAAATTCTAAAACAGAGGAGGGAAAAACTGTGACAACCACTCTTTTTAATGGAATACTTGTTGTGAATTATTTACAATTCGTTTGGTTTCTCAACTATAAAAAGTTTATTACATCACAACAAACGATTCTTTTAGCTGTGTTGCTAGGTCTTCAAATCCCGCTCGACTTGGTATTTAATATGCCCTTTGTCTCATTAGCCATCTTTACTATTTTACAACCTATTTTTATTGTTCAGTCTTTTAAAAAATGGTTGCCTATGGTTCTTTTTTTATATTTGGAAAATTCATTAATCATCATTTCATGGTTATTTACAAATGATTTAATCGATTTTCTCTTGAAAACTGGGCAAATTTCTAATACTCTTTACCAACAACTTTTTCCAGTTTCATTGATATTACAACAACTTTTTCTTTTTGGGTTGATTGTTCTTGTTAAGCAAATCGATCTAAAATATAGTATATTCGACTCAATCATTCAGATTCAAAAAAGTTATAAGCTTCCAGCTATTTTGCTAACGATTCTTTTAGTTTCTTTAGATTCTTTTAAACGTTTAGCTGTTTTTCTTCACTCTAATATTGATTTTTTTTATCTAACGTTTTTACTGTTGACCCTTAGCATAATTTTTTGCACCACTGCCTATTTATATAGTCAGTATTATCAGCAACAGATGATGAAAAAAATATTGTATCAGCAATATAGTAAGGAAATGGAAAAAATTACTTTATCGGATGAATTTAGACATGATTATCATAATATTCTTTTGAGTTTAATGGGGTACATAGAAAATAATGACTTGCAAAAAGCGTTGGATTTTATTTCATCTGTAGAAAACTATTCTAAGAACTTGTTGGAAGAAGATGCGTATGATCAGGTAAATCATTTAACGATTCCTCCTGTTCAAGGATTACTGATTCATTTTATTGAACTGTGTGAAGCGAAGAATATTCAGCTAAGGATTTCGATTCCTCGAATGATCCAGGAATCAGACATCCCCCTTCAACTAATTGATTTTATTCGATGTATCTCTGCTTTGTTTGATTACGCCTTAAAAACAACTGTTCCGGGACAGGAATCAGTCTTAGATCTTTCTATCAAAAAAGAAAAGCAAATCTTTTACTTTTCTCTAACTAATTTAAAGAATCCTTCAACGTTGCTTAAGCATGCAAAAAAACAAAATATTCAAGCACAAAAAAAGTTGAAGGAACATGATTTGCTCAATGCTCAAAAAATTCTTCAACAATATAACCAAACAGAGCTTTATGTATATAGTCAGAAAGAAAAATTTCTAGTGACTTTTACACTCCAATTAAATTAGTTATTTTTTGACTATTATATTGAAAAAGTGGTTGGGACATAACTATAGGAGTCATATCCCAACCACATGCTATCCAGATAAACAGTGGGAGCAGAAGTAACTACTGTTCCATCCTCTTTTTGGCTATAGTCAACTACTTTTCTTTTAACTATTTTAAATCTAACATATACCCTTTAGAACGAACCGTTTTGATAAATCGTGGATTGGTTGTACTAGATTCTATTTTATTGCGTAAATGAAACATTAGGTTGGCCACTCGATAATTCTTATTTTCATCATTTATTTCAGGAGTCCATAATTTTTCTTTGAGTTCATCGTAAGAAATAGTTTGACCTGGACTATTGCATAACATCTCTAGTGCATTATATTCTTTTTTGGTTAAAGAAATTTCTTTTTTTCCATCAATTAGCACACTTAAATTTCTAGGAATTAGCTCGATTTCTTTTCTCTGAGATAAATTTGATGTATCCAATAACAAATGGTTGCTTTTATCGGCATAGCGAGTAAGTAAATTCGATAATGTATAATAAAGTTCCTCTTCCTCCATTTTCATAGGAAAACACGCTTCCACTCCTAATTGTAGATAAACTATATTTGAGCGGGAATCATCACTAGTAGTCAATAGATAAATCGGCACTTTTACGTGTTTTTTTAATTTCATCAAGCAACAACATGTTTCTGACATTGTCTCTTCAAAAAGAATAATAGCATCTAAATTACCTGGATAATCCGAATATTTCATTATATTAATCTCTCGCAAGCTCCACCCTTTATCTGTTAAAAAATTTAAATGTGCATTCTCTTCTTGTCTATTCTCAATCAAGTATCCAATCGTATACATGATTCGTCCTCCCTTTTCTACTATACTTATATTTTTAGTTTAAACAATTCTGAAATAAAAAATAGTAATTATATGTTTTTAAATAAAATATATTTTATTATATGTATATTACACTTATTTAACGATAAAAAAAACACCATGAATGCGCTACCAAACGACAATTATATTTATCTTTTGAGAACCCTATAGGTAATACACATCATGATAGAAAAGCTCAGAGAAAATCTTCTCTAAGCTCTTCCTATTTATTTTCGGCAGTCTTATCTTATTCTTTCATATTCATCATCTTGTTGGAGCATCTACTAATTGCCATTCGATTTTTCCAGTATAGGTGTCTTTATAGTTACCAATAGATGACTGTTTATAAAACAGCCCATTTTTATCATTCCACTCTTTTGATACATTTATTGTTCCCCATTTGATTCACTCGTTCCATTTGCAATCCTTTTGAACGAGTCCTCAGTTGGAATTTCTACTTGTATACACGGTTTCTCATAACAAGAATTCTTTATAGTGGCGAATTGCTAAATTATTATTATCAAAATTACGTTCTGTCATGTCTCTCTCTATTAAAATTTGAAAATGAACCTAAATTATAATTTGTCCTATTTACTCAAAGGTTCATTTGATAGCTCATTTTCTCCGACGCCATAAAACAATAATAATACCAAATAATAGAACAAAGACTATACCCACAGCTATAGCAATGACTATCATCCATTTATTGCTTTCTGGTTTTTCTACTTCAATTGCTTCTTCATTTAATTGGTCTGCTTCGTCTTCTGTAATTCTAAACTTTTTGCTAAACTGCCACTCACCTGTTTTTGAATGCGCCGCTAACTCTAGTTCATAATTTCCTGCAGCTATTTCTTGATTTTCCAATAAAATTGGAAAATTAAAGTTTGAGTTTGGTGCCATTGCCATATCTGATTTTTCAGTTTCATAAACAATTTTTTCCGAACCACTTTTTCTGACTTTCGCAGATACGGTCAGCTCACTAATAAACTCTGGCTTTATATTTTGAATATTGGCAGTAACGGCAGTTCGATAATTAAATAAGCTTGCCCGAACGGTATTTAATTTAAGCTCTGGCTCTACTTTTTCTAGATTCTCACGCAATTGTATACCGATCACCATAGAAAATACATTCTTGATCTGAACATCATTTTTCTTTGAAGCAGAATCGGTTGTTTTATTATTTTCTTGATCATAAACATTAAAGCCGCCAACTATTTTTCCTTCAAATGCTTTTTTAGGCATTTTCAAGCGAAATGTCACACGTTTTGTTTCTTTAGGTTTCAATGTGACCATTTGTTTTCCCGAAATCAGTCTTGTCATAGGATAAATTAGAGTGGAATCATTTTTTTCTGGTTCCACACTATATTCCAATTCTCCATTTTGACTTGTTGTTCCTATATGAGGGACAACCTCTAAATTTAATGTTTCACTGCTGGAACTTTTGATTTCAAGCTCTATATCCTGCGTTTGTCCAGGCTCCATTTTTAAATCGAAATATGTTTTTGATTGATCAATTTGGTTTTCTGGAATAACCGCTTGAACTGAGTAACCCAGCTCGTCTGCATATGTAAAATCACTAACACTCAATAACGTCATCAACAAAAATGTTGTTAGGCAATACTTTATTATTTTAAAAAATGTCATCTATTACTCTCCATCTAATTTTCTGTACTTGGAACATCTGCCAACTTCCAAAAAATAGTTGCTGTATACTCTCTTCCTGCCTTAGCAGTATTTGGCAAAATGTCTAATTTTATATTTTTATTTATTGCTTTATCACTTTTCCATCTGGTTGCCCAAACCCCTTGACCAGCATTTTTATCTGCCGACATCACTTTTTGAAGATCTTTATTTAGCGAAACTGAATAGCTTTTGGGAGGAGCGGCGTATTCAGAATTATATTCCTGAATATCGCCTTTTGTTAATGTTAAACTGGCTCCACTCAATAAGTATCTTTTTTGATCACTAGTTGTTGGCTCTGAAACAAAGTTAGATATTTTAGCATACAATGTCCAACCGCTTAGAGTCCCCCTTAAATCCGATACTTGGATATATGGATTTGAATTAATCGCATATTCTTCTTGATATAGACCACTTTTAACCACTTTCCCAAAACTAAAATTTGGTACCCGATCAATTTTTAACAACCCTGAGCTATTTGTACCATTATTTTTTGGATCTTCAGGATCTTGACCAAATAACGGTGGAACAGGATTTGTCTTCCCTTCGATAATTTTGGCATCAATATCAGTATTTATGGAGTCAGTTGCTTCGACTATATTAGTTTGAGCTCCATAGGCTATTACCAAAAAAGTTACAATCATAGTCCCCTTTAAGAATGTTGACTTCACCATTATCTATCCTCCCGTTTTTGGATTTACCAACTAACAAATCTTTCCCTTTATTCTGGTGTATTTGCTAATGTCCACTTTAATTTCCCTACATAACTTGCTTTACGTGCTGTATTTGGAATCGTTAATTGGACCCCTGTTTTTCTTGTTGGCTCTTGCTGAGCATTATATCTTTCAAAAACATTCGTGTAACGTCCCATCCCTTTTCCTTTATCCGCTTTAAAAACGGTGCCGGCAAGTTGACCAGATATTTTGGCTTCTTTTCCTACTGGCATGTTTTCAGGATCGGTCGATGAGCTTTTGGATGTCACTTCAGCTGTTGGAATCGTTAATTCCCATCCTTTTAAGTCTTCTCCATCATTTTCTCCGCCTGTTACTTTGAATGAATCCATCGCTACTTTCACATTCCAACCAGTACCATTACCTGTTACATCGACTACCTCGATACCAGATGCTTTATCTTTTGCAATCGTTGCAGCTCTTGTTTCTCCTAACGGAACAGAAGGGTAATTAAAGTCTGATACTGCTTTGATGATAAATTCTCCATCACGAGATGGTTTATCTGATATTTCTTCTTCTGCTGGTCCTGTCCCTGTTCCTGCGTCAACGGTCACCGATATATCAGAATTTAACTCATCTGCCCTAACTGTACTTGGTAAAAGTACTGCTCCAAACGTTAATGTTAATGCTAAACTAGATACTATTTTTTTGTTCATAAAAAATTCCTCCATTACTTTTTATTCAACAGCTTACTACGACAACTTCCTTTAAGACTAAAATATTATTTATTGTGTTTTTTTAATGTATGATATGTTCTAATTACTCTGTATCTTCTAAAGACCAGCTAACTGTACCTGTAAATTGTTTACCGTCTGTTTTATCTTTTTGACCAGAATTGACAGTTAATTGGACATTTCTAACTTCTGCAGCAAATCCTTTAGATCCAGGTTTTGTACCAACCATAATAGGCGTACTACCAGCACCAGCTTCAAGAGATACTTTAGTAAAACCAGTTACTTTATCTTCAGTATATTTTGTTAAATCTGGTAATTTTGCAATGGTTTGCGGTAATTTCCCTGTTTCTTTATCTCTTTGATCATCCAAATTAAAAGTAGAAATATTTGCTGTGTTCATAGACAATGTTGAAGCTAGCTTTTCTTTTGCATCTGTTGTACTAGTAAGGTCAGACAATTTAGCTTTTATATCCCAGTTTGTTTGTTGAGCCGCTTCACGATCTTCATATACTGCGATGTACTGTTTTGTATTCAACTGTTGATAGTATACTGAGCTTGATGCACTTGCTTCATTTTCTGTACCAAATTTGAAGGCTGTCGGTTTATTAATCAAACTTAATGCTTCATCATAAGGTCCAGGAATGACTGTATCATCTCCATTGCTGAATCCAATACCTACTCCTGTATTTGCTTCTTTTTCTGCTGCTTGAGCAGCTGTTGGCAACAATACTGCTCCAACGGATAGACCTACGATTAATGTTCCTAGTACTTTTTTATTCATTTATTCTCTCCTAACATATTCTACCTGTGAGGAAGTTGTCGTAGTAAGCTGTTGAAGTTCCTACCACTTATTTAACTTATATTAAAGATATTGATTTGCTTTTGAATATACATAAATGCATAAATCATCAAAAGAAAGCAGACAATTGATACAACCAGCAATAGCCAGTTCACCAATATTTTTGATTTTTTTAACTTTAACTTTTTTAATAAAATGCTGTCTCTATTTAAGGAGAAGAGGAACATTCCTAAAGAAATTGTGCCACAGGCTCCTAATATATACAGCCAAAGATAGACTCTCATAAAAACATCCTCTCTTAGTTTATTTTTAAATAATACTTTTCTTGAATTTATGAATCACCGCTAGCCTTGATTTGTTTATCTAAAACAATTGCAAAACTGATGACGATCAAGACCATTCCACTAATCAAGAATGTCAATTGTTTCACTGTTTCTCCCGTATTTGGTAAACTAACTCGTTTATTGATTGGTTTACTGTCATTAGCTGTAGGTGTATTATCATGTGGCGGTGGTGTTGGTGGCACGTCATCTTCTGTTTTTTTAAATGCGATGCCAACATCTCCTTCATCTATTTGATTAGCAGATACAGTTGGAGCAAAAATAAAAGCAAAACTGAAAAAGAGTATTATCGTTAGTAATCGTTTATTTGAGATTTTTTTTAAGCTCCGATTCATTCGTTTCACTCCCTTGTTCGTTTGTTCTTACTATTCTTTGCTTGTTCGGCCTTCTTTCTTTTTGCTTGCTTCGCTTTTCTTTTTCTAATTCGTTCGCGGATCATTTTTTTCCAACGTTTATTTCTAATGGATAACACTATGACGACGACTATAAATGATCCAATAGCTAATATAACGACATAAGGCAACCAGTCTGGTGACTCTATTTTAAAAACAGTTTCTTCGTTCATTTTCTTAGCTGTTTCACCGGAAACATTAAAATCTTTTTCCCATTTCCAATCTTCCTCATCATTTTGTGCGTGAACTTTTAACGTATAGTCACCAGCATCGATAGCGTCGACGCCCCAATCGACCGAAAATTCATAGGTACTATTTGGCGCCATTCTGGCGTTTTCTACGGTTTGTTTTTTCAAAATAGTTTCTGAACCTTTTTTAGTAACTGTTGCTTCAATTTTTAAATTGTCTGCAATTTTCGGTTCAGGATTATGTATGACAGCAGCGACTTGTTTATGCCCTAATTTCAACCCTAATTTGGCTGATATTAGTTCTAGCTTTTTAGCATTTTTGTATTCTTCTCCTGTTTCAGTGGTGACCAAGCCGATTTTGTATTGGTATTTATTGGAAATCGTTTGTTTTTTGGTCTTCTCTTGGTCTTCAACCGTTTCAAAGACAACAGCACCTAACTTAACTCCTTCGTAACTTTTTTTAGGTGGTGTCACTACTAGTTCAACTATTTTTTCCTCAAAGCTTTCTAATGAAATCTCTGATTCACTTACTTGGACAATTTCGGTTAAAGGATCTTTCAAACTTACATCTAGTTCTTTGGTTGGCTCGTCATACTCAATATTTCCAGTTGAACCTGTTGTGCCATTGGCAACAAAAACTTTTATTTTAGTTGGATTATTTTGAGTTGATTTCACTTTTACTTTCAACACTTGACTCTCATCAGGTTTGGTTTCAATAAAGAAATAAGATTTGTTCATTTCAAGTTGTGTATCTGGTCTAATTGCTTGAACGACAAAACCTAATGGGTCGGTCTCTTTGTTGGCAGCCATTGAATAGGTTGGAAAAATTAATAGTAAGACACCCGCCAATAAAACATATCGACAATATTTTGAGATTTTCTTTAACTGTGTAATCATGTTAACTTCCTTTCTATGTATAAAAACTACTTGGGTTTGCTTCGGTATGACTAAAAATACTTTTTTTAATCCAAGCTAGAAGCTATCTTCACAACACGTTTTTTGTAACTTACCTTAAGAGCATTCACGATACATACAGTGTTAAGCTAGCTAACGAAACGAATAGTTCATACATTTTTGTATAAGGTATTCATATTTGTTTATCAATGAACTCATTCATAGTACAATTACCTAATAACAAATAAAACAACAAGTAAGCGCTAACAAATTACATTTAACTTTTTTATTTATAAATTTTATTTTTCTTCACTTTAAAAGCAACAAGTAAACGCTTTCTTGTTACATATACAGCCTTTTTAATTTTTAATCTATTTAAACCTTTCTTTTTCTATCATTCTATTCTAAAATATATTAAAATTATTTTTTAAAATATTTATTTTTCTAGGAGGGGAAATAATGACTATAAATACAACGATTTATGTAGTTGAAGATGATAATCTTTATAGAAAAAGAATTATTCATTATCTTGAAAACTACCACTCCAATTCTTTTCATTACAAAATATCTCCTTTAGATAATCATTTGCTTTTTATGGACGATATTCCGACATTGAATATTTCAGATAATGATGTTTTCTTTTTAGATATTGATTTAAAAATGCAGTATTCTGGCATTGATTTAGCTAATAAAATCAGAGAAATTAATTCAAAATGTTCGATTATTTTTCTAACTAGTTTTGAAGACAAGGCGATTTCAATTATTAATAGTGAAATTTTTCCACTTGGTTATTTGGTAAAAAATCCTGTTGATTCAAGCGAGCTAAAAGCGACGATTGATAATGTTCTTCTAAAAATTGAAAGTCTTACCAAATCTTCTTGGAGACAAGATCAAGATATTACAACTTTTATGAATGGATACGAAGCTATTTATCTTAATTGTAAAGAAATTTTATATATTGAATCCTTAAAGGGCTTGAAGAGTCGCGTCTTGATCAAAACTCTTTCGGAAGAGTTAATTATTGAAGGAAAAATTGGTAAAATCAAAAACAACTTAAAACAACCTTACTTATTTTCGGCTCTTCAATCATATGTAATCAATCTTGAAAATATTTCATCGATCAATCGAAAAAATGGCACGATTACTTTTACTGGTGAGAAAGATCTTTTTGTAGGAACTAGAATCATTGATAAAGTAAAAAAAGGATTACAGGAGTATCAATATGCTAGATAGACCATTCTTTATTTCTTTATTATCAATAAATTTGATACAGCTACTTTGGTTATTCGCATATAAAAAGATATTGCTTTTTCGAGAAACAATGATATTGAGTGCTATTTTGGTTGTTCAGTTTATTGTAGGTTCACTAACTGACGATCATTTCGTCATCTTGTTGTTGATTCCTTTTTTTCTTTTACAATTTTCATTTCCTGTAAAAAGAGTTCAAAACTGGTTGACACCAGCTTTATTTTTAAGCTTTCAAAATGCAATTGTTTTACTTTCTTGGTTATTGACCTTGGATTTTTGGGATATTTTGTTTATTAACCACTATATATCCGCCGAGACGCATGCTACATACTTAAAATTCTTTATCTTTCTACAGCAATTTGTTCTCTATTTACTTTTGATCTTTGCCAACTATTTAAATAAACGGTTTAGTGTAACAACAACTCTTCATCTTTTACCTAAAAAATATCGATTTGTATCTGTTTTACTTCTATTTTTTTTATTTTTTACAATTGGATTACAACAACTTAGTGTTTTAGAAGGCTATTCAGCCCCTTTCTTTTATAGTACGTTCATGATTATTTGTTTTACAGCTTTTCTGAGTTGGAATATTTTGCTTGTGGTCAAGCAACAAAATGAACAGCAATATATTAGTATTCTTAAAGAAAAATATGAACAAGAGCGAGAAAAAATCGAACGCTCTAATGAATTTCGTCATGATTACAAACAGCTTTTGATTGGATTAACGTCTTATTTAGAAACGAATGATACAAAGCAAGCTCTTGGCTTACTGCATTCGATCATCGATTATTCAAACTCACTGCTTACGCCAAATTTATATAAAACAATTGCAGTGATTCATAATCCGCCGATTCAAGGTCTTTTGACTAGCTTTTTAAAACGTTGCTCAGAAACAGATATCCAACCAAAAATTCAAATAACTGAAAAACTTACAGATATCGATATGAATATTGTTGATTTTATTCGTTGCTTCTCTATTTTGTTAGATAACGCTTATGAGGCTGTTCAAGAAGCAGAGTTTCAGTTGATTGAGATAAGCATCACTGGTGATTCAGAATTTGTAAAAGTAACAGTTAAAAATACTTATAATAATGATGACGGGATCTCCTTTCATTCTCTGTTGCAAAATAATTTTTCGACTAAAAAAAATCATCAAGGTAAAGGACTATATATTCTGGCAAAATTGATCGATAAGTACAAAAAAGCCAATTATCAAGTTTCAAAAAAAGACAACTATTTTATAGCTAGTTTTTCAGTTCCAAAACTAGCAAAACAATAATTTAATAGGAAATGTAGGACAATGATGAATACACCTTGTTGTCCTACATTTTTTTCTGTATCTTCTTAACTCATAAACAAAATAATTTTTTCAATAAACTAGCTATAAATTGTGACTTTTAAAAGTTTTTGATATGATAAGACAAAGCTATGTTTTTTCTACTTAAAGGAGCATACAAATTTATGGAAACCTATTTAGCAACAGAGTTATTTGCTCTAAATTATCTTCAAGTTGTTTGGGCTCTTCTGAATAAAAAATATATTAATAAAAAACAATCGATTCTGTTATCTTGCCTATTGATTTCAGTTATTATTATTAGTTTTTTTATTAGAACCCCTTATGTTTTTTTACTATTGTTTGCTTTTTTTGCTACCTCAGCAATCTTTATTGTGCAATGGACTGGTAGCTGGATTTTGATGGCCCTCACGCCTTTTTTGATAAATTCATTAGTTATCATCTCCTGGCTTTTTACTTATGATTTATTGAATTTCTTGTTTCGATTGAACTACCTAGATGCAGATCAACGTCAGTTTCTCGTCCCTTTTTCTCTGCTTGCCCAACAAGTATGCCTTTTCTCACTAATTTTAGTGGCTAAGAAGGTCGATAAAAAATATATGATCTCTGACTCTATTTTGCATATTCGCAAAAGCTACAAACTCCAATCGATGATTGCTCTTTGTTTCCTTATCATTTTTGCCGTACTTAAACAAGTCGCAGTTACACTTTTTTTTGTAGAGTCCTTTTTTTACCTAACTTTCTTACTACTCACTTTAAACCTCATTGTTTACACTACTGCTTATCTCTACAGCCGGTATTATCAAGAGCAATTAAAAAAAGAGGTTCTATTTGAGCAATACAATCAAGAAATGGAAAAAATCACTGTTTCAGATGAATTTAGACACGATTATCGAAATATTCTTTTGAGTTTGGCAGATTATATCGAACAAGGTGAAAATAAAAAAGCTCTTAACTACATTGATTCAATCACTGATTATTCTAGAGATTTTTTGGAAGAAGATTCTTATGACGATCTTGGTAATCTATCTATCCCATCCGTTCAAGGTCTATTGCTTTATCTGATTGAAATGTGTGATAGAGAACATATCCATCTTCACCTTGCCATACCTAGCAAGATTCGAGAAAGTGATATTTCAATTCGCTTAATTGATTTTCTTCACTGTCTGTCAGCCTTATCTGAATTTGCCGTAAATGAAACCAAGGATAGCGAAGAAAAAAATTTGTATATGGTTATAAAAAAAGAAGTAAATATGCTTTGTATCGAATTAACAAATACAGCTAGTCCTAAAAAACAGTTGGAAAAGATGTCAGAACACTTAAAAAACTCCAAAAAATACTATAAAGAAAAGGGTCTTAATACGGTGACAAAAACCGTTCATCAGTACAATGAAACTGACTTTTCCCTTCAATCAAATAAGGATTATTTTTTGGCATTATTCACTCTTTGACTCAATTTATCATCGCAAAACAAAAGAGCCTGAAACATAACTTTTCAAGTTATGTTTCAAGCTCTTTTTATTCGAACAAACGGTGGGAGCAGAAGCAATTCCTTCTTATTTCTCGGGATTAGGTGCTTTTTTCCCAACCTCTATTTTTATTCTATTATTGTCTTTTGATACTTCAAAGGTGAAATCCCCACTTGTTCTTTAAATACATGATGAAAAGTTTTCACACTGGCAAAACCAGATTTTTCAGCCACTTCGGTCATCGGAACTTTTTCATTCGCTAAAATAAACTTCGCTTGATTAATTCGGTACTCCGTTAAAAAACTCATAAAAGTCGTACCAGTATTGGCTTTGAAAAAACGGGTAAAATAATAAGAGCTAAATCCGCTGTATTTTGAGATTTCTTCCAATGTAATTGATTCTTCATAGTGATTTTCTACATAGGTAAAAATTTGATCTAGCTGTTCTAGGTTTTCTTTATACTTTATAGTAGAAGCTTTAGCTCCTTTTTTGACTTCCGTTTGCGTTTGCGGAAGTCTTCTATAAAAAATTGTAATCAATTGAAAAAGCAAACTAAAGAGTGCATAATTTCCCCCCGTTTTTTTATTCCCATATTCCTCAAATAATTGCTGTAACAACTTCTTCATATCGATAGTCAAAGACTTCGACCATTTTGAACTGTGCTTTTCCCCTGTTTCAAACAATTCGATCAATGAACAATCATTCACTGATTTCATTTTTTTTTCATCAAATAGGCTCAAATCAAACTGATAAACAATCCGTTCACTATCAGGAGACGCTAGAAAATAATGAGGTTCACCACTGGCAAAAAAATAGATTTCCCCTTCTGCTACGTGCACGATTTCATCCCCCACGCCGATATTGACAGTCCCTCGTATTGAATAAATGATTTCGACTTCTTTATGCCAATGAGGATACACAATCGTCATACCATCATTGATGAAAGCTCTAAAAAGCAGATTTTCTTCAAATTCTGGTCTTTCTAAATATACGCTCATGATTCCCCTCCGTTTACTATTACTACTTCCACTTTAACAAAATTTTCTATTTTTACAATGAAAAATCAACCAAATAGTGAATTTTTCGTTCTATTTAATAGGAGTGTAAATCATTGATAGGAAGAAGTCTCATGCGGATCACTCCGATGATATTACGTGTCTGGATCAAGCCATAGTGACGGCTGTCTGTTGCGTAAGGGCGATTATCTCCTAACACAAGGCAATATCCCTTAGGAATCGTTTTTAAGCCGTTGAAAAAATTCTCTGTGTAGTTCCTACCATTTCGTTGACTTTCATTGATTTCATCTACAATAAATTTTTCATCAATTGGTTCTCCATCGATCAGCAAGACGTCATTACTATATTGAATCGTTTCACCTGAAAGAGCGATAACACGCCTAATTTGCTGTTTATCACTAATTTTAAACACAACTAAATCAAAACGATTAAGTTTCTTTGTCTTTTTAGCTATTAGTAAATCTCTATCATGAAAAGTTGGCATCATTGCATAACCTTGCATTCTTATCCCTTTAAAATAAATCAGACCGATCATGCCTAATAGAATTATCATACAAAAACAGGCAACTAGTAGATCTTTGATATAAGGAAAAATGCTTGTTTTTTGTTTTTTTTTCATAAGGTTTCCTACTTACTTCTCTTTGCTTAATGCAGATTCATTGACTTTATAATAACTAAAAGCAGCTTTTTCGTAGGTTTCACTTTTTTTTATATCTGCTAAAAAAGCATCAACTAATTCAACATTTCCATAAAAATTATTGGTTTGTGTGCTGGCATTCATTCCAAGTTGTTTGATTACATTATAATAACGATTCAAGGTCAGCTGTCCTTCTTCTGTATTGATTTTACTGGCTTTTTTAGTTCCTTGACTCGTCATAGCAGTGGCTAGATAACGAATGTTTTGTTGGATTTTTGTTTCATCATCTTCCCCATTTTTTGCTGTGGCTAATTCTTTTTCAAAATCTCTGATTAAATAGTAACATTTGACAAGAGTATCTGAATCATCTGATGTTAAATTCATTGATTGATAGTAAGCCAGATAACTTGATCCACCGATCAATGAGGTTGCTAATAGCAAAGAAATACTTAAAGAAATAAACTGTTTTTTTCTGATGTTGTTTAGGTAGAGACGTTTTTGAGCAATGCGTTTATTTTTCTTTTTATTTTTACTTTTTCTTTTTGGTAGTTTTGTCAGTTTCTTTTGGGTTCTAATCCATTGAATTAAAAAGTAACAAGCCAGAAAGAATAAAACGATCGCGACTGATATTCCACCGATCAATAGCTGATCTAAAATAGTCATTCTTTTCAGCTCCTAACGATCTTTTATTTTATTTTTGGATTTACTCGATGTCTTTTTTCCATTTGGTCTTTTTTTTGAAGAATCAATAGACTTTTTCCCTATTTTTCGTTTACGTATCATTACGAGCAAAACAAAAATCACAATAATTCCTAATAACAATCCACCTGCAATCATAACAATCAACTGCCAGTTCATTCCTTTTTCTTGAACTAAACCGACATCTCGTTCATTAAATTTATCTGCTTCTTGTGGATCAATCGTAAACTCTTTATCCCACGCCCATTTTTCATCGCCAGAGGTTACTAAAATTTTGGCTTTGTATTTTCCTGCCACCATTTTTTCACCATTCATGCTAATTGGGAAATTTAAAAAGGTATTTGGTGCCATGCGCATTGCTGTTTGTTTGCGTTCGTATAAAATGTTTTCTTTGTTTTTTTCAGTCACTTGTACTTCTACGGTCATATCATTCAAATAAGCGGCTTCTATATTTGAAAAATTGACGAAAATAGCATTGCGTGCGTTGTCTTGATTGGCTTTTACACTATTTAATTCTAAATTTGGTTGTGGAAGCTGATCGGTTTCCTGCAATAGTAATCCGATAACATAGGCGTATTGATTAATGATTTGTGAACCACCTTTTTTATCCACTTCTGAGCCTTGATTCGATCGCATCAGCTGAATACCACCTGCAATCGTTCCATCGTAAGAAGTTTCCGGCATCTGGATCGTCACTTCAAGATCTTTTGTTTCACTAGGGTTTAACTCAACTGACTTAGGTGCACTAACAATCTCTTTGAAGTCAAATTTTAAAGAAGCGTCATTTTCAATAGTAGAATCTCCATATTCGATTACACCATTTTGATTTGTTTTTGCTCCGTTTAAACGAACATCGACTGTTAGCTTTTCTTTTCCAGGGTTAGACAAAGCTATTTTAACAACTTGATGATCATTAGGTGCCATTTTCAATTTATAAAATCCGATATTTTCTTCTAATTGGTTATCTGGGAATGACACTTTATATGTAAATCCTGTGGCACCTCCGGGATCTTGTTCATTTGCTCTTACCTTTTCAAAATTTCCTAAACATAGAATAAGTATCAAACTTAGTGTTCCTAAATAGAGAATCCAATTTCTTTTTTTCATTTATTCACCTCATAAATTCTTAGCGTTCGGTTTCGTATGTATAGGGATTGCTAGACATAGAAAAGCAAGCTGATGGGAAAATCCACCAGCTTACCTCTACACACACAATTATTGCGCTGCAACGATTTTCCAAGTTACTTTTGCTGTATATGTGTCAATGCTCATATTAGAAGCAGTTGCAGAAGGAACAGTCAATTTCACTGAGTCTCCATCTGTTCCAGGTGCTCCAGCTGGCGCACCTGCACTTGGCGTATAATCTGCACTTTGACCAAACTCCATTACATAGGTTCCTTTTCCTTCTTTTGCTGCTTTATCAGCTGTTACGACTGTTTTAGAGCCGCCGCCAAAGGCTAATTCAAACCCAGTTGCTGTGTTTGAAGGTACAAGGTTTTTATTGCCACTGTCTGGTACGGCCATTCCATTTGAATAGTCGATTGTAGAAGAATCTAGAACAGTACTTCCGTTGGCTGCAGTACCAGTAAATTGTTGTGTTAATTCAGCTGTTACAGTATAACCATACACACCATTTGCACGGACATCTGTCCAGCCAACGATTGCGCCACGAGTGCCTGTTCCTGCTGGCGTTGCTTCTGTTAAGTCAATTGGTGCAGCATATGCTACAACATCTTTACTTGATGTTTTGATTGTTCCAAAATTTAAATTAGAAACTTGATCAATCATCAAAGCTCCGCCATCTTTATTATCTTCAATTTCAGGATGTTCTGGTAATTTTTCATCTGGCTTTTCCGGGTCAGGAGTTTTGCCTTTACCAGGATCGCCACCTTCTTCTACGGTTACTGTTCCTGTTGATGGTAATTCTTGAGGTGCTGCAAAAGCCTGTGTTCCTCCTGCTAATGATGCTCCTAAAATTGCTGCTACTAATGATACTGTACATAAACTTCTTACTTTCATTGTTAACTCCCTCTCTGATTGTGATATTTATTAAGGCAACTCGGCTAATATCCAAGTTATCTCCGTTTGATATTGTACTGGATGGATTTTGGTCGACTCCGGTACTGTTAAAGTGATGGCTGAATTGGTATAAGCAGGTTTTTGATACTCCTCATCCATAATTGCTTGCCCTTCTTTATCTACAAGTGGTTTTAAAGTAGATGGTTGGTTATCACTATTGGTATCTGAGGCACCAAATGCAATTGTCCAGACACCTCGTCCTGTACCTTTTGCAGCTGTTGCCACCTCGTATGCTGTATCGATTGCATTTAAACCAATCGTTTCTCTAGTGACCGCAGGCTTTGGGCTCTTTCCACTGGAGTTGGCCCATCCTTTGTCTAAGGAAAGATACGCGCCAATTAGTGACTGTTCTTCTTTATTTTGAATCACGGGATTATGAAATTGCGTGCGCTGTTTGACTTGTAATGTCCAACCAGTCGCCGCTCCCCGCTGATCTGTTATTTGAATGTAACTACCTCTTGGTTTTGTTTCATCAAAAAATTGTTGCGCCAATGCTTCATATTTACGATCTTTTTTTTGAATCAAGACTTTACTAAAATTTAAGGCAGAAACAAAGTCGATTCTAAGTGGTCCAGTTGTATGAGGCGTTTCCCCAGGATCCGTCGGTTTTTCTGGATTTTCTGGATCCACTGTATCAGAACGATCGTTACCAATAACCTCAACTATTCCAGAACCTTCTAGTGTTTCTACAGATTCTGCATGAGATGATTGCTGAAAACCTGCTAAACAAAAAATCACAGCAATACTCAACCAAAGTGATATTTTTAATTGCTTCATCTTTGCCCCCTCCTTTTACTATTCCGTAAAAATAGTAGGAGTAAAAAAAGCAGTACAAGCATCCCGCCTAGCCAAGCAAATCGCTGAATCTGTTCCCCCGTTTTTGGAAAGATTCCTTTTGGTTTTTCAATATTTGACATGTTTGAGCTTGATACAATTGATTCCGTTGTACTTATTTCTGTAGAAGAACTCTCTTGTGTTTCTTCTTTCTCTTCGTAAAATATGATTTTACCGCCTCTAGTAACTTGTCCATCGCCACCACCTTCAGCTGCTTGAATTGGTGAAGCACTTCCAAACAAACTAAATAATATTGCTAAGAATAAGGGCAAAATCATGTGTGTTTTCTTTTTCATCTTCTTGCCCCTTTCTATGGTTGTCCAGCCATGATTTTCCAAGTGATCGTACCGACATAATCTCCAGTATAAATCGTGTTAGTAGAATCTATTTGAAGTTTTATTCCATCAGTATCTTGATCCGTTCCCCAGGCATCACTAACTGTAAATTTCCCGTCTTTTCCTTCAGTATTTGCATAGATAACTTGTGCATTTGAATCGAGAATTGTCTCTTTGCCTTGATCAACATAGCGAAGGGCATTGATTAGTTCGTTGCCTTGATCATTGATCATTGGGCTAGTCAAAGTAGCTGTCAAATGCCAACCTTTTGTTGGATTTGCTCGTGTATCTGACACGATCAACTTTTCTTTAAAGATTGGATTTTCTACTCGTTTAGTTTTAGCGTCATAGGTCAGTTTGCCAAAATCTAGTGTTGCAGGAACAGAATCCAATGCTAAATTTCCTTGAAATTTATAGGTAACAGTTCCAGCCGTGTATGGTGTCTCATTTTCTGGAGCTGGGTTGTCCCACGTTAGTTTTGTATAGCCTTTAGCTAACAAGTTAGAGACAATCTCTTGAACTGATTTGTCTAGGGTCAAATCCACTGTCTCTGTCGTATTACCATCTAATTTGATAGGTTCATGCAGTTCATTGTCTAGTTCTCCAATAAATTTAATGGTTAAGCTTGCACTAATATCGTAAATAGTAATCATGACTTCTTTTTCAGCAGTGACTCCTTTGGCTGTTGTTAAAACCAGGACTACTTGTTGTGGTCCAAGAATAGAAGAATCAGGTAATTTGCCATTTTTATACGATACGGTAACTGGTTCATCAATAGCATTTTCTGTATCAACGCGAAGATTATCAAGATAAGTTGTTTGTACGTCTACTTTTGAAAGATCGGTATCTTTGGGGAAGGATAGATCCTTTTTAGAGTCTCCATCTGGAATTCCCTCATACAGAACTTTGGTCATCGAATCATCTGTTACTTCTGAAAGGATATCTTTATTGTGGACAATTTTACCAGTCGCACTATCATTGACCTCATAATGAACATTAGTGGATAACCCTTGTTCAAATAACATATACCCGTCATCTTTACCGCCATTTTGATAATTGTAAGCTGCTTTGTTTTTAGCAAAGTCAAAAGTATTGTTTGTTTTAGCAGAAACTTTAATTTCAAATACCTTCCCATTGAATTCATCTGTGGTTGGGTCTTTAGCTACTAGCAACAATTTACTTGAATTAAGTGGGTCAACCGAGATTGTAAATAAATTAGTCAAGTCATCTGAATTTCCATATGAACTAACTTTGATATTTGCTAAATCGATATCATAATAATCTGGGACAGTTGTTTCGATCACAAATTTATTATTTCGATTGACAACCCGATTATCTGCTACATCTTGAATGATGGTGTAATTCATGTTTAGATAGTTAGGATCTTTATGCGTTTGGCTATTAGTACTACCAATGACAACTGGTTTTGCAGGTGCGATTCGGGCTAAGGATTCGGTTTCGTACATTACTAACATTGGGTTAAAACCAGCACGTGCAGATGAGAATGACGTACCATACTCATTTCCTTGAAACATTAAGCCTGCCTTTGTTGAATTTTTATCTACAATATTCATACTTCCAGACAAACTTATTTTTCCTACTTCGGGCAAATCTAACTTATAGCCTAAATTTTCATCAGCATCATTTGTAACAAAAAAACGACTAAAATCAGTATCAAATTTAGTATTTACAACTTTTGCATCATTTATATTATTGTAATTCCAGATTCCTTTAACATTCAGTGCAGCTTTTGTTTTAGAATCATAAAATTCATACCTATAGGAATATCTATCTCCCTGTAAATACCAATCACCCATGTTAGATTCATTGCCGTAACTGTTGCCACCCATCATCATAAATAATTTTTCCCACTTTATTAGATAGTTGGGACTGACGACAGCAGCATTTTCAATATTACGTTCACTAGGATCTAATGCAAAGAAATTAGCACTTGGATAGATGCCTCCTGTCTCCTTAAAATCTAGTTTATCTAATACTAATTTCACGTCGACATCTCTACCTTTATATAGGGCGACATTGCGAATCCAGACGCCACGTTCGGTATGCATGATGTCATCTTTAGGATTAAACTTGATTACTTTACTATTGGCCAATATATGATATTCCGGATTTTTATTTACAAATTTTTCAACACTTGAAGCACCAAAGGGTTCATAATGAATTTTGTCACTTATTCGAAATTTTAGAGAATATTCACCAGATACTTCTGTAGGAGAAGTAATATTTGGATTAATAATATTTACCCCTGGAGTCGTAATAAAATCAGAATACCCAACAGGTGGTGCCGCCATTAATTTATCATTTTGATTCTGAGTAAAATAAAACATACCCAAAATAAGCACAGTAATCATGGCTGTTATTCCAATTTGAACCTTTCTTTTTCTCCTCATTTTTTTCCTCCTTTCTGTTTAAAATTACTCAAAAAATTTTGCATCCCTCCTTTCAATGAATCAACTACTGGGGAAGATAAAGGAAATGGATGTTTTTTTTCTAATCAGAAAGCTCTTTAGGAAGTGTTAATACATAACCTTTTGAGCGAATCGTCTTGATAACGTCTGCATGCTTTAAATCAAGTGCTTCAATTTTTTTACGTATATGGAAAATCAAATTCGCTACGCGATATTTCGGTGCAACTTCTCTTTTTTCCCATAAATAATGAGCAATTTCCTCATAGGTACGTACTTTTTCTTCTGAGGCATACAAATAATCTAGCAATCTATATTCCAATTTTGTGAGAGCAACTTTTTTACCGGCAATCACGATAGTGAAGCTGGACGGATCTAGGTCAAAAAATTGATCTTTTTTTATTGTTTTTTGAACTGTTCTGCTGAGTAGTCCATTTTTAATTGTCCATGCGATTTCGTCAAATGAATCTGATTCTAGTAGAAATCCAGTTACACCTAATTTTAAATAGATGATTTTTTCCTTTCCCAATGGTTTATTTGTCAAAATCCAAATCGGTTTTAACGTGCTTTCTCGAACTTTTATCAACCATTGGAATAATTTTTCGATTTGAACCTGTTCGCTTTTTTGAAGAATGATCCCTTGAAGAGAGGCTAGATCTACATCTTCCAAATCATGGACTATAATATCAAACTCAGTAAAAAATCTAGCTTGTTCCTTTTTTTGTATTGTTTGTTTATCTGAAAGTATCCCCACCGCATACATATCTTTTCACATCCTTTTGATTTTGCTGTATACTATCAAAGATAATCTGAATAGCTTATTCAGCTCTTTTTTCTTATTATCTGTTATAACAAGAGAATCTTTGTCTGAATCTATGATATAAATACATTTTAAATGTTGATTTGACGGCGTAATGACGGCGAGCAAATGCTCCTCCCCTTCGAGTTGTCATACTGAACTGATGGAGTTAACTGCTTTTCTCTTCTCGGTTAAGAAAGAACTAATATACGTATCTAACGTCATTTTGATCGACCCATGTCCTAGCAAATCACTGATTGTTGCTACCGTGGCACCATTTTCCAAACAGCGAGTTGCAAAGGTATGTCTTAACGCATGAAAATGAATTGATGGAAGCTTAGCCTTTTGACAAATTTGTTTAAAATGATAATTGATTGCTCTTGGTTCCAATGCTTTACTTGTCCCCACTACATATTCACTTCTCGATTCTTTTTTTACATTTTGCAGTAAAAGATTCATTTTTGGAGAAAGTGGAATAATTCTTACAGAGTTACTGCTTTTAGGAGGTAACTCTACTACCTTCGTTTTATTTTGCGTGTTTTCTGACGTTACGGATACTCTCTGTAATGTTCGCTTTACGCGAATCACTTCTTCTGTAAAATCTATATCTTGCCATTTTAACCCTGATATTTCGCCGATCCTCATACCTGTTTCTAACGCAATCAAGATAGGTAGACCATATTTATTTCGTTTTGCTTCTGTTTCAATTTTAGTTTGCTCTTGTTTAGTCAGACTCTTGACATTGTTTGGCTTTTGTTTTGGTAATCTAACATTTGTACATGGGTTTTTTTGAATAAATGACTGTTGAACAGCATAATTTAAACAGCTTCTCAATACTCTATATGTTGCATGGATCGAACTAACCGATAATTTATCTTTCAACGTACGAATCCAGTACTCTACTTGATTTTTTTTGATTGTACAAATTGGCTGCATGCCGAACATTGGTAAAATATGATGTGTTAATTTAGCGACATAGCTACTGTATGTGTTAGGCTTTACTTCTGATTGAATCTCTTTTAACCAGTAGTTTGTCCATTCATTTAAAGTACCTTGATAGTCTTGCGTGTAGAACTCTTCTGTATTTTGTTGTGTATATTTTAAATGAATCAGACGTTGTTTGACTTCTTTATACTTATATCCATAAATATAACCATAATAAATAGCACCATTTTCTTTTCTTCCTTTTGGATATCTCCCTTCCCAACGTCCATCTTTTCTTTTATAAATGTTTTCTCCTTTTCTAACCATTTAACAACATTCCTTCCCAATCTAATTTTTTTGACGGCTAACTTGACGGCTCAAGCCCACTCTCACTTGTTATTCTATAAAAAAAACAGCTCTAAAAAAGGATATTTTTTAAATAAATACAAAAAACAGTAGATTTATTCTCAAAAAACTTATTGACATCAGATAATCAAAATAGTAACATGAGTTTTAGAGACATATATTATTCTAAAAAAGCAAATAAAAGCTTCCGATTATAACAGATAATCGGAAGCTTTTATTTGTTTAATATCCATTTTTTTAGTTATTTAATAAAATTTCATACCCATATAGGCATTTTATACTAAACTATATTTTTTAATCTTATTTTAATTTTACGAAAAAAGAAACAGAAGGCCCATGGTTTATTTCCGGTCCAAAGCTTGGTAAAAATGATATATTTAATTGCTTTCATCTACATCATAATACAACACTCTACTCCCTCGATCCCATTTTCTTTCAAGCACTTAACTGTGTAGTTACATAAAAGGTCAGGTGATCTACCCAGTTCATTAAGATCATAACCTGTTTTTCATTCGCTACTAATACTCTTGTATCTTGGTTCCTGACCTTTGCTGTTGACAATCCCTATTTTGAACCCAAAAGGAGTGCTGATGCATATGGTGCTAGTTCTCAGTAAACGGCTTCTAAAAAAACAAACTCTTCTGCCTATATGCCCTGTCCGCAATATTTCTCAATTGTTTCGTTCGTTTGTTCAAGTTTTAATATTTATTTTTTCAGCTAAATATATTTTAAATAATCTTTTCACTTCTTATCTATTAACCTAAAACACCAGAGAACAAGTTCATCCCTCAATAAGTTTCCCCTCTAATCGGAGTGCTTTTTTCAATTATTTCCAGCGAATCGGAATTTGACCTTCACCAGTATAATAGACATTCTCTCCTTTATCTATCCGCCAACTAAATTCCAAATATTTTTCGTCCCCTTTTAAATCGTTCCATTCTAACCATTCATTGCTTTCGATGCTTGATGAATACTTCATCTCAGCGCCAGCAAATTGTTTTGATGGTATGATTGGATCAAACAATTGATAAGATGTTGTTCCTTTTTTCAAGGTGATTGTTGCCATTCTCCCTCTAGCATTGATTCGTAGTTCACTTAATTTATCTAAATTAGATAATGCTGAAATGTCAGTTGTTAAAACTTGGGTATATTCTTGACTATCACGTTCCTCATTATTTTCGAATCCATCAAACCATAATACGATTGTTTCCAAATTTGTTAATTTTTTAAAACTATTTAGAGTTAGTTGATTGTTTGCTTCCAACACAACTGTTTTCAAGTTTTTTAGTCCACTCAATTCCCTAAAGCTATTAAAATTCCCACCTTCCCCTTGGACTTGCTTTAATGCTGTCATCTGCTCAAATCCCGCAAGGCTAGAATATTCGTCAAAATCCGTATCAAAATGAGTCACTTTTTTTATGTCATCTTTCTTAAACAAGCCATATGTGTTAAACAGTGCTTCTCTTTCAAGTAAACTTTTTTCATCATTTTCATTCAATTGATCTAATAATTGATCAAATTCATGATCGGTGATCAAACCTTTTTCACGATCTTCACGCAACTTAGCCATATCAGCTTGATAGTGATCGAAGTAAACTCTGTCAACATCAGAAAATAAAGCATGTTTGATTCCAATATCATTAAAATAAGAATACGTTGACTCGGATACCGCTTCCACTTCTTCAGATGTGCCAATTGATAACCCTAATCCTAATGCCAATACAATCACTGATGATTTTACTGATTTTTTCAATTTTAAATTCCTCCTTGATTTTCAAAAAGTATACATCCATTTTTTATATAAAAATTATATACATATTCATGGTATCGAAAAAAAGTACTTGAGTCTATCTTTTTTACAACTTGATTATTACAATAATGTACGGCTAACTACTCCTAACTTAAGTATTAGATTAATGTTGTTGAATAGATTTTTAATTGTTAGTTTCAATTCCTGTCTCACTCTAAACAGAGTGAGACAGCCGCTTTTATTTAAAACATCTAATGCGCTAAGCATTTCAATCCACTCACTCTAAACAGAGTGAGACGTGTCTGTCGAATACACGCGTAAAAACGGACGAATTTCAATCCACTCACTCTAAACAGAGTGAGACGGGAAAATCAAAGGAGCATTTTTAGATTCAAAAAATTTCAATCCACTCACTCTAAACAGAGTGAGACCAGTAAATATTTAGAGAACACAACAGCATTGAAATTTCAATCCACTCACTCTAAACAGAGTGAGACGAAAATTCCGCTTATAGGTTAATGAGTTAGTTTGATTTCAATCCACTCACTCTAAACAGAGTGAGACAATAAGGAGGAAACAGTTTGAATAATGTAAAAAAATTTCAATCCACTCACTCTAAACAGAGTGAGACAAAATGATGCAACAGAAACAGATTTATTTAAGAGGATTTCAATCCACTCACTCTAAACAGAGTGAGACCGGATGATTATAGGGATCAGCTCTATTTTTCAGCAATTTCAATCCACTCACTCTAAACAGAGTGAGACGGAAAGAAAATATAACAAGACCTCGGCAGCAATTAGTATTTCAATCCACTCACTCTAAACAGAGTGAGACATTTAGTAGTAAAGCGCTAGATATGATTTCTAGCGGTATTTCAATCCACTCACTCTAAACAGAGTGAGACCGTGAAAATACAGTGTTTTCACATTAAAATGCTATATTTTCACCTAAACAAACTAATAAAATGTGATTTCAATGAGAAAATCTGTTTAAAATACTTCTTCATCCATCAATCATTGGTGCGGATCTCCCAATGATTTCATGTGAGCTTATGATCCGCACCTAAGTCGTTTTACTAATGTTATTACATACCGACCATCAATTTCTTGATTGTATCAGAAAGAAGTGTACTTGCTAAGCTGCTAAAAACATCCGACGTAAACTGTGGCACATGCTTTTTCAAAAAGGTCCTTACCATACCTTCATCCTTTGAAGCCGACTCTGTCAGCAATTCCATACAAGCTTGAAATTCTTTACTATCTTGCGGAAGCTCCATTAACAAAGATTTAAGGTCTGCAGAGAACTTGTCCCAATCAATATCTTCGCTTTTTCCGTTCGTGACTTTATTATTATTTCCTATCACGACTGTTGAATTATTGATACCACCAAAATCATTTCCCTTTATTTTCATTTATTCACCTCATTATTATTACCTGAAACAACTGTACTATCATTGATACTTTGATCGACACTCACAACTCGATTGTCAATCTGGATATTTTCTTGTTTCATATTAATCACTACTTTTTCTTTTCGATGAACGTCGTTGATGCAGCCCTCTATCACTTCTCGGACTTTTTCAGCAAACTCTTTGTTTTCACAATGAATCATATACGTAAATCCAGAATTCAGATTTAAATAGAGATAATACCCCTTATTTAAATTCCCCATAATCACTAAAAAGATATAAAAACCAATGATGATCATTCCTAATACTCCAGAAAAATGTCGCACAGCAAACCATCCTGCAGAAACCATAAATAAAAGCCCTGCCAACCAAGGTATCTTTGAATCTGGTTCTGCTACATATATTTGGGAAACATTACTGATTTGAAGTGTGCGATCATCAAGAGCGATGACATTTTTCTCTATTGAAATGTGAGTTAAGTCTAATTTGTTCTTTCCACTAGAATTTAAATTTAGCTTGCTCAACATATCTGCTATTTCCATTCATTTACACTCCTTAAAATAATTTATTTTTTACAATTACACATAATAATAGCACAAAATAAAAAAGTTTAGAATATCATTCTATGATTAAAATAAAAAATAATTTTGATTCTAAATAAAAACAGCTAAAAACAAAGAAGACTGTTTTAGCTATTTTATCTATTCATAAAAACCAGAATAGCTAGTTTAAACTATTCTCGGTATTCTTTTAACAAAATTATATATTCTGGATATTCATGTAAATTATTATTCAGATAATTTTTATTTGTATTTAAAAAGTGATGCCTTTTGAATGCATAATAAATCCAAACACCAATACCTATTATAACCAGTATAGTAAGAGCTTGACTCTCAGTTTCTGAAGAACCACTGAATATATTAATCAAGAAAAATATGAAACTTGCAAAAAGACCGTTTTGTCCATTTCTCTTCATTTCCTTTTCAACGGTTGAGTTTGCTTGGCTTACTGGTCTGTTACCATCCATTTCAATTTTGTCTTTCTTAGCTGCAGTAGCATCCACGGTATACTCAACGTCTTCATATACATATGTGATTTTCCAAAACGGTACATATGTATAATTTGATGTTAAACTATACGTTAATTTTGTTATTTTTGCATTCTTGTTTCTATCACCTGGTAAAATACTGTGCATTTTTTTACCTGCTTCTTCCTCAGTAAAGGTACTAATCGAGCGTAGAACTTCAGAAACTCTCTCTGGTGAAATCTTAAACTGTCTAGTGCCAGCAGTATAGTGATCATCAAAAGGTTTTACATCACTTGAAAAAACCAAATCGCCAACTTTTTCAGCGAACTTTGTAACTGATTCAGTCAACTCATCATTGATTATAAAACTCTTAAACGTTGTACCTGAAAAAATATCACTTGAATGATTCCAATCTACAACTGTACGTGTTTTTGTGGCTGGTTCGGAATATCTATTACCGTTTTTATCTTTTCTTGTCACATATCCAGTATATGTTTCTGATCGATTGTAGCCAATATCGGCACCCCATGCCTCTTCATAAGTAATGACTTACTATAACCTACTTGGTCGCACAAGTACTGTTATGTATTTATCAAATGTACAATTAGTAAATACAGATAGAACGGCACCAGAACTAGTGAAAATAACTGAAGTCACGTCTACGCCAAGTGAAACACTTATTAAAGGATACGGAGAACCTGAAACAACGATTCAGATTATTTCTTCTGCTAATGCAGTGATTTTAGAAGTTGCTACAGACAGCAACGGTTACTTTGATTTAACGATTCCTAAACAGCAAACAGGCACAGTGATACACCTGATCAATAAAGATGTCAAAGGAAATACTAGTGCTTCTTTGGTTTTAGTTTCTAATTAACAAAAAAACCTCTAAAAATTGTATCTATAACATACAATTTTTAGAGGTTGCTTCAATTAGAAACCTTCTTTTTTTTCAATGTATATTGCCTAGCTACTCAGCTTCTTAATCTGACTAACTTGCCTCTCAACTATTACTGATTTCATAAATTAAAATGTTTAAGATTGATCTATTTTTAGGATTTTTTTTAAACATTTATCAACAAAATTGGGTAAAAACTTGCCTAATATTGTAATCAAAAGGAAAACGAATCCCCATGTTTTAAACCACTGTCCCCATTGGATTTGCCCATTTGATAAAAAATTCAGCAACAATGTCAGTATTCCTGTTGTCAGTAATGAGGTTACTAGAGAATGGATGAGAGAATAGTGTCCATTTATTAATTTCATTTTATAACTCAACCCTCTCTGAGCTTTCGAAAAATTCAATTGTATCTAATTCTTTTTTGAAAAATTCCTTTGTATATTCTTGCTCATGATGGGCATAAAATGCTCCTTTATTTTGCCAAATCTCCCACAAAGCGAAACGTTCTTGCCTTCTTTCTAAAGGAACTATTTCAAACATCACGCATCCAGCTTCAGTGATCATCTCTTTTCTTAAATGTTGCAAATTTTCGACTAACTCTTCGTATGCTACTTTCCTCGTTGATTGAATAACCGCAGTACAATACACATAATCATTTTTCTCACTTAAATTCATTATTATTCCTCCTTTGAATAAATTCAGAATAAGGTATAGAGTATACTCTATAGCAAGAAAGAATTTTATATATAAGAGAAATAGGTTATCCTTTTAGATGAAAAAAAGTTATTTGAACACTAGTGCAATAGTTCAAAAGTAATTGAACTTCCCACATATAAAATCAGTAGCTACCAAGAAAAACTAAAACGTTTAGTTATCAGCATTTAGAGGCTGATCGCTAAACGTTTTTTATGCCTAGACATAATCCTATTATTTCTTCATTTTCTAATCCTATAACAGTCAAATAAGTCTCACTCCTCATAAAATGTTTAATGAATTATTCTACCTCTTCAAAGGATTCATATTTATCATTCCATAGTTCTTCTGAAAATACAGAAATACAAAGTTTTGTGGCTTGTTTTATGTTCATTTTTTCTAATTCTTTTACAAGCATCGGTATAACTCCTTTTGAAAATCTAAAATCTCTCCTAACGCTTTTTCGCCATTCATATTGCCAAATGTTTTCATATCAATATCTGCACAAGGAATATCAACTGGCGTTAGAAGTTTTTGCAAAATGGGCGTTTTATACCGAACTTGAGGACAAACCATAACACAATCAACATATGGTTTAAAAATTGGTTCTACCGTTAGTTGATTAATCTCAGCTTCGCCTCCATAAGCAATAAGTGTAGGATACAAAGTAGATAAGTTCTGAAAATCAGCAATCACATCATGGAGCTGCCCAAAATAAACTTCTTTAGCATCTGCCGCTTGGGCAATTTTTTGGCAAAACATGCTAGAAGTCATCCCACCTGCACAGCAAATATAAACAAGCATCTTCTTTCCTCCTACAATAATCATGATCTATTATTTTTGACTGTCTTTATATTCTTGTTCTGCTTGATCTAATAAGGGACGCAGATGACTTTCAACTTTTGACTCTACATTCATCCGCATCATGAACTGACTAGGTGTTTCAGCAAATCCATTTATAAGACTATCTTTATATTCTGTGACTAAAAATTGACTCGTCTCTTTTATTTCCTTAAAATCCATTATTTTTCCTACTCTCTATTTTTTTAACCAACGTACATAAAAAATTAAGTATATTTAGACTTCATTCCTACCTTGATTGATTTTTATATACTGATTATACTCGCTTTTTTAGAATAAAAGAACACTAAGTCGACATCACTCTTCTATCCCCATAAAAAAACTGTGTAAATAGCCACTGTATTATCAGCTATTTACACAGAGTCATTTAAACATTGGCTTCAGTTTTTCCTTTATAACGATTTATATAATGCTTCTCTAACCAACCTTGCCCCCAGCCAATCGCCACACAAAGCAACCAATAGATCACTGCCACTAAAATATACATCGACATATAATCAAAGGTTCTTCCACCAACGATTTTCGCTTTTTGGAAAATATCAGGAATCGTGATCATCGCAGCTAACGACGTACCTTTTAGCAAATCCATCGCAACGTTTCCTAAGGCTGGAATCGAAATCCGAAACGCTTGGGGCAAAATAATTTTACGCATTACTTTTCCAAACGGTAAACCTAACGCATACGCCGCATCCCACTGACCTACTTCGACTCCTGCAATTGAGCCACGATAAATTTCAGCAATAAAGGCACTACTCGTCAAACTAAAACAAATACAAGCTGCTGTTAGCGCAGTTAATTGATAAGGCAACCCAAAATACAAAAGAAATAACAAAACCAACCCTGGAACCCCTCTTAAAAAAGAAATGTAAAGACGGACAAATCCTTTGATTAATTTTGACGGTAACATCCCTAAAACAGTCAATAGAATACCAAGGATATTCCCCATCAAGAACGTCACTACACTGATTCCAAGAGTGTAAGGTAAACCCGTCAGTAAAAAGGGAATAGAATCAATCATTAACTGAAAATCGATTTTTGGTATATACATCTATTCTACAGAGACACTTTCTTCAACTTTTTCTTTTGGTTCTACTGAGACATCCGTTTGGAAATACTTCTCAGAGATTTTTTTCATCGTTCCATCGTCTTTCATTTCTTTTAATGTACCATCAATTTTTTTACTTAATGCTACGCTGTCTTTTTTCATTAAAAATCCAGTAAAGTTGGCGTTAAAGTAAACATTCTCTAAAATTTTTACTGGAATATCTGGCAATGCCCCAACTGACATTTTTTGTAAGTAATAATCATTCAAAATGACATCGGTCCGACCATTGGCAACATCTGTCAAATATTGATCATTTGTCGCATTGTCATATGTTACTAATTTTGCGCCATATTTTTCAGCGATTTTCATATAGTTTGTATTTGGTTCGCCAGCCGCTTTTTTGCCTTTTAAATCTTCAAGAGAAGCAATCCCAGAATCATCACTTTTTCGAACAATCATGCTATCAAATGAATACTTGATTGGCGAAGACAAGATGAATTTTTTCCCTCTATCTCCTGATAATCCAAAATCATTGGCAGCTAGATCGGATTCACCTTTATCTACGGATGTTATTTGGCCATCGACATTGTACTCTTTAAATTCAACATCCAGGTCTAAACGTTTGGCCACTTCTGTTATAACATCCACATCATAACCTGTTAATTCATTTTTATCATTATAGTAAGAAGATGGAAATAACGTTCCTGATGTGGCAACGGTTAACTTCTTCGCCTCTTCGACTTTTTTCCAGCTGTCATCTTTCCCCACAGTCTGCTCTTGTGTTCCACTACAGGCAACTAACACTAAGCTCAACGCAACAATACTAAAACTAGCAAATACTTTCTTCATTTGAACCTCCTATGATTCACGATAATAGTTTGGTAATAAGAATTTCTGCTCTTGCTCGAATAATTTTCCAACTTGGAAAAGTATATCTTCGCGGCCTTTAGAGGCCATAAACTGAATGCCTAGCGGTAAACCTGATGCTGTTACATGAGTCGGTAAACTGATTGCTGGCTGTCCTGTTAAGTTCGCAAGTTGAGTAAATGGGGTGATCGTCAGACTTTTCTCAAACATGTCATAGATCAACTCTCTTAACTGTAAAACTGATAAATTTTCTGCTTGCGCTAAGTCTTTACGGATCTTATCACTTTGCAACTCTGTATCCACTCTAGGCGCAATATCTGCGGTAGTTGGCGTTAAAAATAAATCATATTCTTCAAACAATTGCTCCATCGTATACGCCGCTTGATCCCACAGTTGAAGTGATCGTGTATACTGACTTGCCGGTATACGTAACCCATATTGGTAAATTCCCCAAGTCATCAATTCCATGTCTGACTTGGTAAGTGTTCGCTGAAACCCTTGTTGAATCTCTTCAAACATGGCAGCAGTTTCTGCCCCATTCATCAGATAATAGCTGTCAATCAACTGTCGACCATTCACAGGATAAGGAATTTCTGTCACAACATGTCCTTGTTGCTCTAAAAATGTTGTTGCTTGACGAATCGCTTTTACTGCCTCGACTGAAACAGGTGTCCCAACTGGAGACTCAGTCAAAAAGGCAATTTTCAACACTTTTTTTTCTGCCGCTTTTTGATGAGACCACTCAACTTTTGGTGCTTGATAAGGTGCTGCTTTTTCGGTTCCACGTAAATGATAAAACAATGTTTCCGTATCTCTCATGGAAACCGTTAAAGCAAAATTAATCGAAGCTCCTTGCCAACCTCGCCAGCCATCAGGACCTACTGGCATACTGCCGCGCGTTGGTTTTAGACCAATCAAGCCACTAAAGGATGCAGGAATCCGAATGGAACCGCCACCGTCACTTGCTGCAGCAATTGGAAACAAACCACTAGCAACTGCTGCAGCTGCTCCTCCACTAGAACCACCAGGTGAATAATCAAGATTCCAAGGATTTCTAGCAGGTCCATAAAGGGTCGGATCAGAAATATTTTTAAAGCCGAACTCGGGAGCGTTGGTTTTTCCTAAAGGGATGAAACCTGATCGTTCTAAACTCTTCACAAAATTATCCGTAGAAGCGGAAAAGTTTCCTTGAAATAAACGAGAAGCGGATGTTGATTTCATTCCAGCTTTGTCTTGTCCAAGCATTTTTAAAGGTATGGGTAAGCCAAAAAAAGGACCAGTTTCTGCTCCTCTAGCTTCATATTGTTGTTTCGCCGATTCGGCATCCCAATCAACAAATGCATTGAGTTCAGGATTTAGCTTTTTTACTTGTTGCTCCCGTTCATCTATCCACTCGAGTACACTTAGCTTTTTCTCTCTAAATTGTGTTGCGTAGTATAGGCCGTCTTTCATAGTCATCCTCCCTTATGTTTCGCTCGCTTTTATTATACAGGTTGTTGAGAGATTTTTAGATTTATTTGCTTAATAAGTAATTAGGAATACAAAATATACTGTATGTTTCTACTATTTAATCACTGTTCTTGATAATTTACATAGCGCCTTATTGTACGAAGTGACCTATAGAAAAACGATTTATTCTCACCAACTTAGTTTTCAATACGTTAATTTTTTTGCTAAACATTCGTTTCAAAATTATCCTTACCCTACTAACTCATTATTAGTTAAAGGATCTGAGACATAATAGTTCAAATTATATCTCAGACTACCTATAATTCTAAGGTGTATCACCTACCTGCCATAAAATCGTCGCACGATACCCTCCCGGTTCAACAACTTTTCCTGTCGGTACTTCTAATTGAAACCCACTCTTTCCGCTTTTCCAATCGTCACTTACATTATATTTATTACTGCCATTACTTGTTTTCGTCGCTAATATTTCTGAACTTCCTTCTATGAACGTGACGGAATCTGTCTCACTTTTCTTATAACGGATGGCTTCTGGTAACGTCTGTGTCGGATCTGTTAAACTAGTTAGTGGTGTTTCTAATGTTGCCGTTACTTTCCAAGAATTGCTCTTTTTGCGATTATCCCAAATGACTAAAGGTTCATCAAATGTCGCTTTCTCAACTTTAATAAAACGCAATCCATTTAACAGCATATGTCTTCCGAAACTTAATAGCTTAGGATGTGAATAGACGAATAGACTTCCTTCAAACTGATAGTAAACGTTTGTTTCTTTCTCCTTTATTTTGACCGCTTCTTCTAGTTCTGGTCTTTGCTTGACTAGATAATTTTTCTCTGTAAGGCCTTTAAGAACCTCTTGCACTTGCGGTTCCTTTGTTAAATCCAAAGTAGTCCCAATTATTCCTTCAAAAGTAAGCGGATCATGTAACGCTTCCCCTGTCTCATCTACAAAAGAAACAGTCACCTTTTGTTTTTGTATTTTTGTCTGAATAGTAGTTACGTTATTTGGATTCTTTTCAGCCTCATCAAGAATGACTTTATACGTAATCCCTTTATAATATGGAATTGAGATTGTTTCATTCCATTCTCCACTATAATACACTTCATTTGTTTTTCCATCTAAAATCGTATACGTGTGGCCATCTGTTAAGTTTTTCACCGGTTCATTTGGATCAATTGGTGCCCCTTTTTCTGAAAGAACCGCATGTAAGTTAAAAACAGATTGATCGGTAGTGCTAAATGGTCGAATCATTGTTAATTCATCGGCGTATATTTTCACTGTTTCCCCTGTTAACTGTAAATAGCTCTGTAATGGATTGTAGACGAAACTATTGCTTGTTTTCGCTTGACCACCTTGGATGAATGGCGGAAGACTTTCCTCATTGTAGGTCAGTTGTGTGTCATTTACAGTTAATGTTTTTAATTTATCCGTAAGTTCTGGGAGCTTTCCGATGAACTCATTGTTGGATAAATCAAGTTCGCTCAATTGTGTAAGCTGACTAAGTTCCGTTGGAATCACTCCTGTAAGATCAGTTTGAACTAGATCAAGTTTCGTCAAGTGACTTAATTCGCCAATTTCCTTTGGAATCCTTCCTTTTAGTCCAGAACTATTTGTCAGGCTTAATTGCTCCAACTTATTCAACGCATTGATTGTCTCTGGAATCTTTTGGTTGCCTGTAATTGAGTTTAATTGAATTGTTTTAATTTTACTCAGATCACTCATAAAGACCGTATTTGGTGGATCCCCTGGATTACCATCAATTTTTTTAGGGGCAAGTTGTCGATTGACTTCATCAATGAGCCAGGTTTGGTTTTCGAAAAAGTCAGAGGTTACAGGAACTGCTGGTGTTACTTTGATAGGTACAGTTATAATCTTCTCTTTTTCGCTCGTTAAACTTTGGATTACGACTTTAACATTATATGTTTTCACCGTATCAAAATAGATATCTTTATCTTCATCGTTAAACGCAACACTCAGCTTGTCTGCTGGTAACGTCGTCGCAACATCTGTAACTAACGAATTCACATCAAAATCACTACTACGGGTATACTGAGGAGCCTCGATGCCTAAAACTGGTTCCCCATAGATACTAGGAGTTATTTGAGCCAATGCAGTCATTTTTTCTGACTCTGTTTTTTTGTTGTCCTTCACCTTATAATTATAGAATTCCACGGGCACTTCATAAACATTTTTATCTTTGTTGTAATGTTTGAGTAGTTCTTCACCGTTTAACGCCTTAGTATTTAATTTAATATTGATCTGATTATTTTTTAACAGCTCCAACTTATCTTTTAGAATTTTAAATTCTACTTGATGATCATTTACATTGACGATCTCCATATAATGTGAGATATCTGTTCCATTTTTATCTTGGAACGCTACTTGACTAAAGTCAATTTTTTTAAATAACTTTTCTTTTGTATCATCCATTACGATGTTTAGAGAATCTGGATAAAATTGACCGTATGCGATATCCACACTCTGAGTAATATGATAGTTTGCCTCCAACTTATCTGTATTTTGAGTTCCTGTAGACTTTGGTGGTCCATAAGTTAGTTCTCTAAAAGAAGGGATATAACTTGCAAATAAATCTGAACTCAAGCTAGAGTCATAGCTTCCCTGATTACTAGCCAATAATAAAGAATAATTATTATCCTGAAGAAGAACAAAATGTTGCAAATTAAGTGCATTAGGCAAATCGTTAAACTCTAGTATCATAGCTGATGCATATCCAATAGATAAAAATTGATATAAGTAACGGCTAAACCTTATAGCTTTTCTACCTTCAATATCAATATCACTATTTAATATAGCTCTAACTAATCCTTCTTGTTTCACTACAAATTTTGTGTTCCCAAATGGACCTACTCTTGTCGCATTAAAAGCCGTAGGGAGTTCAAAAATAACATCTTTTATGCTTTCGTATTTTATACTATTTTTTGTGTATACATCTACACCTTTATTTTTTACTTGTCCATCATTGTATACCAAACGAAGCGCATAGCCCTTAGGCATACTTAGAAGATTAGTCCCCCCATCTGCTCTTATAGCAACAGCCGACTGATACCACGATTGAAATTGAATTAATAATGCGATGGGTCTATTTTGGTAAAAACCCATTTGTTGGAAAATCATGATACTATTATCCCCAGTCCCTGTAACGGTCTGAGGTAAAGAGTTGCCGTTAGAACCTTTCTTAAATTTTCCTTCTGGTCCAAGATAGTCTTCATAAGGATCCGACCCTACATAGGCAGGCCTAATAATCGGCTTGTCTATCACGACGGGATCCCGATTTCCATCTATAGCTTCACCACTACTAAGAACCTGCGTATAGTACTGGTCTTTGGTTGCCGCATGTCCAACAATTGTTGCTTCATAAAAAAATCCTATAAAAATAATGATACCTAAGTATAGCCAATTTTTCTTAGCCATCTTTACTCATCCTTTCTGATTGTCCAGTTAAACGATTATTTTTTTCTCTAGCATTGCACGTATTCATATACCTTGTTTTTCGTTTTTTATTTCTATAAAAAAAAGTCGCCCCTACAATTAGACATACGCTGATGAATAACACTATAAAAATGATTATTTGTTCAGTTGATGAATCTTTTGTTGCATTCAATCGCTTATTTAACTGATCAATTTCCATTTCACTTAAACGAAACTCTTGCTCCCATGACCAACTGCCTCCACCTTTAGCCGTTACAGTAGCTGACAGGATATAGCTGCCTGGCTCGGTCAATTTATATTTCAAGGAGATAGGTAAACTGATCTGTGTATTTGGCGCCATTCTCATGTTCGATTTTTTTAGTTCAAATGCGATTTTATCCGTTGCTTTATTTTTCACATTTACATCAACAGCCATATCTTCAGCGTAGATAGGGTTAATATTGGAAAAATTTAATAATAAGCGGTTGTGTTCCTTTTGTGTATCTACTGAGATAGAATTAAATTTAAGCGCTGGTTTTAGCTCATTTACTTCGCTTTCACTCAATAACATGCCAATTAAATAGGCAAACTTATTCACAACTAAGTTATCATCATCTGATTTTTTCATTTCTGAATTTTCTAGAGACATAACCTGGATGCCTCCTGCAATGTACCCCTCAAACGTATTCATTGGGGACTTGATAGAAAGAGTAATCACTTTGTTACTCTGCGGTTCAAGTTCAACTTTATTTGGTCCTGTAACAAGATCTGAAAAATCGTAAATAAGTGATGAATCCTTAACCAGATTGTTTGGGCCATACTCTATCACACCATTACTATTTGTTTTTGCACTATTATATTTTAAAGATAGCGTTAATTTCTTAGGAGATAAATTCGTTAGCTTTAATTGAACTGTCGATGTTTTTCCTGGTTCAATTACTAAATCATAATATCCGACATCTTTGTTTCTCTGATTTTTAGGGAGAATCACTTCATACGAAAAATCACTTAAATCAGTTGCATATTGTTCTGCACAATACCCACTATTCGCTGTTAATAAACAGCTGAAATAAAGCCATATGACTATGTATAAAAATTTTTTCATCTTAGTTCCTTTCTATTAAAAATAAATCACCTACAACGTTAGACTAACTGCTGCAGGTGATTCATCTATTTCTGTGAACAACTTACAACAATAACTGTTCCCTAGTTTATCTACATTTTTTTAAATTACCCTAAATTTTTCATGTTTCTTCTAATTGTTGGAATCACTCTAAATTATTTATGCTTTTTCTTAGTACGTATTGTCTAAGCTCCAAGATAAGGTTGCTTTATAGGCTTTTCCAGCTGATTCTTTGTCAGTAGTTACGACTAATTTTGTATCTTGAATTTCTGTCGCAAAACCACCATTTAATTTGTTAGCCGTATTCTTTGCAAGAATAGCTGCACTTGATGTACCATTAGCTTCTAGTGATACATCTTTGCTTTGATTTTTGTCTCCAAGTTCAATTGAATCATCTGGAGTAAATGCTGTAAGTGATGTATCATCTAGTGGTGCTGGTTTAAAATCATTAGTTACTGGATCAACATCTTCTCCGATATTGTATTTTTGAACATCCCCAAGTTTGAAGGTTAATTTTGCTGCTAGATTTTTATCTTCTGCATTTCCTGTTGTGAAGTTAGATAACGTTGCGTTGACTTTCCACGCTGATAATGTACCATCTTCCGTTTTTCTATCATCATTGACTACTAAATATTGTTTATCAGTTACTGTATTGTTGTATGTTGCAATATTTCCTGTCGCTTTTTGGCTACCAAAGTCCATTTTAGATGGCGCCCAAGCAATCGCTAAATTATCTTTGAATGGGCCTGTTCCAGGTTTGTTTGGTCCATCTGTCTCAAATCTGATCCCCAAATCAGTTGTTTCTTTTGAGACCTCTTTTGCATGTGCTGGGACTGCTGCTAACCCCAATGCTGCGGTTGTTGCTAATGCTGTTAATAATACTTTTTTCAAATTTATCACCTTTCTTTAATTGTAGATAAACTAGTAACAGTTATTGTTGTAAGTTGTTCACAGATTTATGTTAGTCTAATAATTTGATTTGATCTTTTAACAAGATAAATAAATAAATAATCAAGATCAGCGCAACCAAGGTAATGAGTAATAGCGCAAAGTTAATCACCAAATTTGTTTTTTTTACTTTTAATTTTCTAACTAAATATATATCTCTAGAGAATGTGACTAGAAAATAAATTAATGTCACACTAGCAATCGCTCCTAGAATATATACCCATAAATAATCAATCATTTTACACGTCCATTCTATACACTATAATAAATTTTCCGAAACATCAGAACCCCACAAAAAACGACTAGACAGGTCACTCCTGTCAATAAAAGGATGAAGGAGGAAATCATTTGACCCAAATGAGGTAAATAGCCACTTTTACTCCCGTTAGTATCTGGGTACTTAACTAGCGGATCTGCTGGTTTCTGCGGTAGAATCTTTTTCCCTTCGTCCTCTTCAAAATAAATTCCAACCTCATTTTGTCTAGTACTCGTAGTTGCCCAAACTGATTCTGAAGTAAAAGCAAAGACAATAGGGATAAAAACAAGCATCAACCATCTTTTTTTCATAACATCACCTTTTTTCTTGTTTCTTACTCACTCGATTCCGTTTGCCTTTTTTCTTTTTCTTTGCTATGCGTAATCTTTTCCATGCCTTTTCCCATTTTTTTCTTCTTGAAAATTGAATAACGACTAACACTATTGTACAAACGAATAACACAGCACTGATCACCTTCAACCATGTTGGTGTGATGATTTTAAAGACACTCTCTTCATTGATTTTTTTTGCTTGTTCATTCGTAATTGTAAAATCTTTCTTTAAATTCCATTCTTTATTATAATTTTTTGCATTTATGTTGAGTGTGTAATCACCAGAAGGCAAATTACTGATTCCCCAATCCATTTCAAAATCAAAATGACTATTTGGTGCCATACGATAATTTTGAACGGTCTTTTCTTTAATGACTTCACCCGAGCCTTTTTTGGTCATGGTCGCAACCATATTTAGATTCTCCAACACTTTGGCATCTGGGTTTTGTAGCGTTGCTAAGACCATTTTCTTTCCGCGAGTCATAGAAGCCTTTACTGAATTAAGCTTCAAGTTTTCTCCATTATTAATTTCGTCACCATTTTCTGCCATCATCAATCCAATTTTATAGGAGTATTCAGTTGAAACACCTTTATCCTCTTTGCCTTTATCTAAAGCAAAAACGATGCCTCCCATTTTTACACCTGAGTAACTTTCTTTCGGTGGAGTTAATTCAATTTTTACTGTCTTTTCTTCAAAATTTCCCACTGTGATGTCTGGTGTATCGATTTTAATTAAGTTTGTCACAGGTACTTTTAGGGTTTCATCTTTAGTTGATAAATCATCTGTATACTCGATGGTTCCCTCATTTCCTGTATAAGCAGAAACACCATAAATTTTTAAATGAACGTCTTCTTTTTTAGTACTCTGTACTCGTACCTCTAAAGTTTGCGACTCATTAGGAACTGTCTTTACATAGAAATAACTTTTTTCTGGATCAATTTGTGTTTTAGGCTGCACAGGAGACACAGTATAGCCTAATACATTGTCCTCTTTTGCAAAGGCTTCATTAGTTGAAATCACAGATATCAACACAAAACCTATTAAACTTAATAGTTTATAAACTCTCTTATTCAAAAAAATTCTCCTAACTAGAACAGACTATGACTTATCTGTTGCTTTGATGTATAGTGCAATTTTATACGTTCCATTTTCTTCTTTCTCACTTAGTTCTGTTATGGAATAGCCTTTTTCTTCAAAATAAGACTTCCAATACATAGAAAACTCTTGCCCATATTCATGTGCTTCTTCGATCGACCTAAATGAACCTAACTCTTTCACACAATCTCCATCTTTATATAGCTCTGCTTGCTCTTCATATAAATATTTTGTTATAGCATACGTGATATATACCACTGTTAAAGAGGTAATTAAAATGAGTAAGAAATACGGCCAAGCAATCGTACATAAAAGGAAAATAGATGGAATAGTAATGATAAGGAAGAAAAATAATACTAAATATTTTTTCCTTTTGTTAAATTCCCGTTCTTTTTTATTTTTGAAATAAAAGAAAAAAAGCAAAAACAAACTTGTTAGCATTAGTAAAAAATAAATAAACGTATAAACTAATAATTCTGGTAGATAAAAGTTGGATATAAAAATCAATTGCACGAGATACTTAGCATCCTTATTTACGTAAAAAATCATACTTTGATAAAAGGAAACAAAAACCAGTAAATAACTTATCCAACTAATAATCATGATCCCACCGCCAAGATAGTACTTTTGATACTTTCTAAAATAGTTATTGCTTTGTTTAATCACATTTAAAACCTTCCATTTCTTCTATTTAATCGCTTGTTGTCTTCTTTTCTTTTCCAGATTATTTATATTCATAATTAAATAGATAACCGTTGGACCTGACCGTTTTAACAATTTTTGGTGCACCTATATCCTTCTCTAATTTTTCCCTTAAATGAAAAATGATATTTGCTATTCGATAGTTTTTCTCATCATAAGAGCCTCCCCATATCTCTTGATGCATTTCCTTATACGAGACTGCTTTTGGAGATGCCGAATACAACAGAGAAAGAGCTTTGTATTCTTTTTTAGTTAAATAGACTGGTTTTTTGTTATCAAGGAGTACACACAAATTTTCACTGATCAATTTAAATTGTTTTTGACTATTCCTTTTACTAACCTCTTTGTTCTTATGCTCTATGTTTTTTTGCATTAATACCAATCCATTATGTATTGCTTTTACTACTTCTTCCTGGCTTACTTCTTCATTAAAAACACTAATGGCACCTAAGTTATATAATAATAAGCGATCATTTCCACTACACTTTTCTTTATAGATCCATACTGGACAAGAATTATGTTCTACAATTTTCATGTAGGAATTACATATATCAGCAAGTTGTGCATCTCCACCAAGAATGAAATAAGCGTCACACTCATCATTTTGAGTAAATACCTCTTGCCAACTTATTTCAAATTCAGGACATGATTGTAATTGATGACACCAATTTTCTTTTTTCCCATTCAATGTAAGCAATCCTAATTTAACCATTATTATCCTCCTTTTATAATTTTTATTGAAAATTAATTTGTTTTTTATCTCACTAGATATAGTTTATTCTTTTTTAGAATAGAACAAAATGCCATGTAAGCGCTTAAAATTCCTAACTACAAAAATAATTTATCTTTATTTTTCAAAAAAATAGTGTTACTATCATTCATAAATAAAATTATTAAGGAGAAATAAATGATTATATATGTTATCGAAGATGATAATCAGCAAAGAAAACAAATTATTCATTATTTAAGTGAATGTAAAAGTATTTTTTTTGATTTAGAGTTGTCAAAGCTTTCTAATCATTTAACTTTTATGGAAGAAATTTCTAAATTAACGATTAATGACAATGATGTTTTCTTTTTAGATATTGATTTAAAAACTACCTATACTGGAATCGATTTAGCATTAGAAATTCGCAAGTATAATACAAAATGTTCTATTATTTTTTTAACTAGTTTAGAAGATAAAGCCATCAGCGTATTAAATAATAATATCTTCCCTTTAGGTTATCTTATTAAAAATTTTAAAAATCCTTCAGAGACAAAAGAAATAATTACTGACATGTTAAAAAAAAGTCAACTTACCTCCAAAAACTTTTGGCGTTTTAAGCAAGATAAAGTTGAATTTTCTAGTGGTTCTGAAACATTATTTTTCAATGCTCGTGATATTTGTTATATTCAATCGTTAAAAGGATTTACTGGTCGAGTCTTGGTCAAGACATTAAATGAGGAAACGATAATTGAAGCGAAGATCGGAAAAATCAAGAAGCAGTTACAGCAGGATTATATGATGACTTCTTTGCAATCTTATATCATTAACCTTGAAAATATTATTTCCATTGATAGAAAAAATGAGCAGATTTTATTTGACGGGCAGCAATTACTCTCAATTGGTGCCAAAAGCATTGACAAAGTAAAAAAAGCGTTGCGGGTCTATAGCGATGATCGATAATGTTTATTTTGTCTTCTTACTATCGCTTAATTATATTCAAGCCGTTTGGATGATAGGCTATAGACAGTTTTTATCCTTTAAAGAATCTCTTATTCTGAGCTGTTTACTTATGATTCAAGGAATTATCAGTATCTGGCTTAATAATACATACTTTACATTATTATTGTTTCTTTTCTTTCTTGCCCAATTTGTTTTCGTCACAAAAAAACTGAATGATTGGTTGATTTCTTCATTATTGTTAGTTTTTGAAGATGCGCTCATCCTGATTTCTTGGCTGCCGACAATAGACCTCTGGAATATAATTTTGCTTAAAAGATTTATTTCTCCAGATACTTATATGACTTATCTTTTCTTTCTTGTTATCGCTCAGCAACTTTTATTAGCTCTGTTATTCTTTACTACACGATACATTTTGAAAAAATCAGCACTATTAAATACCTTAGCATTACTTCCTAAAAAACACCGTGGTCTTTCACTAGTTATTCTTTTTTGTTTGTTTCTTTCTATCGTATTACAACAATTTGGCGTTTTTAAAGGTTATTCTGCTGCCTACTTTTATAGTACGTTTATCGTCATTGGCTTTACTGTGTTCTTCTCTTGGAATATTTTTTTACTTACCAAGTACTACAAGGAAAAACAGTACTCCGCGCTTTTGTCTGAAATGTATACGAGAGAAAAACAAAAGATTGAACTGGCAACTAAGTTTAAACATACATATAAAGAACTGCTGACAAGTCTTACAGCTGATTTGAAGGCTAATGATTTAGACCACGCTTCTCAGCAGCTTAGCACTATTATTGATTATTCAGATTCATTTCTTACACCTAACCTTTATAGAAAAATTGTGATCGTCAATACACCGTCAATTCAAGGACTTTTAACAAACTTTATTCGAAAATGTGATATTGCTTCAATTGACTTGATCATTCAGGTCACACAAGATTTAAGTGTTAGTGCGATGAATCTCGTTGATTTTATTCGCTGCTTTTCGATTCTTTTAGATAATGCTTATGAAGCTGCTCTTACCAGTAACGATAAATCTATTTCTATTGAAATAGATGGAGACGTTGAATATATTACAATAACCATAAAAAACACTTATGTAGAAAATCCTGATATTGCCTTACAACATTTCTTTCAGAATAACTTTTCTACTAAAGAAGATCATCAAGGGAAAGGATTGCATATTTTTTCTAAAATAGTAGCAACATATAAAAAAGCCACTTACAGAATTTCAAAAAAAGATAACTTTTTTATCATAGTCTTTTCTGTTCCAAAAATAAAAAATCCAACTGTATAAAAATTACTGAGAATTTTTGTGCAGATAGATAAAAGAAGGTGAATGCTCCATATGGAAAGTCAATTTTACTATTACAGTTTTTTTACTTTGAGTTTCTTGCAGTTAACTTGGTTCTTAGGTTATAAAAAATACACAAGTAAAAAACAAACGCTTATACTTACACTAATTTTAATAATTGAATTCATTTCAACTCTGTTACAACTTGGTAATAGTGATTTATTTTTATTGTCATACTTTATCCTTCAGCCTATCTTTGTACTTCGTCATTTAAACAGTTGGATTTTAATGACACTATTTTTATTTTTGAATAACTCGTTTTTAATCCTTTCTTGGTTGTTTAGCTATGACTTTTTAAAGTTACTGTTTGAAACTCATCATATCAGCCTACAGCAATTTCAACAGTATATAACCGGCACAATACTCTTACAGCAATTGTTACTATTCCTTTTAATTCAAGGATTTAACTATTTTGACAAACAATTTTTGATATTTGATTCTATTTCTAAAATACAAAAAAAATACAAAATTCAGTCCATCACAGGCATCGCTTTTTTGATTGTTTTAGGGACTGCAAGAAGAATCATTGTAAATGGACATTTTACAGAATCTTTTTTTTACATCACTGCCGTCTTATTGATTTTAAATGTGACTGTTCATCTAACTGCTTATATTTATAGCCAATACTATCAACTAACATTAGAGAAGAATATTCTTGCCCGTCAATTTAATCAAGAAATGGAAAAAATCACATTATCTGATGAGTTCCGACATGACTATCGAAATATTTTATTGAGCTTAAACAGCTATATTCAAAATAAAGAAGCAAAAGAAGCCTTGGACTTTATTTCTTCAATCGTCAATTATTCGCAACCACTTTTAGAAGAAACACCCTATGAACAATTGGTTTATATAGAAATTCCATCTATTCAAGGGTTATTGATTAAATTTCTCGACCTTGCAAAAAGTAACGGAGTCACACTTAATTTATCTATCCCGACGCCGATTCAAGAAGCCGATATTTCAATACAACTTTCTGATTTCATTCAATGCTTATCGGTATCCCTTTCATATGCTTTGAATAATCACCAAGATATTCTTCTACTATTAAAAAAAGAGCAGAAACAAATTTTTATAGAGATTAGCAATACTTTAACAGATAGACAGGTTATGGATGATTTACTCAAAAGTTTAAAAGATGAGCAAAAAGAGCTAAAAAAATCAAGACTCCATCTAGTCAAAAAAATACTAAGTAAATACAAAAATACTTCTTTTAATCTTTACGCTAACACCCAACAATTTTTACTCCAATTTGATTTTCCAGTAAATGATTCTGATTTACCTATTAAAAAAAATAATTTTACTAGTGGCTCTTCTCACACTTCAAACGGAAAATTACTTTGAAGTGTTTAATCAAAAATAACCGCCAAACTAAGCTTGAATACACTTGATTTGGCGGTTATTTTTATTTTTGACACGGTCAAGATTCTACTACAAGATTCTGTGACTGGTAATCGATTGTCTATAGGATCTAGTCAGTTTCTTTATCATAGTAAAATCTATTTATTCGTGTTCCATCATATTAACGAAATACTCTCCTAAAAAATCATTGTTTGACCTCTTCAATATTCCTATTAACTCTTTTTAAACATGACTAATTCAAAAAAACAAGGAATAAACAAATCACTAACCCAAGAGCAACTACAGCAAAGTGAATCAACTGTTGCTTGGTACCACCAATATAATCTGGTGTTTCATGTTGATAGCTTGGATTAACAGTTTTTATATTGTAATCTAACGTACTACTGAAAAATATATCTGAGGGAATCATAAAAACCAGTAGGATGCCATAAATGATTGCTGTAATGGCGAAAATCGACATCTTGATCCAGATACTTGCCATTGCTCCTATCATTAGAGGAATTAGAATGTAGAGTGAACAAAAAAATAATTCTTTTTTTAACCTTTTATTTTTCATCTATTCGTCACCTTCCTATTAAAGTCTTAATTGATTCTGTTTAAGATATGTAGTCAACGCTTTTAATGTTACTTAAATAGTCATTTATTGAAAATAAGACTCCTCTTTCTTTACCGTATCATTAGCAAATGCATAGTAGCAAGGTTTATTATCAAAGAATATTTCTTCAATAAAATTGATTTTTTCTTCTGGTAAATCAGAAATGATTGCCGGTGGCACAAAATAGTCGTTAGACTCTTTAAATCGATAGAACAAGCTAGTGCCGCATTTATTGCAAAAACCTCGCTCACCAATATCTGAAGAATCTAAAATCGCTAAACCCTCTTTAACCGTAAAATGAACACTTTTACCAGCTTCTAAACTAGCAAAACCAGTCGATCCATTTAATTTTCTGCACATAGAACAATGACAAACCGTTAGATCGAAATTTTTTAATTCAAGTTTAAATTGAACAGACTCACAAAAACAAGTCCCTTTATACGTTTTCATTATTTTCCACTCCTTCTACTATTAAATAAAGAATATCCTTATTCTAAAACTGTTACTTATTTTAAGATGATGAGAGTAGCAACTACAAACATCATCTATTATTCTTCCATTTTTTTTATTCTGTCTAATAAACTGAATACTAAATTATTTAACATTCCTTCGATTGTTTTGGTGCTTATATTAAGATTATTGGTCGATATCATACAAGCAATACCATGAGAATAAATAAACATGTCAATAAATAAACTCGTTGCTCGTGCTTCCTCAAGCCTAAACAATTGTTTGACTCCATCTTTTATAAATTTCATATTATCGGAATTGATATATTCTTCAATCGTCATATTTTTAAAATTATTTAAGAGAAATAACGCTTCAAAATAATGTTTATATTCTTGAGCAAAGCGAATATATGATAACCCTATGTTCAAAAAAAAGTAATCATCAAAAGGGACTTTTCTCAAATAACTAAAGAGAAAGTCTTCGGCGGACAAGATGACATCTTCTCGCAAATTTGCCATGTTTCCATACACGCTAAATATTGGTTGTGTAGAGCAACCAATTCGCTTAGCAACACTTCTTGAATTTATTGCATCTAGTCCTTTTTCGTTTAGTAGCCCAAGAGCTGCTTTTAAAATCGTCGCTTGGTCAATTCTGACTGGTGGCGGCATGTTTTTAACTCCTTTATCCGTACTCAAAAATAAACTTAACGTTAAATATATCAATCGTTATATATCATATGATATATTTAAATTTATTCTTTGTCAATCAAATTTTCTAGTAAAAAATGGTTTTATTAATGACTTCACGACTAACAAAAAAGAAGTGAGTGGGACATAACTCTTCGAGTCATATCCCACTCACATGGAAACCGAATAAACGGTGGGAGCAGAAGCAATCCCTTCGGAAATAAGCTGAAATTCACAAAAATGTAAAGAGCAATTTTCGTGAATTCCTTCTTATTTCTCGGGATTAAACACTCCTGTCCCATCCTCTTCTCAATCAGTATAAATCGATTTCAATCTTTTAACCTCTCGATGCACAGGTTTTATTAAAAACAACACTGTCATTGCTTTATGATACATAGTAATCTTGTGGCTCCAGAACTATTTACCGGATATCAGAATAGTTCCCTTCATAAACATCGTCTGTTGTCCTAAAATAATCATACTATAAATGATTAAAACAAATTAATTTAGTATTCCCAATTCACAACTAGGTTTGTTAAATTAGTATTTTTACTAACATCTAGAGTTTTTAAATTCTTATTATTGTCTATCGTTAAACCTTTAAGAGTATTCAACCCTTGAATGTTTAATTCCTTTAAATTATTATGATTCAAATGGGCAAAATATAGATCTACATTATTTCTCAAATCTAATTTTTCCAATTGATTTTTGCTTATACTAAGCTCCTTTAACTTAGGATTTTTTGAAAGATCGATCTCTTTTAAATCCGAATTTGTTGCTCCTAACCGTACTAAATGTGGTAAATGTGAAACATCAATTGTACCAATTTTATTATTTGAAACATTGATAGTAGTTAAAAGAAAATTGTTACTAATGTCAATTTCTGTAAGCAAATTTTTACTTACATATAGAGTCCCTAGTTTAGGATTTTTACTAATATCAATTTCTGTAATGCGATTACCAGAAATATCCAACCAATATAACTCTGGATTTGTTGAAACATCTATAGTTTTGATTTTACCACTTGAAATTCGCAAGCTTTCTAATTTAGTTGCACCTTTAACATTTACTTCCTCCCATAAATTTGGTTTAGTAGATGCAGCGACCCGTCTTAATTCAGGGAGATTGCTGACATCGAGTTTGGTTAAATTTGTATGATCAAGTTGCAGTGAATTTAATTTTTTATTTTTAGAAAGGTCAATTGTTTTCAATTTAGTTTCAAACATTACTAAATTTTCCAAATTTGTCAAATACTCAATTCCGCTTAAATCAACAGGGCTACTATCTTCCCCCTTGAAACCTATATATTTTATTTTTTCAGCTTCTTCCTTGGCTATTGTATCTTGCGTATTCTTGCCTAATTCATCAGCGATTTTTTGGGCAAATAGTGCATCTGGAAATACATCTTTGATGACTCCTATCACTCCTATATTCGTTTCTGTAGTTAAAGCATTTGCTTGTAACAATGTTCCAGAATGCTGACTCTTGTTTGTGAGCGACAATAATGGGGTCTGATTATTTATGAAAAAAGTATTCGTTTCGATTGAGCTTTCTGCACCTACTTGCTGACTAAATCCCCCTATTCCTATAATGGTTCCTGCTAATACTAACCTAGTTACTTTCTTTTTAAATCTATTTCTTTTCATCTTTCTTCCTCCTAAAATAAATTCGTCTTTATTATACAAACTATAGAAAAGCTAGTTTTGCTTTCCTATAGTTTAATCTTACATATAATATTCCCGCCTTAAACATTTACATTGCAAACTTAAAGTAATGTTAAACTAACTTTGTTTTTTTAAAATTTAAACAAAAAAAATAAAAAAAGTAGGACAATAATCAGTTTTTTTTCTGACTGTTGTTCCACTCTTTTTTTAGGTTCATTTGACTCTTCCCGAACATTAAGCACTTAATTTTATCAATTCAGTTCCTGCTTTATCCCATAAGTCATTCATCATATCATAATACTCATCATCCATAGCAACATCCACGAGCATTTTCGTTTGATTGCCTACTGGCTCAAATAGGTAGTGCTCAAGCATTTCGGCAAATTCAGATACCTCCGCATACTTACCATCTGTGATTTCTCCTAAGAATGCGAACTTGATTTCTTTCTCTGGTTCAAACACGACGACTTTAGAAACAAGACCATTCCCTGACTCATCAACAAATGAAATCGTTTCGTTCAATTTCATCTCACCAGAATAGGTCGATCCTGCTTGAAAAGCAGCAGCCCATTTTTCATATTTGCTACGATCAACAACAAGTTGCCAAGCTTTTTCTGGGGTACAATTAAGTAAGAATTCTTTTTTGATGTGTTTCATTGTAAATCCTCCTTTTGGTTTTTTTTATTGATACTCTTTTAGTAAATTATTGTAGCTATAGTATAGCATGTAAGCGGACTCAGCATGGTCTTACATGTACTGTTGATTGATAAATTGCTACTTTTAAAAAAATTAGGAATGGTCGTTTTTAGTCCTCAAGTTAGTTTGAAGCTATCATCGATTATTCCAGCGATTTGATCAAGGTTCTCTACAGCAGAAAGATCTATTGTGATCCAATGCTTTTTATTCATATGATACGCTTGGTAGTATCCATTTTTATTTCTGACTATCTCATTTAATTCTGGATTTATTTTTAAATTTATGACATCTATTTTTATCTCTTCTTCTCCATAAAGTTTATTTCTAGGAATCGTCATGATAAGTCCAAACCATTTTTTCTTCCGTTTATGTCGAAAGACACAATAGTTAGGGAATTTTTCAAAAATATATTCTGGATAGATCGTGTACGTTTCAGCTATATACTCAATTATATCTTCACGTTTCATCATGTCTTTGATTTTCCTCTCATCAAGCTGAGCCTTCTTATTTTAAAATGGCTGCTTTCTGATATTTTACTTTTACATTTTAGCGTCACATGTAAAAGAATTCTGTTGTTTGATTTTTTTGAAAGCATTTCTATGGATATGGCAAAAAAAATTGTTGTATGCTATAATTATATGCGATAAGAGAGATATGCGCTAACATACCTCTCCTATGCAGAGCCCGTTTAAGACGGTAGCAAGTATTTTATATCATTATGAAATGATCGTTTAACTGGCTAAAGTTAATGAACGGTCATTTCTTTTTGTCGTTTTTAAGCAATACTACAACTAAACGAATTAAAGCGATGGTAAACATACCAAAGCTTAGGATCAGTTTAATTGTATCCAATGCTGACAAAAGGCTTTCTCTTTTGCTGAGAAACACAGTGAATGGTTTTGTGAACTGATGTTGAACAGTACAAGGCGACTTTAGGAGCGTTGCATCCTTCGAAATTTAAGTACTCACTTTCATAAGCACCACCACCTTTCAGAAGTCGCCACCGTCATAACTTCTCTACAATGATAAGTATATCATACTAATTAGACTTTTTAAATGAACTATTTTACTTATATCTAGCTGTCATTTGAGCATAAAAATAGCCTTTTAAAAAAATTTTTTTGTTATTTTTCCTTATATATAAGGGAGCGATTTTGAGTGTTATTTAATGAGATTTGTAAGAAAAATTATGTTGCGTGTTCGTATTCTTTTCGGATATACTTAAGAGGTAGAATAGAAAAACAGTTCATGTTAACATGAACTGTTCAAATCTGAATATAAAAATAAATTGGCACTTCAACGTCCGGCAGCAACCAGACAGTTGAAGCCTTGTAAAGACAGCAGAAACTGCCCAAACAAGTTGCCAATAGTGCTAGCAACATGTACTAGCTTCTTTCATTGTACCTAAAGTTTGCCTATTTTTCTATAGGTTTCTTGGATTCTCTTTGGGTTACTTTGAAATAGTAGTAGATGATTCTTTGGACTATTGTGAACGATATTGGGTGATGTTACCTGATATCGTTTTTTTTCTGTTCTACAAATCTAGTAAAAGGAGGTTCAGTTCAAACGCAAAACAACTAATCATAGATATAATACAAGGATGCAACGTTCACTTCGCTCACCTTGTACTTTGCAGCATCTGCTTTGCCTTAGTCGGTGGCAGGAATGCAAAGTAAAAAAAAAGGCACTTCATCATCTGACAGCAATCACATGATGAAGCCTTGCATAGACAGCAGAAACTATCTATACAAGTTGCCAATTGCTAGCACAAAAGCACTAGCTTTCTTTATTGTACCTAATTTTACTGGGATTTTCTAGTCTGTCTGGAAACTTTTGGTTGTGATTTTGTATTTTATGGAGGGTTTGGGCTTTATCTAGGGGATTGATGACGGTATTGGTAGTTAAGTTAGGATGATAAAAAGTTATAAGACACATTGAAGATTTGATTAGATACAAAGGGAGCAACGACTGTTTTACAGTCCTTGTACTTTTCATCATTAAATCACTACGTTCTTTGTGATTCAAAGCAGCTTTTTCTCACTGATTACTACAATAGCGTTTTTTGTTTTGCTTTGAAAAGAAAGTGATAGGAGCATCAGCAGGGCTTAGAAGAATAATACGTAAGTCGTTTGTATCACTGGTTTATTTAACTAGTTGCCTAAGTCAATGTACAGATATTTGCGTGACGTGTATGAAGCGTTGAATGATTTGTTCAGCGCTTCGTGTTATTAGTTTCAAGAATATTTTTTAAATGGGAGGAGATGGGTTATGAAAAAAGAAAGTCAGAGTTTAAAGGTGATTCCTTATCAGGATATTACGGATTTGCAGCATACGTTGGATCGGTTGCAGTCTTGGGAGGAGCCGCTTGCTGTGTTGGATCATTTTTTTCAGTTTCGGAAAGGGCCGATTAATAAGAAAAAGGTTGTGAAGGAATATTATGCTTGTGGGCATTTGTTTCATGCTTTTTTTGAGGAGTTTATAAGGTTGATGGAGATTGAGGAGGAGAAGGTGAGGAAGTTGGATGGGGAGAGGAAAATTATGGGGGAAGTTTTGACGAAGTGATGTTGATAAAAAATAAACTAGGTTCACTGCGTTGAGTGTTCCTAGTTTATAACATATGATTATTCAAAATCAAAATAGTCACTATCTATTTTGAAGATTTTATATGTCTTTGCAGTTTCAACGCCAACCTGATATTCAATCATTAAATCTGTTAGCTGAATGCCGTCAATTAAAACAATTCCTTGATTTTTAGCAAACTCTCTTGCACCAGAAGAAAAATCAGATGTTGTAATGAAAACACCTTTATTTGCGTTAACACTTGCTAAAGCTCCGTAGAATGATTGAATTTCTTTTCTAGGAATATTGTTCCCTTCTTTGTAACGTTTTGCTTGTATATAAACTGTACTAGTTCCTAAGGGATCTTGGTTGATAATTCCATCAATACCGCCATCATTGGATTTTTGAGTAACTTGAGCTTTTCCATTTTTACCACTATAACCCATCGCAACTAGTAAATCGACAACTAACCGTTCAAAAAAATATGGATCAGAAAGTCTAATTTGTGACAATAAGTCAGTTGCAACTTCGTTATTTACTTTAGTTACTATGTCTTGAACTCTCTGTTTAGGATCTTCTTCCGTTAAAGATTCTTCTTCGACCAACAGACCAGATTTTTTATTTCGCTCAGCAAGTTCTTGCTTATATTTAACAAATGCTGGTTGTTGTTCTAATTCTTTCTTTGTCAAATTACTTCCATATTTTTCTAGTAGTAATCGACCGTTATCAGTGATTCTATATACCGCTCTTGAAGGACGTTCAATTGCATTAGCTTGCAGTAAAGCACTCGTTGCAAAAGAAAAACGATTCATCAAAATACCTTGCCCGTTAGGATATTTAGGATATTTAATTTCAATAATCTTTTTAGGAACATTCAAATAATCAACTACATCCTTGGCAATTTCCTTACTTGAGTATTCTTGTCCATCTTTCATAATTTGTAATATATAAGGAATAAGTGAATCAAATGTAGGAATACCATCTTTAGATTGCTTTAATACTGACCAATCTTTATTCATCAAGTTCTCCTTTAATTGAATTTATTTTAACTACTAACTAAAAGGTATTAAACAAAATCATCTTCATAAATATTTTCTGCCATTGACTCCGCTTGTTCTACAACTGTTTTCACGGCATCCTCTTGAAAATCAGGTGGATAACCATATTGACGTAGCAATCGTTTAACAACTATTCGCATATTGGCTCGTGCTGAATCACGAAGATTCCAATCAATACTCATATTCTCTCTAATAAGGGCTGTTAGCTCGTGTGCGATTCTTTTTAATGTCTTATCACCCATAACTTGTTTTGCTGTCCCATGATCAGCTAAAGCATCATAAAAAGCAGCTTCATCAGACGATAAGCCTAAATCATCTCCCCTGTTTTGAGCACGATTCATTTCTTTAGCAATTTCAATAAGTTCTTCAATAATTTTCGCTGTTTCAATAGAACGTCTATTATATTTTTCAATAGAACTTTGTAGCATTTCAGAGAATTTTCTAGATTGTACTAGATTTGTCCGTTCTATTGCCTTTACTTTACCTTTTAATAATTTGTCCAACAAAGTGATAGCCACATTCTTTTCTGGAAGTTCTTTAACTTCTTTTAAGAATTCATCAGAAAGAATTGAAATATCTGGTTTCTGCAAGCCCAAGGTATCGTAAATATCCACAACATCTTCAGCAATAACTGACTTAGAAAGTAATTGTTTTAACTCTATATCGACTTGTTTACTTGTTTTTCTAGTACCAGTGGAATTCATTTTTATTAAAGCTGTTTTAACTCCTTTGAAGAAAATAATTTCAGCATTAATTTTCTTTGCATCAGGTTCAGTCGGACAAAGAGAAAATGCTTTAACCATAGCTTGGACGGTGTCTTTAAATCTCTTTGTCTCTTCTTGTCCTCTTCCAAGAACAAAATCCATCGTTTTAACCAATACATTTTGTTTTATTGAAGCACTATTTGAGTTAAATTCCGACCAATCACAACCATGAAGAAATTCTGTTAGCAATACGTAATTTTCAAGCATTACTTTAATGGCTGAGTCTGTATCAACACCCACTTGCATTTTATCATTTGGTGTATATTCATCTACAGCTTCCTTTAAACTATCAGCAATCCCAATATAATCAACAACAAGTCCGCCTTCTTTATCTTTAAATACTCGATTTACTCGGGCAATTGCTTGCATTAGATTGTGACTTTGCATCATTTTATCAATATACATTGTATTTAAACTAGGGACGTCAAATCCTGTTAACCACATATCAATAACAATGACAATTTTCAACTCATCTTCTTCATCTTTCATACGATTCGCTAATTTATCACGTCTTGATTTTGTTCCTATGAAAGGTTGCCAGTCTTTTGGATCAGATGATGAACCTGTCATCACAGTTTTTATTTTCCCTTTATTATCATCGTCACTATGCCAATTAGGTCTTAATGCTACTATTTCTTCGTATAAATCGATGGCTATTCTTCTAGACATTGCAACGATCATAGTTTTCCCAAAAGCAGCTTTTTGTCTGGTTTCAAAATGTTGCACAAAATCTTTAGCCATTTTTTGAAGACGAGGTTTTGTTCCTACAATAGCTTCAATTCGGCTCCATTTTGCTTTTGCATCAGAAATAGCATACTCTTCTTGTTCCTCCAAGATCATATCTGCCTCATCATCAATTTTAAGATCTTCTGAAGTAGATACTTCTATCATTCTATTTTCATAATAAACAGTAACCGTGGCTCCATCAGCTACGGATTGAGCCATACTATAAGTATCAATATAGTCACCAAAAACAGCAATTGTTGATTTATCGAATTTAGAAATCGGTGTTCCTGTAAAACCAATATAAGAAGCATTTGGCAATGCATCTCTCAAGTACTTGGCATAGCCATACGATGTTTTTATCTCGCCAGTCTTATCTTTTTTTATCGTTGCAGAAAGTCCGTATTGCGAACGATGAGCTTCATCAACAATCACAATAACATTACTTCTATCTGTTAAAGCAGGCATTACTTCACCTGATTCAGGAGCAAATTTTTGCATTGTACTAAATACAATTCCACCTGCATTCACAGACAATAAACTTTTCAATTCTTCTCGGCTATTTGCTTGTTTTGGCGTTGTTCTTAATAACTCACATGATTGACTGAATGTTAAAAACAGCTGATCATCTAAATCATTTCGATCCGTTAATACTACGATTGTTGGATTCTTTAATCTCTGAACTAATTTGGCTGTATAAAAAGCCATTGTTAAACTTTTACCTGAGCCTTGTGTATGCCAGATAACACCTATCTTATTATCATCTTCGCTACTAACAGCTCGTTTTGATTCTCTAATTGCTTTGTTTACGGCATGATATTGGTGATAGGCAGCTAAAATTTTTATAGTTTGATTCCCTTCATCTTTAAACAAAATAAAATTTTGGATTAAATCTAGAAGAACTTCTGGGCGACACATCCCTTTAATTAATACTTCTAATTGCATCATTTTAGTATTATTCTCAACTCGTCCATCAATTGTTCGCCAAACCATGAAACGTTCTTCATTACTGGTAATGGTTCCTGCTTTTGCGTTTACTCCATCACTAATAACCATAAATTCATTATAAGTAAAGATGGTTGGAATCTCATTTTGATATGTTTGTAATTGGTTAAAAGCATCTGATGTACTGACATTCTCATTTATTGCATTTTTCAATTCAAACATAACCAAAGGTAAACCGTTAATAAAAAGAAGAATATCAGGTTTCTTTATTTTTTTTTCTTTCACAATAAATTGATTAACTGCTAAAAATTCATTGTTAGATGGCGTTTCAAAGTCGAATAATATTACTCGTTTTGTGGTATTTCGATTTCCTTCACGAGTTGGAACTTCGATTCCTTTTGTTACATATTCATGAAACTGACGATTATTGACTGCCATGTCAGGATTTTGAGGAATAACTATTTTACGAATTGCTTCATCAATTACTTCACTAGTGCAGTATGGGTTTAAATTGAACAATGCATCTCTTAATCGCTCAACTAGAACAACTTCTTGATAATCTTTTCGATCAGCTAGCTCACCACCAACTGTTAATTCTTTACCATTAACGATTTGATAACCAACTTCTTCCAACCATTCTAGTGATGCTTGTTCTAGAATATTTTCATCATTTTCATACTCCTCTTGCATAGTTATTCCTCCTCGTCTGTTGGTAGTTCGATTTCGCCTGATAGAAGTTTAGGCAATAAAGTATCTCTTAGTTCATTTAGATTAGAGTTTTGTTTGGATAATGATTCTAACTGAGAAAATAAATCTTGTACAAGCAAATTAAACTTAAGTAAAATGTCAGTTGTAGGTAATACTATCTTATATTGATTTGCTCCTGACTCCCAAACAGCATAAGGAATAGTACTTCCTCTAGAACTACTTTCAGCAAATTTTATAAAATTCGTTGAAAAAATATGAAGTAAGCTAAAATATTGAAATTCTTGTTTCAATGGTCTCAACACAAATGTAGTAGTTCTAGTTATTCCATCGAAATTCGCTAAACAAACTCTATGAAAATATACCCTCATTGCACCAACTAAAATGTCATTTTTCTTATATCTAATTAAGCTACTTTTAGCCTCAGATGCACTTTTATATTCATAGAAAGTCATTTTTTTCATTGGAAGTGTTTCAATTGGATTATAACGTTCATGGCTCTCTAAATCCTTTGGACTAACTGATTTGTTAATTTTTTCTACAGTTTCTGATATTGTTCTCATTTCCCATTCGAGAGGTATTTCACCCAATTCGCTTTCTTTCATCTTTCCACTGGTAGATTTATAAGGTCTTCCATTTTCATCGGGGAATTCAAAATCGATAAACCATCTCTTAAATAGTGTTGATACTAACTCTTCTATCGTTGAAATCATTTGATAGTTCAACTCAATTTTCTTATCTATTCCTCTCAATAAATCAACAATTTTATTTTGTTTATTTAAATTAGGTATTTCAATAGGTAATTGTTTAAAATCCTTTAAAACTATTCTCGGTATTGCTGACCCAGACCCATAACCTTCTTTAATCATTTTGATCATAGAAGGATTCTTTAGCATATAAGAAAGATAAAATGGATTAATAATTTCAGGATTTGGCCTCAAAATTGCTATTGAAGATAAAACTACAGCTTCTATATCTTCTGATAAACAAAAACAATATTGTAAATAACTATTACCATCTTTTGCTATTAATACATCATTTTTTATAGGTTTACATCCAGATTTAACCAACTTATTATAGTTATCCTTGGATATTAATTTAAATCCGGTTTTCTTAAACCCCAATTTTGTCATATCTTTAACTGAAAGCATTGGAAGTCCTGAACTAGCTGCTTTAGGACTTGAATGTGAACCATCAGTAATCTTTAAACATACCTGATTCAAATTATACTTACTAAATTTCATATCCTATCTCTCCTAAGGTTCTTCTAATCTCAGCTTCTAATGTATGAGATATAAGAAATTGCTCTGATAATTTAGTCGTTAACCTCTCTGCTTTTTCTTCAAAAAGTTCATTATCTATTTCTTCCTTTGCAAATCCAACATACCTTCCTGAAGTTAAAATATACTTATGTTCTTGAATATCTTTTATATATACCGATTTACTAAATCCAGCTATATCTTCATAATTTAGATCAGTTGTGCCTTTCCACGCATGATAGGTATCTGCAACTTTTTTTATATTTTCTGTAGAAAATTCTTTATGAGTTCTATCTGCCATAAACCCTTCACCCTTAGCATCAATGAATAAAATCTCATTTTGACGATTTCGTTCGTTACCTTTATTCTTTGATTTAGTAATAAACCATAAACAAACTGGAATTGGTGTTGAATAAAACATTTGATCTGGTAATGTCACAATACAATCCACCAAATCATTTTCAACTAAATTTTTTCTAATTTCAAACTCTGCTTTCGTACCTGTTGACATACTTCCATTAGCCAATACAAAACCAGCAGTTCCTTCTGGCGCAAGTTTTGATATAATATGTTCAATCCAAGCATAGTTTGCATTATTCTCAGGTGGTACACCATATTTCCAGCGAACATCATCTTTTAGTTTATCTCCGCCCCAATCACTAATATTGAATGGAGGATTTGCCAAGATGTAGTCCGCTTTCAACCCTTTATGCAAGTCATTATGAAAAGTATCAGCATTACTAGAACCAATATTGCCATCAATACCGCGAATCGCTAAATTCATTTTACATAATTGCCATGTTGTTGGATTAGACTCTTGCCCGTAAACTGAAATATCACCAATTTTTCCTGTATGCTCTTCAACGAACTTCTCTGATTGAACAAACATTCCACCACTACCGCAACAAGGGTCATAAATTCTACCTGAATATGGTTCTAACATTTCTACTAATAATTTAACTACTGAACTAGGTGTATAGAATTCTCCTCCACCTTTTCCTTCAGCACTCGCAAATTTAGATAAAAAATATTCATAGGTTCGACCTAAAATATCTTTTTTCTTTCCTTCTTCGTCACCTAATTTTTCAGCATTAGTAAATAAATCAATTGTTTCACCTAAACGGATTTTATCTAACTGAGGTCGAGCAAAGTTTTTAGGTAATACACCTTTTAACGACTGGTTTTCCTTTTCAATCGCAATCATAGCTTCATCTAAAACTTGACCAATCTCAGGTGCTTTCGACTTTTCGCTGATAAATTTCCAACGTGATTCTTTAGGAACCCAAAATATATTTCCAGCAGTATACTCATCTTTATCTTCCGGATCAGCAAATTCTTCGTTCTGTAACTCTTTGTATTTTTCTTCAAAACTGTCCGAAACATACTTTAAAAATATCAATCCCAATACAACATTCTTGTATTCTGCTGAATCCATACTGCCTCTTAATTTGTCTGCTGCTGCCCATAATGTTTCTTCTATTTTTAAATCAGCCGATGCCATTGTTTTATTTCCTCCAATAACTATTTATCGTTACTTATTATAACAATTCTTCCTTAAATAAAATAGCTTAGTCAATATACTCTTCTTTTAAGTATTCTGCTACTTTATCAATTTCAGGATAAACCGTTGCTTTGTTTAACCCAAATAGATTCAACGTTTCTCGTAATGACTTTTTATCACTACTTTTAATCGCTAAAACAACTTTTTTCCCTTTTCCAGCCCTAAGCTGATTAATATCTTCATTTTCAAACATATTCAATGAACAAGCAATGAATGCTCCATCTTGTTGAATAATTCGTTTATTGTCTTTTGTTGGAAGCACAATATAATTGTTGCATAAATCTTCTTTGATTATTTTCGGTGAAAAAGCTGACTTCTCTGACAGAACCTCATGAATTAATCTTTGAACAGCCTCATCTTCATTAAAATCTTCAATAGTGCGATCAATAAACGAAGAAGCTAACAAAGCAATTTTTTGTTTAAATGTAATATCAAAGAATGCCAATGAACAAATCAACGCAACCGTATCACTTCTAGTATATTTAGGGTTGGGTTCATGGAAAACAACAACTTCCCCATCCACTCCTTCATTAGATGCACTTTTTTCAACTGCAAAATATAAACCCATTAAGGCATTTCTACTAATATCCAATAAACGGGTTGGGATACTATAATGCTGCATTTTCTTCAAACGATCTAGATGAGTCAAACAATGTTCATATTCATCAGGATTTCTGATTTGGGATTCTTCACAAAGGATTTTTTCATTCTTAAAAAATTTCCCACGATAAATAGATGGTTCAAGGATATAATTGATATTTGTATGACCTCGATAGTATAAATCTTTACCTTTTAATTCTTTCGTTTTTTGAAATAGATACTTTGTCACAGAGTCTTCATCATTTGTTGATTGAATTGTTTGATCAATGTCTTCTATTTCTCTTCTATAATCTTCTAGTGTTTCAATAAATTTTATCTGAACTAAATCAGAGAAAAAAAGATAATCTGTTTGAGCATCCAATATAATCTCTTCACTAATTAAAAATGAAGAATCTTTGTTAAATTTATCTATGATCTTATCTGTTATATCATCATACGTTAAACCTACATCATGTAAACTTATTCTATCTACAATAGACATAATTCTATTCTCTAAAAAATCTCGTTTAAATATATTTGAAATATAATCATACTCTTCTATTTTTGATAGTTGATATTTAAAATTAAGTTTTAAGAAGGGAAACAGATTGTTTTTTCCGACTTCAACAATCGGAATTCTAAGTTCCAAAGGTTCTTTTTGGAAACTAGGAGCTCCTGCCAACTCACCAATTAAACTACGTTTTTGTTCTAATAGATTAAAATAAGAAAATATTATAGTAACTAATGCTTCTATATCAGAAATAGTCAATTCTTGAACAATAAGTCCCTTATCTACTTGTTTTAATTTTTGAATTAACTCATCAACATTTTCTATTTTTCTCTCATTTAAAACTTTTCTAATTTCCTCTTTAACGCTTTTATTAGTCGCATAATTTTTCTTTGTTAGTTTTCTAAGAGTTTCTCCTATTGCTACGTATTTATCTTTTATAAGCTTTTCAAAAAATAACTTATAAAAACTTTCCAATAATATTTCACTTTCCAAAATATAATTTTTTATTTTTCTAATATCATCATTCATAAATTTCCCACCTTTTTTATTAAAGGATTTGTCTATACAATAAGAAATATCCATCTTACATTATACTCTATTCTGAAATAAAAATCGTTCATTTTTGCTAAATTTATTTATAGTTACTACTATTTTATATAAAGAAGACAGAGCATCATTTCAGTACTCTGTCTTCTCACATATTTTTTAGTTCATATATTCATCTTTCCACACAGAATTACCCTTAATATACTTATACAAATTGGGAATATCTTCAATAGCATCTTCACATATCTTTCTAAAAGTCTCTTCTAAAAAATATTCTTCTTGTGAAGGAAACTCCTCTTTATCAAACTGATCCTTATAATATTGATACATTACCTTTGGAGACAAACTATAATTTATATTTTTCCTTCCAAAAAAATCTTCTATAATTGTCCATTCTAAGTTACCAGAAAAAGTCTCTATACATTCTTTGAACTCTTCGTAAGCTTCTAATTTAACATCATCTGAGAAACGGAATACCAATCCTGGAATTTTATAATATATATCGTCTGAAAAATACATTTTATACTTTAATTGCCTCATCGAAAAATTATCTTTAAGATAATCTGCAATCATTCTTTCATTGCTCATCTGTTTTACAACTCACTTCCTAAGACCATACCCTTAATAGCAATTAATTCAGAATTAAATAAGTAAAAAACAAGATTTTGAGAAATAATTTTCATATCATATTCTTTTGTATTGGTAAAATATAGTACAAAATAGTCATCATCCGCAAACACTAAAACTTCATTACACCTGATTTCTTCGTTGATGTTAATTATTGGAAAACCATTCTGCTCTCTAACAATTTTACTGGAAATCAAAGTAATTTCATCGTTTACTTGTTCTGGGAATATACATTCTATTTCTCCCAAGCCCCCTTCCTCATTGATCCACATCATTACGCTCTGCTCAATACGGTACGGAGTAAAATTATCATCCATTTTCTCCGTTAAAATATCAAAATTTCCTATAGATTTATCGAAACTATTTTTAATTTTTATTGTACTACAAACTACTTCATTTATTTTCACTAGCACTCCTCATTAACTATTTAGTTATGCCATCATATCTTATTTAATCTTACTTACATTCCTCTTACATATAGTTAATCTTGTTTTTGATACATTCGATGGTTATTTACTAACTAACGCAATCTCAATAACTTCACAATTATTAATTGAATTACAAACCGTTTTCAATAGCTATTTGTAAGTTTATTGAGAAGTTAGGACCTGCTATCCAAAACTTAATCACTTGATTACCAATCTTGTAATATAATCCATTTTATTCTTTAATCACTATCAGGCACTTCTTCTTCCAATCTATAAATGGCTATTTTCCCTTCTTTAAAATAATGAAGTCTTCCACATACCCTACATTCCCAAATAGAACCTGAAGGCATTTTATCGACAAGCTCCTCTACAGTTTTTGGATTTGATTCTAGCACATCGTAATATTCCTTCTCAGGAAAAACCATTAATGGATTTGTTGTCTCTAAGGTTTCATCATTGAGCATGTTTCCGCATAAACATCTTATTTTCATAGTAAAACTACTCCTCACATTTATGGACTAATGTTTTAGTATTTTTCCGTAGATAGTTAAGCTTAATAAATTTGCATTAATAGTTAAAAATTATTCTAAAGCATTTTTCAACATTTTCTCAAGCAATTCTTCAATAGTATTGAATCTTTCAATCATCTCGCCAGAAGGATTATCAAGTTCACAAAACATGTTTGAAGACTTTTCGTAAACAAACCAGCTAATATTTGATTCTCCTAAAAAAATAAATTGTTTGTTCATTTCAACTTCATACCATATTTTATTGTATTCAATTAATCCATATATACTCTGTTCGATGCCATCATCACTGTCTAGTAAGTATTCATCAGTACCATATAAAATTGTTCCATTGAATTCTAAACCATTAATTTCTTTTAACACATCGGTGAAATTAACTGGAAACCTAAATGCAAACTCAGTTAAACTTTTTTCATTTAAACTTGATAATTCATTATCAGTTACGCCTCGATTTACAAGTTCTTCATAGTTCTTTTTTTCTCTTATTATATCTTTCAGTAACTTCTTCCACATTTATATTATCCTTATCTTTCGATGGAAAACATCTTTTTCTCTCATCTGTCGTATTATTTATAAAATGTGCTTATGTTCGAGAATTCAATGCTATAGTTTGTTGTTACTTCGTTTTCTAACAGCTCTAATTCCATCAACAACTTATTTTCTAACACGTCGAAATAGAACCAATTTATCTTAGATTCAAATAATTCAGCTAGCTGTTAGTAGATAGTCATTATTAGAAGCATTCCTAATTATCTAAAGTCACAAATTATCTATCATTACAATCCAATAACCAATTACACGCTTCCTCATTCTCCAATATAACAGGTTCATCTAACGAACCAATATTAATCGATTCCACCATCGCTTTATCTAAATTAATAATATTTTTAAGCACTACACCTTTAAAAATCGTCTCTTCAATATTTACAAGTTCAAAATCAACATTGGCGAGTGTAGCATGACTAAAATCTGCCTCCCTTAAATCACTAGCAATAAAGCTACTATCCTTAATTGTAGAAAATGAGAAATCTGATTCTGGTAAATCTGCCTTTAGAAAATTAGTATTGTCAATTTTGGCTTGTTTAAAAAAAACAAAATCTGCTTTGGCCTTAGCAAAATTAGTATTAATTATATTAGTTTTCTTAAAACTAGAAGAGTACAATTCTGTTCTAAAAAAATCTGTTCATTTGATGATCATCCCATCAAAAACGCATTCTGTTAAACTCGCTTCTGTCAAATCAACACTTTCTAGATTACTTTTTTCAAAATTAGCTTTATCTAAGATAAGTTCGATTCCTTCTCTGCCTAAAGACTTCACATATAGACTGTGTAATTTTAACTGTTCATTTATAGTTGTTTTAATGAATTATATCCTCCTATGAAAAATCGGCTATTTTTTTAATACCGATACACATTATTCATTTATCCGTTTTTGGTATTCATCTTTCCACGCGAAATTATCCTTAATATACTTATACAAATTGGGAATATCTTCAATAGCATCTTCACATATCTTTCTAAAAGTCTCTTCTAAAAAGTATTCTTCCTGTGAAGGAAATTCTTCTTTATCAAACTGATCCTTACAATATTGATACATTACTTTTGGGGATAAACTATAATTTATATTTTTCCTCCCAAAAAAATCTTTTATGACCGTCCATTTCTAAATTCCCAGAAAATGATTCAACACATCTCTTTAATTCATCGCATGCTATTGAATCTACATTATCTTGAAAACGAAAGACTAATTCAGGAATTTTTAAATACTTATTATGATTCAAATACATCTCGTATCTCAAGTGTTTTGTAGGAAAATTCTCTTTAAAATAATCAGCTATTAATGTTTCATTGTTCATTTTAAATTTACTCCGTTGCGTTATTTAATTTTTATTCCACCTTGGTTCAACTTTTCTAGCATTTTAAAATAGTCATCTTCTAATATAGGGATATCAATATATCTTGGATCATAGATATACTTTCCATCTGAAAAAAATTGATGATAATCAAATAATCTAGTGTCCACCGAATTCTAATACTTTTAATTTATCAAATCATTAGTATTACCATTATTTATTCTCAATATTTATCAGCTGCATATTTTCTTCATCCACAGGTTCGTAACCAAAAACAATTGATTTATAGTTAATTTCATTTGTTATTTGTTTTAATTTTTCCTTTACTAATTCAATTTTCTTTTCTTCAGTTAGATCGTTCTTTTCCCAATTAGCTTCAGAAAAATTAAGTGTCATATCTCCAAAAACTTCATCAAAAGAAATAATGATTAACACATCTGTAACTTCTATTCCTAAGTCTAGTCTACTAATTAAAATATTACATGTTCCTGACGTTTTAAAGTAATTAGTGAAACTTGAAATATCAGCGTATTCAACATCGGCATTATCCAAAAAGAAATGAGAGTTTTTTATATTGTGCTCATCAAATTTTAGAAACTTAAAAATTGTATCAATATCCCTTACTCTAATATCTTCAAAAATCAATTCTAAATTTTCCATATAAATTTATTCTCCTATTTAAATTAATCAATAAATCCTTTAAAAGTTCCGTCCATGTTCAACCGTATGCCTCGTCCATCCGGCAACCATTTTTCTAAAAAATTAACGCCATTTTTTGCTTTGGCGATTTTAAACTCTCCTTGCGCATTCATTATTTCATTAAGATGATTCATAGCAGTCTTATTTATTTGCTCAGAATTTCCCTTTACACCACCCCAAATACTAGGATTTCTCCCAGCATGTTTTTGTAGTGCATGTCCAACAACTGTCTCCCCACCTCGTTTAGGTAGAGTAGCTGTTTCTGTCACTTTAGCAAAATCGACATTTATTTTACTAACCTCACTACCCTTCTCCACTATCTTAACCCGTTCACCAGATCTTTCCAAATCCCTTAACATATCCAACTCTTTGGCAGTCAGCTTCACACCATCTAACAAGTGATCCCCATTTTTCATCAACTTCGCTGCCCTAATAACGTCCTTCACCTTATCAACCGGCATAACTGCCAGAATAAGAAAAATACTCGACTTCACTTTTTGCCCAGTACTTGATCCATCATCCAGCAAAACTTCCACATCATCTAAATTAAGCAACATCTTGATTGTTTCAGGTCCAAGCTTCATCAGCATTTCCCAATCTTGTTTCCCCAACAACTTATTATAATCAAGTGTTCGTCCTTCATCCAGTTTTCCATTTTTATAAATCGCAAACTGCTTGCCATCATGATCTTCATGAATCACAACGATCTCATAACGGTCCTCTTTATTCTTCTCATTAAATGCTTGAATATTTTTAAACCAGTCTTGGTCTTTCCATGAAATTTTCTTATAACCATCGACACCGCCAATAAAATTTCCTGCGTTTCCCAGCACTGCTAAGCCTTGTTCAATCGAAGAAATCACGGTTTGAACCTCTGAAAAATCACTTCCGTGTGCGGCTTCAAAGGTTTGATACTTTTCTAAAATCTCAATTTCTTTCCCTTTGCCTAGCATACTTCGCTCCATGAAAAACTGGTTGATAAACGGGACATTTTCAAAAGCTTTCGCAGCGGCTTCCATTAAAATATCATTCTCAGCTTGTAGGCTTCTTAATTCTGATTTTAATCGTTCTAAATGATCTGTATCCAACTGATTTTCAGCTGCACCGACTTCAGATGTAAAAGCCGAGACATATTCAGTTGTTGCATCATCCACTTCATAGAGTGCATTAAAGATCGCATCTGACACCGTTGTATAACCGTCAAAATAATCTCTTGAAGAATCCCAGCCTGTACCTGATAATTCTTTCGCTCCTTTAAATTGTTGCTGCGCTTGATCGAATGATTTAAACTGGCTGACGATTTTTAGTCGTTGTGTGGTGATTTCACTTGATAATTCAGCCCATTCGCTATAATCAATTTTCGGCATCTTGTTCCTCCTCTTCTTTTCGTTGAAGGAGGATGAGGTCTTCTTGCAACTGCTCTTGTTTTCTTTGTTCTGATTTGCTTAGTATATGTAACTCCTCTTGTCCTTCCTCGAAATGGCGCATGATTGAATGCTGTTCTTGTTCTAAATCCTCTAAATCGATCGTTGCTGAACGTTCTGCATGTGTTCCTTTGCTGTAATAGAGAATTTCATTTAAGACTTCTCTTTGTCGTTGATGTAAACGAGCAATATCCTGTATAAGATGTGTTGCTTCATTTTCTTTCTTTTTCAAGTCTCTCACACGATCTTCTACTTTATCTGCCTGCCACCGCAATTTTCTTTTCTTGTCCTCAATCATCATCTAGCCTTTCCCTCTTTCTGCTTTTTCAATCGCTTGATGGATCGTCATCAGTTTTTGCACATCACTAGATGCATAGCTTTCAAAGTTTCTAATACTTGAAGCTAACGAGGATAAACTGCTCTTTAGTCCAGAAGCAGCCGAACTTTGAGAAAAGGAAAATGATTTTTTCGGTGAAAAAGAAACATCTGATAAACTGTTAGTAAATTTATTCGTAATCTCACTAACAACGCCCTGATCTGTACTGATTTTTGTCATCTAAAAACTCCTTTTTAATTTTTGATTATACAATACAATCTTATCATCAACGAATTAGTCAAAAAAGAGAAAAAAATGACTATTTAACCATATTATTTTACTATTTGACTTTAATAACCATTATCACATAAAAAATGATTTTTTTATTTTCATCTACAAATGTTAATAATTTCAAAACAAAAAAAGTCTACATGTAAAATCAACAACTCTTACAGGTAGACTCTCTTTTTACATAAAGATAATTCAATTATTTATAAACTTTACTTCTATGTCGAACTTCTAAAGCAAGGACACTCAACTTAACATCTTCGATTTTGCAAATTATACGATAATTCCCAACTCGATAACGCCATTTCCTTGAATAGATTCCAAACAAAGCCTTACCTCTACTTTTGAGGTAGGTTGCTCCTTTAATCTTTTTGGTTCACTAGTTTAAAATCGTTCGACTATCAAATTTGTCAGTTGGCAATACTCTATAGTTCATTGGACGAGTCTTGGGATTTTTCAACTATTCTTCGTGCGCTGTCTCTCAACCTTCCTCGATTTATTTATACTCAATTGTACCATGACTCTAGCAACGAACCTTTTAACCATCAAAATCTTCTCCTTTTAAAATTTCATCAAGTGAAAAATCAAAAAAGAAACTTAGTTCGACTAACGTATCGATATTCGGATACGATTTTTCATTTTCCCAACGCGAGACCGTTTGTCTCGTTACATGAAATTTAGCAGCAACTTGCTGCTGTGTTAAATTTTTTTGCTCTCTGCGGATTCTCAACAAATTTCCAATCTCCATAACATGTCAGCCTACCTTCAAAACGCTTTTTTATCTATGAAATTTCTTTGTGACTTCATCGATAAAACTACGTGACGGTTTTAGGCAATTCTATTCTCATAATTTGCTCTGTTGAGACATTTTCTTCATCAAAGAAGCTATTTCCTCGATGATCGTAAAAAAAGTGTTCCTTCATGATTACTCCTCCTGTCTGTGTTATCTTAAATATCACACAGTCAGACGAATTTAAAAAGCAATTTTGATGTTACATTGTTGGATATTAATAGAGTATAAGCAGATTTTTGCGATTTTTTGTCGTTTTTTTTATACTTAATTCATTTTTAAAGTAAACAGACCTCATGTTTTGAAAAGAGTTCTTTTGAGGTTATTCTGATGTTTTTAACCATTAGCTTTTGGATCAATAACGGACCAATCAGTTTAAACTAGAGAACTGCTAGCTTAAACTGATTGGTCCGTTTTATTAGGATTATTTTCTTAGTATCTTCTCCATTGCTTTGCCCTTGGCTAATTCATCAATCAGTTTATCCATATAACGAATTTTCTGCATTAACTCATCTTCTATCTCTTCCACACGATAGCCACAGATTACCCCTTTGATTAGGGAAACATTAGGATTTAGTTCGGGTGCTTCTGCAAAAAACGTTTCAAAATTAACTTCTTCATCTATCTGTTTTTGTAGTCCCGCTTTATCATACCCTGTCAGCCAAATAATGATTTCATCGACTTCTGCCTGTGTTCGACCTTTTCTCTCTACTTTTTTGATATATAATGGGTAGACACTAGCAAAAGACATTGTAAATATTTTTGGTTTTTTCGCTTCCATTTTCCTCATCCTTTATTGAGTATTTTATCTTATTATATCTTTTTTTTGATCATTGATACATTTTAATGGTTCAATTCTGTTTTTCATTACTTATTCTCTTCTATTCTGCCAAACTTTCAAGATAAATACTAGCTTTGTTGTAAATAAAAAAAGAACCTCAACACGATTGTTAAAGTTCTTCTTCTATTCTCTATTCTTGTCCTAAAATATCCAAAATAATCTGCGCATGCATGCCAGATCCGACTGGGAAACATTCTTCCATGATTTTGAATTTTGGATGATGATTCATATAGCCACAACCTTCAGCCGCTGTTCCGCCCCCCAAAATAAAGAATGATCCTGGCTTAACATCTGTGTAGGCAGAAAAATCTTCGCCACCCATCATTTTAGGTGCTTCAAACATCCGCTCTTTACCAACAACTTTTTCAGCTACTGCCATAACGATATCTGTTGCATCACTATCGTTATTGACCTCACTATAACCTAGTAAATAATCTAGGTCATACGTCGCATCATACATCTTACAAATACCATCGATAATTCCTTCAATCCGTTTTTTGATGAACATTCGAACTTCTTTATCATTCGTCCGAACCGTACCTTGGATTTGTGCCGTATCAGGAATGACATTCGCTGTTTTTCCTGCGTTAAATTCACCGATCGAAATAACCGCATTATCAAACGGACTAATATTTCTTGACACAATATTATTCAAGTTATTGATAATTTCTACTCCGATCATGATTGGATCAACCGAAAGATCCGGTGTTGAACCATGCGAGCCTTTTCCTTGGATTTTCAATGTAAAGACATCGGATGCCGCACTAGCAGGTCCTTTTCTAGTTCCTACCATCCCAACTGGAATATTCGGCGCGATATGCAGACCGAAAACCATATCTACATCATCCATCACACCCGCTTCAACCAATAATTTTGCACCACCTGGCGGTTCTTCTTCAGCTGGCTGAAAGATAAATTTTACTGTGCCTGCAATTTTATCCTGCATTCCGCTCAAGACTTTAACTGCGCCCAAAAGCATAGCGGTATGTGTGTCATGTCCACAAGCATGCATCACACCAGGATTTTCAGATGGAAAATCTACATCTGATTCTTCCACGATCGGCAGTGCATCGATATCTGCTCTTAACGCAATTGTTTTCCCTGGTTTATTGCCTTTTAAAATAGCGATTACACTATTTTCAGTCAACGAGCTAACCTCTAAGTTAGGAAAATCAGCTAATACTTTTTGAATATATTTAGCAGTTTCTACTTCATGAAAAGATAATTCTGGGTGACGATGTAAATGTCTTCTCCATTTCACCATATCTGCTTGCGGCATTTGTTCTTGAATGTTTGTCATTGTTGTTCCTCCTTTTAGTTTAAAACTATTTTTGTTTAATGAACATGATCGTCACAGCTGTCAACAAACCAACAACTAAAAAGAAAATAAAGGTCGAAATATACTGCCCATTTGACAGTTCAACTAATTTCCCGATAAGTGTCGGTGAAACAAAACCGCCAAGGATTCCACCTGTGGCAAGTGTTCCATAACTTGGTGCAAACTTAGCCCCTTCAAATATCCGCAGTGGAATACTCATCATCGTAACAAAAGAGATGATTAAAAAGAAATTCGCTAGACCCATCACGATTGATAGTAAAACTAGATTCCCAATATAATAAGATCCAAATGCAGAAAGTGCTCCTAAGATGGCCGTAATCGCAACAACTGCTTTTTCTTTATGTTGGAAAAATTTCCCCACAACATAGCTTCCGCCAATTGAACCAATCAGCATGAACAAGCCACCTACACTGCTGATTACAGCGGCACCATTTAGATCCAAACCGCGTTCCCCCGTTAAGAAACTAGGCACCCAACTTGAAAGTCCATATAACAAACAGTTGATGAAAAATGAACTTAGAAATAAAATCCAAACTCGAATATCTGACCAAATCACCAAAATAGAGATCTTATCCGTTTTGGTTGCAATCGCCTCTACTTTTTCTTTCATTTTTTCATTCCTAGGAATAGCGACAATGAGAAAAATAGCAATCGCAGCAGCTAAAACAGTTAGAATCATATAAGCATTTTTCCAACCGGCATTTGTGATGATCGGTGATAATGCCAATGGTCCAATAAAGCCCGCTACACCAGAAGATGACAGCAGAATCCCTTGAGCAAAAGTCCGTTTTTCCGGCGGAAAATTCATCGTAACTTCTTTACTTGCAGATGACGCGTAACCTGAGTGCGCTAACAACCCAGTTAAAAATCGCAACGACATAAACATGATCAAGGATGTTCCAAAACCAAATAAGAATGAAAATACCCCCATTCCTAAAACTGAACCAATCAATACAATTCTAGAACCGACTTTATTGATGACCAATCCCATGGGAATCTGCATGATTGCATATCCTAAGAAAAAAGCACTCATGATCATCCCTTTCGCTGCTGGTTCCAATCCAAATTCAGTTGAAATCGGGATTAGAGAATACCCCACTGAAAGCTTGTCGATGTAAACCATTGTGTAACCTAAAAAAAGCGCAATTAATAACAACCCAGTTTTCTTTGTTCCATTTTTTTCCATAAGACCTCCTAATTTAAAAGCGGAATGAGCCGTTCAGCATCGATGAAAAATAGGAAAATATAACTGAGGTGCTCTTTACCTCATTTATATTTTATCTTTTTTCCGAGATGCTGACTCATGCAGCTAGATAACAATAGAAGCGGAGCAAGCCCGTCTAGCCTTGACTGAAAAATAGAAAATTATGATTGTGGCGCTCTTTACCTCATTCATAATTCATCTTTTTTCCAAGAGACTAGCCACCCTATCAGCACGAGTACTCCGCTTTACCTGATAAATAAAATAAATGCTATTCATTAAGTATAATCTATAATCGCTCTAAAATGAAGAGGAAAATGAGAGTATTATGAATTTAACATTAGTTTAACCAGATATGAATCTAATAATAAAAAAGCATTAATTCGTAAAAAACAATCCATGCTTTAGAGAAGTCGTTAAATTAAACGGACCATAAACCTAAGAATAGAAACATAAATCCTATAACAAATCCGAAAAGCATTTTCTATTTTCCTGTTCTGATCTTACAATCAAGGGAATAGAAAAACTAGATACACGAGTAAAAGTAAAAAAACATAATATTTAAGGCTTGCTCCATGAAAAATACCCTCTTCCACACTTTTAAACGGAAGACTAGCAATGAATTCTTATTATCTATTAACTAGAGTGAGCAAAATAACATAGATAACAATATAAATCACAGCGGTCATTCCCACGACAAACCAATCCACATTATGAAAAAACTGACTAGGACTCTGTTTCTTTTTCCCTGTTTTTCTTTCTTCTTTATTTTGTGTATACGTGGTCTCAATAATAAAAAAGAGAATATAGATGAAAATCAAATACGTTAAAGTTGATGGTATACGCTCAAATGTGTTAATGATATACAAGTAAATAGTCAAAAAAGTAAGATAGGTCAGCAGTCTTTTGGATACTATTTTATCGACCAATTTTTTCATAAAACTCACTCCTTTTGATTTATTATATACCAAGTACGCACAAAATATCGATTTCTTACAAAGATATCCGTATCCTATATACTTCCTCTCTTTCGTATTTTTTTACGAATAAATCTTACTTAATTCACTTATCTTCTCTTTAAGTAATTCCACTAATTCTCTTGGCGCTGTGACCATCGCTTCTTTTCCCAGTAACAAGAAAAAGTCTGCTGTAAAGTCAATATCCGATTTATCGATCAATAAGGAAAGTTCTGAGCGACGCTTTTTATGCTGATGTACCCCTTTATGTAAGTAACGATTTTCTAGACATTGTTTGACACCGTTCTCCGTCAAATAAGCAAAAAGTTCTAATCCTTCTTTCGGTTCATAATCCTCTTCAATCTGATTTAGTTTAATGAACGTATCAAACGATTCTTCTGTTACCTTCAACTGTTTGATTCGATCTATCCGAAAATGTCGAGGCTCATGTACCTCTTGATCCAACGCAAATAAATACCAAAAACCATTGCTGGCGTATATACCGATCGGGTCTAAAATTTTTTGAGAGATACGTTTCATCGACTGATAATGAACTTTAATCCGTTTATGATCTAAAGAAGCTGTAATTAATTCATTCAAATAAGGTGCAGACACTGCCTGCTTTGGTATAGAAAGTTTAAAATGATCCGACAACTGCATTAGTTTTCGCTTTACTTCTTTTGGCACAACTTCCAGCAGCTTCTCTTTTGCTGTAATCGTATTCACTTTGAAAGGAAAATCTTCATATTCAGCAAGTGATTGGATTGCAAAATACAATGAGAATAATTCCTTTTCTGTAAACAATACCGGCGGTAAAATTTGATTTGGTAAAACAGTAAAACCACCATTACGGCCTTTTTTAGATTCAACATATAAACCCAAATCCGCTAAATCTGAAATATAGCGGTACACACTACGAACAGATAAATGAAATCGATCTGCTAATTCTTGTGCAGTAAATTCTTTTTTATTTTGGATATACCAGAGCATATCGTATAAGAGCGTTTCTTTTTTCATTCGTTACACTTCTTTCTATAAACTGACAATTACTGTCATATTAAAGTATTATACTTAGGATAAAGGAGGAATGATCATGAGTCAAATTAACATTCGTGGCGCCCGTACTAGAAATTTAAAGAACATCGATGTAACAATCAATAAACACAAAATCAGTGCGTTCGTTGGTGTGTCTGGATCAGGAAAATCTTCATTGGTTTTCAACACGATTGCTGCCGAAGCACAACGACAAATGAATGAAACTTATCCCAGTTACATTCGAAATCGCATGCCTCATTTAGAACTGCCTATCGTCGATTCGATCGAACATCTTTCACCTGCTGTTATCATTAATCAAAAAGCCCTAGGTGACAATCGACGTTCAACCGTTGGAACTGCCACAGATATCAACCCTACCTTACGCTTACTTTTTTCAAGATTTGGGCAACCTTTTGTTGGCTTTTCAGATTTATTTTCCTTTAATAGTCCAACTGGTATGTGTAAAACCTGTGAAGGTTTAGGAATCATTACTGAATTTCATTTAGATGCGTTATTGGATTATCAGCGTTCATTAAATCAAGGAGCTATCTGCTTTCCAACTTTCGAGCCTGGGAGCTACCGCTGGAAGCGATATGTAGATTCTGGTTTATTTGATAACGATAAACCATTGAAAGCATTCACTTCAGAAGAAATGACTCTCTTACTTTATTCAAAGGAAATCAAACCGCCAAATCCTCGCATCGGCTGGTATAAATCTGCTACATACGAGGGCTTGATTCCTCGTATTACCCAGACTTTTATTCAAAATCCATCCAAAAGTTATCAGCGTTACTTGCCTGATATTCAACGTATAACGGTTCAAGAAAAATGTCCTACTTGTCAAGGGTATCGTTTAAATCAACAGGCGTTATCTTGTAAAATCAATGGCAAACATATTGGGGAATGTTTGGACATGCAATTAAATGAATTAAGTGATTTTTTGCGTAGTTTAACACAAGTTGGGGTTCAGCAAATATTAGGTGGTGTGTTACAACAGCTTGATCATCTTTGTCAGGTAGGCTTAGATTATCTTGATCTGGCTAGAGAAACTGGAACGCTCTCTGGTGGTGAGTCACAGCGAATCAAGTTAATTCGTTCAATTGGCAGTAGCTTAAGCGATCTGATGTATATTTTTGATGAACCTAGTATTGGCCTACACCCTCAAGATATTCAAGCAATTGGACAGCTGATTCAAACAATCAAGGCCAAAGGAAATACCGTCTTATTGATTGACCATGATCTTGACATCATCCAATTGGCAGATACTGTTTTTGAGTTAGGACCAAAAGCTGGCGTACACGGTGGAGAACTAATCAGTGTAGGAAGTTATGAGCAGTGGGAGGCTAGACAAAAAGAGCAAGAATCTCTCACTCGGAATACTCGACCAAAGTTACCAGATACAACTTTTCAACTAACAAACCTTTCAAAAAATAATGTTAAAAACATTTCTGTACAACTTCCAAAACAACGACTGATTGCGATTACGGGTGTCGCTGGTTCTGGTAAAAGTTCTTTCGCTAAAGCATTACAGGAACAAAGTAGTACAGATATTTTTTATGTCACACAAAAAAGTTTACGGACAAGTCGTCGTTCAACTGTTCTTTCTTTCATCGGTTTATTTGATGAGGTCAGACAATTGTTCAGTCGTAAAAATCATGTTGCTGCTAGTTTGTTTAGCTTTAATGGCAAAGGTGCTTGTCCAATCTGTAAAGGTAAAGGCTTTATTGAAACCGAATTAGCTTTTCTTGATCCAATTCGCAGTGTCTGTGAAGCTTGCCGAGGAAATAAATACCGAAACGAAGTGCTTCATTATACGTATGCTGACAAAAATATTGTTGACGTACTCGCAATGTCTGTTGAAGAAAGTTGTCAATTTTTTTCAGATCAGCCAAAGATCGCGAAACAGTTATTTTGGTTAGATGCGATCGGGTTAGGTTATCTGACCTTAGGACAAACCCTTAATACACTTTCTGGTGGAGAATTGCAGCGCTTAAAATTAGCGAGTAATCTAGAATATCACAATAAAATAATCATTCTAGATGAACCGACAACTGGTTTAAGTACCCAAGATATCCAAGCGTTACTTACCGTTTTTGATGAATTACTTGAAAAGGGAAATACCATTCTCGTGATTGAACATAATATAGAATTGGTTAGACTTGCTGATTGGATGATCGAGTTTGGCCCGGGATCGGGGAAAAAAGGAGGCAAGGTGATTTTTGAAGGGACACCTGCTGATGCGGTCACTGCACACGCTTCTGTTACTGGAAAATTTTTAGCATAATCATATATTAGATATAAAAAAGACAAAGTGAGTGGGACATAACTCTTCGAGTCATATCCCACTCACATGGAATCCAAATAAACGGTGGGAGCAGAAGCACTCCCTTCGGAAATAAGCTGAAATTCACAAAAATTTAAAGAGCAATTTTCGTGAATTCCTTCTTATTTCTCGGGATTAAACACTCCTGTGCCATCCTCTTTGTTTCTGTCTACTTTTTCAATACTTCTTTTTTATGCAAATACTCTTCTTCTGTGATATTTCCTTTAGCAAATTCTTCATCTAGCACATCTAGTGCTGAAGGTCGAGCCGCTTGTTGAGGTGATTCTGATTGAGTTTTATTGCTTATGTTTGTCGGTTGATTTGTTTTATTTTTCATAAAATAAACAACGCCAATAATCACAACAACTAGTAAGATCCACCAAAATAACCCCATACCAAACATCCCACCTCGCATCATGCCACGGCCTCCGCTAAAAAAATTTGAACAATAACCCATATCTAATCGCTCCTAACCTATTTTTATTTAGTATAAAATGAAAATATGTCAAAAGTGTGTCGAATAATTCGCTGGATTAGGTTAAAGTTCAATGCGCTGAATCAATTTTTGATAAGACGAAAATGAAGGATGCTTTGTAAGCTCACTATTTTCAACTACTAACGTCTGTTGATCAACGATTGCTTTGGTCAAGTGATCGGAAAAAGTCACAAAATCATTTTTTGTTTCCTCATTGTATTCTAAAGAGAAATATTTTGACTGTCGATAATATTTTTTCAGATTCTCTGCAACAATTTTTTCAGGTTGATCTGCAAAGTATTCATCATAACGTGCGCTATCGATTTTTCCATCTGTCACAGTCAATTGTAGTCTTCCAATCAAGCCATTCCCAAAATCTTCAGCGTAACCGATATATTTAGTCTTTGATGGTTGTTTGATTTCATCTGCTAACTCTGCTGCAATTGCCATCAAGCCTTCTCTTGCAGTAGTCGAGGAGCCTTTGACGGTTTCAAAATTTCCCGTTATACGATTTTCCTCTCGCATTTGTCTTTCTACAAACGTGATTCCGTTGACGACCGTTACTAAAGTAGTGTCGGTTCTTGGATTTTGAGCTTGAAAGAACGCATAATCTGAAAGACGTTTATTAGCTCCTGCGTATTTTGATGCGTAGTAATTTTCAGCGCCGTATTCATTAAATTCAACGTGAATGATTTTATGCGTATCGTCGGTAACAATTTCAACTATTCCTTTATTTCCAACATCAAAATACCCATCATTGGTAAAATAATTGCCTTCCATCAAGCCTAATGGCGGTTGATTTGACCAAAACATTTTTTTGAGTTTGTCTTCATAACTATATAAAGGCTTTGGATTTGAGCCAAATGTTGTTTGAGTAGCGCCTGTAACAACATCGTAGTTATAAGAAGTGTTTTCAAAAGATAGTTCATTCACACCTTTTTCCTTTGTCTCCTCACTTGATGAAACTGTCTCTGAGGTAGGTGTATTCACGATGGGTGGTCTTACTGACGTACTCGTTTTTTTCGTATCTGCTCTTTGATCCGGTTTACAAGCTGAAAGACCAACGATACTGCATAAAATGAAAACAGCAAGTAGATAGCTTTTTTTCATAGATATTCTCCTTTTTTTCCGCCACTAAGCGTTAAAGCGATAACCACTGCCCCATATAGTCTCTATCGGAATTTCTGATAATTTTCCTTTTTTTAGCTTTTCTCTAATTCGACCGACATGGACGACAACCGTGTAGATATCACTATCGAGGTCATCCATATCCCAAACTTGACGAAATAACTGTTCTTTCATCCAAACCCGATTCGGATGTTCCATAAAAAATAGCAGTAAATCAAATTCTTTCGTTGTAAAAATGATTTCTTCGCCTAAAACAAATACCCTACGAGCACTTTTATCAATCATTATTTGACCAATTTCTACAATGTCATTCACTTGATCTGTTCTAGTCAATAACTGATAACGCTTGATATGGGCTTGTACACGAGCAACCAATTCACTTGGGCTAAATGGTTTGGTCATATAATCATCTGCACCTAAGCCTAGACCTCTGACTTTATCGATATCTTCTTTTTTAGCAGAAACGATCATTAGCGGGATATTTTTCTTCTCTCTAATGCGACGACAAATCTCAAAGCCATCCATCGAAGGCAGCATGATGTCGATCACGATCAAATCAAAGGATTCATTCAGTGCCCGATTTAGGCCAATCAGTCCATCACTTGCGATCTCTGCTTCCATATGATTGATTTCCAAATAATCTTTTTGCAGTTCCGCAATACTTGCATCGTCTTCGATCAATAAAATACGTGATACTTCGTTTGACATTTGACTGTCCTCCTTAGGCTTTTTTTAATAAGATCGTAACAGTCGTTCCATGATGTAGTTCACTGTCAATCTCGACTTGACCCTCATGCATATCGATAATTTGCTTGACGATAGCAAGGCCTAAGCCACTACCGCCAGTATTCGCTGGTCGCTCTTCTTCTCCTCGATAGAAATGATCAAAAACAAAGGGTAATTGTTCCGCTGAGATGCCTTGCCCATTGTCCGTTACGCGTACTTCCACCATTTCTTGACTTTCAGACACGTCGATTTGGATCAAAAGTGGGCGGTCAGTCGCTTTAAATTTCAAACTATTTTCAATCAAATTGATAAAAACTCGGTTTAATTGCATTCGGTCTGCTAGCACATGGCTCGGGCTTGTTTGGTGATTAGATAATTGAAGCGAAACTTGGTTATCTTGTAACTGAAATTCCTCAATGATATGTTTTAAAAACTCGTTGATATTAATTCGTTCGAAGTGAAAAGGGATTGCCGCTGCATCTAATTTAGAATACAAGAACAGTTCTTCAATCAATTCATTCAAGGAAAGAGCTTTGGTATGGATAGTTTGGAGATATTTAGCTCGCTTTTCTGGAGAATCTGCTACTCCATCCAGTAATCCTTCAACATAACCAATAATTGAGGTAATCGGCGTTTTAAGATCATGAGAAATGCTTGCAACAAGTTCTTTGCGATTATTTTCAAGTTTTGCTTGTTCCTCTGTTGAATAAATCAAGGCTTCCCGCATTTTTTCAAAATCATCTGTCAACTGCTTTACTTCCATGGCTGTTTGTTTTTCAGGCCTGCTCATGGATGCTTCTAATTGACCATTGCTTATAGAAGACATTCCTACACCTAGATTTTCTAAAGGTTTAATGATTGTTTTTTTCAATAAATAATTTAGAAAAAGTAATCCACTAAGTGCCACAAGTAGAATCGTTACGATAATCAAGACGCCCCATTTAGTCATGAATTCTAAAAAATTATTTTCTTTTTTTAAAACTAATAAACTACCTGGAACATGCTCACTAAAATAAAAATCAAATTTCATATAACGATATAAACGACCTGCATTATCAATAGTCCCTTTTGTTTCGATATTATTGTCATCGAATTTAGGAAAATGAACAATCAGTGATTTTTCCACTAGTTCTTGCGAATAATAGGCTATATTTTCTTGTTTCCGTACAACAACTCCTAATGATTCACTTTCAAATTGACTGATCATGTTCTTTAGGTCAGACTCTGGCGCAAGTAGTTGATCTGGATCAGATTTTGCTATCCCACGTAATTTGATATACGCTAATTCTTCCTCTGGACTCAATGAGCGTTGTTCTGTAAATGTTTTATACAAGGTGCTAGGACTAGGGATTTTTCCTGTCGTTACATAAAATACAATACAGATGATTGAAAAAAGTGAAAAGCAAGCAATTGCAATACCCCCAATATATGAAATGAGAAATCGTTTTTTTATTGTCATGTTTTTCTCCTTTCGTTCATTTATTAAGGGAACAATTGCTTTCACTCAGAACATCTTAAAAGCTAAATTCAGGTTTAAACTCACCAGTATAAGGTTCATGCTCTACAAATACAGTGAGATCATTGCCAGCTTGATCTTTCCCCATCCGTTTATACGTAAATTTCTTGTTATTCAGTTCTGTTAATTCTAACGCGGCACCATATTTATTTTGCCCAATGGATACATGCGCTCTAATTTTATTGTGATTCAATACGTCAAAATAACCAAAATCGCCACGGCTAACACCTGTTTCTAAATTGAAAAATTCGTATTTATTTGTATCAGCTGCAAATTTAGCTAAGCTAATAAAATTTTTATTAAACTCCGTTACATCGTTGCCAGATTCATCTACAACTTTCGTGCCGTTCCATAACGTTTTTCCTAAAATTTCAGCACCAGATTTTTTCGTCTCTATTTTTCCTGTAGTTGTATCCAGTGGTTTTTCTTTTTCTGTAAAAGCTAACTCAGTTTTATTATACGGGATATGCTCAACAAATACATCTACTTCATTTCCAGCTTTATCTTTACCTTTTCTTGTGTAGGTAAATTTTTTGTTTGTCAATTCAGTAAGTCCGACAACGGCTTGATAATTCATCGTTTCAGAAATCAGAATACGCTTTGTTCCATCATTTGTAATAAAAAACGTGCCACGATCGCCACGGCTCTCACCAGTATTAGCGTCGAAAAATTCATAGCGTCCTGTCTCAGCATCATATTTTGCTAACCCAATAAAATTAGCGTTTTCTGCCGTTAGATCATTGTTGTCTTTGTCGTAAACTTTGGTTCCTTGCCAATTGGTTTTTCCTAAAATCTTTGTTTCTTTGTCACCTTTATGTTTGTTTTCTTCATGTTTTAGCTGTTGTGTTTGTTGCTTACTGCTATTTTTTGACCCCATAGACTCTTGTGCCCCAACACTGCAACCTGCTAATAATAATACTAAACTTGATACTCCTACGATGATTTTTTTATTGTTCATGATTTCTTGCTCCCTCCTATAATTAGGTAAATCTTTTTATTGCTTATCTTTATTATAAGAAGTCGATATAAACAGGTACTAACAAGAAAATAAACAAATTATAAACAATTCAGTTGACCTATTCTATTGCTTAAAAAAAAGAACCTGGAACATCACTCTACGAGTCATATCCCAGCTTCAAAAAATCCGAATAAACGGTGGAAACAAAAGCAACTCCTTCTGTTCTCATCTCTTAATCGCTTTAAACTGTTGTTGTTTTCGGTAAGTTTTCATAGAATGCAGCTTTTGTTGCACTGATGTATGGCGTTAGCCATAGATAGCCGATTCCTAGTGATAAAATGGCTAAGATATGCCAGCCGATAAAGCTTAAGTCTAACAAAAACAACTGACCTTTATACCCTTTCATTATCTGTCTACTACGCGTAATCGAATTTAGAAAACCTGGACGTACACCAGTTTCTTCATAGGACTCATAATAAACAAAATATGCTTGAGAGTATGAATAACCTTTAATGATTCCTGGAATAATTAAAAGCAGTGACCATAAAAAAATAAAGACAAACATCAATACGTAAATACCAATCAGCCCTAAAATGACCGGTCCTGCAAACCCACGAAAAGCATCTGAGAATGGGCGAATTTCTTGTCTTTTACCTTTTAAAAGATCAAGGAAGGTCCAAGAGATTCCAGCACTAAAAATAGTACCTAAAATACCACCAACAAAACCACCACTCCCGCTTCCAGAGTTACCATCATAACTTGACGGATTATTTAATAGATCTGGATTATTTTGAACGAATGTAATAGTAGGTAATAATAGTAGAAAAAATAAAAGAAGTCCAATTGCAATTGAAATCAACGTCGGCACCAAACACATCAATACACTGTCTTTCCAGCGACCACGCAATATTCCTTTTGCTTCATTTTTTAATTCAGCTCTTGTTTTCATAAAAATTTCCTCCTTTCAATTTATTACAATCAGTATAACAAATAAATAGTTTTTGAAAAAAACATATGCGTTAAACTCCTTTGTTAAATAAGAAATTATAGTGACCCTCGTTTCTACAATAAAAGATACAAATTTTATTACTATACTTGAAATCTGTACAAACGATTTTACTCAAAAATTTAGGGATCATGCTCAAATTTCTATTTATAAATTCTAGGTGCTATAATTTACTCATGAACAACAATACGAAGCAAGAGTTGCTTTCCCCTTATTTAGCAGGGCGCAAGGAATGCTTTCTTGAGAATAATATGATATTCTACTATGCTTGAGATACATCAACGAAAGGAACTTACACTATGGAATTTGGAGATAAGATTAAAGAACTCAGAACAAAAAATCAATTAACACAAGAAAAATTTGCTATTCGTTTAAATGTAACCAGACAAGCAGTATCAAACTGGGAAAATAACCGTAACCTTCCAGATCTTGAACTGTTGATCCTAATTTCTAGTATTTTTCATATTTCGCTTGATGAATTGATTCTAGGAGGAAACAACGTGAATAACATGACCGAAAAATTAATAAAAGATGGCAGCAAAACCAGACGAGCAAAATTAAATATGGTTACAACACTGATTGGAGCCTTTTTACTACTCTTTGGCTGCGCTTGTATTTTCATCAAAGTAAATTCAGTTGAATATATTGATGCCTCAGGTATTCTACATGAAAATTTTTATCTTTTACCTATAGGTTTCTTATTCATTTTCTCTGGGTTAGTTGTTTTTTTGGTTACAGGTATCCGATTTATCTTTGATAATGTTCGTAACAGAAAATAGTCATTGATCATCATAAGCAGAATTAAAGCACAGTCATTTTCAGACTGTGCTTTTTTAGTTTTATTGTTAGTCTATTGTAATGGAGCAAATTGTCATTTTATAATAAACGCTTTAGCCAATCGAATTTTTTCTGATCATAAGGCGGATAAATCAATTTTGCCATCGTGTCTTTTCTACCATAAACAATTGCTTTTTTATGAGAAAAAGTTTCGATACTGTATTTCCCATGATAGTTTCCCATTCCTGATGCTCCTACACCTCCAAAAGGTAAATCATCATTGGCTACATGAATAATGGTTTGATTGATTCCACCACCACCAAAAGAAATCTCATGTAAAATTCGTTTTTGAACATCTCGATCATCTGAAAATAAATAAACAGCTAACGGTTTTTCACCCTCTTTAACAAACGTGATTGCATCATCTAATTGTTGATACGCACAAATTGGTAATAGTGGCCCGAACAACTCTTCTTTCATCAAACTATTCTCTCGGCTTAAGTCAATATCAAATAAACTAGGTGCAACAAATCTTGTCGCACGATCATACTCTCCCCCAAACAGTAGTGAGTCTTGATTTTCGTCGATCAATTGAATAAACTTGTCGATCGCAGGTCCTTGAACAATCCGACCATAATCTGTATTCCCCTGAATCTTTGTTCCATAGAATTCAATGATTTTTTCTTTCAAAGCAATTATCAGTTTGCTTTTAACTTTTTCATCTACTAAAACATAATCCGTTGCAATGCATGTTTGACCTGTATTCAAGAGCTTGCTCCAAATAATTCGTTCAGCAGCTAACTCAATATCCGCTTGCTCTGTAACGATTGCGGGACTTTTACCACCAAGCTCTAAAACAACTGGCGTCAAGTATTTTGCTGCTGCTTCCATTACGATTTTTCCAACTTTAGTACTTCCTGTAAAAAAAATGAAATCCATGCGCTCTTTTAAAACAGATGCATTATCAATTGAATTAGGCGAAAGCACTTTGACATATTCTTCATCGAATATTTCTCCAATAACAGTGCCAATCACTGCAGCCACATTCGGTGTCCTTGATGACGGTTTTACGATTGCACAATTCCCTGCTGCAAGTGCACCGATCAACGGAACTAACGTTAACTGAAGCGGATAATTAAATGGGCCAATAATATAAACTGTTCCAAAAGGTTCTAGAAAAACGGTATTCTTGTTTAATAAAGAGGAGATCGCTCTTGGTTTATTTATAGGTTTCGTCCATTTATCCAGGTTTCTTAACATATCTTTGATTGCAGAAAGAACTAGCCCTAGCTCTGTTGCGTAAACTTCTGCTTGAGGCTTTTTTAGATCTTTTTCAAAGGCCCAGTAAAAATCTTCTTCGTGCTTTTGCACACTTGTTAATAGTTGTTCAAGTTTTTCTTTTCTGAAAGATATTGATTTTGTTTGGTTTGAATTAAAAAAGATACGTTGTTTTTTCATTATTCCTTGGAGATCTAATTGATTCATGGTCTGTCCTCCTCGTTTTATTTTTAGTATAACACCGATTCTTTCTTTTGGATAACCAGGATGGGCAGGAGTACTTATTTCAGAAAGTATTGCTTCTATTTCCACTGTTTATTAGGGTTTTACTTATATGTTAATTAACCACTCTTTCTAAAACCCATGGTCGTGCCGTCCCTTCTGCACCTTCCTTATTTGCAGAAGAACTAAGAATCATTTGAGTCTCTTCGTAGTTAGAAAAGCTATATCTAATCGTTTTATCTTTGTTTAAGTAGTTCAACTCAGATTTCCCAAGTTCAAAGGTCAATGGAATTGTTTCAACATCCAAGTCATTTTCACTTTGCGCGATCAACAACTCCACTTTGTTAGGGTCAAAAGTAGCTCTTACCTGAATATACGCTGGAAAATCTGATTCTGTCGACTTCCATCTTCCTAAAATACTTTCTTTGGATATCTTTCGTGTCTTTTCCAGCTCTATTGGAGCCAAATCTCCACCACTAACTAGATCATTCCCGCTTTGCTCGATTCCATAGCTAGGATAAACAATGATTCCTTCTTCTTTTACTTCAAAAATGTAATGAAATTTTTTATCATTTTTTTGGTGCGTAACGACTCTACTTTCTTCAGTATACTCAATCTCTAGTTTCGTTGAATTAAAAATCAAATTTTTTTCAGCATAAACTATTTTATAGTTTCCATAATCATAACTATTAGCTACCCATGAACCAACTAATCTTTGCACTAGCTTTTCATCAATCCTCTTTTTTGAATTATCTACTTTTCCTTTTTTAGTCATACAAGAAGCTAAAACTATTAAAGTAGTGCAGAGGAATACAACCCTTAAAAATCTTTTCATTTTTTACCATCTCCTTCAAAATAATCTTTTGATCTATTAAGTATAACTGAACCTACTAGTTTATTGAATATGCAAAAAAACACCCCTTGACTAAACAAGAGGTGTTTTTACGTATGAGTATAAGGAGAAAAGATTCAAGAATCAGTTGTCCCTTTTTACTTTATAATCAACTAAAATTATTTGTTTTTTAAGTTGTAGAAAGATTTCAACCCTTTGTATTCAGCAACTTCGCCTAATTGGTCTTCAATTCTTAATAATTGGTTGTATTTAGCAATACGGTCTGTACGGCTTAATGAACCAGTTTTGATTTGACCAGCGTTTGTTGCAACAGCGATATCAGAGATTGTTGAATCTTCTGTTTCACCTGAACGGTGAGATACAACTGCAGTGTAGCCAGCTTCTTTAGCCATTTCGATTGCTTCAAATGTTTCAGTTAAAGTACCGATTTGGTTAACTTTGATAAGGATTGAGTTCGCGATTCCTTTTTCAATACCTTCAGCTAATTTAGTTGTGTTTGTAACGAATAGATCGTCACCAACTAATTGAACTTTGTCGCCTAAAGCAACTGTTAATTTTTTGAAACCATCCCAGTCATTTTCATCTAATCCATCTTCGATTGAGATGATTGGGTATTTCGCACATAACTCTTCGTAGAATGCGATCATTTCTTCAGTTGTTTTTTCGCCTTCGCCTGAATCAGCTAAAACGTAAACACCTTTTTCTTTGTCGTAGAATTCAGAAGACGCAGCATCCATAGCAAGAACGATATCTTTACCAGGTACATAGCCAGCTTTTTCGATTGCTTCGATGATTACTTCGAAACCTTCTTCGTTAGAACCAAGGTTAGGAGCAAAACCACCTTCGTCACCTACAGAAGTAGCTAATCCACGAGCTTTTAAGATTCCAGCTAATGCGTGGAATACTTCAGCACCATAACGTAAAGCTTCTTTGAATGTAGGAGCGCCTACAGGCATGATCATGAATTCTTGGAAGTCGATACTGTTATCAGCATGTGATCCACCATTGATGATGTTCATCATTGGAGTTGGCAATACTTTTGTATTGAATCCGCCTAAGTAGTGGTATAAAGGTACTTCTAGGTAATCAGCAGCAGCACGAGCTACAGCGATTGAAACACCAAGAATAGCGTTTGCGCCTAATTTACCTTTGTTAGGAGTTCCATCTAAATCGATCATTGCTTTGTCGATAGCCATTTGGTCACGTACATCGTAGCCAATGATTGCTTCAGCGATGATGTTATTAACGTTGTCAACTGCTTTAACAACCCCTTTACCTAAGTAACGAGATTTGTCGCCATCACGTAATTCAACCGCTTCGTATTCACCAGTTGAAGCTCCAGATGGAACCATTCCACGACCAAAAGCACCGCTTTCAGTGTATACTTCTACTTCGATTGTTGGGTTACCGCGTGAGTCTAAGACTTCGCGTGCGTAAACATCAGTAATAATTGACATGTTTTGTCTCTCCTTTGAGTTTGTTTTATACTAAGGGGATTCGATTCCCTTAATTATGATTGTAGTGAATAAACGTGCGCTATGCAAACATTTTTTGCATAATTCATAGATTATTCAATGATTTGTCTATTTATTGCGTATATTGTTATAAGCCGTGATTATTTAACAGCATCTAACAAAGCTAAGAATGAGTCAGCTTCAAGGCTCGCTCCGCCGACTAAAGCACCATCAACGTTTTCTTTTGCCATATATTCAGCAATATTTTCTGGTTTTACAGAACCGCCGTATTGGATACGAACAGCTTCTGATACTTCTTTACCGTATAATTTTTCAACTGTTGAACGTACAACACCACAGATTTCATCAGCGATGTTTGCATCAGCAGATTTACCAGTTCCGATTGCCCAGATTGGTTCATAAGCAATAACCATTGAAGATACTTGCTCATTCGATAAACCAACTAAACCATTTGTGATTTGTCCTTCGATCCACTCAGCAGTTTTGCCAGCTTCGTAAGTTTCTAAAGATTCACCACAACAAAAGATTGGTGTCATGTTGTTTGCAAAGATTGCTTTTGCTTTTTTGTTGATGTCTTCGTCTGTTTCGTGAAAGTACTCACGACGTTCAGAGTGACCAATAATTACATATTGAATGCCTAAATCTGCAATAGCAGCTGGAGAGTTTTCACCAGTGAACGCACCTGAGTTTTCCCAGTAGCAGTTTTGTGCAGATAATTGCACTTCAGAATCTTTAAGACTCCAAGCAAGTGGCGCTAAGAATAACGCTGGAGATCCGATTACTGAATCGACAACATCTTTTGATGGGACAGCATTTTTTACTGCTTCAGCAAAGCTTTGCGCTTCTGCTAAAGTTTTGTTCATTTTCCAGTTACCAGCGATGATTGGTTTACGCATGGAAAAGCACATCCTTTTCTTATTATGGTATAGCATAGTTTGGATTGGCATAACCAATCCAGTTTTACAAGCTCGACCTAGCAACATTAATAGATAACAAATGTCAAGGTCTAAACAGCTTGTTCAACTTTTTCTATTTATCGTTAATTGCCGCTAAGCCTGGCAATTCTTTACCCTCTAATAACTCTAAGCTTGCGCCTCCACCAGTTGAGATGTGAGTGAATTTGTCGGCAAAGCCTAATTGGATTGCAGCTGCAGCGGAGTCGCCACCACCAATGATTGTTGTTGCATCTTCTAAGTTTGCGATTGATTCACAAACACCGATTGTTCCATTAGCAAAGTTGCTCATTTCGAATACGCCCATTGGTCCGTTCCAAACAACTGTTTTTGCGCCTTCTAATGCTTGAGCGAATAAAGCAATTGTTTCAGGTCCAATGTCAAGACCCATTTGTCCATCAGGAACATCACCAGAATGTTCTTCTGTTGGTACGTCGTTCGAGAATTCTGCTGCTGTGATTGAATCGATTGGCAAGATTAATTTGTCGCCTGCTTTTTCGATCAATTCTTTTGCTAACGCAACTTTATCTTCTTCTACTAAAGAGTTACCAATGTTCATGCCTTTAGCTTTGTAGAATGTATATGTCATTCCGCCACCGATAAGGATTTTATCTGCTTTAGAGATCAAGTTTTCGATAACACCGATTTTGTCAGAAACTTTTGCGCCACCTAAAATTGCTACAAATGGACGTTTTGGTGCAGTCACTGCTTCACCAACGAATTTGATTTCTTTTTCCATTAAGAATCCAGCAACTGTTGGAATACCAGTTGATGCAATGCCAACGTTAGAAGCGTGCGCACGGTGGGCCGTACCAAACGCATCATTAACAAATACATCGCCTAAAGAAGCCCAGTATTTACCTAATTCAGCGTCATTTCCGCTTTCTTTTTTACCGTCGATATCTTCAAAACGAGTGTTTTCAAACACTAAAACGTCGCCGTCTTTCATGTTATTAACTGCTGTTTCTAATTCAGTACCACGAGTTTCAGGAACGAATGTTACGGATTTACCCAATAATTCGCCTAAACGTTCTGCTACTGGTTTTAGTGATTTGCCAGCTTTATCTTCTTCAGTTTTAACACGACCTAAGTGAGAGAATAAAATTGCTTTCCCACCATTGTCGATTACATATTTTATTGTTGGAAGTGCTGCTACGATACGATTATCGTTCGTAATCACGCCATCTTTCAAAGGCACGTTAAAGTCAACACGTACAAGAACTTTTTTGTCTTTTAAGTCTACATCTTTGATAGTCTTTTTAGCCATTAAAAGTTACTCCTATCTATTTTTGATTTTGAAAAGAATGATTTTCCTTAAACTTATAAAAAAAGCGGGGAAGCGCGTTGCTTCCCCGCTTATTATTTCACAGTTGTTCAAATTTCACTAATAATAAGAATTAATCTTATAAGTTAGCGAAGTACTCTAAAGTACGAACTAATTGTGCAGTATAAGACATTTCGTTGTCATACCAAGCAACAGTTTTCACTAATTGTTGATCGCCAACAGTCATTACTTTAGTTTGAGTAGCATCGAATAATGAACCAAAAGTCATACCTACGATATCAGAAGAAACGATTTCGTCTGTGTTGTATCCGTAAGATTCGTTAGCAGCTTTAGCCATAACTTCATTTACTTCTTCAACCGTTACTTTTTTGTCAAGAACTGTTACTAATTCAGTTAATGAACCAGTTGCTACAGGAACACGTTGAGCAGCTCCGTCTAATTTACCGTTTAATTCAGGAATAACTAGACCGATTGCTTTAGCAGCACCAGTTGTGTTAGGTACGATGTTTTCTGCTGCAGCACGTGCACGACGGAAGTCTCCACCTGGGTGAGGTCCATCAAGAGTCATTTGGTCACCTGTGTAAGCGTGGATTGTAGTCATAAGACCTTCTACAACACCAAAGTTATCTTGTAAAGCTTTAGCCATAGGAGCTAAACAGTTAGTCGTACATGAAGCACCTGAGATAACTGTTTCTTTACCTGTTAAGATATCGTGGTTAGTGTTGTAAACGATTGTTGGTACGTCATTTCCGCCTGGAGCAGAGATAACAACACGTTTAGCACCAGCTTTTAAGTGTAATTCAGCTTTTTCTTTTGAAGTGAAGAATCCAGTACATTCAAGAACGATATCTACACCTAATTCGCCCCATGGTAATTCTTCTGGGTTACGGTTAGCAAGAACTTTAACTTCTTTACCGTTAACGTTGAAAGATCCATCATGAACTTCAACAGTTCCGTTGAAACGTCCTTGAGTTGTGTCATATTTTAACAAGTGAGCCAACATTTTAGCATCTGTTAAATCGTTGATTGCTACTACTTCGATTCCTGCTACATCTTGGATACGACGGAATGCTAAGCGTCCGATACGTCCAAATCCATTAATACCTACTTTAACTGTCATTAAAGATTTCCTCCTTATGAAAATCAAAAATTTTTTTATTTTAAAGGGTTGCCCCTTTTAAAATCTCATTTGCGGCAGCTTCATCTGTGATGAGCCACGTTTGTTTTGGTGCATTTTTCATATAAGCGCGGATTGCTTTAGCTTTTGACTTTCCGCCTGCAATTGCAACGACATTTGAAACTTTTTTTACATCTTTTAACTGAAGTCCGATGCGAGGGATTTTGTATACGACTTCCCCTTCTTCATCAAAGAAATACCCAAAAGATTCAGCTACAGCATTATTTTGCTTTAACATAACCATTTCATCATCTGACATTTTACGACGTGCTGCCATGTGCAAGGCTCGCCCAATACTATGAACAACACAATTGCTTTGTTCAATCAATGTGAGAACTTCTTGAATTGATGGTTCTTGTAAAAGTGAGTTATAGGTTTCAAGGCTCAACTGTTCTGGAACATATAAAGCTCTATGGTGTCCACCAGTCTTACTAGCCATCACAGCACTTACTGAGTTAGCTTGAACGGTCATTGCTTCACCGATTCCCCCTCTAGCCGGAACAAAAAGATTATGTCTTTTTTCCGTTTCTAAAGTCCCCATGTGTTCAGCTGTCATCGCCATTGTCGTGCCGCCCATAACAGCAACAATATTATCACCATCAGGTAAGAGTAGATCCAATGAATCCGTCAAAATATCGCCAAATTCATAAAGTACTTTCTCCTGATTGTCACTATTGCCTGCTACAACGATACAACGCTTAATCCCAAAATATTGGCTGATTTCTTTTTCAACTTGATGCATACCAAGTAATTGATTCATTACTGACTCTAATCCTTGATAAACTTCTAAGCCTTTTTCAGTTAATGTCATTCCGCTTTTAGAAGTTTCTATCAGCTGTAAGTTTTTCAGAAAATCGGTCTCAGTTCTTAAGACTCGTTCTGTAATCCCCATACTATCAGATAGACTTCTACGTCCAATAGGCTGCATCCAGTAAATATTACGAAGAATATGAAACCTTTCCTGCATTACATCGAGCAAATCTGGAGCAACTGCTTCAATCATTTTCAATTCATCTAGCATGATGCGCTCCTTCGTTGGTCTGAAAACGTCCAAGTAAGACTTAAAACGACCTATGAACTTTAAAAAAATAGGATTGACGTTCTTCTTTCGCATTGTTAAATTCTATTAACAGTCTTAAAAGCGTCCCTCAATCTTACAAACATAGTTTAACAGTTTTCACCTTTCTTTTCAAGAAAAAGAGATTATTTTTTTGAAATTATCAGTCTCTTCTTTGAAATTTATTAGTTCTTATGTCTCTATATAATTCTCGCTATACTGAATATTGCCTTAGAAAGTTCAAAGATGAGGCTGGGACATAACTCTATGAGTTACATCCAGCCTCAAGGAATCCAAATAAACGGTGAGCGCAGAAGCAACTCCTATAAGTCCTCTTCATAAAAACGCCCAAGAATTTTAACATTATCAGAAATACTCACAAAAGCAGACGGATCAGATTCTTTCATAGCCGCTTCTAATGCAGGCAATTCAAAGCGAGTCACAACAGTCAAAAGTAATGTCTGTTTATCATGACGATACGCACCTTCTGCTTCATGAATAATCGTAATTCCCCGTCTCATTTTCTGTTGGATTCCTTCAATAACTGCCTCCGGATTTTTAGTAATGATCATAACCTGCATCTTCTTTTGCTTCGTATAGACTGCATCGGTCACTTTCCCACTCACAAAAATCGATAATGCACTGTAAAACATATACTGCCATCCAAATAAATATCCTGCAACGAAAATAATCAAACCATTAAAGTACATCGAAATCGATCCTACAGAACGTCCTGTTTTCTTACGGATCGTAATACTAAAAATATCCAATCCACCTGAAGAAAGACCGTTTTTCAAAGCAAATCCAATACCAGATCCCATTACTGCTCCACCAAAAATCGCACAGATAATTGGATCATTTGACAGACTTGTTTGCGGTACGATTTGCATAAAAATCGATGTTAAAGTAACTGTCAAAAAAGTAAAGATCGTAAACTTTTTCCCGATTTTACGCCAAGCTACAAAAAACAGTGGAATATTCAATGCATACAGTGTAATTGACACGGGTACTTTAAACCCTACGATCTTTGTTGACAGAGTTGTTAAAATTTGCGCCAATCCAGTAATCCCACTGGAATAAATATTTCCTGGTTGGTAAAAAAAGTTCATCGCAACAGATGCCAAAATCGCGTAAACGATTGACACTGAAAGTTTTGTCGTGTAGTCATGGACAGGTAAACTTTCAAAGAATTTTTTCATGTAGAAGCAGCCTCACTTTACTTGATTCATTTGGTTCTCATTATACGTGCTTTAGGGTTGGAAAAAAAGCACAATCTTCTAATAAAAGAAAAGTATGGGTATTTTTTCATTTTTATTTGAGCGTTTCATAATCATGCAACGTGTTGCACATCGGAGAAAAACGCTTACAAAAAGATATTTTTCAGATATGATCGACTTGTACAAAATTTATTGAAATGAGGAATGATTATGCGTCACACAGAATTAGATCAATTTCCTAAAAATTTTTTATGGGGCAGTGCATCTGCAGCTTATCAAGTTGAAGGTGCTTATCAAGAGTCTGGTAAAGGTATTTCTGTTTGGGATACTTTTGTCAAACAACCAGGTACAACCTTCAAAGATACAAATGGAGATGTTGCAGTAGATCACTATCATCGTTTCAAAGAAGATGTTGCTTTAATGGCGGAGATTGGTTTGAAAGCTTACCGTTTTTCCATAGCATGGTCACGTATTTTCCCGGATGGTAAAGGCTCTCTCAATCAAGCTGGTCTTGATTTTTACAATCAGCTGATTGATGAACTTTTGAAATATAACATTGAACCGATCGTAACACTTTACCACTGGGATCTCCCCCAAGCTCTGCAAGATGAGTATGGCGGCTGGGAATCACGTCAAATCATTGAAGATTTTACTAATTATGCCACGATTTTATTTGACGCTTTTTCTGATCGAGTAAACTATTGGGTAAGTTTGAACGAGCAAAATGTTTTTATCACTCATGGCTACTTGCTAGGTACCCATCCACCTGCTGTTCGTGATGTTAAACGAATGTTTGCTGCCAATCATATTGCCAATCTCGCTAATGCTTCAGTAATCAAAGCATTTAAAAAAGGTGGTTATAACGGTCAGATCGGTCCGAGTTTCAATTATGGACCTGCCTATGCTTTTGATAGTGATCCACTGAATGTCTTAGCTAAAATCGATACTGAAGAATTGATGGGATTTTTCTGGTTAGATGTTTATGCAACGGGTAAATATCCGCGAACTGTTATCAAACAATTAGAAAAACTAGGTCTAGCACCTAGCATCACAGAAGCTGATCAAGAATTGTTAGCGTGCGGTGTTCCAGATTTCATCGGTTTAAATTATTATCAAACTGCAACGGTCAAAGCCAGTACTACTAATTCTTTCTCTGGAGAGATGAAAATGAATAACTCTGGTAAAAAAGGAACTAGTCAGGAAATGGAAATTCCAAGAGTAAGTAAATTTGTCAAAAATCCGTACCTTGAGCAAACAAATTGGGATTGGACAATCGATCCTGTAGGGATTCGAGTAGCCTTAAGAACGATTGAAAGCAGGTATCAGTTACCCGTTCTGATCACAGAAAATGGTTTAGGGGAGTATGATAAATTAGAAAACGACAAAATCCACGATCCTTACAGGATCGAATATCTACAAAAACATTTACAAGAGATTCAAGAAGCCATCACAGATGGCGTTCAAGTCTTAGGTTATTGCACTTGGAGTTTTACTGATTTGCTGAGTTGGTTGAATGGTTATCAAAAACGGTATGGCTTTGTTTATATTGATCGGGATGAAAACTCAGAGCGTACTTTAAATCGTTACAAAAAGGATAGTTTTTATTGGTATCAAAAAGTGATTGAAACAAACGGCAATTATTTGAATGAAATGGGGGATAAATAATGGAGACGTTAGAAAAATTTCTGAATAAATTTATTGGTCCAATTGCTCAAAAAATGAATGGTAGTAAATTTTTTAGTGCGTTAGCCGAAGCCTTTATGCGAACAACACCAATTACGTTAGGTGTTGCTTTACTTATGATCGTCGGGAATTTTCCGATTCCTCAATGGATCGAATTTTTAGCAAAAACAGGTATGACTGCACACTTTAACGCAGCGTTGGGTGCTACAATCAACTTGCTTTCAGTGTATGTGACCTTTAACTTTGCTTACATTTATTCTAAAAAAGAAGGGCACGATCCACTCCCTGCTGGTCTTTTAGCTATTGGTTCATTTTTCATCTTAATGCCGCAAATGATTCAAACATATACACTTGAAAAAGCAGTTACAGAGTTTCCTGCTCAAACGGTTGTAACCGCAAGTACTAATGTAGAAGCATTTGCTAGTCAATATACTGGCGGGACTGGATTATTTGTTGCAATTATTGTTGGTTATTTCACTGCCGTTTTGTATGGATTTTTGATCAGAAAAAATCTAACAATCAAAATGCCTGATACAGTGCCGTCCAATGTTTCTGAATCTTTAAGTCCAGCTATTTTATCTGGCGTGATTTTAGCTGTCTTTTTTATTGTTAGAATTCTTTTCTCATTTACATCGTTTGGTAATATTTTTGCTTTTATCACAACCTTGATCCAAGCGCCATTGCAATCATTAACTGGCTCTCCAATTGCGATCATCCTTATTTTTACTTTAGCAAATATGTTATGGTTTTTCGGGATTCATCCAAACATGGTTTATGGTGTGGTAATGCCAGTGATGACAGCCAATATGCTGGCGAATATGACCGCTTACCAGCAACATCAAGAACTACCTTATCTTGCCATGGCTGTTGTTTCTTATGTATGCGGAAATGCTTTTGGTGGTCAAGGAAGTACCTATGGTTTAGTTATTTCCATGTTTACAGCAAAATCTGAGCGATACAAATCGTTATTTAAATTAGCAGGTCCGCCAGTTATTTTTAATGTGAATGAACCGCTGATTTTCGGTATGCCATTGATGTTGAATCCATTTTTCTTTGTTCCAATGGTCGCTTCTCCTTTATTGATGGGCGGTATTGCTTGGGGCATGTTATCAATTTTAAATTTCTCTAAATATAATCCGTTGATTGCCTTACCTTGGACAACGCCAGCACCGATCGCGATGGCCTTAAAAGGTGGATTTAATTACTTATTGATCTTTATCGTTTTATTAATCGTCAATGTACTCGTGTGGTACCCCTTCTTTAAGATGGCAGATAAAAAAGAGTATCTATTAGAACAAGAAAACGCAAAAACAGCAGAGGTTTAAGCCTCTGCTGTTTTTCTATTAATTAGTAAGAATTAAGTATATTCAACATTTCAGAATAGCCAAGACTTCTAGCATAGTCTTCAGCTGTTCGTCCAGTATTGTCTTTCAATGTTTTATCTGCTCCACCTTCTAACAGAACTTTCACGATTTGTTGATAGATTTCAGATCCATCTCTTAATGCAACTGCTTCGATCAAAGCGGTATAGCCATAATCATTTTGATGATCGATAGCTGATCGGCCATCCTTTAATAACAGTTTAACGTTTTCAAGATGTCCTTTTTCAGCGGCTGGAATCAATGCATTGCCGCCAAAACGATTGACTTTTTGCTGATTGGGCACTTGTTTTTCTAGCATATAGGTCAAGATCTCTGTTCTCCCTTGGGCTCCAGCATATAAATAAGGACTATCCGAAATATGATCTTGTACATTAATATCGGCACCTGCATCAATCAGCATTTTTGCACTCTCAATAAAGTTTTTATGTGTTGCAATCAAAAGTGGTGTTTCACCTTGAGTATTGACTTCATCGATCGTATAGTTTTTATCTGTCAGTATCTCTTGCACTTTTGCAGAATCGTTATCCATTACTGCTTGAATCAAAGATCCTGCTGTAAAAGAATGATTTGACGATTCCTTTGTATTCATTGCGTTTCCCTCTTTTGATTCACTTGCATTCTTTGTACTACTTCTATCAATTGTCATTCCCGTACTCTCCTTTATTGGTTGTTTTAAATCAGCTTCTTTAGATTGACAAGCCGAAAAAATAAGTAGCAGTAGCATCAATAATGATATCTCTAACAAGTACTTTTTCCTATTCATAATCATCCTCCTTCAGCAGTGTTTATATTCAGTATAATACATAAATATAAACAAACTATAAACACTGTTTGCCTTAGAAAATTACGGAAGATTATTGCTTCTTAAAGCAAAAAGCCACTAAGTATTCAATTAAAGCAACCGTTGGAATCTGAGAGGATAAATCAAAATTATAAGGTAGCCGTTGATTTTCGATATAGTAAGGGATGTTAATCGTAGATAGTTTGGCTAAGGTGTTGTCATGTGTATTAGTGATACTGATGATCTGATTATTGCTTAACTTCAAAAGTTGAACCATCTCTATAATCTCTGAGGTTTCACCTGAGCTAGAAAAAATAAGAATAATACTTTCGTTGTCTTTCATTTGAGTAGAGAGAAATGGTGCATATGGCTCATTCGAATGCATGGCTTTAAAACCGATCGTGTTAAATTTTCTAGCAGCGTAACTTGCCATAATTCCAGACGAGCCCATTCCCACGCAATAAATAAAACTTGATTGTTTTAAGAGTGTGCTCACTACTTCTACTTGCTCAATAACATTCTCAGCGAAAACTTGATTCACAAAAATTTGTTCAAGAGAAATCGTATCCGTTATTCCTTTTCCCGCAAGTTTGCTCACTTCATTTTTGACATAGCGCTGAAAATCGTGATAAGAATCAAATCCACATTTTCTTACGAATCGTGTGACAGTGGAAGGAGAACACGGAATCTGAGTTGCAATTTCACGCGCAGAAAGTGTAAAAATGGTTTCTAGATTTCTAAAGATATAATTTTGTAGCACTTCATCCGCGTCAGATAGATGCTTGACTGCTGAGATTTTTTCTAACATTGGCTTAACCTACTTACATTAAAATTTATGTGTATATTATAGTGGAGCTGTTCATATAAGTAAAGGAAGCGAATTCATATTACATACATTTAAAAACTAAGAACACCCATTTCTAATGAAAAAATCTTGTTTTAGATAAAGGATGTTAACTTGATTAGCACTTATAATCACTTCCTAGACAAGTATGAAAAATAAAAAGCACCCAAAATGCCATTGCTCATTTTGGGTGCTTAAACGTTTCTATTCGTCGATTGCAGTTACATCGATATTCAATTCAAATAATTGTAATGGTGAAACGACACTTGGTGCACTTGTCATTGGGTCAGCTGCTTTCCCATTTTTAGGAAAGGCAATCACTTCACGAATATTATTTTCACCAGCCAACAACATCACTAAACGGTCTAACCCTAACGCGATTCCGCCATGTGGAGGGAATCCATAATCTAAAGCGTCTAATAAGAATCCAAATTGTTCTTGGGCTGACTCTTTAGTGAAACCTAATGTTTCAAACATTTTTTCTTGCAGCTCACGTTTATGGATACGTAATGAACCACCGCCTAATTCGTAACCATTTAATACGATATCGTACGCTTCAGCATAAACTTTTGCTGGGTCTGTCGAAAGTAATTCAATGTCAGATTCTTTAGGTTGTGTGAATGGATGGTGAGCAGAAACGTAACGACCAGCTTCTTCATCATATTCAAATAATGGCCAATCTACAACCCACAAGAAGTTGAATTTAGATTCATCGATCAATCCTAATTCTTTCCCTAAGCGAGAACGAACAGCACCTAATGCAGCAGCAACGATTTCTGGTGTATCTGCACCGAACATCAAGATATCGCCAACTTCAGCATTTGTTGCTTTGATCAACTCGTCAGAAACATCTGTTAAGAATTTTGCGATTGGGCCTTTTAGACCATCTTCTTCAACTTTTAACCACGCTAATCCTTTAGCTCCAAATTGGCTTACGTAAGTACCTAAGTTGTCCATATCTTTTCTTGAATATTTATCTGCAGCCCCTTTAGCGTTCAATGCTTTCACATGTCCACCATTTTCTAGAGCCATTTGGAAGACTTTAAAATCAACATCTTTTATCACATCCGCGATATCGATCAATTCCATGTCAAAACGTGTATCTGGTTTGTCACTTCCGTAACGTGCCATCGCTTCATCATAACTGATACGTGGGAACGGTAATGTGACTTCGATTCCTTTTGTTTCACGCATCACTTTCGCTAACATTTCTTCCGTCATTGTTTGAATTTCTTCTGAAGATAAGAAAGTTGTCTCTAAATCCACTTGGGTAAACTCTGGTTGACGGTCACCACGTAAATCTTCATCACGGAAGCAGCGAACGATTTGATAATAACGATCAAAGCCTGCATTCATCAATAACTGTTTAAAAATTTGCGGTGATTGAGGCAATGCATAGAAATGACCTGCATGTACACGTGAAGGAACTAAATAGTCACGAGCTCCTTCTGGTGTTGATTTACCGAAATACGGTGTCTCAATATCAATAAAATCAGTGTCATCTAAATAATGACGAATCGATTTTGTTACTTCATGACGTAATTTTAAGTTGGCTGTCATTTGTGGCCGACGTAAATCTAAATAACGATATTTCATGCGAATTTCATCGCCAACGTTATTCTCATCTTCAATTAAAAACGGTGGTGTTTTAGCTGTATTCAGAATCGTGATATCTGTTGCCATCACTTCGAATTCACCAGTTTTCATTTTAGGATTAATCGCTTCTTTATCACGATAAGTCAACTCTCCAGTAATTTCAATTACATATTCACTACGGCATTTATCCGCGATTTCCCAAGCTTCCTTTGAATGCGCTGGATTGAATACAACTTGTGCGATTCCTTCACGGTCACGTAGGTCGATGAAAATAACTCCGCCTAAGTCACGACGTTTTTGTACCCAACCTTTTAAAGTAATTACCTGGCCTACTAAATCTGCTGAGACTTCTCCGCAGTATACAGTTCTTTTTGTCATTAGTCTTTGCTCCTCTTCATTTTTTGCTGTTTATTAATCAAACATTACTGTCATCATCTCATCATAGACTTCATCAAATCTTTCATAAATATCTGAGAGTGGAAATGTTTTTTCATTACGATTCGCCATTGATTTTACATTCACAACGCCTTCTGCCAATTCAGTTTCACCTAAAGTTAAGGCAAGTTTGGCATTTAATTTAGCTGCTGTTTTAAACTGCGCTTTCGCTTTGCGAGCCATGAAATCACGATCTGCTGAAAAACCAAAATTACGGATTGCTTGAACAAGTTTTAACGATTCAATATTCGTTTGTTCACCAATGCCAACCACGTACGCGTCAATCTCATTGAGTACTGGAACCACAACACCTTCTGCTTCCATCGTAATCAAGACACGCTCAATCCCCATCGCAAAACCAAAACCAGGAGTCGCAGGTCCGCCTAGTTCTTCGACCAAGCCATTATAACGTCCGCCAGCACAAATCGTTGCTTGAGCGCCCATGCCTGGTGCTTCACTCATTACTTCAAAAATCGTATTCGTGTAATAATCTAATCCTCGTACCATATTGCTATCTACTTCAAATGGAATATTCAATTCGTTCAGCATCGTTTGGACTGTTTCAAAATGCTCTTTTGACTCCGAACTTAAATAATCCAAAATAGATGGTGCATCGGCTACGATGGCTTGATCTTTTTTATCCTTACTATCTAACACACGTAAAGGATTCTCATGTAAACGACGTTTTGAATCTTCACTTAGTTCAGCTGATTTCGGTTCTAAATAATCGATCAACGCTTGGCGATACGCAGCTCTTGTTGCTTTATCCCCTAAAGAATTGATTACTAATCGAATTTGATTGATTCCCAATTGTTTGAAAAAGTCTAAAGCCATCGCCATACTTTCTGCATCTACAGCTGGATTCTCACTACCAAATGCTTCTGCTCCGATTTGATGAAATTGTCTTAAACGCCCTGCTTGAGGACGCTCATAGCGGAACATCGGCCCCATGTAATAGGTTTTATATGGTTTAGCAAATTCTGGTCCAAACAATTTGTTTTCAACAAATGACCGAACGATTGGCGCTGTTCCTTCTGGGCGCAGCGTCACATGACGATCTCCTTTATCATAAAAATCATACATTTCTTTTGAAACAATATCTGTCGTATCTCCTACACTGCGAGAAATTACTTCATAATGCTCAAAAATCGGCGTGCGAATTTCCTCATATTGATAATCACGAAAAATCAAACGAGCTGTTTCTTCAACAAATTGCCATTTTTCTGAAGTTCCTGGTAATAAGTCATTGGTTCCTTTTGGTTTTTGATAACTCATTTTTTCATCTCCTATTTATTGTCCGTTGTTTGTATTCTATATTGGTAAAAATTGGTTGGGATTTGAGTAGTTCTGAAGCGCTTGTAAAGAGTAGGTTGCACTTTTTATAATCAATTGCCTCCGCTGCTTGTTTGGATCATGGTATTGAGTGATTACTAGTACGGTAACCGTCTCTTTACTTCCATTCGCCAAGTGTTGTTCATCATCTATTCTGGCGGAACCAATCGTAGTGATGAACAACAAAAACTCGCCCTTGTATAAATACAAGGGCGAGTGAATAGACACACGCGGTACCACCTAAGTTCGAAAGATTGCTCTTTCCTCCAACGATTAACGCTCGTAACGGAACGGCTTTTCTTCCGCTCATCTCCAGAATGTCTTTCGATTTCTCTAACGAAGTTGCTTTCAGCCACGGCAACTTTCTCTTCTACAATCAGTTTGAAATCTACTCGTTCTTTCATCGATTTTTTTATAGTATCTATAAATTACTAGAGAATGGAAATAAAGTCAAGCAGAATTTCAGTTAGCTTTACAATAAACATCGTAAAGAGCTAACAACACTCATTACTTACTATTCAACGATTCCCATACATTCAATGCATCTCGCATTCCTTTAACCTGATGAACTCGAACAATTTCCACGCCTTTATTTGCAGCAAATAATGACGCTGCAATTGACCCAAAGTCACGTGCTGATGGGTCAGATTCATTTGTCAAAGCTGCTATCGTTCTTTTTCTTGATACTCCATATAGTAAAGGATACTCTTTGTAACGAAAGTCTTCAGGATGTTTTAAGATGTCAATATTTTCTTCCTGCGTTTTCCCGAACCCAATACCGGGATCAAAACAAATCCGCGCTGAAGCAATTCCAGCCTTTTGACAAAGTTCTATTTTTTCCTGATAAAATTGTTGGATATCTTCAGCTACCGATAATTCGATACGTCTTTTACGTGAATGCATAATCACCAAACCGCTATCAGAGTATTTTTGTGCAATTTCGATCATTCCGTTTGTATCCAAACCTTTGATATCATTGATGATATTAGCACCTTTTGCTAAAGCCACATCTGCAACTTCTGGAAAATACGTATCAATTGAAATAGGTTTATCCGTTCTGTTTCTGATGGCTTCTACTATAGGTACGATTCTTTCTATTTCTTCTTTAGCAGAAATTTCATGATAGTTTGGGCGTGTAGATTGTCCTCCGATATCTATAATGTCAACATCTGCTGCCAGCATTTCTTCACAATGCGCTATCGCTTTATCTAGCTCATTAAAATACCCACCATCTGAAAATGAATCTGGTGTAACATTTAAAATCCCCATGATTTGGGGGACTTTTTTAGTAAAGTATCCCTCTTCCATCATCTTTGTTGCTCCTTTAATTTTTCGATCAATTGCTTCAATGCCAGTACTCTTGGACTTAAATGATCACGTTGGATTTTTGGTAGTTGTGCGAGTGTTTTATGCTTTCTTGGTAAATAAAAAATTTTATCAAAACCATAACCAAGTTCCCCTACTTCTTCTCTTGTCAATTCACCTTGAAGTTTTTTAGCAGAAATAAGATACCTACCATTCGGCCATGCGTAGACTAAAACCGCATGGAGTGTAATCACTCTTGATAATGATTCATGTCCTTCAAATAAACTAATCAGTTGTAGATTTTTTTCGGTATCTGTCATACCAGCTTTAAAAAAGCGCGCTGTTTGAACGCCTAAAAGATCTGGAAAAGCTTCTATTTCTAAACCACCATCATCTGCTAATACTGGCTGTCCGATCATTTCCGCATAAAACCGAGCCTTGATCAGTGCATTTTCAGTATATGTTTTGCCCGTTTCTGCTACTTCATCATCCGTTTTAAAATAGTTTGTATAGGACTCAAACGTGATTTTACTCTTAGGGAAAACTGACTGAATTTCTTCTAGTTTCCCTTGGTTGTTCGTCCCCACAATGATCTTCATTTCACCCATCCTCTATGATTCGATTGCTCTTAAAAAATCGTTTTTGTGTTCTCTATCAGCTTTGAATATGCCTTGATAGTGGAAGGTTTTTGTTAGGCTGCTTGGTGATTTAACTCCCCGCATCGTCATACACATATGTTCAGCCTCGATTGCTACAGCCACTCCTTTAACGGGGATGTGCTCAACAAGCTTGTTTGCGATCATGATCGTTAAATCTTCTTGTACACTTGGCCGTTTCGCACAGTATTCTACCAATCGTGGTAATTTGCTTAAACCTAAAACTTTATTCTCATTAGGAACATAAGCAATATGTGCTTTTCCGTAAAAAGGCAATAAGTGATGCTCGCACATAGAATAAAATTGAATATCTTTGACCAGTACCATATCGTCTTCATTCATACTATCAAATAGAGCATAGTCGTCAAATTCTGGTGCTCTCAAAGAAGAAAATACTTCTTTATACATTTTTGCTACTCGAGTTGGTGTATCTTTAACACCTGCTCGATTCGGGTCTTCACCGATTGCACTTAGAATTTGTTTTACTGCCTGCTCAATTGCTGCTAGTTGTTTTTCATCCATATTCTTACCAACTTTCTTTACTAAGCCAAACTTCTGCTTGATTCCCTGTACTTGCAATCAACTCTTCAAAAGTTTGCCCTTGGAATGTAGTATCCGAATAAACGTCTCTTAATGGCACTAACACAAATGATCGCTTAAGCATTTCTTTATGAGGAATAGTCAGACGTTCTGTTGCTACTTCTTCATCACCCATCAGTAAAATATCAATATCCAGGGTTCTAGGTCCCCAATGAATCAATCGTTCTCTACCTAGCGCTTTTTCAATAGCTTGAGTTTTTTCTAACAATTGAAGAGGTTCACACGTTGTATTGATTTGAATCACAGCATTATAATAATTTTCTTGCGGAACATCTCCATATGGTAATGTTTCGTAAAGTTTTGATTTTTTTAGTACTTGAATTTCACTTTCTTGATCCAGCAGCTCGACTGCTTTTTGTAATGTTTTTAAGCGATCACCTAAATTACTTCCCAAAGCTAAATAACTGATCATCATATGAAGTCTCGTTCCATTTCAATTTCAATATTATCAAATACACCGGGCATGGGAACGCTATATTTTCGAACACGAATAAGAGCGCTTTCTAATTTTTCACCGTGCTCAGCTTCGATATCATCTAAAATAGCTGAAGCGACAGCTTCTATTAAGTTGTAAGAATGAGTTGTTAAGCGTTCGGCAATTTGATCATTCACTTCCGCATAACTAACGGTGTCATTTACATTATCCGTCTTACCAGCCTGATCTAATGACAATCTTAATTCAACATCAACTTCTAATTGTTGCCCTAAAACTCGTTCTTCTGGTAAAACACCATTTTTAGTGTAAAACTTCATATTATTGATTCTAATTTTTCCCAATTTGCTCCCATCCTTCAACTATTTAATCACTGATACACTCAGTTGCAACTATTATACTATAGAAAAGCAATAAAACTTTAGCTTTCTGCTTTTTAAGACATTTTGTTACAAAAATTCTGATCATAAGAGAAAAAACTATCTTCTTTCTCTTTAATCAACTACACTAGGATTAGAAAGTCAGGAGGAATCATAATGACAGAAAAGGTTCAAATAGGGAACACAAATGTTTATTCAACGCCACTTGGATTAGGTTCTAATGCCGTTGGCGGTCATAATTTATTTCCAAATCTAAATGATAATACTGGTAAAGAAATCGTTCGTACTGCGTTGACTCATGGTATCAACCTGATTGATACAGCTTTCGCCTATGGAATGGGTCGTTCAGAAGAATTGATTGGTGAAGTGTTAAAAGAGTTTGACCGTAGTAAAGTAGTTATTGCTACAAAAGCCGCTCATGATCCTGCTAATGCTAGTAGATTTAATAATACCCCTGAGTTTTTGACTCGTTCTGTTGATGAAGCACTAAAACGACTTCAGACTGACTATATCGATATTTTTTACATTCATTTTCCAGATGAAACAACTCCTAAAAATCAAGCTGTTAAAGCTTTGCAAAAGTTAAAAGAAGCTGGAAAAATCAAAGCAATTGGGGTTTCTAACTTTAGCTTGGAACAAATTAAAGAAGCAAACCAAGATGGCTATGTTGATATTGTCGAAGATGAATACAGCTTGATCCATCGCGAAGCTGAAACTGAATTATTGCCTTATCTTAGAGACAATAAAATTTCTTTTGTCCCTTATTTTCCATTAGCTTCTGGCTTGTTGACAGGTAAATATGAAAGTAACGTAACGTTTCCACCTGAAGATTTACGTAGTAAAAAAGCAGATTTTCAGGGTGAACGTTTTAAATCAATTATTGAAAAAGTGAGTCAACTTAAATTGATTGCATCTGATTATAATGCTAGTGTGGCAGAAATCGTACTTGCTTGGTACATCAAAAATCCTTTTGTTGATGTTGTCATTCCTGGTGCAAAAAAAACAGAACAAGTGGTTAATAATGCCAAAGCGTTGGATGTTCATCTAACAGAAGAAGACTATCAACGAATCGATAGACTATTTAGTTGAGTTAAAAAAGATGTTACTCCCCCTACTGTCTATTCGTAATTAGGTCGTGAAACAAAAGTGGATTTCACTTTTGTTTCACGACCTCTTTTTATCTATTTAATGATGATGTAGCCTATCGTGGATAATATCAAAACCTGTTGAAGCCCTATTATATCGAGAGAACACGAAAATCGTTCTATTTATTATTTGTAGTATTTTTATGTTTGTTTTGCTAAATCCCTAAAAGATCTATTAAAGAAATCAGTGCACTAGAAATTGCTTCAAGTAGCTGAATTGCTTCATTTTCATATGTTTTTTTAGCTGAGATAGTCAAAATCACTCTTTCATCTAGAATGCCATAATAAATTCCAAACCCTGTTTTATTGACTGGTCCAAAGCTAAATGATTCTAACAAATCGTAAGGAATTCCAGTAGTAGATATAAAATCTTCACCTAATACTTTAAGAGCATCCGCACCGAAAAAGTTCGCGCCCTCCTCTGGATTAAGAGCCATTTTCTGCAAACCAAACAAATGACGTTCTAACCCCTTACCATTTTGACATTGGATGATCCGCTCAGAATGAGCCGTTGCAGCCTCAATGAATAATTCTATTAATTGTTCCTTAGATGTTGGTTCTATTTTGTTATAGAATGCTTCTGCAAACTTTTTTTTCTCTTGACTTACTGAACGAGCAGATTCCGTTCGACCTTCATAATACATACGCATTGCAACTGGTTCATAAACGGATTTCAACCTACCAAAAACTTTCTGCTGTGCCATTGTCAAGGCAATATGAAAAAAGGCATCTGGACTTACTTTCGCTTTTTTCATCCGTTCTTTCCCAATTTGCGAAATATCTCGGTGTTTGAGTACATACGAGTTATTCTCAATTTCTACAAGTTTTTGGGCTTTTTCTAAAGTTTTGATCATTTGCTTGTCCAATAACCATTCAAATGGTTGGACAAACTCAGAAGAGCCTTTTTTAGTATTTTCTTGTTTCAACTTATTAAACGGCTCAAAAACTTTAGTCAATAAATTTAAGGTTGGAACACCATCAATTGCTGTATGTTCCATATTAAAACCAATATGACCATTTTTTGTAATAACTGCCTGTGTCGTTTTTGCTAGAAATTGATGACTTGTATTCAGTAAAACATCGGTGATTCGTCCCTCTTTTGTCTCATCATCTCCATCTGAAAAGCTCAAAATAAATAAGGCATCTTCAATTTGTTTGAGATTTTTCCTGTTCAGCTCCTCTTTGTTGAGCTGTTGATAAATCAAATTCGATTGTTCTCTTCCAACACCTGTTAGATAAGGAAGTAGATTCTCGCCTTTTTTTGGGACCGTTTCAAGTGAAAGAATATAATTTAAACTCGCCAATATTCGTTCAAATGAATAGCGTTCTCCTAAATCATTTGTCACGTTTAGACGGAAGTAGATACCGTTTACAAATATCACAACATAAATTTCAGCGGCTTTTACTTCTCCTCTATAAAAAGAATCTCGCTCAGTTCCAGCTATTCGGCAACTTTTGAAAAAATTTAAATAGAATGACATATCGACATTTTGATTATTTCTTGTATATTCGATTGGATATGTACCATTCGCTAAGCTCAGGTAAATATCAGTCATTTGATAAATCAACTGAGCCGCTCGCATTTCTTTTGATTCAACCTGGTCATAATAACGCTCATCGATCATCAAAGCAAAATTTGACTCACTTTGTAAATAACCCCGACTCTCTAAATAACTTTCTTCCCAAAAAGGAGCTAACCAACTTCCAGATTGAGTGTTTGCATACTCAACCAAATCCTTTTGTAGTAGTAGTCCATCAGATACACTAAATGCTATAGCTCTTTTTTGAAAATCTTTTAGTTCGTCTAATGTAACCAATGGTCGCAACCAATCACTTAATGCGACGAGGGTTTCATGTAATTCTGGTACCGGTAATTTTTTTAACTTTGATATTAGTTCTTCTTTATATTTTTCCATCTTACACCTCAATGATCACTTTACGCTCATTATACCAAGTATTTGCCTTTCATATGCCTTTTTTTTATAACTTAAAAAAAAACATCACTCTTACTGCTATGCACTGTAAGAATGATGTTTTTGATTATTTATCGTTTGTATCAATAATGATCGTTACGGGACCATCATTGATTAGCGAAACGGCCATGTCTGCACCGAATTCACCTGTTTCGACAGGAATATCCAGCTCTTTCAGCTGTGTATTGAACAAATCATATAAAGGAATTGCCACTTCAGGTCGAGCTGCTTCTATAAAACTAGGACGGTTGCCTTTTTTAGTGTCTGCATACAATGTAAATTGAGAAACACTTAAAATACTTCCTTGAATTTCTTGGATACTCAGATTCATTTTACCGTCACGATCTTCAAATACTCTGAGTTTGCTAATTTTACGAACCAAATAAGCCACATCTTCTGCGCTATCTGATTGATGGATACCAAGTAAAATCATAAATCCTTGGCTTATTTTCCCTACACTTTTTTGATCGATCGTCACTTCAGCTTGACTGACTCGCTGGATGACTGCTTTCATAACTCTTCCTCCTAGCCATTGGTTCGACGAACGTTATAAACATCCGGTATGTTCTTGATTTTATCAACGATTGTTTTTAAATGGGCTAGATTTTGGATTTTTACCGTCACATGGATCATTGCCATTTTATTCTTCGTTGGTTTTGCTTCTACGCTAACTAAATTTTTGGTCATTGAACTAATCACTTGTAGCACATCATTCAATAAACCACTACGATTGTACCCGTAAATCTCTAAATCCGCATCGTATTCTTTATTCGAATTATCAGTATCTTCCCATTCCACTTCGATCAATCGTTGGGCAAGTTCTTCTTGATGCTGAACGTTAGGACAATCTGCTCTATGAATTGAAACGCCACGGCCTTTCGTAATGTAGCCGACAATTTCGTCTCCTGGCACTGGATTACAGCAACGGCTGATGCGGACAAGTAAGTTTTCAACTCCTTGAATCACAATCCCGCCTTCATGACGAACTTTCATTTTATCTGATTCTTTTTTGACAGGTTGTGTCATCAATTCTTCAGCTTCTTGTTTTTGACGTTCGATTTCTTGTTCTTTACGTTCTTTTTCAGTTAAGCGATTAAAGACTACTTGAGCACTGATTTCACCATACCCCACAGCTGCATAAAGATCATCTTCTGTTTGGAAATTAAAACGATCCAAAGCTTCTGCCATTTTGGCTTTTCCTAAGAATTCTTTTGGTGCAAAACCATGTTCAATCAAGTATTTACTGATTGAATCATGCCCTTTAATAATATTGACTTCTCGATCTTGGATTTTAAAGAATCGTTTGATTTTGTTTCGTGCCTTACTTGTTGCTACCATTTTTAGCCAATCTCGGCTGGGTCCAAAAGAATTTGGTGAGGTCAAAACTTCAATGATATCACCATTTTTCAGTGTATAATCCAATTGAACCATTTTCCCATTAACTTTAGCACCCGTGGTTTTATTTCCAATTTCTGTATGCACACTATAGGCAAAATCTAATGGTCCTGATCCTTTAGGCAATTCTGTTACTTCACCAGTTGGGGTGAAAACGTACACCTTATCACTGAAAATATCCCCTTTAACGCTTTCCATAAACTCAGAAGCATCGTAACTTTCATCTTGTAGTTCAAGGATTTCTCGGAACCAGCTTAATTGTTTTGTATCATTATCTTCATCAACTTTTTCAGTTTTTCCTTCTTTGTAAGCCCAGTGAGCTGCAACCCCAAACTCAGCGATTTGATGCATTTCATGGGTTCGAATCTGTACTTCTACGGGGTTCCCTTTAGGCCCGATAACCGTGGTATGGATAGACTGATACATATTCGCTTTAGGCATGGCAATATAATCTTTAAAACGTCCTGGCATCGGTGTCCATTTTGTATGAATCGCACCTAATACAGCATAACAATCCTTAATGGAATCCACGATAACTCGGATAGCCAATAAATCATAGATTTCATTAAATTGCTTTTTCTGATCTTTCATTTTGCGATAGATAGAATATATATGTTTAGGACGACCATAAATTTCAGCATAGATATCTAAATCTTCTGTAGCCAAACGAATGTCTTCAACTGCTTCTTCAACATAGGCTTCACGTTCATCCCGTTTACTTTGCATCAAATTAACGATTCGATAGTACTGGTTTGGATTGATGTAGCGTAATGCCGTATCTTCAAGCTCCCACTTAATGCGGCTAATCCCTAAACGATGCGCAAGTGGCGCATAGATTTCAATCGTTTCTTGTGCAATTCTGCGCTGTTTATCTTCACGTAGATGTTTCAATGTCCGCATATTATGCAAACGGTCAGCCAATTTCACCATGATCACACGTAGATCTTGAGCCATTGCCAATAACATTTTCCGATGATTTTCGGCTAATTGTTCTTCATGTGATTTATATTTTATTTTTCCAAGCTTCGTCACACCATCAACTAACATTGCAACATCTGCTCCAAATTCATTGGATAAATCTTCAAGTGTTACATCAGTATCTTCTACTACATCATGTAAAAAACCTGTTGCAACCGTATGTGGGTCCATCCGTAATTCAGCTAAAATTCCTGCCACTTGGATTGGATGGATAAAATAAGGTTCACCTGATTGTCTAACTTGGCCTTCATGTGCTTTTTCAGCATAATCACATGCTTTTTGAACGAAAGCAACATGTTGAGGTTCCATATATTTTGACACGAGTTTAATAACTCCTGGTCCTGTCATAATTTCCTCTTTTGGCATGGTTCTCACTCCTTTTACTTATGGGTCCGATAACCACTATCTCTATGTCAGCTTTGCTTCCTAGAATAGTGGTACTCCTTTTACTTATGGGTCCGATAACCATTATCTCTATGTCAGCTTTGCTTCCTAGAATAGTGGTACTCCTTTTACTTATGGATCTGACCTTCAACTCTTAGTATAGTAATACTTAGAGAATAAAGGAAATGGTGTGTCTTTTGGACAACTTGTACGGTGTATCGTCGAACCACCTCACGCCTCGTGATTTATGAAAATACTCCTTATGTTTATGTAAATAATCAATTATTTAAAAAAAAGAAAAGCACCACTTGAAACAGTAGCACTTCCAACATCTTTTATTATACTAACATTTTTCTAGATTATCAATTCCTCAAATTGTTAATTCCATTTTGAAATTAAAGGTAAAATTTCTCGACCATTACTGATTCCAATATATGACGCTCCTGCTTGAAAAAGAAGTTCAATTTCAAGTAAGGTCGGTGCTTTAACATTTACTTGAAATGTCATTCGCCTTTTTCGACCGGTTCTGAAAATGCTCATATCATAGATTGCTTGCTCCATGGTTAAATTCACTCCTAGAGAAATAGCATTGACATTTAACTCTGCAAGATCCATAGTTAACACCTGCTTTTGATTCTCGGTTAAATGACTGCTGTCTAAAAAGAAACCTAAAGCATTTCTTCCAAACGACAACTGCTCTAACGCTTGATAACTCTGATTTCCATGAAGCTTTAGCTGCTCAGGCGCCATAGTCACAAAAACATCCGATGCCCCATCTCTATATAACTGCCCTGTTTCAAACGCTTTTTTTGCTAAAGTTCCACCACCAAGCGGAAAATCAACAAAACTGCCTACTTGAATCATCGTTCCAGTTAACAATTGTTTTGCTCTTGCAACATTATAAGGTAAAACAAAAATTGAACGAACAGGAAATTCTTTTAAAAAAATAATCTCTTCTGTGAACTGTTGATCTGTAAATGACGGATCCATTAACATAATTGAAAGTTTTTGTAACTCTAACTCCATAAGTAGCCCCCTAAGTCTCACACTAATTCAAATTGATAACTAATGGCGCTCAATACGTACAAAGGCGCCGTTTCCGCTCTTAAAATGCGCGGACCTAATCCGCAAATGATACCACCCTGTTCTTGAAACTCCGCTATTTCTCTAGGTGAGAAACCACCTTCAGGTCCAAAAATAATCAAGAGTGATTTCCCAGCAGTTAATTCCGAAAGTGCCATTGCAAAACGGCTGCGTTCCCCAATTTTTGCAGACTCTTCATATGCAACCAGCACTTTATCATAATTAGAAAAAACATCAATCAACTCTTGTTCTTTCTCTAATAATACAATATCTGGTGCAAACTGACGATGAGATTGCTCGGCAGCTTCTGTCGCAATTTTTTTTAATCGCTCCGTCTTTTTTACCAATTTTTTATGATCCCATTTCACAACGGATGATTTAGCTGGAAACCCAATAAATTTATGGCTGCCAAGCTCAGTTCCCTTTTGAACGACCCATTCTAATTTATCCCCTTTTGGATAACCGCAAGCGATCGTAACATTAATTGGCAGTTCTTTTTCAGCTTGTTCTTTACTGATTTCTTTTAAATAAACCGTATCTTCAGTAATATCAGTGATTTCAGCAATGATTGCTAAACGATCACTAAACGCTAAGAAAACCTGCTGTTTTGGTTCCATCCGCATCACTCTTACGATATGATGATAGTTTTCTCCCATGATTGCATATTGTTCTTTCGCTTCATAAGGATCAGTTAAAAAGTAGCGTTGCATCTTACTCTTCCTCTGTTTTCTTTAGAATAATTGCGTACCAATCACCTTGTTGGAAAATTTGATCCACAAGAAAGCCTGCCTCTGTCATTTTTTCTAAAATCATAGCTTTCTTCTCATGAATAATTCCAGAAACAATCAAGGTACCATCATTTTTCAATAATCGCCATGCATCTTGGATCATCAATGTAATGATATCAGCCAAAATATTCGCTACAATCACATCTGCTTTGATTGTTACTCCTTTTAGCAAGTCATTAGCAGAAACATGAACATCACTTGCAATCGGATTCATGTCCATATTTTCCTTAGCTGCAGTCACTGCAACATCATCTAAATCATAGGCATAGACTTCCTTTGCACCTAGATATTTACTGGCAATACTTAATACACCTGAACCAGTCCCGACATCCAGCAATGTTTCTTCACCTCGTAAAACAGTTTCTAAGGCTTGCAAGGTTAAACGTGTTGTTGGATGCGTTCCTGTACCAAAAGCCATTCCGGGATCTAATGTAATTATTTTTTCAACCTCATCTTGTGCCTCATACTTTTCCCAACTTGGAACGATTGTTAGAAAACGAGTAACCCGAACTGGATGATAATATTTTTTCCAGGCAGTCGCCCAATCACTTTCTGCTACCTCGCTGACGCTTACTTCATTTTTACCAATTGCCAGTCCAAATTCTGGTAAACGAGTGATGCTTTCTTTGATAAAGGGTAATATTTCCGGCAGGAACGTTGTTTCAGGGAAATAGGCCATTACTAAAGCCCCCTCTTTGATGTGAGTGAATTGTTCTTTATCTAACAATTCACCGTAAAGATCACTTTGAAAATTTTCCACGTCTAAAGAGTCTTCGATGGCCACACCACTGGCTCCGGCTTCCATCATAATATTTGAGATAGCTTCAACCGCTTCGCTAGCTGTTTCAACTTTTACTTCCGTCCACTTCATACAATCACCTCTTCTTAATAGCTAGGATAAGCGATATACACATCGCCATCTGTTTTTTGATACTTTTGCACCAATGTTTCAAAGTCCTCATCCGACCACTTCAGTTCAAATATTTCTTGTTCTTCGTCTGTCAAGAAGTCTAATAAATCACTTTGCCCTTCTGTCAATACATCGTTTAAATACGTAACGAAAGCATCCAGTACAGACTGTTTGATTCCTTTTTTTCCTTCATAAGGAATTACAGCCAGATACTCGTCTTTATCTAAACTAGTTTTTTCAGGGCTATAAAATAAAATACCATCTTCAAATTCAATGATCTCTTCTTCTGAAACAGTCCCTTTAGCATCATCAATTTGTGCCTGAGCTGCATTTTCAGCAAATAATCGGAAAACAACTTCAATAGAATGATTTCTCGTATTCCAATCAAGCGCTACATCATATTCTGTAATTTTTTTAGTAATTTGTTGATCTAAATAAGTTAACATCGTTGCTTTTTTCATTTAGTTTCTTCCTTCCAGCCAAAGGCTTTTTGATCGATATCACTTCTTTTTTGTTTAGAAATATAAGGATTACCTGAAACAGCGTACCTTAATGGTAATTCAGTCCAAATTCCTTTATTAGGAATTCCTATTCGGGGAAGTGAAATAATTTCCTTTGGTATTTTTCTTTTTTCTGGAACAATTCGTAATGAGCTGTCAAAGATCGATTGCCCATACAATTCTCTATCGATACCTAAAGCAGCTACCAACTTACCAGGTCCATTAGATAACTCGATTCCATTTCTTCCTTTACGATTTGCTTCCATTTTTTTGATTCCTTTAACAGGCTCAATAGCGCGAATCATGACTCCTTGGGGCTTACCTTTTGCTTGAGTCACCATATTTAAGATCAGGTGGGTATGCATTGTGTATAAATAAATCGTTCCCGGCTTCTCATACATCGCTTTTAGCCGTGGAGTGTCCCGCAAGCCAAAACTATGAGCCGCTTCATCTTCAGGTCCAAGGTAAGCCTCTGTATCCACAATATAACCTGCAAGTATACCAGATTCTGTTTTATGTTCTAAGTACATACCTAACAAAAACTGAGCGATTTCTTCCGTTGATTTTGTATTAAAAAAATTTATCGTTTCATTCATTATTTCTCACCATCTCCTATAATACACGAATCTAGGTCTATTATCCATTGAAATAACAAACGATTAGTAAGATAAATCCTTATTTTTATTAGCAACCCTCGCTCTAAAACAAACATACGTTCTTTATGGTATAATAGATAAATAAAGAAGGAAAAAGGAGGTCCAACGATGCAAAAACCATTAGCTTATCGTATGCGACCACGTAATTTAGATGAAGTCGTTGGCCAACAACATCTTGTTGGTCCTGGGAAGATCATCCGCCGTATGGTAGAAGCTCGCATGCTTTCATCCATGATTTTATATGGTCCACCAGGTACTGGTAAAACAAGTATTGCTAGTGCGATTGCAGGCTCTACAAATTATGCTTTCCGCCTGTTAAACGCAGCAACTGATACTAAAAAAGACTTGCAAATCGTCGCAGAGGAAGCCAAAATGAGCGGCACGGTAATCCTATTACTAGATGAAGTTCATCGTTTAGATAAAACAAAACAAGATTTTCTACTGCCACATCTTGAAAGTGGCCGAATCATTATGATTGGAGCAACAACTGAGAATCCGTATATTACAATCAATCCAGCAATCAGAAGCAGAACACAAATTTTTGAAGTCAAACCACTGAATGAACTAGATATTCAAAAAGCAATCAAAGAAGCCTTATCAGATAAAGAGCGTGGCTTAGGAGAATTTCAAGTTGACCTAGAAGAAAAAGCACTACAGCATTTATCACGTGCAACAAATGGTGACTTACGTAGTGCCTTAAATGGACTGGAACTTGCTGTAAAATCGACGCCTGAAAATGACGATAAAAAAGTTGTTATTACCCTTTCAATCATTGAAGAATGTGTACAACGTAAAGCTTTGACCCATGATAAAAACGGCGATGCTCATTATGATGTGATATCGGCTTTCCAAAAATCAATTCGCGGTAGCGATGTTGATGCTGCTCTTCATTATCTAGCCAGATTAGTTGAAGCTGGTGACCTACCGATTATTTGCCGTCGTTTGATGGTCATTGCTTATGAAGATATTGGATTAGGAAATCCAGCAGCTGCAGCACGTACGATAACGGCTGTTCAAGCTGCGGAAAAACTTGGTTTTCCTGAAGCACGTATTCCACTTGCCAGTGTTGTTATTGATTTATGCCTGTCACCAAAATCAAACTCAGCCATCAGTGCTATTGATGCGGCCTTAGCTGATATTCGTGAAGGAAAAGCTGGAGACGTTCCTGATCATTTACGTGATAGTCATTATTCTGGTGCTAAAGAGTTGAATCGTGGAATCGGCTATCAGTATCCTCATAACTTTGAAAACGCTTGGGTAGATCAGCAATATCTCCCAGATAAGATAAAAAATGCTCGTTATTATGAACCAATCGATACTGGAAAGTATGAACAAGCATTACACCAGCAATATCAGAGAATACAAGACTGGAAAAAGGGAAAGAAAAAGAAAAAATAATTCGCTTTCAAATCAAAGCGCTCTCGTTGCTGTTTGCTTTATGTTGTGCTATTATAAAGATGGTAAATCTGTGATGTACGCGTTGTCTTTTTTGTGTGTTGACCGAACATTTTATTGATATCTAGGGATCCTTCTGGTACCTAAGCTGGTAACATGCCTTATCATTTGGTAGTTCAAAGCTGTCAGTCGTGGAACCCACCTGCTTTGTTTGCGGGTTCAATACTATAGGACGAATAACGGCATCGACGGATTTTACCATTTTTATTTAGATTACCGAACAATTTGCGAAGTGCAAATTGTTTTTTATTTGATGGAGGTTCAATACATGATTCGCACACTTATTTTTGTTTCTGTAGCATTATTAGTAATAATTGGTTTTTATCTATTAAAGAAAGCAACTGTTTTTCTACCAATCATGCACAACGGTGAACCTGATGAAAACAAACAATTTTTACGACAGTTTGGTGTTTTTTATCTGATTTTAGCTGCTATTGGTATCTTGGTTGGTATCTTTAATTTAAAGTTTTTTTCATTGTTTTATATTTTTAGTTTACTTGTGATTTCTGCTGTGTTTAGCGTTATGTTTGCCAAGAAGATTCTATAACAGTATCTTCTTTTTTATTTTCCTTTTTTCCAGTTTTGTTCTACAATTAAACTATCAAGAATGATTTATTTTAACCTATTTGAAAAGGAGTGGTCACAATGTTACAAAATTATCGTAAAATCATGGTTGCTGTTGACGGGTCATCTGAGGCAGAATTAGCTTTTCAAAAAGCAATGAATGTCGCTATGAGAAATGACGCAGAATTGCTACTAGCTCACGTTATTGATACACGGGCGTTTCAATCCGTTTCTTCATTTGATGGTGTTTTGGCTGAACAAGCAACAGAAATGGCAAAACAAACACTTGATGGATACAAAAAACAAGCTAAAGAACATGGCTGTGAAAAAGTATCTAGCATCATTGAATATGGTTCTCCAAAACCGTTGATTGCAAAACAGCTGCCACAAGACCATGAAGTTGATTTGATTATGTTAGGTGCAACAGGTTTAAATGCTGTTGAACGATTATTCATTGGATCTGTTTCTGAATATGTTATCCGTAATGCCGCTTGCGATGTATTAGTCGTTCGAACCGATTTAAATAATAAAATTCCTGTTGAAAAAGAGGAACAATAACTTATTAAATAAAAAAGCAACCCGATTTTTATCGAGTTGCTTCTTTTTTTAATCTTTATTTTCTTAAACGCTCAACATCACGAGCAATCATTAATTCTTCATCCGTTGGAATTAATAATACTTTAACTTTAGAATCATCTGTAGAAATCACTGATTCTTTTCCACGAACATTATTTTTCTCATCATCTAGTTCACAACCAAACCAAGTCATGCCTTTGATTACTTCACTACGAACATGTGAGTCGTTTTCACCGATTCCGGCAGTAAAGACGATTGCATCCACACCGTTTAAAACAGTTACGTAACTACCGATGTATTTACGAATGCGGTCTGTAAAGATATCGTAAGCTACTTGAACAGCTTCTTTATCCATGTTTGCTTCTAAGTCACGCATATCACTAGAAATACCAGTTAAACCAAGTAAACCTGATTTTTTATTTAAAATGTCAATCATGTCTTTGATATCAGTTAGTTCAAGCTTTTCCATTAGGTAAGCAAGTAAAGAAGGATCAATATCTCCAGAACGAGTTCCCATTGTTACACCAGCAAGCGGTGTGAAGCCCATTGATGTATCTACAGATTTACCACCATCAACTGCTGTGATCGATGCTCCATTACCCAAATGACAAGTAATGATTTTTAATTCTTCGATTGGACGACCAAGCATTTCTGCTGCACGATCCGCAACATATTTGTGGCTTGTTCCATGTGCACCATATTTACGAGCTGCATATTTATCATAGTATTCAGTTGGGATACTATATAAAAAGTTGTGTTTTGGCATTGTTGTGTGGAAAGCTGTATCGAAAACAGCAACACTGATAATATTAGGTAAGATTTTTTTGAATGCTTTGATCCCCATTGCATTTGCTGGATTGTGTAATGGTGCAAGATCTGCTAATTTTTCGATTTTTGTTAAAACTTCGTCATCAATAACAACAGAATCTTTAAAGTCTTCTCCACCCGCAACTACACGGTGACCAACACCTGTAATTTCATCGTAAGAAGCTAAGATATTTAATTCAGTTAATTTATCTAACAACATTTTCACAGCAACATCATGATCGTTGATATCAATGATTTCTTCATATTTTTCGTCATTACCATACTTGATTGTAAAGATTGAATCATTTAAACCAATACGTTCAACGATTCCTTTAGCGATAACTTCTTCAGTTGGCATTTGATATAACTGCCATTTTAAACTTGAACTTCCAGCATTAATTGCAATTGTTTTAGACATAATACTCTCCTCTTTTATCAGTTGTTTTATTTTAAATTTGAAGACTTCCAAGCCTCAAATTGTTGAAAAAATTGTGTAACCTTCACAGGATCTTTTAATGAGCCTAATTTTGCAACAAGCACTTCTTTTGCTTGCTCACTATGCTCACCTTTATTTTGTACAAACAAGATACTTTTTCTTGACTGTACTGATTTAAACAACTCATCTGGCAACTGGATCATGCCTTGTAGATAAACATTTTTTTTCAGCCAATTTTTGAAGAACAAGCTCTGTTCTGTCTCTAAAATATTGGTTGGTATCAAAAATAGTCCATAGCCATCAGGTTGAACAAATTTCATCGCCTGTTCCATCAACAAGTGATGGGCATAACTGTGACCTTCTTCTGCTGCTGAATCAAATTCTTTGGCTTTTTCATCGTTTGGATAGTAACCAATCGGTAAATCACTGATTGCTACATCAACAGGGTCGACAAGTAAATCCTGTAATCCATCTTGATGGAATAATTGGATAGCAGCCTTAGTCCACTCGTTATTTGTGGCTGATACTGCAAGCAGTGTATCATCGATATCTACGCCAAAGCCTTGAACCGAATACTTCGCAATGTTCAAGTTAAGGACAGTTGTTAACAAAAGATTCCCCATACCTGAAGCTATATCTAATATCTTTAGCGATTGCTCTGGTCTGTATAGTTGCTCAATCAAATAAACAAATAAGAAGCCTATACTATCTGGTGTTAGTTGATGATTTGCCTGTAAGGACTCAGTCTTATTCCCTTTAAGTAAAATCAACTGTGACAAACGTCTAATTTCTTCTGGTTCCAATTCGATTGCTTGTAGTTGTTGATAAATGGTTTTAAGTTTTTGAACAGTTTGCTCATCGGGTACTCCATCTAACACACGTACTTGGTAATTATCAATAATATTTTCACCATTTTCAGTATATGCATCTAGAAAAGAAGTATCTAAAGATCGTTTAAGTAATCCGATAGCCTGCTCCATTAAACCGAAAGCCTTTTCTATTTTCTCAGGGAACAAAAGAAACACCTCAATTTCCATCTATAGTATAACAATTTTCATACCTGTTCTATTTTAACGAAAAACTAGACAATAATCAATCAATTTCCTAATAATATTTGTAAATCAATGAACGCCTCTTAGTTGCATCTAAATAATAAACTGATTATCATAATTTTTATATAAAAAACGAAGCTCTGTATTAGTTTTTTTTATTTTAGTTTGATACACGTTTCACAAATTTTTAATTATCGTTATTTTGCTTTTCAATTACTTCCATTAAATGCTCACTTAATTCTTTGTCTCTTTCTGATAGACTTCTTGAAATTTGTAAGTTGTCTGATTTACATGAACGATAAAATTTATTGTTGACTGATCATATTCATACTGTAATAAACCTGTTGAATAACTTAACTGACAATTTTTTTCAAGCGTTCGCAGTTCTTGTTTAACATCAGAAAGAAACATACTCACCATTGTTTTAGCGACATAGTAATCTCTAGTCTTTTTCGTAAATCGTTGCGTTAGTTGAAAATCTTCCAAAACTAACATAAAAATAAAACTGAATAAAAAAACAAACAGTAATGCCGTAAATAAAACTCCACCTTTATACCTTCTATTCATGTTCATGCTCCTGTGTAATAATCCATTTAGCCATAACCTTCAAGTTATTTTCAAGAGTTACATTTATTACGATAGACTTACCTTTCTCAATAAAATGGACCTGTTTTACTCCAACCAGAAGAGGATGATAGCCACCATTTTCAACTTTTACAATTTTACCTAATTTATGTTCAATCCAGACGCTTTTGTTATTCTTTTTATTTCTAAGAATAATTTTATTTTCTTGTGTTTTTTCATACTGACAATTCTTCAACTCGTTTTCTAATTGAATCACAAATACGTGCCATTCTTTTCCCCATTCATTTTTTAAATGATTGGTTACCACAGTAGCATTCTTAATTGAGGTGGAAAAAAGCATACATATCATGGATAGTAAAAATAATGCAATCAAACATTCTATTAACGTAAATCCTAAAAATTGGTTTTGTGTGTCACTCCTTTTTAATTGTAAATTTCTCTTTTCCATTTATAATTTCCACCTCAACCATCTTATTACCAATTTTATTAAAACGTAGTTGATATATCTTATTTTCAAAATGTACAGCCCTAACCACCGGCCCTCCATGATTTTCGTAATATTTCATCTCTTCATATAACACTCTTTGAAGTAATAATTGATCAGATGCTTGTTTATTTTTTTTTAATAAAAACGTGTTTAATGAAATATGACTTCCGATTACTAAACAAATAACACCTAGTGCAATAAGGCTTTCAAGCAAAATATAACCATTATAATAACTTGATTTTTTTAACATAACGACCACTCCCCAATTGAAATTGGAATTCGATCAACCGTTTTTTTTCTGCCCATGAAAAAGAAAATTTTGATAGTTTCCCATTATTTCCAGATCCATTTTTGAAGGTGATCTTATCTGGCCCAACTGCCTTTAGTGCTACCGGGATGTCCACTATTGTTTCTTCCATAATACTTTCATTTTTAGGAATCAAAAAATTGAGTTGTTGGCTATGCTCATAAAAAATGACTTGTGTATCTATCGCACTTACAACAGCCATTTGCTGTGTAAGGAGTATTTTCTTTTCAAAAGAGGCTAAAAACTGCTCAACTTCCAACATCTTTTTCCAGTTTCTTATGGTTAATGTTGGAAGCATTATAAAAATCGTACAAATAAATACAACTAGCAAAGATTCTATTAAAGTAAATCCTTTCATATTCATTATCATTTTTTACTTTCTTGATATTTGTCATATTGTTCTTGCGTAATATATTCTTCATTCAGCAATTGATCAACAGTAGGTGTTTGATTTTTTTCCATAATATAAAGATCGATTTGTGTCTCGACTATTTTTGCAATCGCATCATTTCCTTTTTTATCAACACCTTCTTTATGTTTTGAAAGATTTGGTACAAATAACAGAATTAAGACAGAAATTATCAGCAGTACGACAAGCATTTCCAGTAAGGTAAACCCATTATAATTTATTCTTTGTTTTTTCTTTTTCACAAAAATTCCTCCATTCCACCGTAAATTGGTAATAACATTGCTGCATAAATACTAACCACCAACAACGCAACCACTAAGAAAATAATTGGTTGGATCCATTGAATCATTTTTTCCATTCGCTTAAAAAAACGTTGCCAACAGAGTTCACTGTACAAAATCAGCTCTTTTCCTAAGTTCCCTTTGACTTGTCCTTGTTGAATAATCAAAGATAGCTCAGGGGAAAAGAAAGAAAACTTTGGTAATTGTTCATAAAATGTTTGTCCTAGCATCGATTGTTCCTCAATCACTTTAGCTAATTCACTTATCAATGATCGCTGACCTGTTGTCTGCATCAATTGAATGATCATTTTGATTTCCAAACCTTGAGAAAATAACTTGCCCCATTCAAGCGCAAAAAAAGCTGAATTATATTCTTTATAAAAATTCCCTAAAAAAGGTAGCCTAGCAATAAACATTGCTCTTTGTAAAAAAGTTTTTCTGCTCAGATACATACGAAGTACTACAATAGAGACTACTAAACCAACTATAAATGTCAGGATAAAATAAGGGCTTTGCTGAATAAAGCGAATACCTATATTATCTGCTTGAATCGTTCCATTTGTCATCAATTGAGGTAAAAGTATTTGGCGAATACTGATCAAAACAACCGTCAAAAAAAGTAATAGCAGTACAGGATAACTGATAACTTTGTAAAAGTTTTGCTGTTGTTTATCAACAATTTTCATGTGTTCCTTAATCTTATTTAGTGTTCCAGCTATATCTCCATGTGTTTGAGCAAATTCAATTTGAGTAATAATCGTTGTCTTAAAACCAATTTGAGCTAAACCGTCATTTAAAGACTCTCCTCTTTCCATAGCTGTAATTAAGTAGTTAATTGTTTCTTTTGAGATTGAACGAGATTTTTTCATAAATGCCAAACTTTCCTGAACTGTAAATCCGTTACTTAATAAATCTGCAAGTAATTGGATAAATAATTGTTGTTGTTGTTTTGACAGCTTAATGCTCTTTTTCTGTCTCAAATGTTTGATCGTCGATAAATCCATATGCCCAAACCTTTCTCAAATCTTTCGTCCACTTAGATGTCATTTTCTTAGAAAATATATAATCCATAAGTAGTCCATTGATTTCTTCTTCATTATTCGACCGAAACGGTAGTAATCTTTGATAAATGATCCCAGTCACACATTCAACCATTTCTCTCTGTTGAATGCCTAATTCAGCTAATCGTTCATATACTCCAGTAATACTCCTTGCATGAATAGTGGCAAATACCGTATGCCCTGTAAGTGCTGCTCTAATTGCTGCTTGCGCTGTAAGTCCGTCTCGTATTTCTCCAATAATCAAAATATCAGGTCGATGACGCAAGCAAGCCTTAATCAATGCATCATATGTTAAATCAATTTTAGTATTAGTCTGTAACTGCAAAAAAGTCTCTTCTTCGATTTCAACTGGATCTTCGATTGTGATTACTTGTTGAAATTGATCTGTTTCTTTCGCCAATTTATACATCAATGTTGTTTTTCCAGAGCCAACTGGTCCACAAAACAAATGTAAACCGCGGCGCCTAATGTAGCTTCTAACAATCGTTAATTGCTGCGGTAAAAAATAATTTTCCTGACTATTTCCAAAAACATGTAAAAAACGAATAACTAAACTCTCTCTCTGTCTAAAATCACCAACTGTAGATAACCGTAATCGTATTTCCTTTTGGTTGATTGCATACGTTGCAGCTCCAACCTGAGCTTTCCTTCTTTCACCAACATCCATACTGCCAATAAATTTAAAATGGAAAATTAATTTTTCTCCCTCATGTTCACTTAGTTCTTTAAAAATAACTCGACTTTTTCCTTTCCTTGCAAAGACCTGGATTTTATTCTTAATAGGCAAAATATAGATATCCTGTATACACTCCGCTACGCCCCATTCAATTAATTTAAGTGAAAACTCTTTAATATCCATCCATTCCCCTCCTTATAGTAATATACGCAATTAAATAAAAAATTATTGTAAAAAAAACCTAGAACAAAACATTTTAAGTTTTGTTCTAGGTTTCATAATAAAATAAAGAGTTTAATAGCTTATCTATTGAAGAATCTTTTCTAAATTCATTTAAGTTACATTAGCTTATTATTTGTTTACACTGATATACTGGTGAAAACAAATAAGCTATGTTCATTTACTTTCACTACTTTTTAGCTTTTACAGTAAAAAATAAAGCTGTAAATGTTGAAAAATCAGCACTTACAGCTTTACCAAGAGTTCTGATGCACTATCTTCCCCAAAATAGTTTATCGTTTTGATATATCCATTATACTAAAAAATTGACCAGAATAACTTTCAGAAATTGTTAATATTATTAAAATTTTTGAGAAAAAGGAACTCCTGCCTAAAAGGGTTAAGCAGGAGCACTGCTTTATCTAGTGACAAAGACTTAGATCAATACTATTATATCAAATTATTCTTGATTATTTTCTCAATCTCTTAGTATAAAGTGATAAGTTTTTGACAAAAAATAAAAATCAGTTGATTTTTGACTCATTTATTTTGCTGTTGATCATATAAACTGGAATTCCCAATAAGGTCACTCCGATACCAATACTAGCTAATAGTGTTTGTGTGAACAATGTAGTGATCAAGATGAATAGACCTCCAAAAATTGCTATAACAGGAATTATTGGATAAAAAGGAACTTTATAAGGACGAGGCAATTCAGGTTCTTTTTTTCTCAAAATAAATACTGCCAAAAAAATCAATAGACTAAATAGCCACATAACAAAAACTAACATGTCCGTTAACAAATCAAAACTGCCAAAGAACATCATAATTGCTGCGACAGTATATTGAAAGATTCCTGATACATAAGGAACAACATACTTCTTAGATAATTTCTGGAACTGCTGACTAAAAGGGACCATCCCCTCCAATGCTAACGCATAAGGAACTCTAATCCCCGTCATCGTGTAACCATTTAATGCACCATAAACAGATACCAATATACCAATTGTCACTAACTTACCGCCAACCGAACCAAATATTTGATTAGAAGCTTCGGAAGCTGCATTTAAATTTCCAGAAAGCTGTTCAATCGGTAGCGTTTTAAGGAAAACAAAATTAATTAAAACATAAACAATCGTAATGAATGTCAATCCAAAAAATATTGCTTTGGGTAAATCTTTTTCTGGTTGCTTCATTTCGCCAGCTACAGCACCAACGCCTAACCATCCATCATAAGCAAACATTGTTGCCAATAACGACCCACTAAGTGCTTGAATAAAACCATTATTTCCACCAGTTTTTACAGGAAATAGTGAAACTTCCACATCCGTTGGCACCAAGAGCCCAACTAATACAATCAAAGCTATAGGGAGCATTTTTATTATTAATGTAAATGATTGTAAATTTGCAGCCAATCTAGTTCCTAGCAAATTGACTATAGTTATACTTAAACCAGTTCCTAACGCTATCGGTATAAGAAAGTCATTAGACAAATGAAATAAGTGAATAAATTGCGTACTAAAGATAATTGATAATGCGGCAATATTTGCAGGAAAATAAATTACACTTTGTGCCCATCCTAATAAAAAACCTGGTAACTTTCCGTAGGTGTATTCAATATATTTGACTGCGCCTCCCGTTTTTGGAATAGCCGTAGCTAATTCAGCACTTGTCAAACCCGCACATACAGTTAAAATCCCCCCTAATATCCAAGCAAAAATAGTTAAACTTGATGATTGAGCAAAACTTACTACACTTGCTGTTTTAAAAAAAACACCTGCCCCAATAACAGTTCCCATAACTGTTGAAAAAGCGCCAAACAGTGAAATTTCACGCTTTAATTGATTCTCGTTCATGCTTATCCTCGTTCTCTCTTTTAAGTTATTTTCTAGTATAACTTTTTTGAATTTAAATTCAAGCAATTCACAAAAATAAAAAGTACAGATAAAGCCCATATCAGACTTATCTGTACTATTAAATGAAAACACTTTGTCCTTTTAAATTTGCCCATAATATGCATTTGAACCGTGCTTTCTAAAAAAATGTTTATCTAAAAGGTATTGGGGAATTGGTAGTACAGTATCATTTACAACTTCCGTTACGCATGCCATCTCCGCTATCTCATCTAATACAATACTATTTTCCACAGCTTTTTTAGGCGTTTGCCCCCATGTAAAGGGTCCATGACCATAAACTAGAATCCCAGGAATTGCCAGAGGATCAAAACCTCCTTCTTCAAAGGTTTCAATAATTACTTTCCCTGTTTCAACTTCATATGCAGACTCTACTTCTTCAAACGTCAATTGGCGAGTGCAAGGAACAACACCATAAAAAGTATCCGCATGAGTCGTACCGTATGCCGGTATCTCTCGACCTGCTTGTGCCCATGTTACTGCATTTTTTGAATGCGTATGTACCACCGAGTTTATTTCCTTAAAAGCCTTATATAACTCAACGTGTGTAGTTAAGTCAGATGAAGGCTTCATCCCTTCCTCTAATACATCCCCATTTAAATCAGTCACAACCATGTCTTGTACTTGCATTGTTTCGTATGGAACACCACTGGGCTTTATCACAATCAATCCCGCTTCCCGATTGATTTCACTGACATTTCCCCAAGTAAGTTTTACTAAGCCTGCTTCTGGTAAGGCTAGATTCGCAGCAAAAACTCGTTCTTTCATCTCATTGATCAATACTTTATTTGTCATTATATCCTGCCTCCTTCAAGTAAGGAAATAGAAATGCTTTTGCTTGTTCGATTTCTTTTTCAGGCGTTTGGCTATTTTCACTCCACATTTCAATTAGGAAAGGTCCATTATATTCCAATCGTTTTAAGGTCTTGAAGCAGCCTAAAAAATCAACACAACCTTCTCCAAATGGAACTTCTTTAAACTTACCAGGAAACTGTTCAGTTACAGCTAAAGTATCTTTTAAATGAATCGCAGAAATCTGATCGATTCCGATTTCTAATTCATAGCCAACATCATTTTCTGGCCATGCTGATAAATTACCAACATCAGGGTATACTTGTAAATATGGTGAACGAATCTGCTCTTTGATTTTTAAAAATTTAGAGATAGAATTAATAAACGGATCATCCATAATTTCTATTGATAAGACAATTTCTTTAGCAGCAGCCATCGCAACAGATTTTTTTAAATTCTCAATGAAGTACTCTCTAGACGTTAATGTTTTTTTTTCATAATAAACATCATAACCTGCTAATTGAATCGTCCGTACACCTAAGTCTGAGGCCAAATTTATTGCTTTTTCCATCAAAATCAATGCTTCCGTTCTTTTATTACAATCCTCTGAACCAAATGGAAAACGCCTATGTCCACTCAAACAAATCGATAATATTTTAATACCAGTCTCATGAATCGCTTCTCTTACTAATTTTCGCTCTTCTTTTGTCCAATCTAACCTTTGAAGCCGTGCATCTGTTTCGTCAATAGACATTTCGACAAAATCAAAATCTAATTTTTTTGCTAATAATAAACGCTCTTTCCAAGTTATATTTTTAGGGAGCGCTTTTTCATAGATTCCTATTGTTGCCATAAGCATTACCCCCAAATACGTTTGATTTCATCTTGAAAATCCTGTGCAGCTTTTTTAGGATCAGTAGACGCTGTGATACCGCGCCCTGTAATAAACGTGTACACATCAAGGTTTTTGAATAATTTCAAAGTTTCCACATCCAATCCGCCAGTAACAGAAACTCTAAATCCCATCTCAATTAGCTTTTTCACTTTAGTTAAATCTTTTTCTCCCCATGTTTCGCCTGCCAAAAGCGCATCTCGGCTCTGATGATAAATGGCTTGAGAAATACCTGCATCTAGCCATTTCTGTGCCTGCTCATATGTCCAGTCCCCGTACAGTTCAACTTGGACTTCTTCCACTTCCTTCGCTGCTGCTTTCATCGTTGGAATCGTTGCGCAACAAATGACTGTCATCCAGTCAGCCCCAGCTTCCCGACAATTTTTTGCCACAGTGCCACCTGCATCGGCACATTTAGTATCTGCAACTACTTTTTTATTAGGATACAACGCCCGAATACAGCGAACAGCTTCTACACCAGCTTGTAAGCAAAGGATTGTTCCAACTTCTACAATATCTACGATTTCACCTACTGCTACTACATCTTTGATTGCACTAGCTAAATCAGAATGATCTAAGGCCACCTGCAAATTAGGTCTACTCATTTATTTCTCTCCCTATCTTTAAGTTTCATTAACAGGGTGGAAAAACTACCCACCCTGACTACGTTCTCTATAATTATTTAAATTTTGAGGCCAGTTCCGTTTCTTGCACACGTTCACTAATTTCTTTAGCGGACATCACATTTCTTACACCGACAACTGTAACACCTTTCTTTTTAGCATCATCAAACATATTCAAAAAATTCATTGGACAAAAAACAACATCATACTGCCCAGCTGTACTTTTTCCTTCTGAAATCGCACAATGATGAATATTTGTAATGTTAAATCCCAACTCTTTCAACGCTTTTTCTACACTTTTTTTCATCATTAAACTTGTTCCTGATCCATTTGCACATGATACTAATACTCTCATTTTAATTTCCTCCTAAATGTAAAAACTGAATGAGCTCAGTCAGCCTTGACAGAAAAATAGGCAAATACATTTATGACCTTTTTTCCTAAAGTCTAGCCAACAAAGCAATAATATAATCAAGCTGCTTTTGCTGTCATTTTTTTCACGTACGCATCATAATCCTCAGCAATCAAGAAATAGCCTTCTGGATTTGCTCGGTATTGTAACTGTGGTATTGCTAGCAGTAAAATCACCACTAAAGCAACGCCGAAATAACCTAAATATTTCATTAGTATTGTCATCACTGGCCAAACAGTTGCCCAGTCAAACATGCCTATATATCCGCCATATTGGGATAATCCGATAAATGCAGCTATTAAAGCAGAGCCTAACACTTGAATCACACCTGAAATAAAGGGGAAGATACAAGCTGCTTTAAAACCACCACGATTATTCGCATAAACAGCGATTACCGCATTATCAAAGAATAATGGAATAAATCCTGCAATAACAATCACTGGAGATTTAAAAAGAATCAACAGGCCAATCGTAATAAATTGTCCTAATGCGCCAAATAAAAAGCCTATCGTCACAGCGTTTGGCGAACCAAAGCCAAACGTTGCTGCTACATCAATCCCTGGAACTGCCCCTGGTAATAAGGTGTTGGAGATTCCTTGAAAGGACTCTGTCAACTCTGAAACGAAAGTTCGAACACCCAACTGTAAAATCGCCAGATAAACTGCAAAGTACAACGCTGTCTGTAAAATGTAGAAGAAGAAACTTTGCCCCTCTACCATGAAACCTGCTTCAATTAAATAAGCTGGACCTAACACAACTAATATAATTCCGAAGAAAAAAAGCATTAGAATGGACGTCGCAACCATATTTTCATTAAAAATCGATAAGAAACCTGGTAATTGCACATCTTCGAGTTTTCGATTATTTTTATCTTTTTTCATTTTTTCGGATAAACGTGCAAATATATAAACGCCAAACATTTGTTGATGAGCAATTGCAAATCCTGCACCCTCAGTCAAATCCTGTGTAATATCAACAGTTAGATTCGATCCAACCGCCCAATAGCAACCTAAAATAAGTCCCATAATCAACAATATTTGAATCTGACCTAGATTAGGAAAACAGAATAATAAAATCCAAAATGCTGTTGCGGCTTGTTGAATTTGAACATTCCCTGTTGTAAAGACAGCTCGTAATTTTGTATATTTTTTAAAACGAACCAATAAAATATTCATTACAAACGCAATCAATAATAAAATCATCGTATCGCTAAATGTTCGCCCAAAAGTCTCTTCAATTCCTGCTGTGACAGCATTTTGACCAAAATAAGGATCAATGACCATTGCATCTAAATTAAATCGTTCCTTTAAACCCACTAAAATTGGTCTAAAATTATTAACTAGACCTCCTGAACCAACAGTCAATATCAAATAACCAACAGTAGCTTTTAAAAAACCAGCAATACTTTCATACAATGGTTTTTTCAGTAAAACATACCCTAATAGAACAATAAAACCAATTAAAAATGCTGGCTGTGTTAATATATTTGCAGCAAAATAATCCCAAATTCCCATCAGAAAATCTAATACTTGTGTCATTTACTCCCCTTCTTTCTATCTATCAAAAGCTGTCATCACTTTTTGGTAATCCTCCATCGTCTCTACCGACATCAAAGCATCGATTACTCCATCAGTCATCAACATTTCTGACAGTTTAGAGATATTTTCTACGTGTGCTTCACTATCTTTAGCCGCTAATGTAAAAAATAAGCGCGCATTTTTTTCAGCATTTCCTTCTTCAAAAACTACATCTTGACTCATTTTTGTAAATGAAATAGCTGTTCCTAACACACCTTGACTGTTTTCTGATGAATGTGGCATAGCAACACCTGGAACAATCACGATATATGGTCCATATTTTTGAACACATTCAATAATTTCATCCACATACTGTTTTGTTATAATATCCTTTTCCAATAATGTCTGACAGCTAAGTACCACAGCATCTTCCCAATTTGAAGGAGTTTCATCATAAAATCGAACTAAATCATTATCATAAAAATACTTTAACATTCACTTTCTCCTTTCTTATAAAAATGATGGAAATGGTGTATCATTATCGGTTGTAAAGACATCATCGAACCCTCGATAAAAATTGAATTCAAGTTTGTCTTTATCATTAGGGTAAGTAAATTTTCCTCCAACTTGCCAAATAAATGGCTTAAATTGATAGCCTAAACGATCTTTTTTGAACTTCCAAATTTCAGTGATTTCTTTTGGATCTGCCATAAAATTTGCCCAAATATCATAGTGAACTGGTATAACAACATTGGCATTTAACGATTCTGCCATTCTTAACATATCAACTGATGTGACTTTATCAGTAATTCCTCTAGGGTTTTCTCCATAGGCTCCTAAGCAGACATCTATTTTATGTTCGTTTCCGTGCTTAGCAAACATATTAGAATAGTGAGAATCGCCAGCGTGATAAATATTGCCGCCACTTGTTTCAAACAAATAATTGACAGCTATTTCATCCATATCTTGAGGTAGTTTTCCTTTTAGCGTCATTTCTGGATCTTCGCAGGTCACTAATGCCGTCCTATCAAAAGCTTCCAATGCAACGATATCCACATCCTTGATCGATACACGATCGCCAGGTTTTACAATTGTTGTCTTACTTTCTGGGATTCCCCACTTCAACCAAGTTTCAACAACTTCTTTCGGTCCGATAAAGCGTGCATTGGGACAATTTTGATAGACTGCTGCTGCCGTATTGATATCCAAATGATCCGAGTGAATATGAGTGACGACTAAGGCATCAACCTCTTTAACAGCAAAAGGATCAATAACGAATGGCTGTGTTCTAAGGTTAGGCTGCATATTTTCGCATCCACTCATCCGCATCATCTGATGGCCCTTTTTCATCTTTCCATTGCCATGCGACCTTTTCCCAGTCCCACACCATAAATCGCACAAAATATTAGTTCCTTCATGTGATTTCATCCAAATCCCAGTACATCCCAACCACCACATAGAAACGGTTCCTTCCCTAACTTCCTCTTCTTCGATTTCTTCATTCAAATACGTTCCCCATTCAGGAAAAGTACTTAAAATCCAACTTTCTTTTGTTACATCATGAATTGTTGCCATAAGATCCCTCCACATTATCTCAATCTCGATTACACTTTTCATTCTACAATATTTTAAACCGTTTTCAATCGCTTTATACGATCGTTTAAACACTTTTAAGAACGTTTCAACTAAATAAATAGTTAATAACGATAATAATATCTATTTTTATGTTCATATCTTTTTTTTTATGATATAGTTTCGTTGAGGTGAGGAAGATGAAAAAATTAGCTTGGAAAAGTATTTACTATGGGAAAAAAAGTTTGTTATGGTTTGTTTATTTATTGTTTGCTATTTATATCTGCTATCTGGTCACTAGCTCTCAAGAGTTAGGAGCAAAAATTATTTTTGGTAGTATTGGGGCTGTGATTCTAGGAATTGTCATACTTTTTGAATATTTAAAAAACCTATATGAAAAGATGATTTATGCCTTGACTGTTGATTGTGACTTAAAAGAAGCATTCGCTTTAAAACAGATGCTACAGAAAAAAGATTTGTTTAATGGCTTCAAACAGTCTATTATTATTTTTGACAGCTTATTTTTATTAGATGAAGGAAGTTATACCTCTTGTTTGGATCATTTACATAAAAATCAGCATTTCTTCCATTCCACATTGGATTACCTCTTCATCTATTATCATACGCAAATGTATTGCTATTCTTTTTTAAAGGATGAAGAAAATTTAGAAAGTTGTCTAGAAAACTTATATAAATTGAAAAATATTAAAAAAAAACAAATGAGCAACTTGTTTTCATGGAATGAAATTACAGGAATGAGATACTTCCACCAAAATAGAAATAAAAAATGTTTAAGCGAACTGAATTTGATCGATACAAACAAATTAAATAACCGAGAATTGACTTATCTGTTATATCTAAAAGGACACTGCTTACTCAAACTAAATGAAACATCGGAAGGCTATCGTTTATTAAAGAAAGCAAAGGTCCTAGGAAATACACTTGCAGTTGCCCAACAGAATGAGAGAGGAGGAATTTAAATGAAAAGCTCACATATAACAATCAAAAAACGCCGAGATAAACTACTTGAGTTATTGAAAAAAGAAACAAGTTTGTTGGTGAAAGAAATAAGTCATGAGCTAGCTGTTTCAGAGATAACCATCCGTCGTGACTTGATTGCCTTAGAAAAGATGGGTTTAGTCCAAAGAGCCCACGGAAAAGCTAAAATTGTTCAAAAAACGGGAACAGAAGATTACAATGAAGAAATCGAAGTATTAAAAAATGCGATTGCCAAAAAAGCAGCTGAATTCGTTAAAGACGGAAATACTTTATTTATCAATACTGGTTCGACCGCATTATCCTCTTTAAAAAATCTAGAGGATAAACGTGTAACGATTGTAACAAATAATGTAAAAGTTGCTAATCTAGACCATAATCCAAATTCAACGGTCATTTTATCTGGTGGCGAAATTCGCTTTCCTAAAGAAGCCTTGGTTGGTGATATTGCAATTGATTCATTTTCAAAAATGTCTTCTGATATTTCTATAATTGGCTGTTCTGGTCTTAGCATTGAAAATGGTATCACGACGCCAGTCTTACATGAATCTAAAATAAATTCACTGATTATCGAACGAACAAACGGTTTAGTGATTGTTGTTGCAGATTATCGCAAAATCGGTTTTTCATCTAATTTTACTAGTGGTAACATCAAAGATATCAATTATTTGATTACTGATACATTCGCTTCGCCTAGTGTGATTCGAGAAATCGAAAAACAAGGCGTACAAGTGATCCAAATTGAAATTTAATATATAAAGATTGTGAAAATCCTCTATCGTACTATGGAAACAGCTCTTTTTTGTAGTTTATGATATAATTTAGTCTAAAATAAATTACAACCCTTTCTTTTTTCTGAGATAAATAAGCCCACTACGCTTTTAAGTTTAAGGAGGATTGGATCATGAATATCAGACAATTGGATTATATTGTGAAAGTCGTCGAATTAGGTTCAGTCAATGAAGCTGCTAAACGTCTCTTTATTACTCAACCAAGCCTTTCAACTGCAATCAAAGAGTTAGAGCAAGAAATGAAGATTCAAATATTTCAACGAACGAAAAAAGGAATGGTTCTTACAACAGAGGGAACAGAATTTTTATCTTATGCTCGTCAAATCTTAGAACAAGTCGATTTGATGGAAGAAAAATACAAAGGTACTGAAACTCGCCGAAGACTATTTTCAGTTTCTGCTCAGCATTACGCCTTTGCCGTCCATGCCTTTGTGCAATTAATCCGATCTTACGAAAAAAATGAATACGAATTCACTTTTCGTGAAACACAAACGAATAATATTATTGAAGATGTCAGCACTTTTCAAAGTGAATTGGGCATTTTGTACTTAAATACATTCAACGAAAAAGTGATTAGAAAATTATTAAAAGAAAAACAACTGGTTTTTCATCCCTTATTTACTGCCAACCCACATGTTTTTGTCAGTAAAAGGAATCCTTTGGTTGGGAAAACGTCAGTCACGTTGACCGACTTAGAAAATTTTCCCTACCTTTCGTTTGAGCAAGGACAATTTAACTCCTTTCACTTTTCAGAAGAAATTTTAAGTACTCTATATCGTAAGAAAAGTATCCGCGTCAGCGATCGAGCAACCTTGTTTAATTTTTTGATTGGTCTTGATGGTTATACGATCAGTTCGGGCGTATTAAGTAGAGAATTGAATGATGAAAATATTGTTGCATTGCCTTTAGAGGTTGATGAAACAATGGAGATTGGCTGGATTCATCCTTCTCAAATGTCTTTATCTCCGATGGGGGAAGAATACCTACGCTATTTAAAAGAACACATTATTGACTACGGATTTACGATTTTAAATGAAGATGAAAACAAAAAGAACTGATATCACTTTTCTAGTGATGTCAGTTCTTTAAAATACCAATAAATAGTGGCAAAAAAGTAGCTACTACATTTCTATTACATTCTAACAACTAAGAGTTGAGTGAATCTGAACCAAGCTCCTGTTATTCCTACTACTTAATTTTTGAACTATCTAGCTGTTTTAACTTTTTTATCAGCTTTTTTGATTTGCTTGCTTCTCAATTGCCCACAAGCTGCATCGATATCCGTTCCATACTCTTTTCTGATGACACAATTGACACCATTTTTCTTCAGAATATCGTAGAATTTCAATACATCCGCTTTTTCACTGCGACTATATTGATCATGTTCACTGACTGGATTGTAAGGAATCAAGTTGACAAAGGTTAACTTCTTCTTATCTTTCAATAAATCAGCCAATTGTTGGGCATGTTCTGGGCGGTCATTCACATGGCTCAACATGATATATTCAAACGTAATTCGGCGATTTGTTTTTTCCAAATACTCGTCCACCGCATCCATCAACTTTTCAATTGGGAAGCTACGGTTGATTCGCATGATTGACGTTCGAACATCATTATTTGGCGCATGCAAAGAGATTGCTAAATTGACTTGTAGGCCATTATTCGCAAATTCTTTGATCTTAGGCACTAAACCACTCGTTGAAACCGTGATATGGCGCGCTCCGATAGCCAAACCTTTTGGATCGTTGATCGTATGTAGGAAATTCATTAGGTTATCATAATTATCGAACGGCTCACCGATTCCCATCACAACAATATGGCTTACACGCTCACCTTGTCCACGTTCATCAAAATAATGTTGAACGAGCATGATTTGAGCAACAATTTCTCCTGCTGTTAAATCACGTTGTTTTTTTAACAAACCACTTGCACAGAAAGTACACCCAATATTACAACCCACTTGCGTCGTCACACATACCGACATGCCGTATTCTTGACGCATCAAGACCGTTTCAATCATATTCTTATCTGGCAATTCAAAAAGATATTTTACGGTACCATCTTTTGCTTCTTGGATAATCACTTGGCGCAATGGATTGATAACAAAATTTTCCTCTAATAATTCAATGACATCTTTTGATAAATTTGTCATTTCACTAAATGCCATGACACGTTTGATATAAAGCCATTCCCATACTTGAGTAGCCCGGAACTTTCTTTCATCATGTTCGATGAACCATGCGATCAGTTCTTCTTTTGTTAAACCATAAATGGATGCTTTTTCCACTAGTTTTCTTCCTCATTTCTTCTAAACATTCGCTTCATACTATAACTTATTGTACCCGATTTGTCTATATGTTATCTAGGTTAGGCAGTAGAATTAGACATTTCTCATCACCTTGAGTTCACCTTTATCAGTCTAGCTTTTATTGTCTATTCGTTACTAGTTTTGTTGTTATACTCAAAGAAAAGAGCAGACTTTTTTATAAAACAATATATGCTTTTGAAAGACAGCCAGCGTTCTATTCAGATCCACGACGAGTGAATCCTAGTGTCTTAATAGATAAAAGAAGTGAGTGGGACATAACTCTTCGAGTCATATCCTACTCACATGGAATCCGAATAAACGGTGGGAACAGAAGTAATCCCTTCGGAAATAAGCTGAAATTCACAAAAATTTAAAGAGTAATTTTCGTGAATTCCTTCTTATTTCTCGGGATTAAACACTCCTGTCCCATCCTCTTCTTTTATACTATGCTTGAACTAAGCGGTAAACTTTTTTAAAATAAAATACACGCGCAATCAAATAATAAACAATTTGAATCAAGATAAACACCCCTAAGACTTGCCATCCCGCTAGCTGCATTCCTTGATTGAACATATGATACATCGCAGTCAATGCTACCACCCCATGGATTACAGAAACAACGATTGGTGTAAAGAACAGAATGCCAACTTGTTGATAAATCATCTTCTTCAATTCTTTTTTCGCCAATCCCATTTTATAAATCATTTTAAATTTCTCAACATCGACATCCATATCACTATATAATCTAAAATATAGGAAGCTTCCTGCTGAAACAAAAAAGACGATTCCTATAAAAATACCTACGAATAAAATTGGTGCATATTCATTGGTAATACTTTGTTGTGAATAACTTTTAGCCATTAGAAGCATATTCTTATCTTGAAATTTACCAACAGAAACTAACTCGTCATAACTAGCATTTCTAGGCTGCCAAACAGTCGTCGTTGTACTTTCAAAATTTTGTAAATTAGTAGTATCCGGTACGATGACCGTTGTTCCATATGCAGAAACAACAGTTGTTTTTTCTGATTTAATAACAGGTAAGGTCACTTCATCCGACAGTTTCACTTCATTTAGCGTTACTTCTTTCATACCCATCGCACTTGTTGGTAATAATTGAACAGCTTTTCCTTCCCCTTGGATCATTGGTTTGTCAATTAATGCTGCAAGATGATTATATTCAGACTCTTTAATCAAACTAACTTGATCTGCATTTGTATAAGTTGTCAGTTCTCCTTGATCTACTTGAATCCCTTTATCAGCCAAGAGTTTCGTGAAGTCCTGTTTGATTGACGCTGTATCTTCTGCTGTTCCTGTAACTTGAAACTCATATGGAATTTGTCTCATCCCATCTAAAATCATATTTTGAAAACCATACAACGTACCGATTGCAGCAAATGCCACAGTTGAAATAATCGATACTAAGAAAAACGAACGTGCATTATCCTTCATTCGGAAAGCAAGATCAGAAAACACCACCATATTCGTTTTTTTCCAGAAGATCGCTTGCTTCTTTTTTAGTCGTTCAATAATCGACACACTCAATTGATTGAATAAAAAACGAGTACCGGCAACGACTAAGAAAATCACAGGAATCATGACCATGGGCACCAACATCCCTTTAACTAAAAGAGCAACTGCATATCCTACACCAATCAATAAAATCGCTAAAAAAGTTTTAATACGTGAACTTTTGATCGTACCTTTTCCAAGGTCTCCTGCTTTCAGCAATTCTTGTAGACTTAATTTTGGTAAACGGAATTGAATGAAAAATGAAATTGCTAAAAATAACACAGTAAATGAAATAACTGTTAAAATAAGCGCCTGAGCTGGAAAATAAAAGCTAAAATCCACATGCATTAGTTTATTACTCAACCATAAAATCACTTGTGAAAAACCAATACCAGCAATACTTCCAATGATAGTTGCAAAAAAACCAATCACTAAGTTTTCAATAAACACCATTTTTTTTAGCTGTTTAGGACTCATTCCCTGAATCATCAGCAACCCAAATTCTTTTTTTCTAGACTGGATAAAAACATCCATTGAGTATAAAACAAAGAAAAATGCAAAGCCATAAATAATGATTGCAGCGGCTAACATACCGATGCGGGCATTTTTATTTAAGCCATCTGCCAATGCTGGATGAAAGGCAAACACTGTAAACGTGAAAAATACCATCACAGAAAATAATGTACTTAAGAAATAAGCCATATAAAGATGCTTATTCCTTAAGGTATTTCGAATAACAAATTGACTAAAACTCATTATCGACACCTTCAATCTCAGATAGTTTCACCATAATTTCATCGTAAAACCTCTTTTGATTTCCATTTTGGTGAATTTCATCAATCAATTCCCCATCTTTGATAAATACAATGCGTTTGCAATAACTTGCTGCTAGGGGATCGTGAGTAACCATCAGTATGGTTGCTCTTTCCTCTTCATTTAATTGTTGTAATAACTGCATAACATCTTTTGATGATTTTGTATCTAAATTACCTGTCGGTTCATCCGCCAATAATAGTTGTGGTTGATGAATCATTGCACGAGCCACTGCTACACGTTGCGCTTGTCCACCAGAGATTTCTGCGATCCGTTTTTTTAATAAACTTGCGATTCCTAAGCGATCTGCTAGAAGGTTCAATTGCTTTTTCATAACAGAAATTTTTTCTCCGTCTAAAGTCAATGGTAAAACGATATTCTCTTCTACGGTCAAGGTTGGCATTAAATTAAAGCTTTGAAAAATAAACCCAAGCTCTCTTCGTCTAAATTTGGCAACTTCTTCTTGATTGAGCTGATTCGGATCTTTACCATTTAATAAAACATGTCCAGATGATGGTTGATCGATCGTTGCTAGAAGGTTCAAAAAAGTACTTTTCCCACTTCCAGAAGGCCCCATGATCCCAATAAATTCACCATCTTCAACTGTTAAATTTAATCCTTTTAGTGCTTCATATTTGATTTCAGTTCCATACGTTTTAGATAGATTTTCGACTTGTAACATTATTATCGCTCCTTTTCTCTACTTTGCTAGTCTAATCCAATTACAACTAACGTACCATAGAAAAAAATAACAGATTGCTTACACTTTTGTAAGTAACCTGTTATTTCTTTATGCTTCATATTCAATTACATAAGGGTAAAGAGCTGTATTATAGATTGCTTCAGAATACTCAACCACTTTCCCAGAAATACCAATTGATTTACGAACTCTCTTTAACCCATTCTTTTCAGAAGTAGTCAAAATTTGTTGCTGTTCTGTAGTCAATTCAACTGTTTGAAAACTATCTTCAAACTTTATGATTTCTATTCCGTGCTGATCCATCAATCGATATAACGATTCCTGTTCAAAATCTTCTAATGGAACATCTCCTAATATAGTAGGTAGATAATAATTAAAATAGATGTAAGGCTGATCATCTAGTGTGTATAATCGTGAGACCTTGACTGCCTTTTCTCCAAGACACGAATAAATAAGAGAAGTAGAGTCTAACCTAACCGTCTCTAGCTTTAAAATTTTCTTTGCTACTTTTTGTCCCGAATCATTTAAATATTCTGTAAATGTACCTGCTTTTGATAATCTATTGTAGGGGCGATTACTTAAAACTGTGGTTCCTTTGCCACTTTTTTTCTCTACCAATTCTTCTGATGATAGTAACTCGATTGCACGACGAACAGTAATTTTACTCACATCAAATAATTGCTCAAGTTCTGCTTCTGTGGGTAATAGTGAACCCACAGGATATGTACCATTCATGATATCTGCTTTGATTTGCTCCGCTACATCTAAATATAATACGCTTTTTCTTCTCATTTGCTCCATCCTTATACTCTTTATTTGTCTATCGTTTCATTTAAAATTATTAGTTATTCATTTAGATTATCCTAATTCTAATCGTATTTATGATTTAATTCAACTTTCCTTCTGTCTATCTAATAGTATTTCGTACATTATACCAAAGATTCCATTTATCGAAAACCTATTTTGAGAAGTAGAACAAATATACTATATGCACTTGGCTAACCAAGCAAAAATGGAGCAGGCTTCTCAGCTTACTCCATTCCCTTTGGTAAATATTTTTATTCAGGACCTTGATCTAGAGGCATATCTTCTGATTCTGGCTCAAGAAATACTTTTCTTGGTTTACTTCCTTCAGATGGCCCTATTACACCGTGATCCTCTAATTCATCGACCAAGCGCGCCGCGCGATTATACCCAATTCTAAAACGTCTTTGTAGTAAAGAAATACTAGCTGTTTGCATTTCTACAACTAATGCTTTGGCTTCTTCATATAATTCGTCTTGCGAGGCTTCATTACTGCCACCAGTGGTTTCTTCTGTTGGCATCATATTTTCTTGATAGTCAGCTTCTTGCTGTTCTGTTACAAATGAGACGATTCGTTCGACCTCATGATCGGAAATAAAGGCACCTTGAACTCGGATTGGTTTATTCTCACCCATCGGCAAGAATAACATATCGCCACGTCCTAAAAGCTTTTCCGCTCCATTACTGTCAATAATTGTTCGTGAATCTGTTCCACTTGAAACTGCAAAGGCCATTCTTGAAGGGACGTTTGCTTTGATGATCCCAGTAATAACGTCCACACTTGGACGCTGCGTTGCTAAGATCATATGAATTCCAGCTGCTCGAGCCATTTGAGCTAAGCGAATGATCGCATCTTCTACTTCGTTACTTGCGACCATCATCAAGTCAGCTAATTCATCTACGATTACGACAATAAACGGTAAGATTGGACGATTTTCTCCATCTTCCAGATTCTTTTGAATCACTAATTCATTATAACCAGAAATATTACGAACCCCAGTTGCTGCAAATTTCTCATAACGAAATTCCATTTCTTGAACAACTTTTTGCAAAGCTTGAGCAGCTTTTCGAGGATTAGTAACCACTGGTGTCAATAAATGTGGAATACCATTATAGACATTCAGCTCCACCATTTTTGGGTCAATCATCATTAGCTTTACTTCATGAGGTTTTGCTCTCATTAAAATACTAGAAATAATCCCATTGATTGCAACAGATTTCCCACTACCAGTTGATCCGGCAATTAGTAAATGTGGCATTTTTGCTAAATCTGCTGATTGAACCATTCCAGAAATATCTCGTCCAAGCGGCACTTCCAATAATTTGTCTGGATGGCTTGGTTGTGCTTCAATAATATCTCTAAATGAAACAGTACTCACAGTGCTATTTGGTACTTCGATCCCAATCAATGATTTCCCAGGAATCGGCGCTTCCATCCGTACATCTTTGGCAGCGAGTGCTAAAGCAATATCATCGGTCAAGCTAACGACCTTGCTTACTTTCACCCCTACTGCCGGTTGAATTTCAAATTTTGTAACAGCAGGACCAAGACTTGCTTTGACTACTTTAGCGTCAACTCCAAAACTTTTGAATGTTTGTTCTAACACGCCAATATTTTTTTCGATTTTTTGATATTCTCCACTTTGATCGGCAGACGGAATCGAATCTAATAATGTTGAAGGTGGAAGTTCGTAGTCACGATCTTCCGCTTCTTCTGAAATTTCAAAGTCTAGTTCGCCGCCTTCATCCATTTCTGGTTCAGCAACTATTTTTTGTTGAACAGGTTGTGCTTCAGCTTGACTTTGAAAACTGTCGATTGGAACTAGTGTCAACTGTTCTGGTTCCTGCATTTCTTTTTCTTCTTGTTCCCATGCTTCTTGGGCTAATTTTTCGCCAGGCGTTAACTCACGTACATCGTTTTTCAAACGTTCTTGAGCCATTTGTTCCATCTGAGCTTGTTTGGCTGCACGTTTTTCTGCACGTCTCGCTTCTTTTTCTGCTTGTCGTTCACCGCTTCTAACAGTTAGATGTCCAATTTTTTCTTGAACGATCTGTAATCCATTCATCACTTGCTGGAAATCGAGCATACTCATTAAAAATACACCGACCACTATGAATAATCCAGCAATCAAATAACTACCAAACTGAGCAACTAGAAAGAAAGTAAAACTGTACAGTGCCGCACCAATCATGCCACCACCGACATTTTGAGCTACGGTACTAGCTTTTAAATCCATTCTAAGAAATTCCCATGTCGTTCCCATAATATCTGGGGTTTGTGTCCCTACATTACGAAACATGTAGGCATGTAGAAATAGCAATACACCTACGTAAGCAACTATTCCGCCGATTATCGGCCGGCTCTTTTTGATAGGAAACTCTTTCCCAAAAATAACTAAAGAAAGACCATAAAGCATAAGTAAAACAGCTGCTACTGAAAATGTATTTCCTATCACTACACGTAACCCATTGGCAATCAAAGTCCCAAGAAATCCTAATTTTAATAGTCCGAATAATCCGAAGAAGATAAAAAAGATACCGAGAAAAATGAAATTAAGATGTTCTTGTTGCTGTTGTTGTTTTTTTGTTTTTTTCTTTTTCGCACTTTTCCGTTTTTGTGCCATGTAACATCCCTCTTTTCAATCAGTATCCATTATACCTAAAAATCGAGCCGAACAAAAGTACCCCCATTGTTTCTCTTAAAATTTTAATGATTTTAAACAAAAAGCCCTCTTTTAATTGACTGTTTCACTAGGTGCTTGTCTATGGATACCAATACCTGTTATCCCTGAAAGTATCGACAATATCGGGCATAATAAGATAAAGAAGCTAAACGGCGCGTAGGCCAATGTAGAAACTTGTAGGGTACTTGCCATAAATACACCACTTACCCCCCATGGAATCAGTGAATTTAAGACAGTTCCAGAATCTTCTAGTGCTCTAGAAAGAACTTCTGGGGCAAGTTTTGCTTTGTCATAGCTCTCTTTAAAGGCACGCCCTGGAAGAATAATCGACAAATACTGCTCACCAATCATTAAATTGGCCAAAGCCCCACTAAATACTGTTGCAGCAACCAAACTTCCTGTTGATTTCAATTTATGAGCAAGCGGCGCCATTAGAACTGTGATTACATCCATTTTCATTAACAATCCGCCTAGTGACAAGGTTAGTAGAATCAGTGACACCGACCACATCATACTTTGAATACCCCCTCTAGTCAACAACGCATCGATTTGCTCCATCCCTGTCTCTGAGACAAAACCATTTTCTAAAATAGTGCTTAATTGTTTCAAATCAACATTTTGTGTTTGAATCATATACATCACACTAGAAACTAAGATTGTCACTAATAATGAAGCAATTGCCGGTACTCGTTTGATCGAACAAAAAACAAGTAATAAAATAGGTAATAACGCCCACCAACTAATAGCAAAGTTATCTTGCAACACTTCTAAAAACTGTTTCGTTTCTAAATCGGTCTGACCAGTCTTCGTTTGAAATCCAAGTACTGCGTATAAGATAAACGAAATAACAAAAGCCGGAATTGTTGTCCACATCATGTTTCTAATATGCTTAAATAAATCTGCTCCAGCAACTGCGGATGCTAAATTTGTCGTATCCGAAAGGGGGGACATTTTATCACCAAAAACAGCACCTGAAATAATTGCCCCAGCTAGTATAGCAGAGTTAAAACCCATTGAGATTCCCATCCCCATCAAAGCTAAACCAATCGTTGAAACGGTTGTAAATGCACTTCCGATCGATATCCCTACAACAGCACAACTAACAAAAGCTGAAGGTAAAAAGATTTTTATGCTGATAACTGAAAAACCTGCATACATCATCGTCGGAATAACGCCACTTGCAATCCAAACCGCAATCAAAGCACCAATCAAAATAAAAATGACCATCGGCACAATCCCAGTTTTGACCCCTTCGATGATTCCTTCATGAATTTTATCCCAAGAAGCACCACGCCACTTACTCCAACCAATCAACAAACCTAATGCACATAAGACTGGAAAAATTGGGCTCATCCCAACTCCGATTACACAAACACTAATAATCAATAATAATGACAAAAATACAAGTAACGCTTCTTTTACACTTAATTCTTTCTTCATTTACTTTCCTCATTCTTCTTATAAATTTAATGGTTAAATACAAAAAAATCCCTGACAATCAGAAAAAGACTGTCAGGGACGAATAAACGTCGGAAACAAAAAAATTATTTTGTCTCGTACGCATACATACACGCGGTACCACCCATAGTTGAAATTAAAAATAATCTCCACTCAAAAGACGCTAACGGATCTTACCCGAATAGACTATTTCGCTCCAGATTTGTAATTCAAGTAGTTATTTTGGTCAACTTCCATCAGCCGCTGACTTTCTGTCATTTCAAAATAACTCTCTACTGTGAATCTATCATAGCTCTTGCTTGTATTAATTTTTAACGGTAAAAGTCAAAACGACCTTTTGCTAACATTTCTTTGATTCCACCTGTTTCAAATAATGAGCGATCCATGATCACTTTTTTAATAACAGAAGCTGGGTAGCCTTTAACTTCCATTTTTCCAACTTCACCAAAGGCATGACTGTTACCGATTGAAGCAACAGAACCTAATGATTTAAAGGTAAATTCTTTCGTTGATTCCCCTTTTAATTGCGCTTTGATATTTTTACCTGCATGCTCACCCATTTTAAGTGAAATTTGTGCAGTTGTTGGATAAGGGCGATTTGACTCTTTATCCATCACAGCAGAGCAGTCTCCAATAATATAAACATTACTGTGATCTGCATCTGTTAAATCAGGGTTAACCATCACACGTCCGCGTTTAGCTGCAAAACCAGAATCGCCAACAACGTGACTACCACTAACACCAGTTGTCCAAATAATTGTTTTAGCTTTCAATTCATTTAATTCATTCGTTTCTTGATTATCTAAATAAACAACTGTATCTTGTTTGATCTCTTTGATTGGTTTACCAACTAAGAAATTGACACCCCATTTTTTCAAATGATCAATACCGTAACTACCAAGTTTCTCACTAAACATTGGCAATAAACGAGTCACCGCTTCAACACAGTATAATTGGATTTTTTCAGGTTCAACACCTGCAATCGCAGCAAGTTTTTTCTTTCCTTCATGTAGCGAACCTAATAATTCAATTCCAGTAAAACCAGCTCCGCAAACAACGATTTTCAGACAATTTTCGTCTTTCGTTTCTTTATAGGCTTCCATCTGTTCTGTTAGATGTTGATAAACTTTTTCTGATGTCGGGATATCGACCATTTTTAATGAAAACTCTTCAACACCAGGTATGCCAAACGATTCTGACTCGTACCCTAATGCAACGATCAAATAATCATAAGAAATCGCTTCTTGATCTTTCAAATGAACCCGTTGGTTTTCACTATCGATTTTTTCCACTCTACCTTGTACAAAAGTCGTACATGCTGATTTTACAACATCTTTGATCGGATACGTGATTCTTTCCGATGTTTGGATGCCCGCTGCAACTTCATGGATATCTGTTGCTTCAAAGTGATAATCATTTTGATCGACCAATGTAATTTTCAACTCATTGTTGCCTCTTTGTAACTCATGGAGCGCTCTTAAACCGGCATAGCCAGCGCCCAAAATAACGACGTGCTTACTCATTTAAATCCCCTCTTAACCTTTTTATTTTATTATTTAAGCCACAATCCTATGGCAAAAAATACAACTTGTGCCAGTGCGCCCACTGCTAAAATTCTTATGGCGCAAATAAATGTTTTTGTCTTGACTTGTTCCTGTAAAAATAGCTTTGTTTGCTTCCAAATAAAGGGCACAATCAAAAGAGTCAAGAGCATCGTAATCGGTGTTAAACCTAAAAAAACACCCAAAATAACTGCTGTAAAGGCAGTCACGATCAATCCGACAAACAGAGCAATTGAGGTTTTCTTCCCTAAATAATGAACCAATGTAAAACGATGATTCTTCTCGTCTTCTTCTAAATCACAAATATTATTGGCCAACATTAAATTAGCGATCAGACAAGTATTAGGCAATGACACTAAAAAGATACTGCCCAGATTACTCATTGTCCACTGAAAAGAGTCAAACGTATTGATATAAACGCAGATTAGCATAATCATAAAACCCATCGTAAATCCAGAAAAAACTTCCCCCAAAGGCAAACTTGATAATGGTTTAGGTCCAGAAGAGTAAAAGATTCCAATTAAGTAACAGTATAAACCCATCCATAATAATGGCCAACCAACAATCGTAGCTAGACCAATGCCCATCAATGCGGAAATTGCCACCATCCAAATGATCCAACGACGAATCATTTTAAGTGATAAGTTTTCTCGCCCAATAATATTAGTTTTTTCTTTGTAATCATGCCCTTCTTTAGCATGATGGTAATCATTATAATTATCTAAAATATCAACAGCCATATTAAAAATAAACATCGCAATAAAATAAATAAGGACATAAAACAACTGTAATTTCCCATAATGATACCAACTAAAACAAATCCCTAAAAGAAAGGGTAAAACACTGGCTGTCTTAGCTTTTAGTTCGACTAATTCAAAAAAAATTTCTCTACTCAAATTATACTCTTCTCTCCTGACAATATTTAGTTTTATGCTCACAGAATAATTTGCTTGTATTTCTTTACCAATATCGTATACAATCAATAGTATTGAACTATTGAAAGGACTATTATGTTATGAATGATTTTTGGAAAGAATTTCCCATTATCCAACAACAATTAAATGAAACTTGTGAATTGATCCGACATCAAGTTAAAATACGAAACAAAGAAATTGAAGCCGCTTTGATCGAGCTCACGGATTCAGGTGGGAAATTACTACGCCCAGCATTCTTTTTTTTGTTTGCACAAATTGGTGATGAACAAAAACAAGACCCTAAACAACTAATCAAGATTGCCGCTTCAATTGAAATCTTGCATATGGCAACTCTTGTACATGATGATATCATTGATGATTCACCTCTTCGCAGAGGTAATATAACGATCCAATCTCGCTATGGTAAAGATATCGCTGTTTATACAGGTGACCTATTATTCACTGAATTTTTTGAATTACTCGCAGATACAATGAACGGCTCTGATTTCTTACATACAAATGCTCAAGCAATGAAACGATTATTACTTGGCGAATTAGATCAAATGCATACACGCTATAAAAAAGACATGACGGTTTCTGATTATCTCCGCAGCGTCAATGGAAAAACGGCTGAATTATTTTCTTTAAGCTGTCTTGAAGGAGCCCATTTTGGTTTTGCTTCTTCTGAGGCACAACGTTTAGCAAGACGCATTGGTCGGCACATCGGGATCGCTTTTCAAGTTTATGATGACATCCTAGATTATACAGCTGATGTAAAAACGTTGAAAAAACCTGTTTTAGAAGACTTAGCACAAGGCGTCTACACCTTGCCTTTGATCTTTGCGATGCAAAAAGCACCTGAACGTTTTTCTGTTTATCTAGAAAAAGGCGCTGATATTACAGCGGAACAAGCGATTGAAACTTCTCAACTTGTTCATGAATTAGACGGTGTCAATGATGCTAAAACTTTTGCTAAACGAGTAACTGAAAAAGCCTTAGTAGATATTGAAAAACTTCCGGATTGTTTAGGTAAAGAACAATTAACCTTATTGACAGAATTATTACTGCAACGATCCTTCTAACAATCAATTCAATTTTTAAAGCTTGAGGCAAAGTTCATGGAATTTTGCCTCAGCTTTTTTATTTTATTCAATACGTAATACTTTCGTCAAATAATCAAACCTTATTCATGCCTCGATCGATTGCATAGAGTTGTTGATAATGTAGATTGCTTGCTAATAACTCTTCTGGTGAGCCACTCATTTCCAACTGACCATCTTCAATAAAAATCACTCGATCCATCATATGGACTCCTTGTAAGTGGTGCGTGATCCAGATAATCGTTTTCTCTTCAAGTGTTTCAAAAAAGGTATCGAGTAGTTGCTGCTCCGTGATAGGATCAAGTCCTGTCGTTGGTTCATCCAGTAACACAATTGGCGTATCTTGAAGTAAAATACGTGCCAATGCCAAACGATGACGTTCGCCGCCAGAAAAACGCAATCCAGCTTCATCTACCATTGTCAACAAACCTTCTGGTAAACCTTCAATCATTTCTTTTAAACCAACTTTATCCAACACTTGCCAAACTTCTTCTTCAGATGCTTCTTCTCGCCCAATTCGAACATTATTTAGAATCGTTGTTCTAAACAGATAAGGTGCTTGATGGATCACACCGATTGAATTCGTGATTTGATCGCCAAATTCATAAGTTGGAATCCCGCCTAAAGTAATGATTCCTTCATCAGGACGCAAGTCACCACGAATCAGTGTTGCCAGTGTACTTTTACCCGAACCACTACGACCTAAAATTGCTAATTTTTCTTTTGGACGGATCGTCAGATTCAGCTCTTCCAAAACATGCTTAGATGTTCCTTCATAAGAAAATGATACATCACTAATATTGATTTGTGTATCTGTAATCGTTAATTTTTTCGACGTACCTTTTATTTCTTCTGGTTCTGGTAGATCATTTAACCGTTTGATAGAATCTTTGTAAATATTTGTTTCCTGTGCCGCATCAGGTAGCGGCGCAAAAGCATCGATTAATGGAAAAACTGTGAGAGTAAATGCAGCGATCCAGTTAGCTGCACCACCGTGATTCCCTGGGAAACGAACACTCGTCCATGCCAAAATCGCTACAGTAATAACACCAAAAGCTACTTGCAATACAAAATCACGGACACGATTAAACCGTTTGATTTGTTCATCCAATCGACGTAATTTTGCTTCTTCTTCTTCATATGAATGAACAAATTCTTGTCCACGTTGACTAAACACCCAATCAGAAACACCTAAAATATTATCTGTCAATGTTTTATATAATTCGTTTTTAGAAACTTTTTGCTTCTCTTGTCTGGCACCATTTACTAAAACTGAGAGCAATGGTAATAGGAATATCACGACACCTAGCATCAATAACATACATAAACCAAACCACCACGAAAACAAACCAAGTCCAATAATGATAAAGATGTATAGCAACCAAGCAATCACCGTTGGGAAAATCGTCCGCAGATACAAATTCTGCAAGTGATTGATATCTTCTGACAACAAGCCTAAAATATCGCCTGTTTGGTATTTTGATTTAAAGAAAATTGCATCTTTTTCTAAAACCATATAAAGTTTCAAACGTAAGTCTGATGTCATTTTCAAAACCCAGTTATGACTAACTAAACGCTCAATATATCGGAAAACTGGACGACTGATCCCAAACGCACGAGTTAAAACGATTGGGATATAGATCATCAAAATATTTTCAGGAAGCGACGCTGCTCGGCTAATTAAATAACCTGAGTTAAACATCAACGCTCCCGCACTGAAAAAAGTCAAAAAACCTAAAATCAACGCTAGATACAATAAGCCTTTATACTTTTTCAAGAATGGTTTGACCCATTGATCTTTTTCATATAATTCTTTATTTGTTGGGGTATTTTCCATTATTCTGTCCCCCTCATCTGATTCACTAATTTTACATAGTAACCATTTTTCTCGGTCAACTCGGCTAGGGTTCCAGCTTCAACTAGCCGGCCTTTATCCATCACTAGAATATAGTCCATTTCTGCCATCCAGTGTAATCTGTGAGTTGCAAAAAAGACAAGATGATCTTCCATCAACGGAAGCATTCTCTCTTTTAACTCTACTTCTGTTTCAATATCTAAGTGAGCAGTCGGTTCATCAAATAGCAAAATCCGACGGTCTTGATCTAAAAAGGCTCTAGCAAGCGCCACACGCTGTGCTTGTCCGCCGCTTAACATTCTCCCACTTTCACCAATCACTGTGTTTATACCGTCTCTTAGGCCCGCTATGAGCGTTTCTAATCCTACTAACTGAACAGCAGCCATTACTTGTTCATCTGTTGCTTCTGGCGTATAAAAACGAACATTATTTGCTAGGGTGTCTTGGAATATATACGGAGACTGCGGAATATAGAGTACTTGTTTTTGCCAATCTGTTTGTAAAAAGTGGGGGATTGATTGCCCATCAACTTCGATCTCTGTCATCTCAGTGTTTGGCTCTAAAAATCCGCTCAATACATTGATCAAGGTTGATTTTCCTGAACCACTAGCGCCAATGATCCCGATTTTTTGGTACCCTTTTGCTTTAAAATCCAATCCTTTTAATGCGGATTGCGTTGCTTCTTCATATTGGAATGTCAATTGTTCAGCAGATAATTCACTCAATGATGTCCAATCGCCTAAAGTAAGACGGTCCGTGTCAGACATTTCTGGTAAATCTAAAACGGCTTGGATTGCCTGAAATGAATTTTTGCCATCTAATGTCGCATGGTAGTCACTCGCAAAATCGCGAACTGGTAAGAAAAACTCGGGGGCCAAAATCAAGGTCGTCAACGCAGGAAATAGTAAAATCCCACCTTCTAACAAACTCAACCCCAAAAACACCGCTACGACAGCAACTGATAATGTTGTGAAAAAGTCTAATGCAAATGTGGATAAAATCGCAATTTTCAGCGTACTCATCGTTGCTTCTCTAAAACGTTCACTTGTGTTATAAATACTGCCCGCATACTTTTTACTCAATCCAAATAATTTCAATGTATCTAAGCCTCGTAAAGAGTCGATAAAGTGATTTGATAATATCTGAAATGCTTTATATTGTTTATCTGCTTTACTTTGAGCCGCATACCCTAAAATGATCATAAAAATAATAATCATGGGAAATACAACTAGTAAAACGATGCCAGAACGAATATCTAATGTAAAAACAAAAAGCAAAATGATCCATGGAATGATCATCATATTCATGATTTTCATCAAAATCAAGTGAAGATAATTTTCCGTTTGACTGATTCCTTCCAGTGCCATCGTGATCATATTGCCTGTTCCGTTTTTTTGAACCACAGTTGGTCCTAAGCGGAAAACTTTTTGTAACAAAGCCTCTCTTAATTCACGAGAACGATCATAACTAAAGCTATCTAACATTCTCTCACGAAGATACGTCACCACATGTCTGCCAATGTAAAACAAAAAGAACACCAAAATATTCAATAGCTGATCACGTAAATGACCACCTTCCCATAACCCAACAACGGCTTTAGATAAATAAAATGCTTGTCCTATAATAAATACTGCTTGCAGGAAAGAAAAACCTGCAAGCAAGATCATAATATTTTTGATTTTCGGCATTTTTAAGATGGCTTTATCGATCATCCTTCATACCCCGCAGCTGCAATAGCCGGATGTTTGATACGTTTTCTAAAGACATAATAAGACCAACCTGTATAGGCTAATACAAACGGTAAGATCGTTAACGATAACCATGTCATTGTTTTCAGTGTATAAGGAGAACTTGAAGCATCTTTGATCAAGATATCATAATAACCCTCACTACCGATCATCACACGTGGGAATAAACCACTGAATAGTAAAGCAACTAAAAGAATCAATGTCAACCCGCTAGCGATAAATGCCAACATTTCTTTTTTCTTAAAGACACTTACATTAGCAACCACTGTCAATGCAACGATCCCTACTACCAATAATAATGTTACTACGAAGTGATTATCAAAGAAATCAGTTTTAAAGTACAACAATGCGGCAAACACAACTAAGCCGACATATAAAACCCAATAGAAGAATGATGCATAATTACGTGCACGCTCTCTTACTGGACCTTCTGTTTTAAGCGTAATGTAGTTTAATCCATGCAAATAACACAATAATGTCAATGCCACTCCACCTACAACAGAAAATACGTTAATGTAATCTGTAAATGAAGCCATCATGTTGCCATCTTTATCAAGCGGCATTCCTTGTACCATGCTGATGAATAAGACACCAAAGAAAAATGGTACGATAAAGCTACCGATCGATAATGTCCAGTTCCACATTCTGCGACGTTTGCCATCTGGCATACGGTGACGGAATTCAAACGAAACACCACGAATGATCAAACCCACTAAAATAATAAACAAAATCAAGTAAAAACCACTAAACAATGAAGCATACCAGTATGGGAAAGAAGCAAACATCGCTCCACCCGCTGTTAATAACCATACTTCATTACCATCCCAAACCGGTCCAATCGTCTGGATGATTTGTTCTTTTTCTTCTTCATCATGAGCTAATGTTTGAACCGACATACCCACGCCAAAGTCAAAACCTTCTAAGAAGAAGAAGCCTGAGAATAAAATACCAATCAGTACAAACCAAAGTAATTGTAACGTACTCATTCGCCAAAGACCTCCTTATCAAATGGATCTACATCAGTAGAGTTCGCCTCTGCTAATTTCTTTTCCTCATAATCTGGTCCTTTTTTAAGTTCGACAGTAACTAAGTAAACCATCACTGACCCAAGACCCGCAAATAAAATAAAGTAAATAATATTCGATGTTAATAACGAAGCCACAGATACATTTGGAGACACGCTATCTTCAATTGTGAATAAACCGTAAACAGTCCAAGGATAACGGCCAAGCTCTGTGATCAACCAACCTGTTGTATTCGCTATAAATGGAGCAAATGTACATAACGCTACGATCCAAACCATCCAGCGTTTTTCATAAAGCGATGGTTTTTTCTTACGAGTAAAGAACAATCCTAATGCGGCTACTAATAACATTAATACGCCAAATCCAGCCATTATTCTAAAACTCCAGAATAAAGTATTTACTGGTGGGAAATAGTTTCTATCTCCATATTTTTCAATCAACTCTTTATTCGCTGTCTCCATTCCATCAACAGAACCAGAAAGGCTATTGTACGATAGAATACTTAATACGTATGGTATTTGAATACCAAAAACTTGTTTATGCTCTGCTTCATCAGCCCAAGCAATCAAAGTCCATGCAGCCGGATCACCAGAATCCTCATAAGAACCTTCCATTGCTGCAAATTTCATCGGTTGACCTTCGATTAAAGCTTTCATTTGTAAATCTCCAGCAAGTAACACGCCTAAAGATCCAAATAGCGCAACCCACAATCCAATACGCATAGAAACTTTATGGAAGCTAATATCACGTTTTTTCAAGATTTGGAACGCTGCTAGCCCAGCTACGATCATACCACCCATTACGATTGCACCCGCTAACACGTGAGTAAATTCGTACCATACTTTCGGATTGGCAATAACTGCACCAAAGTCGATCAACTCTGCACGACCATTGTTCAGCGTATAACCAACTGGATGTTGCATAAAGCTATTTGCTGCTAAGATCCAAAAAGCAGACATCATTGAACCAAATACGACCAACCAAATAAATGTTAAATGTAGTTTAGGACTTACTTTATCCCAAGTAAAAATCCACAAACCTAAGAACGTTGATTCTAAAAAGAATGCAAGTAAAGCCTCAATTGCCAGTGGAGCACCAAAAATATCTCCAACAAAGCGTGAATAATCTGACCAGTTCATCCCGAACTGGAATTCTTGAATAATTCCTGTTACGACTCCTACTGCAAAACTTAATAGAAAAATGTTGCCCCAAAATTTCGCCATTTTGCGATAACGTTCATCTTTTTTCACGACATACATCGTTTCCATGATTGCGACAACAAGTGCTAATCCTATTGAAAACGGTACGAAGAAGTAATGAAAGACTGTCGTCATGGCAAATTGGAATCTTGCTAATGTTACAATATCAAACATCAATAATCCCCCTTGTTTTTACTGTTTCCACAAAAAGAATAAGCTGATTTTATCCAAAATAATTATTCATTTGCACAGTTGGTTGGTGCTGCCAAAATGAATCAAAACCCAGAATAAAATAAACCTAAATACAATATGTGTGTGGAAACTCTTTTTATTAAATTTAGAATGATTCCAATTTAGAGTATACTCCTTTTATTGTAAATTACAAATGTTTCTCCCGTTTTTTCATCAAAATATTGCTTTGTTCTTGCGGAAAAATAAGAAAAGTTGATTTAAACGATGGATTACGAAAAAAATACTTTGACGAAAGTGTTTTCTTAACTTTCTCAACAACCACCTGTAACCATCATAAATTAGCACCTAGAGTATTAAGAGTAGTTCATTATTCTAACAATCCATTTTCCTTTGAGTATTCCATATATTTATAAACTTTCTCTATTTTATTTTGCTTCACTTTTTCTATTTTTTCTTGAGTAAATCCTTCAATAATTCCGTGTTTCTGTAATTCTTCGATCATCGCAGTCAGTTGGTAGAACTCTGTCAGCATTTGTTCTTCATTCGTTTCATCTGCTCTAGAAGGATGGTGATCATCAAAACCAAACCTGATTGCTTTTGACAAAGCTTGTTGGATTTCCGCACATTCTTCCATCGCAACTAAAGCTAAATATTCATTTTTCCTCATCTTTATATCTCTTCCATTTCTTATTCTTACTTATTATTTTTGAAAATAATCGACATAAACAGGAACTGCTGCTTCTTTTAATACCCCCTTAGCAACCTCTGGTCTATTCGGACTTTTTGAAAAAATCTCTTCACTACCGATCATAATGTTAAAACCAGCAATTTCAGCTAACTCATCATGTCCTAAACTATAAACCATTCTCCCCAAACTACTCCAAACCATTGCTCCTGCACACATACAGCATGGTTCACAACTCGTATAAAGTGTATATTCAGATAAATCTGTTATCTTTTGACTTGAGCAAAAATCACGAATGATGCCTAATTCGGCATGATAGGTTGGATCACTTTCTGTATGAATCTGATTTTCTCCAGTTAAAACAACTTTATTGTCTTTTACGAGTAATGCGCCAAATGGTTCATTTCCTTTTTTAGCAGCTTCTTTAGCGAGTTCTAGCGCTTGCTTCATGAACTTTTCATCTAATTGTTCTTGTACATTGTTGACAACCATATGTTTTCCACTCTTCTCTATTTAGTATTTGTTTAAATTATAGCATGAAATCAAACGGTTTCATGATAGATTACATAAAAACACCAATCATCACGTTGCTTGATGACTAGTGTTCATGTTTAAAAATTAATCTTGTTTCATTGCAGCTTTAAGCGCTTGTGCCAAGGCACTTTCTTCTGGTTCTTCTTTTTGTGAATATTTCTTCATCAACTTACGCTCTTCATGTTTGGTAAGTTTCTTGTTGCGCTCTTTTTTATCTTGCATTTTTTCAGTGATCGAGCAGTATTTACATTTGAAATATGCCCCATTCTTTCCATCAATGATTTCCATTTTACGGTGGCATTGTGAACAACGGTGATTGGAAACTTTTGGATCTTTTCTACGGCGATAGCTGCAATCTTGGTTGGAACAAACATAGATTTTACCGTCTTTGGTATTTTTCTCTCGTAAATTTGAGCCACATTCTGGGCATTTTTTTTGTGTGATGGAAAAATCTTGGTATTTGCTTTCGCTTTGTTTGATTTCGTTGACTAATTTTTTAGTGTCTTGTTCGATTTCTTTTAGGAAAACGGTACTACTTTGTTTCCCTTTCGCGATAGCTTCTAATGTTTTTTCCCATTTTTCTGTTAGTTCTGGCGTTACTAAAGAGGGATTGACCAATTCAAGCAATTGCTTGCCCTTTGGTGAAACACTTAAGCCATTTGTTGTGCGTTCCATCAATTCTGATTTAATTAGCTTTTCAATGATTTCAGCGCGTGTTGCTGGCGTTCCTAAGCTATGTTTTTCCATTAAACCTAGCAGTGTTCCTTCGGTCAACGGTTTTGGTGGTGCTGTTAGCTCTTTATTGATAGTGAAATTTGGTGGTAGGATCATCCCTAATTTCCAGTCAACGCTTGGCGTCACTTCTTCTTTTTCTTGTTTCCATCCTGCAACTTCCACTTTGCTTTGACGGAAAATAAATTGTTCTTTGCCAAAATTCACGGTTACTTTTGTTTGTTTTGTACGATGAGGTTCAGCAAACATTCCCAAGAAACGAGTAACGATCATGTTGTAGATTTTTTGTTCATCCCCACTTAACTTCTCATAACGTGGACGTTGTTCAGTTGGGATCAAGGCATGGTGATCTGTTACTTTCTCGTTTTGGAAAACTTTTGTCAACTTGACTTGTCCTCCCTCTTTGATATAGGTTTTAACTTCTGGCGCAAAATCGCTGACAGCTTGTAAACGTTCTTTCATCGTTGCTTTCATATCTGTCGTTAAATATTTACTATCCGTTCTTGGATAGGTCACGATTTTATGGAATTCATAGAGACTTTGAACCAATGATAAGGTTTTCTTTGCTGAAAATTGATAGCGTTGGTTGGCTTCTCTTTGGATTTCAGTTAAATCATATGGGAGTGGCGCTTGTTCTGTTTTTGATTTTTCTTGAATATCAGTTACTTTCCCCTTACCCTCACTTAGTTTTTTTACGAAAACTTCTACATCATTTCGTTCTTTAAATGCATAGGGATTACTTTGAACCAGCTTCGCTTTTTCTTTTTGAACTTGTAATTCTACTGAAAAATACGTTTGTGGTCTAAAGCTTTCAATTTTCTTTTCTTGTTGACGAACGAGTGATAGTGTTGGCGTTTGTACCCGTCCAGCCGATAAGCTGTCTTGATATTTCACAGTCAACGCTCTAGTGACGTTCAAACCGACTAGCCAGTCTGCCTTTGCACGAGCCAAAGCTGAATAATATAAGTTGTCATATTCTTTAGCAGGTCTTAATTTTTTAAAACCGTCTTTAATGGCTTTATCTGTTTGAGAGGAGATCCAAAGACGCTTAACTGGCTTGTTAAAATGGACATATTCTAAAATCCAACGAGCAACTAGCTCCCCTTCACGTCCCGCATCGGTTGCAATGACCGCTTCTGTAACATCTTTTCTATTCGCTAATTGTTTGATGGCTTTTAATTGGTGCCCAGTTTTTGGCAATGGTTTGATTCCTAGATTTTTTGGCACCATCGGTAGAGTCTCCATTTGCCAAGACTGCCATTCTTTATTGATATCCTCTGGCATTTTTAAGCCTAACAGATGTCCTAAGGCCCAAGTTACAATTACATTTGGACCTTCGTAGTAGCTTTTATTTTTTTGATTTGCCCCTAGTACTTTACTTAAATCTTTTGCAACACTAGGTTTTTCGGCAATAATTAGTTGTTTGTTTGCCATTCGTTTCACTCACTTTCTGCATTTCATATGTAAATTGAATTATTCGTTAAAATGTCAATATGTTGATTTTACCACACTCGGCTTGTTCTTTTCGCCTCTTATTTAAGCTTTTTAATTGAAATGTAAATAGAAGAACTATATACTTACTAATTGTAAGTATATAAAAATAATGATTATCAAGGAGATACTATGATCACAATTGAATTTTTTCACGATGTTATTTGCAGTTTTTGCTTTCCAATGTCATACAGAATGAGACAAGTTCAAAAAGAAATACCTGAAATAAAGATCATTCACCGCTCTTTTGCCTTGGCTAGAGATGAAAAAGATCATGAGCAGATGTTTGGTTCTAGGGAGAATGCTAAAAATGAAATCCTTTCTCATTGGGTTCATGCCAATCAAAATGATGACCTTCATCGATTTAACATCGAAGGAATGAAAGAAGCGGATTTCCTTTTCCCAACTTCTATGAATGGTTTATTAGCTGCAAAAGCGGCAGGAGTCGTGGGCGGAGAAACTGCTTATTGGGATATCTTTGATGCTTTGCAAGAAGGATTATTCGTCGATAGTCAAAACATTGATGACTCGATCGTGATTGAATCGATCGTCAAAAATAGCTCGATTGATTTTGAAAAATGGCAGCAAGCTTTTGCCGACCCGAAAACTTTATCCTTAGTTGAAGATGATTTTCGTTTAGCAAATGCCTATCAACTTACAGGAGTTCCGGCATTGATCGTTAACGGAAAATATCTGATCAATGGTGCACAGCCAATGGATCAAATCATCCAAGCAATTCAAACGATCAAGGAAAAAGAAGCACCGGTTATTGAAATTATCGAAAATGACAATACAGAAAATGGCTCTTGTAATATGGAAGATGGAAAATGGGTTTGCAGAGATTAATTAAGAAAACGAAAATATAGAGAGTAAGATACTAAGGTAGTATCTTACTCTCTATATTTCTAAACTAAACTTGATTTACAACATTTTGGCTTCGCACAATCATTGTGACGTTCATGAAAATCATCGCTACTTTCAAACGTAACAGCTTGCAGATCTTTCAACAAAGCTAACCCTTTATATTGCTGTAGATCTTCATCACATTCTTCACACCAGCGCTCATCACCAGCATTCCAAAACGCTGCTAAATAATTAACTTTTGTATTTATGTACCCATATGTTGAAGAAAGTTCTTGCCATTGTTTTATGTAGTAACGTTCTGCATCTTCTAAAGAGTCAAATGTTCTATTTTCTTCGATATCTTCCTGCCAGTCCTCAAAAAACCACCAAGGCTCATTATCGCCATACATGGTAACCACTTGGTACATTGATCGATCACTCCAATTCTTTCTACAAGTGCTATTCTAGTCACTTAGAGTGAAACTTTCAACTTAAGTGCTTGTGAAATAGTTTTTTGTTTAAACGTTCATTATTTAATTTTACCAAAAATTGGAATAGACGTAAGAATAAACTTGTTTTTTCGCCCTCTATCATTGCGAATGGAAGCCCCTTTTGCTAAAATATGGAAAGAATAGAAAGGAACGTTTCTGATTATGAAAAAACCGGTATTTTGGAACTCTATTGCTATTTATTTATTATTATATAATAATATTTTGCTTATCATATCATTGATCATGGCTTTAAAAGTTATGGTTGATGGACACGGAAGCTTTGGATCAGATGTTTGGTATCAGATAGTTGTTTTTCTTATTTATATTATTGAGATTGCTGTATTGATTATTGGGGGGAAAAAAGGGTATATTTTCTCCATACTCTTCATTCCATTTATTTTTTTAATGTACTTTTACCCGCCTATGATGGTCAGTATGTTTCCCAAAATGATTATGTTGGCATTTCGTGTTGTTGAATTCGTTTCAATGGTTTATCTCATTATTTCACCAGAATCAAGAAACTATTTTCGCAATTATAATCAAAAAAGCGAGTAGGAAAAATTCCTACTCGTTTTTGATTAGATATATTGCAATACTTTTTCTTCTTGATACGCTTGATCGATCAAGCCCCCACCAAGACATTCCATCCCATCATAAAATACGACTGCTTGTCCTGGAGTGATTGCACGAACAGGTTCAGAAAAAATCACTTTAGCTGTCGTTCCGTCACCAGTTAATACAACTTTAACAGGTATATCATCTTGACGATAACGGAATTTAGCCGTACATTCAAATTCCCTTGGCATTTCTGTATCAACGGTAAAATGAATGTCACTAGCATCTAAATGCGTTGCATATAATTGTTCATGATGAAACCCTTGTCCAACATACAATGTATTCGTTGCTAGGTCTTTCCCCACTACAAACCAAGGTTCTTGTGAGCCTTTGCCACCGCCAATCCCTAAGCCTTGACGTTGACCAATCGTATAATACATCAACCCATCATGTTGTCCCTTGATTTCCCCATCTAAAGTAACCATATTCCCTTTGTTAGCAGGTAAATAGGTACTTAAAAATTGTTTGAAGTTCTTTTCTCCAATAAAACAAATACCTGTTGAATCTTTTTTCTTCGCCGTTGCTAAATCAGCGCGCTCTGCTATTGCTCGAACCTCTGATTTTTCCATGCCGCCTAAAGGAAACATCGTTTTAGCTAATTGAGCTTGTGATAATTGACTCAAAAAATAGGTTTGGTCTTTATTATTATCCACACCACGTAACATACGTACGGTGCCGTCTTCTTTTCGTTCTACTTGAGCATAATGTCCAGTTGCGACATAATCTGCACCTAGTTGCATTGCGTATTCCAAAAAGGCTTTGAATTTGATTTCTTTATTACACATCACATCAGGATTTGGCGTCCGTCCCAAGCGGTATTCTTTAAGGAAATACTCAAATACGCGATCCCAATATTCCTTCTCAAAGTTTACAGAATAATAAGGTATACCAATTTGGTCGGCAACTTTTGCTACATCTTTGTAGTCTTCGGTGGCAGTACACACACCATTTTCATCCGTGTCATCCCAATTTTTCATAAAGATTCCCACGACATCGTAGCCTTGCTCTTTTAAAAGCAGTGCTGTAACAGAAGAATCTACACCTCCGCTCATGCCAACAACGACACGAGTTTTGCTGTTATCTGTCATTTGATCACCATCATTTCAATTTAGATTCTGAATGCATCTACGATTTGAAGGTCGTAACTTTTCAGTGATACTTATTATACTAGTATTTTAGAAGATGTAAAGGTATTAAGAGTATGCAGCGTACTTCTTCACATTTTTTTTCATTTTGAAAGTAAAAAAAATGTGAGTGGGACATAACTCTTCGAGTCATATCCCACTCACATGGAAACCGAATAAACGGTGGGAGCAGAAGCAATCCCTTCGGAAATAAGCTGAAATTCACAAAAATTTAAAGAGCAATTTTCGTGAATTCCTTCTTATTTCTCGGGATTAAACACTCCTGTCCCATCCTCATTCTCAGAATTTAAAAATCAAGCTTTCTCAAAAACCCCACGACTGATCATACCATCCATCAAGAAATAAAACTTCTCTTGACTCATTGCATGAGAATCGCTTTTGAAAATATTCATTGATTTTAAACCGTTAGCTGTTGTAACAGACATTTTCAATGTTTTCAAATCTTCAGCAATCGTGATTTTTAATTTAAAACCTTCTTTACTTTGGGGTGTTGCATCCAATGGACGGATCAACTGGAAATTGCCTGAATTTGTTTCAGTGAAGCCATTATCTTTCAATGTGTATTTTTTTGCTTGTTCATTTACTTTATAAAATACCGCACAACCTTCTACTGTTGCTTTTTCTTTAAATGCCATTTTTCCACCTCTTTATTTATTGTCTCTTTTATTATAGTTGGTACGCTTTCTTTTTGCTAGTTCTAATCCAACTTTTCTTCAATTACTGTTTTATTTTTTTGATTATGTCAATCATTATAGCCGTTAACCGTTGGATTTGAGCTTTATCGTTTCCTAACCCAAAGCTGATTCGCACAGATTCTTCGATGGCTGGGTCATTTTCCCCATACATCGCTTGTAAAACATGAGAAGGGTCTACTGTTCCTGCCGTACAAGCTGAACCTGTTGATATCGCCACACCTTGCAAATCTAAGTGCATCAACAATAAATCACTGGCCACCCCTTTAAATTGTAAGTTTAAAATATGAGCTAACTTGTTTTCAGGATTGCCATTGATCCGATAATCGATCTGGGCCTTATCTAATTCGTTCAAAATAATTCGTTCAAATTCAATATATTTTTCATGCCGCTTTTCTTTTTCAGCGTCTGTCAAAAGCGAAACTGCTTTGCCCATTCCGGCTATACCAGCTAAATTTTCTGTTCCTGCGCGGCGCTTTTCTTCCTGTTCCCCACCATGTAAAAATGACGGCAAAGAAATTGCATCGTTTTTAAATAAGAAGCCTACACCTTTTGGTCCATTGATTTTATGAGCAGAAATACTCAATAAATCAATGCCCATTTCATGAGGCGAAATTCTTTCAGAACCATATGCTTGGACAGCATCTGTATGAAAAATTGCTGGATGTTCTTTTAGTAATTCTCCGATTTCTTTGATTGGCATCAAATTACCGATTTCATTATTGCCATACATCACAGAAACCAGCATTGTATCATCCCGCAAAGCAGCTTCAAAATCTGTGATAGCCAGATTGCCATCTGTGTCGACAGGTAAATATGTCACTTCAAATCCCAATTCTTCCAAATACTTCATGGTTTCTAAAACAGCTGGATGCTCAATCGCCGTTGTAATCAGATGCATTCCCTGATCTTTTCTAGAAAGTGCCGTTTCAATGATTGCGGTGTTATCCCCTTCTGTTCCACCGCTATTAAAGATAATTTCGTGCGGTTTCACTTCAAGACTTGCCGCAATAACTTGGCGGATATCTTCTAGCTTACGATGTGCTTGTCTGCCAAATGTATGGATGCTAGACGGATTGCCAAATGTATTGGTCATTTCACTGGCCATTATCTCAATAACTGCTGGATGTGCAGGCGTTGTTGCTGCATGATCTAAATAAATGGGTTCCACTGAACTCGTCCTTTCTGAATCCTTTTTAATGGGATTAGTTTAACATAACTGAAAATGTTCCTCAAAGAATGATTCTTTTATTGATTATTTGGCAAAGCGTTTTTCCTTCCGATACGTATAGATATTGCCATACGTAAAAACCGCTATGCCCGCCCAAATAAAACCAAATGCGATAAATTGATCTGCTGAATAAGGCTCATGATATAAAAATAATGCAGATATCAGCATTAATGTTGGCCCTACATATTGAATAAATCCTAAAATAATATAGGAAATTAGTTTTGCTGCTTGCGCAAAAAGCAGTAACGGAATTGCTGTAACGATACCTGCCCCCATCAGCAATAAATTAGTGGATAACTCATAGTTCATAAACCCTTGATGTGAAAAGAAGAGTAAATAAATCAAAGCCACTGGCAAAATAACAAACGTTTCAATTGTTAAACCAGTATATGAGCTTACCGATACACCCTTTTTGATCAAACCATAGAAACTAAACGTCACAGCCATAATCAGTGGTGCCAAAGGAATAGCACCTGTTTGAATCGTTAATAAAATGACCCCGAGCAAAGCTAATCCACATGCAATCATTCCTGAACGACTTAATTTCTCTTTCAAAACCAAGGTTGCTAGCAACACATTCACTAACGGATTCATATAATACCCCAGACTAGCTTGCGTTACATGACCTTGACTGACTGTATAAATAAAAGTAAACCAATTTACTGAAATCAAAATCGCCGCACAAATAATGGCAAATAATTTTTTCTTATCTTGGATGACAGTTTTGACCTCCGTCAGAAATAATGACCATCTTTTAGTAACTAAAATATAAACGATCATAAATAAAAAAGACCAAACAATGCGATAACACAATATATCCAATGGATCAACGGTAGGTAACAACTTCCAATAAATTGGAATGATCCCCCAAAATACATATGCAATAAATCCTAATAAAACACCTTTTTTCTGTTCTTTCACTCGTATAGCCCCTCTCTATTACTTGTACTATTACCATTTTTCAGGAATACTTTTAAATGACCAAATAAATACTAAAAAGAAGTCCAGTCTAAAGCAGTAGCTGAACTTCTTTCTTGATTTAAACAGATTATTATTATTTTTCTTCTAAACGAAATAGCGGACTCATTGGTGTGTTTTCATGAATCCGTTTCACAGCTTCACCCATCAGCTCAGCACAAGAAACAATATTTAAAGCGACTGGTTTACGGTCTTCAGAAATAAAAACTGAATCAGTCACACAAATCTGTTCGATCGGCGATGCATCTAAGGTTTCTTTAGCTCCTTTTGAAAGTAATCCATGAGAAGCACAAGCATAGATACATTTTGCGCCATTTTCTTTTAAAATCTCAGCTGCTGTCGCCATCGTACCACCGGAATTTAAAATATCATCTACTAAAATACAGGTCTTACCTTCAACCTCACCAATAACATAACCAGAGCGTACACCATCAACTTCATCTTGATCGACGATTGCTAATGTTGCATCTAAGTACTCAGATAAGCTTCTCGCACGCTGAACACCACTATTTTTAGGAGAAACCACAACGATATCTTCTCCTATTAATTGCTGTTTACGATAATTATGGGCAAATAAAGGCATCGTGAATAGGTTATCTACTGGAATATCAAAGAATCCTTGGACTTGGACCGTATGTAGATCTAATGTCAAGACACGAGTTGCTCCAGCTTCTTCTAGTAAATTAGCAACTAATTTTGCGGTGATCGGCTCTCTTGGCTTTGCAGTCCGATCTTGTCTAGCATACCCGTAATAAGGTAATACCACATTAATTGTCTTAGCACTTGCTCGTTTTAATGCATCAATCATAATCAACAATTCCATCAAGTTGTCATTGACAGGAAGATTGGTTGACTGAACAAGAAAAACATGGTCCCCACGAATACTCTCTTCAATATTGATTTGAATCTCTCCATCACTAAATTGGCGCACCGTACTTTTTCCAAGTTCGGTTCCGACAACTTCAGCAATCTTCTCTGCTAAAGGCCGATTGGCATTCAAACTAAAGATTCGTAATGTTTTATCCTGGTATTTTTGGGTCATGATTTCCTCCGTGATCTAGATATTTTTCTATTCTTATAATTAAAAGCTTCAATTTCTATTTTACCATTGATTCCATAAAAAATCATGGATCTTTTTCTTTCTTGTGACAAAAATATGAAAATCAATCGACTTTTAATCGAATTAAATTTGTGCTTACAAAAATGTTCGTTAAAACCTATACGATCATCTTGCGTTTATATATTGTACAGGTAAAATAAATAATAATCGGAGGTGGTTAGAGCCATGCACTACAAGAAACATCATAAAAAAAGAAGCCCTTATACACCCATACTAATTATTTTGCTCTTGATCGCTCTGGTAGGAGTGGAACTTTATCTTTTGTTTTTTCAGAATCAAACTGAACCTGTTTCTCAAACTAGTTCAAGTGAAATCATAACAGAGACAACGCAACCCTCTACATCCCGTACGCCAAATGAACAACAACCTAAAAATTTTGATAAAGCAGTCCAGCCGACTTCTGATTTTGCCAATCAAATAAATCAACAGCTAGAAGATAAACAATTTATCGGTACAGCTCTCGTTGTTCACAATGGACAGATTATTTTGCAGAAAGGTTTCGGCTACGCCAATTTTTCGGAAAGTCAGCCCAATACTTACGAATCTACCTTCCAAATTGGCTCAATTCAAAAAGCCTTTACTGCTTCTCTTGTTTTACAGCAAATACAAGCTCAAAAACTCTCATTAGATGACACTTTGGACCGTTTCTATCCAACTATTCAAGATAGTCAAAAAATCACGATTCGGCAGTTACTTTCGATGACTTCTGGATTATATCAAAAAATAAAACCCACGATCATGATGTCTGAAGATGCTTTTCTTCAATTTTCAATTTCTAATGCAGCGATGGGCGTCTACGGAAAATACAAATATGAAGCAGTTAATTACTCTATTTTAGTCGGTATTCTAGAACAATTAACAGGATCTTCTTACCGAACTCTATTTACTCAAACATTTATTCAAGGACTTAAATTATCTCATACTTGTTTTTATAATGACTTTATTAAATCAAGCAATCGGACCTATGCTTACGAAAAAGTCGATGGTAGAAATTTTGGCACTGAAATACGTGATGATACTTTAACTTTTGATCAAGAAGTGGGTACTGGAAATGTTAGTATGACTGCTGGAGACCTTTACTTATTTTATTCAAGTTTATTCGAAGGAAAAATAGTAGATCAACAAATAATCGACGAACTTTTGACACCTGAAACTGAGACAAAATATATAGGCGGTCTTTACAATTTCCCTAATTATATTAAAGGCCATGGAACCGAAGGAGGCTTTGAATCAAATGCAATGGTTTCAAAAGATCGACAAGATGCAGTGATTCTCTTATCTAATCAATATCCTAGAGATAAAACACATTCCGAATTAGCAAGTTCCATTTTCAATTTACTTGGTCCTTATCAAAGCAAATAATATTGTATAAAAAGCTAAAAGACAGAAATGATCTTTTAGCTTTTTCTTTTCATTTTTAGGCTACCCTAAAAAATGGATTGATTTTAATTTAAGTTTATCTTATACTGATTTTAAGGCAAACCTAAAAAGGAGGTTTTTTTATGTCTATAAATAATAATAATCTTACAATCGAGCATTTAACGGTTAGTTATCAAGGTCAGAAGGCCTTAATCGATATTTCTTTACAAATTCCGGCTGGAAAAATTACAGGAATTATTGGTCCAAACGGTGCGGGAAAATCAACCTTTCTAAAAGGGATGTTGGGATTGCTTAAAACAGATTCCAGAACAGTATTATTAGGCGATCAGCTTCTTGATACCCAAAAGAAACGGATAGCTTATGTAGAACAACGCAGTGCTTTGGATCTTTCTTTTCCAATCAATGTTTTGGAGGTCGTTCTTTTAGGAACATATCCAAAACTAGGATTGATGAAACGTCCTACAAAACAAGAAAAAGAACAAGCTTTAGCAGCCCTTAAAACAGTGCAGTTAGAAGAATTTGCTAAGCGTCAGATTGGTGCGTTGTCTGGCGGACAGTTGCAGCGGGTATTCATTGCCAGAGTTCTTGCTCAAGAAGCAGATATTATTGTCTTGGATGAACCTTTCGTCGGAATTGATATGACAAGTGAGAAAGTCATTATGGATATTCTAAAACAATTAAAAGAAGCTGGAAAAACCATTGTGATCGTTCATCACGATCTTCATAAGGTCGCTCATTATTTTGACGATGTCATTATTTTAAAGAAAAAACTGGTTGCGTGCGGACCTGTTTCAACAACTTTTACTAACAAAAATATCCAATTAGCCTACGGTGAAACAATGGGCGATATTATTATCAAAGGAGTGGCTGATGCATGATTGCAAATTTTATTGATGGTTTGGTTCGATACCAATTTTTACAAAACGCTTTGATCACGTCAATCATCGTTGGATTGGTCTCAGGAATCATTGGGTCATTTATCGTGTTACGAGGAATGTCTTTGATGGGTGATGCCATTTCTCACGCTGTCTTACCTGGGGTTGCAGCATCGTATATGTTTGGTGTCAATTATATTTTTGGTGCTTCGATTTTTGGTATTTTAGCTGCTCTATTGATCGGGTTTATCACTCAAAAAAGTCAGCTAAAAAATGATACAGCAATCGGTGTTGTCTTCAGTTCGTTTTTTGCTTTAGGAATTATTATGATTTCGTTTGCAAAAAGCTCGACCGACCTTTATCATATCCTCTTTGGAAATGTTTTAGCTGTTCGAGATTCGGATATTCTAATTACTGCGGTCGTCGGAATCATCGTGTTGATTTTTGTCGGATTATTCTATAAAGAACTGCAAATCACTTCTTTTGATCCTACAATGGCACAAGCTTATGGTTTGAACGTTCAATTTTTCCATTACGCTTTGATGTTTTTATTAACATTAGTAGCTGTTTCATCTTTACAAACAGTTGGTACAATTTTAGTGATTGCTATGTTGATCACACCTGCTGCTACTGCTTACTTACTAACAAATCACTTGCCTACAATGATTGCTTTAGCTTCTATTTTTGGGATACTAAGTTCGATCATAGGCTTATTCTTTAGTTATTCATATAACTTAGCATCAGGGGCTACGATCGTTTTAACAGCGGCAGCATTTTTCGTTATTGCCTTTCTATTTTCACCCCAAAAGGGACTATTTTTTGTTAATAAACAGAAAACGGAGGAATTTACATTATGAGAAAAAAAATACTTTTTATCGCAGCATTAGCTAGCCTGTTTTTACTAGCAGCTTGTCAACCTAAGTCTTCAGATAAATCAAGCAATGAAAAACTTAACGTTGTTGCAACCAACTCGATCCTTGCTGACATGGTCGATAATGTAGGAAAAGATTTAGTCAATTTACACAGTATCGTTCCCGTTGGTACAGATCCACATGAATATGAACCACTACCAGAAGATGTTGCGAAAGCTTCTGAAGCCGATGTTCTATTTTTCAATGGATTAAACTTAGAAACAGGTGGTAATGGCTGGTTCAATAAGCTGATGGAAACAGCTAAGAAAAAAGAAAATCAAGATTTTTTCTCAGTCAGCAAAAAAGTTGAACCGATGTACCTAACTAGTGCTGGACAAGAGAACGAACAAGATCCCCACGCGTGGTTAGATATTCAAAATGGGATTGCTTATGTCGAATCGATTAGAGATACATTAAGTGAAAAAGACCCTAAAAATAAAGAAACTTACGAAAAAAATGCTAATGAGTACATTGAAAAGCTCGCTGCTTTAGACACAGAAGCCAAAGAAAAATTTGCAGATATTCCAGAAAATAAAAAGTTACTAGTCACAAGTGAAGGTGCGTTTAAATACTTCTCTAAAGCTTATGGATTGACTGCTGCCTACATTTGGGAAATCAACACAGAAAGTCAAGGAACACCTGATCAAATGAAACAAATCATCGATAAAATTCACAAAACAAAAGTCCCTTCTCTCTTTGTTGAAACAAGTGTAGATAAACGAAGTATGGAACGCGTTTCAAAAGAAACAGATTTGCCGATTTACAGCACAATTTTTACTGATTCTATTGCAAAAAAAGGTGAAGATGGTGACAGTTATTATGCCATGATGAAATGGAATTTGGACAAAATCCATGATGGATTAATGAAATAAACAAAAGTGAGTGGGACATAACTCTTCGAGTCATATCCCACTCACATGGAAACCGAATAAACGGTGGGATCAGAAGCAATCCCTTCGGAAATAAGCTGAAATTCACAAAAATTTAAAGAGCAATTTTCGTGAATTCCTTCTTATTTCTCGGGATTAAACACTCCTGTCCCATCCTCTTTTTATCTAATCATTTCTTCAATATTGATCACACGATCTGTGATATCATTATAAAATTCTTCCTCATGAGACACGATTACGATCGTACCTTGAAATTGTTGAATCGCTTGACGTAAGCTTTCTTTGGCAGCTACATCAATATGATTCGTTGGTTCATCTAAGAAAATAATATTACTAGAATCCATCGTTAACTTACATAGTTTAACTTTTGTTTGTTCTCCTCCACTCAGTAAACGTAATTGTTGATTCACTAATTTGTCAGGTAATCCACATTTAGCTAAATACGTACGAATTTCTTTCACTGTTTTTTTAGGAAAACAGTCACTTAAATAAGCTAACGGAGTCAAATAGTCATTTTCCCACGTCAAATCTTGTGAAAAATAAGCAATTTTAGTATTCGCTGGATATTGATACTCGCCACTAATCGGTTGAATAATACCCGTTAAGGTTTTGATCAACGTTGATTTACCAATACCATTAAAGCCTTTAATCGCTACTTTTTCCCCGCTATGCACAGATAAATTGATTGGCGCTAATAATGGTTCACTATATCCGATGACTAATTCATCTGTGATCAATGCTAAACTTGCAACAATTGGCTGATAAGGAAATTGAATTTGCGGTTTCATCAAACTTCCTGGAGGTGCCATTCGCTCTACTCGGTCTAATTGCTTTTGACGACTTTTCGCCATAGTCGCACGGTTTCCTGCCTTGTATTTACGAATATAGGCTTCGGCTTTTTCTATTTTCGCTTGTTGGGCGTGGTATTGTTTTAAATAACTTTCTTTGTTTTGTTCTTTTTGAGCAAATGATTTTTCTACATTTCCCGTATATCTAGTCAACTTGCCAAATTCAATATCGCAAATGCAATTTGTTACAGCATTTAGAAAATGGTAATCATGGGAAACTAGAATAAACGTTCCGTTAAAATTGTTTAAATAATTGATCAACCACTGGATGTGGGTATCATCTAAATAATTCGTCGGCTCATCCAACAGTAAAACATCAGGTTCTTCTAAAAGTAACTTCGCCAAAATGACTTTAGAACGCTGCCCACCACTTAATTTGTTCATTGGGCGATCTAATCCGATTGCTTCAATTCCAAGTCCATTAGCAAGGTCATTGATGATTGTATCGATTTGATAAAAATCACTTTCATCTAGCTGTGTTTGCAAGTTTCCTGCTCGTTCCAATAATTTAGCTTCACCAGTTTCACCATATTCTGTGTATAGCTCATTTATCTTCTCTTCGATTTCATATAGCGGCTTATATGCCTGATGTAAAAATTCATTGATCGTACTATTTCCAATCACCTCGACGTATTGATCCAAGTAACCGATTTTCGTGTTATTTTGCCAAGTAATGCTACCATCATCTGCCAAAATTTCACCAGTTAAAATCTTGACCAAGGTAGATTTTCCCACGCCATTTTGCCCAGTTAATCCCATATGGTCTCCTTTATTGACACGAAGAGATGCATCTTCATACAGAATTTTTTCACCAAAACGTTGGGTTAGATGTTCGATTGTTAATAAACTCATGTCTTTCTTCCTCTTTTCGATTCTTGCAAAGATTTCTTTAAATCACTTTGCTCTTCATTAATTGTAAATTGTAGTAACCATCTGTTTTTATCTACTCAAAATTAAAGTTGCTTTGTACAACGCTTTCGTACGTTTAGCCTAAAGGTCATTTGTTGTTTTTTCAGACAAAAAAACAAGCGATCAAATAGATTCTCCTATCTTATCCCTTGCCAATATCAACAAAGGACAACGCACGAAACACGTTGTCCTTTGATCAGCGCTATAAAAATCAAGGTCATCGTCAAACTCAACACTAAATAAGACTACCGTTTAGCCTCAAAAATTCAGTATTTATTTTGACGATGAAGCGTTCATTTTATTAGGCTCCACAACAATGCTTCATCACATTCATATGTTGGGAGCTGCTTCTTTTCACAAATTTATCTGAAAGAAAAAACATTCTTAATCACCTTTCTTTACAAAAATAGTTTAACATAATTGTTTTGAAAAGCAAGAATATTGATGAGCAATGCTTTTCTCCTTTGTACGATAAATTGAATTATTATGCTCATATCTCTAGTCGATTCTTTTAATAATGCTAGTCTTATATAATGAAAAAGCATACGTATTGAAGCCTTGCACGCCTCAATGCTTATGCTTTTTCATATTACTATTCAAATGAATTTAGATAAGTTAGTGCATAGCGCACATGAAATTCCGTTGCCAACGCTAATCCAGCTTCATCAATATCAAATTTTTCATGATGATGACCATACTGAGTGTCAGGATTATCTATATTTCTAGTACCCACTCTTCCATAAACACCAGGTGCTTTAAGTAAAAAGTCAGCAAAATCATCAGCACCTAAACTCTTAGTCTGGTTGGTTACGACATTTTCACTTCCAACAATTTCAGCCGCTACTTTTTGAGCTAATTCAGTTGCTGTGTCATCATTTATCAGTGGACCTGCCGCATCATGAATATGGAAAGACGAAATTTTTGTTCGATGTGCTTCAGCAATTTGATTCGCTATTTCTTCTACACGTTTTAACACAAATGCTCGTGTTTCATGGCTGAACGCTCGAACTGTTCCTTCAATTCTTGCTTGATTAGCGACAATATTATATCTGGTTCCAGCATCGAGTACACCGATACCCACGACAACAGGATCTAAAGGACTGACTTCTCTTGCAGCAATCTTCTGTAACTCAACAACGATACTAGCTGCAGATAACACAGCATCTCGTCCAACATTTGGTTGTGCCACATGGCTACTTAGTCCTTCAACCTCAATTTTAAAAATATCACAAGATGCATTAGTCGCACCTTTAGTCGCTACTAATTTTCCTACTGGAACGCTAGAATCTAAATGAATCCCGAAAACTTGATCAATATTTTCTACAAAACCACCCTCAACAAATTGGCAAGCACCCGCTCCGATTTCTTCTGCTGGCTGAAAGGCTAATTTGATGGTTCCAGCAAAATCGTCTTCATGATTTTTTAAAATTTTTGCAGCGCCTAATAAAGCTGCTGCATGGCCGTCATGCCCACATGCATGATTTAGTCCAGGATTTTTAGATTGGTATTCTTTTCCTGTGGCATCTGCTAATTCTAACGCATCGATATCGGCTCTTAGAATGATTGTTTTACCCGTTTTTTTACCATTTATCGTTGCTAAAACACCTGTGTCTCCTACTTGTTCAAAAGGTATATCCAACTTATTTAGCTCTTCTTTGATTCGTTTGATCGTTTCAAACTCTTTCAAACTCGCTTCTGGATATTGATGGAAATGTCTTCTAAGTGCGATCACTTCCTCTGCGTTTAGCTGTATTTCTTCTTGAATCGACTGTTTTGTCAATGTGGTCATCTGCTCGTCCTCCTTTTATTTTCTGCCAAATGTTTCCCAAGCTGGAATACTAGAACCTTTTGATGTTTCTTCAATAACTTTTTTGGTTGCTTCTTGTTGGTATGTGTCTACTACTTTATTGTATGTTTTATTGTCTTCGTCTTCTTTACGCGCAACGATGATATTCACATAAGGCTTAGACGTTTCATCCACAGGCTCTAAAAAAATGGCATCTTTTGCTGGAACAAAACCAGCATCAACGGCCATTCCACTATTGATTACAGAAGCATCAATATCTTGAAGCGCTCTAGCTGTTTGTGAAGCATCTAATTCTGTAATTTTTAAGTTTAATTTATTTTCAGTAATATCACTTACAGTAGGTGTTTGCTTCTTAGCAGGATCAACTTTGATCAATCCAGCACTTTGTAACAATAGTAATGCACGTCCGCCATTTGTCGCATCATTTGGAATCGCGATCTCAGCACCTTCCTTTAATTCTTTAACGTCTTTGATTTTTGAAGAATATATTCCTAGTGGTGCACTAACTGTATTCCCAATAGATACTAGGTTCGTTTTATGTTCTGCATTATAGTTATCTAAGAAAATTTGATGCTGGAAGGAATTCAAATCGATTTCTTTTTCAGCTAAAGCTGCATTTGGTTGCGTGTAATCTGAAAACTCAACAAGTTGAAGGTCAATTCCGTCATCTTTAAGACGTTCTTTTACGGATTCTAATACTTCATTGTTGGCCCCAACAACACCTAATTTTATGACATCATTCTTTTCACTTTTAGCACTTCCTGCTGAGCATCCTGCTAATACAAAACCGATTGTTAATGCTAATCCGATAATTTTAATTGTTTTTTTCATGTAATTTTCCTCTTTTCGTTTATTTTTTAATGTGATGTTCTTTTGATTAATGTGTTACTAATAAACTGGCTAGCAAAAACCAATACCAAAATGATCAGCGTTGCAACAACTGTCACATCTGTTTGAAATCGATTATATCCTCTAGTGATTGCTAGATTCCCTAGCCCGCCAGCTCCAATCGCGCCAGCCATTGCCGTTAACCCTATCAGGTTTATGATCGTAACCGATGAAACTCGAATAATACTTGGTAAACCTTCCACTAAATACACTCTAAAAATAATTCCCAAAGGGCTAGTTCCCATTGATTCTGCCGCTTCTATCACCCCTGGATCAACTTCTAATAAGGCATTTTCAATCTGACGGGCAAAAAATGGAATCACCCCTATCACCAGCGGCACTAACGCAGCCGTTGTTCCAATCGTTGTTCCTGTTAAAAAACGAGTGATTGGCTGAATCAATGCCAGCATGATGATAAAGGGAATGGATCTACAGACGTTAATAATTTTTTCTAAAATATTATATAGAACACTATTCTTTAAAATTCCTTCTGGACCTGTCGCAACTAGAACAACGCCAAGTAACGTCCCTAAAATACCAGCGATAATCGCCGTCCAAAAGACCATATATAGTGTTTCAACCGTACTATCGATAAACTCTTGTTTTAGTAACAAAACATTGGGAAAATATTGTTGTAAAAATGACTGCATTTTGCTCACTCCTTTTTTAGATAACATGTAATGGGATAACACTTTGTTTTGGTTCACTTTTTTTCAAAACTTTGATTTTTACACCTTGTTTTTGCAGAAAATTCAACGCTCTATCTCGCTGAGTTTCTTCTCCCGAAAGAATGACGATCAAATTGCCAATCGGTACCTGCTGTAAAATCTCTACATTTCCATATAAAATATTCGTCACTACATGATATTTACTGTAAAGCTGGGCAATCAGCGGTTCACTTGTTTGTTCTCCTACATAAGAAAATTCTACCAACACTTCATTTCCACTCAAATCAGTCAAACTAGGATGTTGAATAATTGTTTCCAATGCTTGATCGATATGTGTTGCGGTTCGGATAAAGTCCTTCGTCAAGGCTTCTTGTGGTTGACTGAAAATCGATACAATATCATTTTCTTCAATCACCTGTCCATCTTCCATCACCGCAACTTTGTTACAAATTTCTTTAACTACTTGCATCTCATGCGTGATCAAAACAATCGTTAAGCCTAATTCTTTATTTAATTTCTTTAATAGCTCTAAAATCTGAATTGTTGTTTTAGGATCTAAGGCACTAGTTGCTTCATCACACAATAATATTTCTGGGTCATTCGCTAATGCTCTGGCAATCGCTACTCGTTGTTTCTGCCCTCCAGATAATTGGCTAGGATAAGCCTCTTTCTTGTCTGAAAGTCCTACTAGTTCAAGTAGTCGCTCGATTTTTTCTTTCCGTTGCTCTTTTGACAACCCAGAATACTTTAAAGAAAAATCAACATTGGCAAAAATCGTTCGTTCCTTCATTAAATTAAAATGTTGAAAGATCATTCCGATTTTTTTACGCTGTGCTCTTAATTCTTTCGGCGAAAAGCCAAGAATATTTTGATTATTGATCAGAACTTCCCCTGTTGTTGGTCGTTGCAGTAAATTGATCACTCGAACTAAAGTACTTTTTCCAGCTCCTGAATAACCCACAATCCCAAAGACATCTTCTTTTTCAATCGTTAAGGAAACATTTTTTACTGCATCGATCTGTTGTTTCTTCTGATAAAAGGTGACGTCTATATTTTTTAATTCAATCATTTTTCTTCCTCCTGTAATTCTTTTGGTATAAACCAGTAGTTTCCTTGGTTATGTTCTTTTAGATATTTTTTGAACGTATCGGAATGATAGGCTTTGATCACAGCTTTTGCCCAATCATTCTCTGAATTTTTTCCATCAACCGTTGCGACTAATTCGTAATCTTTTAACACATCTTCTGAAAGTAAACTGTCTTTTGGATCAAGTTTAGCGCTGTAAACGATACTTCCTGGAATCACTGCAAAATCTAAGTCTGCTAAACTTCTAGGAATTTGAGCGGATGACATTTGGATGAGTTCTAGATTTTTTGAATTACTCACGATATCTTCTTTTGTCGCTTTTACTGGGTCAATCTCTTCTTTTAACTTGATCCAACCAGCTTTTTGTAAAAGATTGAAGGCTCTTGCGGTATTTGAGGCATCATCAGGTATACCGATTTTATCTCCATCTTGCACTTCTTTTAGCGCACTTCTTTTTCCAGAAAACAGCCCTGCTGGCACAGTTGGAATTGGTGTGATACCAACTAAGTGAGTTCCTTTATTTTCATTAAAATTGTTTAGATAAGCTGTATGTTGGTCAACATTTAAATCAATTGCTCCTTCTGATAGCGCCACATCAGCTTGGATCAGCTCTGTAAATTCCGTTTGTTCTATTTGATAGCCTTCATTTTCTAATATAGGTTTGACTGCTTCTAAAAATAATTCACTATATGGCCCAGGGGATGTACCAACTCTAATGGTTTTTGTTTCTTTTTCTTTGTTTGATACGTCCTTTTCAGTATTCCCACATGCTGCAATTCCAACAATTCCAGTTACTATCAATGCAATACTCAATAACTTTTTCTTCATGTTATCGTCCCTCCATTATGGTTATTTATAAAAAGAAAAAAGCGTCCTCAAATGTATAAAATTATACATTTGAGGACGCTTTTGCGTGCTACCACCTCTATTCGATACCTATTCACATAGATATCCTCATCAAGTACGGCGATCAATGATCGATTATACTCTAGTACTATAACGGGTACATCCGTCGCTGTCTTATGAATAATTCACTCGAAGCGCTGCTCAATGGCCATTTTCAAGATTTCGTTTATCGCTTGTTTTCAGCTACCCAAGCTCTCTGTTAGATATCGGTTCATCTGTACTTTCCATCTCATTGCTTTGTTTATTTAGTTGTTTGAAAAATCAAATACACTTTACTCATTATTTTTAAATTCATGAGAATATAAAAATAGCCCTCTACTAGCCTATGCTAATAAAGGGCGAATAATCGCGGTACCACCTTTGTTTTAAAGTAATTCATGATTACTTTTCTTAAACCAAGTCTTATAACTTGTCGCTTTGATAACGGGGGCTTTCCCGAAGCTGCTTACCTATCAACAGCTTGTCCTCACGAGACCATCTTCAACTCTTATGTGCCTATCTCTTTTCACCAACTGAGACTCTCTAGTAAAGCACGTCCAAATTTACTCTTCTCTTCAACGGACTGTTATTCATTTGTTGTTACGTTGTATTCTACTGGAAAATAAATGCCCTGTCAAATCTTTTTTTAATTATTTACTCCGCAATTGTTTCAGCAGAACTAATCAAATATTGTTCCAAGACCTCTTTAGACAATTCTTTTCCGTATCCACAAATCGGACATAATAAGTAATGACTCGATGATGTGGTAAAAAGTGGAATCCAAAATAACGTAAACTTTCGTCCTATTTGTTTCCCTTGCATAGTTACTTCGTTGTTACAGTGACTACAGTCACATTGGATTACTGTATCACCTAAATCTTTCTCAAAACCTGTACTACCCCAAACAATAAACATAATTATTTTCTCCCCTTTGTTTCAGTTTAGCAACATTTGTTGACTAGTATCAATATAATATTGAAATATCCAGTAAAATCGATGTTTCATTATATAACATTTATGGAAAATTTGTGCTCCTGTTTAGTAAGCGGAAACTTATTGACAAACCTTAGTATCTAAGGTAATCTGTTATTTGTATTATTAATAGCGCCGCCTTAGCTCAGCTGGTAGAGCACCACCATGGTAAGGTGGGGGTCGACGGTTCGAATCCGTCAGGTGGCTTACTTAAAAAGCTGTAGCCAGTAATAATGGATATAGTTTTTTTACTATATCCATCACCAAAATACCAAAGAAAATAGGTGAAAAAATGACCACTTATAAAAATTTAACATTCGATTTCTATCAAGAAACAGATCAAGAGCTTTATTCCATTCTCACAAAAGATATTCGTGTTATGCGTTATATCACAGAAAAAGCAGAACCAGAAATTGAAGCTGAAGAAAACTTCCAAAAAATTATAACCTACAACACCACTCATCATGATCAAACAGGCTATTACAAATTCTTTGATCAGAGTCAATATATTGGTTTTGGTAAATTATCTTGGGATCAAGAAAATAAAATAGAGATTGGTTACATGCTTTTGCCGGAACACTGGGGACAAGGATATGCCACTCAAATTATTGCAGCACTATTAGACCTGATAAAACAATCAGAATCATTATCGCAGAGTACTCTTTATGCCATTATCGACCCTAAGAATGGTGCATCAAAACATTTATTAGAGAAATATCACTTTGTCTCCGTTTGGCAAGGAATTGAAGATGGGTTACCTTCTGAACATTTAGTTTGGCAACCTTAAACCGTAAATAACAAGTGCCCAACTTCAGAAATCGGAGTTGGACACTTGTTATTTACTTTATTCTATTAATCGTATCTTTTTCGTTTAGACGACGCAGGGATGCCCATCGCTTCCCGATACTTTGTAACTGTTCGACGGGAGATTTCAATTTCTTGTTCCTTTAACAAGTCTACTAGCTTCTGATCTGAAAATGGTTTAGCTTTATTTTCATTCTCCACTAAATATTGTAATTGCTTTTTTATACTTCTCGTTGAAGTTTCTTCCCCTGTACTATCATTAGATAAGCCGTTAGAAAAAAAAGAACGCAATTCGAAAACACCAAAGTCTGTTTCTAAATACTTACCATTGACTGTCCGACTAACCGTTGATTCATGAATATTCAATGATTCCGCGATTTCTTTTAAAGTCATAGGCTTTAGCGGTCGATCTTCTTTTAAAAAAAACTCCTGTTGCCGCTGAACGATCTCGGTTCCAACCCTTAAAATTGTATCCCCTCGTTGAATGATCGTTTTTTCTAACCATTCAAACTCATTTTTCTTTTCCTTGATGTACTCTTGAACTTCCTTGTCATCCGTGGCTTCCATTCGTTCAAAATAGGCTTTTTGGAACTGAATCGTTGGAGTACCCGTTTTGTTTGAAATAACAGTAAGTTGGTCGCCATTGATTCGTAAGGTTAAATCAGGGCGGATATACAATCCGGAGGTGGATTCAAAAATACTTCCAGGCGCGGGGGTTAAGGTTTGAATATAGTCAAAAATCGATTGGATCTCTGATAATGCTACATCAAACTTTTTAGCAATCAGAGCCCACTTGCGATTTGCTAAGTGATCGAACTCTTCTTCAATCACAATATAGGCTAATTCTGGTGCAGTATCATCCCGTTCAACCTGCAGCATCAAACATTCTCTTAAATCTCTTGCCCCAACACCTGCCGGATCTAGCTGTTGAATCAATGTCAAAGCATCTAACATCTCAATTGATTTCGCTCCTGTTTTTAGGACAGCTTCATCTAAATCGATCATCAAGTAACCGTTTAAATCAATAGATTCAACTAGAAATAATACTAGTGTACGCAGATAAGTATCACGATAATTCAAGTGAATTTGATCGATCAAATATTCAAAAAGCGATGTATGATTATCAGGTATTTGATTTAAATAGTTGTTTTCTTCATTCGTATAAGTCCGACTACCTGAACTTGGAAAATCACCAAAGTTTGTCTCTGTTTGAATATCAATCAAAGGATTTTCTAATGATTTCGCTTCTATGTATGCATATAGTTCTTCTGAATTGTATTGTAAAATCTGGATGGATTGTTGTAATTGTTGAGTCATTGCAAGTTTTTGGACTTGTTTTTGTTGTTGCGATAAATGTTGTTCGAATTTCAATTTCTTGGTCCTCCCCCTTGTAATTTATCAAAATATCAGCTAAACTAGTAGACGTGCTTGCGCCCTTAGTGTAGTGGATATCACGTAAGATTCCGGTTCTTGAGACGGGGGTTCGATTCCCTCAGGGCGCGTTCTATAATTAGTACCCCTTTAATCTAAAGTGGGTATTTTTTTTATTCAAATTCAATCTTTTTTCCTCCTCTATTGTATCATAAAAAAACACCATTATGTTTTTCAATTTCTAGCTACTGATTACTTATTAATCAACTGGTTCTTGCTCAGATACATTCTTGATTGTTTTTCAGAAAAGAAAAAGTCTAGGTTTTTATCCCCAGACTAAACTTCTAAGTTCTCATTAAATTTTTTGTTATAAATTTAAATCCAGTTAAATCATGTAAAAACTACTCAATTGCTTCTAAGAGTATGATTGGTGTATTGTACATCACCACTCTAGCGTCATCTGTATATATCTTTTTTTGTCCCCTCTTTCCTCCATAACAATATCATAACAAGCAGACAAACATTCTATTGTAAATAACAGGTTGCCTTTTTCTTGTATACTATTTATTTTCACCCTATCATTGATAGCTATTTTCCCTACTAGATTAGAGAGGATTAGTCTATGTCCACATAAAAATAATCTAACATAGCTAATGGCGAATTCATTTTCTTTATTTATTCGTTGTTCAACTTCATTTTTACTCCTTTTTATCACTATTAAAAATAGTGGTACTCCCCCAAACTTTCTTCTAGAAAATACTTATTAAATTTCTCTTACTTTAGGATTATCTTGCTTAGTTGAACAATTATTTTTAAATGAAAAAAATGAAATAATAGCCAATATACATAAACAGTTAACTAAAACAAAAGAATTTATGCTCCCTAATTAATATATTCTATCTCTTTTATATTTTTTCACAAAATATCTTTACATCTGACCGCCTAATACGGAAAAGCTAAGTAAGATAAAAGTATTATCTTACTCAGCTTTTCTTCATTTTTGAATTCTATTCTTCTTCCTAGTCACACTGACAATATTTTTCTCAAATATCTATTGATATTACTTAAATTATGGAAAAATAAAACTTTTTTATATGTTATTATATATCTTTATTATAATATTTTAGTTAGGTAGTTGATAGTATTGAGTCAGCGTCATACAAGGCTATTAGTAATATCACTTCTTTTAGCTCTCACAGAATTTATTATTGGTCGTTATTTTAATCAATTTACGAATATCGATTATCAGCTTTTATTTTTAGTCATTGCTTTTATCCAAGGAGGTATTCTTTTATATTTCCTGCTTTCGTTTCTTTTGCTATTATTCATAAATCATAGGACTAGAAAGTAAACTTGCATCAGCAGTTTTATCTAAAAAAGAGTAAAGAGACGTTTTGTAGTGACCCCAAAAAGTTAGACTTTTTATAGAGTGGATTTTTTCACTCTATTTTTTATGCAGTTTGTTGATTAAATTGTCGAAACTCGACTGGACTTTTCCAGTTAAGTTTTTCTTTAATCCGATGATGATTATAATAATAAATGTAGTTCTCAATTGCTTGTCTTAACTCATTTTGACTTTGATAGACTTTACCGTAATACAATTCTTGCTTTAGAATGCTGAAGAAATTCTCCATAGGAGAATTATCCAAACAGGTTCCTTTTCGAGACATACTTTGAAAGATACTGTTGTCCTTTAATGTTTGTATATAGGCGTTCATTTGATACGCCCACCCTTGATCAGAGTGGAAGGTGCGACGATAGGGACAATCATTTGTTTGAGTGATAGCTTCTTCTAGACCGCTCATAATCGTTTTACCGTTTGGTTGATTAGACAGACTGTAACTTAAAATTTCACGGTTATACATATCCATAAATGGATCTAAATAGAGTTTTTTCTGACGAAGAATACCTGCTTTATCTGCTTCAAAGTACTTAAATTCAGTTGTATCTGTTGTGATTTTTTGGTGAGGAACAGAGGTGTTGAATCGGCGATGAATCAAATTTCTAGCGATCTTACCAACGGTTCCTTTATATGAATTGTATTTCCTTGATTTCTTAGTGAAAGCATTGACTTGTAACTGTAGCTTTTGAATTAATCGCTGCACTTTCTTTTTATTTACTTGAAATCCACGTCTCTTCAATTCTTGTGTTATTCTTCTATAGCCATAATGTTGATGTTCCTTACGGATCGCTTGAATTTCTTCTTCAATCATTTGTGTTGAATTTATTCTGTCTAAACGTTTTTGCCAGTACATGTAAGTGGCTTTTGGAAACCTTAAGGTTTCCAGAATATCTTTTAATTGAAAGTGTCCTCGGAGGCTGTGAATGATTCGGGCGATTCGTTCATTTTTTGTTCGTCCTCTAAACGTAGCCTCCTCAATTCTTTTAAATAGGCATTCTCAATTTTTAACATTCTATTTTCTTTTTCTAGTTTATCTAATTGAGATTGTTCACTTGGTAATGGTTGGGCTTCATTTAATTCCTTCTTAGGCATTCTAGGTGGACGTCCTTTCTGTTTAGAAAGTCCATCTATACCAAACTGACGATATGTTTTAAGCCAATTCGCAATCAATGGTGGATTGTTCATTTTGAGAAGATTGGCTACTTTTTGATAGGACAACTCTGTAGTTAAATACAACTCTATCGCATCTAACTTAAATTGAACAGAGTAATTCTTATTTTCCCGACTACGAAGTAATCCTTCTTCACCAAATTCTTTATAGCTATTAATCCATTTACTTATTTGAGAATTATTTTTAAACCCATACTTTTTTGCGAGAAACGGTGTGCCTCCTTGACCAGATAAGTAGTCATGGACAATTTTAAGTTTAAATTCAAAACTGTATTTTGCCATACAAAAAAACCTCCAAAAGTTAGATTTTCAGGTCTAACTTTTGGGGGTCGGTACATTTCATCTCTTTACTCTTTTTTTACTATAAAATCATTGTTTCCAGTTCAAAACGAATCTTACTTTGAATCTTTTGGATTTTTTCGATCTCTGATCGTTCTTCATCTAACTGGTACTTTTGAGCAATAGAATGGTTATATGAAATAATATAACTCACAGCCCATAACCTTGGATTTTCAATAATTTCATCCGCCAAAGGATACAGCAATGCAAAATGCAACCTTATTTCTTCCATGACATCTACTAATAAAATAGGATCATCATTGATCAATTCTTTTTCTAAGAATAAAAGAATCCTTTGATAAGCCGCACTGTCCAAAGGTGTTCCCACAGAAGCTGGAACAACGGTATATTTCTTGTTATCTCTCCACAAAAATTCAACTTCTTCCTTAACATGGAGTCTTACAAGCTCTTCAAGTATCCATGAACGAACCAAATTATGTACCCGTACGTCCAACAAAATCTTTTTCCCAATCTCAATAAATTCATCTTGAGGCAGTTGACCAGCTTTTTTCACAATTGCCAATTGTTCATAGTAATTATGCGTATTTAAACGATCCAACTCTTCCTTTAATTCTTTGATTTTTCCAACTTCAAACTGTTGATACATTAGTTCAACATGACGAATTTTCTTCTTTAAAGAAATCAATTTCCTCATTTCTCCACTTTGTTCTATCAAAATTCGTTCATTGATAATGCTATGTGCTTGAATAAACATATGATTTTGGATCAAAATTTGAATGTACAGCTCCAAATAATCTAAGTATGAAAAATACTTTTCTTTCATTTCTGAAGCTAACGATAATGCTTGCTCATTCTCACCTGTTTCTAAATACATATTTACCAGTACTAAATTCAACGGAAAGTCCTGCTTGATTGCATAAGCTTGCTCATAATAGTCCACTGCTTCAATCAAATTATTTTGCTTTACTGCTTCTTGTCCCAACTCAATAAACCGTTCATAATTCTTTGGAAATGGAATTTGATTTGTCAAAAGAAACACCACCTTCCTAATGATTATTTCCCATATTTTAGTATCTATTTTTATAAATGATACGCAAAAGGGAAATAGTGTGTATCCTTTAAAAAGGAAAGACTTTTGTTTGAAACTAAATATCTATATAACTCAGTGATTGCTAATATAGATTTCTAATAATGACAGCTGCTTCAGCTTGACCCTCTGCCTGCATTCGTTCTGCCTTTTCTATCAATGTATAACCAACATAGAATTCTTTGGTCAACTCATCTTGCACTTTAAATTCCACAACATCTTCTACATGAAAAGCGTCTGGTTCAACTTCTTGAACACTGTCCCACCCAGTATCAATAAATACTTTGGTATTATCATTGATGGCGCTGTTTGCTTCTAGTTCTTCCACAATTTTTTTTAGTTGTGAAAAGGTCATTACTTCTACTCGATTATCCACTGTACTGCCTCACTTTCTGTTATTTGATTCTTTTTATCTTTTATACCAACTACATATATACCTAACTGTTTACTTTTCTCCACTATCATCATAACCTAAAATCGTTTTTTATAACACTTAAAATTAAAAAGAAATGACTAGAACATAACTCTACGAGTCATATCCTAGTCATATAAGATCTAATTAATCATTTGAATATGCATACGTTCAAACACATTACTATATAAAGTGACTATATAGTACGCAATCTATTCTTGAGTTATTTTTGACTACTCTTTTGTCAATTCGCCATCTTCAATACGATAGACATTGTCACTCCATTCAATCATTCTTGGATCGTGAGTAACCATGATCGTTGCTTTTTGTTTTTCATGTGCTTCTTTTGCAAGAATTTTTACCACTTCATAAGCATGTTCTGTATCTAAGCTAGCAGTTGGTTCATCCGCCAAAATCAAACTAGGCTCATTAAACAATGCACGAGCAATAGCTACCCGTTGACGTTCCCCGCCAGATAGATCTCTTGGAAATTTATGGATCAAATCTGCAATATCTAAAGAAGATAGTAACTCATTGATTCGTTGAGATTCTGTTTTTTTCTTTTCAATTTTGTCTACTAATTTGAACTGATTTTCTACTGTTAGAAAAGGAATTAGATTCGATGCTTGTAAAATAAATCCAATTTCTTCAAAGCGTAATCTCGAACGTTTTTTTTCATTTAAATTGGTAAAATCTTTTCCATTGATCACAATAGAACCTGATGTAGGGGTTTGCAAGCCTCCAGCAATTGTTAAAAATGTACTTTTACCTGAACCGGAAGGTCCAATAATGCTGACAAATTCTCCTGCTTTAACTTTTAGGTCAATTCCTTTTAATGCTTCAACTTCTGCATGCCCTTTACCAAATGTTTTTCGAATATTATTCATTAATAAAATATCAGTCATTTTTTACCCTCCTATTGCTTTCATCGGATCGACATGAGTCACTGTACGTATTGAGAAAACGCCACCTAATACAGCAACTATGATCAACACTAGACTATAGATCAGCAAGTTAGTATTGTCTAATTCAAACGGCATAGCAGAAGGTAAAACAAGGTTGGTCAACAATGTTAACACCACACCTATCGCAACACCAATCACCCCTAAGATAAAGGTTTGAGCAATGATTGATTTGATAATATACCCATTAGAGATCCCTTGTGCTTTCATTACTCCGAATAAACTTGTTTTTTGCAAAGTCATCACATAGATGAAAATCCCGATAATCGCAGCAGTAATTACGAACAAGAAATAAATCATTGCATTTAATGTAAGATTTTGTTCACTATAGCCAGGAAGTTTTTCAATAAACTCTTCAATTTTATATTTCGCCAAATGCTCATCTTCGTTCTTGAATTTAATGTCATTTATTTGGGTAGAGCGGACGACAATTCCGTTGATTGGTGCTTTGGCCCCTTCTGTAATTGAACCAAATTTAAGTTCTTGCCATTGGTCAATCGATGTATAGATCAGCGGAACAATGCTAAAACTATTTTGTTTTGTAACACCCACAACTTTTAATTCTTTGTCCAGTTTTCCAATTTTTACAGTATCACCCAACTTGATACCTTTATCTACTAAGTTTTGCGGGATAATGATTTCTCCTAAATCTTCAAAATATCGTCCTTCAATTAATTCAGGTTTGATTGAACTATTTTCAGTCACACCAAAAAGCGAAATATTCATTTTATCAGTATCTTTGTTGTGTCCCACTTTATTAAGTGCTCCGGCATACTGCCCAAGTGGCTCTTTGTATTTGGCTTCAACCTGATTTAAATCATCCATGACCAAACTTGAAGCATTCAAGCTCTTATTTGCATCTTCAGATAAAACTATACTCGTAGCATCCCACTGATCAACACCTTGTCTTACGCCTTGAGCTAATCCATTTGCTAAACCAGACAACATAAAGGCAACATATGCAACCAATACAATCACACCAATTACTAATGTATACCTCAGTTTAAAAAACTTCATCTCTTCCAATCCTAAAAACATTAATTCCACCTCTTTTTTATCAATTGATAAAAAAATGCTTAAAAAAATAATCCAAACACTTTTTATCGGTTGATAAAAAGTTTACCATGAAAAAAAGAATTAAACAACTCTTTTTTATCATACGATAAAAAACAATGTAATTCTTTAAGGCAGTACACCATGTAAAACCATGTCCATCAGTTCAGCAATCTGCTCCGAACGTTCTTTTTCTGTAGAAAGTTGGTGAATCGTTGCAAATAATAATGACAAACTCATTAAATAAAACTGTGCTGCTTTTTTTGATGGAACTTTACTGTTTAGTGGACTAGAACTTGCTTCAAAAATCCCCTGTAATGGTTTTAAATAGTAATCATCCAAGATATAAAACAACTGCTGTTTATTTTCTTGCTCCATTTCAGCAGCACTTTGATGAATGAAGGAAAAAATATCTCTATGATAAACATTCAACAATGCATTCGTACATTTGATCAATTGATTTTCAAGTGAATCTGGTTCTTTTTGTATTTGTTCTATTTCGTGCTTTAGCTGAACACCAATCTGTTTATTGATCTCAATAAATAAAACTTCTTTATTAGAAAAATGGTAATATAAAGCCGGTTGCGTGATTTTTACAGCTTTGGCAATATCACGAGTAGAAGTATTTCTATAGCCGTTGGTTAGAAAAAGTTCCTTCGCAATTTCTAAAATCGATTGGTGGGTTACTTCAAACACTTTTTCTTTTTTCATTCTCCTACCCCCTAATTCTACATACAATCATAATCATTTACTGTATGAACTATTTTAAATCAAAATCAGAAAAAAAGATAGTCAATAAAGACGAACAAGTGAGTGACTTAGCATTATGCTTTTAAAAATCTGCTAATCTTAGCTAGCAAAAACACTCGTTATTGAAATCTAACCCTCTTTATATTACAGTAGTTTATCACTTTGAAATAAAAGATCCTTTTTTGTAAACCAAGAAACAAACATTTAACCTACCTTTTACATACTTTTTGAACCTATTGTGGTTAAATGTTAACTGGCTTTAAAATATTAGAACCGTGATCAACTATTCTATTTTAAATATTCTAAAGAATTCAATAAAGAAAATTTGAACATTTAAGGAGAGTCTTTTTGAAAACAAATAAATTCATTACTAAATTTTTTCTCAGCAGTTTAGCCCTTTCTTTTAGTCTACTATTAAGCGACAATGCATTCGCAACGTCCCCAGAATCTACCTCAGAACCAGAGCAGCTCATTATAGAATCGTCACAAAAATTAGCACAATTAAAAGAGAGTAAGCAACAATTTTCAAAACAACAACAAGAGAAAGTCAATCAACTTTCAAATATAGAGAAAAAAATTCGAAAAACCAAAATTGACCTTGATCAGTTGGAGAAACTTAAGTCTAATGGAACTATTTCTAAAGTATCAGAACTTGGTGATAGCCAGAAAACAACACTCATAGGTTCTCTTTTACCTATCACAGCTAGTGAAAACTCATCCGCTGAAAAAAAAGAACAATTAACACATTTGAAACAACAACAGATCTCATTAGAAACAGATACAAAAACCATTTCCAAACAACAATCTGAAATAATTAAGCAAGAAGCTCAGTTATCAGAAAAAATCATTCAAGTGAAAAAACAAAAAGAAGAACAAGTAAAACAAACCGACACACGGTCGGCTGTTGTTACTGCTGCAAAAACACATTTAGGTAAGCCGTATGTATACGGTGCTGCTGGTCCTGATTCATTTGATTGCTCTGGTTTGGTTCAAGTTGCTTTTGCTTCTGCTGGACGAACTTTAGGTCGGACTACTATTGACCAAGAAACAGCTGGAACTACAATTTCAGTATCAGAAGCTCAAGCTGGTGATTTAGTTTTTTGGGGAAGTCATGGTGGAACATATCATGTGGGAATCTCCACGGGAGATGGTTCATATATTCATGCGCCTGTTCCAGGAGATGTTGTACAAATCGCAACAGTCGCTTCTTATTCTCCTGATTTTGCTGTGAGAGTTTTATAAATCGATCCCACAGCAATCTTTTTATCCATTTCTGTAAATTTCATATAGATTTAACAATGAAAACCAAAATAAATTTAGTAAAATACTCTTTTTCTCCAAAAACATTCTCATTTTTTTGTATAAAAACCGAAATTGTTGAGAATTATGAGGAAGTATGGTATTTTATGGTTGTGTGTAATTTGATTTGTGTTCCCTCCATCTCTCCGATGGGGGAATGCTTTTTTTTTGACTTCTTTTCGTTCTACCAACAAGAATTGTTCATTCTACTATGATGCCTTTGCCTTAGGCCTGCCATATCATTCCACTCTTTATTTTCTCTTCTATTATATGAATGATTATTTTCTTTTTCCCAATTTTTTTCTATTTCTTTAGCTTCTTCCTTTTTCAATTCATCAGAATCATTTTTGTTATCTAAATCAGTTTCTTCATTATATCTAGTTCTTTGATGCCACCTATTTCTCATTTCACTGCTGTTCGTCCGATTATTTTCCATGCTTCCAACGGCTTCACTAACAGCCGCAAATCCTAATGCCCCTAAACAAGACACTACTAGTAATCCGCTAATTATTTTTTTCTTCATCACTTGATTCCTCCTTCATGACTTTACTTTAGTTTAATGAATACATGTGTCAAATATGTGTCGAAAATAAATTCCCTAAACAGGCAATTATTGACTATAATAAAAGAAGAGACTAGGAGGATATCTCATGAAAAATATTTTGATTGTTGATGATCATTTACAAATTACAGAAGTTTTAAAAGAGTATGTTATAAAAGAAGGATTCGATCCCATCATCTCTTCTGATGGACAAGCAGCACTAGATGCTTTTTTTAGTCATTCAATCGAACTAATTTTACTGGATGTCATGCTTCCAAAAATCGATGGATTTGGAGTTTGCAAAAAAATACGCGAAACATCCAATGTCCCAATCATCATGGTCACGGCCAAAGGTGAAGACTATCATCGAATCATGGGGTTAGACATTGGTGCAGACGATTATATCGTTAAACCTTTTTCACCAAGCGAGGTTATGGCACGAGTCAGAGCGATTCTAAGAAGAATTGAGCGTACAGAGGAAAACCAACATACAATGAAACAACTGGTCTATGATAACTTGATCGTCTACTTAGAAGAAAAAAGAATCACCATCTCGCAGCAAGAAATTTTTTTGACCAAAAGAGAACTAGAGCTTCTTTGGCTACTTTTAGCCCACCGAGAAAAAGTATTTTCTAGAGATAACTTGTTAGATAGTTTGTGGGGCATTGATTATTTTGGAGATGCCCGAACTGTTGATACCCATATCAAACGATTACGAGCAAAACTAGATGAAGCAGATCACCCAAACTGGGAAATCGCTACTGTTTGGGGACAAGGCTATAAATTTGAGGGAAAACATGAAAAATAAACTAACCAGAAAACTCATCCTTTACTTTTCACTTACATTACTTCTTTTTTCTTTAGTGATCGGTATTGCATTCAGCACCTTATTTTCCAGACAAACTGTTACTATCCACACAGAAGAAATGACTCGACGTGCAACAGTTATCGCAGATACATTGAATGACTATTTTACAGACCAAGAAGAAACGGCCAACGATAATCGTTCTTCCATGCATGGTATGATGGGATCTGGCTCTTCGATGAAGATGGGCATGGGGTATTCTTCATTCATTAAATTTATGGATCAATTTGCAATGGATGATATTTGGATCGTTGATGAAAATGCTGACACCATTACAGTTGGTCACGGTATGCATAGTAAAGAGTATAATGAATTACCTGATAACGCTCGAGACGTTATCAAAAAAGTCTACACTGGTAAAACGACTAAAAGTGATGCATTCAGTAATTTTATTGGTGAACCCACTGTGACAGTTGGAGCACCAATAAAAACTAGTGGTGGTGATGTCTTAGCAGTGGTTTTACTTCATTCAGCCATTTCTAACGTGCATAAGGAAGAAAAACAAGGATATTTATTGCTTTTGGTCAGTATTTTAATGGCTTGGATCATTGGACTCTTGCTGTCGATTTTATTATCAAAAAAATTCATCGCTCCAATCAATAAGATGAGCCACTTTACTGAAGAGCTTGTTGTAGAAAATTATGATAAGTCATTAGATATCCATACCAAAGATGAGATGGGACAACTAGGAGAAAAATTAACGATCTTAAAAAATCGTCTTGCCGAAGCAAAATTCCACAGGGAGAACCGTGAACAAGCTCAGAAAAATTTTTTATCTACAATTTCCCATGAATTGCGAACGCCAGTAACTGTTATTAGGGGTTCCCTTGAATCATTAAATGACGGCTTAATTAATCACCCCGAAAAAATCAAACAATATCATCAACAACTTTTAACAGAATCAATTGTTTTGGAACGATTGATCAATGATTTACTAGAACTATCTAGACTGGAAAATCCTGAGTTTACAATTGCAATAGAACCTGTTTCAATCAATGATATTTTGTCAGATAGCCTGAGGAGTCTACGATTAAAATCGTCTGAAAAAGAGCAACAGTTACTATTGGAGATTCCATTAGAGCAACCGGTGGTTATCAATGGCGATTACGGTAGGATTCGGCAACTTTTTGTTATCTTGATTGAAAATGCAATAAAGTTTGCTCCAAAACGAGCAACGATTACCGTTCGATCTAATCTAAACACAAAAGATTTAATCATTAGTATTCATAATCCTGATTCTTATATTTCTCCAGCAGAACAAAAGGATATTTTCCAACGTTTTCACCAAGCACACTCAAAAGAGCAATTGGATGGTACAGGACTAGGTTTAGCGATCGCCAAAGAAATTGCTGACCGTCACCATTTTGATTTAAATGTTAGTAGTGATAAAAAAACAGGCACAACTTTTTATGTTAAAATACCAATTATAAAACAAGAAAAGTGAAGACAATATAAATATCGAATTTAAAGCTTTGGACAAAACTAATTTTTAGTTTTATCCAAAGCTCTTCTTTTCTTATTCGACTGTGACACTCTTCGCTAAATTACGTGGTTTATCTACATCATAGCCTCTTTGTAGCGTCGCAAAGTAAGCAATCAATTGTGTTGGAATGATACTAACCAAAGGTGTTAATAATGGATGTACATCTGGTATGATCAATTGATCCGTTTCCTTGGCAAAAGATGTCAAGGAAATCACAAAATTATGCGCCCCCCGGCTCTCAACCTCTTTTAGATTTCCACGAGTATGGGCTGCTGTTTTCTCTTCTGTAATCACTCCGAAAACAGGTGTTCCTTCTTCAATCAAAGCAATCGTGCCATGTTTTAGCTCTCCAGCTGCGAAGCCTTCAGCTTGAATATAAGAAATTTCTTTTAGTTTCAGCGAAGCTTCCATCGACACATAATAATCTACACCACGACCGATATAAAAGGCATTTCTCGTATCTGATAAATAGTCTTCTACTAACTGACTAATTAGCATTTTTTCATCGATGATTGTCTCCATAACAGCCGCAATTACACTTAGCTCATGAGCAATATCAAAATCTAGTGATGATTGATTTTTTTTATTATCCCCCACAGCCTTAGCTAGAACTGCTATAACAGCAATTTGCGCAGTGTACGCTTTAGTTGAAGCAACAGCAATTTCTGGTCCAGCATGAAGAAGTAATGTGTAATCGGCTTCTCTGGATAAAGTAGACCCTGCTACATTGGTTAGCGTCAATGATGGTAATCCCATTTTATTCGTCTGCACCAATACTTGACGACTATCCGCCGTTTCTCCACTTTGACTCAAGAAAATGAAGAATGGTTTTTCTGATAGTAACGGTATATTGTAGCCAAATTCGCTTGAAAGATGGACCTCAACTGGAATATTAGTCATCTTTTCAATAATCGCTTTTCCTACCCATCCCGCATTATAACTAGTCCCGCAAGCAACAATATAAATACGATCACTCGTAGTCATTTTTTCAATAATCTGCTTGTTGATTATAGTAGTACCAAATGTATCTGTGTATTCCTGAATAATTCGACGCATAACGGTCGGCTGATCATCGATTTCTTTTAACATATAGTAAGGATATGTGCCTTTTTCGATATCACTTAAATCTAATTGGGCTTCATAAGACTCGCGATATACCAGATTGCCTTTTTCATCTTCGATTTCTATTTTATCCGCTTTGACAATGACCATCTCACCATCAGTAATTTCGACAAAATGATTTGTTTCAGCAAGCATCGCCATTGCATCACTACATATTACATTGAAACTATCGCCTAGCCCAATCAGCAATGGACTTTTATTTTTAGCTACATAAATGGTATCTGGATCTTTTTGATCAATCAAAGCAAAGGCATATGACCCCTTGATCACAGTTAAAGCTTTCTTGAATGCCTCTTTTGTTGTCATTCCAGTTGCTGCAAAATACGCAATCAAATGAACTGTGATTTCAGTATCAGTCTCACCTTCTAGTTGCTTATTTTGAAGAAATTCCTGTTTTATTTCTTCAAAATTTTCGATCACGCCATTGTGGACTAAAACAAACTGATGATTACTTGATGTATGGGGGTGGGCATTTCTTTCACTTGGCTTTCCATGCGTTGCCCAGCGCGTGTGCCCAATTCCCACAGTTCCTTGTACTTCTGGGCCAATTTTACTTTGTAGATCAGCGATTCTTCCAAGGGATTTTACTAAATGATCTTGCTTGTTTTTCCCTGTCACAAAAATTCCTGCTGAATCATATCCTCTATACTCCAATTTTTCCAAACCTTGAACTAAAATATCCGTTGCGTTCTCTTTTCCAATAATTCCTACAATTCCACACATATATCCATATCCTACTTTCTCGATTGTCTTAAATCATTGATCAAGAAAAAAGACGCTAACGCTAAAAAAATCATCTTAAATCATTACCTGTTGAACTTAGTTCAGATTTTCTTATGTCAGTACGTTTGATTTTCTTGATACTCCATCATACGTTTCTATTCTGCGTAGTTGGCGTTTTGTTATAATTTTACAATTAATTTTTCTCTCCAACTTTTAGAGTGCAGTCCCTAGAGCTATCCGCCGAATCTTTCGATAAACTCTTTCCTCGTCACCTGATTGCTCAGGCCTGGCGCTATCCCAATATTGGTCTACCTAACCTCCTTTTATTAAAATGAAATAGAAACTGCTATAATAATAACTCAAAACAAATATATCTGTCAACTTTTTATTTTAAACAAAAATTGGTATACACAAAAATAACCATCCTGACAATCGATAAAAAATTAGACCTTTCACATTCTAGATTCACTAAAAACCGCACAATGTATGGAACGCATCGTGCGGTTTTTAATTTACATCATAGAATCTGAAAAGTTTTTACCATAATCTTAAAGTGATTAAATAAACGGATTATAAAACCGTCCCCCGTTGACTTTGAATAAAGTAAAGCTAATAACGGTCAGTAAAACAGCTAATCCCATAACAAGAAAATCAGAAATATGAAAAGATTTTTGTGCGTACCACGTTCTGTTTTTCTTCTCCCCAAAACGACGCAGCTCCATCGCTGTACTGATAGTCTCAATCCTATCCAAGCTTGAAAGAATCAATGGAAAAACAATTTGTGCAGTCCCTTTTACTCGTTGAGTTAGTTTGCCTTTTTTAGACATTTCAAAACCGCGTGCTTGTTGAGCTAAAGAGATGTTGATAAAATCTTCTTGAATATCTGGAATATATCGAATGGCCAATGCCACAGCATAGCTTATTTTATAGCTAACACCGATTCGATTTAAACTAGAGGCAAATTCACTTGGATTCGTCGTTAATAGAAAAATCAACACTAATGGAATCGTACAAAAATACTTTAAAACTAAATTAAATTCATAAAATAATTGCTCCTGGGTAAGTGTAAATCGACCGATTCCGTCCCAAATCACAGTCCTAGACTGATATAGTTCTACACCATATTCTGGTGCAAACAGATATACTGCGATAATATTTAATAATGAAAATACAAAAATAAATTTTACAACAAATGAAATCTGATGCCATTTAATATTTGAAACTTTAAATAAAACCAATGAGAATATTGTCATGCCTATCAAAAAACGAGTATCATAGGTTGTCATACAAGAAATCGATAACAGAATCAAAAATATTAACTTAGCTGTTCCGTTTAATTTGTGAATCACTGTATGATCAGGAATATATCCTAACATTTGATGCTCATTCATTTCAAACGCACCTCCTGATCATAGGATATAAAGTTTTCTGTAAATAAAAATGGATCAGCTAGTCCCAAATGCTGAGCAAAAGTAAATAAACTCGTTTCTTTCAAAGAAGCTTGCCCCACTAATTCAGAATCAGTTAAAACCTTTACTGGTGTTGTATCAGCTATAATTTTGCCGTCATACAGTACCAAAGCTCGATCTGTATACTCCAACATCAGATGCATGTCATGTGTAATCATCGCAATCGTCACACCCATCTTATTCAGCTCTTCTAAAAAGGTCATCATTTCAGTATAATGCTTGAAATCTTGTCCTGCAGTTGGCTCATCTAATATGATCATTTCAGGCTCTAAAACTAAAATCGATGCAATCGTAACTCGCTTCTTCTGCCCAAAACTAAGGGCTGAAATCGGCCAATGACGAAATGCATATAATCCGCAAATTCTTAACACGTTTTCAACTCGTACATTGATTTCTTCTTCTGAAAAGCCCTTCAAAATCAACCCTAAAGCTACTTCTTCAAAAATCATTTTTTTTGAAATCATTTGATTTGGATTTTGCATGACAAACCCAATTTTATCGGCACGTTCTTTGATGGAAAAATAGGTGAAATCTTCTCCTAACCAACTCATTTTCCCAGACTGTGGTGTAACAAAGCCACATATAGCTTTGCTCAATGTCGATTTGCCAGCTCCATTTTCTCCAACAATACTGATCATTTCGCCACGATTAAATGTAACAGAAACATCATTTAAAACATACCGATCATTCCGGTTATATTGGTACGTAATATTTTTTAGCTCTAATAAAGCCGATGATGCTTGTTGTTTTGAGGTCTGCGTTTGATTTTTCGTCCATTTTTCCATTTTCTCTTTTAGATTCGGAGCTTGAACTTTTTGAATATTAGATAAATGTGCAACTGTTTCTAAATCAACACCAGCATATTTCATTGCCATTACATACAGAGGTTCCCTAATCCCTTGCTCTGTTAGGATATCGCTTTTTAATAATTCATCCGCAGGTAAATCTGCAACAACTCGGCCATCATTAAAAACAATCACACGGTCGACAGAACGATATAAAACATCTTCTAAGCGATGCTCAATGATTAAAATAGTAGTTTCAGTTTTTTGATGGATTTCTTCAATCAGCGCAATGGTTTCTTTTCCAGCTTTGGGATCTAGATTAGCTAATGGTTCATCAAATAATAAAATCGGTGCCTCGTCGATCAAAACCCCTGCCATTGACACCCGTTGTTTTTGTCCACCAGACAAATCCTGCGGCCGATGCTGTAAAAAACCACTCAAACCAACAATTTTGGTCCAATGTTCAACTTCTTCCTTCATCTTCATTTGTGGAACTTCATCATTTTCCAAAGCAAATGCGACATCTTCACCCACTGTTAACCCAATGAACTGCCCATCTGTATCTTGTAAAACAGTTCCAACATCAAAGGATAAATCAAATAGACTTGTCTCTGTTAATTCTTTATTACCAATTTTTACTTCTCCAGTTATTTCCCCCTCATAGCTATAGGGGATCAAGCCATTGATGCACTGAGCAAAAGTCGATTTACCACTACCGCTTGGACCAACAATCAAGACTTTTTCTCCTTCATAAATCGTTAAGTCAATATTATGTAATGTAGGTTCAGCCTGACTGTGATACTGAAAAGTAAAATCATTAAAAGTTATCAGTGGTTTTTTCATCGATGCCGCTCCTTTATTCTATGTAAAAAAGGACAAGAAAAGGCTGTTAAGCTTTAAAATCAAGCTTGCTTTTTCTCGCCCTTAATTTTATTTCAGAAATGATATTTATACTAAGTTCATTTTACTACATAATCAATCTTTTGTTAAACTGCCTTTTTTAGTCCTCGTTGCAGCATAAGCTATCATCAACAATGTACCAATGATTCCTACCGCAATGATGTTCAATATAACAGCAATCACACCTTGAGTATATACTTTGCTAGCTGGTTCACTATAAATCAACACATCCAATGTCGGTGCAATTAAACCCCAAACTACAGCATTTCCAATTACTTGATAAATATTAAACTGAATAATGTCTTTTTTATTGAACTCACCATGTTTCAGATCAATTTTTCTGCCAGCAAAACCGTAGACCACTCCTATAATACCAGAACAAACAATCCAACTCCACCATGCGCTGCCATAAGTTGTAAAATCTTTTAATGTATGACCAATCAAACCGATTAAACCACCAGCAACTGGTCCAAATATAACAGAAATCAATGCTAAAAACGGATAGGCTGTTTCTAAATTTGTGTTAGGAAATCCTGTTGGAATCACTACAAACCGCCCTAAAATAACAAATACCGCAGATCCAATGCCAATTGCCACGATTGTTTTTACTGAAAATTCTTTTTTCATTTTTCCCCACTCCTATTCAAAAATTATTTTTGGTGCTTTTCTTAATTGGATCATCCAGTCCGTTCCTGTTCCGATATGATACAATTTGGAAAATGAATCTTGATTAATCGCTACACCAATATTCACCAAAGAGTTAACATAAACTAAAGGTTCCCCAATATTTACATCTGCAAAAGATTTAGCAAACTTCATAATGTTCTGGTAAACTTTTTTTCCTTGGTGATAGATCGTTACTTGTAATTGATCGTCATGAACAATCTTTTCTTCTTTCATAAAAGCCAAAGGAATATTTGTCCACAAAGAACCAAAACGAATATCTAAAACATCGATACTGCCTTCTAAGATATGTTCATTATGCTTAGCTTCAATCAAAGGTAATGCTTCAATAGAATCAATTGCAACTGTAGTGCCCAGATCTTCAAAAGAAATTTCTCCACTAGCCAACCGCGCGCCATTATAGGCATAAATATCTCGACCATGAAATGTATGACTTTCCTCCGAATGAGGCAAACGGCTCGTAACCTCATTGATTGATCGAATCTCTTCAATTCCTTGATAGTGGGAAATATGTGTTAAGGATCCATTGTCTGGCGTAATAATAAAATGACCAGAATTTGTTTTTGCTACAACACTTCGCCTTGTACTACCTACACCTGGATCGACAACTGATACAAAAACAGTATCTTTTGGCCAATATTTCACAGTTTGATACAAACGATAAGAGGCAGCCCAAATATCATAGGGAGGAATTTCGTGGGTCAAATCACCTATGATGATTTCATCACTCACCATATGTGCTACACCATACATTGCACTTACTGCTCCATCACCGAGTCCAAAATCTGTTTGTAAAACTAAGTAATTCCCCATCACAATACTCCTCTCTAACATACTTCTATATTTTTTGAAAAATGAATTGATAGTGATCATTTTCCCTATCAATTCTCAAACATAGTACCTTTTTCTGTTTATTCTGTCAATAAACTTATCGAACGATTACTAAAATAATTCTGTGATTATTCGTCATTTATGTAGCCAGAAAAATAACCTGCTACATGATTTCATGTACACAGGTTATTCTACTTTTTTAGCCTACACCAATTTCTGCTTTCACAACATCAGCAATTTTATCAACATAGTAATCTACTTTTTCTTGTGTTGGCGCTTCAGCCATCACGCGCAACAGCGGTTCAGTACCGGAAGGTCGAACCAATATTCGCCCATCGCCATTCATTTCTGTCTCCATCAATTCAACTATTTCTTTGATTGCAGGAACATCCATTGCACCATGCTTGTCTGTCACCCGAATATTAACTAATTTTTGTGGATAAACCGTTAATTCAGAAGCAAGTTCCGATAGTTTTTTTCCTGTTTGTTTCATTACGTTCAATAACTGAATACCAGAAAGCATTCCGTCACCAGTTGTATTATAGTCAAGGAAAATCATATGGCCTGATTGCTCTCCGCCAAAATTATAGTCATTTTTGCGCATTTCTTCAACAACATAGCGGTCACCAACTTGAGTGATTACATCTTTCATTCCAGCTGCTTCCACAGCTTTACGGAAACCTAAATTACTCATGACTGTTGTAACGATCGTGTCTTTTTTCAAACGATTTTTTTCAGCAAGATACTTCGCGCAGATAAACATGATCTTATCCCCATCAACAATATTCCCTAACTCATCAACTGCAATGATTCGGTCACCATCACCATCGAAAGCAAGACCCACATCTGCCCCTTTTTCAACAACCATTTCGGCTAGTTTTTCAGGATGGGTAGACCCGACACCATCATTGATATTTAATCCATTGGGACTTGTACCCATTGTGTAAAAATCAGTTTCTAAGTCTGCAAACAAGCGGTTGACCGATGTTGCCGTCGCACCGTTTGCTGCATCTATGCAAACGGTTAAACCAGATAAATCACCTGGAATTGTTTGTACTAAGAATTGTGAATACTTCAATAAACCTTCTGGAAATTCATCAAGAGATCCTAATCCTTCTGCTGAAGGACGTGGTAAAATGTCTTCTTCTGCATCCAATAATGCTTCAATTTCAAGTTCTTGATCATCTACTAATTTAAACCCATCCGAACCAAAAAATTTAATACCATTATCTTCTGCTGGATTATGAGATGCCGAAATCATGACACCAGCTGACGCTTTTTGCAATCTTGTTAAATAAGCAACTCCTGGCGTTGAAATAACCCCTAATTGAAATACTTCGATTCCGACAGATAATAGTCCTGAAATCAAAGCTTGTTCTAATAACTGACCTGAGATACGTGTATCACGGCCAACTAATACTCTAGGGCGACGTGTAGAATCTTCATGTTGACTTAATACATAACCGCCAAAACGACCTAATTTAAATGCTAATTCTGGTGTTAATTCCTTATTGGCAATTCCTCTAACACCATCTGTTCCAAAATATTTACCCATCATAACTCTCCTTCTACTTACTAAGGTAGCAACAGCTACTTCTATTTAGCAAAAATCAAAACAGCTGATTACCTCAGTCAATCAACTTAATTTGCAGGAACTGAACTACTCCCATTACTTATCTCATCTTCGACAGTACTCTCAACGCTTGACGAACTTGACGAGCTTGAGGTACTGGAAGAACTTATTGTTTTTTCACTGGACGGTACAGGGTTTGGCGAAACTTGACTTGAATAAGTTGTTGTTGTACTTTGTCCCCCAGATCCAGAAAAACTATTATTAGTTTCTGCAAAGATTGGATTGATCGTCACTTCTACTTCCTCTGGTAAAACAATGTATTCTGCATTCGTTGGAATTTTTATTTTCTTTTTAGTCGATGATTTTATATTGCTCACATCAACAGGCAACTCTATCGTGTCAATTGCATCTAACACTGATTTTGTTCCTCTAATTTCGACTTTTTGCTCTGAAAGGTTAAACGTATAATGCTCAACGCCTGCAGGTGGTGAACCAGTTGGGCTAATTGTCAATCCAACTTCTTTTGACGGCAACGTTAACCCCACGACAACTTTTACTTGAGGCGCTGGATTTTCAATGCTCAATACTTGCCCTTTGCTATCAATAGCTTGAACATTGACCGTTTGTTTGATTGTATCAACTGATTGTTTAACATTTGATAGTGGAGCGATTACTCGAGTGATTGCCTTAGCCGTCTCTTCACCAGTTGTAATTTTCACAGTTTTAGGACTGACAGTAACTTTATCTACTTTATAGCCCTCAGTTTCTATAACATCTGGCAATTGAGCTTCTACATCAAATTCTTTCGTCACTTTTTTCTCTATCGTCACAGTTATCGTCTTAGGTTCAATTTCAGCTGTCACAGCCGTACTTAATCCTTTAACCCTCAATTGAATTTCTGTAGTTCCAAGCGGTGTTTTAGTTAAATCTGCTACCACTTGAAAATTTCTAGTATCTTCATTCGCTTCTAAATTTAATTGAATTCGATTTGCACTGCTCAAATGAACATTCACGGTTTCTTCATAACCAGATACAAAATACTTGGCTTGATCGTACTCTACTTGAACCGGAATGTTATAAAGCATTTCGTCATAAACTTGGTTTGTGCCAGACATATTGGAGATATTTCCAGATGAATTGGCATTGAAAAATAGTAACAAAGCAAAAAGCAATGCTAATAATCCTGAGAACCAATTACTTTGGGAGGGCTTTTTCATTTCTTTTTCGCCCCTTTCGACACACCTTCAATAAAGTGTTGCAAAAGATTCCTTTTGTCCTTACTTTCTTCGTCTGGTACTAATTCTGCTCTGAGAATTTTTAAATACTCTTCCTGCGTTAATCTAGGAATCAAGTCATTATTCAACGTCAGACTAACATCACCTGTTTCTTCAGATACAATGATCGTCACAGCATCACTAACTTCACTAATTCCAACAGCTGCTCTGTGCCGAGTACCGAATTCTTTTGGAATCAAGTTACTTTCTGATAGAGGAAGATAAGCACTTGCCACAGCGATTTTCCCTTGTTTTACAATTACTGCCCCATCATGTAGTGGCGTATTGGGAATAAAGATATTGATCAGCAATTCTCCAGTAATATCGGCATCTAAAGGAATACCCGTCTCAATGTATTCGTCTAATCCAGTATTTCTTTCTACTGTGATCAAGGCTCCGATTTTCCGTTTTGACATGTATTGAATCGCTTTATCAAAAGCGAGAATCATTTTTTCATCCTCTTGTTGCTCTGACCTAGTCGTACGGAAAAATGAGCTTCTGCCGAGATGCTCTAAGCCTCGCCGGACTTCTGGTTGAAAAATGACGACAGCTGCGATCACACCATACATAATCACTTGATTCATCAGCCAGGACAATGTATGCAATCCAATAATTTCACTTAATATTCGGATAACAATAAACACTGCGACCCCTTTTAACAGTTGGACAGCTTTTGTGCCTCTAACGAGCATGATCAATTTGTAGACCAGGTACCATACTACCAGAATATCTATGACATTAATAATATAATCACGGGACAAGAAATCAGATGAGATCAATTGCCGCCAATAATTTAAATCAAATAATTGACTAAGTTGAAAAGACATCATAAACCTCACCTCTCTCTGAAGATTTCTAAATAAGTATACCATAATCTTTTACTTGGTTACAGGATGAGTGCAAACTCTAGAAAAATTTAAGTAAAAAAATGAAAGAAGTAGAGTTGAGTATCTAACTTCTTTCATTCCAAATCAAAAAGATGTTTTATTCTTCTGTTTTTCCACGTTTTGCTGCTCGCTCAGCTCGTCTAGCTGCTCTTCTTGCATCAGCTTCTGGATCTGTCACTCGCTCTTTTTTCACGCGGGGAGCTTTTTCACTCTTTATTTCTGTCGTCGTTTTTTCTAGTTTTGCACGAATTTTTTCTTCCTGACCCGCCATGCGCGCATAGTTATAAAAACGATTTTTCGCATCATCGACTGTTTTTTCAAAAAGTTTACCCGCGAACTCAGGTTGCATCGATTCTAATGAAGAAAAACGAACTTGTTTACGCATAAATTCTTGCATTGCTTCAAAATTCGGTTTTTTATAATCTAAAGTCATTGGATTTTTGCCAGATTCTCTTAATTCTGGATTATAACGGTACAATGACCAATAACCTGAATTAACAGCTTCCTTGGCTTCTTCCAACGTTTTGCTCATTCCACCAGCTAAACCATGTGTAATACAAGGCGTATATGCGATAATGATCGACGGTCCAGGGAAGCGTTCTGCTTCTTCAAAGGCTTTAATTGTCTGCATTTGATTAGCGCCCGATGCAATTTGAGCCACATAAACGTTGCCATAGGTCATTGCCATCATGCCCAAATCTTTTTTAGAAACATATTTCCCACTGGCAGAGAATTTTGCAATTGCAGACGCAGGGGTTGCTTTTGATGTTTGGCCCCCAGTATTGGAATATACTTCATTATCTAAAACTAACATATTAACATCCGCACCACTAGCGAGAACATGATCGATTCCGCCATAACCAATGTCATAAGCCCAGCCATCTCCACCAATCATCCATTGGCTATTTTTCACAAACAGATCATGATCTGTATAAATTGCCTCTAACAATGGTTGATCATTTTTTTCATCAAGCAAAGCAGCTTTCAGTTTAACAGCACGTTGTTGTGTCCCTTCCCCAGTATGCATATGGTGAATCCAATCATCCATCAATAATTTTAATTCTGGAGAAGCAACATTCATTGCTTCACTCATTTTCATCGCTAAATGTTCCCGACGTGTTTGACTAGCTAACAGCATGCCATAACCATATTCCGCATTATCTTCTAGTAATGAGTTTGACCAGGCAGGACCTTGACCCTGGTCATTCGTTGTATAAGGAGATACTGGAGCTGCGCCGCCCCATATAGAAGAACAACCAGTAGCATTTGCAATCATCATCCGATCACCAAACATTTGGGTCAAGAGTTTCACATAAGGAGTCTCACCACAGCCAGAACAAGCTCCTGAAAATTCTAATAGCGGTTTGTTGAATTGTGTTCCTAAGACAGTATTTGGTTTAGCTGGATTTTCTTTTTGCTTCAAGGTCATAGAAAATGCCCAGTTCATTGCTTGTTCTTTTTGTTCTTCATATGGTTTCATAACTAAAGCTTTGCCTTTAGCCGGACAAGCATCCACACAAAGTCCACAACCAGTACAATCTTCTATAGAAACTTGAATTCGATATTTTAGTCCATCAGCTCCACGCATTTCTCTAACAATATATCCTTCTGGTGCTTCTGCCATTTCCTCATCATCTGCCAAAAATGGACGAATCGCGGCATGTGGACAAACAAAAGCACATTCATTACACATCGTACAGCGATCGCTATTCCACTCTGGCACTTCAACAGCGATTCCACGTTTTTCCACAGCTGTTGTACCAAGCGGCATCCGACCATCTGTCATATCATTTTTGATAAAGGCACTAACCGCAAGATCATTTCCTTCTTGTCGATTGATTGGTTCTACAATTTCATGAACATAATCAGTGACGTTTGCCTTACGGACTTTTGGCTTTACTTCAATTGTTTTCCATGTAGTAGGGACTTCTACCTTATGCAGAAGCTCAACAGTACGTTCAATTGCCTGAATATTTTTTTCAACAACGGACATTGATTTTCTAGCGTAACTTTTGAACGCTTCTTCTTTTAAGATTGGCAACACTTCATCAAATGGCATGATATCTGCCAATTTGAAAAAAGCCGTTTCCATCGCTGTATTGATCCGTCCACCTAAACCAACTTCACTCGCTAATTTAACAGCATTGATCGTATAAAAATTAATGTCATTTTCAGCTAAGTAACGTTTTAATTTACTTGGTAAGAAGCGTTCTAATTGTTCATCATTCCAGACCGTATTTAACAAAAAAGTACCGCCCTTTTTCAAGCCTTTAACCAAATCATACGTATTTAAATACGCCGCAGTATGACACGCAACGAAATCCGCATGCTCAATCAAATAAGTCGAACGAATCGGTGTCTCACCAAAACGTAAATGAGAAACTGTTAGCCCACCAGATTTTTTTGAATCGTAATAGAAAAATCCTTGAGCATACTTATCAGTATGATCTCCAATAATCTTGATAGCTGATTTATTGGCTCCCACTGTACCATCTGAACCAAAGCCCCAGAATTTTGCTTGATAGGTATTTGGATTGGTCAGATCAAGAGCTTCCCCACAATCAAGTGAGGTATATGTCACATCATCTACGATTCCAATCGTAAAACGAGATTTTGCCTCTTTTTTATTCTTTAATAGCTCATCATAAATCGCAACGATTTGGTTTGGTAAAACATCTTTTGATCCCAATCCATAACGTCCGCCAATGATCATTGGACGCAAATCAGATTCATACATCGCACTTTGAACATCCAAAAGCAACGGCTCCCCACCTGCTCCTGGCTCTTTTGTACGATCCATCACACCGATTGCTTTGACCGTCTTAGGCATTTTTTCTAAAAAGTTTCCAATAGGAAATGGGCGATACAAATGAATATTCAAGAATCCCACTTTCCTACCTTGTTTCGTTAAGTAATCAATTGTCTGCTCGATTGCTTGAGCAGCTGATCCCATGGAGACAATCACTTCCTCAGCATCTTCAGCTCCATAGTAAGTAACTAAATCGTAGTTCGTCCCTCTTAATTCATTGATTTCATCCATATATTTTTTCACAACAGCTGGAATTTGTTCATAATAGCTATTGATCGTTTCACGTTGTTGGAAATGGATATCTGGATTTTGATTTGTACCGCTAACGGAAGGATGATTTGGATTCATACTTCTGCTACGGAAATCGTCTAATTTTTTTCGATTCATTAGTGGTGCCAATTCATCATATTCCAACATCTCAATTTTTTGAATTTCATGACTTGTCCGAAAACCATCAAAAAAATTAATAAATGGCACACTGGATTCAATCGATGCTAGGTGAGCGACCGCTGATAAATCCATCACTTCTTGAACACTACTCTCACATAACATGGCAAAACCAGTCTGACGAGCAGCCATTACATCTCCATGATCACCAAAAATGTTCAATGCATTCGTGGTTAGTGCTCGACTCGCTACATGGAAAACTGACGGAAGTAGTTCTCCTGCAATCTTATACATATTTGGAATCATTAATAGTAAACCTTGCGAAGCAGTATATGTAGTTGTTAACGCCCCTGTTTTCAATGATCCATGAACCACACCGGCAGCACCTGCTTCTGATTGCATTTCAACAATTTTAACCGGCTGTCCAAAGATATTTTGCTTTCCTTCGGCCGACCACTGATCAACAAGTTCAGCCATCGTTGAACTTGGTGTGATTGGATAAATAGCGGCTAATTCAGTAAACGCATATGAGATGTATGCAGCGGCTGTATTTCCATCCATCGTCTTCATTTTTCGCATTATATATTCATCATCCTTCTATCTAAAAGTAGAATAGTTGCACGCATATTCTTCTCCATTATAACGGAAGCCACCCAATTTTGGAACAGTTTGTGAAAAAATTTCACAAACTTATTGATTATTTAGCTTTCTGCCATTTGTGATAATATGAATTTTTGTGAAAAAAGTCTGGACCAAACGACTCCTGACTTTAGTTATTCTTGCTTCGGTTTTTCGTTATCTTTTTTTATACCTTATTCCTTTTTCTCCCAACCTTCGGACTAGCTGATAAAATACATTATCTGTAGGAGAAAGCCATTTTTGTTTGAGTTTACTTCGTGCATTGGTATCGAAATATCTAGGCGGATTACCGTCTAATTTATCATGTGTATGACAATGATCCAATCTTGGTTGCTCTCCATAGTTAAATGATTCACCATTTACGATTGCACATTCTAAGTCCTCTTTTGTCAGAACTCGCTCACTCCATTGGCTAATCATTTGACCTTTTTCATCTAAAATAAATTCACTATGATAATCTCCAGATAAAATTTTCCGATAGAAACCACGTTTTCTGATTTTCTTTATTAGACCTTTATTTGTAAGAGTTCTAGCTCCTTTTTTAAAATCCTCTACTGATATATCTGTATCTAAATAAGCACGATTATGATACTGAGGATCAGCATAAAACCAATCACTGCCAAGAATCATTTTTATTGCCGCTTCATCATTTTTCAACCCGTGTCTTTTTTTATATTTTTCCACATACTTTATATTACATTTATCCAATTGATTTCTAAATTGATGAATTTTGGTTTCTTCTTCGTATTTTTTCTTGAGAGCTATTTTCGCTATTTTTTTGTCTTCCCTTGCTATCGCTAAGCCATCAGGATATGCTTGTCGTACTGCTTCTGCATAGCTAGCAAAAAATGGGGCGCCTGGCGGCATTTGACTACAGAATTGATACTCTGATTTCGATAACTGCAAATCACCAAACTCATCTAAGTAACCACCTAAATGATTGATGACTAACATCACCTTTTCTTTGTCTGAAAGCTGACTGCTTTTAAACATGTTTGTGTATATTTCAGAACCTACTAAAAACGTCGATCGATCAATGCTTTTATCATGTTCATCTCTATTATTTATGTAGACCACAAGAGCAGCATTGTCCCACCCTTGTTGTTTAAGTATTTCTATTTTTTTAAGGATCATTGAAGAAAAATTCGCTTCTTTCATGTCTTTTTCCCCTTAACGTTTGTTTGACTTCTACTATACCTGCTTTTTTGTTAAATTTACACTCATTTGAACGAACAAAAAGAAAGAAGAGGCTAGGGCATAACTCTACGAGTTACATCCTAACCTCTTATAATCTACATTTTTATGCAGAAACTTCATAACTCTTTCTAATTTTGTCTATGACAAAAGATGGTTTAGTATCTTTATTCTTGTGGGCATCTCGATGTTCTTGTAAATGTTCTGGTCGTTTCAGCCAATTTTGGAAATCTTTTTTACTTTGCCATTTAGAAACTAACATGAACTCACAGGTATCCTTATTCTCCGAAAACCAACATTCACTTGACAAACAACCAGAAAATCCTATCATTGAAGCAACATCTTTACTTGTCTTAGTTTCAAACCTTTCTTTTCCTTCTTTTTTTATAACAAAAGTTACAGTCTGAACGTTCATGAATTTATCTCCCTCTTGATTCAATTGATAATGGTTCTCAATTAAATTATAGCATATTTCTTTAGGATTAACTGAATGAATTTATAAAAAAAGTGGATAAACCCTACTTCGGTTTATCCACACAACTATTAATATAATTCTAAATATTGCTCTCTTTCCCATTCAGAAACTGTTTGGCGGAAAGCAGCCCATTCCATACGTTTCGCTTCAACAAAGTTTGCATAGATATGACTACCCAAGGCATCAATCATTACTTCATCTTTACGCAATTCTTTGATTGCGTTGTGAATTGTTGAAGGTAAATCATGGATTTGTGCTTCTTTTCGTTCCTCTTCGTTCATCACATAAATGTTGCGATCAACTGCTTCTGGCGGAACAATTTCGTTTTTGATTCCATCTAGACCCGCTTGTAAAAGGACAGCCATTGTTAAATACGGATTGGCAGAAGGATCGACTGAGCGTAACTCTAAGCGAGTAGATAAGCCCCGTGATTCAGGTACTCGTACCAATGGCGAACGATTGCGACCACTCCATGCAACATAAACAGGCGCTTCATATCCTGGTACTAAACGTTTATACGAATTAACCGTTGGATTACAAACAGCAGTATACGCACGAGCATGTTTCAGTAAACCGCCAAGGAAATGGTAAGCTGTTTGACTTAATTGCATCGGACCATTTTCATCGTAAAAGACATTTTCTTCACCTTTAAACAACGACATATTACAATGCATCCCTGAACCACTGATTCCATATAGTGGTTTTGGCATAAATGTTGCGTGCAACCCGTGTTTTCTGGCAATCGTTTTAACAACTAACTTAAATGTTTGGATATTATCACAGGCTTCTATAACATCAGCATATTTAAAATCAATCTCATGTTGTCCTGGTGCAACTTCATGATGAGACGCTTCTACTTCGAAACCAAGGCTTTCTAACTCCAGAACAATATCTCGACGACAGTTTTCACCCAAATCTGTTGGTGCAAAATCAAAGTAACCACCGCGATCATTTAGATCTGTCGTGATCTTACCATCTTCATCTAATTTGAATAGGAAAAACTCTGGCTCAGGTCCAAGATTGAAAGAGGTAAAACCTAGCGCTTCCATATCCGCCAATGCGCGCTTTAAATTCCCTCGAGGATCTCCTGCAAAAGGTGTTCCATCCGGATTGTAAATATCACAAATCAAGCGGGCAACTTTCCCGTGTGTGCTCTCCCAAGGAAAAATCATCCAGGTTGATACGTCTGGATATAAATACATATCGCTCTCTTCAATCCTCACAAAACCTTCAATAGAAGACCCATCAAACATCATTTTATTACTTAATACTTTGTCTAATTGGCTTACTGGAACTTCCACATTTTTGATTGTCCCCATAATGTCTGTAAACATTAATCGTAAAAATCGAACATTTTCTTCATCTGCTATTCGTTTGATATCTTCTACTGTGTTTTGTTTCTTCGTCATTGTCTTCCTTCACGTCCTTCATTTTTTTGTATAGAACTTAGCTGTTACAATTTTGGTCCTCTGGATTGGAATGGATTTTGTTGAGTAAGTCCGCCTTGAGAAATAAGTTCATCATATAAAATTTTCCGAACATCTTCGTCAGTCAACGGTTTGTTTGATTCTTGCGCATGCATTTGTTCTTCCAGCTTCATTTCATAGACACGCTTGATCCCTGCCATGTTTAGACCATCTGATAAATAATCCTTGATTTCAAGCAATACATCAATGTCATTTAGTGAATACATGCGGCGGTTCCCTTCGCTTCTTTCAGGATGAATCAGATCTTGCTCTTCATAATAACGAATTTGACGTGCTGATAAATCAGTCAGTTTCATAACTGTACCAATTGGAAAAACTGACATCGATCTTCTCAGTTCCTTCTCTCTCATATCCACCCCCCTCTCTTAGATAGGTATAGGATATCAATACTTTTTTCTATTGTCAATGATTTATGTTAGGTTTTCTGACATAAAAATAAATAATCTAGTAAAAGCCTTATATATCAATGATTACATACAAGTTTCACTGCTAAATAAAAAAAGGCATCTTGAAAGATACCTTTTTGATTTATTTTACTCTATAAAAACTATCTGCTCCTAACTTGTTGCATTCTCTAAGTGTCTCGACCTCAGAGGAACTCTCCTACGTCAGACCTCATAATCTCGGATCCATCTAGAATTTTTTTTAGCAAATCCTTTAACATGATATACATTTTCAGTTTCTTCAAATGACTCAGACAAAAGTAAGGTATGACGAGTCATTTCACTTAACCTATATCCTTGGGTTGCAGGAATATCAAACTGATATGGCACTAACAACTCCATCATTGTCTCTCTAACAGCTTTTGTAAGTTCTTCTTTCCCTACCGTACTTTTAGCTGAAACCAATACGTTCGGAAATAACGTTGGAACAAAATCAGTGTCCTCGATTTGATCACTTTTATTATAAACAGTTAAAACAGGAATCTGCTCTAGGTCCAAATCATTCAATAGTTCGACAACAGTTTGTTCATGTTGTAAGCGCTCAGGAGCACTTGCGTCTACTACATGTAATAATAAATCCATCCCTCGGCTTTCTTCTAATGTTGATTGGAAAGCCTCGATCAACTGAGTTGGTAAATCTTGAATAAACCCTACAGTATCTGTCAGAGTGACGATCATGCCTTGCGGAAGTTGCCACTTTTTCGTTAAGGGATCTAATGTAGCAAACAATTGATCTTCTGAGTATGTTCCAGCTGTTGTTAGTAAGTTTAAAATCGTTGATTTTCCTGCATTTGTGTAACCAATCAACCCAATTTGAAAAATATCCGAAGATTGACGTTTCTGTCTACTTCGTTCACGATGAGCTGTAACTTCTTTTAGTTCCCGTTTAATTGTTATAATCTTATCTCGAATATGCCGACGATCAGACTCAAGCTTTGTTTCCCCAGGTCCTCTGGTACCGATCCCTCCACCTAAACGAGATAATTGCTTTCCTTGCCCAATCAACCTCGGCAGTAAATAATTCAATTGAGCCAATTCAACTTGTAATTTACCTTCTTTGGAACGAGCCCGCATCGCGAAAATGTCTAAAATCAATTGCACTCGATCAATCACTTTCACTCCTACTGCTTCAACAATCAACTGGTTTTGTCTCGGTGTCAATTCATGGTTGAAAATAACAATATCTGCTTCATAAGCATCAACTAATTGGACTAATTCTTCTACTTTTCCTTTACCGATCACAGTCTTCGAATCTACACGAGGACGTTTTTGCGTTAGACAAAATACAACTTCCCCTTGTGCTGTTTTAGTCAAATTCTTTAATTCCTTCATAGAACCTTCAAAACGAGAATAATTTTCCTCAGTTTCTACTCCTACTAAAATGACTTTTTCTGCTATTTTATCCATATTTTATCCTTCCGAAGAATCCAGCCAGTCCGTTATCTCCTTTTCTAACGCAAAAACCGTAGTAGGAGCTTGCACTAAATCCCACCAGCTAGCATTCATGCGATTTTTAAACCAGGTTAATTGCCTTTTCGCATATCTTCTTGAATTTTGCTTTACTTGTTCTGTTGCTTCAACTAATGGTTCATTGCCTTCAAAATAAGGAAAAAATTCTTTATAACCAATCCCTTGAATCGATTGTTGCGGTTGTGTCTTATAAAGTAGCTCCGCCTCTTCCAAGAGTCCTTGGGTGATCATCATATCCACTCGTTGATTAATCCGTTCATAAAGCTTGCTGCGATCAGTTTCCAGTCCCACTAGAAAATAATCATATAACTTCTTTGGTGCCTCTTTCGGCGTTAGAATGCTGTAGCCAGTTTTATCAAATACTTCCAACGCTCGAATTACTTTTTTACGATTATTAAAATGAATACTTTCAGCTGCTAACTTATCTTTTTCTTGTAATAATTCCCATAAACGCTGATTACCATGTACCTCAGCGAACTGCTGATATTTCTCACGGATTTCTGTTGATTCATCTTTGGCTCCTAATTCAAAATCATAAAGTAGCGCTTGAACATAAAGTCCAGTTCCACCGACAACGATTGGCAGCTTCCCTTTTGCCACGATTGCATCAATCGCTTGACGCCCTTCCTTTTGAAAATCTGCTACAGAATAGGTTTCATCTAATTCTCTGCAGTCAATTAGATGATGTACAACCCCTTCACGTTCATCTTTCGTTGCTTTCGCTGTCCCAATATCTAACTGCTTATAGACTTGCATTGAATCACCACTAATAATTTCTCCATTTAACTTTTTTGCTAGTTCAATACTTAAAGAGGTTTTTCCAACTGCTGTTGGTCCTACAATCACTAATACTTTTTTCAATCGATTCATCCTTTATTTTGTATCAATTCACGTACTTTTATTGCTAATTCAGGAAAATCCGTATGAATTCCTGCTAGCTGGTGAACAAAGCAAAGTTTCATTTTTTCTTCCTCGTTAACAGTCCAAGGTCGAATTGCTTTGGGAAAATCTGTTAAATCATCCACATGTTTAACTACCCACTCAATGTTAGGATGAATTCCTTCAATAAACTCTGATTGAAGTGCTCGTTTTTCATCTTTATTTGAGATAGAAAATATTGATGCAATTTTTTGATGTTTTTCTAATTCCCGAATTTTTTCCAAAGTTTTGAAGTAAAAACTTGAATACATATATTCAAAGGGCCAGTGTTGAGATTTCAGGAGCTGGACAATTATCTGTTCAATCCCTTCATAATGTATCTTATCTGTTTTGATCTCAATATTCAATAGACCACAAAATTTCTCTTTTTTAAGTAACATCAACACTTCGTTTAATGTAGGAACTTCTTGAAACATTGGATTTTTTTTAAACCAATTACCGGCATCTAACTGTTTTAATTCTGCTAGTGTTAACTGACCAACTTCTCCATGTCCATTTGTGGTACGATCAATCGTTTCATCATGAATCACAATCAGTTGGTTATCTTTTGATAACTGAACATCCAGCTCAATTCCATCAGATCCAACACGAACAGCTTCTTTAAAAGCTGCTAAAGTATTTTCCGGATGGGTTCCTTTGCTCCCACGGTGGGCGATTATTTTTGTCACAGTTCTCCCTCCAATCGAAATCATTGTATCATTCATAAGATACAGTATCAAACAATTAAAAAGATCCTATTATTCAAAAAAAACAGACGAGAATCGCTCATCCCGCCTGTTTCGTTATTCTATTTGGAATATATGCTTAGTTTCCTATATCTTCTCCATCAATGCTAGCAAGTTCGTAAGAAACATACTTTTCCAGTCCTGCTTTAATATTGTAGTTAGGCTTATACCCTAAAGCTTTTACCTTAGAAATGTCTGCAAGCGAATGCTTGATATCTCCAGAACGTTCTTCTTCATAACGAATCGGTAAAGCAACTTCTAACAAACCATCTACAGTAGAAACTAATTTATTTAGGTCAATCGCTTCACCCGTACCAATATTATACACTTCTCCTAATGAATTTTGTGACTCTACAATAAGATTTAGTGCTTGTATGACATCTTCGATGAACACAAAATCTCTCGACTGAGTCCCATCACCAAACATAGTAAAAGTTGCCTCTTCTTTATTCAATACCTTTTTATAACGATCCATCATAATAGATATCACACCAGAATATGGAGATTCTGGATTTTGTTTTGGACCATACACATTAAAGAAGCGAACAGCACTTGTTGGAATATCATACAAATGATAATAATCAACCACATATTTTTCTGCAGCAAATTTATCAATTGCATACGGTGTTAATGGTCGGATAACTGATTCTTCTTGTTTAGGTAAAGTTGGTTCATCTCCATATACTGCAGCAGACGAAGCAAATAACAAACGTTTCAAACCAAATTGGTTATTTCTAACTAATTCTAACAATTGAAAAACACTATCAAAATTTATCTGATGCGTCTCCAATGGCCGTTCCACAGAGTCAGCTACACTTGCAATTGCAGCTAAATGAAAAATGTAGTCAAACTGCGTTTGTGTTAACACTTCTTTCATCAACTCACTGTCTGTAACGCTACCTTCTATAAAGTAAAGATTGGCAGACGGTTCCAAATTGCTCTTGCTTCCCATTGATAAATCATCAATGACGGTAACTTTATGGTTCTTACTATAAAAATTGGCTAAGGTAGAGCCGATAAACCCTGCACCACCGGTAATTAATATATTATTCATATAGTTGTAACTCCTAGTTTTTAGATAGAATAAAAAAATAACATTCTTAACTTCTTTAGTTTATCATGGATATTCAAAGAGGTCTACTTTAATTAAAAAACTAGTTGCCCTTAGGGACAACTAGTTAGTTACTCAATTGCTTAATCAGTCAATAGAATTGAATTCAACATCATTTTTCTTTTACAACGTCTACTACTGATTTTTTTTCTTTCTTCGCTTGTTTTATCAAATCAACGATCTCATTGGTATGCATCTTATTAGGATCGATTTTAGCAGCTTTTAATTCCTCACGAGCTTTGTCTATTTCAGCTTCATCAATCATTTTATTAGGTTGATCTTTTAAATAATCAGAAATAGATTGTCCGTTTTTCTTTATTTCAGACTGCATTACTTGAATTTCTTGATCTGTAAATAATGTGCTGTCAAAACCTGCCTGTTCAATCTCTTCTCTATATTTTTTTATTTCTTCAATGCTAAGAGTCACTTCTTCGTAGCTATAAGATACTTCCGTTTCACTAGAATAATTTATAACTTTCGACTTATCAAAAATGTCTGTACTTTGAGATGAACTTGTCTCTATATCTTGATTTTTCGTACTTTTTTTATCATTCATTCTAACAAAGAAAACAACAGCTATTACCAAAATGATGAGACAAAATAAAAACAAAAGTTTCTTATTTTTCATTGTTAATCCTCTATTCTATTTATCGATTGAAACAGCCATTTTATTTGGACTATAAGAAAGTGCTACAGTTCCTTCGCTAACCCACATCGTTCCATAAATTGGATCTGTCACATGGAAACTATTCCCATCAAATCCAGTTACTAACCAGACATGTAAATTTGCAACTTTCCAAGATCCATAGTAAGTGCCATCAATGATAGGCGGCGCTAAATAAGGATATGTTCCCCATACTACTATAGGATTTCCTTTCATCAATTCCTCTTTAAATTGATTTGTGTCAACACCACTGATGTCCCTTGAGTTAGGCGCATATCTTTTTGCATACGGTGTAAATGCTCTTGGATAAATTGTATGGAATCCACCTATATCCGTTGGACTCCCATTGAATCCTTCATGCGGATTTCCCCAAGAAGGAACTTTTGGAACTGCATTTGTCACTTGGTGAACATTTTGTCCATGCGTAGCTCCTAGATACTCTAAAGCCATGTATAAAGAAAACTCTTCACAGCCGTTTGGATAACCCATACTCATTTGATTGTAATATGGAACATCCATAAATGTTTTTTGTGCTTTATTAGTTGCTGCTACAATATTTTTACCACCAGTAACATATCCATAAGGCGTTTCTAGGATTGGATAACCATTTTTGTCTAATACTCTTCGCTTAACATTGATTACTGTTCCAACAGATATATCATTGCCTCTTTGTAACGATCGATTCGTATAATAGTGATTCGTTTTCAATTCTATTCTTTTCGGAGCATCCATGTAATAGCTACCAATTCCAGGAGGTGCTTTTTTGTAATTATTTGAAATTGCCGGTCCTTTAGACATTTTTTTGACTACGATTATATCAAAGGCTTCCATTCGAAAGCGATAGCCGGAGGTTCCACTAATACCTGCATTTTTATTCCAACCTAGCCAGCCAAAATATTCTGAATGTGTTCTATAGTATACATCAAAATGCTTAGCCATCTCTCCTGTTAAACGAACATCATATGCTTCAATTCGCTTTGATCTTCCAGTCGTTCCACTTAACTGATTATTAGAAACATAATTTTGCCAGCCGATATCTTGCACATGACTTCTGTATTCGATGCCGCCTGTAACAGGCGCATTCTCAATTCTGATTTTCATGGCTTCTACTCTTTTGCTTTGCCCCATTGATCCATTTGTTTGACCATTCTTACTGGGCGCTTGCCAACCTTTATCTTGTACATGGCTTTGATATATAATATCGGGTTGTTTGAACTGTACAAAGTATCTTTTTTTAGCTCCTGGTACCACTGCATTTTTTTTAACTAATTTGATTTCTACTGATTCTAACTGATAGCTAAAACCTGCAGTCCCTGCATTTTGACCGTTGCTTGCCCAATCCAACCAACCAAAATTTTTAGCATGAACACGATAATAAACATCAAAATGCTTGGACAGTTCACCAGTCAAACGAATGCTTAATGCTTCCATTCGTTTAGATTGCTTCATCGTTCCAGTCATTGCATTATTCGATACGTAGTTTTGCCAACCAATATCTTGCACATGACTTCTGTATTCGATGCCGCCCGACACTGGTAAATTATTAACTGCGATTTTCATCGCTTCCATTCGTTTAGATTTACCGACTGTGCCACTAGTTTGTCCATTTGATTTTGCAGCTTGCCAGCCGATATCTTGAATGTGACTTTGGTAATTTACATTAGGCTTTTTATATTGTACTGATGGACGCTTCGTTGCTCCTGGTACTGGTTGATCTTTTTCTTTTAATTGAATTTGAACGCCTTCAATCTGATAAGAAAAAGCCATTGTCCCAGCAACTTGTCCATTTGCTGCCCAATCTAACCAGCCAAAATTCTGAACTTTAACTCGATAATAAATGTCATATTTAGATTTTACGACATCTGTTAATTGAATTTGAATTGCTTCTAATCGCTTACCTGAAACACCACTGATTTCATTGGCGTTAACATAGTTTTGCCAGCCAACATCTGCCACATGTGCACGGTATTGAATAGCATTTACTTCAGGATCTAATCCGTCGATTGCAATTTTTATTGCTTCTATTCTGTTGTTTGGAAACGAACTACCATCGCCGTTTTCTTGCCCTACTTGCCAACCTAATTTTTCATTATAGATTGAGTAGTTTAGTTTTGGCTGCTCAGTCTGAGTTTCTGTTGTTTGTGTTGTTTCCCTTTTTTCAGCGCTTTCATTTTCTGTAGTACTTTCACTTGTTTGAGTTCCTTGTGTTTCAGATGACCCAGTACTTTCTAACTCTTGACTAGTACTTTGTTCAGCAGTTTGACTTTCAACGATGCTTTGAGATTCGCTCCCTTTCTCTTCTGACAAAGCTACTGATGGCACAACCATGAAGCTTGCCATAATACCAACCAATAAATAACCAAATTTCTTTTTCAAATTTTCCACCCCTTATTGTTCAATAGTTTAATTGTAGCAAAGTTGTTTCTCCTTGTCCACGTAACAAAAACAGTCATTTCGGCAACTATTTTAATCAAAAAAATAAACATAGACACAAAACCAAAAATTAGTTTTATTCTCTATGTTTATTAAATATAGCTGAGCACTTTTTAGTATAAAATTATCGCTAATTTCCTTTTAGTAATCCTCGAAACTCATTGAAACTTCTCACTATTTTTTTCTGATTGAGTAAAAGATAAGCAGCATAACATACAGCATAAACACCGGTACTAATAAAGCTGCCTCCAAAAAATAAATTACTTAATATAAATAAAATCGTTAAGATCGTTTCAAAAATCATCGTTTTTTCAATATGAATATTCATTGATCTACATAAGAAAAATTCTGCTAAATTGCAGCGGAAAGCTAAACTTAACAAAATAAGTCCAACCGCCCAAGTTAAGTTCCCTAATCCGAAAATAATGAAGATTGATAAAATCAAAGATAAAGATAACGTCATTACGTTGACAAATAGAATCGTTTTTTCTTTTCGTAATGTTTTTAAATACGTATTGATCAATAAGGACATTCTGCCTTCATAAATGATGATTGGAAACAATATTCCCATAAACTTCAGACTTTCTGCATAATCAGGAAGCCATAACGAAAGGACATATTTAGCTGGAACATAAAATAACAGAATCGCATAAGTGATCGGTACAAACAAGTCTCTTAATGTTACAAATAAAGCAGGTAATTTTTTTTGATTTGTTCTTCTCAATAGTGGAAACATAACGACTCCCACAGCATTGACAAAAGTCAAAAACATATTGGAGATACTTAAAGTAAATGACAGCTTACCAAAGGTTTCAATCGTCCATTTTCTTTCTACAAAGAAACGAATCGTTCCAATAATAAGCATACTTGCTACACTACTAAGCATCAATTTACTACCAATATTGATATTATCCAATATTTCAGGCAATACTTTCTTTAAACTCACTAATCTCAAGTTCAACATATCTTTGATTCGATACATCCCCCAAAGGGTTAGGATCAATCTAGAAAGAATATCCATAACAATCAGCCAGAAAAAATTACGTCCACCTAAAAGAAAATAGCCCCCAATCAACATTACGTATAGATAGCGGTCACTCCTAGATAATTGCGCATACTCTTTAATGCGATTTGTAGATTGGAAAATGTATAAAATAAAGGTCTTAGCTATGGTCACTAATGAAACAACTGCAGTAAGTAATAAGATCATCGTTTTATTTCCTGGTGGCATGAAAAATAGTGCCCAGATAATCACTAGAGATGAAACAAGACACTCAAAAATCCCTAAGTACCAAAATTGAGAGCCTAGATTTTTCTTATCTAAATCATCATATTCTTCTCCACCAATTTTTAAATAAATACCATCAATCCAACCTAGATGAAAGAAACCAACATAAGAAGAATAGAATACGTACAACTGCCAGTAACCATACTCAGCTACTCCGAGTAACTTGGGTACAAATAGATTTAAAAGAATTGAGATGCCTAACGTAGCAAAATTAGCCGCAACTGTATAGTATAAATTTTTTATGACCGATTTAGCTTTTCCATTCATGATAGGTTCCTCTTATTTCATCATTTATTTTAAATTGTTTTTTAACAAAAAAATTGTTAGATTTCCTCTAACTAACTTGTTCACGACATACGGTTACTCTAAAAAAAATTACTAAACCAGCCTTTAAATTCATATTTTTGACGTATCGCTCGTGGGATATCCACAGTAGGCACTTTCAAGAAGTTAAGAATTTCATGTTGATTGTTTTCATTTAGGATTAGAATATTTTCAGGTCTATAAAAATCCATATTTTGAACACTGGGATTGTTTGTTATTAATTTTTTGCCTAAAAAAATTGCTTCAAGTGGTCTAAGTGATATACCATACTGGTTACTTTGAACGATATCTAAGATTGCTTTTGTATTTCCTTCATAGTTGATCAACTCACTATAAGAAAGTGCAGGTTGATATTCATAATCAGAACGAGAGTTTTTAGACGAATCTACGACATAAATCAATGGACTTAAGTTTTGACTAATAAAATACTGCTTTAACTCCATTAAAATACTCAGTCGGTTTTTATCCACACCTATGAAACAAATATCAGATTGATATTTTGCCCCTTCTTTAGTAACGATCAGCCTAGAATGATCAATAAACTGATTATTTTGTTTTAAATCATATTTCTTACAGTCACTTTCATCAAATGACCAAATCTCGCAATTCAATCCTTTAAAAAATTGTACGGGAGTATCTTTAGACACAGGGTTACTATACCAGACAATAATACGAACCGTTGGAAAATTCCGATTCAAGTACTTGATCACAGGACGTGAGAAAAAATGAGAGTTTAATAGAACAAAGTCTATTTCTTTCATTTTATTCTTCCAATCACCGTAAAAGAAAGAAGCCAATTGTAGATTCATTTTTTTATCAATAATATTTAGTATTTTTACCCATATTGGACGTTTATTAAAATATTTTTCCACATGAATGCCTAATTTTTGTGCATCTTTTGAAAACAGGACTGATTTTTCGTCCAAGGTAATGATCATTGTCCGTTCATAGTTCACTATTATAAGCTCCCTTATTTAACTTATTTCCAATAAAAAGTGTACGGATGGTGGGTCACTCTTTCATTTTCTGGTGGAAGTTGCATATAATCTCCATATCGTAAAGTCAAAAACTTTTTTCGGTCTTTTATTGTACGAACTGTTTCACCAGCAAATATTATATCTTCATAATGTTCAAACCATTCAGCCGGAAAGACTCCCCATTCCTCATCAAAAAACTCAATATATCCACACAGTGACGTTTCAGCAATAGGATATTTAATCGTTTCTTTCATAAATAAATTTTTCCAATAAGTGTAATCACCTTGTTTAAGTAATTTAAGATATTTTGGGTAAAAAAGAATTCGTTTAGTATATGCCTTCCACCAAGTCCTTGAGATTGCGTACGAAGCATTTAGCGTTGCTAACATGTTATAGCGATACATTTCACATTGCTCGCCAAACTTTTCGCGTGAAAAGTCATCAACAGGAAAACCATCTATTGGAAAAATATCGACAAATACACCTAGATTAGGATCTTCACTATGATAATATTGCGTTGTTTTAACACAGGTTCTGCTATCTACTAACTTTGCATAAGTATAACGATAATTTTCCGTTGTCTCTAAACTCAATAATAAGTACTTTGTTTCTTTTGATAAAATGCTGATTAAACGATCATAATTTGGTCGAGTCAATACAATATCTAAATCATCATCCCAAGGAATATAACCTTGATGTCGTTCAGCACCAATTAAGCTACCATAAAAAACTGAATATTCGATATTATTTTTCCGGCAAATATCATCAATATATACTAGTATCTTCGTACTAACTTCTTGTATTTCTTCAATCGTTAATATTTTCATCATTCTCTCCAACCAAATTTTTCTTTTCTATTGCAACAGAGACAGCTCCTAAATAAAGCCAAAATAAAAATGTACCAATTTTATTAACTAAAATAAGTTCTGTTAAAAATAAAGCAGATACTAATATAGTTAAGGAGACTAAAACATCTCGTAATAAAAAATTATCAAAAATTGCTACTTTATTTGAAAACAATGCTTTTACAGCTAAGAAAATCTTATTGACTAAAAATAATACCATTGGGATTGTCCCAGCCAAACCTGTAGTTGCTAATAAATAAAACAAAAAATTATGCGAGGTTTGTCGTTTAATGGCAATCAGTGTATCAGGTAACACATTTTGCGCATATGTAACTAAATTTCTTGGTGATGTTCCAAACCACATACTAGTTTTAAATATATCATAAGAACTTTCCCATAAACCAAAGCGATTATTGGATATATCTGATTTGTTTTCCACATCTGGACGATCTAGTGAAACATCAGGAGTGCCTCTTGCTTTTAATTCTCTAACTAAATCCAATGTATAAAGCATTCCTTTTTCAATAAGCAAGGTAGCTAGATAAATACCAAGTACAAATAGAACACCAGATAATGCAGAATAGATCAAACGTATAAAAAGATTTGTTTTATCAAATCTTTTATAAGCTATGAAAAATACACCTACAAAAGTAACAATGAAAAGCTCAACATACGCAGTTCTTGAACCAGATAACACAATGTAAATCCATTGTAAGGCAATATTTATAATTAACAATATTGCCCATTTTCTTGCGACTTTTCTATATAATAAACTAATGGACAAAACAATGGTCACTACTGAGATAGTTGCTGCAAAGTTTGGATCTGCAAATAACCCGTATAATCGATTTTCAAAAAAACCTACACGTAGTCCATTGTATATTTTATCCAAAGGAGCAGAATAAGTATATTGCATGAAAAACATTCCTATACCTATAACAACTAATAAAAACCACGCAACTAACAAAATCGTTTCTAATAAGGCAAATGTTTTTCTATTTCTCTCTTTCCCAATTTGGTAAATTACTAGAAGATATATAGCCTGCCAAATCAAAAGCTTCATGTTTGCAACAAGATAGGTCTGATAATGTAGTAATGTAGATAAAAAAATCATTACTAAAAAAAAGATTAGTAAGGGATCAAAATAGGTAAATTGCCTCTTCTTAATGCTAAAGAATAATTGATTTGCTAAATATAAAACCGCCCAAACCGACAATATTCCAAAAATCAAACTATCCAAGATACTTGGTAATAAACTATAGATATTGATAGTTCTTAATATCAACATAACTTCAAATATCACTAAAAAAGGTAATTTTGTTATTTCAAAAAATTTATTTAACCCCATGCTTTTACTCCTAAACTATTCATTTTTTATTTTCCTATGATTTTCTTCTAAAACAGATATTTTTCTATATAAAGGAACTGAAAATTTTAATGCAAGCGCAGAAATTTTTCTGTTTCTCGTAAAGTATATGTTTTTCATTACAAAGCTAAAGTTCTCACGTAAAAATTTTACAATCTTTTCTTGTATCTTTTTGTCTTCATACTCTACTTGACTCTTCATTAGTTTGTCTAAAACTGTAAAATAAGCCCAACAAACACGGGTGTGTGCAACATAAGCAAGATCAGGATATTTTTTCAAAATGTGTGTTTCGTTATCTTCCCAAGCTTTGATTGTATCTAAATCCTTTTTAGAATAATGATTGCTAGAGATACTATTCGCTCGATGATAGTAATAATATTTTTGTCGAGTATCAATAACTATTTTTTTTGTCTTTTCAAGTACATTTAAAATTATAGCTGCATCCTCTGTAATCATTCCGACTGGGTAACGAACTTCCTCAAATATTTCTCGTTTATATAATTTGTTATAGGCGTTTACAGAAACTAATTTCCCCTCCAATATTATTTTCATAGCCCCAAGCATATCTGTAACAATGTATTTTTGTTCTTTTATAACAGGAGTTTTACCTGCATAAAGATCAAAAATCCCAACAATTGATAAGTCTGCCTCTTCTTTTTGTATGTTGTCATAAAGCAACTCGTACATATCATTTTCGATATAATCATCGCTATCAACAAAACCAATAAAACGCCCCTTGGCAACATCCAATCCAGCATTTCTAGCTGCACTTAATCCACCATTTTCTTTATGAATAACAATTACTCTTTCATCTTCAGTTGCATAGACATCGCACATTGCTCCACAATTATCTGGAGATCCATCATCTACAAGAATTAGTTCAAAATCTTTAAAGGTCTGATTTAAGATAGATTTCACACATTTATCTAAGTACTTTTCAACACCATACACTGGCACTATAATACTTATTTTAGGCACTAGTTTCACCTCTCAGTTTTCATAATTTTAATGACTTGTTTCAAACCTTCTTCTAAGGAATAAAGAGGTTTCCAACCTAATTTTTCTATTTTTTCCGTACTTAAGATCGCTTGGGTAGCTTTAGAGTAACCTATAGCTTCACTTTGATCTGGATTCTCAAAAATCACTTTTGTTCCAACAATATTAGCTAACTTATAAGCAAATTCTTTTAATGTCAAATCAAATTGACTGTTTGCTATATTATATGCCTCACCTTTTTTACCATTGATCAACAAATAGAATAAACCAAAAACTGCATCAGCCATATAACAATATGAATAATACTGTGTTCCTTCACTCTTTAATATGATGTTTTCATTATTGACAGCATTCATTATAAACTGAGAAGACGCCTTTGAATCATTTTTTAACATTGTAGGTCCAAAAACTCGAGAAAGTCTAGGAATCACGATATCTAGGTCATATTGTTTTATATATGCTTGGCAAAGAGCTTCACTTGCGCGCTTCCCTTCTGGATAGCCTGCTCTTAAAGTATTACAATCAATATATCCACAATAGCTCTCATCGAATTTTTCAACATCGCCTCTATTCTCTCCATATACTTCAACTGTTGACAGAAAGAGAACACGCTCAACTTTATTTTCTACAGCATAATTAAGAACTTGCTCAGTACCTTTAATGCTAGTCATTATTGTATTGATTGGATCACTTGCATAAGCTCTTGGATGTGTATTACTTGCCCCATGTATAATAAAATCATATTTTATAGCAGAAGATATAGGGGCTAGCACATTGCCTAAGACTAAATGAAAATTAAGATCTGATTGATACTTAATAAATCTTGATTCTAACTTATCTTTATCTCTCCCCATTGCATAAACAGAAAGATTAAGACTATATTTTACATTTAAAGTCATTAGACAGTCTACAAAAAAGGTCCCTATCATGCCCGAGGCACCAATTATCAATATAGATTTATTTTTTAGTTTCTCCCAGTCCAACTTTTCTTGAGCAACTTTTTCAATATCTCTTTGATAGTCCAGATTATTCAGAAACATTTTAAATTCTCCTATTCTTCCTTCATTCGAAGATAGCCTTTAAATAGTTGAAGATCATCTTGTGTAGTCAACTTGATATTTTTATCCGATCCCACAGCAAAATAAAGCGTCTCTCCTAAATCTACCATCATAGTATTTGTATATGATGATTCTGAAATACCGATTCCTTCTTTAAAGGCTTTCTCATAAGCCCAGACAAGCTTGTCGAATTGGTACGCCTGTGGTGTAGACACTCTTCTCAATGTTTCTCTATTAATGTATTGTTTTGTTGTTTCTTCTGTTTCTTTGACAAAAATTTGTTCATTATACGGCAACGAAGTCACAGCATTACCAAATTCTTTACATTTTACGATGACATCTGATAACACGATTTCATCCACCAATGGCCGAATACCATCATGGATAACAACAGTATCTTCTTCTGTCGAATGAGCTTTCAGAAAGTCAACACCATTTCTAATTGACTCTTGTCCGCTATTACCACCTTCAATGATCCAAGCTAATTTGTCAATATGGTACTCCTTTGCATAGGCCTGTAGTGTATCTTCCCAACCCTTTTTGCAGACAACTAAAATTCTATCGATCATAGGGTGCTTTTGGAAAGACTCCAAAGTATAAATAATAATTGGTTTATCTTCCACCATAATGAATTGTTTTGGGATGTCTTGTCCCATTCTTTTGCCAACTCCGCCGGCAATAATAAGTGCTGTAATCATTTATTTTTCCTCCTTCAAACTTTCCACACAATAATAGGTTCCTTTGTATTCTTTATACGTATGTTCAGTGTCTATCAAGACTGCTTCATGATGAGAAACTCGATCTTTTTCATCTGGTAACTCCATATAGTTACCAAAGACTTGAGTCAAATAATGATCATACCCTACTGGTACGGGCATATATGTATCTTCAAAAGGGAGGTACTCTGCCTTTTCAAAATCTTTTTTCTTGTATATGTTTCCCATGTATCTTGGTCCAACACATAGTTCAGTCACATTTTCACAAGTATCAAAGTCATACTTAGACATTTGTTTACTCGCGAAAGACCAAATAATGAAACGACCTTTTTTGGTAGGGACTAGCTTCAATAATACTCTGCTACCTAAAGCCATTATGCCGCCATGTTTTTCTGGTACGACTTGTGAACAAAACAATGCATAAATCAGTGCCCATCCTTTTTGAATTTTTCTTTTGAACGTTGAATTTGGTGCACCGTCTAAGGGAAAAATATCAATAGGTAATCCATGTGGAATATCTAAATGTTTTTGATAGGGTTTAATAAAGGTTGTGTCATTTGCCCTAATCGTTGTAAAAGAATTATGGTCAATAAAGGTCTCGGAGGGTTTCAGTATCGAATATTTTTCTAAATCCGCATGTTCTGTCCATAAATCATAAAGTTTTTCATACTGTTTACGTGGCATAAAAAAATCCAAGTCATCATCCCATGGTATGAATCCTTCATTTCTAACAGTACCTATACATCCACCACCACAAAAATAACAAAGTAATTGATATTTTTCACAAAAGCTAACAAAGTATTTGGCCATTTCTAAATTGATTTTTTGAATCTTTTTAATCTGCTCTGTATTTTCTATATCATTCATGGTTTACTACTAAACTCCTCAAAACACTTAATTTTTTCAAAAATACACCTTTTCCATTCTCTCATATCTAATAAAAACTTTCAATAACTTGCCTAATATCTTAATCTAACTGTAAAACACAGACCGAGCCGGTTGGATTTATTTGCTAGAAATATCCCCTTATCTCAAACAAAACGCTGAGATAAGTATCAAAATTTCTTTGATAACTACCTCAGCATTTTAACTATTAACTTTTTTATACTTGGTAGTATCTATAACTCTAACTTATCTTTAATATTATAAAGCGTCGTTCGACCTATTCAACCTTCCCTATATCCGGCTTCGATTTTTGTAACAACAAACCAATTGATAAAATAGTTGGTATAAAAATCCCCATAGCATACCGTGGGCTTGCTTCCCACATCAACAGAAACACAAAATAACCAGTTATATAAATGCTATTAAAAAATATAAAAGGATTCATACTTTTGAAAAATTTGAAGCTAGACAAAATAATCCCTAAATAAATAAGATACTGAATAACCATCATGATTGAGTAGAGAATCAAACCACTGAAATTATTTTTAAATACCCACATTTTTTCTTCATTTTTGCCCGTACCTAAAAAAATCTCAAACGAAGACTTTAAATCTCCCGAACTCCAAGTTACGGATACTTTATTATTGAGCGCCTCAATAAGTTGACCAAAGCTCATGTTACGCACTCTTTCTTTGATAACCTTCATATGTTCTTCTTGAATTTTCTTCTTTGAAATTCGTTTATCTAAAAACATATCCCAAGTAAATCGTTGATCTTCGCTAGAATATGCGCCAACACTCCATGTATACTTGTCTTTATCCGATAAATCTTTAGGAATAGGTGTATTGTTTAACCCCATCATAATGTAGTGCGTATTTGGTTGACCATAATTGTTATCTGGAAAGAGCTTTTGTGAGTCAATAAATTGACTCCATAAAAAGTTACCAAAAAATAAAAATAAAAATGGCATTAAACCGATCAATTTTCGATTTCCTTTATTATACAATACCAAAAATAAAGATAAGGCGATCACCAATATAAGCATAGTTCCCTTACTAATAAAGCCGAATACACAAAAAAAGGATGCCAGTGTAATATAGATATAGCTAAATTTATTTGTTCCTTTATCTGCCGATTTTAAATAGCCCGTGAAGAAAAACAGCGTTACTGACATAAAAAATATCGACAATATATCTGTATAAGCAACGGGAACATGTAAATTAATTTGAATAGCAAAAATAAGTATCTGAATAGAAACTAAAGAAACTAAGTTACTCAGTTTTAAATTTTTCAGCGCTAAAAAAGTTAGCAAAATAGTTACTACATGTAATAAACTAAAAATTACAATAATTGAACTATAATTAGTTCCTAAAAAAACTCTTACCGCTGAAAAAATGTACATAAGCATGAGATTTTGAGGATTAGAATACATATAATTGTATCCCCACTTCTCTCCCTGAGATAACTGATCCAGAAATTTTAGCGTAATTGCTGCATCATCAACTGGTTGCTTAAAATCCATGAATCGAAGAAACAATAATAAAGAAACAAAATAAATGACTAACTCCACTATTAGAAAAATATACGTGAAATTATTGCTCAGTTTCCATTTTTTTATCCCTTTACTAAGAAATCGTGCCATTGTAGGATACATAAGTAATGTAAAAATGAAACAAAGAATATTAATCAAAATAATACTTTTAGGCGAATGGACATTTCTAAACAAGGAAAATATTTCGCCAATTCTAGGTGAATAAATCGTCGAAAAAACAGCCCATACCATTGCAAAAATAGATGTTATCAAGAAAAACTTGTAAATATAATTCAAATACTTATTCATTCGCTACCTCTTTGTAATAATTTTTTTATATCTCTTTCATTTATGAGTCGTATCTACTCAATCACTATTGATCAGATAACGTATCTTCAAATGTACAGCATAAACCATCTCTAACAAAAGTAAATTTGCTAGAGATGGTCACTAATCGAAAATTGACTATAAATTTTTTGTAAAAAGGCAATTAAAAAAATTCTCTACCCTGTTATTCAAATTTTGAATAACAACTCTGCTTAAACACCTATGTCATATAATTCAAACCCTTTGGCATCCATCCAACCCATTACTTTACCATCTAGTTTGAATTGATACCATGTTGCTTTTGATGTTTTCGCTTCTTTTAGGATCTCTACGTCTTTTCCTGCATACGTTGGGCTGCTGCCTACTCTTGGATTATTGCCTTCAGTGTAGTAGATTTTAGTGTAAATCCCGTGGTTTTGACCCGTTGCTACTTTCCCTTTGAAACTTACTGCTTTTTCGTATTCTATTTCGTCATACTTATCAAATCCTTTGGCATCCATCCAACCCATTACTTTACCATCTAGTTTGAATTGATACCATGTTGCTTTTGATGTTTTCGCTTCTTTTAGAATCTCTACATCTTTTCCTGCATACGTTGGGCTGCTGCCTACTCTTGGATTATTGCCTTCAGTGTAGTAGATTTTAGTGTAAATCCCGTGGTTTTGACCCGTTGCTACTTTTCCTTTGAAACTCACGGCTGTTTCATATTCAATTTGATCATAGCTATCAAAACCTTTGGCATCCATCCAACCCATTACTTTACCATCTAGTTTGAATTGATACCATGTTGCTTTTGATGTTTTCGCTTCTTTTAGGATCTCTACATCTTTTCCTGCATACGTTGGGCTGCTGCCTACTCTTGGATTATTGCCTTCAGTGTAGTAGATTTTAGTGTAAATCCCGTGGTTTTGATCAGATTTTACTTTTCCTTTAAAACTCACGGCTGTTTCATACTCGATTTGATCATAAGTGTCAATCCCTTTGGCATCCATCCAACCAACTACATTACCGTCTATTGTAAATTGGTACCATGTTGCTTTCGATGTTTTCGCTTCACTGATGATCCCTACATCTTTTCCTGCATACGTTGGGCTGCTGCCTACTCTTGGATTATTGCCTTCAGTATAGTAGATTTTAGTGTAAATCCCGTGGTTTTGATCAGATTTTACTTTTCCTTTAAAATTCACGGCTGTTTCATACTCGATTTGATCATACGCATCAAACCCTTTGGCATCCATCCAACCAACTACATTACCATCTACTGTAAATTGGTACCACGTTGCTTTTGATGTTTTTGCTTCACTGATGATTTCTACATCTTTTTCTGCATAGGTTGGACTGCTGCCTATTCTGGGATTGTCTCCTTCAGTGTTGTAAATTTTATTATAAATCCCATGATTTTGACCAGATTTTACTTTCCCTTTAAAGTTCACTACTTTCTCATATTCAATAACATCATAAGAATCACCTGAAGTTAAAAATAAATTATTATACGAAACGTTCACATCAAATCTTCCGCCTATTCCAGTGTTAACGTTTGGGAATGTTACTTCAGAAGACCACTGCCACGCAGCATAATCAGTATGAAGTAGATTACTATTTAACGGATTATATGGATACTGTGCTACCCAACTATTTTGCAAACCTAAAATATTTGTATCTAATATTTTTCTATTAAACCAATCAAACATTGAATAATGTGCCACTTTATTATAACCCAGAGCATTTAATCTATTTCTAAACACTACTGAGTTGGCTGTTACATTTCCTGTCGTCATCTCAACTTGCTCAGCATCATTCACCATAACTGTATTCTTAGAAAGACCTAATGCAGCTGCTTGACTAGCAAAAAAATCTGCTTCTGCTTCTGCCATTGCGGCATTAGAAAACCAACTATAGTGATATACAGACACTGATAATCCTGCTTTTTTTGCGTTTTCAATCTGAGCTTGCGCATATGGATTCACATATGTTGTGAATTCAGTTAGTTTGACAACCACTCCTGTTACGCCATATTGTTTCATTATATTATAATCATTTACTGATATATTGCCGTTGTGTGATGAGATGTCAATAAAATTTATCGCAGGTCTATTAGATTCTGTTGCCACAAAGTAAGTATCTTCAAAAGCATACGAACGAGGTTGGATGCTTACTGCTAAATCAGATCGTTTATTCGGATCTATTTTTAAGAACTCTGAGCTTTTTTGCGCTTGTTTCCCCATAGGAGAATTATTATCCTCAGTTATTTCTATATCTTTTTCTGCATTAGATTCATCCGTTTTAGTTTGATCACTATTTTCTGTTTTTGCTGTATTTTCTGACTCAATAGTCTCATTACTAGTGATTGTTTGTTCACTTATCTGCTCGCTAGAATTTGAACCCCCCTCACTTTCCTCAGCTAATACCGTTGAGTTATAACACCCTAGAGCTGCGAATACTCCAATTAAAATAATACTTTTTTTCATCCAATTTCCCTCTCTTAATTATTTAACATTCCTATCAACTTATTTAACATTTACGTTCTGAAAATCGTATTCTTAAATTTAGTTGTATCCAATAGCTTTGTCCAATCGAATATTAGGTTCATTAAACATAGTGTAGCTAATGAAAAATCTACTTTCTTCAATGATTATTGATAGAAAGACCACAGATTTCTATATAAGCCCCTTCTATAAATCATAATACACATTCTTTGTTACAGTTTTTTTAAAATTTAGTATTCATATGTAAACAAATTATTATTTAAACATTTTTATGTAAAAATTAGCCTTGCTCTATGCAGTGCATAACTTTATAGTTGTGGTTCTTATATTGAACTTCCAATTAATTACTGAAAACGAGTCAGGGATCCTTACAAATATATTGTTCATAAGGAATACCCTCTAATAAAAATGACTTGTTTTACATAAAAGCAAGTTCGCTGTTATGAATAATTTTATTCTAACTAATTTTTTAATTTCTAAGTTGTTTTTGATAAAATGATCCTCTTAATTTGTTCGGCATCAAACTTATAACGATATGCACTAGTGAAACAAATACTAAATCATTGATTCTACCCAAACCGCTTTTGTAAATAATCCGCCTAGCTTTTAGTCCGGGTACCAGATAAGATAACCCACCTCTTCTAGAGTACATCTCTGCTCCTGTTCTTGCCAACACAAGTGTTTGTTGCAAATTAAAACTTACAAAGTTCTCTTTTAAAAGTCTCACCCATAAGTAGTAATCCTCAAAGCCAGGTAAAGGCTGGTAATTCCCAACCTGTATCACAGCAGCCTTTTTGAACATTACTGTCATGTGATTAAATGGATTTCTTCGTTTTGAATAGGATCTAATGGCTTCATTACTTTCAGGCATACGTTTTCTTGCAAGTATATTATCCGGACTTCCTTCAAATTCAATGATATTTGATCCTAAGATTGTTAAATCTTTATTTGACAAAAACTCTTGATATTGTACTTCTAATCGATTTTCTGCCATGATGTCATCTGTATCCATTCGAGCAATCAGAGAATTTCTGCACTTTTCTACCCCGATAGCCAATGCCGTCCCAAGACCTTGATTTTCATCTAAAGAAATCACGGTCAGTTGGTCACCCAACTTTGCTTGGTATTGTTGAATAACTTCATCTAACTCTACCGTTAATGGACCATCTTCAACCAGAAGGATTTCATCTGGTTGAACCGTCTGATTGATTGTACTCTCCATAGCTTGAATAAAGTATTCTGGTTTCTCTTTAAAGTAGATCGACATTAATACGCTGACAGCTATTGTTTGCATTTTTTTCACTCGTTTCATTTAAATAAATCGATGTTATTTTCACTTAGAAAAGAAAGATCTTTTTCGCTACGTTCAACCTCTTCTACGCCTTGTGAAGACACTTTATCAAATAAAATTTTGATTGTTTGAAGTAGTATTTTCAAATCCAGCATCAAAGAATAATTTTTAATATATAATAAATCAAAATTCAATTTACTATTATAATCAGATGCATACTTGCCATACACCTGTGCATAGCCTGTGATACCCGCTCTTACATTGTGTCTCAAGTAGTACTGCGGATTTTCACTATTGAATTGATCAACGAAAAATGGTCGTTCTGGTCTAGGTCCAACGATAGCCATATCCCCACGGATCACATTGATCAATTGAGGCAATTCATCTATTCTTAATGCTCTTAAGTATTTACCTACACCAGTGACTCGGCTATCATTACTTGTAGATAGCACTGGACCTGACTTCGCTTCTGCTGTTGCAGACATCGTTCTAAATTTTAAAATAGGAAATTCTTTTTGGTTTAACGTAATTCTCGTTTGCTTATAAATAATTGGTCCCGGAGACGTTACTTTTACAAGAATCGCCGCTACTAGCATCAAAGGAGACGCAATCACTAATAAAACAAAAGATAGCATAATATCAAATAATCGTTTAATGAAATTATCTTCACCTTTGATTCTGAAGTCCGAAACTTCAATAATACTTTCATCCTCAAAATTCATCATATTTGGTTTCAACATAATTAAATTCTCAAAACTAGTATTCAAGAACAGTTTCTTTTCTGCTTTTGTAACAAGCTTATAAATCTTGAATTTTTCATTCTCATCAATATGACTGGAAATATAGACAATGTCAATTTGATCCAATAGCTTTACTAGATTTTCATAATAATGATCTACGATAACCGTTGTAACTTGGTGTTTTTTATTCTTGTGACTAACAAAATTTTGAGTTGCTGAGACCACACTGTCTTCTGTTCCAAGTATCACAACTTTTTTTATCGAACTGACTTTCAAATATAAAAAATAAACCAGTATTCTCCAAAGACTTAACAATAAAATACTGACAATGAATGTATAAACTAATACCGATCTTGGAAAAGTAAACCACCGACCTGCAAAAGTAATAGTCATGATAAATAAAATTGTTAAAAACTGTCCTATAACCGTTACAAAAACAATGTCATTGATCGTTCGATTATAAAAAACATACGCCCCTAATAGTAAATTCAAAAAGATAAAAAATAGCGAAATGTAAATAGCAGACTTTTCATATGAGACAAAATTATATGAAGGAATGTTAAATCCAAATTTAATCCAAAATCCAACCAATACAGAAAAATTGAAGACTAAAACATCTACAATAATAATCGCAATTCGTTTTGCATTATTCCATTCATTTTTAGTTGACATTTTTACCTTCCTTCCTAATTATATGATGTATTATTACTAAAAATATCTTTAGTAAAAACTTCAAATTTCATGTTACCATACTAAGGCTTGAAAAAAAATAGCAACCTGATAATTCACTCAACTAGCTCAGTTGAGACCGTAACAAAAACTCTCTCTATCTTTGAGAAACTTCATCTGTCTTTTGCAAAACAATCCCCACAAAAGAATAAACAATTGGTATCCATTGAGTTGCAAGTAACGTTTCTTCCATCGTAGATTGAACACAAATAGCTAAAAAGCCCAGTAATAGACTAATTTGGAAAAATGAAAGGTTTGTTTTCTTAAATGTATTTGAACCTAAAAAGTAGATTAGTGCTCCAAAAAAGGAAATGTACCCTAAAATACCATAGCTTCCTAAAGTATAAATATAACTATTATGAGTACCTAAAGCCTTCCAAGATGCACTAAACGGTTCCATCCCAATCAACATATTTTGAATGCTAGAAAACCATTTTTCAAAAAATTCTGCCCAAATCCTTTCTCTTCCGGTAAACAAATTAAGCGTATCAGATTTTGAAAATGCGTAAAATACAACGGGACCTAAAATAAATATCAAGCTAAAACCTATCAATAGTAAATAATTATTCTGTAATATTTTTTTAGGTACAATGTTATCAATGATAATAAAAAGAACTAATGCCCCTAATGAAGCTTTCGATTGACATACCCAAATCGACATTAGACCAACAATATAGATCGGAATAACAAGCAATTTAAAATAGCCAATATCAAAGGATTTTATTAAAATCGTTAACATCATCGTAGATAAAAACAATGCCATCCCGATAGTATTCGTATTGATCCAAATTTCTTCTAGTTTATTGCCGCTTTTCCAAATGGCATCTGCAGGTACCAATTTAGGTAACTCTGTATAAATTCTATAGACGGTTGCACCTAAAGCAACACCTGATATTCCTGCCAACAAACCTAAATCTAACTTTGTAAATTTAGTCTTTTTAAAACAAAGAAGGAAAAGAATTATCAAAGGGATTGCTGCGTTGATAAATCGATTACTATGTCTTATGGAAGAAGTAATTGTAAAAAATACGAAAATAGCACCTGCCAAAAGAATGAGTTTAAAATCACTTCGTGTTAATTCTTTCATTTTTAATATTAGTATCAACACAAGGGCTGCTGCTAAAAAGTACATACTGTTTTCATAAATAAATAAAGTCATTTTTGTTCCAACACCGACTACCCACATTAAATACGAAATAGCAATAGTAACCAATAGGATTAGATTACTCAATTTATCCTGCACTTTCCCCATTTCATCTCTCCATTCATGAATTTCGTTTAGTAAATAGCCTTATAGATATATGCACCGTCTTTATCAGGTCCATAAAGCCGATCAAATTTTACAGTTGTAGTTGAAAGATTTTGTATTTCTTTATACGTTACTAAATACTTTATGCCATACTCTTTGATTACTTGGGGACTCAATCTTACAACAATAGAATCTGCTTGAAGCAGTTGAAGTGATGGTTCATCGTTGCTGATTTCTACATTAATATGAGCATAACGATTATAAACATCCTCATACTTCTTGTCAGGATCCAAAATTTTCCAAGAGTCTAAATTAGGTGTAAAAGAAATACCATTGAACGTATGCACACCTAACATAGGGAGGTAGCCGTACATTAGGCGCTCACCTGCCCAAAGTTGTCCTGGATCATTTTTTTCAATCCCTTGAATCTCATGAGCAATTTTCTTCTCGTAAACAGGCGCTACACCTTGCGCTAACGGATTGACAGGAACACCTGTCAGCAATACGATACCTGCCAAAACAATACAGAAACTTACTTTCCATTTCTTGAAAAGTGCCACAATCAAAAAGACAACTACAAGTAAAATAATTACAATTGCCCACTTACTTATATACAAACGTAAATTCCCCGTATAAAGAGCAAAGAAATACAAGCCTAAATTAAAGAACAACACAATTCCCACTACCAAAGATTTAAACGCTTCTCTCTCCCAAAGATATTGTATAAACCATAAACTTAACAATACTGAAGCAAATCCAAAAGAGACAGTTACTCTCACCGTGGGAATATAAGACCATAAAGTGATTTTAGCAATGATTGTAGGAAAACTAAAACTCATCCATAATAAACTAAATGAGCAATAGACAAAAAGTAGAAAACCGTAAAGATTTTCTCTTATTTTTTTAAAGAAAATAAGCGGTGCCAGCGGCAATATAACAAAAAACAAGTGATAAAAACTACTTAATTCTGAATTATTTGTGTATGTGACATCCATAAACGGCATTTTCCAATTCGTCAAAAATAGTAAAATATCCTTTCTAGGAAACTCTCCACCAACACTCACCCTTTTTCCGGGATAAACAGTGTTCATCACTAGAAGCAAAGATTCCCATGAGGAATAGATTGAAACGCCTAGTATCACAAAGGTTGCTAACACAGCACCTCCTATAAACAGTCCATCAAATTTATCCAACTTAATTTTCTTATGAAACTCAAAAAAGAAACCAATCAAAAACAATACAATCAAATAGCCTAATGGAACTTGCAAAGCGGGGTACAAAACAAGTACAAACCCTGAAATAGAAATTGCTGCGAGCGTCGAAAAGAAGAATCGTCTGCCCTTACTTTCATGATAGTAAAAGTAATTATACATTCCCACTAAAAAGCCTAAAGTGAAAAAGATTAAATCTCCAACAGGAGAAACAAACCACCATTGGATTGCTGAAGAAAAAGGAATCCAAACACTTGCAAGTAAAGCTAGATACTTATTTCTTTTAGTCAAAATCAAGCCAATTTCAAAAGAAAGTAACATCATTCCAATTAGTTTAATTCCCCAGACCCATGAAAGTCCGTATTCTTTTCCTAACAATACGTATCCCCATGAAAATGGTTTGGCAATTGTTGCGATATCAAGTGCCGCAGAATTATACCCAACAATCATATCTTGACCATCGACCGTAATCACTTCATTATGTTGTTTCAATCCTGTTTGCGTTTGAGATAAACTGAAAGGAGTTTGAACCAACCATTCATCAGATCTGACTCCTCTTGGCTTTCCTAATATCAATCCGCTCTTTTCACCTGGATTTTCATATTCAGAAACGTAAGCGTCCCACATATTCAGCGAGCTACCGTGAAGTTTAAAAACAAGCATACAAATGAAGACAACCGCTGCAATCCAAAACCTAACTTGAATAATTTTATCTACAGCTGTACCGAACTTTCCACGGATGCTGTCTTTTTGACTTTCTATATGTCTTTCCATAATTAACTCCATTCAAAATATCACAAGAGATTGGTTACTTTTACCTAGTCTCTATATGAAAAATTAGGTATTTCTCTTGTCAGATTAGGATTATAAAATGGATCATCTTCAATTAAGTTCGACCATTTTTGTTCCATCATCGCTTTTTCTTTTTCAAAGCGTTTTTTCTTCTTCCCTTTATCATCATATCCTCTTGTTTGAGATTCAAAATGATAAAGTTCCGCTTCATGAAGCCATACATTATCTCTGCCTAATTCTTTTACTTTTAAGCATAGATCAACGTCATTGAACGCCACCGTAAAATCTTCATCAAATCCCGAAACTGCGTCAAAATCTTGTTTTTTCATCAACAGACATGCTGCTGTAACTGCTAAATAATCTACATTTAGTGCCAATTTACCAAAATAGCCTAAATCACCATGCGGGTAACCATAGTGTCCATGCCCTGCAATTCCCCCTAAGCCTAGAATCACACCAGCATGCTGGATTGTATTGTTGGGATATAATAATTTTGCCCCAACACAACCGATTCGCTCTTGCTGACCAAAAGAAATCATTAATTTTAGCCAGTCAGCATTGATCACTTCAGTATCATTATTTAAAAACAACAGATATTTACCATTGGCTTCTTTCGCCGCCATATTATTTATTTTAGAAAAATTAAACGGAATATCGATTACGACTACACGAAAACGTTCATCCAGTTCTTGCTTATATGAATCATAAAGTTCTTTCATTTTCTCATCTGTACTGCCGTTATCAGCAATAATGATTTCATAGTTTGCATATGTTGTTTTTTCAATGATTGAAGAAACACAACGTTTCACATCTTTGTACCCATTTTTTGTAGGAATAATGATCGAAACTAGATCTTCTGATTCAATATCATAATAGACATCATATAATCCATTTGCCTGGCCATGAGTTGCATGACCTTTGATCCCTCTACGAACTAATGCATCTTGTACTGATCTTAGACCCGCTTCAAAAGCATACCCTTTTGAAGATTGGTCAACTGCTGTTGATGTTGGCAACATACGCCAATGATACAAAACTTTAGGAATATGTTTGATTCGCTCACTCGTTATTTTTTCAGTGAATCGAAGAACTAAATCATAATCTTGGGAGCCTTCATACCCTTTTCTAAAACCGCCAATCTCTTCAAGAATTGTTCTACGGTAAACACCAAGATGAGAAATGTAATTTGTTCCTAATAATAAATCTGGCGACCAATCTGGTTTAAATGAGGGATCCGAGCGATTGCCTTCCATATCGATTTTATCTTCATCGCTATAAAGTAAATCCAATTCAGGATTTTCATTTAAAGCTTTGATAACTTCATAAAAAGCAATTCTTGGCAACTCATCGTCATTGTCTAATAATGCAACGAATTCTCCTGTAGCTAAGGCTAGGGCAGAATTTGTTGCTTCACTAATATGTCCATTTTCTGGTCTAAAAACAACTTTAATTCGTTCATCTGAGTCATTATAAGCAGTTAATAGTTCTTTCACTTTAGGATCTGTGGAAGCATCATCCGCCATGCAAAGTTCCCAATTTGAATAGTCTTGAATCAAAATAGAATCAATACAACGACGCAACCACTTTTCCTCTACATTATAAACAGGCATAGCGATCGAAATTTTAGGTTGATATTTAAATGTGCTGATTTCAGCTTTGATTTGCTCAAAGTCAAAATGCTCAGTTCTTTCCAACCAACTTGGATAAGATGACTGATTTCTGATTTTTTCTATTCTTACACGTTGGATCGTACTTTTGATCCCGTTTCTTTTTAGATAATTGATGCCTTTATGTACTTTTATCATCAATCTTGCCATTTTATCTTCAGTACCAGGAATTAGAGGATGTTTTTTTGCTAAATCAATCCATTCTATTTTGCTAGATTGTGACTCTTCTGAGACAAAACGAACTTCTAATTTATTTTTCTTTTGAATACCTTCTAGTTTTATTTCAAACCCTGCTAAAACGTTTGGTTCTACCTCGTAGATTTGGTTGACATCTTCTCGTAAAACACGTTTGATGTCAAAAGATATTACTTGCTCTTGATTGTTGATTGAAATAACTGGGGAGGACTTTGAATCTGTATCCAAAGCCCAGCCAGTTATTGTTAAGTTATTTGTTTGTTTCTCTCGATAGATACTATCAATAATGATCTTTATCTCATCGTTCATGTTTAGCTCTCCTTATAATTAAAGGTCTGATCTTATTGACGTTTTGGGTTTTTATAAATGTCGACTAAGTCCTGTTCAGACCACTTATCTGTTAATGCCTTAAAATTGCCTTTTTTATCAAGCGTCTGATGCTTTTCTTCTGCTTTGAAAATAGCATAAGAACAATAGATAATTTTTTTATCTAATTCTTTAGCAAACTTCAATGATAAATCCACACCCATAATATCCTTACCTAGCTCTTCGTTGATACCTGAAACGGCTAGATAATCCGCTTTTCTGAAAATCATGCATGTTTCAGATACAGCCTGCACGTTTCTTGGTAAAGCAATACGATAGTAATAGCCTAAACTCTTACCAGGAGTACCTTGTTCAGGATAGATCAGGCGTTTTTTCTCTGTATCGATAGAAATACCGATATTTTCAATGCGATAACGTTGATCCACGACCCTGCCTGTTACAATTCCTGCTGTCGGTTGTTGTGCCATGTTCATCAGTTCAACAAGCCAATTACTTTTCGTTGGTACCAATCCTGCATCTAAAAGAACAATGTATTCTCCTGTACTTGATTGAACCAATTCATCTCTTGTTTGACCTTCACTATAGATAAGCTTATTACTAGATGATTTGACTTTTTCTTTCAATGATTTTGGTAAAACGATATCATAGTTTTCGTAAATTGTTTTTTCCAATAATTTTTTTAAATAGTCATTGATATCATCTGTATCATTCGTAATCACAATAGACACTTTTGGCACTGTTTCATAGATATAGTTTATTTTATATGAACCATAAAACTCAGCAATTTCAACATTTGCTTTGATATCGCGACGATCCATTGCAGCTTGCACTGCACGTTGACCAGCAACATATGCGTAACCTTTACTTTCAGGATTCAAAGCAGTAGATGACTCAATTGCCCGCCAATGATACATCATACCTGGAATGTGCGCGATATTTTCTGCATTTTCAGTAGCACGTAAAACAAAATCATAGTCTTGAGCACCATTAAATTCAGTTTTTAAACCGCCTGTTTTTTCTAATAGAGACCGTTTTACTACAACAAAGTGCGTAATATAATTATGGTTTAAAATCAACTCAGAATTCCATTTTGATTTATAGAATGCGTTGAAACGTTTGCCACTTTCAGTGACTTTATCTTCATCGGTATAAATAAAATCAATCGTTTGATCTTCATTTAACGCTTTTACAACTTCATACAACGCTTGTGGAGCTAGTTCATCATCATTGTCCATAAAACCGATGTAATCACCTGTTGCAATCGTTAATGCTGAGTTTGTTGCTTCAGATATATGACCATTTTCTTCACGATAAATGACTTTTATGCGATCATCTGCATCCGCATATTTTTTAAGTAATGGTTTAATGTAATCACTTGGTGAAGCGTCATCTGCTAAACATAGCTCCCAATTTTCATAATATTGATTCTGAAGAGAGGATACACAAGCATCTAACCATTTTTCTTCCACGTTATACACAGGAACAGCTACAGAAATTTTCGGTTGATATTTAAATGTTTTGATTTCTTCCAAAATAGCCGACGGATCAACAGGTGTTTCTTGTTGTTCTTGGCGTTTGAAATACCACTTCACAGAGCCGATTAAACCTCGTGTTTGTATGGAACGCATTGCTCGTTGTATTTTATTACCTGGCTGTACCATATTTGGTTTTTCTAAACGGTATTGTAATTTACGGCCATTATCAGCTGAAACATTCAATGTATAGGTTGGTTGATCGTCAGGATCGATCACGTCGATCACAAATCCATACTCTTGATCTCCTTTTAGCTCAAACATATCAATAACGTCTCTACGATATTCTTTTGTTACAGAATATTCAACAGTCGCTTCAGCGGCTACTTTAAAGGAAACTGGTAATTTATCTTCTTTAGAATACGCCCAACCACGAATCACAGTCTTTTTCTCCTCAACATGACGAACAATATCATCGATGTTAAGTGAAACGAGCGAATCAAATTTACTGATTGATACTTTTTTATAACTTGCCATTTGTCTTTCACTCACCATTAATTCTGAATTTTTTGACTGATTATTTTCTGTTTTCTGCGTGATTGCATATTCAATCAACCCATGAACTGTGTCTGAAAAATTGCCTTCGTATTTATAATCTGCCGTGATCGTCATGGTTTTACCGGCGATTTTTTTGTCAGCTATTTCCATGACAGGAACTTGATCATCAGAAAAGAAATAATATGATTCCTTATTGTAGACAGCATTCGTCGCACTAGGTTGTACTGTTGCCCCTTCAACTGCCAATTCTATGTCTACTACCACTCCTGTCAAGCTAGGGAAAATTTTTAATAACTTAATGTTTTCCGGTACCTCGATTGTAAATGTTTTATTTTCACCCGACACATTATTAAGCTGAACATCAAATTCTTTTTGATCTTCTTCACCACAGTCATATAAAAAATGGATATTCTTTCTATAACTTGAATTTTCGGGTATTACCCGGGTTGGATGTTCCACAGTTTCAGCAGAAAGTGCGTAGAAATACTGATAGACTTCCCCAAATGGACGCGCTTTAAAAGCAGCACGAACTTCCACTGGCAAGTCTTCATAATTGGATTCTAGTTCATTATAACCAACTTCGTTGATCGTAAAATCTTCTTTGGCGATAAATAAACCAATTTCATTAAAAAGTTTTTCAAAACCACTTTGAACGAAGAATGACTTGTGTGTTGCATCAAGCAACCCTGTTTCACGCCAATCTAATTTATTATTAAATAGGTCGATCAAAACAGAGTTATGTGCAATATTTGGGAAAGTGATTAGGATTTGACCTTCAGCACTTAAAAAAGGTTTGACTTTCATAAGTGCATTTTTAGGATTCATCAAATGCTCTAAGACATCCGCAAAAATAATGTAGTCAAAGGTTTGACCTTCAAAGTGTTTTGTCCAAGCTTCTTCATCGATATTCCCATAGAATCCGTCGTTGGAGAACTCACTAACATGATCATATAACTCTTTGTCCAACTCAACAATTGCAACATAGCAATTTTTTTCTTCCATCAAATATTTTGTCATTCGGCCATTTCCTGGTCCAAATTCTAATACCCGACTATTCTCTTTAATTTGGGCAACGATTTTACCAACACTAGTACTCTCGTCAACTTCCATTTCAAAATCATATTTCATTTTTAATAGTATCCTTCCATTCATGATCTAAAATGACAATGCCTTCGCCTGCATAGCGACCGCTAATAAACATGGTCAGGTATTTCGTTTTATAAACCAAAGGTACTGTGGCGTGTTCTTCAAAGAAAGCAATATCAAAATAATATTCCCCAGTTAAAAGAGACATTTTTCCATATTCTAGATAAAAGACATTTTTACCTTTTTTCCAAGGAATTTCAACACCATCTAACAACGTGTTTAGCCCGCACACGTAATTATTATCAACTGTACGAATGGCTACTCCGCACACAGGTGATTTTATTGTATCGTCTTTAACAGTGTACTCTAGTTTTACGATAACCTTCTCATCTTGAGTAACGATTTCTAAAGGTTCTAGAGCATAATTTAGCAAGGTCGCTTTATCGACTTCAATAATATCAGGAACCGTTTCTTCATTTTGAATTGTTTTTTCACGATCAACTGTTTTGATTGATTTTTTCTTTAAGAAGTTTTCGTAGTTCGTTGTCACGTCCATAGTGTCACCGTATTCAACAACTTCTCCATTTTTCAACCAGAATGTTCGGTCACAAAAGCGACGAACGGAGTTTACATCATGTGAGACAAAAAGAATCGTCTTACCTGAATTTTTGATTTCGGTAAATTTCTCCATACATTTCAATTGAAACTCTAAATCCCCTACTGCTAAGGCTTCATCTACGATCAAAATATCAGGATCAACATTGATTGCTACAGCAAAAGCCAAGCGAACAAACATCCCACTAGAATAAGTTTTTACAGGTTGATATAAGTGATCGCCAATATCAGCAAACTTGATAACATCATCCACTCGTTCTTCCATTTCTTCTCTAGAAAAACCAAGAACCATTCCATTTAAAAAAATATTTTCATAGCCAGAATACTCAGGATTAAAACCAGAGCCCAGTTCTAATAACGCTGAGATTTTCCCATCAATCGTCATAGAACCAGAAGTTGGCGTTAAGACACCTGTAATTATTTTAAGAATCGTTGATTTTCCAGAGCCATTTTCTCCAACAAATCCAATCATCTCACCTTTTTCAATTTGCATTGTGACATCTTTTAATGCATAGAAAAGATCATGATACGTTTTTTTCATTGGATTCAACGCTTCTTTAAAACGATCAGACGGTTTTTTATACATGTTATATGTTTTTGTTATATTCTGTATATCGATTGCATATTCTGACATTTTTTACTCTCCTATACTTTATAATACATCTGAAAAATGAGGTTTCAAACGTCTAAATACAGTTGATCCAATTAACAAAAGAACAATCGTAAAGCCCCAGAAATACAAGCCATATTGCCAATGTTCCCAGAACCACGCTTTACCTGTAAATGAATCACGATATCCTTGTATGATGTAGTAAAGTGGATTCAATTTCAGTACTTTTTCGATCCAACCGGTAGGCGACCATAAAATGGGGAGTGTCCACATAATTGTTTGCATCGCTACATTGATAAATTGCATGATATCTGGTAAAAATGGTTGTGTTGAAGCTGTTAACCAAGTAACTCCTGTTAAGAAGATAATCAAACAGAATAGATAATAAATCAATTGTAACGCATGTAACGTTGGATAAATGCCAGTCAATGAAGTGATACCAAAACCAATCACAATAAAAAATAGATGCGTATATAGGTTTGATAAAATTTTCGATGTTGGCAAAATTTGTACGTTAAAGACTACTTTTTTTACAAGATAACTGTACTCTTTAAAAACATTTGTCGCAGACATCAATGAATCTGAGAAAAAGAACCATGGGATTAATCCTGTAACTAAATAAACGATAAAGGGATATTCCTCATTTGCTCCTCGCTCACGAATCTGAGAAAAAACAAACCAGTAAGTAAGTACGGTAACCAGAGGGGTAATAAACGCCCAGATGATTCCCAAAGCAGAACCTGCATATTTTGATTTAAAATCGTTAAATGAAAACTGTAATAACAGTTTTCTATTTTCAAAAATATTTTTAAAAATAGATAGTGTTTCTCGTATCATTGACTCTGTTCCTTTCCTATTTCCATCGCTCTTATCATTCCACTAAAAATAAGCTGCATAACATTACTAGTTTAAAGAATATACGCACTTTTTTCAAGTTATGTAAGTATTTTCTTAAGATTTAGTGACTGAAAGCTGATTTTAAAGGCTTTTTACTTAGCTAATTGAATGATAACGATCCCTAAAATAATCACACATGTCCCAATAACTGTCCCAAGTGAAACTTGTTCTTGTAAAATAAGTTTTGACCCTATTAAAACAGCGATATTTGTAAATGCAACCCCCATAGGAACAATATAAGAAACTTCTGACTTACTAATAATGACCATCCACAAAACAAAACTAAACATGTAGCATAAAAAACCTATGATGGTTGTAAAAGACATTGAAAAAGAAAAAATAGCATTCGTGATCTGAATTGAATTGGCTTGTGAACCTAGCTTCACTAAGATCAGACCTGAAGTGGATAAAACGACATATATTAAGAATAAGAACATTATTTTTTCTCCTTTTTATCTTTCAATATTGAAAGTTCTTGGATTAACAGTTTTATTTGGTTTTGCTGTTTTGACACCAAAGCGGAATTTTTGATTTCAATAAATAGTAAGACAAATATCGCCGCGATCAATAAGAAATTAGACGTTGTTTCAAATCCTAGATGCTTACCTAACCACTCTGGTAATTTAGGAAAGATAGCGAAAACCACTAATCCAGCAGATATAAACAGCCATCCGATAGCATTTTTCAACAAGAAAATATTCTTATTGATCGAACGAATAATATAAACAAAAAAGAGTATCGAGAATATCAGCATTTCTATTCTTAAAATCGGACTCATTAGTCTCCCTCCCGCATAAATCCTGAAACAATGATCGCAATGCTTACCTCAAACATGTATTTGATTGAAGTAAATGAGCGAATCGATGATTGTCCACCAGAACGTTCCATCATATTAACAGCAACTTCTTTGATTTTAAATTTCTTTTTCAATAAGTGTACAGTGGATTCTGGTTCAGGGTAACTCGTCGGATATTTTTTTGAAAAATATCCGATGATTTTTTTGTTACAAGCTCGATAGCCAGAAGTGACATCATATATTTTTTTCCCGGATGAGAGATAAATCAAAAAAGAAAGAATTTTGATTCCAACACGACGCATAAAGGTTGTTTGAAAATCCGCTTTTTGATTTGGTAAAAACCTCGAGCCTATAACGAAATCTGATTCATTTTTGATTATTGGTTGTACTACAACATCCAAACTATGGATATCATGTTGCCCATCCCCATCAAACTGCACAGCAATATCATAATCATTTTCTTCTGCGTATCGATACCCTGTTTGGACAGCTCCACCAATCCCCAAATTCATCACCAAGTGAACCGCATTAATTTTATTTTCTTCTAAAATCTCTTGGGTTTTATCTGTTGAACCGTCATTGATGACCACGTAATCGATTGTGTAAGAATAATTATGACTATTCTTTTTTTTGAAATTTTCAATCGACATAATTGTATTTAAAATATTTTCTTCTTCATTATATGCAGGAATAACTAAAAGAACGCGCAAAGTAACTCCTCCTTTACCAATTAGTAACTATTAAAAATAGTATTTTATTAAAATTTGAACAAAAACAAATATAAGGAGTAACGAACTACTGAAGAATGTTACTTTATCCATTGTTTTTTCACTATATTTAGATTCTAATTTTTTTGATGTTAAAATGTACATCCCTAAAATTGCCATTGGCGTTAGATACCGAGCTTGATAGCCATCGACTTTAAGTTCGCCTACAGGTGTGAACGTGATATAAAGGGCTGTAGCACTCAAAATAATCATACTTATAACAGAAAATCCAACTATTGTTTTTTCTTTTATATTAAAATAAACGTTCTCTTTTGTTTGAGCTTCTTGATAATCAAATAGACATAGGAACACTGTTACACAAATATTTAAAATAGTAACTAACGGATTGATAACTAATACATAGCCCATTAAACCAAACGTTGAAGATAAATACCCAATACTATTTGTTGAAAAGAAAACAATCAGCATTTTTAGATAGCTTATTGGATTTTTTATAATATTTGCCATTTGCTCATCCGAGTCAACATTCGGTAATTTCCACTGATTAATGCCCATATCAGATGAGTATTTATAAACTAAAAGAGCGACAACAAAGAGTAATAGTGATAAGGTGCTATATAATATCCACTGCGCTTTTTTATTCTTAAAGTTATCACTTCCCAATAAGAAAAACAGAACCAACACTGGTGCATAAACTACCTTAATAATGATTGCCATACTAAAACAGGCAGCAATCAAGATAAATTCAGATAGTTTTATATGAGACTTCTGATAACGAATTCGCATAATTTGCGCAAATCCCAACATGACCACACCTACTAGTAGCGCATCTACCCCAACTGATGCTGCAAGGTACAACATTACAGGTTGAGCCGCAAAAAATGCCATTACCCTTTTACCATATGGCATTTTTTTGATTGCGAAAAATGCTAATAATCCGTAAGCTAAGACATTAAATATTCTAGCAAACCATACATAAAAAATCATCGGTAAGTGGAATAACATTGCTACTTTTACTCCTATTCCACTAAAAATATAAGAGAAAAATGGATACGTAACCGCAGAAGTTTCTTTTTTTTCTTCGATCGGTACTGATTTTCCTTTAGCACTATTTTTATTGTACATGTCTCTAAATTCTTCATAAGCGGTATATGGTTCCTCTACATACATCGTTTCAAAACCAGCAGGTAATTGTAACTTATCTCCATTTTCAAAGAATAGGTTTCCTTCCGCTACCGAAATACTTTTTAGAATATGAGCACGTTCGTCCATCGTTTGTCCGACGGGCATGAGTACAGATAATAAAGAACCAAATAAAATAATAGCAAAAATAGTAAAATACTCATAACGTCCTTTAAATATCCCGCTAGCAATCAAAACAACGAAGATAGCTAACGATAATAAAACAAAAAATCGAATCAAGTTAAAATGAAACTTATTCGTTCGTTTTACATCAGCTATTTGAAACTCACGATCACCAATATTTTGAAACGTTAATGTCACTGGATTCTTTTTATCAATGATTTTGATTACTTCTAATGAATCCTGAATCTTTCTTTCACCATAATTCGTGCCTGGACTTGTTATCTTTACTATAGCATCAGGGCCTGGAACAACTGATGATATGAATGATAGTCTGGTTGCTCCACTTTTAGTGTTTGGAATAACCATTTTACCTTCTTTATCTTTGTCAATCAGCTTATAGGAATTTTCTCCTGTTTTTTCAACATTATCAAGTGTTATATTTGTCATATTTTCACTAACACTTCCGTATCTAAAATAGGAAAAATTAAACACCAACAGTTCAATCAATAATACAAAAATTACACAACCGACAAGTAACGTCAGAAGCTTATACAAATTTTTCTTTTTATCTGCAGAAATGACAACCATCATACACCATACCTTTTCATTATTTTTCTCCACTAAATAAAGGGCAGACGTAACAAAGTTGATAAGGAATAGAAACGCCCTAACCCTTTCTATTCCTTAAATAATCTTCGTTATTTTGTAATAGATGTCAACATAGATTCCAACGCTTTTTCCCAAGTTGGAATTTCAAATCCTAGCTCTTTCGTCTTGCTAAGATCCATTACAGAATATTTAGGTCGAATCGCTTTTTGCGGAAATTTACTTGAGTCTACTGGTAAAACTTCTACATCTGTATTTTTCAAAATTTCTTTAGCAAACTCATACCAATTACAGCTATTATCATTAGATAGATGATATATGCCGTAAGGAACATTCTCTTTTATAACAAAAACCATAAATTCAGCCAATGTTCTAGTCCAAGTAGGTCGACCAAATTGATCGTCAACCACGGTCAGTTGATCCCGAGTTTCTGCTAATTTTTGCATGGTGAACACGAAGTTATGTCCGTATTGCCCAAATACCCAAGAAGTACGGATAATAAAATATTTTTCCATAATTTCTTGAACAATTTGTTCGCCCAATAATTTTGTACGACCGTATTCGTTTTGAGGATTTGTTTGGTCATCCGTCTTGTACATATCCTCTTTTTTAGTCCCATCAAAAACATAATCTGTACTAATATAAACTAATGTAGCATCCACAGCTTTAGCTGCAGCAGCTATGTTACGTGTGCCGTCTACATTGATTTTTTCGTCTAATTCTTTTCCTTCATCTTCAGCTTTATCTACAGCCGTATACGCTGCACAATGATAAATCACTTCTGGCTTTAAATTTGTGATGTAGGCCATTGTTTTATCTGCATCCGTAATATCTAATTGCTTTGAACCTGTGGAAACGAATTCCACACCTTGTTCATCTAGCAAATGACGCAACTCTGTTCCTAATTGTCCATTACCGCCAGTTAAAAGTATCATCTTATATCCTCCTTCAAAAAAAAAACGATGACAAAATTCATTGTTGGAAACTATTTCATTCTGCTGTCTCGCTATCGCTTCGTATTTAGAGCGCGGATCAAAACCATTTTTTAGTTTTGTTCCACGCTCAACAACTCATTATTTTAATCATACTCGGTTAAAATCTGATGTAAGAAATCGTTGGAAATATGATACCGATTTATTGACCGTTTTTCGCATAATTGGCTTCTACAGCAGCTTTATCTGCTTCCCACCAATCAGAATTTTCTTTATACCATTGAATCGTATCTGCTAAACCATCACGGAAATTAGTGAATTCAGGCGTCCAACCTAATTCTTCACGTAGTTTTGAAGAATCGATAGCATAACGAAGATCATGACCCGGACGATCATTTACGTGCTCATACGCATCTTTTGGTTGACCCATCAACTCTAAAATCAATTCCATTACCGTTTTATTATCTTCTTCCCCGTCAGCTCCGATTAAGTATGTTTCCCCAAGTTTACCTTTGGTTAAAATCGTCCAAACAGCAGAAGAATGATCATTTGTATGAATCCAGTCTCTAACGTTTTTACCAGCACCATATAATTTAGGGGTAATTCCACTTAACACGTTGGTAATTTGGCGTGGAATAAATTTTTCAATATGTTGATATGGCCCATAATTATTAGAACAGTTGGAAATTGTTGCTTTTAGACCGAAGGAACGATCCCAAGCTTTTACCAACAAGTCCGAACCTGCTTTTGTAGAAGAATACGGGCTTGATGGATTGTAAGGTGTTTCAGCTGTGAATTTCTCGCCTTCACCTTCACCATGTCCCGGTAAATCCTCACGTAATGGCAAATCACCATAAACTTCATCTGTTGAAACATGATGGTAACGTACATCATGTTTACGACAGGCTTCAATCAATGTATAGGTCCCAATAATATTTGTTTGTACAAATGGAAATGGATCATTCAATGAATTATCATTGTGAGATTCCGCTGCATAGTGAACAACCGCATCTGTCTCTTTGACTAAACGATCAACTAATTCAGCATCCGCAATATCACCGACAACTAGTTCAACACGATCTGTTGGTAATCCTTCAAGATTTTTTTTATTTCCCGCATATGTTAACTTATCTAATACAGTCACATGAACTTCTGGATGATTGTTCACTACATAATGAACAAAGTTTGATCCGATGAATCCAGCTCCACCAGTAACAATGATGTTTTTCATCTTCAAGATCTCTCCTAATTTTTTTAGATTTCACCATAAACAAAAGGATTTTCTGGTTCAAACTCCTTTAATGTTGGGTGATTTTTATCTTTTTCAGACGTAATTGCTTTTTGAATATCGATAGGCCAATCAATTGCTAGATTAGGATCATCAAAAGCAATCCCACCGTCTGCAGCTGCATTATAATAATTATCACACTTATACATGAAGTTAACATTTGGTGTCAACGTCACAAATCCATGTGCATAACCTTTAGGAACTAATAGTTGACGATGGTTATGCTCAGATAAAATATACCCTTCCCATTGTCCATATGTGGGGCTGCCTTTACGGATATCAACGATTACATCTAATACCGCACCGGTCACAACACGAATCAACTTTGTTTGAGCCGCTTCACCTTTTTGAAAATGTAACCCACGTAGTACGCCCGCTTCACTTGAAAGAGAATGATTATCTTGTACAAAATCAAAATCTAATCCTTGCTCAGCAAATTTTTCTTTGGAATAACTTTCAGTAAAAAAACCACGATGATCGCCAAAAACGTCCATTTCAATGATTTTTACATCTTGTAATTTTGTGTCAATAACTTTCATTCTCTATTCGCTCCTAATCTGTTTCTGCCAATCTTAATAAATATTGTCCATAACCATTTTTCTTTAATGGTTGTGCTAGTTCGATCAGTTGCTCTTTTGTAATATAGCTCATTCGATAAGCTATTTCTTCTAAACAAGCCACTTTTAAATTTTGACGTTTCTCAATTGTCTCAATAAAAGTCGATGCTTCTAATAATGATTCATGGGTTCCAGTATCTAACCATGCGTAACCCCGTCCCATCACTTCAACAGATAATTTATTCTTTTCTAAATAAACTTTATTTACATCTGTGATTTCTAATTCTCCACGATCCGATGGTTTGATATTTTTGGCAATCTCGATTACATCGTTATCATAAAAATACAAACCAGTCACAGCATAATTAGACTTTGGCTTCTCAGGTTTTTCTTCGATTGAAAGAGCTTGCATTTGGTCATCAAACTCAACTACACCAAACCGTTCTGGATCATTCACATGATAACCAAAAACAGTAGCTCCGTTTTCTTTTGATGCTGCACGTTGCAACATATTAGATAAGCCGCCGCCATAATAAATATTATCACCTAAAACTAAACATACGCTATCATCACCAATGAATTTCTCGCCAATAATAAATGCTTGCGCTAAACCATCTGGACTTTCTTGAACTGCGTATTCAATATGGATTCCTAAATCTTTTCCGTCACCAAATAAACTTTCAAAACGAGGTGTGTCATCTGGTGTAGAAATAATTAGAATTTCCTTGATACCTGCCAACATCAATGTAGACATTGGGTAATAGATCATCGGTTTGTCATAGATAGGCATCAATTGTTTTGATGTGGCTTTAGTTAATGGATATAGCCTGGTTCCACTTCCGCCAGCTAAGATAATCCCTTTCATGAAAAAAACTCCTTATACTAATTTATTTTATTTACTAACATCACTAAATGCTATTATTACATTATTAACCATGATTGTCATTCGTTTTAAGAATATTTTATAAAACTGTAAAGTAGCTATTTTCTATGAATTAAAAAATATTCTTTTGAGTAATACATAGCTAATTGCACAGCGCCATTTCAATTGCTGGAAAAAGCTAGCTTTCGTATTGATCTCACTCGCATTGTTATTGTGCCTGCGGTATAGAGTGAGTTTTTGTGGAATCAAAGCACTTTTATTCCGATAAGCTGCAATCAACCCAATCCACATATCATGCATAGGAACTTTAGCAGGAATCGGTAATATTCTTGCCTTCAATCTACTACGAAAAGCCATTCCTGCACCAATATACTTATTTTTCACGATATTATGAAAAAAGCCGATTGTCACATTTCGATACTCGAAATAGGAAGGTTGGATTACTTCCAAATGTTCATCCACGATTACTAAATCGCTGATCACTAAATCTATTTTGGGATGGGAACGAAAAAACTCTAATGTTGTTTGAACTTTTTCTGGTAGCCAGACATCGTCTTGATCTGCTAGGAAAATAAATTCTCCCTGACTTTGGTTGATAGCAAACTCAAAATTTGCAATCACACCTTTGCCTGGCCCCTCAAACTTCTTTACCCGCTGATCTTTTTCAGCATAGCGTTTGATTATCTCCAAGGTCCCATCTTTAGAGCCATCGTCTGAAATAATCAGTTCATCATGACAGGCTAACTGGGGTAAGATACTTTCAAGCTGTTCTTCTAAATATTTTTCTCCATTATATGTCGCAATACAAACTGAGATCATTTATTTTCCTTTCATTAGTGATCGATACTCCAAAAAAGTTCTGCGCCAAATTCCGCGATTCTTAACACGTAAAAATTGTTTGATTGTTCTAAAAAGCAGATGCCTTCTATGGCTATAAAACTTCTCTTGATCATATTTCTTATAGAAAAGCGTTTCCCCACGAATAATCGATTCATATCGCTCACTACTAACCGTTCGGTAATCTAACACAGATAGGTCATGTGCTAGTTGATGATCTAAAACACTGATTTTTTTATCTAATTGATGAATCTTCCAAAAAAGCCAATGATCTAAAAAGTCTAAAGGAAACTCTAAGTTAAATGAGCCAATGCTATTCAGTGTGGCAAAAGGAATCACTGTTCCAGAATTAATGCCCATCAGTCTTTTAGAATAGAGACCAACTTTTGGCAACTCAGACTTTCGTCCAACGTATTCATCAGAAAACACTGGAGATATTTGTCTACCATGGGAATTGACAATTGGAACGTATGCTCCGACCTCTTCGTCTAATGACAAACTAAAAAGCGTTTCAAGATAATGATCATCAAGCACAGTATCTTGATCCAGTAACAACAGCAAGTCTCCTTGAACGTCCATAAGATACTGAGCACCAGCATTATATGCTTTAGCCAATCCTGGATTCGAACCGTCATGAATATAGTGAACATTTTTCAGATGAAATAATTCATCCTTTTGCGCTTTTGGACTGTTATCGTAAATAAATAGATACATTGTTGTTTTTTCCATGATCATTTTTTTTATATAATCATAACTAGATGTTTGCGAGAATTCAGTCTGATATAAAACGATCGTAACAACCAACTTATTCTCCACTAGAAAAACCTCCAGCCCCATTTGTTGAAAAATTTAATCATAGAATGTAAAAATATTTTAAATAATTTTATGTTTTTATGCGCACCTTTTTCATATAAATGAATCACAGTTTCAAACGGTGTATATAAAATTTTATAACCCGATTTTCCTAAACTCAAACACAGATCATTATCTTCAAAATACATGAAAAACCGTTCATCGAAACCGCTAATCTCTTTAAATTTATCGATATCAATAACCATGAAACAACCTGAGCCCATTTTTATATATGTTGTTTGATCATTAGGTAAATCTCTGCATTCATAATAACTTAAACGTTTATCGAATAACTTTTTGATTGATTGAGATGGAACGAATCGCAACATATAATCAAATACATCTAATTTTTGACGGACTAAATATTGCGTTGTACCATCTGAATTCAATACTTTGGGACACACTGCCCCTAATTGCTTATCTTCTTGTATTCGTTGAATCATTTTATCCAATGCTTCTTTTGTTATCAAAACATCTGGATTGAAAATCACCGCATAACGCGTGTCAACATTTTTCAATACTTGATTATGACCATAACCAAAACCTTTATTTTCTTCAGATTTATGCAAGAAGATAAATGAGCCGTAGCCTTCAAGTTTATTTATATAACTTTGCTCAGACGCGTTGTCAAATATATGTATATCATAATTTGATTTTAACCCTAATTCAATTTTTAAATTATCAAGCACATCAAAAATATGACGGCTATTGTGAGTAACAATGGAAATCGTTATTCTATCATTCATATTTTTGCTCCTCATTAAAATAAGATGAGTCAAGCCAGTAATTATCCATCTAGCTCATCTCTACCAAAAGTAAAGTAGCAACCGCACCTAGGTCTTTGCCATTATAAAATTTATCTGCCAAGAAGCTTTTTCCTATGAATAAAACCTCTTACACCTTGTATTCACTTATTATTTAGTTGAATTTTAGGAGAGCGGAGCAAAACTTGCAGTGTTTTGTCCCGCTCTCTCATTTTACTCAATCAATAAATTATAACACAGCTTAAAATTCCAGCAAAGATTCTCATTTATTATTTACTTTTTTTTAGAATGTTTGCCTAAGCGTTTTTCTAATTGTTGATGACGAAATTCGCGATTTCCAAACATACGTAAAATATACATCAACGGCTGATGATTTTCACCAACAAGTCCAATCATTTCAATAAATAACTCTAGCCCGATTGCACTAAAAACAATCAGCAGAATAGACGCAACATTGCTTGCGTAGCTGAACAACAACGCCACAAAAGAAAAGACCAATGCTAAACCATAAATCGTCATGACCGCACCTTTATGAGTAAAACCAAGCGACAGCAGACGATGGTGTAAATGCATCTTATCAGCAGAAGAAATTGGGCGCTTATTCATTAACCGACGAATAATCGCATAGACAGTATCTGTGATTGGTACACCTAAAATAATCATTGGTGTAATAACTGTAATGAATGTAGCATTCTTCAACCCTTGTAAAGACATAACAGCAATCATAAAACCTAAAAATAAAGCTCCTGTATCTCCTAAAAAAATCTTGGCTGGATAGAAATTATAAGGAAAAAAACCTGCGATACTAGCGACTAGAACGAAAATCACAATTGGAATATACACTGTTTTAGCATGAAGGAAAAAATAACCAATGACTCCAATAGTTGCTAAGCTGATAATCGATACTCCTGAAGCCAGGCCATCCAAACCATCAATCAAGTTGATTGCATTTGTAATAGCCAATATCCAAAATAAAGTCAATGGTAAACTAACCCAACGTAAATCGATATGTCCAAAAAATGGCAATGTTACGGCATCGATTCGAATCTCCGCTATAAAATAAACGACCAATGCACCTAATAGAATCCCAAGTGTTTTTTTCTTCGGTGATAATTCATAAATATCATCTATTAGCCCGGTCGCAACAACGATCCCCGCACCTAAAATAATTGGCCATATATAATCAACTGGTATAATCGATTGAAACATAACTAGACAAGAAAATGAAAAGACAAAATAAATACCCAATCCACCAGCTGTTGGCATATTTTTAGTATTTACCCTTCTTTCTCCTGGAGCATCATATGCCCCTATTCTAAAAGCCAATAATTTAATAATCGGCGTTGTAATCAACGATAAAATAAACGTCAGAAATAGACGGATAACAATTTCATAAATAAACATCGACATGATGAACCTACTTTCTTAATGTACATCGTATATTATACCGAATCATTCAGCATTTACAAGTTGGAACAAGTGTTTCCACCGAATATGAAACCCAAACATCAACTCGTTTATTTGAATCAAGAGCATTCGGTCTATTTCTTTAATTTTTCTTTTATTTTATCGACTAGTCTGTTGATCAATCCATAACGATGCTGAATTTTTTCATTTGATATATACTCTTTGACAACAGCATTGATGATACCACCTAGAATAATAATCGTTGCTGCAAAATTCAACCACAACATCAATATGATGAAACTTCCTATGATTTGATAACTAGCAATTTTTGAGCTGAAATACTTAATATATAAGCCAAACGCCTGTGACAACAGCATCCAACCACCAGTTGCAAACACCGCACCTGGTATGATGGAACGGAAGCTCAGTTTTGCATTTGGTACAACACGATAAATCAAACACATAATAACCAATAGAACCAAAGAAGTAATCGGCCATTTTAAAGCTTGGAAAGTATCAATGAAGTCAGTTGAGAAGTGAAATATCGGTTGTAGTAAGTCTAGAATAGTTTTACCTAAACCTAAAACTCCGACCACACCCACGATTGCTATCATAAACAAGAGAATCACAAGCAAGGACATAATGCGGACAATAATAAAATTTTTACGTTGTTCAACGCCAAATGCTTTGTTCATCGCAGTTTGTAAAGCATTGATACTTTGGCTAGCACTCCATAAAGCAGCTAATGCAGAGATTGACAGCAACCCACCTGAACGTTGGGTCAACAGTGATTGAATGGCTGGCTTTAAATCATCAAAAATGGCTTTGGGAATGGCTTCAGCAATATAAGGTAACACTTCATTCGGGTCAATATGTAAATACGGTAGAAGATTCCCTACCGCAATCAGTAGAGGAAACAGGGACAAAAGTAAATAGTACGCCACAACGACTGACGTATTTCCAATCTCTGAATCAATCATACGATGTTGTGTTGTTTCAATGAAACGCATTAACTTTTCATTGCTTTTTACTTTGTCCAACAGTTTCATAAAATGCTCCTCTAATAATTAATAAGTCAATTCTTCTCCTTGAGAAGTTAAAATTTTTGGTCCATCTTTAGTTATAGCTAATGTATGTTCAAATTGACAACTGATACCACCATCTAAAGTATACGCTGTCCAGCCGTTCGGATCCATTTTCATACGCCAAGTCCCTGTATTGACCATTGGTTCGATCGTGATTACCATTCCTTCTTTTAGGCGTAATCCTTTACCTGCTTCGCCATAATGAGGAATAACTGGACTTTCATGGATAGTCGGGCCAATTCCGTGTCCTACAAAGTCTCTTACAACTGACAAGTTTTCGCTTTCAACGTACGTTTGGATTGCATGCCCAATATCTCCAATACGATTACCAACTTGTGCTTGTTCGATACCAAGGTACAACGCTTTTCGAGTGACTTCCATTAAATGATCCAATTCAGGTGTTGATTTTCCTACGACATAGGCCCAACAAGAATCTGATACTGCTCCTTTTAAATCAATACACATATCAACTTTGATCAAATCGCCATCTTTCAATGGTTTTTTCCGAGGAAAACCATGGCAAATTTCATCATTGATACTACAGCACGTCGCATATTTATAATCTTCAAAACCAATTTGTGCGGCAATCCCGCCGTGGCTTTCAATAAAATCTCTTACAAATACTTCAATGTCCCAACTCGTAATTCCTGGTTTAATAAAGGTACGTAAATGACGATGAACATCGGCCAACAGTTCTCCAGACTCATCCATCATTTCAATCTCTCTTGGTGATTTTAGTGTAATCATTCAATATCGTCCTCCTAAAATTTAAAAGCTGAAAGAGCTTGGTCAACCTTGACAGGATAATAGGAAAAAATAAACGTGGTGCGCGTTACCAAAATTATTTTTTATCTTTTTCCTAAAACCTTCAATCCTTAGAACTTTAGCTCTTAAGCTAGATACTATAAAAGCGCAGCAGGCTCGTTCAATCTCATAGAAAAATAGGAAAATACGTTTGTGATGCTTTCTGTCATCGACATATTTTATCTTTCTTCATTGAGACTAGCCCACAGAGCTAGATAATCTTTATATAAGTGTATTTTATCATAATTTATGAAAATTTCACTGAAAAGTAGTTGTAAAAAATAGATTTCATTGCTTTTTCTCCCTATCAGCATCCTTAAACGTTGTTGCAAAAGCAATTTCTTAGGTTTCAACCTCAATTTTGTAATTTACACAACCTTCATTCTTCTGATATAATCAAAGTTGTATTACTTGAAGGAGGAATTCCAATGACCTTAGCTAAAATCGTTTATGCAAGCATGACTGGAAATACAGAAGAAATCGCAGACATTGTTGCTGAAGCTCTTGAAAATTTAAATATTGAAGTTGAAATCAACGAATGTACACAAGTTGATCCAGAAGATTTTGACGATGCGGACATATGTGTTGTTGCCACTTACACATATGGTGATGGCGAACTACCTGATGAAATCGTTGACTTCTATGAAGAATTACAAGAAATCGATTTATCTGGAAAAACGTATGGTGTATGTGGTTCTGGGGATACTTTTTACGATGATTTCTGTAAATCAGTAGATGATTTTGATGAAGTTTTCACAAAAATTGGTGCTACAAAAGGTGCAGATAGTGTAAAAGTCGATCTAGCAGCTGAAGAAGAAGATATTCAAAATCTTGAAGCCTTTGCTAAAAAATTGGCAGAAGCTGTAAAATAGTCATTGGCATAACAGGAGGCTGTCGTAAAACTCATTGAGTTTTACGACAGCCTCCTGTTTTAATTGAATTTAACTATCGATATCGATTGGTTCATCTCGTTCTAATATCTGGTCGATTGCTTCTTTCATCAAATGTTCAATTTGTTGATCACTTGGATGAATAATACCAGAAGTCATTAGCGCTGCAATTCCAGTAGCAACAATCCAGGTTCCCATATGAAGAGAATTAATTTCTGTGTCATTTAAATTCTCATAATCTGGATCTTGCTTAACTGCATTAGAAAAATAACTATACGAAAATTCCTGCATTCTTTTTCCGCCACCATATTCTTCTAAATATAACGCACGGTATAATTTACTTTCGTTTTTAGCAAAATGAATATAGTTCAAAGCTAAATCCACAATAGTATTCCCTGTATGGTTCACCGGAAATACTTCTTTTGCTAAATACTGATGAATCTTTTCAAATAATTCTTCTTTCAAATCATCCATATTTTTGAATTCTAAATAAATAGGCTGTGTTGAGCATTTCATTTTGGTTGCAATGTTTCGTGCGGTGAATTTCGAAAAGCCTTCAGTGGCCACTACTTCGTATGCAGCATTTAAAATCTGATCTTTAGTAATTGTTTTTTTTCTTGCCATAATCTTTCAATCCCCTCTACCTATCCTTTACAACGCTTCCATATAAATACTACAGTTATTGTAACACGATTTGTTTATTCTGCAAAATACTAGTCCTTCGATTTATATTATTTTATTTATTTGATTAGACGGGACTTTCAAGAGCTTTTTTTCAGAATTAAATAAGACGTTAAACCTATTTGATTGTTTGAGTTCACAGGCTTTACGTGTTATGATATTGTCGATTACACGAATGAAAAACTAGGAGGTTATTCTATGACATTACCAAATTTTAATGATACATTAAAAAAATATGCTAGACTTATTGCTGAAACAGGTGTCAACGTTCAAAAAGGGCAGAGCATCGTTTTACAAATCAGCGTTGATCAAGCACCTCTAGCACGATTGATTACAGAAGAGGCATATAGATTAGGCGCTGGTGAAGTAATTGTTCAATGGGCTGACGATATCGTTCAACGTGAATTCTTACTACATGCAGATGAAAAATATTTGGAAAATATTCCTCAGCATAAAATAGATCAAACAGATGACTGGATCAATAAAGGCGCTAGTCGAATCAGTGTTGTTTCATCTAATCCTGACGCTTTAGCAGGGGTAGATTCAGATCGTGTAGCAGCTTTTCAATCAGCTTCTGGTAAAGCTTTAGTCAACCTAAGAAAAGCAACACAAGCCAACAAGGTTAGCTGGACTGTTGTAGCAGCGGCTGGCAAAGAATGGGCAGCTAAAGTTTTTCCTAACTTAGAAAATTCAGAGCAACAAGTCGATGCTCTTTGGGATGAAATCTTTAAAACAACTCGTGTTTACGAAGCAGATCCCGTTGCTGCATGGGAAGCGCATGACAACAAATTGGCTACAAAAGCCGATGAATTAAACAAAGAACAATTTAAAGCTTTACACTACACAGCACCGGGTACAGACTTAGTAATTGGTTTGCCGAAAAATCATTTATGGGAAGGTGCTGGCAGCGACAATGTTCGTGGCGAAAAATTCATGGCAAATATGCCGACAGAAGAAGTCTTTACAGCGCCTGACAGTCGTCATGTGGATGGTGTTGTTTCCAGCACAAAACCATTAAGTTACGCTGGTACAACTATTTCTGGTATGAAATTTACCTTTAAAGACGGTAAAGTCATTGATTTTTCTGCTGAACAAGGGGAAGATGTATTAGCAAAATTACTTGAAACAGACGAAGGCGCCCGTCATTTAGGTGAGGTCGCTTTAGTGCCAGACCCTTCACCGATTTCTCAATCTGGAATCATTTTCTACAATACTTTATTCGATGAAAATGCTTCAAATCATCTAGCTTTTGGTTCTGCTTATGCTTTTAATCTACAAGGTGGAACTGAAATGAGTGAAGAAGAATTACAAAATGCTGGTCTAAACCGCAGCCATACTCACGTTGATTTCATGGTTGGATCAGACCAAATGGACATCGACGGAATTAGAGAAGACGGCACACGTGTTCCAATCTTCCGTAATGGTGATTGGGCTTAAAAAGAACAAAAACGTGCTGATTGAATCTGATCAGCACGCTTTTTTAGAGAGAAGATGTTCGCACATGAACTATCCAAAAAAATTAGTTGACGTAGTCCAAAGAGAAATGACGGGACATAACTTAGAAGGTTTCCTTTCCGGAAAAGGTCCTAAAAATGCCGTACTGATGCTAGTAGGAGAAGCTCCTGGTGAAACTGAGGTAAAAACAGCTATTCCTTTTAGCGGTCGATCAGGTAAAAAGCTCGATGGCTGGTTAGCCAAATCAGGTTTGAACCGAGAAAACATTTATATTACAAGCGCCGTCAGAAGCAGGCCTTTCAGCATAAAAAAACAACTCAATAAAAGAACTGGGATCGTCGAAACAAAGTATCCTAATCGAACGCCCACTAAAACCGAAGTCTTGGCTTACGCCCCATTATTAGATTATGAAATCCAAATGATCCGCCCAAAGATACTTGTTCCAATGGGCAATATTGGTTTACAACGACTATTGGGCAATAACTATACGATTTCGTCCTCTCATGGTAAGTTGCTTCATTTACCAATCTTGGTATATTCAAACGAGGCAAATACACTTACTAAGACAAGTGACAGCTTTACAGTATTTCCAATCTATCATCCTGCAGCTGTTTTTTATAATCAAAAACTTGAATCTACTATTGCGTCTGATTGGTTGACTCTAGCATCAATTATTAAGAATATACAAAAAAAGAACTGTAACTAGCATTATCTAATGTTAGCTACAGTTCTTTTTCAATTATTAATAAGGATAGTAAAACTCAACTGTATATCCTACTTTTTTAAAATTCTTTCTTAATTCATACGTTTGATAAGCGATTGTCTTACGATTAGCATCGTACAGTTCTTTGTCAGCAAATTTTACAACTGAATTAGAATCTTTGAAAAGCTTTAAGCCATTCTCTAAATATTTATTTGGAACACCTAATTTTTTAGCATCCAATTCGCCAGCGACTTTTCTATTGTCTCTGTATGAAGTCTTAGCTGAGGGATTTATTGTGAAATAATTTTTCTTTGGTACAAGCTTTACTTCAATAGCTTCTAGACGATAAGAATATTTTGATGTTCCAGCAGGAATTCCGCCTTTTTCCCAGCCCATCCAGCCAAATTCTTGGGCATGGACACGATAAAATACATCATATACTTGAGCCATTTGACCAGTTAATTTGATTTGGATTGCTTCTAAGCGTTTCTTTTGACCTGAAGTTCCTGATACTTGACCGTTCTTTTTCCAGCCTTGCCATCCAATATCTTGAACATGGGTACGGTATTGGATGTCCCCGCTATAAGGAGTATTCAATTTTAACTGGATTGCTTCTAGACGTTTCTTCTTACCAGAAGTTCCTGATACTTGACCATTACTCTTCCAACCTTGCCATCCAACATCTTGAACATGGGTACGATAAGAAACTTGTGGTACTCCTACACGTTCATTTTGCGCAAATGTTTCTGCTGTTTCCGACTCTTCATTTTGCAAGCCTTCCACACTTTGCATCTCCCCATAAGGTACAGCAGTGATTTCCTCTTCTGCAGCATTAGCACTGGCTGAGCCTAGAGCAAAAGACGCTGATAAAACTAACAACAATAAACTAACCTTTTTCATTTTCTCACTATCCTTTCTTTGTAACATAATAATTATATAATATATGTCCCTTGGATTACAATAGTTATTAAAACAATTTCCCCGAGATGTGAGGGTTTTTTAGATCTAACGAGAGACACCTATAATTAATATCAAAAAATTTAAAATGACTGTCTCATATTTTTTCTTATAATCATTAAAAATAACGTATCATTCCAGCTTATATCAGAATAATTTCAAATTTTTTATTAAATTATCTTAATTATTATTAATGTATGTTGAGAATATGTTAAAATAACATAGTTTGTCATACCATTGGAGGAAAAAATGAAAAGAAAAGCAAATATTGAGTTGTTAAGAATCATCAGTATGCTGATGATTGTGTACCATCACTACAGTGTCCATAGTAAATGGATATTTCCTGAACAATTTTCTAATAGACAATATTTTATAGAGCTTATAGGGAGTTTTGGAAAAATTGGCGTTGTCCTTTTTGTACTAATTACCGGTTATTTTTTAAAAGACTCTACCTTGAAGCGAAGTAAACTTATTACGCTTTGGAAACAAGTTACTTTTTATTCTATTACTATTTATCTAATTTTTCTATTTCTGGGAGAAATTGGAATCAGCAAGTATATCTGGGTTTACATCTTCCCGATCCCACTATCCTTATATTGGTTTCCCACAGTTTACTTCTTTTTGTATTTGTTACTTCCCATGTTAAAAAATTTTGTAACAACAGTTGAAAAGAACAAATTACTAAAATTTCTTGTAATGTTTATTATTGCTACACGAATACCTACAGTGCTTAAAAACATTACAAATCTTGATGCCAGCTTTCAACTTAGCCATCTAGCATTACTAATCGTATTTACTCTTATTGGCTATCTTATTAAGGAATTTGAAACTGAGTTAACTGGAATATATAAACGATTAGTATTGATTATTTTTATGTTTTCGCTAATATGTATTATAATTGGTCCAATTCTAATCAACTTCATAAATAAGACATTTTCTTTAAACTTTTCACATTATTTTTTTGCTGAATTATCTAGCATCAACACAATAATCTTCTCAATTTGTCTATTTGCTTTATTCTTAAGATTTAATATCAATAGTAAGTTAATAGTCTCTTTAGGATCTTGTATTTTTGCAGTATTGCTAATTCATGATAACCCAATCATCAGAGATTTTTTATGGATTACAACATTTAAAAATGCCGCTCACTTTTCTGATCCATGGCCTATGTTCATACTAAGAACGCTCATTCAGCCTTTACTAGTTTTTATTCTTTGCATAGGGATAGAATTGATTCGGAAAACGTTTATGAATCTATTAGTTATGCTAAAATCAAGAGTTCTACAGAAATGAAGCCATTGCCAAGATGAACTTATTACTAATTTTTACTTAGCAAAAAACAATTGCTATCACTAATTGGAATATTTTTTATCACGACACAAAAACATTCATAAATAAAAATTACTCTTAGATCGTTATGTATGACCAAGAAAAACAATTCTATGTCCAATCATTCTATAAATATCTGTAATAAAAAAATAACATTGAATACAATTTAAAATATTTATAACTCATTTGGCACAAATAAAATAAAACACCTATCAAATCAACATTTGACAGGTGTTTTTTACGTTCCCGACTGGAATCGAACCAGCGGCCTATCGCTTAGGAGGCGATTGCTCTATCCTACTGAGCTACGAGAACACTTCATTATTTATTTTAGAAGTCTTTTCAGTCAGTGTCAATGAAAAATAAAAAGAAAGTGATCCTAATTTAAACTCAGCATCACTTTCCCTCTAACTTTTTATTTACTATTGTTTTTTTTTACCTTTCAGCATTTTGACTAAATAAAGTCCACCTATAACTACAGCCAATGCTTTGCCGATTTTACCGTTCCTTGTAACTTTTTCTTCTTTGGTTTTACTCATGCTCTTCACTGCCTTTCATTTTCAGACTTTTATAGGTTTCTATATTATGTATTATAAAGTCTTTCAGAAAGTCCTGCTAATCATTTGCTTATACATAAAAAGCTCCTGAAGTCTTACTAATATCAAAATAAGGCATTCATACCTGTAAGCTAAGTGAGCACTTAAATCACTAACTCACCCAATCTTTTTAAAAGTAATCAGCTAAACTTGGCACACCTTTTACTAAGCGTGCATCTAATGACTGGATTTGTTGTTTATTCCCTGTAATTTTCTCATAGAAACTCAACTCAACACCTGTTCGATACCCCATGAAAATCTGAGTCAGTGCTTGAATCGAACTTACAATCACTTCCTCTGTTAATCGTTCAGGGATTTGATCAAATTTTGTTACAATACTTTCCCCCGTCTCGCTTACTTCTAGTTTCCAAAGCCCATTGTTCCACGGACCATACTCATCTTCAACTTGAAAATAATAAATTTCTTTATTTCCTGCTTTAAAAGGATATTTAACCAAAAAATTTCTCAAATCAACAATTCGTGCCATCATAAATGGAGTGATTTTCATTTCTACTAATGGAGATGGGGTTAAATAACTTAGATTTTTACCATCAAATCCTGTTTCTAAACGAAATCCTTGTGAGGAACCACTATGAGAACCGATAAAGCGGATGATTGATTGAAACGCCTGATTGGTCAAATACCCCCATTCTTTAATAACAAAACACTCTGCGCTTGATTGATAGATCAAGTACCCTTGCACCTTTCCCAGATTATCTTCATATAAAGCAAACTGGTTCTTCTGATCCATCCCAAATGTATAGTCCAACCACCAAGATTCTCTAATTAACGCTCCTCTTTGATTTTTCGGAGAAGCAGAATAAATCATTTGGCAGAAACCTTTCGCCTCGTTATACCCTACACGTTTCATCACACCAGGTTGAGATTTGACATTTGGCCAATCCGCCGCTTTGATTGTATAACTAATTTGCTCAAATACTTGCTCAAAACCATATTTTCTATAAAATGGATACGAAAATGGCGCTAAGTATGAAAGTTCAACTTTATTTTCAGCTAATTCTGCTAGCACCTGCTTCATAATAGCAGAAATACCGCCTTTTCCGCGATATTCAGGATACGATGAAACACAACCGATTCCAGCCATTTGATAACTCGCACCATGAAATGCGACTGTAAATGGTGTAGAAATAACTTGACTTGTTAAGTTATCCTCATGAAAGAAACCATAGTTCCAAGAATGTTTTACGATCTTTTTGAACCGTTCTTTTCGTTTCTCTGTAGTTTCTGAATTGAATGCATAGACAGCTAATTGAAACATTTCTTCTGCTTGTTCTTCATTCATTCTCTTAACTCCATTCATTGCACTCACTCCTTATCTTTTGTAGATAAGGATAACGCAAATAAGGAATAGTTTAAATAGATTTGACTTTTTTTATGGTTTAACAATCAATAGACAGTTGATTAGTCTAAAAAAGAGGAAAGTAGTTTATAAGGATTTTTTTGCGAGTAACAATACTTGATGTTCTTTGATCACCTTAACTTTAGTTAAAGAAAAACGTAGAGAGAGTGCCTCTCGACACTCTCTCAATAAGATTCTTCTATCATCTGAAGCATTTTACTAAACTGACGTTTTTTAAAGTACATTAAAATTGTCCCTAGAACTGCATCATTTATTTTTTGTAGAAATCCGAACGATTCCATTTTTTCTGTATAGTGAACCTCACACGATTTATCATCGATTGGTACAATTTCGTAGCCCACCGAAAAATTATTCTTAGTTGTTGAAGTTTTAAAATGATAAGATGAGTTATCAACGATTTTTTCAACTTTGATTTTTGCTCGGCTGTTTTTAGAAAATGATTTTACATATTCAAAATTGTTCAATTGTTTCTTTGTTAAACTTTTCCCAGTGTGCTTGCGAATATCAAAAAGAACAGAATCAATCACTTTTTCATAAAAGTAAGGCGCTGGAATATTTAATTTTTTTGTAATCTCCATTATTTCTTCACCTCATTATGTTGTTTCTTTGCTTTAGATTCTTCAATCTTTCTCCCTTTAAAAAAGAAATAACCGCCAACAACTACTAAGAAAATCCCTGTTGCCATGCTTAACAAATCATATTTCATTGAAGCAGGATTTAACGTATATAAAATTATTATAAAACCGATACTGCACATAAATAAGCCGTTTCTAACCATCTTTCATCCGTCCAATCTTTTTTAAACTGCAGCTGCTTGGAAGAACAAGACACCGCCCCAAGGCTGTGCTTTGATTAATTCTTTTGCTTTTTTAGCAGCTTCTTCCTTATCACCAGTTACATCAAATGCTAATTTGATTCCTTTTTTTTCTTTGAATGTGTATGTAAAATCGCCACCATCATAGTTTTCTAATAACTTTTTGATTTCTTCTTGTTGCATTGCACTCGCAATTGTGATCATTTTATTCTCTCCTTAACAATAAAGCAGTTACTTTCACCTCATGTTAGAAGTGAAAGCAACATACTATTTAATTTTATTCGAAATCTGTTGGTTCCATTCTATTTGCCGCAATAACAAACGGTGTCCAGATAAGGAATGTTACAACCATACATACAATTGTTACGATTGGCGCTCTCCAGTCAGCTCCTGTCGCTAAGAATGATAGCAAGATTGGAGGAACAACCCATGTTACTTGTTGTGAAACTGGCGCAACTAATCCGAAGTATGTTGCTAACCATCCAATTGTTGTTGCAACTACTGGTGCAACTAAGAATGGTACAAACATGATTGCATTTAATACGATTGGTAAACCAAACATGATTGGTTCATTAATGTTAAAGATACCAGGACCTAATGATAATTTACCAACAGTTAGGTAATCTGCACGTTTAGAGAATAACAAAATAGCAACAATCAGAACGATTGTACCACCTGATCCACCAAACCATGCAAATGCATCAAATGAACCACGAACCCACATATACGCTTTTCCATCATCAATGGCTTTCAAGACAGCTGGCGTACCAGTCAAACCTTTATACCCTTTTTGGAAAATATCGATATTGATCAATTGTGCTTGTCCCCAGATACCTTCTAAAACTGGTGCCAATACGTTTGGACCATGGATACCGAAGAACCAGAAAATTTGAACGAAAATCGTTACGATCAATACAGCACCTAAACCTTGAGATAGTCCCAAGAATGGTTCTGCGATATATTTTTGAACAAGATCGATGATCAATTGTCCATCTGTTAATTTTCCTACTACAAAGTTAATAATTGCAATAACATATAATGCGATCGTTGCAGGTAAAATCGCAGCGAAAGCTTTTGATACTGCTGGCGGAACTGAATCAGGCATTTTGATTGTGATATTCGCCAACATTAATTTACAGAAAATGATAACAGATATAGCACCCATGATCATTACTGTGAAGTATGCATTACCATTTAAGTGATCTAATTTTAACCAACCCCAACCGCCGGCTGTTAAGCCTTCAGCTGTTGCTGACCAACCACTTGTTGCTGAGTTTTCATTGATTGTATTCATCAATTGTTTTGGAACCGCTGTTTCTAATGTATTAGAATAAGAAAAAGCAATCCCTTGAATCAATGTTGCCAAACCAACGATACCACCAGCTAAGTCGTTTACTTTATATGCTCTTGCTAGATTATATCCCCAAGAAAAGGCAAAAATCAAACCAGCAATCGCCAAAGTACCGTTCCAAACAAATCCGTTGATCCCAATAATAACATTAATAACTGCAAAGAAACCTTTGTCCGCAGCAAGATTTGCTGCATAGTCAGAGAAAAATTGTTGCGGTAAATCACGAATTATCGCGTTGATCATTACGGCAATCGACCCTGCCATTGTTGCTGGCATTGTTCCGATAAAAGCATCACGTAGTGCAACTAAGTGTTTTTGTGCACCAATTTTACCGGCCACAGGTAGAATGTACTTCTCCATCCAGGCTGTTAATCCATCCATTTTTTAATTCCTCCTATAAATAATATTTATTCAAAGAGCGATCAAACTCTTTAAAACAATGTAAGTTGTTAAAGTCCCGTTCAAAAAACTTTAACTTCTATTTTCTTCCGTTCAAAAAAGAAAATAACACAGATTACTCGTTGTCCATGCGACGATACAAATCAATGATCTCTTTTGCTAAATCAGTAAAAGCAATCGATGTCATTAAATGATCTTGACTGTGAACTGTCAATAAAGTCACTTGAATATGATTTCCTTGTGCTTCTTGCGTTAGCATTCCTGTTTGAGAATGATGTGCTTGAACTAAAGATTCCTCGGCATCAGCGATTTTTTGATCGGCTAATTCAAAGTCTCCTGCTTTAGCTGCGGCAATCGCTTCCATTGCATCGCTTTTAGCATTTCCTCCATACATAATCAATCCCATTACTGCTTCTAAGTTTTGTTGATCTTCCACGTTTTGTAACTCCGTTCATTTTTTATTTTTACTTTTTATTTGTCCATCAAAGCAATTGCTTGATCTAACACTTTCTCGCCGTTCATCATGCCGTAATCTGACATATTGATTACATCAAAAGGAATTCCTTTAGGTGCTAATTTTTGCTCAAACTGAGATTTCATGAAACGTACTTGCGGACCTAAAAGTAATACGTTTACATCTTTAGCCTCTAGATTATTATCTGCATCTGATGCGGATACTGCAAAGATATCTGCTTCCATTCCACGATCTTCTGCTGCTTTTTGCATTTTCGTTACTAATAGACTTGTACTCATTCCTGCTGAACAAACTAACATAATTGTTTTTTTAGCCATTTTTTACACTCCTTCTAAATTTTGTTGTACTTACACTTTTATATAAAGCAAGAAGCGTGCCAAAAAAATGTATAGACCAAACCCATTGATTCCGTGGTTTTGGTCTATACATCTTGTGTACACACTAACAGAAATTCAATTACACACTGACTAATTGTGTGTGTATTCTGTTGTTGTTTTTATTTTATTTTCTAAAAATAATAGTGTCAAATGTGCAATATCCGACTCGGTAAACGCTATACGATAGGCTTTTTCGATCACCATAAGGTTGGTTCTAGTCACATCTGTTTCTAGGCGATTTTTTTTCATAAATTCAGCAAGGTTCTCGAATTCTTTTGATTTCTCACCTTTCAAAATAGCATCTACTAAGAACGCAAGATGGATGACGACACCTGCATCAACACCTGGTTCTACTATAATATGCATATCCGTTTGAATTTGATGAACTGTTTTTTGTAGCATAACAATTAATTTTTGCAATGAGTCAACTGCTGTGATCGTTCCACCTAATGATTTCACGATTTTCTCCGTTGGTACCTCATCACCCGCAATCCGTTTCAAAACGTTTAATTTTTCATCATCAAAGATATCATATGCTGAAAAGAATGGAATGTTTTGATATTCCACATCAACGGTTCCAGCTATTGCTTTAATTTCATATTCTTCCATTAAACTATCAATATGTTTTTTAAACGCTTCACGTTCTAAAAATTGCATTTGAATGATTTCTACTTTGTTTTCATCGATCACAGGTAAAATTCGTTGATATAATTTTGCCGCAACTCCTTCGCCAGTAAAACAAGTAACAACCACAGCTTTTTTAACATCCTCACGATTTTGCGGACTACTACGAAACTGTTCTCTAATAATACTTTCAAACGACATCTGGATATTTTGATAAATATCCTCCAAACTTCTTCCCACACTTGCCATCCGGATTGCTTCTAAAACAATCATTGTACTAGTCATTGTGATTGCTTTTGTCCGAATACCAGTCTCTTCAAAAATCAGGTTTCCAAAAGAATTCAGTGAACCCATATCTGTTAAAAGAAGCATTCCGTTCACTAGTTTTTCACGATGGCTCAATACGAAACTTTTTAACTGTTCATACATTGTCTGAACTTCCATCGTTAGCGGCATGTTCATTGCGACACCTGTTTCTGTTCCAAGTAATTCCTGCGCTGTTTTCAACATACTTGAAGCAGTTGAATCACCATGCATCAATACTACAACGCCAACATTATTTTCATGGACTCTTTCTCTGCTACCCACATTGATCGATAAAAACATACTGATAAATCCTATCTCATCAAAAGGAATTTCAATATTGTTCTCTTCTTCAATGATAGCAGATAAATCCATAGCTACTTGAAATTCCTTTTTCATTTTCTTGCGAACATTATTTAAATTGGGATGAACTATCACATGACCTTCTCTCACTCGATCAATTGTACTTTGTAAGTGTAAGGCGAAAGCAAAGCGGGCTTTTTCGTTGTATGTGCGCTCCAGTCTTTTTTCTGCGATATCATACAAATGATCCGTCAGCTTCCAAATTGGTTCGGGTAATAATTCTTTATGCACAGGGTTTTGCGTAAGCTCATCCACATAGGTTTGAAAATAAGCATCCATATCGCTGGAAATTAACTGCTCTAAATCGACATTTTCCAGTTCATTCGCTGATAAAGTCGCAACTTTTTCTTCTATTTCGTTATATACTTGCATATCACGAGCAGGATCTTGCGACCAAACGACTTCATTCGTGCCTGGCTCAAAACTTAGATAATTACTTTTGCTGTCAACAAAACGATCTAAACGATCAGAAACTTCTTTGATTTTTAATAAGCCTTTTTGTACTTGAAGAGGTAGATCCCGTTTTTGGATTACTAAACTGGATTCGTTATGCGTACGATAGTGTAGAAAGGATTTTGCGCAAACAAGTTTCAAATCTCGTTTAACCTGTCCGATATTTCCTTCTGCATCATAGAGCATAAAAGCCAAGATTGCTTCTCTTTTTATATCAATCCGCTGATTTAAACGATTTGCTTCTTGTTTGATAAACAATGAGATAATATCGTATCGTTCATCAAACGAACGTGCATCTAAAGATGGTAAAGTGATTGCCATCGGAATTCTACGATTAAAAGTCGTCAAAAAGCTTTCAGAAGATTCTGTCGTTGCGCCAATAATTTGAACAGATGCTTCATACGTTTGACCACTTTCGCCAAGTGGACGATAGACGCCTTTATCAATAAATGTAAATAGCATTTCTTGACCTTCTGGTGGTAAGCGATGGATTTCATCAAGGAAAAGAATTCCACCATCTGCCTTTGACATTAAACCTGGGCTATCTTCATTAGCACCAGTATAAGCACCTTTTTTCACACCAAAAATATGTCCAAAAAGTAATTGAGGATTTTGTGCATAATCCGCACAGTTAAACGAAACAAAAGGAGCATCGGTTGCTAAGGTCTTAGAATCAACTGCAAAATGGTACATACATTCTGCGAACAACGATTTTCCGGTTCCTGTTTCACCAAAAATAATGGTATGTAAGCCGCGGGGCGGATACAAAATTGCGGCTTTTGCTTGTTGGATACTGACCTTTAATGAATCCTGTGCACCAACTAAGTTATCAAATGTTACTTCACTAGAATTATCCACATGAACTTTTTCTTCTTCAGTTTTCACTGAATAAATGACTGGGCGTCCATCACTTTTACTGATTTTTTGTTCCTTGAATAATTCACTTAAATAGCGGCTAGCATTACTTCGATCGATTGCTAACTCGCTTGCGACATCTGCCGCCGTCATGCCTTGCTTTTTTAATTCTAAAACTGCTAAAATCTCGTCTTTTCTAGATTTCATGGATAGCCTCCTTAAATCATGACGTTCTTACTTATACGCTATTACTCAGAATTAGACGATTTCCGCCTAGCCCCTTTATTTTTATTATTTTTCGGGCGATTTTTAGGTTTGGCCGTCTTTTTGGTTGGCACTTGTTTTGTCGTCTGCTCTTTTTTGGTCGTCCCATTTGAACTTGTTATTTTTTCTTCAGTTGAACTTTTTTCTTTCCTAATTAAATGGATTGCACCATCATAAAGAAAAATTTCCTTTGAAGGGAGCTCTATTTTTTTCATTAATCTCTGATAATCTCTTTTAGTTGCATCATTAACAAACGTAATGACAGAACCTGCTGCACCCATTCGCCCAACACGTCCAGCCCGGTGAATATAACTTTCTTCAGACAATGGCACTTCAGCATTAACTACGAAGGGTATCGCTTCAAAATCCAAACCTCTGGCAGCAATATCCGTCGTTAAAAGCATAACTGCTCTTTTTTTGGAAAATTGATCAATCGCTAATTTACGCAGTGTTTTATTTTGATCCGAAGCAAGACCAACAACTGTTAATCCTTCGTATATCAATTTTTCTTCGACCGAACCTAAATCAGCTACTTGATTGAAGAACACCATCGCTCGAAAATTAGATGTATAAGCTAAGCTTCTTAAATAATCACTTTTCTTTCTCGGAGATAAACTCATAAAATAATGATTCACCACTCCGCCAGATTGATCTTCATCGGTTACATCAATAATCGTCAACTGATCTGTTAATCTTTCTGCCTCTTCTGCCACTCTATCAGCAGTTGCTGAGTAAAAGACTAGTTGAAACTCTGTTGGTGCACTGGCTAGAATTTGTTTCGTTAAATTCAGTTCTTTTTCATGAAACAACTGATCTACTTCGTCCATTACAATAGTTTGTAGCAAATGACTTTTGATTTTTTTTGTTTTGATCAGTTCCAATACACGCCCAGGTGTTCCAACCAAAATTTCTGGTTTCTTTTTTAACTTTTCGATTTGGCGTCCAACATTTGCTCCACCAATCAAACTTTGGGTTTTCAATTGAAGTAATGCAGCCCAATCACGTACAACTTGACTGATTTGCACCGCTAATTCTTGTGACGGTGCTAAAATCAATAGCTGACTGCCTTGATCTTTTTTCACATTCAAAAGTAGCGGCAAAACATAAGCCAACGTTTTCCCTGATCCTGTTGGAGAAATCCCCAATACATTTTCATTTTCTTTCAAAAGTTGAAAACTTTTTTCTTGTATCATTGATGGCTCGCTAAAACCAGAAGCCTGCCAATGTTCTTGCCAAGCTTCTGGTAAATTTTTGATAAATGTCATAATAGTCCTTTCCTCATTAAAACAGGTTTTCTTTGTCCGCATCAAACTCGATACCGGCACTTTTTCTCAAATTTGTTACTACTTTATTTACATTACGTGATAGTTCTATCCATTCCTCGTAGCGTGCACCCATCGTTGGATCGTTAGGATTTTCAAGCACATCAGCAAAATCATGGGCTTCTTCGATCATTGGATTTTCTTCTGTTGTAAGCTCAATGATATCTCGTTCTTGGTGGTTTCGATCGTGAAATTCTGCTTTAGAGATAGCATTTACACTATCTAAAATTAACGTTCCACCATCAAAATAAATCTCAGAACCTAGAAAAGAGTCGGCATTTTTTCCAGTCTGTAACGTTACATCAAACAAATCATAGCGCAAAATCGCTGTTCCGATTCCGTCGACATCTGTCGGAATCTTTCTTGCAAAATAATGGCTTTCATTCGGCATCCCAAACCAGCCGACAGCAGCATAAACTAAGTAAACACCCAGGTCTGCCATTGCACCACCTGAAAAATGTGGTGAAAAAATATTTGGTTCTTGACCATCAAGCACTTGGTCGTAGCGTGACGAATATTTCATATAAGTAAAGTTTGCACCAACTATTTGATTTTTAAGCGGTAGTAAATCACTAATTTTTTTGAAACTTTTCTCATGAATATTGCGGGCTGCTTCAAAAAAGAATACTTTTTGCTGATTTGCTAGCTCAATGATTTCTGTCATTTCAGCAGGCGTTGAGAAGGCTGGTTTTTCTACAATAATATTTTTTCCTGCTAAAATCCCTTGTTTTGCTTGTTCAAAGTGTAGAGAATTAGGTGACGCAATATAAACCGTATCCATATGTGCAATACCAAAAAAGGTCTTTAAATCCGTTGCATACTCAACATCGCCATATTCCTCACCAAATTTTTGAGCTGTTTCCAGCTTTCGTGAATAAACGGCTGTTAAATCATAACGATTTGTTTCCAATGCCGCCTTAACAAATTGATGACTAATCCAGTTTGTTCCAATAATACCTAAGTGAATCATGTTTACCCTCACCTTTCTGAATTTGGATCTTCAAACGTTTTTGTGACATCAAATGGTACCTGATGCTCTATTGCTATTGTATCAGGAGTAACAGAACAATTGTAAGCAATCACACTCAGCCCTTGTTTCTGTCCTGATAAAATCATTTTTGCTAAAGCTGGTTGCATGTCTGTATGGATCGTTGCTGCTGTTACATTCTCAAATTGGACGACAAACAACACATAGCTTTGATACCCCTCTTTCATCGCTTCGATCAACTCAGTCACATGCTTCAAGCCACGTAATGTTGGTGCATCTGGAAATGCGCCTAAAGTATGATTTTCTAATGTCATTCCTTTAACTTCTACAAATGCCTTACTTCCAGTATCAGTTTCCACCAATATATCGAATTGTGACTGGGCAAAACGTTTTTCTCTTTTTACGGAAACGATTTTCCCATTCAATCCTGATAAAGTGATCGTACCATCTTGAATTGATTGAGCGGCTAATGCATTAGGTACTTGGCTATCGATGTTAAACCAAGCAGTACCTTTCTTAACTGCAATCAGATCATAATCCGTTTTTCGCTGTGGTGAAGGCTGGTATGATAACGCAACCTCAACGTTCGGAAGAAATAGTTCTTTACATCGACCAGTATTTTTCACGTGAACCGTTACCATTTCACCGTTTTTTTGTAAACGACACTGTGCAATAAAACGATTTGGCCTCTCAATAAAATGTGCTAAATGCACGTTAGGATATGTAATCATTGTAACACCCTTTCTTCAAAACAATACCATATTTCGGATGAAAAAGCATCGTCAAACTTTTCAGACAAACCTTTGGGTAATTAACATGAATTTGAACAGAAAAATCCACTCCAATGTAACAATAATTACGACTTCATTAAGTTTTTTTATAAGAAGAGATTTTCGAATAGTTTGTTTTTTAATTTCATGCTATGATTGTTTTAGAGGAGAATGATAGTATGAAAAAACATTGGTCATTATTTTTAGGTGCATCACTTATTACAGGCATCGCTGGCTCATTATTCTTGAAAAAGAAACAAGAGAATCAGCAGTCTGACTCAGATATTCCTAATTTATATAAAAGTTATTTAGGCAGTTGGTGGTTTGTCAACAAACAAAAAGCCACACAACATACGTTGAAAATCGAAGAAGATTTACAGATTATTATTGACGGTAAAAAATTAAGCTATATGCTAGTAGAATTAACGAGCAAACGGCTAGTAGCCCAAGATGAGTATGGGTATCATCTAATTGTCCAATGTCTAAATGACAAACCCGCTTCATTATATGATGAAGCAGATGATGCTACGTATGTTTTGGAAGCTACTGATTCTTTAGAGTGTCCAAATGAAAATTAAAAGAAGCGATCCCCGTAATTGTTTTATGGGAACGCTTCTTTTAGTTTTCAGTTATTTTAAAGTTCATCGATTTGTTTGCGTTCTTTTGTTTTGCTTAATTTTCCTTCTCGTTTCACTAATTCAGTTTTGATGTCTTCTAAAGTAACACCTTGCTCAACTAGTAACACTAACATATGATAAATCAAGTCAGAGGTCTCAGAGATTAGTTCTGCTTGATTATTTTTAGCTGCAATTATTACCTCCGTCGCTTCCTCTCCAACTTTTTTGAGAATTTTATCTAAACCTTGGTCGAATAAATAATTGGTGTATGAACCTTCTTTAGGCTCTTTTTTACGTGCAAGTATTTCTTTGTAAAGTACATCAAGCATTTTTTTACCTCCTTTAAGCTAGACGATCACATTGAAAAAACAACTGTGTTGACCGGTGTGACAAGCAGGTCCTGTTTGCTCAACTGTAATAAGCAACGTGTCTTTATCGCAATCAAGGACAATACTTTTTACTTCCTGAATGTGGCCACTTGTTTCCCCTTTGTTCCACAATTGTTGCCGAGATCGCGAGTAAAACCAAGTCTTCCCAGTTTCAAGCGTTTTTTCATAACTTTTCTCATCCATGTAAGCAAGCATCAAAACTTCCTTCGTTTTGTCTTCTATTATAATTGCTGGGATTAATCCTTTACTAAAATCTGGTTTCATCTGCGTACCTCCATTCCGTTAGATGCTAGTATTTCTTTCACCGCAGGGATACTTACCTCTCCATAATGAAAAATGCTTGCAGCCAAAGCTGCTGATACCTTTGTTTGTTCAAACACGTTCACAATGTCCATCGCACTGCCACAGCCTCCTGAAGCGATCACGGGAACATTTACAGCTTTACAAATAGCTTGATTCAACTTAAGATCGTATCCTTCTTTGGTTCCATCTGCATCCATACTGGTCAGTAAAATTTCACCTGCTCCTAAGGCAACTGCTTTTTTAGCCCACTCTACTACATCTAATCCTGTATCTTCACGACCTCCTTTGACAAATACATGCCAAGAGTCACCCATTCGTTTTGCATCGATTGCTACAACGATACATTGCGAACCAAATTTTTCTGCACCAGCTTTGATTAATTCTGGTTGTTGGATTGCTGCTGAGTTAAGAGAGATTTTATCAGCGCCAGCTTGCAGTATTTTTTTCATATCTGAAATAGTACGAATGCCTCCGCCAACAGTCAAGGGAATAAATACTTCTGCTGCTGTTTGTTTAACTACTTCAATCATAGTCTCACGACCATCGCTAGTAGCAGTGATGTCTAAAAAAACCAGCTCATCGGCACCTTGTTCATTGTATGCTTTAGCGATAGCCACTGGATCACCAACGTCTTGTAAACTGACGAAGTTAACTCCTTTGACCACTCGACCATCGGTTACGTCTAGACAAGGAATAATTCGCTTAGTCAACATATTGTTCAACCTCCAACATATCTGTCAACGTGATGTCCCCATTATAAAAGGCTTTTCCTACGATTGCTCCATATAAACCTAACTCAGCTAGCTTCACTAAGTCCTCTTTATTACTAACGCCACCAGACGCAATGATTTTTACACCTGGTATCGCTTTTAACAACAAAGCATAATCTTCAAACGTCGGTCCTGTTAAAGTGCCATCCTTCGCTATATCTGTATAAATGATTGTTTTGACACCTATTTTCGCCATCTCTTTCGCCATTTGTAGATAATTGGTTTCACTAACATCCAACCAACCACTGATAGCAACCTTACCATTTTTAGCATCGATCCCTACTGCGATTTTGTCCCCGTATTTTCTAACAGCTTCTTGAACCAATTCTGGATTACTTAAAGCTGCTGAGCCGATAATGATACGATCGATGCCAAGCGTTATATAGTCATCAATTTGAGCCAAAGTGCGAATGCCTCCGCCAACTTCAATTGTTAATCCAGTTGCTTTTTTCATTTGTTCAATTAAAGATGCATTGGCAGCTTTTCCCATCAAAGCACCATCTAAATCAACGACATGCATCGTTTGGATACCTGCTTCTTTAAACTCTTTCGCTTGAGCCACTGGATTGTGATTCACAATCGTTTTTTGTAAGAAATCCCCTTGAACTAATCGAACGGCTTTTCCTTCTCTAATATCAATTGCTGGTATGACGTGCATGTTCTACAACCTCCTTAAATCCTCTTAAAATCATCAGGCCTGCTTCACTGCTTTTTTCAGGATGAAACTGTGTTCCGTATACATTTTCTTTAGAGATCATTGCAGGAACTTTAATTGAGTATTGTACTAAAGCATCCATCACATCAGGCTCACAATCTGCATAATAAGAATGAACAAAATAGACATACTGTCCGTCTATTTCTTTTGTAAGTCTAGTTTCATTCGTCACTATTAGTTTATTCCACCCCATATGTGGAACAGGTAAATCAGGATCGTCTGGCAATTTTTCACAAATTCCTTCGATCAATCCTAACCCTTCTGTAAACCCATTTTCCATGCTTCCTTCTAAAAGTAGCTGCATTCCTAAGCAAACACCTAGAATCGGGGTTCCTGTTTGTGCAACTTCTTTTATCACCTCAACTAGCCCTCGTTGTTTTAGCTCCTTCATCGCTAATGAAAAAGCACCTACTCCTGGTAAAATCAACCCATCTGCCTTTCGAATTTCATTAGAATCAGCGGAAATTTTATTTTCTAAACCAACATAGTCTAAGGCTTTTTGAACATTTCGAGTATTGCCTGTATCGTAATCAATGATAATAATCATCTACAAGATTCCTTTCGTGGAGTTGACCCCTTGAATATCTGGATTTTCAGTAATTGCTTCCCTTAACGCTCGACCTGTTGCTTTAAATAGGGCTTCTATTTTATGATGACTATTTTTCCCGTGTAAAATTTTTAAATGGAGATTCATTTGAGTATTGAACGCAAACGCTTGAAAAAATTCTTCCGTCAATTCTGTATCAAAATCACCCAGTTTAGGATTATCAAAGGTTGCATCAAAAACTAAATACGATCGACCACTTAAATCCAAGGAAGCCATCGCCAAAGACTCATCCATTGGTACAAAACTAGTCCCATAACGATTGATCCCTGCCTTATCACCTAAAGCTTCTCGGATACATTGACCTAAAACAATACCAACATCTTCTACAGTATGATGACTGTCTACCTCTAGATCACCATCAACTTTTATTTCTAAAGAAATCCGACTATGACGAGCAAATAAAATCAACATGTGATCAAAAAATCCAACACCGGTTTGAATACTGACTGGCTCTTGACGATCTAAATCAAGTGTCAACTCAATTTTTGTTTCTGCAGTTTCTCTTTTTAAAGTAGCTGTTCTCATGACTTTCTCCTCTCAATATAACAAGACAATAGGTTCCAAAAGGACTGTAGTATGTTTTATCCTCAGCCGTAATTTTTACCAAATCATAAACGAATGACAAGATTAATCAAAACGATATTCAACGGCTCTAGCATGTGCTTCCAGTCCTTCTTTTCTAGCTAGAAGCGCAATTGCATCTTTGACATCTTCAAGTGCTTCTTTCGTATAATAAGTCACTTGACTATACTTAACAAAATCATAGACTCCTAGTGGTGAATAGAACTTTGCTGTGCCACTTGTCGGCAAAACATGGTTCGTTCCTGAAAAATAGTCTCCTACAGGTTCTGACGCATACTCTCCTAAAAAAATCGATCCAGCGTTTTTTATTTCATGTAGATAACTGATTGCATCAACCAACTGCACTTCTAAGTGTTCTGGGGCAATCTCGTTCATGATAGTAAACATTGCTTCCAGGTTTTGGGCAATAATGATCATCCCATGATTTTCAATCGCTTCTTTCGCGATTTCTTTACGAGGTAAGGTTTCTAATTGTTGATAGAGTTCTTTTTCCACCTGTTTAGCAAGCGCCACAGAATCAGTCACTAAGATTGCTCTGGCAAGCGTATCATGTTCTGCTTGAGACAGCAAATCAGCGGCAATGTATGTAGGATTTGCTGTTTCATCTGCTAAAATTCCTATTTCAGATGGTCCTGCAATCATATCGATCCCAACTGTACCGAAGACTTGCTTTTTAGCCGTAGCCACATAGATATTGCCAGGTCCTACGATTTTGTCTACCTTTGGCACAGTTTCCGTTCCATAAGCAAGTGCAGCAATTCCATGTGCTCCGCCAATTTGAAAAATTTTGTCCACTCCTGCAATTTTTGCTGCTGCTAAAATCACATCAGAAATTCCATTAGCAGAAGGCGGTGTAACCATGACGACTTCTTGAACACCTGCGATTTTTGCTGGGAGAACATTCATTAATACAGAAGAAGGATACGCCGCCGTTCCTCCTGGTACGTATACTCCTACTCGTGCTAACGGCAATACTAATTGCCCTCTTAAAACACCTGATTTTTCCATATCCATAAAATCGTATTGTTTTTGCTTTTTATGATAACTGATAATATTTTCTTTCGCTGCTTCTAAAGCTGCAATTACTTCTTTTTCCACTCTTTGAAAACCTAGATCAATTGTTTCCTTTGATATAGATAAGTCTTGTAGTTCAACTTTATCAAATTTTTTAGAATACATCTTTAATGCCTGATCCCCATTTTTGATTACTTGCTGGATGATTTGACGAACTTGTTCTTCTACTTGCTGATTGTCTTCTTGCGTCAGCTGTGCGTTGTTATTAAGTGCAGTCAAAATATCTGTGGTCGTTCCAGTTAACCATTTCATGTTTATGCTCCTCCTTCAATTACAGATTCCAATTCATCAAACAATTGAAATATTGCTTGGCGTTTGCGTTTCAACGCGGCTTTATTGACGATCACGCGAGCCGAAATAGAACAAATATCTTCAAAAATCTCTAAGCCATTTTCTTTCAATGTCGTTCCTGTTTCTACAATATCGACAATTGCATCTGCCAATCCTAAAACAGGCGCAATTTCCACTGACCCTTCAATTTTGATGATTTCAACATCCTCGCCTTTTTCACGGAAATGTTCAGAAGCCACAGTTGGGTATTTCGTTGCGATCCGTTTTCGTTTATAATCATCGGGTTGATAATTTTTGGTAGAGGCGACAGAAAACTTACAGATACCAATCTTTAAATCCAACATTTCATAATAGCCAAATGGATGTTCTATCAAGACGTCTTTACCAACAATGCCTATATCTGCAACACCGTGGCGCACATAGGTTGTCACGTCAGCTGCCTTTACTAAGAGAAACGTGATTCGTTGATCAGGACTAGTGAAAATCAACTTTCTTTGCTTGTTCTGCATAAATGAAACATCGATACCCGCTTGTTCAAATAATACTAACGTTTGTTTTTCTAACCGTCCTTTTGTCAATGCAATGGTCAATTGTGTCAATTTCCAGTCCCCACCTTTATCACCTGTATTTTCTCTTCCGTTACCTCGATAACTTGTTGATATTGCCATTTTTCCCCGTATTCCAGCGCTTCTTCCAATGTTTCAAACAAAGATAGCTGATAATCAGGATTTTCTTTTACAAGTGCTTCTGATTGAGCTAATTGTGCTAGAGAACTATGGACTAATGTTTTAGGTTGTTCTAAAGAGGCTAGTTCGTCAATTTGATATTGCAAAGCAACCAATGTATCTAAATTAATTCCTAACCCAACTGCTGGGATTGCCGAGTGTCCAAATTGTTCTGCTAAATGATCATAACGTCCACCACGTAAAAAAATATCTGGTATTAAATCAGCATAGCCACTAAATAAAACACCAGTGTAATAATCCATCAATGTAACTAAACCTAAATCCACTGTTAATGAAATCTTTCGATGATATATCTTGATACTATTTATTAATGTCTCTAATTCATCAATGACGTTCATAACGGGGGATTCTTTTGGCAATACGTTTTTAGCAAGCGGTAAAACCTCAACTGCCTCACCAAATAGCCTTGGAATTGCACAAATAAATTCATCTAATTCGCTCGGATGCATCGCTACAAATCGTTTAAGATCCGTTAAGCTTTTATTACTAAAATAAATTTGGAGCTCTGATTTTTCTGTTTCATTTAAACCTAACGAAATCACTATAGAACGAAAAATTTGCGCATGGCCTAATTCAAAATGGAAGTTGGGTACCTTTAATGCTTCTAAAATTTCGACGGCACAAGTGATACATTCGACTTCTGCTTTTAAAGAAGAGTAACCGATCAGCTCGATTCCGGCTTGGGTCAATTCATTTTGTTCTCCTAGCATATCATCATTTGAGCGAAATACTTTCCCGCTATAGGATAATTTAAGTGGTGGCTGAATGCCTGTGGTTGCAATCACACGACCAATCGGCATCGTCATATCTGGACGCAAAACAAGTAAACGACCTTGTTTATCGAAAAAACGATAAAATTCTTTTTCATTTTTTTCCTCACCGTAAAATACATCTTCAAACTCGATCACCGGCGTATCGATTCGTTGATATCCTCTTTTTTTCACAATATCATTCACTTTTTTTTCTAATTGATAAGCCCCATTGGCTTCTCGAAATAACTTATCTTTCGTTCCAGCTGGTAAACTACGATTCCACTTCATTAGGTTCCCTCCTTCATTTTTTTAATCCTCATATTATCTGAATAAAAAAATCGCCCCCTTGGCAAATAAGCCAAGAGGACGAGAAATTTTTCACGTGGTCCCACCTCAGATTTGTTTTTACTTCACAGTAAAAACCTCTGTTAGTTTGATAAACTATGGAGTGATAACGGACTCTCCGATTTTTCCTACTTACTTTAGAAAACGAAAGAATTTTCGTTAAACTAAATCTGTTATTTCAGAAAAATAACTTACAGGCGTGTTCAATGATGTTTCGTTATTTCCTTGCAGCACCCGGAAACTCTCTAAAACGAATCAATTCATCTACTATTCTGATCATCGTTCTTTCATTTTATTCTCATTTATTTCTAAACAATTTATCACGAAATACAAATATAGTCAATAGCTTTTACTAAAAATTTTACATTACCAGTTCTCCATTGGAATCATCTGTGATTGATTTTAGCTAATTGATTGGTACGCAAAACTCGCAATAACTTGCAGCAACCAAGCTTCCAGTATATCTTTCCAAACTTTTTTAAACCTTTTTTAAGTTGAACGTTTAAAACCAAACACAACAACCCAACAGAAAATCATCTGTCAGATTGTTGTGTATTATTACTGCTGATATATTTTTACTCAAAGAGCTACTGGAAAATAGATTTCAACCACATTTTTATCAGGATCCGTAGTATGGGGATCTGTTTGATAAATTTCAAATGGTGCCCCATTCATTTTATAGCCTTGTTCTTCGATCCATTTCACTATTTTACTATAGACTGCGGACATCTCTGTGTAGGCTCCAACATGGGTTGACGTTGCGCATAAACTTGCAGGTAACATCCTCGTTTGTTCATTTTTTTCAGCGATCGGTATCGCTAATTCCATATCGCTGCTTTCCGGGTCAAAATCTAGACTATGATAAATCGTCAATGGTGGTCCTGTTGGAGTAAATTTTTCTGCGGCAAGACGGCCAAATAGTTCCCCTATATATTTTCCATATTCTTTTACGTTCATTTGTTTCCTAAGATATAAAATATTCATCTCTGGTACTTCAGTTAGTTTGACTTCAATTGAATTTAAATAAGACATCAGTTTTTTTCCCCTTTCTAATACCGTTAGATCATCAACTATCCGATCCAACAACAGAGAGTAATTCTGCATCTTTTGGTTGATTTCTTTTTTCTTCTTAATGATGGATTTTTGCAGCAACTCTTGATCTTGGTCACTTTCAATGACCTGTCTGATTTCGTCTAATGAAAACATGTATTCTTTCAATCGCTTGATCAAAAGAATCGTCTCAAGCTGATTGACATCATAATAACGGTACCCACTTTTTGCATCTGTATAATTTGGGTTCAATAAATTGATTTCATCATAATAACGAAGTGTTTTAGGTGAAACTTGTGATACCTTTGAAAAATCACCAATTGATAACATAATTACCTCCTAATTTAAAAGTATAGCGGGCTCTTTCAGCTCTGCCTAAACATAATAAAAATCGACTGAGGTGCTTATTACCTCATTCTGTTTTTATTTTTTTACGAAGACCTAGCCTTTGCAGCCGGATAAATAGTTTCTTGTCTCGAGACATTCTTATCATATAGGTTCCAGTTAGGGGAGAGTCAACACTATTTTCAAACTTTTTTTATTTTCTTTTTTCTAATGTTACAACAGCATAATTGATCAACTCGAGCACCCTTGAAATAAGTAACGCTTTTGAAAATGGTTTTGCTGTTTCAAAAACACTGAATGCTTCTTTAAATCGTTTGTCGATTGCTTTATAATGTGGAGAAGCAACCTGGAAATGACCGTTTTTTTCAAAAATTGTATGATATTCAACCTCAAAATCCAGTATACTAGATAATTTCACTAATTCTTCAGCTGAAATCATGATTGTACTATGAGTCAATTCCGTATCCACCTCTTCAACTGAATAACTTTGCTTAGCGTCTATGAAATATAAATCGCCATAAACAATCGGATAGCTTATTTCACCGATCTTCATAAGACCATTTTCTACAAAGAGCTGGATGATTTTGACTTTATCTTGGTGCTTCTCTACTGAAACCACAGATGAACTTACCATATATTCACACAAGACGTTATCCGTCATAAAAACACGCTTCTTTCTTGGTTTATTTATTGTCTAATTAATAGCATATAGTTTTTATATAGGCAATTGTAATAGAAAAAATTGGAGAATAGAATTGTAAAAGTAGCTTTTTTTTTGGTAAGCTAGTATTAAATAAAAAAAAGAAGGTGCATTATGAACTATAACTTAGTAAATGATTATCACGTTGCAGTACCTACCGCTTTTTACCATGACGAAACCCTAAACATAAATGATACGATCGAACATATCCTCTATTTGCAAAATATAGGAATCGGTTCCGTTTTAGTTTGCGGCTCAACTGGAGAACAACATAGTTTGTCTTTACAAGAAAAAATTTCAATTTTGAATGCGATAGAAAAAGAAACAAGAATAAATAATAACTTGGAAATCCTCTTTGGAGTATCGAGTATTCGCCAAAAAGAAGCTGTACTTTTAGCCAAAGCGATTAACTCTTTAAACAAAGTTTCAGGCGTTTTGTTAGGATTTCCTCCTTATGTTCTACCAAGTCAAAAAGAAGCCCTCATTTATGTAAAGCAAATTTCTCAAGTCCTTCAAAAACCAATTATTATCTATAATAATCCTAAACGAACTGGGTTTGATATAGCGATGGATACGCTTATTGCTATTTTCCAAGAAGCTAATATTATTGGTATCAAAGAAGCTGGGGATAGCACTCGCATTCGTGATTTAAAAGCTGCAATTAGTAAAAACATCTACATCTATGCGGGCGGAGAGATTGGTATCAAAGAAAAAATTGACCTAGGATTCAATAGGTTATCTTCTATAACTGGAAATTTATATCCATTAGAAATAAAAGAATGGTTCCACGCATTATTAAATGGCTCTAATCAAAATTTTGCTCGACAAAACGAATTGGATAAACTATTTGAAGATAGTCCGCTCGTCTATTTAAAAAAGGAAATATCAAAAAAAGAAAACATATCAATGGGTATTACGAGAGCACCTTTAGGGAATCTATCCATTTAGTGAACTTGGTTAACTCTAGGTTCAAAGTTTAAATCCATCTATTATAATAGATTTTTTGTATTTGATCACATCAGGAGAAATAAATTTTCCAGCTATTTTCTCTATGTATTTAGGAGTAATTCCTTAGTTACTAGGTATTTATAACTAACAACTAGAAAAGAGGAAATGTTGTTTTGACCATTCCCCAAGGGTAAAATAAAAAAACGCCAAAGTGAAACAGAATCAAACACTCTTTGGCGTTTTTATTCAGTTACTTATTGGTATTTTCCTTGCACTTTCTTAGGTAATTTACCAAGAACTAACTCATAGGATTTTCTTAAAAAAACTGCTAACTGTTCCTTTGTAAAGGACGATTGTTCCAACAAAAAAGAATTCCAATGCGTTTTATTTGCATAATAGCCTGGAACAACATCTGAGTATTGTTCACGCAACAATTCATTTGCTTCTGGATCCCCTTTAACGGTCATTACCCAATTGCCTTCTTTATTCGTCCCAAGCATACAAAAACATTTCTTCTCGATCCCAAAATAATCACAGTCCCAATCTTCCCGATAGGCAACCGTTGCACCAGGCCATGCTTTTGCTGACTCTTTTAAATACGCAATCGTCTCCTTCATCAATTTATTCCTCCTAAGTTTTAACATTAAAATCGGCAACTACAGTCGAGTTGAGGAGTATCTCCCCTCATACAGATTTTTGTTTTTTTTCGAACCCTTTCTAATCATTATTGCTAAAAAAACTCAACAGATTTCCATCTGGATCTTTGATGATCGCATAATATTGACCCCAAAAGGCCTGCCAAGGTTCACGAAAAAGCTCATAGCCAAACCCTTTCATTTTCTCACATAACTGATCGATTTCTGTCGGAGAATCGCAAAGAAAAGCTAGTTCGATTTTATCCCCTTCACTTTTAGGCGGATAACCATAAATTCCTTCAATCATTTTTTTCGTATTTAGTGAAATTCTCATCCCTTCATTATTAAGTTCTACGTAATCAGCATCATTCTCCCCGGCCGCTTCAAATCCTAAGCGTTCGTAAAATAAAATTGCTTGGTCCATTGACTCGACAATGATTCCTACCATATCTAATTTCATCTGAATAGCCTCCATTTCTTTTACTAATTATAATATGCTACTTAAATCTTGTCTTGTAAAATACCGACATGGCGGCAAATCTCTTGTGGTGTTAAACCAGTCATTTTTTTCATTTTCCGACTATAATGAGCTTGATCAAAAAAATCATATTTTTCAACTAAATCTAAATGATTGATCTGAGAGTATGTCATTAACTCTTGATAAATTTTTTGAAAACGTAAAACATCAAATGCTTCATAAGGAGACAATCCTGTTTCCTCTCTAAACAAACGTTGTAAACTTCGTTCGGAAATCCCCATTTTAATCGGGCGACAGTGGTTATCAATAAATTCATGAACGGGGGGTGAAAGAAGCTTAAATTCTAAACGATTCAATTGATTTATAAAGTACAGATCCAAACTTTTAACAAGTTCATCGAACGATTTTTTTCCTGATAACTTCTCCTTCATGTCATTTGCCATGTTTTTTTCAACTATATCTAATTCCACTAATTGGTTTTTTAATCCTTTGCATGAGCTGTTAAGAAAAGGATACATACCTCCTAAAAAATATCGAATTCCAAAATAAACAGTAGGTTGTTCGACACGAGAATAAAAGAATCCTGTATTTGGACCACAAATTTTAATTGATAAGAGATCAAGCTCTGGACTTAGTTGCACAATTAAATCGGAACATAAATCTGGAATGATCCGAGTGGGTCCACTTAATTTATCAGAATAACTAAGCCAATAGGTTTGAATATATGCGCGTAAACGAACATCAGGGGTTATTTCTTGATACTCGCTATTCAGTTCTTGCCAAACTTTAGGTTTATAGTTCATCCCAATCTTTCCCACCTTTACTCAATTAGCCAACTCTATTCTTTCTTTTTATACGCCATCGTTGCATATACAGCTCGCTGCCACCCTTCATACAACTCAGTACGTTTTTCTTCTGTAATTTTTGCAACAAATCGTTTACTATTATTAGCCAATTTTTTTATTGTGCCTAAATCGGCCCAAAACCCTACTGCCAAACCAGCCATATAAGCCACACCTAAAGCTGTTGTTTCAGAAAAATCAGCTGCTTCAACGGGACGATCAATTATGTCGGCTTGAAATTGCATCAATAAATCATTTTTTGACGCACCACCATCTGCTCTTAACAACTTAATTTCAATAGTAGATTCGTTCTCCATTGTTTTGATCACATCTGCACTCTGATAAGCAATCGATTCTAGTGTTGCACGAATCAAATGCTCCTTTGTTGTCCCTCTTGTAAGACCAAAGATGGCACCGCGTGCTTCTTGATCCCAATAAGGGGCGCCTAAACCAGTGAAGGCCGGAACAACATAAACGCCATCAGAATCTACAACTTGGTTAGCCAAGGTTTCAGATTCACCTGCCAATTCAATAATTTTTAGTCCGTCACGTAACCATTGAACTGCTGAGCCTGCTACAAAGATACTACCTTCTAATGCATAAGTAATCCTTCCATCAACGGCATATCCGATGGTCGTCAACAACCCTTTTTCAGAGATAATCGCACTTTCACCTGTATTCATCACAATGAATGCACCTGTGCCATAAGTGTTTTTGACCATTCCTTTTTCAAAGGCTGCTTGTCCAAACAAAGCTGCTTGCTGGTCACCCGCCATTGCAGCAATAGGAATATTTTCTCCATAAAAATGATAGTCTTCTGTATATCCATATATTTCTGCATTTGAACAAACTTCGGGCAACATCATTCTAGGCACTTCTAAGATATCTAAAATTTCTTGATCCCACTCTAATGTATGAATATTAAATAACATCGTTCTACTAGCGTTTGTATAGTCTGTTTTGTGAACTTTGCCCCCCGTAAGCTTCCACAATAACCATGTATCGATCGTTCCGAATAACAATTGTCCTGATTCAGCCTTCTTTTCTGCTCCTGTGACATTTTCTAAAAGCCATTTAACTTTGGTTGCTGAAAAATAAGAATCAATGATCAACCCTGTTCGTTTTTGAAAAAATGATTGATAGCCTTGCTCTTTCAGTTCATTCGCAATTTCGTTGGTTTGTTTCGATTGCCAGACAATCGCTCGATGAATTGGCTCACCAGTTACTTTATCCCAAACAATTGTTGTTTCTCGTTGATTTGTAATACCGATAGCCTTTATTTGAGCTGGTTTTAATTTAGATTCGATCAACACATCCGCTATGACGGATTGAACCGAATTCCAGATTTCATTCGCATCATGCTCAACCCAACCTGGAGCTGGAAAATATTGTGTTATCTCTTTTTGTGCTTTGGCCACTGCTTTTCCCTCTTGATCAAAAATAATCGCACGAGAACTCGTTGTTCCTTGATCAATCGATAAAATATATTTTTTTGGTTCCATCGTAGTCTCTCCTTAAAAATGATATCTCTATTATAAAACAAAGAAAAGTAGAAAACTGGTAAATCTTCCCATTTTTTATAAAAAGCTGACTGAAGTATGTACCAGGAGCATCAGATATTGGCAAGAAGTAAGTTCTATCTCCGCATTCTAATCATATTCTAATATACTATCAAATAGTAAACGGTTTTCGTGAAAAAAATTACTTCATCACAGAAGAAAAATCGCTAGAAAACGTTATCATTCCTATGTTTACTCACTACTTTTATGATAAAAGATTAAAACCTTCTTTTTTTTTTAGATTAACATATTATTAAATGGTCAAAAAATCAATTTTCTGATAAACTTATCGTGATGGCTTTTTTGAAAGGATGAAATATATGACCCCAAATCGCGAAGACTACCTAAAACTGATTTTTGAATTAGGTGGCGATGAAAATAAAATCAACAACAAGCAAATTGTCTCTGGTTTGGATGTCTCAGCGGCATCTGTCAGTGAGATGATTTCAAAACTAGTGAAAGAAAAATTAGTGGAACATTCACCTTATCAGGGGGTTCAACTAACAGATTTAGGACTCAAAAAAGCAAGTACTCTTATTCGAAAACATCGATTATGGGAAGTGTTTTTAGTTGAACATTTAAACTATTCATGGAATGAAGTTCACGATGAAGCAGAAGTGCTGGAACACGTCACCTCACAAACACTAGCAAATCGTTTGTCTGCTTACTTGAATCAACCAAAATTTTGTCCTCATGGCGGTGTCATCCCGGGAGATGATCAGCCTGTCCACGAAGAAAAGCGTCAAACGTTAGTAGATTATCCTATTGGCACTAGGATCCGTATCGCTCGAGTGTTAGATGAGAAAGAATTACTTGATTATCTAGTAGCGATCGACTTGCAGATCCACGAAGAATACACAATCGATAAAATCGCTGCTTATGAAGGCCCAATCAGTATTAGTAACAATAAAAAAGAACTAGCGATCAGCTACAAAGCGGCAAGTACGATTTTTGTTGATCGACTATAAATAAACAAGATTTATAAATGGCAGGAACAGAAACATTTTCTGTCCAGCCTATATTAGAAAGCGGGGAAATGAAATGAATGAAAAAATAGCTTTGTTTACTATATTTGGCGGCACTGGCGATTTGGCAAAAAGAAAGCTTTACCCTTCTTTATTCCGTTTATATCGTAAAGGAATTTTGGCTAAACACTTTGCTGTCATTGGCACGGCAAGAAGAGATTGGTCTGATGAACACTACCGTGAGATTGTACGTGAAACAATCAAGGATCTTAATCCAACAGTTGAAGAGGCGAAAACCTTTTCAAGTCACTTTTACTATCAATCCCATAATGTTAATGATTCCGAGCATTACGATACCTTAAAAAAATTATCTGATACATTAAATGATAAATATCAATTAGGTGGCAATCATATCTACTATTTAGCAATGGCTCCACAATTTTTTGGTACTATCGTCCAACACTTAAAATCTCAAGAAATACTAACTGATAATGGTTTTGATCGTTTAGTCATTGAAAAACCTTTTGGCTCTGATTACACTTCTGCTTACCAACTGAATGAAGAAATTCGTGCAGTTTTTCCTGAAAAAGATATTTTTAGAATCGATCACTACTTAGGAAAAGAAATGATCCAAAATATTTCTGCGATTCGCTTTGCTAATAACATTTTTGAATCACAATGGAACAATCGCTATATCGATAACGTCCAAATCACCTTTGCAGAAAGCCTTGGCGTTGAAGATCGTGGCGGTTATTATGAACACAGCGGTGCTTTAAAAGACATGGTTCAAAACCACATCTTACAAGTCGTAGCATTATTAGCGATGGAACCTCCCGTTGCTTTTTCAGAAGCTGAAATTCGTGCAGAAAAAGTCAAAGCTTTACAAGCAATTCGTCTATATTCAGAAGAAGAAGCTTTGGAAAACTTCGTTCGTGGTCAATACGGTTCTGGAAAACTGGATGGTCAAGAATTTATTAGCTACCGAGATGAGCCAAATGTTGATGAACACTCTCAAACAGAAACTTTTGTTGCTGGCAAGTTTTTAATTGATAACTTCCGTTGGTCAGGCGTTCCTTTTTATATCCGTACAGGAAAACGTCTAACTGAAAAAGGAACACGTATCAATATTGTCTTCAAACAAGTCCCTGTCAATGTCTTCAAAGATGATATTGATAAATGCGGTGAAAAAACTGATTTACCGCCAAATGTGTTAACGATTTATATTCAACCAACTGAAGGTTTCTCAATGACACTAAATGGAAAAGAAATCGGTCAAGGTTTTACGACTACACCTGTAAAATTAGATTATCGTCATAGTGCAGAAACAACAGGAAATAGTCCTGAAGCCTATGAGAAATTATTATTGGATAGTTTGAATGGTGATGGTACAAACTTCTCTCACTGGGACGAAGTTGCTCAATCTTGGCGTATTGTCGATATTATTCGTCAAGCTTGGGATAAGACATCTGTGGACTTTCCTAATTATGCCGCAGGATCAATGGGACCTGAAGCTGCAGTTGATTTACTAGAGCAAGATAGTTTCACTTGGGATTGGCAACCAGATGTTTGGTACCGAGAACGTGGAAAACTTTAAGATTCTTGGAGGAAAAAATGAAAAAAATAAAACTTAATGGGGTACTTTTAAGTGTTTTAATAGCTCTGTCACTGGGAATGAACGTACACTCATACGCTGAGGAAGTTTCCACATCAGACAGTTCAGTTGAATCAACTACGAGTGATGTGATTGAGACAACTAATACCACAGTAGAATCAGAGACTCCAGTACATTCAGTCACCTCTGATTCTAGTGAAATTAGTTATTCTGAAACTGATTCGAGTGAAACAATTGAACCTAGAGAACAATTATATTTTGATGACTATTATCTTCCATCCAATCGCTCAGATTTGAATCCTCTAGCTCGAAGTAATAATCTTCTCCGTAGCTCAATGGATATCGTTCATGCAGGTGAAGCCAATAGACCCAAATCTCATTTTATTGATATATCGTCTCATAATAGTTCAATTTCAGTTGCGAATTTTAAAAAAATGAAAACATATGGCATTAACGGAGTTGTTGTTAAACTCACGGAAGGCGATTATTATATTAATCCATATGCTCAAGAGCAAATCAATAATGCTACGGCTGCGGGCCTTAAGGTTTCTGCTTATCACTATGCTCATTATACGACAAGTAGTAGTTCTACCAAAGAAGCCACATATTTTGTTTCACTAGCTAATCGATTCAAGTTACCAAAATCTACAGTTATGGTGATTGACATCGAAGAAGGAAAAATGTTGAATACCAATTTAACACCTAATACTACAACGTTCGTTAACACGTTAAAGTCCAAAGGCTTCTCTAACACTATGTATTATATGAATAGATCTTATGCCACAAGCGGCTATTTTTCTGTAAGTAAATTTGGTGCTAAAAATATGTGGGTTGCGCAATATCCTTATACACCAACTGCGAATATGAAATGGAATAACGAATTCTCAGCTTGGCAATGGTCTTCTCAATACTATATTCCTGGTATAGCACATCCATTTGATATTTCTATGGATTACACTGGTTATCTTGAAAATGGTGCACAAGGAAAATGGCTCAGCGCCAATCAATACGTAACAATTACTAAAAAGAATTATTCAGTCTGGTCAAACTTTAATTTCAATTCAACAACGAACTCTACAACAAGTCTCTATAATCAGACATTTAAAGTAAGTGGTAAGTATCAACATATGAATGGCGCTACCTACTATTCACTCTATGATAATAACGGCAAATGGAAAGGATACCTAAATGCCTCTGCAACAACAAAGGCCTCTGGTCCTCAAGGAATATGGCAAAATGAAAACAAGTATGTCACTCTCACTAAAAAAGGGCAAACTCTTTGGGGTGATATTAACAAATTCTCTAGTAAAAAGGGCAATTCAACAAATCTTTTTCAACAAACGTTTCAAGTCAAAGGGAAATATCGTCATGTTTCTGGTGCCACTTACTTCTCACTCTACGATAATAAAGGGACATGGCGAGGCTATTTAAATGCTGCGGGAGCTACCAGTGCAACCGGACCACAAGGTGCTTGGCTAAACGAAAACAAATATGTCACTTTGACTAAGAAGGGACAAACTCTTTGGGGTGATATCAACAAATTCTCTAGTAAAAAAGGCAATTCAACGAATCTTTTTCAACAAACTTTCCAAGTCAAAGGGAAATATCAGCATCTTTCAGGTGCAGTTTACTATTCACTTTATGATGGAAAAGGCAACTGGAAAGGCTATTTGAATGCTGCTGGTGCTAGTTTAGCAAGTGGCCCTCAAGGCTCTTGGTTAAAAGAAAACAAGTATGTCACTTTGACTAAAAAAGGGCAAACTCTTTGGGGCGATATCAATAAATTTTCTAGTAAAAAAGGCAATTCAACAACTCTTTTTCAACAAACACTTCAAGTCAAAGGGAAATATCATCATGTTTCTGGCCCCACTTACTTTTCACTCTATGATAGTAAAGGTACATGGAAAGGCTATCTAAATGCTAACGGTGGGACTCCGGCTTCGGGAGCACAAGGGGCTTGGCTAAAATATGATAAAAATGTAACTATTGAACGAAAAGGATATACGCTTTGGGCAGATCTTGATAAATTTTCTAGAAAAAAAGGTAATACAACTAGCCATTATAAAAAAAATTATCATGCTCAAGGAAAATATAATCACTTTTCTGGGGCTATCTACTATTCAATTTATGACAACAAAGGCTCTTGGATTGGTTATCTAAATTCTGATGCAACAAAAAAATAGCTGATTATCTTTTCGTTAGCTGAATGTTTGAAAGTATTGTTGAACGGTCAGCAAAAAAAGAGTATTAAACAGAGAATGTTTAATACTCTTTTTTACTTACTTAACTGTTCTTATTCTTCAAATCCTTCAGCTACAGCTTCTGGATAATTTTCTTCAACAATTGTAGCACAACGTCCGCATAAATGTGGTAGTTTTTCATCTTCTCCAACATCTGTACGTACCGCACGACAACGATCACAAGTTTCGCCGTCTGCCTTTTCTACAAGAATTGACATATCATCGAATTTTTCTACATTTTCAGGAGTTTCAGCAGTTCTAGATGCTACCTCAAAATCAGAAACAATCAACAATTGGGCGATATCTGCATCCACAGCTGTTAACAACTCATGAATTTGCTCATTCGGGTAAACTGTCACTTTTGCTTCTAAAGATTTACCAATCAATTTAGAATTACGTGCTTCTTCTAAAGCTTTTAAAACATTATCTCTAAAGCTCATAAATGCTGCCCAAGTGTCTAATAACTCTTGTTGATTTGTGAACTCTTCATACCCTGGGAATTCAGCTAACTGAACATAGTCTTCCTCTTCTTTTAAGAAGCTCCAGATTTCCTCAGAAGTATGTGGAATGATTGGTGTCAATAGTTTTGTTAGTGCAACAGCTGTTTGATAAAATACTGTTTGCATGCAACGACGTTGATAATTATCTTCAGCTTCGATATACACTACATCTTTAGCAAAATCTAAATAGAATGAAGATAGGTCAACTGTTAAGAAGTTCATCACAGAACGATAAATTTGCATGAAATTGTATTTTTCATAGCCTTTTTCACGAATTTCTTTGATTACTTGATTTAGTCGAATAACCATATATTTATCCACAGAACGTAAATCTTCATATGCAACAGTATGTTCTTTAGGTTCAAAATCATTCGTATTTGCCAACAAGAAACGCATTGTATTACGAATTTTTCGATATACTTCGGAAACTTGGTTTAAGATATCCATTGATACACGTACATCTGCTTCATAATCCACACTACTTACCCACAGACGCAAAATATCTGCACCCATTTGCTTGATTACTTTATCCGGTAAAATTGTGTTGCCTAATGATTTGCTCATTTTACGACCTTCGCCATCCAATGTGAACCCTTGAGATAAAACAGCTTTGTAAGGAGTTACACCGTTAATAGCCACACTTGTCGTAATACTTGAATTAAACCAACCACGATACTGATCTGAACCTTCTAGATACATATCAGCTGGAAAAGTTAGTTCTGGACGCTGACGTAATACCGCCTCATGAGATGAACCCGAATCGAACCAAACGTCCATAATATCCGTTTCTTTCGTAAATTCACCATTTGGAGAACCTGGATGTGTAAATCCTTCTGGTAATAAGTCCTTCGCTTCACGTTTGAACCAAACGTTTGAGCCATGTTCAGCAAATAAATTTGCTACATGTTCGATTGTTTCTGGTGTAATGATTGCTTCACCATTTTCTGCATAAAAAATTGGTAATGGAACTCCCCAAGCACGTTGACGGGAAATTACCCAGTCGCCACGGTCACGAATCATATTATAAAGACGTGTTTTTCCCCAAGGTAGAATCCAATCGACTTTTTCTACTTCATCTAAAATGTTTTCGCGGAACTTATCAATTGATGCAAACCATTGAGGTGTTGCACGATAGATGACAGGTTTTTTCGTACGCCAATCATGTGGGTAACTGTGTGTAAAGAAATCTAATTTCAATAATGCATCTTTTTCATCCAATAATGCTGTGATCATTGGATTCGCTTTATCATAGAAAATCCCTTCAAAACCAGGTGCTTCATCCGTAAATACACCACGATTATCCAAAGGCGAGAGTACATCTAGATTATATTTTTTACCAACGATATAGTCATCTTCACCATGTCCAGGTGCGGTGTGTACTAACCCAGTACCAGCATCCAATGTTACATGATCCCCTAACATAACTAATGATGTACGATCATAAAAAGGATGTTGGGCTGTTATATATTCCATGTCTTTACCAGAAATTGTTTCAAGAACTTCAACATCGTCCCAACCAATTGCTTCTTTAACCGTTTCTAAAAGATCTTTAGCAACAACATATTTTTTACCATAGGCATTAACTACGACGTATTGATAATCAGAATTCACAGAAATTCCTAAGTTTGCAGGAAGTGTCCAAGGTGTCGTTGTCCAGATTACAAGTGATGTGTCTGTGTCTAAAATACCTTTACCATCAACGACTTTAAATGCTACGTAGATAGATGGTGATTTAACATCTTTATATTCGATTTCTGCTTCTGCCAGTGAAGACTCACTAGAAGGAGACCAGTAAATAGGTTTCAATCCTTTATAGATATAGCCTTTTTCAGCCATTTTCCCAAATACGCGGATTTCAGCTGCTTCATAAGAAGGATCTAATGTAATGTAAGGATGTTCCCAATCACCAGCAACACCTAAACGTTTGAAATCAGCGCGTTGAGTATCTACTTGTGAGCGTGCATACTCTTCGCATTTTTCTCGGTATTCAGCTAATGTCATTTCTTTTCTTTTGATGCCTTTATTAGTCAGAACTTGCTCGATTGGTAACCCATGTGTATCCCAACCAGGGACATACGGCGAACGAAATCCAGACATAGATTTTGAACGGATGATGATGTCTTTACTGATTTTATTTAATGAATGCCCCAAATGAATATTTCCATTGGCATATGGTGGTCCATCGTGAAGGACAAATGTTGGCTTGCCTTCATTTAATTCTTGACGTTTTTCGTAGATTTTTTGTTCTTCCCAATCTTTTTGCCATTCTACCTCACGATTTGGCAAATTCCCTCGCATTGGAAAAGCTGTTTTTCCCAATTGTAAAGTTTCTTTCATTTTCACTTTTAGTTCCTCGCTTTCTTTTGTAGGTCTTTATTAATAAGTCTAATTTCATATAAAATAAGCTCTTATTTTATTTTTTTTAGCAGGCATATTAGTGATTCACAGCAAAATAAAAAGTACTTTCATCCCAAGGGACGAAAGTACTCGTGTTACCACCCAAATTTAAAATAATCGATACATTCAATTATTTCCTCTGTTGATTGTTAACGAAATCACTCGTCAAATTCTACTTAATTCAAATTTGAGTAAAATAGAGGATCTTTTCAATACCAGGGTCTGTCAAACTTTCACTATCATTGACTCGCTAAAAGAATGGTTATTGTCTTTTCTGTTCTATTTATTTACGAAATTATTTAGGATCTTTGTTTAATAAGTCAAGCATTGCTTTTGGATCCATCGCCGCCTGCTCAAGAGTTGGTTCTTCTACTGCCGCAACTGGCTCTTCTGCGACATCATCACTTTTATCAAGTTCTTCTGCTAATACTTCTTTGATCACTGTATGTGAATCACTTACGTAACTTGAGAATGGTTTTAATAATTCATTCCATTCTTCGCTCTTCACTTGTTCTAATTGTGCTTCTAACATTAAGCTCAAACGTTGGTGGAAGACACGTGTTTTCTTCTTCAAATCATCTGTTTCAGCAGCTAATTGACGTGCGCGATCAGTTGCATCTGTTAGAATTTCTTTAGCTTTTTCTTCTGCAGATGTAACAAGATTACTTGAGCGTTTTTCAGCTGATGAAATCATTTCATTTGCTGTATTTTCAGCAGATGTAACAATCACTTCGGATTCTTTATTTGCACTAGTTTTTACTTTATCTGCAGTATCTTGAGCTACAATAATAGATTGATTCAACGCATCTTTCAATTCATTGAAATATTGTAGTTTTTCTTCCGCATGCTTTAATGATTTCTCAAGTTCACGTGTTTTTTGAAGAGAATCTTCATAATCTTTCGTTACTTGATCTAAGAAATCATCGACATCGTCTTGGTTATACCCTCTCATTTTTGTAGAGAAGTTCTTATTTTGAATATCTAATGGAGTTAATGCCATATTCCTTCACCTCTTTGGATTATTTTCGTAGAACTCCCAGTAACAAACGAAACTTGTCCTTTTTCGTCTTCCCCTCTAACTCTTGAATTTGGATTCGGCCAAAACCTCTAATAGATACAATATCTAATAAATCTACTAAAAAATCTGGTCTTGTATTTTCCGTCCAATTCACTTTGACTTTTCCAGATTCAATCAATTGTTTTGATCTCTGTCTAGATATATTATATACGCTAGAGATTAAATTATCCAGACGTAAAGAACTTATTGTTGTCCTTTCATGCATCCAGTCATCTTTTGGACGAATCATCTCTGTATATTTTCTTTTTTCTAATCTTACTGATATTTTCCCAATTTTGTCTACTTGCGTTTCAACAAAATTAGCTATTTCTTTTGCGACAAATACTTGCCACCTATCGCTGTCAGAGATAATATCGCCAAAATATTCTCGCTTTATTCCTGTGTTGACTAGGGTACCCAACACCTTGCCATGTGATAATGTAGAAAATTTTACAGGATAAACGATTTCAAGTAATTCAACTTCAAAATCCGCTTCTTTTGGTAGATAGTAATCCGGATAAATCAGGCAACGTTTTCGTTCAGCTTGTTCATACCCACCGTAAAACTGAAATTCAAGCTCACTATTTTGGCGGATCAATGTTTCTAAAATATAAGCCTGTCTAGGATCTAAAAAATCTGATAAGTAAGGAGCATACTGACTTTCAACTTGTTCTAGCCAATCACCCACAGAATCAATAAAAGGATGCTCATCTTTTCGAAAATGTTGATACACATTTGCGTTCATAGATAAACCATCCTTTCTTTTATTAATTACAAGATTGATTGTAAAATCCGACCCAAACCACTCGCAGCTAAGTTCAACACAATGATTGCAATCATTACATTAAAACCAATCATGCCTATGTTCAAGTTTAATCGGTCAAATAAGCTTAAATAAGGTTCAGAAATCCTTGAAATCAAACGACCAAACATAGAGTCATATGCTCCTGGAAACCAAGATAATAAAGCATATATGATTAAAACGCCTGAATAGATTCGAACACCTGTATATAATAGAAATATAAATAGAGCGATACTCATTACCTCCTAACTAAAAATCAAACATTTGTTTCTTAGCTAACGATTGTGCAGTAGCACTATCGATTTCTATGTTTGATGGTGTGCAAAGAAAAATTTCATCGCCTACACGTTGAATGTCTCCATCTAATGCATAAACAGTTCCTGTAAGAAAGTCCACAATTCTTCTTGCTTGATTTTCTTCCACTAAATGAAAATTAATCAACACAGCATCACTTGCAATAATATGTTTTGCAATATTCATTGCTTCAGAATAAACACGTGGCTCTATTATAGTAATTTTACCTGGTTTATTTGAATTATGTGTATCTTGCGAACGTTTAGAATTTGAGTTATTAGAACTACGCATGGAGACAACCTTTTGTTCATTAAATGCTGTTTCCTGACGGCTTTCTTTCTTATCTTGATGCGTTTCTGTTGAACGATAACGAGCAGATGGCTTTTCGGTTAAAGGCTCAGTTGCAGTCGGTCTTGGTGGTACCTGTGCTTGTGTTTGTCGAACCGTCTGTCTTGGCTGTTGATTAACTACCTTTTGCTCTTCGTATTCATCATAATTATCATATTCATCTTCACCAGATAATCCAAAAAAGCTCGATAACGCATTTTTACTAAAAATTGACATAGATTCCCCTCCTTTACGCACCTCTGAAAATTGCTGTTCCGATTCGTACAAAAGTTGCACCTTCTTCAATAGCAATTGGGAAATCATTACTCATTCCCATGCTAAGCTCTGTACATGGTGCATATGACAGATGCTGATTATTTATTGCTGTTTGTAGTTTTTTTAACTGAGAAAACACCTCATGAAGTACTTGCTCAGAAGCATCCAACGGAGCCATAGTCATTAATCCTACAACTTTTATTCTATCAAAATCCGCTAATTGCTGAATAAAATCAATTACTTCATCTGATTTGAACCCGTGTTTACTTTCCTCACCAGTGATATTCACTTCAACAAAACAGGAAATTTGCTTCTCTGCTCGTTTCTGGATTTCCTCTGCTAATTTCAAACTATCCAAAGCGTGAAAATAATCTATCTCATTTATTATTGATTTTACCTTTCTACGCTGTAAATTACCAATCAAATGCCACTTAATAGATGAAAAATTTTTCAGTGCCACTTTTTTATCAAGTAATTTATCGACTCGGTTCTCAGCCATATTCTCAATACCAAGTTCAGCAAGCTTCTTGGCAGTGTCTTTTTCCACTGATTTAGTCACGGCAATCATCGTTACATCAGTGTCTGATCGCTCTGCTTTTTGGCACGCTAGCTGAATATCTTGATTTATTTTTTCTAAGTTATCAACTAGCATGATCAAAAATCGCTCCTATCTTTTTCTGCGGAAAAATGGTGGTGTGTTTAACTCATCGTCATTGTTTTGTGATGGTTCTTCACGATGAAATGTTTCAAAGTCTTTTTTCTCAACATTCTCAAATGTTGTATCCTCGACTTTAGGTCGTACGTTTTGCTCACGACGGATATCCCAGTCACCAAAAGCACTTGTTTCTTCTTGAGGTTGCGGTTGTGATGGTTTTGATTGTTCCATATCCAATACTGGTGCTTGTTGAACAGTTTGGATTTGAGTAGGTCTATTTTGACGCTGAGGTTTACGATCTTTTTTAGAAGGATCGATTCCTGTCGCAATAACAGTGACACGGATTTCATCGCCTAAATCTTCATTGATTGATGTACCTAAAATAATATTTACATCACCTGTTGCAGCACTTGTTACGATATCAGAAGCATCTTGTGCTTCAAATAATGTCATATCTAAGCCACCAGTGATATTTAATAAGACTTGTTCTGCGCCATCAATAGATGTTTCTAATAACGGAGAAGAAATAGCTTTTTTAGTTGCTTCGATTACACGGTCTTCCCCACTAGCAACACCGATTCCCATTAATGCAGTTCCTTGATTTTCCATAACTGTCTTCACATCAGCGAAGTCCAAGTTAACATATCCTGGAGCTGTAATCAAATCTGAAATACCTTGTACTCCTTGACGTAATACATTGTCTGCTTCACGGAATGCTTCAAGCATCGGTGTCTTTTTATCAACAACCTCTAATAAACGGTTGTTTGAAATAATCAATAATGTGTCGACATTTTCTTTTAAAAGAGCAATGCCTTCTGCTGCAAAACGTCCTCGTTTTGGTCCTTCAAAGCTGAATGGTCTTGTAACCACTCCAACGGTTAAAGCGCCTAACTCTTTGGCAATTTTTGCAACTACAGGAGCAGCACCAGTTCCTGTTCCGCCCCCCATACCAGCAGTTATAAAGATCATATCTGCTCCTTGTAAGGCGTCTGAAATTACTTGTTCACTTTCTTCTGCAGCTTTTTGGCCAACTTCTGGTTGAGAACCCGCCCCTAAACCACGAGTATATTTAGGTCCAAGTTGGATTACTGTCTCAGCTTTTGAGTTTTTAAGAGCTTGTACATCTGTATTTGCAGCAATGAATTCAACGCCTTTGACGTTTTCATCGATCATGCGGTTAACAGCATTGCCACCGCCACCGCCTACACCGATAACTTTGATGACAGCGCCATTGTTAATGTTATTATCTAAAGAAAATTCCATAGTATCGTTTCCTCCTGTTTTAATTGTTAGTCAAAAATGTTCGAGAAGAAGTCTTTGATCTTGCCAGTAACTTTTTCGCCAGATTCGTGTATTTCAGAATCGTCGTAATTATCTTGTGCTGTTTCCGCATAATTATCGTATTGTACTTCTTGCTGAATTGCAATTGGCTGTGATGATTTGATCTTTTCACCTGGAATTGCACCTTTAGCAATATGGTAAATGTCATTTAGCTGCGCAGAATATTCTACGATGCTAATCACATTTGTAAATACTGGGTTACGTAGCCCCATATGATTAGGCACGTATAATTTTACACTTGCATCAAAGATTTCTTGTGCTAAATCAACAACACCTGGAAGGCTTGCTCCGCCGCCAGTCAAGATCACTCCACCTGGAAGCTCTAAAGCATCAATTTCGTCCAATACTTCTTTAGATTTTTTAAAGATTTGTTCTACTCTAGCTTCGATTACTTCTGATAGATAACGTTCATCAACTTTCACAGGTTCAGACTTACCAATCACATCAACAGGAAACTCTTCACTGACTGATGTTCTTTCTGGATAAGCATCACCATAGTTGATTTTCAACGCTTCAGCGTTATTAAAGGATGTATTTAATACAATCGAAACATCTTTAGTGACAAACTCGCCACCTTCTTGATTCACATGAGTAAACTTCAATTGTTTATCATGCATCACTGAGGTTGTTGTTTGTCCGCCACCCATATCGATAACGATCGTACCAAAATCTTTTTCACCATCTGAAAGAACTGTTTCAGTTAGCGCCAATGGCATAATAACTAACTCATTTACTGTTAATCCAGCTTTTTCAACACATTTTCTGGTATTGTGAATAATTGTTTTGGGTCCAGTGAAAACTACTCCAAACATTTCTAAACGAACGCCAATCATTCCTCTAGGATCTTTTATTCCTTCGAACCCATCTACTGTGAATTCTTGGGGTAAGATTGCTACGATTTGACGTTCAGGAGGAGTTGAACGAACCAGTGCTGCCGATGCTACGTTTCGTACATCTTCATCAGTGATTTCTTTTGACTCACTACTTACAGCGATCATTCCTTGGCAACTTTCAACTTCAAGTAAGTTTGCTGGTAACCCCACATTCACACTTTTAATTTGAATTCCCGCTTTTTCTTCTGCTTGTCTTACTGCTCTTTGAATCGCATTTACTGTTTTATCGATATCGACAATGATCCCTCGATTTAATCCATCAGATTTTGCGTTTCCTACGCCGATGATATTCATTTGACCTTCGATAAACTCAGCTACTACAACTTTTACTGATGTTGTACCGATATCAAGGCCTACATACATTCCTGTCTTTGCCATGAATGGGGTTCCTCCTCCTATTAATTCCAATATGTAAGCGGGCATTAAACACCCGTTTAAATATATATTTTTTTATGAATACTCACTTCTTTCAATTTTACCATAAACATAGGCTTTTTAGAAAGCAGATTCTACTATTTTATTCTTTTATTTTTCTTAACGTTATTCTAATACTTGTGAAGATTCTTCCACGCTTTCCTCAGTCTCCTCATTATTAAAAGGATATGAGAAAATCCCGACTTCCATATCGATGATTCCTGACTTCTCCATTTGACTTGCAACCTTACTATAATACGCCATTTTCTCCTCTAATTGAGAAATATTGACAATCACTTCGTTGGCATCTTTCATATGGAGATTAATCAATTCTTTATTTGCCTTAGATGGCGCATAACGAATTTCTGAGATATTTTGTTTTAAATCATTTGGAAGTTTATTATAAGAATTCATTAAGTTTTTAATGATCGACTGATCTTTAAAATTTTTGAACACCGGCATGCCGCTCACTGGCGCATTCATTTCTTCTGGTAAAATTTTTCCATTTTCTAAGATAGGATGAAAAATATTATTTACAGATTCTAAGGCAACCACCTTGTATTCTTCTATCTTGATATTGAATGAATTGATACCATTTAATGAAATGTTTGCTTTTTTTACACGTGGCAATTGGCGCTTAATTTTTTCTTCATAAATCTTTCTATCACCAAACTGCTCCCATAAACTCTTCCCTTTTTCTAGTTTAGATTGTGCAATAATTTTTTCACTATCAACAGATTTACTTCCTGTTACGCTGATATTTCCTAGCTTACTAAGTGGTGAAACAAAATAAAGTACAATCAAAATTGCAATAAAAAAAACGGAGACAATCAAAGTCAATCGACGATATAATCGTTTATTTCGTACTTTTTTTATCTTTGGTAAGCGGTCTGCAAAAGATTCGTAAGTTTTCTTTTGTTTTTCTTCTGTTTCAACTTCTTCAGAAAGCGGCTCTTCTGTTTCAGCTTCTCCATCTTTATCAGAGGTTGCTTCTTTCTCTTTGCTTTCGTTAGGTAATACAGAAGGATTCCATACAGGCTGATCACCTTGTGTTTTTAAATATTCTAAATTTTCTTTTTGCCATGGGGTCAAATTTTGTTCATCTATTTGTGCATCTACATCCACTTTTTGGTCTTCTTGACCCCCTGAATCATCCTTTTTCTTACTAATCTTCTACACCCCCCATCAAGTTATTTCTTTTACCACTTTGTAAAGTCGTTCACCAGCATCTGGAATACCTTCTTTTTTAGACGCTTCAGCCATTGACTGACGACGAGTTTCATCCAGTAAAATCGCATCGATCTCAGTTACTAACTTAAGACCAGTAAGCTCTTGGTCAGTAATCATTTCAACTGCTCCGGACTTAACTAAACTTTGAGCATTCTTTGTTTGATGATCGTTTGTGACATAAGGGCTTGGAATTAAAATCGCCGGTAAGCCTAATGCAGTAAACTCCGCAATTGAGGTTGCTCCAGCCCGACCAACCATTAGATCAACAGCTGCTAGAACCTCTGCCATTTTATCAATATAAGGCTGAATACTTACATTTGTCAATTTCTTTTCGGAAAGATTTAAAGTTTCTTGTAATTCTTCATAATAGCGCGCTCCTGATGCATAAAGAACCTGATAGTCCCTCTGTTCAAAAAGAGGTAATGCCTCAATGAAAGCTTGATTTATTTTCAGCGCACCACGACTTCCGCCGAAAATTACGACTGTTTTCTTTTTAGGATCTAATCCATATTCTTTTAAAATATCCGATTTTTCAATCATTACAACTTCTTGAGCTCGTGGATTTCCTGTCAAGACTACTTTATCTTCTGGGAAATAATCAGCAACATCTGGAAAACAAATCGCTACTTTTGTCGCATATTTGCTTAAAAACTTATTCGTCATCCCAGGAATACTATTTTGCTCATGGACAATGGTTGGTATCTTCAACTGCTTGGCAGCATAGACAACTGACCCGGATACATAGCCACCTGTTCCAATGACAACATCTGGTTGAAATTCTTTAATAATTTTTTTAGCTTTTCCAATACTATTCAGGAAAAGATAAACTGTTTTAATATTCTGTGGGCTAAGCGACCGACGAAATCCTTGGATTTTAATCGTCTTAAATGGAATATTGTATCTTGGAACAATTTGACTCTCCAGACCGATTTGTGTTCCTACATACATGAATTCTGTACTAGGATCTACTTGTTTTACATAGTTAACAAAGGCTAGGGCTGGATAAATATGCCCACCTGTTCCGCCGCCAGTTATTAATATTTTCATAATTATCTCACTTTTCTATGTCTTTTAGCTGGTGCATCGCTTGGATAAATGCCTCTCCACGCAATTCAAAATTAGGATATTGGTCCCAACTTGCGCATGCAGGCGATAATAGAATAGTATCATTTTTTTCGGAAAAAGCATAGGCATCCCTTACAGCAGTCTGGACATTTTCTGTCAATTGAATGGTTTTGACTCCCGCTTCAACGGCTGCTTTGTGCAGTTTATCTTTTGTTTCCCCAAAAAGAACGACTGCTTTGATTCCTTTTAGTGAAGAAACTAACTCATCAAAACTATTTCCACGATCTAAACCACCCGCTAGTAAAATAAGGGAAGCATGATCGAAACCACCTAGAGCCATCTCCGTTGCCAGAATATTCGTTGCCTTTGAATCATTGTAAAATCTTCTGCCTGCTACTTCCCCTACATATTGCGTACGATGAGGAACTCCAGTAAAAACTAGCAATGTTTTTCTAATTGTATCTGTTGAAATACCCTTTAATTTAGCAACTGAAATTGCAGCTAATGCATTTTCAATATTGTGATTGCCCGGCACGCCTAGTTCCGTTGCCAACATGATATATTCATCTTTGTAGTAGATTTTCCCATCTGCAACATAAGCACCCGCAACCTTTTCTTTCGTTGAAAATGGAATAATTGTAGCATTGGTTGTTTTGCTTAGTTCCTGCAATTCTTGTTGGTTCCAATTTAGAATAAGAAAATCATTTTCTCGCATGTTTTCTTGTATTGCCCATTTAGCTTTTACGTATTCTTTTCTTGATCCATGGTAATCAATATGTGCTTCGTAAATGTTAGTGATCACAGCAATTTTTGGTCTGAATGTTGTGATTCCCATCAATTGGAAACTTGATAACTCCATAACAATATCATCAGTTGCGCTAGCCTCTTCCGCAACCTCGCTGGCCGGGTAACCGATATTCCCAGCTAAACGTGCAGCCCCACTTTTACGATCTGCATTTAATAGTAACCCAATCATAGTCGTTGTAGTAGTTTTACCATTTGTCCCCGTAATACCAATAATTGGACACTCAGCAATTTGATAGGCTAATTCCACTTCCGTAAGAATAGGTAATTTCATACTTAGTGCTTTCTCTAACAATGGATTCGTATAGGGGATTCCCGGATTTTTTACGATCAAAGAAAAATCTTCATCTAAAAGTTCAATGGGATGTCCACCTGTAACAACACGAATACCCAAGGTTAATAAATCTTGGGCTTCCGGGTTTTGATCAAATTGTTTAAAGTCATTGACTGTCACTAATGCACCTAGCTCATGTAGCAATTTCGCAGCACTAACACCACTTTTAGCAAGTCCAAGAACAAGGACTTTTTTGTTTTCATAATCTGTAATTTTTTTCATTATAAATTCTCCTTATCTTTAGAAAAGCTAGAAGAAGCGATTAGGCTTGTAGAAAATTAGGAATCGGAAATTGGAACGTTCCTTGTTCCTGTTAAAGATTCACTATTTTCCTACAGACTGCTTCTTGATGCTAGACACTTTAGAAAAGCTGAAAGAAGTGTTTAGTCTTATAGAAATTAGACATCTAATTTCTTTTTTAAAAGATAATCCACAATGTAATTGCTGAACAAATTGCTCCAGTCAACCAAAAAACAATATCGATCTTCCATTCAGACCAGCCACACATCTCAAAATGATGATGAATCGGTGACATTTTAAAAATTCGTTTACCGAATAATTTAAATGAAGCAACTTGTAAAATAACACTAGCTGTTTCACATACATAAACAAGCCCAATCAATAATAATGTCCACTCTTGACGCAATATAATAGAAATAGCTGCTAACAGCCCGCCTAAAGCGAGTGAACCAACATCTCCCATAAAGATTTTAGCTGGTTTTTTATTGTAAGGAAAGAAGCCAAGTAGTCCGCCAATCACACTTAAACATATAATAACTACATCAAATTGTTGCTGTTTCCACGCAATGATTGCATAAGTACCAAATGATATTGTTCCTAAACCTGCAACTAATCCATCGATTCCGTCAGTCAAATTTACTGCATTAGAAAATCCGACTAACCAAAAAATAACGAATACACCATAAAAAATACCTAAAGGCAACGTAACAACACCAAATAAGTCTAATGTGTCAGGTAACCCTTCGGAACGATAAACAAAATAAAAAACCAAACCGCCAATAATTTGACCAATCAATTTTTGACGAGAATTTAACCCCATATTTCTTTTTTTAAATACTTTGATAAAGTCATCTAAAAATCCTAATAATCCATAAAGAACTAAGATGAATAAAATAATTAGTAAAGAAGGAGTAAGTTCTTGCTTCCATAATCCCACTAATAATGAGGTGATAAAACTTGCAACTAGAAAAACCAAGCCACCCATAGTTGGGGTACCTGTTTTTACATTATGCCAAGTTGGGCCATCTTCACGCGTTGTTTGTCCTTGTTTTTTCATTTGGAAGTACCCGATAAACATCGGCATCACCGCCACCGTTATAGCAAAACTACATACTATGGGAATAAAAATTTGTGTCCACTCCATGATATCTCTCCTAATTATTCAACTCGTATTCTTTACTTCTCTACTTATTTAGCTGGTTCTACTGCTGCATTTGAATCACTATCCATTGACTCCATTACAAGTTTCATCAACGGGTTAGCAATTTTCGCAAGAGCATCTCTTGTATAAGTTTGAGGTTTTTTCATTGTAAGATATAAAATATATTCTGGATTATCAGCTGGTAACATCTCTACTACTGAATAAGTGTAGTCTGTTAAGCCAACCATGTATCCATTTTCACCAGTAATTTGAGCTGTTCCTGTCTTAGCCGCTATATGATAACCAGAAACAGTATATACATCATGAGCAATACCATAATTCGGGTCTTCCACTGTATCGATCATATATGTCCGAATATCGCTTGCTGCTTGCGGTGTTATGATTGGTTGTCCTACTTTTTCTGTCTTAGTAACTTTTTCTTCACCAGTTTCTTTGTCAACAACTTTACTAATATATTGCGGTTTCAGCATAGAGCCATCATTTGCGATAGCAGTATATGCCTGCATCATTTGAAAGTTTGTTACAGAAATCGCCTGACCAAATGAAGACATTGCGATATCGACCCAGTTATCTCCAGGTAGTTCTCCAGCAGATTCACCTGCTAAACCTGAATCTGTCGATTTTCCAAAACCAAACTTCTCTAAATAACTTTTCCAAACTTGACCCGTTGGATCCATCAATTGTTCTAACGTAAGCATCCCAACATTACTGGACCAAGAAATGGCTTGTCGGAATGTTAGTGGTCCCACTGCACCATAATCATGATCGTTTACTTTTCGATCATCTAATGTGTAGCCACCAGCTGGATAAGGGAATGTTGCATTTGGATTAAATTTCCCTTCCTGCATCGCTGCAGCAGAAGTAAATAATTTCATAGTCGAACCTGGTTCAAATCGATCTTCTACTAAAAGATTACGCCATTCTTTTATTCCTTCTTTTGTTTCAGGATTAAATGAAGGTCGTTGTGACATGGCAATTATTTCACCAGTTTTTGCTTTCATCAACATTGCTGTCATGTTTTCTGGTTTATACTCTTCCATAACTGGATCCAATAACGTTTCTAACTGACTTTGGATACGGCTATCTAAAGTTGTGTAGATATCTTTACCATCAACAGCTTTCTTTTCACTAGCAATAGTTCCTGGTAGTGGGTTGCCGTAAACATCTTTTTCATAATCGATCTTACCATCTTGCCCTTTTAAAACATCGTTATACGATTCTTCTAAGCCCATTTTACCCACTAAACCTTTTGAATCATCTTCTTTATCAACAGAATCTGTATAGCCAATAAAATGTGAGGCAAAAACACCATTTGGATAAATCCTTGCTGGATGACCTTCAAAATAAAGTCCTGAAACTTTATTTCTCTTTAAATCATCTTCAATTTTTTGTCTTTTTTCCAAGGTGATATTTTTCCCTTTAGAACCAAACTCGACTTGGAATTTCACCGTACCATCTTCGTTCACACCATTATTTAAATACTTTAAAGCTTCATCTTTGGTCAACTCTGTGTTTCTGTCTAAAATTTCAGCTAATGTTTGGAAATCTTTTTTCTGTGCATACAATTTTTTGTTATCTTCACCCAAATAAGTTTCTGATAAAATCGCATATACAGAATACGAAGTCGCATCTTCAGCAATCACGGCTCCATTACGGTCTAAAATCGCCCCTCTTTTAGCTTTGACAATACTGCTTCCTTGATAAAGATTAGCTGTTTTTTCTGGTAAAGATACGCCGGCAACTTTTCCCACAGCAACAATATACGTTAATCTAAAAGCAAATAAAAAGAACAATCCAATACTCGTAGCAAATAAAATAATGCCTACTTTTTTACGATTGTTCATTGGATTTAAGTTCTTCTTTTTGACAAAATTCTTTATTTTATTTTTTATGCTCATCTATTTCACTTTCCTTATATTTTCAATGTTATCAGAAAGACCTTCTTTTTTTGCAACTTCCCTGATGCGATCCGCTTTTGATAATTCATTTTTTTGCTGTTCTAATTTCAAAGCAGCTTCTTCTTTTTCTTGGATCGTTGATTGCGTCTCAGTAATTTGATTTGTCATTTGTGTAATTGATGTACGTACTTGAATGGTGAGAATCGCTATTCCAATAATCGCTACTAACAATAAAAAGCCGATAGTCTTTTCTAAAAGTGAGATATTTCTCAACTTCCTTTTCGGGGATTGGGGTAGGTCTATATTTCTTTGAACTTTACGTTCATTTTCTGGACCAATGACTGGTTCATCCATTACTGGAACATCGTATTGAAAATCTTCCACTTTTTTTAACTCAGCCATGTCGTTGCCCCTCTCTTTATAAATTTAATTTAACTTTTTCGGCAATTCTTAATTTTGCACTTCGCGAGCGATTATTCTCAGCCAACTCAGTCTCACCTGGTAAAATTGGCTTTCTAGTAATTACTTTTAATTCTGGTTGAAACTCTTCTGGAACTACAGGTAGCCCAGGTGGTAAATCTTGTATCGTACTGTATTCTTTAAACATGCTTTTTACAATTCGATCTTCCAATGAATGAAAAGTAATCACACTGATACGACCATTTTTATTTAATAAGGAAATAGCTTGTTCTAAAGATTCTTCCACAACACCTAGTTCATCATTCACAGCAATTCTAATTGCTTGAAAAATCCGTTTTGCAGGATGTCCACCTTTGCGTCTAGCAGGCGCTGGAATTGCTGTTTTAATGATTTCTACTAATTCTCCCGTTGTCTCGATTGGCGCTTTCGCACGTACTCGCTCGATTTCTCTAGCAACTTGCTTGGAGAATTTTTCTTCACCGTAACGAAAGAAAATTTTCACTAATTCATGATAACTATAATTATTCACTACATCGTAAGCAGATAATTCTGCCTCTTGATCCATCCGCATATCTAACGGTGCATCTTGGTGATAGCTAAATCCACGCTCAGCTTCATCCAGCTGAGGAGAAGAAACACCTAAGTCGTATAAAATGCCATCGACATGATAAATCTCCTGATTTGCTAATTCTTGTTTCAAGTGTCGAAAATTCGACTTGATAAAGGTCACCATACCCTGATCAATATATTTTTTTAGTCGTTGTGCTGCGAAATCCAATGCTTTTTGGTCTTGATCGAACGCATACAAATGACCTTGTTCGCCAAGTTTCGAGAGTAGATACTCACTATGACCTGCGCCGCCCAATGTGCAATCGACGTAAATACCATCTTTTTTCACATGTAAGCCGTCAACTGTCTCTTTTAATAAAACAGTATAGTGCTGAAAATCTTCCGTCATAATGCTCCTCTTTCTAAAAACCAAAATCAATCATTGTTTCTGCAATTTCATCAAAATTCTCTTCAGCTTCTGTAGAAAACTCTTGCCAACGAGCTTCGTCCCAAATCTCAATTCGATTTGAAACACCGATGATTACACAAGCTTTCTCCAAGCTACCATGTGTTCTAAGCGCAGCAGGAATATTGATTCTGCCTTGTTTATCAATCTCACATTCTGTAGCAGCCGAGTAAAAAAAGCGGACGAACGTACGGGCATCCTTCTTGGCTAGAGGCATTTCTTTTAATTTTTCCTCTAGTTGTTCCCATTCGGACATTGGATAACCAAATAAACAGCCATCCATTCCTCTAGTCACTACAAACTTCTCACCTAATTGGTCACGAAATTTAGCAGGTACGATGAGTCGGCCTTTGGCATCTATATTATGTTGAAATTCACCCATAAACATAGCCAATTTTCCCCACTTTTCCACTTGATAGAAACAGTCTACCACATCCCGCCACTTTCTACCACCAAAAACAGTAAATCTTCCCTCTTTTAATGGTTATTTAAAAAGTTTGTAATATTTCAAGAAGTCTCTCTTTTTCAAAAAAAGCGGTATCAATACCTATGTAAGTGATTTTCAAAGGGATTTTCTCTTTAATTTTTATGTTGAAATTCTCATAAAATATTACAGACTAAAATGGTGGGATAAAGTGGAGGTCATCCTCCACCACCACCATTTCAATTTTATGAAAAGTAATGAACAATGTTTAATAAAATAAGTACTGCATATAAAACTAAGCTTAGAAGAAATACTAAGCGCCAAAACATCTTAAAATATCTGCCATATAAAATCTCTCCGTAATAATATGCTTGAAAGACTGCTACACAAATACCTAAAAGTAAAACTGAAATGACCATATACGGAACAATAGATTGTCCATAACTATCTTTAGACAATTCATTTAACCCTATGAACAAAAATGGAATTGAAATATCCGGCGCTTTCACCTTAAAACGCTCTGTCAACGAAAACGTTGAGATAATAAAATTACATGCAAATAAGACAATTACCGGAAAAACATACCAAAAAAGCATAATGACTGAAAACGACACCATTTCCTAACAATTCCTTTCGTAACACATTGTGTTAACTATACTTTATTTTCTTTACACTGATGTTTCATTTCGTTTAAAAGTTCGTGCCTAAATAATACCAAACAAAAAGAACTTTCCTTCCCAAAAACACTCCAACTCTATTATAATAGGATTGAATAGCTTTATAAAAAACGAGGTGGCATTTTGATTAATTATTTAAAAATAGAAAATGGTCAGTTAGTTCCTTCTCAGTCTGATACAAATGAAACCGTTTGGCTTTCTGTGGAAAAACCAACTGAAGAAGAAATCAAGCAATTAGTCACGACCTATAAACTCCCTAAAGATTATATCACAGGTGTACTGGATGATAACGAAAATTCTCGATTTGAAGGATTACATCAAAATACTTTAGAAGAACCTGCTTTGATGCTCCTTCAATATCCTCACGCAACAATCAGCCCAAGTGGATATACTCAGCTAGATACATTTCCATTCGCTATTATTTTAACGACAGATGGCAAAGTGATCACCGTGATCAATAACTCAGCTGATTTTTTGAAACAAGCCTTTACTCAACCGGTCCCTGACAGTGACTTACCGATCCAAGAAACGTTGATTCTATACTTATCATGGCAAATATCGACCTGTTATAATCGCTTTTTAAAAGAATTGATCAAACAAACAAATAAGCTCGAAGGCGAATTAAAAGTTTCAACTGAAAATAGCCAACTTTATCAAATGATGGATATTCAAAAAAGTTTAGTCTATTTTGAAGCTGCCATAAATTCTAATTTAGAGGTTCTAAATATGCTTTACAACGCCAGGATTTTTATCGATCCTAGGGCTCACCTACCGCGGCTTCATGATATTTTAGTAGAAACAAAACAAGCCGCTACGACTACTAAAATTCAACTTAAACTTGTTGATAAAGTTAGCGATACCTTCTCAGCCATTGTTTCTAATAATCTGAATAATGTAATGAAAATTTTAACTTCCCTAACGATTGTCCTAACAATCCCTACGATCATTGGCGGAATCTTTGGGATGAATGTAAAATTACCGTTTGCTAATCGAGAAGATGCTTTTTTCTGGATCTTTATTGTAACGACTGTGACCTGTATTTTTGTGATTCGACGGCTAAAAAAACGAAACCTTTTGTAAAATTTCTTGTTGCTGATTTTAGTAAAAGGATGTAGAATGGAGAAAGTAAAGAATAAGGATGTGTATAATCAATGAACGATAAGAAGACAAGCGCCTTTTCAAAAGTCACAAAAGTCGTTGTTTGGTTGATGCTAATCGCCATTGCCGGCTCAACAATATTGACTGCTATAGTCAGTTTAAGATAATCAACCAAATAAACTATGGGGGAGAAATCCGGATGCGTAGCATCACTTTCTTCTCCTTTTTTAACACTTTTAGCACAACAAAAAAACTCTTTATTGAACCACTTTTCTTAGTGTGCTCAATAAAGAGTTTTTTGTTGAAATCGCTAGCCTCTCCGTTCATTTCCAGCCATATTCAATAATTCCTTTGCATGTTCAATCGTCAACTTAGTAATCTCACTACCTGAAAGCATACGAGCTATTTCTGCTACTCGCTCATCTTCTTTCAGCCTTCTAACTTTCGTTTCTGTTCGTTCACCAATAATTTCTTTTTCAATAAAATATTGATAATCTGCTACAGCAGCTACTTGAGGAAGATGTGTGATACACAATACTTGTGAATTTTCAGAAATTTGATAGATTTTATCTGCTATTGCTTGCGCCACACGTCCACTAACACCTGTGTCAACTTCATCAAAAACAATACTAGTAATTCCTTGCGATTTAGAAAAAATTGTTTTCAACGCTAGCATCACACGAGATAGTTCTCCCCCTGAAGCCACCCTCACAAGCGGTTTTAGCGGTTCTCCTGGATTCGTTGTGATATAAAATTCAGCATGCTCCAATCCCTCTTCTGTGAATTGTTCATCTGGTAACTCTGTAAAACGGATATCAAACACCGTTCGTTCCATATATAATTCTTTTAATTCTTTTAAAATATTTTTTTCTAGTTTTTTGGCAATTTTTTTCCTAATATCTCTTAATTTCAATCCGTTTTCAATCACTTGATTTTTCTTTTCGACTAATAGTGTTTCCAACTCACCCGTTCGACCTTCTAAAAAATCTGCATCTGCTAATTCTTGCGTGATTTCCTGATAATATTCAAGAATAGATTCAATTGATTCGCCATATTTTCTTTTCATCTGCCGAATGAGTTCTAGTCTAGTTTCTACTTCATTCAATCGATTTTCGTCCAATTCTAAACTATCTATATGTCGAGATAAATCACCACTGGCTTCTTGTAACAGATAATAACTGTTTTGAACAGCTTCCGATATTGCTTTATACTCTAGATCAAGTGTCTCGATTGACAACAATTCATTCATCGCATAACCAATCTTATCTAAACTACTGTCGCCATCCCCATTGACTGCTTCGTAACTTGCAGCTAAGGCATCCGCAATTTTCTGAAAATTTCCTAACTTATTTCGCTCTTCTATCAATTGTTCTTCTTCACCTAAAACAAGTTCAGCAGTGGCGATTTCATCACTTTGAAACTGCAGCATATCCATTCGTTGAGCGAATTCTTTTTCGTTTTTTTGTCTGTTTCTAACTTTCTTTTCGATCAAGCGATATTCTGAATAAGCCCCTTCGTATTGTTCTTTTACCTTAAACAATTCTTTGCCGCCAAAATCATCCAGCATACCTAAATGCTTTTCACTTTGCATCAATTCTTGGTGTTCATTTTGACCGTGGATATCAACTAAAAATTCACCGATTTTTCGTAAATTTGCGATATTGATGATTCTACCATTAACTCGACAAACATTTTTACCCGAAGTCGAGATATCCCGCTGAATCACGATCGATTCTTCATCCGTCTCGATTCCTAATTCCTCTAGAAGCTCCACTAGTTCTTGGTTTTTCGGCATCGTAAATAGGCCTTCCAATGTACATTTAGAAGCTCCTTGACGAATGTAATCACTTGAGCCTCGACCACCGGTCAACAACCCCATCGCATCGATAATAATTGATTTTCCAGCGCCTGTTTCTCCAGTTAAAACGGTCATTCCCATCTGAAATTCTAATTGCAAAGAAGATATGATCGCAAAATTATTGACAGAAAGTTCTTGCAGCATCCTTATTCACCTCGATTTTATAAATAGCGAAAAAATTCATTTTTTAAAAATTCAGCATCTTTTTCAGTCCTAGCAATGATCAATACACTATCATCGTCATTGAGTGCTGCAAAGACGATTTCTTTATAGTGCTTCTCTATTAAATTAGATGCTGCCGCAGCGTTCCCTGGTATAGTACGCAAAATAACTTGCTTTTCCATTTGATCAACTGAAACAAAAGCATCTTTCATTAATTTTTCTAATTTTATAGACGTGTCTTCTTTTGTTTCTGCTGGGATGCTATAACGATAACCACCATCTATTGATGGTACTTTGATCAACTTCATCTCTTTGATATCCCGAGAAATCGTTGCTTGAGTCACTTCTATGCCTTTCTCTTGTAGATAGGAAACAAAGTCTTCTTGTTTTTGAATATTTTTATCAGCTAATAAACGAGTAATCAGGCGATGCCGATCTTTTTTCCTCATAATAGTTTCTCCTTCTCCTAATGATCCGTTTTTCAACTCTTTGTCTTTCAGTACTAGAGTCCTAGGGCAGTGTCAGCTTTTCTACATCGTTACGCTGTCATGAGCGAAAACACTTCTATCGATTCATTTCCATTTTATCATAGCGTATTTTTATTCATTTTGGAAGTATAAAAAATAAGACTGAAATAAAACGCTAGACGCTTCTCTCAGCCTTATCAATTAAACCTTTTATTTACTGACTCACCTAATAAACTAGCCTTTCAATTTCTTATGCGCGGCTTCAACAACAGCAGCAATCTCAGTTGAAAGTTCTTTAACCTCTGAACCTTCACTAGAAGTTAAATAAGCTAAAAATTCAATATTTCCTTCTCCCCCAGTGATTGGAGAGTAATCCAAGCCACTGATTGAATAACCATGTTCTTGAGCAAACGAAAGAATATCATTTAAAACCAATTTATGCGTTTCAGGTTCACGAACAATGCCTTTTTTTCCGACTAATTCTTTACCCGCTTCAAACTGCGGTTTGATTAAAGCAACTACTTTACCCCCAGCCTTCAAAATAGCGTGTAGTGGAGGCAATATTAATTTAAGGGAGATAAATGATACATCGATGGTTGCAATATCCGGTACACCTTCTTTGAAGTCTTCTGGCTTACTGTAACGAAAATTGGTCCGTTCCATGACAACTACTCGTTCATCTTGACGAATTTTCCACGCCAATTGATTGTAACCGACGTCTAATGCATAGCTCAGTCGAGCACCATTTTGCAAGGCAACATCGGTAAATCCCCCAGTAGATGCGCCAATATCCAACATCGTTTTACCTGTTACATTGATGTCAAAGACCGCCAAGGCCTTCTCTAATTTCAGCCCACCTCGAGAAACGTAAGGCAGAGTTTGCCCTTTCACTTGAAGTGGAGTCTCAATCAGAATTTTCTCACCAGGTTTATCTAATCGTTCATTTTTATCGTTGTAAACTAGTCCAGCCATCACTGCACGTTTGGCTTTTTCTCTTGTTTCAAATAATCCTTGGGTAAACGCTAAAGTATCTACGCGCTCTTTTTTCATAAGTGCCTTCTTTCTGTCATAACCGCAGTTGTTCTAATAATTCTTGTAATAATTCTAAATGAAATTCCGAACTTGTTTGTTTGATTGCTTCTAAGGTGCTGTTTCCTGATCTTAATTGTTCTTCTAGTGCTGCCTTTGCGCCATTTAAACCAAGCAAGCTTGGATAAGTACTTTTATTTAACACTTCGTCACGTCCAACATGCTTACCTAATTCTTCTTCTGAACTCGTCGCATCTAATAAATCATCTTTGATTTGGAAAGCTAGTCCCAAATGGTAGGCAAAGTTACCTAATAAGTCGATGATTTCTTTGGGTTGCTGTGCCAAAATACCGCCAGTTAAAAGAGCAAATTCAATCAAGGCACCTGTTTTCTTTTCATGCACATCAGCCAACTCATTGAGTGACAATGAACGATTTTCTCCTTGTAAGTCTCCTGCCTGACCTGCAACCATTCCTTGGGTACCAGCTGCTTTACTCAACAGTTGAATCAGCAGAACTTTTTGATTCGGTTCTATTTGACTGAGTGCTAATAATTGAAAAGCTGCAGTCAGCAAACCATCTCCAGCTAAAATTGCGTGTGCTTCCCCAAATACTTTATGGTTTGTTGGTTTGCCACGCCGCAAATCATCGTCGTCCATGGCTGGTAGATCGTCATGAATCAATGAATAAGTGTGAATCATTTCTAATGCTGCTGCAACTTGATAATCTTGCGTCTTCACTTCTTTATTAAAGGAACGGATCGTAGCGATTACCAAAAGAGGTCGGAATCGTTTGCCTCCTGCATGGATTGAGTACAACATCGCTTCTTTTAATTGCTCGTTTGTTGTGTATTCGTTGATGAAATTTTCCATTTCCTTTTCAATAAGCGGTAGACTTTGCTTACGAAAAACATTGAAATTTTCCATCAATTTTCCTCACTTTCTTCAAACGAAACTTCTTCATTGTTTTCCGTCATAACTTTTGTTAATGTCTTTTCAGCTTTTTCTAACGTATCTTGACACTGCTTGCTTAAAACCATCCCTTCTTGAAAAGCAGCTAATGCTTCTTCTAGGGGCACATCACCACGCTCTAAGCGTTGAACGATTTCTTCTAATTCAGTTAATGATTCTTCAAATGTTTTTTCGATTGCTTTTTCTTTGGCCATCTTTTTACTCCTCTTCAACAGGTGATATTTTTTCGATCACCGTATCTACCACACCATCTACATAATGGATTTGAATTTTTTCTTTTACTTGCAGTTCGTTGACTGACTTGATTACTTGTTGCTCTTTGGTTGTGTAACTATAACCTCGGCCCATGATTTTTAAAGGACTTAACAAATCTAATTGCTGGACAGCAGAAGTAAATTGTTTCTCCTTATCCTTCATATATCGTTCGATTCGATCATGAAGCGATTGGTTCAAAAATTTTAGTTGCTGCTGCCCTTCTCTGATTTGTCCTTGAGGCGTTTGTTGTCTAAATTGAGCAATGATTTCCTGAGCTGTTCGTTGTTTTTGATGATAAACAGTTTCCATAGATTGAATCAAGCGTTGGTTGATTCGATCTAATTTGATCGTTTGCCCTTCGTATAGACGATCTGGTTGTTTGAATACATAAGAATTTTTCAAACGCTGATAACGATCATTTTTCTGTTGTAATTGGTATAGAAAACTTTGCTCTAAACGAGTTTGCCGTTCTTTGATTTTTAGTAATTCTTCATTCAGTACAGGAACTGCTAATTCAGCTGCTGCAGTCGGTGTCGCCGCCCTTACATCAGCCACCATATCAGCAATCGTTACATCTGTTTCATGACCCACCGAAGAAATAACGGGTGTTTGAGCTTGATAAATTGCACGAGCCACTTTTTCTTCATTAAATGGCCATAAATCCTCTATCGAACCTCCACCACGACCAATAATCATGGTATCAAAAGAACCTAATTCTTCGATACGCTGAATGTTACGTACAATATCATCAGCTGCTTGATCTCCTTGAACTAGCGTAGGGAATAAAACAAGCTGGGCAATTGGATATCTTCGTTTTACTGTCGTAATAATATCGCGAATAACAGCGCCGCTTGGACTTGTAACCACAGCAATTCTTTTGGGGTATCTTGGTAATATTTTTTTAGGTCCTTCAAACAAGCCTTCTTTACCTAATTTTTCACGTAATTCGGCTAATGCTTGATATAAGGCACCAACGCCGTCTGGTTCCATATGCTCCACATAGATTTGATAGGAACCTCCACTTTCGTATAATGAAATACGACCGACCAAAAGGACTTTCATCCCTTCTTTCGGTTGGAATTTCAGCTTTTGAAAGGCTGATTTAAACATGATTGCAGAAATCTTCGCACCATCATCTTTTAAGCTAAAATACTGATGGGCATTAGGACGCAGACGAAAGTTAGAAATTTCTCCTGTTAAATAAACCCGTTCCAAGTATGGATCAGCATCAAATTTACGTTTTAAATATTTGGTTAAGGCAGTAACTGTTAAATATTGCTGCTCCATCTTCTCACCTTACTTTTGTTTTTTAGCGGCCTCGACTGTTTGGTACATCAACATTGTGATCGTCATTGGCCCAACACCTTTTGGTACTGGCGTGATAAAGCTTGCAACAGGTGCAACCTCATCAAATTTCACATCGCCGATCAACTTGCCATTTTCATCTCGGTTCATACCAACATCGATTACAACTGCACCTGGTTTGACAAATTCTTTGGTTACAAAGTGGCCTCGACCGATTGCAACAACTAAAATATCTGCTTCTTTAGCAACTGCCGGTAAGTCTGAGGTTTTCGAGTGTGCAATCGTAACTGTAGCATTTTTCATCATCATAAGTTGTGCCATTGGTTTCCCAACGATATTACTTCGTCCAATCACTACTGCCCGTTTTCCTTCCAAATCGATACCATAGGCTTCAAACATTTTCATAATGCCATAAGGAGTACATGGAATCATTGTCGGCTCGCCAATAAATAATTGTCCCATGTTCATCGGATGAAAACCATCAACATCTTTTTTAGGATCAACAGCCAATAACACTTTTTCTTCATCAATATGTTTTGGTAATGGTAATTGAACTAATATTCCATGATAGTCCGGATCTTGATTGTATTGTTCGATCACCGCTAAAAGATCTGCTTCTGAAATCGTTTCAGGTAGACGTTCGATTTTCGAGCGAATACCAATTTTAGCAGCAGCTAAATCTTTGTTTTTTACGTACGTTTGACTTGCTTGATTCTCGCCAACCAATAAAACAACTAAACCTGGACGAATGCCTTTTTTTTCAAGTTCTTGCACTTCTTCTTTGATTTGCGCCTGCATTTTATCTGCAAGTTCGCGGCCGTTGATTAACTCTCCCATTAAGATCACTCCTCATTTTTGTTTGTATTCTTTTATTTTAGCATAATTTAGCTAGTCTTAACACTCTATAATCCCTATCTCCTTGAATTGTATATCAATGAAACTTCTCTCCCTTTGCACGCCTTGTATTGTTCATCATCTACTCTGGCTGAGCCAATCGTAGTCCTTCAACTCTTAGAGCTTTAGCTCTTAGAGTTTGATGGGATCGAAACGTAGTGGAGTGATTCACAACAAAAAAGATTCAAAGTATTTCTACTTTGAATCTATGTCTTTCATCACATTCGCTAAAACACCGTTTACGAACTTTCTTGAACGGTCATCACTATATTTTTTCGCCAACTCGATTGCTTCATCTAATGCAACCGTATTTGGAACATCTCCAACGTAAAGCATTTCAAATATAGCCATACGTAAAATAACTAGGTCCATCTTAGCAATACGTGAAATCGACCAGTTGTTTCCTAAATGTTTTTTGATAATCTCGTCAAGTTCTGCTTTTCGATCACAAACGCCACCTACCAATAAATCTAAGTAAGTCGGAACAAATTCTTCTCCATCTTCACTAATGATTTCTTGGTTATCTAACTCCAATGCATAAGAAATCGCATCTTGTTTGGTTAAGTCAACATTAAAATCTAAAGGAAATAGCGCTTGAAGCGCCTTTTCACGAATTTCGTGACGAGTGAAACTCGGCTTACTCATTTTCTCCCTCATCTTCCGGGAATAATTCATCAAAATCTGGTTCAGGTAGTTTCTCTGGAACTACTGCAACTACATGAATATTTACTTCTACTAAATCAATATCGGTCATAAACAACACTTGCTGTTTCACACGATCTTGCATCTCTAACGCTACTTTAGGTACTGAAATACCATAATTTAAGTAACAATAAATATCGACTTTTAAGCCTTCTTCTTCGGCTCTTAAGTAAACACCTTTACCGTGAGCAGCACGCCCAAGAAATTCCGTTACATTATTAGCAAATGTTCCACGCATGCCATATACGCCGTCTACTTTAGATGCTGCAATACCAATAATGACTTCAATTACTTCTGGTGCGATAACGATTTCACCCAAAGAATCTTTTGTATTGATCACTAGATTTTTTTCTTCAGTCATTTTAATCCTCCTTATAATAAAAGCGTAGCGGGCTCATTTAGATTTTATCTTTCTCCCAAAGAGCTAGTCCGCGAAGCTAGATAGCACTGGAAACTTTCCTGTGTTCATCAAAACTTCTGCTCATTTACTTATCTATGTTTACATTCACACCTAGTTTATCATTAATTGGCATGTTTCGCTACCAAAAAAACTATGAGAAATTGAGTCGAAAACGGTTTATATATAAATAATTGTATTCCTCTAGACTAGCCACTGTTTTTTTCTTCACAGGTGTCGTAACTTTTTTATAATATGATCAATTCTTTAGGGGAGTGAGTTAAAACACGGTTCCCATCTTTGGTAATCAATAAATCATCTTCGATTCTGACACCACCAAGACCGGCAAGATAAATTCCAGGTTCATCTGTAATCACATTTCCAGCGACAAATTGTTTATCAGCTCTAAAGGAAACATTTGGTCCTTCGTGAATTTCTAAGCCGATACCATGACCTGTACTATGACCAAAAGCTTCACCGTATCCATAAGAAGCAATATGATCGCGCGCAATCGCATCTAACTGAATCCCAGTTAGGCCTGGTTTTGCTTCATCTAGTACTTTTAATTGGGCTTCTAAAACGATTTGATAAATGTCTTTTAATTTACTATTCGGTTCACCGATTGCAAACGTCCGAGTCATATCTGAAACATATCCTTGGTAATAACAACCGAAATCCAACGTAATCAAATCACCTTTTTCGATGACTTTTTCACTAGCAACACCATGAGGCATCGCAGAACGCACACCACTTGCCACAATTGTTTCAAAAGATACGCCAGAAGCACCTAAAGAGCGCATATAAAAATCTAATTGGTTGGCAATTTCAATTTCCGTCATTCCAGGTTTGATCACCGTTAAAATATGTTTAAACCCAAGATCAGCAATACTGCAGGCTTTTTCAATAATCGCAATTTCTTCTTCATCTTTGACTTCACGTAACTCCTCGATCAATCCTGCTACTGGAACCAAGTCACATGGCGTGATTTCTTCTAATAAGCTATATTCAGCAAAGCTCACAAAGGTTTCTTCAAAGGCAATATTAGCTAATTGTTCTTTTTCCGCAATCGCCACTACTTCATCATAGATTGGACCTGTATTTTGAACGATTTCAAAGCCTTGCGCTTGTTCTGCTGCTTGTTCTGTATAGCGAAAATCAGTTACAAAAAAAGCTTTATCTAAAGTAATCACTGCAAGTCCCGTCGTTCCAGTAAAATTCGTTAAATAGCGTAAATTGTACGGACTTGTAATCAGAAAACCTGAAAGATCATTTTTTTTCATTAACTCTCTTAATTTATTGACTCTTAACATCATCTTTTTCATCCTTCTTTCCAAATTAGGTTCCTCTCTATTATAGCAAATAATGTTTTTGAAAAACACAGAAGACGCACAACCTCTAAATTATTCTAAAGATTCTTTGATATCTACCTGTTTTTACCTTTTTTTAATTTCTTTCCGTTATAGTTGATGTTGAAAGTGAGGTCACCAATGAAAAAAAGATACTTTTTCTATTTATTTTTATTAGCCACTATTGGCATTGTTCTCTATGCCTTTTTTATAGAGCCGAAAAGAATTGTCACGCATAACTATACTGTAGGAAACAACGACGGTCAAAAGCCAGTTAAAGTCGTTCAACTTTCTGACATCCATATCCAAGAAAAATATCCAGTGTCACAATTAGAAAAAATCGTAACAAAAGTTAATAATGAAAAACCGGATATTATTTTATTTACTGGTGATCTATTTGATAACTATGCCGAATATGGCCCAACTGAAGAGGTCATTGCAGCACTTGGTCGACTAACAGCTCCTTTAGGAAAATATGCCGTTTGGGGTAACCATGATTATGGGGGCGGAGCTGTTCGTATTTACCCTGAAGTTCTAGCAGCAGCAAATTTTCAACTACTTGAAAACTCTGGCGTAAATGTTCCAATCTCTAAAGAAAAATCAATCTATATTGGCGGTTTAGACGACTCAATGCTAGGAAATTCGTTGATTGATGATACCCTAGCCGCCCGTCAAAGTGACTACACAATTTTACTAAGCCACGAACCTGATAAAGCAGACGAGGTGCTTGATCACAATATCCAGCTGATCTTATCCGGTCACAGCCATGGTGGACAAATAAGGTTACCTTTCTTTACGATCAAAAATGTAATGGCAGAAAAATACTTTGAAAGATTTTACCATTTAGCAAATGATACCACTTTATACGTGAATACTGGTTTAGGTACAACAAAAATACCCGCACGTTTTATGGTTCCGCCAGAAATCGCTGTGTTTGACCTTTATATCTAGTTTTTACTACAAACGAGTAGCCTCAAATACAATTATTTGAGGCTACTCGTTTCCTGTTAGTTGTCTATTTATCCAAGTACTTTAACTCGACCACCGATTTTATCAGCGAATTTTTCTGCATAATTTTTATTTAGAAAGAGCCGAACCTGTTTTTTATCTCTTGTACGTTGCCCGTCTTTACCAATATACCCATGTAATACTTTTACAGCGTACATTATGATTCCTCCTCTCTTCTTGCATAGACCCTAATGACTCATCTTGGCTCTAGCAATTGCCGATAACTAACTATACTTATCAAAACTTAATTCAAACGTAAAAATATTCGAAGAAATGATGAACGATTATTAAGAAAAATACCAGGATGCTTATTTTTAATTAAGAATAGTTATACTAGTTGAAAATACAAAAAGAGGCTAGGACATAACTCCATGAGTTACATCACAGCCTCAAGGAATCCGAATAAACGGTGGGTGTAGAAGCAACTCCTTCGAAAATAAGCTTAAATTCACAAAAATTTGAAAAACAATTTTCGTGAATTCCTTCTTATTTCTCGGAGTTAAACACTTCTGTCCTAACCTCCTTTTTATATAGAAATTATTTATATAAATGACAGTGCCTTCCCTTTTCTCTTACACAATAATATCTTTCGTTTTTTTATCCATATGTATTCTGGCCGTCCAGGTTTCAAAATTAACTAAAACTGGTTCGGAATGATTCAACTCTCTTTGATAACTTGATAACTTAGGTTCTATCGCTTCTAATGATTCGATTTGTTCAATTGTAAATTTACCTTTCAAAAGTAGGCTTTCATGTTCAATTTCTTCATAACAACAAACTGATCCATTTGGATTAGATTGAATATTTTTGACAGTTTCGCCATTACCATCCAAATAAAATTGCAATTTTAACAACCCCTCTCTCCATAATGGTTCAGAAACAGTAATAACCGTTGGAAAATTTCGTTTATCTATTGTTGAAATCAAAAATACTGTACTTGAATTTAATAACCTGACAATTCGCTCATGTATTTCCATCGTTGAAGGCCCCCCTGTTAATCAAGATTCTACTAATTATAACAACTTTATATCATTTTTGGAAAGCTATACCCTCTTTTGAATAGCCTTTCTCTTAATAATCAAAAATTTAAGGTTAGGACAAAATGATAACCACTTTGACCTAACCTCTTCTATTGAGTCATTTAATCATTTGCTTCTTTTAACCAACTACTTTTTCGGGACACTCTTAAAACCATTCTACAAATCGGACCAACTAGCAACAATTGTAAAGGTAATGCCATAATAAAATTTTTAGCAAATCCATCAATATAGTAACTTAAGAAGTTCTCTGTAAAGCCAAATTGCATAAAAACGCCATACATTGACATAAAAAAGACCATCCCTAAAACCATACAGCTAGAAACAGCAATGATCATATGAATTTTTTTCTCTTTATTGATAGGTAAGGCAAAGGCGATTTTCTTAGCTGGTAGTGAAACCACTAAAATATCGAATAAAAAGGCAACAATAAATCCTGGTACAAGTCCACCAAATAAATTACTTAATGAAAACTGCCCATGTAGTAAAAGATTATAAGCACTCATTGAAATTACCATAGAAAAACAGACAATCGTTGTGAAAAATATTCCTTCTTTTTTGTTTTGTGGCATAAAACACTCTCCTTTAATTTTTGTAACAGAGTTTATGCTATCATAAAAAAAAAATTCTCGTAAGTTAAATTTTTTTAATACTACTGATACAAACTAGATCTTTGCACTTAACATACTAAAAATAAATCGACTCGTTTTATTTCAGCTATTTTAATTTTAGTATTGTTTTCATTTTTTGGGGGCAAGTCCAAAAAAGTTACTTATAGTTGGGATAAGAAAAAGGAGCAAATACTTTGTAATTTTGATGATTTATACTTTTATTTCAACGTTCAATGGTTCGGTTATATTTTTTTTATTCTATGTACAAGCCCCTATTTAAAGGTTTTTTTATTCCTTTCTTTACAAAAAAACTCTATCCCTTAGTATAAAAAGGATAGAGTCAATCAGTTCAATTCTTATTGAGCTACTGGGTAAACAGACACTTGTTTTTTGTCGCGGCCTTTACGTTCAAAACGTACTACGCCGTCTACTTTAGCAAATAAAGTGTCATCTCCGCCAATACCTACGTTAGCACCTGGGTAAATTTTAGTTCCGCGTTGACGGTATAAAATTGATCCACCAGTTACTGTTTGTCCATCAGCACTTTTAGCACCTAGGCGTTTAGATTCTGAATCACGTCCGTTGGAAGTAGAACCTCCACCTTTTTTGTGGGCGAATAATTGTAAATTCATGTTTAATAACATAGTCTGCACCTCCTATTTTTCATTTATGGTCTTGACTTGAATAAATTCAAGATTTTCTTGCTCGACTGCTTGTAGACCTAATAAAAGGTTTTCCAAGAGTATTTGGGCAATGTTGGTTTGTTCCTGATTGGCAGTTGAAATCACTTCAACATAAAGGTAACCACCTTCATCTTCATTGGTTTCGACAATCGGTTCAAATCCAGCTAATGCATCGATACCATTAACGGTGCTGATCGTTAATGCAGACACTGCTGCACAAACAATATCACTACCATAAGGTCCTGATTCTGCATGCCCTGAGACTTCAAAAGAAACGATTTGGCCTGCGCCATTTCGTTTAAAAGAACTTTTAATCATTGATAGGCCTTCTTTCCTATGCAACTTAAAAGAATTATGCGTTGATTGCGTTGATTACAACTTTTGTATACGGTTGACGGTGACCTTGTTTGCGGTGAGTGTGTTTTTTAGGTTTGTATTTGAAAGTCACGACTTTCTTTTGTTTGCCGTGTTTTTCTACAGTTCCTTCGACAGTTGCACCTTTAACAGTTGGAGCTCCTACTTTCGTAGATTCGCCACCCACTAAGATAACTTCGTCAAAAACAACTTTTTCGCCAGCTTCTACGTCTAATTTTTCAACGTAAATTGCTTGACCTACCTCAACTTTTACTTGTTTACCACCAGTTTTGATAATTGCGTACATGCTATACAGCACCTCCTTCTTCTAGACTTAGACTCGCCATCCCAAGTGACGACTAGTGTCATACTTAAAAACTTGTTCTGTGCGGTTGTAGCTGTGGAGTCCACAATTACAACATTAGTATTGTATCAAAATAAGGAAAGCGAGTCAATAAAAACTTAGTGATTTAGCGATATAAACTACTTTTCAAAAAAACTTTGTTGTTATTTCTAATTTATGATTGACTTTGTTTTCTATGTTCATTATAATAAACTCTGTTGCGTTAATATTTTGCGCCAATAGCTCAGCTGGATAGAGCACTCGCCTTCTAAGCGAGCGGTCGGGAGTTCGAATCTCTCTTGGCGTATTAATTTAAACGTTTATATCGAAAAACACCAACTATTACTAGTTGGTGTTTTTTTATACTTCTTATGAAAGTTCTACTTTTCCTGTATATAGCTGATGATAAATTCCTTTTTCTTTAAGCAAATCTTCGTGACTGCCTCGTTCAATGATACGGCCATGATCCATTACCATGATCGCATCCGAGTTCTGGATAGTCGATAATCTGTGCGCAATAACAAATACGGTTCTACCTTTCATCAAACGATCCATCCCCGCTTGTACATGTTTTTCTGTCCTCGTATCAATACTAGAAGTTGCTTCGTCTAAAATCATTACAGGCGGATCTGCAATCGCAGCCCGTGCTATCGACAATAATTGTCTCTGCCCTTGAGATAATCCTTCACCATCTCCAGTGATCACTGTATCATATTTCTCAGGTAAATTATTGATAAAGTCTTCTGCATTCGCCAACTGAGCGGCTTTGATCACGTCATCATCAGATGCACTTAATTTTCCATAACGAATATTCTCACGAATCGTTCCAGTAAACAAATGAGTATCTTGTAAAACAATACCTAACGATTTTCTTAAAGAACTTTTTTTGATTTTTTTTACGTTGATTCCGTCATAGCGTATTTTACCTTCTTGAATATCGTAAAAACGATTTATCAAGTTAGTGATCGTCGTTTTACCTGCACCTGTTGCTCCTACAAAAGCGACTTTTTGGCCTGGTTCTGCGTAGAGATTGATATCTTTTAATACACGATTTTTATCTGTATAACCAAAAGACACATCTTCAAAACGTACGTCCCCAGTTAATTCCGTATAAGTCACAGTGCCATCGTTATGAGGATGCTTCCAAGCCCACAAGCCAGTTCTTGCCTCACTTTCAACAAGTCTTCCTGATTCGCGCCTCACATTAACTAGCGTTACGTAACCATCATCAATTTCTGATTTTTCATCAATCAAATTAAAGATCCGATTCGCTCCTGCTAAAGCCATGATCACAAAATTGATTTGTTGGGAAACTTGACTGATTGGCATATTCAACGAACGGCTTAATTGAAGAAAAGACGCAATCATTCCAATCGTTAATCCAGAAACACCATATACTGAAAAAATCCCTCCAATCACCGCTAAGAGTACATACTGAATATTTAATAAATTCATCATGATCGGCATTAGGCTATTAGCGTACTTATTGGCTTGAGTAGCGCTTTGTCGTAATTCTTCGTTCATCCCTTCAAACCGTTTGATTGTTTGCGGCTCATGGTTAAAAATCTTCACTACTTTTTGTCCATGCATGATTTCTTCGATATAACCATTCACACTTCCTAAATCACGTTGTTGTTTCCCAAAATACCGACTACTACGTCCTGCAATTAGGCGAATCGTAATGATCATCACAGATACAGAAACAATCACAACAAGCGTCAGCGGGACACTGATGGTAAACATTGCGATAAACACACTGATAAAACTAACAACAGCCATCACCAGATTCGGAATACTTTGAGAAATCATTTGTCGTAAAGTATCTGTATCATTCGTAAAATGGCTCATGATATCTCCGTCAGAATTTGAATCGAAATAACGAATCGGCAATGTTTCAAGATGAGTAAACATTTCATCTCGAATCGTTTTTTGTGTTCCCTCACTAATTCTTACCATAATTAAGTTAGACAGCAAATTCGAAATAATTCCTACTCCGTATATCAATGCCATTGTAGTGATCGCCTTTAATAGTCCAGAAAAGTTAGGGTTCGTTTGTCCGAGTAGCGGTGTAATATAATCATCAATCACCACTTGTAAAAATAGCGAACCGCGAACATTAGCGAAAGTACTAAGTAAGATAAGAATCAGTACTAATACAAGCTGTAACTTGTATTTTTTAAACATATATGAAAACAATCGCTTCAACGTTTTCAAAGGATCTTGATTTTTAGGAATCCCTTTCGTTTGTTCATCACGCATCCTCTTCACCAAATCCTTTCTCTTGAGACTCATAGACTTCTTGATAAATTTGATTAGTAGCAAGTAATTCGTCATGGGTTCCAATGGCATTAATCAACCCTTTATCCATCACGATAATCCGGTCAGAATCTTGAACAGAAGAAACACGTTGTCCAATGATGAAAGTGGTTGTACCTGGAATCTCTTGCCGCATTCCTTCGCGAATCAAGCGATCTGTTTTTGTATCTACTGCACTTGTCGAATCATCTAAAATCAAAATTTTAGGTTTCTTCAGCAATGCACGAGCAATACATAAACGTTGCTTTTGCCCACCAGAAACATTGTTCCCACCTTGGGAAAGCAGCGTATCATATTTGTCAGGAAATTCTTCAATAAAACTATCCGCTTGCGCAATCTTACAGACTCTTATCAAGTCTTCATCTGTCGCGTCTTCATTTCCCCAGCGCAGATTTTCTTTGATTGTTCCCGAAAATAATACGTTATTTTGTAAAACCACACTTACTTGATCTCGTAAAGATTTCAAATCATAATTTCGAACATCATGTCCGCCAACTTCGACCGATCCTTGTGTCACATCATACAATCTTGGAATCAACTGAACTAGTGTTGATTTAGAACTCCCTGTTCCACCAACGATTCCAATAACTTCACCTGATTTAATTTCCATATTTGCATGCATCAACGCCAATTTTTCAAGATCATTGGCATAGCTAAAACAAACATCATTAAAGCGAACAGCTCCATCCGGAATTTCATAAAGCGGATCCGCGTTGTTTTTTAAATCACTTTCCTCAGACAATACTTCTGTGATTCGTTCAGCAGAAGTTCGCGCAATCAATACTATTACAAAAACCATTGATAACATGTTTAAACTCATTAAAATCTGCATCGTATAGGTAAACATGCTGACTAATTCTCCCGTAGTCAACGTGCTCCCTACTACGAATTTTGCTCCTAGCCACGAAATCAGCAACATACAAGTATATACTGCAAACTGCAAGATAGGGTTATTGAATGCCACAATACTTTGCGCTTTTGAGAATGTTTTGTAAATATCTTTAGAAACTGTTTTGAACTTTTCATCTTCATGTTTCTCTCTCACATAAGATTTCACTACCCGAATTCCTTGCAAGTTTTCTTGTACAACATTATTTAATTTATCGTAAATACGAAAAACTTTATTAAAATTAGGATGAGCAAAATAAATCACTGCTGCTAAACCGATCATCAAAAACGGTACGACGCCTAAATAAATCAAGGACAGATCCTTGTTGATACTGTACGCCATCGCTAATGAAAAAATCATGATCAATGGGCTACGGACTAAAAGCCGAATAATCATTTGGTAAGCATTTTGAACATTGGTCACGTCCGTTGTCATCCGTGTGATCAAGCTGGATGTGGAAAAACGATCAATGTTTGAAAATGAAAATCCTTGGATACGAACAAATAATTGATCTCTTAAGTTTTTTGCAAAACCAGCTGAAGCAACAGCGGCATAACGACCTGACATCGCACCAAAAAATAACGCAATGATTGCACAAACAAATAAAATCGCTCCATACATTAAAATAGCCTTGGTATCTCCTTTTTCGATGCCGTTATCGATCATCATGGCCATAACTAAAGGAATAATGATATCTAAAATGACTTCCCCTGTTACGTAGAGTGGTGTAATGATACTTTCTTTTTTATAAACGCCAATATTAGCGATCAGTTTTTTGATCATGTAATCCGTTCACCTTCCTTATTTATTTTTTTGCTATTCTCAGATAGTTTATCCATTAGTTTAAAGAAAATAATCAAATCATCTTCCGAGATTCCCTGAAGAAGCAATTCGTCGAATTTATGTAACTTCACGATGTTTTCTTTGACTTTCTGTTCTCCTAACTCCGTTAAAACAATTGTTTTGTAGCGGTTATCTTTTTCAAAACATTTTCTTTCGATAAATAAACGTTTCTCCATTGTTTGTAAAACACCGGTTGCAGTGGATCGACGAATATCAAATTCTTGTTCTATGTCTTTTTGATAGACTGGTACTTGTTGACTATTACGCCGATGGATAAAGTTGAGGATCCGCATTTGAATACTTGATGATGCCTCACCATCTTCTTCTTTTAAAATTTCTGCTGCTTTTCGATTTAATTCGTTCGCTAAAATCCTTATTTTTAATCCGATTTTTCTGTCCATGATTTACCTCCTCGCAATATAGTTCGGCTCCTAACTATATTACGATAAGTTTTCAGAAAAGGTCAAGGAGTTTTTCATATTTCTAGCTTATATAAATTATCATCTAAACATTGTAGAAGAAAACCTAATCTAAATTTCTCTCTACAGTTTGAACTATTCATTTAAAATCACGGCGACTGTAATTTTTGAATTTTTACAGCTGTTATTACTTGATGAACTTAGTATAGGTCGGAAATATTGCTCACAAACTCCCAGTTTTTTTTATTTTTCTTTCACAAATCAGTTTCTTCGAACTTATTTTTTTCAATCTTAACCAGTTCCTATGGTAAAATAAGAAAAGCTCTTCTTGTCTTAATACAGGAATATTACATATGAAAGGATGTGCCAAACATGCTTTTACAAAGGTATACGGACGATTTTTCAAGTATGATCCAGGACTATCACTTAAACACTGAACAGTTACTTTTTACTGGAACTCCTGAAATGCCCATAAAAATTTCTGAGACAAACTCTTTTATCCACCCCATTTTAGGGATAGAAAATAACAAACTAACGAATTTTTTTGTTTTAGATGAAAAAAAAGATATTGCTTTATATACAAGAAATGAACAAGCAATTTTACTAAGAACCTTCTCTACAGATGCACGCTACCAAGGGCATGGTCACGCAAAAGAGGTCTTACAAGTGTTGCCTGATTTTGTTCGCCGACATTTCACAGATGCTACTGAGATCATTCTTGCAGTAAACCAAAAGAATATTGCGGCACAAACACTCTATAAAAAAACAGGTTTTCAGCTCCTAGATAAAATTGTCCAAGGAGAATTTGGGCCACTTTATGTTATGAGCATGAAGTTAGCCTATGATAAAAAGAAAGAAATGAATGATGTCTAAAAAAATAATCGAAAATAAACAGCTCTATTTAAGAGAATTTACGCCCGATGATTTTAATGATTTATGTTTAATTTTACAAGATGAAGAAACGATGTATGCCTATGAATCAGTATTTACAGAGGAGAAAGTTATTGATTGATTTAAATTAAATAAAGAAAGTAGTGGATAGGTTGTTATTTTTAGATCATAGTCCTGATTTAAGTCCCATCGATTTAGAAATTTATAAATATATTGCGTCTCATATCGATAAAGTCGTTTATATGAGAATTCGTGAATTAGCTATAGAAACTCACAGTAGCACAGCCAGTATTTTACGTTTTTGCCGAAAATTTGGTTGTGAAGGTTTTTCTGAATTTAAAATCAAATTAAATTTATATCGAAAATCATTAGCTGAGCCTGTAAACACTCACGCTGTAGATGAAACATCTTTTACTCATTTTATCCAACGTTCCACTGAATCTTTTTATCAAGAACGCATCCAAGCAGCTGCGAAATTATTATCAGAAAAAGATCTTGTTTTATTTATTGGAACAGGATCATCAAATATTATTGCCGAATATGGGGCGTTGTATTTTTCTTCTATTTTTAGTATGGCTTTTCATATTGAAGATCCGATCAATCACCCTGTGAATTTTTTTAATAAGAGTATCGCAAAAAATGTGTGTGTGATCGCCCTCTCTGTTAGTGGCGAGAATGAAGCAATCATCAATTATCTGAATCATTTTATTACAAATGATAGCTCCATCATATCAATCACAAATAGTGAAAAATCACCGATTGCAGCTCTTTCTGATGTAAATATCCCATATTACATTTCAACGGAAAGAATCGGAGACAGCGATATTACTTCTCAAGTCCCCGCACTTTATACAGTGGAGTATTTGGCAAAAGAAGTCCAAAAGCAAAAACAAGAGCACTCATAAAAATGAGTGCTCTTGTTTTTTAGTTTATTTACCTTCTTTAAAAAAAGCTGGTAAATATTGTTTATGTGCTTCCAATAATTCATCCATAACTTCTTTGGCAACATCGCCACTTGTGATCAATGGATTCATTGTAAATGCTTGTAACAACGTACCATAATCACCTGTAACTGCAGCTTCGATGGTTAATTCTTCCATTGATTTCATTACTTGCAACAAGCCACGTTCTTGGGGTTTAAAGCTACCAAAATTATAAGGAACTGGCCCTTTCCCTGTGATCGTACATGTTACTTCTACTGCACTTTCAGCAGGTAAGTCTGTGATTGTTCCATTATTTCTAGTGCTGACAGTCATGGTTGTGCGTTTATCGTTATGAATAGAGTTGATGATTTCACACGCTGCATCACTATAGCGAGCGCCACCACGTTCTGCTAATTGTTTTGGTTTATAGTCTAAGTTTGGATCTTTATATAATTCAAACAATTCATGCTCAATTTCCTTTACTTTTTCAGCACGTGTTCCATTGTTTTTGAAATCTTCTAATTCTTCTGCCAACATTTTATCTGTATAGTAGTAATAGTTGTGGTATGGACAAGGAACCATATGCAGATTTTCGACTTGCTCCCAAATCAAATTGTTGTCTTTGATATTTGCTACGATCGACTTCGCATCATCTTGACCATACATCACTTTGATTAGCTCGTCTGTGCGATCATTCCCATTTTTATCTGTGATTGTGTGCCAATGTAAGTGATTGATCCCAGCAAATTGGAAGAATAAATCACGGTTATTTTCACCTAATAATTCAGCTTCTTCAAAAACCGCGTTAACTGGAATGTTACATAAACCGACAACTTTATCCCAATTTCCATAACGTAATACGGCTTCTGTTACCATTCCTGCTGGATTTGTAAAGTTGATCAACCAAGCATTTGGGCAAAGTTCTTTCATATCTTCTACAATATCTAAAATCACAGGAACAGTTCTCAACGCTTTGAAAATACCACCAGCACCGTTCGTTTCTTGTCCGATCAAACCATGACTTAATGGAATCCGTTCATCTAAAATACGAGCATCTAAAAGTCCTACACGCAATTGTGTGGTAACAAAATCAGCATCTTTCAATGCTTCCCGACGATCTAACGTTAAGTGAACTTCGCAATCTACACCAGCAGCTTTGACCATACGTTTTGCCATTGCACCAACGATTTCTAATTTTTCTTTCCCTGCTTCTATATCAACTAGCCACAACTCACGTACAGGCAATTCAGCATAACGTTTAATAAATCCTTCAACTAATTCTGGTGTGTAACTTGATCCTCCACCGATCGTAACGATTTTAATTCCTTTTGACATTTGTTTTTCCTCCTATGAACTTTTCTTTGACTTAAGTATAGCGACTTGTCGTCTTATTGTATATGGATTGTTCATAGGCTGTTACGTATTAAAAAAAATGTAACTCGTTTCAAAAAAGTTACACCTTGTTACAATCGGTTATGTTAAACCATTATCGTGCTACCCTCTATTTTCTTATTTTTTTACAAAAAAGAAAATAAGTACACTACCTAAAATCACGGTCCCAATTACTTGTAATAGAACTTTGTTATTGTCTCCAAGCGCTGGCATTTGTTTAATATTTTTAACTGATGCTTGATTTATTGAATTATCTATTTCTTTTTTTATATAAACACATCTAACAACTTGTTCTTTTTCTAAATATTCACCAAAATGTTCATCCTTTATTTCCTTCAACTCATAACCTGGTATTTCTTTGATATCAACATTATACAATTGTCCTACTACATTTTTTTTAATAACTTGTTCCGCTAGTTCATTTCCGTTTTCATCTTGGTAGTAAATTGTAACTGTTGAATCAGATACTTTGTTTTCAACTTTCTCATATATATAAATGATTGATTGCTTTTCTGTTTTAAATGTTCCTGTCGGTTCTCCTTGGACTTCTTTTAATATGTATCCATCGATTTCTTTTTCTTTCACTTCATATTTAGTAGCAATCACTCCTCTTTTAATCATAGGTTCCTCTAGGTCATTCCCTGCTTCATCACGAAAATAAGCAGTTATCATTCCATTTTCCTCTGGATTTTTAGCATAGATCAGTGTTACCTCTTGCGGCTCAATGGCAAAATATCCAGACAGTTCTCCCTGTATCTCTTTAAGAAAATATCCTTTCATTTCCTTTTTAGAAACTGAGTAACTCTCTCCAACTTTCCCTTTAATAACTTCATCTTTGATTAATGGTTCTCCATTTTCTTCTAGGTATCGGACCGTTACTGCAGAATCAATAGGCTCAGGTCTCATCTCAATTCCCTCGTTATCCATCGAATAGCCTAATTTCAAATAACCATTTTCCATTTTTTTTACTTCATAATGAATCGTAATTGTATAAACAAAATCTTCTTCTGGAACAATCTTTTTTTGATATTTTTTGTCTGACGGATAGGTTTCTATTTCTGAATAAACTTTGTCACCATTAAAATCAATCCAGCCTCTTTGAGCTTCTTCAAATTGCATCGCATAAATTAAATTTATAGTGTATTCATATCCCTTTTTCATAGGAATTGATTTTTTAGCAGTCAATTCTGCATCTCCTATATTAGCAAAATTATTGATGAGCATTTTTTGCTTCAGAGATTGATTTATGTGATTTTGAATGAATACTTGATCTTTTTCAATGTTAGGGAAACTTGTGCTAAAATCAATGGTCCAACCACTTGAAACATCGAATTCTTCATTGCTTGACTTTTCTTCAGCATAACTTACTGAACTTGCGAATAAAAAAAAGAAAAAGGGTACCAGCAAAAGAAAAGAGTATCTTCTTTTTTCCATTTAACCTATCTCCTATCTAGAATATTTCGATTATTCTCTGTCATTTATTTAACTTTAAGTGACTGGGACATCACTTTGTAAGTCACATCCCTGTCACATGAATTCCGGATAAATGGTGAAAACAAAAGCAACAACTACGCTTTTATCCCAACCTTTAAAGAGTCAAATCTTATGTCGTTCACAGCTGATTTACTTTTGTTTAAAAAGAGAAAATCCCTTGATATATTGTTTCTGATTCCATACCTAAATCTTCAAATACGGACTTGATTTCTACTGAATCACCAATTTTCAATTTAAGCGGATTATCTTTATCATCTTTCAATTCAACAGTGTAATTGCCTTCTTGATCTGCTAGTACACTAAATTGATAATCTTGTTCACCATGATGAACAATGGTTTCGATTTTAGCATTAGGATCAGCTTTACCTGTAATCAACTGATCTCCTTCTCGAAGACTTGTAATTGAAGGGGGTCTAGGTGTTACAATTGTATCTGCTGTTTTACTTTGACCGTATTCATCAATGACCTTAGCAGTTATTTTCGTCCCCACAGGATACGTACGTGGCAATGATAATACAAATTTTCCGTTTCCATCTGATGTTACTTTAAAAATTCTAGAATTGATTTTGATTTCAACTTCTACATTTTTTCTTGTTGTTTCACCCGTTAGTTCTGTATCAGCACTTGAAATAGTGTCATCAAGTTTTACATTCAGCTCTGTCGCATAAACAACGAACATCTCAGTAGTTTTACTCACATTTCCTGCTAAATCAGTAGCAGTTGCAGATACTTTTGTACCAAAATCGTAATTTTTTTCTAAATAAATTGTAAAATCCCCATTGCCGTCTGCCTGTTCTTGATACGTGTCAGAACCCATAGTTAAATTTACTAACGCATTAGCTTCAGTCTTTCCATGAACTTCTTTGCTTTCATTCGTTACTTTTTCTAAAATTGGAGCTTCTGGTGCAATCGTATCAATTACTTTTATTTCTGTTTCTTTACTGCGGGTACCTTCTTCATTGATTTGTACACCTTTTATGGTTTCGTTATATACAAACGCACGCTTGGCAGTTACAGAAAAACTACCATTTGTGTTTATTTTACTTATACCCAAGACAGTTGCAGAGGCATCTTGAATTTCTATCGTATTTCCTGCCTGACCTTTCCCTGTAACAATTGTTTGATTTGCTTGAGGTGCTTCAAGGACAGGAGCTTCCAAGTTCCCTTTTTCTACAATTCCACCGTCACCTTCTGTATCAAAAGCCAATTTTAAATAAACATTTGAAACTTTCGGAATCTTGTAATCAATCGTGATAACATAATCCATATCTTTTTCAGCAGTAACTGTTTTTGTGTACAAATGATCTTTTGCATCATTTCCATTAGGATCAGTATTGGAAACCTTATCGCCATTAAAATCAATAGAACCCGTTCCCGTTTTATTAAATTGCATAGCATAGATTAAATTGATTTTATATTCATGTCCCTTTTTCATGGGAATTTTTTTTGTTGCATGTAGTTTTGCTTCCCCAATATTTGCAGCATTATTGATTATCATCTTTTGCTTCAATGTTGAATTTTCTTTGCCTTCAAGAAACACATCTTCTACATGTATATTTGGCAAGCTACTTTCAAATTCAATATTCCAGCCGATAGTTACATCGAATGGATCACCCATTTTATTTAGAGGCGTATACTTTTGTAACTGACTATTCGTAAATGGCATATCTTTCAATTGATTTTCGTTTGCTGAAACCTCAGCTGCATTTAGCAGCAATGTTCCTAAAAGTATTCCCATCAGGCTTGTAGATCGTATTACTTGTCTTTTCATAAAACACCTCTTCTTTTATATTTATTATTGTACTGTAACAGTGATTGTCTCACTATCTATTCCGTTACTTGTTTGATACACAGACAAAATATTTCCTTGTTTTAATCCACTAACTGGAATCCTAAAATTACCAGCCAAATCTGCTTCTCCTTCAAAAGATAATCCATTACTTGAAGAAACCTTAATAGAAGCATTAGAATCTGCGCTTCCCGTTAATTCTCTAGAAAGCTCATTAATTGTATTTACTGAAGGAATTTTGGGATAAACAATCACCTTTTTACTTTTCTTTGTACCATCAGAAAGAAAAACTGTTACTTCCACTTGAGTTGCAGCAGGATAGGTTTTTCCCTTCATATCTATAATAAAATTACCATTAGAATCTGATGTTCCTTCATAGATTCGTGCCCGTAAATTTTCAATGCTAACTTCTATTTTAGCGTTAGGAATTGTTTTACCCGTTATGATTGAGTCTGATGTATAGATTGGGTTAACGCCTATTTGATCATTTGCTGATTTTACAACTGCTTTAGTACTTTCGCTTTTATTTCCTTCTTCATCAGTAATAAATGCTTCTACTCCAGTCCCAGCTGGGTATGTCTGATCCAAAGTAATGGAGAAGGTTCCATCATTTTTGACATCTTCACGATATTTTTCAACACCCATACTCAAATCAATTTGAGTATTTGGTTGAGCACTTCCTGTCACCACGGTATCCTTATCTGTTATTTCATTTAATGTAGGTTTTTCTAATTCCATATGCGCTGGTAGAACTGTGCCAAAAGCAGATTCACTCCTGTCTCCTTGTTGATTCTCTACAAACGCTTCAATCTGAGTTCCCTTTGGGTAAGTCTGCTCCAAGTTGATAGAAAATTTTCCTGATTGAGAAACTGCATTTCGATATTTTTCTTGACCAATAATTACCGTTATTGATGTATTTGGAACAGCAGTCCCCGTAATCAAAGTGTCCTCATCAGTCACTATATCCAATGTTGGCTTCTCTAGATATTCAGGTTCAGGTTTAAATACGGTTACATTAATCGATTTGTCTGTCGTTAAATTATTTTTATCTGTCACTGAGTAAGTAACTAAATAATTTCCTTCCTGTGCCGTGTTGACCATTCCAGAATAACTAATCAAATGAGAAATGTCTTTGCCATCTTCATCATAAGCAGAAACACCTTCCAAATAATCAAACATCGTATTCAAAGGAACTCTACGATCGGATGCTTCAATTTTTGGTGGTGTATGTGTTTCGCCAGAAGAAACATTAAAGTAGCCTAGAGGATAGCTATCCGCGATAATTCCTGTAAGTAACCAACGCTCATTTACTCCAAGCAAATAGGTTGTGTTCGGTTTTAAAGTTCCTGGTTTTACTGAAATATAGGTTTCTTTACCATGTACAGCAATTCGCCCACTGACGTATTTAGTTTTTCCACTCTCATCTAAAACAATTATGTCTACATAACGATCCCAGTAACTATTTTGTTTTGTCACATGAATAGTAGTTGTTCTAGTCGATATTTGACCTTCATTTAAAAGATCTCCCTCAAATACACCGTACTTATATTTATTCCAATTTGCTGATTTCTGAATTTGTGCCTCTGAAATAGTCGACATTTTAGGTATTTCTGTCTTTAATTTTGATTCAATCTCACTGTTAAACATATCTTGTTTTTTAATCACTTCAGCTCTTGCTTCATCTGCAATACCAGCAGCTCCGATAAAACAAACAAATAAAAAACTTAAAACAACTTTTTTGGTTTTATTTTTTTTCACAAACATTTTACTATTTCCTCCTAAGTGTTTTTTTAAAGTCTCTCTCCTTCGTAAATACCATTTTCCACCTTTCATATTTTATATAATAATTGGGGATGTGAACCTATTGAAAAAAAAGATAATGCATAACAGTAACGCTACTACACGTTATATTAATATAAATAAAATAAGATTTATGTTCCCTAGTAACATTATGCTACTTTTTTAATCCTATTTAAATCATCTGTTAATTTTGTGTTCTTTTTTGTAAAAAATAGCAATTAAATAAACTAAAATGTGTTATCTTATTCTGTGAGATTGAATCATCAAATTAATTATCTAGGGAGCTAAATATGTTTATAGACGATTTATTTAATTATCACACTTATCTTAAAGGGTTAAATGCAACATTAGTTTCACGCTTATCTGAAAAAGAAACTATTACCACGATATTTATCAGTGAACATACAAATTTCACTAATAAAATTTTACCGAATCACTTATACTATATAAAATCTGGTTATATAAAATCTTCCATAATAGATAAGCAAGGAACACTTAAATCATTTGACATATTAGGCCCATCAGAGTTTTTAGGACTAAATACATTATTTTCTATTTCTAAACCAGACAACCCTTGGTTATTTATCTCACTTGAAAAAGTCACTTTAGTAATGATTCCTTCCTACGAACTGGAATCAAAAGATCAAGAAGTCTTTGATATACTTTATAAAAATCTTTATCATCAGGCACGAAAAATACAACTTTCTTGGTATCTGTCATCATTATCAGGTTCTGAACGTGTTTTTACCTCTCTCATTTTACTCGTTCAGTACTTAGGGAAAAAATCTAAAAATTATTTTGTATTGCCTAAATTCGTAACCCACTCACTTCTAGCAGAATTTTCCAATGTTTCACGTCCTTATGCTACAAAAGTATTGTTAAAGCTTGAAAATAAACAATTAGTTCGTTATCGAAACCATATCATTAAATTTTGTAACTCTGATGAGATACTATCTAAATATTTGAACGACTTTCTTTTTTAATAAGTATAAATTGAACAGAAGCTACTCAAAAAAAAATCCCCAAAAGCTGTAGGCTTTAGCAACAACTTTTGGGGATTATTATTATTAAATTAAAAATATACTTACAGTTTATTCATCAATCATCATACTCATCAACTGTACATCTAAAAATTCACCATCATCGGTTTTCGCACCTCGAGGCATGATTGCTTCTGTTTTAAAGCCGATTTTTTCATAGACATGGACAGCGCGCTGATTACGATGCTGTACAGTTAATTCTAAACGGCGAATCACTTCGCTTTCTTTCGCCCATAAAATCAACTCTTCCATCATCAAACTCCCCAATCCAAAGCCCCAAAAGTCTTTTAAGATACTGATCCCGATCTCACCAATATGTTCCATACGCTTTTTCGATGACGCTTTAACAGAAGCCGTACCAATGACTTTATCATCTGCTAAAGCAACCATCAACACGTTATTCGGTGATTCATATAGATTTGCTAAGTTTTCACTCATCTCAACTGGGGTCATTTCCATTCCTTTTTCATCCATTACAAGATAAGGTGTCTCACTGCCAATAACCTTTAATGCATGTAAAATCTCTGCTGCATCATCTGGAATAGCTTCCCGAATCGTAAATTCAACTTCTGTCATGCATGTTCCTCCATTTTTTTCTGAATACGTTCTAAAAACCTTTCAGCTTTTGATCCAATTGTTTGGATCGATACTATTCTTTTTTCAAGATTTTCTGGATCTTTTACAATTGTAATATCTAAGTAGTCTCCTGGTAAAAATTCGCCCAACAATTTTCCCCACTCAACAACAGATAAGCCGTCACCTTCAAAGTATTCATCTAATCCAAGATCATCTGCGCCATTTTCGATACGGTATACATCCATATGGTAAAGCGGCAGATGTCCTGATTGATACTCTCGAATAATCGTATAGGTAGGGCTTTTGATCATTTTCGTGATTCCTAAGCCTAAAGCAATCCCTTTAGTCATCGTGGTTTTGCCTGCACCTAAATCTCCAGAAAGAACGATCGTGTCACCAGGTGTTGCGACAGAGCCAATAATTTTCGCTATAGCTTCCATTTCTCCTAAATCGTTGATTTGTAAATCCATTTCTTCACCTGCCTATCTAAACAATTCATGTTTCTATGTAGTGTAGTATACCGAATTATGACCAAAAAAACTAGAGAACTAGAATAAAACGCTAAACGTCTGATTCCAGTTCTCTAGTAAATATAATTAGCTCATCAATGTTTGTGCCGCAGTAATAATTGATAATTTGTAAATATCTTCTTCGTTTGCTCCACGAGACAAATCTGAAACAGGTTTGTTCAATCCTTGTAAGATTGGACCGATTGCTTCAAAGTTACCTAAACGTTGCGCAATCTTGTAGCCGATATTTCCTGATTGTAACTCTGGGAAAACAAAGACAGTTGCTTGGCCAGCTACAGGTGAATTAGGTGCTTTTAATTGTGCAACAGATGCAACATAAGATGCATCGAATTGTAATTCACCATCAATTTCAAGCTCAGGTGCTAAGCTTTTAGCAATTTTAGTTGCTTCAACAACTTTATCTACTTCGGGTGCTTTAGCAGAACCTTTTGTTGAGAAGCTCATCATTGCAACTTTTGGCTCGATATCGAATAATTCGGCTGTTTTGGCACTATCAACAGCAATCTCAGCTAGTTCTTGTGCTGTTGGATTTACATTAATTGCACAATCTGCAAAGATGTATTTTTCTTGATCGCGACCACGAACCATGATCATCGCACCACTCGTACGGCTAACCCCTGGTTTTGTTTTGATGATTTGTAAAGCTGGACGAACAGTATCTCCAGTCGAGTGGATCGCACCACTGACCATACCATCAGCAAGACCCATGTAAGTAAGCATTGTACCAAAATAGTTCACATCTTTTAAAATCTTACGAGCATCTTCATCTGTTACTTTTCCATTACGACGTTCAACAAACGCTTGAACCATCTCTTCCCATCCATCATAATTATCTGGATCGATGATCGTAAAGTTAGAAGCCTTGATTCCGCGAGCATGTGCTGCTTCTACGATTGCTTCTTGCTTGCCGATCAAGATCGGTTCCATTAACTCTTCTGCTTTCAAACGAGCTGCAGCCCCTAGAATACGAGGATCTGTTGCTTCTGGGAAAACAATTTTGATGTTACGGCGAATGACTTTAAATTTTAAGCTATCGAATAATTCCACGATATACCCTCCAATGATTATTTATACAATCTCATCATACACCATTATCCAAGAAAATAACAGTTATTTATAGCTGTATTAGTGGAAAAAATGCTGATTCTGATCTCATTTTCACAAACTTATCTTACTGCACTATAACAGAGCAAGCTGTTTTAAGACACTGTATCAGGCAATTTCCAGTTGATTGGTGTCTCACCTAATTGCTCCAAAGCTTGATTAGTTTTTGAGAAAGGTTTTGATCCAAAAAAACCTCGATGAGCTGCTAAAGGACTCGGGTGTGGAGACTTGATGATGATGTGTTTATTCGTATCGATCATTTTGATTTTCTCCTGAGCCGGTTTGCCCCATAAGATAAATACAATAGGCTTATCACGTTCATTCAACTTTTTAATGATTGCATCTGTCAAATTTTCCCAACCTTGTCCTCGATGAGAAAAGGCTTGACCATTACGAACAGTCAAAACAGTGTTTAATAAAAGAACTCCCTGCTTGGCCCAGCTCTCTAGAAACCCATGTGAGACTGGAGGATAACCCAAATCATCTTGCAGTTCTTTATAGATGTTCATTAAAGATGGTGGCGTTTTGACACCTGGTTGAACGGAAAAACTTAATCCGTGAGCTTGATTGGGACCATGATAAGGATCTTGGCCTAATATCACAACTTTTACTTCTTCGTATGGCGTTAACTCTAAAGCAGAATAAATGTGATACATATCTGGATATATAGTTTGATCGTTATACTCCTGTTTTAAAAATTCTCTTAGATTTAAATAATACTCTTTTGTAAATTCTTCTTCCAAAACTTCCTGCCAACTATTATGAATAATTTCCTTCATTAGTCGCCCTCCTTTGATTTGATTGATTCCACTGTTTTTTAACTATTAATAACTAAAGCTTCTATTCTGACAGCTTTCTTTTACACTTTTAGCATAGCGGATTTATTAAGAAGTGACAAGAGAATTTTTTCTGCACTGAAATAGAAAAAACATGGTAAACTATATATAAGATAAATAAACGAGGTGTAGAAAATTTTATGATTAAACTGATTGCTTCAGACATGGATGGAACACTACTGGATTCAAAAATGGGCATTTCAAAGGACAATATTTCTGCTATTAAAGAAGCAGAGCGTCTAGGTATCGAATTTATGGTTGCCACAGGAAGAGCGTACACAGAAGCCAAACCTGCGTTAGAAGAAGCCGGTATCGAGTGTGCCATGATTACTTTGAATGGTGCTAAAGTATTTGATAAGGCGGGAAATTCTCTTTTTACTGCGGGTATCGAAAAGAAAACAACAAATGACATCCTAGATATTTTAGATGCCAACAATATTTATTTTGAAGTCTCGACGAATAAAGGAATTTATTCTGAACAACAAGAAAAAAGAATCGAAAACTTTGCTTCTCATATTGCAACAACAATGCCTCATTTAACTTATAAAGTTGCAATTGCAATGGCTGCAGCCCATTTATCTTTGCTGGATATCACTTATATTGAAGATATGCGTGCGTTGATTCAGCAAAATGACATCGAAGTTTTAAAGATTATTGGTTTCAGTATGGACGGGCCAAAAGTATTGGCTCCCGCAAGTACTAAAATCAGAGAATTAGCAGATTTAGTTGTCACTTCATCTGCTCAAAACAATATAGAAGTCAATCATAAAAATGCCCAAAAAGGAATCGCAGTGGCGCACGTTGCAAAAGATCGTGGAATTTCTGAAAAGGAAGTCATGACTATTGGCGATAATTTTAATGACGTGAGTATGCTACAATGGGCTGACGTAAGTTTTGCTATGGGAAATGCTGAGTTAGAAGTCAAAGATCATGCTAAATATATCACATCTACTAATCTAGAAAATGGCGTAGGTGAAGCTATTTTACGAGCAATTAGAGAAAATTTATAACTACCTAGGCTACTAAACAATTAGGAAGAGAGGTGAGATATGGTGTCTGAGTTTTTTATCCAAGAACAACAATTGAGCAAGGTCACGAGAACCCTTGTCAAAGACGAAGACGGCAAGTCCATTTTCTTACTTGTTGGCCGCTGGGGAACGCGTGGCGACGCACTTTCTTTATACACGATGAACGGTGAATTGGTCGCCAGTATCAGACAAACATCGTTTGCCTTTGGATCACGATTTGAATTGTACAAAGGATTTGAAAAAGTTGGTGTTTTAAGAAAAATCCTAAATTTAAATGCTGATTTTTATTATATCCAACGTATGCATTGGACCGTTTTAGGCGATATAAAAAATCACCATTATTCTATCTATCAAGTCAACCATAAAATCATGGAAATGAGTAAAGCTACACTTTTCTCAGGTGATTATTTTAGTTTGAATGTTACAGATGAAGAGGATGCACCATTATGCATTTGCATTGCTGCCGTATTAGACTATTGGTTGTATAATAAGAAAAATAGTCAAAATCACAAACCAATCATGGGTTGGGGAACTTGTTAAAGAAAAAATCAGCGAACTTTATTCGCTGATTTTTTTCTGCATATGATCGTATAAATGTCCACTGATCATCATCTCAGCGACATCTTTAAAGCCTTTTCGGTCATACAATTTTTTTGCCTTCGGATTTCCTTTATCTACGCTTAAACCAATAATTTCCTTACCATCTCTTTTAGCCATTTTTGGTAACGCATCTAATAATTTAGACCCAATACCTGATCCTCTATACTTTTCATCAACAGAAATCGAATCTAGATACCATTCATTAGGTAATGTTTCAGGATCAACAAATATTCTAATCTCTTCATCCAAATTATACTTACGTAAGACTTTCTTTAATGGCTCATCAATTATGGGCTCATCTTCATTTGGATAGCCAAATGCAATTCCAGCTACCTCTCCATCTTCTTCGTAAACTAATCCTCGTTTGTAACCATAGCGATAAGTCGGATCTGCTACAGCTTCAGCTAAAACTGCTAAAAGCGTTTCTTCTGAAATAATTTCTAATAATGGTAATTCCATATCTTTTAAAATAACTAAAATTAACGGAGCAATAGCTTCTCCGTCTTCTTTTGTTGCAAAACGAATCATTGTTATTCCTCACTTTCTTTATTGAAGTGTAACATTTATTTACCTCTGATGCATTACATTCACTTTTTTTTTTAATTTGTTTTAATAAATAAACATAAAATATTAAAGCTACTCCACACTTCCTATTGTAGTAAACTTTGATATTGATGAAAAAGCGGAGAAACAAAAAAAAAGACACTCAATGAGTGTCTTCGTTTTATTGAATCGTGACTTTAACATTATTTCTACGTCCCCAAATTAAACATTGGTCAACAGTTGGGAAATGTACATCAATAATGTTACCCTTGATTGCACCACCAGTATCTCCAGCAACTGCAAATCCATATCCTTCTACTTCGACAAATGATCCTAACGGAATCACACTTGGGTCAACTGCGATTACACTGCTTTGTGAACGAAGATCAATTCCAGTTGCCGTGATGAAACCAGAACCAGCTTCTCTCCATGAATACGCTGTTGATTGCATGTAAAGTACCCGGCCATTAGCGCCTCCATTACCAGTCTCTCCACCAGTGTTTGGTATTTCTTCTGGTTGTGATGGTGGCGTAATAACAGGCTGTTCTTCACTGCTAGAACTTGAAGAGCTGCTACTTGAATCACTGCTTGATGCGTTACTGCTTGAACTTGATGAAGCAGTAGCGTCAGCTTTTCTTTGAGATTCTTCCGCAATAGCTTGCTTTTTACGAGCTGCAGCGGCTTTCTTCTCATCACTGATACGTTTTTCTTCTGTCTGTTTTTCACCAGCAATTTGTTGTAATGCTGCTTGATTATCAGATAATTGCTGTTTTAACGCTACAACTTGTTCATCCATTGCTGATGCTTCATTCTGTAGTTTTGATTCGTTGGTTTGTAATTCTGCTTGTTTACTTTTTACAGTTTCTTGAAGCTCAGACAATTTTTCTTTATCTTTAGAAAGTCGATCGATTTTTTCTTTTTCTGCATTTTGTAAAATAGTCATCGCATACGCTTTATTAAAGAAATCTGATACACTTTCAGCATCTAATAATACTTGCCATGTACGCTGTTCCCCACTTAGTTGGACATCTTTCATACGATTTCCAACAACTTCTTTACGGCGCGCAATGCTCTCTTCTGTCACTGTAATTTCAGCTTCAGAGTTCTTGATTGTTTCTTCAGCTTTTGAAATATCTACTTTGAGTTTTTCAATTTCAGCGTATTTTTCATTAACATCATTCAAAGCTGTATTGATATCTTCGCTAAGTGATTCTCCCGTTTGTGTAGCTTGCGCTTCTTTATCCTTCAGCTCGTCTAATGACTCTGCTGCGGCACCAATTGGAAGAGCGACATTTACTAGCATGATAGCAGCTAAAAATGGTATCAATTTTTTTACTTTCACTGAATCCAACACCTTTCCTAACTAAATCCAACTCCACCTATTATACTAATCTATAGAGCTTATTTTATTTCAATAGTGTTACAATTTGTTACGTTTTAGCGAAAACACACCTTTTCCTGTAACATTGTTAGCGTTTATCTATTCTCTTTCATTTCTAAAATGTTCAAACAATCCCATATATATAAAGGATTATTATCATTATAGAACACACAAATATACTGTTATACTGAACATGACTTATTTAATATTATTTTTGCTTTTATTGATGATTTCTTGAACTTCGGAGGGATTTTTCACCTTTTTTAACTTCAAATTAGGATAATTTCGCACCCAACGTTTCTGATTGAAGCTCATACGGGTTACTATTTTTTTGATCACCGGGCTGTCTTTAAATTCTTCTAGCCAAGATATGTGCTCAGCTGTTTTTGAATGTTTCTTATCATTGATTTCTTCTGATATGGATTGTTTCAGCTCAGTAAAATTAGCTGAGAGTTCATCACGCTTTTCATTCAGCGCCGTAGCTAGTTCTTGCTTGCGATTTTCTACTGCTAAGCTGATTTGCGCTGTGACTTTTTTAAATGATTGCATATTAACAAGCGTATAGATAAAGTCGCTTATAATAAGGAACAATAAAATAATTGGCAGAACTATACCAAATTTTTCAGACAATTCCCCCTCCAACACCATTATCTTCGGGTGGATGACACGTACTATTAGAACACAACCGATTCCCCAAAAAAGTGATACTGGTAATGCAACCCTTCCGTTTATATTCAATGGAACATCTTTATAATCCCACCAAGACGCATGAAATAGCTTTTCCAACCCATAACTCGTCATATACTCTAAAATAGTTACCAGAATTGTTGATAGTAAGTATAGCACCACAATATTTTGTTTTAGCGGCTCTAAAAAATAAAGAACACTTAAAATACCAAAACCATAAATCGGGCAATAAGGTCCAATCAAAAAACCTCGATATACAAATTTCCCTGCCTTCACTGAGCAATAAACGGTCTCCCAGAGCCAGCCAATAAATGAGTAGATAAAAAATAATAAAACGATTTTGATAAATTCATTCATATATTTTCTCCTTAAAAATAGCATTTACTAGTTATTGTATCAAATAACCACGGTTTTATGCGAGCAACTTTATTCTCAGTTAAGATTGATATACAATAGAAGAGAAAACTTATTTGTACGAATATCATCGTTTATGTGTTCGTTTTTCTACAGGTCTGTTACGTTTTAATCATATCTAGCTATGCTTTTAAATTTAGGAGGAAAACAATGTTTAGTTTACTCACACATGCAAAAAAATACCGCAAGCAAATTATTCTCGGACCATTTTTCAAGTTTTTAGAAGCTTGCTTTGAATTAGTTTTGCCATTATTTATGGCTCGTTTAGTTGATCAGGGAATTAGAAATAACGACCGATCCTATGTGATTCAAATGGCAGGATGGATGCTTTTAATGTCAGTTATCGGGTTGATCTGTGTCATGATCTGTCAATATTATTCTTCTATTGCATCTCAAGGCTTCGGAACAGAATTAAGGAATCAACTGATGAAAAAAATCAATCAACTTTCCCACGCTGAGTTAAACAGTTTTGGAACAGATACCTTAATTACACGCATGACAAATGATATCAATCAGTTACAATTAGCTTTGGCAATGTTGATTCGACTTGTGATTCGCGCACCATTTTTAAGTATTGGTTCTGTTATTATGGCTTTTTATATCAATATAGAAATGGGTCTGATTTTTCTTCTTATGTTACCGATATTTTGTCTAATTCTTTATTTCATTATAAAGACTACAGTCCCTTTGTATAAAAAAGTTCAAGAAAAACTGGATTTGTTAAACCGACAAATCAACCAAAATTTAAGTGGTGTTCGGGTCATTAGAGCCTTCGCTAGAAAACAAACAGAAGAAAAACATGTCAATGATGTCACAGACGATCTTTCTTCTATTTATATTCGTGTTTCCAACATTTCAGCTTTGCTTACACCTGCTACTACCTTAGTGATGAACCTTGGTATTTTAGCTCTGCTTTACCTTGGCGGAATCAAAGTAGAATTTGGCGGATTACAACAAGGTGAAGTACTGGCATTGATCAATTATATGAATCAAATGCTGTTAGCTTTAATTGTTGTTTCGAATTTAGTGATCATTTTCACTCGGGCCTCAGCATCTGCTTCAAGAGTTAGCGAAGTTTTTGCTATTGTTCCAAGTATCCAATCAGAAAATTCAGAGATTACTGTTACTGAACCAGCAAAAGGGATTTTATTTGATCACGTCTCCTTCCGTTATCAAGCTGCTGCTGGGTTAACTTTGACAGATATTTCTTTGCAGATTCCAGCAAATTCAGTCTTAGGTATCACTGGCCCCACGGGTAGTGGAAAAAGTACTTTGACTCAGTTGATCCCCCGTTTTTATGATACAAGCAAAGGTAATCTCTTTGTTGATGGGGTCAATGTCCGTGACTGGCCTATAGATAAACTACGCAAAAAAATTGCGATCACACCTCAAACTGCAATTTTATTTACAGGAACAATTCGTGAAAATCTTCAATGGGGCAAAGAAAATGCTACGGATGAAGAATGTTGGCAAGCATTAGAAATTGCTCAATGTAAAGATTTTGTTAAAAACTTAAGCGAGGGCTTAGATACACAAGTATACGAAGGCGGGAAAAATTTTTCTGGCGGTCAAAAGCAACGTTTGACGATTGCCCGCGCCTTGATCCATAAACCAGATGTTTTGATCTTAGATGATTCTTTAAGTGCCTTAGATTACCAAACAGATTTAAATTTACGAACTGCTTTACGTCAAAATTTAAAAGAAACGACACTCATTCTAATATCTCAACGTATCAGCTCAATACAACATGCTGATCAAATTTTAGTTTTATCTAGTGGTAAACAAGTCGGTTTAGGGACACATGAAGAATTATTGGACCATTCCGAAGCTTATCGAGAAATAGTTGCTTCACAAGAGGAGGAAAGCAAATCGTGACATCGAAAAAAACATTTACCAATTCTTTTAATCGGTTCATGCCATATTTGCTCCGATACCCTAAAGAAATGATTACAGCGGTTTTTCTTGGTATTCTTAGTGGATTAACTACGGTTTTAATGACTTATTATATGGGGAAATCCGTTGATACAATGATTGCAGAAGGAAATGTTGACTTCATGAGGCTCTTACGATTACTCACTATATTAGCCGGTATTCTAGTTATTACAGTTGTTAGCCAATGGTTGATTCAGCGTTTAGGTAACCGAGTTTCTTATCTTTCTGTTGCAGAATTACGAAAAGATGCCTTCGCTCATTTAAATCGACTTCCGCTAAATTATTACGATCAGACTTCTCACGGAAATATTGTCAGCCGCTTCACTAATGATATGGATAATATTTCAGTAGCTTGTTCTGCTGTGTTTAATCAATTATTCTCAGGTTTATCTGTCGTGATCATCGCATTTTTCTTTATGCTTAAATTAAGTCCAGTTCTTACAGCTGTCGTTTTGGTTGCGACACCGATTATTTTTCTAGTCAATTGGTTAGTCGCAAAATCATCTCAGAAAAACTTTTCTGCTCAACAACAAATCGTAGGTGAAATATCTGGTTTTGTTTCTGAGATGGTTGGAAACCAAAAAATAGTTAAAGCTTTTCAACAAGAAAACGTTTCTCAGCAACGCTTTGAATCATTGAATCAAACATTATATGTACGGGGTCAAAAGGCGCAGTTCTCTTCTTCTTTGACTAATCCGTTATCTCGTTTTATTGATCATCTAGCCTATTTATCTATTGGTCTGGTCGGTGGCTTGTTATTATTAAGTGGTAACCAAGCAATCACCATCGGCGTAATTTCGAGTTTCACGATTTATTCCAGCCAATTTTCTAAACCATTTATTGAACTATCTGGTATCACGACACAAATCCAAACTGCCTTAGCTGGTTTAGATCGCACATTTGAAATCATCAACCAAACAGAGGAAAAACCAGATACTAAACATGCTTTTGTGCTAAACGACGTCGTTGGAAAAGTAATATTTGAACAGGTGGATTTCTCTTATACACCCTCAAAACGATTGATCCAAAATTTTAATCTAACTGCCTTACCTGGTGAAACAATTGCCATTGTTGGAAAAACTGGAGCTGGCAAATCAACCTTAGTTAATTTACTGATGCGTTTTTATGAAGTAGATAGCGGTCAAATTTCAATCGATGGTCATAAAATTACTCAAGTCACAAGAGACAGTTTACGAAAAAGTTTTGGGATGGTTTTACAAGATACTTGGTTATTTGATAGTACAATCCGTGATAATCTAACGTATGGAAACCCTACAGCAACAGATGACCAAATCGAAACTGCCATGAAAAAAGCTTATATTTTTGATTTTGTCAGCCACTTACCTAAAGGGTTAGACACACTGATCGGTGCAAGCGGTATTAAAATTTCCGAAGGGCAAAGACAATTGATGACGATTGCCCGAACAATGATCAGTGATCCCCCAATGTTGATTTTAGATGAGGCCACAAGTTCCGTAGATACATTGACAGAAAAAAACATACAAGATGCCTTTTTGCAAATGATGGATGGCCGTACAAGTTTTGTAATTGCTCATCGCCTTTCAACCATCAAAAATGCGAATAAAATTTTAGTGATGGAACAAGGTTCTGTAGTCGAGATAGGCAGTCATGATGAGTTGATTCATAAAAAAGATGGTTATTATCATGCCTTGTATGAAGCGCAATTCAAGAATCAATTGTGAGATGAATAAATAGTAAAAAACCTCAAACTTCCTTGGGATGTAGGATTGTTTGAGGTCTTTTTTTATTTAAAATTCGTTAATGATTTACTCAAAAATTGCTTATAAGGAACTTTATTCCCTAGATAGTAGGTGACAAAAACCTGTATCGGGAAAAAGATAATGTTTTTCACGATTCGAGGTGCCCACCAAGCTAAATTGGAAATATTTACACCATACATCAATCCAAGCCATAAAGGCGTTAGAAACATATGAATAATCAAAGTAACAGATAAAGTCGCCATAATCACCCGTTTCCAAGTTAGGTCTTTCTTATAATAGAAGAATCCATAAATTGCGCCGGAAATAAAGGCGTTCAATGTAAATCCGGGAAAATAAGGTCCTTTTGGAAATAACAACATACCGACTGTGTCCGCTACGGCACTGCCGATCCCTGTCCAAAATGGCCCAAAAAGAATGGCCATCAGTGATTCTGGAATAAAGGTCAAACTAATTCGTAAAAATTGGGTTTCAAACGAAATAAATCGGGTAAAAACCACCATTAACGCAATTAATAAACTCATCAACGTAATGGTTCGTGTATCAATTTTTCTTTTCTTCATTTCTAGCATCTCCTCTAAGAGCTGCTACACAAAATATGCAGCGAATGCGAAAACAAAACCGCGAATACAGAAAAATAGAACGAACTGGGTATCTCTTTTGAAAATTAGGAATGTGACGCTGTCTGTCACACTCATATTTATCTTTTTTCCAAGAAGCTAGTTCGTACAGCTAAACCACTGTTCTCATATATTCTTCGTCCGAAAGGCAACATCCCATCCTTCCAGCACTTAACGCTTTATTTCCTACTCTGTTTTATTTAGGCCTAAGCCTAAAGGCAATATAGCATATTCCCTACATTGCTGCAACTAACTTTGAATAAAAATAGTTAGAAAGACAATGGCTTATTATCTATTTCATGAACCACATTTCTAAAATCAGCAAATCCTGCCTGCAATCCTCTTAATAATATTTCAGCCGTCCCAATATTTGTGGCTAATGGAATCTCATAAACATCACTCAAGCGTATCAACGCTGTAACATCTGGTTCATGAGGTTGGGCAGCTAATGGGTCGCGTAAAAATATCACCATATCCAACTTATCCTCTGAAATCATTGCCCCAATTTGCTGATCACCACCTAAAGGCCCAGACTTAAATCGATGAACAGGCAGCCCAGTCGCTTCCGAGATTCTCAAACCAGTTGTCCCAGTAGCGAATAGTTCATGTTCTTTTAAAATCAGCTGATACGCTAACGTTAATTTGACCATTAAATCTTTTTTTCGATCATGTGCTATCAATGCAATTTTCATTGTCGACCCCTCAATTCAGTTCTTTTCCTCATTATAACAAAGTCTTCCACTATAAAGTTAAAGGAACGATTGCTGTTTTGTCACTTTGACGAATAAATGTATTTTTTCTTGTGCAATGTTCCGTTGAGGTTGTGTAGCGCTTTCATTTATACTTACGATATAAAATAAAGAAAAGAGTGACGACAATGGTAGAAATGGCGCTAAAACATGTCTATAAAAAATATGATAATGCAGAAAATTATTCTGTAACAGATTTTAATTTAGAAATTGCAGACCGTGAGTTTATTGTTTTTGTCGGTCCTTCTGGCTGCGGTAAATCAACAACATTACGCATGATCGCAGGGTTAGAAGATATCACTGAAGGTGAACTTACTATTGGTGATAAAGTAATGAATGATGTAGCACCAAAAGATCGTGATATCGCAATGGTTTTTCAAAACTATGCATTGTATCCTCATATGACTGTTTTTGATAATATGGCATTTGGTTTGAAACTACGTAAATATGACAAAGCTGAAATCAAGAAACGTGTTGAAAATGCCGGAGAAATTCTAGGTTTGACTGACTATTTACAGCGTAAACCTGCGGCTTTATCAGGTGGACAACGCCAACGTGTCGCATTAGGTCGAGCAATTGTCCGTGATGCAAAAGTATTCTTGATGGATGAACCTCTATCAAACTTAGATGCAAAATTACGTGTTGCGATGCGTGCAGAAATCGCTAAATTACATCGTCGTCTAGAAACAACGACCGTTTACGTTACCCATGATCAAACAGAAGCTATGACCATGGCAGATCGAATCGTCATCATGAAAGACGGCTTTATCCAACAAATCGGGTCACCAAAAGAAGTCTACAATACGCCTAACAATATCTTTGTTGCAGGATTTATTGGCTCACCTGCTATGAACTTCTTTAATGTTACGCTAAACAAAGGTGTAATCCGTGATGGTCATGGATTAGAACTAATCATTCCAGAAGGTAAAAATAAATTATTAGTTGAAAAAGGCTACGAAGGAAAATCTGTTATTTTTGGAATCAGACCAGAAGATATCCACAGTGAACAAGTTGCCTTAGATACAATGAATGACGCTGTCGTTCGCTCTGAAGTTGTCGTATCTGAACTATTGGGTGCTGAGACAATGCTTTATACAAAATTAGGTGATACAGAATTCATCTCAAAAGTTGATGCTCGTGATTTCCACAAACCTGAAGAAATGGTCGATTTAGCATTCAATATCAACAAGGCTCACTTCTTTGACCCTGAAACTGAGCAAGTGATTAAATTACCGTAAATCCTATACGCAAAAAGATGAGTAGCGAATTTGTACGCTACTCATCTTTTTTATACAACTGTTTCAGCCTCTTGGGGAAGACTGTCTACTCTTGCTTGCTCCAATTTTTTAGCCTGACTAAATATTGGAATATTAAATTGTTTACTTAATGCATTTGCTACAAAATAAGCAATGTTGTAATCAATCAAACTATGGATCAATCCACCAATCCCCATCAACAGAAAGATCGAGTACATATACCCTTGAGTATAGTACGTCTCTGGCATATTTCCCATCGTATAAAAAACACTTACTACAGCTAATTCTGCGGCAGAATGTATTAAGCCAATCACAAAGTTAAAAAGTTGGAAGCGACCATTGAATAACACAAACTTGTTTTTAGATAGAACGGTTGTAGGATTTTTCTGTAAATAAGTTGCTCCTATAACTGCAAAAATCAAATGAGAAAGTGCTCTCAATGCAATGATCGGTGTTGCCGATAGAAAGAAACCAAAGCCAGTACCTAAACTAACTGCAATCGCTACACTTGGCGAAAAAAACATCGCTAAAAATAGCGGCACATGACTTGCTAATGTAAACGAGGCTGGACCTATCGTAATTCTTGGCATAACCATAGGAATAATAATACCCATAGCGACCAGTAATGCTGCAATTGTCAAATGCCTAACTGAATTTTTTTTCATGTTATCCTCCAATGTGTCTTGACATATATGATACTACCTATTTTACGAAAAAACCACAGATGTGTCAAGACACATCTGTGGTTTTTCTATTTTTAGTTTTCTAAGCTTATCACTTTAAACATTATCCAGCCAATAACCTTTAGAACGTACAGTTTTAATCACTTCTGGCTGTTTGATATCTCGTTCAAGCTTACTTCGCAAGTGGAAAACGATATTACTGACTCGATACGTATTAGAGGTGTCTTCTCCCTCTTGTTGCCATATTTCATCCCATATCTCTTCATATGTCACCACTTGTCCCGCATTTCTATATAACAAATCCATCACTTGATACTCCAAACGCGTCAAGCGGATCGCTTTTTGCTCTCCTATTTTTACGGTACTGTTTCTTGCATTTAGCTGAATCAGTCCTTCTCTTTCTTCAACGAAAGGAGAATCAACTTCTTTGCTTTTCAGGTCTGTCTTAAACCGTTTTAAATGATTGGTTAGGGTCAAGAGCCACTCTTCCATCGTCAATTGATTGGTCACTACTCCATCGGCACCCAAACTTCGGTAAACTTTTCGCGTACTTTCGCTTTCTAATGTGGTCCAAACCCATAATAATGCGTTCGTTACTTTTCGTGCATGCAATAAATATTCACAAATTCCCGCAATCTGCTCCAGTGATTGCTCATAAATCAGAAGTAAATCATATGGCTTTTCTTCTAACTGTTCTTGTGAACCAATCACGCCCACTTGCCATTCTCTTGGCCATTGCACGTCACTTTTCACGCTATTTTCTTCAAACGTAACGATTCCTACTTTGTACATCCTATTCTCCTCTCTACCGCTCTCATCGATGATTTAGGTTCACTACACCGATGATTTCTTCTTTTTTTATCACACCATACTCTCGGCTATCTGTTGAATACAAACGATTATCTCCCATCACAAAATAAGAATCGTCTGGTAATTCTTGTTTTCCCGTTAGTTCATATAAGCTAAACGCCTTGGTATACACAAAGCCATTCTCAAAGGCTGCTTTTTTTTCTGAAGCGATAAAGGGTTCTGATCGTTCTTCTTCATTAATAAACAATTGATCCTTTGTATACGCTATTTTCTCTGTGGGTAACCCGATCACACGTCTTAACTCAGGTTTCTGTGCATTTTTACGCTGGATCAACACTATCGTATGGCGCTGGATCCGTTGTTGTTTTTCAACCAACACATACTCCCCGGGCTTCAAGGTTGGGCTCATTGCGTAACTGTCTACTTTCGCTACACTAAAAAAGAAAAAGGATTGCGCATAGAGCAGGAATAACGTGAGGATTAAGCCGCAAATGAGTTCTATTCGTAGCTGTTTTTGCTTTTTACGCCGGGCTTTTTTCTTAAGTTCCTGCTTTCGCTTTTTGGACTTCCCACGTTGAGGTTGCTTATTACGTGAAGGGGGGAGTTGTTTTTTTCTGCTCATGATCAGATCCTACTTAAGACTTGCTTTTGGCTTTTTTTAACGCTGCTTCATCGACCTTGTACAACTCAAATACTTTCTTTTGATACCCGCGGATACGTTTGACATCTGCTTGATACTCTGTGACCACTTCGTCATTTCCATAAAAACCATCGGTCATACGCATCGCATTCGTCCCGAGATCCAACATTGCTTTATAATAACGATTCAAGGTCAACTGCCCTTCTTCTGTGTTCAACTCACTCGCTTTATTGGCGCCATAACTAGTGATGGCCCCCGCTAAATAACGGATATTCCCATTTAGTTTTTCCTTGCTTTCACTTTCCATTTTCGCCTTTTCCAACTGCTCCTCAAAATCATTCAATAAAAAGTAACTTTTTACTACCGAATCTTCATCTTTATGACTTAAGCTCATTGCTTGGTAATACGACACCCCTTGACTACCGCCAAAGAATAGAAGGGTTAGGATGCAATACAGGATGGTTCGACGCTTGTTTTTCTTCTTTTGCCCCTGTAAGTATTTCCGCTTTCGAGCAAGTTGTCGTTTCCGTTTTGCCCCTTTTCCTCGCTTTTTTGCAAGGCGTTTGGTTTCTTTTGTCGTTTTGATGAAGAAAAAGAAGGCCAAAAGGAAAAGTAATCCGCTAAGGATCGTCAATGTTAGAAGCACGAGTATAGTGATTTCCAATACAGTCATTTCTGTCCCCTACCTTACTTCGTGCTCTTTTTTTCTTTTTTTCTGTTCTTTCTGTCTTTTTCCTTCTTTTTAGTATTCATGAAGCGAATGCCGCCTAAAAGACCCACCACAACGACGAATATTCCCACTGCTACCCCAATGATCAAGGGCCAATTTACGCCTTTTTCTCGTACTAAGTCGACGTCTTCTTGGTTAAATTTATCTGCTTCTTCATCCGTGATCGTAAAGTCTTCCTGCCATGTCCATTTTTGATCCCCAGCTGTCGCTAGGATATTCGCTGTATACTTCCCTGGCACCATTTTTTCCCCATTCATCGTAACCGGGAAATGGAAAAAGGTATTGGGCGCGACATTCACGCTTGATTTCTTCGTTTCGTATAACACTTCTGCTTTTCCTTTTGGTGTGACTTGCACTTCCATTGATAGCTTTCGTAAAAAAGCGGCCTTCGTATTAGAGACATTCACAAAAATGGTATTGCGATAATTGAATTGCCCCACTTCTACTTTGTTCAAGGCGAGTTCGGGTTTGACTTCTTTGTCTGTTTCTTGAAGTACCATCGCAATCACATACGCATATTTATTGGCAATATTTGCCCCTTCTTTTACGGGTTTCTCTTCTTTTGTCTCTTCTTCAATCGTTTTTAATTGAATTCCCCCAACGATGATCCCATCATATGACGTTTCTGGCATTGTAATCGTAATAGGGACTGTTTTTTCTTCTTTAGGGGCTAAGGTGACTGTTTCCTGTGCCTTTACTAAATCTACAAAATCAAATTTTAAGGACGCATCTTTTTCAATTTGGCTAGGTCCATACTCAATCACACCGTTAGAGTTCGTTCTCGTGCCATTCAGACTGATCCCAATCGTTAATTCTTCCTCGCCTAGATTTTTCATCAAGAGACTGACTTCTTGTTTTTGTCCGGGGCTCATCTTTAAATCAAAATACCCATTTTCTTCTTTTTGGTTCTCTGGATAATTGAGTTCATAATAAAAACCTGTCGCGCCTTGCGCGTCTTCGGCTGAGGGGGCTTTGGCATATGTATTGACTGGGGCATTGATGAGTCCGATCATCATCATCAAGAATAAAATGTATGTGTTCTTTTTTGTCATTTGGCTCGTCATCCTTTACTTAATAATGAACAGAGGCTGACAGTTAGTATCTGCCAACCTCTTGTTCTTGCTATTCTCACGTAAGGGCTATCCTTAGTGAAGAAACGTGTTCTCTATTGTCTCGTGAAACGACTATGGTGCTGGTGTGTATTCAATTGACCAAGTGATATCTGCTTGGTAAGTGCCTAATTCAATTGTTTGAGCAGGGACTTTTAAAGTAACTGAACTAGCTGATTCACCGATTCCTGTAATAGGTGCGCCTGGACGTAAAACATTCGTTGCTTCAAAGTCAGCTGATTGTCCAAATTCTGCAGAATACGTTCCTAAACCAACCGCTCCTGTAGACTTTGTATTATCAAAGACTAACTGCTGCCCTGAATTTGCATTAGCTGGGTCAGCCATACTTAAGATGAAGTTCCCTGGTTCACCCGCTGGCCAGTAGCTAACATTTTCTTGTGTTGAATTTAATAAACCATTTTTATACGAAATCGTTGCTTTTTCTAATGTTTTGTCTGCTTTTGTTGTGTGTGTAAATTGTTTTGTCATTTCTGCTTTGATTGCGTACTTGTGGTCATCTCCCGCACGTTTGTCTGTCCATTGTACGTAAGGGCCACGTACTTTTCCTGCTGTTTCTGTGCCATCTGGGGCAACTTCTGTCACTGGAATTTCTGCCGCTGTGTACGTTTCTGTTTTTGTAGATACTTTTTGTTGCCCAAAATTCAATACGGCTATACGGTCAATCGTAATCGGACCAAAGTTTGGGTTTTTGTCTACAGTATCTGGGTTTTCAGGTTTGATTGTCCCTGGTTTCTCTGGATCGATATCTTCATTGTCGCCATTGTCTTCAATGATTTCGATGATCCCTTTTCCTTTTAATGAATGCTCATCCGCAAAAGCCGTTGCGCTTCCTGCTAGTGATGCTGAAACGATGGCTGCTAAGGCAACCGTACATAGTGTTCTTGTTTTCATTGTGTTTTCCTCCTAAAAATGTGTGTGTTTTTTTTATATAGTTACTTGCTTGCACAAGTGAACTCCAATTAAGTTGGCAAAGCTGCCAAGATCCAGGTCAATTCTGTTTCATATTGCACTGGCTTGATGACTGTTCTCTCTGGAACAGTTAAGAAAATTGCTTTGTTTCCATAAACTTGTTGCTGCTCAAAGTCTGGGTCTACAATCGCCTCACCAGATGGCGTTGTTTTTGGAAACAGAGTGTTTTCTTGTTGATTATGGTTGTGTTCGGATGCCCCGAACTCGATCGTCCACTGGCCTTTCCCGCTGCCTATTTCGGCAATCGCAACATTTTGAGTGGTGGCCAGTTCTGAAATCTCGATCGTGTCTTTGGTGACAAGGGGCGCTGTCTCCCACGTGTAGACACTATTGGCCCATCCATGGTCTAAAGACAAGGTCGCTCCTTTTAATTCTTGGGCTTCTTTTTCTTGAATGATTGTGTTTCTAAATTGATATTCTTGTCGTACTTGTAACGTCCAACCCTTTTTATCTGAGCGTTCATCCGTAATTTGGATATAACTCCCTCTGGGCGTTGTGCCATCGTGAAACAATTGGGCATTGGCGAAGAACTGTCGGTTCTGTTTCTCGATTTTGTTCTGTCCAAAATTAAAAGAGGAAACAAAATCAATACGCAATGGCCCATCTGTTGACGGACTTGGTCCAGGGTCTACTGGATTTTCTGGGTTTTCTGGATCGATCGGCTGTTTCGGGATCCCCCCAATCATTTCGATGTTTCCCGTCCCAGCTAAGTCATTTCTTTCGGCATAACCTGCAGTTGGCAAGCCTAGTGCTAACAGAGTCAAGCAAGAAAGAGGAAGGATTGTTTTTAAGTAGTTCATTGATCCTCCTCCTTCACTGACCGATTTTTCTTCACTCGTAAAAACAGAAGTACGGCCCCTAGAGCCAGCAACACACCGATCCATGTAAATGGACTTTGGATGATTTCACCCGTACTCGGCAATTTGCCTTTTGGTTTTGTGCTTGGGAGTTCTTTAGAAGAACTGATTTCCATTGGTTTTGGCGGTTCACTGGTGCTAGAGCTTATCGGCTCAGTGCTTGATTCTTCATAGAAACCAACTACGCCATTGGTCGTTACTTGACCGCCCTCTGCGGAGGCCTTTTGTGTATTCGCCGTCCCCATTCCAATGAGAAGCAACAGAGCGAAAACTAGTCGTTTATAGCTTTTTTTCATATCTCTCCTCCTTCTCTTATGGATCAGGCGTCGCGGCTAATTCCCACAGAATTTCGCCTTGGTAACTGCCCAACTTTTTGACATCGCCTGGGTCGACTTCTAACTTGAAGCCATCTCCTGCTTTGGTTTTTTTCCATGTTTTACTGATATTAACAGGTTGATTATCAATGCTAGAATGAACCATAATCGGTTGTGCTTCTTTTGTTAATATCATCTCTTTTCCCTGATAGACATAACGAATAGCATCTTTCAAAATAACAGTGGCTTCAGCTGTATTCGACATCTCATCTGTTAGTTTAGCGTTTAATGTCCATTTTGTTTTAACAGGTCGACTATCTTGAACGACTAAATCAACATCATAATCTGGATCATCCACTCTTATATTCTGAGCTTTATATGAATGTGTTCGAAAATTAAGTACAGGAGGCGCTGAAACAAGGACTAATTTCCCTGCTTTACGATAAATCAAAGTGATTGTTTTCAACTCTTTTTCATAGTTCCCGCTTAACGGTGCTCCTTCAGATCGGAGATATTCATATCCATCAACCATTTCATTCGTAGGATCAAGAACATATTTTTCACCAACAATACCATTTAAAGATTTATCATCTTTTATTGGTGTACCAGCTTCATCTTTATATTGAACAATTATTTGCCCAAGATTAGATTCTGCATACACTTTATAAACATTTTTAGCTGCATCAAATGTGATTTTTTGAGAGCTTTCAGTCAAGTTACCGCTAAAATCCCATTTATTGTATTCCTCTTGGCCTAAAGTTTCCTTAACAATTCCTAACGCATCTGCTTTGCTCAATGTCTCACCATATTTTATAGAAGAAAGTTTTGCATTTATTGACGAATACGTAACCGTACCATTGTGGGCATTAAAGTGATTCCCTACAATCGTCTGCTTCTTCTCGTAGTTATTAGCATCTGCCTTATCTCCTGCCCCTTTGTAATGGTAAAGCTCAATTGCAGCTTCTGTGACAGGTGAAAACAATTGTGGTATCCCCTTGGTTACTTTATTAAATTCTTCGAATTCTGAGTTGACAAAATTTAGCTTTGACTCCGCGTAGGAAGGAAGCAGATCACCCATCTTCTTATTCACAACTGCTGAATCGAGAGAATTAACTTTAAACCGTCCAGTGTCATTCTCAGTATTACTAAGATTTATACTGGCAGGTCTAGGGACTGTTACCGATGTGGAGCCTTTGTCAGAAATCAATGAATTAGGAACAAATTCAAAATCTGTTCCGATATTTTCCAGATTATAGAGAGTTGATGGTCTAACTGGAAGAGCATCGACCAGTAACTTTTGAATGAGTGCACCTGAGCTAGCTGCATTATCTTTATTAATGGTCATATATGCCCATCTATCACGACCTACGATATTATCTGTTTGCCATTTATTTGCTGTTGTACCACTAGCACCAGCAAGAGCATTCTGAGAATGGTCATATCGAACTGCCAGATAAATAGGCCTTTTTTGCGGATCAGCTAATGCTGCTGGTTTCTGCCTAAAGAGATTCCAATATGATCTTAATGACATACCATATCTCTGAACTGTAGTAGTGGGCTTTGGTTGAGAGTCATTCAATTGAAAATCTGACATCGTCACAATAACTGGAATTGAATCAGTATCATAGGTTGTATTCATTAGATTCGTTGCGTCTGCAATAAATGCCGGCACATCGTCATTGTTATATTGTGGCTCAGCTTGGTAAGCGCTACTAATTATTCCCATATAATTACTTTCTTTTCCGAAGAAACCTGTATTTATCTGGCGGTTAAATCCCCCAATATTGTTTCTTTCGGAATTGTACCCTAACAAGGAAACTTTACTTCCTTCATAGTTTTCTATGACATATTTAGATAGAGCCTCAACATCTTTTTTCGCACGCAATCGAGCATTTGGAGATGTTCCTATAGAGTTATTCATAGAACCTGACCAATCCAAAACAAACATAATATTATACTTCAGAGATCTTTGATCTTCTGGTACTGAAGGTATACCATATTCCAATTCATATTCCCCAGCATCATTAGGATAATTACTCAAAGATAAAATACTTGGATCCATCGCATCAAATACAGTTCGTTCTTCTAATTTTCTAACCGTTTCAATCAACAACATTCTTGCTAGATCTGAACTAACACCATCAATTGCTTCTAAACTAGATTTATAGGCTTTTTCAATTGCCATTAATGAACCTTCTGTCCATTGAGCATTATCCTTATAAACACGATCTGGATTTACGCCTTTTTGCTTTTCTAGAAAAGCCTCAACCTCTTTTTGTGCGGTTTCTAAATCAGCGGATTCCCAAGTCCTGTAGCTACTATCTATGGAGAATGATCCTCCTGCTTTCTTTTGGGCTTTAATAGGTATTGCTGTACTAAAAGATGTTACTATTCCCAAAAGCAAGATTCCCAGTAACAACAGAACCTGTCTATATCTTTTTTTATTTAATTTATTCCCCATATTTTTCCTCCTTTCACAATTTAATATATATTTCATTTTTTATATCAGCCTACATTCAAAGTAAACTTGCCGACCATAAAAAGAACTCTGCTCTGTATGTTTTAGCTTCTATCTGAACGAGGGTTGGTATAAAAATTGAAAACAAAGATGATTGTATTCGAAATATTTTTTTATTTTTCCGGCTTATAGTATTATTAAATAAACCATTCTCAATAAATCTATTTATAATAATTAATTTACATAAAAATCATTTTCTTTATATTTCAAGTTTACTACAGTATCAATTGAACAAATTTCAATTGATACTGAAAAAAAAGAAATAAACAAATGTATAACGTTAATTAAAAATTTTAGAATAGGTTGAACGAAAGCTTCATTTTAATTTCTTGTTTTTTCACAAAACAGGAAACAGCACCTTAAAATCCTTATATATAGCTATTTTACTTTCTGATTTGACGATGAAATTGACGGCTGATAATAAAAAAATAAGCCCTACTCATATGAGTAAAGCTAATCATAAAGATAATGTTATCAAAATAAAATAACTGCAGACACAAAAATAAACAAAAAGATATTATTTATATATTTAACAAATAAATCAAACGAGTGATAGTTTTTTTATTGCAGCTCGTTGTTCTTCTAAGAATGAGTTAGTATAAGTATCTAGCGTCAACTTTATAGATGAGTGACCTAGCAATGAACTAATGGCGGCTATATTCACTCCTAATTCTACACAACGTGTGGCGAAAGTATGACGAAGCGCGTGAAAAGGTATGTTAAATAACCCCAGTTTTTGTTTAATTTTTTCAAAGCGATAACTAACTGTCCGAGGCTCGATTGAATGATTGTCACTTGTTACAACATACTCAGATATAGACTGATTTTTCCAACGTAGTAATATTTTTTTTATTTTTTCCGTTAACGGAATAATTCGAGTCGAATTTACCGTTTTCGGCGCTGTTTCCACAATTTTTGACCGTTGTCCAGTACCACTAGGCAAATAAATTCGTTGCTTTGTCCGTTCAACTCTTAATAAAGACGTCTCAAAATCGATATCTGTCCATTTCAATGCACAGATTTCACCAATGCGCATACCTGTTTCTAGTGCTAATAAAATAGGCAGTCCTTTCTCATCATTTAGACTTTCTGTTTCTACAGCTTTCTGTTGAGCACGAGTCAAAGCTTGTATCTTTTTTTTCGAATTTTTAGGTAAGGCGGTATTCTCGCAGGGGTTTAAATAAATGTATCCTCGTTCTCTCGCAGCTTCAAAACAACTTTTGACAATCCGAAATACAATTCTTATTGAGCTCGATGCCAATGACTTGGCTAACAATTGAACGAATCGATCAATCGTTAATGGAGTAATCTTTTTTAGCGGATAGCTTTCTAAAAAAGGTAAAATATGTATTTGTAATTTATTACTATAACTGGCAAAAGTGCTCTCTTTGATTTTATGTGCCATGATTTCTGTCAACCAAAGGTTTGCCCAATTGCCAAAAGTCCCTTGAAATTCTTTTGCTCTATTCGTATAAAAAGCGGTTACTTGTACTTTTTTCTCAATCATCTTTTCTTTCACTGCACGATAAGTACGTCCATAGACATAGCCATAATAAATAGACCCATCTGCTTTTCTAGCCTTAGGGTAGCGCCCTTCCCAACGACCATCTTTTCGTTTATAAATATTTTCACCTTTAGCCAAAATATATCAAATCCTTTCTACTTGTATTGACGGCGGAACTGACGGCGGAAAAAAACGAATCGTCTCTTGTAGACTTCCACACTATTTTTCTTGATGAAATCACTATCGGATTTCTTCTTTTAGGAAAAGTCAGTCCGAATTCCTACTTTTTTCTTTCTCTCAAAACTCGATTTAAATATATGAATTCTCATTTTTTTACATATTTAACAAAAATATTGAAAATAATTATGAGATATTTCTAGCTTAGCTACTTGATTTCTATCAAACACTCGAATAGAATTAGGTATGTTATTAAGATAACCATTTATAATTTAAATAAAAGACGTTTCCTGTTTTGTGAAAAAACAAGAAACGTTTTTCATTTAAACAAATTATACAATACATATAAATGATATATATTTCTTGTTTTACTGAGAAAACAGTAAATTTTATTTTTAAACCAGTTCTTTATAACCCCTAGTTCCAATCTATAAATTAACTACCTCTGTAATCAGTTCTTCATTACAGTTCTTAAAACCAAGAAAAAACTGGCTAATATAGTGAATTAGTATCTTTATTTACTCTTTTCAAAAAAAAGAGCAAAACAAAACTATTAGTTAGTTTTGTTTTGCTCTTGCAATTTCCGATAAATGACTAGAATAAGCCTATAATCTTCCCGTCAGAATCGACATCGATTTTTTCATATGCTGCTTTTTTAGGTAATCCAGGCATAGTCATCACAGTCCCAGTGTATGCAACAATAAATCCTGCCCCCGCAGATATCTTGATATTACTGATTGTTATCGTAAAATCAGTTGGTCTTCCCAATTTTGTCTGATCATCTGAAAATGAATATTGTGTTTTAGCCATACAAATAGGTAAATGGCCAAATCCAAGTTTTTCCAGTTTAGCTATTTCTCTTTCAGCAATCGGTTCATACCGAACTGCATTTCCGCCATAAACTTTCTCCACGATAGCACTGATTTTTCCCTTGATCGGTAATTCATCTGGATAAGCAAATGAAAAATGATTTTCTTGTTCAGTTAAACGAACAACTTCTCTTGCCAATTCTTCACCGCCAGCACCACCATGCGCCCAAACATCTGAAAGAACAACATTTACATTGCGTTTTTGACATTCTTCCTTAACAAGCTCAAGTTCTGCATCTGTATCTGTAGGAAACTTATTGATTGCAACAACTGTCGGTAAGCCAAATACAGTTGTTGTATTTTCAATATGTTTTAAAAGATTTGGTAATCCGTCTGTTAATGCCGCAATATTTTCGACGCCAAGTTGATCTTTTGGAACACCTCCATGCATTTTTAGTGCACGAACAGTTGCTACAACAACAACGGCAGAAGGACGAATACCTGATTTTCGACATTTAATATCTATGAATTTTTCTGCTCCTAAGTCAGCACCAAAGCCACCTTCTGTCACAACATAATCCGCTAATTTTCTAGCTGTATTTGTTGCTATCACACTATTACAACCATGTGCAATATTTGCAAATGGTCCACCATGGATCAAAGCAGGATTATTTTCTAATGTTTGTACTAAATTAGGTTTGATGGCCTCTTTCAATAAAGCTGTCATTGCACCTTGAGCATTCAATTCTCTGGCGGTAACTGGTTGATTATCGTACGTATAACCAATTATGATATTTCCTAGATTCTCTTTTAAATCTTCAATATCATTAGATAAACACAATACAGCCATAATTTCTGACGCTACTGTGATTTCAAAGCCATCTTCTCTGGGAACACCATTAACTCGAGCACCTAAACCATCAACGATGTGTCTTAGTTGTCGATCATTCATATCCACAGCTCGTTTCCAAGTGATTCGGCGATTATCAATCCCTAACTCATTTCCTTGGAAAATATGATTGTCAATAACTGCAGCCAACAAATTATTCGCTGCGCCGATTGCATGGAAATCACCAGTAAAATGAAGATTGATATCTTCCATAGGGACAACTTGCGCATATCCGCCCCCTGCTGCTCCTCCTTTAATTCCAAAAACTGGACCTAAAGAAGGCTCTCTTAAAGCAATGATTGCATTTTTCCCAATTTTGTTTAAACCATCACCTAATCCAACAACAGTTGTTGTTTTTCCTTCTCCTGCAGGTGTTGGAGTAATTGCGGTGACTAAAATGACTTTCCCTTCTTTATTTGTTTTGATTTTTTCAACTTCAACTTTTGCTTTATATTTTCCATATAATTCAAATTCTTCTTCAGCTAAACCAATTTTTTCTGCAATTTTTGTAATTGGTAACATTGTTGCTTCTTGAGCTATTTCAATATCCGATTTGCTCATTTTTCCCCCTCCATTTCTCCCTAGCTTTACTCTTTATTTAACCAAGATATTGCTGTATTTACATAAACTTTTGTCCCTTCGATCAAGACCGATTCATCAAAAACAATAGCTGGATTATGAAGATTGATATCTTCTTCTGATGCAACTAATAGAACCGTTGTTGTTGGAATCAGCTGACTGATTTCACCAAAATCCTCACTGCCCATAAGAGGAGTTGATGTAGGAATTGACACGATTCGCTCGACTCCAAATGTTTCTGTCAAAGATTCTTTGATAAATGTTGTTAAATCTGGATCATTTACATTCGTCGTACAACCATTCGTGAAAATTACTTCTGCTTCCGCACGAAAAGCTTTCGCAATGTTTTCAGCCATTGCTGTCATCCGCTCTTTAACTTGAGTACGGACATCTTCTTTTAAGGTTCGTAAGGTTCCTTTCATCACTGTTGTTTCTGGGATAATATTTGAAGCCCCGGGAGTTCCACCAGTAAATTCACCGATAGTTAGAACAAAACGTTCTTCTGAACCAATCTCTCTTGCAGAAAGCTCTTGTAAAGCTGTATAAATATGAACCGCTACGTTAATCGGATCAATCGACGTCTCAGGTTGAGAACCGTGTCCACCTCGTCCTTTAATATTGATCTCAAACCAATCAGCACTAGCCATAAAAGTTCCAGCTGGAGTTGGCATAATTTGCCCTGCTTTAAGTCCTTTAAAAGGGAAAACATGGATCATCATACCCGCGTCAACTTTAGGGTTTTCTAATACATGATTCTCGATACAAACTTTCGATCCTGAGAGAATTTCTTCACCTGGTTGAAATAGTAATTTTACTTGACCATTTAGCTCGTCTTCAAATTCTTTTAATAATTTAGCCGCTCCCAGCAGCATGGTTGTATGCATATCATGACCGCATGCGTGCATATAACCATTTTCAGATTTAAATGGTAGTTCAGTCAGCTCTCTAATCGGTAACGCATCCATATCTCCACGTAATAAGAATGTTTTGCCACTTTTTTTACCGGCAACTACTGTGATACCTGATTCTCCGCAAGATTGCGGCTCATAACCATATTCAGTTAGTTTCTCTTTTACAAAAGCAACCGTATTTGGTAGATCCATCCCAATTTCTGGATTCTGATGAAGATGTCTTCTAATTTGAACCAGTTCCGCTTCTAAATTATTGGCAAAACTTTTTTGTTTTTCTGTCAGCATTATTTTTTCTCCTTTTCTTTTTAAAACAAAGTGACTTTTGATGGCTTTGTAAAAACCAATAATACACCCAAAACTAACGAACAAGATCCTTCTCTTATCATAGTACCAAACATTTCAGTTTATTTGCCAATTTTCTGTTATTTTTTAGGCATTGTGTGGATTCCAAGTCCTTGAAGATTTTCATAAGCCTCGCCTATTCCTTCATTATATGTTGGATGGGGATGAACAATTGACATTACTTTGTCGATAGTCAAACCATTAACAATTGCTGTCGTAAATTCACTAATCATATCTGTGGCCCGATCACACATTAGCTGAGCACCAATGATTTTGTCACTCTGTCCATCAGCAATAACTTTGATAAATCCTAATGAACTTCCTGCAATCATTGTTTTTCCGTTTCCAGCCATATTGTATTTGCCGACTGTCACAGAGATTCCTTTATTTTGAGCCTCACCCTCAGTCATCCCCACAGAAGCGATTTCAGGCGTAGTATAAACACAAGAAGGAATAACCTCTAAATCATACTCCATTGCTTTTTTATTCATCGCCAAAACAGCATTCACTCCTTGAGCAGAAGCTACGTGGGCCAACTGTGTGCCACGGCTTGCTACATCTCCAACAGCATAAATACCTTTAATAGACGTTTCAAAAGAGTCATCGACCCAAATACTTTGATTCTCTATTTCTATAGCTAGCTCAGATGAAAACAAGCCTTCAAAGCTTGCCTTTCGACCAGTAGCGATCAAAACTGCATCACTCGTAACAGAATTTTCTTTTCCTTTAGTCGTATAGGTACATGTCAGCTGCGGCTCATTTGAAATGCTCGTTACGATTGATTTTGTCGCTACTTTGATTCCTTGTTTTTTTAGAATCATTGCTAATTTTTTTGAAATTTCATTATCAAAATTCGGTAACAACGTATTAGCTGTTTCAATAATCGTTACGTCACAACCTAACTCGTTAAAGATCGTAGCAAATTCTACGCCAATCACGCCACCACCGATAATGGTCATTTTTTCATAAGTATTCGAGTGTTCTAAAAGCTCGTTACTTGTTACTATCTCTGGGAGATCACTGCCTGGAATTGGTGGAATTGCTGGTTTTGAACCTGATGCAATCAAGATTTTTTCGGTCTCGTATGTTGAACCCTCAACTTCTATTATACCTGCCTTAATAATTCGAGCTGTACCAAAGATCAATTCGATGCTATTTGCTTTAACCAAACCTTCGATTCCTTGAACAAGATTATCAACAACTTTATTTTTTTTAGCGTAAATTTCTTCCATGTTAATTTGAATATCCTTAACATGAACACCACTTTCGCTCGCATTTTTTATTTCACGAACCGTTTCAGCTGAATGCAATAATGCTTTCGTTGGAATACACCCTCGGTTCAAACAAGTTCCACCAACACGGTCCCGTTCAACAAGAGCAACTTTCATGCCCAGTTGAGCTGCTTTGATTGCCGCAACATACCCACCGGGACCCGCCCCGATTATGATTAGATCATACCGCATACTTTTCCTCCTTACTATAAAAGCGTAGCAGGCTCGTTCAGCTCTGACAGGAAAATAGGAAAAATTAACTGTGATGTTCTTTATCACATTGAATTTTTATCTTTTTCCCGAAGAGCTAGCCTGCATAGCTAGATAACATATAGGTAACAACGTTACGCTTCGCTTCACCTTGTACTTTTCAACATCAATTCACTTTATTCATTGTGTTTCAAAGCAAAAGCGTAGCAGGCTCGTTCAGCTCTGACAGGAAAATAGGAAAAATTAACTGTGATGTTCTTTATCACATTGAATTTTTATCTTTTTCCCGAAGAGCTAGCCTGCATAGCTAGATAACATGTAGGTAACAACGTTACGCTTTACTTCACCTTGTACTTTTCAACATCCGCTGACTTTATTCACTGTGTTTCAAAGTAAAATCATATCGAACAATCGGATGCCTAGCAGCTCTTACTTCATCTACGCGGTGGATTTGAGCGTGAAGAGGATATTCATGAAAAGCTTCTGGATTTTTATGAGCGTCTTCATAAAGCTTACGGTAAACGGCAATCGCATCATCCATCCGTTCTTTCGATTCTGTTTCAGGTGGTTCGACCATTAATGCTTCTGGCACAGTTAATGGGAAATACATTGTTGGTGGATACATATTGTGATCTAAAATCCCTTTAGCTATGTCTAGCGCTGTAACACCTGTTTCTTTCTTCAATTTGTCCAAGCTGATCACAAATTCATGCATACATGAGTCGCCATACGGTACTTCAAAAATATCTTTTAATTCATGAAGCATATAATTGGCATTCAGCACCGCACTTTTAGAAGCAGATGAAATTCCTTCTGATCCTAAAAATAAAATATATGTCAACGCACGCAAGAAGACTGAAAATTGACCATAAAACCCTTTCACTAATCCAATCGAATTCTCAGGCCTCGTAAAGCTTATTTTAGAGCCTTCATTGACTGGATAATAATCAGGTAAAAATGGTTTTAATAATGATTTACATCCTACAGCACCAGAACCTGGACCGCCACCACCATGGGGCGTTGAGAAAGTTTTGTGTAGATTTAGATGAATAATATCAAAGCCCATATCTCCTGGACGAGCAACCCCCATAATGGCATTTAAATTAGCACCATCATAATAATTCAACCCACCAGCGTCGTGGACGATTTTCGTGATTTCTAAAATATTTTTATCAAATATCCCTGCTGTATTTGGGTTGGTCAACATCAAACCGGCTGTATCTTCGCCAACGGCATCTCTCAAAGCTTCGATGTCAACACATCCATATTTATCGGATGGAATATTAACTGTGATCATCCCTGTCATTGCCACACTCGCAGGGTTTGTTCCATGAGCAGAATCGGGTACAATGATTTTGTTCCTTTGCGGTTGACCATTTTTTTCGTGATAGGCTTTAATCATCAATAAGCTAGTAAATTCACCATGTGCTCCTGCTGCGGGTTGAAACGTTATTGCATTCATCCCAGTGATTTCTTTCAACAACATTTCTGCCATAGTAAACACTTCTAACGAACCTTGAACTGTATGTTCTGGCTGTAAAGGATGGATATTGGCAAAAGCAGGATATGCGGCCATTTCATCATTGATTTTAGGATTATATTTCATCGTACAAGATCCTAAAGGATAAAAGCCGTTGTTGATGCCAAATGTTGCATCAGCCAGTTCTGTATAATGACGACTGATTTCAGGTTGAGGAAGTGATGGCAAATGAAGTTCTTTTTGACGCTTCATTTCATCTGGAAGAGCTGCGGTGGGTACATCACAAGGAGAAATCATTTCGTTATAATACCCTTTTACACTACGTTCAAAAATCAACTTCATTGTTCACACGCCTCCTTCACCAATGCGACTACTTCATCTATTTGTTCTTTCGTATTCATTTCTGTCACACACCATAGTAAGCCTTGCTCCATAGGATAACCACCCAAGATATCATGTTCTTCTAATTTAGCTAAAACCACTTCATTTGATACTGGAAAAGTTGTCACAAATTCGTGGAAAAACGGACTATCATCGGTTCGTTTTACCCCTTGGATTTGAGTTAATTGATCCAAAAGATAATGAGCTTTACTATAACACTGCTGCGCTACTTCTTGAATGCCTCGGGCACCCATCGTACTCATATAGACTGCATTTGTTAAGGCGCAAAGCGCTTGATTCGAACAGATATTAGAGGCCGCTTTCTCTCTTCGAATATGTTGTTCACGAGCTTGCAGCGTTAAGACAAAGGCTCGATCGCCCGCTTCGTCCACGGTTTCACCAGCAATCCGTCCAGGTAGTTTACGAATCATTTTTTCCTTTGTCGCAATAAAACCAATATAGGGTCCGCCAAAAGCTAACGGTATTCCAAATGGTTGTGAATCACCAACGGCAATATCTGCATTGACTTCGCCAGCAGTTTTCAATACCGTACTAGCCACAGGATTAACACTCATAATAAATTTGGCTTTTGCTTCATGAACTATTTCAGCTATTGTTTCAACTGGTTCAATTCCGCCATAATAATTTGGCTGTTGGACAATGAAACACGCACTCGTATCATCTAGTTTTTCTTTTAAAACAGATAAATCTGTCAATCCATCTTTTTCAGGAATCATGACAAATTCGATTTCTCTTGAACTAAAATAAGTCAAAGCCGTTTGAATCGTCATTGGGTTAGTTGTTTCAGAAATCAAGACTTTTAAGCGTTTTTTTTCTAAACACATATTGATTGCCTCAGCAGCAGCCGTTGCACCATCGTAAACAGAAGCATTTGTTGCATCCATTCCTGTAATTTCGCAAATCATTGTTTGATATTCAAAAATCGACTGTAACAGCCCTTGACTGATTTCAGGTTGATAAGGAGTATAAGAGGTCATGAATTCTTCTTTTGCTGAAATTTGCTTCACAATGGCCGGGATGTAGTGATTGTAGGCACCCGCACCACGGAAAATACTTGAGAAGACTTTGTTTTTCTTGCCCATATTTTCCAAAATACGACGTACTTCAAACTCCGATTTTCCCGCTGGAATATCCAAATTTTCTACAATCATTTCTTTAGGGATATCTTGATAAAGATCACTCATATTTTTTAAACCGATTGTTTTTAGCATTTCTTGTTGTTGTTGTTCCGTTGAGCCAAGATAGTTACCCATTCATTATGCCTCCTCAGATTCTTCGCAGAATTTTTTATATTCATCAGCACTCAACAGTTCTTCGATTTCCTCTACTCCTTCCACTTCGATCAACCATGAATCTAAAGGCGCTGAATTGATTAGTTCAGGACTGTCCAAAAGCTCTTCATTAACTGCCGTAACTGTTGCTGTGATTGGAGAATACGCTTCTGAAACAGCTTTAACTGATTCAATATCTGCAAATGATTCACCTTTTGTAACATCGTCACCTTCATCTGGCAAATCAATAAAAACAATATCTCCTAATTGATCTTGCGCATAATCCGAAAGACCGATTTTCACTTTGTCTCCCTCAAAAAGTACCCACTCATGTGATTTTGAAAATTTCAATTCCGTAGCATTTGTCATAATAAACGACTCCTTCTTTTCTAATTATTTTTTTACAAATGGTATTGTTACCACTTCCGCTTTAATTTTTTTACCTCTAACTTCAACTTCTATGAGAGAACCAACTTCTACAATGTTTTCCTCAACCAAAGCCATTGCACATGCTTTATTAATGAATGGACACATTGTGCCAGAGGTTGTTTGTCCAATTTTCTTATCATTAAAATATACATCTGCACCTTCACGAACAATCCCTCGATCCGTCAACTGTAGACCAATTCGAGTGATTTTAGGTTCTCCTTTATCAATAAGAGCTTTTTTTCCGATAAAATCTTCTTTTTTCATCTTGACTGCAAAACTTAAATCTGTTTCAAACGGTGTAATCTCTTCAGTCATTTCATGACCGTAAAGTGGCATTCCCGCTTCTAATCGTAACGTATCACGAGCGCCTAAACCACATGGAATGATGCCATATTCTTTACCTGTTTCCAATAATAAATTCCATAATTTGATCCCGTCTTCTGGTTTGCAGTACAGTTCGTAACCAAATTCTCCTGTGTAGCCTGTTCGTGATAACAAGCAAGGTACACCGCCAACATTAGCATTTTCAGTGAAACTATAATATTTTTTAGGAATTTCTGCTTCCTTGGTTAATTTTGCAATGATTTCTTTAGCAAATGATCCTTGTAACGCAATTTGAACAAATTGATCCGATTGATCAGAAAACTCGACTTCACCAAATAAGTGCTCTTTCATCCTTGCAACATCTTTTGCTCTATTTGCTGCATTGACCACCAATAAATATTTATTATCGCTGCATTTATAAACAAGTAGATCATCGATCACACCGCCGTTTTCATTGCACATCATAGTATATCTAACGCGACCTACTTCTAGATTACTAAAATCATTTGTTAATACATATTGCAAATTCGCTAAAGCATCTTTTCCTTCATAAACAACTTCCCCCATATGGGAAACATCGAATAATCCTACTTGATTTCGAACAGCTAAATGTTCTTTGATCACACCGCTATCTTTGTATTGAACAGGCAGCGTGTAGCCAGCAAATGAAACCATCTTTCCACCTGCTTCAAGATGAGCGTCATATAAAGGTGTTTTTAAATCCATCTTTTCTACTCCTTTGCTTCTTTGTATTTTTAGTACTTAACTTATGCCACCTCCAAGCTACATAAACTATATAAAAACAGAGGAACAGGCATGTTAAAAAAATGCCTGTTCCTCTGTACAAAACCTGAGAGATTCGTCTTCCTTTTGAAGAGTTGCTCCTTCGGTGCTTCCGCTTTCCAGAGTGATGTCCAATTACGGTCCTTTTACCTGAGATCTTCATGACCAATGGTTTGCGCCAGCGATCATTTATTCCTTCGGTGCTATGACTAGTCTCTCCCGTAATTCTCTTCCATCTACTTTATTTTATGCCTACATTTAATTTTTTTTAGGCATTGAATAATACTGTTGTTCGGTTTTTAATTCAAAATACTGAGGTGCTGAGCTATCTAATATCCCCGCTTTTAAAGACAATGTTTGGATCATACGATTCTCATACAAATGAATGTACATTTGTTTTTCTTTACTGTCATAAGCACTAGTATATTGTGTATACTGCACATCTGTGTCTGAACTAACTTTCACAACACCTTTTGGAATATCAAAGCTATCTAAAATATGGAAAATTTGTTCTACTGCGTGTTTGTCGTCTATTGGCTCTGAAAAATGTTTTAAATACGCTGCACGAACAAATCGTGACTGTGGGGTGAAATCACCTGGAATCCCTCGTAAACCAGACCCTTTCCCATTTGAAAATACATGAAAATCGTCCATCTGAATATCGGGTGCTATCGTATCACTAAGTCCCACATAATTCTGTAGATTAGTCAAATGCCAGTCAAATTTAGGACTGTTTGTAAAAACACCGACAGGATTATCATAAATTTCATACCCGCCATCGATCGAAGGTTCAACGACAACGGAGGCACCAGACTCATCTTGAAACACATAATGTTGAGGAATCCCCATTGGATTATCAACAATTGCAATTGCGGTATCTTGATTTACCCGCGCTTTAATTTCTTCGACTGAAGCATAGTTCGTTAACGCATAGGTTACAAATTCAGCACCTGCTAATGGTAATTTTCCCATCGCACGAATTTTATCTGATTCGATATACCGATTATAATTCCCAAAGTAAAAAGAACCACCCATCAACCCTTTTTCGTTAACACCATCCACTAATAACGGTTGACCTGCAATTGCGACACCCATCGCAGCATAACGTGTTAAGAAATGATCTAACGACACAGACAAATCATAATTTTTCGGAATAATTGCACCATCATATTCCAACAACAAATTAAATTCCTGAGTTCTCCCCCAGTAACTATTGCCTTTGATTGATTTAATTGTAATTCCTGTACACATTTTCTCACACCCTTTTCATTTTTTCAAAATTCTGAACTAAGATTAGTCACTTTTTTTCACCAGTAACGTGATTCCTCCAGCAACAATAAACGAAATTCCTATAAATAAAAATGAACTAAAGAAAGCACCATTAGACAGTTGAATCAGCGCACCAATAATCGTCGGTGCTACAAATCCACCTGAAACACCTATCGCATTGATTGTTGCATATTTTGCAGATACTTCATCTGTTGGAAATATTTTTAATGGGATACTCATTAAAGTAGCAAATGCTAAACTAGCAAATGCTACAGCACAAGTCAATGCAACCATGCTCATGACAAATGTTCCCACAACCGAAACCAAAATAGCAAAAACACCTCCACCTATAGTGGCCGTGAAAATCACATTTTTTTCTTTCCCAACGAAATACTTATTTACCACAACACCACCCAACATAGCAGCCACCATCGTGAAAAAACCAATAATAGCCGTTACGTATGCCGTTTGAGTTAAAGCCAGTCCATGAGCCTCCACCAAATAAGTTGCCATCCAACCATTCAGTCCGTATATCGCAGCGTTGATAAAGAATGCTGCAAAAATCAAAATCCAAACATTCCGATCCTTCAATACTTCTCGAAATGAAATCACATTTTTATTCTTTAGATGCTCCTTCACACCACCAAATTCTTTAGGAATCACAAAATACATTAGAACGGCTATCAAAAGAACTGCAACCCCTAAAAAATAATAAGTTTTATGCCAACCAATTTGAAGTAAAAGTGGTGCTATCAATAACGGTCCTACAATCGCTGCAAAACCAGAAGAAGCGATCATTGTCGATTGTGCAGGTCCTCGTTTTTCTATTGGCAGTTCTTGTGAAATAAAGGTACTAACAGAAGATGGATAACCAGAATGAGCCACAGCCCCTGTCATAAATCGGATCAAAATCAAATACAATAAAGAAAAGCCGAAACCAAATAAAAATAGAAAAATTCCTACTAAAAAAACAGAGGTGATCATCATTTTTCTCGTCCCGATCTTACTGGATAAGTAGCCAAATGGAATTTGAAAAATCGTATAGCCTAGAAAAAAAGCACTCAGTATCAACCCTTTTTGTTGCGGATCAAACCCTAAATCATTTGCAATCGTCACCAGTGACATCCCAATTGTCGTCTTATCAACATAAATACAGGTGTATCCTAGAAAAATAGCTGTAAGCATCCATGTAACATTTCTTGTTTTCTTATTCTCCACTGTATCACTCCTTACTGAAGAAAGCGCTTTCTAGTTATAATTATGCTTGATATTTGAAAAAAGTCAATATCTCAATCCAATTATTTTACATAAAGTCAAAAGAAATTATTTTCACCTTATTTTATGAAGGCTTTGTATATCCTTTGACACAGTATTTTCTATAACAAAAAGAGATTGAGAAAAATAAATCACTTTTTCTCAATCCGCTTTTTAACGATTTTTTTCTAACGTATTACTTAAACGACCAAACTCAGTCAATGACAAGGTCTCTCCACGACGTGAAGGATCGATTTCAGCTTCCGTCAAACTCTTGGTTAACCACGCTTTTGTTTCATCATCTTTACCGTAAAAGTGAATCAAATTATTCCATAGTGTTTTACGACGCAACTGGAATGAGGCTTTGGTTAATTTGAAAAATTCTTTTTCATTGGTTACCTCAACGGCTGGTTTATCACGTTTCGTTAATTTGATGATAGCAGAATCAACATTGGGTTGCGGGATAAACACCGTTTTCGGCACGATAAACGCGATACTAGCTTCCATAAAGTATTGAACTGCGATTGATAACGAACCATATGCTTTTGTTCCTGGTTTCGCTGAGATTCGATCTGCGACTTCTTTTTGCATCATAACGATCATTTCTTCTACAGCTAAATCTGATTCTAAAAAGTGCATCATGATCGGTGTCGTAATATAATAAGGTAAATTAGCAACGACTTTGATCGAAAGTTCTTCTTTAAATACTTCTTTTGTTGTGCCAACTAAATCAGCTTTTAATACATCATTATGCACAACTGTAACATTTTTATAAGGACTCATTGTATCTTCTAAAACAGGAATCAAGCGATCATCGATTTCAAATGCCAAAACTTGCGCAGCATTTTTAGCTAACTGCTCTGTTAAAGCGCCAATACCAGGACCTACTTCCACTACATTCGTTTGGCTATCGATCCCTGCCGTTTCGACGATTTTACGTAAGATATTCGGTTCTGTTAAAAAGTTTTGTCCTAAACTTTTTTTGAATGAAAAGCCATGTTTCTTCAAAATTTCTTGGGTTCTTGAAGGAGTGGCGATTTCTTTATACTCTGTCAAATTGATTCCTCCGATTTTTCACTAGGTAGTTCGTTTATGTTATTCATTGCATCTATCAGTTCTATTTCTGTGATGCGAAACATTTTCAAGCGTTTGGTCAATTGTTTACTGTTGGTATAGCCAATGCGTAATTCGTCCCCTAATTTTTCACGACGTTCTTTTGCACGAGCTCCCGCTATTAAACCATATTCTATCAAGGTTTGTCTAGGGATTTCTTGGTAACCATCTGCTTCATTGACAGGAGTCACAACTTTTTCCAGTGCTTCTATAATTGCTTCATCACTGGCATGTTCCACACCTAAACTATTTCCTCTTTTCTTAGGAGTAGCAAGCTGGCGTGAGAGAAATGCGTGTTTAGCATCAGGCACAACTTCCATGATTGTTTTACGGATTTTTTCCCCTGAAAAATCTGGATCAGTAAAAATGATAACGCCTCGTGTTTCTTGTGCATGCTCGATTTGTTCTAAAATATCCTCATTGATTGCGGAACCGATCGTTTCGATCGTATCGGCATCTACAACTTCTTGGATTCGTCTGGTATCGTCTTTTCCTTCAACGACAATGATTTCTTCAATTCTCAACTTGTCTATCATTCGGTTAACCTGAACAAGCGATGAGCATTCGTTGTTGTTTGCTTTGCGATTTCTTCAAAGGGAACTTCTCGCAGTTCTGCAATTTTTTCCACTACATAACGAGTATAGCCTGGTTCGTTACGTTTGCCTCTATATGGAACAGGAGCTAAGTAAGGTGCGTCAGTCTCCACTAATAACCGATCTAATGGAACAGCTTTTGCTACTTCTTGCACTTCTAAAGCTTTCTTGAACGTTACAACACCACTTAAAGAAATATGCATGCCCATCTCTAAGAATTTTGCCATCCATTCAGGATCACCGCTAAAGCTGTGCATAATTCCACCGATATCTCGAATGTCTTCCTCTTTTAGAATTTTATACGTATCTTCCATCGCATCTCGTGTATGGATACTAATTGGTAGATTCATTTCTTTGGCAATCGCAATTTGGCGACGGAACACACGATCTTGTACCTCTTTTGGATCTTCCATCCAATAATAGTCTAAGCCGATTTCGCCAAGTGCCACTACTTTTGGTGTCGTTAATAACTGCTGAAGTTTTTTTTCGATTTCAGGCGTATAGCTGCCAGCTTCGGTTGGATGCCAGCCGATAATACTTTGGATTTCTTTATATTGTTGGCTAAGTTCTAGAGACTTTTCGATCGTTGGTGTATCAAATCCAACCACCGCCATCTCCGTTACACCTAACTCTTTAGCACGTTTAATTGTTTCTGGAATATCTTCGTTAAATTGTTCTGCGTTTAAATGGGTATGAGAATCAAAAATCAAGTAAACCCCTCCTCTATCTTCTATACTTTATCACATTTTAACCAAAAGCTGAATGGACAGCACCGATAAATTATCAGCTTCTTATAATTGCTTTATTCAAAAAAATAGCTTATACTATTCGGTCACGGCAATTCATGTCAGGAGGAACCAATATGTCAAACGACCGCACACAAGAAACCCAACATCTGCACCAGGTTTACGAAGAATTAAGCCAAGCAAAAGACACCTATCAAACTGCTATCGATGACGTCAGCACTACAGGAAAATCAGTGTTAGAACAATTTGGTGGTGATACAAAACTCAATTTTGATAGTTACTCTGACAACTTGGAGACGTTTGCCATGATGGAAATGAAAAATAGAGAAATCGATCAACTAAATATCCAAAATGCGACAGCTGCTAAACAACTGGAAAAAGTCCAACGATTACTGAAAGTACCTTATTTCGGTAAAATCGATGTCACCTTCTTAGATGCAGATTCTGATCGAGAAGTTTTTTATATCGGGATGAATGACTTTACCAACTTAGAGGGTGAATCACGAATCTATGACTGGCGTTCACCTATTGCTTCACTTTTTTACAATAATGTTTTAGGTGACAGTAGTTATCTTGTCAATAAAACCGAGATTCCTGTTACATTGAATCTAAAAAGACAATTGATCATTGAAGAAGATCGGTTGCTTAACTTTTTCGATACCAGTCTAGCGATCCAAGATGATATTTTACTTCATTCTCTAGAAGCAGATTCTTCTCAATACATGAAAGATATCACAACAACAATCCAACAAGAACAAAATGAGATCATTCGAGATGAGAGCCATCCATTGCTTTTGGTCAATGGAATTGCTGGAAGTGGGAAAACGTCTGCGATCATGCAACGAATTGCTTATTTACTTTATAATCATCGGACCAAAATTACTGCCGATGATATTTTACTACTTTCACCAAATTCAACCTTTATCGATTATATTTCTCAGGTACTACCGAATTTAGGCGAGCGGAATCCATTGAATTTGACTTTGTTACAATTCCTTAAATTTACCTTTCGTGAAAAAGCACCGATCGAAAGTGAATCTGACTATTTTAAACGAATCACGGCCGACAAAGTCAATGCCCAACAAAGAGTCATTCAATCAGAAAAATTCGTGGATTTCATTCAAGCTTTCGAAGATGCATCATTGATTCAACAATCATTATTTAAACCTATTTTATTTAAACGGAAACCTATATTTTCTGCTGAATTGATTTTTAATTTATATCAAGAAACACCGACTACTTTAGCGATCAGAGATCGACTTTCGGCAACCAAAGAAAAACTATCAAGTTTGTGGAATCGTTATTTGATCAAACAATCAAAATCAAAACAAATGATCGATCAGATGCAAGATTTGACTGAAGCTGAGCAATTGCGCTACTTTGATACAACTTTTGATGCAGAAGATGAGGAACAATTAGTAGAGTATGCACTTCAACGACTACAGCAAAAATACCGCAAAGTGGTAGACGAGATTGCTGATTTTGCTTGGTTCGATCAATGGTTGCTTTTTGAAGCTTTATATCAGCATGCCCAACAAGAGACGTATCAAAGAACAACGTCCGTTTATACTGCAGATGAAGTCGTCATTTTGTTATTGCTCAAAGATAAATTTATTGAGGACTTATCAAATCGACAGATGGCGTTTATTTTGGTGGATGAAGTGCAAGACTATACTGAAGCTCAAGTTCTTTTGCTCCTTAAATTATTCCCGCAAGCGAACTTTACGCTGGCAGGAGATGAAAATCAGGCGATTTTTAATACATCAGTCAGCTTTATTGGTCTAAAAGAATTATTATCGGCTTCCAATCGTTCGGTTAGGTCTTATCAATTGTTGAATAGTTACCGTTCGAGTAAAGAAATCACTCAGCTATTTCAGACTTTGGTGACTAATCATGAGAAACTCACCATTGTCTCGATTCGAAAAGATGGTGAAAAACCTGCCTTTATTTCTTGTAAAGATGAAGTAAGTTATTTAGATGAAGTAACTTTACTTTTAAAATCATTAACTCCTGAAGAAGATACTGTGGTTATTACAAAAACAGCTGCAGAAGCGAAACGATTGGAACAGCAACTTTCCCATGTAGATGTTCAAATTCTGTCGATTGATATGGCTAAAGGGCTCGAGTTTGATAATGTGATCATTCATAATCCGTCAAAAAGCCATTATGGAACGACTGAAAGAGAGAAGAAGATTCTTTATACTGCAATTTCTCGTGGGATGAAACAAGTCTTTCTGCCTTATATCAAGGAGTTGTCTGAATTATTTAAAACAGAATAATCATGCCCTTCAATAACATGGAAAAAATGTGAAATAGCAAAATCTATCCGTTTTACTTAATAAATCCTTAAAAACATCGGACTAAAAACACAGACTTTAGCCCGATGTTTTTTTATCGCCTTCGCAGTAAACTTAATTCCAGTCTGATTTTCAATTTGATAGGAGTGAGTGCTGTTTGAAAAATTTCTTCGAAGAATCTGACTTTTTAAAATCAACGATCCAAAAAAACGTAACGATTCAAAGAAAACCTCAAGTCAATACAATCTGGCATTGGTTATTACTGATTTTATTTGGTCTGTTGGCTTATGGAACGATGACACAGCAATTTTTGTTGATTGCGGTATTCGTTATGATTGCAGCTATTGTAAAAGGACCTATGATGCTTTTGTGGGGAGCTATTTATTCAGCACTGCTTGCTTTTTTCCCGCCGCTTGGCATCCTTTTATCTATCGTTTTTTTCGTGATCAACCTGGGGACTATCGCAAAAAGTTGGCGTATCTCATTGACGAGTGCTTATTTTTATCTAGTCCCCCTAATTGGTGGAATCCTCCGTGCTATTGTCAAAAATGAACCTGATTATGCAGTGTTGATTTTTGTTACACTTAGTATGGTTGGGCTACATTTTTTACTTAATTGGTTGTACAAAAACAATAGTTTGAGTAGAACGTTAACTTGGTCGATCATTAGCGTACCTTATGCGCTATTTATCATGCTTTTACCGACTCGTTTTCGCAGATTTAAATCAAATAAGAATTTAAAATTTTAGTAGTATATCGTATAGCGAACGAAAGAGAGACAAAAGTGATGGATACTTTTGTCTCTCTTTCGTTTTATACATCATAAATTAATCCAATAGCGCTGAATCATTTCTCCTCCAACCAAGTATTCATCTGACAAAATACCACCATTTTTTTTGATTGTTTTTTGCGATCCCATATTCTTTTTATCACACGTAAGCATAACTTTAGAGAAGCCACGTTTTTGAAAAATAAGTAAAGCTTGTTCTAGTAGCCAATTCGCGTATCCCTTCCCTCTTTCAGAAGGAACGACACCATAGCCAATGTTCCCGCCGATTCGTAGAAGCTGATCGGTTAATTCGTATCTTAATTGAACAGCACCAAGCAGCTTCCCTTCCTCTTCAAGAAACAGTGTCTCTGCAGGAACAAAATCATTATTCCGACTATTTTTATCTTTTTGCAGTTTATCCAGCCAATCCGAAAAAGTCAGTCCGTTTAAATTAGCCGAGGTTGGGGTTATTTTAGGCTCCCCCATAGAGCGCCACTCTTTTACAAAAGCTATATAGTTTTGCTCATCTGCTACTGTTAATTCTTTCAACATCATTGATATCACCGCTTTTTAATAATTTTATTTTGAGGGAATCATGGCTCGTACGCCAGCTTTTGGATTTTTCATATCGCTACTATATCTCTATGCTAACGGGAAATCTATCATAAAAAAAACAGCCCACTCATTTTCTACAATAAAGTCAGTTGCTTCACAACACACATACTGACCATCCTTTATCATAGGGTTCTTAATATAAACTAATTTATCACATCTGAACATACTCAGAAAAAGCAATGTTCTCTGCATCAGCCAAATTCATGATTTAGCTACAGAAAACATTGTTTTTTTATTATTTTTCTTTTAAACTGTTCCAGCTTGTAACGCTTTATCCAAAGCGTCATTTAATTTTTTCATTTGTTCTTCATTAAAAATTGCTTTTGCACCGTCACGCGCTTCTTTTGCATTTTCTTCTGTTACTGCACTTGGATTTGCTTCAATTTGTTTAATCATTTCATTTAATTGTTCATCCATCATTTTTTGAATCTCTGGATCGTCTTTTAAATCGCTATAATCAACCGAATCATCCTCTAAATCTAAATCCTTATCGTCTGAAGTTGTTCCAGTAACATTGGCTAAAATATTTTCTAACTCCTCTTGGCTAATGATTTCTTTTTTACTTGGCATCTTGATTTTCTCACTATTTTTTTCTGGCGTAACAGCAATCGTCATCACGATGCTCATTTTAGCATCATCTTCATCTTTCGCCGCTAAAGACATTTCCATATCAAACGCTTTTGTTTTTTGATTGATACTGATTTTTATATCCATCTTATCCAAATCTTTTTTCAATGATTTGATTGCATCTTGCATTTCTTTTTGGTCACCTGATTTTTTATAGTCTTTATTTTCTTCGGCAACTTCATCGATTTTTTCTAATATTTGGATGATTTCTTTTTTAGTAAAGGTATGTGTCACGACATCTTTGTCTTTGGTAAAGGTCTTTTTATCGAAGCTTTCGATCAACTTTTTCACTTCTCTACCCATTTTAGAATTTTCAGCATTCGTAAATGTTTTATTCTTGATTGGATTAGTTTTCTTATCTAATTCTCCTGAAGTTAGCGTGTCACCCGCTTTAGCAAGATCAATATATTTCCCTTTTAATTTGTTCAGATCACTCTTGCTAAGTTCCACTGGAGAGCCAAAAGAATTAGCCAAATCCATCAGACCTGAAACAAAACTAGTGGACATGTAATATTTATCCGCATTTCCAACAAATTCGAATGGTAGTTTTTCACCAAATAGATTGGCTGTGATCTCCATTTTCATCGTATCTTTTTTATCATCAATCACGTATTTCCCATCGATGCTCATGTCTTTTAATTGGCTGGCAATCATTTTGACATATGCCCCGCCGTCATCACCATCATAAGTCAAATCTTTGACCTTCATCTTAAAGCTCGAAGCTTTATAATCATCACCTTTAAAGCTCAATAACTCTTTTGTAAAATCTTTTCTTGGATCCGATCCACAAGCTGCTAATAAAAAAATTGCAATCCCCGTGATGATCCCCAACAAATACTTCTTCATTTTCATTTAACATTCTCCTTATTTTTAACTCAAATTTTTTTGACCCTATCATAATGATACATTAAAATATATTCTTTTGATATGAATTTTAACTATATTTTTCAAATTATTCGGCTTTACAAAAAAACAACGTGTTTGTCTAAATTAGATTAGACTGACACGTTGTTTTTTATTTTGCTTTAGTTATGCGATTATTGCACCATTTGGCATTTCTTTAGGTGCATCAAGGATTTGGAGTTTACCTTCTGGTGATTCAGCAGAAAGAATCATTCCTTGACTGATCTGACCACGCATTTTTCTTGGTTTCAAATTCGCTACGATCACAACTTTTTTACCAATCAACGCACTAGGATCTGGATAAAACTCGGCGACGCCTGAAAGAATTTGACGATCTTGTGCATCTCCCGCATCTAAGCGGAATTGTAATAATTTATCAGCACCTTTAACTTTTTTACAGTCAATGACTTCGGCTACTTTTAGCTCTACTTTATCGAAATCTTCGTATTTGATTTCTTTTTCTTTTATGGAAACAAGTTCTGTTTCTTCTGGATCCCATTTGATTTCTTCAGTTGTTGTTTGCGCATTTTGAGACATTTTCTTTTGAATATAAAGTACTTCTGTATCGATCTCTAAGCGTGGGAAAATCGGCGTTCCCTTCGCAACAACTTTGACCTCAGTTGGAAATTCACCAAAATGAATCTCTTCCATATTCATTGTATCAGGATCTAACCCTAGTTGTTCAAAGATTTTTTTCGGTGTCTCGGTCATCACTGGTTGCAGCAGAATAGCTACGATACGTAAGCTTTCAGCTAGGTGAACCATGACACTATCTAATTCATTTTTCTTCTCTTCATCTTTGGCCAAAACCCAAGGTTGCGTTTCATCAATGTATTTATTAGCACGTGAAATTAGAGTCCAAACTTCGGCAATCGCCGTATTGAATTCCATTTTTTCCATTGCTTCATGGTATTTTCCAATCACATTTGCAGCCGTTGTGGATAATTCGCTGTCAAATGGTGTGACTTTTGAGGCATATGTCGGAACATGTCCATCACAATATTTGTTGATCATCGCAATAGTCCGATTTAATAAGTTGCCTAAATCATTCGCCAAATCATAATTTAAACGAGAAACGAAATCTTCTGGTGTAAAGACACCGTCACTACCAAATGGAATCGCACGCAATAAGTAATAACGTAGCGCATCTAAGCCGTAGCGATCCACTAATATTTCTGGGTAAACGACATTTCCTTTAGATTTAGACATTTTACCGTCTTTCATCAATAACCAGCCATGACCAAAAATTTTCTTAGGTAATGGTAACTCTAACGCCATCAACATAATTGGCCAATAAATCGTATGGAAACGAACAATTTCTTTTCCAACCATATGAACATCTGCCGGCCAATATTTTTTAAATAGGCTGTCATCTTCTGATCCATAACCAAGCGCTGTGATATAGTTTGACAACGCATCGATCCAAACATAAACTACGTGTTTTGGATCATTCGACAATGGAATCCCCCATGAGAATGTCGTACGTGATACAGCTAAATCTTCTAAGCCTGGTTTGATGAAGTTATTGATCATTTCATTTTTACGTGACTCAGGTTGAATAAATTCTGGATGTTCATTATAGTAAGCCAATAAACGATCGGCGTATTTACTCATACGGAAGAAATAAGATTCTTCTTTGACTAATTCCACTTCATGACCACTAGGTGCTTTACCACCGATTACTTTGCCTTCTTCATCACGATAAACTTCTGCTAATTGTGTCTCAGTAAAGTATTCTTCGTCTGAAACAGAGTACCAGCCTTCGTATTCGCCAAGGTAGATATCACCTTGTTCTAATAAGCGATCAAAAATTTGCTGAACCGCTTTTTTATGGTAATCATCCGTTGTGCGGATGAATTTATCGTAACTGATATCAAGTGTTTTCCATAATTTTTGGACATCTGCTGCCATTTTATCAACATACTCTTTCGGTGTAACGCCTAATTCTGAGGCTTTGTTTTCAATTTTTTGTCCGTGCTCATCCACACCTGTTAAGTAAAATACGTCAAAGCCCATCAAACGTTTGTAACGGGCCATCGCATCACAAGCAATCGTAGTATATGAATTGCCGATATGTAGTTGTCCGCTTGGATAATAAATCGGGGTGGTGATATAAAATGTTTCTTTTTCTGACATGTAGAAACATCCTCCTTCTAGCATTCTCTTGAATTTACTCCTAAATAGTATACCACACTTGCCTTTATTGAACTAGAAATCCTTGTGTTTTCTCCATATAAAAAAGCCCTGCCAGTTCCTTCTGAAGGAAAACCGGCAGAAACCCTTAATTGTTTGGTCTTTACACTCTTACAACACCATCTTGAACAGCAGATTCAGCGACTTCTCGTATGATAACGTCCACTAATTCTTGATTAAAAGGTGAGGGAATAATATACTCACTGTTCAACTCTGATTCTGGAATGATCTCTGCAATCGCCTTTGCTGCGGCTAACTTCATGTTTTCAGTGATTTTCGTTGCCCCAGAGACAAACGCGCCTTTGAATAAACCCGGGAATGCTAAAACATTATTGATTTGATTCGGATGATCCGAACGACCCGTTCCTACGACTGCGGCACCTGCGTCGATGGCATCTTGATAATCAATCTCTGATTCAGGATTAGCCATTGGAAATACGATGGCATCTGAATTCATTGAAGCAACCATTTCTTTTGAAACTAATTTAGGCGCAGAAACGCCAATAAAGACATCCGCTCCAACCATCGCGTCTCCTAAAGTACCTTGGAAATTTTCCGGATTCGTGATCTCTGCAATTTCTTTTTCTAAAAAATCCATGGATCTTCCCATTGTTTTAGACAATGCTCCATTGATATTAAACGCAATGATATTCTTCACCCCAAAATGATGCAACATTTTTATGATTGCACTACCTGCTGCACCCGTTCCCGATACAACCACTTTGATTTCATCGACTGTTTTACGAACGATTTTTAGTGCATTTATTAATGCTGCAATCGTAACGATGGCCGTTCCATGCTGATCATCATGAAATACAGGAATATCCAACTCTTCCATTAATGTACGTTCAATTTCTACGCACCGAGGAGCAGAGATATCTTCTAAATTGATACCGCCAAATGTCGGTGCCATCGCTTTGATAATGTTGATGATCTCTTTTGGATCTTTGGTATCTAAGCAAATCGGAATTGCATCAATATCAGCAAATTCTTTAAACAATAAAGCCTTACCTTCCATAACAGGTAAAGCTGCTTTAGGACCAATATCTCCTAATCCAAGAACGGCTGTGCCATCTGTCACAACTGCTACCGTGTTTCCTTTCCATGTATAATCATAAACTGAATTTGGATTTTCATAGATTTTTCTACATGGTTCAGCCACTCCTGGTGTGTATGCTAACGACAAATCCTCTTTTGTTTTTACTTTGGCTTTTGAATGAATGTCGATTTTTCCCCGCCATTGCTCGTGGGCTTTCAATGCTTCTTCATAAATATCTGTCATGTTTTTTCATATCCTTTCCAAGATTGATTCGATTATTTCCCCAGCATCTGTTCTGGTTTGACCCAGCTGTCATACTCTGCTTCTGTCATTAAACCTAAAGTTAATGCTGCCTGTTTTAGTGTTGTATTTTCTACAAAAGCTTTTTTAGCGATCTTCGCCCCATTATCATACCCGATATGAGGATTTAAGGCTGTGACAAGCATCAAAGATTGCTCTACATATTGATTCATCTTTTCTTGATCAGCCTTGATTCCAACTAAACAATTTTGATTGAAAGAACGTAATCCATCAGTTAATAATTCAATACTCTGGATCAAATTATACGCCATCACCGGCATATAGACATTAAGTTCAAAGTTTCCTTGCGAAGCACCGATTCCAATCGTCGTATCATTTCCCATAACTTGGATGGCAATCATCGTCAATGCTTCACATTGAGTTGGATTGATTTTCCCTGGCATGATAGAACTCCCTGGTTCGTTGGCCGGAATCGTGATTTCACCTAATCCACTTCGTGGACCACTTGCCATCCAGCGAATATCATTGGCCATTTTCATTACGTTGGCAGCTAGCGCTTTTAAAGCACCTGAAGTGAAAACAACTGCGTCTTTGCTGGCTAGTCCATGGAATTTATTTGGATCTTCTAAAAATTGATTATTGGTCTCTTGATTCAAATGAGTATAGAATGATGAAATATAGTCTTTTGATGCATTCAGACCCGTTCCTACAGCTGTGCCGCCAAGCGCCAATTGCTTAAGCTCATTCAATGTCAAATCTAGCATTCGGTGACTATGTTCAAGACCAGAACGCCAGCCACTGATTTCTTGTGAAAAAGTTATTGGCGTTGCATCTTGCAAATGAGTTCGACCAATTTTTATGATTTTTTCATTCTCTTTTTCAAGTTGCCTCAAGGTTTGAATCATTTGTTTTATCACAGGAAATAGTTCTTGTTCAAGCAACTGAACAGCCGCTACATGAATCGCTGTCGGAAAAACGTCGTTTGAACTCTGAGACATATTAACATGATCATTAGGATGGACTATCACGCTAGCATTAGCCGCTAAATGAGCAATGACTTCGTTAACATTCATATTCGTCTGTGTTCCGCTTCCAGTTTGCCATAAAGACAAAGGAAAATGTTCATCCACCTCACCTTTAATGACCTGATCTGCTGCTTGCTGAATCGCTTGACTGATCGATGTTTCCAATCTCCCAGTTTCTTCATTTGCTTTAGCTGCATTCTTTTTTACCAGTGCTAATGCTTGAATAAGTGCCGTGGGCATTTTCTCTATACCGATATTGAAATTTTGCCGACTCCGTTCGGTTTGTGCTCCCCAAAGCGCTGCTTCTGGTACATTGATTTCTCCCATAGAATCTCGTTCGATACGATATGACATTCTTTTGCGTCTCCTCTTTTCTTCTCTACTTACTATCACTATACTGTAAACGAATCAGGATTTACAGTGAAATTCTTTTTTTCGTAAAAAGAAACATAAAAAAACAGCGACCGCTATGATCACTGATTTCTTACTTTAATTTTTAACTTTACCTTCATTACTATGCTGATAACCATAAGCAAAATAAATGACAAACCCTAAAACCAATGCTATTGCAAAAGCTTTCCAAGTTGCTGCTTGTAATTGCAACATCAAACCAATGCTAACAATGACTAATAATATTGGAACAAACGGGACAAAAGGAATTTTAAATTCCCCTGGTTTAGGATCGCCCGCTACTTTTCTTAAACGAATAATACCGATCGCCATCACGATCAAGTACATCAAGGTCACAATATTCGTCAACTCAGCTAATAGCTCCATCGGTACTAATCCTGCAAAAATCATAGTACAAATCCCAGCTACATAAGTTGCATTTTTGGGTGTGCGATTTTTTTCATCGATTTTACTCATAAATTTTGGCAATAAACCATCTTTGCTGATAGCATAAATGATTCTAGCTAAACTGTACATCATAGAAATCGTTACCGTCAAAAGTGTTAGAATCGCCCCAACAGATATCATACCAGCTACACCATCACGCTGTACAAAGCGCATCGCAAACGCGACAGGATCTTTCACACCCAGCGCATCAAACGGCACGATTCCTGTTAAAACTAAGGTAACAATCACATATAAAACAGTAGCTATGATGATTGATCCAATAATTCCTTTCGGGATATCCTTTTGTGGATTTTTTACTTCTTCTGCGGTCATACTCACTGCATCAAATCCCAAAAAGGCAAAGAAAACGACAGCTGCTCCACTGACAACTCCAGAAAAACCAAACGGCATAAAAGGGTGCCAATTACTTGGTTTTACATAAAAAATACCAACAACTAGAAAGAGCGCAATGATCCCAAACTTCACAAAAACCATCACGTTATTTAAACGTAAAGCTGTTTTAGCTTCTAATGATACCCAAAAAGTAACAGCTAAAAGAACCAGCATTGCAATCAAATCAATATAAGTACCATTAGCTGGATTGTATGCTCCACTCAACGCTTTCGGTAAATCTACACCAAAGCTGTTCAAAAAACCGTGAACATAACCCGACCAGCCTGAAGCCACAGAAGAAACTGCTAGAAAGAATTCACAAATCACTAACCAGCCTGTCATCCAAGCCACCAGTTCCCCAAACACAACATACATATAAGCGTATGGTCCGCCAATCGCTGGAATTCTTGAAGCAAATTCCGCATAACATAACCCTGCTAAAATAATCGCACCTGCTGCAACTAAAAATGAAAGCGACAACGCTGGCCCCGCATATTGTTCAGCCGCAACTCCTGTTACTACAAAAATTCCTGTTCCAACAATCGCACCGATCCCAAGCATGATCAGATCCATTGTTTTTAAATCCTTTTTCATTGAGCTTGGCTCACTTGAGACAGCGGTCAGCTCTTTTTTCCTAAACATCGACATTACTTTTCCTCCAATAAATCTAGCCTTTTTCTAATCTTAATAATTGCAAAATCTCCTCATAAAAATAAGCGTAAATAGCATATTTACGCTTTCATATACCCTAAAAGAATACCACCTAAAATAACGAATAAGCAACCAATAATGACATATCTCATTTCTTTTTTAGACTTGTGCTCCCCTAATAGATAGATTCCACCTAATGTTGAGATAATAATGCCCATTTGAGACAATGAGAAACTGATTGCTAAACCAATTTGGCGCATCGTCAGTAACATACAGATATTTCCTAAGCCCCATAAAAGCCCGCAACTCATATTTCGCCAAACATAACGATCCAGTTTGACCTTTTTAAAGGCAAAGAAACTAGCACCAACTACCATACCAATACTTTGAGGCAAAATAATCCCCATCGGATCAAGACCAGCTGCATTGATAATGATTGTGTACGCACCATAACCAACCGTTGAAACGACCAGTGCCCGCAAGCCTTTGTTAAAATCTAGCATCTTATTCGTTGTTTTCACACCACTGTCATCATCTTGTCGAGCTGTTAAATAAGCGCCCAACACCAATAACCCAAGTGCAATAAATCCTAAAAGAAAATCCCTGCTGCCTTTCCATTCATGAAAAAACACCGCACCTGCAATCGTATTGACGATCAACTGCATTCCAGTTGAAACTGGTAACCCTACAGACACACCTAAATATTTCATGCCATGAAACTGCTGATTCTGACCAACACTCCAGAACAATCCCGATAAAATACCGATTACGATCATTTGAATAGTGATCACGGGCTGAACAATAAAAAAGATGATTGCCGAAAAAAATAATGCGCCAATGGTCATACCAAGAGTTTGTTGATTGGCGCTACCACCGATTTTGCCACTGACAAGACCAATACTGCCCCAGGCAAACATTGGAATCAAAGCCACTAATATTTCCATAATATACTCCTATCAAAAGTGTGATGAGTTAAGTCTAACAATAAAAGCGCTCTCTATACAACTATAAGATTAAAAAAAGTTCAATAGAATTTCTCTCATTATTTGGAGATACACCGCTTTAATTATATGGATATTCGACTTGAACACGTTTATTATAAAATCGATTTATTTGAATAATATCTTATATTTTTATTGTTTAGCTTCGCATACTCAATTTCTTTTTTTGTACTTTCTCCAATGTATCCATCAATATCAATTACAAAAATTTCATCCGCTATCGCTATTTTTTTATAATGTATCTTTCCTAATAACTGCGCTTCTTCTTTTGTGATTTTAACTTCTTCATCTTGTTCAACAAAAACTGGACTTATTACTGCAAACCCCATTCGCGTTAACATTGCTTCTGTTTGTCTAAATTCTTTCATAAACTTTATCGAACCGCATAGCGTTATTACTTTTATGTTATTCATTCTTATCTATTCTCTTTCTAATCGTTTTTGAGAAGGTCAGAAATGACCTTAAGGTATTTTCTTTTTGCTTCTCCATATACATTATTTATTTTTATTTCCTTTGACAAATTGTCCTCTTGAATAATCGACATAGATAACTGCATGAGGTAAATTTTTTTTGTTTGCTTTTTAATATAATTCAATATTGAATCTCTGTACAAAGCCTTCTCATTTTTCATTATTAAGTCGAAACTATCCGGTATTGTTTTTACATCATAATTTTTAAAGTGATGATCAATTTTTTTTATTTTATTTACTGTCATGCTTACAGTGTTTGGATTTGTAAATAAAAGTACTTTTTCTTCAGGATCATTTGAAAATTTTTCTATTATTGGGTCTTCAATTTTTAGAATAGGTATCCCACAAAATTTCTCTTCACGAACTATGCTGCAATGTTCTGTGCATGTTAAAATATAAGCAACTGTATCATGATCAAAAAAAACAGCCATTTCTTCCCTTAACATAACCTTGTTGTCAATAGTTTTATTAGTCAAAGAAACTATTTTATGTTCAATAGTACAAGGAAGAGATTTAAACATTTTATTTATATAATAAATATTGCTCTCATGAGCATGAATACATAAAATTTTTTTTGTTCTATTCATTTCCATTCTCCCCTAATTTTATCCTTTTTGATAGAAATTATTAGATCTGTTCACCAGTCACCCCCACCGAGTAACCTAATGTGTTTATCCGTTACAACATTTTCTTACACTGCATAACCATACTCATTATGAGCGAAACCATCCATAAGATACAAACTATCACTAACTACATATAAATTTACTTCTGGGTTATACTTTTTGATTCTTTGCACAAGGTTATCAAGCCATTGCGCTAGTTGTGTAAAGTCTTCTACATCTTTTTTCTTAATCATTATTTTTCCTCCTTCAGTTGTGATCCTTTTTAAAATTGACAATATTGCATCATTCATTTAACATCAAAATAAAGATAACTCTTTGTTCTACCAAAAACGAGCGTTTTTGATAACTTGACTACTTTAGAGTTTAACTGACATAAAAGTAGAGTATCACTTGAAGTTTTCCTAGTTTTGGGACAGCTTTTTTATTTTGCCAATAACGCCGTTTCTGAGAATCGTTAAATCATCTGTTTAAGACCAACTGTGCAGTTTAATTATTGAAAACAGTTTAGAAACTCTCTCTCATTAACGTAGTTTATTGATATTTTGATTTTATTGTAAGTTTGTTGTTTCCGAGTCGAAAGCAAACAGATCACCTTCAACCAAAAGCTGTCTACAAGATTTTTCAAAAGGTTGCTGCTGGATTAGACAGAGACGATATTGGAACTCATACTTTGCGCAAGACATTTGGTTACTACTATGTATAAAGGATATTGTCTTTTTAATGGAAATATTCGGTCACTCAAAACAACAGATCACTAAGCGATACATTGGAATCACGCAAGGCGAAATAAGCGATTCTCTTAAAAATTTCCGTTTAGGATTTTAATTGAATCCCCACTAAAAAATCTTTACTTATTTTACAAATAACGTTGATAAATTCCATTAAAAAAGGACGTCTAGAAAATCCAAACGATCTTTTTAAACGGTTCTACTATTATATTCAGAATCTTAGAACTACAAAAGAATTCCATCCACTTGTATCAATCGAATTCCAAAGATCATCTCTTCTATCCTGTGTATGTTGTGTAATATAAATATTTGATCCTGATTTTTTACTTACATATGCAATGTGTGTAAATTGATAAGTATTATTTTTAAAATAACCAATAAAATCTCCTTCTCGGGCATAAGATTGCGCTTGCGCTTTAGAAGTAAATTTGCGTGTAGTCATCCCATCTGCAGTCCAAAAAGTCATAAATCCGTGGGCTAAAGTCCACGCACGTGTAGCATTAACACTAGCGTTATGATTCCAGTTCAAGCCACTTCCATTTGCATTAGGACGAAGTTGTTTTCCTCCGTAATAAGCAATCTGTGAGGCAAAGTTGGTACAATCACTTGAATAACTTGGAAATAACATATTTCTTCTATGTGACCAATTCCTAGCATAGCTAGTGGCTTTAGCAACATTAAATCCAGCTCTAAAATTTTGATAATTAGGTTTTGAATTTTCAGTAGAAAGAATCAAATTCATATTTTCTTGTTTTATTTCATCGAAAGATTTACTTAATAATGTCTGTTTTTCTTGAGTAACAAAATCTAAATCTTGCTCATCAGATATATCGAAGCAAATTCACTATATTTTAAATTTTCCTCTTCTACAGAGCTCAAAGTTAAATCGCCGAATTCTATAATTTGTAAAAATTCAAAATATTCCTGTTCTAATTGTGTTTCAAATTTTTTATTGAATTGATTTTCAAATAATACTAATAGCTCCGCTTGTACCTGTCCTAAATTTTGATCTAGATCAATCTCACTATTTTCATTTTTGATATCTTCTTTTACAACTTCTGATATTTTCATACCTTCTGATTCATCAGCGTTCGCTTGAAATCCAGTCAAAATAGCCGTACTTAATACTGCACATGTAGTTACCACAATTTTTAACGTCGTCTTTTTCATAATTTTAAATCTCCCCCAATTATTTTTTTATGCTTCTCCATAGTATTCTGCAAAATAAAAAATATAGTTTTTACTTACATGATACGTTTTCAATTCTGAATTAGTTGCCCTTTCAACAGGAGCTGGAGTAATCGTATACAATTCGTCATCAATTTTCTCGATTTTTGAATTGTTAGCTATACTAAAATATCCCTCTGAAAAAACTGCTGTCCTTACAGATACTTCCGGGCTCCTGTGAGTGTACCAAAAGAAACAAAAAAATACTGTTCCACCCACTAAAATCCATTTGAATTTATTTGACAAACTTTTCTTCCCTCCTCTAGGAAAGCTCCAGAACACAAAGAAAACACTTACAAAAAAATCATGTAACATAATTCAATTCAATAGTAATTAAAATTTTTTTAGCAATCAATCAATTTTCCAACCAATTAAATATATAAACCGACTTATTTGTTTGAATTGATATTTATAAATTTTTTAATCGACTAAATTCATCATCTTTTATCCATCAAAAACGACTGTTTTTGGAAATTGAACATCTGAGAGAAACTGAATAAACGGTGGGAGCAGAAGCAATCCCTTCGGAAATAAGCTGAAATTCACAAAAATTTAAAGAGCAATTTTCGTGAATTCCTTCTTATTTCTCGGGATTAAACACTCATGTCCCATCCTCCTCTATTATTATTCAAATTATGATCGTAACTTTTGATAGTCAACATCGAAGAAAAAAATATACATAATTTACGCTTTCTTCATACACTCTGTTTATTGAACTTATTCTTGTGTTTGTTCTTTTACTTTTTTAACAGCAAATCCCACTTCTTCAATCAATGTTTATATTTCTGCTATCATGCATATTTTTTAAAATTCCACTTCTAAATACAGAAGATATAGTTCTACCATCAATTCTAGAAAAAGGTAAATCTTCTTCTTCCATAATAGTATTTAACTGCTTTCTTAATAATTCAACTGAAATACTTTCAGCTTCTTCATGGAGCACATCTAAATTTGCTTCCAACCAGCTTTCAATTTCATAAAAGTTGTTATGAGTTAAATCTTTTAATTCAATTTTAAAGTGTTTAAGTAACAAGTCTCCCATTATCATAGCAATAAAATAATTACTAAATTTTCTAGCTATATTAATGTCTTGATCTTCGTTATATCTCTTCCTCATTGAATCGCTAAACCTAAATATTTTAACCGCAGTAATCATTTGTGCTGCGTTTAATTCCTCGAATACTTCGGTGTAATATGTTGAAAAAAGTTCTCCCTTTTTAGATTTAGCCAATGATGGTTGTCGTCTCCATACTGTGAATACTGACTCTGCACTAACTTGAATAGGAATTATATTGGAACCACTATTGCTTAAAGTTAAATCTCTTTTTCGTCTAAATGTATAACCTAAATTTTTTGAACCTTGTTCTAAATTCATTTGATAAACATCATTAGATTTTAAATCTTTTAAATCTATAGCATTTTGATTATTAGTAGCAAATGCTATCTCAGATAATAGACTTTCATTTCCATCAATCTCATATATCCTAACTAATACATTTGAATACAAATAATTAACATTAGGATTAGTGGAGATGGTTTCATAAATAGTTCTACACGTTTGTCCTCCATTTATAATTTGTAAATTTTCAACATTAATTTTCCAATCATTTTCTTGAAGATAATTTGCTGTCATTTTGTCACAGGTAAATGTAATTCCATTATTATAAAAGAAAAAATTTGTATTATCATCTTCATTCAACAAAGTTTTAGATATTTGTTCATTTACAGAGGTATTTCCTAAATATTTCCTTACATTTTTCTCTAATAATTTATCTTTATGACGATCTATTAACGAATGAATTTCTGTTACAGGTATTTTTCCAATAATTACACTTTTGTAATTATAGTCATCTTTTAAAGCTTTTCCTTGTAAACTTAGTGTAGCATTTACTTTTTCTTGATAACTGGATTTATTTATAATGTCATCATGGTTATATAACATAAAATTAACTTGATCTGAGTTTCCAAAGTTATTAGTAATCATATCATTTGCACTATCTTGCCAAGTATTTCCATTAAACAACATTATAAAATGAATTTTAGGAATTAACCCATTATTGATATTATCACGAATTTCATCCACAAAAGATTTACTAAATGGGTTTAGTTCAATTTTTTTATTTGGATCGAATATTGTTTTTATTGTATTTATAGATTTTTCTATAGAGTTTGCAGGAAAATTGCTATCATTTTCTAAATCTCTCTTATATTTAGATTGGAATAAAAATACGTTTAGAACGTTTTCGTCTGTTTCAAAATACCCCGCATCAAATCCACCATCATTTCCACCGTCTGTAATATAAGTTTGTGCCTCTTCTATTTCTATTTCAAAAAAACTAGCCACTCCATAAACTAAAAAAGATAAAGATAATATTTTTTCTTCGCTATATCTACTTCCTTTGTTATCTTTAAAAATATCTAAATCTAATTCTGCTACTTTTTTTAAATTAGAATCTACTAATTGTTTGTTTATATTAAACATTTTGTATTTCCTCCTTAATATTTTGTTGTCAATACTAATTATATCTTAAAGAATGTTTTTTTGAAATATAAAGTTAACAAGAACAATGTTTATAACAGAAATTAGTCCGTAAAATCTGTATCCTCTATCCACTTAACTAATGATTTCTGTTGAACGGAATAGGACAGAGAAACCTTCTATCTTAAATTTATATTTTAAGTAACTCTATTCAACTATTTAGTTCTAATTCATTTTAAATATACTTTCCAAAACTTGTATTCAAAGAAAGCTTTCTAATTAAAGTATCTTTCAATCAATGTTCAACCGGTAACTTGATTATCAAAAAATCCTCTTCAAAATAGGTTCCTCTTAATATACTTTGAGGATAATAATATTTAGTGGTTTTCTTATGACATTAATAAAAAAATAGTGTTGAGAAATAGGCGGTCTATTCCTCAACACTATTATCTTCGCTCATTAAAGTAACTCAAAAACGGAAACATCAGCTTCATCGTTGTGCCTTCTCCTTCAACGGATTCCATCGTCAGTTGATGCCCCAACTTATCGGCAAGACTTTTCGCCAAATATAAGCCTAACCCTGTTGAATGTTGCTCACTCGTTCGACCATTTTCACCTGTAAATCCTTTGTCAAAAATTCGACGTTGATCTTCTCTAGGAATTCCAATCCCAGTATCTGTTAAAGATAACCAAGCTCCTTCTTTAGTACGGGACAGTGTAACAGTAATTTCACCGCCAGCAGGTGTATATTTAATTGCGTTACTGACCAATTGCTTAAAAATAAATGCTACCCATTTGGCATCTGTCAACACCATTTGGTCGTTTCCTTCAATCGAAAAATGTAAGTTTTTTTGAATAAAATAATTTCCCTGAGTACGAATCACGGATTGAACGATTTCTTTCAATGAATATTCTTGAATCAAGTAATCTCTGGAAAAGCTATCTAGTCTAGCATAGTAGAGAACCTGTTCTACATACTCATCGATTTTGCTTAATTCATTTTCAACTAAATAATATTTTTTTTCTGGAATATCATCTTCGATCGATTGCAAAATCAAATTCACTGCCGCCAAAGGAACCTTGATTTCATGGACCCAAGAATCAATATAATCTTTTTGATCCTGCTGATTATTGATCGCTTGCTGCATGATTTGCTGATGCTCTACTAACAAACCATTGATATAGTTTTGAACTAATGTTTCTTCTCCCTTAGACGCTTCTCCTAAATAATGCTCCAAAGAAGGAGGGTGTTCTGAGATATCTAAGGAGTGCCACCATCGTTTTTTCATTGAATAATCAATTGTTAAAAAAAGAAGTAAAAATAACCCTTGTAATAATATCAAATAACCAATTACCGATAGATTCACAACCATATCTGGAGAAAGCCATAAAATAAAGCACGTCACTCCGATAAAAAACAACCAACCAATCAATAGAAGCCAATGATCTTTTAAATACTTCCGAATTGTCATTTTTTCTCCTATTCTATGGCACAATGTACCCTTGTCCCACCTTTGTCTCGATATATCCTTCAAGACCAGCCTGTTCGATTTTTTTTCTCAAACGATTGATGTTAACGGTCAAGGTATTATCATCTACAAATCGCTCATCTTCCCACAAGGCACGTAACAGTTTCTCCCTCGTCAAGATTTTCCCGTGTTTTTTGATCAAAATATACAATAAACGATATTCATTTTTACTTAGATCGATCACTTCCCCATTAATCTCCATGCTACCATTATCAACATTTAATGTGATGCCGTTATGTGACATAATCTCACTACCGACTTCAGAATAGTTATATGATCGTCTTAAAAGTGCATTGATTTTTGCGATCAATACATCAATTTGAAATGGCTTTGTGACAAAATCATCCGCCCCCATATTCATCGCCATGATCATATCCATATTGGTATTGCGACTGGAAATAAAAATGATTGGGATTTTAGAAATTTCACGGATTTTCTGACACCAATAGTAACCGTCAAACACTGGAAGATTGATATCCAATAAAACCAGTTGAGGCTCTTCACGTTGAAAATCTTCTAAAACATTATTAAAATCTGTCGTTCCAAATGTGTCAAATTGCCACTTCTGCAATTCTTCACTGATCAGTTCACGAATCGTTGTCTCATCTTCTATAATCATGATTTTTGCCATCATTTACCCTCCAGTTGTTTCTTTCTATTGTACCTTATCAGAAAATCTTCGTCATTCATATAGGACTTTTAGCCGAATTTTCAACAGAAAAAAGAATGGCGTACCGACTCTACTCCATCCTCTTTCAACTTTAATAAGCTTTTCTATTCAAAATTAAACACACTCGACCAATCAAAGTCACTAGATGTTTCAAGATTTTCCAGCATTTCTTTGCAATGTTCATTCCAGCACAGCAACACCACTATCAGATATCGCTTTTCCTATAAACAAAAAGACCCCATCTAAAAGTAAAATCGTCATATTCACACCAAAAAAGATTGACAGTTTTTCAATCCCTTGGATTTTTTCTTTTGTCCGAAGAATCAGATATAAAATAAAATTACTACCATATGTGAAAATCGTCAATACAATCACTAGTTCTATCAACATTTTTTTGCTCCTTATAATTCCATTCACTTTTTTGTATCCACTTACATTTTACGCTAATACGGTCTTTTTTGAAAGAACATAATTCATGATATAAGAATAGCTTCTATGCTAAACTAAAGAAAATATATAATAGCTAAGGAAATTGAGATGAACGGAACTGTCATCTGATTTAAAATTAGATATCCCTCAAATATCCGCGAAAAAATGAAGAACAAGATCTTGAATACCCTGTGGATCAAAATAAAAGTTCCGATTATTAAACAAAACTATGAGAATAATCAAGTAGGCAATATTTACGATATCCCCTATCTCATTCTACTATTGTTTTACCTTTTTAACCTAAAACGACTATAGACAGTTTTTTTTCTTTAGTGAAAGAGATAATTTACATCAAAAAAAGGAAATAATCTAGTTACTCGTGTAATTTTTTTCCAACCCTTTATTGACCCTAAAAGGGTTTTCCTATAAAATGGATGTTAGATAGAAACGAATAGGATAAAAAAAAGCACTTCATAATTTAGCTACCAACTAAATCATGAAGCCCTGAAAAGTCAGTGAATACCTGACCAATCAAGTTGCTTAAGCCAATATTTATACATTGACATCTTCCATTTTACTCAATTTTGACAGAAATTTCTAGAGGTTTATACTAGTTTTTTCTGTCATGGAGATGTTTATGCTTATTTATTGAACTTACAATGGCGTTGGATGTGTATCCAACGTCATTTTTTTATGTATTCGTTTCTATCTTGAAAGAACGTTTGCTTACTTTTTAGATCATACCATATAACAGTCAACCAACCATTGGCTAGATTAAAAGCTGATCCCAACCAGTCTTTTACCCATTCTCCTAGATGATTTAACTAGTAAGCAACGATTCTTTAAACTAATAGTCATATACTACTCCCAAGTATTATTTAAGAAAACACAATGATAAAAAATCAACGTAACCTTTTTCGATACTTCCTTTTATACGAATATCATTGTTTGCATTTTCTTGATCAATGACTATTACGACTAGAAATGAGCTTTGTTGCTTATTTCTAGTCTATTTTATTTAAACATTAAATCAGCTTAATCTATGTAAAGCGTTTCTAGTTTTTCAACATCAAGTCCATCAGTCAAATCAATAAAAAACGGACTTTGCCACTTTTGAGTTGCGGTAGCTGTTTTATTTAAGTCACTAACCCAATCAGGATAAACACGCATCGCCATCTTCCCTTTTACTTCTCCATGACTTAAAATACCTTGTTTTATTAGCGTTTCTTTCGAAAATACAAACTGCCCCTGTCTTTCTCGATCAAGCACTGTAATCACTAATTTATCTGGAGCATTTATAGCGTTATATGGTTGATTTTGGTTTTGACTATCTTTCTCCCAAAAAACAACAAAATATCCTGCTTTTTTCGGTGTTATTTTTGCCTTTCTACTTCTGAAAGTTTGTTTTCCTATTGAAAAAGTTGCCCCTTCATATTCTTTATTTTGTTCTTCATTTTGGTAATCTGCTAGTGGAAAAATATTGATTTCACCTAATATCCTTGTTAAATACTCTATTGATTTCATCGTACCCTTCCTTTCCAGAAGACTTCATTTTATTGTATCCTGTCGGTCTGATGAAGATAAAATATTATAACATTAAACAGTTTCTTCCGTTGATAAAGAGATATTAAGCCAAAAGTATTTATTTTGATTTTAAGGGACCGAAACTTAACTCTGAGAGTTAGGTTTCAGTCCCCCTTGATTATGTTTACTCTTCATACTCCTCTTCATCATCTAATTCTGGAAGTTCTATTTTTTCTACGGCATTTTTACCTATACCGCGCAAATAATCCGTTAGCTCATCGATCTGTTCAATTTGAGAAACAGCCGCTTCGATCACCATAGCTAGATTCAAACCAGATAACACACGTAGATTTGGGTGCTCACTCATTTGCATCATTCCTACATTACATGGCGTTCCTCCCTTTAAATCAGCCAGTATCAGTACTGGGCGATTTCCTTGTGAATCAAGTATTTGCATCAATTTTTCTCTTGTACCAGACATTCCCTCAGATTCGGTCATTGAAACAACCTCTGCTTCTATTAACTCTCCAACGATCATTTTCGCTGAATTTAACGTTTCTGCAGCCATTTTTCCATGACTCATCAAAATCAATTTTGGTTTCATTTTTGTTCCTCCACTTACTTATCCTTTTTTAAATCATTGAGGACATCTGAGATACGTCGATTGTTTCGATCCAATAGCTCTTTGGCTTCAGCCAATCCAACTTGTCCTTTGATCATGACAATTGCTTCTGCGACATGATTTTGGGCTTTTTCTAGATATTCTTTTGCAGTTGCTAAACCAACTCCTGTTGCGTCATGGATGATATGAATTGAGCGTTGTATCAGTTTTTCATTCGTTGGCTGAACATTGACCATTAAATTTTGATACACATTTCCGACTTTGACCATAACACCCGTTGAAAACATATTTAAAACCATTTTTTGTGCTGTTCCTGCTTTCATGCGTGTTGATCCAGTGATTACTTCTGGTCCAACCACTGGTGCGATACCAAAAGCTGCAACTCTATTCATTTCACTCGCTTCATTACAGGTGATGGCAATTGTCAGTGCACCAACCTTTTCAGCATATTCGATAGCTCCCAGTGCGTATGGTGTTCTACCGCTAGCTGCAACAGAGATAAGCACATCGGCAGCCGTTAATTGATGCGTTTTTAAATCCGATTCTGCCAGTTCTTTTGAATCTTCAGCGCCTTCTACTGCGTGAAACATCGCCTCTTTTCCCCCAGCAATAAGACCAAAAGCTTTATCTGGTGAAACACTGTATGTTGGCGTCAGCTCTATTGCATCTAATGTTCCTAAACGTCCCGATGTTCCTGCACCACAATAAATCAAACGCCCGCCTTTTTTATAATACTCGGCAGCTCGGTCAATCGCCTCAGCTAATTCAGGTAGAACTTTCTCTACTGCCAATGCAACTTTTTGATCTTCTTGATTGATGATAGTTATCATATCGATCGTTGATAACTGATCGATATTCATGCTTTCTGTATTCCGAGTTTCAGTAGTCAATTCATCTAACTTCATCGTTCATCCCTACTTTTCTTTCAGTTTCTCTACTAATTTTCTTGTATCTTTCATATTCTTTTCAATCGTCGTCTCTAAATCATCTTGAATAGAGCCTAAATACAACACATCCCCCACTGCCATAGTAGAAGCAATCGAAGCAATTGCGCCAACTCTTAGTAAATGTTCATTGGCGGGTACCAGCAAGACCTCATCGCTTAACTCAATGATTCGATCGCTTTCATTTCTAGTGATAAAGATGATTTTGGTTCTATTTTGCCGAGCAATTTCACAAGCAATCAAGACTTCCTTAGACAATCCGCTATAGGAAATTGCAATCAAAACATCATCAGGCTTGGAATAATTTAAAAATTCAAATTGCATATGAACATCATAATTAAATACTGCTTTTTTTCCAGCTCGATTAAATTTATGATATAAATCATATGCTGTTAAAGAGGAAGAACCGATCCCAATCAGATAAATAGTCTCTGCTTGCTTGACTCCCTCAATTGATTGTTTTAAAGCTTGTTTATCGACCAGATCAAATAAATCTTCGATTGTTGTATTAAGTAACGACTCGACTTTAGCGCATAAGGTATCAATAGAATCTTCCCTCGATACGATGGGATCAATCATTTTTGATCCATGCTCTGCTCCTTGTTTAGCTGCAATTGCTAGTTTTAACTCTTCCCAGCTGTCAAACGTCAATAATTTAGAAAAACGAGTCACGGAAGCTGGAGAAGTCTCACTATTGGATGCAATTTCATTAGCTGTTAATGAAAGAACCAGTGTGGGATCTTTCAAAATATAATCAGCGATTTTTCGATTGACCTTAGAAAAGTCTTTGTATTTTTGTCGGATAATTTTAATTGCATCCATCTAGTTCAGCTCCTACTTCTTATTTAATAAAATTTAAAATCGTTTCGTCCGATTCAGACGGAATCATCTGTGCTGTGATTTTTATTCCTTGTTCATCTAAACGTTTGATTGTTTGGATATCCGTCTCAGTTACTGCCACAGATTTTTTGATTGGTTTGCTGCCTTCTTTTTGAGAAATATTCCCAACGTTAAAGGCTTTTAACGGTACACCGCCATCGATCAAGTCGGCCATATCTTGTATGTCTTTCGTAATGAGAAACACATTTTCATCATCATAATTGCCAGCTAAGATTTTTTCAATTGCTTTTCGTTTAGATAAAATAGACAACTTCACACCTGCTGGTTTTGCCATCTTCAAAGCACCAATTTGCATTTGATCCTTGACGGCTAAATCGTTTACTACCATAATTCTTTGAGCACCTAAGGTATTTGTCCAAACAGTCGCAACTTGACCATGGATCAAGCGTTCATCTACACGTGCATTTTTTATTGACATTATTCATCATCCTTTTTTTCAAAATTTGCTATCTAAAAGAGATTTCCAATCCAAGATGTGATTCCTTGTAAATTACCTAAAATCATCCCAAGTAAAATTAAAACGAAAATCAAACGAGTTGAATTCATTTTCTTCTTACCTAGTAACCAGTAAGACATCATTACGATTGAAAGTGGGATCAAAGCTGGCAAAATTTTATCCAACATTTCTTGAATGGATAAGGTCACTTCCCCCATTTTATAGGTCAATTCTAGTTTATAAGTTATAACAGATGGAATCAATCCCCCAACAACTGTTAATCCAAGAATTGCTGCAGCTTGTGTTAATAATTTCATCTTGTCAGCAAATTCAGTCGCAATTTTTTTTCCTTGATGATAACCGATCCATGTAAACTTATAACGCACCCATAGAACCGCTACCCCTGCAATGAGTGGAATCATTAAACCAAAAGCTTGTCCACCTTGTGCCATATATGCAGCAATTGAGAAGACAATTGCACGATAGATTGCTATAAATAGTGTATCTCCCACACCAGCAAAAGGACCCATCAAACCTGTTTTTAATCCAGTGATTGCTTGATCGTCTTCAATCCCTATCTCTTCTTCTAAAGCCATATCGGCACCAATAATCAAATGCGACATAGCAGGTGTTGTGTTAAAAAAGCCCATTTGCGTTTTAAGTGCCTTCTTCATTTTTTCAGGATCATCGCTGTACAAGCGTTTCAATGCTGGCATAATCACATATGAATAACCCAGTCCTTGCATTTTTTCGTAATTCCATCCCCATTGCAGACTAAATAGATTTCTCCAATAGACTTTCTTAATATCTTTTTTCGTTAATTTGTTAGTCATCGATTTCTACCTCCTCATCATCTTCATAGACTACCGAACCAGCAGATGTTGCAGTTCCTTTATTATTTTGATTCATAACATAGATAGCAGCCAATGCTAAACCAACTAATGCCACACCTAAAACAGAGAAGAATGCTGCACCATAAGCTAACAATACAAATCCAATGATAAAGTATGGCCAATATGTTTTAATAGGAAGGTAACGCATCAAAATGGCAATTCCCATCGCAGGTAAAATTGCCCCAGCTGCTTTTAGCCCATTCATGACCCAGACTGGAATCCATTCATTAATAACGGTAACAACTTGTTCACCGAAAGTTAATCCGATAAAAACTGGAATCACTCGTGAAAGCGTCCATGGGAAAATCCCCAACACATTACAACGCTCAACACCTTTGTAATTCCCTTCTTCTGCGTATTTATCTGCTTTATGTTGGAAGAACGTATTCGTCATTCTGCCAAGAATGTCCAATTGCGTTAATAGTAATCCAATTGGTACTGCGACACCGATTCCATATTCAGCTCCTTGTCCAGAAATAATTGCATAAGCTGTTCCCATCACTGCACCAGAAAGAAAATCTGGAACTGTTGCCCCACCATAAGTTGCCACGCCCAGCGTCATCAATTGTAGGGTTGCCCCAATCATCAAACCTGTTTGAACATCTCCTAAAATCAGACCTGTGAATGTTGCTGCAAATAATGGCGTATATGGACCAATTTGTATAGAAATTTGATCTAATACACCTACTGCCGTGTAGATACATAAAATAAGAATAATACCGATAGAAATCTCCATTTTTAACTCCTCCTCGTAGATGATAATCCTGTTCCATTTCATTTTTTTGCTATTCCCTAACCTATTCACAAAAAAGAATGCGCTTTCTTTCTTTAAGGGAATAATACCATTAAAGAAATTTGATTTCAAGTTCAATACCAGTTAAACTCAAAAAGAAATTCAATTTCATTGAAAATAGATACAAAAAGCGTGGGACAAAACTGATTTTCGTTTTGATGTGCGCCCTAAAAGTTGTACGTAGATTAACCTGTCATTCGACTGGTATGAATTCGGTATTGAACCGGACTCATACCAGTCAATTTTGCTTTTATCCGATGATGATTGTAATAATCAATATAATTTGTAACTGCTCGTTTTAATTCCTCAAAGCTAGAAAAACTACGACCATAATACATTTCTTGTTTCATTAGACCAAAGAAATTTTCCATTAATGCATTGTCCAAACAATTTCCTTTTCTTGACATACTCTGGTATAGCCTTGCTTGCTTCAATTGTCTGACATACTGTTGATTTTGGTAATGCCACCCTTGATCGGAATGGATGGTTGTTCGAAAGTGGGTCTTTTTACTTTCTTTAATGGCTATTTTTAAAGGAATCAATACACAATCCAACGTTGGTTTTTGCTGAAATTGATAGGCAATGATTTCTCCATTAAAACCATCAAGAAAAGGACTGAGATACGCTTTTCTTTTTAGTTTAATTCCTTCGGAATTTCGTTCAGTATAGTGGAATTCTGAAATATCTGTAAAGATTTTTTGTTTTGGAATCCTGCTGGAAAAGCGGCGATTCATCTTGTTTTTAGCCAAGGTTCCCACTAAACCTTTGTAAGATCGATAACTTCTTGAACGACGAGTAAAGCTTATACATACTAAGTTATATTTCTTCATAATCCGTTGGATTTTCTTATGATTGATTTGATAGCCCATATTCAGTAAAGCCAGCTTGATTCGACGATAGCCATAATTGTGATCATTCTCTTCAAAAATTGTTTGGATCAGTTTCTCCAAGGGAGTCATTTTTTCTTCGCTTATTATCTGTTTTTTCCAGTAATTGAAGGTAGAACGCGGTAGCTTAATCGCTTGTAACACATGATCTTGACGGTACTTTCCAATAAGTTCTATGGCTATTCTGGTTTGAACTCGTCTTTTCGCTTCGCCATAATAGTCTGTTGGAAAGTCCGTAGCTTTTTTAAATACTCAACCTCGATTCGTAAACGTTCATTCTCACGTTCTAATTCTTTTTCACGAGATCGTTTGCTTGTTTTTTGCAGTTTTTTTGTTGGTTTGTTCATCTTTTTTTTTGGTCTCCCTTTTTGAGTAGACAGAGCAGTTTGACCACCAGCGATGTAGTTTTTTTGCCAACGAGAAATCATCGACCCACTAGGCAGCTTGAATTGTCTTGCTGCTTCACCGAAAGAAGCACCTGTCGTTTCTATAAAGTGTAATACATCTCGCTTAAATTCACTAGTATATTTTGTTGGTGAACGGTGTATTTTGAGCCCTTCTTTCCCAAATAATTGATAGGAGTGTTTCCAATTGTAAATTAAGGCATTTGATGGGAGTCCGTATTTTTTAGCCAACGCTCGTCCGCCCAGAGGGCCTTCTAAGTACTCTTTCACTAGCTTTAATTTGAATTCTACCTCATAATAACTCATAAAAAATAACCTCCAAAAATTGTATTTTCACGTACAACTTTTGGGGGTCACATCATTTTGTCCCACGCTTTTTATTTAAATGAGTAGAGAGAAATGAACGTCTCTATTTCAACTTTATCCCCCAACTATGTTGTATCATTAAGAAACATCAAGAATAATTTTATGTCTATCCACTGACTTCTTATGTAATTGACATTATATAGATCAATGAATCCTTTGAGAAATCGACCATGTTTCGTATTCAGGCATATCAAAAATATATTTTTCCCTATGTGTTTTTTTATACTCTTTTTCAATCAATCGGATCGTATCTCTTGCCGTATCATTTTCTAAAGCGTATCCATTAAAAATATAAAAAATAACCAACGTACATTTTTCATCTATAGCCATCAATTTGGGTAAGTTTACAGCCAAAGTCATCGGATTTATCTTTCCAACTAGTTGATTCGCTTCTTCTTCTAAACATTGGTAATAATCGAGAAATTCTTGATCGATTTTGATTGTTTGATCTACTGATGCGACATATTCTTTTAGCGGGATATTCCATATAAATGTTTCCACAATTTTCACTCCCATCTTACGTTTATTTGATTAATGTTTCCTAGCAAACTCCTAAAGCAAAAAAATAGGATAGACGTTGTTAGTTTTTTTCTCTAATAAATATCTCCTACTAAGATAGCACAAGGTAGCCATTTTTTTCCATTAAAACGTCTATTTTACCAACATAAATAAAAGATATTATTCTTTTTCTCCTTTTTTTCACTAAATTCAATGCATTATAATTTATTTTGTTCATAGTAATGACTAATATACAACTCTATTTCCTGTAATTGAACAGAGTCAATATGTTGCCTTTTTATAAAATAAAAATTCCTCTGATACTCTTCCCCTAAAGAATGCCATTTTATTTTTTCAGTCAACGCTTTCTTTGACAAGATCGATTGGCCTATTCCTTGTTCCAAACATCTGACGATCATTTCATTATTTTTAATTATCATTTTCTGTGGAGACAGATTATGCTCTAAAAAATAGCGATCTGTGTAATGAAAAACACCAGAATTTTCTTCTCTAACTAGCCATAAATCTTGAGAAAAATCACCTGCATGCACTAGTTCATCGGATATAATTTGTTGCCGTATAATCAAATTTGTTACTAACGGCTTTTCAATAAATCCAAAGTGCGCTTGGTGTTTTTCAATCTTATCCAATACTTGCTCTGAATTATCCATATCTAAAATAAACGAAACTGTAGGAAATTGTTGGTTTAATTGTTTCATTAGTTCTGGTAGATAATAAACAGCAAATGTATTTGAGGCAACAATTCTGCATGTTTCTCTAGGAATCGTTTGGATCCTTAAAGCATGTAAAGTATCCTCCCAATCATCCGATAAATTAAGTAGATGATGGTATAAGATATCCGCTTGCTTAGTCGTGTTGATTTCTTGACGCCCATTTCTAACAAACAACTGAATATTTAACTCTTCTTCTAGTTGCTTGATTTGATTAGAAACTGCTGGTTGGGAAATAAATAAGTTTTCTGCAGTCTTTGAAAAATTCTTTGTTTCATAAACAGAGCGAAATGTTTTCAGTAATTTAAACATAGAGACCCTTTCCATTCGTTTTAGTTATAGATATTATTTTAACTATTTATTTCTCAAATGCAAATTATTTCGTTATACTAGATTTATAAGTTAAACAAGGAAAGAAGATGAATGATTTAGTGGAAAACAATGATACAAAATATTCTTACTTAACAAAGGCAATGCTCATTTTCCCTGGACTAATGACTGCTTTTATCGTGGCTATTATCAGTAAGGTTGTAGCTATCTGGCTACCAACCTTAGGTGCTGCGACTATTGCTATTTTACTGGGGATCTTACTAGGAAATACTTTTTTAAAAAATCCTGTTTTAGAAAAAGGAACCAAAATAGCTGAAGGTAAGCTCCTAGAGTTCTCAGTTGTATTATTAGGAGCAACGGTTACCTTTCAGACTATCGCTCAAATTGGCTTCAAAGGCGGAATTTTCATTCTTTTACAAATGGCTTTGACGATCATTGCATCTTATGTGCTCGGTAAAAAGATGCAGTTTTCAGATAATATGTCCTTATTGATGGCTGGCGGAAATGCTGTCTGTGGCTCTTCTGCAGTTGCTTCGATTGCACCCGCTATTCATGCTAAAGAAGAAGAAAAAGGCCAGATCATTACACTGGTTAATTTATTGGGAACTATATTGATGCTACTATTGCCCATCATCGGTTCACTTATATATGGCAGTGATATTTTAACTAAGAGTGCCTTGATTGGCGGTATCTTACAATCTGTAGGACAAGTTGTTGCGAGTGCTAGCATGGTTAATGGTCAAGTCGTAGAACTTGCTATGCTGTTTAAAATTATGCGAATCATGTTACTTGTAGTGGTTGTTTATCTTTTTGGCAAATTCAAACATCAACGATCTGAAATATCAACAACTTCAGAAACACCTTCTAAAAAAAGAAAAAGTGCTTTGCCGTGGTACGTTGTGGGATTTGTTTTATTTTGTATTATCAATAGTCTGATTCACCTGCCAACAGGACTCAGTGAAACAGCCCATTTTTTTAGTGGCTGGTTTGAAATCATTGCCTTAGCAGCAATCGGATTACGTTTGGATTTCCAAAAATTCTTCAAAGAAGGAAAACGTTTTTTAATTTATGGTTTATCCGTTGGGTTAATTCAAGTGGTTTTGGCAATCGCTTTAATTTCATTACTAAGTATTTAGTTTGAATAAATAGAATATAAAAGGCAACTCATCTGTCGATGAGTTGCCTTTTATATTCTATTTGCTCGATTCATGCTTGTCATCTGAGTGATTTTTAAACCCAACATAGGATTTATTTCCACTCAAATTAAGTACGAACAACACAATTACTAGCGATAATATCGATACTGATAATAATAAAGTCTGAACAGCATCGCCATGTAAGACCATTAACTGTCTTAATATAGCCGTAATACAAATCAAGATCAAATATCTAATTGGAATATGATGTCCTTCTTGAATATAGCGAATCACCATCATGATAAACTCAAATAACATGAAAAATGCCACAACCTCTTGCATCACAATCGATAAATTCTTAGGTGTCATTGGTTTTGTAATAAATGTACTGATATCGAACAACTGACGAATCATAAAAATCAAAATAAGTAGGGCAAGGGCGCCTAAAACAACATCCAAAACCAAATTGACATATTTTTTCATTATTCCAAATCTCTGTTCTTCTTTCATTTTCGTCCTCCTTTTATTTCTAGCGCTAACCATAAGCTAGATAAAAAAATTTAGTTTCATCAATCTTCTTAAAGACGATCACTACTCTTTTCTTATAAGAATAATATAACATTTTTTTTATATGATGTAAAAATCTAAATCTGAAAGAAAACCATACATGCCAATCATTTAGATAGCAGATGGACGTTTGCTCAAACCCTTTTAAAATTTTTGACTATTCAATGGCAAGTTAAAGTATCTCAGTCTTTTTATCTAAATAAAACAACTTTAATATATTGATTTTGGTATGATCATACTATAGAATAAATTTATACATGTTTTCTTGATCTGGAATGTAAGGGGTTACATTTTAAGTCAAACATCCACTTATCTTTATAAAAAAATAATACAAGGAGGAATAACATGAATACATTTCTAGATAAACTTCAAGAAAAGCTAGGTCCGGTTGCTTATAAACTTGATTCTAATCGCTACCTTTCTGCAATTAAAAATGGATTTTTTGTCGCCATGCCTTTATTGATCATTGGTTCTATGTTTTTACTAGTTACACAATTACCAATTGAAGCTTATACTAGTTTTATGGAATCTGTTTTAGGCAAAGATTGGATGACCCTATTTCTGCAAGTCAACGATATGACTATGAATGCAATGACTTTATTTGTTATTTTAGGAATCGCTAGTGAGATGGCAAAGTATTATTCTGTGGACCGAGGTTCTACTCAAGCAATTTCTCTTGTTGCTTTTCTAGTCTTAACACCGATTACGGCAACGGATGATGGTTCATTTTTACCTTTAGGAAACTTTGGTGCATCAGGTTTATTTGTCGGTATGATCACAGCCATTCTAGCCGCTGAAATTTTTCGCTGGGTGGTACAAAAAGGTTGGACGATCAAAATGCCTGAATCTGTTCCCTCTAATGTTGCAAAATCTTTTTCAGCATTGATTCCAGGATTTTTCGTGGTAATCGTATTTAATTTGATTCGGATCGGCTTTACCTTTACTGCATACGAAACAGCTCAAAATTTTATTTTTGAGGTCTTACAAACGCCACTTCTAGCTCTGGGTAGCTCATTGCCAGCAACATTGATTATATTATTATTTGAAGCCTTACTATGGTCTTTTGGTATTCATGGTTCAAACATCGTTGGTGCTGTGATGCAGCCGATTTGGATTGCTCTAACTGTAGAAAATTCACAAGCTTTTGCTACTGGAGAAAAACTACCAAATATTGTTAATTATCAATTCTATAGTAATTTTGTCAAACTGGGAGGCTCTAGTGCAACTATCGGTTTAGCCATCGCTTGTTTATTTTTCGCAAAATCCTCTCAATTTAAAACGTTAGGAAAACTCTCATTTGCGCCTGCGATTTTCAATATCAATGAACCTTTAGTTTTTGGTATTCCGATTGTCTTAAATCCAATGATGCTGATTCCTTTTGTTATCGCACCACTTTTGATGTGTATCGTAGCCTATATTGCGATGGCAACCGGGATTGTTCCTTTAGCTAATGGAGTTAACTTACCGTGGACCATGCCGCCGATTATTGCAGGCTTGATGGTCAGTGGTTGGCGAGGAGCTTTGTTGCAAGTTGTACAAATATTGTTAAGCTTTGGGTTATATTATCCATTCTTTAAGATGGAGGATGCAAAAGCATATAGGATCGAAGTGGAAGATGAAGCCACATATGATGAAGAGATTGAAATAGAAATTGCAGAGAAAGCATAACCAAATAAGCAATCTCTTTACAAATAAAAAGCGAAAAATCGATAGCTGATTTTTCGCTTTTTACTTACTTTTATTGATCGGATCATTCCAAAAGCAATCATGTCTAATTAAATCCATAAATTCTTTGGCAGGTTTTATAAATCCTTAAAACAAAATAGCGAATACCAAATCCTTTTCTTGAAAGCAGTGCACCTAAAAATCGTTTTCTCATCTGCGCATATAAATTGGGATCAACAGTTTCAATAAATTGCCATAATTGTTCTTTTTTCCAAAGGTCTTCTTTTGTATTACTCTTTAAAGCTAGAACCGAAGAGACCGTCGTGATGATTTCTAAATATTGGAAAAGATATTGCCTACATGATTCGTCTTCAGCCTGATTTGTAGTATACAATTCGATCATTTTTTTATTCACGAACAATTGTTGATCGATCTGTTCGATCATTTTTTTTTCGTTAACTGATTGATCTTCTCTCCCAATAAAATAACGATAAAAATCAACGTTTAAATAATAGATTTTTCTAACATACTGCATCGGTTCAAAAACAAATAAATTATCTACATAAAATGTATGCCTAGGTAAGCGAAGATTGATTTGTTTTAATAACGCGGTGTTGAATATGATTGAGTGCATCAATAAGTAGTTTCCTTGACGAAATTTTGTCTCACTCCAGCTAGCTATTTTATTTTCTGGAATAGCTCGTTTATAGGTTACACGTTTTTTATGGAAAGCTCCAACTTTTTCATAAACATAGTTCGTTATCAACATATCAACTTTTTGATCATTTGTTAACCCCTTTAATTGTTGTATGACGCGTTGATAGGCCGTTCTTTCAACCCAATCATCACTATCTACCACTTTAAAATAGCTCCCTGTAGCAGCTTGTAATCCCGTTGTTACAGCATCACCATGTCCGCCATTTTTCTGATGGATAACTTTGATTGTATCTGGATAGGTTTGTTTATATTGGTCAGCAATTTCTCCAGTGTCATCTGTTGATCCATCATTTACAATAATAATTTCTACATTGGCTTTTTCACTTAATAAAGAGTCAACAGCACGAGAAAGATACTCTTCTGAATTATAGGCTGGGACAACTACACTTAATATTTTCATTCTTAGTCCTTCTTCATTATCACAAATTTCATCATTGGGTAATTGATTACCACTTGGATGATGATATTCACAAAATTAGCAATGGTTGGTGCAAAATTTCCTGTCGTAGATTTTATCAATCCAATCACATGAGGAGGTAGCCATATAGAAATAACTCCAGCTACAACAACTGTCAAAATATACCACGGTAAAGCTTTTCCAATTTTATTCGTTGAACCAAAAACAACTTTTCTTTGCACCACAAAATTCACAACTTGTGCGCAAATATACGCGATTAAAAAACTGACAAAGCCAACTCGTCCACCTTCAGAAGTTGGATAATCAAAAATAAACCACCGAAAAGTTGTATTTTCAATAAACATTGGTAAAAGTCCTGAACTTGCCCATAATACAAGAAAATTCGTGATAGTCGCAACATTGCTCATTACATTGAACAAGAGGAACTCATAAATTTCAGGATGTTTTTCCTTCCAATGTTTAAATGCTTGCACTACTTTATTTTCTTTTCTCACCTTTAAAATTCCTTTCAAGCTTGGTTAGATCTTGGAGTTTTTTTACTTTGTTATTTAGAATAAAACCTTTCACCAACCTATTTGTTCCTTTAAAAAAATGCCCATTTACAATCATTAGAATTCCTGTTACCATCGATCGACTAATATTGCCTCCTGTCATTTTAGCCATCGCACGAAAAGGCATATTGTAATTGAATAAGATATTTAAATTCGGTTCCCCTTTTTCAATGCTTTTATCTTTTATTCTAGTTAAAATTTTATAAATTCCTCTTGCTAACAAACTTTTCGCGTAAAACATTTGGCTAAGCGTGTCATTCATCCTTAACTCTTTTTCCCTATTCCATGAACCTCCTGTAATTTCATGTTGGTAGAGAATTTCAAAATCTGCTTTAGATAAACGATTTACTTCACCACTAAAATAAGGCGCTAATTTATCTTTGTCATAATTCGTTTTTAGGGTCGTCCCTTCTTGATTGAGGCTTGTTTCAAATTGTATCTCCTGACTACTCGTCCCAATAAAAACCGAATACTCTCCTGCTTCAATTTCCCATTGATTCGACTCAGGATTGAAAAATCTGAAGGTGTACGCATCAAAAGGAATCGTTACTGTAGCCTTTTCTCCCTGTTTCAAAAATACTTTTTTAAACCCTTTTAACTCTTTGCTTGGTCGAAAAATCGCCGAATCTTTTTTCCCTATATAAAGCTGTAATACCTCTGCTCCATCCCGCTTCCCACTATTTTCTATAGAACAAGAAATACCTTGTTGTGTTACAAGGAAATCAGTAAAGGAAAAATTCGTGTAGCTTAGACCATAACCAAAAGGAAATAACACTTCTTTCTGTACCTTATCATAGTAACGATAACCAACAAAAATAGATTCTCTGTACTCAGCATCATATTCTTTCCCTGGATAATAATACGCAGCTGGTGTATCTGAATAACTGATCGGATAAGACTCATTCAATTTCCCAGACGGATTTACCTTTCCTGTCAATATATCTAATGCACCATGTGCACCTGCTTGTCCGCCTAAATAACAATGAATCACTGCATCGACTTTTTCTAACCAAGGTATTTCAATAGCTGATCCTCCAGATAAAACCACAACGATTTTTTTGTTCAGTTTTGCCAATTCATGGAGTAAGATTTCTTGGTTTTTGGGAAGCTTCATGTGCTCCCGATCAAGTCCTTCTACTTCACTGATTTCTGTTAAGCCCATAAAAAGTAAAATCACATCAGATTTAGACGCAACTGCTACAGCCTCGGTCACTAGTACATTATCCATTTTGTTCTTACGGTCATAACCTTGGGCAAATCCTACACTTTCTATATCATATTCTTCAATGGCATCAACTATCGTATCTACTTCTGTCGGATTCACTAACGAAGATCCTGCGCCTTGATATCTTGAAACTCTGGCAAAATCACCAATAATCGCTACTTTTTCCAGCTCTTTTAATGGCAATGTTTCTTGCTTATTTTTAAGTAATACAACGCTTTGCGCTGCAGCTGTTCGAGCAAAAGCATTGCGTTCTTTGGCAGTTGTTTTTACTTTTTGTGACTGTTTTTGATTCTGGATAGCCAAAGTGGCTGTTAATAACTCATCTACCCGCTCATCAAGAATGTTTTCCCTTAGCAAGCCTGATTCCACCGCTTCAACAATTTCTAAAGCCCCGGCATTCCCTGTTCCCGGCATTTCTAAGTGGCTGCCATTTTTTACACCTTCCACATGATCGTTACTACCTCCCCAATCTGAAACGACAAACCCATCAAAATTCCATTCGTCTTTCAAGATTTCTCGAAGTAAATAGTGACTTTCATTAGCATAAGCGCCATTCAATCGATTATACGCGGTCATAATGCTTTTTGGTTTTGCCTCTTTAACAGCTATTTCAAATCCTGTTAAATAAATTTCTCGTAAAGCCCTTTCATCTACGACCGAATTATTGGCCATACGCCTAAGCTCTTGACTATTGGCAGCAAAATGTTTGGGACAAGCCGCCACACCATTTTCCTGTATTCCTTTAATATAGGCGGCAGCCATTTTACCTGATAAATAAGGGTCTTCACTGAAATACTCAAAATTACGTCCGCATAACGGACTACGTTTTGTATTTAGTCCTGGACCTAAGATAACATCGATTTCTTGTTCCAACGCCTCGTCACCAAGAAATCTACCGATAGTTTCAGCTAGCTCTAGATCCCAACTATTGGCAATCGTTGCAGCGGTCGGATAACAAGTTGAAGGGACACTAGCATTTAAGCCAAGGTGATCACCAGAACCACTTTGTTTCCTTAATCCAGTTGGACCATCTGAAAGAAAAAGTGCTGGAATATTCAAATGGGGTAGTCCTACTGTCTTCCAAATTGAGGCTCCAGACATCAGTTTAGCTTTTTCTGTTAAAGTCATTTTTTCAATGCGTTCACGGTTTTTCATAGTTTCTCCTTTCAGAATAGGTATTCCTCTTCCTTTTGCCCATTCTAGCAAGGTTTACAAAAGATAAAAATAGATTCTTCACAGATTGTTTTGATTCATACGTAATTTGTAAGCCCGTTTTTTATTAATTGAATCTTTTGTTAGGTAATAAAATCTTTAAAACAAACCAATTTTCTTTCGTGGAAATTGTCATAGTTCCTTCGTAAACTGCAACCGTTTGCGAAATACTTTTTAGCCCGTAGCCATGTCGTATTTTGTCTTTTTTTGTGGTTTCTGGTAAACCTTCTGCGACATCTATTTGATTGATGGAATAGTTATTCAGCTTGATGATCACAAAGCCATTTTTTTCATCTACTCGTAAATGAATCAAACGCTGTTCTTTATTGGTCAATTTCTGAACAGACTCAATTGCATTATCCAGTGCATTACCGAATAAGCTGCAGATATCCATCACGTTCATAAAAGACAATAATTGTCCATCCACAAAGCAAGATAACTTGATTCCGTTCTCTAAACAAAACTGATTTTTCCTTGTCAAAATAGTATCTAATACTGGATGTCCTGTTTCTACTGGTGAATCGAAATCAATAAGTTCTTTTTCCATTTCTTCTAAATATTTTTCTCTTCTAACTGGGTCTTCTTCTGCTCGAATAACATCTATTTGATGTTTTAAATCATGACACATCCGATTCACAATATCGCTATTTTCTTTATAAGCAACATATTGTTGATACTGTGTTTGGAATACGTTATTAATCGACAGTAACTCTTTCTTTAAATAATCCTCATTTCGCTGTGTCTCTTGAAGATATAATAAACAAATACCAGAAAGATTTACAAACGAGCGTAAAGAAAAAATGCCTACTGCATTGCCGAAAAAAACGCGTGTATCAGATAACCAGTAGCCGCTGTTACTTAAAATAAAGATAATCAATGCTGTCAAAATTGCCATTAAGGTTTCTTTATTGCGAATGTTTATTGGTATTTCTTGTTGGTTCATTCGAAGTTCCACGATTAAAAAGACACAAAAGATAATAATTAGTCCTGTGATCATATAAGGAAATGAATTCCCTTTTTCTACATCCTGACCCATTGAAAATTGATAGAATAATTGCCAGCAAATCGCTGCTGAGAATTCAGCAAGTATAAATGCTTTGCAGCATAAAAAGATCGTTGTCTTAAAGTTTTGTCTTGTAAAGTACTTTAAAGAAACATACATCCACAGAACATTAACAATCATTCCAGGAATCCAGAAAACAATTGGTAGCACGCCTGCTCCGATTTGAAAAAAAATCTGAACAGTTAATGTGCCAAACAGTGTGAGTGCTTTAGATAATGTCCATCTTTTCCTTAAAAAAGGTAAAATGATAATCAAGCAGGCAAGCCATTCGGACAATGCGGTATAAATTCTGGGAATACCAGGAATATTTTCAATCATAATAAATCATCTCCAATATAATCAGTTAACGCTTCCATAAATAACTTCTTTCTGGGGCGACTGATCTGTAATAAATGACCACCTACATCAACAATATTTTTATCCACACTTCGTACATATTTTAAATTAACAATATAGCCATTGTTACAGCGAAAAAAACCTTTATCTAATAATCGCTTTTCCATATTTTTCATTGTGTCTAGAACAGTAAAGATATCTGCTTTTAAATTTAAATATAGATAGTGCCCTTGGCTTTCTACAAATAAAATTTGATCCACATCGATACGTTTCATTTCATTGTTGGTTTTTACTGAGATAAACACTTCTTTCTTTTTCTCAAATCGATGCATGACTTTTTTAAAATGTTCTTCAAAGCTAAAGTAAGTCAATGGTTTCAATAAAAAATCCGCTGCATTCACTGAATAACCGCGAATCGCATACTGCACATAATTTGTCACAAAAACAATCATGACATTTTCATCATGCTTCCGCAGTTTCTCAGCTGCTGCCATACCATCCATCATTTCCATCTCAATATCTAAATAAACAATATCGAAAAGCTTGTTATAATTATCAATCAGTTCAATTCCATCAGTGTATTCATCGATGTTGACCAATAGGTTCTTTTCTTCACTGTATTGGAGAATAAATTCTTTTAATCTTTTTCGGTCTTGTTGATTATCTTCACAAATAGCTATTTTCATCTTTTCCCCCAAGTATTCGTTTAAAATTTTGCTCGTGACGATACTAATTCTCGCTTGACTAATAATAAAGCCTGCTCAATGGTATCATCCATATCAAGATAGCGATACATGCCTAATCTTCCACCAAAAATAATGGTCGATTCAGTTTCTGCCAATCTTTTATACTTTTTATATAAAAGTGAATTTGCTGGATTATTAACTGGATAATAGGGTTCTAAACCTTTTTTAAAAGTAGCAGGGTACTCTTTGGTGATCACTGATTTTTTCTGTTTACCAAAGTCAAAATGTTTATGCTCAATCACTCTGGTAAAGGGAATTTCTTTATCGATATAGTTTACTACAGCATTCCCTTGAACATTTTCTTGGTCTATTACTTCATGTTCAAAGTGCAATGAACGATAGTCTAAATTGCCAAAACAATACTCGTAATATTCATCGATCATTCCAGTATAAATAATTTTATCTGAGCTTTCTTTCCATTTTTGTTTGTTCTCTAAAAAATCTTCATTTAAATAAACAGTTATGTTTGGGTGATCGAGCATTTGTTCAATTATCGAAGTATAACCTTCTTTAGGAATCCCTTGATACTTGTCATTAAAATAGTTATTGTCATAAACAAAACGAACAGGCAATCTATTGATAATAAATGGAGGTAAATTCTTACAACTTTCCCCCCATTGTTTTTCTGTATATTCTTTGATCAACGTTGCATACACATCATACCCAACAAGAGAAATAGCTTGCTCTTCTAAATTGCTAGGCTTTTTCCCAAATAAGTATTGCCTTTGTTCATTAATTTTTTTCTGTGCTTCTTTTGGTGTCGTGATTCCCCAAATTTGCGAAAAAGTATTCATGTTAAAAGGTAAATTATAGATTTTCCCTTTAGCATTGGCGATTGGTCGATTGATAAAGTGATTAAATGTTGCAAACTGATTGATGTACGTCCAGATTTTTTCTTTTGAGGTATGAAAAATATGCGCACCGTATTGATGAACCTTGATTCCTTCAACTTCTTTTGTATAGATATTTCCAGCTATGTGATTTCTTTTTTCTAAAACGGTTACGTTATGCCCTTTTATTGCTGCTTCATGGGCAAATACAGAACCAAAAAGTCCTGCCCCTACAACTAAGTAATGTGTCAATCCAATCCGCCTTTCATGCTATATGATTTTAAATAGTAAAGGATATAATCTTTTATATCAAGCGCATTCGTCCACTAATAAATAACTTCCATGACTCCTCTTATCTAATTTTTTGAAAGAACTGATTTGACTAAATAGAAACCGAGAAAATCCTTTAAAGTGATTTCTCAGTTTCTATTAAAAAAACTAATTATTTATTGTTTTTTCTTCTTAAAGAAATGAAATTTTCTTACTGCACTTTTTCTATGTGTTGTTTTTGTAAAACAAAAGATCAAGAAAGTGAACACAGTGATATTAATAGTCACAAGCAGGTAAATCCAGTTTGGAACATTGGTTTCAGCTACCTCATAAGCATGGCTGTTGACCACCGTGTAAAGAATGTTATGGCTAGCCTTACGCATATTTTGCTGACCCCAATCAGTTCCAGTTGTAACTTTGTTTAATTTTGTTGGCAACAAGTACAGTACTAAATCATTCCCTGCACTTAGACCTTGATCCACATTCATATATTGTGGTTTATAGAAATCTGAGATAACGGTTCCCTTAAAGCCCCATTCATCTCTCAATACAGTTTGTAAAAGAGCATCACTTTCACCAACCCATTTTGGCCCAATTCGGTTGTAAGAAGACATAATTCCTGTGATACCAGAATCTTTCACAGCAATTTCAAATGGTTTTAAGAACACTTCTCTCATAGCCTGTTCTGTCGACCAAGTAGCTGCTCCTGTAGGGAATTCGTATCTTCTTGTTTCTTGATCATACATCGCAAAATGTTTCATAAAGACATAACTGCCTTGATTCATTGCGCCTTTAGATAAACTAGAGCCAATTTTCCCAGATAATAATGCGTCTTCAGAATAGTATTCAAAGTTTCGTCCGCCAAACGGAGAGCGATGAATATTTACACCAGGTAGATATAAACCGGTAATATTTGAAGCCTTTGCTTCCTTGCCAAGACTTTCGCCCATTTCTTCCACTAATTTTGTATTCCAAGTAGAAGCGACAACCACCTCACTAGTATATTGATTCCCATGAGCTTGACTGACTAAATGATTGATTCCAGCAGGTCCATCTGCATCTATCGTTGCCGGCTTTTTCACTGAATTGATGGCTGGTGTTTGAAAGCCGCCATACGTAATTAAATTCTCCATATCTTTTACAGATAATTGTTCTAATAACTGATCCCATTTTGGATCATTATAATCAACACCTTTTAGATCATACAATTCTAATCCGTATTTTTTGAATTTGATTGGATCTGCTTTTCCTTCTTTCACACGTTGATCTTTCAACGCTTTTAAGAGCTCTTTAGATGCAACTTTTGGTTTTGCCATTTCTTTAGGAATTGTTCCTTCCCAATCCCAGCGAGATACATATTGGACATCGCCTTTGGCATCCACAAATTGATTTGTTGCTGAACGTTGATCACTTTCACGTTTGTTTTCTTTATTAAAGACAATATCTTTTGGTACTTCATACGCTTTTGATTCAATGACATCATGGGCATTATTCATCAAATGAATGTTGTACGTTCCTCTTTCAAGAACATAGGCTTTATGTCCCTTTTCATCATAACTTGCCATGTCTTCCACATCAAAAGAAAGCTTAACTTCTTCTGACTCATTTGGTTTTAATTCCTTCGTTTTTGCAAATCCCGATAATACAACATGAGATTTTTCAAGTCCACCAATTGTATAAGGCGGTGTATAGTACAATTGGACAACATCTTTTCCTGCACGTTTTCCAGTATTTGTGACATTGACTGTCATCTTAACTTTTTTCCCATCTACTTTAAAATCTGAGATTTCTTGTTTGAAGTCTGTATAGGACAAGCCATAGCCAAATGGATATTGCACCGCTTTTTCGTAGGCATTTTCATCCATTTTTCCAGTCTCATTATTGATGTAACGTGTTTCATAGTAACGATAGCCCACATAAATAGATTCTGCATAGTTTACATATTTATAATGCCAAGTATCTTTTTCGTAATCGAATTCTGAATTGGAATATGGAAATTCTCCAATATTATTAAAAGATGGTGCACTTGTTTCATCATAGGCATAAGTGTCGACTAATCGACCGGATGGATTGATTTCTCCAGCAAGAATTTCTCCTACTGCATTAAATCCAGTTGAACCAGGGCCACCGATCCAAAGGGCTCCGTCAACTTTTTCGTCTTCTAAAAAGCCAAGTTCCATTGGAAAAGAAGAATTTAAAATCACGACAACTTTATCAAAATTCTCTTTTGCTAAATCAAGGATAGCCGTTTCATCATCCGAAAGTTCTAGGTAATGTTTACCTTTTGTTCCACCAGTATAATCCTTCATTTCATTTGTAATATCGGCACCTTCACCACTATTTCTGGAAAAAACGACTAAGGCTGTATCGCTAAATTCTTTTGCTGATTCCATTAATGACTCACTGTACTCACTTATTTTTGGTTCGTGAATATTGAAATCACCACCGACTAATTTATGAATGTTGATCTTTTCTCTAGGAACATATCGCTCATCATAAAATTTGGTTAGCTGATTGTTCACTTTAAATCCAGCATTTTCCAGCCCTTTTTGTAAGTCAATATTGCTATCTTCTTTTCCACCACCAGAACCCGTTCCTCCATAAACAATATTTCTTGAAGCATAGCCGAATATATTGACATTTTTTTCTTGTAAAGGCAATGTTTCGTTTTTGTTTTCTAAAAGAACAGAACCTTCCCCTTCTATCTTTTCAGTTAAGGCCATGGCTTGTTCTTTTGTTTTCATTACTTCGGATTGATCGATTTGTGAAGCTGAAAAATAAGTATTGATGATCATTGCATACTGATTCACCGCAACATTGAAGATGACTAGTATTGCTAATAATAAACATGATAGAACATACAAAATCTTTCTTGTTTTGCGAATTTTGACAATTCTATAGATAGAGTAGACAACTAAAAAAATAGCCAATACGATCAGGATCTTTGTTATCGAACCAACTAAAAATTGTACATTGATCCCAAATGATGGATTGTTTCCACTCGCTTTCCCATAGTTAAATAAATAAAGATAAATAAGTGCCACAATCACAAGCCAACCACCTAGTATTGCCAGTTTCTTTTTAGTCATTTTTAGCTTTTTCACATTTTTTCCTCCTTGCTCTTTAGAGAATATTGATTTTAGCGTCAATCGATTCTCTATTTACAACAAGATTATATACAGTGAAAAGACCTATGAAAACGTTTCCTGCGCAAACTGTAGTATTTCATTCATAACTTGTTTATTCGAACAATGGCAACAAATACGAGAAAAGTCTCGATTACGGGAACTTTCTATAATCGAGACAATGCCCATTTTGGTTATTTCTTGCTATCTATTATTTTATCCCCTTATCCATTTCTTCTTGAATTTGATCAAAAAACATTGAAATATGGTAACCATCTAAAGTCGCATGATGTACTTTCAGCTTTACAGGCATCATTATTTTATCTCCCACATATTGATATTTTCCAGTAGAAATCATTGGATGTAACGTAACAGGACTCAATTTGTTATTCGCTACGATACTATCAAAATGTAGCCATGGAATAGAAGAAATACTAAAAAGATTCTTTGGTTCATTTCCCATTGGGCTTATGTGATTACAATATTTATAATGTGCAACAAGTTTTTTAAATTGCTTATCAAAATTCTGATAATTGCCTTTACATTCTATCCACAAAGCATGAAATTGCTTTGTTTTATCGTTAAAGCTGGTAAAGCTAGGCGTAATACTCTCCCATAAAATAAGTTTATTATCTAATAAATCATATCTCATATTTTCAATCGAATTGACTACTTTAGTTAAACAATAAATAGAGTAGCCGTAGAAACTCAGGTTTTCTTTTTTACACTTTTTTAATGCTTGGCTCACATCAATTTTTGCAGTTACATCTAAAGTCGTTCCAACAGTCATAAAATACTCGTAATACATTCTTCTTTCAAAATGCTCCATATTTACTATTTTGTAATTTGTCATTTACCCTACACCTTTACATTTATTTTGTATAAACAACACTATAATAAATATCTGGATGAATAACATTAAAAACAAATGAAGTGTTTTTTCGACCTTTAGAGTCTTTGCCTCAACAAATTTTTTTTAAACTCCTTATATTGATCGTGTGAGACATAAAAACCGTCTTTTTTTAATCAAAATTTTATTATCTCAAAAAATTCAATAGCTCAAACCTTTATGTAAAGCCACTTTATAAGCACGTATCTTAAATTTATTTGAACAATAGAATTAGAGCAAAAAAATACCCACTCTAATTGAGTGGGTAGAAATGTTGATAAATCAACAAGAATTTAATTATTTAGCTAAAGCACCTTTAGCTTGATCAGCTAAAGCTGTGAATGCTGCTGCATCGTTTACTGCTAATTCAGCTAACATTTTACGGTTGATATCAATCTCTGCCAATTTCAAACCGTGCATTAATTTAGAATAGCTCAAGCCATTCATACGAGCCGCTGCGTTGATACGCGCAATCCATAATTTACGGAAATCACGTTTCTTTTGACGACGATCTCTGTATGCATAACTATAAGATTTCATTACTTGTTCTTTTGCTGTTTTAAATAAAGTATGTTTTGATCCGTAATAGCCTTTCGCTAACTTAAGGATCTTTTTACGACGTTTACGGCTTACTACGCCACCTTTAACACGTGCCATGGTTAATTCCTCCTAAATATCTGTTATCTCTATGAGTTATTTTAATTGCTAGGTTAGTACAAGAATTTTTCAGCTTGCTTATTTCATTCTTGCTAATTGTTGACGAATACGTTTGAAATCGCCTGCTGATACCATTCCTGCTTTACGCAATTGACGACGTTGTTTTTTTGTTTTACCGTGGAAACGGTGACTTGTAAACGCACGGAATCTTTTTAACCCGCCGTTACCAGTACGTTTGAAACGTTTTGCTGATCCGCGGTGTGTTTTTTGTTTTGGCATGACTAATTTTCCTCCTACATTTTCATTTCGCATACAGTTCAACTAAATTAGTTGAAAAAGTTGAACTAGCATCCTAAAAAAATTTGATTAACTAGTTATCAGCTTGTTAGCTTAATTTTCATTCTTCGGTGCCAGCGTTAGAAACATGCTGCGTCCGTCCATTTTCGCTTTTTGTTCCACTGTAGCAATATCTGCAGTTTCTTCCGCTAAGCGATCAAGAACTTTCTGACCAATTTCTTTGTGGGTAATGGCACGGCCTTTGAAACGGATCGAAGCTTTCACTTTATCGCCTTTTTCTAAGAATTTACGTGCATTACGAAGTTTTGTATTAAAGTCATTTAAATCAATTGTTGGACTTAAACGCACTTCTTTTACGTTGATCACTTTTTGTTTCTTACGAGCTTCACGCTCTTTCTTTTGCGTTTCGAAACGGAATTTCCCGTAATCCATAATTCGCGCAACAGGCGGTTTTGCCGTAGGTGCTACTAGAACTAAATCCAGATTGGCTGTTTCAGCAATTTGTAATGCTTCCACTTTTGTTTTTACACCTAGTTGTTCGCCATCTTGTCCGATCAAACGTAACTCGCGTGCACGAATGCCGTCGTTCACCATCATATCCTTTGCTATGGTCATTCACCTCCAAGTTTTTTAAGAGAAAATCGTTGCTGAAACTCTTTTTCCAAAAGTCTGTTATCGTATAAAAACACAATAAAAAACAGGCTCTGTATACAGATCCCGCGATTTTCGGACTCATATCGATTGATATAAGAATCCAATATCTAGCCCAGTGACACTGTCAGCTAAGGCGAGAAGCGGGTGCTTCTGCTTTCATTTCTCAACTCTAATAGTATATGATATTTATCAACCCTTGTCAACATTTTTTTAGTTAAGACAGAAACCATGAATTTTAGACCCCTCGGTTTCTGTCTTGACTTCTATTCTTTAGTTCCCAAGTAATTCTGCTATTTTCACGAGAACGCCATTTTCATCGTTTGATAAAATAATTTCTTTAGCAGCTACCTTGACATTTGGTTGTCCGTTGCTCATGACATAACTGTACTCTGCATGTTTCAGCATCTCTAGATCATTCCCACTATCCCCAAACGCAGCCACCTCATGATTTTTTATGCCCCATAACTCTTGTAGCTTCATCAATCCATGAGCTTTATGAATCCCTGGAATGATCAAATCAACATCACCATGTCCACTAGAAACGGGAATCACCTTATCTCCTACAGCCTCCTGTAACTGCCCTAACACTTCTGCTACTTGCTCAACAGGAAAACTTAAAGCAAACTTGAACAGTGTATCACCCGTCACTTCCCCTAAATTAGGTACTTTTTTCAATCGGTGATAATATTTTTGACCATGTTCAATAAAAGAATCCGGCTCTGTTTCGGAAACATAAGCACTGTTTTTTCCACAAAGAATCGTATGTCCTTGTTTGAATTCAGCCAAGATCGTTAGAACTTCATGAATAACTTCTGGATCGATTTCACCCGTGAATATTTCTTCGCCTTCACTAACAACATAGGCACCGTTCTCTGCTACAAACGATAATTCTTTTTCAATTTCTGGAAAAAAAGATTTAAGTTGATAATATTGGTTCCCACTAGCCACAACAAAACGAATACCTTGTTGCTTCATTAGTTGATATAATTGATTAAATTTTTCCCGATCATAGTCCTGTTGACTGTTCAAAAACGTACCATCCATGTCTACTGCAATCATTTTTACTGTCATTTTTCTACTTCCTCTCTGTTTAGTAAACCAAAATAATTTAATCCAAATCGAATTCCATCATCCATATGCGATGTTGTAATGTAATCAGCCTGTTTTTTCACATGTTCTGCTGCATTCGCCATAGCAATGGCAGTGTCAACTACTTCAAACATTCCTATATCATTATTTCCATCCCCAAATGCATACGTTGGTACATGAACCAACCCTAACGCTTTGACAACTTCTTTTATACCAGCTTGTTTCGATTGTTCTTTTAGCACAACGGCCATTGAATAGGGACTATCTCTAAAAAAAGTGAATAGTTCAGAAAATCGTTCTATGTATAATCGATCTTTATCTTCTTCCTCTGAAAAAAGATAAACCATGTAGATTTCATTATTTTTATAAAAATCACTAGCTATTTTAGGCAACGGCGCATTATCTAGCTGATATAATTTTGTCATACTGTCATTTGTATAACTCGTCGCATAGTCTTCTGCTGTGTAATAGGCTAGTGAATGAGCAAATGATTTAGAGAACGCTATCAATTCTTGAATCGCACTAATCGGTATTGCATGTTTAGAAACAACTTCATTTTCGACCACATTGTACTGCCCGTTCAAACTTATAAATGAATCAACAAGCGTCCCCGCAGTAATTTCCATAATTTCTTTTGGAGAACGGCCACTTGCAATCAATGGTAAAACATTGTTCTTTTTCAAATCAGCAATCGCTTGACGGTTTTCTTGAGAAATTTTTGAATCCGTATCTAGCAACGTACCATCTAAATCAAAAAAAACCAGTGCTTTATACTCTTTCATTATTGGCCCCCTCTTTTATTGTTTCACTTATTAATATTGTACTATACTTTTTATCTTGTCGAACAAAAAACTTCGTTCCATTTTATTCAAGTAATTGCATACTTAAATTTTGAGAACGAAGTTCAATTTTTTTATTGTTCATAAACTAATAATTAGTGAACTATTTCTATTCCGCTAGAAACTTCCTAGAAAAAGATAAATGATCGAATAAACGCTATATCTATCTTATATGCCCTAGGCTATCCCTGTAGTCCCTACAGTTCTTCATTTTTTATTTGGTTTTTGTATCTTTCAATCCTTGAATCAACACTTGGATACTAGCCGCAGTCTCTGGATCACGCAGACCTTTCTTCTCATTGATGTCTTTTACAAATATCTGACTTAGCATAGTATTATCTGAATGTTCAGAACTTTTCCCGCAAGCTGAAACCTTGATCAATCTTTTCTTATACCAAATTGCTTTATATTCAAGCTTTGAAACAAACAATGCCCATGAGACATCTGAAACGCCCCGATGCAACTTGCTATTTCTAAAAAAGTCTTTTTGATGAATATCTTCTATACAAATCAAATCATATTTTCTAACAATTTCTGTAGTGATCTTATTCAGAAAATCAATGCGTTGATTCATTAATTTTTCCCGCATTTTTGCCACTTTTAGTTTTTGTTTCTGATAGTTTTTTTGTTGGGAAAGCTCGTTCCCTTTTAATTTAGCAATTTCCTTACGCCGCAATAATTTTCTTTCTTCTCTAGTGATGCGCTGTTCAAATTCTTTCGTAAATTTATCATTATCGATACGTCTACCATTTGATAATACAGCAAATTCTGAAGCGCCTAAAGTAATTCCAATTGCCGAATACGTCTTTTCAACAGTCAGAATTTCTTCTTCACAAAGAATTGAAACAAAATACTTATTACTCGGAGTCAAAGAAATTGTCGCTGACTTTATTTTCCCTATTACCGGACGATGCATTTTCATTTTAATCAACGATTTCAGTTTAGGTACTTTTAAATATTTTTCATCAATAATTTTAATTGTGCCATTTTGATTATTCGTTGTATAAGAACTAACAGCGTTTTTCTTTTGTTTTAATTTAGGAAAACCAACCGACTTTTCTCTATAAAAATTTTTAAATGCTCGATCCAAGTAAACCTGCGCATTTGATAATGCTAAGCTGTCCACTTCCTTTAAACAAGGATGCTCTTTTTTAAATTGAGCTGGTGTCGGTAACTTTACTTTTAAATCAGGTTTTTTTTTCAGTTCCTTATACAACTGAATTCTTTCCTGTAATAAAAGATTATGCACAAGCCGAACGCAAGAAAAAGTTTTTTTTATGAACTCTTCTTGTAATAAAGTAGGGTAAAGTCTGTACTTATACGCCTTTAATACCTTCATTTGAATACCACCCTACCAATAAAAAGCTGAATGGGCTCGTTAAATCTCAACTGAAAAATAGGAAAATCTAACTGAGGCGCTTTTGTCTCATTTAGATTTTATCTTTTTTCCGAGGAGTTAGCCCATAAAGCTAGATTGAATAAAAAGCTGAATGGGCTCGTTAAGTCTCGACTGAAAATAGAAAAATATGATTAAGGCGCTTTTGACCACAATCACATTTTATTTTTCCCCGAAAGGCTAGCCCATGTAGCAATTCTAAAATGATTACGCCACAAAGAAAAAAGATTCATTCATCTTAGGTTTAAAAATGCTAGCTAAGAAAAACAATTTCTTAGCTAGTATTTCAATTCAAAACGACTACTCGTGATTCGCTCTGGCTTTTTTCTCTTCAATTTTTTTACGGTAAACATCAACTTCATCTTCAGAACAATAGACATAATGTTCTGGCGTGATTTCTCTCAGTTTACGTTCTTTGTTATCTTCTGGTTGTGGTTTATAAACAATACGTTTACGTGTCCGTTCATAATCTGGATCCGGTAACGGGATAGCAGATAGTAAACTTTCAGTATACGGATGTACACCAAAGTTATATACATCATCACTTGAACCCATTTCCAACAATCTACCACTGTGCATAACACCAATACGGTCGCTGATATGTTTAACCATGGATAAATCATGGGCAATAAACAAATAAGTCAGTCCAGCATCTTTTTGTAAGTCTTGCAATAAATTGACTACTTGCGCTTGGATCGATACATCCAGTGCTGAAATCGGCTCATCACAGATGATGAAACGAGGGTCAACAGCCAAAGCTCTCGCAATTCCGATTCGTTGACGTTGGCCGCCTGAAAACTCATGTGGATAACGTGTACCGTGACTTGGATCAAGTCCAACAACTTTCAATAACTCGTTAACTTTAGCTTCACGTTCAGCAGCATCTTTTGCTAAATGATTAATGTCGATTCCTTCTGCAATGATATCATTGACCTTCATTCTCGGATTCAATGACGCATAAGGATCTTGAAAGATCATTTGAACTTCACGACGGAATGCTTGCATTCCTGATTTTGAACGAATTTTACTGATATCATCACCATTGAAAATGATTTCTCCACCAGTCGGATCATACAAACGAATCACACTTCGCCCAGTTGTTGATTTACCACTACCTGATTCTCCAACCAATCCGAAAGTCTCACCTTCGTAGATATGGAAACTGATGTCGTCGACTGCTCTAACTTCGTCAGGGCGTCCAACGTTAAAATATTGCTTTAGTCCTTTAACATCTAAAAGTACTTTTCTTTTTTCACTCATTATTTAACGCCTCCTGCAGTCGTATTATGGCGTTCAGCATAAATCGCCCAACGTCTTACAATTTCAGCTGGAGGGGTGATTTTTGGTGCTTGTGGAGCTAATAACCACGTTGCAGCTTTATGAGTTGGTGATACTTCAAAATACGGTGGTGCTTCTTCTGCGTCGATCTTCATCGCAAATTCATTACGCGGATAAAAAGCATCGCCTTTTGGCGGATCTAACAAATCGGGAGGTGAGCCAGGAATTGCGTATAGCTTGTCTTCTGTCCCTTCCATTGTTGGCATTGAGCCAAGTAAGCCCCATGTATATGGATGTTGTGGGTTATAGAAGATTTCTTCTGATGTTCCCACTTCCACTAAACGTCCACCATACATAACAGCTACACGATCAGCTACATTTGCTACTACCCCTAAATCATGGGTGATAAAGATGATCGATGTGCTGATTTTTTGTTGTAAATCTTTTAATAGTTCTAAAATTTGTGCTTGGATCGTAACATCCAAGGCGGTTGTCGGCTCATCTGCAATCAGAACCTCTGGATAACAAATCAAAGCAATCGCAATAACGATTCGTTGACGTTGTCCACCTGAGAATTGGTGAGGGTAGTTTTTCAAACGTTTTTCAGCATTTGGAATCCCTACTAATTTCAATAGTTCTAACGCTTGATCTAAGCCTTCTTTTTTCGACACTTTATTGTGTTTGATCAACGATTCAGCTACCTGTTTGCCAATTGGCATTGTTGGGTCCAATGAAGTCATTGGATCTTGGAAAATCATTGCAATTTCTTTCCCACGAATGGTTTGCATTTGTTTTTCCGTTTTGTGTACGATATCTTCACCTTTAAACAGAATTTCTCCATTGTCGATGTTTGCATTGCTGCTCAATAATCGCATGATACTTCTAGTAGTAACAGATTTACCACTACCAGATTCCCCTACGATCGCAAGAGTTTCCCCTTTGAACAGCTCAAAGCTAACACCACGAATAGCATTTACTTTTCCAGCAAACGTATCAAAAGAAATCTGTAAGTCTTTTACTTCTAATACTTTTTCCATAGTCATTCACTCTACTCTTTCATCTTAGGATCGAAGGCATCACGTAGTCCGTCAGCTAGTAAGTTGAAACAAATCATCACGACTGACAAAGTTACGGCAGGAATCCACATCAAATATGGAAGGAAACGGAACGTTTTATATCCTTCATTTAATAATGTTCCAAGAGAAGCGGTCGGCGGTCTTAATCCTAAACCGATGAAACTTAGAAACGCTTCGAAGAAAATTGCCGATGGGATACTGAACATCATTTGAACGATGATCACACTTGAGATATTCGGCAAAATATGTTTTACGGCAATCTTCAAGCGAGATTCACCTAATGTTTGGGCTGCTAAAACAAACTCTTGATCTTTTAGTTTCAAGGTCTGAGCCCGAACGATTCTAGCCATTGAAATCCAGTTGGTAATCACCATTGCTAACACGATTGATAAAATACCTGGATCAAAAACAGTCAGCATCAAAATCATCACAACAAGGTTAGGAATTCCAGAAAGAACTTCCAAAATACGTTGCATTACTGTATCCACACGTCCGCCTAGTAAGCCTGAAATCAACCCGTAAGTTACACCGATTGTAATATCAAGTAATGCAGCAATAAACGCAATCAGCAATGAGATACGTGTTCCCATGAATAAACGGCTCAATACATCACGGCCTAATCCATCCGTTCCAAGATAAAAATTCACGTTATCAGGAACATTGGCTTGGGCGTATTTGTCTACCATCTTGCCCGCAACATTGGCGGTGCCGTTAAATCCATTAATACTGTCTAAAAATGGAATACGCGGTGGTAAATTGATATACGCAACATTTTGCTGTGTAGGGTCATGAGGTGAAACCCAAATAGTAATAATTGAAATAAAGATGATGATTCCTAAAAGAACCAAGGAAATCACAGCAGCTTTATTCTTCTTTAAACGACGCCAAGAGTCTTGTAAAAAACTTAGTGACGGTGTTGCAATTCGTTCACGTTCCTTTGTTGTTGATGTATCCAAAGGCTGGAATTCTTTTGCAGGTATTTCTTTGATTTTCTCTGGGACATTGTTTAAGTCAATTGTTTCCATTAACCTTTGGCACCTCCTGAAACACGAATTCTTGGATCGATCAATCCATAAAGTAAATCAACGATCAAAATAACAAATACTAGTAAAGCAGAATATAAAATCGTTACTGCCATAATCGTTGGATAGTCATTGGTCATGATTGATTTTACGAACTGCTCCCCAATACCTGGAATAGCGAAAATATTTTCAACAACTAAAGATCCTGTCATCAAACCAACGGCTAATGGGCCGAGTAATGTAATCAAAGGAATCAAACTGTTTCTAAGTCCGTGTCTCACAGCTACTTGCCAACGGCTCAAGCCTTTGGCGCGAGCTAACTCTACATAGTCACTATGTAAAACTTCAACCATTTCGGTTCGTATAAACCTGGCGGAATCGGCCATAGGGCTCATAGCTAATGCTATTGTCGGTAAAATTGTATAAGCAAAACCATTCCACATTGCAATTGGCAACACTTTTAATTTCATAGCAAAGATATATTGCAATAATACCGCAAAGACGAAGTTAGGAATGGAACGTCCCAAAATTGCCATTAATGTCGCTAATGTATCTACCCATGTATTTTGGCGCATTGCAGCTATGATCCCTAGTAAAATACCTACTAAGGTACCAAAGATGATTGCTTGTCCTCCTAATTGGACAGATGGTCCAATACGACCTGCTAAAAGTTTTGCTACTGGTTGATTTTTAAATTGGAATGAAATACCAAAATCCCCAACTAGCAGATTTTTTAAGTAAATTCCATACTGAACGATTACAGGCTTATCTAACCCAGACTGCTTGTTCAACATAGCAATGGTTTCTGGACTAAGCTTTTCTTGGTTGGTATAAGGAGTACCTGGTAATAATTGCATTAAGAAAAACGTAATCGTTGCGATCAGCCACAATGTGATGATCATAAAAAAGACCCGTTTAAGAAAATATTTTCCAAAACTGTTCAAGAATGACACCTCCGAGATTATTTTGACTTCATCAGTTTTTTTCGATAAAGTAAGGATAGAAAATTAAGTAAGGATGAGCACATGAAAAACTTTAAATGGCCCTTGATCACCTCAGCGGTCTCAAGCATCGGTATTTTCACTTACCTATTAATAAAACAGTCACTGACTATCCGTTCTGTATCTGATACCTTCTTCATCGTTTCATTATTCTTTCTGATTATCGGCTTAGCCATGTGGATTATGTCCTCAGGATTTTTTGATAATTTCCAACGTTTTATGAAAATGCATTTTCGTTTTAGAAAGAAAAATGAACCGAAAGAATTCATTCCATTTTCAGAAATCGGCAAAGCACATCAGCTTTACTGGCTTGAAACTGGAGGTATTTTACTGATTGTCTCTATTGTTTCTTTATTATTTTACTTTTTATGAGCAAAGATAGCAAGAGGACCGTTGCCTTTTTATTCAAAGAGGGCAAAGGTCCTTTTTGCTATTGACTATCATCTTACATTATTCTGAGATATAAGCCCATTTGTAATCAAATTTTGGTCCAGCTGGGTGGAACGCGATTCCCTTAACTTTTTCAGAACGCATACGAGCTTGTGCTCTTTGGTAAAGAGGTACTACACCCATATCATCCATAATAATCTTTTCCGCATCGACCATATTATCCCAACGTTTTTCTGGTTCATTGGCATTTGTTGTCGCTGCAGCTTGAATATTTTTATCATATTCAGGATTACTATAGTGACCACGGTTATAAGAATTGCCTGTTTCAAATAGATTCAAGAAACTACTTGGATCAGCATAGTCTGCTCCCCAACCACCGATTGTTGTTGTAAAATCACCTTTGTTTGAACGATCTAAACGTACAGAAAATGGTACAGGACTAACTGTAACTTTTACGCCATCTAAAGTATCTTGAATAGCACCTTGTAAATACTCAACTGTTTTCTTAGAAGAATCAGTATCTGAAGAAAGGATATCCATGTCTAGTTTAGTGATGCCCAATTCTTTTTTCGCTTTTTCCCAATACTCTTTTGCTTTTTTCTCGTCATGAGCAATCACATTCCCTGCTTCATCTGCAAAGTCTTTATCCCCTTTAGGGCTTGTTGACATATCCGCTGGCACAAGACCTTTTGGTTCTACTGAACCATCACCTAAGATTGAGTCAACTAAAGATTTACGATCGATTGCATATGAAATTGCTTTTCTTAGATTTTCATTTTTAAATGGTGAACTATCTTCACGTTGATTTAATTCCATATATTGAGTTGATGCTTCTTTTTCAATAACGAATTCTGGATCGCTAGCCATTTGTTGTGCTAACTCCCCACTCAACACAACTTCATCTACTTGTCCGTCTTGGAAAAGGTTTAGTGAAGTTGGTGCTTCTTTAACCACACTTACTTTTACTTCATCTAATTTAACTGTTTTATTGTCCCAATATTCTTTGTTCTTTTTAAGAGACCATTCAGTATCTGTTCCAGGTCCATCAAAGTCAGCTAAAGTGAACGGTCCGTTATAAACAGCATTGTCACTATTAGCAGCGAATTTATCCGCATATTTTTCTACAATATCTTTTCTTTGTGGGAAGAATGAAGGGAATGCAAATAAGTAATCCATAAATGGTGTTACTTGCTCTAATGTAACTTCTAACTCATAGTCCCCTACAGCTTTGATTCCAAGTTCAGCTTTATCTTTCTTACCATCCATAATAGCTTGACCATTTTTAATTGCGCTATAAAGGGAAGCATATTCTGAAGCTGTTGCTGGATCAACTGTACGTTGCCATCCATAAACATAGTCTTCTGCTTTTACAGGTTTTCCGTCAGACCATTTTGCATCTTCATTTAATTTAATTTTGTACACAAGACCGTCGTCGCTCATTTCTGCTTTTTCAGCCGCTCCCGCTGGTTGTGGTTTATTTTTTTCGTCTAAACGATAAATTCCTTCATAAACATTATTCAATGCCGTAAAACTTACTTCATCAGTAGCTAAAGATGGATCTGCACTTGGCATTTCTTGTTGTTCATTGATACGGAATACTTGCTCTCCGCTAGGTTCGGCATCTGCCGCTTTTGAACTGCCTGTATCGTCTGTTTTTCCGCCACCGTTACCGCACGCTGCGAGTGTTAAACTAAATAAAGTGATGAATCCAAACGCAAATGATTTCTTTAACTTCATTCTTATTTCCTCCCTAATAAAGACCCTAAGTATTTTCTGAAAAATCAGAATTTAATAATTATTTACTGTACTGAGGTATAGTTTACAGTTTTTAAATTAAAAAATCAAGAATAATCTTATTTTTTCTTAATACTCACATCATTAAATTATATCTTCATTAGAAGTGATTTCTTAGAAATGGCTATAAAAAGCTGAACAAGCTTGTTTAGACTTGACTGAAAAATAGGTCACCATGAGCGCGGTGTTTTTTGTCACAATCAGGTTTTCTCTTTTTTCCGAAAGGCTAGTCCGTGAAGTTAAATTAGATAAAAAGCGATTGTCTTCTTATAAAAAAGTATGTTAGATTAGTATATAGAAGAAACATATTAGGGCATCAATTGATCTTTTGTTATTCAAGATCCGTCTCATCTTCAATTGAGTTACAGAATATTTGCCCTATTTCATATTAATAGATAAGGAGTGATCAGATGCATCGTTCATCATTTTTCAAAGAATTAACTACGTTTCACAAACCTCAAAAAGCACCTTTTCGCTTGATTGGTGCTGGTATTTGTATGGCCGTACCACTTTTTATAGGTTATTTTTCAAATAATTTATTGATCGGCAGTTTCGGCTCACTTGGAATTTTTACATTTCTTTATTATCAATCTCTTCCACTAAAAGAACTGTTGGTTCGTTTAAGTTCAGTTGGCGGATTTTTACTTTTCGGAAATTTAGTGGGGGTCTTAAGTACTCATATTCCTTGGCTTATCCCAATCGCTATAGCATTGATTGCATTTTTAGCTAGAATTATATTTAGGTTATACAGGATTGCTAAGCCGGGGGCTTTTTTTATTGTCATGGTAACCGCCATGGGAAGTGGAACGAAGATTCCATTGGAAAAAGTTCCGATTATGATGAGTTATGTATTACTAGGTGTGTTAACCTCTCTTGTCGTAGCAATTCTTTTGTACTATATTGAAGGGGAAACTGGCACACCTCAAAGAAAAATGTCATTACAAGAACGCTTGTACACAGATCCGGCAGCGCTACTTGATGCACTGCATTATGCGGCTATTTTATTTTTAGCAACCTATATCAGTCAGTCTTTACATTTGACCAATGCTTATTGGATGATTGTCTCTTGTGCAGCTGTTTTACAGGGGGATAATTTAAGGGCGATTATGCACCGCAATGTTCAAAGAATTCTAGGAACAATGATTGGATTATTGATCGCAGCTCTTTTATTGAGCATTTCTTTCACTTCGTTAGAAACCATTTTTCTGATTTGTTTTTTCTTTGTAACGGTGGAATTCTTTATTAAAAGAAACTATACGATCGCCAATTTTTTTACCACGCCTATGTCTTTATTGCTTGCAAACTTAGCTCGCCATCAATATTTAGTAAGCTTGTTGAATTACCGTTTGATCGGCATCGTTTTAGGTAGCCTTTTAGGTTTATTAGGAGCTTATGTGCTGACCATGTGTTTAAAATTTTACAATCGTGCCTATCAACTAAATGAAAATTTAGATAAAGAAACAGAGTAATGCTAGTATATTTAATTTGGAGGTTTTATTCATGAAAATCAAGAAACCTATTGCTCCTTTATTGCCAAAACTCACTGAAACAGATTTTATCTCTATAGATGATGAAATTATTATTGAAGGACTGTCCGTGAAAGAGCAAGACTTGAGTTATCAAGATGCCCGCAATTTAGTTTTCAGAGAGTGTCGCTTTGAAAAATTGACTATGAATCGAAATCATTTAGAACGTTTTGAATGCAGTAATGTCGTCTTTGACCATTGCGATCTTTCCAACACAGAATGGATTGGTGCTAGTTTTCATCAAGTTCATTTTCGTCAATGTAAATTAACTGGCACGAACTTTGCCGAGAGTTATTTGCGGGATTGTCTTTTTGAAGATTGTTTAGCAGACTATACCTCTTTTAGCGCTACGAATCAAAAAGTGGTCCAATTTAAACAAACTAGTTTGGCTGATACAGAATTTGTAGAAGTCACTTGGAATAATATCCTATTTGACAACTGTTCATTAACTGGAAGTAACTGGTTCCACACCAAACTGGCGGGTCTAGATCTAACAAAAAGTACGTTTGAAAAAATTGCTTTTTCTCAAGAATTGCTCAAAGGATTAAAAGTAACACAAGAACAAGCAATTACGATTGCCGCAGGTTTGGGCTTATTGATTGAAGAATAGTAAGAAGAAAAAATAGAGCTCAGATCGGTACTTGTGCTCTATTCTTTCTTTTTTTTGCTTACAGAGATATTAATAAGAAATTAATTTTTTCCTTAATATAGAAACTAAAAATTTTACTTCATAGGCTTTTTTGGTAAACTAGTGTAGGTTGAAAACTGTTCTCAGCATAGGAGTACTCCTTCTGATACTAGAAAAGAAGCTTCTTCATGAAGCACTATTTAAAGTTTATTGATTACTTTTGTTCTATTATTAACTTATAAAGATGCTGGTACGATCAATATTTCAAGTGTTTTGCTAGCAGGAATCGCTTGTGGTAATCTTAATAGGATACCTGTCACTTATGGTGTTCGTTCTATGTCTTTATATCACACCTTAAATCACCACACAGCTGATATTTTAAATAAAAGGACTGTTTATTAAAATGAATATAGAAAAAATCGGTCATGGACAAGCCTCTGGAAAAATTATATTGATGGGCGAGCATTCTGTCGTTTATGGTGAACCAGCGATTGCTTTCCCTTTTCAAGAGACCTTCGTTTCAACAACCATTGAACCTGACACTACCATGAACATAGATTGTCATTATTTTTCAGGGAAATTGTCAGAAGTTCCTCAGCAGTTAAAAAGTATCAGAGAAGCCATCAACCAAACGTTGTTGACACTTCATCAAGAAACTGCGACTTTAAAAATCACGATTACCAGCACGATCCCCTCAGAACGTGGCATGGGTTCAAGTGCTGCAACTGCTGTCGCAATCGTTCGTGGCTTATTTGATTATTTTAACGTTCTCTGTACACCAGACACATTGCTCCACTTAGTCAATCGCGCGGAAAAAATTGCACATGGTAATCCGAGCGGAATCGACGCAGCCGCTACCAGTGGAAATGAACCTCTATTTTTCATAAAAGGTCATCCATTAGAAACATTTCCTATGAATGTTTCCAATGCTTTTTTGATCGTTGCTGATACTGGCATCAAAGGTCAAACGAGAGCAGCTGTCCGTGACGTTGCCCATCTTTTTGAACAAAACAAACAAACAGTCTCGCAACATATCACTGAGTTAGGCCACTTGACTAAACTAGCCAAACAGGTTATTTTAGCAGATGATGTTCTTACATTAGGAAACGTTATGAATCAAGCACATGAACAACTTAAAGCATTGACCGTTAGCAATGACCAATTAGATCGATTGGTCGCAGCAGCTTTAGAAAACGGAGCTTTAGGAGCAAAATTAACAGGTGGCGGCCGTGGCGGTTGTATGATCGCTTTAGCTGATTCTCAGATGCAAGCAGTCAAAATCGCTGCAGCATTAGAGCAAACCGGCGCTAATGCCACTTGGATCCAATCATTAGGAGTGAAAAATTAATGTACGCTGGAAAAGCACGAGCCTATACAAACATTGCCTTAATTAAGTATTGGGGCAAAAAAGATGAACAGCTGATACTACCGATGAATAGTAGCCTTTCTTTAACTTTAGATGCCTTTTATACTGAAACAACTGTACATTTTGATGAAACATTAACAGAAGATGTGTTCTTTTTAGATGGAAACAAACAAGATCCTAAACAAACCGCTAAAATCTCTAAATTCTTAGATCTTGTTCGCAAACAACAAAATCTAACATTATTCGCAAAAGTAGATAGTCAAAATTTTGTTCCCACGGCAGCAGGACTCGCTTCTTCTGCTAGTGGTTTAGCAGCTTTGGCTGGGGCTTGTAGTCAAGCATTGGATTTACAATTGACTGAAACCGAACTATCTCGCTTAGCTCGTCGCGGCTCAGGATCTGCCTGCCGTAGTATTTTCGGTGGGTTTGCTGAATGGCAAAAAGGAGATTCTGATAAAACCTCATTTGCCCAAGTAATTCCTTCCAATGATTGGGAAGACGAATTAGCTATGTTATTCGTTTTAGTAGATGATGGTATAAAAGATATATCTAGTCGTGATGGCATGAAAAGAACCGTTGAAACCTCAAGCTTTTATTCTGGTTGGTTAGAAAATGTAGAACCTGATTTAGCAACTGCTAAACAAGCAATTAGAGAAAAAGATTTTGTTAAACTAGGAGAAGTCACCGAGGCTAACGGATTGCGCATGCACGGAACAACATTAGCTGCTGTTCCACCGTTTACTTACTGGTCACCTGAAAGTTTGAACGTTATGCAGTTAGTACGCTTAGCTCGAAAACAAGGTCTGCCTTGTTACTTTACAATGGATGCTGGACCAAATGTTAAAATCTTGGTCGAAAAGAAAAATTTGACTGCTTTAAAGAATTTTTTAGCAGATCATTTGTCTGAAGAAAAGCTGATTACAGCATACGCAGGACCAGGAATCACCTTGATGCCTGTAGAAAGGTCGGAAGAATTATGATAGAAGTTTCCACACCGGGCAAATTGTTTATTGCTGGTGAATATGCTGTTGTTGAACCTGGACATCCAGCTATTATCGTGGCAGTGGATCAATTTGTGACTGTTAATCTTGAATCAGCAGAAAATGTCGGTAGCATTCAATCTGCTCAGTACAGTTCCCTTCCTGTACGTTGGACAAGAAGAAACAACGAGCTTGTGTTAGATATTCGTGAAAATCCGTTTCACTATGTACTGGCAGCGATTCGTTTAACGGAAAAATACGCCCAAGAACAACAACAAGAACTATCTTTTTATCATTTAAAAGTAACGAGTGAATTAGATAATTCAAATGGTCGAAAATATGGTTTAGGCTCTAGCGGTGCTGTAACTGTTGCAACTGTAAAAGCACTCAGTCTCTTTTATGGTTTAGAGTTGACGGAAGAAGAGATTTTTAAACTTTCGGCACTAGCTCACTTAGAAGTTCAAGGAAATGGTTCTTGTGGAGATATCGCAGCTAGCTGTTACGGCGGTTGGATCGCTTTTTCAACCTTTGATCATCAATGGGTCAACGATCAAACTCAAAAACTAACTTTAACAGCGCTACTTCAAGCAGCATGGCCAAAGCTAATGATCAAACCACTCACTGTTCCTAAAAAATTACGTTTATTGATTGGCTGGACAGGAAGCCCTGCTTCTACTTCTGATTTAGTCGATCAAGTCAATCAATCAAAAGAAGTACAAGAAACAGCTTATCAACAATTTCTTAATGACAGCAAGGCGTGCGTTGAGACAATGATTGCAGGTTTCAACGCAGAAAATATCTCTTTGATTCAAGCACAAATACGAAAAAACCGGAAATTACTCCAACAATTAACATCGATCACAGGCGTTACGATCGAAACACCTGCCCTAAAGAAATTATGTAATTTAGCGCAAACTTGCGGCGGTGCGGCGAAATCTTCTGGTGCAGGTGGCGGCGATTGCGGCATCGTCTTATTCAAACAAAAATCTGGTATTTTACCTTTGATGAGTTCTTGGGAAAAAGAAGGAATCACGCCTTTACCATTACATGTATATTTTTACGGAAAGCAGGAGAAAAATGAACCGAAAAGATGAACATATCTCTTTGGCGAAAGCCTTTCATAAAGAAAAAGCTAATGACTTTGATCAACTTCGTTTTGTCCATCATTCATTTTCAGAAACTGCTATGGATGACGTCGATATTTCAACCTCTTTTCTTGATTTTTCCTTGAATCAACCCTTTTATATCAATGCTATGACAGGTGGCAGCGAGCGTGCGAAAGACATTAATCAGAAGCTCGGCATCATCGCTAGAGAAACGGGTGTGATGGTAGCCACCGGATCAGTCAATGCGGCGTTAAAAGCTCCTGAGTTAGCAGATACTTATCAAATCATGCGTCAAGAAAATCCAAACGGCCTGATGTTAGCTAACATTGGCGCAGGCCTTTCATTAGAAGAGGCCAAAAGAGCGGTCGATCTTTTTCATGCTGATGGATTACAAATTCACGTAAATGTCCCGCAAGAGTTAGTCATGCCTGAAGGAGATCGTGATTTCCATGGTTGGCTGGATAATATTGAAGAAATTGTTTCTCACCTGTCTGTTCCTGTTATTGTAAAAGAAGTTGGTTTTGGTATGAGCAGTGAGACAATCGAACAATTAATCGATCGCGGTGTGAAAGCTGTCGATGTCAGTGGTCAAGGTGGAACAAGTTTTACACAAATCGAAAATGCCCGTCGTAAAAAACGAGAGTTAGGCTTTTTAACTGACTGGGGACAATCGACCGTCCTTTCCCTTTTAGAATCGACGAACTGGCAACGTGACTTAGCTGTTTTAGCTTCTGGTGGTGTTCGTCAGTCGTTGGATATTGTTAAAGCACTCAGCTTAGGCGCTAAAAGTGTTGGTGTTGCTGGAACGATTTTGAATCAACTGATGACAAATAGTGTTGATGAGACAATCGAACTTGTCCAACAATGGGAAGATGAACTTAAAATGATGTATACGTTACTTGGAAAGAAAAACACTACTGAACTTACAACAACAGATATTATTTTTTCTAGTGAGATCATTCATTGGTGTGAAAGTCGTGGTATCGCTTATCAACCGTTTGCTAAGAGAAGTAAATAAAAAAGAAGATTGAGCTTAAATGCCCAATCTTCTTTTATTTTATCCTTCGTATGCGCTTCTCAATAACGCTATATCGATGCGTTTCATTTTATACAATTCCTGCATTACCCGATACGCTCTGTCTGGGTCAGAACTATCAAATAATTCATCCATATCCTTCGTAACGGTCTGCCAACAAACACCATACTCATCTTCCATCCAGCCACATGGCCATTCTTTTCCTTTGGTAGTCACAGCACTCCATAACCGATCGATCTCTGCTTGGTCTTTACAGTAAACGTAAAACGACGTTGCCATCGTAAAGGTAAAATCATGTGCCTCACCACTATCCATCACTCGAAATGGTTGACCGTGCATTGTAAATAACGCTTGAGCAATAGTCCCATCCGGATTTTTTTGGACATACTCTACCTTACCTTCACCGAAAATATTGATCCATTGATTCATTGCTTCTTCCGCTTTACCAAACTCTTCCCCAGCAAACAAGAAACTTGGTGTGATCGACTGCGGCGCTTCAGATAAGACTAATTGCCAAGAAACACCATATTGATCTTTCAGCCACCCATATTTCTTGCTGAACGGATATGACCCAAATGCCATCAAAACCTCGCCATTATGACTTAACGTTTCCCATAACTTGTCAATTTGTGCTTCCGTCTCACATTCTACAAAAAATGAAATTGCAGGTGTAAACGTAAATTCCGGTCCGCCGTTCAACAAAATAACTTCTTGTCCGGAAAGGGTCAACGCGATGGTCAGCACTGATCCTTTAGGTTGGTGTTCACTATCCACATAATAATCAACTTTATTGATTTCCCCTTGCTCAAATGCATTCACATAAAACTCAGCTGCTTCTTCTACTTTTCCATCAAACCATAAACATGGAGAAAATTTTGACATCTCAATCATCCTTTCTTAATAGAATTACCTATTTAAGTAAATACTGATTCTTTGACTCCATTATATACAGCAAATGATTTATTTGAAAAAGCAACGCTCTGGATCATGACGATCCTAGAAGCTCATCCCAATTTGTTCCGACTACCTCAAATCCTAACTGTTTATAAATTATTTCTGCTGGTAGATTGCCTGGTGTTACAACTAAATAAACTTTTTGATAGGTTGAACCATGAAATGAACCTAACATTTTCTTTAACAATTTTTTAGCAAGTCCACGACCTCTGTCTCTAGGGTCAACTGCAACATAAATAACTAAGGGAACGCCCCGAAACAAGGCAACAACGGTACTGGCAATAATCCTCCCTTCTTCTTTCATATAAAAAGAGTGTTCTTCCATAATGGGTCCATATTTCCCTTGAAAAGCTTCCCTAACTTCGATCAGCCAATCCGTCAAAGTCTCCCCCTCATCATCAATCGTTCCTTTAAATGCTTTTAAAAAGTGTTGCGCAAAATGTTTGTTCCATTCAACTTTATTTTCAGAACTATTTAAGAAGCTAGAAGCTGTACAATCAGCTGTTGCTAATTTCTGAATTTTTTTAGACATAATCATTCTTTCACTCATACTATTTTTTCTCCTAACAACCTATCCCTTAAAATTATATAGCGGGCGGATCACTTCCTGAATTTCCATCGTGTCTTTCATATCTGCCATTAATTGTTTCATCGGTTTATACGCTTTTGGCGCTTCGTCGATCGTTTTCTTTGAAACAGACGTTGTCCATACATGTTTCATAGCATGTTGATAACTTTCTAAACTAATTTTTGCTTTTGCCTGTGAACGGCTTAACAGGCGCCCCGCACCATGGGGACCTGATTGATTCCAGTTAGGATTACCTAATCCTGTTGCTAGAATACTTCCATCTTTCATATTTAAAGGAACGATGATCTTTTCACCGAACTTCGCTGAAACAGCTCCTTTTCTTAAAAGCTTCTGTTCTAAATCAATATAATTATGAGGACAATCAAACGATTCGATCACAGCCTTTTTCCACTTCATTCCTTTGATAATAACCTCAGCCATAAGTTTACGATTCATAGCGGCATAGGCTTGAGCGATTTTCATGTCACTTAAATAGTCTGTTAAATGCTCTCCTGTAACATAAGACAACTCATACGGAATTTTTACTGATTCCCGCATCCTTTCTAACTCTGAAGCTTTTTCAAAATCCCCATTATTTTTGGCGGTTGCCCCTTGGCTCTTTAGTTCTTTTCGCAGTTGAGATAACGTTTGATACGCAACTTCTTGATGGTATTCAGCAATCTCTTTACCTAAAATCCGACTACCACTATGAATCACTAAATACAAGCCATCTTTGCCTTCATTGACTTCAATAAAATGGTTTCCTCCACCAAGGGTACCTAAACTTCTCAAAGCCCAGCCTTTATGAATCGGTGCCGACACATTTAAAAGTTCAAACATATACTGACTTTTATCATGTGATTGAGAACCACTTGGAATTCTTGTTCGAATAATCCGATCTAGTTTATCAAAATTTGTTTTGATCGATTTATTTAATTTAACCACATACAAGCCACACCCAATATCTACGCCAACTAAATTGGGAACAACCTTATCTTTGATTGTCATCGTTGTTCCAATCACACAGCCTGAGCCGCTATGCGTATCTGGCATAATCCTGATTTGACTTTCTTTCGCAAACTCTTGATTGCATAAAGACATAATTTGTCCAATCGTACTATCCTCTAACATGTCTGTAAAAACTTGTGCTTCGTTATATTTCCCTTTAATTGTTAACATTCTGATTCCTCGTTCTTTTTTATTATTCGGAATGCAAAATGACGGCCGCATTCCTCAGCCGGTTTGATTTTTTCCTTTTCTTCCACTCATTGGATTCACCTCCATAAAATTTCAGCAAAAAAAACGTCGATCAAAAATGATCGACGGCTTATCTATCCAAGCACTTAGCTTAAATACATGTATATACTGATAGAGAGAGCAAAAAAATATGATTTTTGCCATTGTTTCAATATATGATAACGCTCTACAACCCATTTCTGACTGTTACTTGTTTTGAATTGATTCATTTTCATTTTGCTCCCTCCTTTCTTCTTCGTTATTTTCTATGGTATCATTTTACATTTTCATTTGTCAATATGCAATTTCATTCTTTACGACTGATATTTTTATCTCATTTAGTCAAATAACTTTCTGAAATTCACTTGATTCTTCACTCTTACATAGCCTTGATGTTCATAAAATTTGTGTGCTTCGGTTCTTTCTACACCTGAATTTAGTCGGATGCCTTTCGCAGTATTTTCTTTTGCCCATAGTTCTGCATGATTGAGCAAAGATTTCCCGATTCCTTGACCATGTATCGTTTCATCTACTACTAGCGCCATTACATTCATCAGCTTCGGTCCGTAAGTACAGACATACTCACTTAGTTGAATGTAGCCAACCACTTGTTCATCTATGGTCTTTACAAATACTTTATTCACTGGTGAAGACAGTATATAGTTCAGCTGTTTTTTGGTATCTTCTAATGGATATTCGTGATTCAACGGAGAAGTATTTAACTGATTGATCACTTCTGCATCTTCTAACTTCGCTTCTCGGATAGTCATTTTACATCACTCCTACTTATTTTGACTTTATTATACCTCTAAATAAAAAAAGAAGAACAGCTTTTAAGCCGCTCTTCTCAATTTATTCAATTATCCATTATAAGCATCAATAATTATTTGTTTCAATTCACTGATCAATGGTTCTTTTGGATTTGCTGTTGTACATTGGTCTTCATAAGCTAGTTCAGCCATGTGATCAACTGTAGAATCAAGAATTTCTTGTGTGACACCTTGCGCTTTCAAGTTCATATCGATTCCAACAGATACACCTAAATCGTATACAGCTGTTGCTAATGCATCCACTAATTCTGCAGTATTTTTCCCTTTAAGACCTAAGAATTTCGCGATATCAGCATAATCAGTGTCTGCACGGAAGTAGTCATATTTAGGGAACATTGCATGTTTTGAAGGATCTTTAGCATTGTAACGGATGATATGCGGCAATAAAATCGCATTTGTACGCCCGTGTGGAATCCCGTATTCTCCACCAATCTTATGTGCTACTGAGTGACAAATTCCCAAGAATGCATTGGCAAAAGCCATACCAGCCATTGTTGATGCATTATGCATTTTTTCACGACTTTCAGCATCTGGACGTTTCACTGAATTTTCTAAGTGTTCAAAGACTAATTTGATTGCTTGTAAACTTAATCCGCGCGTATAATCAGAAGCCATTACTGAAACGTAAGACTCGATTGCGTGTGTTAAAACATCCATTCCAGTATCAGCTGTTACAGAAGCTGGAACTGACATCACAAATTGTGGGTCAATGATTGCAACATCTGGTGTTAATGCGTAATCAGCTAATGGATATTTCACATGAGTATCACTATCTGTGATAACGGCAAATGGTGTTACTTCTGATCCTGTACCTGATGTTGTTGGGATACATACAAATTGCGTTTTAACTGCTTTGTCGATTTTATACGTACGTTTACGAATATCTAAGAATTTTTGTTTAGCACCAAAGAATTCTGTATCTGGGTGTTCATAGAACATCCACATACCTTTAGCCGCGTCCATTGCAGATCCGCCACCTAAAGCAATAATTGTATCAGGTTCAAAATCAACCATCACTTTTGTTCCAGCGTACACTGTGTTTGTAGATGGATTTGGTTCTACTGCTGAAAAGACTTCAATTTGAACGTCGTTTTTACGTTTTTGCAATTCTTTACGAACTGTGTCAGCATAGCCAAATTGAACCATTCCTGGATCACAAACGATCATCACACGTTCAACATTTTCCATTTTTTGTAGATATTGTAATGAATTTTTTTCAAAGAAAATTTTTGGCGGTAATTTAAACCATTGCATATTATTTCTCCGTTTCGCTACAGTTTTGACGTTGATCAAGTTGACAGCAGATACGTTTTTAGACACTGAATTTTTACCATATGATCCGCAACCTAATGTTAATGAAGGAATCATTTCGTTATAGATATTACCGATTCCGCCTTCTGCTGACGGAGAGTTTACCAAGATACGACAAGCTTTCATGCGTAAACCAAATTTCACTTGTAGATCTTCGTCTTCTGTATGAATCACAGCAGTATGTCCCAATCCACCTAACTCAAGCATCGCTTCACATAGATCAAAAGCATGCGCGGTATTTTTTGCTTTCATCATAGCTAGAACTGGAGATAATTTTTCACGTGAAAGTGGATATTCAGCACCTGCTCCTTCAAGTTCAGCAATTAAGATTTTCGTACCTTTTGGTACTTTGATACCAGCAAGTTCTGCGATATGTTCAGCTGAGTACCCAACGATTGCTGGGTTAACCGCATATTTTCCTTCGTTCATCACAGCATCTTCTAGTTTTTGTAATTCGTTTGGTTTAACGAAGTACACTTGATGCGCTTCAAATTCGGCTTTTACAGCTGCATAAACTTCTTTATCGACAATCACCGCTTGTTCAGAAGCACAGATCATACCGTTATCGAATGATTTAGACACGATCAAATCGTTCACTGCCCGTTTGATCTTCGCTGTTTTTTCAATATATGAAGGAACATTACCTGGTCCAACACCTAAAGCTGGTTTACCAGTTGAATATGCTGATTTCACCATAGCACTACCACCAGTGGCTAAAACAATGGCAATTCCAGGGTGGTTCATCAAACCTGAAGTAGCTTCTAATGAAGGTTGTTCGATCCATTGAACACAGTTTTCAGGAGCACCTGCCTTGATAGCGGCATCACGAACGATACGAGCTGCTTCTGCAGAACATTTTTGTGCACTTGGATGGAAAGCAAATACGATTGGGTTTCTTGTTTTGATAGAAATCAACGCTTTAAAAATTGTAGTTGATGTTGGATTCGTTGTTGGTGTAACACCACAAACTACACCAACTGGTTCAGCGATTTCAATTAAACCTGTTTGGTCGTCTTGATTGATAACACCTACAGTTTTATCATGTTTGATACTATTCCAAATATATTCTGAAGCGTACATGTTTTTGATTGCTTTATCTTCGTAAATTCCACGGCCAGTTTCTTCAACTGCCATTTTTGCTAAAGGCATATGTTGGTCTAATGCGGCCATTGCCATTTGGTGCACAATGTGGTCAACTTTTTCTTGATCGAAGTCTTCCATTTCTTTTAAAGCAACATTTGCTTTTTTTGCTAACTCGTCAATCATTGCTGATACATCAGTTTTTTTGGTATCTTCTTTCTTCATTGTTTTAGCCATTGTGATCCTCCTAGAAAAATAAATGATTTATTTTTGTTTGTTAACTATTTCACATACACATCATACAACAATATTTTTTTCTTGTAAATAGTTTTATTGTGATTTTTTTCACATTCAAACAAGTTTTTTTATCCGCCGAAAAAGCAAGCGTTTTCTATCTTACAAAAAGAAAAAAAGAACCTATTCTTCTTTAGAATAGGTCCGTTAAATCGTGCCAGTCTTTGATCTTTAAACTACTTGTTTGAGCAAGCAATTGTTGATAATCAAAAAATTCGTTTGGTTCAATATGTAAAATGTCTTCCTTACAATCCTTAATTGATGATGGAGATTGTTTTTTCCAACGATAAGAAACAAGATAATTCATCAATTCAGTTTCATTGACAGATGAATATCCCAGTTGCTGAAAAGAACGGCATTTGGTTTTTAACTCTTTTTTTAATAAGAATTTTTGATGCCACGACAGCTTTTCGATGATTCTCCCCTTCTTTCTGAAGAATAGTCTATGTGTATTTTCCTAATATGTTAGAAAGAAAAAATCCCAGCAAGCTGGAATTTATTCTTTCGTTTCATCGTTTTCAGAAGTCGTTGTTGGTTCTTCAACAACTGTTTCCTCAGTTTCAATAGTCGTTACGTCGCTGTCATTTGTAACAACAGTACCTGGCTTCACTGTTTTGATTGCTGCACGATCAAATTCAAGGATAATTCCTTCACAATCGATCAATACAGTTCTTTTATCAGTATCGATTTCAGAAATCACACCATGTAATCCGCCGATCGTTACAACTTCATCGCCCACTTTCATTGCATCTAAAAGTGTTTGACGTTCATTTTGTTGTTTCTTTTGCGAACGTGTCATAAAAAACATCATTCCCGCTAAAAGAATTAATGGTAAAATAAACGAAAGTCCTCCGCCCATTATCTATTCACCTCTCTATCATATAATCACTAGTTCACTGTACCAAAATTTCTTCTTCAACACTAGTCTTTTGATCGATTTTTTAGAAACTTTTCGCATTCTCTTTGTTGAATCCATATTCTTCAAAAAAGGCTTGTCTAAATTCTAATAGGTTATCATCCATGATTGCTTGACGAACTTGTTTCATCAAATTCAATAGGAAGTACAAATTATGGTAAGACGTTAAACGAATCCCAAATGTTTCATCCGCTTTAATTAGGTGACGGATATAGGCTCGCGTATAGTTTTTACAAGTGTAGCAATCACATTTCTCATCCAACGGACGGAAGTCTCTTGCATACTGTGCATTTTTAACGACAAGACGGCCTTTAGATGTCATACAAGTTCCGTTTCTAGCGATTCGAGTCGGCAATACACAATCAAACATATCAATGCCACGAATCACACCATCGATTAATGAATCAGCTGTTCCCACACCCATTAGATATCTTGGTTTGTTATCTGGGATCAATGGTGTTGTAAAATCTAACACGCGATTCATCTCAGCTTTAGGTTCACCTACAGATAGACCACCGATCGAATAACCTGGAAAGTCCATGCTGATCAAATCTTTTGCACTTTGACGACGTAAGTCTTCAAATCCTGCGCCTTGGATGATTCCAAATAAACCTTGACGATCTGGATTAGCATGAGCTTTCAAGCCGCGCTCTGCCCAGCGTGATGTACGTTCGATCGATTTTTTTACATAGTCGTAACTTTCGTCAAATGGCGGACATTCATCAAAACTCATCATAATATCAGAGCCTAGATTATTTTGAATGTTGATTGCCTTTTCTGGTGAAAGGAATAATTTAGATCCATTCAAATGGTGTCTAAAATGAACCCCTTCTTCTGTGATTTTACGCATATCGCTTAACGAGAACACCTGAAAACCGCCAGAATCTGTCAAAATCGGTTGATCCCAATTCATAAATTTATGTAAGCCGCCTGCTTCTGCAATCAAATCATCTCCAGGACGAAGCCATAAATGATATGTATTGCTCAAAATCACTCCTGCGCCCATCTCTTTCAAGTCTTCTGGTGACATTGTTTTTACTGTCGCTAACGTTCCTACAGGCATAAACATCGGTGTTGGGAAAGTGCCATGAGGCGTGATGATTTCTCCTAAACGAGCACCTGTATGTTTTTCTTTCTTTATTAAACGATAACGAATGGCTGGTTCTGTCATTCATTCTCCTACTTTCTTTTGTAAATTTACACTTTCCTCATCATACTTTTTTTTGTTCGTATTTGCAAGGTTTTACAGGCTTTCTTTAGTATATCCTTAGAGATTAAAAACTGAGAACAAGATATAAACTCTTGTCCCCAGTTCTCTATTGTAACATCTACTTATTTGTTGCTCATTGCCTCTTCCAGTTTAATCATTGCCGCTTTCACAAGCTCAGGTGTAATCTCTTCCTTCATATAGTGAATGGTTTCATGAGGCTCTGCAGCACGCTCTGCAACTCGCTGATAATCAGCTTCTGATAAATTCATATTCATCTCTTTTAAAGAAATGGGTAAATCTAGACTATGGTAAAACGGAATAAGTTGTTCAATTTCAGACCATTTATTTTCAATCACTAACTGAACCAAAACACCATATGCCACTTTATTGCCATGCAGCTGTTGGTGACTCTCTGGTAAGATAGTCAACGCATCATGAATCGAATGGGCACCTGCAGTCCGACCATAATCATCACCAAAACCACCAACCATTCCACCAAGTAAAATATTGGTTTCCACGACATTTAAAAAGGCTTGGTTGATTTCTTTTTTTCTCATAGCACTAAGAGCTTCTTGACTATCTGCAAGTAAAACATCTCGGCATTTTTTGGCTGCGAATGCCGATACTTGGATTTCAATCGGCTGTACCTCTAATTGAGAGATCATCGCATCTGCTTCGTACCACTTAGCCACAGTATCTCCAATTCCGGCAATCATCAACTCGATTGGTGAATCTAAAATTACTTTGGGCTCGATCAAAACTAGAGCATTGCTATTTGCAAACACATCATAACGATCCATAGAACCATCTGCTTTATAAATCACGCTTAGCGGTGTATATGCAGCACAAGTTGCAGCTAATGTTGGCAAAACCAAGATTGGTGTGTTGCATTGATTCGCTACAGCTTTCCCTAGATCTGCAATTTTCCCACCGCCGACAGCGACGATTCCTTCTAATTGTTTTTGTTCAAATAATTGTTTTAATTCCATCGTTTTCTCATCCGTGCATTCTCCGCCGTAAGAAACAAAATGCGCATCTATATCAGAAAATGTCGGAAAATAAGGTTTAGCCGCTTCCCATGACTCTTTTCCATGTAAAATCATGACATGTTTGATCTTTCTTCTATTTAAATGTTCTTCTAAATCATTCCAAGCGCCAACTCTACATTCATATTCTTGCGGCGCTCCTCTTACTATCAACGACTGATTCATTCTTCTCGACCTTTCATTTTTTACTAATTTTTATGCAAAAGTGAACTTTCGTAAATTCTTTGATAAAATTCACTTTTCCTTTCCCTTAATCTATGATATGATAAAACACATCCAAAAACAATAAATTTTTATACATTTATTCACGTTTTTTAGAATATTTATTGAAAACTAAGCGGTTATATTTATCAGACTGCTATCACTCTATTACAAAGGAGAAGAACAAATGAAATTATGTAAAAAAGCCTTAGCACTTATCATCCCTATATTGCTGGTACTACTTACTTTTATTCCTGTAACTACAGCAATCGCCGAAGAACCAGATCCTGTCTATGACAGTATTATGAAACGAGGAGAACTGATTGTTGGTTTATCTGCTGATTATGCACCGTATGAATTTCATGCGGACGTTGACGGTAAGGACCAAGTCGTTGGTTTTGACATCTCGATTGCACAAAAAATTGCAGATGATCTCGGTGTTAAATTAAAAATCGAAGAATTGGGTTTTGATGCATTATTAGGCGCACTGAAAACAGGCAAAATCGATTTGATCATTTCAGGGATGGCGCCAACTCCTGAACGACTGAAAGAAGTTAATTTTTCAACGCCTTACATGACAGTCCAACAAAAAGTCGTTGTTAGAAAATCGGACAAAGATCAATTCCAATCAACAAAAGATTTTAATGATGTAAAAGTCGGTGTTCAAAAACAAACAACACAGGAAGAATTGGCAAAAACGGAACTTGTCGGTTCAATTCCAACATCTTTACAAAAAGTGCCCGATATCATCATGAACTTAAAAAATAAAAAAGTTGATGCTGCTGTTTTGGAAGGTCCTGTCGCGGAAGCTTATGTTGACCGTGATAAGGAATTAACGTTTGCTGATGTCACTTTTGAACAAGGTGAAAAAGATGCAGCCGTTGCGATCCCTAAAAATGCACCTGTTTTAGAGCAGAAGGTCAATGCTTCAATCAAAACAATCAATGACAATAACTTACTAGATGGCTATAAAAAAGAAGCTGGTAAATTGATGTTTACTGATGACGAAAGCTTCCTTGGGAAATACGGGAAATTCTACATCAGCGGTGCTGGTTATACGATTTTCTTAGCCTTTATGGGTGTGTTATTCGGTGCGCTTCTTGGTGGTTTACTTGCCTTGATGAAATTGTCTAAATCAAAAATTTTACGTGGGATTGCCATTTGCTATATTGAATATGTTCGCGGTACTCCTTTATTAGTACAAATCTTTATTGTTTATTTTGGTACAGGTGTTTTAGGTCTTGATCTATCGAAGATTGCCGCTGGTTGTATCGCTCTTGCATTAAACAGTGGTGCTTATGTTGCTGAAATCGTTCGTGCCGGGATCAATGCGGTCAACAAAGGACAATTAGAAGCAGCACGTTCTCTTGGTATGAATCAACCGCAAGCAATGCGTTATATCATTTTACCCCAAGCAATCAAAAATATCTTACCTGCTTTAGGAAATGAATTTGTAACAGTCATCAAAGAATCCTCTGTCGTTTCCGTTATCGGTGTTTCAGAATTGATTTTCCAAGCTGGTAATGTTCAAGGAGCCAGCTTTAAACCATTCTTACCATACCTTGTGGTATCATTGATTTACTTTGTCTTAACCTTTACCATTTCCCGCCTACTAGGTGTGGCTGAAAGGAGAATGAGCACTAGTGATTAATATTAAAAACTTACACAAAACTTTTGGAAAAAATGACGTCTTAAAAGGAATCGATCTAGATGTAAACGCTGGTGAAGTGGTCGTGATCATCGGCCCTTCCGGTAGCGGGAAAAGTACTTTTCTACGTTGCTTGAACTTATTAGAGCAACCAACAGACGGCGCGATCGAATTTGAAGGGAAAAATTTATTGGATAAAGATACAGATATCGATACTCTTCGTCAAAAAATGGGTATGGTCTTCCAAAATTTCAATTTATTTCCTCATAAAACAGTGCTAGATAATTTAACGATTAGTCCAATCAAAGTAAAAAAAGAAACGCCTGAAGCTGCAAAAGATAAAGCATTAGCTCTTTTAGAACAAGTTGGCCTAAAAGATAAAGCTACAAGCTATCCTTCAAGTCTGTCTGGTGGGCAACAACAACGGGTAGCGATTGCTCGTGCATTAGCAATGAATCCTGATGTGATGCTGTTTGATGAACCGACTTCTGCACTTGATCCAGAAATGGTTGGTGAAGTATTAGCGGTTATGAAGGCTTTAGCGGTTGAAGGTATGACCATGGTCGTTGTAACGCATGAGATGGGCTTCGCTCGTGAAGTGGCTGATCGTGTGATTTTCATGGATGCTGGAATCATTCAAGAAGAAGGCACACCAGAAGAAATTTTTGGTCAACCCAAAAATCCAAGAACACAAGATTTTTTGAGAAAAGTCTTGTAAAAAATTTAAGAGGGCAAAGCAAGTAAAAAAACTTGCTTTGCCCTCTTAAAAAAATAGTATAGAATGAATATAGTAACAAATTATTGGAGGTAAAAAGAATGGATCGCTCAACTATTGCGAAAAAGCATCAGCAACCTGCTGAAAATATTTTAATGGATATTGCTACATTAGCTAAACAAGTACCTGACTTACTGGACCTGTCAATCGGTGATCCAGATTTGATTACAGATGAACGAATTATTGATGCAGCCTTTACAGATGTAAAAAATGGTCATACAAAGTACACTGCTTCTGGCGGTAGCCAAGAATTTATTGAGACTGTCGTTGCATTCTATCAAAAACAATACGGTTTAGCCTTTGATCCAAGCCAAGTTCGTGCTACAGTCGGAGCTTTGCACGGGATGTATTTAACATTACAAGTTTTATTAGATCCAGAAGATGAAGTCATTATTCATGAGCCTTATTTTTCTCCGTACAAAGACCAAGTTATTTTCGCTGGTGGCAAACCAGTGTTTATTCCCACTTACGAAGAGGATGGCTTTCAGATCAATATTGATGTTTTGAAAACAGCGATTACAGATAAAACCAAAGCGATTATTATCAATTCACCAAATAATCCGACTGGAGCGGTTTTTTCTCCTGATACATTCAAAGCAATCGCTGATTTGGCTATTGAACATGACTTCTATATCCTCTCTGATGAAGTTTATGAAGCATTCTGCTTCTATGATGATTTTGTACCAATGGCCACTTTTGCTCCTGAAAATACGATTACCTTCAGTAGTTTCTCAAAAGCATTTGCGATGACTGGTTGGCGAATTGGTTATATGATCGCTCCTGATTATATCAATGAAGCAGCAAAGCTGATCAATGAAAGTATTACTTATTCTGCACCAAGCCCTTCTCAACAAGCGGGTATTTATGCTTTAAATCATGCTGAAACATTGGTACCAAAAGTAGTTTCCGTTTTTAAAGAACGACTAGAATATCTGGAACAAAGAATCTCAACTATTCCGTTTCTCACATTACACCCTGTTAAAGGGAGTATGTACGCTTTCATCAACATCTCTAAAACAGGACTCACATCAGTGCCTTTTGTTGAAAAAGTCTTGAAAGAAACCAATGTATTAATGATTCCTGGAAAAGCCTTTGGCGAAACAACTGGCGATGATTATGTGCGTTTGGCGGCAACACAAGATATTGAGGTCTTAAAAGAAGCCTTTGATCGAATCCAAGCAATGAGCTTTTAAATAAAAATATGGTTACTTTTTCTGTCAAGCAACGGAAAAAGTAACCTTTTATTATTTCTGTTTTTATTTTTTTGTTACTGAGGTTCGCTATCTGATAAGGTGTTATAGAGAATAACCAAAGTTGAAACAACACATACTACAATTTGAATCAGTAAATTATCAGAAAAGTTCTCAGTTATTTTGATTGTCGCAATTGCTAAGAAAAAACATAGTGCTAAAATCGCTGCTAGCTTCAATCGCTTAAACTCTTGCTGTATTCGATAAATCGTCTCAACTGGAACACCTTTTTGTTTGGCTATTTTCCGTAGTTTCTGTTTGCCAATCAATTGCCATATAACATCTCGGTATAGTTGTTTAGCTTCTGGCTCTCTGCTAAATACAGAATATATTTCCTTGTTTTGATTTTTTTTCTGCTTCAATTTTATTTTAATCAAACGAGGATGTAATAGTTGATCATTGCGCCCAACCCATGAAAGTACTTCACGCCAATCTGTCAAAGTTAATTCTGGTGAAGTTAATACTACTAAATCTAGCCCTAAATCTTCCAATTCATCCAAAAATCGAAGCAACTCTTGATAATCCCTTGAAATGACTTCTAAAAATGCAATGACCAAACAATCTCCTGGTTCTGTATAATCTAACAATCTTTGATACCCACTCTCAGGATCTTGGAGCACTTCATAACTATGGTCCGCATCTGAAAAAATATCTTCTAGTTCATAAGCTTCTAAAAAATCAAATTGCTGATTTAGTTTAGTTCCATGAGCATAGCCTAAATTCATCGTTATCTATTTCCTCGTTTCATTGGTTTAATCTTTCGCTTTCCTAACGTGTGATCAGAATTTCTTAGTTCTTCTTTTGGTGAACTCTGTCGCTGTATATTGAGGCTTACAGTCGAAAAATTTTTTTCTAGTTGATCCATTTTATTTGTTAACTCCGTATTTTTTTGTACGATAAAAATAAATAGTAAGCTATGAATAAAAATAACGAGACCCAAAGCAACTAATAATAAATACAATCTGCATCATCCTTGTTATTCAATTTAGAGGGGCTAATTTTCAATATATTCTCCATCATTTAAGTTATAAAACGACCCAACATAAAGTTTTACACCTTCCTTACTTTACCTTGATCTCACCCAAACTATTAGGCTCATATTCCCAATGATGTAAGCTAGGTTGCTCAGTTGATGGTGTTATATACGTCGTTAGCCAAAATTCTGAGTTTTTTGATACATCAACTTGTATTGGTATTTTAGAACTAGCCTCCGGGAGATGCTGTTGCTTTTTAGTTGTTAATACATAGCCAATCAATTCATAATTCATTGGAACTTTGGACACAAACGTATAAAACGGCTCATTGAATTGATAACGAATTACATATGAGTCAAAAAGAGCTGTGTTATCACTAGTTGAAACGATAGTTAATCCGATTTCATCCTTCTTTATCCCTAATTGTGTGCTACTTTCTAATACACCATATCCCTTTTTAGGAAAAACAATTTGATTATTTTTATTAATGACTACTTGTCGAGCATTGACTGTCAGCTTTCGAGAACTGTAAATCAATTTTCCTTCTTGAAAAGTACTACTGATAGTATATTCAAGAGGATCAATTTGATTTCCAGCTACAGTTGTCAATTTAATAAAGTCGTACATATCAATATTTTTTGGGTTAATAGTTTCTTTTTTTCCAATTCTTAACTTTTGATCAAATATGATATCACCGGAAAGCAATGGGTTGTTTTTATCATCGAACGCTTTGACAGAAACTTTTTGAGGAATCTCACTACTCCCTAAAACATCTGTTTCTTCCTCGGTTTCTTTCTGAGAGCCATATTCAGAGAACTCAATATAGTAACCCGTTTTGTAGCTTGTTCGGTTATACGTTAAATCATTCCATAGTTTTGTTGGAGCCCCCGCACTAGCTTGAGCAAATTCTAAAATATATTCGCCTCCAGAATTATTCGGTTCCACACCAGCACCACTAGCCGCAGGATTATTAAACCCTTGGTAAACTCCTGCTGGTGCTTTCCCTCCCTCTTTATACGTTGGTTTGTCAAAAAATATCAAGCCTTTTTCAGGACCATCGACCCAATACCATCGTTGGGATAGAACACCAGTAGTGATATAATCAGCAATTCTTTCCGAAATCACTGCCTCATCATTGATTTTTTGGCCATTAGTTTTTACTAGTCTTCCCCCTCCAAGCCAACCAGACTGTTTTGCAATATTTGTATATACAAAATTATGTTCTGTCGAGGAGGTTAATGTTGCTAAATACCCAGTCAACCCTCTATACTTCATTTTCTTAGCTAAATTATACGCTTGTAGCCATGTTTTTTGTGTCGGAATAAATGTGTAATAATGGGTTTTACCGTCTGGCGCTTCCCATGATGTATACACCAACTCATGAAAGATTATTTGAATATTCCCTTTTTCATTAGTCGGATTTTTAATGATAAACCGTAGCGCTTCTAAAAATATCTTAATTGTACTTAAATTATTATTCTCATTCATTGCTAAAGTAAATGATTTATAATTCTCATCGTCACTATTTTGAAATTTATACCAAGAAGTCGGTAGATTCAATGTATCATAATCTTTAATTTCTGCGTTTTTTGGTATTTTTATTTCTAGGGACTTCATTTTATTTTCCATTGAACTGCCTAAAGCAATATCAACTAATTTGGCTGTATCAGCTGTTCTTTCAACATTAAATGTAACATAGCGATTCACATCTTTTAATTCAGCCGTTTTCATATCCTTTTTCAGTTCAATATGTTCAACATCACTCACATTGTTTGCTCGATCAACCGCCACTACATGCATCCAGCTACTATTTCCTCCAAAAGTCCCCGAGACTGTAGCAGTATTTTCAGATTGTCCTGTGTGAACATCAACATTCGTTATCTCTCCTGAGGAATTACGCTCAACTACTGGAATCGTGTTAGGTGAACTATCCGTCACATAAATATACCCTTGAAGCTCACTAGTCACTTCCTTCTTTATGACATCTGATTTTTTTATCCCACTTTTTTTAGTATCTGCCAGGACATACCATTGATACCCTTTACCTCTATCTTCAGAAGATAACTTTACGGTAAACTGATCAGCTTCTCCATATTCCAACTCTGCACTTGGAGTTTTAGGGGGGACGTCATCTTTGACCGAATTATCTTGGGCTTTGTTTTCTAACAATGTTTGTTCACGTTGGGATTCACTTGAACTAGACGACTCTAAGAAATCGCTTGATGTCTTAAATACTTTGTTCTCATTTGATAACACTTTCTTCCAGCTTGCGCCATCTTCACGTCGGTATAGTTGATAACCTAAATCCGATATATCATCCCATACCAAATCGATATAACTACTTTCCTTTTCATCACTCCATTCATTAGATGCTGTTAATCGAAAATCCTGTTGAATGAAAGCTTCTGAAGACGCCTTTATCGCACTCTGTCCCTTTATTCTATCGCTAGACAACCACCCAACAATACCTAATAAAACTAATAAGAGAAATACCCCAACTATCTTTACATTTTTATTCACTTTTACACCTCAGTTCTAGTAATATTTAACTATCCTGTTATCTCAATACTCATCAAATCAATAATTTCTTTATCGAAAACACTCATTTCATGAGTGTTGAATCAGGAAAGGCAAACATGGAATGCTTATCCCATGCGCCTATCTTTAATCCGCTTTTTCAGCTAGCTGTTTGTCGACTTCTAGTAACGCTTCGTTACTAGGTATTCCCCCTTGCCACCAAGCATCACGATAAGCATATTTTGCACAGTTAATAGCTTCAACTTTTATCAATAAGCTAAAGGTCGCGTTATGATATTCCTGTCCTAATCCACTCTTTAATTTAACTTGTGTAAACAAACTTTCTGTAACACTAGAGTTACCTGACTTTAACGTTTTTAAGTAGTAATAATAACCATCTTCACCTAATTTCCAATTCGTACTATTCAAGTCTAATAAAACCTCTTCACCAATTTTTGAAGGCAATAATCGGATACTTTTTCCATTTTCTATACGAATCTCAGGATGAAGCATCACTCGAACAAATTGGTCTACGGTCCCTATATTTGCTACAGTCACTTTCTTCTCAACTGAACTATTTGGTAAAATCGTTGTTGGTTCCGTGAAAACTTCTTCAACTTTCGTTTGAAGGTTACCAATCTGAAAAAAGTTCACTTTTTCATCTCTCACCATCATTGCAGCATATGCAGCTACACTTCCAATTGCCAGACATACGATAAGTAAAGGGAGCACCCACAAAAAATGGATAAATTTTTTCTTTTTTTTCATCTCAAATCTCCTCTTAATGGACTTTCTCTCGATACATTTCTTCTAAATATGAACCAGAATCAATTTTCCAATTCGTTATCAAAGACTTTGTAGTATCATGAGCATCCATAACTGGAATTAATTGATATAAAGAACTTTTATACTTATTTGGTAAGTTTTTATCTAAAGTAACATTTTGAATCAGTTGTTTCGTTTGTTCTTTTGGCTGAAGGACTTCTGAATAATAAAAATATCCACTCGAATAATACCAATAATTCTGTAGTCCAGACATTGGTTTATTATTTTCATCATAGATATCACCATCATTAAATTGAATGTTCAAATATTTAAGACTATCAACTGGCCTAATTCCTTTATAAACATAGGCTGTATTTGGGTTTGTCTTATCCCCTTTGTAAACTTCTGACACTATAAAATACTTTCCAGTTGCAATTTTATATGTACTGCCTTTTATCCATGTCTCAGCGTCTTCCATTACAAGATCAGATCCGCTTGAATTTATTGCGATTTTTTGACTACCATTGCCAATTCCATCCGTCATATCAAGTTCAAAATGAACAAGAAATTCATATAAAGAGATTCTAACAATAGCTGGTATTTGTCCGTCATTTTTTACTAATAGTTTTTTTTCTGTTGTCTTGCCAGGTACCCACTGCAGATTAGGTGTGAAGACCTCATCAATCACTGCAGAAAGATTTTTAGTATTCGGCTTATTTCGATTGATTTGTTCATCACTATAGGTGATCCATGAATAAGTACTTCCTACTACAAGCAACAGACTCAAAAATACAGAAAACATAGCCAAAAAAGGTTTATTTTGATTGATTGTTTTCAACAGCTTATTCCCTCGACTCATGTGCCTTCCCCTTCCTCTAATCTACTTTTACTCGTTCTTCTTTACGTTTTTTCCATAATAAGATTGCAATTAAGACTAACAATAATCCTGCCAATGTTTTATAAATCAAATTCTTTATTTCTTCACCCGTCATTGGAAAAAATCCCTTAGATTTTTGTTTATCTGATAATGGTACCTTGCTATCCGTAGTATCTGAAGATTTAGGTTGATTTTTGGTTGCAATAAAAGTCCAATGATACAACAACTGACTTTCTTCTTTGTAATCTGCAACAGTCAAGTCTTTATCAACTTCAAAAACTGCAGTTAAAATTTGATCTTTTCCATATTCACAAGTTCCTATTATCAATGGTTGAATGGACCAATCAAATTCTCCATTTCCCAATAAAGGTCCTCGATATAATTTTTTACCGTCTATGGATAAAGTCAATGTAATCTGTTTATCAAAATCAATGGCACCTTTAGCTGACTTTGGAGTGACTAAGATTCCTAACTCAAATGGCTCTTTTATATCCATTCCACGAATCGTAATCGTTTTTTCATAACTTTCTCCAGGTAAAACATTTGGCAAATCAACATAATATTCTCCTTCAGAAGAAGCAGATATCCCTGTCTCATCGCCAATGATCACCCCTGGAGGAAGGGTCTGACTGGCAACAGCTAATAGCGTTCCACTGGTAAAAGTGATAAAAACACTCAATAAACTGTATAAAACCAGAAATGGTAGACGTGTTCGCATTGATTGTTGCTGCATCGTTTTTCCCCTTCCTTTTCTCTGATTTCTTAGCTAAAAATTAGCTTGCTGCCTGTCCATCTAGATAAGTCGTAATTTTTTTCGTTTCTGAACCATCTGCTCCATTTAATCCCCAACCAGTAGTATCAGTTAAGGCTTCTTTAGTTGCTTGAATAGCTTCCATCTTCACAACCAAATCATATGTTGCATTTGTAAATTCTGTCCCCACACTATTTGTGAATACTAGTTTTTTCAATAGATGAGGTGTTGTAGCACCTGAAACGACAGGACTTGTGAAGTAGAAGTAGCCATCTTCTTTGTTATATGTCCACTTATCATCAGCAAGTGATGCAGTCGTAATCATATCAGTACCATACTCTATATTAATTCCACTAATACCTAAAGCTGCTTTATCTGTTTGTACTCCTTTTTTCTCTGAATTAGCTACTGGAATTTGATCAGCTGCTCCTGCAGGAGTTGGCGCGGGAAGCGCACTTAAACCTAAAGTTGCAATTGTGTAATCATAATTCATATCGTATTTTTGACCAGCACTACCTAATAAAGAGGCTTTAGCATTTGTTGCTTCTGCCGAAGCACCTTCTAAAGAAGAAGCTGCCCAGTTCGATACAGCATGGCTATAGCCACCTTTATAAACTGAATATTCAGCTTTAGACATCTCAAATTCCCAAGTTTCAACAGCTGTTCCTTCTGTGTTTCCTGCTTGTACTGCTACTTCCGTTTCCATCGCTTGGTATTTACCTGGAGCATATTCAAAAAATGCTGAATAACTAAAGGTAGTATTTTCGTCCCCAGTTACAGGATCCTTAATAACAGAACCTTTTGCATAAACTTTTACACCCGCCGGTAAAGCTGCTTTTGAGGCATCTTTAACCTTACTTGTAATGTCTGTATAACCACTGTTTGCGTCTACATATTTTTCTCCATCATACTCAACAGGCACATCATCTAATAGCCCTGGCGTTGCACTGGCCTTCCAGCCTGAAGTTCGTTTAGTTACTGCACCTTTTTCGGTTAAGTGTTTCAAAACTTCTTCATAAGATACACGAACAAATACCGGTGTATTCCCTGAATTTGTTACAGCAACTTCTTTCGTAGCTTCTGTTCCTGGAACAATGGGTTTAGGATTCCAATTTTCTTCTACGCTGACACTACCATCTTTAATTGCAGCAGATTTCACACGGTTAATTCGTTGATCTTGTGAATTGATCCATGCAAAAGTACCTGCAGCGGCTGCTAACAATGCTAGACATGCGGATGCTACCAACTTTTTCTTTTTGTTCTTCTTCATTCTTAATGATCCTCCTATAAAAAATATTATATATATTCTCACTCGCTTGATCTTTGCATTGATAAAGCGAAGTGATAATATCATTACTCATACGCTGGGCGTCTTTTATTTCTTCCTTTTCCAACAACTTCTTCTTTCGCTGAAAATAGGTAGGCTTTCAATACTAGGAAAAAGCCATACAATGACAAAATACACACTAAGCAAGCCCAAAACTCTTCTCGAACAAACTCTATGACACTACCTATTTTGGGAACTGCAACAATCACTTTGCCCAATACACGATCCGCTGTTATCGGCGGATCATTATTTTTATTGGCATCTCCTTTGGTAACCAGATAATCTCCTTTTTCTCCATTTAATTCATCTTTACGTTCTACCATCCTATGTGTTAGATAACGAGAACCATCTCCAACTGCGAAGGTGACAATATCATCTTTTTTGACTTTTTTACCATCTGTCAATTTAACAATGACAATATCACCGGCATAAAAACCACCTTTTGGTCCATTTTCCTGTGGCACCATAGAATTAGTCAAAACTGTATAAAATCGATAACCAAAAATCGATGCTGTCGACTTCGAACTAAATGAAAACATTATAGCCATCAAGATGATTCCAATGGTAATGCCATAAAACATCAAATTACCTACAAAAGAAAATACCAAGATACCTGGGCTTTTAGTAACTGGTTGTTGAACATGCCTTTTATGTCCCTCCTCCACTCTCCGTTCCTGTACTGGTCGACGACGTCTTACCCGCCCCTGAGCATAGCTAGAACGATCAGTTGTATCGGAAAATTCATCACGAGAGCTTCTCTCCATTCGCCGTGGTCTTGTTTTTACAGCGTGTCGTTCATATCTTTCAGTTTCTGAATAAAGCCTTTTAGACTCTCTATAACCACGTGAACGCTTTTTTGGAGTTCCTCGCCTAACCTTGTCGTCTTTAGAAAGATCACTCTTTCGGACAGGCGCTTTTCTTGGCATATACAATCTCCTTTCGTTTCATTAAAAGTTTATTAGTCTCTGACTATTTCTATATATCGTATGTAAAATAGTACTAATCTACATACGATATATAATCAAATCAAACACAACGTAAAAAAGTATATAAAAAATAAATTTAATCCAAATAATTTATTTCAAACTTATACATAAAACTATATCTCTTGTTATTTTTCATGTCAATGAATTTTCGTAACTTTATTACTAATATTTTTTACTAAAATATCCCTTTTCCTAACCACTACTTTTTATTCAAAAAAAAGAATAAAAAACCTTTAAAATAGAGGTTTTTATCATAAATTAAAGTTTAATAAAAACAACACAATTAAACCTTCAATAAAAAACTCTTAAAACAAAGTAATATTAACTTTACAAATAAATATACACAAAAATTCGAAGTTTGTTATTTTATAAAAACAAAAAAATGAATAAAATATTGATTGTTTTCTCGTAAGTCTATTAAAAAATACAAAAAACTCGATACAAAACCAAAAACAGGTTTTGTATCGAGCTCTAACTCAAAATAAAAGTCATCCAAAAAGTAGCTAAATTAGAAATAAAATTTTCCATTTTAGACCTTCTATCTCAATTTTATATTTTTTAGCTATGCATTAAATAAACTACGTGTTGCTTCTCTAATTTTTTGTGCTACATAAGGATTGTTCATCGTATACAAATGAATACCATCAGCCCCTTGAGCAACCAAATCGACAATTTGATTGATTGCATAAGCAATCCCAGCGTCCCGAATCGCTTCTGGGTTGTGCTCATAACGTTCCATCATTTTTAAAAACTTTGTTGGCAAGGTTACATTAGACATCTTTACCATACGCTCAATCTGCTTTTTATTCACTACAGGCATGATGCCCGCTTGGATCGGTACATTGATATTAGCGATATCACACTTCTCTTTAAATGTATAGAAATAATTATTGTCAAAAAACAATTGGGTGATTAATTGATTTGTGCCTGAGTCAACTTTTCTTTTCAGGTTCTTAATATCTTCAACTGAGCTTATTGCATCACCGTGTGTTTCGGGATAACAAGCACCAATGATGTTAAAATCTCCTTGTTCTTGAATAAAAGCGACTAGATCATTCGCATAAGAGAAATCTTTTTTTGGTTCCTTATCTGGTAGAATATCTCCTCTTAAAGCCAAAATATTTTCTACTTTTTTTTGTTTTAGCTCTTCTAAAATAACAATGATCTCATCTTTTGAGAAATTTACCGCTGGTAAGTGTGCTACACTTGGCAGAAACTGTTCATCTTGAATTTTTTGAGCAATATCTGCTGTACTTAAATTCGCTCCAGTTCCTCCCGCCCCTAAAGTCACACTGATAAAATCAGGTTGCTGCCCTTTCAAACGATCCAATGTATGATAAATCGTATCGATAGGAGCTGTTCTTCTAGGCGGAAAAATTTCATAAGAAAAGACAGTCTTTTCTTTGAACAAGGTATCTGTTCTCATTTACACCCCTCCACGCACCTTTTTTGCTGCCAGTGCTAAGTTTTTGAGACTTGCTTCAGTTTCTGGTACTCCTCGTGTTTTCAAACCACAATCAGGGTTGACCCAGACTTTTTCGATGGGTAATTTTTTCAAAATATTGTGAATTGTTTGTTCGATTTCTTCTACCGATGGGACACGTGGTGAATGAATGTCATAAACACCTGGTCCAACTTGAGTTTGAAAATCAATTGCTTTTAAAGCATCCAAAATATCTAAATTAGAACGAGATGCTTCAAATGATATAACATCAGCATCCATGTTATCGATATCTTGAATAATATCTGCAAATTCGCTATAACACATATGTGTATGAATTTGAGTTGTAGGCTGTACTTTACTATGGACAAGGCGGAAAGCTGGTATTGCCCAATCCAAGTACTCAGAATGCCAGTCAGTTTGACGCAGTGGCAATTTTTCGCGCAAAGCTGCTTCGTCAATTTGAATAATTTCAATTCCGTTAGCTTCTAAGTCTAAAACTTCTTCTTGGATAGCCAATGCCAACTGAAGTGTGGATTCTCTTAAACTAATATCTTCACGAGGAAATGACCAGTTTAAAATCGTTACAGGACCCGTTAACATTCCTTTCATTGGTTTGTTCGTCAAAGTTTGGGCATATTTAGAGTATGCCACTGTAATTGGTTTTGAACGTGATATATCTCCCCAAATAATTGGTGGTTTTACACAACGAGTCCCGTATGATTGAACCCAGGCTTTTTCAGTAAACAAATACCCCTCTAAGCTCTCTCCAAAATATTCCACCATATCATTACGTTCAAATTCACCATGAACTAAAACATCTAAGCCAATATCTTCTTGAAACGCAACGCATTCAGCTATTTTTTCTTTGTTAAATGCCGTATATTCTTGTTCATTGATCTCACCCTTTTTAAATTTCGCACGATTTTGCTTAACTTCTTTTGTCTGTGGAAAAGAACCAATCGTAGTCGTTGGTAAAATCGGTAAGTTTAATTTTTCTTTTTGGATAGCTGCGCGTTCAGCTAAGACTGGTAAACGGATAAAATCTTCCTCAGTCAATGCCGCAACATGTTTCGCGACGTGCTCGTTCCTAGAAAAACGCTCTTGCTTGAATAACGCTTTATTCGAACTCAATAAGTCGTTGTTCTCATTTTTATCTGCAACTATTTTCTTTAAATCATTTAATTCAGCTATTTTTTCTACAGCAAAAGCAAAATAATTGATCACTTCGTTAGGTAATGCTGCTTCGTTGGCTAATGTAAATGGCACATGCAGTAATGAACATGATGTATTTAACACAACATGGTCAACAGCTCGAAGTTTTTCAAGTAATGTTAATGTTTCTTGATAATTATTTTTCCAGATGTTTTTCCCATTTACAATTCCTGCAAAAAGTACTTTTTCTTTTGGAAAGCCATATTTTTCAAGTAAACTTAATGTTTTTCTACCTTCAATGAAATCCAACCCAATACCATCAAAAGGCAGATCAACTAATTCTTGATAAGTATCTCGAACGTCTCCGAAATAGGTTTGTGCCAAGACCTTTAAATTTCCTTTTTCAACTAATAGTTTTTGATATAAAGTTGTAAATTGTTGAACTTCAGCTGGAGATAAATCTAAAACTAAAGCTGGTTCATCGATTTGAAGCCATTCACAGCCAAGTTCAGTGAGCTTATCAAAGATTTGAGCATAGGCTATGATCGCTGCTTCATAAAAATCTTCTGCACGTTTGTTTCCATGATACGTAGCTAATTTCAATAAAGTAAATGGACCTAATATCGTAGGACGAGTAATAATTCCGTATTCTTTTGCTTCATTAAATGTTGTGAAAATGTTATCTCCAACAAGTCTAAGTTCCGTGCTATCATCGATTTCAGGGACCATATAATGATAATTAGTATTGAACCACTTTTTCATGGCTAATGCTGTAACATCTCCAGCTTCTCCTTGATACCCTCTGGCTAAGGCAAAATAAGTTTCTAGAGGTGGTAATTTTAACGCTTGGTATTTAGTAGGTACAATATTCAATAAAACAGCGGCATCCAAAGTTGTATCAAAAAAAGAAAAGTCACCACTTGGGATAAAATCGATTCCCTGATCAACTAATAACTGCCAATGTTTTTTTCGCAGTTCTTTTCCATTTGCTTCTAATTCTTCCGAGGTGATTTCTTTTCTAAAATACTTCTCTGTTGCAAATTTTAATTCTCTCAATTCTCCCACTCTTGGGAACCCGATAATTGATGTCTTCATACTTTTCCTCCTCCAATAAGGTATTTCAACTACTGTACCACGAGAAACAAATATAGGATAACACTTAATTACTATCATTATATATAGTTTAAAACTATACATAATCGTAATAAAATTTTCAAAAAAAAAGAGGATAACTTCCTAACTCCAGAAATCATCCTCTTCTTCTATTTTTCTTGATTCAGTAAAAATTCCTTTGCTTCTTTGTTCACTGTTTTTAAATCAACACCTTGCTTCGTCGCCGCAAACATACACCCACAATAACATTGGCGATACACATCATATTCCTTACACAGTTCGATCGAACGCTTATAGCCATTATTTTTCTTAAAATCACTTGGTAAATAATTCGTTGCATAAAACTTCTGAATATCGATTCCGATCTCATTAATCAGTTGACTATTTTTCTTTGGCGATAACGTTAATGCACTTCCAAAATAATCATAACCTAGTTCCTGTGCTTTTTCCGCAACAATATCTAAACGCATTTGGAAACAAGCAGAACAGCGCTTCCCACCTTCTGGTTCTTCAGTCAATTCTTTTTCCTGTACCATTTGAATAAATCTATTGGGTTCATACGGTGCAGCTAAGAATTTAACTTGATTCTTTGTCTGCCTATTAAAGTCTTCTACAAATTTCTGCTGCACGATTTCTCGACGCTGATATTCTGCTTTTGGATGAATATTGGAGTTTGCAAAAAAAATCGTAACATCCGCATATTGTGTTAGGTATTCAAGTGAATAGGTACTACAAGGTGCACAACAGCTATGTAGTAAAATAGTTGGACGAATGGCTGTTTTTTCCCACTCAGCAATCACTCTTTGTAATACTCGATCATAATTGATTTTTTGATTTGGAGACATCTTCTCCGTTATTTCTGTTAAGTTTATCAATGAATTGCCTCCAGATTTAATAAAATGATATGCCGTATTTCACAGCTTAAACGGTAACTTAGCTAATCCATTTTTGATGATCTCAATGGAACTATTTAGAGAATCGCTTTCTTTTTCAGTCAGCGGGCAATCGACAAATGATTCTATGCCACTTTTTCCAATCACAACTGGTTGCCCATAATAAACATCTGCTTGTTTATTATATGCTGAAACAGGCACTATCGTTTTTGAATCATTAAAAATCATTCGGATGATCCTAGAGGCGCATGTTGCAATTCCATAGCTTGTATACCCTTTCCCAGCAAAAGCATTCCAACCACCTGCCCGAACAGCTTCATCTAGCTCTTCTAAATCAAGTTCATTGTTCCACTCTAAAAGAGCACGGTCACCAACAGTCACTGTCGACCAAGCAACAAATTGAGAGTCCCCATGTTCACCATAGACATAACCGCCCACATTACGACTATCAATTGATACGTTACGACTCACTGCTTGTTTCATTCGTGCGGTATCCAGCATCGTACCTGTTCCAAACACTCTACTAGTATCGAATCCTGTTAACTTTTGCATATAAGTTGCAATCACATCACATGGATTTGTAATTGTTAAGATAATACCAGAAAAGCCAGATTGTTTGATTTTCGGTGCTACTTCTTCTACGATTTTACTTGTGATTTCAAGTTCTTTAAAACGGTCCCCATCATCACCCAACGCACTGATTTGACCTGCACAAAAAACAACTATCGACGCATCTTTTAATGCTTGATAGTCTTGAATAATAATTTTGGTCTTGCCTATTGAAAAGACTTCCGCATCCAATAAATCATATTCTTCTGATATAGCTAGATTCTCATTTTTATCGATCAAAACAAGTTCATCCACTACATTTTCTGAGACCAAAGTATACGCAAGTGTTGCACCAACATGTCCCAATCCAATGATTCCTACTTTACGCATTCGAACACTCCCTATTCCGCTTTTTTCTTAATCCTAGCTGAATAATCGGTTTCCGTCAATATTATTTGAACTACATTCAAAAGAACAAATTTTTTCACTTATTTTTAGTAAGTGTTATAATAAATTTATAGATCAATTCTATAACTAAAAATGTAAGGGAGTTTTTCAAATGGCAACTATTAGTATCTTTGGTAAAGGAAATATGGGAACATCCATTGGTAACAATTTTAAAGATGCCGGTAACGACGTAACCTACATCACAAAAGATAGTCTAGTGAATCAATTAGGAGATATTGTTGTTTTAGCTGTTCCTTATCCAGCTGTTGCAACTATTTTGGATTTTTACAAAAACTTATTATCAGATAAAATCGTAATTGATATTACTAATCCTGTTGATTTTGACACATTTGATGATCTAGTTGTACCAGCCAATAGTTCTGCTGCAGCAGAAATTGCAAAAAAATTACCTAACTCGATAGTTATCAAGGCTTTTAATACAACTTTTGCGGCTACCTTAGCTAGTAAAAAAGTTGCTGGCGAACATCAAACAACTGTTTTAATCGCATCAGATGATCAACAATCAAAAGATCAACTGATCAATGTACTAGATGGTAGTGGCCTAGCTGTTATAGATGCAGGTTCATTAAAACGCGCACGAGAACTTGAAGCAATGGGCTTTTTGCAAATTTCCTTAGCTTCTGCTGAAAAAATCAGTTGGGCTGGTGGATTTGCTATCTTTAAATAATAACTTCTATCGTTACAGGTTATTGGATTCTATAAAAAAGTAAAATGAGGTTGGGATGTAACCCTACGAGTTACATCCCAACCTCATTTTACTTTTATCTTTTTATTCAGCCGATTTTATCACTTTGAAGTAGTCGATGTGTGCATGCTCATAATCCATAACTTCAAAAGTAAAAACATCGATCTTGATTTGATCGCCTACCATGATTTGATTGTTCTTTTGCTCGACAATAAAGCCAGCTAATGTAGACATTTCAGAAGCTTCAAACATTGGAACTTTCACTTTAAAATAACGTTCAAAATCATCAAGCGTAATTTTCCCAGAAACGATATACGTATTATCCGATTTTTTAGCGATCAAAGCATCCTCTAAGTCTGTTTCATCTCGGATATCTCCTACCAATTCTTCTAGAATATCTTCGATCGTAACCATTCCTGTAGTTCCACCATATTCATCTTTTAAAATCGCAATATGTTTTCTTTCTTTTCGCATCATGGTTAGCAAACTTTTGATTGGGATAGTAGCTAAAGCAATGATTGGCTCTTCTACTAATTCACTGACTTTTCTTTGATCGTTGATAAATGACTCCTTGATCAAAGATGGTAATGTGACATACCCTAAGACATTGTCTTTGGATTCTTCAATTACTGGATAGCGTGTATGTCCACGCTTTAACGAATGTTTGATTGCTTGTTGCACTGTTTCATCTGCTTCAAATACTTCCATCGAAGTTCGGTCGACTTGAATTTCTTTGGCAAGAGTATCATCGAATTCAAAAACATTTTCCATATAGTGATATTCTTCCTTCGTTAATTCACCTTTTTTGTATGAATCAACAGCAACAAATAACAGCTCTTCTTGTGTTAACGTTTCTTCCCCTTCAGACACTAATTTTATTCCTAATAATTTTCCAAGTTTTGCTGCTGAATGGTTCAATAGCCAAATAAAGGGATACATTACCTTATAAAAATAGTGCAACGGTTTAACAATAGCTAACACAACTTTCTCAGTTTGAGCAATACTGTAGCTTTTCGGTAATAATTCTCCTACAACCACATCCACATACGTTACAATAGCAAAACCTAAAATAACTGAGATCGTACGGCTCAGTGCAGCACTGATGGGTAAATTTCCTATAAGCGGATGAAGTAGTGTCGCTACCGATCCTTCGCCAACCCACCCAATGATCAGTCCTGTTAACGTAATCCCTAATTGACTAGCAGATAGATAGGCATCTAAATGATGAGTCACATGAATCGCCAGTTCTGCATTTTTGACATTATCTTTTTTTAATTGCTCTAATCTAGACATACGAATTTTCACTAAAGCAAATTCACTGGCTACAAAAAAGGCCGTAATCGCAATCATTAAAAATAATATGAAAAAATTTATCGCAAGCATATTTTACACCTCATTTTCTTCTATCTATTTATTATACTTGTCCTTTTGAAATAGAGCGAATAGGAACTATTGAAATTAAAAAGTATGCTTGCGACAAATCTACTTATTTACTCCTGAGATTAATCATCGTACGAAAAAATCTACACTAATCATTAGGTCTAAAAACCTAGATATCAAAATAAATTGTTTCTAGTAAGAAGAATTGCTACTTCTGTTCTTTTTCAAGAGAGTCTTCTGAAAATGGAAGATGTACACCGGCCTTCTTATGTCGTAGGTTTATCTATTTGAGACATTTTTAGGCAAAACGTATTCTGACTAATTTTAATTTTTTATCAAATTAGATTAGTATTTTTTAATCACATATTTTATATCGACTAGTTTAAAATGACTTAACTTCGTTAAAAGGAAAAATCTGAGCAGTCACTTTTCCAAAAATATTTTTTTTTGCTACTAAACCATAATGTCGACTGTCTGTCGCATAAGGTCGATTGTCTCCTAATACAAAGTAATAATCCTTTGGAATTACTACTGCCTTTTTCACAAAATCCTCCGTGTAGTTACGGCCATTTTTTTGACTTTCATTGATAGCTGCCACCAAAAACTTCTCATCCACGGGCTGATCATTAACGTATAAAGTATCCGCCATATAACGAATCGTTTCCCCCGGCAAACCAATTATACGTCGAACTTGTGGAGTTCCTCCCCCCAAGGTAAAACTCGCCAAATCAAATCGACGCAACTTACTATTTTTTTGAATTAATACCTTATCGCCTTCTCGCAATGTTGGTACCATACTAAAACCGCGTACCGTTAAGAATGTTACGAATGCTAAACTGAGCCCCACAGCCAAAATACTTCCTCCTGCCAAAGCCAAAAACAACTCCTTAAGGAACCGACTCCGCTGTTTGCGTCGTCTCTTTTTCTTTGAAGTAATTGATTTTTTTTTGCCCTGCCTAAATTTAGCCGCAGGCTTTTGCGACATTCGAGATGACTGTATCTTCTTCAAAGCTTCTCACTCCGCTTATTTTTCTTCTGAAAAGGCTGATTCATCGACCTTATAATAGGTGAAAGCGGCTTTTTCGTATGTTTGTACCTTCTTGATGTCCGCTAAAAAACTATCGACCACTTGGGCATTACCATAGAAGTTTTTGGTTTGGGTACTTGCGTTCATCCCTACCTGTTTGATCGCATTATAATAACGATTCAACGTCAGCTGGCCTTCCTCAGAATTGGTTATACTAGCCGTTTTAGTGCCGTAACTAGCCATCGCTGTAGCTAGATAGCGGATGTTTTTCTGCAACTTTTCTTCCTCTTCACCTTTCTCTTTGGCAATTATTAGCTGTTGCTCAAAATCGCGTAAAAGATAATAACCTTTCACTACAGAATCTGAATCATTCGTCGTCAGGTTCATCGTTTGATAATAAGAAAGATAGCCTGCTACTCCACCAAATACACCAGTCACAAGCAACAGGATCAAGCACTGTCGAATAGTCTTTTTTCTCTTTTTTATAAGCATCTGGCGTTTACGTGCCATTGCTCGTCGTTTTTTCTTGTTTTTGATTCGTCTTCCTGACACTCTTCTGATCTGTTTCCCTACTCGTAAGACCTGTCCAAAAAAATAGCCTGACCCCAGGAGTGCAACGATCGTTAATGCAACACCTATAACGAAAATCCAATCTACGATAGACACTCACTTCAGCTCCTATACTCTACTAATTCTTTGGTTTTTCTTGCTTATTATTTTTATTCCCTTTTGCTTGATTTTTCTTTTGTTGCCGCACTTTCTTAACTGCAGCTTCTTTCTCTTGCTTCTTCTTTCTAAAAGAACGAAGAATAAAAAAGAGAATGAAAATGCATACAAGAAAAATGCCCGCAATCAATAAGATCAAATTCCAGTCTAAGCCTTTTTTTTGAACTAAACCTACATCTCTCTCATTGAATTTACTGGCGTCTTTGTCTGTAATTTTAAAGGCTTGTTTCCAGGCCCATTTTTTATCCCCAGAAGTGACAAGAATATCTGCATCATAGTCTCCTGAAACCATTCGTTCACCATTCATGCTTACAGGAAAATTAATAAAGGAATTCGGAGCCATCCGCATAGCTGTTTGTTTTCGTTCATACAACACTGTCTCTTTTCCCTTTTCAGTAATTTGTACCTCGATAGTCATATTGTCTAAATACGCAGCCATAACATTGGAGAAATTAATAAAGATTGCATTACGATAATTGCTTTGCCCAGCTTTCACACTGTTTAATGACAAATCTGGCGCTATCTTCTTTTCTGTTTCTTGCAAAACTACTCCGATAACGTATGCATATTGATTAATAATTTTTGACCCACCACTATTGGTTGTTGCTTCGTCTTGTCCAACACGCATTAATTGTATACCACCTGCGATTACACCATCGTAGGTGGTTTCCGGCATTTCAACCGTCAATTCCAGATTTTTAGTTTCTCCTGGTAACAATTCAACCGACTCCGGTCCTTTCACAAGATCGGTAAAATTAAATTTCAATGAAGCATCATTTTTAATCGTGGACTCACCATATTCAATCACACCGTTTTGATTCGTTTTTGCACCGTTTAATTTCACATCAACCTTAACTTTTTTTGTGCTTGGATTGCTTAACGCAATGTTTAATTGTTGGTGCTGACCAGCAGTCATATTTAATTTAAAATAGCCAATTTCTTTGTCTACCTGATTATCTGGAAAAATAATACTATAGGTAAACCCTGTTGCACCTGCTGGATTCTCTTCCTCAGCATGGCCGAAAGCAGGTTGACAAAAGAGTAGGAGCCCTGCGAGTAAACTACAAAAGAGTAGGGTATGCTTCCATGTAAAAGTAATATATGTTTTCATAATTAACCTCGTTTATTCTAAAGTATTTTTCTATGTACACATGCCAACAAGAATTCCTTGTTGGCATGAAAAAAGCTAATAGAACGACTTATTCTGCTGCAGTGATTTTCCAAGTTACTGTTGCTGTATAATCTGTCGCTGCCATATTTGAAGCTGTTACTGCTGGCACTGTCAATTTCACAGAGTTAGCATCTGTACTTTTTTCTCCTACAGATGAATCTTTACTTTGACCAAATTCCATAATGTAACGGCCTTTCCCTTCTTTTTTATCTTTATCTGCCTTTACAACTGGTTGTGCATCATCAGGTGCTTCTGTCAAGTGGAATGCAGTATTCGCAATTGATGGTACAATATTTTCATTATCTCCTTGTGCAGCCATAATTCCGTTAGTAAAATCGATTGTTGATCCTTTTAGTACATTTGTTCCTGTACTATCTGCAAACTGTTTTGTTAATTGAGCGGTTACGCTGTACCCGTATGTCCCTCCAGAACGAACATCTGCCCATTGCATATAAGCACCACGAGTTTTTGCCCCACTTTCAAAGCTCATTGGTTTAGCAAAACTTGTTACGGCATTGGCTGATGTTTGGATTGTTCCAAAATCTAAATCTGTTGTTTTTTCAATTACTAGCGAACCTGTATCTTTATTTGTATTTTCGCCTGGACCCTCTGGATCAGGATCTGGCAATAGTTTGTTTGGATCTTCTGGATCCACTGTACCCGTGTCTCCACCACCGGCTGTTCCTTCTTCAACTTTTACAGTCCCTTTTGAATCTAATTCTGTTGGTGCAGCAAAGGCTGGTGAAGCAGTTCCTAATACCGTTACTCCTAAAATTGCTACTAATGTTGTTGCACAAAGACTTCTTGCTTTCATAGTTTTTTTCCTCCTAATAGTGTGTAATTTATTAAGGCAACTTGGCTAAAATCCAAGTTATCTCCGTTTGATATTCGACCGGATGTATCACCGTTGTTTTCGGTACGGTCAAGGTGATCGCTGAATTACTATAGACTGGTTTATTGTAAGTTTGGTCTATGATCGGCTCGCCTGAAGTGTCTAGCACCGGGTTCAAGGTAGGGGTCTGATTGTTCTTATTGGTATCTGAAGCACCGAAAGCGATAGTCCAAACCCCTTTCCCACTCCCAGTTTTGGCGATTGCGACTTCATAAGCTGAACCGATAGAATTCAAGGCGATTGTTTCACGTGTCACTGTTGGTGCTTCACTCGTACTGTTTGAGCTCGCCCAGCCTTTATCTAAAGAAAGAACGGCTCCTTTGAGTTCTTGTTCTCCTGCTTCTTGAATGATAGTGTTAGTAAACTGCTTCTCTTGCTTAATCTGCAAAGTCCAACCTGATGAGTTAGCTTGTTGATCTGTGATCTGGATATAACTACCTCTTGGTCCAGTATCTCCGAAAAACTGTTGGGCTAGCGCTTTGTATTCACGGCTCTCTTTACTGATCTTACTTTCACCAAAATCAAGTGCTGACACATAATCTATCCGCAACGGCCCTTTAGTAGACGGTCCTTGTCCTGGATCAATCACATTTCCTGGATTTTCAGGGTCGATCGGATTGGTCACTACGCTTCCTTTTACAGAAACGGCGTCAGGTTCATCTAACAGATTTGGAGCTGCATGTGCGGTCAAACCGTTGGTACTGATGAAGAACAATAAACCGGCGGTTATGAGCCAAAAAGGTATACGTATAACTCTCACTTCTGTTCCTCCTTTCTACGTTTCCGTAAAAAGAACACAAGGACTATCAAGAAAATCAAAACGCCTCCAACTAAGCCATACTTTTGTATCTGTTCTCCAGTATTTGGAAGAGGCTTTCCACTTGGTTTGCTTGGTGTCTCTGAAAGAGGTTCTCTGTCAGTAGGAATGTCGGATTCAGCCGATTCTTCATAAAATGAAATTTTGCCATTCGTGCTGACTTGACCACCGATTCCTTCACTCGCTAGGACAATGGGGCCTATATACACAGTGCCCAGCCAAAAAATCAGAGAGCAGCAGAACAAGATGATTCGCGTTGGTTTCATTTTCCTCTCTCCTTTTATGGTTGTCCTGTCATTACTTTCCACGTAATGACACCAACATAATCTCCGGTATATACAGTATCCGAGGAGTTGATTTGAAGTTTGATTCCGTCTGTATTGGCAGTGGTTCCCCACTCATTGCTGATAACATAACTACCTGAGACTCCTTTAGCATTGGTATAAACGACTTGCGCATTTTGATTTAGGATTGTTTCTTTCCCTTGATTCACATAACGCAAGGCATTGACCAGCTCCTGCCCACTATTGTTACGCATTGGTGTTGACAAAGAAGCAGTCATCCGCCAACCATTGGTTGCATCAACCCGTGTATCCGTCACGACCAATTGATTGTCAAAGTGTGGATCATCCACTCGCTTAGTCGTTGCATTGTAAGTTAATGTTCCAAAATCCAATACACTTGGAACTGAGGTTAGACTTAGTACGCCTTGTAGTTTGTACTGTACAGTGACAGTAGTATTATCAATTTTCACTGCGGTTTCATTTATTGGACGTTTAGCGATTTCATATCCTGCCGCTGTCACATTTCCCACTTGGGTTTTAACCGCTTCATTTTCCATTAAATTCACCGTATTCCCTACTTGCGTATTAATCGTTACTGTATAACCTGGAAGTACTTGGTTCGATTCATTCACAAATTCTACCTTTAATACCGCGTCCACATCGACAACCGTTACATTGATTATTGTAGAAATATCTGTTGGTAGGCCTGAATCTGCTGCTTTCACAGTCAAGGTCACAGGATATGCTTTCGGTTGAATATTTGCGATATCATTCAATCCACCAAAATCAGTAACGGTCACAAATGAACTAAGATCTTTTTTTTGCCCATCGACAAGTTTATACGCCGTTGGTTTACTCTGCATAAGGATATAGCTTTTTAATTGGTCGGCAGATAAATTGCGAATATCAATATACGGTGCATCAAAATCAGAACCCTCAATTACTTCTTTTGCTTCGTTAACAGTCAGCGTTGATGTAATTGTCGTCGTATTACCCGCTTCATCAAATAGATCAACTTTTACTATATGTTCGCCTATTTGACTCATAAAACCATCAACCATTGATTGTGGTGTTTCTGCGTTGAATGCGTACGTAAAATTCTGTGGTGCTGGATTCGAATCAATCGGATTTTTAACAAATTTTTCTGGCATTGGTGTTGAATCATTCAATGCAACATGATAATTAACAGTTTCTCCTTCTGGTGCTGTTTTATCTGCAACGGTTTGAATCATATAACTGTCTTTACCATTTAGCCAAGCGTACGCTTTTATTTTCTGACCAGCTCTTAACACTACACTTTTTGGTACTTCAAATGTAAACTTCCCATTACTGTCAGCAATCGTATGGAATTTGCGTGTATCCCCTTCTACGGGAGATGTAATGGTAGGTGTTGTCAATAATACGTCTGTACTTGGATCATTTTCATCAGTTACAAGATAAAAGAGCATATAAGCACCATTATTGACTACTCCAGTGAGTTTTTGCCCACTTTCTAGTGTTCTATTATCGCTAGGCTTATCAAACCCTACGACAACATCTGGGATGTAGTCGTAAACAACTCTTGAAAATCTTTCAGTTCGATAATTATCTAAAAAACTTTTCTGAATAGCATTAGTAACACTATTTCCCGCTACGCTTGTAGTATTGATACCATTGTATTTGATTGACATACCATACATTGGCATCCAATTGAAAGTCGGTGTTATTTGATTAAAATCTTCTTTACTCCAAGCAGAAACCTCTTGAATATCGGCTGTAAACGTACCTGGATTAGTCATATTAATTAGATTAGCACTCGTATTTTTGCGTGCATCTAAATCAATTTTTTGAGCATTTGAGAATTGGAAGATAGCATTGCTTCCAAAGTCCAGCATGTTTCTTACACCAGTACCATCAGTTATCACTGACTCAAATATCCCCTTATCGCCGATAATAAATGATGACCCGCTTCCTCCATAAATCATTGAACTTTTAGAGGCTCCTTCGTTAGTAGAAACAAACTTGGCAGCACCTTGATCACTTACTTTAAATTTTGAACCTGTTGAAAGATCCAAAAGGCGACCTGTTCCTCCATTTTTATTCAAGACAAGTTTTCCTTTTTCAGCTACATCAAATTGAGCGTCTTGTCCCATGGAAATAACCGGTGCACCAGCGGTCATTTGATTAGCATTAATGGTCATCTCTGCACTATTTCCCACATCAATTGCAGAATTTTGTTGAAGCATAAAGCCTGCACGAGAACCAGTAGTGCTGATTGGCCCATTGATATCTACAGTGAATTTACTATTGTCCGCAAGATGAATACCTGTGATCCATTTTGATGTTGTTGACTGATATCCTAAACGTATAGGCACACGTGTAGTTCCATCCGCTGTTTCGACATTTAGATTAGCATTTTTCCCAACATCGATTTTTCCATTTCGTTGAACACTAATAACAGACGGTATATTTCCTCCAGATGTTTGCCAAGAGTTAGTTTCTCCTGTATTCCCCAACGTACGAATCGTGGCAGTAGCATTATCTTCTAATGTCAAAGACGGTTGAATCGTTGCCACAGTATCATAGTTAGAATACCAACTACCTAGAATTACTCCATCACCATTTTCTACTTCAATCGTTGTATCTGTATTAGAGGCAAAAACAAGTGTATGTGACTCTAATCCAGATTGATTTTTGTCTGCCATAGTACGTACTGTCCCGTCATAAGAAGTGTATTGAGTCCCTTTAGATTTAATCACATTCTTTCCTTCAAAACGCAGAACAGCTTGGAAAGAGGCAGTCACTTGTGCTCCAGTATAATTCATATTTCGATACGTGATACTCGAACCATAAGCATTTCGATCCCACATTGTTATAGGACCGTAATAGTGTCCACCGTACATATCAACGTTATCAACTACTGCTTTGTGCACAATAGATGTATTTGTTCCCCATCTATATGAATATCCAATAAAATCTAGTGAATAGCCATTTCCTAGTAATACATAGTTTGGACGGTTGTCCGAAAGATTTCGGTCTGATCTATTCGTTGCTGTATTTGTCATAGAGTTTTGGACATCAATGATCGTTACCGTATTGCTCATCAACGCAGCATCTAATTGACTCCAATCAGTTACCTTTGTGACATTTCCAATATAAACAATAACTTCACTACTCAACTCACTGCCTGTTCCAGACACATTCGCTGGCACTGTTAATGTTAAATGAAATTCTTGTAAATCATTGGAATTAACTGTATCAAGTCCATTCAAGTCAGATATTTGAATTTTATCTGTCACATCAACAACTGATCCTCCAGATATCCCATACGCTTTTGCGCCAGAATCATTTAGAATCATTTGTTTGATTGCTGCTGTATCGCCATTATATCCTTGGATATCCATCATTGTTTTTGCTATATTCTTAACAACTATTCCTGTTCCATCTGCTGTAAGTTCATACGCTTCGTTATTCGTCATTTTTGGTGGAATTACCTCTGAAATAGCATGTCCTGAGTCTTGCGTACCTTTAATCCCCTTAAATACATCTAAATCAGATTCATTCGTCGTTGTAGACAATTCCTTACTAGGCTCAACTGCGCTCAACTGGGTAGACTCTTCTGCTTTTATAAATGGTGTATCACTATACAGATAAATACTTGCTGTCGCAATCAAACCCACAAGTAAAAATATAATTTGTTTTCTTTTCATTTTATTCCTCCTCTCTTCCATGACATGATTATTCCTCTAAAAATAAATTCACCCCCTTTAATTGCAGGTAACATCCGTCACACTTTAAAGAGAACAATTAATGTACGCTTATACAAAAAAGGAATTGTTTCTCTCCTGTTCATCATTTTTCATTTTCAGCATATATCCTTTAGAACGTATAGTTTTTATCTCGATGTCTTCCCTTTTTTTCACCTTATTACGCAAATGAAATATTACGTTCGACACCAAAAAAATATTCTCTTTTGATTGATCTGCCCATAAGTTTTCCAATAATTTTTCATAACGAACGGTTGTATTCTTGTGCTTATATAAAAAATGTAAAACATTAAATTCTTTTCTTGTTAACAAAAGTTCTTCTCCGTTGATATATACTGTTTGATTTTCCTCGTTTAATAGCTTCGTGGACGAAGTTTCTTGTTTTTCTGATATTAAATTTTTCAGCCGAAAAAATGTATTTTTTATAACGATTGATAAATGAGGTAAGTTAGCTGCCGATGTCACCACAGCATTAGCTCCAAGACTCATCATAATCGTCTCTTCACTTTCCAATAAAACTTCTGAAAAAATCCAAACAAAGACATTTGGCATTGTTTGACAAACAAGTAACCAGTCAATTATGTTGGGAAAATCTTGTTTTGTTTTCATTACAATTACTAATCCGTCCAGTTGTTGGATTTGTTCTTTTTTATCCACAATGGATACATAATAGTTTTCTGATTTCAACAACCCTTCCAATGTCGCATCCAGATTATTTTCGTTATCTACTATCCCCAGGCTCAACATATAGCGTATCTTCCTTTCAGCTTTAGTACCTTTTTGATTCGTGTACTCTATTCTTTAACAACTTTTTTAAATATATATAAAAGGTAATTCTTGCATATCTACTATGTTTTTTCACTTATAATAGCGACAATAAGTGATACTGCTTTTTTATCACGTATCTTAGATTATAGAATTCCAAGAAAAACAAATTCCTATGATTATCAATCAGTCAAAAACTCTTCATTAACAATTACAAAGATTAACTCATTGATAAAGGAACGCTCCTTGAATACACCTGAAATAAAGAACTACTCCACTCATTTGCCAGTTTTTACATTACAAGCAAAAATTGAGTACCCATGATCTCTTCCTTTCTTTTTATTAACGTATTCTAAAAATAAACAAGTATGGTACTAAACTCAGAATAAGTCTTGCTCCACACCGCAAATTCAAATACTCATTTTTTATTAGAAATCCGCCTGCAGTTTATCTCATTCATCATTATTTTTTATTATCTTCTGAAAGCTTAAATGCTTTATTTTCCTCAGTTACTCTCTCTATGTAGTACTTTTTCATAAAATTGTAAATTAACTATGTATAACATTTTCTATGTCTCTCTCTTCTATTATAAAGTTGAGTATAATTTTTTTATTTCTAGATAATTGTAATGTATACTACTATTAAGAATTATTTACTTTAATTTGTTATAAATTTAGTATAAACTATTTTTTTTACCTTTTTTTTCAAAAAAAACATTTCCAACTGTCGTTTCTGAAATCACCTTTTCATTACAATCTATCTAGGAGGTCTTTACATGCAAGAGTTATTTATGAAAAAAAATGAGCAGCTCCGCTTTGAATTATTAAAATTACTTATTTATTCAAAAAAAGGCTTATCGACAAACGAAGTTTCTCAAAAATTAAGCATTCCAAACCATTCTTTCTATATCTATCGCTCACAATTAGAAGAGGATTTAACTTTCGCTTTTAAAGACCATTCTGTCATTTTAGAAAAAAAGGAAACACACTATTTGATTACATCTGCTCTAAATCCTAGCTATATCATTGATACAATGAGGCTTTACTATATAAAAATTTCTCAAACGTTTTCCATACTAAATGCTTTATCCTACCGTTACTATGATAGTGCAGAAGAATTATCTCAAAACTTAAATTTGAGCCTCTCTCACACATATAAGTTTTTAGGTTTTTTTAATAAACTATTAGAACCTTTCGATGTATCTATCAATTTCTCATCTAAAAAGAAACAATCAAATATAATAGGAAACGAGCAAAATAGACGCCTAGTTATGTTTTACGTTTATTGGAGTGTTTATAAGGGAATAGAGTGGCCTTTTAATTTTTTGCCAACCTCTTTACAAACGCTTCCTGTACCAATCAATTCACAGTTACTTTCTCCATCCCAAAAAGCTCGATTAAACTATTTTCAAGCGATTACCTATTGGCATCTATCGTATAAATTGGAACTTATCTCTTTATCAAAAGATTTTTTACCTTATTTGGAAATTTTCCAACAAGTATCTCCCACATCGTTTGCGGACATTATTAAAGAATCCTTACGTAAACGCTATGTATCTGATGAACACATCTATGAAGAAGAACTATTTTTTGGTTTTTTAGCTCGTTTTTTTATTTCGAATATCGATTCTCAAACCGACAAAATGCGTATCACTGCTTTGTTTATCGAATCTTCTCTTCCAATTACTACATTTACGTCTAAATTTTTAAACGACTTTTTAGAAAAATACAATATTAGTTTGACTCAAGAGAACTATTCAACTAGTTACTATTTAATAATTATCCATTTGTTTTATGTAAAATTTTTTTATATAGATAGTCCATTTTCAGAAATCAGCGATGATGTTCCTCTTACAACAGAAACATCAGATGGATTATTTCACATTCATGAAGCTGACTTAACAACATTTATCCATAAAAATTGGAATAGCGAACTATTTCCTCCTGTGTCCACTATTCCATCATTAGTTACATACTTAGCTAAGCTACTCTATTTAGTTTTGATCACTTCAAACAAACATCGCCCCTTGAATGTACTTATCCAACATTCAAAATCGATTTATGGGTATGATTTAATAAAAAATAAACTTCTCATTTTTTTTAAAGATACAACCCTTAAAATCACTTTTGATATAAATGAAGCAGATATAATTATCTCGGATTCTTTTGAAAAAAATAATGATAAACCCTTTTTTTATTTCGAGCATCCAGAAGATCCTGAGGCTTGGAAAAACATGATATCTTTTATCAGTAAAGAACTTTATTCCCTTTTAAAATGAATTTTGTATACAGATATCTTGTATGCATAGTTGCACTTTGTTTCGCTCTCACTCATACACATAGAAGCATTTTAGTAATTTGTTTACCATAAACTACGGTCGCAACCTCATCCTTTTTGGATAGAGGTTGCCTTTTGATTTGTAAAGGCGTTGCCCAAACCAGTTTTTTTGATTGCTTTTCCTTTCACTTCTTAATTTATGAATCTAAAAACCAGAGGGGGAAACTCATCAATTGATAAGTTTCCCCCTCTGGTCTTAGTATGCTTCATTTTTAAGATAAAACTTTTCGTTCTCTTAATCGTGTCTTTCTTGTATCACCAATAATCAACGGAACAGATTCATATTTCACTTCACTATATTCTAAGCCAAACCAGTTTTCTGGAGTTGTTGTTCTTTTTTTGATTGCTAATTTAAGTTGCATAATCTGACGATCCCATTTCTTCAATTCCGTTACTTTTGATAACTCTTCACGGATGATAATAAATTGGAAATCGCCTACTTCACGCCCAGGTGTCAATGAATATTTCTGCGGTTGTTTAGGCAGACGTCCTTCTTTCATTAAATCATAAACGATTTGGCGGATATAGACGTTTACTTCTTGTGCTACATGGAAACCAAGATATAGTTGGACTTGAACAATAAAATCTGTGCCCATCATATCTACAGAATATTCTTTTGTAAATGGTTCGTCAGTTACTTCAACATTGACAAACCAGTAAACGTTCGCCCGTTTAGGTTGTTTATCTAAGATTGAATAAATAATTTGACGCCCAATCTCGTCTCCAATCGTATCTGGTGTCATAAACACAACATTGGTTTGAGATTTTGGAACAGTCGTATCATCTTTTAGCATCCTTAACTGTTCTACATATTGGTTAAGTGGAACCGTATCAGATGTTTTCTCTTTGATGATATTCCCCCACTCCCAAATCGTCATAACAGACAAGATCAACAAGGCAATCCCTACTGCAACATAACCGCCATGGAAGAATTTTGCAATACTTGAGACAAAGAATATCGATTCGATACTACCAAAAAACAAAGTAACAAGATACGCAACCCATTTTGGTGCGCCCTTTTGTAATAGATAAAACATCAATAAAATCGTTGTCATCAGCATTGTCACAGTGATTGAAAGACCATATGCTGCTTCCATATGTGTAGACGTTCTAAACGTGATTACAATCAGTGAACACACGATCCACAACATCATGTTGACTGCTGGAATATACATTTGGCCAATGTTCGCACCTGGATAAATAATCTTCAATCTTGGTAATAACTTTAATTTGATTGCTTCGGACACTAGTGTAAATGAGCCGGAAATCAACGCTTGAGAAGCAATTACTGCCGCAACTGTAGCGAAAACAACCCCGATTAACATAATGCTATTTGGCATCATTTGGAAAAATGGGTTTAGGTTTTCAATTGCTAAAATAGACGGATCATTTTTTGCACTCAAAATCCAAGCCGCTTGTCCTAAATAATTGAGAATCAAACAAATTTTGATATACGGCCAACTAGCACGAATATTATGTTTACCAACGTGACCTAAGTCAGAATACAAAGCTTCTGCACCAGTAGTTGCTAAAAAGACATTCCCTAAAACAAAAATTCCTAATTTGTTTTCGGGACTAAGTAACAGATGGATCGCATAATACGGATTCAGCGCACGCAGAACTGTCCAGTCTTGTCCAAAATTGATTAAACCCATCACACCTAGAAATGTAAACCAAGCAAACATGATTGGTCCAAACGCTTTTCCTACCGCATCTGTCCCAAAACGTTGAACAGAAAATAAAATAAGAATGATAGCTAAAGTAATCATAACAATAATATTTTGGTCACTACCAAATCGATCAAAGAAAACCGGAATCCCCCGTAACCCTTCAATCGCTGTTGTAACTGTTACTGCTGGCGTCAACACACCATCCGCTAACAATGCTGCCCCACCGATCATCGCTGGGATGATCAAGTATTTTCCTTTTTTACGTACAAGAGTGTATAAAGAAAAAATCCCACCTTCACCGTGGTTGTCCGCATTCAAAGCAATCACAACATATTTGATCGTTGTTAAAATTGTCAATGTCCAAAAAATCAACGATACCGCACCAATAATGAAATTCTCTGAAACATTTTGAAGACCTCCATTATCTCCAACGATCGCTTTCATTACATAAAGCGGGCTTGTTCCGATATCTCCATAAACGACACCCATTGCTACTAAAAGACCAGCAGCGGTCAATTTCTGATGATGGGAAATTTTTGACTTCTCTACCACAAGATTCTCCTCCTAAATTTAAAAGCGTAGTGGGCTCGTTCAGCTCTGACTGAAAAATAGGAAAATCTGTTTGTGACATCTTTTGTCACAGACTGATTTTATCTTTTTTCCGAAGAGCTAGCCCATAAAGCTAGATAATGCTAAAAGCGTAGTGGGCTCATTCAGCTCTGACTGAAGTAAGAGAGTTCATCATCTCATCTAACTCCTCTCCCATGTCACCCTAAACCCAATTTTTAAGTAAAACAAGAGACCTAAGTGAAACGACACTTGGCCCTTACACTTAGGTCTCGCAATTTCATTCTTAGACCAGTGTTATCACACTTGCTGTTGATCTAAAAACATAGATATACTATGCTGCTACTCCCCTAAGATTCTTATTTGAATGCCCAAATAAAAATATCGGTTACGATTTATAATTAATTTTAAAAAAAGATCAGCAAAAAAATAAAACAACTGATTTCGATAACAACTATAATACTCCTTTAACATTTTAGCAAGCCTTTTATGTAAATAATTTCAATAGTATTTTCAAAGTAATCTTTCACACAATTAGATTTTTATAAAAAGAACGCTTGAGTGGTTGGTTTCCGTTAAGAAATCAATCCCTCAAGCGTTTCGTTTAGTCCATTTCTATTCTTCGTCTTCTTCTGGTGAGTAATGGAACTTAATCATTTCATTTACAAAAATCGGTACGATCGATAACCCCATTACTAGTAACCAATGATTGATTCCAATCGGAACTAATCCGAACAACTCTTGTGTGAATGGTAATAAAGCAATAACAGACGTGATAATCACTGCTAACACAGCCATTTCAAAAAGTGATTTGTTCGTCGATAATTTTACTCTAAATATTGATTCTGTGCTTCTAACATTGAATACATGTAAAATTGACGAGTAGGCTAAAATCAAGAATGCTACCGTTTGACCAATTTCATGACTTGCTTCAAAAAAGTAGGAAACTGAATCAACATTTGCACCCAAATAAAAGCCAAACAAAGTAATGACAGTGAAAACAAAAGCGTTGATTCCAATTTTTTGCCACAATCCACGTGCAAAAATCCCTTCATTTCTAGGAATCGGCGCTTCATCCATAATTCCTTTTTCAGCAGGTTCTTTCCCTAATGCAAAGCCCGGAAGACCATCTGCTACAACATTTACGAATAATAATTGAACAGCCGTGAACGGTGCACCCCAGCCTAAAAGCATGGCAATCAAGACAATGAATATCTCAGAAATATTACAGCTTAATAAGAAGTTTACCGCTTTACGAATGTTTCGATACACTGCACGACCTTGGGCTACTGCATCAACGATCGTTGCAAAATTATCATCAGTCAAAATCATATCTGCCGCACCTTGAGCTACATCGGTTCCAGTGATTCCCATAGCACAGCCAACATCACTCGCCTTTAAAGCAGGAGCATCATTGACTCCATCGCCTGTCATAGCAACAACGGCTCCTGTTCGCTGCCATGATTTAACAATACGAATCTTATCTTCTGGTGTTACACGCGCATAGACAGATAATGATTTCACTCGTGAATCTAATTCTTCATCAGACATTTTTTGCAGCTCAGATCCTGTCAAAGCTTCACTTTTATCCGCTAATATACCTAATTCTTTCGCAATTGCACCTGCTGTTACCACATGATCTCCAGTAATCATAACAGTCTTGATTCCAGCTTTTTTCGCTCGAGCGATAGCTCCTTTACTTTCTGGTCTTGGCGGATCAATCATGCCAATCAATCCTAACAGGCGTAGATTCTTCTCTAAAGCCTCTGAGGTGATGTCTGCGGGTTCTTCATCATAGATAGCATAACCAACTGCAATCACGCGTAAAGCACGTTTTCCAAAGCGATCATTTACTACTGCTGCTTGTTCAACATCTCCAAATCGGAAACGAGTCAACAAGACATCAAAGGCTCCTTTCGTCACAGAAATATACTTCTTCCCCATTTTGTGGACGGTCGTCATCATTTTACGCTCGGAATCAAAAGGAATTTCACCAATTCTTGGGTATTTTTCTTCTAGTTCCGCTTTTGTATGATAGTTTTCCTCCACTGCACGTACAATGGCTGCTTCTGTGGGATTACCTTGGATAACTAGATCGTCTCCATCTTTATCTACGATAACGTCAGTACAAAGAGAGGCCATTTTTAATACTTCCATTGCTTCATCTGTCATCGCATCTTCAGTGTCGGTTACTTCATCTCCACGAGACCAAACACGTCTGACCCGCATTTTATTTTGTGTTAAAGTCCCAGTTTTATCAGAACAAATAACATTAGCCGTTCCTAGTGTTTCAACAGCCGGTAAACGACGAATGATGGCGTGCTTTTTAGCCATTTTTTGGACACCATAAGCAAGCGTCAATGTAACGATTACCATCAATGTTTCAGGAACCGCAGCGACAGCAAGTGATACTGCTGTCATAAACATTTCGAGCATCGGTTCACCTTGTAATTCACCAATAATAAATACTAAAGCAGCCGCACCTAAAGCAATTAAACTAATACGTTTGCCTAATTGATTCAACCGTTTTTGTAATGGTGTCTGTTGTGTCACGTCATCATTTAACAAACCAGCAATTTTACCCATCTCACTTTGCATGCCGGTTGCTGTAACAATCGCTCTACCACGACCATTTGATACAGTACAACCTTTAAAGACCATATTGATCTGATCGCCAATCGGTGCATCTTGTTTCACTATGTACTCCGAATTTTTTTCAATTGGTTCGCTTTCCCCAGTAAGGGCAGACTCTTCTACTCTAAGTTGTGACGCTTGGATCAAACGAGCATCTGCTGTAATCATCGATCCTGACTCTAACACTAATATATCTCCAACAACAACATCTTCTGCATCGATGGTCTCAACTTTACCATCACGTAAAACGGAACTGCTTTGTTTATTCATGTTTTGCAGTGCAGCTAACGATTTTTCAGCATTTCCTTCTTGGACGATTGCAAGTACTGCATTGATTATCACAATTGCGATAATCAAAATCCCTTCAAAATAATCTCCATGATCTGTCGCAATCGCTGTGTAAAATGAAATGGCTGCCGCAACCAATAAAATCATTGTTGTGAAATCAGATAAACTATGAAGAAACTTTTTTACTACAGAATCTTTTTTTGCTTCTTGAAAGGCATTGGCACCCTGTTCAGCCAACCGCTTTTTTACCTCTTGTTCCGTTAATCCTTGTTCTTTATTTGTATTCACTTCTTTGATAATTGTCTCGATAGGTTGTGTGTATGCTTCCATCCTATCCCCCCATTCCTAATTTTTTCCTTCTATTAATATAGTATCTATATTCACTATACCATGTTTTTTTTTCAAACTTCAATAAATATGGCTAATTTTTCATTTTTTCTTTTCACTCTTTCTTAATCCACAAACTAATTATCAACTTCAAACCGATACTTAATCAAAAGTCATTAAACTTGAAAACGCTTACCTTTTATGCTATTATAATTGTAGAAGGAAGGAGGATATATCAGTTGTATTGAAGAATTTCTCGAAGCATGAATAAGTAAACACAAAATTGTTAGCAGAACACGATTCACCTTTCATCAAAAACATATATGTAGAGTATAAGAATCATAAAAACATCTTTACAAATAGTGAATATGTGTAAAAAATTGGAAAATCAATCCAAATAAAGTAAAAAACACGTATAAAGATAGTTTGATTAAAAAAAATTTAATTAAAGAAATGTAGAAAATGTAATGAAGACAAGATTTGGTTTATGAACAAGAAATTCAACTAATTACTTTGCATATATAACGAAAAGTAAAAAAAAAATCATTCAATACTCTGATTCCTTCCGGAAACAAGAGCCAAGCTAGTCGAGAAGCTTGGCTTTTTTCTTTATATTATACCTGCAAGATATTTGTAAGTGAAAGTAAGATATGGTATATTGACTATGCGCTTTTTATTTAATACATAAATTAGACTATTGGAGGGATTTGCATTGCCAAAAAAGAAGAACTCATCTTTCGAGAGTTCCATTCACGTCTACAGAGCCATGAAACGCATGACCCAACAGGAACTTGCTGACAAGGTGGGAGTATCTAGACAAACTATTATCCAGTTAGAAAGAAATAGGTACAATCCTTCCCTTTTACTGGCTCACGACATAGCGGACGTTTTCGAAGTGCCGATTGAACAAATCTTCACTTTCAAAAAATTAACAGAAGACGAGCAAACAAACGAAGAAACCGACTAACGGAAGGAAAGGATAAATTATGACTGAATCACTTAAATCTTTTTTTGATAACTTGCCTGTAAATCATTGGAGTAGTTTATTAATATTTGCCCTATCCATTGTATTTATTGTTTATTCTATTTACTTTTTCTTTAGTAAAGAAGGCAAGGATGAGCGTGGGAAGAAGATTCTCTCTACAGCAAGCTTCATTGCATTTTTGCTTACAATGATTCTTTTGATTATTTTAAATAACTTCTTTTATGATCTTGCTGTATACAATACAGTTGCATATTCTTGGATTTTAAATTTTGTTGTTTTACTTATCTCTGGAACAGAAGCAATATCCATTTTTATTTTAAAGAAAACAATTTAACTTAAAACAAAAAGGAGACTTTTTTACAAATAGTCTCCTTTTTGTTTTAGATATACCAATTTTTATGGAATACAAATAATACGAGAGAACCCACCTAATGTATTTGCAACGATCGTTTCTGATCTATCCACAGTGTCCTCAGAATTTTTACTTCTTTCAAATGAAGCTCCTACAACTGCATCTACTTTTTTCAAATCTTTTGCTGCTTCCATTTTTTCAATCGATAATTTTCTCATGATAATATTTCTCCCCCTTGTGTTAATACTTAGATTATAAAGCGTTCTCCCACATAAGTAAAGTTCTTTTTTCAGATTGTTTCACTTTATAAATAACAAGGATTGAACAGCGAACGGTTCGTACGCTCTTAACATCTGATAACCCACTCCAGCTAACCCACAGAACAGACTAACTGGTACACTTGACGGATCAGATTTTAGTTTAATAACGCTATTCAATAATAAATTAATATCACCTAAATAATTATCCTTATTTCCATACGTGCCATGACATAAACAATCGTCTTCTTTATTCAGTTCAGCTAGTGTATCACATTTTTCTTTAGGTAATGTACTATTCAACAATCGGCAAACTTCTTCGATTCCTGTTTTCCCTCGACACCAAGAATTATTTAACCCTTCATCTTTTTCTAGATTTTTTTCAAATCTTTCTTGATACCATTCAAGTTTTTCTTTAATATTCGTTTCTTTTAGGATCTGATTTGCCTGACTTAAACCATAACATACGCCTCCATACCCATGAGCAAAACTATTATCTTCCATTTCTTGGCACGTCACTGCTTGTGCATAGTATAAAAGTAGTTCATAAGCTTCTTTATTGTGGAAAGTTTGGTATACAGCCGCTAAAACTGCTAATAAACTAGCTTTGCCATACAACCATTCATTCAATTGATTTTCCTCTGCTATTTGACTCACTTTTAAAGCCTGCAAACTGTTTTCCAGATAAGAACGATGTTTTGCATCATTAAGTAGTCTCACCACATAGAACGCAACCGTTACGCGCATTCCTTCATTAAAAAAAGCACTCTCGTAACTAGTTTCTTCCTGCTCCGTTTGAAAAATTTCTTTTTCCAATAAAGCAATCACTACTTGATAACTCTTTTTGGGAACAAAATAATTCAAATAGACGAAAAATAGATAGACTCCTGCACTCCCTTCGTACAGATCTGTGTCTGGATAAACAATCCCTATCTCAGCTCCCAGTTCTGGAAGTACATTCATAAAATCAAGCTCACCTAGCTCTTGGTTCACCACAATCTGTTCAAGAATCTCATCTCCAATATCAGCTGCTTTTTGTAATAATGGTTGCTCAATTGAACTGTTTTTTTTAGGAATTACTATTTCCCGCGTACTATATTCTAGAGTCCCTAAACTTTCTTTTAATAAGAGATAGGAAAATTGACTCGTTTTCTCTGTTATATGCTCCATATGCTCCACAGTATCTTGTAATGGAGTTTTTGCTAGCATATGAGATAATTCGCAATTATTAGTATAGACGTTAGTTAAAGACGTGTTTGCAGTGAACAGAGGAACATCATGTTCCATCATTGCTTGAACTTCAAAAGGAATCAACGCTTCTGGAATAATTTGGCTAGCCCATAAATTTTCAATGATTTTTTCCCGATCACTATAATTGGACATGCTTTCTGTGTGCAAGGTAAAATTCAATAAATTTCCATAGTCTTGTGTGTCTCTATAAATCAATCGAATCGTGGTTCCTGAAAATAACTCTTTGACTTTATCAATAAATTCAGGCTTATTCTTTAATATTAGCTGATTCATCTCTTTAAATGTTGTCTCAATTACATGACGGTAAACTAGATAATCCACTTCTTTACCTGCTAATCGCGGAATATTTTGTGCCCCATCCATATAAGCTTCTTCCAATTGAAAACTGATATCACTAGAATGATCATTCCTTAGCCTTCTAACTTTTTTTGGTAGCTTTTGTTTAGTACCAGATAATGCATCCATTTCTAGTTCACGTTTCCATTGTTTTTTTTGTGGCAACAAACCTGAAACAATGACAGAATGCTTTTCTATTCGTGTTTGTCTTGATAATTTTTTAGTCAGCTTAAACATTTCCGGACGAATCAAGGTCTCTACATCAATCAAAACAGGATACGGACCGCTAGCAATCAAATTTTCCATATGTAAATCCGTTGCGCCTAACCAGTAAACAATTGCTAATAATTGGCCATATTTTTGATAAAATTCAGTGACTTCGCTTTCATCTTTGCATTCTCGATACACAACTTTTTCCTCAATAGAAAATGTTGGTTGAGTAATTCTCTTGATTTTATAGAAATCCAAGGCTGAATTTAGCCCTTCGAGATAGTTCAATAAGCTGTTGAAACGCTCCCCTATTTCTAGATTCTTAAATTTAAAGATCAGTGATTTTTCCTGTACCTGGAACTGAATCACTGTTTTCCCACGATCGTGACTGTCCCCTTGTCCTAGCTCTATTTTAGTGAGGTTCATTGGTGTTGAGATAGCAAAAGTCTCAGCCAATTGTTCTACAGAAATAGTTAAGTCAGAGACAAACTCCTCAATCACCTCACACGCAAATGTTAATCTGACCGAAAGAAGTCTTGCCAGCGTAGGGTACTCGCCAAAGAAAAGGTAAGTTCGCTGTTTATCACCGAGAAACTCTTCAATATACTTAGTGAACTCTTCTTCTTTTGACTCAGCTTTCAGCTGATATTCTTCAATCATTTGGTGAACATCCCAAACCAGCGTTTTTTGAGCAATAAAAAAGAATTCATCTGATAATTGATCGACTAACTCCGCTATTTCTTTTTCTGATATATGAATCAACGGAAATCTTTCTGACACATTTCGGATATGTTTCTCATAATAATGTAGATGGAAACGCAATGCAGCTTTTAAAGACATTTCTTTTATGGGTATCTCGGCTAAAAATAAGCCCCTGTGTAATTGGAACCATTCACTATTTTCAACTGTCGGCAACAATAACTTCGCTCGTTCTTCAGTAAATGGTAGCAGTCCGATGCTAAACGCTTGCTCATTCAAGTGATAATTTTGAAACATTTTTTTATAATCCGTCATGTTCAATAAGCTTTTACGTGCTTGCCATTGTTTTAAATAAGCATTAGTTTCTATATTTAAGTCTTTCCAACACTGAATTCTTTCTAATATTGTTGTAGCATAACTATACGTCAGCTCTTCGCTCATCGTTCCTTCTCCTTTAATAGTCTCTATCTCTTTATAATAATAATAAAAAAGTAGGAAAAATACTATGGTAATTTTATTTTTAGAAAAAGAAAATGATTGAGACGTAACTCTTTAAGTCACATCTCAATCACAGAGGATCTGTATATTCTGTAAAAACGTGAGTAGCCGCTACGCTTCGATCATCTCAAATTCAATAGCTATTGTTATAAAATTAGTACTAAAAACTTTAACTATCTACGTTTCCTGTTCATTTACAGACACTTATCGTAAACTCAATTTTGCTCTTATCAATATCCAGCTACAGACAAATAGCATTGGTGTAAAAAATCTTTATTGACTAAAAAATCTTTGGGAGCCACTAAATAAGCCAGAGCCGTTAACCACTCAGACTGAGAAATATTTGAATACATCATGCTATGAGCCGCATTTTTAATAGTAGAAACTGTCAATAATTCTTTAGATAATTTTTTCAGATATGTTTTTTTAGTCTCTTTAGTATCAATATTTTGATCATGATCAGCCAGTAATAAATCAACAGGAATATCCATGTTTTCCAGATCTAATTGGACATCTGAGTCTATATTTTTTTTGACAAAATTCCAACGATCTTTGGACATTGGTTGTTGTTCAGGTGTATTAGCTAAATATTCTTTGTAAGAACTATTCTTTTTCAATAGCGCAATAATTTGTTCTTCTTTTTGCAGCCCTTGTTTGATTTGTTTTTGTGTTTTGCCTTCTTGTTTTAATTTTTGAGTTGTATAATACGTATTTTGGTTCAGCCAATTAACTGCTGGAGAAACCAAGATTGCTTTTGTAATCGGCACTTTCTTTTGAGCCGCAACTTTTGGAACGACCCATCCACCTTGGCTGACTCCCCATAAAATGATTTTTTCTGTATTTAATTCCGGCTGTCCCATTGCCCAACGAATCACCTCTGTGACTTCATCAGCTCGATCATCCATGGATTGAAGCAGCCAATTTCCAGTCGATCCAGCAACTCCTGGTTTTGCCCAGGAAATGGTAGTAAAACCGGCTTTAGCAAATTGTTCCATCATCGGTCTGTATCCGCCCTCATTAGTAGCATCAACTGGCGCATCCCCATGGATCAACACAACGATTCCTTTCGATTGATTTTTTACTGGCCGTGTCAATACAGCAGATAACTTGCCTTGATCTATCGAGATCCACTTACGCTCTTCAATCATCTCATAAGTATGTTCATACCAAACGAAGATACCCAAAATAACAATCAAACCAAGCAAAAAAAACAGGCTCTTTCTACAATAGTTCATTTTCTCTACTCCATTCCATAAAATACCAATCTGGCTCATTGGCTAAAAGCCCCAGCATAAAGTTTCTTTTCTTTTTAACAATTGAAAAACCACAAGCTACGTACAAATTCAAAGCTTGTTTATTTTTCATCGAAACGATTAAAGATAACCGATTTCCATTTTTTACTTTGGTCTGTGCAGCTAAGATCAATGCTTTGGCAATCCCTTGCTTTCGGTAACTTTCATGAACAGCGATATTTTCTATATACTCCTCATTTTCTCTTGGACAATACTCTAAAGCACTCAGTAAGAACACATATTTTAAAATAGTCAAAAAACCATATCTTTTAGATAATTCAAAAGGGTAACTAAGTTTTTTTGACGTTGTACTTTTTCTTGAACCAGTTAAAACACCGATTATTTCATCTTTATCTTTCACGATATAATCAACTGACTGCTTATTTTTTGAAGAGTAATTTTGCTCAAAATAAAGCAAAACATCCAGCTTCTCTTTTGAAGTTAAATGAAAACAAGCGAACTTTGCTGAAAAAGAAACCAATAGCAAACGAAAAATCCCTCTTTTTTCTTTAGTATTTAATTGGTCGTGTTCAACGAAATAAATTTTTTTATCCATACAGACTTCATCCTTCCATCGAAATACAATACTGTAGTTCATATAACAGTTTATTATTCATTAAAACCGAAGAATAAGTTGCTTCTTTAACAACAATTTCTGAGGATTTCCAAAAAGGCTGTTTCACTTCTTTACTAAAATCATCAATTGCTTTTAATAATTCTTGTTCTGCTTCTATCCAAACCCTCTTCACCAGATAATCCCCTGCTGGTAAAATTTTTTCAGTTGAAGAAACATCTGACATATATACGTTAACTTGATCCTCGCTGAACAAATAATAAAGCGATTCAGAAAATAACGACTGGCTCCTCTGATTATTCTTCAAGGACTTGAAAAAATCAGCTAGATTTATAGATTCCCTCAGTGGGTACGAATAAATTTTACTCAAACTTCTCTGAGGTATCCTTAAATAAGCTTCTTCCTTTTGGTTGATTTCCGGTAGTAAGTTTTCTATTTTCTTTTTAGCAAAAACTAGTTGCTGAATTTTCTCTTCTGTTGCTTTCAACGTTTCTTTCAAGGTCTTTTCAGCCCAAACAGTATCCTTATTACTCATAAACTGATCAATTTGTACTGTCGAAACACCTAGACTTCTCAATAAAAGGATATTCGCTAGCTGATAGACTTGATCCATTCCGTATCTATGATAACCATTACTATCTACAAAAGCTGGTGACAATAGACCTTTCTCTTCGTTATAACGAATTTGATGCTTAGATATAGCCATCAGCTCCGCCAGTTGTCCCATTGTTAAATAGGTTTCTATTTTGATCTCCTCCTAAGTCCTATGATTGTCGTATTTTAGGGTATAACTTATATTTCATCTTTCATAAGCATAAACTATGAGGTCACCCTACAGTCAAGTATTTTTTCTACAAATAAAAAGACCCTTACTAACAGGTCTCTAAACAATGATACAAGTAAACAGTATAACCATATGTTTTTTTGAAAACGCTTGTAATCTATATTAAAATCTTTACTTATTTGACTAAAAACCTTACATAACAACGTCAACTCGCGAACAATACAGCTAACATTGTAATTTGTTTGAAAAAAATAACAATAGTTTGTGAATTTTAAGTTATTTCAACCTTTTGATAGAAATAAACAGCTATTTTGTAAGCATTTATTTTGTGAATTCTTTACTTTTCGTATATTATAGTTATTAAGAGGTATGTACCAATATTTTCGAAAGGATATGAAAGAATATGTTAAAATTATATACGACAAATAGCTGTACATCATGTAGAAAAGCACGGAGATGGCTAATCGATCATGATATTCCATTTGAAGAAAAGAATTTTGGCACTACTCCTATTACATTAGACGAACTAAAAAATATATTAATTCTTACAGAAGAAGGCACAGAAGATATTATTTCTATTCGTTCCAAAGTCTTCCAAAAATTAGATATAGATATTAACGAATTACCACTACATTCATTATTAGAGTTGGTCAAAGATAATCCCGGACTACTACGCCGTCCAATTATGATCGATGAAAAAAGATTACAAATCGGCTTTAACGAAGATGAAATTCGATGCTTCTTACCAAGATCAGTCCGTAAAAGAGAACTATCACAAACGTTACTTTTAAGCGGCTTATAAATGTTACTACCTCGAATCTAAGAAACAGTAAAAACTCATTTTTCTTTTAACTTGAACAAGTACTAGAAATGCCTTCTGCTACTCACGCAGCTCATTTCTCCCTTGCTTAACTCAGTTAAAAGTAAAATGAGTTTTTTTCCCTTATATTTTATCTTACTTTACAAACATCGCATCACCAAAGCTAAAGAAACGGTAGTGCTCCTCAATTGCATGATGATATGCTGCAAGTGTTAAATCTCTACCTGCAAATGCACTGACTAGCATTACCAATGTTGATTTGGGCAAATGGAAGTTAGTAGAAAAAGCTTGCACTATTTTAAACTCATAGCCGGGTGTGATAAAAATATCTGTCCAGCCACTATCTGCTTTGATTTTCCCATTGAACTTTGTTCCAATTGTTTCTAATGTACGAATAGATGTTGTCCCAACTGCAACGATTTTCCCCCCAGTTTCACGAACATCATTTAGTTGCGCCGCTGCTGCTTCTGTTAGACGATAAAACTCACTATGCATTTCATGCTCTGCAATATTGTCCACACTGACAGGACGGAATGTTCCTAAACCAACGTGTAAGGTCAAATAAACGAGCTTCACGCCCTTAGACTGGATTTCAGCTAATAGTTCTTGGGTAAAGTGTAATCCTGCTGTTGGAGCTGCTGCAGAGCCATTTTCTTTAGCATAAACCGTTTGATAGCGTTCTGGATCTTCTAAGCGTTCTTTGATATAAGGTGGCAATGGCATTTCACCAAATGATTCTAAGATTTCCAAGAAAATCCCATCGTAATGAAACGTTACAATTCGTCCGCCATGCTCCAATTCTTCCACAACAGTTGCTGTTAGTCGCCCATCGCCAAAACTAATTTTTGTGCCAACCTTTGCTCGCTTGGCTGGTTTGATTAAAGTCTCCCAAGTGTCACCTTCTGTGTTAGTCAAAAGTAATACTTCCAAATGTCCACCAGTCTCAGGCTTCTCACCATATAATCTAGCCGGCAGCACTCGCGTATCATTCATGACTAATGCATCCCCTGGGTTCAATTCATCAATGATGTCGTGAAAATGTCTATCTTCCATTTCTTTTGTCTCCCGATTTAAAACTAAAAGCTTCGAACTCGTTCGATCTTTCAACGGTGTTTGAGCAATCAGTTCTTCCGGTAAATCAAAATCAAAATCTTCTGTACTAAGCATATTTTTCACTCTTTCTACTTGATTTGTCTTGGCTATTCTACCATTTTTTATGCCATCTGGCTATGAAGAAAGCACGCATCCTAAAGGCAAAATACTTGTCGTGACAATTGACAACAGGTATACTTACTTTTAGTAAGTGTTTGTATTGAGGAGGTTTTATAATGTTTGCATCTATCCATCATGTTTCATTGTTAACGAGATTTGCCGAGGAGAATCTATCTTTTTATACCCATACTCTTGGATTACGTCTCGTAAAAAAAACAGTCAATCAAGAGAACCAGCACATGCTTCCTTACTATTATGGAGATTATGAAGGAACACCTGGTTCTGTCATAACTTTTTTCGTTGTTCCTTCATTGGCCCAACGCTATGATAATAATCATTTTTTAAGTACCATTGCGTTAAAAGTCCCTAAAGGAAGTCTATCTTTTTGGAAGCAGCATTTGAGTTCTCTGAGCGTTCCTTTTATTGAAGAACAAAATGCACTTCGTTTTGTAGATAAAGATCAAGTTACTCTTCTTCTGGTTGAAGTAGAGCAAGATCCTTTAAAAAAAGAGCTACAAGTAAAAAACTCTATCCCTGGAAACAAACAGATTCTCGGACTTTTATCTACTGAGTTTCACGTTACAGAACCAGAAAAAACAGCTGATTTTTTCCACCAATTGTTGGGTTGGAAAAATAAGGATGGGCTGATTAAATTAAATGAAACTGACTTTATTCGTCTCTTACCAACATCCACAACTGAGAAAATGCGAATGGGCCGAGGAAGTATGGATCATGTCGCTTTTTCAATCAAAGATGAGGAAACTTTAGAAATTTTATATGAAAAAGCAAAAAAACAAGGGTGGGACATTGAACAAATCGTTCATCGCGGATATTTTAAAAGCTTGTATATCAGAGAACCTGGGGGTAATCGGGTGGAATTTGCTACCTTAACACCTGGATTTACGATCGATGAGCCTTTAATCACTTTAGGAGAACAACTTGCTCTGCCTGATTTTTTAGAACCCGATCGAGCAGAAATTGAAGCAAATATTTATAAAGAAAAATAACTTAGCCTAGTAAAAAACGGAAATAAAACACCCCCTGATTGATTGTAATGAGAATCACTCCCTATTCCGTTTTAATCCAGATCTCTCATTAGCACACTCTGTTCTCTATCATTAACTAGATGTATTTATTCAAGTCTAAATTTTTATCAAATGAAAAGGTACAAACAGCGAGACAAGATAAAAACAAAACTGATTTATCTAGAATACACCAATTTTCGTCTTATTCAGATCTCTCTGCTCATACCCTAAAAACATCAAAGACTACTTTTTACCAAACAGAACATTACCACTTCAACGATTCTATCAGCACTTGTTGGTCTTTGATTCTTTCGAAATCGTAAAAATAAACTTTGCTAAAACTCAAGTTTGTCGGCTTCAATCATGAGTCTTTCGCATTGTCGCACTTTACTTTTTCTAGATAGAAACAAAATAAAAAATGGTATTGGTCAACTACACCAATACCATTGCATGTTCAATAAACAGACATCTACCGTTCCATCTTACATTCTGGAAAAGAAAGTTCTAGATATTTCTCCAAAAATTGAGTAAAATGGAATATGTTGATGTTACGCATTGACACGGGCAACTTGATTGGTCAGGTTTCTCTGACTTCTCAGGGCTTCATAAGTCAGCGCCAACTGATTTATGAAGTGCCTTTTTTTATTATTTTTGTTTCTATCTATTATTCATTTTAAAGAAAAACATTTTCATAGTCAACAAAGTGTCAGAAATTTTTTTATTTAGCTGATTTTATTATGAAAATAAAATTTTTTAGAAACCTACGCAATTTTTTTCTCAGCTAAAACAAATAAACAAAAAGAGGCCCAAGTACTCTAAAAACAGCTTTACTTTGAACCTCATCTTCTATATATTGATTTATGAATTACATATTCGGCGTATCCAGACAATCCTCATAAGACCAGAAAGAATCTCCTTTGATTTCTTCCTGCTCAGTGGGATTTATTTTTTTTGAAGAGACCATCGTCTGATAACTGGTTGCTTCTTCTTCAACTAAGAAAAACCAATTTTTACCATCTTTTGCTTGAATGATATCAGTAAAATCGATCATATTTTTTTTCAACCATTTTTTTCTACTTACTTGATAGTTTGAATCGTCATGAGCTATTTCATTTTTCAGTAAAATAAACTTCGCTGAAAAATCGATGCCTGCAGCCATACGGTACAGTTGATCTGCTTCTTCGAAACACATTTCCTTGTTATAAATATCTCCAAGTAAAACAAACGAATTGAAACACTCATTTAATTGAATACCACCATTTTTGATACTTGTTTCAATGACTAGTTTTAAAAAATATACCGCTTGCTGGATATCTTTTTCATTTAAAGCTTGTTCACCTTGTCTAAACCACTTTTTAATTTTCCTTTTATTAAACATTATCTTCTCCTTAAATCTTTTTCCAAAAAAATCGAGATAGAAGCATTCTATTCTAGTAAATATCTAGAATCTCTTCACTCGCTGTTTACCCATTATTAAGGAGAGCAAAGCAAAACACACAGCATTTTGCTCGACTCCCCTGCTAACTTTTTATTGATTGCGAACTTCTCCCGTTAATAACATCTGTCAGAAGATAATCGATTAGCACAGTTCTAACAATTATATCTGCCCGATTTTACTCAACTTTTTCTAAAATTTTGACATCTCCCGTTTTGGATTTCACATTAATTTTATATTTTCCACTACCTGGTATATCTAAAAAATCATTTCTCAATTCACCAGCTTCGGTCCTGGCGATGACTTCAACTGTTTGACTAGGATCTTGCAGCCATTTGATAAACCCAGATTCACTGGAGACATTCGCGTTTACCTTGCTCTCTTGAATGGCAATCGTCGGACCAGATCCATTTTTAAGTTCTAATGTTCCTTGATTTTCTTCTGAAACTATTTTTCCGCTTTCATTGACCATCAAAAGATTTCCTTTTGTTCGTTTAACGATTACTTGACCATCTGTTGCAGTCGTTGTCAGATTCTTTGTTTCAGAATCTTCTAAAATCATACGTCCCGAATGATTGTTTAAGACAACATTATCCGAACGTAAAAATTTTAAAATAGACAGTCCTTTATCCCCTTCGATCGTTAGATTTCCAAGCATACCTGTAATCACCGTTTTCCCAGAAACACTATTAACCTTTAAATTCATTGCAGATTCTTCTATGATCACATCACCATAGTCACTATCTACGTTGCCTTCGTCTGCAATAATATTTTTCGCATAAACATCACCAGCAATTAAGTCCAAGTCAAAATTCTTTGTTTGAATATCTAATAAGCGTAAATCTCCACGACTTAATCCTAAATGAAAATCATCAAGAATCGTTCCTTTTGGTATGAAGAAAATCACTTCTGAACGTCCTGTTCGAGTAAATGTATCAAAGATATTTTCTTCATCCAAGGTTAAGTTTATTTTGTTATCGTAAGAGCCTGTTTCAATTTTCTTGATATCACTTTCTTTAAAGCGACCTTTGACCATCAAGCTTGGCTTTTCAGTACTAGACACTTCTACAGTCGTAATCTCCACATCTGCATCTGAATCAAAACTAAATGCAGCATGATTATTCGAAGCCAGACTAATCTCTTTATAATATTGTCTACCTGAATACATCAACTGTCCCGTAACTAAAAAGAACAACAGCATCAGCACCCCAAGACTCGATAAAACAATTGATCCCCCATTGATTAGTTTCCGCTTTGGAACGATCCAACCCTTTACTAATTGTAAAATGATTGCTAGTAATAATAAGCATAGAATCGTTGGGATTCCAGCAAGGTTGTGTTCTTCAATCAATTCTTTAACTATGTAGATCAGAAAAAACGTAAACACTGCAAAAAGCAACAGTAATACTAACGGTTTTAGTACCTTGAACACTGTTTTTATAGATTTCTGCATTCTTTTTTTCTGCGTTTGAATAAACACATCTTGAATTTCTTCTCTAGGTACGACGGAAGTTTTAGCATTGATAGCTGCATCTAAACTTAAGTCTGCATAATAATCAGCTGCTATCTCTTCTGGTGGCGCAAGTCTGGCTACAACTTCCTCTTCCGTCTGTCCCTCTTCCAAACAAATAGCTAACTGCTCCAGTAAATCTTCCTTTAACTCATTAAAATCGTCTATATCTTCTTCAGCAAAAGCAGCCTTTAGTTGGTTTAAATATTCTTCCATTGTATTCACTAATCTGCCTCCCTCAGTTTACTCACTTGTTCAACGAATTCATCCCAATCACGCTCTAAAGTTTCCAAATATTCTATCCCCTTATCAGTCATTTGGTAATACTTTCTGGAAGGACCATCTGGCGATTCTTTGGTATAAATGACACAATACTCTTCCTTGACTAATCGACGCAAAACTGGGTAAAGCGCCCCTTCGGTAATCGGTATAAACTGATTCACTCGTTGTGTTAATTCATAACCATATCGATCTTCTTTTTGAATAAAATGAAGCACACACATCTCTAAAGCACCTTTTTTAAATTGGCTAGAAGCCCTCATCGCTCAATCCCCTTATCACAGTTTTGATTGACAAATTACCCGCTATTTCCATAACTGTCCACTGAAATAAATTGACTATGAAAAAAGCAATTATGATTAAGCTAACTTGCTGCTCTCTTAGAAAAGAGCGCTCTAGTACATATATTAATCAACTTTCTAAGAGCTATTAGAATCAGCCTTGCTTCAAAGTGCTTTGTCAGTGGTTATTGCGGTTGTAATTCTTTTTCTCTTGAATGATACCTTGACGCTCTTCTGGTGTCAAATTAGGATCACCCAACTGTTCGCCCCACTCTCTATTTTTTTGCCCTCTTTCTCTTCCACTTTCTGAAGCGCCAGAAACAGCCTCTACATCTTCTACATTTTCTGGTACAGGTGATACTGGTGTGTCTTCTATCGGTTGCTGCGCTGCTGCTTGCTCTTTTTCCATCTCTTGGGCCGCAACTTGATTATCCGCTTTTTCTTCTTCGGCTTTTTTTAGTGCCGCTTTTTTTTCTATCTCTTCCTTTTGTTTTTTAACTTTTTTTGCTTCTTGTTCTTTCAATTTTTTTTTGATTGATTTTTCAACATGAGCGATCTTTTTGGATACGACTTCGGCTAACCGTTCTCTTTTCAAGGCAAATCGCACTCTGACTGCCTCATCTTTGGAAAATGCAGCATCTGCGGTATTTACTGTCTGAGTGGTCCCGATACCTATCATCAAAAGAGCTATGCAAAATACTATAAATTTTTTCATTTTAACTTCTCCTTAATCAACATATTTCTTTACTAATGTTATCCTTGGAAAGCATCTAGCAATTCATTAAAACGTTTTTCTTCATCTACAATAGTCCAATATTTTTTTTCTTTCTGATCTGGTTCTAATTCTAAACGAATCGTTTTTGGTTTTCCTGATGCTTTCAATTCTTTAAATGCTTTTTTTAGTGCTTCAAATTGAATTTGATTAAGGTCTTTGTCGTTTAATGCATTTAATTCGTTTAAAATTCCTTTTAATTGCTTTTCATCGGAAATATTATCGATATCATCTAACTTTTTAATCTTATCATAGCCTTTGTTCTTTAACCATTGTACTAATTCTTCATCCGTTTTTTGATCCACGTTTTGATCAAATTGGGGTTGATCTAACCCCGTAACCGTCACTATCGCTTCTGGTTTCTTTGATTTACTGTCATTCATTGTTATAGAAAAACTAGTTTCTTTCTCTAGTCGTTCTTGATAAATTTTTACTAATTCCTCTGCCTGTTCCTTTGAAAGATCAAATAATTCAGAAAAGTCCTGACTCAAATCGGCTTCATTTGGTGCATCTAATCGATAAAAATACTTCTCTGCATCTTCCTTATCTTTACCATAAATTACATTATTGATAAAAGCTGTAGCAACATCTTTAGGATCAGCATTCTTTGCGCATCCAGTCAAAACAACAACTATAAAAGCTAATATAATAATTATTCTCTTTTTTTTCATACGTCTAATTGGCTCCTTTTATGACAATAACTGTTGATTTTTTTGTGCATCTTTTCTATTTTTGAATATATATTTAAAAATAGAGTAAAATTTAACTCTAATGGAGTGGATATCTCCAACTCCAGACTTTGGATCTGAATAAATCAGACCTAACCAACGATAATGATTCTTGCGTGAAAATTTTTGGATCTTAAAGGTAATTTCAACTTGTCCACCTAGATTAATCATACGCGAACGAATCATTTTTACATTTTTTATTTTTTGAAAAGAAAGAAAACCTTCTTCTTGATGTAGCAAAATACTCAAGTAAGGATCTTTTTGAGAGACGGTGATACTTACACTTTTTTCACCTAAATAATTGATTTGAACTGGAATCACTTGATCTTCTTTCACTAATTCCCCTTGATAATCAACAGGGATAATCATTGGCAAACGCGGACGCTCATAAGCTACAGAAACAGCAACAGTCAAACTGACAATATTATAAAGTAACCAATAAATATTGATAGTAAAAACATTCCACCACTGTAAATGAGCTAAATCTAATTGTAAAATATAATAAATCAACGCAAAACAATTCATTGCTAATAATAAAATCTGTACTTTACAATTACGCCAATCAAAATACCCCTTTTCTCCCTGAACTCCTTTAATCGTCACGTGAAACTTTTTATTCTTCTTAGGACTAAATAACGTTTCTTTCCAAACTGCCCAAGAAACTTGAGGTGCGGTAACTAACTCATAAATATTACTTATGAAAGAGTTGTATTTTTTTCTGGCTACAGATTTATACATCAAGCTTCCAGACAGAAATGCAGGCAACCAGAATACTATCAGCCGCGGCAAAGTCGTTTTTAAACTTGCAATATCAAAGACCAGATATAAAAATGGACAAAGTAAATAAATCAATTTATACATCCCTGAATACCAATACAATACACCATCAAGATAAAACCATTTTTGAATAAACGATAAATTTTTTAATTTCTTTAAGGTATATTTTTTTGAAACTTGGACATTACCTCGTCCCCAACGATCACGTTGTTTTACATAATCAGCTAAAGTTTCTGGTGAAAGACCAGAGGCAAGTGCTTCATTGACAAATACACCTCTCCAACCATTATTTTGCAATAGTAAACCTGTCGCCATATCCTCTGTGATCACGCCCGTCGTAAATCCGCCAATCGAGTCAAGTGCACTACGTTTGAATAAGGCATTACTACCTACATAAAGAACTGCATTAAATTGATCTTTCCCTTCTTCTAAACTACGCATAAAAAAGTCTTGTTCATTGTTGATTTCACTGTCTAAATACAAATTATGTTGAAAAATATCTGAATTAAAAAAAGTCTGAGGTGTTTGGATAAACCCAACTTGCTCCTCAGAAAAATATCCCAACGTCCGTTGTAAAAACTCTCGTTTAGGTACCATATCGGCATCTTGTGTCACGATGATTTCTCCATTCGTTTTTGTCAAAGCATAATTTAAATTTCCTGCTTTGGCATGCTCATGTGTGGGACGAGCAATAAATTCTATTCGATGTTTTTCCGCTAATTTTTTCACGATTGGACGATTTCCGTCATCGCAAAGATAGATTTTCAACAGTTCTTTCGGGTAATCAATCGATAAACATCCAACAACCGTTCTCTCTAAAATTTCAATATTCTCATTATATGTAGCGATCAAAATATCAACTGTGGGCAAAGTTTCCAATTCATCCAAGGATTTTTCAGAGCGCTTATAAGGTTTCCAAAACAAGATAACCAAAGTAAATGCTTGAACAAACCCCATAAATTCTGCCAAGTATAGCAGACTTCCAGCAATCGTTTCGATAATATTTCCACTTGGAATTGTATAAAGAAAACGCCAAACTAAATAGATAAACTGAATAATTACGAAACCAGTCAATACAAATTTTCGATAATTTACATCTTTCTTAGAAACAAGATAAAACAACAACAAATAACTTAAACTAAATACCAAATATCCTAACCCAAATTTTTCCATATACTTCCTTTTCCCCTCCTATTATTCATAAAACAGTAGTAGCTAATCAACAATATACTAAGGTTTCCTACTATTGTCAATAGAATAATAGTTAATAAGAAGACCTTATTTTAATTTTCTAGCTAACTATCTTTCCACACACTCCCTTTTTACCCTAAAAAGTATGAAAAAAAACATCTGATTTGTCCAAATCGTTGTTTTGTAGCATACTAGTAGTAGAAACGTTTGTTAGGAAACACTGAAATCAGTTAGGAAACGAGACAAAAGAAAAAGAATTTGGGGTGAGAAAGTTGATCGAATTTCAACATGTTTCAAAAATTTACAAAGGCGGTAAAATTGCTGTAGATGACATCAATCTGTCTTTTGATAAAGGTGAATTTATCTGCTTTATCGGAACCAGTGGTAGCGGAAAAACAACTTCTATGCGGATGATCAATCGGATGACTGATCCATCAAAAGGAAAAATCTTGATCAATGGTGAGGATATTCAAACGATCAATCCGGTAGAATTACGCAGAAAAATCGGTTATGTCATTCAAAATATCGGTTTAATGCCACACATGACAATCAGAGAAAACATCGTACTTGTACCTAAGTTATTAAAAGTCGACCTAGAAGAACGGAACAAAATCGCAGAAAAAATGATCGATTTAGTTGAACTACCTAGAGAAATGCTTGATCGTTATCCAAATGAACTTTCTGGTGGTCAACAACAACGAATCGGTGTCGTTCGTGCTCTTGCCGCTAATCAAGATATTATTTTGATGGACGAACCGTTTGGCGCTTTAGATCCTATTACAAGAGATTCTTTGCAAGATTTAGTCAAAGACTTGCAAGAACGTTTAGGAAAAACCATTGTTTTTGTTACCCATGATATGGATGAGGCGCTGAAATTATCCAACCGAATCGCGATCATGAGCGAAGGAAAAGTCATTCAATTTGACACACCCGACAATATTTTACGTCATCCGGTCAATGAATTTGTTGAAGAATTGATTGGTGAAGATCGCTTGATCCAAGCCAAACCAGATATTACTACAGTTGGTGAAGTAATGCTAAACAACGCGATCACGATCACACCAGAAAAATCATTATCAGAAGCAATCAAACTTATGAGAGAAAAACGAGTTGATACACTCTTAGTTGTTGATGGTGCTGGCGTATTAAAAGGCTTTATCGATGTTGAAACACTTGACCGTCGTAGAAATACTGCTACTAGTGTGAGTGATATCATGAATCCAAAGGTATTCTTTGTAAAAAAATCGTCATTACTACGCGATACATTACAACGAATCTTAAAACGCGGTTTAAAATATGTTCCTGTTGTGGATGACCAACAAAAAGTAGTTGGAATCTTAACAAGAGCCTCACTCGTAGATATCGTATACGATGTTATCTGGGGTGAAGAAGAAACAGAAGATGTGACTCCTGCTTCAAGTGAAACGGGATCAACTGATGTCAAACAACCTCAAGCGGAGGTGTAAAAAAAATGAATCAGTTTCTTTTAGAAAGAGGAAATGAACTTGTCACTAAAATTGGTGAACATATTTTTATTTCAGGTGTGGCACTCCTTTTAGGTATTTTATTCGCAGTACCAATTGGGATTTTATTAACCAGAACCAAAAGGACAGCAGCTATTGTCATTGGCTTAACGAGTGCGCTACAAACCGTCCCTTCATTGGCGTTACTTGCACTTATGATTCCAATTTTTGGTGTTGGTAAGATTCCAGCAATCATTGCTTTGTTTATCTACTCCTTACTCCCAATTTTAAGAAATACGTATATTGGGATCAAAGAAGTAAGTTCTGATTATAAAGATGCTGCCAAAGGGATGGGTATGACCAATGTACAATCGATCTTTATGGTTGAATTGCCGATAGCAATGCCCACTATTATGGCTGGAATTCGGCTAGCTGCTGTGTATGTGATTGCATGGGCAACACTTGCTTCATACATTGGTGCTGGTGGTCTTGGGGACTTTATTTTCAGCGGATTAAATAATTATCAACCTGATTTGATTTTTGCCGGGACCATTCCTGTTACTATTTTAGCATTAGCAGCAGACTTACTACTAGGTCTGCTAGAGAAGAAATTAACGCCTAAAGCATTAAGGGAGGCGGAATAGCAATGAAACAAAAACTAAAATTATTGCTCGTTACATTTTGCAGTGCCTTGTTATTATCAGGTTGTTCTTTACCAGGGCTTGCTTCTAACTCTGATGATTCAACGATTTCCATTACCGGTGGTATCACATCAGAAGCACAAATACTAGCAAGTTTAGTTGCTGGCATGATCGAACATTACACCGATGAAAAAACAACGATCATCAATAATTTAGCAACAACAACAATCAATCATCAAGCAATGATGAATGGCGATGCACAAATTTCAGCTGCTCGTTATACAGGAACTGATTTAACAACTACACTAAATTTAGAACCAATCAAAGATCCTAAAAAAGCTTTTGATGTTGTACAATCTGAGTTTCAAAAAAGGTTTCAGCAAAAATGGTTTAATTCTTATGGATTTGCTAATACCTACGCCTTTATGGTCACGCAAGAAACTGCTAAGAAATATAATTTAAAAACCATTAGTGACCTCAAAAAAGTTGGCGATCAATTAACAGCAGGTGTTGATACCTCTTGGATCGATCGTAAAGGGGATGGCTACAAAGGATTTACAGAAACTTATGGCTTTGATTTTAAACGTGTTTTTCCAATGCAGATTGGTTTAGTTTACGATGCTGTTGCAGCGAATAAGATGGATGTTGTTTTAGGTTATTCAACAGATGGTCGAATCGGTAGTTATGACCTAGTTATTCTAGAAGACGATCTTCATTTCTTCCCACCTTATGACGCTTGTGCAGTTGCAACGGATGCTGTTCTAAAAAAACATCCTGAATTAAATGACATTTTAGCTAAATTATCTGGACAAATTTCAACAGAAACGATGCAAAAACTAAATTATCAAGCAGACAATGATCTGATGGAACCTGCTACTGTCGCTGATAACTTCTTAAAAGAACACCATTTCTTCGAATCTGAAGGAGGTGGAAAATAATGCAGAATCTACAAGATATGAATTTACTACAGCAGTTTATCTATTACTTTGAACAAAACGGTAGCTATGTCTTGAGTCAATTTGTCCGACATTTTTTGATTTCTATTTACGGTGTATTATTTGCCGCTATTGTTGGAATACCGATTGGGATTTTCATTGCCCGCAGAAGAAAAATGGCTGGTTGGATCGTGAGCATCGCAAACTTGATTCAAACGGTTCCCTCCTTGGCGATGCTTTCAATTTTGATGCTAGGTCTTGGACTTGGTGTAAATACAGTTATCGTCACTGTCTTTCTTTATTCGCTTTTACCAATCATTAAAAACACTTATACCGGGATGATCCAAGTCGATCGAAATATTTTAGATGTGGGTAAAGGAATGGGCATGACAAAATGGCAACGACTTTATATGGTAGAATTACCACTCTCTGTTTCCGTGATTATGGCTGGTATTCGTAATGCTTTAGTTGTGGCGATCGGAATCACAGCGATCGGAGCTTTTGTGGGCGCTGGTGGTCTTGGTGATATCATCATCCGCGGAACAAATGCAACAGACGGGACAGCGATCATCCTTGTTGGTGCGTTACCAACTGCTCTAATGGCGATCATTACAGACTGGGTATTAGGCATGATCGAACGTCGTTTAGATCCGGCGAGTAAACATTCAGCAAACTAATCGTTAGACACCTTACCAGCTTCTATTGTTAGTAAATTGGATAATAAAAAATGACCTTCACTACTATTTTGCAATTAGTTTGCAGAAAAGTAGTGAAGGTCGTCTTTTTATTCAATTTTTTCGTTTTGTTATTAAATTAAAACTTCTAATTACTTGTCTTTCCTTATTACCAGATACTAAAGTAATGTATACCCAATAATAAAGCCTAACAAACCAGAGAATTCACAATTCAAAAAATAGGATAAGTTTAGATTATTTTTTCTAAACAAAATAATAATACTAGCTAATACATAAGCAACCACAACAACATAATAATTTTTAAGCTTAATTTTGTTCATCACCTTCGTATTAGCTTTCTTAATATTAGAACAGTACTATTTTTTGTTGATTAATTGAACTCCAATTATAGTTGAAATAAGTAGACTAGTAATTATAAATAACGTTTTTGATATCATATATCCAGTATCTAAAGGGTCACCATCCACAAGGATTTTATCCGGGTTAAAGCTAAATATAAGTGATATTAGTATTGATGCAAATATGATGACATAACCTATCACTTTAGCAAACTTTATATTCATATATTGAAGTCCTTTCTTTTTAATTTAGTATAACATTTTTTTATTTAATAGTTAATTAAAGCATATTCTCCATATTTTGGTCTTTTAACAGTATATTTATTACTAGAATGTAATTTTCCACTTGCTGTTCTATAAACTTCTCTAGTTCCCGTTTCTACAGCATATCTTACTCTATACCCTAAATAGACGCGCTTATTGGCACCAATATTTAAAATATAGCCTTTTGCGCTAGATACTGATCCAGAAGCATTTACTTTAATCCCTTTTATATCGCCAGATATACTCGTACCGAAGGTAGCCGTCTTAGTAGCTGTTATTGATCCACCTTTGCTTCCTGTGGCAATATTATCAGATATTCTTTTATAACCTGACCACTCATCAAATGTCTTTACATTTTTTTTACGGGTGGATAGAGTATATCTAGGTGCAATCTCTAACTGATTATCGTCTTAAATTTCAGAATCTTCAGTGTAAAAAATGATATCTTTTTCATTTACTTCTTTTACTATGTTACCAAAAGAATCCATTAGTTCAGAAGAATTGGCTACATCTAATGAATTCAAAGTATTTTCAACATTGTCATCAGCATAAGTAATAGTATTCCCTAAAAACAATGAGCATCCAACAATAGAGACAAATAAAACTTTTTTCATAAAATAAAACCTTCTTTTCTTTTTAATATAAAATCATCATCACACGAAAAGATTATTTTAGTAAGCACCTGTTGGTTTACATCGTGACACCCCTTAGTTGTCACGCTAGTAGCAACCATAAGTTGCTACTAAGTAAACAAAGAAATGATAGTTTTTTCGTTCAAAATGACGTATGATTAAGTATAAAAATCAAAAGGAGGGAAACACATGGCTTTAGCTGATCAGTTACGTGCACACCGAGAAAATAGAGGTCTTTCACAAGCTGCTGTTGCAGATCAATTGAATGTTTCTCGTCAGTCCGTCTCTAAATGGGAAACAGGAAAAGGTTATCCAGATATTGATAATTTAATTTTACTGAGTAAAATTTATGAAGTTTCCATAGATGAACTTGTTCAAGAAAATAAAGAATTGAAAAAGAAAATTGATGAAAATAACCAAACCATTGAAGAGCATCGGAAAAAATTAGATTGGATTCATCATCAGAGAATTGGTGAAACTGATGAAGGTTTACTTTTGTTGATTGCCGTAATTGCCTTATCCGTCGCTGCTCCTTTGGGTCTACTCCTTGCTCCTATTATCATGAAACGAAATAAAAAAAGCAACACATTTTACACGCTCATTAACGTTGTAAGTGTGTGTTGCCTTCTAATAAATTTGTATTTTACATTTATTATGGTTGGTGACTATCTCTTGTGGGATCAAAGAATCGAGGTAAACTATACACCTGATTCTTAAGTCAAAACAGAAACATTGAGTTTAGAACCATTTATTTTTGCTCGAAGATTAATAGTAGCTGTAGACGTGCCTACTTTACGCTTTAAATAGTAAGTTGCTTGTTTTGAGTTGTCGATTCGTAAAGATTTGCTAGTAAATGAACCAGAAATAGCGGTAGCACTTGCGTTCTTTGTACCAGTAATTGAATTGTTTTTTACCGTTACCTGATAACTAGCTTTCCATGAACCTCTTCTTTCTGTTGAAACGGTATATGTACCATTTCCTAATGCCCGAGAAAGAGAAGGTTCTCTTTCTATAGTGATAATTATTTCTTCACCTTCATCTGTAACAACACTAGAAGTTTGTTTTGTAGTATCGGATAATGAATAAGTAACGGACTCTTGATTCTCTTCAGCGTGACTAAGGGATCCCTTACCAAAAATACCAAAAAATATTACTGCTTCTAAGATTAATGCCTTTTTCATATTGATCACTCCTTTTTTTGTAATTAAATCGTACAAAAAAAGAGATAGAAAAGAAAGCACCATTCTGTTTGCAGCGTGTCAACTTATAGTTGCACATCAGTAGTAATAAGAATATCAAGCGGATAAACCTTTCTAAATTTTAAATGATCATTCAAATCATTTAAAATTTAGAAAGAGCATAAGGGAAATCTGTACCCAAATGTGTGGGTATCCTAGCAGTGCTAGGTTATTTACGTGGGTACATGAAAAGAGGACTGGGGACATAGTAGCGACCGTATGAAGTCCGTAGTTGGGACATAAGAAGTGCACAAAAAGGGCGTAAATATTTTCTACTAACATATCCACTAGAAGTCATATTGCCCAATTATACCCACCTTTTGAAAAGGTGGGATTTTTGCGTGTAGCGGCTTTCCATCGATCAAACCAAAAATCAGGAATCTTTTCGGAGAAAATGCCACCACTTTTTGTCCGGTATTGAATCAGGATCAGTTTTTGGTTCTTCAGCTGAAGGCTGTTCTTCTTTAGGAGATTGAGATCCAATTTGTAATTGAGCTTCTAGCTGCTCGATTCGTTTATTTGATTGAAGGGTGAGTTGTTGTTGTTGATCCAGTAGCCGCTGCATAGTATTCATTTCTTCATTTTTAATCTGTAATTGTTCACGTAAAAAATTAACTTCAGCGCTTGAATTAGTTGTTGAATTAGTATGTGATTCTGTTGTTGATTTTTCGTTAGAAATCCTTGATTTTATTATGTTTTCTTGCCTTTTTGAAATCACATATTTATTGCCTACTTTATTAAGTTTGGTATGCAGTTGTAGTGTGCGAATTATTTTATCAACATATGATTTGCTTACTCTCAATTCGTCAGCAAGTTCTTTTATTGTTTTATCAGCCATTTTCTTCATCTTCAGACTGAGCTTTTTGTAAAATAGGATCCCAATAGGTTTTTAAGTCAAACGCCATCAAAGTGGCTAAAGTATCTAAAAATTGTGTAGCATTCGGCATTCTGTAGGTATCAACTTCTCTGGCTTCAGAGAAAAGTTTTGCTTGTTCTTCAAAAGGGTGATTACGCAGTTGCATTGCTTTTTGAAAGAATTCTTCCTGAAGCTTTTTCTTTCTTTCTTGATCTTCTTTTTCAGCAGCAAGGATAGTATCAGGTATAGATTCTGAACGGATAGGCTTCTTTTTACCAGTCCTATTTATGCTATTAAAATCTTTCCATTCGCTCGTTTGTTCAGCTTGCCATGTAAATTCATATCCAATTATAGGATTTCCACGAGAGTTAGATTTTAATGGTGTAATTTTAAGACCTTTAAAATAGGCTGATAGCTCTTTTTGTATTGGTTCTAAGACCCGTTTGGCAACCATACCAGCTTTAAATATTCTTTGGATATGGTGGAAGGTGGGGTTTTAATGATCACAACAGCAGTTGTAGCAGCAATTTCTTTATTTATTTGGGTAAATGGGTAAGTAGGTAAATTTGAATTAAGGAGTACCAGGAGTCGAAAAATTTTTTTGATTTCTGGTTTTTCTAAGTAAGCGACTGAGTACATAGTTGATTTCTAAAAAGGCAAGCATCGGTTTTGGGCGCCTGGAGAAAAAATAGCTTTTGTTTTTTTCTTGTCGCCAGGCTCGAATAAAAGTAGTTTCTTTTGCGAGCATAGTAACATGGGTACATGTTACGAAATTTTAAATGAATGTTTCTCAATTTTTCTTTTTGCAAGCGGAGCAACATGGGACCATGTTGCGAAATAAAAAAAGAGTTCAGCCAAAATTTGGGTTGAACTTTTTTCATTTTTTGAAATTTTCAGGTTCACTCTTTTTAAATTTTTATGTACTTATTGGGGCTCAAAAAAATTTATTTTTGAAAAACGCAGCGGACGAAAAATGAAAAAGTGTTAGCTAGAAAAAGACGATTTTAAAAAAGGGGGATTGGGGAAATTTCCCAAAAACTAAAAAATGAAATGAACAAAAAAGCAAAATCGAAAATTTCAATGTAGCTACTTTTTTATTTTTTACGTAAGGTGGGGACACCTTGCTATGCTTGCCAGAGCGAGAAATGACCTCTCTTTTTATCTGTGGCAAGCATAGCAAGTGTATATACACTTTGCGAAATTTACAAAAAGCAATCGACGACTATTTTCCAATTTTCGTTTTGGTTCTCATGAGCAAAATCAAAAATTAGAAGAAATAGAAATGTCTTTCGTAAAAAATTTTTAGAATTATTTTTGAAGAACTGAAGAAAACAGGTAGGGATCAATAGGGTAAATTTATATAAATTTGCTATCTCAAGTTTTCCTTATGCGAAGTTTTTCTACGGTAGTTTTTGTTATCTCTATATCTATATTTCCTGTTATCGTATGGAACTATCCATTTTGAGAACACTTTAGTATTCGGTTTGCTTAGTATCATTTTAGAAATTATTGTTAAAAACAGAAGAACAAACAGTGCAATGATAAATATAATCATTTTTTTATCAGGGCTTTCAGGCTTAAAAATATATATTGAGATTGACCATGAAAAAATAAATTCATAATAGAACAGTTTTAAAGTATCAAATGTCCGTAAAATTTCTTCTGATATTACAATATGATCAATATTTTTATAGTTGGAAAATAATCGTAATATTACTTTTGGTGTACACATAAAAGTAAATAAGGTTGTAAATATAGTTATAGAGCTAAAATTACTTTCATCAATAACTGAAAATATAATCGAGAGACCAACTACCAAAGATAAGAAAACTACTTTTAAAAATAGACGTATGATTTTCTTCTTCATGGAAACTTCTTTGGTTTGTAGTGAACCAGGTAAAAGGAAATTAAGAGCATAAGATATAGATAAAGGGGTATATATCACCATCATATTTGAGAAACTTACAGATAAGGCTTTGGAAATGTTCTCTAGATTGTTATAAGGGTATATCAACGGTAGATCAACGTATAACAATAATACTAATATATTAGAGATTACAGCTAAACCACTAAACAGCCAATTCAGTGTAATTGTTATAGATACTAAAAATAAATACAACGTTAATAAAGAATAAAATCTATATTTTATTTTGAAATTTTTTAAACACTGTTTCAGAAAAAAATAAGAAATATATGCACTTAAAGTAAAAAATAAAATGACCAAGACTAATTCAACAAAAATATATAGAATACCCATGTTAAGTTTACTTAAAAATGATAAAGTAATAATTTCAAAGAAAAAAGGTAAAATCAGGAGTAATGGAGAAAGGCAATACAATAAACCTTTTAAATGATATGAATCCATACTTCCATCAGATAATTTATTTTTTGTTTTTCTATAGAGTGAGGTACGTATCTTCAAAAGTTGCTCATCTCCGATCTTCAATTTAGAAAATTTGTTATTTAATCATGTAGTTAACGTAATAAAGAATTATACCAAGTAGCAATAATACCAACCCTTCCACCAACCCAAAACACCAAAATCAATTGGTCTATCTCTAAATTAAAACAGAAACCTTATTAAATCAAGGTTTCTGTTTCTTACACTTTTTAAATATAATTTATTGCTATTTCGGGGATTTGTTATTAAATTATGCATTTGAGTAGTTTACTTAAGATTGCTTATACCCTTGTGAGAATAGAACAGAACTATTTTTTAATGTATCTATTTATTTGATAGCAAAAGTTTCTTTTTTGTGAGTGTGTATTTTGTATCACAAATGTCAGCTACTAAATCACTATGTGTTACAATAATGAGTTTTGTACCTAATTGTTTTAGGCTTTGAAATAGATTTAAAATTTCCAATTCTGTATTTTCATCGAGCGCTCCCGTGGGCTCATCTGCCAGTAATATTTTTGGTTTTTTTAACAATGAACGGGCAATGGCTACGCGCTGCGCTTCTCCACCAGAAAGCAGTGATACTTTTTTTGAGGCATAATGCTCAAGACCAACTAAAAATAAAATTTTTTCAATTTCATTCTTTTTTTTTTTCGAAATAGAAATTTGAAGATTTGCTTCAACACTTCTATCTTGTAAAAGATTATAATTTTGAGTAATGATACCGATATTATTTTTTCTGAATGAAAGTAAAGTGCGCGGATTTTTAGATATTAAAACATTATTAAACTCATAGGTGCCAGTATACTGAGTATCCAAACCAGCCATTATTTTTAATAAGGTTGATTTACCAGATCCACTGCGACCTTTAATAGCTACTGACTGGGAGGTACCTAATGAAAAACTTAAATTATCAAAAATTCTATGGTCAGATTGTGGAAATTTTTTATTAATATTATTTAGTGTAATCACATTATTCGCCCCTTTGTTGGATACTATTGAAATTAGAAAAAATATCTTTTCTTAGCAGATAATATAATAATAAATTGTCTATTAAGATAAAGACTAATATAAGCAATAAAACACTCAAAAAACTAAATATGTCTCGATTAGGAACGATGAAAAATAATAAAATGTATAAGAGTACTATTAATGAATCTCCTAAAACGAGGTCTTTTAAGCCTAGTACATAAATCTTTTTAAAACTGTCTCCATTTAAGTATGATATAAAGTATCGTAAGCTTCTTCTGTTATATATTTTGAAATTTAGAAAGAGAATAATAAATAAAGTACAAAAAAACATACAAATGAAAACTGAAATAATTAGCTTTTGATTGTAATTTATTAGTTCATACATAGTATTATATTGGATTGAAAAAGTAGAAACACCCAGTATAGTGTAGTCATAAAAGTTAGTTTCTTTTGCTGCAATAGCTAACTGCTTCTGGAGATAAGATAGTCCTTCTTCTTTCGAAACAATTAGATCTCCTGCTATCATAGAAAAAGAAATCATTCCTATAAACTCTTTATTTGATGTAGATATATTGAATTGTGTAGGGTAAGGAATAAGTATGTAATCATCCAAATATTTGTTAATATCATTTTTATAAAAAACAGAAGTATTTTCTTTTATAAATCCGATTACTTCAAAGTCAAATTCTCGAAAATACAAACTCCCTTTTAAGATATCACCCTTTTTATATATACCTTTGTAATTGGATCCTAAAATTATGGGAAACATTTTGTTTTCAAAGCTGATATCATTCCAATTTAAACGAGTGTTTTCTTCTAATTCAATAGCGTAATAATCATAAAAATTCCTATTCATCTGAATGCTTTTAGCATCAAATACCTCTTTTTTTGATATGTCATCAACATATGTACCTAGAGTATCAATATCTGAACCATTTCCATAAGCTTCATTAAATGTATTGTCACCTTTAAAGTTTTCAATCTGTACTGGTTGGTCAAATGCGGATAAAAATTTAATAGTTGAATGACTGTTTAAATGGTCATAAAATTTTTTAACATTTTGCAACTTTTGTTCTGATTGTCTGAAATTATAAAAATCATCTGGATTTGTAAGAGTATCTGTTATAGAAAACATATCTTTATTTTTACTTTCAATTAGATTATTACTCATTTGAATATCCATATTTTTAGAGAATGAAAGAAAAGTATAAGTAAGAAAAAAAAAGCCAAGGACAAGAATTATTTTAAAAAAAATAAGAAAGAAATTCTTTTTTAAATTATAAACAAATTCCAAAAAACATCTTCCTTTCTTCTTTAAAGAATAAGATACTAAAAGTTAGTATAAATAATATGAATTGAATGATTAGAAGTTTATATAAAAGTACATAATTACTTATATTTGTATTTGTTATTAATAAGAATGCAACAAAGGATAGTATAAAAATATGTATTAAATATGTCATATTTGATACGTATCTATTAATAATTGCTTCTCCTAAAATAAACTTGATCCGATTTTCTTTTTTTAATTCTAAAAATAGGAGGTATGCTATTAAGATAGTACTAATAGTTATTATTATTCCTGATAGACTATAAATAATAGGAGAAAAAAAGTCACTATCAATTTTTCTATCAAGCCCAATATTTTTTTGATAATTTTTTTTATCATTGAAGATAGAAGGAGATATTCCCGATCCATCAATAACTAAGTTTGATTTATTATTAGAAAATAAGTCTGTATCATTTATTAAAACAGTGTGATCTAGAAAACTTGGATTTATTAGTCCCAAAGTACCAACAACTCGGTAATTTTCCCCATTGAACTGATAATACTTGTCAGAGTTAGTCATAGTCGTGGTCACATTTTTTCCAACAATAGCTTCTTTAGAATTTTTTGTTAAAAAAAATCGGCCATTTTTTAGTGGAAATTGATTTTTAGAATAGTTATTGGAATAATAGCCTTTTATTTTTTCATCGTTACTACTTTCCAAAGGGATAAAAATTCTCAAGTCTGATATATTATTGATCTTTTTATTATCCATAAGATTTTCTAAAGTACTATCAACAAACAGATGTTTAGAAGAATACAAATCATTACTTTCAAACGCTAATTTTATTTGTTGATTATGGTATTCAGTTACAAAGAAAGTTAACATATACAGAAAAACTAATACCAAGCTTGCGACTAATATAGAACTTTTTTTCATTAACAGATAACCTCCTCAGATAATCTTTATTAGTTGCTAAGAGGATTACAACAACTAATAAAGATTAATAAAATAATTAATCAGCTAATTATCTTCCATAATAAGTTTTGGCAGCAGCTGTATCTTCTCCATATGCTGGTTTAAACCAAGGTGAGATTGCTTCGGTTCCACTAGTGCCATATTTTCGCCCAGAAGTTGTTACTACTTTTCCTGTATAATAACGTTCCATCTGTGCAGTAGTATAATGTCTAACTCCTTGCCAAGTTGTCCAACCATGAGCTCTAGAATTGGTTGTTCCAGAAATAACTTTGTTTTCTCTTTTGCCAGTATGCTTTACTGAAGCACGAGGTAAAATGATATTTGGGTTAAGATAATTACCATCAGTTTCTGACCATCCACCAACTTCTTCAGCACTTGCAGTAGTAGGTATACTTAACGCTACTACTGATAAACCCAAAACAAAACAACTAATAAATATTTTTTTCATAAACAAAACCTTCTTTCTTTTTAACATGCCATTATCATTGCATGGGAAGGTTATTTTAGTAAGCACCTATTGGTTTACATTGTGACAACTTATAGTTGCTCCGCTAGTTGCAACCATAAGTTGCTGCTATGTAAACCAATAACTGATAGTTTTTCCATTCAAAATGTCGTATGATTAAGTATAAAAATTTAAGGTGGGGGGATAAGAATGGTTTTAGCTGATCGATTACGTGTACATAGAGAAAATAAAGGTCTTTCACAAGCAGCCGTCGCAGATCAATTGAATGTTTCTCGTCAATCTGTTTCAAAATGGGAAACGGGAAAAGGCTATCCAGATATTGATAATTTAGTATTACTTAGTAAAATTTATGAAGTTTCAATTGACGAACTTGTCCAAGAAAACGAAGTCTTAAAGAGAAAAATTGAAGAAAATAATCAAACGATAGACGATCATCGCAGAAAACTAGATTGGATTTATAATCAGGGAATTGGTGATAAAGACGAAGGGTTACTTTTATTAATTGCTGTTATTGGCTTGTCTGTAGCAACACCGCTAGGTCTGTTTCTGGCACCTATTATTATGAAACGAAATAAAAAAAGCAACACATTTTACATGCTAATTAACATTGTAAGTGTATGCTGCATTTTAATTAATTTGTATTTCACATTTATTATGGTTGGTGACTATCTATTATGGGATCAAAGAATCGAGGTAAACTATACACCTGATTCTTAAGTCAAAACAGAAACATTGAGTTTAGAACCATTTATTTTTGCTCGAAGATTAATAGTAGCTGTAGACGTGCCTACTTTACGCTTTAAATAGTAAGTTGCTTGTTTTGAGTTGTCGATTCGTAAAGATTTGCTAGTAAATGAACCAGAAATAGCGGTAGCACTTGCGTTCTTTGTACCAGTAATTGAATTGTTTTTTACCGTTACCTGATAACTAGCTTTCCATGAACCTCTTCTTTCTGTTGAAACGGTATATGTACCATTTCCTAATGCCCGAGAAAGAGAAGGTTCTCTTTCTATAGTGATAATTATTTCTTCACCTTCATCTGTAACAACACTAGAAGTTTGTTTTGTAGTATCGGATAATGAATAAGTAACGGACTCTTGATTCTCTTCAGCGTGACTAAGGGATCCCTTACCAAAAATACCAAAAAATATTACTGCTTCTAAGATTAATGCCTTTTTCATATTGATCACTCCTTTTTTTGTAATTAAATCGTACAAAAAAAGAGATAGAAAAGAAAGCACCATTCTGTTTGCAGCGTGTCAACTTATAGTTGCACATCAGTAGTAATAAGAATATCAAGCGGATAAACCTTTCTAAATTTTAAATGATCATTCAAATCATTTAAAATTTAGAAAGAGCATAAGGGAAATCTGTACCCAAATGTGTGGGTATCCTAGCAGTGCTAGGTTATTTACGTGGGTACATGAAAAGAGGACTGGGGACATAGTAGCGACCGTATGAAGTCCGTAGTTGGGACATAAGAAGTGCACAAAAAGGGCGTAAATATTTTCTACTAACATATCCACTAGAAGTCATATTGCCCAATTATACCCACCTTTTGAAAAGGTGGGATTTTTGCGTGTAGCGGCTTTCCATCGATCAAACCAAAAATCAGGAATCTTTTCGGAGAAAATGCCACCACTTTTTGTCCGGTATTGAATCAGGATCAGTTTTTGGTTCTTCAGCTGAAGGCTGTTCTTCTTTAGGAGATTGAGATCCAATTTGTAATTGAGCTTCTAGCTGCTCGATTCGTTTATTTGATTGAAGGGTGAGTTGTTGTTGTTGATCCAGTAGCCGCTGCATAGTATTCATTTCTTCATTTTTAATCTGTAATTGTTCACGTAAAAAATTAACTTCAGCGCTTGAATTAGTTGTTGAATTAGTATGTGATTCTGTTGTTGATTTTTCGTTAGAAATCCTTGATTTTATTATGTTTTATTGCCTTTTTGAAATCACATATTTATTGCCTACTTTATTAAGTGAGGAAGTTTTCTTTGTGAAAATAGAACTTCAGGATTGCTCAGCATAGTTATTTTTTATTGATTAAATGAACTCCAATAATTGTTAAAATGAGCAAAGTAGTAATTATAAAAAGAGTTTTTGATATCATGTAACCTGTATCTAATGGGTTACCATCAACAAGAATCATATCAGGTTTAAAACTAAATATTAATGCATCTAATAATGAGACAAGTAAAAGAGAATAACCCAATATCTTTTTATAATTTGATCTCATAGTTGAGTCTCCTATTTTATATCTAATTTTACCATTTTCCTGATGCTCCATTACCAGAAGAGTGTCCACCACCGAAATTTAACCACCAAAAGAATAACATGAAATACACCTCCATTCTAAATTAGTTATTTAAATATTAAATTACTTGAAAAACCTATTATTGCGACTATTATTTCTAATGTTAAAAATAAATACTTATGATTACTGTATTTCCCAGATTTCTCAAAAGCTGTTAAAACAGTTATTAAAATAACTGTTAAGATACCCATAATATAGTTTTTTGGATTAAATGATATATAAATCAAAATACTAGAAAATAATGCTATTCCGATAATATTCAAATAAAGAGAGTATTCTTTAAAAATAGGAATACTTTCCAAATTTATCAAAATAAGAGAAAGTACAAGTAAAATACCAAATATCATTTCAATCCCTCCAATCAGACTATCTGTAAGCGTTAATTCCTTTATTAGTTATGTCTAAAGTTTCTGTAACAGTAATTCGAGCTCCTGCTTTAGTTGTTTTCTTTCTAACAATGCCACGAGCATCATAAAATCTTTTTGTTACTAATCCGCCAATACCTGCAACAACTGAAGCCGCAACTTTAGTTGAAATACCTGGTGCGAACTTAGCAATTAATCCAGCAATAGCAGTTGCGCCACCAGTTGCAGTTGCACAAGTTCCTAAGCTATTAGCTAATTTATTAACTCCTTCTTTATTATAAGCAAAGAAATTAATTCCACCGTTAACAATTTTAGCATTTGTAGACGCAGCTGCTCTACTCATAATTCCTGTTTGTTCACCAAAATAAAATTCTTGACCTTCTGCTTCAGCTAATGTTTTAGCAATTTCTTCATTTCTTTGCTGATCTGGTAAGCTATTTAAACGTTGTACTTCTTTTTCAATTTCCTCAGCTTTTTTTTCTTGTGCTCCAGTTAAATGTAATTCTTCAGAAACTTGTTGAATACTAAGATCTTCAGCCGCCATAACACTAGTAACTGGAATTACAGCTGATCCAAACAAAAAACTACTACATACGATACCAATTAAAACTTTTTTCATAAATAAAACCTTCTTTCTTTTTAACATGCCATTATCATTGCATGGAAAGGTTATTTTAGTAAGCACCTATTGGTTTACATTGTGACAACTTATAGTTGCTCCACTAGTTGCAACCATAAGTTGCTGCTATGTAAACCAATAACTGATAGTTTTTCCATTCAAAATGTCGTATGATTAAGTATAAAATTTTAGGGGGGATAAGAATGGTTTTAGCTGATCGCTTACGTGTACATAGAGAAAATAAAGGTCTTTCACAAACAGCCGTCGCAGATCAATTGAATGTTTCTCGTCAATCTGTTTCAAAATGGGAAACGGGAAAAGGCTATCCAGATATTGATAATTTAGTATTACTTAGTAAAATTTATGAAGTTTCAATTGACGAACTTGTCCAAGAAAACGAAGTCTTAAAGAGAAAAATTGAAGAAAATAATCAAACGATAGACGATCATCGCAGAAAACTAGATTGGATTTATAATCAGGGAATTGGTGATAAAGACGAAGGGTTACTTTTATTAATTGCTGTTATTGGCTTGTCTGTAGCAACACCGCTAGGTCTGTTTCTGGCACCTATTATTATGAAACGAAATAAAAAAAGCAACACATTTTACATGCTAATTAACATTGTAAGTGTATGCTGCATTTTAATTAATTTGTATTTCACATTTATTATGGTTGGTGACTATCTATTATGGGATCAAAGAATCGAGGTAAACTATACACCTGATTCTTAAGTCAAAACAGAAACATTGAGTTTAGAACCATTTATTTTTGCTCGAAGATTAATAGTAGCTGTAGACGTGCCTACTTTACGCTTTAAATAGTAAGTTGCTTGTTTTGAGTTGTCGATTCGTAAAGATTTGCTAGTAAATGAACCCGAAATAGCGGTAGCACTTGCGTTCTTTGTACCAGTAATTGAATTGTTTTTTACCGTTACCTGATAACTAGCTTTCCAGGAACCTCTTCTTTCTGTTGAAACGGTATATGTACCATTTCCTAATGCCCGAGAAAGAGAAGGTTCTTTTTCTATAGTGATAATTAGTTCTTCGCCTTCTTTTGTAACAATGCTAGAAGTTTGTTTTGTAGTGTCGGATAATGAATAAGTAACGGACTCTTGATTCTCTTCAGCGTGACTAAGGGATCCCTTACCAAAAATACCAAAAATATTACTGCTTCTAAGATTAATGCCTTTTTCATATTGATCACTCCTTTTTTTGTAATTAAATCGTACAAAAAAAGAGATAGAAAAGAAAGCACCATTCTGTTTGCAACGTGTCAACTTCTAGTTGCAATACAGTATCTATAGGCTTTTTGACGACTTTATTCACTAAATAATACAACCAATCAAATAAACAATTGGAAAACCAAACATAATCATCGACATGCCTTTCAAAACTAGCGGAAAGGTTTGTTTTTTTATTTGTTGATTAAAATAAGGGCGCATCACCTTTAAGGTTACTGGAAACAGCAACAACATCACCAAGGTCAAAGGCGGCGCTTGATTAACATAAACAGCCAGAATAATCGCAAGATAGCTTAAACATGTCAGGATAAGCAGCAACCAAACACTCTTTTGTTTGCCAAGATAATAGACTAGCGTTTTACGTCCATTTTTGATGTCTTCTTCAAGGTCACAGGTATTATTTGCCAACAAGTTGTTATACATACATAAAAACATCGGCATAAAACTAATCGACATAGTACCTAACGAGGAAAAATTTATCCCCCCACTTTCATAAGTTGCTAAATAAGCACTTAACAACGGAATCATAAAACCACTCAACACAGCTGGAATAAGTTCTGCGATTGGTAAACTATTGATCGGCCTTCTCCCATACGAATAACCAAAACCCATATAATACCCTAAAATACCCAAAACTAGCACCAAACTATCTGTACTAAAAACTAAAATAGCACCAAAAAACAACGAAATGAACAAAAAAAATAAGAAAGTCCTTTTGACTGTTTTTAAAGAAAGATTCCATTTACTGATCGTACTGGTTACCTTCTTATAGTTTTCATCTTTAGCATTTCGATAATCCATGTAATTATTAAATATGTTCATAGTAATGTGATAGAGAAATAAAACAACTAAAAAAATAAGAATACGCCAATTAAAAAAATGACCGTGTATGTAACCACTATAGACCATTCCCAGTAATACCAAAAACCAATCTAACGGAGTTGTGTAGATTTCTCCTAACTCCCATAACATTTTAAATGACATTTCTGCTCCAATCTGAACTTTTTTCATTAACAACTTACAAATGATTATACCTTCTTTCAAGATAGAAGAATAACATTACCCTTTCAGAAACAAAAAAGGGACTAAGTCATCACTCTTCAAGCCATGCCTCAGCCACTTTCAAACCAAATAAATGCTTCTGTCCCAACCTTTTGTCTACTATTTTTTCAAATGATAACTATAGGTGGCAACGACAATATTTTCCCGCCAAGATAACCGTAAACGTAGTCGCAAGCTAGTCTGGTTATGGAGAATATTTTGCCAGCGTCGATTTGGAACAAATTGGGGAATCAAAACGGTCGTTGTATAATTTCGTTTCGCTGAATTTTTACTGACGATATCTACATATCGGAGAATTGGATTGGTGATCGACCGATAAGAAGAATGAACCACAGAAAATCGTATGTCTGGAAAATGTTTTTTAAATTCTGTTTCAATTTCCTGCTCTTTTTCTATATTTTCATCTAATGATACATGCATTGCAACCACATAATCTCCGATTGAACGAGCATAATTTACCGCTCCAACATTGGCTTGCGTCGCATTTCCTACTAAAACAATAACAGTATTCCCATAAAATTCCTGCTGCTTTGTCGTCTCTTCTACACGTAATTGTTCGGCTACATTTTTATAATGAGTATGGATACTGTAAAAAACAAAAATCAAAACGGGCATTATAATAAAGAACGGCCAGATATCCCCTAAACGATACATAAATAAAATAATGATAATTCCATAAGAAATCAAAGCACCCACAATATTGGCAATTGATTTTGACAACCATTTTTTAGTTTCTTTTCGCCATTTAAGCACCATCCCAGTCTGTGATAATGCAAATGGAATGAATACACCGATTGAATATAGCGGAATCAATCGTTCAGTCGAGCCTTGGAAAATCAATAACAACACAACAGAACCAGCTGCTAAGGTCAATATCCCATTTGAATAACCTAAACGATCCCCACGATCCATGTACATGTGCGGCATAAATTTATCTTTTGCTAAATTATAAGCTAACACTGGAAAGGCCGAAAATCCTGTGTTAGCAGCTACAGCTAAAATCAGCGCCGTTGCAAACTGTAGTACATAATAAAGGATATTCTGTCCAAAGACTGCCTTTCCAATTTGGGCAAGCACAGTCACTTCTGTCTGAGGAACAATCCCATACCAATAATTGATAAACGTGATTCCAACAAAGAAAAAGCCTAAAATTGCGGCCATCAACGTTAATGTCCCAGCTGCATTTTTTGCTCTAGGTTTTTTAAAAAAAGGAACCGCATTACTAATTGCTTCAACCCCAGTCAAAGATGATGAACCAGAAGAAAATGCACGTAAAATCAAAGCAATCGTGATTCCAGGAACCACAGTGCCAGGGATTGCTGTAGCATGCAAGGGCACCGCTCCAGTAATAATTTTGAATAAACCTGTTGCAATCAGCAATGTAATAACAGCAATAAAACTATACACAGGAAACATCAAAAAACTAGCTGATTCTCTTAACCCACGCAGATTCATCAACATGATCAGCAAAACTATGACGATCGAAATTGCTACTTGGTGACCATATAATTCAGGCACTGCTGATATAATCGCCTCAGCCCCTGCCGAAACTGAAACCGCAACTGTCAACATATAATCAACTAATAACGATCCGCCAGCCACTAAACCTGCATTCTTTCCTAAATTCTCACTACTGACAACATAAGCTCCGCCACCATGAGGGTAAGCGTGAATGATTTGCCGATAAGATAAAGTTAATGAAATAAGTAAAATAATAACAAAAGCAGCAATCGGCAATGAATACCATATAGCAGCAGCGGATAACGTAACGAGTACGACCACGATTTGTTCTGTACCATAAGCAATTGAAGATAAAGCATCCGATGACAATAAGGCCAGCGCTGCCAATCGACTTAATTTATGCTCATCATTCTCAGTAGATTTTAAAGGTTTTCCGATAAATAATCGTTTTAAATAGTCCACTTGGTCAATCTCTCCTTCTCTGATTTTTTTCTCATCTTTTTTCAGAAAAAAACATGGTTTTTCCATAAACAATCACATATGCTACGCTCATAAATTACGATTGTCAATTATTTACTTGTTAAACTCTTGAAATATTCATTCCTTCCTCTTTTTTTATTAAAGTAATTCTTAGGTCTTTATTTTTCTTTCTCTTATCAAGACTATCTTCCGAAAAAAAAAGGACCTGCTTAAGAGCTGTCCTTGTCTTGATCCTTATTTTAATGTTTGCCAAGTGCGATGTTTATCAAAATAATCTGCTTCTCTTTTTGCTTGCTCAACGACGCTTTTGGGATAATTCAATACATGTAACAATTGAATGGCATTTCTGGTTGTGGCAGGACCTTGTTTCAAACAGTAATCGAAGGTCACCCCTTGTTCTTTCGTTACTTGTTCTTCAAAATGAACATTATCGCATGATTCTTTTAATATTTCTGTCAGCTCGATATCATGAGTGGCAACAAAAGCTAGCGATGGGTAATTACCTAGCCAATGAATCATACTGGATGAGGCAGAAATTCGTTCGATTGTATTTGTTCCTTTTAATATTTCATCAATAAAACACAGGCAAGGGACTTTCGTTTCGGCAAGATCTAACACTCGTTTGACGGACTTCGTTTCTGCTACAAAATAACTGTCTCCTTCAAAAATATCATCTTCAACCGCCATTGAGGTCAAGATATGGCCAAATGGCAATTGAAACTTAGTTGCTAAGGCTGTGTGGATCGTCGCAGAAAGGATACAGCTGATTGCTACACTTTTGACATAGGTTGACTTACCTGAAGCATTAGAACCTGTTACAAGGGTGTTTTTTGCCCAATTCACCTCATTTGGTACAGGTGTTGCTAGTAAAGGATGGTAAACTTCTGTTCCAGTCACTACAACCTCATCCGAAAATACTGGCTGACTTGTATCAGGCATTATCGTTCGAAAATTTAGAACAGCTGCTGCAACTTCTAATTCTCCAAGTAAACGCCACATCTCTTTTGCTTGAATCTCATTATTTGCTAGCTTCTTCAATACAAAATTATACGAAATAAATGGCAACATAAAAACCATTGCTAAATAATCAAACATCATTTCAGCTTCACTATTTGACTTCATTCTAAAAGAAATACCAAATTTAGTCATTGAGGCAAGTGGTTTAAGATTTTTTGCTAGCGCTTCTTGAAACGGCGTTTTTATCTTCTCTAGCTTTTTTGCGCAAGCAACCGTTTGAACCAGATACCCCATACAGATTAATTCTCTCTGTAATTTTTCTTTCTTTATCAGATAATAGACAACATTAAATATGATGGATCCTAAAAGTAATACAACTGACAACGTCATTGGGAATATTAGCACAATTAGTAAAGCAGCTATCGGCAATAACCCACAGAATAAATAGAATGCTGTATTTGGTAACTTCTGATCTTTTGTTTCGCTTAAATAACTTTCAACATGATTATTATCTTGTTTCCCTAGACAGGCAAACTGAAATTGAATTTCTTCTCGGGTAGTCGGTTTTTGCTTATAATATGCAATCAATGTTTCTAAACGATCATGACTTTTTTCAGAGAAGTTAAAATTACGTAATCGTTGGTATAGAGCTTCCGATCCTACACTTGAATAGGTTCCATTAATACGTTCAAATAAAGCAAATCCTTCTAGATCATACCAAGTAATGTCATCGATCTCACTATCGTAACTTCTATATTTTTTTGCCTTGCGCCATGCTTCTTTTAAACTCTCTTCTTTATCAAAAAAACGTGCGCTAGGAAATGTCCCCCATTTGCTTTTGACCATTGCCTTTAATTTGAAACGATTATACATTTCCATAGCAATAATGATCAAAATAATGAGTCCAACAAATCCTACTACGAGCAACCGAGCTTCCATTCAACCTCCCCCTTTTCATTTTTAGTATAGGAGTTTGTAGTCTTACATACAAGAAAAAGATTAATATCCATTGCTTTTCGCGTAAAAAAAAGAATGAGTTAGCTCTCATTCTTTTTATTGAAAATACTCTCGATTCATGCTTTCATATTCATCCAGGTTCCATTCTTGAATTTCTGGTGTCTCTACAACATTTCGTTTTGAATAGTCAAGACCTATAGGTTTAGAGTACTGAGCATTTGAAGTCAACATGTGAGAAATTGTTTCATCCTGCATTTTTATAATATGTTTTAAACGGACTTTCTCCAACTTTAAATCCGTGATTTCTTCTTGCTGCAACTCTTTTTTTCCTAATAAACCCCTTAAAAATTGTTTGTCCCTAACAATAACCAATGTTAAAACAACGATTACAACAACCAAAAAATATAGCACCAATAATAAATTAGTATCCATTTTTATAATTCCTCCTAACAGTCCATTCCTATGTTACCACGTTAAAAGTTTATATTTTCTCATTTTTTTAGTAAAAACAACTGTTTTTATATATTTTTTTGAGAAAACAAATGGATTAATATCTTTTTTTTATAATTCTTAATAAATTTAAAGTAGATAATTGTGATCAAAGGTAACTTCTACTGTATAATCACCAATTTTTCTATAAACCTGTTCTTGCAAACGAATTTTTAATTCCTGATCTGTCGCTTTAAAATGATTGGGCACAACTAAATCAAATAAAATGCGCGGCTTTCCACCATGATCCACCAAACGAATATCATGTCCTCTAAGCTCGGTATTGATTCCTTTAATAATTTTCTTCAGCTCTTGATGAATAAATTGTTGTCTTTGATCATGTAAATTTACTGGATCGATATGGCAAACAAGGTCAACACCTAGTTGCTCTTCGAATTTCTTTTCAATCTCGTCGATTGTTTCGTGAGCTTGTGTTAAATCCCACCGATCGTCGATTTCAATATGCACTGATGCAAATGTTTTATTCGGTCCATACTGATGGATCAATAAGTCATGATAGCCTACAATTCCTGAAACCGATGATAAATATAACTTCATTTCATCAATAGCAGCTTGATTCGGTCGTAATCCCATCAACTCATTCACAAATTCCCGAATCAACTGTAACCCGCTAAAAATAATATAGCAGGCAATCACTAATCCGACAATTCCATCTATTTTCAGCCCAGTGATACCTTCAACTGTTGCTGATACTAGGACTGCAATCGTTGTAAACACATCATTCAAACTGTCTTTAGCTGTTGCAATCAACGTATTTGAATCAATTTTCTTAGCAACACGCTTATAAAAAACACTTTGCCAGACTTTGATCACAATAGACAATAGCAACACAATCAAAATCACAGGACTTACTTTGATACTCTGCGGATCTTTGATTCGATCGATCGACGTCATGAAAAACTGAAACCCAACAAATGTAATCAACAATGAAACCAACATGCCACTGATATACTCAAATCGTTCGTGTCCATATGGATGTTCTTCATCTGCCGGTTTACCAGAAATATAAAAGCCGACCAACGTTAGAACGGATGATACTGTATCTGATAAGTTGTTCATTGCATCTGCCATAATCGATACACTACCTGAAATCAAGCCAATTAATAATTTAGCTACAAAAAGCAGCAAATTGGATATTAAACCGACAATCCCAGAAAAAATCCCAAATGCTGTTCGAATATCTGAACTTTTTTGTTGTCTTTTTTCAAAACGATCTATTAAAAAATTTATCATCATAACCCCTACCTCGTTTTTAGCATATCTTAAAACTATAAAATGATTTTAGGAATTTGTATAGTAAAATACTACTTTTATTAGTGACTTTTTATTGTTTAGAACACCCCAAGTTGATTGATGGGTAGTCTTTGTTTTTTTGTTAGGGATGCCTTGAAAGGCTATTATAAAATTTTGGATACTTTCTTATCGTTTTTTTACCAATATACACCACGTAGTGTACCTAAATGGATTGATTTCCCAGAACTTTTCTACTTTTGAAACGTAGTTTACGACTTGTTCAGCCAATATAATGACTTCCCATTTATCTGTTGGAAACAGTTTTTTGATTTCTTCCTCGTCAAAATAATGGTGGATAACCCCTTGTTCTTGCCCTTTGTTTAAGGAAATTCTTTTTTTATAAGCTCTGCAAATTTAATCACTTCTGGTTCAGGCATCAATTCAATATTGCTTTTATCATAAAATAAAGTATTCCAATCCGGCATTTTTTCTTCCACCTTCCTCAATACATACTTTCTATCTGTCTCATTCAAAGATACCATTAGTCAATTTCGATATCCATTTAATCCTAATCATATCTAGCGTAAACCTCTTATAGAAACAAAACTCTGCAGATAAAAAACTGTGGAGAAAATAAATATTTCTCCACAGTTTCATTTTGTTCTCTTTAATGGAAGATATGACTCTCATGAGAGACCTTCGCTAATTTCTTCGTTTTTTCCTCGATATAAGGATATAGGAAAATCCCTAGTGCGCAGAAAACGATCGTAATACCACTTAAGATGATGATTGCCTTCCAAGCATTTGGCCAATAAATTCCGCCAGCCGATTCTCTCAATAAATTCACCGCATGAGTAAATGGTAAAAACGGATTAATAAATTGGAAGAACTTCCCAGAAACTTGTATTGGATAATTTCCCCCACCGCCAGAAATAGACAGTACTAAGATAATGATTGCAGCTCCTTTTCCGACATTACCAAAAAGTGCCACTAACACGTACACCATCATCATAAAGGCCAAGGCAATCAATAATGCAAACAAGACACTATAAAATGGTTGTCTAACATCTACGCCTAATACGAAATAATTTCCTAATGTAACAATCATTGCTTGCGCTAAGCCCATCACTAAGAAGGTTAACATTCTTGCAGAAAATTGTTCTCGTTTAGAAAATTTACCACGGTCTTTTTCCTCTAAATAGAAATCAGTTGTCGCAACACTTGAAAATAAAACAGCTCCGACCCATAAACACAATGCCGTATAAAATGGTGTGCTTGATGAACCATTATTCGCAATCGGATAAATTTTATTTTCAGATACCTCAACTGGTTTCGCAAAGAAGTCACTTTCAGCATTGGCATCCAGTTTAAGCAATTTTATTACTTGACCAAGGTCAACATCCTTTTCACCTTTTCGGATTGCTTCAGCCGCTTTATGCAGGCCAGTTTTGATGTTTGGCCAATCATTTTGAACTAAGTCATTGGCTTTATCTAAAGCAGACTCCAAATCCGGCATTTTGTCATTGACTGTTTTTAACGTATCTGTGATATTGTTTCTGATTCCTGGGTAATCATTTTGAATGAAGTTTGCTGCTAACCCAAGTTTGTCTTCTATAACAGGTAATTCATTATTGTAAAGTTCTGCCCCTTTATTGATACCATTTACAATCGTGTCCATATGACCATTCAACAAAACGTTGGCATCATGGACTTCCTGTTTGATTGCAGGTAGCTCTGCTTGGTATTTTTCTAAGATGCCAATTGCATTTGAGACGGTAGCTTGTGTTGAGTTAAGTAATGAAGCAAAATCAATTTGTTTCGCTTGATTAAGTAAACCTTGAGCGGTACTGATCGTTGCGATCAATTTCGTTAAAATATCATTGACCATCGTTGAAACTGCATCAACATCAATACTTAAGGCTGTCGTAGCAATTTCATTTGCTGCATTTTGAATAGCTTCCAAGTCAGCATCCGTAATGGCATTTACATCTAAACTATCAACTTTAGATTTTAAAACTGAAATCAAGTTGCTAACTGTTGTTAACTTATCAATAGTGGGCTGTAAATCTTGGTTTCCAGCTGCTTCTTGGATTTGAGTCAACGTTTGGATCAATTGTTGAATGACTGCTTGCTGTTGTCCTAGACTAGTTGATAGCTGTTGTTTCAACATTTCGCGTTCCTCTGGTGTCAAACGGTTGTCTCTAAATTGCTCGACAACGGATGCAACACTGGAACTAATTGTTCCAATTGCTTGTAAAGTTACTTTCATACTGCTAGTGATGCCTGGCAATGCTTCTTGTAATTTCGCTGCACCGTCACTTGTTGCAGTTGCTAATTGATCGGCTTGATTTCCAAGATTTTCAATATCCGGTAGAGCCGTTTGAACTTGTTCAATAATGGTTAAACCTTGTTTAGCTTCATTGATTCCTTCGGTCATTGTTTGCTCTACGGAAGCGAAATCTTCATCGATCATCGCTAATTGTTTTCCCGCATTTTGAATTTCAGGAATTTTTTGCTGTAATGTTAAAATAACTTTAGCCTGCTCTTTGATCGTTGGCATCTTGTTATTTAAATCAACTAATTTCGCTCCTAATGCATCCACTTCAGGCAAGTATTCAACAAATTCGTTTGCTTTTGCTAGTTTTGTTTTTAATTCTGGCATTTTCCCATGCAATGCCACAACTTCTTGCGTATACTTATCGATTTGCGCAATATTCTCATCTGTCGAAAGGATCATATTTTTCACTTTTGTAATGCTAACTAAATTGGAATCTAAATTATACCCAATATCATTAAACACATTAACTAGCGTACCACTAGCTGTCTTAGTAAATTCATCTGTGATTTGCGCTTGTAAAGAAGATGCACCCTTTTCTGCGATCTTTGGGGCAATCGCATTGATTTTTTCATTGATCGAATAGTCTATTTTAGGCTTTGTGATTTCTCCTGTCGTAAAACTTAATAAGTCTTTAGAGAAGTCTTTGGGCAAATAAATACCAGCATAATATTTACCTGATCGTACTCCTTTATCTAATTCCTGTTTGGAGTCAACAAATCGCCAACCTAATTGCTTATTTTCATGAAGATTTTTCAGAACTTCCTCACCAATATTCACTTTTTTGTCTTTGAAAGTCGCAGCTTGATCATCACTATAGACTGCAATCGGCAACTCTCCTGTGTTTGCATAAGGATCCCATAATGCTTTAATATTGAACCATGCATAAAGTGATGGAATAATCATCAGTGCAATAATCAAAAATGTAGCGATCGGGTTTTTAAAAATGCGTTGCCAATCTAGTTTAAATAACTTCAATGTATTTTTTATATGTTTCATCCTGCTCACCTACTCTTTTTAATGACTGATATACTTTAGCATAATCATTTTATCAATAACAAATGAAAAATCCATTTTTTGTCCATTTCTACGACAGGTTTCTAAAACTGTCGTAGAGATTACCTATTTATATCTATTTCTACAACTCGCCTAACTGATTTTTCGAGCTTTACTTCTATTATTATGAAACTTTCTGACACCTAAAAAAAAGACAAACTCATCCGAATGAATCAGCTTGCCCTTAATTTGTACTGCTTATAGTTTTGCTGAAAACTCTGATACCACTTTCTTTACTTCATTCACTGAATCAGGATCTAAATAAGAAAGCGCTCTAGGAACCACACTCATAAGATACATCTTATCGAGCTTATCCGTTGATCTTCTCTCCATCAATTCTGCCAGCAAATGTTTCATGTCTTCTTGATGATCCGCTTTTGTCCGATCCATAATGAAGTCATAAAATTTCTTTTCGTCTGCTTTCATCGACTATGCCTCCTAGAATTTTATTCTATTATAAACTTAAATAATAATAAGTAGAAGTAATTTGCTTTTTTTTATAAAAATAAAATGACAAAAAACAGCAATAACAAAAATCATTTTGTCTTGCTGTCTCTAGAATTAACAGGAAAAACTCTGCTTGCCTTCTATTATTTTACATTTCTTCCTATGTCTAAGCGATAATTCGATCATATAATAACCTATGTTATCTACCAATCACACTTTATACTTTTCAATTAAAAATTCATACGCTGCACGGCTAATAATTCCCATCGGTTGATTGATTCCTGGATTAAAGTAAAAATCCATTGTAACTAGCTCTTCTAATGTTGTTTCTTTATCGATTGCTAATGATAAGGTATTTATTGATTGCGTAATATCTTTTTCAGACATCAACTGCCCGCCAATTAATTTGTGCGATCCTTTTTCGAAGACCATCTTGATATGTACTTCTTCCTGTAATTTAAGGTATGGCAACTGACATGGTAATGTTAAAAAGATACTCTCAACTTCAATTCCTTCAAACTTCGCTTCTATTTCGGTTAAGCCTGTACTAGCAATATAGCTATTGAAAATTTTTGTTGCAGTTGTTTTTTGCGTCATATTGTATTTCATATGATGTCCTAGTACATTCATTGCAGCAACTGTTGCACTACGTACAACATTATTTACTAAAGGAATAAACGACTTGCGATAACTATTACGAACAGGGTAAGAAATAACATCACCTAAAGCAAAAATATCTGGATCACTGGTTTGCATATGTTCATTGACGCGAACAGTTCCATTTGCATTTAAATCTAAAAACTCTTTCACTAATGTAGTATCTGGACGAGCGTTAACTGCCACAATCACGTAATCATTTCTAATTTCTTCATTTGTTGTTTGCGTGATAAATATCTCTTCATCTATATCTGAAAATCCAATAACACTTTCATTTAAATGAAGGTTCACTCCGGAAGCTTGAATTTTTTGTTCAATTAAAGAAGACAATTCCTTATCTAAATAACGAAAAAGGACGGAGTCCGAACTTTCAATCAAATGAACTTCTTTCCCATGATCTTTCAAAGCATCACATAATTCTACACCAATGTATCCACCTCCAACAATCGAGATAGATTTTGCTTCTTCCAATCTTTCTAATACTTCTACAGAACTTGGATAACTTTTAAACACAGTTACTTTATCCTTGCTTGGTAATGTTAAATTTGTTGAAAACTGATTTGAACCTGTTGCAAGGATTAATTTGTCATAATTTATTTCTGTTATTTTCTTATTAATATCTTCATAAATAATAGTTTTCTTATCTGAATTGATACTAGTCACTGTAGCATTGAGTAAAATGTCCACATCTTTTTTTTCCAACTCTTCTGAGGTAAGATACCTCACATTATCCAATTCATCCACTAACTGATTCATTCTCAATATGATTCCGCTTGAAACAAAACTGATTTCACTTCTTTTTTCAATTAGAACAACCTCAGTTTGAGGATTTAATTTCTTTAAGGTCAATGCTGCTTGAAGCCCACCGTGAGAGGCTCCTATGATTACTACTTTCACTAAGGTTATCTCCTTTCAATCAAACAAACCCTTATTATTTGTATAAATATGAATTGCACTATATTCCATTATATATAAAATTTCAATTTTTTTATATAATAATAAACAGGAAATTTCTTTTTATAAGTTGCGTATTGCCATTTTGTTATGAATCAAGTATCCTTAAAGTGAGGTGTCTATTATGCTAAAACGAGATTTTTTAGAAAAGCCCTTCGATTATATGAATGATATATTATTATTTTTATACAACAATCAAGGCAAAGCGACAAAAAATGAGCTAGTTAGTGAATTCCAAATTAGCTTACCAACATTAAATGAATATTTGTCTTTTCTACAAAGTTTTCTTGAAGAAAATCAAGTAAGTGAATACGTAGAAATAACATTAAAAGGTGAAAATATTTCTTTAAAAAAGCAACCAACTTTTCCATTAAAAAAAGTTGTTGTCCTTTTTCTAGAAAAATCAATTAAATTTCAAATGGTCAATCAGTTATTCACAAAAGGTGAATTGACATGTGATTATTTCCAGTTGAATTATGCAATCAGTTCTGCCACTTACTATCGTAAAATTACTGAGCTTAATGACCTTTTAAAAGAATTCCGACTGCAAATCAAACGCGGCAAACTCATCGGAGAAGAAAAACAGATTCGCTATTTTTTCTTTAGCTTTTTTTGGTTTCTTTTTGAAGATAAGTCAAGTTTGGAAAAAGAGACGGCTAATCAATATCTTGGTTTTGTAGATATTTTAAAAGAATCTCTTAATCTGGTGTTTGATCCAACCGAAGTGTTGCAAATTAAATTGTGGATGAAAATATCTTTTAGGCGACTGACAACGGAATACAATCCTGTCATCAGCCCAAATTATGATTATCCCGATCGTCCGCTATTTGAAGAAATCAATTTGGCCTTACATACATATATGAAAAAAATCGACCGTCCATATACTATTTATGAAGCATACATGTTTTATGACTTCTTTTGTTCTATGCATAATTTTTCCCCCAATTCTTCTTTTGCTTTTAGATTGGCTGAAAAACAACGCAGGGAAAGTTCTTACTTAAACTATATGAATAAAGTTATCTTAAAATATCTAAAGCAACAGGGATATTTATCGAGCTATGCTTCATCCGCTCGATTACTGTATATTGAAAATCTTTTGTTCCAGCTGCATTCCCAACTTTATTATTTTGATGGTTTTATCTTGGCTTTTGATAGCTGGACTGTAAAATCTATCGTCAATGCTCACCGCCATCCGTTTTCGGGTAACGAAGTTTTTGAGTTGATGGATATTGCCACTAAGAAATTTGATCAAGATGGTGAAAAAGGCAGTTATAAAAATAAATTCACTGAAATTCACTATACGATCATCTTAAATCATATTGCTGAATTAAATGAAGAAAAAATCTCAATTGGCGTCTATCATTCACTGAATCCCTTTATTGGTGAATTAGTTATTCAACATTTAACGAATGTTTTAGGTCACAAATATCCAATAAAAGCCGAAGCCTTCAAGGAAGAAAGTCATTATGATATATTACTTTCCAATATTTATAGTGAAGTCATATCTGAAAAACAAGAATTAGTCTATATCTTTTCTGACATTGGTAATAGCTATGATATGACCGAAATTGAAAAACTGATTCTTCAATTGATTGACACAAGATAAAACACTTTTTAATTCTATGTCCTATTAATTGAAATTATAACAGAGAACACTGACTTGATGTTCTCCGTTTTCTTGATACCTATTAAATTTAATGAGAATAATCGCAAATTTGAAGCAAAATAATTTGTTTTTTCATTTAATATTATTTTCGGAGTCCCCTTGAAAGTTAATGTTTTTTCATTTATTAATAAAAATAAAAAAAACGATATAAACTTATCGTTTTTTTATTTTATCCAACCAATATTATCGAATGGAGCAAATCTAAAGGAAACAACCCCCTCAATAGCTTGACCATCAACTAATCCAAAAGCTCTACTATCGCTAGAGTTATTTCGATTATCTCCTAATACAAAATAATATCCTTTAGGAATTTTCTTTAATTGAGACATTTGATCTAAACACTCTTCTGACACACTTACTTTAATTGTTCCATCTGGAAGTTCACTAGCAGCAGATAATTCTGAAGCTTTTGGTAATGATTCCGCTTGATGGTTGATAAATAAGTCACTACCTTCTGTCCAAACAAGATCTCCAGGCATCCCTATGACTCGTTTTACATACTGAAAATCACTTTTGACTGGTGGCTTAAATGTAATAACCTCATATCTTTTGGGTTCTTTCGTTCGTCGAACAATAACCCGATCTTTATTTAACAGAGTTGGTTTCATTGAGTCTCCATCCACCATATGCGGAGATGTATTTAAGATAAAGAAAAACACAAAAATTGCGAATAATACCACTGGGAGCATGAATTTAACAATTTCAATAATGTTTTCTTTTCTTTTTTTCTTCTTTCTTCTTTCAAATTCTTCTTTGGTTATTTTTTTCTTTTTTCTCTTTTTATTAGCTGGCACATTTTTTCTTATTTGCTCTTCTTTTGGTCTTGATTTAACTTTAAGTTCTTCATTTATTGATTCGATCCGCTCTCTAGATTGTATCTGTTTCTTTCTAGGTTCAGTTTTCGGATGTCTTTTTTTCTTATTTTTGGTTCTATTTTGGGATTTTTTGTTTTTATTGAGTTTTCTTTTTAGTTGTCGTTTTAGTCGTTCAAAACGTTCTTTTATCTCATCCATGATACACCTCAATCATACCGATTAATACTCTTAATTAAGAATAACAGACTGCTGTATATTTTTCCATACAAAACTAGCTAGGCTTGAAAAGCACCTCAGGATTTAACTTCTCTACTATTAACAAAACTAACTTCTTTTTGTCATCGGATAGCTACAACATCTCCCAATTCTTTTACTACGATAGTTTTCTTACATTTAAAAAAGTGAGTGAGGCAAAACTTTGAAAGTTTTACTCCACCCACCTAAATTCAGTCAATCCTTTTTGATATCAAGTAATACTAGTTTACTATCACTCTAACACTAATTCCTGTCCTTCAACAATCACACTGTTACTTAGTTGATTTTTATTCATTAATGTTTGGATCGACAGACCTGAATCTTGAGCAATTTCCCATAACGTCTGACCTGTTTTTACAAGATAGACTTCTTTAGGAACTTCTTTTTCTTCAGTGACGGTATTTTCTGTTGTTTCTTTCTGTTGTTCTGGTTCTGGAGTTGAAGGAGTTGGAGCTGGTGTTGCTGCAGGTTCTCCCCCCGCAGTTGCTGGTGTAGATATAGCTCCTCCTACCGATGCTCCTAAGATCAATGAACTAGACATAAAGTATATCGCAGTACTAAACAATATTGTAGAAAAAATCAACAGTATAGCATGTTTTTTATTGATTCGTTTTTTCATATTGTTCTTCCCTTCATTTGTTCTTTAATTGGTTAGTTACCAGATTTATCCAAACGTGATAATTTGTTCAAACGTTCTTCTAATTCACGATAGATCGTCATTACTTCATTTTTAGATTCTTCTACCTCATTAGAGATATTTTTCGCACGGTTCCCAATGTTCAACATTTCAAGTTCCGCTGAATTGACCATATGTTTAGCTTCAACTTGAGCTTCACTGATGATCCGATTCGCTTCTTTCTTAGCAGAAACCATTACTTCACCAATTTCTTGTTGTGATTTCAAGGCTTCTTCTTGTAATGATTGATTTTTCAATAATAGGTCGTTGATTTGTTGTTTTGCTTGTAATAATTCAGCTAGTTGATTTCCTGTAGCTTCACCAGTTGCAGACATGCTGCGCATTGTTTCCAGTTCAGCGTTCAAGTTTTCTAATTCTTCTTCTTTTTCTTTATAGATACTTCTCAAACCAGCTAATTCAGATTCAAATACATTCTTTTGAATAGAATATTTATCATTTAAGCCTTGAATACGACCTAGATTTGTTTCTAATTCGCTTTTTTCTTTAAGAACTGTTTCTAATTCTTTTTTCAATTCATCGACACGGCTGTTATCGACAGAAACATCGCTATTTGATGTTAAAGTGACTTCTTTGTCTTTTAATTCTTGGTTTTCTTGTTGTAAGCGGTGCATTTGCTCTTGAAGATCAGCAAGTTTTTGTGTCAATTGTTGATTTTCTTTATCAGTAGTTTGAAGTTTTTCATTCAATGATTCTAATTCCATCTTCACCGTCTCCAATGCTTCTTGTTTTTCTCCGATTGTTCCTCGGGCAGCTAAATCAGCTTGTAATCGTTGTATTTCCTTCTCTTTTTCAAGAATTTGGGTTTCTAAAGCTTTGTCTTTTTCAACAAGTGCTGTCTCAAGATAAGCAATTTGTTCTTGCCCACTGATATTTTCCTTTTTCAGTTCTGCAATTTGTGCATTTAAACGATTGATTTCTTCTGAAGAATCAGCTGCTTCTGTCGCATCTTCCAATTCGAAAATTTCTGTTTCTTTTTGATTAAGTTGCGTTGCTAATTCATCATTCTTCTCTTTTAATAATTCAAGTTCATCTTGATTACTCTCAACCTTGATGACTAATTGTTTATTTTGTTGAGATAAACGGAAATTTTCTTCTTTATTTTGTTCAAATTCAGATTCTTGCATTCTATATTCTTCGATTAGTTCTCTTAATCGTGTAATCTCTTGCTCTTGTTCAGCCAATAAACTGCTATTATTTGTTGTTACAGGAGCAGGTCGTTGTTCACTTTCCGAATTAAAGTCTACATCTTGTGTTAATTCTTCTTCGGAAACCTCGTTAATTTTCTTAATTAACCGTCTCTTTGCCATGTGTTTTACACCCCGTCTTTTATTTCTCTACTCTATTTTTCTAATACTACTTTTTCTAAGTTACTGTCTTTTGGTTCTCTAGTATAAGCGAATGATTGTTTAGATAATTTGTTCGTCTTGTCTCGATATGTAAAGTGAAAATCAATCATTGTGATTTCTTTTACCGGTTGTAACTCTTTTATAAATGTTCCAATATTTTTTTCAGCTGTTTGAAAATCACTATATGTCAAAGCTGTTGGAAAAACTGAAATTGTCAATGTTTCCGTTTTTTGACCAATCATGATTGCTACATTCGCTTCTCCAAAAAAGGGTTGCCAATCTCTCAAAAATTGAAGCTCATAATTATCTAGTGTTTTCGCATCTCTGCTTTCTACGACTTTTTTCCAAGGGAATTCAGTCAATTTCAATGTATTTTCTTTATAGCTCTCAATTTCGGCACCAGAAGCTCCGCCTCTGGCATCCTTAATCTCTTCTATCTTCAATTCTAAATCTTTATTATCTTTTCTTAAAGCATCTTGATTGTAAAGTATCCCAAAAAGTATTAAGCAAAAAATAATTGCTGCAATCATCAAAAATAATAATGATCTATTATTCTCTTGATACTTATAAAAATTGATCTTGCGTTTCATTTTTGGACTATCAGAATCTAGACTCTCTAATTGGAATCGAACATACAACTGATAACTGAAAAAAAGAAACAGTATTACGACTAATACAAACATGAAAATTGTCATCAAATATAAACTCCTTTATCCCTTAATAAAAAAACACTAAATATATCTATTTTTTTGAAAGTTATCCACTTTCCACCCAATTATACATAGTTTATTGTAACATTACGTTACGTTATTGCCAACTTTTTTTTATAAATGCGGACAAAAGTCAATAAAAACAACTAGGCGATCCATAAAATTTAGTATTTTTTTATCATTTCAATTAAGGGAATTTGTTCATATATGATTAATTTACAATTTTATGCACTTGATTTCAGTATTTTTGGTATTCAATACTAAACAATAAAAAATAACAATGTATAAGTAACGAACAATGTAATCCTATTTAGAATTATGTTGTTGCAAACGACTATCCTACGACTATTAAAAAAGGATATGTCTTATGTTCTCCATTAAAATATCCGATACTTTAACGATATGTACCAAGATTTTCTTCTTCTAGTTCTGCTTCAAAAATTCCAACGCTAACACCTAAGGCACGATCAACAGAATCCATGATTTCTATTCCTAAATGGCAAACTTTTTCTTTTAAACGAATTTTGTCAATGGTGCGGATCTGCTCCAATAAAATGACTGAATCTCGTTCAATGCCCGTTTCTTCTGAATTAATTCCTATATGTGTTGGCAATTTTGGCTTAGCCATCTTCGCTGTGATCGCAGCGACAATGATGGTTGGGCTAAAATGATTGCCTAAATTATTTTGTATGACTAGTACTGGACGTACTCCCCCTTGTTCTGATCCTACAACAGGGGATAAGTCTGCAAAATATATGTCACCCCTTTTGACCATTTGAAGCCTCCTATTCTATTTATACTCCCTTGGCATACGTTCAGAAAACGTACACGCTACTTCATAGTGGATCGTCTCTAATTTATCTGCGACCATCTGCATGGTAATTTCATTACCATGATCATGTCCAATCAGTGTGACTTGTGTCCCTACTGCCGCTTTTTTAGGCAAACGAATCATGCATTGATCCATACAGATTCTTCCAACGATTTCACATCTTTCACCATTAACTAGTACTGAAAACCCTTGTAAATGACGCAACCATCCATCAGCATAACCAATTGGTACAGTGCCGATCCATTCATTTTCAGTTGTCGTATAAGTATTACCATAACCAATTCCTTCTCCAACTGAAAGTTCTTTCACTTGAATCAACGTTGATACCAAGCTCAACGCAGGTTTCAACGGATAGACCTCTGGTAATACATGTCCAGATGGATTCAATCCATACATAGCTATACCAAAACGAACCATGTTCCCAACATTATCAGGATGCCAAAGCGCGGTTGCACTGTTGCTTACGTGAACATATTTTGGTAATTCCAGAAGCACTGATAATATTGCTTGAAAACGTTGCGTTTGCTTTTCAAAATAGCTTGCATCTTTTTCATCAGCGGTAGAAAAATGAGTGAATATTCCTTCCCAAACAAGCAGTTGTGACGATGAGATTGATTTAACAGCTTGTTTTACTTCTTCTGGCGTAATAAATCCAATACGCCCCATACCTGTATCGACTTTTATATGTATTTTCAATAGCGCTTGAGTTTCTATATGGTTTAGTTGTTCAATTGCTTGTTCCAGCCATTCTTGAGTTGCTACAGTAACAGATAAATCGTACTTCAGTAGCAATTCTATGTAAGAAACATCCACGACGCTTAAAATGAGTATCGGCTCTGTAATACCGGCTTCTCGTAGTTCTATGGCTTCATCTAAGATTGCTACGCAAAAACCTGTAGCGCCTCCTTCAATAGCTGCTTTAGCCGTTTGAACAGCTCCATGTCCATAACCGTTTGCCTTGACCACCGCAAACAATTCTGTCCCTTGCGGCATTCGCTTTACTTCATTGCAAACATTTTCTTTAATTGCCTGTGTATCGATTACTAGTTTTGTGGGACGGTGCCATCCTACAGCCATATATGTCCTTCTTTCTTTTACAGTCGAATCAAACTAGTCAAGCGATTCGTTTCACGTCTCACATTGAAAGAATCAAGTGATATCTAATCAAAAGCTTTTGTTTCGACCTTTATTCAACTTTTAGTAAATAAAACAAATCCCCTTTTAAGCTGTTTCTAGAATAATTTGAGCGACTGCATAAGTGTCTGTATGTGAGATAGACACAAATACATTTCCTTCATGAGGCGACTTTGTAACTTTAGGAGCGCCATTCCCTTCTTTTAAAATCTCAACATCCCGCAAGCCTAAACTTCCGATCCCTGTCCCCCAAGCTTTAGAAAACGCCTCTTTACACGCAAAACGCCCCGCTAAAAATTCTACTTGACGTTTATGTGGTAATTTTTTGAAAAGTGCGTATTCATCATCAGTGAGAACACGTTGTACAAAAGAAGATTTATTTCCAATAATTTTTTCGATTCTTGAAAGTTCTACCATATCTATACCAATTCCTCTTATCATTCTTTCAAGCCCTCTTTTTTTATTTTATAAATTACTCTTATTCTATCAAATTTTAGCAATTTTTCCACATAATAATGTAAAAATTAATAAAAAGCTCAATGAGTTCGTCTAGCTTCAGCTAAAATACAAAAAAAATACGTGATTATAAGACTACTCTTTGAGTAAAATCCTAATCATACTATTGGAACTCACAAAGACCAACATGGTTCAACAATGTATATTCCTCGCTTAGTTCCCCTCACAGAATTACTGACAGCCCCTTCCAACTAAGTCTTAAAGCAGGGGGCACTCCATGTTTCTTGCCAGCTTTTTTTATTATCTCCCATTGAAAGATTGGATAAAGCAATTAGAGTAAAAATAAAAGAGGAAGAAACAAAGCAGTTATGCTTTGTTTCTTCCTCCCAAAATTCAATAAGTGACAAGATAGAAACAGACAAGTTCTTATTTCTTTCTTATGGATTCATTAATTTGAGTTGTCTCTAATAACAAAGCTGCGTTTTTTATCGTTATGACGTTTTGCTGAACGATTATCTTTGCTCTTATTGTAGCCGCCGCCATTTCCAGTGCCGCCTGTTCCTTTGTTATTCTTGTTGCCACGATAGCCGCCACCACCGTTTTTATTGCGATTACGGCTGTTTCCGCCGCCACCGCTGCGATTATTTTTGTTGAAACCTTTTTTATTTGATGGTAATGGACGTTCTGGTGTAATTTTAACTGGAACAGCATCTGATGGATCTTTAGAAATAGTTTTTAACAACAATGCTGCTAAATCTTCAGCAGAATATTTTTCTAAAAGATTCTCAGCAGAAGGTAAGTAATTTTCTAGACCATTTTCCGCTAGTTTTTCTTCAACAGTTTCAATTGCTGCACCTAATTGTCCTTTGAACGCTTCTTTTTCACTTGGTGGACGTAGTGGTGTCATACGTTTTTTAGTTAGTTCTTCAATGACATGTAAATAGCCCATTTCGTTTGGTGTAACGAACGTCACAGACATTCCGCCTTTACCCGCACGACCAGTACGACCAATACGGTGAACATAGCTTTCTGGATCTTGTGGGATGTCATAGTTGTAGACATGTGTCACGCCTGAGATATCTAAACCACGAGCCGCAACGTCTGTCGCAACTAATATATCTAGATTACCATTTTTGAATGAACGTAAAACGCTCATACGCTTTTGTTGTGACAAGTCACCATGAATTCCTTCAGCTTTATAACCGCGTGCTTCTAAACCGCGTGCTAATTCATCTACACGACGCTTCGTACGACCAAAGACAATCGTTAATTCTGGTGTTTGAACATCTAATAAACGTGTCATGATATCGAATTTTTCGAAATCTTTTGAACGTACGTAGTATTGATCGATCAAATCAGCCGTCATTTCTTTTGCTTTGATTTTCACGTGTTCTGGATCTTTCATGAACTTCACGCCGATATTTTTGATTGCTGGCGGCATTGTTGCTGAGAATAATAATGTTTGACGTGCTGCTGGAATTTTAGAAATAATTTTTTCGATATCTTCTAAGAATCCCATATTCAACATTTCATCTGCTTCATCTAAAACTAACGTTTCGATCGTATCTAGTTTTAAAGTGCGACGATTGATGTGGTCTAATAAACGTCCAGGTGTTCCTACAACGATATGTGGATTTTCTTTAAGTCCACGAATTTGGCGACCGATATCAGCTCCACCATAAACTGCTTGTACACGAATTTTTTTATCGCGACCTAAACGGTATAGCTCTTCTTGCGTTTGGATTGCTAACTCACGAGTTGGTGCAATCACGATTCCTTGCAATACACGGTTTGATGTGTCAATTTTTTGCAACATTGGAAGACCAAAAGCAGCTGTTTTACCAGTTCCTGTTTGTGCTTGTCCAATTACGTCTTTTCCTTGTAATGCTAGAGGGATTGTTTCCTCCTGAATCGGTGTTGCTTCTTCAAATCCTGAGCGCTCGATTGCTGCCAATAAGTCTGTTTCTAAGCCAAGTTCTTTAAATTTCAAATGATATCCTCCTAAATAGTGTTTGTTGCAGAAGAAATAAATTCTTCTAAAATTGGTGTTACAGGTGATTTGACTTTCACTAACTTCGAAAATGTTCATGGAGATAGTAAACCTTCAACATAGGTTTAATTTATTTTCTGATTAGTGTTACCGAAAAATCCACCTTATGAAGCTACAGGCACTAGAAAAGCCAAACGAGTTCGTTCAGCTTTTTTAATCTTTATATGATAGAAAAGTATCTTCAATAGGTACTTTCGTTTTATCTACTTCGATCTTTCGGCAATAGGTTATTTTAGCATAGTTTTACATTTTCAGCAAGTTTTATGAAAGCTCATTAAATTTCAAGAAGTTTTGTCACGACTTCATTTAACCCCATCCCATTACTCGCTTTTAAAACAACCATGTCCTCTGGTTTAAGAATTGATTTTAATGTATCGATCAAGGCAGCTTTTTCTTCTTTTTTAAAGTAATGAATTTGTTTTTCTTGATATTTACTTTTAAGTGCATTATATAAACCTTGCATTTCTGCACCGTAAAGAACAACTTCTGCGATTTCCGCTGGATTTAGGTGCTCACTTACCGAAGCATGCATATTGGCAGAATCGGGACCCAACTCAAGCATGTCCCCTAAAACAGCCACTCGAGTTCCTTGTGTAGGCATCTGGCTAAAACTATCAAGCACCAAGTTCATCGCCGTTGGATTTGCATTGTAAACATCACTGAGAATCTCAATACCAGTGCTGCTTTTTAGCCATTCTGTTCGATTTTTGGTTAATTTAAAATCAGCTAATCCGGCCTTGATTTTCTCTTCTGACATCTCAAACCATTTACCAATACTGATAGCGATCAAGGCATTTCCTATGTTATATTTCCCTGGAACAGGGATAGTAAATAACGTGTTTGAATCATTCATTTTGAAAGTTGTATACTCTTTTTGTGCTTCTATGATCTCTGCTTGGTAATCGGCTTGCTCTAAACCAAATGTTTGGACGGTTTGCGGCAAGTTTTTGCCCAATGGCCTTAATAAGGGTTCATCTGTTGGAATGATCAACAAACCATTCGCCGCAAGGCCCGCAGTAATTTCCATTTTAGCTTGGGCAATCCCTGCTCTTGAACCAAGATTTTCAATATGCGCCTCACCAATCATCGTAATTGCCGCAACGTCAGGATGCGCTAATCTTGATAGAAAATCGATTTCTCTTGCATGATCCATGCCCATTTCTAAAATTAGTTTTTCTGTTTCATTAGGCATATGTAAAATAGTGTAGGGCAAACCAATATCATTATTATAGTTACCTTGCGTTTTATATGTCTTGAATTGTTGGGCTAAAACAGCTTCAGTCATGTCTTTTGTAGTTGTCTTGCCATTGCTTCCTGTAATCGCAATGACAGTTGGTGTCATTTTTCTTAAATAATACACAGCGAGATTCTGCATAGCAGTTAGAGTATCTTCAACTTGTAGAACAGGAAAATTATCAGGAGATGGCTCCGTCGAACTCCAAAATGCTGCACCTGCACCATTTTCTATTGCGCTGTTAATAAACGAATGTCCATCATTTTCACCCTTTAGCGGCACAAATAGATTGTTTTTTTGAATCAAACGACTATCAAACTCAAGTCCAGTCAAATCAAAATCCGGCCATTTTCTCCAATTATTGGTCGCTTTTGTCGCTTGAGCGGCTTCCCAAAAAGTTAACTTCATTATATTTTCTCCTCCTCAATTGTATGATTGTTGTCAACGCTAGCAGATACATTTTTTTCGTATCCATAACCATAAAAGGGCTGAGACAAAACTTTCAACGTTTTATCCCCTCCCTTTTCATTTTTTATCTTTCAAAAAAACTTTGTCTTTGTTTGAAACGATTTAGTCCTAACTGAATTAATTCTTCAATCAAATCACTATACTTCAAGCCCATATTTTCCCATAGCAATGGATACATACTAAACTGGGTAAAACCTGGCATCGTATTCAGTTCATTTAAGAACAATTCATTCTTGCTTGTTAAAAAGAAGTCGCAACGGCTAAGACCACTTCCGTCTAATAACGTGTACGCTTTTTTAGCGTATTCTTGTGCCTTTTGATGAACTTCATCTGGCACCTCAGCTGGAATCTGCATCGTAATTTGATTGTCGATATATTTGGAATTGTAATCATAAAATTCAACATCTTTTACAATCTCACCAGGTTGAGTCGTCCGAACATCTTCATTTCCTAAAATCGCCACCTCGATCTCACGTGCTTCGATTCCTTGTTCAACAATCGCTCGAGAGTCATAACGATACGCTTCTTCCAAAGCATTTTGTAATTCTTCACGGTTTTCAGCTTTACTGATCCCTACGCTTGAGCCCATGTTAGCTGGTTTAACAAATACTGGGTAAATCAAAGATCCTTCACATTGCTCAAAGACCTTTTTAGGATTTTCCTTCCAATTGCTTCTTAAAACAGGAACATATGGCACTTGAGGAATACCCGCTGTTTGAAGCAGATATTTAGTCATTATTTTATCCATAGCATTAGCACTAGCTAACACACCAGCTCCAACATATGGCATTCCAATCGTTTCCAAAAAGCCTTGGATCGTTCCATCTTCACCATTTGGTCCGTGTAATACAGGGAAAACAATCGTATCTTCCTCCTGAATATCACAAGGTTGAATCACTTTACCTGTAAATTCACCCCATTTATCTACTTCTCCATCATCAGACCAAGTCAGATTAAGAACATCTTTACTTTCCGGTTTTTCTGATAAGAGCGGCCCTTTCACCCATTGACCATCTTTACTAATAAAAACTAGCTGGACTTGATAGTAATTATAATAGATCGCATTTAAAACGGAATAGGCAGATAATATAGAAACATCATGTTCTTCACTTCTCCCACCATATAGCAAAGTAATCTTCAAATGCTTTTCCTCCTAATTTTTAAAGCTGAAAGAGTTCATCTAGCCTTGACAGGACTATTGAAAAAAGAACAAATTGTTTTTTGCCTCATTTACTTTTTGTCCTTTGCCCAAATGACTAACTCTTAAAGCTCAATAATTTTTAAAATGTAACAGACTCAATCTCCATTTGTTTTTTAGAAGCCAGTCCATAAAACGAGATACCACAAATGCTATTATTGTTGTATACAACAAAAAAACTCAAAATAGCTCCTTCATATTTTAGCATAAAAGCGCTAGTCCGAATAGAAACAAATCATCAAATCGAAGATTTTTTTTAGCTATGATATTCTTCTAAACAAAAACAGCCCTTTAATTTACTTATAAATATGAATAAAAAATAAGGCATTCATTTAAGTCTACCTTATTTTCCGTGTACATTCTCTTTTTTTGCTTCTATTACTTCAATCAGTTTTTCTTTAAACATTTCACGATTTTCTGCTGTAAATGCTTTAGGTCCTTTTGTATGTCCACCACTTTTTCTAATTTTTGCACTAAAATAACGTTGCTCCAATAAGCCATCGATAGTTGCAGCCGTGTATTGATACCCTAGCTGATGAAGTACGCAAACACCCTTAGGCAAAACTAATGATGCTAACCCATAATCTTGTGTCACTAAAATATCCTCACCTTTAATGAGTTGAACAATTTTATAGTCCGCTGCGTCAGCCCCTTTATCAACATAAACAAAAGAAACGTTTTTAGGATACACCTTTAAAGAGTAGTGATCAATACTCGTCACAATCACCACTTCAAGAGAATACGCTGCTGCAACTTCAATTGTTGTATCTTTTACTGGCGAGCCATCACCATCTATAAAAATTTTCATAATCGTTCCCTTCCAGCTTTCTATACTTAATTTAAATACCAAGCAGGATGTCGTTTCAGAAAAGTGGAAACTTCAGTAAACACAGCTTCCTTCACAATTTTATACAGCTCAGGATTTCTAATTTTCTTCTTGACTGCGCCAGTATATCTTGGACGCTTTACCTTGATTGATAGAACTACATCAAAGCGTTCAGAAAAATTATCTATTGTTAAATACTTCAAACGATTCGTTTCTTCTAAAAATTGATTGATGGCATCTACTGTTCCTTGAATAAATCCATCTAAGTGTGTTCCTCCATCAGAAGGTAAATGCCCGTTGACAAAACTGTCCTTGATACTCGTCGAACCATTCTTTGAGATGACCGCTTGAATTGTCACACCTTCACTAACTGTGTTGATGATCAATGGTTGGCCGCTTCGAGTAATACTATCATCTTTTTGAAAAATATACTCAACCAGTCCTTGCTCATAATAAAAATAATTTTTTTGTTTTTTTCCGTCAGTAAGTGAAATCGTCAATCCACTGTTTAGCATCGCCAACTCTTGACAACGATTAAATAAAATAAAATAGGATAATGGTTTATTACCAAATAATGTTTCATCTGGTGTGAAAGCCAACTCGATTCTTTGTCCTTCATCTTCTGAGGGAATCAATGCTTTTTTATTTAATTGTCCGTTTTGATAGATTTGAATGGTTCGTTTTCCTAATTTTTCTACACCAAAGCCTAATTGTTCTGACAATGCATTGACAATCGATAGAAAAAGATAAGGCGGTGTATATTGTTCTTCTGGTATTTTATCTAAAAATAATCCTTTTTTACTGAAAAAAGAAAAAATAAATTGTCTCTCTGAAAGTTCGATTGAAAGTTCTGTCTGCTTTAGATCAACTGCCAGTTGTAGTAAATGATCAATCACTTGCAATACCATACTTTCTAAGCCCGTCGGACCAATCCCACCAATGTACATACCTGGTCGTTTTCGAATACTATCTTTCAAAACATCATCGTCTAGTGCTTTCCAAATATTTTCATCGGTCATGTCGATCTCCTCCTATAAACAGACTTTTCTTTATGCTCAATAAAATAATAGCTACGCTTCCTAAGCATACCAATTTATCTTCGCTACGTAAATGGTTTCGCTAAATTCCCCACTTCTACTCATTATAATGAAAAAAAGAATAGAACGAAAGTAGTATAAACGCATTTACACTATTTCATTCTATTCTTTCATTTAACGGATCAGATCTACTGTTGGATGCTCCATGATATGCCTAACTTGTTTGCGCGTCGTTAGAGGTACATCACCTTGGATCGTATGAGCTAAAACGCCATTAGCTGTTGCAAATTCTACGGTTTCCATTAATGACCACTTCTCACTTACTCCAAGTAAAACACCCGCTGCATAGCCGTCACCTGCACCGATTCTATCTAGATTAATAATTTCGCGCGGTACAGCTTGAACATAATGCTCTGAATCAAATAGAAAACCTCTTAAATAATGTCTATCCTCTTCACCTTGACGAACCGTTCCTGCAAAATGCACAATGTGGTATTTCACCATAAAGCGGCGGACTAATTCTTCAAATTGTTCAGACGAATCTAACGTTTCATTCAATTCCATCCCTAATAAGTCCGTTAAATCGCGTTGGCTACCAAAAACTAAATCGCAATATGGTAATATTTTTTCATATTGTGCCTTCATAAATGACACCCCATGCGCTTCATTCAGGCTAGGACGAAAATTGAAATCAAAACAAACTTGTTTCCCCAGAGCATGCGCTTTTTCAGCTAAAACAAAAGCTGCTTCACGCGTTTTTTCGGTCAAGCTTAATGAGATTCCACAAATATGCACTAAATCAGTTTCAGCTAAAAATGAATCAAAATCATAATCAGAAACACTACTCATACCAAACGAACTGTTTCGACGGTTTTGATAGGTTACTTGGGTAGGCCTTGGGCCAAATCCCATTTCTGCAAAATATGAACCAATGTGATCACCAGAAGACCCTATCCAACGGTCTTGAATACCTAATTGACGGACACTTGCTTTAGCCGCTTCCCCCAAACGATTATCTGGTAAGTTCGTCAATAAACTTGTTTGACAGCCAAAATGAGCGAGATTACTTAAAATATTGACTCCTGTACCTGTAAAATCTAATCGTAATTCTTTGGTTTGTTCCAACATCAGATATTCTGGTGGCGTCAAACGCATCATTATTTCACCAAATGCTGCAATTCTCATGTCGATCCCTGCCTATTTCCTAGCTTGATGAACTAGCGCTTCAGAAAAAAGATAAAATCCGATTGAGGCATATTGCGCCTCAGTCATATTTTCCTATTTTTCTGTCAGTGCTGAACGAGCTCATTCTGCTTTTATTTTTATCTAGCGTTGTGAGCTAGCACTTCGGAAAAAAGATAAAATCCGATTGAGGCATATTGCGCCTCAATCATATTTTCCTATTTTTCTGTCAGTGCTGAACGAGCTCATTCTGCTTTTATTTTTATCTAGCGTTGTGAGCTAGCACTTCGGAAAAAAGATAAAATCCGATTGAGGCATATTGCGCCTCAGTCATATTTTCCTATTTTTCTGTCAGTGCTGAACGAGCTCATTCTGCTTTTATTTTTTCAAGGTATTTTTGATCATGCCCAACAAGGTTTTCACATCTTCTGGTCTTGTATCTCCTGTTGTGGAGTCGATGATCGAGCTATACACATGTGGAATAATTTTTTTCACGCCTGCATCTACTGCGATTTGCACGATTTCTTCAAAGTTTTCTAAATCGATCCCACCTGTGGGTTCTAGATAAAAGTCATATTTCGCACAAGCTTGCGCAACTGCTTTGTATTCTTCTATGTGTGCTAAGCCTTTCATTGGGAAGAATTTGATTGAACTGCCGCCCATGTCTTGTAGTAAACGAATCGCTGTTTCAATCGTTACTTCGCCAGCTGGGGTTTGCGAGCTTAATGGACCTGTGGCGATATTGACGATGCCCACTTTACCTGTTGGTGAGACTAAGCCGTTGACGATCGTTTCATCTTGACCGAGTAAAGCACGAGATGTTCCCACCCCTGTGAAGACTTGGTTGACGTGTTGCGGTTGTAACTCTTTTGAAAGTCTTGATACCATTTGGCTTTGGTTTGGATCGCCTGCACCTAGCCCTACAGATAAGGCGTTGTTGGTTTCTGCGGCGTATTTTTTCATGTCTTCGATTGCCGCTTCATCTGTTGGATAGTTTTTAGAGAGGACACCTAAAACGATATGGCCTTCTGCGGCTTCATAACAGTCTTTGGCGTTTTGTACGGAATTGGCTAAAACGTTTAGGCAAATACGGTCTTCTAAATAGTTTGGTGTTAATGTCATGGTTGATTCACTCCTGTTATTAGTTTTTTTAGTTCATGATTTCAGTTAAACGAATCACGATTTTCTTCATTTCTTCTTCATTGACCGAACGGATATCGAATTCGATAATGCCGTTGTTGGCTTGGTATTCACGGGTATAGATTGCAGGACTTTCAGCTCTTAGCTCTTGAATCACTGCTTTGGCTGATTTTTCCCCACTGATTTTAATACTCGCACGATAGATCTCTCGACCTGCACCGTCTTGCACGACTTTGGCTTCGATATTTGGGATGGCATTCAGACCCTCGATAAACGGCGCTAATCTCGCTTGCATCGAATTGCCTGCTTCACTGCCGTTTTTCACATAGTCTTCCACCGCTTGGGTAAAACCTAAAATGTTGTCTTTCCCGATTTTCATTGCACGGCCAATACCTTTTCCTTGTAGGCGAATCCATTCAATATACTCTTTTTTCCCGATCACAAGCCCAGCACTTGGTCCTTCAATCGCTTTTGCACCGCTATAGATCACCAGGTCCGCGCCTGCTTCGATGTACTTGAATAAGTCTTCTTCCGCTGCGGCATCTACGATCAACGGGAGTTTGTATTTTTTGGCTACAAGTGCGGTCTCTTCTACACTTAACATACTTTTTTGAACCGTGTGATGGCTCTTGATGTAAAGAATCGCCGCCGTTTGATCAGTGACCATCATGTCGATGTGTTCTGGTGTACACATATTGGCATAACCTGCTTCCACAACTTGTCCACCACCTTGTTCCACCATTACTTCAACTGGTGTACCGTAGTCGACATTATGGCCTTTGGGTAAGATGATCTCACGTTTTACTACTTTATCTGTGTAAGGATGATAGGCATGATAAACGGAGCCTTCGCCTATTAGAGCAGCCACACTTTGCGCGATACCAGCAGATGCGGAAGAAACGACTTGCGCGTCTTCAACCTTTAACAGTTTAGCTAAATATGCTCCTGTTTGAATACTTAATTCACTCATCTCAAAGAAATGTTCACCGCCAAATTTTTGCGCTGATAAGACATTCTCAGAAACTTTTGATACGCCTAAAATCGTCATTCTGCCTGAGGCATTGATGACTTCTTTTAGGTTGAATTTTTCATAGCTAATTGTCATAAACTGTTCCTCCAATAATGGTTTTTACAGGTTTGATCAATTCTTTTGCTTCTCTAGTAAATCCGTTTGAATCAGTCAATGTCTTTTGACCGTCTTCAATCTTAAAGATTGTGATATCGCCGTCATATCCTTCTTTTAAATGACCTTTTCTATTGAAACGGAAGTTTTCAGCAGGAGCTGCTGTTACTTTTTCAATAATCTCTGGCCATTCATAGCCTACCACACGTAATTTTTCCATCGTAGTAGCTAAATCATGTACTGGGCCATTTTCACGATTACGAATATAAATATCGGTACTGATCGATGTTGCTTTCATGCCTTCTGCTAACGCTGTTTCAGCAACACTGAAGTTGAAACTATCGGTTCCATGACCAATATCAAACACAACACCTTTATTATATGCGGTCCAAACAAAGTCTTTAATTTTATTCGTTGATTGATTCAAAATACCATTTGGTTTTCCATTGAAGCAATGAGTTAAAACATCACCTTTCGTCATATGAGCTAAGATTTCGTCTAGCTCTGGGGGCGCTGATCCAATGTGCACCATAAGCGGCAAATCATTGTTTGCTTTTTGGATGTTCTTAGCCATTTCTAAAGGGGTGATTCCGTTGTCACCAATCACGGTTTTACTCATACGAGCCTTGATTCCTACAACAAAATCAGGTAGTTCAGTCAGCGCTTTATGAACGAGCTCTTCTTTTACCTTACTAAGATCCGCCAATTCATCTTGTTCAACAATACCCCATTTCGAAATATTTACTAAAGCATACACATTAGTTTTTGCTTGTTTGGCTAAATCATAAAACTCATGAATATTTTCAGCACCTGTCGTTCCTGCATCAATCACTGTTGTTACGCCTTTTTTCACACCAATTTCATCTGGAAAATCATAATACAACGTCATTTTTTCAAAGCAGTGAACATGATCATCGATCCAACCAGCTGATAGATAGGTATCAGCTGACAGTTCAATCAATTCTTTTCCATCCGCTTCGATTTTATCCGCAACTTTTGCGATTCTCCCAGCATTGATTGCTATTTCTATTGGTTTACCTTCAATGGTTCTCCCGTTTTTTATAATTAAGTCGTAACTCATTTTATCCCCTACTTTTCTTTAAATCTAAATTTTGTCCAGGGTTTTACAAAATCCAACAACAACAATTCTTTCTCTGTTATTTGACCTACTTTGTTTTTACGATTATCTGAATGCGGCTGTAAAACAATTTGTAGCTCATTTTTGTATTTCCCGAATGCATCATTGCCGATCACAACATCACCCACTTGAAATTCTTGTGTATTGTCATGCGCTGGATTGGCTTCACCTTTGTATTTTTTACGAACTTCAGTTGAACGAACCACTTGGTCAGTGATATCTCCACGACGGAAGTGTTGTTCCGTCAACACGATTTCTTTTTCAACTTTGCTTGCCTGTTCAGTAAATTCAACTGCTAGTTCAAGTTGGTAGCGATTTAAGCTTCCTAATAATTCTAACTCTTCATCTGATGCATATGCATTCCCAATAATCACGTCATCAATCAAACCCGTTGCAAATAAATGTTTTGTTTGAACATCAACTGGTAAATGACGATGCATTTCAAGCGTTGGCAGACCATCATTAACATCCCAAGGACCAATCTTGCCCGATTGCGAATTGATAAATGCTGCTGTCCGAATCCCATGTTTTTTAAATCGAATACTGCAACGCTCAAAGAAATCATATGGTAATGCTGTTCCTTCTTGTGGATAAAAATTATGACATCCATAAAGAAACGGAACATTTGCTTCATAAGTTAAAATGTTATCCAGATACGCCACATCATTACTCATATTTAATTCAATCGCTAACTCGAATGGATTAAAGGTCAACTTCGCTTCTTTATTCCCATCAAACCCAACATCTAAACGAATCCCGTCTGCTCCCGTCTCATAAAAGAATGTTAAGTCATCATATGAGATTTGTAATTCATCAAAAATGTTCGGTGCTACATCTAAAATCGTTTCATAACCTAAGTCTTTCGCATAAGAAATCAATGATTTGAATTTTTCTTTGACTACTTCCTTACCTTCTGTTACTTCTAGCATACTCATAAAAATTCGTGAAAATCCACATTCACTAGCCTTTTTTAGATACGCTTTATCTTTTTCTATATCACTATGATCTGGATAAACAGATACACCTAATGCTCTTTTCATTGATTTTACCCTCGCTTTATATGGTCGAATTTATTACGATATTTAAAAGACAGTATTGAACTGCAAAAAATAGTTACGGTCCCCACTATGAATAGAGGTTGTTTAACTACAATCCCCATCACAATCGATAAGAAAATCAACCCAATCGAAGCAAAACAGAGATGTAGTAATCGTAACTCCATAAATTTTGCAGGCAGCCACTTTCTTTCAATCATTACTTGACTAAAAATAAAAAATACAATGAACCAAATTATCATGATCTTAATCACCAAAGAGGGGCAGTAAATCTACTCCCCTCCCTCTCTATCTCAATTAAGCAGCTGCTTTTGCTTTTTGCTCAGCTGCCAACTCCTCAGCTTCTTTGTCTAGTTGTTGTTTTTCATATACTTTGAAGAATGGGTAATAAATCGCCAAAGTAATCGCGAAATTGACACAGACAAGTAGTGCTGCTGGAACGCTCCAGTTTGTACTCATCCAAGCAGCTATCGGTGCTGGTATGGCAAATGGTAAGCGCGCGGCCATCATCGGAATTACATTCGTAACAGTTAAGAAGTAAGAAAACGTTGTTGTGATCAATGGCGCCACGATAAAAGGAATTCCCAATATTGGGTTCATTACAATCGGTGTACCAAAAATCACAGGTTCATTAATATTAAATAATCCTGGCAAGAAGGACAAACGTCCTAAACTTTTCAAGTATGTTGATTTAGAGAACATCATTAAAACGACTAAAGCTAAAGTAGTACCTGCGCCGCCAATCCAAATAAACCATTGTAAAAATTGTTCAGTGAAAATATTTGGTAAATTATGAACTGAAGCACCTTCTTGAAAAGCAAGTGTGTTTTCAGCAATTGACATATCCCAAAACGGTCTGATAACAGGACCCATAATGGCCGGTCCGTGAATCCCCAAAACCCAGAAGAAACAAATCAAGAAGACTGTAAGCAATCCGCCAAACAAGCTGTTTCCTGCTAAAGTATCTTTCAATGGCATTAACAATGTACTTAAAAATCCATTTAAATCAAAGCCAATAACATGGCGAATCACCCAGAATAATAACAAAATCACAGCTCCTGGAATCAAAGCGATGAACGAGTTAGACACTTCTGGTGGAACACCATCAGGCATTTTTATCGTAATATCTTTTTGAATAAAGAAACGGTAGATTTCGACAGAAACAAGCGCTGTCACAATCGCTCCAAATAATGAAGCAGAACCAATATTAGCTAAATTAATATAACGACCCGCACCAATAACATCGTTCACATCTTCAAAAACACGTGTTGGGGGTGCTGCTGTTACTAAAAAAGCCATAACTGCTAAAATCCCACAAGTTAATGAATCTAACTTATAACTTGTAGCTAATGAAGAAGCGATACCAAATGTTGCATAAAGAGCTAAGATCCCCATTGTATATCGCGATGGAATATCCAAAACAGCTTGATACGGCTCAATAAATTTCATGTACGCATCAATTGGAATATTCTGAAATACTGTAAAAAAGGCTCCCACGATCGTCAAAGGCATCGTTGCGATAAGACCCTTTCTAATTGCTGTCATATGCCGTTGCGAACCAAATTTATTCGCAATAGGCATCAATTTTACTTCCATCCACTGCACAAAACCATTCATTTCTTTTGTCCTCCGTTCAAAAATTATTATGAATAAAAAATCAAAATTATTTCCCACTCATAATAACATGGTAACATTATAATGTAAACGGTTTTCAAAAAGAAAAGTGCAATTTCAAGAAACTTTAACTAGGTAAATCAACTGGGAATATTGCACCAAAGATCATTGCGCCTAAAATCGCACCACCAGCAATTGGTTTTTTCCATACATAAAAAATCACGGCACCAATAATTGAACCAATACCTATAGGTGCAGAAGCGCCACATGCACTAATGATAATCAGAGGACCTAAGAAACGACCAGAGGCATTTCCTGCTCCCATCATGACATCTGCCCCAAAAGTAGAATTTGACTGATTGATTGTAAATTTACGAATCATAATAATAATTCCGCCAATGATCAGACCAAGAACCATTCCTGTTAACAATGAAAGACCAAAATTTTCAACCGGAGCCGTAATGCCCATACTTAAAAGAATCGCGGGAACACCAATCCCAACCCCAGTTAAAATCGCACCACCAATATCCAAAATCCCTACGAGTGAACCTTCTAAAATACGTGCAAATAAAAAACTTGCACCAAATGCAGCAGCCGCACCATATGAACCACCGTCCATTCCAGCTTTCAACATTGCAACAATTGCCACTTCATTAAATGCTCCAACACCATGTTCAATATACATATGTGTTCCCGCAAAGACACCTGCAGACAATAAGCCAACTAAAATCGGAAATGACCAGTCAGCAAACCAAAAATTCTTTTTTTCTAACTCTACTATTTCATCCATTACAGATCCTCACTTTCTATTTAACTATTTGCCAATGCTGAAAACATCATGCATATTTTGTAGCCAACCTGGAATTTGCAATCGGAAGCTTTCGATCATTTGTAAATCAAAGCCACGGAAAAAGGCACTAAATACAAATAATAAAATAACTGCTGCCATCATACTTTTAGTCACTTTATTCCAGCCGATTTCATCCACGCCTTTACCAATTAAAATCCCTAGCACAACACCTGGAACTGCATTTCCCATGATCATTGTTGCAAGTCCTCCAAAAATCGTTGCCCATAGTCCTGAACGTTTTCCTGCATCGATTGCCGCCAACCAAAATAGTACTGGCATCACAGTGTTGATCAATAAATTTGCTGCTGGTACTAAAACAGCTATAGCCGTTACTTGTAATGACTCTGGAATGGCTGAAGCGGTCGTATTTAAGAAAGCGACGACTAGCATTCCTACAATCGCACCTGAAATCCCCATTTTTTTAGGATTATGCATGGTTTCAGCAACGTTTTTATTTTTTACTAATAATGCAGCTGCAGCCCAGTTAGGAATGACGCGGTGATCCACATCTTGCGTAAAAGCCCCTGCTCCAACTGTTGAGGCCCAAGCATTAAAGAAGAACCCTAATCCAAACGAAAAGTGACTTGCCGCATCTCCTTCACAAGCATTCATTTCACCTAGTGTTCTAAAAGCACCTAGACCTTGTGTACTTGGTGCGTGGAACATTCTTGCAGCTCCTGCTCCTGCTGCAAATCCAACAACTCCCCCAATCAATAGTGACTTGAGTAAAACAACTAAAACGTCCATTTAATTTGCCTCCTTATGCATTCTTTTTTTCTTTCCAAAAGGAAGAGGAAGACCATTTGGATCGGTAACTCTTTTTTCCACAAATGGGATCGTCTCCATTTCAATCAGCGTGATCTCTACTTCAACATCTAACAACACACGATAATCTGCACGTGTACGAGGTAAGAAGAAAAATAAAAATCGTTCTGTGAATGTTTCTTGCTCTGCTTTAACAATCTGGATATCTAGAGGTTCAATCCGCACAATCACATCACTTTTTTCTTTCAACACACGATTATGGATTTGATTCAATGCATTAGCAAACGCCAGATTTTTTTCTTTCCCAGTTCCTTCAACTTGAATGATCTGACGTTGTTTCTTCGTTACTTTTTCCAATGGACTTTCCTCCCCGTAATGTAAAATCTGAGCGGGCTTGATTAGCTCTGACTGAAAAATCTGGAAATATGACTGTGACACTTTTGATTGCTGACATATTCAATCTTTTTCCGAATCCCTTCAATCCTTAGCGTTTTTGCTCTGTATGAATCGATGCAATTATATATAGCCCGTAAAGCTAGGTAGTTCTATTGATTAGCCATTCTTTTTCATATAAGCTTCCACAATACGTTTACCTAATTCCTCTTGATCCATAAAACCAAAACCTAAAACCGTTTTACCATCATTGATAGCTGTCACACCTTCATCGATTGAACGCATACCATGACGTTCTGGATAACCATATTTTGTAGCAGCCGTTAATGCACCTGCACCACCGCTTCCACAAAATGAAATCCCTAAATCAGCATTTTCTTGTTGCATCACATCTCCTAAACGCATGTCTGCGCCCATTCCAGGAACAACAACAGCTTTTCCTCCTGCGGCCTCTACTCCTTTTGCAACGTTTTGTCCTTTCCCTAAACGATCTGCGATTACTACTGTTATCATGTATAATTCCTCCAATTTTTTATTTAAAAGTTGATAATTAATACTTCAACTCTTTCTTCCTACACTTCGTTTTGTCTTGCCGCTTCAAAATGAATAGATAAAACATACATTTCATCTTTTGGCAGATTTCCAATATGCTGAACGACCTTATCAGCAATCATTAATGCTTCTTTAGAAACTTCTTCAAACATCACTGGATCAACACCAGCCATTTTTTCATCAGCTTTTGATCGCTTGATCATTTCATTGACATGATTAATCAAAATCGTCCATTGTAATTCCGTTGGTTGAATCGATTGCGCCACTAATAATTCGCTGATTTTCCCCAGTGATGCTTCTAACTCAACTTTGTTAGGACTCTCATCAATTATTTTTTGAGCATCGTCATTTAACTTCATACGTGCTACTCCTCCCTTATATAATTCAATAGAGCAGTTATTTCTGCTTGATTGACCATTAAATCATTTTTGGCAAAAATTCGTTCGATTTGTTCTACTAATTCCTGCTGAGCTAATAATGTTTCTTTTACAATATTGCCCTCGTTTTCGTACTGACTATCAAAAGTAATTCGGTGAACCATCAACATAACATGTAGTAAGAAAGCCTCTCTATATTCTTGCGTCAATTTCCCCGCAAAGGCTTTGAGTAGCTCTTCATAAATCACATATGTCCGTACGATTATCTCTCGACTTTCAGCTTCGATCCCTTGCTTTTCCTTGATTTGCTGACGAGGAATCAAACGAGGAACTTTACCCGACTGAGTATGAGTCAAAATTTTATTGACCTCTTCTTGGATACTATGAATATCAGCTGTTGTCGGCAAAGGGTTTACTTTGATGAACGGTCGATTAATAATTTCAATAGGAAAAATACTCAAAACCAAATCCGGATTTTTTTCTTCTATCACATCTACTGCATTCAACACTGACGCAAATCCTGCGATTTCAACATTTGACACTTCTTCCAGAATTTTTTGTTCGATCAAACTTGTTACGCCTAATCCAGTTGAACAAACATAAACAATTCGTACCACATTGACTTCATGGAGATTTTTTTCGTAAGCAACTAGAAAGTGCAGCGCAATGTATGCAATAAAAGAATCATTAATCAACAATGCAGATCCAACAATGTCACTCTGACTAGCAAGCTGGATAGCTGAAAATAATTGTGGATACTTTGCCTTGATATCATCAACAAAAGGATTATATTCATTAATAAAAAGATGCTTTTTGGTTAAACGTAAAGATAAATGAGCAAACAAATTCGTAAACAATTGTCGATCTCGATAAAAAGGAAAATTGATTTCTTCCGATACATCTTTAATCAATTCCTCTGTCAAACCAACAATGTCTTGTTGATTATTTGCCACAAATACATCACTGTAAATGTAAAGATACTCATCTGCCAAAAGTGGCAACTCATAGTGATCAAATACTTTTTTCATTAATAAAAACGGTAATTCCTGTTTTTGCTGAAGTACCTTTTGATTTGTCAGCATCTTATAACCGCCAACAGTATGATGCAATTGCATTCTAGAAGCTGCGATTGCAACGCGCAAAGTAATCGAAAGAATCTCAGCATAATTAAATTGATCAAATAATGATGGATCTAAGAGGTTCGTCATTTCTTTTAAAGCAACTTGATAAATTTTTTGAAAAATCGTATTGACTCCAACATGAACTTCTTGCATTTTCTTCTGTTGCCCTGATTGAACAAAGTAGCTCATGATTTGATACATATCATATTCAGTTATTTCTTTTTGCGTAATGTATTCCATCAACAAACGAATCTTACTTTCTTCTCCTGTGATTGAAAATCCTTGACGGCTTTGACGTGTTAAGGCAAGACTATAAACTTGAATCAATTCTTCCACACGATCTAAGTCACTGACGATTGTATTTCGACTAACTTGCAAATCATCTGCTAACTCCTGCGACGTTAATGACTTCTCTGCTAAAAGTAAACGAAAAATCAATTGATTTACTCGCAGCTCTTGATCAGGATACGTTTCAAACCGCTCTACTTCAATAATTTCATTTTTCAAAGTTAATCGTTCCGAATCAGGTATCTCTAACCAAATGCCTTTGTTACGACGTGTTTGCAATACAACATTTTGTTCTTTAAACCAATCCCGAACATTATCTAAATCGTATTTGATCGTCCGAACACTAACATGGAAGGTTTCAGCCAATTCTTTTGTTGTCACACTGTCTTCTAAATCTAAAAGCAATAACAAAATTTTTATTTCTCTTTTTGATAAGTGCAGTGACATCCTACTCACCAACTTTCTTTCCCTTACACTTGAACTATAGCTTGATTTTTATTGCATAACAACACAAAAAAGTTGCACTTACACAAGTGCAACTTTATTAGTATACTATTTTATTTGGAAAATTTGTAATCAAAAAAACGTTATTTTATGCACTTATTCTACTCGAAATACAGGAGTTCTTGGGCATTCCCCCTTAGTGCAATAAAAAGTATCCATTATTGAATACTTTTTGCACCAAAGAACGTTTCAATTTTATCAAATAGGAATAGATAACAGAATCCCCATATCGGCTTCCAGCTAAAAAGATTCATTTGGAACAACTACCTCTACATGAAAGTATCTGTTCATTTCGTCTCTATACTTCTTGGTATATTATGTTTTGAAACAATATAGCAAGATATTTTCCTTTGATTCAAAACAAAAAAGAAGACCGAAGTCTTCTTTTTTGCCGCAGTATTTATAAAAATAAATAGATAAAATCTTCTCCACAAAAATATTTATCCGACACGCCTACATCCGGTAGGTATGATTTAACATATGTGCCTCTGCTGTTTTGTCAACCACTAGCCGTCAAAACGGAACAGCCGAAGCTATCTGATTGAGTCAACTCGTCGCATGAGGATTACTTTAACATAGATCAACGTTGATTGCAACTTCTTCTATAACTTATCATCCTCTTTTAGCCATTCAGCATAAAGTTGATTCACTATTCGGACAGTATCTAATGTCATTTTTTTCGTCATAACAGGACTTTCTCCCAACTGTTTTTTGAGACAATCATTGACATGATCTACTTCAAAAACAAATTCACTGTCAAACGAGCCATTCAATATTTCATGCCTCCCATCATCATAGTAAATAGTTGCCTGCTTGGTCTTCCAGAAAACTGGAATCTCGATATGTCCTTTTTCACCATAAATGATCATTTTACTTGGTATATCCATCTTTACTGAAATAAAAATATTTGCTAAAACTTGACTGTGAAACTTCAATGAAAGATTTACTTGGTCGTCCGTTTCACCTTTTTTTCTCGTAGAACTACCATGATATTCTTCAATTGACTGATCTAATACAAACTGCATGTATTGTAATGGATAACTCCCTGATCCGTGTAACGTACCTCCTCCAGCTTCTAATGAATGAAACCAAGAAATATGGTCAACATTAGGATAAGAGGTCACAGATTGAACCCAATGGATCTTGCCAATTTTATTCTGCTGTATCGCTTTTTTTATTTGCAAACTGATCGGTAAAAAAACAGCCTTTTGTGCTTCCATCAAGAAACAACCGTTTTTTTCTGCTAGATCAAAAAGTTCTTCTGCTTGTTTCAGTTGTAGCGTAAATGGCTTTTCAACTAAAACATGTTTGTGATAGGTCAAAGCCATTTTCGCTGCTTCATAATGTCCTTGATTATAGGTTGCTACATAGATGATATCTATTCCCTCATCTTTACACAATTCTTCATAACTGCCATATGCTTGAGGTATATTCAATTCTTTTGCCATTTGCTCTGCTTTATCTAAGCTTCTTGAAGCAATTGCTGAAGCTTCCCCTATACTACTTTTTTTGATTCCTTCTACAAAACGGGGAACGATTTGAGCTGTACTTAAAATTCCATAACGGATTTTTTGCACCTTCATCAACTCCTTTATTTATACTATAGCGAGTAAACCTAAAAACTTCAAAAGGATTCTCCTTTCTTTCTACCCACTAAACTAGAATAAAAAGAAATAGTGATTGGGATATAACTCTTCGAGTCATATCTCAATCACTTAGAATCCGTATTAACGATAGGATCAGAAGCGGCTTATACTTCATCGTCAAAAAAGCATACTCGCTAATCAATTTGGCCTAATTACTACCCTAATTTTTCAATCCGATGTTACGAATATTTATGTATATCTTTACCTATGTACTACTCCCCAATTAACGAATACCAATACTTATTTTCAGTGCTTGGTTGACTTTTAGCATATCGTCTTCTTGCAACTGACAAATTTTGTGAAGAATTCGTTCTTTATCCAGTGTTCGGATTTGTTCTAGTAATACCAACGACGGTGTCATTCGATCGTCATGGGGTATATCCACCTTGACTTGTGTTGGCTGCATCTTCTTATTTACATTCCTAGTAATAGGCGCAACAATCAACGTCGGACTAAATAAATTTCCTTTGTTATTTTGAATAATCAATACTGGTCTAATTCCTCCTTGCTCTGAACCAACAACTGGTGAGAGATTTGCATAAAAGATTTCTCCCCTTCGCATCATAATACTTTAATCACCCCTAACTCACAAAAACTTCTTCTTTGTAAATTATATCATGCTTTTATAGTAAAATTTTTCAATATTTTGTGCCAACCCTTGAAAACTTTGATAAACTCTTAAAAAAAGTGGATTTCATGAGAGAAAAAAATGAAATGCCTATTTCTAATAAAACATATATTATCCATTAAATCACATTTTAAATAGGCTCCATTTATCTTGAAAATAGCACAAATATACATTTATATAACTAATAATTGAACTAAAAGTTATTCAATACAATGTTTTTTTAGCATTTCAACTGAAATTAATAATAAATTTTTACACAAAAAAATTTTTTTATATTTTTATGTTTCTATAAAATAAAAAATTTACATCCGAATAAACCAATCTAAAAAAAATATTCTCTTTATCCATCTATTCTCTTAACAAAAAAACCTCATTGTTTTTTTACTTATTTCTCATCCTCATTTTACTAAAAAAGAAACCAGGATACGTTGCTTTCCTGATTTCTCTAGTTTTTACTATTTTATTGTGGCGCATCTTTTGTGTTAGTTTCATTATCAGAATTCTTTTCTGAGGATTTTGGAGTGTAGTTTGATGCTCCTGATAAATTACCTAAGCTGATATCCAACGTTACAGTATAATCCAATGGGACATATAAATTATACGCACTCATGCCCACAACTGTTCCTTTTGTCTCAGCAGAATCGACATATCTAACTGTGTATTGAATATTCGCGCCTTTTGATTGAAACTCATCATAAAACTGTTTTTGTAAGTCTCCCTCTAATGTATTCCCTCTTAAATCTTTAATATAGGGCTGACCTGCAGAGTAATAGACTTTTACTTTTAAATCATCTTTACTTGTCAGTTGAGTTCCCGCTTCAACGCTTTGAGAGATCAACTGACCGTATGGTATGTTATTTGTAAAAACACTTTTAGCTTGGACAGTTAATCCATCAACAGCGGTTCCCGCTTCTTCTTGTGTATAGTCGGAAAAATTTGGGACACTATACCCTTTACCTAACGATACTCTCACAGTCAAACTGTCTTTTTTAGCAACTTTTTGATCTTTAGCAATACTTTGAGAAATAATGCTTTCTGCTGGAATTTCTGCCGAACTAGCTTCTTCATATGTTACTTTTATATCATTGGTTTTGGCCCAACTCTCAACTTCCGACTTCATTTTTTTCGTAAAATCAGGAACCGAAATATTTTTTTCAAAGGTTTCTTTGCCCTTAGAGTAGTACATGTTGGCTTTATCTTTGCGTTTGTAATTTTCTTTTGTTACTTCTTTATTGACGATTTCAAAGCGAGCGGGCTTCCCTTTTTCTAAGGTATCACTATATTCATCTATAAGAGATACATTATCTGCTTTGTTATCCTTAATCCATTTTTCCACGTCTGCTTTTTTCATTGTCATAAAATCAGGCAAGTTCAATTTTTCTTCGGGATCTGCGCCTATACTTGATTCAACTGTTAATTCAGCACCTTTTTTGATTTTGCTGCCTTTTTTTACTTTTTGCGAAATTACTTTATTCGCTTCTATCTTCTCACTGTATGTTTGATCCACTTTTAATTTCACTTTATTTTCAGTTGCCCAAGTTCGCACTTCGGCTAAATCCTTTCCAGAAAAATCTGGAAGCGCAACATGTGTTATTTGATAGTAACCAAAGTACAGAATACAAATTGCTACAACAGTCCCCATTCCTATCAGTAAAAATTTTTGTCTCCTTTTCTTATGATAGGTCGGGTCTATTTCTGTTCCATCATCTAGCTGATTTCTTCTCGTTTGAGAAGTTGCTTCTTGTTCAGTTTCAAAAGAAGAAGACGAGTTAGCAGCTTTCAGATCAGCCGCATCGACTGGTCCAATCTTGGTTTGCGGTCCACTCGTTCCTTCAGTGAACGATTTATCTAATGAAGATTCTGTTGATTCCTGTTTTGTTTGTTCTTCTTTGTCAGTTTCTGCCCGAAACTTTTTTTCTTTCGTATCATCGTAATTCGATTTATTGAAATTAGATAAAAAATCACTCATTCAACATCAACTCACCTTGCTTAAGAAAATAAGTTTTATCTGATTGTTTTGCTATTTCATTAGAATGGGTAACGACAATCACACATTTATTATGCGTTTCAGCCAAATCTTTAAAGATATCTACGATTTCTTGCTCCATTCCTTCATCCAGATTCCCTGTCGGTTCATCAGCCAGAATAATATCGACATTCGTTGCTAAGGCTCTTGCAATCGCCACACGTTGCTGTTCCCCACCTGATAATTGTCCTACCAAGCGATCTGCTTTCGCTTTATTGATACCAATATAATCCAATAAATTATACGCTACTTCACGATTATCTTTAGGCATATCATTATCCGTGATTGACATCGCCACTAGAACATTTTCTAAAGCCGTTAAATAAGGAACCAAATTGTAACTTTGAAAGATGATACTGATATCATCTCTGCGATACTTTTCCAATCCAATTTTTTTGATGTTCTGACCTTTGTATAAAACTTCGCCAGATTTTGGTTCATCTAACGCACTGATTAAAGAAAGAAAAGTTGTTTTTCCTGAACCAGATTGGCCTAAGATCGTATAAAATTGCCCTTGTTCAAAATTGATCGATGTATCTTGTAAAATCATTCGTCGCTTGTCTCCATCTTGATAAAAGTAGCTGACGTTTTTTGTTTGTAATATTGTCATATTGGTTTCCTCCTACATCATGATTTTCTTTGGATTCAACCGTAAGACATAGGTCAAAGGCAAAATCGCAGATAATAGAACCGTGCTCAATCCTGCAATCAAGAATGTCACGATATAGCTAATTGAGAATTTCACTTCATACGCACTAGTAACGTCTTCTGTTGTTAACGTTGGCATACTCGCTCCAGTACCTCCGAGCATCATCGCACTACCATTACTTGCCGTATCTCCAGTTTGCGAAAATGCATCGCTGGCAATCAAAGACTCTGAGACCATTTTCCCAAGAATATTCCCTGTAATCAAAGATAAGCACATCGCCACTAGACTGATCAACAACAATTCAATTAGGATCTGTTGCATGACCTTTGCTCTTGTTTCCCCCAACGATAGATAAATACCCAGTTCATGCTTGCGGTCACGTAAAAAGAGAATAACTACCAATGAAATGATTAATAGAGTTGCACCAATTGCTAAAAATACTACATAACCAGAAATTTGTGACATTTTTTTGAATGTACCGCCAACTTGATCATACTGATCGGTTGAAGCTGTTAACTTATATCCTTCTGGTATCATCGATTTTGCTTCTTCTTTGAACGCTTCGACATCTTCTGGAGTCTTCAACACATATACAGGCGTGATTTGATTCATGTCTTCTTGCGTCATATCTGTTCCATCGGATTTTTTATAACGATCTGGTAACACTGATTTTCCTTTTTCAAATTCTACTTTATTAATATTCATCACTGCATCATTTGGCATATAAACCGTATTGAATTGCTCGGTTTCCATAAATTGCTCTTGGACCCCTTTTTGATCTTTTCCATCCGACTTTTTCTTTTCAATACTTGTCGGTTCGAATATGCCAATAATCTCTACTGGATGGTCTAGACTCGCTAACTCTTCCATCGAGCCATCTTGTTTATAATCCATAATTGAGCTATCTAAGACAACTTTGTCCCCAACGTTGAAACCATTTGCTTCCGCTAGTTTTTTGGAAATGATCGCAACATCTTTACCATTATTAATTTCATCTTGCTTGAATGTTCGCCCTTCAACCAAATTGACTTTTTTATCTTTGAAATCCAATGGTTCTAGTAAATTGTTCCCTTTAAGGCTCAGCATTTCAGGCATTCCGCCCATTGTTGCACTGTTCTCCATTTCATAGGTTTTGATTTTTTTTACAAAAAAATTGGTTTGCACATTATAGTCAAATTCTTTCACGTACGTTGACTTACCCAATTTTTTAACGTCATCAACTTTTAATGCGGAGGGTGAAAAAGATTGTCCCTCATCCATCATCTTTTGATAATCTAACTCGACACTCACTGTAGCTCCTAAGTCATGTTTGATTTTCTTTTCAACATTTGCAGTCGATTGCTGAATTGCGATAGACCCTGCAATCACATTTCCTAATATAAAAATAACAGCAAATAAAATAATTGATTTCCCTTTTCTCCTTGTAACACTGCACAATGCTCGATTCCAATAGTTCATAAACTCTTCCTTCCTACTTAAAAACAATGAAAAAAATTCTTAAGAAGCCATCATTACACTATTCCATCGAGTCTGCAACAACCCTTGATTTACTCTAAAGTTTTTTATTTTCAACATTGTCTTTGATAAATGATAGTTTCCCACCATTCAATCCCCATAATTCATCAACGTATTCAGCAATCACTTTTGATTGTGAGCTGATGATGATACACTTTTTTTCATTTTTTGCGTATATACGTATGTACTCCATGACCATTTTTAGTGAAAGTTCACTTAATGACGCCACAGGCTCGTCAATTATGACAATCTCTGGATCATTAATTATTGCTTTGGCTAAATAAACACGTTGTTGATTAGAATTAGATAATTTTTTTATTTTTTGGTTTGACAGTTTTTTATCGATTCCCACTTTTTTCAAAGCTTCATATAAATGGTCATTTCCTTGTCTACGAGAATTGAGTGTAGACAATTTTAGAGTCGTCAAAGCTGTTTCATTTGGGAGTAGATTATACTGTTGAAAAATTGTTCCTACTTCCTGTTGACGATAATTATCTCGATCGATTTTATCAAGGTTTTTATTTTTAAAAAGGATTTCACCTGAATCAACTGAATCTATTCCAGCACTCAATGCAAGTAATGCGGTTTTTCCTACTCCGCTTTTTCCTAAAATGCCATAAACCCTCCCCAATGAAAAATCAATCGTCACATCATCTAATACAGTCACTTTGGTTTTTTTATGCGTATATACTATATTTTTAAGAGAGAGAATCATGATTCGCTTATGTTCCTTTCTAACAAAAATTCAATTGGTTCAAATTTGAAAATCTTATAACTTTCGACGGATGTGATTGTAATCAAGAATAGACAGGCAATTCCAATCATCATAATCAGAGAGTGATTGTTGATCGTCATCGGAATCGATGTAATAGCTTCTGCTTCTCCAGTTCCCATGATGCTAAACAGTTGGTCAACATTTCCCAGCAGTAGTTTTTGACTTTTTAGTTGCCAATCAGCGATTGGTTGTACGATCCGACTTGCCATCACGAAAGATAAACTAAAACTAACGATTGTCACAGCAAACATTTCGATCAATCGACTACTGATCAACTGCTTTTTGGTGATTCCAATATTCCGCATCACACAAACTTCTGTTTGTTTTTGTTTAAACGTTCGAATTGAGAATAATACCAACCCAAAATTACCGAATATCAGTAACCCTAGCAAAATGGTGCCAGCTAAAGCTCCTAGTCCGTTAACTGGATTTAAGAGTATATTCATGTTTGCTTCATTTGTCATGACCTGATACTCACTAGGCAGACCTTTTGCTTGAATTTCTTTAAGAAAAGCATCAAAATTGTCCATGTTTGCTAATTCATACGTTACACTGCTGTATCCTAAACGATTAAAATTTTCTACAGTCTGCAACGTTTCCCAGGTTGTAAAAACATCATTTTCCTGCATTATCGGTTCACTAGCCCCACTGGATTTGGTTTTATTCTTAGGCTGGTACATCCCAGCAATAACCAACGTTTCCTTCTTCATTTGATTATTTCCTACCACTGTTACTTGAATTGAATCGCCTATTTTAAGCTGGTTCAGCTGAGCAAACTCATTGCTGATCAAACATTCATTTATTTTAAGATCTGTGCTCCCTGCACTGATTTCCATGCTACTTTTTGAAAGTTCTTCAGCAAGGTCTTCAATCCCTAACCAATTAGCGACCGATTCATAATAACTTTTCTCAAACTCGTCGCCTTCCAATTTTTGAAATTGAAGTGGACTTGGCGTTTTTAATGTTTTTAATGTTTCAAATGAAATTGGAGCACCTGCTACCATCTGTATGCCATTTACATACTTCGATTCTTCAAATTTGAGATACTGTTCTTTTGTTATTTTTTTTTCATGCGGTAAATTACTTAAATCTGGTTCAAGAATCGTTACTAGTGTCGTAAACTGCTTACTGTAATTTTTTACGAACAGTTTAGCAGAGAGATACATGGTATTTGTCACCATTGAACCTAAAAACAAAAGAAATAAAATGATACCAACTAGTAAATAATTCCAAAAATGACTTCTAAGATTTAAGAAAGCATGTTTAAAGACGAACATGTTCTTACTCTCCTCCTTTCTTGCTCCTACAATACCAAATCAATTGTTAACTGAATGTTAACTTTCAGCAATTTGTGGAAATGATAGATAGAAAGTAGACCCTTGATCCTTTTTACTTTCAACATACACAAACCCTTTACATAAGTCACAAACATGAGAAACGACGGATAAACCAATACCGTAGCCATCTTGTTTTAACCCGTTGATTCGATAATTATGATTAAAAATAGTGGCATGAACTGCAGGATCAATTCCTTTGCCATGGTCTTTGATCTCAACGATGATACTGCCTTTTTGATTATTGACCGAAACTTCAATAGGCTTGCTGTCGCCATATTTGATTGCATTATCCACTAAATTTGAGACTGCGCGATAAATCCAGCGGTTTTTACCTAAAATCAGAGTTGACTCGATTTCGTCAAAAGAAAAAGTCAAATTAGGATAAGTTTTACGATATGTATCGCAAACTTCTGCACAAATCAATGAAACATCTACCCTTTCACTCATCACTTCTTCCGTACTGTTTGAAAGTGTTAAAATATCATCGATACTATCCGTCAAACGATCTAGTATATGCAGATTGCCCGTTTCATTTTGCTTTAGTTCTAAATCAGCTCTTAAAATGGCGATAGCATTTTTTTGTTCGTGCGTTAGGTAACTACTAAGTCTCTTATAATCATTTAGATTTCCATCAAGTTTATCCTTTAGTTGTTTAAATGCTTTAGCAACAGACTTATCTTCGACTTTTTCTTCTGAAAAATTTTCTAAAAACTGCAAATCATGAATGATTGAAACCATTTGCTTCGTATAAATCCGTCGTAAAACAACCCACAAAGTCATTGTCAGAACTAAAATAGCCGAACAAACCACTAAAATAATCATCGGTAAATACTTCAATAAGCTGTTTAAATAAATATCGTCTAATGCTTGTGTACTGACCAATTCAGATGCTTTAAGTTCAACTGTTGCTGTTGGTTGAGTTATCGTCTTATTTGCATCATTCACTACATAAACAGCAGAGCCGATCGACTGACCTACATTTAATGAACTCCAGTTACTTTTCAATACAAAAAAACCACCACTGATAATCAAAATAACAAAAAATGCAAACGTCAAGACGGTTAAACTAATTTTTAAATTTATTCGCATATTTGATATCCTTTCGCTCTAATCGTTTTTAGTAATTCTTTTCCGGAGGCTTTGGCAAGCTGTTTTTTTAATCGTGCAAGATGAACTCTTAACACAGAAGAAAATGGATCAAAATTTTCATCATACACATGTTCAGCTATCTCCTCTGTCGAAACAACGGCTGGATACTGTTGCGCGATGCACAATAAAATGTCAAATTCTTTTGGTTTTAATACTACTTCTATATCTTTATAGCAAACAAAACGCTTCACTGGATCGATCATCAATTGATTGATTTGGATATGGGGTTGCGAACGACCATGAAAACGCCGAATAACCGCACGAATGCGGGCAACTAATTCTATTAATTCAAAAGGCTTTACTAAATAATCATCTGCGCCAAAATCAAGTCCTTTTGCTCTTTCTTCGATTTCATCTCTGGCTGTAATAATAATGATTGGACTGTTTATACTTGATTCTCTTAAAAAGTTTAAAATAGAGAGTCCATCCTTATCGGGTAAATTCAAATCCAATAAAATGGCATCGTATGAGTTTACATACGCTTTTTCTTCTCCCTCAATACCAGAAAAAGCTAGATCCACTGAGAAACTTTCCTGTTCTAATCCCTTTTTTACCGAGGCAGCTAATTCGCGATTGTCTTCAATAATCAAAATTCTCATCCACATACGTTCCTTCCAAAGTTTCTGATTTTCTTGTCAATAGTTATCTCATAAGATACTATACCTAAGAATGATTTGTCTATGTTTCCTTTTCAACAACTAAGATAAAATAACAAAAAAAGCACCCGAGGAACTTGATAAAACCAAGTCCAGTGGGTGTTTTTTAATCTTCTATCTACCTATATTTCATGTAAAATACTTGCCACTTTAGTCGTAATCAAATCAATTGCTACATGATTTTCTCCACCTTCTGGAACAATCACATCCGCATATCGTTTCGTTGGCTCAATAAATTGATGGTACATCGGTTTGACCACAGTCAAATACTGTTCAATAACAGAATCCAAGGTTCTTCCGCGCTCTTCCATATCACGTTTGATTCTTCTGATGATACGGATATCATCATCTGTATCCACATATAATTTAATATCCATCAATTCTCTTAAACGGGCATCTTCCAAAATCAGAATTCCTTCTAAGATAATAACTTCTTTCGGTTCTTGAATAATAATGTCCGAACTCCGTGTATGTGCGACATAATCATAGACTGGTTTTTCAATCGTCTCATAATTAATCAGTTGTTGTAAATGTTTGATCAGCAAGTCTGTATCAAATGCAAAGGGATGATCGTAATTAGTTGCTAACCTTTCTTCAAAACTTAAATGACTTTGATCTTTGTAATAAGAATCTTGTTCTAGCATCATGATAGAATGGTTGGGAAAATGATTGAAGATTGCTCGACTGACACTAGTTTTCCCACTGCCGGAACCACCAGTAACACCAATCACGATTGGTTGAGTATTTTTCATTCAATGAAACCTCTCTCTTATGTGTAATAGTCATAATAACCTTTTTCTATTATAATAGAAACGAGCCAGAAAGCTACAATTTTATCTATTTATTTTTTAAACTTATTCATTTATTTGCTAGGTTTATTAGAAAGGAAAAAATAGTATGACAATTAGAGAAATTCAAAACCTCCAGACAACTCACTATGACTTATTATTATCAGCGGATCCAGCTAAACATTTAGTAGACGATTATGTAAAACGGGGCTTGTGTTTTGACATTCTGTTCAATAAATCTGTAGCAGGTATCTTAGTCTTACTTCCTACTAGACCAGAAACACTGGAAATCGTCAATATTGCAGTCGCTGAAAACTACCAAGGTCAAGGGTTTGGTAAAAAATTGATCCAATTTGCCTTAGCTTACGCCACAAATAATCATTACAAAACCGTAGAAATCGGCACTGGCAGTACTAGTTTTGGACAATTATATCTTTATCAAAAATGCGGATTTCGACTGACGAGTATTGATCGTGACTTTTTCCTTCGTCATTATCAGGAAGAAATTGTCGAAAATAAACTTGTTTTAAAAGACATGGTTCGCTTAAGTATCGATCTATAACCATAAAACAGCGACCACGAGAACTGTTCAAAACTCGTAATCGCTGTTTCTTATTGTTCTAATACATTAAAAATCTCGTCTAGCCGACTGATTTCATATGTTGGCTGGATATCAGGTATCACTGGCTGTTTCGATGGATTCAACCAAAGTGTCTGAATGTTTGATAAGTTCCCACCTTTGATATCCGATGCAAGTGAATCTCCAATGATCAGTGTCTTTTCTCGATCAAAACTAGGAATTCGTTCAAAAACATAATCAAAATATTCCTTCATCGGTTTTTGATAACCAACTTCTTCTGAAACAAAGATATCCTTGAAAAATGAAGTCATTTTTGAATCATTTAATCGTTGATATTGTGTTTTGGCGACACCATTTGTCACAATATATAGGTCATAATCTGGTTGAAGCCGTTCAATAATTTTTTTACTGTTCCCTAACAGATCATGGCCTTGACTTAAATGATAGCGATATTGTTCGCCCATTTTTTCCCCATCAACATTTTTATTCAACTGAGCAAATAGCAAACTAAAACGTGTATCGGTAACTGTCTTTTTATCTGTTTTGCCTTGCTCAAATTCGCGCCATAACTGACTATTGATTTTTTTATAAGTCGCTTCTATTTCATCTGTTAAGAAAAGTCCTTCTTCTTGAAAAAGTGCTTGTAAGGCTTTTTTTTCTGTTAATTGAAAATCTAATAATGTATCATCGACATCAAATAATAACGTTTTAAATTTCATGTTCCACGCTCTTTTCTTTTTTATGAATAGTAAAATAAGGCAATAGTGTCTGTAATTCTTCTTGATTTAAAGGACGGTATTCCCCTAAGCTAAGTGTAGGATCTAAATGGATTGGTCCCATTGATAACCGTTTTAAATAAATCACTTTTTTCCCTACAGCTAAAAACATTTTCTTGACTTGATGGAACTTCCCTTCGGTGATGTCTAAATAGGCACGACCCTCATTTTTCTCTGAGGATAGAATCACCAGTTCTGCTGATTTACATTTTTTTCCATCAGAAAAAACGATTCCTTCATCAAATGCCTGACAATCACACTGTGTCAGTGGTTCATTCACGATAACTTCATACCGCTTTGACACTTTTTTATGTGGCAATAGTAATTGGTATCCCAACTGGCCATTATCGGTCAGCAGCAACAATCCTTCTGTATCACGATCTAATCGGCCGATAGGATATAAGCCTGATCTTTGATCGCTTGTACTAATTAAATCAATGACCGTTTGATGCAAGGCATCTTTGACGGCCGTTACAACACCTTGAGGCTTATTCAACATGTAATAAACATGTGTGGTTTTCTGAATTTTTTTATCACCAACAAAAATGTCTTGTAGGACAGCATCTACATTTAGGCTTCCATTCAAAATGATCTGTCCATCTACAGTCACTTGTTTACTACGAATCAAGGTTTTGACTTTTCTTCTAGAGCCAATTTTTTCTTGTTCCAATAATTTATCCAAACGCATTTTTTCTCCTCATTTCAATTAATAGTTTAGTACAAACTTACTCGAATGAAAAGTAAACAAGATAGTAAACGCGGTTGATATTTTTCTAGAGTACACTTTAAGTAAAAATTAAAAGACTCCACTTCCCTTGACTTAACTTGGGATTCGCGTTATGGTTGATATAGAAAGTGAATAAGGTTTCTCAAAAACAGCGTAATGACCTGGGAGAGAATAAGATATCATATGAAATTTTCCCCTGGATAATTGTGCACAATTATTCGGGATTTTTTGTCTTTGCTGTCCTTTTTTTGTTGAAGCTGCTTGTTCGTTTCATAGACGAACAAGAGAACTTTAGCTAAGTTACGGCTTTTACAAGTTTAAACGAAGCATCAGCGAAACTCCTTTTTTACATTATTTTGCTTTTTGTAGATAACCAAATATAAATTCATTTTGATTTATCAAGCTATATGGGTTAGTTCTTCAGAACTAAATGAACCCATTACGCTTTAAATTTAAGGAGGATTTTGGTTATGTCAGTATCGTTAGAAGTTAAAGAAAGAGCTGTCCGTCCACGTTCCCTAAGAAATCAACTACGTCACACTGGTCAAGTTCCTGCCGTTGTTTATGGGTTTGAAATGGAAAGTACCCCTGTTTCCGTTGATGAAAAAGAATTAACAAAAGTTTTGCGCGATAATGGTGTTAACGCTGTTATTACAATGAATGTTGGTGGTAAAAAAATCAATACGCTGATGTATAAAGCGCAATTAGATACGTTTACAAGTAAAATTAAACATGTTGAATTTTTAGCTGTAAACATGAAAGAAGCAACAGAAGTAGAAGCTGAAATCGTTCTTGTTGGTGAGTCTGAAGGAGTTAAAGTTGGTGGTGAGTTAACACAAAACTTATATAATGTTTTAGTTTCAGCTACACCAGATAAATTACCAGAACGTGTGGAAGTTGACATTACTAAACTTGCGATTGGTGATGCAGTTACGGTCGCTGATTTACCCAAAAATAAAGATTATGACATCATTACTGATGGTGAAGAACAAATCGTAGCAGTTACAGAAGCAAAAGCAGCTACTGAAGAAAGTTCTGAAGAAGCAGCTGAACCTACAGTAATTGGTGAAAAACCAGAATAATTGCCTGATTGACATAGATGAAAAAAGACAAGGACTTTTTACCTTGTCTTTTTTTTAATTACAAATAAATAAACAGTTTTTTGAGCGTTACTGTTGCTTTTTTTTATGAAACATCACAGAAGCGAGTTTTGACTAAATAAGGTATACTATTGATATTAGATAGATAAAGGGGGTCAAAAAAATGGTTGAAAGTTTTGATAGTGAACGTAGCCGTTATGCTTCTTTAGGTGTGGTTGAAAGCCTGCCTAGCGCCTTAATTGACAGTATCTGGTTAATTATTGATTTGGATCTAAAAGGAGTTATTCCACTTACAAACATGCTGTATTTTGATTTGATAGATAATGGCGGGAAAGTAACTGTCCATTTTTCACAAGAAATCAGTGATGTTCAAATGGCCGTTGACTTACCTTTCCCTTATTCTGAAGAGTATCCATCTCAAATTTTTGCTTTTGATGATGGGAATAAAGAGACTATTTTATTGCCCGCCGAAATGTTGGAATAGTAAACATAACTCAATTAAATAAAAAATAGTTCTGATAGGTTTAAATAACCTTTCAGAACTATTTTTATTAAGCCATTCGCTTAGCAATAAACGAATAAATAGCAATACAGATTATAGCACCAATCAAAGCAGAAATAATTGGAAATCCACCAATGACTGGTCCAAAGTCTCCTAGAATCATTGTTCCAACCCAGCTGCCGATAAACCCGACAATGATGTTACCAATCACACCACCTGGGACATCTTTACCTAAAATCGCTCCTGCAATGGCACCTAGTACACCACCGACAATTAATGACCAGATAAAACTTAACATAGTTATTTCCTCCTCTATTTTGATTTATTTCATCACTATTCTAAAATACGAGTGCCATTTTCTTTATTTTTATCCTCTTCATTCTCATCTTTTTTCTTAGTTTCAAATTTTTCTGCGTATTGTTCTTTCGTCATGATATCATCAACGTTCATATTAAACTCAATAACATCCAGCCCTGTCATATTTTTCACTTCTTCTGCAACTTTTTTAGTTGCTGTATCAAATACCTGAGCAATATTTTTTCCATATTCCCCAATCACATCTAAATCAATGGCAACTTGTTTTGTTCCAACTTCCGCACTGATTCCTTTAGTTGGATTGTTTCCATTTGTAAATTTGTCGGTCAAGTTTGTAATGGCATTTCCGCTCAATCCTAAAATACCAGGAATTTCTGATACAGCGATACCAGCAATTTTTTTCACGACTTGATCGTCAAATGTTAATTTAGTTTTGATGCCACTTGCATTTGTTCCTTCAGTTGTGTTTCCATTTGCTTTGTTATCCATTTTCTTCTCAACCTTTCTGAATTTGATTTAATATATTTTTATCTTTCAAAAAAAGCTTGTATAGAAGCTATAATTGAAGAGATAGAGCGTTTTTCATCTTGCATTTTACCAATCAAATAACCGATCCCTATTAAAACAACTAGTAAAACTGTTTTCCAAAAACCGATTGTCATAAACAAGATACCAATTACGATGAATAAACCTGTAAAAATCACTTGATTGAGGTAAGGAGCTAAGATCATTCTTTTTTTCATTATACTTCCTCCTTTAAACCACACGAGATTCTTTATTCCCGCTTGGCAATAAGGTTGAATCTACCTTTTTCTTTTTGAAAATAAGTTTCGTTTTATTCGTCTCGATCATTGCCATATTTTGTAAAGCTTGAGGAATCAATTCTTGAATTTGTTTTCCTCTACTTAAAAACTGTTGTTGTTTTTCATCTGCTACCATGACTTCTACATCTGCTGTCTGTTTCTTTGTCAACCTTACTTTTACCTGTGTATTATCAATAGTGACAATTTTCTGCAATGAAGACTTCGCAATTGACTCTAAAGTATTCAAGGGCACGTTCACCTGACCTATGCTCTTTTTTATGCGTATTTGTTTTTTAGCAATCGGCTTGAATACAACTATCAAAAATGTTAAAAATAATACAGCCAAAAGAACAAAAAGGACAACTTGATAAAAATAAAACAACCAATCGTATTGAACTAGTAAATGACTAAAAAATGTACTTACAACACCTAAATCTACCATCTGAGAATACAAACCAGCGATCCCAAAAATACCAGCTATCAACAATAAAGCAACAAAACCTTTGATCAATCGCATCGTTTTCCCCTCCAACATTCCTTACTCTTTTGTAAAAGTTTCTTCCTGTCTATACATTTTATGTTAAACGCATCATCGAACAATTACAAAAGATACGCATGCTCTTTCACAGAACCCTAAAATTGTTCCAGACATCTTGTACTCTATAAAGACTCGTATGAATACAATCAGAACATTATTTTAACTAGAAAAATCAAGAGGACTTGTAAGGAAATTTCCTTACAAGTCCTCTTGATTTTCTCTTTTCTTCATAAGTTATTCAACATAAGCCAAACGATAAGACACGGTTCTTCCAAAAGGAAAAACTTGTAGCTCTTTTAATCTATCTGATTTTAAATAACCAATTGCCCCTTGATATAGAGGCAATACAGCTGCATCTTTTTCAATCAGTGTTTCTTCTAGCTCTTTTAATTTATCCCAGCGTTTTTCTGGTTCATTTGCTAAAGTGATTCTAGCGTCGTTTAATCCTTTATCATATTCAGGATTGTTATAACCAGCTGTATTCAAACCACTTTTAGAATCATAAAACTCTAGAAAATTGATTGGATCAGCGTAATCAGGTGTCCATGTACCAAAAACTAGGTCGAAGTTACTAGCTGTTTGCAAGTCTAAACGGTTTTGCAATGGAACTGATTTTAACGTAATTTTTAACCCAGGTAAATTTTGTTGCAACTGCCCTTGAACATACTCAATCGTCTTTTTCGCAAGCGCGGAATCGGCTGAAAGTAATTCTAATTCAATTTCATCTTTGCCTAACTCTTTCTTAGCAGTCTCCCAGTTTTTTTGAGCTGCTTTTAAATCAAATGATAGAAAATCTCCATTTTCTTTACGGAAATCTTCCCCTGTTTTAGGATCTTTCGCAAAATCCTTTGGCACAAAACCATTGATTGCAGTTGAACCATCACCTAAAATATCTTTTGCGAACGTCTCTTTATCAATTGCTTGTAAAATAGCTTTACGAGCGTTAACATTTCCTGTGACTTCTCTTTTATGGTTAGGACTTAAATAACCCACCATTGCTTTAGGTGTAAAATGTGCTTGTGGGGAATCTTTATATTGCAATGCATACGTATCAGCTAAAACAGTATAATCTAGATCCCCCGCATCAAACAGATTGGTTCCAGTTCCAATTTCTTTGACCACTTGAACATCAATCGTATCTAGTTTGACATTTTTTTGATCCCAATAATCTTTATTTTTCGTTAGTTTCCAATTTTCTTTATTACCATCCCAACCAGAAATCACAAATGGGCCATTTCCAACAAAGTTGTCTGCCGAAGTTCCGTAGGCCTCGCCTTTTTCTTTGACAAATTTTTCATTTTTAGGCATAAATGGTGTTCCTACCAACACTTGTGCTAAATAGGGAATTGGATATTCCAACGTCATTTCTAACGTTTGATCATCGATAGCTTTTACTCCAAGCTCATCTAGTTTAGCTTGACCTTCGCGGATTTTACGCCCATTTTTGAAAACATCCATTTGGTTACTGCTACTTGATCCAAAGCTTGGGTCAACAACATTTCTAAAAGAAGAAACAAAATCGCCTGCTACTACAGGATCACCATTGCTCCATTTTGTCTCTTTTAATTTGAATGTATAAACTAATCCATCTTCACTGACAGTTGGTTGACTAGCTGCAACTGCTAGTTCTGGATCATGATTTTTGTCCATGCGATAAAGTCCTTCGACAACCTGACCAATCATATCTGAACTGTATACGTCCGTATAATGAGCACTGTCCAATGTGGATAACTCCCCACCAGAAGCGACTTTAATCACTTGTTGTACATTCTTATCATTGTCTTTTTTTTCACCCGATGAACTTGTTCCTTTACCTCCACTACAAGCAGTCAATAATAAACTTGCCGCCAAAACAAAAACACCAAACTTTTTCTTCATTCTCTAATTCCTCCTCTTTTTTAAAGTTAAACAGAACACATAATTCCAAAGCATTTTAGAAAATCAACTACAGTCTTTTTTTGACTTTCAATTAATTTATCTAGTTTTCGAGAAAATAGTTCTGTAAAGTTAAATAATTTATAATTCTTCCACGACATAACGAAATACAGCCATTTCTTGTTCCAAATGATCGTAAGCAAAATCAGGATGCCACTGTACCCCTAAAAATGTTAAGCTTGGATCTTCACTTTCCACCCCTTCAATAATCCCATCTTCACTGACTGCTGTGACTCTTAGCTTATCAGCTAATTTTTTTATGGCTTGAAAATGAAATGAATTGACGGTTGTTTTTTCACCATAGAGATTACGCAGAATACTCCTATTCTCTGTACGAATCTGATGAGTAGGAATTTCTCTAGACACAGGCACCTGCATATGGGAAATTTGCGTATTATTTATGTGACTGATATCTTGGTACAGACTGCCGCCAAATGCCACATTGACCAGTTGCAAACCACGGCAAACTGCAAAGATTGGTTTCTTTTGCCTAACAGCTTCTTTAATCAACGCTAACTCAAATTGATCTCTTTCATCAGATAGTGAAGCTTCTTCAACTTGGTTTTTTTCTCCATATAGTCTGGGTGATACATTTTGCCCGCCTGCTAAAATCAACTTATCGATTTGGGCAATGTACTGCTTCGCTAAATCAGGAGGACCCACTGGCAATAGCAACGGCAAACCGCCAGCAATTTGAACTGCTTTCACATAGCCACAAGGAGTATAACTAATAGGTAAATGATACAACCTGGCTCCCGCATCTTCAATTTCGTTCGCTGCAATTCCAATAATCGGCCGCCTCAATACACATCACTCCTTTTTACTTTCCGACAATAATTGTACATAGTTTATCAGATATATATGTGAAAGGATAGTATAAATAGAAACAGTGCGATAGTTTTTCGCTATCACCATTTACTTACTTTTTAATAGGAAATAACTATTTCCATTTTACCTCAACTTTGCTCAATCAGTTACTTTTATGCTTAAAATACGTTGTTTTCTGAATTTTCCAAACAAAGAGTTATTGACAAGTGGAAAAACTGGTGGTAAAGTTATAAAAAACAAAGAACAGAAGAGTACCTTTATTTTTTCTAAAAGAGAGTCTTTGGTTGGTGGAAAAAGACAGAATGATAAAGCGAACCACATCTGGGAGTTAACTTTTTGAATGGACTAGTAGGAAAGTTCGGGGATGCCCGTTATAGCATGAGAAGTCTATGACTTCATGAGGTTATCGTTGTGAAGCGATAATAAAAAAAGGTGGAACCACGATTTTACGTCCTTTGGCTTAGTTGCCAAAGGACTTTTTTTGTTCAAGATCCTACTCCGTTTCCTTCTGAGATTTGAAGGAATACGATTGAACTGATGATGAACAATTCCAGCACCTACGGAAGAAATCTTAATTAGCAACTTTAATAAAAAGCTAAACATAAATTTAAATAAAACTAACGCACATAATCAGAACAAGTAACCATTGACCACTTCCTGACAGAGACTTTTTCATCTGCTGAGAGAAAAAGCTGGAAACCATTGATGAACACATCTGATTCAGTCATTTTCTGAATCAAGTAAGAAAATGCGGTACTTCTCCGTTATCAGAAAAGAATCTTTAGTGTATCTAAAGATTCCATGAGGTTAATCCTGCGAAGGATCAACAAATTGAGGTGGAACCACGATTCTTTCGTCCTCTTGGCATACTTGCCAAGGGGACTTTTTTTACACTTACAACAAATTAAAAATTGGAGGAAAAAATATGGACTACATTTTAGAAATCATGCCAGCTTTATTAGATGGCGCAATCATGACATTGAAAGTATTTATTTTTACACTGTTAGGCTCGATTCCGCTTGGGATCTTAGTTGCCTTTGCTTTGCAAACAAATTTCAAACCTTTAAATTTTCTAATCAATATCTATATTTGGTTAATGCGGGGAACACCATTATTATTACAACTTATTTTTGTTTTCTATGGTTTGCCATTGATTGGAATCGTTTTTGAACGCTATGATGCAGCCTTGTTTGCTTTCATTTTAAATTACGCAGCCTACTTTGCAGAAATTTTCCGAGGCGGTATTCAGTCAATTCCAGAAGGTCAATATGAAGCAGCGAAAGTGTTACGTTTAACACGATTTCAAACTGTCTCACGAATTATTCTACCTCAAGTAATCAAAGTCGTGTTACCATCTATCGGCAATGAAGTGATTAATTTAGTCAAAGATACTTCCTTGATTTATGTACTTGGTTTAGGAGATTTACTACGAGCGGGAAAAATTGCGATGAGTCGCGATGTCAGTTTACTACCTTTAGTTTTAGTTGGCATTATTTATCTTTTATTAACTGCAGTTTTGACTCTGGCTTCAAAAAAATTAGAAAAACACTATCAATATTATAAGTAAGCTTAGACAGCTCCTATACTTTTACTTTGAAACAGACTAATTATTACGACGAATCAATGAATTGATAACGATTGATATAAAATGACTGTAAAGAGCATTGTTGTTATGTATCATTTAATATTGAAAAGTAGATGATAGCGCGAGACAAAACGTTATTATCCGGCTTTATGAGTGAGCACTTTTAAATTTAGGAGGAAAATCATGTTACTAATTAAAAACTTGACCAAAAGCTTCGATGGTCGTCGAATCATCGATCAATTGAATTTAGAAATTAAAGATGGCGAGATTCTAACAATCGTAGGACCCTCAGGTGGTGGAAAAACAACTTTATTACGCTGTTTAGCGGGTCTAGAGACGATTGATTCTGGGGAACTCACAATGGATGGCGTACCATTTAATCCTGTTGAAATGGATAACGCCGATCAAGTGGTTGGTATTGTTTTTCAAGATTTCCAATTATTTCCTCACCTTTCCGTACTGGATAATGTCACTTTAGCACCTATTCTTGCTTTAAAACAAACGAAAGAAGCTAGTGAGGCAGAAGCTAGTGATCTGCTGACAAAATTTGGATTAGGCGGAAAAGAAACACTTTACCCATATCAATTATCAGGAGGTCAAAAGCAACGCGTTGCGCTTGCTCGGGCTCTTGCTATGAAACCTAAAGTTCTAGGCTATGATGAACCGACCAGTGCTCTTGATCCTGAACTTCGTCAACAAGTCGAGGAAGTAATCCTATCCTTAAAAGCTCAAGGTATGACCCAAATCGTGGTCACTCACGATATGAATTTTGCTGAAAATATTGCCGATAACTTACTCACAGTGACCCCTGTTCAGTAGAAAGGATATATTATGAAGAAAAAAAACTATCTTATACTAACCCTAGTGACTTTACTTGCTATTTTGTCGATCGCTGCCTGTGGTAGAAAAAAGACAGACACAGATCAATGGTCACGAATCAATTCTGAAAAACGTGTAATTGTTGGGTTAGATGATTCCTTTGTTCCAATGGGATTTCAAAACAAGTCGGGGGAAATCATTGGTTTTGATATCGATTTAGCTAAAGCAGTTTTTGATTTATATGATATCAACGTCGACTTCCAATCTATCGACTGGTCTATGAAAGAAAATGAATTACAAAACCAGACAATTGATCTGATTTGGAATGGTTATTCCAAAAGTAATGAACGAGAAGAAAAAGTGCTTTTCAGTGATGAATACATGAAAAATGAACAAGTTGTCGTCTCTTTAAAAAAGAATAACATCAATAACTTTTCAGATATGAAAGGTAAAGTTTTAGGTGCTCAAAACGGTTCCTCCGGTTATACAAGTTTTGAAGCACAACCTGAGATTTTGAAAAATTTTGTGAAAGACCAGAATGCTATTTTGTATGATGGCTTCAATGAAGCATTTATGGATTTAAAATCTGGTCGAATCGATGGCCTATTGATTGATCGTGTTTACGCAAATTATTATTTGTCTCATGAAGATAATTTAGCCGACTACTCCATTATTAGCGGTGGTTTTGATAGCGAAGCTTTTGCTGTTGGTTTACGAAAAACTGACAAAATGCTGGCAGAAAAAATTAACCTTGCCTTTGAAGATCTCAGAAAATCCGGAAAATTAGCTGCTATTTCTAAAGAGTGGTTTGGAGAAGATGTGACTAAATGAACGTTCACCTTTATAAAATAAGTTTAAAAAAACCGTTAGACTAATCTAACGGTTTTTTGACTGTTCTACTCACTTAAATATTTACTTGCTACATCAACCAAACGTTTAGTTTGATCCTGAATCGCTGCTTTTACTTCATCTGCTTTCAGCATATTTCCTTCTCCGTCAATTGAAGCACTTGTTCCATACGGATTACCACCCGCTGCAAAAGTTGATGGATTTACATACCCAGCAGGTACGATGATTGCACCCCAATGTTGCATTACAGTATAAATACCTTGGATCACTTGTTCTTGTCCACCATTTGGATTTTGTGCAGAAGAGAATGCTGTGACAAATTTATTTGCTAATTTACCTTGTGCCCAAAGTCCGCCTTGTAAATCAAAGAATTGTTTTAATTGGCTAGCCATAACACCAAAACGTGAAGGAGAAGAGAAAATATAAGCATCAGCCCATAATAAATCATCGCTAGTCACTTCTGGAATCTCTTTACTTGCTTCAACGTTTTTACGCCATGCTGGATTTGAATCGATTGCTACATCAGGTGCTAATTCATGAACTTTTCTTAAACGAACTTCTGCACCATTTGCTTCTGCTGCTTCTTTGGCCCATTTCACCATTTGTGTACCTGTTCCTGTTGAACTGTAGTATGCAATTAATAATTTTGTTGTCATGATTTTTTCCTCCAATAACTGTTGTTTTCTTATCTACATTCCAATACTAACAAAAAGTAAGTAAACTCGCAAGAGTTTTTACTTACTAAAAATAAGTTTTTTAAAAAAAACAACTCAACTGGCTCTTTTCTTCAATACAAAAAGACTGGAACATAGTTCCAGTCTCGTAGAATTTAGATATACGGTAGGAGCTAAAGCAACTCCTTCCTATTTCAAGAAGTTAAATTCCTTTGCTTCAATCTCTTTTTTAATTATAATTATTTTCTTTGCCATCCCAAACTGACATACCTTCTGAAACAGAAACAACATTATAACCATAATTTTCAAGAAAAGAACATGCGTGTTCTGAGCGTACACCATGTTGACAAATGACATAATGTGGCTGTTCTCGATCAATCTCTGACATCGCTTCAGGCAGTGTGGATAAAGGATAGTTCTTTGCTGTAACGATATGTCCTGCCATAAACTCATCCACTTCTCGAACATCAATGATTGAAACTGGTTCATTGACTGTTAATTCAATTAATTCTTTTAATTCCTTGATTGATACTCTTTTCATCTTATTACTATTCCTCCTGCGGCTTTTTCAACCATCTGACTACTATTATTGAATTCTAGAATCAGCAAATTCGCCTCATTAGCAAGTATACCACTGTTCATTTTAACCACAACTTATTTTGTCTTTTTTGTGAATTTTATTAAAAAAGGCTTACTTCAAGTATGCTTTGAAGTAAGCCTCATTTTCACTACTCTTGTATGCCATTTGCTGCTATCAAATTTTTATACCAATAGAATGATTGTTTTCTAAAACGATCCAGTGTGCCATTTCCTTCATCGTCCATATCAACATAAATAAAGCCATAACGTTTTTTCATTTCACCCGTTCCAGATGAAACTAAATCAATGCATCCCCAAGGTGTATAACCGATCAAATCTACCCCATCTAATTCAACCGCATCTTTCATCGCAGCCACATGCTTACTGAAATAATCAATACGATAATCGTCTTGAATCGTCCCATCAGCTTCTATTTGGTCTACAGCCCCAAATCCATTTTCTACAACAAATAAAGGGACATTATAACGATCATACAATTTACACAAAGAAATACGTAACCCTAAAGGATCTACAGCCCACCCCCAATCTGATTCTTGTAAATATGGGTTCTTTACTGCTGGCATTTGATTGCCACCTACATATTTTACTTCATCTGGATTAGAAGCAGATACAGTTGACATATAGTAACTAAAGCCAATATAATCAACCGTTCCTTCTCTGATGATTTCGTCATCCCCGGCTTCTTTTTGGATCACAATATTTTCTCGTTCAAATTCTTTTATTTTATGAGCTGGATAGTACCCCTTAACTTGGACATCCATGTAAAATTCTTGCTCACGATTAAATTGAATTGCTTCCATTACGTCATCTGGATTACAACTCATTGGATAGCTCGGGACATAAGCGACCATCATTCCTATTTGGAAATCGGGATTGATCTCATGGCCTATTTTAACTGCTTTGGCACTCGCCACAAATAGATGATGCACCGCTTGATACTTCGCTTGTTTATCATTTTTATGAATACCTATTTGAGTCCAGCTTCGTAAAAAATTGATTTCGTTAAAGGTCATCCAATACTTCACTTTATCTTTGTATCGTTTAAATAATGTTTCACAGAAAAATAGGAAGTAATCGATTACTTTTCTACTTGACCAACCATCAAGTTTATCAGCTAAATACATTGGAATATCAAAATGATTGATCGTGACAATCGGTTCAATTCCATAGCTCAACAGTTCATCAAAAACTTTGTCATAAAAAGCTAATCCTTCTTCATTGATCTCCCTTGTCCCTTTCGGACAAATTCTAGACCAAGCAATTGAAAGTCTAAAACATTTAAAGCCCATCTCTGCAAATAAAGCAATATCTTCCTTATAATGATGATAAAAATCAGTTGCTACATGACTTGGGTAATATTGATTAGGATCAACGTATCCAACAGCTCCTTCTGGTAAAGCATCTCCTCTATCACACGTTTCAATTTTACCGTCTTTCGTTTTATACGTAATCATTCTTGGTGTTGTATGACTGCCTCCTGTAATAGCATCTAAAGTACTCAGTTCTTTCCCACCTGAAAGATAACCTCCCTCATATTGATTGGCAGCTGTTGCTCCGCCCCATAAAAAATTATCTGGAAATACAGATTTACTCATTGATCATTGCTCCTTACTCTATTTTTTTAGATAATCTTATTAACCTAGCCTACTCAATTTCATTGCTGAAACAAACGATTCATCGGCAATTTATATTTTCGTTTGTCGCTTAAAATAGAAAAACCATAATATAGGAAACATGACCAACTAATCGTCATCTTTACTATATTATGGTTATGCCTGAAAAAATCAGTTACATTCCGTTGTATTTAATTATAGCACAAAAGAAAGCGCTGTCAATCGTTCATCTGAGAAAGTTTAGTAGATTCTATATAAAAACCGAGCAATTCTGAATAGAAACATTGCCCGGTTTAAACCTATATTTATCTGAAAATAGACCATTTCTTTACTTTTGATTTTTTCTATGCGCTTTCCATCTGTTAAGCAATGCATAAAACAATAGCAGCACCAATCCAATCGGTGTTAGTTTTTCGATTATACTACCTGTATTGGGAAATTTCTTTAGTTCGATGTGCGTTTGTTTTGGTTGTGCTAATTTTGTATCTGTTGTTGATTCTAGTTCTTTTAACGGCGGTGTGTGTGCATCGTTTCCACCGATTTGCCCATAGATCTCTACATCAGTAGCAGCATAGGCAAAATCTTGATAAAAACTAAGACAGCTTGCTAAGAGAATGATCATGATAATGTGACAACCATATTGTTTCATTGTCCATCACAGCCTTTTATTAAATTATGGTGTTACACCCAGTGTTGTACCGTCTTTTTGGATAGAGGTAAATTTCAAGGTTAGTGTATAGTTTTCTGCTGCTGCATTTTCATTAACATCTGTAGGTAAACTAGCCACTGTTGTTCCTGTGTAGTTGAATTTAGCAGAATTAGCATATGCTGAAGCTGCATCGGTGTCTATGTTCAAACGTCCATCTTTATTTGCTAAACGCATCCAAACAGGAGCACTTGTCAAATCAACCAATGCGTTACTTTCTACTAAATTAGTCGCAGCAGGAGTTGCAACTAACCCATCTCCCTTAGCGTTGATCGTTAATTTGTCAACATATTTAGGTGTGCCATCCATTTTATTCAATGTCACTGCAACACCGCGACCTGAATTATTCACAATACTGTAGTCTGCTGACTCAATATTTTTGTGTGCACTGGCTGTTGTTGTGTGAAACGCCGTTGCAGTATCAACAGTAACATTAATCCACTCATCTGAACCTTCTGGAATATTCGTATCGGGTTCTGTATTGTCCAATTTACCGATCATTCCATTGATGATCACATCTGCCGAGTTTTCTCCATCGATTGTTTCAGCTGAAACTAGTTGTGTCAATCCTGATACGCTTAGACCTAGCATCATTGCAGTAAGTAAAAAGTTTGTTTTTTTCATATTGTTTCTCCCTCTATGTGTAAGATGATTTATTTTTAACAGAAAATCTGTCAAATACCGCTATTAGTTGTTGATACGAATTGTAATTCCAGCTTGAACTTGGCCACGTTTTTGGTTTGTCTTTGAATCATAAATATCAAATGTTGCCGTTGCTGGATGATCTCCTTGAGTAAGTTTTTTTTCTAGTTTAGCTCCATTTATCTCATATCCAGGTTGGATTGCTCCGGAGGAATAGATTTGTTCTTTGTTACTATCCAATCGAATGACTACATTGATAGGATAGCCGTTTTCGATTGGATTTTGAATGTATAAACTACCTTCACTATCACTCGTTTCAAATACAGCTTCTGATTTTATGACCATATTGAATTTGCTAGCATCCACTGCTTTTTGTTCGGCCTCTTTGACTTCTTTATCACTCATTTTTTTAGCACCTTTTGTATCTGGTAAATAATCACCCGATACAACTTGGACAGGTTCTGTTTTAGTCGAAAAATAATAATATAAACCACCTACTGATACAGCTAACAAAAACAACAATAGTAAAATCAGCAGTCGTTTCTTTTTCTCTTCGTTTGTTGGGTTTGTTTTATCCATTGAATTCCTCTCATTCTCCATTTTTTTCAACCTTGAAAGTTATTTTATATATTGGAAATACCGCTTGCTTTGTCGGATTGAAATATTTCCCTTTGAGACTTAGATTTTTTTGTTCATTAGCCTTTAAAATACCGATCGATAAAGGTTTGTTTGACAATTCACTAGTCAAAAAGTGCGGCGCTTCTTGGTCATTGTCTACAAGCATCTGCAAAGCAAGTTCATTTTGCCCAAAACTTCCAGAAAGAGTATCTAATAGTAACAATTGATTGGCAGCTGAATTTTCCTTTGTTAGATTAGTGATAGATATTTTGGTGGCTATGTTTCCTTTGTTTATGATTGGATAGTCCGTTGAAGATACCTCACCTTCTTGTAAAGTACCCAAGTCTTTATTTTGAGTCTGAAAAGCCATCTCGATAGGAACTTCCACTTTGATAATTTCTGTTACTGTTTGAAATTCGGTTAGAGGTGTCATTGCTAAAATAACTTCTTCTCCAGACGCCCCAGTAACTCTCACACGCACGTAATACGTAACATCTCCGTCAAGTCCTTTTAACTTTGTTGTAAATTGTTGATTCTTATCACCTGAAAGAGTTGCAGTTTGTGATTTTGTTGCGTCAACTGGGAAATCTTTATTCTTACTGTATTCCACTTTGACTTGTTGGTAATTTCCGCCATAATAGGCTTTTTGACCTGGTAACGAAGATTCTTCCCCATTAGAATAATCTGTCCACCTTCCTGTATCACTTGCTAATTCACCATTGATGATGGCTGAAGTCGTTGTGACCTCTGCTGCGATATTTTTCAGCTGTGGCTTTGTCGTAAATCTGGTAGCCTCAGAAAAATCACTTTCTCCTGCTTGATTTGTGACGACCATTTGAGCCCAGTAATCTGTATTGGGGTTTAAATCATCTAATTTTACTCTATAGATGGAATTCAGTACGGTATTATCTTGATCATCAAAATTATTTAATGTAACAATATGTTTCGCTTTTCTTAAATCGTTTGTATCTTCTTTAGTGGTAAATAGAAAGAATTTTACTTCGGTCGCTTGACTCCCATTATTGATGGATGATCCATACAGCGAAACAGATGTAGCTGACTCGCCAGTAGCAATCAATCCTAATTGGTCTGGAACATCTATAAATTCACTAAAAACAATTTTTGATGCACTTCTTAAGGCAAGTATTTCTTGTCCAGAAAATGGATCTGGTGAACCTACAATATTTGTAAAGTTTGTTCCTTGAACGCTTAAATCCGACGCTTCTTTAAAAATCTCTTGTGTGGGAGTGGTGTTTGTTTTATTTGAAAATGTCTCGATTTTTTGTAAATAGTTACTTGAAAATGATAAGTTATTTATGCCATTAGCACCATTTAGTCCTAATGTTCCAATGCTGACCGCAGCAAAAGAGACTCGCTTTGCTTTATTCATCTGAATTGCAAATGTGCTAGAAGCAGAGGTTGTAAAAATCCAACTATTGGCAACATCTATTGAAATATCAGCATTTTCAGCAATCGTCATGCCGCCTTTAGCGTTGTAAAGATTGATTGGCATGGGTAATTTGAAGTCCACTTGAGCATTTTCTCGAAAATCGAAGACTACTGGCTGCGTTTGATTGGAAGCAAAAAATTGATTTCTTGTGCCACCTGTGGCTAGCGTCACTTTGTCTAGATTGAAAACAGCATTTTTTTCGACAATATAACTGGGTGCTAAAGTACCATATGTCATATTACTGTTTGTCTGGATATCAAGTTGCGCATCTTCTCTAACTACGATTTGGGATTTACCTGCATAGGGATTTGCGGAAGAGCTACTTGTAGACCAAATAAATGCATCTGTTCTATTAGAAGAATGTTGGATTGAGGTGTGACCACTTTGAATTTCTACGTAATTGGTTTCTGCCCATTCTTGGGAGTATGTATTCGTTCCTCTTTGATCGATCCTGTTTTGCCCCCGCATAATGACCGACCCGTTTATGTTATAGATCATTTGACCATTTGTTGAATAATAATCGACACCATCAAAAATAAATGTCATATTAGCCGCCGAGCCGCCTGATAAAAAACCGTAATAGCCAACTGCTCCTGTACCATCAGTATTACCAAACTGCGTATTCCGAATTTCTATTACTGCATTTGTTTGATTCGCATAAAAACCACTAGTAGCCGAAGCCCCTTTATTATATGTAATAATGTGATTGGCCCCATCAATGATCATACGATCTTTAAGCTGGTAACCAGCTGAGCCTAAGTCAATATTATTCGTTAAACGAAATTTCAACTTTTGACTGTCTTTTAAATAGCCAGTCAAGGTAGTCGCTGAATCAACTAACCAAAAGCCATCTGCATCTTGTATCGAAGCTGCTTTTACCATGTTTTTTTCGTTTAGAGTATAATTATCTTCATCTATTAATTCATTTATATCATTATTATCTGTTATTTTTTCAACTTCAGCTACTTCATCTTCTGTAATGAATTCTTGACTAGATGAAGAGTCACTATCATGTATTTCTGACGAATCAGATACTAATGTTTCTTCCGTCGTCTCGGCTGTTGACGAGTTTTCTTCAATAGTTTGATCTATTCCAAAGGCATAGGACCAATCAATCGGAAAAATAATTAGAATGATAAAACTTATAAATATCAAGTGAATATTTTTTTTCATACCAGTCCTCCCTTACTTCTTCAAAAAAATAGAATGAAATTATTCCTTGTATTTATTATTGTATTGTAATTTCCAGTTAATTTCAATTTAATAACACAAGTTTTTTATATTTTATATATTTATTTTATATTTTACAATAAATGATTTTTGACTTTATATAGCTTTACTGGTGTTTCAGCAGATTTGTTTTGTTTTTCACAAATATTAAGTTTTCTTAAAGTTCTTCAAAATATCTCTATTTTTTGATAGTTTATAACCAAAACGTGCACTTTTTATTGAAATTAAAAGCCAGGAACAACAAGAACGAAATAAAAATGGCATGCATTTTTATTTCGTTCTTTAACTTTTTTATTAGTTTGGATTATTTAGAAGTGAGTACTTCCATATAGCTTCCTGTTTTTTTCTTGATTTTCTGCTGTTCAACAATTAAAAATGTATCAAACATTTTTTGTAAAAAGAATCGATCATGTGAAACAACTAACATTGTTCCTTTAAAATTTTCAAGTAGTTCTTCTATTTCCTCTCTCGTCTCGATATCTAAATGATTGGTCGGTTCATCTAACACTAAAAAATTGACTTCATTATGCATCAGCTTAGCCAATTCTAAGCGAATTTTTTCACCACCACTTAAAAATCGAACTTGTTGCTTCACGTCATCACTATAGAATGAATACTTGGCTAGCACACGACGGCTTTCTTGTTCAACTAGAGAACAAGCTTCTCCAAATGATTGTAAGATCGTTTGGTTGGGCTTTTCATAATGAATAATTTGAGGTAAATACCCTATTTTAAGATTTGTTCCTTGCTTGATTTCCCCACTGTCGAACTCTTCTAAAGCTAGAGCAAGTTTTAACAGTGTACTTTTTCCTACTCCATTTTCTCCTATTATTGCTGAACGTTCTTGCCAAAATAAAGAAAATTCTGCTTTATCAAATAACGTGCAATCAGCATATTTTTTACTAACCTCATTAAATTGGAGAACTTCTTTACCAGAACGATTCGTTTCTTTAAATTTCTTTCCGATTTTTGCTGTTTCATCTTTAGGTTTAGAAATCATCTGAATCTTTTCTAAGCGTTTCTCAAGTTGCTTCGCTTTTTTAAAGAACTTTTCATTATCACCTTCGTGCCCCCATTGTCTGAAACGGCGAATCGCCAGTTTTATTTTTTGTATTTCTTTTTGCTGTTGCTCAAAATCTTTCCTTAGTTTTTCAAGCTGCTCTTCTTTTTGCCGCTTGTACGCAGAATAATTTCCTTTGTACTCTTGCACACGACTATCTTCTAGTTCTACGATTTTTTCTACCGTGTTATCTAAAAATAAGCGGTCGTGAGAAACTATCAAATAAGCAGTTTTTTCATGAGTCAAATAGCCCTCTAGCCAGGTAATTCTTTTCGCATCTAGATGATTAGTTGGTTCATCTAGTAGTACAAGCTCATTTTCTTGAAGTAGTATTCTGGCTAAGGCAACAATCGTCTGCTCACCACCGCTTAACTCTGAAAACTTTTTCTCCAATAAATGATTGATCATTAAACCATTGGCAATCATTTCCAATCTATTTTCCATTTCGTAGCCGCCAGCTTGTTGAAATTCTTCTTGTTGTTGACCGTAACGAGTTAACAACTTGTCTAAGTCACAGTCTGGAATTGCCATCTGCTCTTCCAATCGCGTTAATTGTTTTTGAATCGAGTTCAATAGTGTAAATGTCTCTAATAAATACTCCCTTACTTGTTGGAGACTTACTTTCGGCATTTGAGCCAAGTAACCGATACGACTGTTCTTTTGGCACGTGACTGTTCCCGAATCAACCGTTTCAAATCCTGCTATGATTTTCAATATTGTCGATTTGCCTGAGCCATTTGTACCAATTAAACCTATTTTTTCCCCTTTATTGATTTGTAAATTTAATTCTTCAAACAGTGGTTCTGCTCCATAATTTTTAGTTATTTTTTGTAACTGTACTAACATCTTTTCCTCTTTCTGCCATTCAGACAGATCCACAATAACCAACATCTTCATCGTATATATTAATTTTAAAATAATTTTGGCATGCACAAAAAAGCTGAACATCTTTCCCGTCCAACCTTCAAATATTTACTATTAGCTATGGATTTCAACTACTCTGATTTGAGTTTAGAAATCAGTTCACTAATTTCTTGTTATTTTATGACTGACTGTTTTTAAGTAAATAAGTCTGAATGGTCTGTTTTATTTAATTTTTTATCCCTTTTTAGACACACTTGTCCCTTGAGATAAAAAATTGGAAATAATAACATGACAAAACGCTAGGTACGCTATGATATATGAACAGCTTGCTGTTATTTTTGACATGTTGACCATTGTACTTATTCACCACCTTCGTCATTTCTTAGATATATTGTAGCATGATGATTAAAATTGCGCAAAGTGAGTTTATTTCTTTCCCCTTTGATAGTACTCTAATCGTTCGTTTAAAGTTCCTGTATGCAGCTCAAATAAATGATTATCAAAATCATAGAAGTAAATAGAATTGGCTTCCCCTATTACTCGCGGACGTCCATTTTTTATTTCTAATCCTAAAGATCGAATTTTATTTAAGTAACTGTTATATTCACTTTCTTCGATTTTAAAAGCAATGTGATTATATGTCTTTGATGGTAATGACTCACCTTGCATAATCGCAATCCAAAGATCGTCGATCAAGAAAAATTTTTCTTGCGCTATTGAAAACGTATCAGCTCCGCTTGAATATACTTCATTAGCATCAAATATCGTTTCAAAAAATAGAGCTGCTCTTTCTAAATCTTGAACGATAAAGGTTAGATGACTAATCATTTTTTCCCTCCTATTTTAGAATAAACTGAAGAGGCTAGAACACAACTCTACGAGTCATATCCTAGCCTCAAGAAATCCGAGCAGAAACAACTACTCACTTCTCAGAGTTAACTACTTCTGTGCAACCGTCTCTTATAGTTTAATTCGCTACAATATTCACCAATTTATCTGGAACAACTATAACTTTACGTATTGTCTTTCCATCAATAAAGGATTGGATTTCTTCAGTTGCTAAAGCTTTTTCTTCCAATTCATCTTTACTCAATCCGCGAGCAACATTCAGCTTCGCACGAACTTTTCCGTTAACTTGAAAAACTACTTCAACTTCATCTTCAACTAATGCTGATTCATCATAAGCTGGCCAAGGAGCATTTGTTAGACTTTCTTCATTCCCAAGAATTGTCCATAGTTCTTCACCAATATGTGGTGCGATAGGTGCTAATAATTGAACAAATCCTTCAATGTATTCATACGGTAAAACATCGACCTTATTGGCTTCATTCACAAAGACCATCAATTGAGAAATAGCTGTGTTAAAGTGTAAGTTCTCCATATCTTCTGTCACTTTTTTGACTGTTTGGTTATATACTTTCGTCAAACGTCCATCATTGATAGTTGTGATGCGGTCACGCATTTTATTATTTTCATCTACAATCAAGCGCCATACACGATCCAAGAATTTACGGCTACCTTCAAGCCCGTTTTCACTCCAAGCAATGGATGCATCAAGCGGACCCATGAACATTTCGTACATTCTTAATGTATCAGCACCATATTTTTCTACAACATCATCAGGATTTACAACATTCTTCAATGATTTACTCATTTTAGCTGGTGATTCCTCTAGCTGTTCTCCTGTTTCAATATTGACCCAGACTCCGTCACGTTTTTCTACCATATTTGTAGGAACCAATACACCGCGGCTGTCACGGAAACTTTGACCTAAGATCATTCCTTGATTATATAGTTTTTGATACGGCTCTTTCGTCGGTACAACACCAATATCATAAAGGAATTTATGCCAGAAACGAGCATACAACAAGTGGAGTACTGCGTGTTCTGCTCCACCAATATAAATATCTACAGGTAGCCAACGTTCTAGTTTTTTATAGTTGGCAATTTCATTTTTATTATGGGGATCGATATAACGTAAATGATACCACGAACTTCCTGCCCATTGTGGCATTGTATTCGTTTCACGTTTACCTTTTTTACCAGTTTCAGGGTCAACTACATTGATCCACTCCGTGATATTTGCAAGTGGTGATTCTCCTGTTCCGCTTGGTTTGATATCATCTGTTTTTGGCAATCTCAGCGGTAATTCAGATTCTGGAACAGTGGTTGTCGTACCATCTTCCCAATGAATCACAGGAATTGGTTCACCCCAGTAACGTTGACGAGAAAACAACCAATCACGTAAGCGATAGCTAACTTCTTTTTTACCGACTTGTTTTTCTTCTAACCATTCATTTATTTTAATGATTGCTTCTTCCTTGTTCAAACCATCTAAAAACTCAGAATTGATGTGTACGCCATCACCTGTGAATGCTGACTCTTCAACATTTCCACCTGCTAGGACTGGAATGATATCGATATTGAATGTTTTCGCAAATTCGTAATCACGCTCATCATGAGCTGGAACGGCCATTATTGCACCAGTTCCATAAGAAGCCAGTACATAATCAGCGATCCAAATCGGAATTTCAGCCCCGTTAACCGGGTTTACTGCGTAAGCCCCTGTAAAGACACCCGTTTTTTCTTTAGCTAAATCAGTTCGGTTCAAATCAGATTTTTTAGAAGCTGCATCAATGTATGCTTCTACAGCATCTTTTTGTTCTGGGGTAGTAATTTTTTTCACCAATTCTAATTCAGGTGCTAAAACCGTATAGGTTGCACCAAATAATGTATCTGGACGAGTCGTAAATACAGTAAATTCATCTTCCAATCCTGCAACTTTAAACGTAACATTTGCGCCTTCAGAACGACCGATCCAATTACGTTGCATATCCTTTATACTTTCAGGCCAATCCACTAACTCCAAATCATCTAGTAAGCGATCTGCATATGCTGTGATTTTCAGCATCCATTGACGCATTGGTTTTCTGACAACATCATAACCACCACGTTCGCTTTTCCCATCGATAACTTCTTCATTTGAAATCACTGTTCCAAGTTCCGGTACCCAGTTAACCGCTACTTCTGCTTCATATGCTAATCCATGTTCATATAATTTAGTAAAAATCCATTGCGTCCACTTATAATATTCTGGATCAGTCGTATTGATTTCACGATTCCAGTCATAGCTAAAACCCAATGAATTGATTTGACGCTTGAATGTTTCAATATTTTTTTTAGTAAATTCTGCTGGATCATTTCCCGTGTCTAAAGCGTATTGCTCTGCTGGTAAGCCAAATGCATCCCACCCCATTGGATGTAAAACGCTATATCCTTGACTTCTTTTCATACGAGACAAAATATCTGTTGCTGTATAGCCTTCTGGATGCCCAACATGTAGTCCTTGTCCTGATGGATATGGGAACATATCTAGAGCATAAAATTTTTCTTTGCTTGGATCATCATGGGTAGTAAAGCTATTGTGCTTAGCCCAATATTTTTGCCATTTCTTCTCAATTTTTTTGTGATCGTAACTCACGATTTTCTCCTCCTATTTAAGTAACTTATTATTGTGATGTTTAATGGTGATTCACTAGTAATGAAACTTCTCTCCCGTTGGTCGCCAAGTATTGTTCATCATCCTACTCTGGCTAAGCCAATCGTAGTGATTCACAACAAAAAGTCCTACAGGAAAAAGTTCCTATAGGACGTGTGATCGACAACGTGGTACCACCTAAATTTACTTGTAGAATTACAAGCCTCAGCGTTGTAACGGCCGCCGCCGATCTCACTTAGTAAAGTGGAGATAATCATTTCATGATTACCTGTTACTTATTCAGTAAAATAACTCCAAGGCGAGTTCGAAAGCTTCTGTGTGTATTTTCACCAACCATACACTCTCTAAAACATGGTTCTTTCTACTATTCCTTTTCACTGTTTATATTTCTATCATGTGCTATCATACTACCAAACATTACAGTCAATATCAATTGTTTTATTTAACTTTCAATTTTTGACCAATATAAATCATATCGCTAGATAGACCGTTCATTTGTTTGATTTTTTGAACACTTGATCCATATTTTTGCGAAAGTCCCCATAAAGTATCCCCACTTTTCACAGTATGTGAACCTGAGGTTTGATTGCCACCTTGATTACCAGCTGAACTTGTTGAGCCGGTTGAGCTCCCTTGGCCTTTTTTCACAACCAAACGTTGACCTGGATAAATAATATCTCCGCTCAGACTGTTCCACTGTCGTAGATTAGCGATACTTATACCATTCGCATTCGCAATCGACCAAAGTGAATCTCCTGATTTTACAGTGTAATAAGAATTTGAGGTACCTGTGTTTCCAGAACCTCCTGTATTTCCTGTTGAGCCGCCAGTGCTGCCTCCCGTGTTGCCTCCACCTGCATTACCGGAGCCTTTTTTCACGATCAGTTTTTGACCTGGATAAATAATATCTCCACTCAAGTTATTCCACTGACGTAAATTAGCAATACTTGTGCCGTTTGCATTCGCAATCGCCCAAAGTGAATCTCCTGATTTTACAGTGTAATAAGAATTTGAGGTACCTGTGTTTCCAGAACCTCCTGTATTTCCTGTTGAGCCACTGTTGTTACCGCCAGTGTTGCCTCCACCTGCATTGCCAGAGCCTTTTTTCACGATCAGTTTTTGACCTGGATAAATAATATCTCCACTCAAGTTATTCCACTGACGTAAATTAGCAATACTTATGCCGTTTGCATTCGCAATCGCCCAAAGTGAATCTCCTGATTTTACAGTGTAATAAGAATTTGAGGTGCCTGCATTTCCAGAACCTCCTGTATTTCCTGTTGAGCCACCGTTACCGCCAGTGTTGCCTCCACCTGCATTACCGGAGCCTTTTTTCACGATTAGTTTTTGACCAACATAAATGACGTCACTAGAAAGATTATTCCAGCTCTTAATATTTGCAATAGACGTGCCATATTTAGCCGATAATGCCCATAAACTATCTCCAGCTTTTACAGTATGAGTGACATTTCCTGTGCTTGTCCCACCACCGGTATTGCCGCCTGTATTTCCACCTGTGTTGCCGCTACCTGTATTTCCGCCGTTATTTCCACCGCCTCCTGATGAAGGAGTATCATACTGAGTTAAGTTGTATGTTGTAATTATATTATTCAATTTTGTATTATAACCAGGATCAGTTGCATAACGTCCTGTTAGCCAAGCAGTTGCATCCTTGTATGAATTTGTGTTGCTCTTCCAAGCACCTGAATAATAATATACACCTGCTTGAAATGAAGTATTCCTTAAAACGTAGGCGTTATCTCCAAATGATTCTGAGTAAGACGGATATTTTCTAAATGCGGCATTTACTTGAACCCATTGTCCGTTAAGAACTTCCCAAGTCTTCATTGTGACAGATTGTCCTTGATAGCTTCCCTTTATTCCAAATAAATTATGGTTTGGAGCTGCTGATAATGTACTTCTTCCCCAATCACTTTCAAGAATTGCTTGAGCCATCATTACAGATGCATATAAATCATTCGCTGCTGCAACTGAACGGGCATGTCCAGCTATTTCAGCAATAAAGGTGCTCGGACTGATGCTTCTAGATTGCGCGGAAAATGCTGAACGCATCGCAAGATCTGGTGTTTTTGATTCATCCACTTCATCTGTTGAAGAGTTTGTCGTTTCTTCTGTAGATTCAGTAGTTTCAGTATTTTGTGTTGTTTCTGATGTATTTAATTCTGATGATTCTTGTGTTTCAGACGTTCCTTCACTTGAAGATGTTTCAGATTCTGTTGTCTGAGTTTCTTGTGTCATCGAATCGTTTGAGTCAGTCGTCGTTGTTTGTGTTTGAACGGCTTCTGTATGTGTAATAGTATCTGAGTAGCTTACTTGTTCACTTGGTGTTTTATCTTCTGTTGCTTCAGCTATTTTTGGTGCAGCAATAGGTGCAGCAATTGACGATACAACAATCGCAGAACTAAGCACAGTGGTTCCTTTTTTTAGCTGATCATAAGCAAGCTTGTTCTGTTCGGCTTTCCTCCGCTCTTTTCTTGATGTTTTGTACTTCTCCATAATATATCCTCCGAATTTTCTAAAAAAGTATTCTTTGAATTATAGTATACCTTTTTTCAAAGAAAATAGAAATATTTTTTTATTTTCTTTCATTAATGATAAAATAAAAACGTAATTTTTTTCTTTCTTTTTAATTATACAAAGTACCTGCTTTATTTTTCGATAGGACTAGGTCTCAAGTCTGATTCGTCTCTTTACCTTAGGCTGATTTTTTGATTAAGCACTTGTTATTACTTCAAAAAAAAATTATAGTGGAGAAGAAGTAGCAAGACTGTAAAATGAAATGGGGGAAAAAAATGAATAAAGAGCACTTTTTAATTGAATTAAAGATCTATTTAAAACCTTTGACTGCTCAACAACAAGCTTTTATCTTAAACAAATATGAAACAATTTTCGAGGAACGCTCAGCTGCTGGGGAGACAGAAGAAGAAATTGCCAAAAGTTTAGGGAAACCTCGAGGAATCGCTGAAGAAATCTTACAAGAGTTTGATATCACTGTTCCTGAGAAAAAACTTGAGCGAGATGGTTGGCAAGAAATTCAACCAGTTGTAAATAATGAATACTACTATGAAGAGGTACCAGAACATCCATATGATGATACATATCATTCCTATGAACGCCCTCGTCACAGCGGCCTTACACGATTTTTCCAAATCGCAGGCGTTCTTTCATTTAATTTTCTTTTAATGTTTTGGCTTATTTTTGCTTTTACTATGGTTTTATTTTCTTGTTGGTTAGTAGCTGGTGTTTTCTTGTTTTCGCCGATTTTAGGGGGTATTTCAGTCTTTTCAGGCTTTAATGATGGTACAATATTCCAATTATTCGTCAGTGTTTTCCTTTCGGGTTCTGGAATCATCGGGCTATTGATTCTAACGCCGTTAACCAAGTTTTTCGGAAAAGCATTGAGACGTTATTTACAATGGAATATTCGAGTTTTAAGAGGAGAGATTTAATATGAAAAAGACAACTGCTTTTTTTCTGTCCATTGGTATTTTAGCTATGATTATCGGTGGAATTGGTAGTGCGGTCTATTTTAGACGTGCTGAAAAATCTATGACAGATACAAAAAAACAAGTATATGAAATAAAAAATAAAAAAAGTACAGAAGAAATTCATCTTGACCTTTCAGGCAATGCCAGTTTCTATATTTTAACTGAAAATTCAAATAAGGTCGTAATGAATACTCGTAGTTCTATCCCTGTTTCACTCACTAGTTCCTTAGATGTTACGGAAAAAAATAATGAACTCGTTATTTCAGCAAGCAGTGAAAAGAAAAGACAAGAAGTAGACGGATTAAAATTGGACCTCTTCGATCGAGGTTCTGCTGTAACCTTAACGATTCCATCTAATACAAAACGTTTAGTCTTAGATGGAAAAGCAAATGGATCTATCAATCTTTCAGATGTTAAAACAAAGGCTCTATCCATTGAGTTAAGTAATGCTGAAATAAACGTTAACAATATCAATACTGAAAATTTAGCAATTGAAACAACAAACGGTGACCTTAACGTTTATACTGATGTTCGTACTGACGAAGCGGCATTCAAAACCACGAATGGCGAGATTCAGATCAATGATTTCACAGCTTCTAATTGGTCTGCAATTAGTACATCTGGCGATATTTACTTAAATACTGTCAAAGGGACAGCCAAAATAGAAACAAGCAATGGTGACGTTCAGGCAACTCATCTTAAAGGTGAAGCCGAAGTCAAAAATACCAATGGCGACTTTTCACTGTATGGAACAGAAATCCCTAAGAAATTGTCAGTTGAATCTCAATTAGGAAGCATTCAACTTCATACAGAAGAAATTTTATATGACGTAACGATCAAAGCCAAAACCAAGTTAGGTGATAGTACGATTTTTGGTAAAGAACGGACTTCTTATAAACGAGGAAAAGGGACAAAATCGTTCGACCTGCGAACTAATTCTGGTGATATCTCAGTTGAAGGACCATCAGATTATGAAGATGGAGAAAATGATTAACTCTCTTTTGATTGCAAAGCCTATACAAAAACTTTACAGTTTTTGTATAGGCTTTTTAATTGATTCCCAGATGTGTTCTTCATTATTTGATGTTATAATAAGCTTTATCTAGTTTGGAAAGGATCTTTTATGAAAAATAAATTATATTATCAATTTGCAGGTAGCTGCTTCTTGGTTGTCTTTATGTTTTTGGGATATGTGGTACGTTTTTATCCAGACTGGTTAAAAAGTTTTGATCAAACGATCACAGCAATCGTAAGAACCCCATATCCTTCAGCAAATCAATTTTTTATTTGGTATACAAAGTTTGCTGATCCACTGACTGTAGGAATTATCACTTTGGCTATTGCTTTTGTACTATTCAAAGGAAAATATTATGCTGAAACGCTTTGGCTTTTGATCAATACTGGGTTAATCGCTGGTATCGCAAATCCATTGGTCAAGTTAGTCTTTATGCGCCCACGTCCAACTTTAAATCATTTAGTAACGGAACATAGTTACAGCTTTCCTAGCGGACATTCTACTGGGAGTGTACTTTTGTATGGAACAATTATTTTATTGTTGCCACAATTTATTAAACAAAAAGAACTTTGTTTAATTTTACAAATCTTCTTGGGCTTAGGTATTTTACTAATTGGTATCAGCAGGATCTATGCTGGTGTTCATTTCACAAGCGACGTTGTCGGAGGTTTTTGTTTTGGTTTAGCTTGGTTGTTGATGAGCTATCCAATTTATTTAGAAAAACGCTTTGTTTGGCGTTTTAAAAGTAAACAACTATAGAAAGAAGAAAAACAATGTCTAAATTTATATATACTGAAGATCCTAATAAACGATATCACTCATGGAATTATGCTTTGCGTCAGCAGTTCGGCGGAAAAATTTTTAAGGTACCTTTAGACGGAGGATTTGATTGTCCTAATCGTGACGGAACGGTGGCAAAGGGCGGTTGTACTTTTTGCAGTGTTTCAGGATCAGGAGATATGATTGTAGCCCCAAAAGATCCTTTACCCATTCAGTTTCAAAAAGAAGTGCACATGATGCATAAAAAATGGCCTCAAGTCAACCAGTATATTGTCTATTTTCAAAATTTCACTAATACACACGCACCTGTCGAAGTAATTCGACATCGTTTTGAACAGGTTCTTAATGAAAAAGGTGTCGTGGGTATTTCGATCGGAACACGGCCTGATTGTCTTCCAAATGATATCGTCGAGTATTTAGCCGAGCTTAATCAGCGGTACTACTTGTGGGTAGAATTAGGCTTGCAAACAACTTACGAAGACACTAGTAATACAATCAACAGAGCCCATGACTATCAAACTTATTTGGATGGTGTAGCGAAATTACGTAAACATGGCATTCGGGTCTGTACTCATCTGATCAATGGTTTACCTGGTGAAAGTTTAGATATGATGAGAGAAAATGTACGTCGAACGATCCTTGATTCTGATATCCAAGGAATTAAGTTACATCTACTGCATTTGATGACAAATACGCGGATGTTGAGAGATTATCATGAAGGACGTTTGCAGTTGATGACGCAAAAAAACTATGTCAACATCATTTGTGATCAGTTAGAAATGATCCCTCCTGAAATTGTGATCCATCGTTTGACTGGTGATGCTCCAACCGATACCTTAGTTGGTCCCATGTGGAGCTTAAAAAAATGGGAAGTACTGAATGCAATTGATGATGAAATGAAACGTCGAAATAGTGTTCAAGGAATATATAATGTACGCACGTCTAAGGAGGCTCTTATTTAATGCTACAAACTGCACTGCACTTCAGCCATACACTTTTAAAAGAAGTGATTCAAGTTGGTGATACCGTTATTGATGCTACAATGGGTAACGGTAATGACACTGCTTTCTTGGCAAATCTAGTTGGCTCAGAAGGTTTAGTCTATGCATTTGATATTCAAGAACAAGCCCTGCTAAACACTGAAAAAAAACTGATTGAGTTAGGATTAAGTAAACAAGTACGATTATTCCATCAAGGCCATGAAACGATTGAAATCGTTGTTCCTAAAGAAAAATCATTAAGTGCTGCTATTTTTAATCTGGGATACCTTCCCAAGAGTAATAAACAGATCATTACCAAGCCCGACACAACAAAAAGAGCTTTAGATTCACTACTGACTAGACTGTGCCCTAAAGGACGTATTGTTTTAGTTGTTTACTACGGGCATGCTGGTGGGGAAGCCGAATTAAAACTAGTACAAGAGTATTCTCAACAGTTGTCACAAGAAGAATATAGTGTATTAACTTATCAGTTTATTAATCAAAAAAACAACCCGCCAATTTTGTTTTGTATTGAGAAAAAGAGCTAGTATTAAGCAAAAGTGTACGTAAACCAAAATAAAGTATAAAATCTTTTTCTGAGGATTTTATACTTTATTTACTTATTTTTTCCATTTTTATAAGATAAAATTTATTATTCCATTATACTTTCAACATATAACCTCTTGAACGAACGGTCTTTATAAATTCACTATTCTTATCATCTGCCTTATCAATTTTTTTCCTTAAATGATACATCAGATTAGTTATCCGATATTGACGATTTTCAGTAGTATCTCCATAAATATGTTCTTGAAGTTTTTCATAGGTAAATGTCACACCAGGCTTTTGAAATAAAAGATCTAATAACTGAAATTCTAGTCTAGTTAAAGGTACTTCTACACTTCCATTAATCATTACACTAAGATTCTCTGGCACTAAATAAATTTTTGTGCTTTTCCTTTCATTCAGTTGTCCATCAAACATATTAACCTCATGATTATCTATAAAATAATGACTTCGTTGTAATGCATTTTTGATAATTAATTCTTTTTCCATTTTATTAGAATTTTTATTGATAACATAATCTGCTCCTAATTGTAAATAAACCAGTTTGTCCATTTCTTTTTCTATTGATGAGATAATCCAAATAAAGCTGGGCGATTTTTTTTTGATGATCATGATCAATTCACAAACTTCACCCAATTTGTTTTTTTCTTCTTCAACAATGATTATGCCTTCTAACCGATCTAACTCTTTAAGAAGCTCTACACGGCTCTTTAATAAAAATAGTTCAGAATATTCTTCTAAAAAGTCTGTCCTCATTTCTTTTTCCTCGAATCCCAAATAAATCAAGCCAATATTACTCATGCTTTTGTTCACACCTTATGTTTATTTTTGCATTAAAACCTACTCTGAGATTCAATTAGCATAAAATTAGATTGTTCTATTTCCGTTTTGTACGCTAAAGATAGTTTATGTGTTGGAGACAAAATTGTCACTCACAGCATTATGACTCCATCATATCTTATACAAAGTCACTGCAAACAAATAGTTTTTTCTAACGTTATCTATGACCTTTGTTTTTACGTTTTTTGTTCTTTTTACTTTTTTGTATCTGTAACTGTTTATCTTTGGCTTTTTTCTTTTTAAATAACAAAATAATACATAGCACAATAATCAAAATAATTAAAATACCAATTATCAAGTATATCCAATTACTATTCTTCTTAATACTTACATCTGACTTATTAAGTTTTTTAGCAACATCAGCTTTTATTTCAAAATCTTTTGTAAAATGCCATTTCTGATTCATAGAACTAGCATTCATATCTAAAGTATATTTACCCGCCTTTAATTCTTCTCCGGCCAAGGAAACTGGATAGGCAAATGAACTATTGGGCGCCATCTGCATTCCTTCTTTTTTAGATGAATACAGTATATCTTTTTTACCTTTTTTAGTAATTTTTGTATCAATAGATAATTGGTTCATATATTTCGGTTGTGTATTTTGAATGGTTGCATTAATAACATTTCTAGCATTTACTTGTCCTGGTTCAACGCCAGTAAGTTTCAATTCAGAACTAACTTTTTTCTCTGACTCCTGTAATACAATAGCCACAACATAAGCGTATTTATTTTCAATTGCTAGTCCTTGGGCCTTATCTTTTTCATCTTTTTTTTCTATTTCCTTTTCTTCTAGTGTAATGCCACCGGCTAAAATACCTTCAAATTTTTCTGCTGGCATTTGAACATTCAGCTCTAAATCCGTTGCACCTTTTGCAGGAATTTTAACTTCTTTTTTGGTAGATTTTACAATATCTTCAATAGTATATTTTATGGTTTTATCAACTTTTGTATTGGACTCTCCGTATTCAACCACCCCATTGATATTGGTTGTCGCTGTATGAATCGAGGGTTTTACAACAACCTCATTTTCGGTGTCATTTCGCATATGGACTTTTAGTACTTGTTTTTGATTAGGTGTCATGTTCAAATCAAAATAGGTATGAGCTTGGCTTTTTTGATTTTCTGGAAGTACGGGTTCAACACTGAATTTCAATTCAGATGCTTCTACTTTTGGGATCATACCAACTAAACTAATAAATACTATTAAATAACACAACCATTTTATTTTATGTTTAAACATTATTATTTTCCTCCTAATTTTGCATATGTATAATTTGATGAAAAGAAATAAAAGCTCACTTTTTGCTTTGTCTACTCCAACAACTTTAGCAACTGACTTCTAGTGAGAAAATCATCCGTCGTAAATTTTCTCACCAGTAGTCTTGTGTAGTATCGTTGCTTATAAAATGAATCTATTTGCTCTTATCTCTTATTCTAAATGTATTGATCTTATGTTTACTCTACTGTATTTTCTGGAATATCTGTTAATGTCCAAGTCAAAGTTGTTTTATAGGTATCTGCTTCTTTTACTGTAGCCCCTGGTACATCTAGCTTGATACTTTCTTTCATCGTCTGTTCATCTCCAAAACGATACACCCATGTACCGAAACCTTCACCTGTTGATGCGGCCATCACATTTTCTACAACACCTCCACCATCTGTTCCTAAGATAAATGTATTTTTCACTGTGCTTGGCGCTTTTGAAGAAGACACTGTCGCTGCTTCACCATTTAAGAAAGTGATTTGAGCTCCTGTTAATTCTTTATTGTTTTTTAATGATTTAAATTGACCATTTTGTTTTACACTAAGTGCCCAACCTTTTTCTCCACCACGTTTATCTGTTACTTGAGCATAATTTGGTACTGGATTTACTTCATCAATATTTCCATCTTTATCTTTTAAATATTGAGGTTTAGCAAAATACGTTTGATTTTTGTTGGAAATCAATTGTGTACCAAAGTCTAAAATTGAAGCATAGTCCAAACTTAATGGACCGTTTGTTCCTGGTTCTACTGGTTTATCTGGATTTGTTGGATCAACTGGAACAACTGGTTTTTCTGGATCTGGATTTGTTGGATCTGTTGGGTCTGTTGGTGAATCATCTTCGATAAATTTCACTTGTGCATCTGTATCGCGGTTGGCTGGTAATTCGCCTGGTGCAGCCATTGCTTGTGTAGAAAATAAGATTGTGCTGAATAGTAACACGCTTGCTGTTGTTGCTAATTTGATTGATTTCATTTTGTTATTCTCCTCTATCTGTTTCATTATATTTTATGAATTATTCTACTTCGGTTGTATTTCCTGGTACGTCTGTTAATGACCAGATTAATTTTGTTTCGTATTTTACAGCATCTTTCGGTGTTGTCCCTGGTACAGATAATGTGATTGCTTTATTTTTCTTCACTGTTTGACCATTTATTTCAACATCTTCAAGTGTTCCAAAACGGTCTACCCATGTGCCCGCACCAGCCCCTTTATCTGCGGTCATCACGTTGGTTGCAGTCCCCGGTACTAACGTCATATCAACAGTTTTTGGCGCTACCACATTAGTACTATTTGAAGCTGCTGTACCTTGCGTAAATTTAATTTGTGAACCTGTCAGCTCTTTGTTTAACGTTTGATCATTTTTGAATTGAGTATCTTGTTTAACTGTTAGTGTCCAACCATCGTTCGTTCCACGTTTATCAGAAATTTGTACATAGTTAGGTTTTGCGGAAGAGGGGTCAAAGTCTGAGAGATCTTCATTCCATAAATATTGTGGTTCTGCGTAGTACACTTCATCTTTGTTTGTAATTTTATTTTTTCCAAAGTCAATACTTGAAGCGAAATCTATACTTAAGGGTCCTTCTGTTCCCGGGTTAGGTTTATGATCAGGTGTTGTTGGATCCCAAGGTTTAACTGGGTTGTTTGGATCTGGATCATTTGGATCTACAGGATCTGTTGGATCTGTATCTGGAACAAACTCAACAATTCCTCCACTTTGATAGTTTCTTTCATAGTTACCTTCCGCAAATGCATTCACGCTTGAAACAGTCATTGAACCTAGAATCATCAATACTGCTGCCGATTTAAAATTTACATATTTCATTATACGTTCTCCTCTTTACTTTTTTTTCTATTTATAAGGACAATCAATACCGCAACCACTACGATCAAAATACCAATCAATCCAAAATAACGATTCTTCATTTCTCCTGTATTAGGAAGTGTTCTTCCCGCAGGTTTACTAGTTAACTGATTCACATTGGTTTCATCTTGAACATTCTCTATTGGTTTATCTGGATGAGGCATCTCTGTTGATTCTTCAACCAACAAGTCATCCGGATGAGACTCTTTTTCGGGATATTCATAAGAACCATAAAATCCAACTCCTGCGGGCGATTCATACTCCTGATGCTCAGCCGCTTTTACATGACTGTTTCCAATCATTAGAAAGAAGAACCCACATAGTAACCACAAAACAACTAAAAATTGGCTTTTTTTCATTTGATTCTTCTCCTATTCATGATTATTCGCTGGAACATCTTGCAACGTCCACTTTATGGAGCCTGAATATTTTTCAGCACGTGGTTGACCGGCTTTTATATCTAAAAACGGACCGTTTTCTGTTCCTACCCAATCAGCTGAAATATCCACACTCTGTTCATCAATCGTCTCTTTTTCAATAATCGGAATTGCATTACCTAATGTAAAAATATATTCCTGCTCTTGTTTTTTATAGTGCAGGCTATTTATTAATTCATGTCCAGAAGTGCTACTCAATTCTTTTAATAAAGTAGCCGTCATTGACCAATGTTCTCCCGTACCGCGATGATCCTCTACCATCAGAGCATCATCTTTTGATGCGATTGAATACGTTTTATCTTTTGCAGAGATTTTTAACGCTTCTCCAAAATCAAGTACTTTTGGAGCTGAAACAAAAACTAAGTCTCCTCTTTTTTCCATAATTTCAGTCTGAACTTCGTTTGAAGTTGGTCTGTTTTTATCATCTAATGCTGTCCCATTTCTAAAGTCTGCCCAAAAATTAGCTTTTGCTTTTATCAGTGTACCGTCAGGTGCTTCTTGTTTAACTGTGGCTTTATACTCTACATATATATTTTGATTGATAGGAACGATTTCTCCTTCTTTAGTAAAGTTGGCAGAATAAACAACTGTATTAGCAATAGGGCTATAAACCACCTTTCCGATTGAACTACCTGACTGATCTTTTAGTATTCCCTCTGTCATATTCTCCAAGTTAGGATCAAATGGTATATATCCTTGAAAACTTCGATAATTTGTATTGCTCAAACTATTAGGGTTTAGAATGGTTGTTCGATATACTAAAGTCTCTCCTTGAACTGCTTTATCGGCAATTGTGCCATCTTCATGAAAAACTTCTTCAGTTAGCTTAAAGTCTAATTTTTCACTAACAGGTATTTGTACTTCGGCACTAGCTGTCTCAGAATTTTGATTAGTAGCAGTAAATTGATTGATAATCGTTTGATCCACACCTGAAACAATTTTAGCTTTGTATTTTATTTCAATTTGCTTCTTAGCTGGAATATCATATAATCCTGCCGTAAATTTATGTGCCTCCTTATCATAAATCGATGGGTCAAGTATACTTTCTTTTCCATCGCTGTCTACTAAAATCAAAGACGAGGTGTCTAACTCTAATTCTTTAGGCAATACATCCGTCACATTCACCTGTTTCCAAACATCCATATCCCCTCTGTTCATTGCTACTAAACTAAAGGAAAGAGTATCGCCCACTCTATTTACACCGTCTGATGAATTCTCGTTTTTGTAATTTTTTTCTGCTGCTGGTAAAACAGGTGCGGGCTCTTCGATTGATAAATCTAGCGATCCCGTTCCAACCTCACCCGGATTTAAATAGACTTGATTCCACCTTAAAGCAAAAACTGGATGCCCCAATGGAAATTCATAATCTAAAGGTTGAATTGGATCCCAAATTTCATAAGGATTTTTATATCCTGTCATTGGGTTCAACCATTTTTGTCTGTCTATTCCTTTCCAATAACTAATTTTATATACTGCTCTACCACTTGATATACTAGTATCTGAATTTAAGTTCCCCACCTTATAATCTGTTGGACCTAAACTGCTGTTATAGCCCTTATTAGTGTAAAAATAAACTCGTGCGGGTAAAGAATCAACTGGCGTTTTAGTCGGTTCATTGAAGTACAATCCTGATTCACCAAATGAAAATAACCTAGAATTGGTGTGTGCTCCTCCTACATCCATGTGAGCCCCATAATTCAATGCATAATATTTCGCTTGTTGATTTTCATTATAATAACTTATATCATAACGAATTCTGCCTGTTCCTTTACTAATGACATAACCATGAACCCTTACAGGTTGATACGTAGTTTCAGCCCCAACTATCGCTGCTTTTTCAAAAAAACCATAGGACACAATTTCGTTTTCTTTCACATATTGCGAAATTATCCACGTATTAGTGCTATTAGAGCCAGTTGGATCATAGTTGTTACCACTTTTCGTTATCGCTCCATCTGGCTGATCCATTTCACCTATATCAAAATTAGCAGCACTTTCACTGACATTACTACGCGTATAATCAAAATCATAACCAAAAACACGTGTAGTTTCTTCTGCGGCTACTTGTTTTTTCACTCCAATCATCATAGGTGATAAGAGTGGCATTCTTGTATCTTGTCCTAATGCAGCGTACATATTTCCTGTTTTATTGAAACTTTCTGTACTATAAGTGTAGTTGTTGGCTTTACCTGCGTGCCCAAAAAACATATAGTAGTTTCTTTGCTGATTATCAAACGTCCCACCCGTTAACTTAACTGGCGTATTAACAGCAACTTGATTAAATGTCGTTAAATCCAAACCATCTGTATTTAACAGATTCCAATCGAAACTTGGTAACGTTACTTTTGGCTGAGCAATTTCCGCTGATTTTCCACTTGCTGGTTCTTTTGATATTTCTTCTTTAGAATCCATCTGATTCAGACCAAAACTATCTTTTTTATCAAAAGTACTTTCCGTTTTTAATTTTTGAACAATAATTTGTAATTCTTCATTTTCACCACCAGCTTGAACAGATATTCTTTGGTCGCCTACTTCTAAAAAGCGACCGGAAAATAAAATTTTTGTTATATTACCATTCTTTAACTTGAATGAGAGTTGATCTTTCTTAGAGTCAACTTCAATATTTTGAATTTTATCAATATTTTCTTGTTTAAATTTTTCCTCATCTAATTGAAAACTTTTTGGATAATGTAGTGTGAGAACATTTTCTTGTATATCATTTAATCCAATGGTGAAATCAGTCATATTTTCAACTTGAACTATCTTTTCAATTGTACTCAACTGTAATGTTTTCTCTTGAGCAGAAATTTTATCAGAAAAAAACATAATTATACTTCCTATTAAAACTATAAAAATAGACATAATAAAGAGTATGTAAGTATTGGGAAAAATTTCTCTTCTCCGCTTTGCGATCATAGACCCTCCTTTCTAGTTGATACACTGTTTGCCTTATTCTAGAGGACTTGGTGCACCGCATCCCTAAGACAAGACTTATTATATTGTCGCTACCCTTTTTTGTCATTTCAATTTTTTTTAAATAAATTCAAAAAAAATGGAAACAGGAATAAATTCTTTATAATACACTGTTTATTAAATTTATTTCTATTTTCAAAAAAAAAGTCAATTGTTTTATCTGTACTTTGACTATATAATCAAGTTCATTGGGGTATTTGAAGTATAGGTTACAAGAGGAGAGATCTTATGAAGCAATTTTTAAATAAAGAATATCAATCTAGGCTTGCTATTTTAAATTACCTTGAAATGCATCCTTTACAAAGCGCTTCATTTAAACAGCTATCTAGCGATTTGATGTTATCTACCTATGTAGTGAAAAAAGAAGTCAATCAATTAATTGAAGACTTTGATTTTTTTGAAATTTCTGATCTTAAGCTAATCATTGAAAATAAAACGATTCATTTTTATTCAACAGGTCAGGACTCATTATTAACACTCCAATGGTATTATTTAAAAGAATCAAAGTTATTTTTACTTCTAGATGCTCTTTTTAAAGATGATCAATTTTCATTTGAAGATTTTTCAACAAGTCAATATTTAAGTCTTTCAGCCACTTATTTATTGAAATCTGAACTTGACAAATTACTCGCATTGTATGATATAAGTATCGATTCTAATTTAGAATTTTTAGGAGAGGAAACCGCTATTCGTATTTTTCTTTTTGATGTCTATTTCTTCTCATTTAATAGCTTAGAATTTCCTTTTCCCAAGGAAATCGATGATTTAGCAGAACGCTTATTAAAAAAAATTAGTATTTTACATTCCGTAAAATTTGCCTATTCACAAAGAATAAAACTAAAATTTTTTCTAGCGATTATATTTCAAAGACTATATAATGGCAATACTATTTCTATGGAGGAAACCGCTGAGACAGAGGCTTCGTTAAGAATTTCATTGATAAAGGAGTGGTTCGCAACTTACACAACTTTAACCGCTAAAGAAATTTCTCAAGAAGTAGCCTTTATCTATTCTTTCTTAATTGCTGAACAAATGATCACAAATTATGATCCCAAAATAGTTCGAAATCATATAAAAAAAATTTGCCCAGAAGCCTTCCATTTAACAACTCTTTTTCTAAAAGAACTAAAAAAGAAATTTTCTATTTCTGAAGAGGCACCCTACTATTACAATTTACAAAATGGATTGCTGCAGGTTCACTATCGATTCCTTCGGTTTACCCATATAAATACTTCTTATTCATTCGAAGCTAATTTTATTTTTTTCAAAGAAAATTATCCGGATTTCTTTTTCTTTATTGAATCATTTATAAAAAAATATAAATTACATACGGGTTCAACCAGTACTCTTCAATATGACTACTTATTTTTACTAATCCAGCATATACCAATTACAATTATTAGCACTCCAGTCTATGTCTGTGTTGATTTTCTGTACGGAAAAGCTTATAACGAATTTATTATTGAAAATATTCAGTCATTCAAATTTCTTAATATCATTATAGAAAATTCAATTTCTAAAAAAACAGATCTCTATTTATCAGATATCAAATTAAAGAACTTACCCTGTGAGTTTATTATTTGGAAAAAGCCTCCTTTACCTTCTGATTGGGAGCATTTCGGTAATATCGTAGTAGAAATGAAAGAAAGGAAAACGAATATCAATGAAAAAAAAGAAACCAAAAAAGATTATTCTCACAACTACTCTTATCCATAGCGCTGTGTTAACTAGTCTACTAGTCGTTGTTGGTCCTCTAGATGTTATTGCAAATGGTGTAGCTCCAGTAAATCCACTTAATCCTGCTGTGACCATTCAACCAACATCTCCACCACCCGACACTTTTTCAAAACCTGAAAAAGAAAGCAACACACCTCAAACTACAACATCAAGTCCAAGTACAAACTCAAAGTCGAAAGTGCCTAAGCAACTTCCAAAAAAAGTAACTGACGCTCATATAAAAATGAAAAAGAAGAAGCCATCTAAATTAAGAAATGTGAACGAACTTTCTTCCTACCCATTGAGCAATGAAGGTGCAGTTTTGGAACAACGACTCCAAATTAGCGGTGGTTCAGTTGATTTTACAAAGAAGACTACACAAGTAGGGCAGACATTAGCTAAATTATCTGGGGTGCTTATTTATGGAAAAAAATACACAGCTTAAAAAAAGACCGAAAATCAATCAAATGATTTTCGGTCTTTGCTTTGTTTATTTCTTAATTCTATTACTTTTTACATTTATTCAAATACAAATTGATTATGATACAATTCTGAATAAAACCCTTCTTGTTTTAACAGTTCATGATGACTTCCTTCTTCAATCACTTCACCATTCCTTAAAACAACAATACGATCCGCATTCAAAATAGTTTTTAATCGATGCGCAATCACAAAGCTAGTTCTGCCTTTAATTGCTTCATCCATGGCTTTTTGAATTTTAGCCTCAGTTACGGTGTCTACATTACTAGTTGCTTCATCCAAAATCAATAGTGATGGGTTTGTGATGATCGTTCTAGCAATACTGATCAATTGTTTTTGCCCTGTACTGAAGATGTTATTTTCCTCAGTAATTTCAGTATCATACCCTTTTTCTTGTTCCATAATGAATTCGTGAATATTCGCTTGTTTAGCCGCTCCGATGATTTCTTCCTCAGTTGCTTCAGGTTTACCAAAAGCAATGTTAGCACGGATTGTTCCAGAAAATAAAACAGAATCTTGTAAAACGATACCAACATGGTTTCGTAGGCTACTTAATTCAATTTCTCGAATATCCGTTCCATCAAATCTCACTGAACCACTATTTACATCATAAAAACGATTCAGCAAGTTCATAATAGTTGTTTTCCCTGATCCTGTTGGCCCGACTAAAGCAACCATTTCACCTTTGCTTACATTAATTGAAACATCTTTTAAAATCGGCACTTCTGGATCATAACCAAAATTAACGTTGTTCAAGGAAACTGACTCGTTGATACCATCAATTTCTTTCCCATCTTTTGGATTGATTTCATCTGGTTCATCAAACATTTCATTTAAGCGACGTGCTCCTGTAATGGCTAACTGAATCATGCTATATCCTGAAGAAATCTGCATCAATGGTTGGTAATATTGTTGAGAATATTGAACAAATGTTACGACTAAACCTAAAGCCACTGTTTTTTCCAAATCACCATTCAATGCTAACCAACCACCAAAGAAAATCACAATGGCAGTATTAACAAGGGCCATTCCCTGCATCATAGGAAACAATAGTCCAGAGTAAACTTGACCTTTAAAGGTTGCTTTACGTACTGTTTCGTTATGTTCCAAGAACCCGTCGATTGTTTCTTCTTGCAGACCATTTGTGATGATCACACGTTGTCCACTAATTTTTTCATCCATATAACCATTTAACTTTCCAACTTCATCTTGTTGGATATCAACATATTTACGTGCTTTACTGATTACAACAACTGCAATCAAAATAGCAACTGGAGTAGAGGCAATTGTTGCCCAAGCTAGTTGAACATTTTGGCGGAACATCATAATCAAAATTCCAACAAATAACGCAATGTTTGTCATCACTTGCAATAATGCTTGATTCAAACTATTTTGGATATTGTCTAAATCACTGGTGAAACGGCTTAAAATTTCACCATCTTGATGAGAATCAAAGAAGCGAATTGTTAGTTTTTCTAATTTATTGAATAGTCCAATACGCATACGGTTTGTCGACTTTCCAACAACTTGAGTAAATAGAATACTATAGATGAAGTTTGCTGCACTTGTTAGAACATAAAAAATCAATAACTTCCAGATAATATCCATAAACTTACTCTTATCATCATTTCCTTGCGCCAACGCTCTTGTGTAATTTGCTAATTCTTGAACTGCTTCACCAATAAATTGCGGTGCTTTAACTTGTAAATACGTTGCAATGATGATCGTCACAAAAATAAACAAGAAGGAAAGTTTATAGCGTTTTAAATAATGAAAAAAGAATTTACTTGCTCTTATTAAATCAGTCATTATTTTCATCCTTTCCTTTTTGTGTTTCATAGATTTCTTGGTAGATTGGGTTTGTTTTGGCTAATTCTTCATGAGTACCTTCGCCCACTAATTGACCTTTGTCTAAAACTAAAATACGGTCAGCATGAACAACAGAAGAAATTTTCTGTGCAATCACGATCGTTGTTGTTTCTTTTAAATCATTATCCAATGCTTCTCTAACCAAGCGCTCTGAGCGAGCGTCCAAGGCGCTGGTACTATCATCCAAAATCAAAATTTTAGGATCTCCAATCACACCTCTTGAAATAGATAGTCGTTGTTTTTGTCCGCCTGAAAAATTATTGCTTCGTTCAGCAACTGGTGCTTCATATTGCAATGCTAACTTCTCGATGAACTCTTTTGCCTGAGCGATTTCGGTTGCATGAGCCATATCAGATTCATCAGCATCTCTTTTACCTTGACGTAAATTTTGTGAAATCGTACCTGAAAAGAGAATCGCTTTTTGTAAAACGAAGGACACTGCTTTACGTAAGCTGTGCTCATTTACATTCTTCAAGTCGACGCCGCCGATTTCCACTGTTCCTTCTGATGGATCGAATAAGCGAGGAATCAATTGTGCCAACGTTGACTTACCAGCACCTGTGGCTCCAACGACTCCAATCATTTCACCTGGTTTGATAGAAAATGAAATATCTTTCAATGTGTCAGTCTCATCCCCTGGATATCGAAAACTAACATGGTCAAAAACTACACTGCCATCTAAGTTTTGTTCCGGTACATCTTTATAAGTGAGTGCTGGAACAGTATCCATCACTTCTTTAATTCGTTTGATCGAAACAGCAGCACGAGAAGTCATCATCATCATCATTCCACCGATAATGATTGCCATCATGATTTGCATCAAATAGTTCATAAACGACGCAACACTACCAATAACAGTCGGATTATCTTTCACTAAATTACTAACAAGAAAAATCGACCCTACAACCGCTAGATTAGCCGCTAACATAAATGAAGGAATCATCACAGAAAAAAGTGTGCCCACAATCAAGTTATGCGTTGTCAGTTCTTCGCTAACTTTTGTGAAACGATTTAATTCATTTTTCTCTTGGACAAATGATTTGACTACGCGAATCCCTAAAAGATTCTCTTTTGCCAAACCATTCACTTTGTCAATCAACTTTTGAATAAGCATAAAATGTTTACCCATTTGAGAAAAAGATAGTGCCGTGATAATAAATACAGCAACAACTAGTAAAACAATCACCCACCACAACTGCGGCAATGTCATCATCGCTAGGATAAAGCTACCAATAAATAAAATCGGAATCCTGAACAACGACTGCAAGGCAATCATGATTACATTTTGAATTTGAGTAACATCATTCGTCAAGCGAACGACTAAATTTCCAGCTGAAAATTCTTCAATATTTCCAAATGAAAATGTTTGAATCTTACGAAATGTTGTTTCACGGATATCGGCACTCACACCTTGTGCGACTTTTGCAGAATAAATTGTATTGAACACACCCGCAATCAAGCCCAGACCTGCGATTCCAATTAAATACAAACCAAGTTCTTTCATTTGGCTCTTATCATCTTTAATAATTGCTTCTAAGACTTTTTGTAATAGTTTAGGCTGCCATAAAGCCGACATGACCATGACAACAACACTAATCAATGCTATGGTAACTTCCAGCTTGTACTTTTTGACATGCTCCATAATAATACTCACATAATCCCAACTTTCTTTGTAAAACTAGCCCTTACTTGATTCGTTGTGCAACTTTCAACGATCATTTAATGTTATTATGTGGTAATAGGCCTATGAAAGAGACACGTTCACCTTCATTGACTTCACAAACTTAACACTGTAAAATTAGGCTGCATAACAATTTACCATTTTTAGAAACGAAATTCAAGAAGTTAGCTTATATTTTTTGTATAAAAGGATGAGAAATTTGGAAGAAAAATTATCAAAAGAAAAAATCGTTCAAGCTGCTTTTCAATTATTGAGAGAAAATCCTGAACTAGAAAAATTATCCATGCGTAAAGTCGCTCAAAAACTTAACATCCAAGCACCAGCAATTTATTGGCATGTAGAAAATAAACAAGCATTGCTCCAAAGTATGGCAGAAGAGATAGAAAATCATTTTATAGCTCCTAAGCCTAAAGAAAATTGGAAAGAAACAATCTATGCCTACATGGAAAATTATTATGAATTGTATCTGCAATATCCATGTGCAATCGAAATCGAAATCCAAACAATTCCTTCTTACCCATCTAGACTAAGACATCTTGACGCGATCCTGGGTATTCTTAATGATGCTGGATTTTCCATTGAATTAAGTTACATGACGATCACCTCCTTACAGCACTTATTGTTTGGTATGCTAATGGATTCTTCAGAAGAGAAGAAGTTATACAATAAAGTCATGGCTGGTGATGATTACTTGAAAAAGCAAATTATCTTAATGAAACAATATGTTCAAGAACATGAGCTGAATAATATTAGCGAAAGTATTCAATATAGACAAAAGGAAAAGCAAAAAGATTTTTTCATGAAAACTTTGCGAGTATTTTTGAATGGTTTAGATACGTTTGTCTAATAGTAATACGCAAAAAAGCGTAGACATTTTTATTTGTCTACGCTTTTAAATTCTATTTTTTTAATGGCAACCATTGTAACACTCGTTGAATCCATGCATCCCAAAACACCCAATCATGATTACCAGGTCCCGTTTCAAATTTGTGCTCGATATTATGAGACGTCAGCGCATTGGACATTACTTTATTTCCATACAAAAGTAAATCCTCTTCTCCACAGCAAAGGAAGATACTTGGCGCAGCTTCTCCATTTACGACTAACTGATCAAGTAAAAACATTGGGTCGTTTATTGATCCTTGAACCTTTTCTAATGGACCAAAAATTCCTTCCCAGAAATTTCTTCCTTTAATTGCTAGTAAATCTTCTATCCTGTCAGCAAGGTTCACGGCACCTGATAAAGAGGCCACAGCCCCAAAGTTTCTTGGTTTAGCTAGCCCCAGTTTTAAAGCCCCATAGCCACCCATTGAAAGTCCTACTGCAAAGGTTTTTTCTCTTTTCGTTGTCAACTGCGGGAATAATTCATGACAAATATTTGGCAATTCCTCAGAAATAAACGTCCAGTAGTTCATTTCATACGTTGTATCAGTATACCACCCAAGATCTGTAGACGGCATAATCACAGCTAAACCTAAATCTGAGACATAACGTTCTATTGATGTTCGTCGTTCCCACACACTATGATTTCCACCCATTCCATGAAGTAAATACATCACAGGAACATCAGTATCGTTTCCTTTTGTTGCTGTACCAATTTTTTTCTCCGTTTTTTGTGGCAAAATAACATTCACAGATACTTCCATCTCTAATACATTTGAATAAATACTTGCTTGCAAAAAAGCCATCCAACATCCCTCATTTTCTGTTTTCTATTATTGTAGCATTAAATCAATTATTTTTTGACTAAATATAGAAATCAAAAAATACTCGTTCTTCTAAGAAGAACGAGCAGAGGAGGAGTTAAAAATGAAAATAGTTTACTTAGTTGTTTGCTTTTGGTATACCAATATCATACAAAGTAAGTATGAACTTTTTATGTCAAAACTTCGTATTCTATAGGCATTTTTTATAAAGAAATAAAACTCCTCTAGTTAGTCATTTTCTTTTTCACACTTACATTTAGAATCATTGCAAGAATGATCAAGCCAATGCCGACTACATATACATTATGAAGTCCAGCATACAACATGCCTCGTAACGGTTTGAGTAAATCTGCTGGAATCGTATTAGCTGTATGTGGATTAACCAGTTGATTCATCACATCAGAGTCAACTTTCAATGTACTTTTTGCTAATTCCGAAGTTGTTACTGCATTGATGATCACACCAAAGATCGAGACCATCAAGGTTTGCCCAATCGTTCTAGCTAATGTATTGAATGATGTTGCAACGCCCATTTCAGATGGATCTACACTACTTTGAGCTGTCACAGTTGTTGTGGTGATCGTAATCCCAAAACCAACGCCTAAAACAGATGAGATGGCGAAGAACCAAACAAATGAAATCGTTGCTGGAACTAATACTAGGAAGATACCCCCTAATAAAGTAATACTCAAACCAATCGTCAGTACTCTTTTCGTTGGATGTTTTTCCATTAAATTACTAGCAATGAACGAACCTACCATCCATAAAATGGACATTGGTGCTAAGACAAGTCCACCGATTCCTGCACTTTTTCCTAATACGCCTTGCATCCACATTGGGATATACACTTCTACCCCCATCAAAAATCCACTGATCAAAGCTGCTACAATATTGACGATTACAAACGTCGAGTTTTTAAACAGCATCAAATCAATAACTGGATCTTTCGCTCTTTTTTCCACAAAAATAAATCCAATAAAAAATAAAACAGATGCTCCTAAACATAGGAACACTTTTAAATCGAAACCGCCATCACCAATTAGTTGGAAACCTAATAATAGCGTTAATAAAACCAACATCAACTGAATACTACCCAAGATATCCATAGGTACTTTTTTCTGTTCTCTTTTTGGCTCCACCAAAAAGTAAGCAATCAAGCCCATTAAAACAATACCAATCGGTACATTAATAAAGAAAATCCAATGCCAACCTACAGTATCTACAATAAATCCACCTGCAAGTGGTCCAAAAATACTCGCAATTCCCCAAGCTGCACTATTCAAACCTAGCATTTTTGCACGTTTATCAATTGAATAAATATCTGCCAAGATCGTTAAAGCAACTGGCATGATAGCTCCTGCACCAATCCCTTGAATTGCCCGAGCAATGATCAATGTGATCATATTTTGAGCTAAACCACAAAGGGAAGAACCGATAATAAAAATAATGATTCCAATCATAAAAATTGGTTTACGTCCGATTTTATCTGCTAATTTCCCGTAAATCGGCGTTAACATGGCATTTGTTAATAAATAAATAGAAAATACCCAGTTCATAATTTCCATGCCATGCAATGATCCTACGATCGTTGGCATAGCTGTTGAGACGATCGTCCCTTCAATTGCAGTCATAAATGTTGCAACAAAAACACTGATCGTGACAAGTTTGACGTTTGTTTTTCTTTCCATGTATCTCCATCCTTTTAATTTTTTTAGTTTAATAAAGTTACTTATAAATTCATTTACAGAGGTTTATTGGTACTGTTGTGAGACTTTACGTTACTATCAGAGTTTTTAGGTTTGTTGTAATCTACTCATGACTAATTTTATGAATTGTTGGCTTTTATTTGTTGTTTGATTTATGGCATTTGGTGATTTCAATTACTTTGGTCGCTAACTTCTATTTGTTATTTAAGATTAAGGTGGTTGGTGTTTCACTAGTAAGGTGACTACGCTCCCTTTGGTCGCCTAGTACTGTTCATCATCCACTCTGGCGGAGCCAGTCGTGGTGATTCACAGCAAAACGGCGCCACTAATTTTCATTAGTAGCGCCGCCTCGTTTACTCCATCAAGCTTTTCTTGATTGCTTCAACTTTATCAGTCTGCTCCCAAGGTAGTTCAATGTCTGTACGACCAAAATGACCATATGCTGCCGTCTGTTTGTAAATCGGACGACGTAAGTCAAGCATTTCTATAATTCCTGCAGGACGCAGGTCAAAATTTTCACGAACAGCTGAAATCAATTTGCTTTCAGATACTTCACTTGTTCCAAAGGTATTGATAGAAATTGACACAGGTTGTGCTACACCAATTGCATAAGCTAGTTGAACTTCAACTTTTTCAGCTAAACCAGCTGCAACAATATTTTTTGCGATATATCTTGCGGCATAGCTTGCAGAACGATCGACTTTTGTGGCATCTTTACCAGAAAAAGCGCCGCCTCCGTGACGAGCGTATCCTCCGTAAGTATCTACGATGATTTTTCTGCCAGTCAATCCTGCATCCCCTTGAGGTCCACCAATTACAAAACGTCCTGTCGGATTAATAAAGTATTTTGTTTTTTCATCTAATAATTCGGCTGGGATCACTTCATCAATGACGAGTGCTTTCACGTCTTTTTGAATTTGTTCCAGCGTTGCTTCTTCATCATGTTGTGTGCTGATTACGACTGTATCTACACGTTGAGGTTTGCCATTTTCATCATATTCTACGGTCACTTGAGATTTTGCGTCTGGACGTAGATAAGGAAGCTTCTCCTCTTTACGCAGTTGCGTCAAACGACGAACGAGTTTATGACTTAATGAAATCGGTAATGGCATTAGTTCCGGTGTTTCATCAACCGCAAAACCAAACATCAAGCCTTGATCTCCAGCACCAATGTCATCTTTAGTATCTTTTTCACCACGTGTTTCTAATGCATCATCCACACCTTGTGCAATATCTGGTGATTGCTCATCAATTGCAACAAGAACTGCAACGGTATCGCCATCAAAGCCATATTTAGCACGTGTATAACCAATATCTTTCAATGTTTGTCGCACAACTTTTTGGATATCTACATAAGCAGTAGTAGAAATCTCTCCAAAAACTAAAACCAAACCTGTTGTTACACTTGTTTCACAAGCCACACGGGCTAGTGGATCTTGTTCTAAAATCGCATCTAATATTGCGTCACTCACTTGATCGGCAACTTTGTCCGGATGTCCTTCAGAAACAGATTCTGATGTAAATAAATGTCTCTCTGTCATAATGTATTCCCCCTAGTTATATTCGGTTACAAGGCATCTTTGTATAAAATATAGCACCCGCTTCGTCCCATTCAAAACGACTATTTCTTAGCTTGGCCTACTATTTTACAACAAATCCTTTCGGGAACTTGTAACGCTTTCTAGTATAACAGATTTCACAAGAAAAAACTTATTTTTTATTCTTTTCATTCAAAACGCCTTTATTACCATTACGGCTCTATGAGCATTTGTACAGAATAAAAACACCTACAAATCTAAAAAAAACGAAGGTGTTTTTCACTTTTATTAAAATCGCCGTACCGTATGTAAGGGTAATATTCTCATGTCTATAGTCCCAATAATTTCTTTTTCATCCACAAGTTGATAATAACGACTATCCGTCGCATAAGGACGATTATCACCTAAAACTAGATACTTTCCTTTAGGAATAGTCGGTTCACCAGTCAATCCTTTAAGCGTAAAATCTTCTGTAAACATCATACCCTCTTTTTCGAATTGATTTTTATAATCCGCGATAAAACGTTCTTCTTTTTCCTCTTCGTTGATGAATAATTGCCCATTTTTATAATACACGCTTTCTCCTGGACGGCCTATGATTCTTCTAACTGACTTATCCTTAGTATTAGGAACTCGGATATATACTAGATCAAACCGCTTAAGCTTAGCTAATTTATTGACGACAACGACATCATTATCTTCAAGTGTGTTACTCATTGAATAGCCTTCAACATTTGCAATAGAGAAGGTGAAAAGAGAGAATAAGTAAACAACTCCGAGTGTCACAAGTAAAGTCAATACTATCTCAAGAAAAAGAAACTTCATTTTTCTAAGTGCTTTTTTTTTCTTATTTATTTTCCTTTTTTTACGCTTTTTTGAAGATGTAGCTGTTTTCATAGCAGATCTCTTATTTACAGCTTTCTTTTGGGTATTTAGTCGCTTTTGAGTTGATTGTTTCTTTGCTTTTAAGTTCTCACTTTTTTTATGAGCCACTTTCTTCATAAAATCACCAGGTTATTTTTTATTTACCAACGCTTTTTCATTGATTTTAAAATAGCTGACAACCGCAGCTTGATTTTTTTTAACCGCTGCGAGATCCACTTCAAACTCATTTAAAAGACCTTCATTTTTAAAGAACTCATCTGTTTGAGAGGAGACATTGATTCCTAATTCTTTCATTGATTTATAGTACTTATTCAACACTTTTTGTCCTTGTTCGGTGTTTCTGATTGTTGCTTTGTAGATACCGTAACTTGATAGCTGACCTGCTAACAACTTAATATTTTTACCTGCTTTTACATCATTCTCTGTTGTTTTGGCCTCTTTCAGTTCGTTTTCAAGATTGTCTAATAGGTAATACCCTTGGATAACAGCTTGGGAGTCTTTCTGACTTAAATGCATAGATTGGTAATATAAAGAATATCCTGCAGTGAAAGCTGATAGTAGAAATAATACACTTAGAACAATTCCAAAAGTCCGATGCTTTTTGATTTTTTTTGTTAGCTCTCTGATTTTACGTCTTTTTTGCTTCTTCTTTTTCTTTTTGACTTTAGTTATTTTGACCTTTGTTAAAGCCTTATTGGTTTGAATCATCAGAAAAAAGGAGATCCCAGCAAACAATAATCCGATGCTTGCTAAGGACAATGAAACAATAAAAAACCAATCTAATATCGTCATGTCTTTACCTCCTTAAATTTAAAAGTTGAAGGGACTCGTTCAGCCTTATCTGAAAAATAGGAGAATCATGTTCTTGTCACAATCAGATTTTATGTTTTTTCCGAAAGACTAGCTCATGCCACCCATTATTTTTTAGGTTTTTTTTTCCTGGTTTGTTTTTTCTTTGCTTGTTTCTTTTTATTGATTGCCCTAATAACAAGGAAAATAACGATAGCTAGCGCAAGTACGCCGCCCACGATTCCTGCAATCAATTGCCAGTTAAATGTTTGAACATCCTCTAAGCTGGCATCTTGGTTATTGAATTTGTCTGCTTCTTCATCGGTAACTTTGAACTTTTCATCCCATTCCCATTTCTTTTCACCAGAAGTTACTAGAATTTTAGCGCGGTAATTTCCTGGAACCATTCGATCACCTTCCATACTTACTGGAAAATCAATCAATGAATTAGGGGCCATTCTCATTCCTGAACGTTTGGTTTCATACAAGACCTCACCACTGCCATCTTTCATGATTTGAACTTGTGTTGCCATATTTTCTAAATATGCTGGCTCAATGTTAGAGAAATTTACAAAGAAGGTATTTCTAAAATTATTCAATTCTGCATATACTTTATTTAATTCAAGATTAGCTTGAACTTCTTTGTCAGTTTCTGAAAGGATCATGCCGATGACGTAGGCATATTTATTGATAACGCCGGTCTTCTTTGGTTTTGATTTTTCATCTTTTTCGATTTTTTGAAGTTGGATACCGCCTGAGATCACACCATCGAATGATGCTTCTGGCATTGTAATTTCTATGTCGACATCCTGTTCGCCGTTTGCAGGTATTTTAACTGTTTCTGGTGCCTTAACGATATTTTCAAAATCATACTTTAATGATTTATCTTTTTTGATTGTTGTTGGACCATATTCAATCACTCCATTAGCATTCGTTTTCGTCCCGTTTAGTTTGACTGAAACGTCGATTTCTTCTGAAGCTAAATTTTTGATTTTGATTTTAACAGTTTGTGTTTGTCCAGGTGTCATCCTTAAATCAAAGTAACCGACCTCTTTACTTCTTTGATTATCCGGTTTGATTGTTTCATATGTAAATCCAGTTGCGTTGCCGCTACTGTTCTCCTGTGCATATGTCTTAATCGACATAAACATAGTTATAATGATGGTTGCTACTAAATATAATAGATGCTTTTTCTTCATCGCTATCCCTCTCTTTAAAAAGGCTGAGACAGAAATTTCCTTTCTGTCTCGCCATTTATTTGAACATGACTACTTAAAGTATGCTCTATCATTCAAGCTATTATTCAGTTTAAATTATAATACTTCAGCGATCGTCCAAGTGATTTCAGCTGTGTATTCGTCAGCTAATAAAACGTTTGTGTTTGGTACAGTTAATTTAACAGATTCTGCAGTAGTATCCGCAGTGCCGTCACCATATTGACCAAATTCAATGGTGTAAGTTCCGATTCCTTTAGAAGCTTCTTTGTTATCTAAAACTACTACTGATGAACCAGCACCTGTTCCAGCTGCATCAGCTGCTAATTGGAATCCGGCAACAGTTGTTGCTGGCCATTGTGCTGCTGGATCAGCAGATGTAATTACTGCATTTGAGTAATCGATCGTAGCTGATTTCAAGAAAGTTCCAGCATTTGCATTTGCTTCAAATTGTTTTGATAATTGTGCACTTACTTGGTATTTATGATTTGCAACACCACGTACGTCAGTAAATTGTACGAAATTACCACGAGTAACATCGCCATCAGCTGTTGTTACTGGGATTGCTGCTGCAAAGTATTCTGGATTTGAAGCAAAAGCTTTCACTTTATCTTCACCAAAGTTTAATTCAGTTACAGCATCAATACTGAATGAACCGCGATCTGGGTTAACGATGATCGGTTCTTTAGGATCTACAACTGGTTTTTCAGGATTTTCTGGGTCAGTGATGTCTTTAGGACCGTTATCTTCTGTGAATTTGATTTTACCGTTTGTTGGTAATGATTTTGCTTCAGCGTTAGCTGCAGCTGGGGCTGCTAAGCTTACTCCTAATAAAGTTAATAATGCTACTGAACATAATGTTTTTGTTTTCATGTGTGTTTCCTCCTAGTTTTTGTGTTTGTGTGTGTGTTTGTGTGTTTTTTTCTATTTATGGCAACTCGGCTAATACCCAAGTTAACACCGTAGTATAAGGTACCGGATCAACGATTGTTGTTCCTGGTATTGATAGTGAAACAGCTTTATTCAAATAGACGGGTTTATTGTCGAATACTGGATCAAGAACTGCTTGACCATCTTTATCAAGTCTGGGTTTCAGAGTATTCTTTTGGTTGCTCTGATTTTCAACAGATGCTCCAAAAGAAATCGTCCATGTTCCTCTCCCTTGACCAGTATTGGCTTGCGCCAAATTATATGAAGCGCCAATATTGTCTATATTGATGATTTCTTTTGATAATTGCGGAGCATCGCTAAGATCTTTTGCAGAGCTCACCCATGATTTATCTAGTGACAACATGGCTCCGTTTATCTCTCTGTGTTCAGTATCGTTGTTTATAAATTGCATTTCTTGACGTAATTGTAAGGTCCAACCTGTTGGTTTTTGCCTCAAATCTGTCACTTGAACAAAGTTTCCTCTAGGTTTGGTTGCGCCGAAGAAATTCTGTGCATTTCCATAGTAAATTTCGTCTTTATCAGAAATTTTATTCTGATAAAAATCCAGTTTCGGAACAAAGTCGATTCTCAAGTCTCCTTTAAGTTGCGGAGTTTCTCCAGGATCAACTATTTCTCCTGGTTTTTCTGGATCCACAATCTCTTGCGGATATTCCCCCGAGAATTTAATTTTCCCAGAACCGCTCAGTGATTCTGATTCTGCGAATACACTAGCACTGCTCAAAACTAATGAAGAAATTACGGCAACTGGTATAACGAGAAATTTAATCGTTTGCTTCAACTTTCTCATTTGTTATCCCGCCCTTCTTTCTCCTTCTTGCGTTTCCAGAAAAATAATAGTAAGCCGATAATAATCAAGGCTGCCCCACTGAATACAAGACTTGTTTTTACCATTTCACCAGTACTTGGGTAGCGCCCAACTGGTTTTATAGTCGCTTCAGAACTAGTTGATGGCTGAGTACTTGATGAAGGTTCCGTGGTGCTCGATGGCTCTGTAGAAGTACTTTCTTCGTAAAAGCTGATCACACCACTAGTCTGCACCTCTCCTCCATTATTAGCCGCTACATTCAGTGGGTTACTGATTACTAGCGTCAATACAAAAGCAAAGGAGAGTATTAAAAAGCTGATTTTTTTTCTCATGAGTTAAGAATCTCCTTTACTTTTATGGAGTATCGCCCAATTCCCAAAGGATCTCACCTTGATAAATTCCAAGGGTTTTCACATCGGCAGCAGACACTTCAAATTTAAATCCATCTCCAGATTCAGACCATGTATCACTAATGTTGTAAGTGGCACCTTCAATTCCGCCACCAACAACAGCATCTTGGACCATAATATCTTGGGCACCACCATTTAGTGTGATTTCTCGGTTTTTATACACATATTTTAGTGCCCCGTCCAATGTGTAGGCTGGGGTATCTGGTGTTGTACTTGTCATTGGTGTCGTCATTTTTGCAGTTAGTGACCAGCCTTTTTTATTGGCTCGGCTGTCTTTAACAACCAGATCAGCACCATGATGCTCAGCAGCATTCACTCGGGTCTTTTTCCCTTGATATTTTACACTGCCAAAATCAATTTCCGTTGGTGCAGATGCTAATTCTAAAACACCAAAAACAGTTCCACCAGGATTATCCACACCCAGTGATTCCGCTGAATAAGTCTCACGTTTGGCGTTAGGATCCTCAGCACCTTCAACAAATGGTGTTTCTCTTGGAGATTCACCAATTGCTTCGGCTTTATTTGTAATGATTGATCCTACCGCATTAGCCGCAACGGTTACTTTAAATGTAACCTTCGTTGCGTTACCAGTTGCTAAATTGCCAGCGTTAACGGTTAGCAAACGAGAATCAGCATCATACGTATAATCTGTTGGGCTCACCGCTATAACATCGTTGATTTTGACTTCTGCTGTTTCTGGGTCAAAGTCTAAGCCAGTAGGAAGCGTGTCTGTAATGACAACTTTTGCCCAATTTGTACTATAAGAGGCTGCTTTATTATTTTTAGCAATTAATGTATACGTCAAGATATCGCCGACTTGGGTCGTTTGTCCTCCAGAAGAAATCACTGATTTTTCCATAAGTGGTTTATCTGGTAAAACATCTTCTACTGTATATTTCGTTGCTGCCTTAAATGTTGCATCTCTATATTTCAGCTCAGTTGCTGGGTTGATATTCCCATTATCGTTATTGGTTGAAGGAGCTGCTGGAACAATAGCTTCTGTGACTTTACCTGCATTATCTTCTAAGAAGATCTGGACGACTTCACCTGCATTTAAGTAACGAGGCAAATTGTAAATCCAGGTTCCATCATCGTTGACTGTTCCTACTGATGTCTGACGTACACCATTGATATCAACATATATTTTGGCTTTAGCCTCAGCATCTTTACCGGCTAATTGTTTCATTGCATTGGTAACTTTATCTCCTGTAACAGTTGCAGGTTCAGGAGGTGTGACATCTAACACAGGAGTAACTGGATCTGTTTCAGAAATCCATGGTCCTCTGACCGCATGTGCTTTAATTTCTTTATTCGTGATATTGAATTTTGTGTCTGTCATTGTTGCGTAACCTTGAGCATCAGTAGAAACTGTATGTGTCTCGCCATAAGTGTCTGTAAAAGTCACTTTTGCTTGGCCAGCCCCCGCATAAACAGGTTGTAAAACAACATTACCGTCTTCGTCAAAAGTATCTGTTGGTGTCATCCCAATTTTCACTCTTGCTTTATAGGTTTTATCCGCGTCAGTTACAGGAACCCACTCAACTTCAGGATTGGCATTCATCCCCGCAATTCGACGATATTGAGTTGCTACAAACGTACCTAAACCTGGTTCTGTTGTCGTTACATTAGACGATCCACCATTTGCTTTGGCTGAAAATTTCTCAACTTTTGCATACGTCTGTTGGGAAGGTCCCATCAGTTCAGACCTTAACGTCCACAAGTCGATATCAGAGTCATTGATCGTTAAGATATTGCTAGCAACATTGGTAGTAGAAACAGCTGGGCTATTACTTGTAGTTCCAGTATTTTTGTTTCGAATATCAAAACCTTTTGGAGAATTCATCGTAAAGGTTCTATTCGAACCACCTGTTATATCAACAACAGGACTTGTTGTTGAACCAACGATATAAACACTCCCGCCAGGTTCTAAATTAAATGCTGTGTTATTCGCACTAAACTGCATAACTGAACCAGTTCCTCGACTAAGTAAGTTGACAGTTGCATCTCTTTTTACCGTTAAAGAAGAATCTGCATCATCAAATCTTATTGAGTTTCCTTGCATATTTGAGTTATAAACAGATCCCTCACCTATTGTCATAGCACGATAATGTTGAAAAACAGCTGGGTAGGAAGCACCTGTCGTTTCATTTTTTAAAGAAACCAAGGCATTTTTACCTACAGTAAATTCCATACTTTTACTTGTTGAGGCAGCATTCGTTGAGTTTTCTACGAACCATACTGCGGAATAGTTGGCATAAGTAACGGTTCCCCGCCACTGCGTCTTATCTTCTATAATCATTCCGCCAGCATAATAATTTTCTTCTGTCGTTGTCAAGTTCATATAGCCATAGGTTTGCACCATTGATTGATACGCTCGAATAAAACGACCCACACGATTCCCATTTACAGGTTCTGTCGTGATATTTCCTGTCCTAAACGTCCACCCAGCAACACTGGCAGTTCCACTGCTTCCGTTGACAAAAGCATAACGACCAGCAGAAGATAACCCATTATTTAGATTTTGCTGTGCAACCATATCATGAATGTGGAAAAATCCAATACCATCAGTGGGACTATTAATTTCAAAACTTCTAGCGTTAAGGTGCAAGCTGTGCCCAGCTCCGTCAATTTCAATTGACGTTCTTCTATTACTCATGGCTTGATTACCTGTATTTGAGATGTCAGCTTCCAATACTATTTTTGTTACAGTCGCATCATTGTATGCATCACGAAGATCTGCCCATGTACTGACGTATCTAACATTCACTTCAGGATTAAACCCGATTGCATCATTTGCAGCCTTATTAGCTAATTCCATTTCTTGTGTTGTAGGTCCCGGTTCACCATGATCACCAGGATAATTTCCAGTGAGAAATGGTTGTGCTGGAACTGAAAAGGTCGAAATGCTTTTTAAAGCATCATTCCTAGTAACTGTTGGGAAAATAAGTTTTTTTGAAGCTAATTCTTCCTTAAGAGAATTAGCTAAAACGATTTTCCCTTCAGTCTTTTGTTCCAATTGATTAACAAAAAATTTAATTTCTATTGGTTTACGACTATTCTTCGTATTAATTATTTTTAAAGAAGGATCAACTGTATCTTCTATTATGATGTCTTCAGCGTTTTCACTAGTGACATCCTTTGAAAGATTTTTTGCTGAAACTTCCTCAAATCCATCAAAAGAAAGTGTTAATTTTTCATCTTTTTCTCCATTAATCTTTACTATCACTGGAATTTTTCCATCTGAGTTTTCAGTATCTGTTTCAATAGAGTACTTTTCCACAGATGCTTTCAATGGTGTTACATTATACATGTTAACGACTGAAAAAATTCCAGCTAACAACACTACGCCTAAAAATAGGCAAGACTTTTTTCCGATTTTCATATATTTTCAACTCCTTCCTTAACATTTTTTTTGCACATCTGTCTTAAGAGAACGTACAATCTATTTCTATTTTTCTTGCCAATCGTTTAAATTTTTGATACATTCACAATGCAGGGGAAAATTAGCGCTCAATTTTTACAAGTCCATGGAGAATGGCTGTTCTCTATATGGACGTTAGTAAAAGAGCACTGATTTTCTCTATTTTGTTATGCTCAACAATTGGGTTGAAAAAGAGAAAACTTATTTTGTTTTCATCACCGTCATTGTCTTTATTCTTTAGATCAACCGCCATGACATTTCTATTTACTTCTCTAGTTAGACGATTCCATAAAGCACGCTTATACTGTTAACTTATAGCCTTTTGAACGAACCGTTTTAATATATTTGGGATGTGCAGCATCTTCTTCGATTTTTTGCCTTAAATGGAATATCAAATTTGATACACGATATTGTTTATCATTTCCTTCATTTTCCCAAACTTTTTTGTAAATTTCTTCATAAGAAACCGCTACGCCTTTTTTTGTCTGTAGAAATTCAATCGTTTTAAATTCTAACTTCGTTAAACTGATTTCTTCTTCGTTCAGCAAGACACTATGATTGCATGGACGTAATTGAATTTTTGGAGTCTCCGGTAGCTTTCCTAGCTGTTTTTCAGTATTCGGATGCGCTCGCTTATACCTATTGAATGCATTAATCATCAAAAGCTTACATTCTTCGGGATCACATTCTTGATCGATTATTCCGTCAACACCTAATTGCAAATAGACAATATGATTCATTTTATTGCTGCGTTGGGAAATCACCCAAATAAAAGTGTCTTGCTGCTTCTTTAGCAGAATAATCAGTTCGCAGATTACACCAATATTTTGTGAATCTTGTTCGTTGATTATGATTCCTCCATAACTTCCCATCTTTTCAGTAACTTCATTTTTATTGATTGGATATACATTTAATTGAATACTTTTTAATGAATCTATGTATTGTTGTTCATCTTTGTTGTCTAGCAAGACAAAACCTATGTTGTACATACAGTAGTTCCCCTTTATAAGTTTGTTATTGTACCAGTCACTCGCATTGATTTCTCGCTAACCACATCATTTCCATATCAAAAACGATATAAATACAATATAAAATTAACATATTTTTAAAACTAAAATAAGTTTAATCTATTTTATTTACCAAGTCCATATAATTATATTCTTTTATTTATCATGTTTTTGATAAATAACATAAATATTTGAGAATTATGTGAGCGATATATCCATTGTTATTATTTTTCTTGATGTTTGTATTGATTAACTATTAGTAAAAAGGTGATTTATAACAATTTTCAAACGCTTTCTCCATCTTTGTGAGAATCTGCTACAATAATTAGAAGGAACAAAGAATATGAATAGAGAACAGCAACCCTATACTATATTGAGAATTTTTATGAAGATAGAAAAATTATTACATACTGTCATCAACAAGTTCCCTTATCTGACGTACAAGTTACTGAAATAGCAATAATACTAAAAAAAGCGGCTAAGCATTCGATTCCTCAATCGAATAATTTTTGATGAGGATATAAAAAAAATACCAAGACAGTTGAATAATCGTCTTGGTATTTTTTGGATTTTCAAATAAATAATTTAAAAAATTACAAAATGAATGAATTTAAAAAGCGATAATATCTTATTATGCCAACGAAAGAGTTATATCTTGTCTATCTAACTTTTTCTTTGTTGGATATAATTGATTATTGTTCCTTACATTTTATGTACACTATGTGCACTTTGAATACCACCGCAAGCTTCTTTACATGCTTGGTTAATCAATCTAAATGAACTCTCAGTACTATTCAACCCACGTTTGTATTTGATTTCGTCGATTACTTCACATTTGTCATTTAATGCCTCTAGCCAAAAGTAGATTCCCTCTTTATAAGTATCTAGACCTTCCAACAAGATTTTAGTTGCTTCTTTTTCACCGTAAAATACTAAGTTTTTTCTAAAATTTTCTTCTTCTACAAAGAACCGATTAACATTACTACGGCAAAATAAATATGTATCTTTACCTCGTCTGTTAATGGCTTGACTACAGCTGTTCTCTTGTACTTCCTTAGAAATGGCATTAAAAATCTCATTGTAGACTTCAACTCGTTGCATTACTGACAAAATCATATCCGTATAACTAAACATAATGCTCTCTCCTCCCATAACTAAGCAGCTAAAACCGCTGACTTATGTTTATTATAGTATCTCTCAATCTCTTATATCAAGTAATATGCTATCAAATTGAAATTTTTTTGTCATTTTTTTCATTCCTATGTCTATTTTTTTTCTACTTTAAAATAAAAAAAAAGCCCATCTCCCAGTGTTTATAAGGAATTCAGCTCTTTCCATTAGTATATAATTTTTTTTTATAAGATTATTTTTCTGATTTTTTTATTATCCATTTTTTTCTAAGGTAAGAATTTTTACTTGGTAGAATCAACAAAAATATGGAAAAAATGGTTCATTAGAATTATACACATTATTAAGGTATATATGAAATAATAACACTCACCAACAATCTACTTACAAATTTAGGAGTTCTTTAGAAGTATAATAACAAATCAGCTTATTGACATCGGAGTATACTCCAATGTTAAGATGGTTTTGAGGTGATCGAAATGTCAAAGAGATGGACAATCAAAGAAATTGCTCAACAAGTTCATTTAAGTGAAGACACAATCAGATATTATGAGAAAGAAGAATTGATCCAACCACAAAGAGGGGAAAATAATTACCGCCTTTATGGAAAAAAAGAATTGGCCCGTTTAAAGTATATCTCTGTCATGAAATACGCTCACTTTTCTATAAAAGAGATGAAGGAGTTACTAAACTTATTCGATCAACCAGTTTCTTTAAAATGCAATAACCGAAGTCGGGAACTCATGGTGAACAAAATACATGATTTGGAGACGACCATTAAGCATTACCAATTAATCATTAACTCAATAAAATCTTTGCCCATTCCTGATACCTATGAAGAATGCGAGGCAAACTATGAGCAAATGACGAAAGAACTGGCAGAGTTCACAAACACTATCTTTGAAGACTTGTATCACTAAACTAATTATTTGGAGGCGTCACTAATGAATCTACTGATTATTTATGCTTACCCTAATACAACGGGCTATACTCATGCTATTTTAGAAACGATCCATCAAGGAACAGAACCGCAGAACACGGTTAAAATCATTGACCTTTACAAGGAAAATTTCGATCCAGTATTAGTTTTTAACGAAACAAAAAGGAGACGAGATATGCAATTTGACGATGAAACATCGGATTATCGTGAACAGATTTTATGGGCAGATCATATCATCTTCATATTTCCAATTTGGTGGGGCGGTATGCCAGCAATTTTAAAAGGATTTATTGATAAAGTCTTCAGCAAGGGGTTCGCTTATACTTATAAAGGACGTCTTCCAATTGGGCTTTTAAAAGAAACGTCCGCTTGGATCATTACAACCGAAGATTCACCTAAATGGTATAAAAAAATCTTTCAACAAGATTATGGTACCGTTTTGAAAAAGCAAGTATTAAATATGTCTGGTATCAAAAAAGTTAAGCATTTTTCATTGTCTTCCATGAAACATCTGAATGAAGAACAGCGAAAAAACTTTCTAAACAAATTGTTCAGATACAGTTCTAAATTAGGTGCTTAATTATTTATACTTAATTAGAAAAAGCGTAAAACGCTTTTTAGTGCCCTTTTATTTTTAAATGTAAAATAGGATAGGGTCTTCCTGCATCATCAAATTCAGTTCGAGCCTGTTCCTCAAATCCCATTGCTTGATAAAATGCTTTTGCAGGTTGATTTTGTTCATTGACATCAACAAATTGAATGTCATTTTCGGCAAGTAAGGTCATTATTATCCGTTTACCGTAACCTTTTCCAATAGATATTGGATCTAGAAAAAGCATTTCTAGTTTATTCCCATCTACGCCGGAAAAACCAATCATTTCACCATGATCCGTCCAAACTCTTACATCTAAATAGGGAAAATAGGTCGGCAATTCATTTTTTATCATTTCAAAATCTTCTATTCGTAAAAAATCATGTGTTTCTTTTACAGATCGTACCCAAATTTCTACCAATTTACCATACTCATCTTCTATTGCTTGATGATAATTCATTTGACTCTCCTCAAATTTTTTCATTTTGATTTTTATCATACCATATCTTAGCTTTTACATCGATTTCTTTGATAAAACTAGCTTTCCCATTCATGTACGATTTAATATCATAAGGAAATTTATTTGCTAATTCTAATTTTAATTGACTGTACTTTACTACTTCTAATGGATGGCTATTCATGAAATCCCTAAATATCAAATGACGTAAAATTTCCGCATTACCTTCTTGAAATACATGAAGATGATGGCTTCTTTTATCACCGCCTTTGGTGAAAAAGCGCCGCCCTAAAATGCCATTTTCCCCAAGACATTCGTATCCATTTTTTTGCAGTTCTTGATTAAAAGTATCCACTTTTTGAAGTTCTCTTACAACCATCAAAATATCGATCACAGGCTTTGCTTTACTCTTTCTTATCGCTGTACTGCCAATATGATTGACCGAGACTATCTGCGTTGTAAAAATCTTTTCTAATATCATTTTTTCCTGATCAAATTTCTCCACCCAATTTTCCTGGGATGTTATCACGTCTATTTTCCTAGTCATCTTCATCTACTCTCTTTTTTCACTTAGTTCATTGATTTGTTCTTGTAGCTCACTTAGCAATTCGATTTGTAGGTGCTGCATCTGTACTAAGTGTTGCCATTGGCTATTGATCAGATAATCCATTTTTTCATGTAATAAATTGACCTCTATTTCTGCTTTTAAATTTACCTTATAATCATTATTGGCCTGTTCCCGATCTCTCGATTCTTGGCGATTTTGACTCATCATGATAACTGGCGCCTGGATAGCAGCCAAACAAGATAGCGCTAGATTTAGCAGAATAAATGGATAACTATCAAATGGTTTTCCTAACAGTTGGGTCGAATTGATAATAATCCAAATAACCAATACTGCAATGAATAAGAAAATAAATGGCCAACTTCCGCCAAATTTGGCAATATTATCGGCTGTTTTCTGCCCTAACGTCAAATTTTTTTCCACGGTCGTATTCAAATTATTGGAGATGGTCTCATTATTTTTGATATTTTGAACAATCGTTTCATTCAACTTTTCCATCATTTGTGAATCACTTTTAATCATTGTTTTTATATAGTCTAAACGGTAATTTAGAAGCTCAGGGAAAAGAATAGCGGAATCTTCGGTTAAATCAGGATGTTTCTTTAAAATAAATTGCCGAATTTCTTCTTCGACATTTTTTAATAACATTTCATTACTATCAATATGTTTGCGATGTATATGCTTAACCACACTGCTTCACTCCTCTTTCATATTTGATACCCATACTCTTTATAATCTTATCATACAACGAGAGCACAATTTCAGATATTAATATGACTAAAAAAGCCTTTCTTTTTTGAAAGACTTTTTAGCGATTTTATTATTTGGCATCTTTATATACATTTTTTAATGTTAATGGTGCTGCAAACGTGTGGTAATTTAATCCTTTAACTTCTTCGTTTTGTAAAACTGATTGCTGATTTTGACTGATAATAATCATTCCTGCAGTATTTTCGATTCCTTCTTTTTCAGCAGCAATCAATGTCTCCCAACGTTTTTCTAGATCAGTCGCATATTTTTGTGAAGCTTCATCTAACAACGTATCATATTTTGCATTGGAATAATTCCGATCATTTCCCGTCCGCAGCATATTCAGTGTAGAAATCGGATCTTGGTAATCTGGTGTCCAGTAAATTAGGAACATATCATAATCACTTTCTCGACTTAAATTTAATGCCGTTTCAGTCGGTAAAGCCGTGACCTTGATTGTCAATCCAGAGAATAACTTTTCTAAACTGCCTTGAAGGCTTTCACCCATTTTTTTGTAAGAACCGTCATCCGTTACCATTAGATCAAGCGTAATTTTGTCGCCTAATTCTTTTTTTGCTAATGACCAATATTTCAATGCCTCTTCTTTATTATAGGTCATCAAATTGCCAGCTTCTTCTCTAAAATCCACACCTGTTTTAGGATTGCTTACAAAACCTTTTGTGATAGCTCCATATAATGGTTTCGATCCGTCTGCAATAATATTGTTGACTAAGTTCTCTTTATCAATACCTAGAGCCAAGGCTTTTCTTAGATTTTCATTTTTTAAAGGTGTATCTTTGTCTTTACGTTTTTGGTTCAAACGAATATAGTTCATCGTTGCTGTTGGGTAGGAATGATAATTGGGATTGCTTTGGTTTTGTTTTGCTAATTCTCCTGTAACTGTCGCTACATCCAATTGTCCATCTTCAAAAAGATTCATTGCCGTTGAGGATTCTTTAACTACTTCATAATGGATAGTATCTGATTTTACATTTTCTTGATCCCAGTATGTTTCATTTTTCTTTAGGTCCCAGCTTAAATCTGTTTGTTTCCAATTTGCTACAGTGAATGGCCCATTATAAACAACATTTTCACTCGATGTTCCATAATCTGTTCCCATTTTTTCAACGAATTTTTGATTTTGTGGAAAAAATGTTGGAAATGCAAGAACTGATGTAAAATATGGTTTTGCTTCTTTTAATTTTACTTCTAGAGTTTGATCATCAATTGCTTTAACACCAAGTTCATCAACTGTTTTTTTACCTTCTGAAATTTCTTCCGCATTCAAGATTGTATCTGCTACTAAGAAACTATAAACAAATCCATTTTTAGGATCAATCATTTTTTTCCAAGCATATTCAAAATTTGCTGCTGTTACAGGATCCCCATTACTCCATTTAGCATCATCTCTTAGCTTAATCGTATATGTTTTGCCATCTTCAGAAATTTCGGGCATCTCTTTTGCGGCTGCTGGAATCAGTTGATCTTTATCATCCAATGCATATAACCCTTCAAAAGAAGCAGTTTGGACGATTGCATCTGGAAAATCCAGCATAACTGATGTATCTAATGTAGTTAATTCTGACGCTGACATTAAATTCAATGGTTTTATCTCTTGCGACTGGTTTGCTTGTTTGCCATCAGAACATCCCGAAATGATGGTCATCGTCATTGCTAATCCAATGATTGATTTGATTGTTTTTTTCATACGTTTCTCCCCTATGTTTGTTTTATGTGCGTTCAACTAACATCCAAACGACTACCGCTGCTTCATCGCCTTCGTTATAGTTGATATGTCCTTCTCCTGCTTCAATCAGCTGAGCATCACCAGGTTTTCCCACCAAATCTTGCCCGTCTTCTAAAATTGTATGTGCTTCACCTGAAACAACATAAGAATATTCGTCTTGGTCATGCCTTGCAAATCCTTCTAGTGGTCTTTTTTCTCCTGGTTGTAAGACAACGACACCCATTTGGACATTTTCATTCGGTTGATTCTCTGCATCGAAAAAAATCGTCATTTCTTGTGGTAATGAGGGTTTGATGATCATTATTTATAGCAGCTCCTTTTTTATTGTTGATTTTATCTATTATTGCCTTAACCTTAAAATATGTCAATGATTTTTCGGAAAATTCTGACATTTGAGGTTGCTTTAATCTCTGGATTATCAGTAGCAATGATTGAGCGACATTCATAAAATTTGACATGCAATTTCGTGAATGCCACCCTATTTACAAAAATGAACGGTGTATCTTGTTTATTAATTCCAGTAACCTTGATGAACAGCAGCTGCTGCCTGTTCTATTTCTGGAAATGGCCCAATCACTTGGATATCTTTTTGACCATGACTTAATATTTCTTTTGAAGGCAAATCAAAAGTCGGATTTTGTTCATTGTCGCCAGTTAATTCCAGCAGTCGTTTTTCGGTCATTGCGTAGACAATCGTCCCAATATTTCCCCAGTAGATTGTTCCCGTACACATCGCACATGGTTCAGCAGTCGTATACAACGTACACTCCCACAAAAATTCTTTGCTATATATTTGTGAAGCTTTTGCCGCAAGTGTGGTCTCAGCATGTCCTGTACAAACATTTTCTGTAATTTCAATATTTTCTTGTTCTAAAAGAATCGTTCCTTCTTTGTCAGCCAACAATGCCCCAAAGGGTGTATTCCCATGCTCTCGGGCGTCTTGAGAAATTTTAACACAGCGCTTTAATAATTCAATATGCTGATTTTTCGTCATAATACCTTCCTTCTCTTTTCATATTTTCTAATTTAAAACAAAACGATGATTCAAGCTTTCTTTCATCACCTTATCAATACCAATTGCTTGTTTTAAATAAGTAGAAATATCACCGTATTGTCCTTCTACAGTATGGTAGAAATTATCCAAATAGCTACTATCTACATTTAAGGCAACATGCAGTGCTTCTAAATTAGCAGCTTCCAATTGAACTTTTTTCGCTTGTTCTAAAATCTGAGCATTTTCTTTCTTTCTCAATTCATTGGTTAATAGATAATCTGCATAAATTGCTTCTCTTGGTACACCCAATGTTTCTAACACTAATAACGCTGCAATTCCTGTACGATCTTTCCCTGCGAAACAATGGAATAAAATACTTTCTTGTTTTTGCAAAGCTAAGATTTCTTCAAAAAATTTGTTGTATCCTTTTTGAGAAGTTGTATTTAAAGCGATATCCGCATAAAGTTTTTCCATATATAAAGCTGATTTCTCGGGTGATCCGATTTTAACAAAATCTTCGATTGAAGCTCCTTCATCTTGGATATCCTCTAGAATATCAATATGGATATATTCTGCTTTAGGAACTGACATATCTGGTCTTTCTTCTACCTCGGCTTCACTTCTCAAATCAATGATCTTCCCTAAACGATAGTTTGTTTCTAAACGTTGCTCATCCTCTTTCGTTAAATTTGATAGCTCACCCGATCTTAAAAAAACGTCCTTTTTGATTTGTTTACCGTCTTTATTTTTGATACCACCGATATCACGGAAATTTGTAATAGTCACCATAATTTTTATCCCTATTCCTTCTTTTTGTTTTTATTATACACAAAATTCGATCAAAAATGTTTCTTTGATCGAATTTTGCATAAATGAAGTTAAATTAAAATAGTCGTTTACTGTTTCTAGCTTAATTACTTTTTATTTTTTTGTCCTGCTTCAACATAACTGAGATCATTTACTTTATCTAATGTATATTTTCCATCTTTATATTTCACCGTACAAACACTTGCGTTCTTTAAGCCACCTTCTGGGATTTTAAAGTCATCAAATAATGTATCTAGTAAGGCAGAAATACTCAATCCATGTGAAGCAATCAAAACATTACCTGATCCTTCATTTTTCATTTCTTTTTTAACAATATCATCTACGCTTGATTTAAGTCGCGTTGTGATCGTCTTGTAATCTTCAGCTGGCCAATTGATTTTAGCTTCTTCTACATTTTTAGCATCTAATTTTGCTACACTATTAGCGAATGATTCAGGTGTCATATTCTTCAAGAATTCTTCTAAAGTGATTCCTTGATCATCAGCAATGTCTTGCCACATAGTGTGGTTTAAATCACCTTCATAGGTTCCAAAGTTGAATTCTCTTAATCGCTCATCTGTAATTACCTTTAAATTAGATGACTTTTCATTTTCTTTTACGATTAGATTTGCTGTTTGAATTGCCCGTCCGCTATCACTACTATAGGCATTTTGAAAATCGATATCTTTTAACCCTATACCTGCTGCTGTTACTACTTCTTCACCAGCTTTAGTTAAGACTGCATCTGACCAACCTTGCACACGATCGGTTGTGTTTAACATTGTTTTTCCATGTCGAACAATATACAAAGTTAATTCTTCTGGTGTTTTTTTAGCAGCAGTTGATGCATCGTCTTTATTGGCATTGCCATTGCTGCATCCAGCCACTACTAAAGCTCCTAACATTAAAATCCCCAACAGTTTTACTATCTTTTTCATTCAATATCCTCCTTTTCTAAGCGTTCGTTAAATCTTCTCCATTTGTTGCAATGACTTTTTTATACCAGTCAAATGATTTTTTCTTCGAACGTTTTAAAGTCCCGTTTCCATCGTTGTCGCGATCGACGTAGATAAAGCCATAACGTTTTTTCATTTCGCCTGTTCCAGCAGAGACTAAATCGATACAGCCCCATGTTGTATAGCCTAGTAAATCTACCCCATCAAGCTCTACCGCATCTTTCATCGCTTGGATATGTGCTGCCAGATAGTCAATGCGATAATCATCGATCACGTTGCCGTTTTCGTCTGGTGTATCTACCGCTCCTAAGCCGTTTTCAACGATGAATAATGGTTTTTGATAACGCTCATATAGATCATTCATTGTTGTACGTAAACCTAGTGGATCGATTTGCCAGCCCCATTCACTTGCTTCTAAGTATGGGTTTTTCACTGAGGCAAAGATATTGCCAGCTGTTTTTTCGTTCACTGCTGGATCCGTTGATTGTACACGTGATGAATAGTAAGAGAATGAAATAAAGTCGACTGTGTGTGCTTTCAATAATTCTAAATCGCCGTCTTCAATTGGTAATTCAATGCCTTCACGTTCCAACTGTTTCAACGCATACGCTGGATATTCCCCACGAGATTGAACATCGATAAAGAAGAAATTCTCACGATCAGCTTTGCGAGCTGCCCAAACATCTTCTGGTTTACATGTATAGGCATAGTTTGTCCCAGCCGCTAACATACACCCTACTTGGTTTTCGGGATCGACTTCGTGGGCGATTTTGGTTGCGATCGCACTTGCCAATAATTCGTGATGTGCCGCTTGGTATTTGACTTGTTCTTTGTTTTCACCTTCTTCAAAGTAAAGTCCTGCGCCCATAAACGGTGCGTGTAAAATCATATTGATTTCATTGAATGTCAACCAATATTTTACCAAGCCTTTATAACGGTTAAAGATTACATTACATAAATTCTCATAAAACCCAACCATTTCACGACTGCGCCATGCGCCGTATTTTTCCACTAAGTGCATTGGACAATCAAAGTGAGTGATCGTTACAAGAGGCTCTATATTGTGTTTGCGGCATTCTTTGAACAAATCTTCATAGAACTTCAAGCCTTCTTCATTTGGCTCTGTTTCGTCTCCTAGAGGGAAAATACGACTCCATGCAATTGATAGGCGGTAAGTCTTAAAGCCCATTTCACCAAACAAGGCGATATCTTCTTTATAGCGATGGTACATGTCGATTGCATTTTGAGCCGGATAAAAATGGTCCTCATCAAACGCAAACATCTTTTTCTCACCTGTGATCACCGGAAAACGATCTGGTCCAACGGGTGCAAGATCTACGTTCGCTAAGCCACGTCCTCCTTCGTTATAGCCGCCTTCACATTGATTGGCTGCAGTTGCGCCGCCCCATAAAAAGTCTTTTCTAAATGCCATATTATCAAAATCCCTTTCTTTTACAAGCTTACAGCAAAACACTTAGTAAGCTTCACTGTAAGCTGATTCTTATCTATAATTTTTAAATTAATCCTGTAATTAATGTATCATTTGATGTTACTTCACGTTCTTGTGTTTCCACGATATCTAAGTAATCACTGGTATTAGTAACAATCACTGGTGTTTCTACACTATAGCCAGCAGCTTGGATTGCCTCAATATCAAAGGTAACTAAAACTTGTCCTTTTTTCACTTTATCACCTTGCGCTACTTTTCCTTCAAAACCATTCCCTTCTAACTGTACTGTGTCCATTCCGATATGAATTAATAATTCCATACCCTGATCTGATATCAAGCCGATTGCGTGTAGTGTTGGAAACAGGGTCATAACCGTTCCATCAAAGGGTGCTCTAACTATGCCTTCTGTCGGTTCAATCAAAACACCTTTACCTAAAGCACCTTGTGCAAATGCTTGATCACTTGCTTTACTTAATGGTAAAACACGTCCTTTAACTGGACTTAAAACTGCTTCTTTGATTGCTTTTTGAGCTTTTTTATTTTCAGTTACTTCTTCAACAGCCGTTTCATCTTTCCAGAAGAAGAACGTCAATACAAAACCGATAGCCATTGCGATAATGATTGCTACAAAAGAATGAATAACACCACTTGCATCATCACCATTGATAAAGTTTAAAACACCAAATATTCCTAAACCACCCATTGTATATGAAGTTACACCGTTGATCATCAAATAAAAACCACCGACTGCCGCTCCAATCATTGAAAAAATGAAAGGTGTTTTTTTAGGTAACGTAATACCATAAATTGCAGGTTCAGTTACTCCAAAAACTCCTGAAATAATTGCAGGTGGGCATAAAGCTTTCATCTTTTTATCTTTCAACTTGAAGAACATTGCCATAACGACTGCTGTTTGAGCAAAACTTGCTGCAAACGTAGCAACTAATACTTGACTGGCTCCTTCTTGGGTAATTTGCATGATTGCCAACGGTACAACACTCCAATGTAAACCAAAAATAACCAATACTTGCCAGAAGAAACCAAGGATGATCCCATACAACGCTGGTGAGAATCCCATCAAAGCTTGGAATCCAGCACTTAGTAAATCTGTTAACATACTAATGATTGGACCAATTACTAAGAAACCAACTGGTAACGCGATCAATAAAACAAAAAATGGTACCAAGAAAGTTTGAACAACTTCAGGAATTAGTCTCTTCGAGATTTTTTGAATTTGCGCTGCAAAAGCAACGATGAATATAATCGGTACAACACTACTTGTATAACCAGCACCAACCCATGGAATACCTAAAAACGTATCATAAGCAGGTAATCCTAATAAACTATAAGGCGCCGCTGCTCCCGCCCCAGCAGTTTTTTCAAACGCTGCTTGTAAGGCACTACCTTGTACCGTAGGGTAACAAAGAGCTGCCCCAATAACGATTCCTACCATTGGGTTTAAATTGAATTTTCTAGCTGCTGTGTAGCCTAAAATCACTGGCATGAAATAGAATATTGCATCCCCAATACCATTTAGCATTGTATAGGTTCCAGAAGTAGCTGAATATAATTTCAAGAAAACAAGTAAAGCATTTAGACCTTTTACCATTCCAGCTGCAGCCAGCGCTCCTAAGAATGGTTGGAAACATCCACTTAAAATATCAATCAAGCGATTGAACAGGTTTCCTCCTGACGATTCTTGTTCTGCATCGGCTGAAATTCCTGCAATACTTACAACTTCTTCATAAACGGCAGGTACATGATTTCCGATCACGACTTGATATTGTCCGCCACTTTTCATTACAGTCACAACGCCATCCATATTTTTCAGTACATCATCATTTGCTTTTGATTCATCTTTCAATTTAAAACGTAGGCGCGTAATACAATGTGTCAAGCTATTGATATTTTCTTTTCCACCTACATTTTTGACAATTTTCTCTGCTAAGTCATGATATTTTCCCATTTTTTGTTCCTCCAAAGTTTCGTTTTTTTCAATACATTACTTTTGAAGGTTTAGCCAACTTAATGTCACTATCCAAGGGTCTTACAATACGGTTATAGATTTTCTATCCACCTTTCCTTTGACTTTTAATCTATACTAAGACTCAATAATCTTGCTAGCTATTAGTCTGTACTACTCGCGCAATATGAATGATCAAATACATCTTCTCTTCTTTAGAGACAGTATAATGATAATTATTCGTTAAAAATTCAGAAATTTTATTCACACAATTGTATGCATTACGATACTTCTTTTTGATTACTTCATATAATTCTCCATCATCTTCATCATGAAGTTCTTTATGATTTAATAAACGATAAGCAAAAAATTTTAAATGAGTACTGAATCGATAAAAATAAACGGAGTCTTCATTAAAAGTAATTTTAAAGTGGTATTTAACGATATTCGTAATTTCCTGCATAATTTTTGTTAATTCATAAACATTACCAACCTCTTCATCCATTTCAGCATTAACTAGATGTAATGCAATAAATCCAGCTTCATCTTCTGGTAATTGTACATTGAATTTCTCCTTGACCATCTCTAAGGCTTTATCTCCAATAAAATATTCATCTGAAAAAAAGCGCTTGATGTCCCACAATAAAAAATTTTTCACTTCAATACCTTGTCTCATACGCTCCAGCGCAGTATGAAGATGGTCCGTTAAGGAAATAAAAATCGTATCATTTAACTTTCTACCTAGTTTCGTCTTAGCATACTTGATGATTTCATCAGATAACTGCATTACCTCTAAAGGTAGCTCTCCTAACAGTTCTTGGAATTTTAAAGAGGTATCTTGATTAGCTAAACGAAATATTTGATCAATCTGTTCTTCTGGAATAAAGTCCCCAATCTTTTTTTTAAATGCAATACCACGTCCCATCACAATTTGTTCCTGTTCATTTACATCCAACGTAATCACAACATTATTATTCAAAATTTTTTGAATAACCATTTTTTCGCTCCCTTCTTCACGTCTAACTCCTTTAATTGTAAAAAAGAAAAACCCAACCTTTCCAAAAAAGAAGAATCTCCTCCTCATTGGAAAAATTAGGTTTAGCTTGTATTTAAACAATCACTATCCATTTATTTATTTGTTGTGTACAAGCATAGAATACCTTATTATAATAAGGTTGTCAACGTTTTCATAAAAATGTTTTATAATAAATAAAAAAAACATTCAGCAACAAGCAAAATGTTTTGAATACATGACCCGTACGGGAATCGAACCCGTGATACCGCCGTGAAAGGGCGGTGTCTTAACCGCTTGACCAACGGGCCTTTTAAAATTATGGGCCTAAATGGACTCGAACCATCGACCTCACGCTTATCAGGCGTGCGCTCTAACCAGCTGAGCTATAGGCCCTTAAAGAAAAAAAGCGGGTGACGAGAATCGAACTCGCGACAACAGCTTGGAAGGCTGTGGTTTTACCACTAAACTACACCCGCATGTTTCTTCTTTCAAATGGCGCAAGACAGAATCGAACTGCCGACACACGGAGCTTCAATCCGTTGCTCTACCAACTGAGCTACTGCGCCAAAAACAATAAAACGGTCTGGACGGGACTCGAACCCGCGACCTCCTGCGTGACAGGCAGGCATTCTAACCAGCTGAACTACCAAACCAAGGTAAAAGTATTACATCACTATTTCACTTACACTTTTAAATGATTTAAAAGTAATTGCGGGGGCAGGATTTGAACCTACGACCTTCGGGTTATGAGCCCGACGAGCTACCTGACTGCTCCACCCCGCGATAATATCTACAAGTCATCTTATAGAAAAAAGTAACATTGTTCCTTTGCAGGAACTTTGTAAGGAGGATAAGGGATTCGAACCCTTGCACGGTTTTACCCGCCTGACGGTTTTCAAGACCGTTCCCTTCAGCCGGACTTGGGTAATCCTCCGGTATAAATATTAGAAACATGACCCGTACGGGAATCGAACCCGTGATACCGCCGTGAAAGGGCGGTGTCTTAACCGCTTGACCAACGGGCCGCTATGAAACGGAGAAGGAGGGATTTGAACCCTCGCGCCGGTTTCCCGACCTACACCCTTAGCAGGGGCGCCTCTTCAGCCACTTGAGTACTTCCCCAAGAAAATAAATTTAAAAAATGGGCCTAAATGGACTCGAACCATCGACCTCACGCTTATCAGGCGTGCGCTCTAACCAGCTGAGCTATAGGCCCATAAAGCGGGTGACGAGAATCGAACTCGCGACAACAGCTTGGAAGGCTGTGGTTTTACCACTAAACTACACCCGCAAAACTTTTAAAACGGTCTGGACGGGACTCGAACCCGCGACCTCCTGCGTGACAGGCAGGCATTCTAACCAGCTGAACTACCAAACCAATAATAAATGTATTGCATCACTTGTATTACTTTCGTTTTTAAAATAATTTTCAAAAACAATTGCGGGGGCAGGATTTGAACCTACGACCTTCGGGTTATGAGCCCGACGAGCTACCTGACTGCTCCACCCCGCGATAATATCTATAAGTCATCTTATAGAAAAAAGTAACATTGTTCCTTTGCAGGAACTTTGTAAGGAGGATAAGGGATTCGAACCCTTGCACGGTTTTACCCGCCTGACGGTTTTCAAGACCGTTCCCTTCAGCCGGACTTGGGTAATCCTCCGAAATATAATAGTACATCAGCAAAATGTCACTACAATGGACCTTGTAGGACTCGAACCTACGACCGGACGGTTATGAGCCGTCTGCTCTAACCAACTGAGCTAAAGGTCCTTGGCTCTTAAAAAGGAATCGCGGCGAAGGGGATCGAACCCCCGACCTCCCGGGTATGAACCGGACGCTCTAGCCAGCTGAGCTACACCGCGAAAATAATAAAGTACTAATGGAGCCTAGCGGGATCGAACCGCTGACCTCCTGCGTGCAAAGCAGGCGCTCTCCCATCTGAGCTAAGGCCCCACAAAATAAATCGGGAAGACAGGATTCGAACCTGCGACCCCTTGGTCCCAAACCAAGTGCTCTACCAAGCTGAGCTACTTCCCGTATTTACAAATGCACCCAAAGGGAGTCGAACCCCTAACCTCTTGATTCGTAGTCAAGCACTCTATCCAGTTGAGCTATGGGTGCTACATTTCTATGCCGAGGACCGGAATCGAACCGGTACGGTGATCACTCACCGCAGGATTTTAAGTCCTGTGCGTCTGCCAGTTCCGCCACCCCGGCGAAAGAACAAGCTAAGCGGAAAACGGGGTTCGAACCCGCGACCCCCACCTTGGCAAGGTGGTGCTCTACCACTGAGCTATTTCCGCAGTCTGGATGCCGGCTAAAGGATTTGAACCCTCGACCCTCTGATTACAAATCAGATGCTCTACCAACTGAGCTAAGCCGGCGTTATCATCGCCTAGTTTTGAAAACGAGACTAAAAATGCGGGTGAAGGGACTTGAACCCCCACGCCGTAAGGCGCTAGATCCTAAATCTAGTGCGTCTGCCAATTCCGCCACACCCGCAAAATATTCCTATGAGCCGTGCAGGGCTCGAACCTGCGACCCTCTGATTAAAAGTCAGATGCTCTACCAACTGAGCTAACGGCTCAAAAAATGGAGGTTGACGGGATCGAACCGCCGACCCCCTGCTTGTAAGGCAGGTGCTCTCCCAGCTGAGCTAAACCTCCAAGACAACACTTTAGCGTGGCGACGTCCTACTCTCACAAAGGGAAACCCTTCACTACAATCGGCGCTAAGAAGCTTAACTTCTGTGTTCGGCATGGGAACAGGTGTATCCTTCTCGCTATCGCCACCACACTGGGTGTTGTTGCTATTCAATTGAGTGATTATTCACTCAAAACTGGATTGAAGTAAGGTAATCAAACAGTCCGAAAAACTTTTTTATTTCGTTTCTTTGGTTAAGTCCTCGACCGATTAGTATTGGTCCGCTCCGTACATCACTGCACTTCCACTTCCAACCTATCTACCTCATCATCTCTGAGGGGTCTTACTTTCTTAAAGAAATGGGAAATCTCATCTTGAGGTGGGCTTCACACTTAGATGCTTTCAGCGTTTATCCCTTCCCTACATAGCTACCCAGCAATGCCCTTGGCAGAACAACTGGTACACCAGCGGTAAGTCCATCCCGGTCCTCTCGTACTAAGGACAGCTCCTCTCAAATTTCCAACGCCCGCGACGGATAGGGACCGAACTGTCTCACGACGTTCTGAACCCAGCTCGCGTGCCGCTTTAATGGGCGAACAGCCCAACCCTTGGGACCGACTACAGCCCCAGGATGCGACGAGCCGACATCGAGGTGCCAAACCTCCCCGTCGATGTGGACTCTTGGGGGAGATAAGCCTGTTATCCCCAGGGTAGCTTTTATCCGTTGAGCGATGGCCCTTCCATGCGGAACCACCGGATCACTAAGCCCGACTTTCGTCCCTGCTCGACTTGTAAGTCTCGCAGTCAAGCTCCCTTCTGCCTTTACACTCTGCGAATGATTTCCAACCATTCTGAGGGAACCTTTGGGCGCCTCCGTTACTCTTTAGGAGGCGACCGCCCCAGTCAAACTGCCCACCTGACACTGTCTCCCACCACGATAAGTGGTGCGGGTTAGAGGGTTCATAACACAAGGGTAGTATCCCACCAGCGCCTCCACCGAAACTAGCGTTCCGGGTTCATCGGCTCCTACCTATCCTGTACATGTGGTACAAACACTCAATATCAAGCTACAGTAAAGCTCCATGGGGTCTTTCCGTCCTGTCGCGGGTAACCTGCATCTTCACAGGTACTAAAATTTCACCGAGTCTCTCGTTGAGACAGTGCCCAAATCGTTACGCCTTTCGTGCGGGTCGGAACTTACCCGACAAGGAATTTCGCTACCTTAGGACCGTTATAGTTACGGCCGCCGTTTACTGGGGCTTCAATTCTGAGCTTCGCCGAAGCTAACCCATCCTCTTAACCTTCCAGCACCGGGCAGGCGTCAGCCCCTATACTTCATCTTTCGATTTTGCAGAGACCTGTGTTTTTGATAAACAGTCGCTTGGGCCTATTCACTGCGGCTGACCGAAGTCAGCACCCCTTCTCCCGAAGTTACGGGGTCATTTTGCCGAGTTCCTTAACGAGAGTTCGCTCGCTCACCTTAGGATACTCTCCTCGACTACCTGTGTCGGTTTACGGTACGGGCAGTTGTTTTCTCACTAGAAGCTTTTCTTGACAGTGTGACATCAGGAACTTCGGTACTATTATTTCCCTCCCCATCACAGCTTGTCCGTATAGAGTAAAGCATTTGACTCTACTCAAGACTTACTGCTTGGACATGCACTTCCAGTCGCATGCATTCCTTAGCCTCCTGCGTCCCTCCATTGCTCAAACAAAAACAACTGGTACAGGAATATCAACCTGTTGTCCATCGCCTACGCCTATCGGCCTCGGCTTAGGTCCCGACTAACCCTGGGCGGACGAGCCTTCCCCAGGAAACCTTAGTCATACGGTGGACGGGATTCTCACCCGTCTTTCGCTACTCATACCGGCATTCTCACTTCTAAGCGCTCCAGCCGTCCTCACGATCGACCTTCAACGCCCTTAGAACGCTCTCCTACCATCACACCAGAGGTGTGATCCACAGCTTCGGTAATATGTTTAGCCCCGGTACATTTTCGGCGCAGGGTCACTCGACTAGTGAGCTATTACGCACTCTTTAAATGATGGCTGCTTCTGAGCCAACATCCTAGTTGTCTGTGCAACCCCACATCCTTTTCCACTTAACATATATTTTGGGACCTTAGCTGGTGGTCTGGGCTGTTTCCCTTTCGACTACGGATCTTATCACTCGCAGTCTGACTGCCGAATATGAATGAATGGCATTCGGAGTTTATCTGAATTCGGTAACCCGAGATGGGCCCCTAGTCCAAACAGTGCTCTACCTCCATCATTCTTAACTTCGACGCTAGCCCTAAAGCTATTTCGGAGAGAACCAGCTATCTCCAAGTTCGTTTGGAATTTCTCCGCTACCCACAGCTCATCCCCGCACTTTTCAACGTACGTGGGTTCGGTCCTCCAGTGCGTTTTACCACACCTTCAACCTGGCCATGGGTAGATCACATGGTTTCGGGTCTACGACTACATACTCATTCGCCCTATTCAGACTCGCTTTCGCTGCGGCTCCGGCTCTTCACCTTAACCTCGCATGCAATCGTAACTCGCCGGTTCATTCTACAAAAGGCACGCCATTACCCATTAACGGGCTTTGACTTGTTGTAGGCACACGGTTTCAGGATCTATTTCACTCCCCTTCCGGGGTGCTTTTCACCTTTCCCTCACGGTACTGGTTCACTATCGGTCATTAGGGAGTATTTAGCCTTGCGGGATGGTCCCCGCGGATTCCGACGGAATTTCTCGTGTTCCGCCGTACTCAGGATCCTCCTAGGTGTTGCCAACATTTCGTCTACGGGGCTATTACCCACTTTGGCGAACCTTTCCAGGTTCTTCGACTATCTTGACAGACTACCACAACGGAGTCCTACAACCCCAACAAGCAAGCTTGTTGGTTTGGGCTCTTCCCGTTTCGCTCGCCGCTACTCAGGGAATCGAATTTTCTTTCTCTTCCTGCAGGTACTAAGATGTTTCAGTTCTCTGCGTCTACCTCTATCCAGCTATGTATTCACTGAATAGTAACATCCTATAAAAGATGTTGGGTTTCCCCATTCGGAAATCTCTGGATCATAGCTCACTTACAGCTCCCCAAAGCATATCGGTGTTAGTCCCGTCCTTCATCGGCTCCTAATGCCAAGGCATCCACCGTGCGCCCTTATTCACTTAACCTTATGACCTTACGGTCAGTTTGTTTGGTTCGTTTCTCTAGCGATAGAGGCGTCACCAATAAAATAAGCTTCGAACAGTTAATTAACTCTTCAACGCGGTGTTCTCGGTTTGTTTTGATTACTTTTTTTACTTCAATATCCAGTTTTCAATGAACAATTCGTTTGAGAGAAACATATAATAAGAAAAAAATCAAATGATCTTTTCTATTTATAAGAGTAAACCTCTCAAAACTGAACAAAGTATCGACGAATGTGTAAGTTTCCGTAATATTCCTTAGAAAGGAGGTGATCCAGCCGCACCTTCCGATACGGCTACCTTGTTACGACTTCACCCCAATCATCTATCCCACCTTAGGCGGCTGGCTCCACAAGGGTTACCTCACCGACTTCGGGTGTTACAAACTTTCGTGGTGTGACGGGCGGTGTGTACAAGGCCCGGGAACGTATTCACCGCGGCGTGCTGATCCGCGATTACTAGCGATTCCGGCTTCATGTAGGCGAGTTGCAGCCTACAATCCGAACTGAGAGAAGCTTTAAGAGATTTGCATGACCTCGCGGCCTAGCGACTCGTTGTACTTCCCATTGTAGCACGTGTGTAGCCCAGGTCATAAGGGGCATGATGATTTGACGTCATCCCCACCTTCCTCCGGTTTGTCACCGGCAGTCTCGCTAGAGTGCCCAACTGAATGATGGCAACTAACAATAAGGGTTGCGCTCGTTGCGGGACTTAACCCAACATCTCACGACACGAGCTGACGACAACCATGCACCACCTGTCACTTTGCCCCCGAAGGGGAAGCTCTATCTCTAGAGTGGTCAAAGGATGTCAAGACCTGGTAAGGTTCTTCGCGTTGCTTCGAATTAAACCACATGCTCCACCGCTTGTGCGGGCCCCCGTCAATTCCTTTGAGTTTCAACCTTGCGGTCGTACTCCCCAGGCGGAGTGCTTAATGCGTTAGCTGCAGCACTGAAGGGCGGAAACCCTCCAACACTTAGCACTCATCGTTTACGGCGTGGACTACCAGGGTATCTAATCCTGTTTGCTCCCCACGCTTTCGAGCCTCAGCGTCAGTTACAGACCAGAGAGTCGCCTTCGCCACTGGTGTTCCTCCATATATCTACGCATTTCACCGCTACACATGGAATTCCACTCTCCTCTTCTGCACTCAAGTCTCCCAGTTTCCAATGACCCTCCCCGGTTGAGCCGGGGGCTTTCACATCAGACTTAAGAAACCGCCTGCGCTCGCTTTACGCCCAATAAATCCGGACAACGCTTGCCACCTACGTATTACCGCGGCTGCTGGCACGTAGTTAGCCGTGGCTTTCTGGTTAGATACCGTCAAGGTAAGAGCAGTTACTCTCCTACTTGTTCTTCTCTAACAACAGAGTTTTACGATCCGAAAACCTTCTTCACTCACGCGGCGTTGCTCGGTCAGACTTTCGTCCATTGCCGAAGATTCCCTACTGCTGCCTCCCGTAGGAGTCTGGGCCGTGTCTCAGTCCCAGTGTGGCCGATCACCCTCTCAGGTCGGCTATGCATCATGGCCTTGGTGAGCCGTTACCTCACCAACTAGCTAATGCACCGCGGGTCCATCCATCAGTGACACCCGAAAGCGTCTTTCAAATCAACACCATGCGGTGTCGACTGTTATGCGGTATTAGCACCTGTTTCCAAGTGTTATCCCCCTCTGATGGGTAGGTTACCCACGTGTTACTCACCCGTCCGCCACTCCTCTTTTCAAATGAGTGCAAGCACTCGGTAGAAAAGAAGCGTTCGACTTGCATGTATTAGGCACGCCGCCAGCGTTCGTCCTGAGCCAGGATCAAACTCTCATAATAAAAGTTGAACACAATCCGAAGATTGTTAAGCTCATTTGTTTGCTAGCATATTGCTTCGCTTTGTTAAAAATTGTTGTTTGTTTTTACCGTTGTAAAAACAACCTACACATTTGGTTCGTCTTACTTTGTTCAGTTTTCAAAGGTCTACTGTGTTACCTCGCAGCAACTTTTATATCATATCAAATCTTCGATTTGATGTCAACACTTTTTTTAAAAAAGTTTCAAAGTTTTTTTCTGCTTGATGTTATCGAATGTTTCGCGACAACTTCATTAGTTTACCAGGTTGATTGTTATTTGTCAACAACTTTCTCCCTAGTTTTTCAAGTTTTTTTAGAACTTGAAACGTTATTTTATTTTCGTCCGTTGTTGTTGCTTTTCGCAGCAACTTCACCATCTTATCAAGAAGTTTGTTATTTGTCAATAACTATTTCACTGATTTGAAAAGTTTTTTTCGAACTAGGAATGTTATGTTATTCCTTTCGCTCAGCATATTACATCAGTGCCTTGCGACAAGATATAATATACCAAGTTTCTGGGCTTAGGTCAACTAAAATTTGCACTTTTTTCGAACTTTTTTTCGTTACCGATTGTTTTATTACTTTTGTTCTTTATTGTTCGTTTTTTAAGCTTTAAACAGCTGAATCTAGTTATTTCTTTAGACTATTTTTCAGAAAATAAAAAAGAGTAGATTATCAATAAATAATCTACTCTTTCGAGTTTTACCTCATCGTTGGAAATAATAGTACATCGCGAATTGATTGGGCGTCTGTTAAAAGCATAACCAGGCGGTCAATACCTATCCCTAATCCACCGGTTGGCGGTAATCCATATTCTAAAGCTTCAATGAAGTCTTCATCTACACCATGCGCTTCATCATTTCCCTGTTCACGTTCTTTTTCTTGATCTTCAAAGCGTTCACGTTGATCTATTGGGTCATTCAACTCCGTAAATGCATTAGCAAATTCTTTTCCTACTATAAATAGCTCGAAGCGATCGGTAAAACGACCATCGTCTGGATTTTTTTTCGCTAAAGGTGATACTTCTACTGGATGTCCATAAACAAACGTTGGCTGTTGAAGCGTTTCTTCAACGAAAGTTTCAAAGAATTCATTTAAAATATGACCAACTGACATATTATTATTGATTTCTACATGATGTTCTTTCGCAAAAGTACGTGCCTCTTCCACAGTCATTTCCTGCCAAAAATCGACACCCGTTTGTTCTTTGATTGCATCTACCATGTGGACACGTCTAAATTCTGATCCTAAATCAACTTCTTGTCCATCATAAGTGATGGTTGTCGTTCCTAGAACTTTTTCCGCAGCATTACGGATAATTCCCTCTGTTAGGTCCATCACATCTTTATAATCCGTATACGCAGTGTATGCTTCTAGCATAGTGAATTCAGGATTATGTGTTGTATCGATCCCTTCATTGCGGAATACCCGACCGATTTCATAAACTTTTTCCATACCTCCGACAATCAAACGTTTCAAATGCAATTCTAAGGCAATACGCAAGTATAAATCCATATCTAATGCATTGTGGTGCGTAATAAACGGACGTGCAGCAGCTCCGCCGGCATCATTGTGTAAAACAGGCGTCTCAACTTCTACATAGCCGTTACTATCAAGATAGCGGCGAATCTCACTAATAATCTGGCTGCGTTTCATGAAACGATCGAAACTATCTTTATTACTAATCAAATCTAAATAGCGTTGACGGTAACGTTGTTCGATATTTGTTAGTCCATGATATTTATCCGGTAATGGACGTAATGCTTTTGTTAATAAAACTATTGTTTTTGCTTTAACTGTCACTTCACCTGTATCAGTTTTCATGATTTGTCCGGTTACACCAAAGAAATCGCCTAGATCAGCATGTTTAAATAGTTCATATGCTTCATCCCCAACTTGATCTTTGCGTACGTAGATTTGAAGTTGTCCTTCACGATCTTGTAAATGAGCAAATCCCGCTTTACCTTTACCACGTTTTGTCATCATACGACCAGCAATACTCGCTGATAAATTCATTTCATTTAACTCTTCTTTTGAGTGTTGATCAAATTGTTCATGTAATTCTTTAGAATTATGTGTTCGGTCAAAACGCTTTCCGAAAGGATCGATCCCTTCTTCACGTAAATTTTCCATTTTTTCACGACGCACAAGCATTTGATCGTTTAGATCTTCTAGGTGCGCTTGTTGTTCATCTGCCACTGTATTTCCTCCATTCTGAAATCACATACCCTTATAATGCCACATTGAAACAAAAAAAAGCAAGCCGAATTTCTGTTTCAGCCTGCTTTTTTTATTAGATTGTTTCGATTGCTTCTTTTTCTGCATGCTTTTCTGCTTTTTCTTCAAATGCTTCCAACAAATCAATCATCGCTTGTTGCGTCTCTGCTTGATTGATTGCGACCTTCACTTTAGCAGCACGTGGAATACCTTTTAAATAATAGGCAGCATGTTGACGGAATTCTCTAGTAGCTATTTTTTCACCTTTTAAATCAACTAAACGTTGTAGATGCACTTTAGCTGTTTCGATTTTTTCGCTTGGTGTTGGTTCTGGGATTAATTCTCCTGTCTCAAGATACTGCTTTGTACGTTGGATCATCCAGGGATTCCCTAAAGCAGCTCTACCGATCATCACACCATCTGCACCAACATATTCCAACATACGTTTGGCATCTTCCGGTGTACGCACATCCCCATTTCCCATGAAAGGGATCGTTAAATGTTGTTTGACTTCTTTTAAAACATCCCAATTTGCTTGTCCTTCGTACATTTGAACTCTAGTACGACCATGCATAGCAATTGCTGAGGCTCCTGCTTTTTCAGCAGCCAACGCATTTTCAACAGCGAACAAGTGCTCTTCATCCCAACCAGTTCTCATTTTTACCGTGACCGGCAAATCTATAGCAGAAGAAACAGCATCGACCATTTCATATACTTTATTCGGATCTAAAAGCCATTTAGCTCCTGCTTCTGCTTTAATGACTTTATTGACTGGACACCCCATATTGATATCGATGATTGCCGCTTTAGTGTTTTCTTCTACAAATTTTGCCGCTTCAACTAGGGTCTCTTTATCGCCACCAAAAATTTGCACACTTAATGGATATTCTCGATCATCTATATAAAGCATATCTAACGTTTTTTTGTTTCTTTGCTGAATTCCTTTGTCACTGATCATTTCACAGACGACCAGTCCTGCACCAAATTCTTTAACAGTCATACGAAAAGCGGCATTACTAATACCAGCCATCGGCGCTACTACAACGCGATTCGGAATTTCAATATTGCCTATTTTCCACATAACGCACCTCTCCTATTTTTCACGCGTATTTTTGATTGCTTCATCTCGCGGCTCAATTAGATCATCTTCACTGTACTGGTATTTGTTTCCACAAAATTGACAAACCGCTTCTGCACCATGATCTTCATCGATCATCGCATTGATTTCGTCTAATCCAACAGCGATGATCGCTGTACCAAATTTTTCTTTAGAGCAGTTACACTTAAATTGAACTGGCATTTTTTCTAGAATTTCAATTTCATCTTTACCCAGCAAACGCTCTAAAATCCCTTCTGGCGATTCTCCTTCATCGATCAAACGAGAAATCATCGGTACTTCCTGTAAACGTTGTTCGATAAAGTCAATCGTTTTTTCATCTGCTCCTGGCATCACTTGGATCATGAATCCACCCGCAGCTTTGACACTTTCATCTGTATCAACTAAAACGCTCAAACCGATTGCTGATGGAATTTGTTCTGAGACTGCCATAAAATAGGTAAAGTCTTCACCGATTTCACCAGAAACGATTGGAGTTTGTCCTGAAAAAGTTTCTTTCAAGCCTAAATCTTTGATTACAGTAAAAATCCCGTCAGTTCCAACAGCGCCGCGAACATCGATTTTTCCACTTTCATTCAATGTTAAACTGACATGAGGATTTTTTATGTATCCTTTAGTATTACCACTACCGTCACTATCAACCACAATCCCTCCTGCCGGTCCATTACCTTGGACTTTTACAGTTAGTTTGTCATCACCTTTTAATGTAGCACCTAATAATAACGCACCAACCATCGTTCTACCTAATGCTGCAGTTGATGAACTCCATGTGTCATGTCGTTTTTGTGCTTCTGATATTGTATTGGTTGCGCAAACTGCATAAGCGCGAATCGATCCTTCATAACATAATGCTTTGACTAAGTAATCTTCCATTTTTATTTTCCTCTTCTCGCTTGCTACTTTTTCTGACTCATTATCAGATAATACTAGGATTTAGCTATTTTTTCAACTAAATAATTTTAAGTTAGTGAAAAAAGCAAGTTGCACCTAGTATTTAGAATTAGTAGGTACAGCTTACTTTTTTCAGAGTAATAGACAATCGACAACGAACCGTATTTTTTATTTATCGCCCGTTTGATACGTAGGAAAGTATGCTCTTAAACCCAAATATAATACGACCGTACAAACCAATACTACATAAAAGGCTTTGACTGTCAGTGAGTACATATAGATGGAATACAAGCAACTAGCTAATGGAATCCCGATATATTGCACCACTGGGGTCTTCCAATTTTTCCTGACCGTGATCCAAATTATACGCAATGGTAAAAATAGAATACCGAAAAATATTAGACTTAAAATTATACTAAATCCTTTTTTCATATGATACATATTTCTCTCCCCCTTTTCTTCCTCCTCTGTGATGTGATACCACTCAAACTGCAGGACATTTTCTACTAAACGCAATGAGATCTGGTCCGGCTGACTTTTTCCCAGTTCCCACTTTGAGATTGTTTGGCGCGTGACATACACTCTGTCAGCCAACTGTTGTTGGGTCAACCCTCGCTCAATTCTTTTCTCACGCATCATTTCGCCTAAAGTCACTTTACTCTCTCCTTTAAATTTAGTCTTTACTCCTCCTAAAATACAGCAATGCTTTGCGTTGCGCACGCAACTAGTAAAAAAATCTCTGTCAAACCCACTAAATGAGTTTAACAGAGATTTCATATTTCTATTTGTAACGATCGTCAAAGTTATTACGGTCATATTCAGAATCATTTTTGCGTTCATCATCAGATTTAACTTCTGATTGAACTTTTTCTTCTGTTTTTTCGCTATCCGCTTTTACTTCTTCCGCTTCGTCATGTAGTTCTTTTTTTGCTTCTTCAAAGTCTTGTTTTTCTTCAGCTTGTCTTTGCGCATCTTTTTCTTCTAATGCACGTTTTGCTTCTTCAAACGTTTGTGCTTTTTCACTAGGGAATTGGCTATCAATAACGTCTTGAGGCATAACGCCTTCTTCGAACAATGACTTGATACTGCGAGCATCCAATGTTTCGTACTCTAATAGTTTTTCAGCAATCAGTTTGTGTTGTGCACGGTGTGACTCGATGATTTCACGTGCCTTATCGTGCGCTTCCATCAAGATACGACGTACTTCTTGATCGATTTCAAAAGCAACTTGTTCTGAATAAGCTTTTGTTTGACCATAGTCACGTCCAACGAAGACTTGGTGGTTTCCTTCGTATTGAACAGGACCTAATTTGTCGCTCATTCCATATTCTGTTACCATGCTACGAGCAATGCCCGTTGCTTGTTCAAAGTCATTAGATGCACCTGTTGATTGAACATCGAAAATAATTTCTTCCGCTGTACGTCCACCAAGTAATCCGACGATTTGTTCAAACATGTCTTCTTTAGTCATTAAGAATTGATCTTCTTTTGGTAAAGCGATCATGTAACCACCAGCACGTCCACGAGGGATAATCGTTACTTTATGAACGATACGAGCACGGCTTAATACTAACCCAACAATTGTATGTCCAGCTTCATGGTAAGCAACCATTTCGCGTTCTTTTTTGTTGATGACACGATCTTTTTTCGCAGGTCCTGCAATTACGCGATCTTCTGCTTCATCCACATCGGATGCATCGATTTTCTTTTTATTACGACGAGCAGCAACTAGCGCCGCTTCGTTCAATACGTTTTCTAAATCAGCACCAGCAAAACCTGGTGTTTGTTGTGCTACGACTTTTAAATCAACATCGTCAGCCAACGGTTTGTTACGAGCATGAACTTTAAGGATCGCTTCACGACCTTTTACATCAGGACGACCAACTAAAATTTGACGGTCAAAACGGCCTGGACGTAATAACGCTGGATCTAACACATCTGAACGGTTTGTTGCAGCCACGACGATAACGCCTTCGTTCCCATCAAACCCATCCATTTCAACAAGCAATTGGTTTAAGGTTTGTTCACGTTCATCGTGTCCGCCACCCATACCAGCACCACGTTGACGACCAACTGCATCGATCTCATCGATGAAGATGATTGCTGGTGCATTTTTCTTCGCTGTTTCAAATAGATCACGGACACGGCTTGCACCGACACCGACAAACATCTCAACAAAGTCTGAACCTGAGATAGAGTAGAACGGCACGCCTGCTTCACCGGCAACGGCTTTAGCAAGTAATGTTTTACCAGTCCCTGGAGGTCCCTCTAACAGAACACCAGCTGGAATACGAGCACCTAACTCAACAAATCGGCGAGGATCTTTTAAGAACTCAACCACTTCTACTAGTTCTTGTTTTTCTTCTTCGGCTCCTGCTACATCAGAGAAGCGTACACGGTTTGCTTTTTTGTCTGCTTCTTTGGCTTTTGATTTGCCAAAGTTCATAACACGACCGCCACCGCCGCCACCGCCGCCTTGTTGTCCCATCATCATATAGAATAAGAAGATGAACAATACGATCGGTAAGAAACTAAATAAGATAGAAAGCCAAGCACCGCTTGATGATTGTTCTTTCACTGTAAGTTTGACATTATTGTCTTTGGCCATATCTTGGATACCTGATAATGTAATATCACTAGGCAAGACAATCGTGGTAAATGCTTTTGTAGAAACTTCTGTTGACCCCCATAAAGAAAGACCACCAGTGTTTTTGATTTCTTGTTTTTCTTTATACTGACCTGTGATTTTATACACACCATTAGTTGGTTGGATTGTCAGTTCTTTCACTTTACCTTCTTCTAACTGAGTGCTGAAGGTTGAGTATTCGATATCTGGTGACTGGGGATTGTTATTTCCAAAGATGAAATAAACAACCATGACCATCGCCAAAATCAGTAATACATAATAAAGGCCATTTTTCATGCCGTTATTCTTTTTATTCATGCCTGTCCTCCTTTGATTACTGCGCGTAATTTAATTTTACGGTTTATTTTTTATCAATTCTGACCATTCCATTGTAACATAACTAAATCCAAGAGAGATATTAATTTGATTCGTAGATTTCAGGCTTCAATACACCTACATAAGGAAGATTTCGGTAAGCTTCTGCGTAGTCTAAACCGTATCCTACAACGAATTCATTTGGTACATCGAAACCAACATAGTCTGCAACAATATCAACTACACGACCTTCTGGTTTATCTAACAACGTGACAATTTTCACAGAAGCTGCTTTTCTGTATTTAAAAAGATCAACGAGATAAGCCAACGTGCGCCCGCTATCGATGATATCTTCTACGATCAAGATATCACGTCCTTCAACATTTGTATCCAAATCTTTAATGATCTTCACTTCACCCGATGATACTGTTGCATTTCCATAACTAGACACAGCCATAAAATCCATTTCTAAATGAGTATCAATGCAACGTGTGATATCCGCCATGAACGGTACTGCACCTTTCAAAATGCCGATCACTAAAGGATTTTTATCCTTATAATCTTCTGTTAGTTGTTTTCCAAGTTCAACTGATTTTTCAAGAATTTGTTCTTTCGTGATCAAAACTTGTTTAATATCGTTCTCTAACATATTGCTCTCCTTTTTCCTTTAAGGTCCGATGTCCCTTGCTTCTATGCGAATAAATTCGCAAGAGCAACGGCTCTCCTTCTCCTTTGAGGTTTTTAGTTATTATTTTATGTTATTTTGCTTCTTTGAATAAAAGTAATTTTTGCTCTTTACTCTTTTATTTTATAAAGGAGCCTGTAGAGTATTTTATCAGTTTCTTTAGGAATACTCAAATATGAATTTACAATTCTTGGAACCCAAATAATCTCGTCTTCCGCAGAAAGAACAACCCACGCTTGTTCCCTAATTGAATTAGGTATTTTCCCATCAATAAAAAAACGATTTAACCTCTTGTTCAAGCTGGGGGTAAGCAAAATTCTATCTCCATTTTGACGATGACGAATCGTTAATGGCAACGTCATCTGTCCACTTACAAGCAAAGAAAACTCTGACCAATCTCTTACTGTTTCTGGCAGTTCAAGATTCTCTTGTACTTTTTCTAGACCCAACCATTCATTATCAGAAAGAAAAACATGGTCATTTACATCTAAATAAAAGGTTTTTGCCTCATAAGATGATTGTCTTTTTTTCAAATGAAACTGATTATATTCTTTAACAACTTGCCAACCTTGCGCAATATCCATGGATAGCTGAGGAGTTGATTGATCAATCATATTTAGTAATTGTTTAATCTGCAACTGACTGATTGCTACGCCTTCTGGTATTATTGTTCGCTGAAATAGGTTCATCAAGAAAAAGGTTTGTACGCTTCTTTCTTCTTGTTTCAACTCAGATAATTGAATTCTCCAGCCTTCTGTTGTTTTTTCCACCCATCGATTATATTTCGGCTCTAGAACTGACTGAATAAGTTCATCAGCTAAGGTGATCTGCTCGCTAAAACCCGCCATATGTTCCAAAAACTTTGGGTTTTCTTTTTTTAAAAGTGGAATAACTTGATGCCTCACACGATTTCGCATATAAGCATCACTCTGATTAGTATAATCATCAAAATACACAATTTCTAATTGTTCAGCAAACTTTTCCAATTCTTCTTTGGAAAAAATTAAGAACGGACGAATCAATCTCCCTGTTCCAAATGACTGTTTGTCTCTAATTCCTACTAAATTAGAAAAGGCACTTCCTCTTGTAAGTTTCATCAAAATCGTTTCAGCCTGATCGTCACTGTGGTGTGCCGTCAAAAGAATAGGGACGTCATCTTGCTCCATTATTTCAGAAAAAAAATCATAACGGAATTTGCGGGCACGCGCTTCGGTATTCTGGAATTTATCTGCTTCTGACCACACTTTACTGTAATAAGGTATTCCTAATTCTTCACAATAACTTTTCAAATAACTTGCTTCAGTTACTGATTCTGCACGTAATCGATGATCGATATGGGCTACTATTAATTTTAAATTATCTCTTTTAGCCGCAGTCTGCATCAACTCCAACAATACCATTGAATCGACGCCACCGGAAATGGCCAATAAAACTTTTTGGTTTGGCAGCCAATAGTCATTTCTTTTACAATGATCGTAAAATGTTTGAAACATCTACTCACCTCTTTGTACCTTAGTTTAAAGATTCTCATAAAAAATGGCACCAAACATAAAAGCCGAGCTTTCGCTCAGCTTCAATTATTTATTCGTTGGTTAGTTACGACGTCCGCCGCGTCCACCACGTTTACCTTCAGTATTACGTTTTAACGAAGTTAAACGATCATCACTATCTTTTAAAAATGAACTCATCAATGAATCAAAATCTTGTTTTGAATTCATCGGTTGTGCTCTTGTAAATTGTTTTTTAGGTGCTGGACGAGCTCCGCGATCTCTATTCCCTTGATGCTCATTGTTATCACGACGTTGATATTCACGTTTCGGTTCTGCCGCTTGTTCTTGTGCTTTACGGATCGACAAACCGACTTTACCATCATCACCGACTGATGTGACTTTGACTGTTACTTCATCTCCTACAGTCAATACATCATGGATGTCTTTAACAAATCCATTTGATACTTCACTAATGTGAACCAACCCTGTTTTTCCTTCACCTAAATCGATAAAGGCACCAAAATTAGTGATACCAGACACTTTTCCTGGCAACTTCGCTCCTACTTCAATTGACATAAAAAAAATGTTCCTCCTATTATTTACCCTATTATATCTGCAGTCATTCGCCTGATGATTTCTCAGTTGAATCAGACTGTGATTGACTTCCTTCTGATGATTTCTGCTCATTACCGGAGCTAGTCGTTCCGCCTAACTCTGGAATGGTATAGATTTGTTCGCCTTCTTTAGAGAAATAGTAACGACTACGCGCCAACTTAGCCACATAAGCGTCATCTCTTAAAAGAGAAACATCTTGTTCTAAACGATTTAGCTTCTTATCTGCTTCTGCTGATTCAGCTACAGCTTCAGCTTGTTGTACTTTAAAGGCGTTCAACTGCTGATAGTCTTTCACTAACTGGATCCCCGAAACAATAAAAATCACAAACGCCACGAGAAAAACAACTGCCAGACGTCGGCGCCTGAAAATCAACTGCTTTTGCTGTTTCTGAAATTCGGCATACTGTTCTTTCGTATACTCGTTATCTAACGCAGCAACTTTTTCCATGTCTTTTTTCTTTTTGCCCATGTTTTCCGCTCCACTCGTTTTTTGGTTTGTCTGTCTTATTATACCAACATCTAAGAAGCTTGTCTAATCTAAATTGTCACTATTTTCGACTCTTTTCTCCGAAATAATCTGATACATCTTTTCTGCATCTTCTTTTTTCGTTGAATCGCGAAGCTCAAGTACTTCGATTTCTAGAATTTTATTTCCAAATTGAATTTTGATCTGATCCCCAATTTTTACATTACTAGATGACTTTGCTAAAATACCGTTGATTTGGATACGGCCTTTATCTGCAACTTCTTTTGCTACAGGTCTTCTTTTTATGATACGTGAAACTTTTAAAAACTTATCTAAACGCATGTATTTTACCTCTTCATTCTTAATATTTTAGCTCCATACGGTAATGTCAGCCATTCCCGAATTGTAAATAACTGTATTTTAATAATAGTAAATATAAATGTTGCAGCCCCAATCAATACACCAACAATTGCAATAACTAATGCTTGCCCACGATGTTCAACGACGCCTAATAAAAGCGCAATAACACCTTGATAACAGAGTAACACAATTCCCATCGTTCCTAAACTAAGAATTAGTTTCTTAAAGAAATGATTTTCTATAATGTAACAATTGATTTCTTTTTTCGAAAAAAGGATCAACAAAAGCAAAGTAGCCAGTAAACCTGCAACCGTTGAAACACTTGCACCAAGTGTTCCCCAGTTGTATGTCAAAAAACTTGTCAAAAAAAGCTTAATCAATAAACCGATTCCAGCTGAAAACATTGATGTAAAAAATTGATTTCGACTTTGAAAAATACTTTGGTAAGCTTGGATAACCGCCATAAAAGCAATTGAACAAACATAAACACCTAAGACACCATTTCCTTTATAATCTTTAAATAAAGCAAAATTGATATATGGCAATAGCAACGCTAGACCGATTGAAGCAGCTGCAGCAATTGTTGTCGTCAAGCGTAAAAAGACCTTAGCAGCTTGCAAGAAGCGGCCTTTTTCTTTGCCTATAAAATATTTCGTCAATGCAGGCAGAAAACTTGAACTTAATGCCAATGCAACAACTAAACCTAATTGAACTAAAGGCTGACCACGGTCATAGATTCCCTTATCGATTTTTGCTGCTGAATCGCTGATCCCTGCTGCAACTAAGGAATTCTTAACAAAGAAAGAATCGATCAATTGAAAGAGGATCAAAAATGCGCTATATAAAGATACAATCCCGCCTTCTACTACTAAACGACCAAATAATTTTCCCGAACCTTTTTCAACTTTCCACTGAGTAAGATACGCTGAACTTCCTACGCGGATTTTCCGATCGTAATACCAAAGAATTCCCGCAGCAACAATACCACCCAATAAAGCACCGCCCATAGCAATCGTTCCTGTTTGATAGACAGACCACCCAAATCGGCTGAAAGAATACGCCGCAATCAAAATCACGCCAACGCGAACAATCTGTTCCATTACTTGAGAAACCGCACTAGGTATCATCAGCAAGTGCCCTTGAAAATTCCCACGGTAAAAAGATAGTATAGGAACTAATATGAATGTAAAAGAAACGACTTGAATCAAAGAAGCTAATCGATAGTCCCCCATCATAAAGGCAATTTCATGACTCCCAAAAAAGAAAAACGCCCAACACACCCCTGCAATCATAAAGACAAAGGGAAAGAGTTGTTGTAACACTTTCTTTTGTCCACTAATATCAAGTTGTTCTGCTACTATTTTTGAAATAAACTGTGGCAATCCTGATAACGCTAAGGTCATCGCAATACCATATATTGGATAAACTTGCTGGTAAACATAGAATCCTTCATCACCAACCAAGTTTTGAAAAGGCACCCGATAGACTGCACTTAGCACTTTAGCAATAAATGATGCGACAGTTAAAATAGCTGCACCTTGCATCATTGACCGCATTTCTTTGTGTGCCATTGGTTGACCTCCTATTTTAAAAGCGTAACAGGCTCATTCAGCTCTGACTGGAAAATAGGATAAATTGACTGTGACGCTTTTTGTCACAGTCAATTTTTATCTTTTTCCCAAAGAGTTAGCCTGTGAAGCTAGATAAGTTTAAAAGCGTAACGGGCTTGATAACCTCGACTGAAAAATAGCGAAAAATCGATTGAGGTGCTTTTCACCCCACTCTATGTTCATCTTTTTCCAAAAAGGCTAGCCCATGAATCTAGATAAGTCCAAAAGCTGAATGAGCTTACTCAGCTCTGACAGAAAAATCGATTGAGGTGTTTTCACTTCACTCTTCCTCAACAACTGTCGTTTTATACTTTTCCTGTCTTAAAGCCGTAGTAAATGATGCTACTTCTTGTAGCCAAGCAGCTTCTTTCATATCTTTGGGTATTTTTAAACGAACTGACATTTTTTCATTCTCTACAGCAAGGTCTGCTTTTAGTTGAGTCTGAGACAGTGCCTCAAATAGTTGCTCTACGCTATACGTTTTTGTACCGATTTTACTTAAAGTAAATGTGATTTCTTGTTGTCTTTTACGGATTGTTTCCAGTAACGCACGATCACCGTCCATTTTGATTTGACCCGTCGTCAATAAATGAGCCACTTCATCTGGGTATTCACCAAATCGATCAAGTAGATCTGCTTCTAGTTCATCATACATGTCCATGTTTTCTAACTGACGAATTCGTTTATAAATCTCAATTTTTTGGCGTTCGTCTGAAATATAGCTTGTTGGTAAGTATGCATCAATACCCAAGTCGATCTCAACAGATGTTTTTTGATCTTGAATATTTTTCCCTTGTTTGCGGGCAACGGCTTCTGAGAGCATTTGCGAGTACATATCAAATCCAACCGAATCGATAAACCCATGCTGTTGGGCACCTAATAAGTTTCCTGCTCCACGAATCGACAAATCTCTCATGGCAATTTTAAAACCTGATCCTAACTCAGTGAAGTCTTTGATTGCTTCTAAACGCTTTTCACTAACTTCATTCAAAATCTTTTGCTGTTCATACATAAAATAAGCATACGCAACACGATTACTTCGGCCAACCCGACCACGTAATTGATACAAAGTCGACAATCCCATATAATCAGCATTTTCCACAAATAAGGTATTTGCATTTGGAATATCTACACCCGTTTCAATGATTGTTGTTGTAACTAAGACATCATATTGCCGTTCAATAAAGTCAAATAAGGTATTTTCTAATTGAACTTCAGTCATCTGACCATGGGCGTATGCAATTCTAGCATCTGGAACCAAAGCTTGGATTTCTTCAACTTTTTGTTCGATCGTGTCCACCCGATTATAGAGATAAAAAACTTGACCATCCCGAGCCATCTCTCTTTCGATTGCTTCTCTAATAGCCCCTGGATTGTTTTCCATAACGTATGTTTGGATTGGATAACGATTTTCTGGCGGTGTCTCAATAACCGAAAGATCACGGACTCCAAGCATTGACATATGCAACGTTCTTGGAATTGGCGTTGCTGTTAACGTTAAGACATCGACCTGTGCACGAAGTTGTTTCAAACGTTCTTTATGTTTCACACCAAAACGTTGTTCTTCATCAATTACTAATAAACCTAAATCACTAAAATTCACATCTTGAGAAAGTAACCGATGAGTGCCTACTACAATGTCTACTTGACCATGTTTGATTTTTTCGATGGTTTCACTTTGTTGTTTTTTCGTTCTAAACCGGCTCAATAGGCCTACTTCTACAGGGAAACCCTCGAAACGATCTAGCATTGTTTCATAATGTTGCTGAGCTAAAATAGTAGTAGGAACTAAAAAAGCGACTTGTTTATTGTTATTGATTGCTTTAAACGCAGCGCGCAAAGCGACTTCTGTTTTTCCATAGCCTACATCACCGACTAATAAGCGATCCATTGGTCGTGTTTTTTCCATATCATGTTTGATCTCAGCTGTACTTCGTAACTGATCATCTGTTTCACTATAGGGAAAGGCATCTTCAAATTCCTTTTGATATGCATCATCTGGCGGAAAAGCGTAGCCTTGTTCTGATTCTCTTGAAGCATAGAGTTGAATCAAGTCGTCCGCAATATCTTCAATTTTAGAAGACACTTTACGCTTAGTTTTACTCCATTCACTGCCGCCTAATTTATTGACTTTAGGTGATTTTGCCTCAGACGCTACGAATTTCTGAATTAAGTTCAGCTGAGTAACAGGAATAAATAACTTATCGTCGTTTTGATATAAAATCGTAATGTAATCTTGATGAACACCGTCAACTTCTAGGGTCTGCATACCAATATATTTACCGATTCCGTGATTTGCATGAACAACGTAATCTCCATTTTTCAGATCGCTATAACTTTTTAATCGTTCTGCATTGGAAACAGTTTGACGTCTTGCTCTTTTTTTCGTTGTAGTATGAAAAATTTCTTTTTCTGTGATCGCAACGATTTTTTCGGCTGGTAATTCAAAGCCAGACTGCAATGAACCTTCGACAATTTGAATTTTTCCTTCTATTAAATTATCAGCAGAAGCTGTCACACTTGAAATATCAAAATCACGAAACAACTCTTCAACTTTTTGACTGCGTTCTTTCGTGGGTACAAAAACCACAACTGTCTGGTCTTGTTTTTGCCAGCGATCCATTTCCGTTTTTAATAATGGCATTTGACCGAAAAACTGCTGCATTGAACGATACTGAAAATTATGCACTGCTTGAAAACGGAGATTCCCCATTCCTTTTTGGAATAATGAAAAAAATGTTGTTGCGAATATCATTTTCCGTACTTGTTCATGGAATTCCAAGCCGAATGTTTGCTCTGGAAAGACTCGCATTTCTTCTAATTTGAGAACTTGCCACTCATTTTCTTCACGAATAATTTCACGCTCAGCTTCTAAAATACGCGCATAATCGTCAATAAAAACTAAACTATCCTTAGTCAAATAATCAAGTAAAGTCGTTTTTGTTTCATATAGAAAATCTGTGTAGTAATGAGCTGTATCGGTAGGGATTCCTTGACTCCACGACGTCGATAACTGGCCAAAGTAATCTTGAAGAAACTCTTTTTCGGTTGCATCTTTAGCAACTGCCATTCTTTTAGCTAGCGCCTTAGTTAATTGCTTTTCACCATAAATCAAATCTTCTTTGGAAAAAACGAGATCCGTCATTGGCGAAAGCGTCACAGATTCAATAGCACCGACAGAACGTTGGGTGTCAGCTTCAAAATAACGTAGTGAATCAATTTCAATATCAAATAATTCTGCTCTGACTGGATATTCAGCATTTAACGGATATACATCGACGATACTTCCACGAATACTAAAATCACCGGGCTTGCCAACTAATGACTGCCGTTCGTATCCCATTAAAACTAATTGCTGTGCTAAAGTATCTGGTTCAATTTCTCCGCCAATCTCCCAGTAAAGCTGCGCTTGTTGCCATGTTTGTTTGCTTGGTAAATATTTTCTCAGCCCTGCTACAGGAACTACAATGATTCCTGCTTGATCGGTCAAAAGAAAATTAAGTGTTGCTACTCTTTCAGCTCTCGCTTCTGGCGAAGAAAAAGCCATTTCTGCAGATAGCACTTCATCAACAGGAAAGAGATAAACTTCTTCATCTGATAAAATATTGCGAAAATCTTCAACTAACTGGTTTCCATAATAAAGATTTGGGACAGCCACGACGATTTTTTTGTTTTTTTCTTTATAGCCACTAGTCATGACCAGTGTTTTAGCAGATCCGGCTAACCCTGTGATCAACTGCCGTGTATTTCCTGTTAGTTGTTTTTGCCAATTTTGGGCTAGTTCACTTGCACCAATTCGTTCAATGATGTTCACAACAGGGGCCTCCTTTTATACTTTCTAATTTGTTTACTTCCCATTAAATTGATTCATCGCGTCAACAAATGTATGCCCTTCACAAGCATATATTGCAGCATCTGCAGCACTTTTCACTGCTAGTAAAATCTCTTCATGTTTTTCTTTAGGGAAACCAGTCAACACATGATGAACAACCGTATTACTGCCAACTGGTCGGCCAATACCTATCTTGATTCTTGGAAATACATTTGTTCCTAAGTGCGCTATCAAGCTCTTCATGCCATTATGCCCGCCAGCGCTCCCTTTCCCACGTAAACGAATCTTGCCAATTTCTAAATCTAGATCATCATAAATAACAATCAGTTCTGAGTCTTCTACCCCATAATATGTCATTAATGGTCCCACTGAACGTCCAGACTCATTCATAAATGTAAGTGGTTTGACCAACATGATTTTTTCTGTTCCTATAAAAAATTCAGCGATATCCGCTTCAAATTGACTTTTCTTGAATGTTGCATTATAACGATGAGCGATTTCATCTACAGTGATAAAACCGATATTATGTTTTGTCTCTTGGTATTTGCTTCCTGGATTGCCTAATCCAACGATCATTTTCATCTATTTATAGTCTCCTTAAGTAAGAGGTGCTCTTTTACCACCATTTATTCATTCTCCAACACAAAATATCTGGGCAGGAGAATCCCTTGCCCAGTTTTTTTATAATTATACCATAAAACAAGCAAGTGCCGACTTATTTAAATTCTTAAAAAAACTGTAAGCTTCAATTAATCGTTTCAAAAGGAAAAAAATTGCTTAAATCACAAATAGTGAAATACCGCACATGAAAGAGTTTTCTTATGAAACACCTCCGAAAACTGTATCAATATATAAAACAAAAAACGTGACAAATCTCACAAACGATGGTATTATCATTGTGATAAAACAATTAACTGAAAGGAATGATACACATGACTGCAGCAGTTGGAAATAAAGACCACCAAAAAGTTATTTTAGTTGGAGATGGCGCTGTCGGATCTAGTTATGCTTTTGCCTTAGTTACTCAAAATATTGCCCAAGAAGTTGGTATTATTGATATAGATACAAAGAAAACCGAAGGAGATGCTGCTGACCTATCTCATGCGCTAGCTTTTACTTCACCTAAAAAGATTTATGCAGCTACGTATGATGACTGTCACGATGCTGATCTTGTCGTATTAACAGCCGGTGCTGCTCAAAAACCTGGTGAAACTAGAATTGATTTGGTTCACAAAAACTTGAAAATTAACAAACAAATCGTTACCGCTATCGTTGATTCTGGTTTTAATGGTATTTTCTTAGTCGCGGCTAATCCAGTTGATATTTTAACTTATTCTACATGGAAATTTTCAGGATTTCCAAAGGAACGCGTTATTGGCTCTGGAACTTCATTAGATTCTGCTCGTTTTCGTCAAGCAATCGCAGAATTAGTTGATGTGGATGCCCGTAATGTTCATGCTTATATTTTGGGAGAACACGGCGACACTGAATTTCCAGTGTGGTCTCATGCTAATGTTGCTGGCTTACAAATTTATGAATGGGTTAAAAATAACCCCGATGTTGATGAAGAAGCGATGGTCAACTTATTCTTCAATGTAAGAGATGCAGCTTATTCAATCATCGAGAAAAAAGGTGCAACATTCTACGGAATCGCTGCTGCCTTAGCTCGAATTACCAAAGCGATTTTAGATGATGAAGATTCCGTCTTCCCACTATCTGTTTACTTGGATGGTGAATACGGACAAAATGATATCTTTATTGGCGCACCTGCTGTGATCAATCGTCAAGGAATCAAGCAAGTTATTGAAATTCCGTTAACAGATTCTGAGATGGATCGGATGAACGCTTCTGCTAATGCTTTGAAAGAAGTCATTAAATCAGCATTTGAGAAATTTGAAGCTGAAAATAATTAATAAAAAAGGAATCATGGCTTTTCAGCTTTGATTCCTTTTTCTATAGTTTATAAAGAATCGTTTATTGACTCTTTATATAAAATATTCTTTTGTGTTAAGGCTTCCTTGATTTGTTCGAGCCTTTCTTCATTTTCACACCGAATCGTATGTAGGTGGATTCCTCCAGTCAGCTCAGATAATAAAAATGCACGACTTTTTTCATAAGCCTTTATAAATTCTTTTATCTCTTGTTCTGTACGGATATGCAAGCCGCCAGTCAGCTCACCATAAATTGGATGTTCTACCACGACATCTATGATTTCTCCACCCAATGATACAATCGTCAATAACTCATCTTCTGTTTGATCAGGTGTATGCTGACAGGCAATTTTTCTGATGATCCCTTGTTTATCTTTTTCAGTTTCAAGCAAATAACCTCTGGCTGTTGCAATTATTTCATACCCAGCTGCTCGCAGGAGCGCCACATCTCCAACCACTATCTGACGACTGACCTTGAACTCTTTTGCAAAACGGCTAGCACTCATTGGTTTTTCTGTTGCTTCTAGTTTGAGCAAAATGGCTTCCCGTCTTTTTACACCATCCATTCAACTTCCTCCTAACTTCTTAGTCCATTTGCTTTTGCTGAAATTGTTTTGAAATATCCATGATGCCTTGATAGGTTTCTTTTATTACTTCTTTATACACATCGTTATTGACATAACCCTCGATTTTTGTTAATACTTCTTGTTCTCTTGCAACATCTAAAATTGGTTGATCGGATGTCTTTTTAATCTCAACGATTGCCTCAACTATATTCATCCGTTCTTCTAATAAGCTAACGATTTGTTTGTCTATTGTATTGATTTTATCTCGCTGGATCGTGAGTGCTGAACGTTTGTCATCCAATTCGATTTCTTTGATGATTTTCGCTGGATTTCCGCCGATCACACAATTATCTGGAAATGATTTTGTTACAACTGCCCCCGCCGCCACTACGACATTATCACCTAAAGTCACGCCAGGAGTGATCACAACTCCGCCACCAAGCCAAACATTATCACCAATAGTAATTGGTTTGCCATATTCCAAGCCGCTATTTCGTTTAACTGGATGTAAAGGATGTGTCGCAGCATACAATTGAACATTTGGTCCAAACATACAGTTATCCCCGATCGTAATCGGACATATATCTAGAAAAATACTGTTGAAATTTGCATAGAAATTTTTTCCAACATGAATATTAAACCCATAATCAAAACTGATTGATGGTTCAATGTAACTACCTGTTCCGGTCGTACCAAATGTTTCTTCTACTAATTGACGGCGGACTTGTTCATCTTCTTCTCTGTTAATCAATTTCATCTGCTCTCTAGCAAATTTTCGAGCTGTTACTAATTCTGGATCTGCTGCAAAATAAAGTTCACCATCAATCATTTTTTGTCGTTCTGATTTTATTTTTTCCATATTAAAGCTCCTTTATCGAAATAGTTTCAAAGATTTTCGTTGCATCTTCTTTAACAAAATAAGCTGCTCGGTTTAATTGAATCGGTGTTTGATTGATCACTAAAATGTTTGCAGTCTCTGCTGCATAATGAATCAAATCGCAAAACGGATGAACTTGAAAACTCGTTCCCACGATGACGATTAATTCTGTATTGACAATAGCTTCAATTGAAGTTTCGATTACCCGCTCGTCCAACCCTTCCTCATATAAAACGATATTAGGACGAAGTTGCCCGCCACATGAATCATGGCGATCAGAGTTCAAGTAAGTCTTTGCTGGAATTTTTTGTCCACATTTTCTACAATAGCACTCATATAAACTTCCATGGAAATCCACTAAATTCTGACTTCCAGCTTGTGAATGTAAGCCATCGATATTTTGAGAAATGGTCCAAGTGTCCTTGGTCTTTTCAAGTTCTGATATTTTCAAGTGAATGCTATTCGGTTTAGCACAGGGATGATACAAGGTTTGTATAAATGAATAAAATTTTTCTGGTTCTTCTACTAGACATGTCCGGCTCAGCAAATACTCTGGTCGCTCAATTCCATGATAAATCCCTGATAAAGAACGATAATCAGGTACACCAGAAGCAGTCGAAACCCCTGCACCTGTTAAAAAGACGACGTTTTTAGCCTCTTCAATCAATTTTACAGCTTTTTGTCCATCCGTTGTTTGCATCATCTCAACTCCTAGTAGTTTTATTATAGCCTAAATACAGGTTAGATAGAAAACATATTCGCATAAAATCTCAAAGAAGTGTTTTATTTTTGTTAATCATCATTCTTCTAACAAATAAAATGATTTCCAACAAAATCAAGGAAGAAACAGTGAAAAATGTCGGGTTTTTCACTGTCTTTTCATGACAAACAAAAGAGAACGTGATAGAATACTTAATGTATAAAAGTGAGGTGAAACTTCGTGGTAGCATTTATTATTTATTGGGCAGCTATTTTAATCTGCATCGCTTGGGGCATTTTAAGTTTATGGTTTTCGATCTATTATCTTTCACGTAAAGAAAATGGAAATTTATGGGCTTTTGCATTCTTTAACGTTCTTGCAGGTATTGTTTTAGCAATTGTTTTAGTTATTTACAAAACGTGGGACTTCGATATCCTAACGTACTCAAGCTTGATTTACACAATTTTAGCTTCATATGGCGTATTAACAGTCTTACAAGCTATTTTAGGCCGCGAACCAAAAGAAGCTGCAAAAGCTTAATTTTATTAATTGAGTATCAAAAAGCACTGAAAAGAAGTCTTTTCAGTGCTTTTTCTATCTTATTTTTCCAACTGCTTGATTGCATTCTTTATTTCCACAAGCACTTCTTCCTCCGGCTCTTTTTCCAACAACTCATTTAAAACAGTAAGCCATTTTTCTGCTTCTTTATTCCCTAGTTTCCCGATTGCCCAAGCTGCAGTTCCCCTAATTACTGGTCGAACGTCTTCTGTGGCACAAACTAAAATTTCAGGTAAAGCACTTCGATCCCCAAGATTTGCCAAGGCAATCAAGGCATTTCTTTGAAGCGGTTTTTTCCCTCGCCAAGAACCCGACAAGTGTCCAAACTGAGATTTAAATTCTTTATTCGACATGCTTAACATTGGCTTTAACTTAGGATACACGGTATCAACCTCTGGTTCCATTTCTTTATGAAAGTGAAAGTCTTTCCCTCTATTGTAAGGACAAACTAGCTGACAAATATCGCATCCATAGATAACATTATGCATTTTTTTTCGATATTCTTCCGGCATCATATCTTTCGTTTGAGTTTGATAGGATAAACATTTCTTGGCATTCATACTGCCATTCCCTAAAAGTGCTTGTGTAGGACACGCTGTAACGCAACGCGTACACTCACCACAGCCAAAAGGAATAGGTTCATCTACTTCAAAATCGATATTTGTAACAATCTCACCTAGATAAACAAAAGAACCAAACTCTTCTGTAATCAACAATCCATTTCTTCCGATAAATCCTAGACCAGCCCGTTGTGCAACAGCAACATCCACTAATTCTCCAGTATCTACTTGAGGCGCAAAACGCCAGCTTTCCGTTTCTTCTAGATCTTGGGCCTGCGACTGAATAAAATCGATCAACTTACCTAACCGATCACGCAAAACATCATGGTAATCAATTCCCCAAGAAGCTCGAGCAAACATCCCTCTTTTTTCATCTCTAGGAACTTTTCCATCTATTTTAGTCGGGTAGGCTAAGGCAATAGAAATAATCGTTTTGGGATTTTCAAAAGTTTTTTCTGGATAAATCCGTTCCTCGATCACTTGATGCTCAAAACCAGAATTAAACCCACGTTCTCTTTGTTCTTTCAAGGAATCTTCTAATTCATAGAATGGTTCAGCTGAAGCAAAACCAATTTTATCGATACCTAACCGTTTACTCTCTGCTATGATTTTTTGTTTTAATGTCATGCCATATACTCCTCATCTTAAACGCTGAATGAAAAACCGAAGATAGAATTTTCACCTCATCAATCAGACTATTTTATTATAATCTACTCATTAAAACCTTGTCTCCTTTTTGCTCTTACGTTCATACTACTATTTTCCATAAAATAAAAAAAATTTCAATATTTCTCCAATCTCATCGTAGCTATCTCCCGTTAAATTGACATTTACATATTAATTTTAACGAAAATATATCTTTTTTTAAATATTATTTTAATATTAAACACATTTTTATGATAGAATGGTTTGTGATAATGTTCTTTTATTGTCATTACACACTTTATTATGAATACGGAGGAAATACATATGAAAAACAGAACTACTTTATCATTACATAAGAAAGCATCAATCCACACACTCATGCTTCTTGCTCTTTTAGCCCCGACTTTTCTCTCGTCGTCTTTTGTTTTTGCCGAAGATACTACACCCACAGCTGAACAAACCAATACGTCTCAGTCACCAGAAAGTAGCGAAACAGCCGAAACAACGATTGAATCTTCTACAACTTTAGAAAGCATTATCCCAGAAAAATCCAGCTCTAATGCAGCTGACAACGAAACCACAGTGGCAACGACTGAATCTACAACTGCACAAGAAGACGTAACAACTATGATGGCTCCCAGAATAGATACTATCACTATTGCAGATCCAATTTTAAAACAAGCGATTCTTTCAACGCTAGGTTTGCCTGTAAACAGTGAGTTAACAGCAACAGATATGGAACGTTTGACTAATCTTTCCATTAATTCTGCACAGCTAAGTAGCTTTTCAGGATTGGAACATGCTACAAACTTAAGCTCCATCTATATTAATACAAATAATAATATAACTGATTTTAGCCCTTTAGAACAACTCTCTTCTTTAACATATGTGACACTGCAAACCAAAAGCTTAACTAGTGCCAACTTCCCTGATTTAAGCAAAAGCACTGGTCTGCTCAATCTTGGTTTAGGTTCTACTAGCATCGATAACGATATATTACCTAAAATTGCTCAGTTAACATCATTGTCACGTATTTATATGGATTCTAATGTGAATATTACAACAATTGAGCCTTTAAAAGTACTTCCTAAGCTAAAATCACTTTCTGTTCAATTTTGCGGGATCACAGATTTTACTGTTATCAACGAGTTCCCTGCTCTTAATGATTTAGCTGCATTTGGACAAAATACAGGACGAAATGATCTACCAACAACAATTGGCCGTTCTTCTTTAAATTATGATTTTGACAAAGAAACAGTATATATTCCTTTTTCGATGATGCCAAATCGAATGACGAACTTCGATGGGCATATTCCGCCGTTTACAACGTCTAATTCTGCTAGTAATACTTATTTTGATTTTAACGGTACTCAATTATCTGCAAATCGGTTACAAATCACCGATTTAGGAATCACCGTTTTAAATGTAACAGAAGATGAGTTTAAAAATCTATCTAGTTTTAAATACAATGCACGTTTAAATAATCTAGCAGATTCATATGCTAAGCCTGAAGGGTTTACTTTTTATGCCATTTCTGCTGGAACTTATTTGCACCAATTCAATGTCGTTGACGATGGACAACCTGTAACGATTCATTACCGAGATTCTAACGGAAATGAACTGTTGCCTACCGAAACGCGGTCAGGATTAGTCGGTCAATCATTTGACATTTCAGCTCCAACAATTCCTGAATATACATTACAAGAAACAATAGGGGCGTCTTCTGGTAACTTCTCTGATCAAGAACAGACAGTAACATTTATTTACAAAAAAACACCTGCACCAATCATTGTACTGACCGGCAAGGTGATCGTACATTATGTAGATACTAATGATAAAACAATCAAAGACGATTTTGTCTTGACTGGCACAGTTGGCGATTCTTTCAAGACTGAGAAACCAGTAATCAAGGGCTTTACTTTTAAAGAAGTAAACGGGGCAACCACTGGTTCATTCTCCGAACAGGACCAAGAAGTGACGTATATTTTCACAAAAAATAACGATAAAACAGAACCTTCTACGTCCACCGATTCAACTGAAACTACTGGAACAACGACCTCTACTGTTGAAAAAACAACAACAGAGAAATCAACAACAAATTCCACAAACCAAGTACCAAGTAATTTGAGTAGTAACAGCCAAGTACCAAAAACATCTACCCGCGCTAATCTATCTGGTAAAAAGAAATTCCCTGCTACAGGTGACCAAACAACCTTTATCTGGTTATTCCTTGGACTTGTTCTAATCGGGTTTGTAAACTATCAATATATTTTAAAAAAAGTAAAACAAGAGAAATAAATTTTTATTAATCAAAACTAATTTTTTTCAAAATGAACTGATCTTTTAGAGGTCGGTTCATTTTGGATTACTCTTATATTTTTCATAGGTTGGTGAACTCAAAGCTGTTGCTGAATCGACTTGATCGACACCATCAATCATAACACCCAACAAGATAAGCTTATATGCTCTAACCTTTCATTATGAATCTCTAGTTCAATCAGATAAAATAATTAGGAAAGCAATTTTTTTGATTATAATCTCAGCTTTTGCAATAAAACGACTGTCTAAAAATAACTCACTCATTTCCGTTAAAAGGAGCACTAACTACGACTTTCCCTCTCATATGACCTGTTTCAACATCTATTGAAGCTTTTTTCAAGTTCGCCGCATTGATCCCAGTTGTATACGCTTTTCCTACAGGAGCTTCTATCTTACCAGAATCTGCCAGTTGAGCAATCAAAGTAAGTGCTTCTCCTTGTGTATTGATTTGATAATCAAAGTCAGTTTTAGCAAACACATACTCCCAATCAAAGCTAACGGACTTATTTTTCAAATAACTAATATCCAGCACTTCATCCAAACCGACAATTGTTCCTATGTGACCGAAAGGACTAATCAGTTCAGCCGTCATTTCATAATACGGAATAATATTGAATAAAACTGCTACATAATCAACAGTTTCAACACCAAACTTTTCTAAGCTTTGTTTAAGATCTTGATGATAATCGATAGGATAATCTACCCTCATCTTTTTTAACCAGTCAAAATTTATTGGACTAGAAGTAGCGTATACGATCATTCCAGCCCAATGTGCAAGTTGATTTAAAATCGATCCTACACCGCCTGCTCCATTAATTACCAAAATCGTTTTTCCTTGATTCGCATTTTCTTTCGGAATTAGACCGAATTTTTCAAACAATAGTTCAAAAGCTGTCAGCGATGTTAGCGGTAATGCCGCTGCTTGTTCATCACTTAAATTACTAGGAGCCAATGCTACAATTCCTTCATTTACTAATTGGAATTCTTGATTACTCCCAGCTCTTTTGGTTGTCCCAGCATAAAAAACACGATCCCCAACAATAAATTTTTTAGTCTCTTTACCAACAGCTACAACCTCCCCAACACAATCAAATCCTAAAACTTGTAGTTGGCTTTGTTTCTTTGTCCTTTTTCTTAATTTTGTATCTATAGGATTTATTGAGGTCGCTTTGACTTTTACAAGAATATCTTGCGGTTCAAGTGTCGGGATCGTCTTCCATCCATCTACAAAACTAGCTGTATTTTCAATAGGTAATCCTTCAAAAAAGCCGACCGCCTTCATTTTTTGCCTTCCATTCATCGTTATTTCCTCCCGTTACTTTTACTAATAGTATGGACTCAATCATTTGATATTGATATTTATTTGTCTTAGATACAAAAAAGAAGCTAAGATAGTTGACCTTCGCTTCTTTTTTATATTGTGTTTTTTATTGCTTAATTTAACCCCTTACTCTTCGATCTTTCTTTTTTTGAAAAACGCTAATGCGCTAGCTGCAACTGCCATTAGTCCAAAACTTGCCATTGCGTTTGCTTGTTCACCTGTTTTAGGTAATTTTTTACTCGAATAGTAGGTTTTATTTCCATTATTTACTGTATTATTCCCTAAATCATTTGCTACACCAACAATACTAGGTTGACTAGTATCAGTAGCAGGTTCTTTCGGTGCAGGTATATATGGCAATTCGAATTGATCCGCAGTCTTTTTATAAACAAACGTCACGTCATTTGTACCATCACCAAATGTTCCTGACACTGCTTGGCCAACAGTTCTAGCAAATGTAACTGCTTCATTGTTGGTAGAAACATATTCATAACCTTCAATCACTGGCGGCTCAGCAGTCCAAGTCGCTTTGTACAATCCATTCAATGATGTATCTGCTTGATTCATGATCAAACGACCCTCTTCATCTACTGCTGATACAACAACAACTAAACGTAAATTATTCATCGCAGTTCGCAAAGCACTCACTGCTGCATCTGCCTCAGCATTAGTCAGTGCATTATCAAATGCATCTGTCGCTTGTTTCAGTGCAGTTTCAAAATCTGCTTTATCTCCATCTGAAGCTACTTTTGCGCCTTCTAATTGACCCGCTTCTAATAAAATATCTACTAAATGGCCTCTATGAACTAACCCATTGCCGTCATGGATTGCAGTAATAATCGCATCTGCTGCCGCAACTATTCGATCTCTATTATTAACTGCTAAATCTGGAACAATTTTTCCATTTACATCAACGACTTCAGCCAAAATAATTTTTCCGTCATCCATTGATTTTTGAATACTAGCTTTTTTAGCAGCTACAGATGCTGGTGTATAAATATCCTTAAAGTCATCTGTATTATTTATGAGCTGAGTTGCTTCATCAATTGCCATTATTAAGTTTCTTGCAAAACTTAATTCAACTTCTGCTTTAACTAAACCAGTTATTCTTGCATCAATATCAGCTATTGCAGCGTCAAGTTGCTCATCTGTTACTCCTTCTTCACCCAATAACGCTGTTGCTCCAGCCATTGCAGCTCTTAACGGAATTGTTGTTTCAGCCATGTAAGTGCCTTCATCAAGTATCGTTTGTGCATTAGCGATTTTCTCTCTCACAGCTTGCTTTTTTTCTTCGCTTGCAGTTATAGCAGGCAGCTCCTCTGAAGGCGTTGTTGGAACCTCAGGTGTTCCTTCAGATATCGGCATTTCAGCCGTTTCTCCGACCGTAGTCTCTACCTGTTCTTCTGGCTGAGGCAGTTCAGGTGCAACTGATTCTTTTTGAGTTTCTTCTGTTGTGTTTGAAGCAGCAGCTTCTTCAGCATTGTGAGGTCCAACTTGCTCACTATTTTCAGTTGATTCAGCAGTTATTGCAAAAGCAGAAATAGGTGCTGCTAACATTTGAGTACTGATCAGTGAAGCTAAAACAATCCCTTTTAATGATTTTTTCATTCTAGTTCCCTCTTTCAAATTATTTTAAAAAGAATGTTGGATTCCATTCTTGAATTTAAGCATATCACAGCCTCAGTAAAGAAATTCTCATGTATTTCGTCAACCAGCAAACTTTATGAGATTTTTGTAATCATTTCCTCACTTTTCTGCAAACCAAATTGTAAGCCCTATCTTTTGAATACAGCAGTACTATCGTATTTTTCTAAGCCAAATACTCTCTTTCAATTTCTTTTTTGCTAAATCAAGCTCTAAAAAAAGACAACTATCTTTATCAAATCTTTTTTCTCACTATATTAAGAAACTCTTATGGTATCTTGCACTAGATGAAAGTTATCTATACAATAAAATAAAAACACATGTTACTGGGCTTTGCAAACTAGATTCTCGTATCCTTTGCTTAGCTTTTACAATAAGGAGATTACATAATATGCTTGAAACAGCCCATAAAAAAATTACTCTGCTGATTGATGAAATGGAAAAAGTTATTCTAGGGAAACGTGATGTACTTCAGTTAACTGTGACTGCTTTCTTAGCTGGCGGACATGTTTTATTTGAAGACATCCCTGGAGTTGGGAAAACCATGATGGTTAAAACTTTGGCTAAAGCAACTCATGGTCAATTTAACAGGATTCAGTTTACCCCCGATTTACTACCTAGTGATATTTTAGGTGTTTCGGTTTACAACACTGCGTCTCAAATGTTTGAGTTTCATCATGGGCCTGTTTTTACAACAGTTCTATTAGCGGATGAAATCAATCGAACGACGCCAAGGACCCAAGCCGCTTTATTAGAAGCAATGTCGGAAAAACATGTAACGATCGATAACCATACTTATCCTTTAGATAATCACTTCTTTGTCTTAGCAACACAAAATCCACTTGAATACGAAGGAACTTATCCATTACCTGAAGCTCAGCTAGACCGCTTTTTATTCAAGCTTAACATTGGTTATCCTGAATTTACAGATGAATTGAATCTACTATTGAATCAAACCGGGAATGAATTGGACCTCGTCCAGCAAATTTTAGTCTCGTCTGAAGTCAGTCAGTTAAAAAGAATTGTTGATGAGATTTATGTTGATTCAGCTGTTGCTAGGTACGCATTACAATTGGTTCACGCGACTCGGAATCACGATGGGCTCGCACTCGGAATCAGTCCTAGAGGATCGCTTTCATTTATCCGAGCAGCTAAAGCGTTTGCCTTGACTGAAGGAAGAAATTACGTCACACCTTACGATTTACAGCAAATTTTGCCAGCAACATTCGGACATCGGCTTTTATTAAAAGGCGGACATACGGCATCCTCTGAGCAATTACAAGAAATTTTGGAACAAATCCTCAAGCGTGTACCCGTTCCAGTTAGGAAATAGCTATGAAACGATATATGGTTAATAACCTCATACGCGCTCTGAGTATCTTAATTTTTTTTATTGCTGTTTTTCTATACACAATTACATTTAACAACCCAACAGGCTGGCTTTTATTTTTCTTTTTAACATTTTTATTCATTTGGGATGCCGTTACAATGAGTCTATCATTAAAAAAAATCCAGATTCAGTCGACGGAACTTTCATTCTACGAAGCCGATCGACCAAATAAAATTAAGCTAGAAATTTTTCGTCACCGCCCAACATTGCTTAAAATCCCTATACTAATGATTGTTTTCAAAAATCAATCATCGACCAAAATACCATACTTATCACGTTATTCTGGGCAACGTCAGGAACTGATTCTGGAGTGGACTCCTACACAAAGAGGCGTTTTTCATCAATTGTCATTCGATCTCATAAGCTCCGACTTGTTTCAAATTTTTTCTAAGCATTCTAAATCAATGGTAACAGGTCCATTTGTGATCATGCCTGCACTACAATGGGATTTAGCTGAACAGATTTACCAGCATTTGCTGCATTCTAACCCTAATTTTACTAGCTTTTTCGGGGAACAAACCTTTTCGATTCGGAATTTCCGTAACTATCAAAGGGGAGACTCCTTTCATTCAGTTGATTGGAAGCAGTCTGGAAAAAGGAATGAGTTGATCGTTAAAGAATATGAGCATGAAGCTGAAACAGATCTTCATTTCTTATTTTATGGTTTGTCTAACGAAAACTTTGAAGAACTGCTCTCTATTTATTATTCATTTATTCGTTTTGTTGAAAGTAAGCTGTCTTTTCAGCAGACAATTCTAGCTGATGTCCCTAATTCTATCCAGAGAGAACATCTATTTTCGGCAATGACTCCGCTGTTAGAAGAATGTCTTTTACCAAATTTTACTAATAAAAAACTAGTGATTTTCGCTACGAGCAAAACAAATCAATTTACAGAGCAACTGACTTCTTTAAAAAAGAAAAATGATGTCTTTTTAATCACATTTGAGGGGGAAGATCTCTGTCTAGATTGGCAAGATCAAGTCAGCTCTATCCGTAAAGGGGGGCTTACTCTTGAAAAATAGGATAAAAGAAAAGTGGCCTTTTGCTGTCCTGAGTTTTTTGATACTCGTAACTGCTAGCTTACCTTTTTTAAAGGTCTATGAGTTAGATCAGTCGAATACGCTGTTTTTCGTCGGGATGCTCGCTCTGATTTGCTGTCTAACAGTACTCATTAAAAGGCATATAATCATTTTTCCACTGTATATTCTTAGTTATTTATTCATACTTTACTACTATTTTCCAGCTGATCGATTATTTGGCATTTCTTGGTTCAGCAGTTTTATTCAGAAAATGTTGCATAGCTATCCTAAAATGCTAAGTGGAGAAATCAATTATTTACCTGATTTTTTTGCATTACCTATTATTTTGTTTTTATTGATCATCTTAAACGTTTTGTTCATTCGTTATGAGCGTTGGAAAATGGGGTACACGCTACTCGTTAGTTACCTACTCATGCTAGCAGTTTTTAATCACTTAAATTTAGGTATCCAAGTAATTTCAATAACAGGTTTTGCTATTCTTTTTTATGGATTGAAGCACTTCCCATCAGCAATCACTAAAAAAGAAAAGAAGGCGTTATTTTTATCAATCGGGTTCATTTTATTTTTAGCAGCCGCGGGCTCATATTTGTTCCCTATGATATTTCCTCAGACTCAGAACTTTTTATTTACTGAAACTGCGCCTATTCGTAATTATATGAATCGTCAAGGCGTTTATCATCAAATCGCAGACTACGGTTCAAATACTGCATCTAGATCAGGTTTTAGTGAAAATGATGCACAATTAGGCGGTCCAATTTCAGACGATCAAACCATTCTTTTCACTGCCAAACAATCATATGGTCATTATTGGCGAGTGGAAACTAAAAATTATTTTTCTGGAAAAGGATGGAAAAATACTTCTGAAGCGGTTACAGTTCCCGAGGATCAACCACTGATCATTTCAACAAATCCCGAATATCAAGGTACTTTAGGTGTTGAAACTACGATCACTTTATCATTCTCCAAATCCAAAGAATATTTGCCTTACCCTTATGGCGATATTTCGATTCCGTTTAACGAGATTGGTCGAACAGAACAAATCAAAGAAAAAGAACATATCAAACTTTTAGCTGCACCAGAAACAATCAAGTTCACTTGGAAGAAGCCTGGTTTTACACAAGAAGAATTACAACAAGTACCTTATGTGTTTTCCGAAGATGTTCAAATGACTCAAGTTCCTATGACTACACCAGAACGTGTTAAGAATTTAGCTGTTTCATTAACGGAAAATCAAGAATCACTTTTAGGCAAAGTCAAAGCTATCGAACATTATCTAAAACAAGATGGCCATTATCGCTATTCAAAGATCGATACACCTTTTACACCCCAAAATGAAGATTATGTCGATTATTTTCTTTTTGAGTCAAAGATAGGCTATTGTGATAATTTCTCCAGCTCAATGATCCTCTTGCTTCGTTCGATTGGAATCCCCAGTCGTTGGGCAAAAGGCTTTGCTTCTGGGAACGTCACGAATAATCAAAGCTCGGAATATCAAGAATATACTATTAAAAATAGTGATGCTCACTCTTGGCCAGAAGTATATTTTCAAGGATATGGATGGATTCCTTTTGAACCAACACCTGGTTTTACAAATACTATTAGTCAGTCTACAGTGACTAGTAGTCCTACCTCAGAAAGTAACTCTGAAAATAGTAGTGCTGAGTCAACGGTTCCGACTGAAACAAAAAAAACGACCGAAACTACTTCAAATAATACAGAAAGCTCAGCAAAAGAAGATACCAAAAATAGAAAATTGACTAAGTTGCTTCCAATTTTCCGTAATATGGCACTTGCTCTACTATTTGTATTATTAACCATTTGTGCTTTCTTATTGAAAAAATACTTTTTCTTGCTTTGTTTTAGTCTCTATTTAAGCGTTCACCCTAATCAGTTCACTAATGCCTATAGTATAATGTTACGCAAAGTAGAGCGAATTTTATATCGGCAAACAAACGAACCTTTAACGATTTATGCGAAACGATTTGAGAATGAGTACCCACAGTTCCATGGTAGCTTTATTCAATTAACAGAATTATATGAGCAAACTTTATACGGCGGTATGCCTCCTAAAAAAGCTGATTATGCTGGATTATTGACACATATGGCGCGTTTGTTAACACATTTAAAAAATAGCACACGTGATAAAAAAGAGCCGAGACAAAACTAAAAATTAGTTTTGTCTCGGACTTTTTTATTGACCAAACCATTGGTTGAATCGGTAGGTATGAAACGGCTGTTCACAAGCATTCCCAAACGCTAAATGCATTTCTCCTTTGCCTAAATCAAATACCATCGAGGCTAATGATTTGGATAATGGATGTTCTGGTGATGGATGATTACAAACACTTTTAGGAAAATTACGATGGTTAGCTAAAAACTGTTTGCCTATCTCTGCATCGATAATACCATAATTTTCACTTACGATCGCTTCCATCGCTTCAAAACGGGAATGAGATGTCTTAGAACCACCTTCTTCAGGTTCTTCTAACGCAATGCTATTATGATTTGCATGGATCATTACATCTGCTGGCTCATGTGCATAAATTTTATTTGGAAAACACTCAAAACTTGCGATTCCTTCATTAGCATGAGATAAACTAAATTGATTTGGTACTGCGTGAGGAATGCTGTAAAGATAATCTCGTGCTTCTGTGAGGCTTTTCTTGTTAATCAGTTCTCTAATTATTCCAGCTGTAGGCACACCATTTTGACGCTGACCATTATCGATATATGTCCACATAACTGCTAAGCCATAATTATTCATCCCCATATAAGCTGGGATACCCGGATGACTATAAATCAGTGATTCAAAATCAGATGCATGATCCACATGATGTACAACACAGTCCACTTCCGATCGATACTCATCAAGACGTTCATCATTTGTTTGACCGCAAATCACAGAACCATCAAAAGTGGCATTTCCTGCAGCTGCAAATGACGTACATTTATCACTAATCAATTCATCAAAGAACGATCGTTCATATACTGTATATAGATATAAAATCTCTTCAAAAGCCACACCACTCCCTTGGGCAACACCTCGCATTTCAGCAACCACATCTGGCGCAAATCTTTCAGTGTACTCAAGATATGTTTGAGCCTTTTCCAACCATTTCATAATAATTTCAGTTGGATCGTTATAAAATAATTTTTGACTAGATAAGTTTGTTTCAATCTGCATTTTTAACACTTCGCCGATTTTGACCCCTCGTTCAAAGGGTGAACCTGTTACTTCTATATAGCGATGAATCATTTAATCCCACCTTCTCTATTTTTCGTCACTATTCAACGGATGTCCACTTGTAATCATATTCCGGACCAGATGGCAATATACCTTTAATTTTTGGATTACGTAAGTGTGCTTCAGCTTTTTGGTATACTGGGCAAACACCCATCGTATCCATCAAAATAGTTTCTGCTTCCAGTAAATCATTCCAACGAGCCTTTGGATCACCTGCATTTGTTGTGGCCGAAGCTTTCAAATATTTATCAAATTCTTTGTTAGCATATTTACCACTATTGTTGATATTATCTGATGCAAATAATTCTAGGAACACACTAGGATCGTTGTATTCTGCACCCCATCCCACTAAAATCATGTCAAAATCGCCTTTATTCCCACGTTCTAAACGAACGGAAAGCGGTACTGACGAAACTTCAACTGTCACGCCTTTTAAGGTTCCTTGAATTGCACCTTGCATGTATTCTACCACTTTTTTTGCAGAATCGGCATCTGAAGAAAGTAAGTTGATTTTAAGCGTGTCGATCCCTAATTCGTTTTTGGCTTTTGCCCAATATTCTTTGGCTTTTTCCGGATCATATTTTAAATGGTTACCAGAATCTTTCACAAAATCAGCTTCAGTTTCAGGGTTAAATGACATATTTTTCGGTACTAAACCTGTTGCTGCAATGGATCCATCTCCTAAGACTTGTGTTACTAGAGTCTGACGATCTAAAGCATAGGAAATAGCTTTTCTAAGATTTTCATTTTGGAATTCTTTTTTTGCTTGATTATATTCCACATACGTTGCATTTGACATATCTTGAGAGAAAAATGCGGGATCATCTACCATTTGCTGAGCCAGTTCACCAGTCACAACAATATCATCTGTTTGACCATCTTGGAATAGATTTAATGCCGTCGCATCCTCTTTTACTACATCAAAATGGATTTTTTCCATCGTAACATGTTCTTGATCCCAATACTTCTCATTTTTTAAGTAGGTCCATTTGGTATCTGTCCCTGCCCCATCAAAGTCGCTTAATACAAACGGGCCATTATAAACCATATGTTCGCTTGAACTAGCGTATTTGGCCCCATTATCGCTAATTGTTTTTTCATTTTGCGGAAAAAATGGCGGCAGAGATAATAAGGATTCCATGTATGGCACTGGTGACTCTAATGTTACTTCTAATTCATGGTCATTCAATGCTTTTATACCTAGTTCTTTTGCTGGTGTCTGCCCATCCATGATTGCTTGATAATTTTTGATTGATTCAAACAAATAAGCAACTTCTGAAGCAGTTTTAGGTTCAACGGTTCGTTTCCAACCGTATACATAATCATTTGCAACAACAGGATCTCCGTTGGACCATACAGCATTCTCACGTAATTTAAAGGTATAAGTCAAACCATCTTCACTGACTTTAGGTAGCTCAGCGGCACCTGCTGGGATTAGTTTACCGTTTTTGTCTGCACGGAATAACCCTTCCCCTGTATTTTTCAGCACACCCCAACCAACAACATCGTTTGTAACAGATGCATCGATCGATGGAATTTCTTGTTTTGCCACGACTGAAAATGTTTGTTCGCTATTTGTTGATTTTTGACCTGTTTCGTTCGCTTTTTCTTTACTAGAGCCACATCCGCTAAGTAAAACAATACAGCTTGCCGCAGCTAGTAAATACCCTAATTTTGTATTTCTCATTTAGTCCCCTCCTACATGATTAAACGTTATTTTCAAAAAATGTAACTCTCATTATCATACCATAAAAATAAGCGTTTTCTCATCATGTTCCTATGATTCTTTTACCAAATTTTATTTTTATAGTTAAATTTCTAAGAAAATCTAACACTTCAAAATTTCTTGCATCCTCTACAAACTTATGTAAAAATGAATTACTTGATTCTATAAGGATATAAAAGGAGTTACTTATGAAAAAATTAGCCATCATCGGCGGTGGGATCATTGGTTTGACCTTAGCCAACTATATTGATTTAGAAAAATATAGTGTAACGATTTACGATAATCCAGTTGGACAAGCAACAAAAGCAAGCGCTGGGATTATTTCCCCTTGGCTTTCTAAACGTCGTAATAAAAAGTGGTATCAACTAGCAAAAGATGGAGCGGCATTTTATCCTAAATTAGTACGGGATTTTTCTTTGCCTACAAGTGTTTATCAGCAAACTGGTACCCTGATTCTCAGAAAAGACGGTGAACTTAATTCTTTGATGCAACTAGCCATAGAAAGAAAACAAGATGCACCTGAAATCGGAGATATTCAATTATTGACTGCAGAACAAGTCACAGAAAAGTTGCCTTTATTAAAAGCACAACCTGCCTTATTTATCACAGGGGGTGGGAAATTAGATGGTGCTAGCTACTTAGAAACATTAAGACAACGTGCACTATTAAAAATGATCACCATAAAAACAGATACAGTCAATCTCAGCCGAAGTTCTGATCACTGGATCGTTCAAACGGCTGCTGCAACTGAACAATTCGATGCAGTTGCACTTTGTAGCGGACCAGGCTTACCTTCCTTGTTAGACTCTCTTGGCTATACGACTGATATTCGTCCCCAAAAAGGACAATTACTGGCTTTTGAAACACCCTTTAAAGAAAGTGGCAATTGGCCGGTTGCGATGTTGGATGGAGAAAGTGATTTGATTCCTTTTGAAGCTGGACAGATTCTTGTTGGTGCAACGCATGAGAATGACGGAGGTTTTGATTTAACCCCCACAAAAGAAGCCTTTTCTCTACTGAAGCAAAAAACAGTTCCTTATCTAGCACCATCGAACTTTTTTGAAAGTTATCCAGCTGTTTACCGTGTTGGAACACGTGCCTATACATCAGATTTCGCACCATTTTTCAATTATTTGCCAGACGCTCCTAGCGCAGTCGTTGCCAGTGGATTAGGTTCTTCTGGTTTAACCACTGGTCCATATATCGGCTTCCTATTAGCTAATTATTTCAATACAGCCCAAAGTGATTGGCAACACTATCAAAAACCGATTGAAACATATCTATCGAATTAAATTGGAAAAATATGAGGCTAGGACATAACGCTGCGAGTCATGTCCTAGCCTCATACTTATTATGATAATTTTTTTGCTTCAACGACAAAATCTTTCATTTCTCGGAACAGTACTTCTTTGATTTCTTTCAATTCTCGTTTGAGCATTTTTTTCTCACTCACTAATTGTTGACCATTTACCCAAACTGCCTCCACATTGCCGGCATTAGCTGAGTAGACAATTGCAGCGTATGGATCAAAAATCGGGAACATATTTGCAGAATCCGTTTCGATTAATGTCAGATCCGCCTTCTTTCCGATTTCAATTGAGCCTACTTGATCCACCAAACCTAACGTCTCAGCACCCCCTATTGTTGCCAGACGGACAATATCTTTTGCAGGAAAAAGTGCGCGATCCTGATTATACGTTTTATGCATATTAGCAAACAAACGCATCTGGCTAAATAAGTCTAAAGTGTTGCCACTACTTGGTCCATCAGTTCCTAGACCTACAACAATATTTTTTTCGAGCATTTGTTTGACAGGAGCTACCCCTTTTGCTGATTTTGTATTCGCTCCGATACAGTGTGCAACACGTGCTCTCCCTGTCGAAGAAGCAATGATTTCCAAATCTTTTTCAGTTGCCAAAATGCAATGAGCTAAAATAAAGTCACGGTCAAAATATCCTAATGTTTGTAAAAATTCTATCGGTGTTTGATTATATTTTTCTTGAAACTCAGTCACTTCATAGGTCATCTCAGATACATGCATCGTAATTGGTGCATTATATTTTTCGCTGAGCGTCACGATCTTTTTTAGTATTTCTGGATTATTTGTGTTAGGTGCATGAGGTGCAATGATCGGTGTTATCAACGGATCATTCTGCCACGCTTCCAGAAACGTTTCACAATAGTTGAAGCCACCAGATGGCGTTGGACTGTCACAAGTTGGCATATCAATGATTGTCTCTCCAACAAGTGCTCTGATTCCCATTTCTTTACAACTTTTAGCTACCTCATCTTCAAAATAGTACATATCACAAAATGTCGTTACACCACTCAACAACATTTCACCAATTGCATAGTCGCTACTAGCTTTCACTAATTCTTTTGTCATATATTGTTCTAAAGGAAATAAAAACTTACGGAGTCGATCTGGCACATCATCCCCTAATGAACGAAATGGAATCATTCCTACATGTGTATGGGTATTGATCAGACCAGGAATCAGTATACCGTTCCTCCCATCGATTACTTTGTCTGCATGGATAGTCGTTGAAACAAGCTCAGAGCCATGACCAATTTTAGAAATCACCGAGCCTTCAACCAATACAAATCCATTTTTTATTTCCGAAAAATGCTCATCCATTGCAAGTATGTGAACATTTTTAATGAGTGTCTTCATTCAACAAAACTCCATCTTCCGGGAAAATCAATGGATAAAATTCTTGTGTTTTCGTATCCATCATGCCCCTATCTGTCACCTTGATTGCAGGTGACACAGGCAAAGATAATGTAGAAAAAGACATGATTTCATTCATGTTTTTGTAGCCCAACGCTTGCATACTTGCGCGAACTTTTTGTAAGTCGCTGCCTAGTTCTTCAATTGGTGCTTGGGACAGGATTCCGCCGATAGGCAAAGGACATTTCCCTGTTATTTCGCCCTTTGAAACAACAATATAACCGCCTTGGATCGTGATTAATTCATTTTGCGCGGTCACAATATCTTCTACATTATTACCCATCACCATTACATTGTGATGATCGTGCGCCCAAGTAGTTGCGATTGCGCCTTTTTCAGTGATTGGTTTATCCATTAGTGATATGGAAATATTGCCATTTTTACCGTATCTTTCCATTACAATCAATAAAGCGCAGTTAGCTTCTTGCCATTGTAAAATCCCATCTTTCACGGGAATTTCTTTCGTGATCCGCTCGGTGAATGTTCCTACTTCTTGTTTTTGGATCACATTACAGCGAACACTTTCTTTATCTGTTGCCACTTTGATTACTAGGTCAGCAACTGTAAGTGGTTTGCAATGAACAGATTTTTTGTACTCAGTTGGAAATGACTCCACCAGAGAAGGATATTTTATTTCTGCTCCTTGTTCATAAACTTTTTTACCTGATTTATAAACAGCCTCAAACGTAAACTCTTCCAAATCATTTAATAAAATGAAATCTGCCGTACGACCTGGCGCAATTTCTCCACGATCATGTAATCCCATCCGTCTTGCTGGTGTGTAAGTCGTCATGTAAATCGCTTTTTCGATCGGTAAACCTGCTTTTACTGCCTTTTTCAAGTTCTCATTCAAATGACCATGGAGCAAATCATCCGCCATTACATCATCAGTAATGATACTAGCATATTCATAAAATTCATTTTCTATAATAACTTGCATATTTTCAGGTGTGATCGATTTATTTTGGAATTGGATAAAAACGCCTGCTTCGATTTTTTCTTTTAACGATTCTGGAAACTGATGTGTATGATCCGATGTAATGCCGCTAAATAAAAAAGCAGCCAACTCTTCATCGTATATTTTAGGACAATGTCCTTCTAAAGGCATCGTTGGTCGTTCTTTTTTACATAAATCGATAATTTTTCGAATCAACGACTCTGGTTCATACGCAATTCCCTTGAAGTTCATCGCTTCACCTAAACAAATAATCTTAGGATGCTTCAATAACTCTGCCACTTCAGCAAGTCCGATGATACCACCAGTCGTTTCTAATTCTGGTGTAGTCGAAGGAACAGAGGAAGGAATCGCATGGAAAATATCCAGCTCTGTTTCAGCTTTCATAAATTCCTTTAATCCTTCTAAACCGAAGACATTCGCCATCTCATGTGCATCTGCCACAACCGTTGTTACCCCATAACGTAATACCGCTTTTGAAAAAATCGTCGGTGTCGTCATTGAGCTTTCAATGTGCATATGGGCATCAATCAAGCCGGGAATCATATATTGATTCTCGGCTTTGATGATTGTGTTAGGCGTCAAGTGATCCAGCTCTGTGTTACTGATGTAGTAAAATTTCCCATCTTTAATAGAGACATTTTTTTTGATAAAAGATTGTGTTGCCGTTTGGAAAACCCAAACATCTTGAATGATCATATCTACTTTCATACTTATCGCCTTTCTTGCTTTTTTATTGGTTCATTGTGCGATTCCATTGGTCGATCCAATTAGATAAATTGTCATTAATAAACGAAAAATCAACTGTTTTTGCCCGATCTGCTACTTTACCGTATGTCTTATTTTCTGCTTGTTTTTCATCAAGTGTTACTTTACTGTTGGTTGGTCCTTCATTCAATGAAACGGCTTTTGTTTTTTGTGACGCTTCACTGATACGATCGTTAACGAATGAATAGGCTAATTTCTTATTTTTGGAATTTTTCGGTATGTTGATCGTATTGAAGTTTGCATATGTTCCACTTTCAGGAACAACATACGTTGCATCTTTAGAAGCACCTTGAATGATATCAACAGCAAAATCAGCCACAACCGCAACTTCGATTTCACCTGATTGGAACATATTAGCAAGGTCTGATGATTTTGAATAGGTCTTAACCACATTTGTTTTTAACTCTTTCATTGCGTCAAAGGCCGCTTTGCCTTTATCAGTTGTGATATCAACACCTACATGATCACTGGCAATGTATAGCATCAGTGGGCCTGCTGTTGTCGAAATGTCTGGAACAGAGATTTTCCCTTTAAGGTCAGATGACCATAAATCATCCCAGCTCGTGATTTCTTTGCCGACTTTTTCTTTGTTATAAACGACACCTACACTATTAACTGCAATTGGAATACCTGCTCCACTTTCGTAAACTTCTTTTGCTCCAGCTGTTAAGTCTTTAATGTTTGGTACTTCTTTTTCAGTTATTTTTTCAAAGAGACCTTCTTTGTCACCTTGTGTTGCATTGGCTTGTGCTAATTCGATTACATCGATTCCAGCATTGGGATTATTCAATAATTTTGTGTAACGATCTGCGCTATTTCCTACTTCTAAGGTCACTTTTGCATCGTTTGATTTTTCAAAAGGGGCAATAATATCTTTTTTTACAATATCTTCACTTAAGCCAAAGGTAGAAACAACGAGTGCTTTACTACCACTTTTACTTTCTTCTTTCTTATTCGCTTCGCTATTGCCACAAGCTGCCATTAATAAAACTGCTGTTGCTAAAACACCGATCATTAGTTTCTTTTTCATTCTATTTATTCTCCTTCATCTTATCGATTATTTTTCTAAAACAACTAGTTTATCTGCTGGAAAAACTAAATTGACCGTATCTCCTGTTTCGTAAATCTGTTCACTCGTTCCATTAACTAACAACTTTCCAAGTGGTGTTGTTACTTCATATTGATAGCTTTTCCCTAAGAAAGTTCTAATACGAACGGTTCCTTCAAGTGAGTTTTGCGTTGTTGCTTCCACAATTTCAATGTCTTCTGGACGAATCGTCGCAACCGTTTCGGTTACTTCTGGCTGTGGATTAGTCGTTGTGAATAACTGACCATTTTCACTTTCATATTGGCCTTCCACATTTCTTGTCACAGCAAAGAAATTTTCAAATCCGATAAAATGTGCCACGAATTTGGTTTTTGGCAAACGGTAGATTCTCTCTGGTGAATCGTATTGTTCAATCACACCGTTATTCATGATTGCGACCTTATCTGAAATAGAAAAACATTCTTCTTGATCGTGGGTCACAAATACTGTTGTGATACCTAATTGTTGTTGAATACGTTTGATTTCAATTCGCATCGCTACTCTTAATTTTGCATCTAAATTACTTAAAGGTTCGTCTAATAATAATAATTTAGGTTCAATGATCAAGGCACGAGCTAAGGCTACACGCTGTCTTTGTCCACCAGAAAGTTGCTTGGGATAACGGTCTCCAAGATTTTCTAAACCACAAACTTCCAGCATTTTTTCGACTTTTTCTTTAGTATTTTCTTTCGTTTCTTTTCTTAATTTCAGTCCAAATGCAACATTTTCAGCAATCGTCAAATGTGGAAATAATGCATAGCTTTGAAATACCATACCAAAATTTCGTTTATGCACAGGTACTTTCGTCAAATCATCTTTATCTAGCTCAAATGTGCCATCGTTTGGTTTAATCAAGCCTGCAATCACTCGAAGTGTAGTTGTTTTCCCACATCCACTTGGACCAAGCAGTGAAACCAATTCACCTTTTTCCATCGAAATGCTTAAATCTTTTAATATATCCTGTTTGCCATCATAGCTGACACGTATTTTTTTTAAATCAACAAAAGTCAAAGTTTTCTCCTCTTTCTACCTATAAGTCCAAAAGCTGCGATTGCTCGCTCTTTTATTTATGCAATGGAAGCTAACCCCAATGTTTTTTCAATCAAAAACATCAAGCCCATTGTAAGTAACATCAACATTACTGAAATGGCTGAAACAGTTGGATCATAATTGTATTCCATATAGCTAAGTAAAGAAGTTGGTAACATTGTCACACCTGGTCCAGACAAAAACATTGAAACAGGAACATTATTAAATGAATTCACAAATGCCAACATAAATGCGGCAAAAATACCTGAAGATACATTAGGCAAGACAATTTGAATAAAAGCTCGACTTTTCGTACAACCTAATGTCCAGGCTACTTCTTCCATCGAATAATCCAGCTGTTCCATGCTTGAACCAACTACTCGAATAATATAAGGTAAGCTGATCAGAAAATGTCCGATCAATAATCCTTGAAAAATCGGTAAGCCTAATTTGATGACAATATATTGAAATAATGTGTACCCAACAACAATCCCTGGAATCACAGTCGGTGATAAAAAGAAGCTTTTAATAAAGTTTCTTCCTCTAACTGAATAACGCGCCAAGGCATACGATGCTGGAATACCAACGATCAGTGCTAAAACAGTCGCTAGTACACCGATAATCAAACTTAATTTAAAACTGCTCATAAAGGTATCTGACTGCAACGCTTTGGCATACCAATCTAGTGTAAATCCTTTGATCGGAAACTGAATCGCGGCGGCTGTCCCAAAAGAGGTGATAACAATCAGGCAAAGTGGTAAGAATAAAAATAAAAATACTAGGATTGCAATCAACGACATCCCTTTTTGTTTACGCATTGTTTGCTTCTCTCCTATCAACTTTTTTGGCTACTACATCTAGACCCTTCATAACAATCAACGTTACAACAATCATGATCAAGGCTAAAACACTTGCTGCATTCCATTCTCCTAATGTATTGGCTTTTTGATATAGGAAGGTCGACATCATCATTTTCTGATTTCCACCTAGCAATTGCGGTGTTGTATAGGCTGTCAGTGTCCCTGTAAAAACCAAGATACTCCCAACAATCGTTCCGGGAATAGAAAGCGGCAAAACCACTTTCCGAAAAGCTGTGAACGGACTTGCCCCCAACGTTTCAGCAGCTTCCAGCATTTCCCCTTCGATATTCTCCATAACGCCCACAAGTGTCATGATCATCGTTGGTAAAAAAAGATAAACAGAGCCAATAATAATAGCAAATTCTGTATATAGTAAGTTTAGCGGCTGATCAAGCAAGCCTGTTTTCATCAATAATGTATTGATCACACCTGTTTTCCCTAGAATATTGATCCAAGCAAAACTACGAATAACTGAATTAGTCAACAGCGGAAACAAGGTCATCGCCATTAAAATCCCACGCCATTTTTTACTGACCCCAGCGATGTAGTAAGCTGTTGGGATTCCGAGTAAAATCGAAATAAACGTAACGATCAACGAAACCCTGATCGTGCGCCAAAAGATCGACATGTTATATTCGTCTTTAAAAAAATCGAGGTAGTTGCTCACTGTTACCCCTTGATCTGAGAAAATAGTTGGTAAAATACTTGTAACCAAAGGAATCATCAAGAAAAATAATAATAAAACCATTCCAGGTGCTACGATAAAATACGGAACATTCTTGTTCATTTGTACACTCCTCGTTCGTTTTTCCACTGATTCAGTATACTCATTTTCCCTTCGAATTTCAATATGTTTTTTCAATTCTCTTTATTTAATATTCGTCTATTGATCGTCATTAGCATTTTAGACATACAAAAAAAATGGTTTTTACATAAATAACGAACTTTAAGCACTTTTCGCTATCCAAACCATTTTTTCTTTTTTTTTAGTTATTTCTTTCTGGAAAGAGTAATTTTGACTGTAATAAATAGGATTCTTGATATTTTAACGTTAGCTCTTTTAAAAATGGCAATACTTCATCTTGATCTAGAGAAAAATTTTTGATCAATTCTTCATATTTTTCCCGTTCGATTTCTGTTGCTTTGGTTTTAAAGTACCCCCAAACATGTTGATAAGCATTTACGCTATTCCCTTTTTTGCTTGGCTTAGCTAATGCATGTTGAAGGTAGCTGCGAAATGCTCGCTCCTTTTCTTCCCCCCATCCATTCGTCGCAAATAGTTTTCTGATTGCTTTATAATCTGGTTGAGATTTTGATAAAATCAAATACTTGAGTGATGCCCACTCTTGCTGTCTCTCGGTTATTATCTGCAAAAAAAGCTTCCTTTCTCTTACTAATTATGAAAAAAAAATGAATAAAAGCTCCATTATTCTTATAGTCTATTCATGAAAATTTATGATATTTAAAAGAGTAACAGTTTACAATGAGCTCTATATACTTTTTTCAGAAATTCTAGGGCAAATGAATTTTCTGAATATTAAAAAGAATTGAGGTTATTATTTATGGATGATCAGCAGTTAGACAAGTCATTTTTGGGACAGCCAAAAGGATTGTCTACACTCTTCTTCACTGAGATGTGGGAAAGATTTAGTTACTACGGTATGCGGGCAATTTTACTGTACTATATCTATGATACGGTTGCAAATGGTGGTTTAGGTTTACCAAAAGAAACTGCTTTAGCAATCATGTCGATTTACGGTTCGCTTGTTTTTATGTCCAGTATCGTTGGCGGTTGGATCTCTGACCGAGTGTTAGGTGCTAGAAAAACGGTTTTCTTCGGTGGTGTATTCATCATGGTCGGTCACATTGTTCTAGCGACACCATTTGGAATTGCCGCATTATTTCTTTCTATTCTTTTGATCGTAATTGGTACAGGGATGTTAAAACCGAATGTTTCCGGTATGGTCGGACATCTTTATTCAAAAACAGATACACGTCGTGATGCTGGTTTCTCTATTTTCTATATGGGGATCAATATGGGTGCATTATTCGCACCCTTTGTAGTTGGGACATTAGGTCAAACTTATAACTACCATATTGGTTTCTCAGCGGCTGCTTTTGGTATGTTTTTCGGTTTACTACAGTATTATCTACAAGGAAAGAAATCACTTCCTACTATCGGTTTGAAACCAACAAATCCGATTGGTACGGCAGAACGTAAAAAATTCATACACTCGCTATTGCTTGCTCTTGTTTTTGTCATCGTTCTTTTTGGCGGCGCCTTTATTATGGGACACTTAACGATTGGATTCTTTATCAATAGCGTTAGTTTCTTAGGCATTTTGCTTCCTGCCTATTATTTTATTAAGATGCTGAGTTCAAAAAATGTGACTGCCGAAGAAAAACCGAGAGTACTTGGCTACATTCCATTATTTATTGCAGGAATCGTCTTTTGGTCACTAGAAGAACAAGGTTCTTCAATTTTAGCATTATTTGCGAACGAACGTACGAATGATACATTGTTCGGTTTTTCCATTGCACCTAGCTGGTTCCAATCGTTAAACCCAATTTTTATCGTTGTCTTAACACCTATTTTCGTGACTTTATGGACAAGATTAGGGAAAAGACAACCCTCAACCGTAGTCAAATTTTCATTAGGGTTAGTCTTTGCTGGCTTATCTTTTGTTCTTTTGATGGTACCAGGATTACTGTATGGCACTGATACCAGAGTTAGTCCGTTGTGGTTATTCTTTAGCTTCTTCATTATGATCATAGGTGAAATGTGTATTTCTCCAGTTGGACTATCGATTACAACAAAACTTGCACCTAAAGCTTTTGAATCACAAACGGTTGCAATTTGGCTATTAGCGGATGCTGCTTCTCAGGCAATCAATGCACAAATCGCACGTTTTTATACACCTCAAACTGAATCAGCCTATTTTGGTATCGTTGGATTTGTGGCTGTAATCGCCGGTATTCTACTAATTCTTTCTAAAAATCCAATCAAAAAGTTAATGGGGTCAATCCACTAAAATAAAACAGTTTCCACCAAAGTTGACTGAACTTTGGTGGAAACTGTTTTTTTATTCTAATAATTAAGTTGTTTTTCCTGCTTCATGATCGTTGCTTTTAATAATAGCGGCGCAATGATCGTCGTAGCAATAATCACAATGATCACAGAGGAATAATATTCTTCTGAAAGAAAACTTGAGGTCAATCCCACTTGAGCAATGATCAATGCCATTTCACCTCTAGAAACCATTCCTGAGCCAATGATCAACGTAGAAACACCTTTAAACCCGGTAACACGCGCACCTATAGCACCACCCAATAATTTCGACAATACTGCTACTACAGTTAAGACAAGGATGAAAAGAAAATGTTTCGACATACCAGCAAACGTCATATTTAAACCAATAGAAACAAAAAACATCGGGATAAACACTGCATAGCCGATCGTTTCTAATTTCTCATCTACTCTCTTACGATAATCTGTTTGCGCAATGGCGACTCCTGCGAAAAATGCCCCAATAATTGCTCCCATATCCAACATTTCTGCAAAATAAGCAAAGCCTAAGCAAATCACTAAAGAAATAGCAGAAACAGCTTCGATTGCAATCAGCTTTTTACTCATATTCAATAGCCAAGGCACTAGCCACTTACTGGCTGCAAAGATCACGATAAAGAAAAAGACTTTCAAGAGTAAAACTTCCCACATTGGCAAACTTTCACCTGGTGTAGAGCGATTCATCAAGCTCAACATAATTCCTAAAATCAACACCACAACGATGTCATCCACAACTGCCGCACCAAGGATCGTTGCGCCCTCTTCACTATCTATCTTCTTTAGATCTTTTAACACTTGTACAGAAATACTTACAGATGTCGCACTAAAGAGGACTCCTAAAAAAATTGAATTCTGTACGGAAAACTGAAAAGCTTCACCTACGCCAAAACCCATGGCTGCAGGAAAAACAATGCCTAAAAGTGCCACCGATAGAGCCGGCCGCCAATATTTTTTTAATAACTCTAAATCACTTTCCAAGCCCGCAATAAACATTAAAATAATAACACCAATTTCAGAAAAATAATGCATAAAATCATCTGGCTTAATCCAACCCAATATAGCAGGTCCAATTAAGATTCCAACTAGTAGTTCTCCAATCACAGAAGGAATTCCAACTCGATTACAAAAGTGTCCAGCAAGTTTGGTGAATAGTAAAACTAGACACAGTGTTAATAAAAACCCCATATTTCTCTCCCTTTCTACTAAAAAAACATATAACTCATTGTACCACGGCAACTAGTTTTAGTCGTTGCGAAAAGATTATTATACTTTGAGCATACTAAAAAACTGACAAATCAATTACGACCTGTCAGCTTTATCAATTCAATTATTTTGATGCACGTTTTAAATACGTACCTTCTTGTGTATTGATTTCTAATGATTCATCTGCTTCAATAAAATCAGGAACGTTGACTACTAAGCCAGTTTCCATGATTGCTGGTTTCCCAGAACCTGAAACAGTTGCGCCTTTGATCGATGGTTGTGTTTCTTTTACTTTTAAGATAACTGTCGTTGGTAACGTAATTCCAATTACTTCTGATCCGTAAAATTGGATTTTTACTTCCATATTTTCTAAAAGATATTTTAATTCTTCTTCGATTACAGAAGTAGGGATTTCGTATTGCTCATACGTTTCTAAATCCATGAAATTAGCTGTATCATCTTGGCTATATAGATATTGTACAGGTTTATTTTCGATAAACGCTTTTTTCACTTTATCATCTGGACGCATTGTAGTATCTGTTGTTGTTCCTGTACGAACATCTTTTAATTTCATACGCATAACCGTATTTCCTTTACCAGGCTTGTGGTGACTAGCATCCATTACGCGGATTAATTTACCGTCTTGTTCAAAAGTCATGCCTGCTTTAAGATCACTTACTGCTATCATGTTGTTTTCTCCTCTTTCTTTAAGGTTCGATCTGATCGAAACGTTAGTGTCGTGCCTCTATGTCTAGATTGCTTTGCTTCTCTATTAGAGATACTTCTTAAAAAAATTCTTCTCAACCATTGTAGCAGATTACAAGCGGATATTCTAGAGAATACCTACTGTTTGAGTCCATTTTTTGTTGAGAAACGGCAGAAAGTTGATTTTGGTCACAAAAAGATGCTAGGACATAACTCTATGAGTTACATCCTAGCATCAAGGAATCCGAATAAACGGTGGGCGCAGAAGCAACCTCTTTTTACGATCCGTTATTTCTGAATGACTAATCAGTACTTCAGATGATTCTTGTTCTCCTCTCTATAGACTCGTTTTGAAAACAACAGCAATATGAATAGGAGTATCATCATGTAACCTAAATTAAATAACGTCATGATTTCATCGCTACCAGTTGCAGGCAATGTTCTTTTTGGGTAATTGTTTCCAGATTCTTTTTTATTCATGCTTTGAGGAGCTGTCATTAGTTTCGTTTTTTTAGTATTTTCTTTTGTGACTTGAACCATTTCAAGAGATACTGTGATTTCAAATGTCACTGGTGCTGTATCCATTTCATAATCCGCAGGTGCAGCTGTTTCTACGAAGCGATATTTTCCTATAGGTAAACTTGTCATTATTTTTCCATTTGAATCGGTTATTAGTTTTTCTTTTAGGATAGTTCCGTCAGACTTTTCTAAGCGGAATTCAGCACCTGATAACGTTTCTTTTGTTGTACGATCTATTTTTGTTAATTCAACCGTTCCTAACGTCGATAGATCAGCAATAGCTTGGTTTTCTTTTGAGACTGTTACTCTTGTCCCATCCACCAGCTCAAACTTTACTGGTGTCTGGTCTAGTAAATAACCTGACGGCGCTACTGTTTCTATGATTTGGTAGCTACCTAATGGTAAGTTTTCTACTACTAGCTTTCCTTCTGCATTTGTTTTCAAATCCTTATAAACTAACGTTCCATCTGCCTTCTCAAGTTGGAAAATCGCATTTTCTAAGACTTGTTTTGTACTAGCGTCTACTTTTGTCAGTTCAATTGAACCTAGCACGATAGGTTGAATAAGCAGTGGGGTATTTTCTTTGGTAACTTTTACGATTGCTTTACCTGTTAATTCAAAATTGACAGGAGTGCTATCCAATTTATAGCCTATCGGAGCCTTCGCCTCTACAAATTGATATTTACCTAACGGGAGGTTCTCCAACAGTATTTTCCCTTGTGTATCAGTTATCAACTTAGTCTCGATTATACTGCCGTCTTCTTGCTCTATCCGAAATTCAGCACCAGCTAGAGCTTGTTTTGTTATGCTGTCAATTTTGGTTAATTCAATTGAACCTAAGGTCTTTTCTGAATAGACGCCCATATTGATACGATGAGAAACAGTATCAGGTGCTAAAGTGACTACCGCACAACCGTCATTCGATACGGCTTCAGCTGATACATCCGTCGCTATCACCTCTTCTGTGCTTTGCTGATATTCAGAAATAACATCGCCTTCTTTGGTTTTTATGCGAATCTGATAATCTCCTCTAGATGGAATTGTTGTAAATTTATATTCCCCATTACTATCTGTCAAGGTCGTTAACACAGGTTCTACCAACTCACTCTGCGTTAACTCCACTTCATAGCCTACTAAAAATTGCTCATTTGAATCTTTTTGACTATTTTTATTACGGTCATTAAAGACAGAACCTGTAACTTTATAGGCTGTTACTGGGATTTCTGACGCTCGTGATTCTACCCAGTTTTTATTATTTGTTGTTACAGTAAATGTATTGACCATTTTATCGTTATTAGCGATTGATTCATCAATCGGTACCTTGGTAGGGAATGTAAAAGCAGCTTCCTGATTTTTTTCCAAGACTTCTCCGTCATTTAAGACAACTTTTATCATCGTGACCTGATTGTAATTAATTGTTTCTCCCAGAAGCCACGTAGCAGACTCGGCATTTTCTGACATTAATTTGGAGGGTTTATCATAAGAATAATAAACTGTGTACTCTTTTGGACCCGTCACCGGCCCTTCTAAAAGATACCCTAAATCAGACCCCCTTGGATAATGTTCGCCATCTGTACCTATTGTCGCGCTTAAATCTCCAACATGTGGTAATACATTGATCCCGACCAATTGAGTAATCTCTTGATGGCTATAGTTCATAACAGATATCTTTTGTTGAAAATGGCTACCTTGATCGACGGGTTCTGTCCTACCATTAATAAAACCTTGTTCCTCGTTGATTGACGCCGCTGTATCAATGAATAAGCTACTTGGCGGTACTAATCTAATTGGATTGGAATGACTTAGCAGTTCTTGTTTATCCATATCTGCGCTAAGTAATTGATAAGGATCAGACTCAGTCACTTTATAGTACTCCTTGTTCCCATATTGCGCCATTTTGATTCCATCATCACCATTATTCTTATACGTTAAAAATGATTCGATATCTTGAGTTCCATACTTAGCTGAGTTATTAAATTTAAAGGACAACTTTAAAGAGTTCAAACTAAACATATTATTAAAATCAGCTAATCCCCATTCTTCTTTTGGCTGGATAATCAATGCATTTTTACCAGTATTCTGAAAGTTTCTTTCTTCAGTGCAGAGTGCATCATCACCATCATAATCAAAATTGGCTAGCTCTAATCCTCTTGGCAAGATAAAGTATAATTTAGGATCGACCAGCTTAGGATCTGTTATATCATCTACAGCACTCCAAAACTCGACTTGAAACTTTTCACCAATAAAAACATTAGTCTTAGGTTGCATATAAGCAAGCCTTAGTTTATTTGTCGGTTTTATCGTTACAACGTTACCATAATCAGTAGTTGTAGCTTCTGTGCCTTTTGAATCACTGTAGTAAACAATAGCTGCGTTGTACGCATAATGACTACTTTCCAGATTCTCCTTTAAGTATTGCCAATACTCTGGACTTCTTTTTGCTGTGCACATCAACTCTACAGCATCGGATGATTCTTTAAGTTCCACTGCTGTATCAAACTCAATGTAAAAGGAAGTAAATGCCTTTCCTTCTGCTAAAATAAATGCTTCACTTCCTAAATTTTCTGTTATCTTAACTTTCTCACCTGCTGCCGTTATTCCATAAACGATATTCTGCTCAGTCTCAGTGATTCCTGCTGATTTGTTTAACCAAATAGACGTCAAGACAAAGGGATTAACCTCATTGATTAGAGTAGGTTTGTCTTCTATTTTTTTCAAAAATATACTGCCTTTTTTTCCATTATGACCAGCTTTGATTGTTGTGACAAATTCCTTATCTTTATTTTCATCTGTATAATATCTATGATTATTATCTGCCCAATTCATCAACTTCCAGCTTGTGGCACCAACACCGACAACACTAAACTTTTTTTGTTTGATCGAACTTTCCTCAGAGAGTCTTGCCTCAATTTGTTCATTTTCATTCAACACATTGACTGTAGCGGTAAACTTAACAGGATAATCCGCCGTATTCACATAAACATTTTGATACCTCACTTTAAATGATGTATATACACTACCCTTTGCAGCTAATTTCCTGCTGATTGAATGTTTTTCAGCATTATAGATCCATTCAGGATCATTGTCTTCTGTTTTAAAAATCATGTTCTCCTGTAAAGCAATTTCAACTTGTGATTCACCTGGATCTTGACCCAAGCTTCCTCTTTCATACACAGAAAAATCTATCTCATCGATAAATTCCGAGCTTATCAAACCTGTATTATCAACATACTCGTGTGATATTGGAAAAGGTATGGGTGAATAGCTAAAACTAATCGTTCTATTTAAAGTAATGGCCTCTAACTCAAGTGAATCTTCCGCTAACTTCGTCCCTTTTTCATCATAAAGAATCTGATTGATTGGCACTTTCGTTCCATAATGTAACTCTCTGGAACGAAATTTCACTCTAAAAGGAATTGCTAAATCCATCCCTGTATGAATATTATCTAACGTAATATCCAAATAAATATTTTCATCATCTTCTGAAAGCTCCCTGCTTACGGGAAAAGTTACCGCATCAGAAACTTCACCAAAATATTCAAAATATTTTTTAGCTAACACAATTCTAATTTTAACTTGCTTTGATGGAAAATAACCGCCAGAAATTCCGAATTTCGAGTAAAGAATGACTTCTTCTCCAGTCAAATAATCCAATTTAGGCGTTCCATCGTCATTAAATAGCTCTGGATAAAAATCGGTTATAAGTCCATAATTCTTAACTTCAGATTTCTCTTCTTCTACAACAGCTGTTGCTCGCTCTTCACTTTCAATTTTTTCCTCGTCTATAGCTATGATTGTTCTATCAACAGTACGTTCTTCTTCTGAGATTACAGAACTTGACTCTTCTAGCTCGTTGGATTCACTTATTTTATTATCTTCTTCTTCACTTGCCATTGTTTGAATTGATTCGTCTTGTGCATAAGCAACTACAACCTGTCTAAACATACCAACAATATCTATTACTTGCACCAACAAAAGTAATAAAACTAAAAAATTCATTATTTTCCTCTTCATATAAAAACTCCTTGTCTAAAAGATATAAATATATTATATCACAAAAATATTTAATTTTAACTTATTTTTATATTTTTTTTACATAGATTATACATACAACTTATAAATTAGTTTAAAACATAGCTTTTCAGCCGTGTTAATTATAAAAGGTGACTAGGACATAACTCTACGAGTCACATCCCAGTCACCTAGAATCCAAATAAATGTTTCTAACAAACCTCTTTTAATTCCTCAATTTGTTTTCACTTGTAACCATATGTTAGATACCCATTGGATTATCCTGTGTGATTATTGTCCCCTTAACTTTTCCCATAGTTTCCTTTAGACTTTCTAAAGATGTAATCACAGCTCTATTCATTGGCTTGATCTTGACAAACTGAACTGCTGCCTCAATTTTCGGCAACATGCTACCTGGAGCGAATTGTCCTTCCTTGATATATTGTTCGATTTCAGAAACCCTGACGGTTTCTAAAGCTTTTTGATTTGGCTGATTGTAATTAACAAAGACATTTTCTACACCAGTTAAAATAATCAAAGTATCCGCATCGATCAACTCCGCCATTTTTTCTGCCGCAAGATCTTTATCAATAACAGCTTCAATTCCTCTTAATTCGTTTCCTAAATAAGTAACTGGGATACCTCCACCACCGCCTGCAACTGTCACCACACCATTTTCTAAAAGTGTTTGAATGGTTTGGCTCTCTTTGATTGTCATTGGTTTGGGTGATGGAACAACTTTACGAAAACCTCTCCCTGCATCTTCCGTGTATAAAGCATCAGAGTTCTTCATTAAATTTTGTGCCTCAGTTTCTGTTAAAAACGGTCCTATTGGTTTGCTCGGATGAGCAAAGCCTTCATCGTTCAATGACACTTCAACTTGGGTCATGATAGCTACAACATTTCGCTCTATTTTTCTTTTTTCAAACGCATTGGTTAACGCATTGACCAACCAATAACCAATACTGCCTTCTGTCATAGCCACACACGTATCTAGGGGCATTGCTGGATTTTCTTCTGAATCAGCTTTAGCTTGTTGCAACATTATGTTCCCGACCTGAGGACCATTTCCATGAACAATCACCAATTCCATTTCATCGGTCAATAAATCTGCAAGCGATTCGGCTGTATCTTGTACGATTTTTTGTTGCGCTACTGCTGTTGGATCGCTTTCTAAAATCGCATTTCCACCTAATGCTACAACTACACGTTTCATTTCCCGCCTACTTTCTCCACATCTTTTGAATTGATTTCATCAAAAGTTTGCCATAAAGAATCACACTCTGGACATCCTCCTGTATGGATCATCGCAAGTGGTGACTGATCCGTTCCATCTAGATAGTTTCGTAAGTGCATATCCGAAAAGCCATGTTTTGCAGCGTCTTCTCTCGTATTTGAATAATAAACTGTTTTGATTCCAGCCCATAAAATGGCTCCAACACACATCGGACAAGGTTCACAAGTTGCATAAATTTCACAATCGGATAAGTCCATCGTATCTAGCTTTTTACAGGCCTCACGCACTGCAACCATTTCTGCATGAGCTGATGGATCAGTGTCTCTCATCATCGTATTACTGACTGAAACAATCACTTCTCCATTTCTAACCAAGGTTGCCCCAAATGGACCGCCAAATTTCTTTTCCATCCCAGCAACAGTTGCATCTGCTGCCATTTTCATATAATTCATGATTTTTCCCCCTTCATCACTTTACTTAAAACACTATATACAACAAACGAAAAGATCAATCCTGAAAAGAAAGCAAAGTCATTGATTGTTTTCAGCAGTGAAACTGATTGTAAGAATGCACCTGACATTGTGATCACAAAACTAGTCGCTAGGGTTATCATCGCTTTTTGGTTATAGCCTGATTTAAATGCGCCAAGATCACCGTCTTCAACATAAATATCCTCTAAATTGATCACTTGCTTATGTTCAATATAAAAACTAGCTAACATAATGCCTGCGATTGGTCCAAACATTGAACCGATAAAACTATAGAAATAAAACAATGTTGAAGCATTTTCTACTAATTTCCATGGTAAAATCATCGTACCAATAATAGCTGTTAAGACTCCCGCTTTTTTCACATCTAAGAATCTAGGAAATAATGATGACATTTGCAGCCCCGCTGGGAATAAATTACCAAAAACAACAAAGGCTAGTGCTCCCATATTCAAAGCTAGGATCAATACAAACACAGCAAATGTGTTATCGATTTTATCAAACGCATTGACAATATTGAAAATCGGTTCTCCAAAGGCAATTTGAGTTCCTGCAATCAAGCCAACACATGTAACCGCAAACAAAATATAAGAAAGAATAAAGCCTAGCGGTAAGCCAATGATCATGGCTTTCGGTGTTTTCGCTTTTTGAGTAAAGTCACCAATATTCACGATTGGGCCTGCCCAGTTTGAAACTAATGCACTGACACAGGCAATAAAAACAATCGGACTGGTTGTCGCATTTGCAGGTGAATAGGCTAAGATTGGACCAAAACCACCAGCGATTTGAATTGTCCAAACTGCCGCTCCAATAATAAAGACATACACAATTGGAGAAGACCAGTTACCAAATTTATCCAAGACTTTTGTTCCACCTAAGAATAAAGCAACCGTCACACACCAAACAATCAAATAACTAAGCATTGTTGGTGCAGGCATTCCAAGAATCCTCATTCCACTGCCGATATCCATATAATTAGGAAAAATTCGGCTAAACAAAACATCTAAAGACTGCGCACTTACCACACTTTGAGTCCCAAAGAAAACGACACCTGCAATTAAGCCGCGACATAACGATGGAATAATCGCTCCTTTCACTCCAAATACTGAACGTAGCAACATCGGAAACGGCAACCCATATTTAGCAGACGCCACACCATTTAAGACATAGAAAATTGAAACGATCACAGCAGACAACATTACAGCAGATAAAACTTGTTTCGTATTTAAACCTAGTAAGAAAAATCCCGCTACAGTCATATAAGAAAGAATATTGTGGACCGCTCCCATCCATAAAGTTACATAGTTGAAAATGCCCCAATTTTTATCTGTACCCGTTTTTGGCAGTAATTCTGCGGAATACGTCGGTGAGTCCGCAATGGCTTGTTTTTCTACTGATTCCATTGTATTTTCCTCCAATACATTTCTTTAGTTTTTTACTAACTGAAGTGATTGTGCAAGGTGTTCTGAAAATAATGGATTTGCTGGATTGAGTTCGATTGCCCGTTCCATCGCTTCGATAGCTTCTTGATGTCGCTTCAGACTACGAAGACTATTTGCTTTATGAAAATAGAAATCAACTCGTTCAGGATAGTCTTTCAACAAGTCATCCATCATTTTGACAGCTTCTTCATGACGGCCTAATTCTCTTAAAAAATTAGATTTATGATAGCGATAAAAGAAGCTTTGGTCTGTTTTGATTGCTTGATCATATATTTGCACTGCGTTGCTCATTTGCCCCATCATACGATAGCTGTTTGCAATATAGAAAGCAAATTGCTCGTCTTCTTGCCAACCTTTTTCATAATACACAATCGCCGTTGGGTAGTCTTTTAGACATTGATAGATATAACCAAGGTAATAAAGAACTTCTAAATCAGTTTGTTCTTGTGCTTCTAACACTTTTAACGCGCGCGTTAATTCACCTTTTCTTAGGTAAGTTCGTACTTCATGAAAAATCAATTCTTCGACTTCCTGCTTCTCTAAGATAGCAATCAATGGGTTGTTTTCTATTTTGTCAGCATAATCAAGAGCGTTTTTACCAGTATCATCTACTTGAGTCACATCTGCTTGATGTTGAACTAATTCACGAATCACATCTTGATATAAGAACCCTCCATCACCTAAAATTACCGCTTCTAACAACGCTGACCAACCTAAGCGATTAACATGATTGACTGGCACCCCTGCAGCCAAACACAATTGAACCGTTCTTAAATAGCCTTTTTCACTAGATGGAAGCAACGCTGTTCCACCAAAGCGATTGACTGACGCTAAATCCGCTCGCCCAGATTGAAGTATCTCACTAACTATTTCATCAAACCCATTAGCCGCAGCACAAATGAACGGAGTAAGTTGTGTATTATCACGCTGGTTCGCATCTGCACCAAATGCCAATAGTTCTTTAACTAGCATTAAATTGTTACGTTGAACCGCGAGCATCAACGGAGATCGTCCAGCTTCATCCGTTAACGAGACATCACAACCTTCATTTAATAATTGTAAAACTTGTTCCTTTTGCCCTAGCTCTACTGCTTTTAGCAGAGATTGCTTTGCTTTTACTATATCCATGATCATGCTCCTTTCTTTTTATAGTTGTTCACTAAAGGCAATGATTGCTTTTTCGAAAGCCTCCATCGGCGGATGAGTGATTCCAGCTCCGATCATACCAATCCCCGCTTCTTTATGAGCGATTGCCGTATTGATGATCGGTAATGTATTCGTTTGGATAACTTTTAAACTGTCGATCCCAGACGGAATACCCATAAAGTCTAATGTAGGGATCGTGATATTCGGATTCTCTGCAGTCGTGATTCCTTGCATTTCCATAGAAAAACGTAAGGCATCTTCGATCGTTCCACCTACTAAAGCTACGATTGCAGGCGCTGCGGCCATCGCAAAGCCACCGATTCCATAAGTTTCTGTGATTGCACTATCCCCAATATCAAGTCCAGAGTCTTCTGGTTTGTATCCTGCAAACATTGGTCCTATAACTTTTTGAGAAGGTCCAACAAACCAAGGGTTTCCTTCTACACCACTGATATGAATGCCAAATTCAGTTCCATTTCTAGCCATCGTTGTTACAACTGTGCTATAAGGAATACCTACCGCTGAATCCAGTGCTGCTTTACACATTGCCATCCAAGTCGGGCCTGAAAAATAATCACTGCTGGCAACAAAATCAAAAACTTCTTTCATTTTTTCGATTGAATGATCTGTTTGGATAATATACGGCGTTAACGCTTGGATCAGTAGGGTCGTTCCAGCATTGTTGCGATTATGACATTCATCTCCCATATGCAATGCTTGAGCTAACATATGTTTCAAATCGATTCCTTCTGTACATAATTTCATCGCATCTCTTAAAATCGGACCAAAAACATCCCTCATCCAAATCAACCGTTCGATAACACTGTCATCATTGGCGCCCATCCGTAAAATTTTTGACATCTGTTCGCTTAAATTTGTAAAAGCCAAGTTGCCATATGTTTTATTTTCCACGATATGCACATACATGGATGCAGAAGTTACCCCTGCCATTGAACCTACACTTTGATGTTCATGACACGGAGAAAATATGATTTCACCAGAAGCTGCCACATGTTCAGCATCATCTAAATCTTTTGCTAACCCTTCAAAAACTAGCGCTCCTTTGACTGCACCTTTCATCGGGCCATTCATTTTTTCCCAAGTAATCGGTGGTCCAGCATGCAAAATTGTGTTTTTAGTCATACCTGGGACAACATTGATTGCTTGATCATAGCCGATCAATGAAATTTGAGAAGAAATGATTCGATGAACTGCTTCTTCATTGGCTTTATTGATTTTTTCTAAATTTTCTGGTGTTTCAATTTTCTCTAGTGCTGCTAGAATAGCTGCTTTTCCTCGACCTGGAGGAGCCCAGTTTAAATAGGTCGCTTGTACTTGCTGCTCGATCAATTCCTCTTGGAACGTTTCGATTCCAAGAGTGATAATTATCGGTTCTTCTTTAAACAATTCAGTGATTTTGCTCATTGTTCTGCTCCTTTCACAACAAATTCTCTTGCTAATAATCCAGCATTTTGACTACTACTAGCATACGTTGCACCGATAGAGGTCAATTTTTCGACTTGTTCATTAATATTTTGTTTATCTAAATCAGTACCTAAAACGTAACCAATAATTTCTAGATGATGACCTTGTGAAGCAGCTTGTTCTTTTGCAGCTTTCATAGCTGGCACCATTACACCAACCGGATCTGGATGAGCACCATAACCTAATACAAAATCCATGAGAATCACTCCTACAGAAGGATCTGCTGCTTCTTCTATAAAACGAGCGATTCGATTGGACGGATCGATCATTGGATGCGGTTTGCCATTGGTAAACTCATCTGCACCGAAATCGATAAATGTATGCGCTCGGCTGGTATCCCCAAAATGTAAAAGGTGTTTTTCATCTGTTGCAATATTGCTATAAACATCTGAAAAGCGTTCTTTTGCAGTGAACATCGCTTCATCACAAAGTGTTCCCCCAGTAAATAAACCACGAATATACTTTTGCTCTGGATTTAATTTTTCCCGAACTTCATCGATCAAAGGAAGGTTCAACGGATGAACATCCAAACTATTTTGGTCTATCCCAGCTAAAGTTACCGCTTTCAAGGCTGCTGTTTTCGACATTTTTTCAAAGAAAATACCTTCTTCATTTTCTCGTGCTTCACTGCCAATAAACCAAATAACTACAGGTTTATGCGTTTTTCTAACTCTAGCAAGAATTTTTTCTTCTACTACTTTTGCTGGTGGTTTAGAAATCAATACGATTACTTTCGTATCTTCGTCTGCTTCTAATGCATCAATTGCATCTAACATCATTTTGCCACCAACAGCTTCACTTAGATCCCTACCACCTGTCCCAATCAGTTGAGAAATCCCTTCACCAAATTCATGGATGCGAACGCTGATTTCTTGACTACCTGTGCCAGAAGCGCCAATAATCCCAATGCTGCCTTTTCGAACATTGTTTGCAAAACATAACCCAACATTGTTAATAATCGCTGTTCCACAGTCTGGTCCCATCATCAACAAGCCCTTTTCATGCGCTAAATCTTTCAGGTTTATTTCTTCTTCTATGCTAACGTTGTCACTAAACATCATCACATGTAAATCATTGTTTAGCGCTTTTCTTGCTTCACGGGCAGCATACTGACCATTAACAGAAATCACAGCCAAATTTGATTCAGGTATAGATTTTTTCGCCATTTCGATTGTCGTGTAGCTTTCAGTCGTTTGACTGGTACTCTTTTCTTTTTTCTCAGTCATCAATGTTTCGATTTTTTTGAGTAATTCAGCGGAATCTTGTTCCTCTTTAGCATCCAAAGCGATAATTAAATCACTGGTTTGCGCTTGCGCAATTTCATCTGTAAATAGACCAACATTTTTCATCACTTCTTTATTCATTTCTGTAGCCATCGCGATAATCGCTTGATCGACACCAGCTAATTGATTTGCTTTCGTTGATAAAGCCATTAGTGATACCGAATCAATGTAGGTATTTGGTTGAATTTTGATACTGATTGTCATGAAGATTCCTCCTTAATATAAAAACGTAATGGGCTCATCCAGATCTAACGTCAACTTTATCCCAGCCAACATTCCCGTCAGCATATCCCCGCCAGACGTTGAACCGATTGCTAAAACAGCTAACATTTTCTCCTTCAAATCCTCTTCATCTTCTCCATAAAATAATTCCGTTAAGAATGAACCGATTCGCTCTCGGGCTGCTCCCTTGATTGCCCAATCTAATGTTGAAAAACTAATAATATTCGTTCTTTTTTTCATTTCATTTCGGTTGTTTAACAACCACTGTTTTAATGAATGATAAGGATAATTTGTGGTAGTAAAAATAAGAGCTAATCCAACTAAAAAATCATCGCCAGATGGTGTTAAACCCGGTCCTAAGCCAATTACTCGGTTTAACTGCTTCATTGCTTGAAATAATTGTTTTTCTTGTAAATAAGCCAACAATTGCTCAGATTCTTTCCAAAGCATTGCATGAATCATTTTCTCGTACTTTGTTGCTTTGGGGTTATTTAACAAATATCCACCATGATTTCCAGCTTGCCTCAGCCAGTCATTCAGCTGATTGACTCGTTTATGTAGCTTAGAATATTCTTGTTTCTCCGGAAATTTGATCGTTGGATAATGCCATTGATGCGCACCTTGAGTATCAATAACTGCAATTTCACCAATCACTAACTGTCCTCTTTGAGAAAAGACAGGTGTTTTCACGAGTATCTTCGGCCGATTCGAAAAAAATTTAGTTACTCTTAATGTATTGGGCGCATTGTCCAATTCGGCTGTTGCAATCGTGTATAATTCTCCAGACTCACAAATTATATTTATTGTTTGGTTAAAGGCGCTATGAATCACTCCTTTCCATTGCTTGTTTTGAATCTCAGATAAGAAATTATCAGATCCAGAAAGGGATTGGTACGTATTCATCTCATTCACTTCCTTAAATACTTATCTTCTTTACACTATTCAATTTACAACAAGAAAGCCCTTTCACATACAGATAGAGTAGCCGAATATTTTCTTTTTCAGTTGTATACTTTAACCAATTACCGTATAGTTAAAGTAACGAAATCAAGATTTAGAAAGATGGTGTATCCATGTTAACAGTCAAAAACTTCCTGCAGCTTGCTCCTTTCAAAACATTTCAATTAGTCGCAGGAAAAAAAGGGCTGGACAATACAATCACAGGGGTTAATATTTTAGATAATCCCGATGCTTCCGATTGGTTGTCTGCGGGTGAACTGCTGATTACTTCTGGATATTTTTTTAGCGAAAATGCCGAAATCCAGAGACGTTTTATCCAACGCTTTAAAGAAATCAATTGTTCTGCAATTTGTATCAAACCCCACATCTATTTAAAGGGAATTCCTGAATCCATGCGCAGATTAGCGGATGAACTTGGTTTACCACTTATAGAAATTCCTTATGGGATCGCCTTTTCAAAGATCATGAATATCGTAATGGCTGAAATTTCTGGTCGCATGAATGAACTGAATCAAGCCTCGTTAGATATTCATTCACAATTTTTTGAAATTTCTCTACATGGCGGCGGTATGAAAAAAATTGCTTCCGGCTTAGCAAAAATGGTTAATAATCCTGTTATATTAGTTGACACAGACTGGTCAGTAACCGCAGTAAGCGATCAAAACCAACCGTTGATTCAAGAAACTATCAAAAAAAACGAAGATACCTATACCTTTCCAATCCAAACAATTACAGACTTACCGACTGATTTTGAACGCATTCAAAAACCGATTACTCGCGCACTCTTTTTTGAGGAGCAAGAATACCCTTGTGTAATCATGCCTGTTTATTTTGATACCATCCACTATGGCTTTATTTTGGTTTATCAAATAGAGCGTCCGCTGACAGATCTTGATTATGTCGCTTTAGAAAATGGTTCAATGGCATTTGCATTGGAGCAAATGCGACTTTTGGAAATCGAGCGTACGGAAAATAGAATTCGTCGTGATTTTTTCGATCAATTATTATCAGGACAAATCAAGGACTTAGCTGCTTTGGCCGCTTATGATACAACGATTGATTCATCCTTAAACTATACTGTTTTGATTCTTTCCATTCAGACTATTGGCCATGAATCCAAATCGTTAATGAAAAAGAAACAGTCAGAAGATCGTTTAATGAAAAGCTTGTTATCCTCACTGACAACCTATACATCCAACCGATTTCCACATCTCCACCTATTTAGCCGTAAGAATCAGTTGGTGATACTTTTAGGAACTGATCCTAAATTAAGTGCATTAAAAACACACAATGAAGTATCCGATACAGCTGAACGAATTCGAATGCATTTGGAACAGCAAGGTCAATCTGAGCGAGATATTTTCTGCACCATTGGGTCTACTTTACCAGTTCTTGAATTATCTCAAAGCTTTGAAGAAGCAAAAAAAGTCATTCAACTCTTGGAAGATGACACTAAAGAAGAGAAGATTTATTTTTTCAACGATTTTTATTTTGATTCTTTTTTAGTTGATTCTATTTCAAAAGAACAAGGAAGAAAATTCTATTCTCATTATTTAAACACATTGTTGACTTATGATCAGGACAATAAAACCAGCTTTACTCCAACCTTGAAAACCTATCTGGCCCATCATTTAAATATCGCTACAACTTCTAGGGCCTTATTTATTCACCGAAATACATTGCTTTATCGTATTGAAAAAATCAAAGGACTGTTACCAGTAGATTTAGAACAAGAAAAAAATACCTTTGCATTACAATTGGCATTGAAATTATATGAATTGCATCACTAAAAAAGTAGACTGGAATATAGCTCTAAAAGCTATATTCCAGTCTACTTAAATACGGATAAAGTCCTCTACCTCACTATTATCGTGTGCTTCAAGCTGTTATCTGCCCACAATAAATGTCAATTCACATTCACAAACTTTTTTATCTTCAACATACGCAGTTGCTTTCCCAATCCCTACGTAATCTCTAATTTTTACGATTTCAAAATGTAACTTTAAGACATCTCCTGGAACTACTTTTTGGCGGAACTTCGCTTTATTGATTCCACCGATATAGGCTGTTTCGCCTTTAAATTTATCCATTTTTAAAATCAAGATCGAACCTACTTGCGCTAAGGCTTCAATAATCAAAACTCCTGGCATTGTTGGGTTTCCAGGGAAATGTCCTTGGAAAAATTCTTCATTGATCGTCACGTTTTTTGTGGCAATGATTTTTTTATCTGTAATGATTTCATCCACATAATCGATAAAGCAAATCGGGTAACGGTTCGGAATCATTTCCATAATTTCTGTTGCATTCATTAATCTTGTCATTGTTAGTTTTCCTCCCATTTCTTCATACAAATAACGCCGTTATGTCCGCCAAAGCCGAATGAATTACTGATTGCATATTCTGCTTGTACGGGGCGTGAACCATCTGTTACATAATCTAAATCACATTCTGGATCCGCTACTTCATAGCCTACTGTAGGATGCGCAACACCTTCTTGTAATGTCTTCACACAGGCAATTGCTTCAATCCCTCCAGCTGCTCCTAAAAGATGTCCTGTCATACTTTTAGTGCTAGAAATCGGAATATCATAAGCACGATCACCAAATACACGTTTTAAAGCTGCTGTTTCAGCTGCATCGTTAGCTGGTGTTGAAGTTCCATGTGCATTGACATAGCCAACATCAGTTGCAGTGATCTCAGCTTCTGCTAAAGCTAACTCAATTGCATCGGCTGCACCGCTCCCATCTTTTAATGGCGCCGTCATATGACTAGCATCACAGTTACTTCCGTAACCTACGATTTCACCTAGAATAGTTGCACCACGTTTTTGAGCATGTTCAAGTTCTTCCAGCATTAACATGCCAGCTCCTTCACCCATTACAAAACCATGTCTTTCTTTATCAAAAGGAATCGATGCTCTAGTTGGATCTTCTGTTGTATTCAATGCGCTCAAAGCAGCAAAACCAGCAATTCCAATTTCGCAAATCGTCGCTTCCGTCCCTCCTGTGATCATCATATCAGCTAAACCATATTTGATTGTACGGAAGGCTTCACCGATAGCATTTGTTGCTGAGGCACAGGCCGTGACAATTGTTTGAGATGGTCCTTTAGCACCTAATTTAATGGAAATGTTCCCTGATGCCATATTGGCGATCACCATCGGAACAAAAAAAGGTGTCACTCGTTTTGCTCCTTTTTTATCCATAACTCTGACTTGATCTTGTAATGTCGTCATCCCGCCAATTCCGCTGCCTACGATAACGCCAAAACGCTTTGGATCGATCGTTTCCTTTGTCAGACCACTCATATTCCAGGCTTCCATCGCAGCAACTAGACCATATTGCGAAAATAAATCCATTCGTTTTTGCTCTTTGCGATCTAGAACCTCGCTTGGATCGAAGTCTTTCACTTCACCCGCAAGTGCCACACCTGTATCTTCAGAATCAAACTTAGTGATTTTAGCGATTCCTAATTTTCCATTGACTAAATTTTGCCAATACTCTTTTACTGTGTTTCCTAAAGGAGTCACCGCTCCCATCCCTGTTATTACAACTCGTTTCATCGTGCACCTCCGCTATTGTTTTGACTATCAAATTAAAAAAAACTTGCTTAAACAACACTTTTTTGTTTAAAATTAAGTAAAATAGTTTGACTTTCAAAGTATTTTGGTTAATAATTCAGACATCCGATAAAATGTCTGTATGGGTGTCGTTTATCAATTTAGAGAATTTTATTATCATTCTCAAACAGATAATACCAGTTGCAATTTTATCCGTCAACTTAAATAAAATCATATATTGAGATTTTATTAAGATGTGAGAGTCTTTTCACATACTAAAATAATTATAAAAGGGGAAAATCATATGTTTTTAAAAAATAAAAAAGTCGTCGTGATGGGCGTAGCGAACAAAAGAAGTATTGCTTGGGGATGTGCTAAAGCACTAAAAGAGCAAGGTGCTGATATTATTTACACATACCAAAACGAACGCATGAAAAAACAATTATTAAAATTAGCTGAACCAACAGATTTACTTGTTGAATGTGATGTCGCATCTGACGAATCGATTGCCAAAGCATTCCAAACGATCCAAGAAAAGTACGACAAAATCGATGGTTTAGTTCACGCAATTGCTTTTGCTAACAAAGAAGAATTAGACGGAAATGTTAGTGATATCAGCCGTTCTGGTTTCCTATTGGCTCAAGATATCAGCAGCTACTCACTTTTAGCTGTTGCACATCATGCAAAGCCAATGCTAAATCCAGGTTCTGGGATTGTTACTATGACTTACCTAGGATCTGAAAGAGCTATTCCGAATTATAACATGATGGGAATCGCAAAAGCTTCTCTAGAAACAGCTGTAAAATATTTAGCTTATGAATTTGCTGCAGACAAAATCCGAGTGAACGGGATTTCAGCAGGCGCCATCAAAACCCTTGCCGTTACAGGCGTAAAAGATTACGATCAATTGATCAAAATATCAGAAGACCGTACCCCTGATAAAGCTGGTGTCACGATTGAGGAAGTCGGTAATACTTGTGCCTTTCTAGTTAGTGAACTTGCGGCTGGTATTGTAGGTGATATTATTTATGTGGATAAAGGTGTTCACCTTACTTAAAAAAGACTTATTTTGAATAAATAATTTTTTCTCACTCTTTATGCATGTTTAGAGTGCGGAACAAAACTAAAAACCAGTTTTGTTCCGCACTCCTTATCTTTTTACGTCTATCTATGTTAAATAAACTTTTGTATATAGCTATGATTTACTTTTAACATCAGTTGTAAATCAAAATAATAGTATGGTAATTGCTGAGTTAATGTGATCACTAATGAGCTCAATAAATGCGTTGCGACCAAAGTCACAATTAACTGTAGCCAACTATTAGCAAAAAAATCATAACTGTGCACCAAATTCTGTGTCCACAAAATACATAATGGATGAATGAAGAAATAGTACTTTCCTAAATCTCTCAATCGTTTTACATTGATTTTCTCTTCCACGTTTATAAATAAGCTCCAACAGAAAAGGCAGCTAGTAAAAGGAACAAGCATCCACATAAAGTTCTTATCGATTCCAACATTAGAATAAACGATAATTCCTTCACCTATCAAAAGAACCCCGGTCAATACAACCAACACTCCTAAGTACTTCTGATAACGAATAACCTTTTCCCGATAATCCCATAAGAAAAAACCAAGCGCTACAAAAATAAAGGCAAAAAACAAACCATTACGAGTTGTAACAAACAAGCTCATATACTGATCAAAAAATGCTTTCAACTGTCCATCTCCAATATAAGCATAGTAGGTTTCCAGCGAGCCAAAAGCATACATAAGCGCAGCTATACTGAACAAAACAATATACCCTGTTTTTTTAAGTATCCATTGGACACTGATAATCCCAAATATCGCTGCTGGGATGTACCAAAGATGGTAGTAAGTTCCTGTATAAAACAAACCCGCCACTAAAGCGACTGGATACAATACTGGACTAAGCGAATAGTTTTGTTGAATCCACATGAAACCAACTGGTAAATAAATCAGACTCCAAAACAAATATGATTTTGCTAATGATTTTATATACTGTTTTATGTAATCGGCAGATTGATTCTGTCCTCGTCTAACAAAATAGCTTGTTGAAATTAAAAAAAAGGGAACTGCAAATCGACACAAAACATTCTTAAATAAATGATTGATTGCAGGATCTTGAAAAACTCTCTCACAATGAAAGCAAATAACCAAAATCGCCGCTGCATATTTGACTAAATCAATCCCCTTTGTATTTATCTGTTTTTCATCTATCAACCTGTTGATACTTTTCATCCCCATACCAATACCCACTTCCTACTTTAGTCCTCTTAACTTTTATTATAGCAAAGCACATTTTTTAATTTATCGGTACTAAGGCTGATTTTTTAATACTACTTAAGTAACAGCATCCACTTATCAGCTTTCAAAAACTCTGTTCTAAAACAAAAATAGAAACACCGTCAAGATTCCCACCTGTCAAATGTTTCTATTCTTCTACTCAAATCGAATCGTTCGATACCAAGAAATTGTTCCTTTTTCTCGATATTTATCAAGTTGAAAACCAGACATCGTAAACCCTAGCAATGCAATAATCAAACCAATAACAGTCAATCCAGCGCCAATTTTAATAAGTATTTTTTTATTTGTCATAATAATAACTCCTTCACTCGTATCAGATTAAGTACCTTGTTTGTGAACGTTCTTGAAATTTGAATAAAATAGGTTGCCATATTGATCGTGGCTACACCACTAAGTAGAGCTAGTCCTAATACCATGACACCAATCCCTAACTGCGTGAGCGCAATATGAACACCATCTTGCATCGCAAAAACACTAGCAAACATACTAAAAACTGAAACAACTAACCCAGTTACCGCAAAAACTCCGGTTGAAAAAGGTAAACACCAAATAACAATATAGGCAGATAATACGATTGCAATCAGCACGATTAACAGACTTCCCCACAAAGGAAAACCTAGAATCAATAGCACAGCAACTAATGGACTAACCTTTTTCTTTGGCTGAAAATCCCCCTCTTCAAAGGCTTCTTCCAAAATCTTACTTGCTATGATCGCTGGCTTCCCTAATTTTTTTACTGCCTCATCTTCGGTGGCACCATCTTCCAAATAATCTTCGATCAGTTCATCATAATAGCGAATAAATTGATTTTTTTCGACTTCATCTAAACGAACTAACCCTTCTTTTAATTGATACAAAAATTCCTGTTTATTCATTTTGCTCCCCCATCTCAATAAAATGATACACCTTCATTACTTCATCCCACTCTTGGATAAATGTTTTTATCTTTTGCTTACCGACCTCTGTGATTCGATAATATTTTCTTAAACGACTATTATGCTCCATTGAGTATGTTTCTAATTCTTCTTTTGTTTCTAACCGTTTCAAAATGGGATACAATGTTGATTCTGAAATTGTGATCACGCTTGATAAATCTTTGATTATTTGATAGCCATAGGAATCAGATTTCTTTAAAATGGCTAAAATACAATATTCTAGCAAGCCTTTTTTTAATTGTGAATCCATATTATACCTCCTAATACGCATTACTATACATTACATAGTATGATGCGTCAAGTAGTATTTTTGATAAAAAAAGAGAACGATCCCAATCGTCCTCTCAATCGTATACTCCCCACCATAACACACGGTAACTATACGATTATTTTTTTGCTGTTCCATAGAACAACGGAATACTTTCCACATTATTACGAATTCCTTCAACAGCCTCGTCTTCATTTTCTAAATCTAATGCTTTTTGAAATACTTCATCGATAGTAATCTGTATTGAAGCAAACCTATCATAATGCCAAATAGCGTGGGCAACTTTTAAAGATTCAACCCAAAAATAATAACTTTGGTCTTTGGTTACAATATCGATCAATGTCACAAAATTCCCACCCACATTACGAAAGTACTTTCCAAACTGCAAGTTGATCTCCACAATTTCAAGTAGTGGAAAAGTAGCTACCAGCTGCTCTATAGGAATATTGACAGCAAGTTTAAACTTTCCGATTTGATCGATTGAAACAGTTTCATTTTTAAAACTACATAAACAATTAGCATATCCCATCATTTTTGAAAAAGTTGCTTTAGGATAAATCTCTTCTTCAATTTTTATAAATGTATTCACTCGTTTTCCTTTTGAAAATAACGGTTGAATATCTTGGGTGTAGGCGCTGTAAAATGCGGTACTGTTTTTTTCCTCTTTATTTTGCTCCATGTGCTGTTGCCTTCTTTCCTTCCCATCAAACAACCCTCTAAAGAAACCAGGCTTCTTACGTCCTAAAAGAACATCCACACTGATATTGAAATACTCAGAAAGCCTCACAACATTCTCCAAGTCAGGAAGACTTTTGCCTAGCTCCCATTTAGAAATTGTTTGGCGTGAAATATTCAAATAGTCTGCTAATTCTTGTTGCGAGATTTCTTGTTCTTGACGGAACTTTTTGATTTGTGTACCAATTTCTACAGTCACTATAAGCCACTCCTTTTCTAACGTCTATCCTTTTATCCGCACAAATGCGTTGCTTTTGTTTATTATACAATAAAACCACTCGCAACGGATCGTTGCTTATTGGTCTAACAACGTTCTTGTAAAAAAAGCTCTACAACCTTCATTTTTAGTCAATGAAGGTTGTAGAGCTTTTAATGGATAAGATATCACTATTTTCCATTCAATTGTTTAACCAATTGAAATTGTGTAAGCTGCATTTCAATACCAATTTTTTGTAGCTCAGTGTATTCAGGTGTTGTCATATCAAAATTGCTTAATTTGACGGCACTACTGTTCTCTTGTTTTTTTAATGTAAGTAAACTATCCATTATAAATGATTTGTCATTTTGTTTGAATATATGCAATTGTTTGATGATCAACACATTGCTGTCAGACTCTTCAGCTAAATTGAAACTTATTGAACCGATTTTCGTTTTTTCTTGATAAATATCGTAATTTCTATCTGAAAAAATAGAACGATTTTGCCAAGGTGTCCATTGATTTTCAGCTATAGCTTGTTCTTGTGGTGAAATAGATTTTAAGTGCAATTTATTTTCTCCATTGGATTTCGTTGGTAAAGAAATAACTCCAACAGCCAACTCGTTCACATGTTGAAAGCCTTTTGCTTCATACAATTTTCTAGCACGTTCATTAGTAGCAATTACCTCAAGGATTAAGTCATCACATTGATTTTCTATTGCTAGTTTTTCGGCATAATCCAGTAATTTAGATGCCACTTTACTTCTGCGATATTTAGGAATCACAGCCATCCCACCGACCCACATTACTTTGGTCTGCTTAAAGATCTGGATCCCTAAAAGAATGATTCCAACAAATTCTCCTTCAATCGAAAAAACAGCTGAAAGTTTCTTTGAGAGCTTCAATGACTGGATTCTTTGTTCTAGTGCTTCTTGATCGACATGGATCGGTAACAGATAATCGCTAAACCCTTGATTCCATACTTCTACTACTTTTTGAAACTCAGCATCTTCTATCGTTATAAACATTATTGTTCTCCTTTTACTTCTCTTATCTCTTTAACTATAAACGATTTTGAGAATATTCATAGTTTTTTGAAACAATGATGTTATCGATTGTAAGGAACCATTCAAACTCTTCTCGATTACAGAGACAAACTTGATTTTCACTAACATTGAGGATAGATGTTTCTAAAAAAATAGTTACAACCAGTTTCTCTAGTTTTCTCATAAGTTCAACCCGTTTTGCCAAGTCTATACAATCTGACAGAATTTCATCTGATGTTTCTATAATAGTCACTTCTTTTCCCTGCTCGGCTAATTCAATGGCGAGCATACTTTCTAACTCACCGCTTCCGACAACTAATATCCGCTCAGATAACTGCCCTTCGGATAGTCGTTGCTCTCTTATCGGAAGCTGGGACTGGTACAAAAGACACTCTGTTAATCGTGTCAAATCCATCACAATTCACCTCATTGTCTAATAAGATGCTTATCAGCAACCGTATAAACATGATCTGCAACTTCAGAATAAAACTGTTCATCATTTGAAACTAATAAGACACTGCCTCTAAACGCTTTTAAAGCATCTTGAAGAGCTTTTCTTGAATCAACATCTAAATGATTCGTTGGTTCATCTAAGATCAGGAAATTACTTGGCTGCATGGTTAAATCGCATAGTTTCACTTTTGATTGTTCTCCACCACTCAACATATACAGGTTTTTTGAAGCAATTTCTCGTTTCAAGCCGCATTTTGCCAATTCTCTTCGAACATCTTCATACGTCAGTTTGGTATATTTATTCGCTAACGCTTCGATAGGTGTCCATTCAGTATTTTCCCACTCGATTTCTTGTGAGTGATAGCCCACAACAACTTGAGGTGAGAACTGAGCTTTTCCGGAAATTGCGGGTACCATTGAAAGAAGTGTTTTCACTAATGTGGATTTACCTAGACCATCTGCACCAGTAATCACGATTTTCTCCCCTTTTTTGACCTGTAAATCACGTACCGTAAGTAATGGTTCTTTGTACCCCACAGTAAGTTCGTCTATAGTCATAACATTAGGTGAACTTTGCGGCATTAATTTAAAGGAAAAATTAGACTTCACTTTCTTTTCAGGTTCTTTCAAACGATCCATCTTTTCCAAATGCTTTCTTCTACCTTGCGCCATTTTTGTCTTGATACCAGCTATATTTTTTTGAATAAACGCTTCGGTCTCTTTGATTTTTCGTTGTTGCGCGTCGAATTGACTTTGATAAGCTTCAGCCAGATGCGCTTTTTGTTTTAAGAAATCTGTATAATTACTATGATATTTTTTGATTGAGCCAAAATCAATATCACAGATACACGTTGCGATATTACTTAAAAATTCCGTATCGTGGGAAACAATGATAAAAGCATTTTCAAAAGCATTTAAGTACTCTGTCAACCAGTCAATATGTTCTTGGTCTAGATAGTTCGTCGGTTCATCTAAAATTAACACTGATGGTTTTTCCAATAGTAATTTTGCTAAGATAACCTTGATTTGGTCTCCACGGTTCAACGCACTCAATGTTTGATCCGCATCACCATCGCTGATACCAAGTCCCGTGACAGCCTTACTGATGTCATTTTCGACTTGATATAATCCTTTAATTTCTAGTTGTTCCTGGTATGTTGCAGCTCTTGTCAACAATTGGTCATCGCCTGTTTCCCCATAGGTTTCGTAAAGTTTCAGCATCTCTTTTTCTGTATCAAATAATTCTTGGTACGCTGATCTTAAAAATTCATTGATTGTAAGGGATTGATCCATATCCACATATTGGTCTAAATAGCCTAATGTTGCTGCTGGATTCCACGTAATTGCGCCTTCATCTGGTAAAACATTGCCTAAAAGCATCTTCAATAACGTACTTTTACCAGCACCGTTTTTACCAACGATTCCCATATGTTCCTTACTTCTTAATGTAAACGAGCTATTTTCGTAAAGCTGTTTATCTGGTACTGCATAGCTTAAATCTTTGACTTGTAATAATTCCATTCTATTTTCCTCTTTCATGTGGTTTCGTTGATTTTTACTAAAGAACATACAAAAAAGACCCATAGACAAAATGTCTAGGGCCTTTTTAATCTATATATTCTTCAGTAAATAGGCAGACTAAATACATAGCAAACATGTGCTATCTTTTTTAGTATGCGAAATTTACTGATGAATAAGAAAAGCTCTTAAGCTTTTCGATTAAGCTCCATACAACACTTCATCAAAAATAAGTTGTAGGGAGCTAAGAGTTGAAATATATAATACGTACATTTGAAACACCTTCCTCAGGTGTTACTCTACCATTTTGAAAAAAATTAGTCAAATCCAGCTATAATTGACAATTCTCATCAATTGCTCTACTCAGCTGATTTTTCCTTTACTTAGGCAATACCTAATGCAGCAAAGAGAATAGAAATGACGATTACACCAACAAGTAACGTCGTGGTTTTCACTTTTTTTCCTAACAACCAATAAATGATCAAAAAGAACAAAGCAGGGAAAAAACCTAACATGATTTGATCAACATATTCTTGTAAAGGTGCTGCTATCTTTCCACTTCCAACTTTGGCAGTCAGTTCAAAAACCACATTAGAAGCTGTCATTCCCCCAATAACCATCAATCCTAAAATAGAGGCAGCATTGGTTACTTTCTCGATGATGCCACTATCACCAACATCACTGAAGAATTTTGCGCCAAGCTTAAAGCCTTTGTCCAAACAGATATATCTTAAAATAAAGTGAGGAACATTGATGATCAATAAGAATGCGATGGGGCCAAAAATATTCCCTTCTTTCGCTAAAGAAATAGCGACACCAGAAGCAATAACTTTTAACGTCCCCCAGAAAAAAGAATCTCCGATGCCAGACATTGGCCCCATTAAACTTGATTTAACCGCATTGATACTCGCTGGATTGAACTTGGCATTTTTTTTATTTTCTTCTTCCATTGCACCAGAAATTCCGAAAAGCAGTGTAGAGATATGAGGGGTAACAGACATAAATTCTAAATGACGTTCTAACGCTTCTTTTCGTTCCTCAGGTGTTTTATATAACCTACGAATGATTGGCGCCATCGCAAAGGCATAAGCTAAGTTTTGCATCCGTTCATAGTTCCAAGAAGAATCCAACGTCAATGAACGGAAGAAAACAGACCAAAAATCTCGTTTAGTAATCACCGAATCTGGTGAAATCGTCTTTGTTTTTTCTTTAGAATTCGTTGTCATCTACGTATGCCTCCTTCGGTTGGTTATTGCTGAAATTCATATAAATCAACACAACGACGATGCCAAACAATGCAATCCCGACAATTGAAATTTTCAAGTAGGCTGCTAATAGAAAACCTAGCAAAAGAAACGCAATCATTTTTTTCGTCAACATCATTCGAGCAAGCATGGCAAAACCAATAGCTGGAATAATCCCAGCAGCAATATCTAGACCATGTGTTACGAATTCAGGGACATAGGAAAGAACTTTTTCAATAAATGGAACCCCTAAATAAAAGCCTAAAGCGACAATCAAAGCTAATAAGATTTTATTACCGATACCAGCGATTATCTGGATTCTTTCAACACCTTTAATATTCCCTTTGCTGGCTTCTTTGTCTGCTAAATGACTGGCTCCAGTTAATAAGAAGGTCATTTGAAGATTATCAATCAACAAAACTAACGTTGCAATCGGCACCGCTAAAACAACAGCACTAGACACAGATTGTCCACTCATGATTACATAGGCCGTTGCAATGATCGTCCCTGAAACAAAATCAGGTGGATTACTAGCGCCAACCGGAAAAGCGCCCATAAAGACCAATTCTAAGGTTGCCCCAAGTTTAATCCCCGCCTCTATATCACCTAAAGCTAACCCCACTAGCGGTGCTACCACAATAGGTCGATTCCACATTGTTGACCCAAACCAACTATGCAGGTAAGCGAATAAAGCAATGATAAACATCAAAAATACTCTCATAAACGTGACTTCCATGTTTTTTCCCCCTCAGTATTTTCGCCCTTTTACGATAACAATTTTTCGATAGCCACAGCAGGATCATCTGGTACTAATTGAACTGTTAATTGCTTACCATCTGAAATCAATTCTTTGATTCTTTCGCTATCTTGTTCGGATAGATGCACAGCTTTTGATACTTGTTTACGGTCAGCGCCATTTTTCATCCCACCTAGATTGATTTCTTGAATGGTCGGTACTTTTTTCACCAATTGATACATGTCTTCAACTGACTCACACAAAATAAATAATTTATATTTATCTGTCACACCAGAATTCAAGGCTTTGGCTGAGTCCTCGATCGTCTTCATCACTAATTTGACACCAGATGGTTTCGCCATTTTCATCGCACTCATTTTTAAATCGTCGTTAACTAAGTCATCACTTGCGATCAAGATACAGTCTGCATCTAAAAATTTGGTCCAAGTAAAGCCGACTTGTCCATGAATCAATCGATGGTCTACACGTAACATTTTAATCATTTAACTCACTCCTTAATTCTTTTATCACATTCATAAAATCTGCCACATGTTCTGCACTGACATCGCCAGTATCTTTTCTAGTATCCTTAAAATAACTGCCTACAATAGCCGCATCACAAATTTCTAGTTGCTCTTTTGCATTTTCTGTTGTTACCCCAGCTGCGACAATTAGCGGGAAATCAGATAATTCTTTACGGAACAGCTCAATTTTAGCCATAGAGGTTTCTTCTCCTGTGGCGTTTTCTGTCACCGCAATCGCATCACAACGTTCTGTGGCATGTCGTAAATCCTCTTCTACTGTTTTTTCAGATAACATCGGTTGATATTTAAAACGAACGCCACCAATCAATTTTGCTTTACAGGTACTTCTATATAAATCGAAAAATGCCTTAAGCGAAACTTCGTCTCGAGGTTTCACATGACCAACAACTGAATCGATTTGCATAAAGTCTAAGTCATATTTATTTGCAAGATAGAAGCCAAGTGAATCAACATTTAAAACGTTGACGCCAATCGGGATCGTTAAGCCTAATGATTTGATGTATTGAATAGCCACTTCTAATTGCTCATAATTTCCATAATAATTTTCCATAAGAATGCCATCAACGTCATTTTCTACATAGATGTCGATTTCTCTTTTTGCTCGCTCTAGAACCTCTTCATCTGTAATCCCTTTCAAATGAATAACCCCAATAATCGGTTTTCTTTCGTTGAATAGTGCTAAAAATTCATCTTTCTTACTCATCTTACATCCTCCTTAAAACTCTTCATTTTCTAGTTTTTCGATTGTAACGCGGCGAATTCCTTGTTGGGCATTCAGAATGATTTGATCTAGCTCTTCATCCTTTAATTTATTTGGCCCGGCTAAAATAATCTCTAGTGCTAAATTTAAATTCACCCCTGCCAACAACGTGACATGTTCAAAAGAAGTCGTTTCTAATAATGCATTGACAACACTTGCACCAAATAAATCGCCTAAAATGATGTATTCATCTTCATTATTTGAAGAAAGCTCTTTCATTAATTGTTTTGAAAAATCTGTTGCACTTGCACCTGGATATAAGCTAAACGTTTCTATTTCTTTTGCACTATCTCCAGCAATCATTTCTAAAGAATGTTTTAATCCTTTAGAAAAATCGCCGTGAGTCGCAATATAAATTTTTCTCATATGATCCACCTCAGCTATTTATTATAAGAGCGCATCGCTACTTTATATACTTCACTTCTAATATATTGTTCATTGAAATAAAGAATCTGATTTTCATCGTCAATGACCGTCTGATGGATTTTGACTAATGGTTCTTCTTCTTCAATGATTAGACCAGCAGCTATTTTTTCATCTGCCAAAGCAATTTCAATAATATTGTCAAAATAAGCCGCAATCAAACCGCCATGATTTCGTAGAACATCCAATAAAGATTCATCGGTCAAATTCAACTCGAGCATAAAATCAAAAGCATGTCTAAAATAATCGATTTCAAAAATCGCAGGTATCCCATCTAATGAACGAATACGTTCTATAGCAATGATCATCTCGCCTTTTTCGATTCCTAAAGCCTGAGCGACATGCCCACTCGCTGGTTTTTCTTCGATAGAAATTACCTTTGTTCCAGGTTTCTTCTGCATTTGTAGTCCAGATTCTGTAAAACTACCGCCCGCTGTCATGCTTTCAACATACGCAGGCATTGAAACAAAGGTTCCTTTACCATGCCTTTTCACTAAAACATTTTCATCAACCAATTGTTTGATCGCATTTCGAACAGTTACACGGCTTACACCATAAATTCCCATTAATTGTTCTTCTGAAGGAATCTTGTCTCCGACTTTGTATTCACCAGTCTTTACTTTGGATAGCAATGATTCATACAACTGTTTATATAGCGGTGCTAATGCATTGGATTCTAACTTTTCCATTTCCTCGCCCCTTTTAATACGTCTTAATACGTCTTATAATAAAGCGTTTTCTCAAAATTGTCAATAGCAAGTTTTAGCTTCTTATTTTCAGCTAAAACTTGCTACCTGAAACTTTACACTGTATTTATAACTGTGACTTAAATAATAGTTTATGATTATTTTCAAACGTCCACTTCTAGATATATAATAGAGAAAAATAAACAGATTCATTACGGAGGCTATTATGATTAAATTACCAAACATCGGTAAGCCTGCTACCAATGCGCTCAATTCGATTGGGGTTACAACGCTTGAACAAGTTAGTAAGCTGGAAAAAACGACTCTTTTAAAGATGCATGGTGTGGGACCTAAAGCGATCAGCATCTTGGAAAAATCCTTGATTGATCACAATTTAGTTTTTCCAGACTGTTCTATTAGTGACGTACTTCCAAAAACTGATTTTGCCGTTATCTGCTCATTACGTTGCGACAACGCACCTAAGAGACGACTGATTCGAAATTATTTGCTTGCCGCAGCGTCAGGAAATCAGCCGTTGCTTGAGTCAGTCCTCTGTGACTCGTTGCGCTGGATTATTCCAGGAAAATCCCCTTTGGAGGGAAAAGAAGCCTTTATTGATGCAGTAATCAAAGAACAAAAAGAGCTTAGTTCGCTAGAAATCCAATCTATATTAACGCATGGGAAAGACGGCTCTGCACATGGAGTACTTACAACAAAAACAGGAGATAAGATCTACTTTTCAGATATAATACGATTTAAAAGTAATCAAAAAGACGCTCCCATTTCTGAAATTACTTCTTTTGTGATTCATTAAAACTTTATAGGCTAGTTTAGTTTTCTATTTCCTCTAACAAAAAATACTTTATTTTTACGAACATACGTTTTATAGTAGAATAAAAATAAAAAGGAGTTAGATATGAAAACCTCATTAACGACCCAAATGGAAGAAGTTCTTTATTATTACTGTCGAGAAAATGGAGATATTGTGGTGGAAGAAGTGACTATGCCGAACGATCAAGGCATTGTTGATACATTGAGTTGCCGCTTGACTACTGAGAATCAATTTGAGTGGCGCTGTTATGAATTAAAAGTCAGTAACGCCGATTTCCGTTCAAAAGCAAAACTTTCTTTTATTGGTCATTATAATTATTTTGTTTTACCTGAAGCTCTTTTTGAAAAAATAAAAGAAGAAATTCCCACTCATATCGGCGTTATGGTTTACCACCAATACCATTCTATAGAAAATCAAATGCTGCCGGGTTATTTTACAATAGATAAAAAACCGCAAAAACAGGAGCTTTTGGTTAATGAACAAGAATTACTCTATCGTTTGATTACAGCCCAGGCTCGTGAAGTCGGCAAAGCCAAACAAACGGCACGAGGCTTACGAGTATTTTCAACGGATCAGCTTTACAAAGAATTAAAGAAAAGACAACCCGATTATGATTTGTTTGGCGGCGGAGTAAATTTTTACGACCGCTTTATTGAAGACAGTTGTGATCAAGCTGTTGAAGCTTTAAAAAATGAATTAGACGCAACACGTGAAGCTTATCTCGAATTAGAACAGCGTCTTTTGGAGGAACATTAATGTATTATCCCTATTTTCGTGGCAAACAGTTTGATCTACTTGCTTTGACAGCATTAATAGAAGCAAGCTGTCTGTCCTCTCATATTTTACCAATTATCGAACCGGTCAAAAATTCCACTACCTTGAAAAAATTTATCGCGCTATGCCAAAGAAAACATCAACCATTTTATCTTATTCAAAATCCTCAAACGGGAGATTTTTTGACAAAAGAAGGTCTGCACTATCTAGAAGTCTTATCTTTAGACAAAGCCGTGATTGTTGAGCAACCTATTGAGACATTGAATGAAGAACCACAATTATTTGTGATCAATAATGCAACGCCTGCATTACAGAGTGACTGGCTTACCAACCAAACAAAGGTCCTAATACCAAAAGAATTCCGTTTACTGCAAAAAGTCAAAGGTGAAAAAATTATTTCACATGATCCATTTACTAGATTACCCAAAACAAGTTTTTACCAAGAGTGCTCTGACGAGTTTTTCTCAGATAGTCATTTAACCTTTCAAAAGAGTGGCTTTGTAGGATTCAGTGATTTTTCTATCGACAGTCGGATTTACTATGAACATAGTTATCCTTCAAAAATATTGAGTTTACATCTTGTTTATTTTGAAAATGATCGCTTACGTATCCATCATTTTCTTTCGAGTGAAGAGGCTCCGACACAAAAAGATAAATTTTTTGAACTTATGAAAGACGTACAAGAGTGGGAAAATAAATTATGCGGTGACAATATAACATTAGGGATCGAACTACTGTTTGATGCTGTTTCTAAAGAAAAATTCCCTGGAATGGGTGTTATGAGAAAAGCAGCTGTCATGCATCATATGGAATTAATGTCACGTTATCTAAATAGATAATGTGTGCACAAAAATAAGGGTAAAGCGAAACATTTCAGCTTCGTTCTCCCCTTATTTCTTCTACTCATCTCAAGAAATGTTCTTACTCATCTGTGACTTGTTTTTCAGAGTCCAATTTAATCTTGACTTGAAATGTGTTGTTGATATTTTGCGTCATTTTTTGCAAATTCTGTAGTAATAAAACGATCCAGCTGAATGCTAACATAAATGATAATAACTCAAACGCTGTCAGTGAAAGATAGCTCGTCCATTGAAATAATACAACTACTACCACTAACGTCGCTGCGATCATATAAGAAATCGACAAAAATTCCTTACTGACATTAGGTAATAACCATTTTATCCCTACAATTAAAACGACGATCAAATAAACGAGATAACCTGCCACTTGATTATGAACGCCTTGAAAAGGACCTGTTTCTGTATAAGGAAATAAGCCAACCGCGCCAAGATCTAGAGCTGTTAAAGTTAACAGAACTCGTAGAATTGTCAACCGTTTACTATGAGGAATTGCCTTTTGTAGCTCTACAAATAAGCAATCGATCAGTGCCACCATCAATAAAGAAGAGAACATCAACGTTACATTGAACTGCCAGCTACTTTTCGCTTCAATTGTTCCTAAAAAGCTAAAGTTAAATTGCCACCACTGATAATCTTTATTTGTAATCATAGCCAACAAAACACCGCCAATGATGACAAAAATCAAGAGGTTTGTTAGTTTTGCTGGTGTGATCGATAGTGCTGAATAAATCATAAAATAGTTGACCAATGCTACAAATACAAAGAACAACAATGTCGCTGTATAGCGGTCAAATGTTGCACCGACAAAGACTAATCCGATGACTTTGAAAAAAACTAACAATGAAAAAACCAATATAACAATAAAAGACAATAAGATTGTCGGAAAATTACGCCAGTAAATATCTTTTGATTTAGTCGTGACTTGATTTCTTTTGCCTTTAATAAAAAAAAGTATGAAGCTGAAAACACCAATCAAAACACCGAAAGAAAGAACAAAATTTGCAATAGAATAAGTGCCCACTAACGCAATTTGTGTTTTGTCAGCATAAAATAAATAACCTAAAAATAATATACTGATGACCGTCGTTGGGATCAAAAACCATCTCAGAGAAAGTGTCTGGTTTCCAGTAACTTTCTTTTTCGGTTCGATTACTATTTTTTGATCTTTAATACTTAACGTAACCTCTGTTTCATTCTCTAGATCAAATTCTTCCACTATTTTTTCCGGCAGTGCTATACTAAACTGCTTTTCTTCCATAACCATTCCCCCTATACATAACTAAACATCTCATAAATATTATAGATTTCTTGAATTTAAAAGCAATCAATATGTTCATCGTTTCAATTCATTCAAAAACCTACTCTAAGTTTTACCTTTTCGTGTATGCTCACTTTTTTGTTGAAAAGGTTCACTAAAGTTGCTTCTTCATGCAAATACATAAATCATCTCCAATAAACTCCCCATAATTTGGAACGATCTGGTACCCATATCTTTCATAAAATTTAATTGCCTCGTTCATTTCCTTACCAGTTTCCAGAACGACCTGTCGATAACCTTTCTCCAATATATCCATTTCTAATGCTTGGAGAATTTCCCCAGCAGCCCCATTTCCACGGCTCTTTTTCTTTGTAAACATTCGTTTTATTTCTGGTGTTCGCTCATCTAAAAGCTTCCAGCAACCACAGCCAATCGCTTCTTTGTTCTCATAAGCGACAATTGCACACCTCATCTCTGCTAGATTATGATGGCTTTGATAGTTCTGTGCTACGTCTTGCCCCCACTCCTCGTCAAAAAAATCATTTAACTCCTTTACTAAATCTAACAAATCTGGATTAGTCATAGCTACCCGTTTTATTTTGATCATCGTTAAACACCTCTACTTTTTCATTCATCTTAGTAATGTAATTCTACTTTACTACTACTCAAAACTCAAAGTAATACAAAAAAGAATCGCCTGCCAATTTTGACAAACGATCTTCACTACCCTAATTCTCATTATTAAAAACATCACAAGGAATCAAACGCTTTCAAAAACACTTATAGACCACCTAAGCTTGCTAAATAAAAATCCAATGTATAAAAACGATAATCACTTTTAGAAAATTTTGATTTTTTATCTTGTAATTGCTCTATTAACTCTAAGCGATCTTGCTCTGATACTTCTTCCCAATCCTCATTTCCCATTCTACAATACAATCTAAACGGTAATTCAACGTCCACACGAACTTCTAAAAATCCATCAGGTTCCCCCAATCCATGATATTCAACATCCGTGATAATCTCACCTACATAGTTCAGATATTTTTTACTCATTACGCCCAACCTCCTAATATTTTTCTACAAAACAATTGTACTAATTTTTTCAATACTTGACGGTTCCCTACATTAAAACAGACTCTTTATTTTTCTTTACAGGAGCGCTTTGCCTTTACTATCCCTATCCTTCTCCCCCTTTAATTAAAAACAATAACATACTTTTGAACACAATTATTTATCCACTTTAAACAAAAAAAATCAAGAGGCCAGGACATAACTCTATGAGTTACATCCCAGCCTCAAGGAATCCGAATAAACGGTGGACGCAGAAGCAACTCCTTCTGTCCCAACCTCTCAATATCAGGAAATCTGAATACTCAGTCTAAGAAGATAAAATTTCTTCTTAGGTTTATTTAAGTCGTTCAGGCATCATTACTTCTAGAAATCCTAAAACACCGTTACTAATTTTCAAATCATCTTGATCATAGTGGGAAAGCTCCGTCCTAATCAAATGATCTTGTCCGTCTAAAACTTTTTGCGCCCAATGTGGATCAATCAAAATTGCCCTACCTACAGCTACTAAGTCTGCAGTTGCCAAAATTTCTTTTGCGTCTGTTCCATTCCTGATATCACCTACACCGATAAGCGGAAGACGGTCATTGATTGTTTCTTTTATATACGCAATGATTGGTTTTTCATTAAACGCATCACTAACTGAATGATTTCTATAATTACTAACAGACAAATGTAAATAATCCAACGGTTTATTAGCTAATAGATTCACTAAAAATAACGTATCGCTCAAACGAATACCAGGTTCTTCATATTCTTCAGGCGAAAAACGATATCCAACAACAAAATCTGTCACTCCTGACTGATCAACGACTTCTGTTACACCATCAACTAAATCGTTGATAAATTTGATTCTTTTTTCTAATGAGCCGCCCCAATCATCAGTCCGTCTGTTAGAATGCGGGGAGAAAAACTGTTGAATCAAATAAGTGTTTGCTCCATGGATTTCAACACCATCAAACCCAGCTTTAATTGCTCTTTCGGTCGCTTTTTTGAAACTTTCTAAAATTTCTAAAATTTCTTCTTCTGTTAGTGCTCTTGGAACTTGTGCATCTGGTCGTTCAGCTGCAACCGCGCTTGGTGCAACTGGTTGAAGACCATTCAAGACTTTTGAATCTGTCATCCGTCCAGCATGAAAAATTTGTAAAATTGCTTTTGTGTGATTTTTCTTAATTGCTGCAGCTAGTTTGGACAGTCCTGGGATAAAGCGATCATCATACACGCCTAGCTCACCCTCCCAGCCTTTTCCTCCTTCATGAACATTAGCCGCCGCAGTAATAAATGCGCCTACTTCACCAGTCCGTAATGCATAATGATCAATTTCATCATTAGTTATAACACCATCAAAAAAAGACATCTTCGTGGTCATTGGCGCAACAACAATTCTATTTTTCAAATGTAATCCTCTTTTAAATGTTAAACCTGCTTCTAAATTATTCATTAAAATTCTCCTCCTATACATTTGCATGCACATGCAACTATATTCATAATAAAGAAAAGAAGACTAAAATGCAACTTTTTAGTCTTCTAAGAAAAATACTCTTTTAGCACATGTTCCACATCCTGCTCTATAGTAGATAATAATTTTGCGCCTTCATGCGTTAGATCTACGTAAACTCCACGTTTGTCGTCCGTACAAATTCGTCTTTCAATAACGGACGGACTCTTTTCTTCCAACCTATTGATCAAACGAGACAATGCACTCTGACTCAAGCATAAATAATTTCCTAAATCATTCAGCCTCATGTGACAACCGTTTTGTTTAAGCTGATACAAAGCATAATATTCGCTTGTCGTCAGCTGACTATTCTTCTTTAACATTTCTTCTAGTTTTTTTTCAACAATAGATTGCTTCTTTGCATAATCCAACCATTGTGATATAAGAGGCATTTCCATTTGATCGTCCCTCACAGTCTATTTCTCTTCAACTATTTATATTTTGCTTGTTTTTAGAGTAAAAGTCAAAATTTTAAGAAACTTTCGGATAAAACAAAAGCCATGGATCGCAATCACATGGCTTTACTCTACGCACTCTTTTAATTAATTAGCATTTAGAATCCACATGAACCCCACAAAAACAAAGAACAATCCGTACATGATCGGAGACACTTCTTTGCCACGTTTTGCAGCAATCATTGTGATTGGATAGAAGATAAACCCAAGTGCAATTCCATCAGAAATACTGTAAGTTAAAGGCATTCCTAGAAGAATCAAGAAGGAAGGAATCGCAATTTCCATTTCTTTCCATTTGATTTGGCTAAGTGATTGTGCCATTAAAACACCAACTACAATTAACGCTGGCGCTGTCACTTGAGACGTTACCACTGAAAGCAATGGAGAGAAGAATAGCCCAACGATGAAGAACAGACCTGTTGTCACAGCTGTCAATCCAGAACGTCCGCCCACAGCAATTCCAGCTGAAGATTCTACATACGCTCCAACAGGTGAAGTCCCTAAAAGCGATCCAGCTAACATAGCTGTTGAATCCGCAGCCAGAGCTTTCCCTACACGAGGCATCTTATTATCTTTCATAAAACCCGCCTGATTTGCTAAACCTACTAATGTTCCTGCAGTATCAAAGAAGGTCACTAATAAGAACGTCAACACTACGACCCATAACTGTATTGAATTGATATCTCCAACATGTTTTAAAGCAACTAAAAAAGTTGGTTTAAGACTAGGAGCACTTGAAATAATTTTAGCAGGTGCTTCAATTAGTCCTGTTACCAAACCTAAAATTGTCGTTGCTGTCATTCCAATAAAAATACCACCCGGCACACGACGTACCATCATGATAGCCGTAATTGCTAGTCCAAAAATAGTCAGCCAAGTCGTCCCCACATTTAATGGCCCTAACGCAACTAATGTTGCTTCATTAGAAACAATGATTCCACCTTCACTTAGACCTAGAAAAGCGATGAATAGACCGATCCCACCAGAGATAGCATATTTTAAATCTGCCGGTATAGCATCAATGATTAACTCGCGTAATTTAAAAACAGTGATCATAATGAAAATCAAAGAAGCTACAAAGACCCCTGCTAAAGCGGTCTCCCACGGAACACCCATCCCTACACAGACAGAATAAGCAAAAAAGGCATTGATTCCAAGTGCAGGTGCTGTCGCAATCGGATACTTAGCAAAAATCCCCATTAAAATACAACCCAAAGCGCTTGCTAAAGCCGTCGCAGTAAAGACTGCTCCTTCGTCCATTCCAGAAGCGCCCAATACAGTCGGATTGACAAATAGAATATACGCCATAGAAATAAAGGTCGTAAACCCAGCGAGAAACTCACGTTTAACAGTGGTATTCAATTTTTCAATCTCAAAATAGGAAACAATTTTTTCTTTCATTTAATATCCTCCTAAAAGTTCTAACAATAAAGAAAAAGTTCGGAAAAAGTGCTATAAAACACTTAAACAACGTGTTTAATCATATAATAAACGAAACGATAAGTAAATAAAAAAGTTTAAACCCCCTCTAAAGACGAACGTTTATCCTCTACTCTAATATAATAGCTCCTCAAGTAGTAAAGAGGCTGGGACACAACTCTTCGAGTTATCCCCCAGCCCTAATTACTTTATTCCCTCACTCTTTATCAGTTACCTACAATTTGGGCAAAACCATTTATCAAATCTGCATTTTGTGTATTATCAAAATACAATACATGTTCATTATTGCCTTGATTTTGCATAGTAATCAATACGGAAGGCTGTCCATTGAATATCACAAATAAATAAAGATGATTCCCCATCTCTTTTTTAGGTACAGCTGTATCAATGTCAGAATAAATCCCCACTACATTATGAGTATTTGCTGTCATACCATCGTAAGACCATTGGATTGGCACACCGTCGTAGGTATTATTGCTAAGAACACTTGGGTAATAAGTCCCATAAAAACTAACTTCATTACCAGGATAATACTCTCGATAATTTTGTCCCATTGTCGTTCCCCAACTAGCCATAAAAGCTGCCAATTCTGCTTTTTTCTGAGGGTTCCACTTTGGAGAAGTGGCGTTTTCAACTGCAGGCTTTGTTTCGGTTGTTTCTACTTGTGACTCGGCTTCCTTTACTTTTTCAGCCTCTTTTTTATCCTCTTGACGGTCTCTGATGATTTCCTTGTTGATCTCTTCGGCTAAATCTTTACCATATTGCTTTAGTGACTCTGAGCCTTCTTTAGCATCCGTTAATTCTGTCAACTTTTTCAATGCTTTAGAGTAATCTTTTTTCTCTTTCAGTAAAACAACCTCTTTATAAAGTTTAGATTGTTCGATCAAATTAGAGGCTTCCTTACTGTCTTTTTTATATTCTAATGCTAATTGGAAAGCTGCTATTGCTTTAGATATATCTTTATCTACTATTGCTTCTTTTCCTTTTGCCATAGCTGAATCATACTCTGATTGTTTTGTATCACTAGTCGTAGTAGTCACATCACTAGTCGTTGAAGTTGTCCCTTTATCATTTGAACACCCTGTCACCAAACCAACAATCAATAATGAACTTACCCCAATCAATAACTTTTTCATGCCCGCACATCCCTTTTAGTATTTGCATTTCTCCTCTCCACATTATCTATTACTACTCTCTTTATGACAAGCTTTGTTGCCACTATTTTTAATAAAGCAATAGTTCCAATTCCCCATTTCATTCATCGTATCATTGCATTCATAGTCTTATAAACCATCTACATAATTCACACGAATCTAAAAAACTGAAAAAACAAACAAATGATTGTTCGTTTTTTCAGCTACCAGTTTATTTTTATTTTTTTAGTCTATAAGCTTTAACTGCGCACATCTCGTTCCAACAAAGACAAGAAAAATAATAATGAATGCCCCCATCGTTGCATCACTAAAGAAATGACACCCTAATAGTACTCTGCTGATTGCTGTAACAGTCCCCAAAGTCACACCAAAAATTAGTAATCGCTTACGTAGCTTAGTGTTTTTAGGACTGGCATACAGAGGGAAGAAAATGGCAAACATACTTTCACAAGAATGACCCGACGGAAATGACTTATGTCCAGTTGGACCATTCATTTTGTACCATGGAGTAAAATTATCTTGAATAGCATTTAGCTCGTAGGGACGAACACGTCCCCACAAGATTTTGATCTCTTCTACACACATTAGATAAACAAAAGCTACCGCAATACCTAAAATAGCCACACGCATCAATCGATCAAGCTCTTCTGTAGTTTTATGGCTTAGCCATTTTTGAATCATCACTGTCGCTATAGCAAAAACCACTAGGCAAATGATGATATTAATAAATGTCGGTAGTGTTGGATTGATTCCACCATCATTATTCGCTTGACCGATAGGAAGATTGTGTTTTACATTTTGAATTGATGATAGCGTATACTGAATAGCAAATTTTAAATAATACCAGATTCCATACATAGACAGCCCCACTCCAGCGATAACAATCAATAGTTTTGCAATCAAAGGTTGACTCGATCGAACCGTGTAATGCATGATGATTTCCCCACTCATCATAATCACGACGCCTACTGGGAAGCAAGCATAATTTTGTAAAAACGTTGCAATGTAAGAATTTTGACTCATCACTGCATTTGAGATTGCTAAATCCCCAAACGTACCAATCCCAAGTAAAACTACAAAAATAGAGATAACAATTGCAATTCTTCTACTATCTGACATTCTTTCCAACATTTTTAATTCCTCCTAAATTTAAAAGTCTAACGGGCTCGTTATGCTCTGACGAAAAAATTGACTGAGGTGCTTTATGCCTCTTTCCATTTTTATCTTTTTTCCGATTTGTTGTCCATAAAACTATCTATATTCATAAATCACTTCCACGTATTAGTGTACCATTTACTATTTTTAAATATCATACATTTTGTCTGTTTTCGTATAAATAAAAAGACATTAATCATCTGCTGTAATCCTTTTAAGGACAAAAAAAGAACCTCAGTAAAATTTCTTTCCCGAGGTTCTTTCACTCACTATTCTGTAAAATGTTATTTGTACTCTTATACTAATCGCTCTGCCATCTAAAACCGTAGCAATTATTAACTTAGTAGAAATTACGCTATACATATGCTTGTAAATTTATTATACTTTTGAAAGAATGAATTTATTATCGTTACAATATGGAGGAGCTTAATTTGAACCGTTTGAAAAACAAAAAGACGCTAAAATATTATAGTTTATTAAGTGCATCATTATGGATCGTTATCCTTAGTATATACATTTGGTGGGCAGTAGCAGGCAAAGCCATGGTGGAATATTGGGACGGACAATCCCAACACTTTTTATCCTTTGTTTATTTTGGTGAGTATGTAAGAGATGCTTTCAAAAGTGTCCTAGTAGACCATAATTTTAATTTACCAATGTACGATTTTAGCATCGGGTATGGGCAGGATATCTTGGGAACACTTCATTATTATATCATTGGCGATCCCTTCTCAATTTTAGCAGTTCTAGCTAAACCTAAATATGCAGAATTAGCTTTTTCTTTTGCAATCATGTTTCGACTTTTTTTATCAGGCATCTCCTTTTCAGTCTTTGCTCGCGCAAAAAACTTTAGTTATTTTCAAAGTTTTATTGGCACGTTTGTCTATGTTTTTTCTGGGTTTGCAATCATTGCAGCTTCTAGACACCCCTATTTCATAAATCCTATGATTTACTTGCCACTTTTATGTTTAGGTGTCGATCATATTCTTGAAAAAAAAGGATACAAGCTATTTATATTCATGGTATTTATTTCCATAATAAGTAATTTTTACTTTTTTTACATGTTAACGATCTTAGTCTTCTTTTATGCTATCTATAGATATTTGGAACTATATTCCATTAAAAATCTAAAGCAATTATTTTCGTTATTGACTCAATCAATTATCAGTTACCTTATTGGTGTCTTGATGGGAGCAGTTATTTTTATACCTGTAGTCAGTCAATTTTTAAATACAGGACGTGGTACTGCGAAAGCAACTATTGAACTGTTGTATCCCAAACAGTTTTACATCGGTTTTATCAATAATTTCATTTCACCGACGTATACTGGCGGCTCATGGACTCTGACTTCTTACTTACCGATAATCATGATTATTTTTGCCTATATCGTGTATAATCTCAAGGTTAAAAAAGAAGCAAGAAAAGATTTTATAGTCCTTGGTTTCATGACACTGTTACTTCTATTTCCATATGTCGGAAGCTTTTTTAATGGTTTTTCCTATAGTACCAATCGTTGGGTTTTTGGTTATTCATTTTTATGGGCTTTTCTTACAGCAAAATATTTACCTAAAATAATTTCTAATATAGAAGCTCATGGTGGTAAAAAGCGACTTTTAAAAATTAGCTCTATTGTTTTAGTTATATGCTTGCTTTTTGCTTTAGCAAATATCCACAAAACCGTTCAACCATTTATTGGTATTGTCTTTTTATTGTTGTATTTAATAGTCCTGTTATTGTCTAACACTATTAGAACAGCTAAAATACTAATTAGTATTCTAACTGTCTTCAATGCAATCGTATTCGGAGCCTTTCATTCTAATATAAAAATAAACCCAGGTATTTTTAATAGTTACACAAATGAAAATATTGTTAAAAATGACTACTGGGCACCTAAAAGCTCAGCTATAGCAGATATTCAAAACAAAGACAAAGATTGGTTCCGCTATGAGCTCTCTAAAGAAAACTATAGAACTGAAATAAACAATGCGGCAATCCGAAATACCAACAGTACTAATTTTTACTTTAGTTTATCGAATAAAAATATCTTTTCATTTAATAAAAATATTGGTAATGCTATTCATAATGATTACGAGTACTACGGCTTAGATAGTAGAGCTGAGCTAGGAACTTTAGCAAATAGTAAATATTATGCGAAAGAATCAACCACTAGCGCTCAATACGTCCCCTATGGTTATGTATATTTAAAAACAATCAAAAAAGGACCGAAAGATATTGAAATATACGAAAACACGAATTTTTTACCCTTCGGCTATACGTATGATTCTTACATTGATATAGACAATCAAGACACAACCCCTATGCAACTGATGAACAGTATGACTAGCAGTGTCATTGTTAACAAAGATATATCAGGTCTAAAACAAAATAAATTAACGCAAAAAGATATCAAGAAGTTAGATTACCAAGTAACTGCTACTAAAGATGTCCAAATGACAGGAAATCAATACACTGTTTCTGCCCCTAACGGAGAAATCACATTAACCATCAAGAATGATATAGGGAGTCTTCCTAATACGTATCTTTTCTTAAATATGCAAGGAATCGACTTCCCTAATGTCAAACACGGTCTATTTGGATTTAGCGGTACTATGAATGAAACTAATTTGAAAGCAACTTATGGAACACTGCTAAAAGATTTTATTTACCGTAATAAGTATCAAGGTTGGTATGTAGGGATAGAAGATTCTTTAATGAATTTAGGTCCTGTAATAGACTCGAACAAAGTAAAAATAACTTTTAAAAATCCTGGAGTGTATAAATTTAAATCAATCGATTTATTTACCAGAGATTATACAGATCTAGCTTCAACTACTTCTGAGCTAAGAAAAGATACGCTTCAAGATGTCGACTTCGGTACAAACAGTATCACTGGAAAAATAAACTTAGACAAAGAAAAGCTTCTTTTATTAACGGTCCCTTATGACAAGGGTTGGACTGCATATGATAATGGCAAAAAAGTACCCATTGTCAAATCTAATTTTATGTACTCAGGACTAGTGCTCAACAAAGGAGATCATCAGATCCAATTAAAATACAGGACTCCTGGATTGACAATAGGTATCATTCTGACTTTGATTGGTTGGGGAATATTTATTCTAATAATTATCAAAGACAGCAAAAAAGACTGATTCGCCTCAACTGAAAAGCGTGTTTGAGAGGTCAATCCTAAGAAAAAATAGAAGACCGAAAATCTAAAAAAAGATTTTCAGTCTTCTATTTTCTAGTTTACCGGAAGGTTCATCTTTGTTTACTAGCCTATTGAGAAAATATTATCTATAAAAAATTGCTATGTTGACGATTTATGCTATTTCGGACATAAGCAAGACGAGAAACAGTCCACACACAAATCACTTAGCACTGACAGCTCCCACTATTTTTGGTACAAATTTTCTTGATGCTCTTCTTAAATTGAACTTACTATTCTAATCAACCTTAATTTGAGCACCCTCTTTAGCGTTTGTTCCTCCTGTTTAACAGAATGCTGCCCCAATAGTTAACGGAAAAGCAGACACCTCACAAGTAGTGATTGCTTACGCAGGAACGAATCAATCGGACGATTTAGATATAGCGACAGATCTACAAACAGTTGGCTGACTTGACTTGTGTTAATAGAGATAACGATAAGTTGTAAATTAAATAACGCTATTTATAATTTTTAATAAAAGCATATGATATTATGTTACAATTAATTTACCATCTATCTTTAGGAGGATATAATGAATAAACGAATTGCTATAATCGTTGGAATTATTACTATAGTGCTTATTGGATTTGGAGGGAAATTATATATGGATAAAAAAGCAGAAGAAAAAGCTAAAGAAGAACAACGAAATTTATTGGAAACAGAAAAAGAATCTGTAATTGTTTTAAAACAAACATTTGTTAATATTAAAGCAATAAAATTTGTAAAGAGTAGTGGTCCAGATCCAAAAACAGGCTCTTATCATATGAGGATAAAAATGACAAATACACAGGAGAAATCAACAGAGTTTACTTATAGCTATTGGAAAAGAGATAGGGATATAGGAAGTTACGGAATTGAAAATGAGCAAGTTCAGATTGCAGGCATCACTATTGGTAATATTCAAGTTACTTATTCCAATGGTCTGGAGGGAACTATTTAAATGATTACCGAAAAAGCTTATAGAGAAATGAGCGAAGAAGTTTACTTATTAGATCCTAAACATAAAGATTATGATTCAACATTAAGAAAAGGGAGTACACGGGTATTTAATGGAGTTAGGCATGAAATCCTCGATGTGGAGCATATATCAGACAACGGAATGCAAGCAATGGCCGTCGCCCCAATAGTTAACGGAAAAGCAGACACCTCACAAGTAGTGATTGCTTACGCAGGAACGAATCAATCGGACGATTTAGATATAGCGACAGATCTACAAACAGTTGGTGCAGGAAGCGATAAACTGAAATCGTTTGATTGGTTTGGAGCACCCGAAATGGTGGACGCCCAATCTGTCACAGCCCAACAATTCGCAAACTCGATTAGAAATCAGTATCCTTTTGCAACAATTACAACGACAGGGCATTCTTTAGGCGAAAGTTTAGCATTTTACATTGCCGCAGAAAACAAATGGCTTAACGTAGGATTCAATGGTCCTTATGCTGGAAGCATGATGTCAAAAGATGGAAAAAAATGGGCAAAAGACAACCCAGGCATGTTTTATAACTATCGCAATAGGAACGATGCTATCGGAGGACTTCGAGTTACCGGTCGAGAGTTTGCCATTATTATTGATATGGAAAAAGACAAAAAGATGGCGGATCGATTTGGTGGCGCTTACCATAGTCTGGCTATGTGGGAATTTGATAAAAAAACGGGTCGATTGCTAATTCCTGACAATGAGTTCAATGTAAAAGCAATTAAAAAAAGAGCTGAGAATGATAAACAGCAGTTGCTAGGTGTTCTTAGTAGCACACAAGCATGGATGAAGTTTTTGCGAAATAAGTTAAAGAAAAGTGGTGGCGGTTTATCAGCCAATGAAGCGATTTTCTTAGACAGCGTTGAAGCACTCCTTGTGTTAAATGCGCAAATGAGTACGGTCAATGCAACGTTTTTAGAGGCAGAAAGTTTCCTTCGTCGGCAAACAGAAAAAGCAGAACAATCTTGGCAAAAATCATTAGAAGCAGGAATAACATTAGGGCATGATTTAAGCGAACCAGAAGTACTAGATGCACTCGAATCTATAGGGGTCAGTAAATCCATCATTTCAGATCAACCTAAAGAGAGAAACGAATCGAAAATTGCTGAATACAAAGAGATCGCAAGCAGTTGTGATACGCTCAAAACAGAAATTCATGGAAGTATTGAAAAACTATTATCTGTTGATCAACAATTAGCGAAACAATTTCAACCAGACTAACTGTAAAGGAATGCGTTAAGAATGGATAAAGAAGAAGAACTAAAGCTAGAGTATCTGAAAGAAGTGCGTATATGTGAGGAAAAAGAAGATCAGTTAGCTTGGAACAAAACAAAAGTATTTCAAGAAATAGATGACTATGTCAAGGAAACTGAGTATTGGGCAGGTAGACTCCCTTTTGGTCGTGAAGCCATATCTGAAGCGTATCATCATTTTCAAAATGAATCGTTGGAGTTAGAGGATCGATTTCATCAGGAACGAAAAAAATAATGAACGAGCTGGAAGAGTTAGAAGAGAACTATAGAAAAGAATTACGTAATTTAGAAAATTAAAAGGAGGCTTTTAGAAGACATGGCAGAGCTATTCACTGATGAAATTCTTGATGAAGCTGGATTAAAGGAGCTTAGAAAAGCGAGACAAAAAAATAACATCCGTTCTTTCGTTGGGACGGCCGTACTCATGGATCACGTGGCAAGAGAACAAGAAGTAAAATCAATTACTGATACGTACATAAATGAATTGAAAAGTTCTTTAGAGAGTTTATCAAGTAATTTAAGCAGCTCTCTAAAAGGACAAGCCGGAAAAAAAGTAAAAGAAGCAATAAAACAGCAGGCCTCAAAAATCCAATCGATATAAGGGAAACTGGCTTGCCCACAAGCTCACCAGTTCATTGAAAAGCACATGGGTCACTCAAGCCAAAGAAAGCATTCAAAAAAACAGAAACCTTTATTTAACAGGGTTTCTTTTTTAATTTATAGATAGACCATGGCTTACAAAGTGATTGTCTCATTAATAAGCTCTAAGCTGTAACTTTCCCATTTTTGATTTGATCTAGAGCAAAAACCACTATCGGTAAATAGTTAAAAATAAAACTGACCCGTTGCCAAAGACCGATTTGATTCAGCACTGGCAGCTGATTGATTGCAGGAATACGGGCTAGACCATAAATACTAGCAAACAAGAAACTAATCAGCAATAAAATGAAATACATCTTGCTATGAGTCACTTCCCTCTGCTTTCGATAAAGTAAAAATAACATGAAAGGAAACAATAAAAATCCAACATAGCCTAAACCTGAGCCTATATTATGAATCCAAGTAGAGAGAGTCCAAGTTGACTGATCAGTATCGATGCTAAACAATCCGGTGAAAATACAATCTCCCACACCATACAAGCCAATGGCCAAAGTTAGTATCCCTGCCATTAGACTTGAAGTACTGCTAAAGGTTTGATACACTGCGGGACTTGCTAAGACAAAGAACAGACCTGATATCACTGACCAAATCAAAAACACTTGGCGAACCGGACTAGTTATACCACCGAATACACTGATCACCATCGTCAGTTGATTCATTTTTGGATAAAATAGCCCTAGAATATAAGGTGTTAAAAAATCACTTACTACACCCAATAATAAAAAATGAGCGCCATATCTTTTTAAAATAGCCATTTTGTTCCTCCTAAGCCAATGTCTTCTAGCGGTTCTGCTCTCTAATTATACGTAATTGCAGAATATTTCGATAATCTTTATTCTTTAAAATAGCCAAAAAGTCGGATCATCGATTGTAGTATTTGACCGTATAGCACATGATTACGCTAATATTTCCTTTAATATTTTCTCACCGTTTAACGCAGCATACTCTTTTTTAGGAATAACCGTCACTGGAATCTCAGGAAATTTATGTTTGATTTCCTCCCTCGCATAACTAAGTTCGGGACATAATAAAATATGATCTGCCTCTTTGCCTTTTTCATCGATTTTAGAAACGCTATACGCTTGGATCGTGACATCTATATTTTTATTTTTTGCCAGATTATTCATCTTTGTCACTAATAATCCCGTATACATTTCATAATCAGTCATCATACTAGTAATACTGAAAACTAGAATTTTTTTCAGTCCAGTGTTGATTTTTCTTCCATTAAAAATCGGCTCATCATCAATCGTAATTTCCTTTTTCATGTCCGTTTTGCCTTCCTTCTTTGAAAAGAGAGCGTTAAAAAAAGAGTCCTTATTATTTCCTAAAATCTTATCCGTAGAAATTTGAAAATACTTGCTGAGCTTTACCAACGTATCCAAATCAGGACAGCTCTTATCGAGTTCCCATTTTGAAACAGTTTGAGGTGTGACATTAAGAAATTCAGCTAGTTCTCTTTGCGTTATTTTCTTTGACTCTCTCAATTCTTTTAGTTTATTTCCTATTGCTACCACAAGCATATCCTCCTAGAATAGATTTGAGCAATCAACAATTGGTTGAATCCACGCTATTTCTTCTCAACTGTTGGTTGAATTAAAAAAAATGATGTTCTATAAGTCTATTATAGCAATAAACGTCTAAAAAGCTCCCCCTACTTTGTTTCCCTTTCTATGATTATTCTATTTTTTTCTCATGCTTTCAATTTAGACAGTATCATCGAACTATCTAAAAAAATGAAAGCAATTTTGTTTCCAACTTCCATTAGTAAACGTTTGCAATTATAATACAAGTAGCAAAAATTAGAAACATACTTAATTTGGAGGTAATAACTATGCTTAATTTTGATATCCCAACAATGAGGAAGAACATACGTAAAATTGACGAAAAGCGTGATGCCGGTTTAACTGAGCCTGATTCGCTAGAAAAAATCAAGAATCTATCTTATGGTCCTTATGGCATAGAAAATACTTTTGATATCTACTACCCCAAAAACACTGACCAGTGTTTGCCGACAATCGTCAATATCCATGGCGGCGGTTTTTTCTATGGTGATAAAGAACTTTATCGTTTCTACACAATGTATTTAGCGACACAAGGATTCACCGTAGTAAACTTCAATTATCGATTAGCACCAGACCATCAATACCCTGCACCTTTGGAAGATATCAATACTTTGATGAATTGGTTGATCCAACATGGAAGTAACTATTATGTCGATTTGGATCAGCTCTTTTTGATCGGAGATAGCGCTGGTGGCCAACTGGTGGAACAATATACCGTGCTGACTAGTAATGCAACCTATGCACAAAAATTTAAGTTTGAGATTGCATCTGTCCAATTTAAAGCAGTAGCTTCAAATTGTGGTGCATACTTTATTGGTCAAAACAACGCTATCAATCAAGATTTTCCATTTTACTTTGGTGAAACAGTAACACCTACACTTAAGGAACAATTTCCGGTGGAAAGCTATATTACTGCGGATTTCCCACCTGCCTTTATTGCAACTGCTACACACGATCCTCTAAGAGAGGTTGCTCAACCCTTTGCAGATTTATTAATATCAAAAGGCGTTGAAACAACTTGTAAAATTTACGCTAATCAAGATAATACTGAGTTGGGACATGTTTTTCATCTAAATCAAAAAAGTAAGATCGCTACACAATGTAATGAAGCTGAACTTGCTTTTTTCAAGCGTTTTCTTTAAGCTAAAGACAAACGCGATCGACAGTATACTCAAAGGATTATATAATACATTATTTAAGTATTGATGTTGGTGGAGTTTATATCAAATAGGAGCTGCCTGTGTGAATTACCAAAATTCATACAGGCAGCTCTTAATGATGTTTTACAAGTCAATTTTTCATTTGTTACTTGATTGTGCTGCCCATTCAGCAGCAAACTCTTCACCAGCAGTTAAATCATACTGGATCAAACGATAGTCTTGCAAAATTTCCTTTTGCTTACTTGATAATTTATCTTCTGTTATTTTTTCATTTTGGTCTGTCACAAAGATTTTTTGCCCATTATAATTATTAGAAATACTAGCTGACGGATCTGTTGTTGATGCCAACACATCGTTTGTGATCTTAGTCATCAATGCATAAAACGGAGTGATTTTAACATTGGCTTGTTCTAAAGCTAGTGCTGGAAAATTATATGGAGAAACAATTTTTTTATTTAGCTTCTTACTTCGCTCTCGGCTATAACGATTACTATAAATAAAATAATCCGTTTCATGTTGCACTAGTCCATGTTTACTCATGTTATTACCACTGTAAATGGATGGCAAATGATCACCATAAAAAACAAACGTGATGGGTTTTTCTATTTTATCTAACTCTTGTATAAAACTTTCTACTGCTTCATCTGTATAATGGATACCTTGCATAAAAGTATTTAATTCTGATTGTCTATCTTTCATCACCGCTGTACCACTAAAGGAATAATTATTTTCATAGTAGTAATTCTCTTTATATGGCATGTGATTTTGCATCGTAGATAATTGAATAAATTGTTTTTTATCAAGATTGTTGTTTATTTTCTCCAAAGTTTCTTGATAAGCAGAAAAATCAGAGATGTAAATACTCTCATCGATCTTGTCTTGGAAAGTCAACTCATCTGGACTATTCACATAATAAAACTTGTCAAATCCAAATTTTTTGAATACTTTTTTTCGATTGTAAAGAGTTGCCACATACGGATGAATTGCGATACTTTCATCAAATAGATTCGTTATATTAGGTGAAATCATCTGCTTTTCCACTAGCTGAGTGTAGGGCGTAGGTAACGTCGGAGAGAGATTGCTGATATCCAGACTGGTCAATGACCCCCATTCCATATTTGCAGTTCCCCCACCATAACCGTTTGACAACATCCATCCACTCGTATTTTCTTTCATGGTCTGACGAATATAAGGTATGGGATCTCTATCTATAGTCAAATTAGGTACTCTTTTAGGATCACTAAAACTTTCACTTAGATTGAAAATAAAAGTTTCATTATCGTCCCATTCTAACCGATTACTATTAATATCTTGCGCTTCTTCATCATACTTCTTCATGATTTTTTTTATTGCCGCCTCAGAATAGTCTGCTGGTTTGTCCATGACCGTAATATCGATATTATTCAAAAATTGTACGATTGGGCCATTTATTTGAGCACCCAACTTCTGATTATAAAAATAGCGATTGACTCTGAAAAGGTTAAACATTAAATACGACGGTGAATTCTTATGGTTGACGAAAAGTAGACTTGAAAAAAATAGAAGAACAACTATCAGTATGCTTACTCTTTTTTTCCGATTTACCTTTAGATTATATAATCGTTTCGCCCTTCGCTCTAACAAATAACTAGATATAACTAATCCGCCTACCACAATTACTCCAACAAGAATAACAAGTGGATTGACCATATCAAGGATTGCTTTAATCCCGTTCAACATTTTTAAATCTGACGGTAATATAGGCTCTTCCCGCGACGCTATCTTTAGATAATTGGAAATAGTGATCAATAAATCAATCGTCAATGTCAAAACAAATGAGTGCCAAAATCTATTCGTAAGAACAAGCAACAAAAGAAAAAATGCCATGATTATTAGAACGTTCAATACTATTGGTGCTTGTCGTTTCAATAAAATAAATGCATAGGCATTAACCGTATCCGCCACACTTACGCTTATTCTTGATTCAGAAATTATAAACATTTGAACAATCGTAAAGCCATAAAAGAAAACTGCTGCAAATACAATTTGGCGCTTCTGAGAGAACCATTTAAAAACAGCTAGCCCCTTATTTTTTACTGCATCTAACGAATCAACGCTTAAAGAACTTTCAAGCCTTTTGAACACTATTGTTTTTTGTAATAAGAAATTAATGATCGTCAGTAGCACAGCTGCACCTATCCAGAGAATCGAAAAGATGACGATGGATTTTAACCACTGCACACCTGAATTTTCGTAAGGTTTTCTGTAAAATGTTGCGATAAAATGAATCGCAACGGGAGAATTGATTGCGACTTGAGTACTCACCAAAGTCGTTGCAATTATTGAAGCAGACGCTTGTATCCTAAGCTTTTTTCTGCTTTCTAAAGTCGCAAATAAACTTAATGTATAGTACATTGCCAATAATGAAAATGGCACACAATATCGAAGTGCTGTTGACGTGTCTCCTCGCATAAAGATCGAGACTCTAGCCATTACAAAAATAGTACTAAGTAACAAAGCACCACTAAACAATAAATGACAAATAGGCAATCGTACTTTTTGAACCAAAGCGAACCTTTTTAAGGAATACCCAACAAAGACTAAATAAAAAATCCATACGATATTTTTTCCACCTTGAACTGCCCAAATATCTTTACTAAACAAGGTAGGTAATACAACAAATAAGATAGAGGTTACGATCAATCCACTTTTTATCTGTTGATCAGAACTTTTGTCTAACCAACGAACGATTTGTGGCAAACATAGCAAAGCTAACACACAAGAAACAGCATAGCCATAATGATTTTGACTGATTGGAAAGAAAATCGACCAATAATCACGCATATTCAATGAATTTTTGATAACATAGAAAAAAATATTTACAAATAAATAAGTAACAACATAAATCAAATAATAGCTACTAATGTTTTTTAAAACTTTCTTTTTCTTGATTTTATCAGAATTAAATCCGAGGTATATCGGAAAAATATTCACCCCAACCATCACGATCGCCTGCATCATTTGATAAAGATAAAAACGATTCATGTAATTACCATACTCTGGAGCAACTGTTGCAGATTGTAACACCCTTTGAATCACCATAAACAAACAGGCCACAATTATCGGAATATAATTTAGCCTCAATGACTTTTCTTTCACTACCAAAACTCCCTTTACTAATTAAAACTAATGGTTTCTTTATTTTACACATTTGCTAGTATAGCATAAAAAATTATGTGTAAATCCCAAATATTAGTAATTTCTTAGGGAAGGTCAGCTACTACTCAGTATTTTCTGACCATTATTTAAAATAATAATCGGAAAAATTAAAGACAACTCACTTCGATCAACTAAAATGATTATTAGTAATAAACCTCATCAAGAAAAAGCCCTTGGGAAGGAACTGTCATTCCAGCATCACTTCTGATTTTCCGTTCAAATATTTCATCAATTGTTTCTAAACTCATCGTTCCACTCCCGATTTCTAGAAGAGTTCCCATAATGATTCGCACCATTTTATACAAGAAACCATCACCCACAAAGGTAAAATGCAGCATGTTTCCCTTTTTTTGAATCGAAAGTTCCTCAATCGTCCGTGTCGTTGATTTTTTCGTCTTTTTAAGAGAAGAAAATCCGATAAAATCATGTGTTCCGACTAATTTCAGACAAGCCTCATTCATTAACTCAAGATCAAGTTTATCTGAATAATGAAAACTATAGTTACGCTCAAACGCTGAGGGAATAGCATCGTTCCAAATATAGTAACTGTATTTTTTCCCTTTCGCATTATATCGGGCATGAAATCTTTCAGTAACTTCTTCCAGTTTTTTTACAACAATATCTTGTGGTAGATAGCGATTTAAAAACTCACTCATCTCTGATAATGTCATTTTAGTGTCTGTTTTGAAATTTGCGATCTGCCCCCTAGCATGTGTTCCAGCGTCTGTTCGACCCGAACCTATGATTTCAATTTTTGAACGTGTCATTTGTGTCAAAATATTCTCGATTTTTCCTTGAATCGTTTTATCAGAATCACCCAGTCTTTGCCAGCCAAGGTATCTCGTACCATCATATTCGATTGTTAATTTAATGTTTCTCATATTGTTTCATTTACTCCTCTTAAAACGCGTTTTTTTCGTTGCTCATTCCAGCATTCGCTTCTAGTATAACAGTATTGCTACACATGATGAAGTCTAGCTGCTTTAAATTTCGGTTAGAGGACACTTTTTTAGAAGGAAAATGAATCCTATAAGCACTGATTTTCTGTTCCTCTTACTAGCATTAGAACCACTTGACATTACATTCATGTTAATTTATATTTAACATAGATGTCCATCTATGTTAAGGAGGAAGATGTATGGATTACGAAAGAGTTTCATTGATATTAAAGGCTATGGCGGATCCTAAAAGAATGAAGATAATCGACCTACTGTCCTATAGCAATATGTGCGCATGTGATGTGTTAAAACACTTTGATTTTACACAACCCACGCTTTCTCATCATATGAAAGTCTTAGAAAGTGCTGGAATTGTTTCTGTAAGTAAGCAAAGTCAATGGCATTATTATACATTACGAGAAGATTTTGTCAGAGAATTTATGCACTCTATGACATTATTACTTTCAGATAGTGGTACAGATTGCCTGTGCAAAAATAACAAAACTCAACCTGTAAAAACAGATGATGATTTGAAGAATGATACTGATAAGGAGATAGTTAGTAAATGACTTATGCGTTAGAAATAAAAGACTTGAAAAAAGTATATGCAACGGGTGTTGAGGCTTTAAAGGGAATTGATTTAGTTGTAGAAGAAGGAGATTTTTATGCCTTACTCGGTCCAAATGGAGCTGGAAAATCAACAACGATTGGGATCATCACATCTCTCGTTAATAAAACATCGGGGAAAGTAAATGTTTTCGGCTATGATCTTGATAAAGACTTGGTTCTTGCAAAACAACAAATTGGACTGGTTCCTCAAGAGTTCAACTTTAATCCATTTGAAACGGTAGAACAGATCGTTGTCAATCAAGCTGGTTATTACGGAGTTTCACGAAAAGAAGCGTTGAAGCGTAGTGAAAAATATCTAAAACAATCAGATTTGTGGGAAAAACGGAATGTACGTGCACGAATGCTTTCTGGTGGTATGAAACGCAGATTAATGATTGCTCGTGCCTTGATGCATGAACCAAAATTACTTATTTTAGATGAGCCTACAGCTGGTGTGGATATTGAACTAAGACGGGAAATGTGGGATTTTCTAAGAGAATTAAATGCAAACGGCACAACGATTATCCTAACGACTCACTATCTTGAAGAAGCAGAAATGCTATGCCGCAATATCGGAATCATTCAATCTGGTGAATTAATTGAAAATACTAGCATGAAAACTCTTCTAGCAAAATTACAATTTGAAACGTTTATTTTTGATTTAGAGGATTATGATAGCAAACCTGAAATTGTAGGTTATAAGAATAGCTTTGAGGATGAACGAACACTGGTTGTAGAAGTTGAGCGAGATCAAGGGATCAATGACCTATTTGATCAACTCACAAAACAAGGGATAAAGGTTCTTTCCCTTCGCAACAAGTCCAATCGGTTGGAAGAACTGTTTCTAAAAATCACAGAAGAAAAACGTCAAGTGGGGGAAAAAAATGTTTAAGCTATATTTCACGGCACTAAGAAGCCTTGCAGTAAAAGAAACCAATCGCTATTTGCGGATCTGGGTTCAAACTTTAGTACCACCAGTCATTACTACATCATTATATTTTGTCATTTTTGGAAACTTGATCGGCGGACGAATCGGACAAATGGAAGGATTCTCCTATATGGAATTTATCGTTCCAGGGCTAATCATGATGTCAGTGATCACAAGTTCTTATGCTAACGTCTCTTCTTCATTTTTCTCACAAAAATTCCAGAAAAATATTGAAGAGTTATTAGTAGCACCTGTTCCAACTCATATTATTATTTGGGGATTTGTGATTGGTGGACTGGGCCGAAGTGTTCTAGTTGGTACACTTGTAACGATGATTTCTCTATTTTTTGTACCACTTCACGTGTATTCATGGTCTATTGTGATTATTACACTTCTTATGACTGCTATTTTATTTTCATTGGCAGGCTTGTTAAATGGGATCTTTGCCCAATCTTTTGATGATGTATCGATTGTACCAACATTCGTTTTACAGCCATTAACTTACCTTGGTGGAGTATTTTACGCAATCTCAATGCTGCCACCGATCTGGCAAGCTATTTCAAAAATCAATCCAATTGTTTATATGATTTCAGGATTTAGATATGGCTTTCTTGGCACGATCGATGTACCAATCATTTTTTCTATGATCATCTTGATTCTTTTTATCTCAGTACTTTATGCAGTTTGCTGGTATTTGATTGATCGAGGTCGTGGGTTAAGAAGTTAAACTAAAGAGTTGGGTTTGAACATAAACTGGTTCAAATCCAACTCTTTTTAGATAAATTTATTATTTTCCAATAACCAACCTTCTTGTATAAACTGCTTGGCCCGAATGCATCACCGCATCATCGATAGCAGAAACGATCCTCGCTTGACGTGTAACAACTGGTGTCCAGTTTGTATCGACAACGTCACTAAAACTCTCTTCATCTAGCGCATCTAAGTATGCATTGGTAAACCCAACGCTGGCAGATAAATAATCTTCTAGTAAGCTTTTATCCCTCACTATAACTTTAGCTGCTTGTTCAGGAGTATGATGCCAATCTTCCGTATCATCTGGTAAATCCAATGCGAATCGCTCATTCCAACCCGATTCTAACCATAGCGGTTTAGTACCGTTAAGTTCTGAAATTTGATAATCAAGTTCTCGTGCAGTATGCCAAATAAGCCAAGTAACTGATTTGATTAATGGTGCTGGCATTGTATTAGCTTCATCTACTTGCATCTGGTCAAGTGTCTCTTCAAACCGTTCTTGAGCTCGTTTCAACGTTTCTATAGATAGTTGTGTACTTTTCATTGTAGACCTCTCCTTTAATGGTTGAAATGAAAATAATTTGTTCTATATCCTTACTAAATACTGTACTACAGTGATCTTGTAACTACAAATTTTCCAAACTTTTTTGAAACGCGTTTTCAACACTTTTATTTAATCATTCAATTTTATTTTCTGCCAAAATCTCGATGTAGCATATATATGTTTAGTCCCCTATTATATTATTCGATTGACACAAAGCATGATAGGATACTGATACGATTGCTACCTAAATAATATAGGCATAAAACATAGAATTATATCGACTTATTCAACCTCTTAGTATATAATAACTTACTAAAAGGAGTGATTCACGTATGGTATTAGCAGATATTAAAATTGGGATAGACTTAATTAAACAAATCCCTTCAATGTACGACTATTTGAATAAAAACGTAAGAAAACTGTCTTTTCCAAAAGAAGAGGAGCTAAGAACTATTTATGAACAATATTTAAAAAATACTTTAAAAACATACAGTATGGCTAAAACATTGTTATATAGCCATACGCCAAAATCTATATATTCTTTTTACGAACCTATGGATTTAAAAAACGAGTCACATTACATACCTACCAGTGACTCTTTAAAAAATATAGATTTTTTTCAACGTAATAAAAAAGTTATTATTACTGGAACTGGCGGTATTGGTAAATCTATGATGCTTAAGAAAATATTTCTTGATTTCATACAAGGAGATACACAAATTCCGATTTTTTTGGAATTAAAAAAAATAGAAGACAAGGAAGATATAGAGACCTTTATCTATAACAATGTTAAGGTTTTAGGCCTTAATCTTACTCAAGAAGAATTTTTAAAAACGCTAGACTTAGGTAGATATATTATTTTTTTTGATGCTTTCGATGAAATCAACTATGACCTATCAAATAAGATAGAACGTGAATTATTAATATTTTCGCAAAAATACGAAGATAATATTTTTATTATCTCATCACGCCCTGGAAATTCATTTGAGAGTTGGACTTTATTTTCAGAGTATCAAATTGCTCCATTAACTAAAGAAAAAGCTTTATCTTTGATAGCTAAACTAGACAGTACAGAACATCTTCAAAACAATTTCTATAAAGAAATTGATGAAAAACTTTTTGAAACACATAAGCAATTTTTATCTATTCCTTTATTATTAACCATTATGTTAATAACTTATCAAGAGTCTTCAGAAATACCTAACAATTTCACAGATTTCTACAATTATTGTTACAGTGCACTTTTTAATAGACATGACGCAAGTAAAGGTTATAAAAGGAAACTAAAAACAGAACTAGGCGAGTCTGATTTCAAGAAAGTTTTAAATTTCGTTGCCTTCAGAAATTTTACCAAAGGGCAAGTTAATATGAATAAAGAATACTTGGTAAAAATTATAGATGATTATAATAATTTGAATCAGAGGCAGTCTTCATCCCTTTGGATTAATGCTGATGATTTTATAGATGATGCTTCAAATTCAGTTTGCATGTTAGTAACAGAGGGTCTTGACTACAAGTTTTCACACAGGTCATTTCAAGAATTCTTTGGTGCAGGTTATATTCTTCAAAAAGATCGTACTTTTTTTGAAAATAAATTACTCCCTTGGATTGAAAAAGTACATAATATATTTACTGATAATATTATCTTTTTTAACACTATCCAGAAAATGGCTCCTGATCTCTTGATCAACAATATTCTACTGCCTATTGTACAAAAAAAATGTGAAGAAGTAGAAGGGTTAACTGATTATGAAATAGTTAATCTATTTCTAGAAAGTATTAAGTTAGACAACGATGATATCTTTTCAATTTCTTATGATATAAAACTCAGTTCTTTAAAAGATACATATAAATATATTCGTTCTGAATTTAATTTCGTTCCGAATGATATTCTTCAAAGAAGAGAGACTCGTCCTTTCTACCCTAGCTTATCGCGTGAAAAAATAGAAAACTATCCTGATGTGGATATTTCACATGTTCCCCGTGAGCAAATAGAAAAAAATCTTTATTTTGGACTTCTCTTCAATGCTGTAATTGAACCAGTACATGGGTTAAAAGAGTGGTTAAACTTAACTATTGCGAATATCTCTGATGTCAAAGATGACTTTTATTGATTCAAAGATATTCACCATAAGTATTTATTACATTGCTAATAACAATCTTAGATACATATACCAGGTAATGTCACATGAAATCAGCACTTAAAATAAAAATATGATGTTGGAACAGAAGTGTTTAACTCCGAGAAATAAGAAGGAGTTGCTTCTGCGCCCACCGTTTATTCGGATTCCTTGAGGCTAGGATGTAACTCATAGAGTTATGTCCCAGCCTCATGTTTTTTATTTATGATACGCATGGTTCTTAGAAAAATACCAATTAATAGGATTCTAGTAATAGCATGGTTTGATGACTACGATCATCGATCACCCATAACTTTTTAATTTGGAAATCAGGCATCTTTCCCTTTATGGTGTAGGTATGATACTCAATGAAAAATGGTTCTTCTTGTCGATGAATCACTTCAATTGCTTGGCGTTGATTATCTGGATTGAATTCAAAGATTTGTAAGTAGTCTAATTCTGTTTCAGTTTCACTTCTTTTTTTGTCAATTAAATTCCAGCAATATAATTGGATTTTTTTTGGTACTTGTTCGTTCACTCCTCTCGTGACGTAACGATTTTCTTTGTTATCGAACATTTTATTCCCTCCTTAAAACACAAAAATAGACCAACCACCATTTAAGATGATTGATCTTCATGAATATAATATATAGTTATTTTTAAGCTAGATATATTCCTTACAACTGATTTACATCGGTTTCCTTAATGACATGAAATTCCGTCCTTCTTTTTTCCGGCGTATTCTCGTATTTCCTATCCCAGGAATCAACCACTTTTTGCATTTCTTTTAAAGTTCTCTCTATTTCTTCAAAGTGTTTATTGGCTTCTTTTTCTGTTTTCAACTGGCTTTCTAAACTTTTGAGTTGGGCATTCTGTCCAATTTCACGAATCTTTTGACGTTGTTCTTCCTTGCGCAGTTCTAATTCTTTATCATCCACTAGAAACACACCTTTTTCTATTTCAATTAAAATTTATCTAGCATTTTTCCTTGTTCATCTAAAACTTGTGTTACTTTCTTTCCAAACTGCCCTTTTACTGTCTCTCCTAGACCACTTGTTGCAGAAGTAATCGAACTTTTTGCACTTTCTGATTCCGTTTCTCCAGATTTTTTTGTTTTTTTCACAAGACTATCTTTTTTTTGAACAAGTGCCATTGCAGTGGCTTGAGCGCTCATTTTTTGTAAATTCTTTTTATATTCTTTTAATAGTTTTTCGATTGCTTCTAACACGTAATCATACTCCTTTTACGGTTTAGTTTGTTCTTGAAGTTTTTTACGATAGGCTTGTTCTGCTTCGTCTTCTTTTAACGAAAGGGTCCGTTTCTCTCTGTCTAATTCTGAGAAAAAATCTTCTTCAAGACGTGATAGTTCACGTCTTGCCCATTCCATAGGCTCATTTGTTTCACCAAATCGTTGTACTTGCCGTTGCATTTCAGAATAGGTATCATTCGTTGCTTGTTCCGCTTGTCGCCTAATTCTTGTCAATGCGTCAGATTCTTCTTCAAGTTGTCGTCTCGTTTGTTGATAATCCGCTAATGCTTGCTCTTCTTGATCCATACTCGTATCTCTCCCTTTTTTAGGCGAGTTGTTTCGCTAATTCTTGGTCTCGTTGAACTAATTCACCTATTTTTGCAGTAATATCTTTGGTTAGGGTACTAAATTTACTACTCATTTGATGCGCTAAACTTAGTTTTTCTTGAAATTCTTGTGAAGGAATCGTCACCATTGTTTGTTCCGTACACCCCATTGCCTGCATAGCATCTAAAACTTCGCCATAAGATAAGTCAGGACAATTACTTTGAATCGTCGAACGTCCTTCTTGCCACATTTCTTCTAATTCCCTAATCGCATCTTTATAGAGCTTTACGACGTTCTCCATTGCCATGTCAAATTTTGAAGATGCAAGCTTTACAATGGTTAGCGCTTGGCTATCGTCTAAATAGATTTGTTCATTTCCAGATAAACCGCCACCACTAGCAGTAAATTTTTTACGTAAAACGTTCAATTTGGTAAAACTATCAATTTGAGTTTGAAGCCACTCATTTTCTTTTTTTAATTGTTGGTACTCTTTTTTACTGCCACTTTTATGTACACCATATTGTTCTAATCTGCGCATTTGCATCTTATTTTCAACGATACTTTGCGCTAAAAGGGTTTGTTCAATCGAAATACCACCATTCAAATCAGAATAAACCACGATATCGCCATATTTGTTGATATAGTTCCCTTTTTTATCTACTTGAAACTGATCTAATGAATGACCAGCGGTTCTCCACCATGGATTGTCGATACCCATACTCAAAAAAGGTATTTTTTTCCGACCACCAGTCAACACACCACTCGTCACGGCATCCCTTGTATCGAACAGATTCACAATCGTTCCTTTGTACTGTTTAATCTGTTCGGCTGTTAAGCCTGAACCAGCAGCACCATAAGTGAAGGCATTGTAACCTAATAATACCGCAACATAAATCGCTTCTGCCCCACCTAATGAATGACCTGTCGTTCCGATGTTAAAACCATTTTCTTTTGGATACTTCCGTTCAATTTCTTTAGCGTAATCTATCGCAGAAGAGAACGCTCCATTCTCATATTTAGCGTCTAGTCCAATTTCTATGACATCTGATGTCCAATCCTTCAAACCACTTGTTCCTGCATAGACAATGATTACGTCTTTTTTTACGACTGATTCCGGATAGCCGGGTACCTTTTCTAATCTTTTTTCTGTCTTATACTCATCTTTAATTTCAGCAACAGTCATAGCTTGCATACTGTTTTTTCTAGGGGCAGATTCTGTTTTTAAGGTATCTTTGTTTGTGTCTATGGTGTCCAAAACTAAATATTTATCTTTACCAACCGTACTACCTACTTGAATTTCTCCAGATTCCACATCATAAGAATCTTTGGAAAGGACATTGAAATCATTCAGCTCTTTCTTTTTTGCCATACTATTTTACTCCTTTATTATCATAAATAATATTTTTTTCAGGCATCTTATCTGTTCTACTTTCTTCTGATTCATTTAAAAAATAATTATTTTGCCCTTTTCCAGTATTGAAATCAAATATAAGCTTTCCGGTTTCTGCCGATACTGTATTTGACGATGCACGAAGAGTATAAATATCATTAATAATTAATCTCACTTCTAGCGAGTTCATCGGCCCAACAGAAAATCCTGTAAATTCTATTTTTTCTATATCTGAGTATTTAGCTATTTCATCTACACGTTTAGAATATTCAGGAAACGTCATTTTCTCATTGTCATAATCTTTATCTAATTGATCTAATTCTTCTTTGTTAAACGTGTAAAGTCGATAGTTGTTATACAAATAATTGGCTAAATCTGTTTGAATATCGCGTAATTCTGCTAAATCTTTTTCTCGTTTCATATACCATGCTCCTCCAATTACTACTAAAATTATTAAAGCTAGAACTATGTTTTTTTTTGGTTTCATTCGTTTCTCCTTAAAGTAAAAGTAAGATAATCATAACATAGCGATTAGATTCATAAAACCACGTAATAACAACCGTTAACAAGTTGTCGCCTTGTTTGGTGGTACTCTGCTAGTGCCTAGTCTTCATTCCTCATGTTGGGTTCACTCCGATAGCGTGGTGAATTTACTCCCCATCTGATTCGCCAAACTAATTCTCTCTTGGAGTATATTCTGATTTTAAGGTATTCTTGTTTGTGTCAATGGTGTCCAAAACTAAATATTTATCGTCTACTAGTCGATCACCTGTCTGAACATTATTATGTTTCCCTTGATAAGACTCTTTCGATAATTTGTTATAATCGACCAATTTTTTGGGGCAATTTTTCTGCCGTACCCATAATTATTCCACTCCTTTGTTGTTGTAGATAATGTTTTCTTCAGCCATTTTTTTGTCAGTGCTTTTTTCTTTTCGTTCTAAAACATACCCATTTCGGTTATTCATAGAATTGAAGCTGTACAACCATTTCCCTGTTTCTGCAGAAACGGTACTTAATGACGTATCATCTGAGTACACATCATTGATTTTAAAATCAACGACTAAATCTTTCATTGGTCCAACAGAAAATTTAGTAAATTCCACTTTTTCTATATCCGAGTAAACTCGAGTCTCTTTCATTTTTTTAAAATATTCTTCTTCGGATAAACTTCCATTCCCTTTATTATACAACTTCTTTACTTTATCACTTTCAGATGTATTTCTCGTATATAACCGATAGTTGTTATACAAATAATTAGCTAAATCTGTTTGAATATCATGTAATTCTGCTAAATCTTTTTCTTTTTTCATGTACCATAAACCTTGTAATAACTGTATCTAAAATTTAAAAGTAATGTTATTAAACATCTAGGTAGACATAATCCCGATTAACTAAAGTAGCGCCTGTAGCCAGTTTATTAACATACGTTCCCTCTTTGACAATATACACTAGTCCAAGTAAACACCTACTGATGTCCCTAACTTTCTTTTAAAAAAAATATGAAAGTTTGGAACAAAAACACCGATAAATCGCTATATAATTAGAGTTCAAAAGAAATTTTTTACTCTCTGTTTAAACAATCTTGCAACGTGATTTCGAGTATATGCATTAACTCTCTAAAGTCATTCTTAGTAACCGTATAATAGCAAAAAGAATGATAGTGCATCAACAGATGAAATAGGATTTTTTTCAAATCTAGTAAATTCATTTTGTTAAACCTGTAAACTAACAAATAATGCTTCATGAACTTTGATATCCACTATATTTACCAAATTTCAAAAAAATGAAACAGGTAACGAGGAGATTGGCAGATTCATATATTTTCTCTCTTCACCATTCAATCCTCTATACCAATACAGATCCGTAAGTAGTATTTCAGAAAAAATTTCTGTGATTTCTAATTCAATTTCACCTATACTGTAAATTAGTTTGATCTTTTTTTCTTCCTTACTTTTTAAAGCTAAAAAGGTTTTACCATTAAGAACAGAGAAATCATCAGTACTTTGAAGTTCATTCTCCCAGTCATGCCAATTCAAAATATTTCTAACAGTTATAACTAATTTTTGTTCACCGTTAGATACAAAGACACCCTTCTCATTATTATTTTCTAAAAAGCAATATACTCCATCAAACTTAAGTATGAGTACATGATTTTGAAATAAAGCATCTGTAATAGTCATATCGTGAAACGAAATATATTCCATCGTCTTGTATATCCGTTTATCCATTAGTCATCTTTTCCTAAAAATATCCCTACTTATGATACGGTTCTGCGTATCATAAGTAGGGATATTTACGAAATCTTATGATATCTATTGACTTATTCGTCTGATAAACTTATGTAATCATAAAATATCCTCTAAAACTTTTTAGCTATATTTTTTGTGATAAAAACTAATGCAGTCATGCCAGCCATACTACTTACAATTTTCGTATTCTTTTTGAACTCTTTATATAGACGCTCATGCTCTCCACAGAATAGAGATTTTTTAGAGTACGTTTCTTTCTTACAGCTAGGAAACTTACATATTCTTAATTTCGATTCATTCATGACTTTCTCCCTCAATTTGATTATTTTTTATACCTCTAATTAAGTCAGTAATTTTATTCGTGATATCTAATGATATCTCATTGAATCTTCCATCATAACCTTTATGCGCATTATCCATAAGCCAAGCTATACTTCTACCACTGTTATCAATTTCTTTTAACAAAATCTGCTCAATAAAAGATTGATAATTAGCCAACGTTGCTAATAATGAATTTTCTTCACCTAATGCAGTGTATGCAATAAGATTCAACTGAACAGCTGAATTTAGATAGCCAATTGAATTTTGTAAAATGTTTTCGATTCTTTTTGCTTCTTTTGTTTTTGTCTTCAAATCTATAAAACTGTTAACATCTAAATGTATTGAAAACATTAACTTAGCTATTGTACTGTTGCTTATTTTTATAGCTTCTATCAATAATTCTTGCCTTAACTTATCATTTTTAGCAGATAGTCCCTCAATCATGAGTTGACGCGCACTAAAAAAACCAGCGTACCTATCATTGTATTGCCCTTTTTCAACACGCTTTACCAGCTTATTTAAATCCTCAATTTTCTCAGTAATTACAGCTATCTGTCCTTGTATTGCTGATAGCTCTGGGAGATTCCCTAAACCTTGAACAGTTCGTTGATCAAGTGTAACAAAACTTTGATTTTTACCTGTCACTGCATCTTTGATCACAGCGTATGTTTCGCCAGTTTTTTTCCTTATACCAAACTCCCACTCACCTGTTTTTAATTTTTCTTTAGCGTAATCTGACAAGTTTGCAACATATTCTATTTTCTTTTTTCCAATAAGTTCAGACATTAATTTAGCTTCAGATATATTCCTAAAGATACTCTGCTTAATATTATTATTCAGAGAAATTCCTGCTGCTTCTTGAAGGGGAACCAATGAAAAAGAAGAGAAATCATAATTATATAAATTTTTATCAGTTACATCAATCGTAGTCATTTGATCTATGGGTAAAATAATTTCAAAATTATCCATTCCTATTCTCCTTATCTTTGATATAGATATATTATATCATGTATAAAAAGATACTTTCTGTACAATTACAAAATGCTACCTAACAAAACTTGTCAGGTAGCTTAGAAAAATACATCCATTAACTTTGGTCTTGATATCTTTTCTAAAGATGATGGTCGTCCTCTCGTATATGTTTACCAATCTATAATTTCTTCCATCCTATAAATAACTAAATAGCTGGCATTCCTACCACAAAACAGTCTTCATAGTACAAATTTACTTACGATAATATTCTGCGTATCGGAAGTGAATGATATAAATTAGTAAATCTAAAACACATTCTTAAAAATCATGACTAGACTGTTAGAAACGTACTTAGATGGAAAAGAATAAAAACAGCCCACAGCACAAAGATTGCTGCTGGTGTTCTATTAAATTCAAACAGTGATTTATAATCTATCCAAAAAATTCAGATTGAACATTTATAAGATTTACATCGTCATCTATCATATTTTCAAATTTATATTTCATATAATATGCGCTACTATCATTGTGTGTAGATAAAAGAAGTTGATAATCCTGTAAAAATTCATGTCTCAGCAATTCTATAAAAGAGTGTACGTTTAAAGAGTCCATGTCTTGTATCGGGTCATCAATCACTAAATATTTCAGATTATCTGAAATATTGTATGTTGTGTTTATTGCAAGAGTAAATGCGACGGAAATGACTGCTAGTTGACCAGAGCTTAAATGATGCATTGCATCATGGTCAGAGGAAGGGTCTGTAATAAACCGTATCCTATCAGATTCTTCACTTGTAGAAATAAAGACACCCATACCTTGCTGATAATTCTGCAATACTTTTGACGTGTAAATATAGAAAGGTAGTTTAATAGCATTGACCATTTTTTTCTTATGATCAGCAATTGTGGTTTTATAAATATCTTTTACATCCCTAACTTTATCCAATATGTTGTCTAAGTCCTCTTTGCGTTTCTCAAGTACTTCAACAATGATATTCTTCTTAATCAAGTATTGGCTATTAAGATATTGTTCTTTTTCTAACAATTTTTCATAACTAAAATCTTTAAACTGACTTGAGTCAGAACTAAAATATGTCTCATAACAATTATATTCATCAACTGTCTCTTCGTGATTATATTGAATTTTTTGATATTCTGCATTTAAATCTCCTACAAGATTATTTTGCATATCAGCAACAGTGATTTTTGTCACTACACCCGTTTCTTCGTTATCAACCTCATATTCTTTCAATGCCAATTCAGGAAGATGTTTCTCAATAAAATTCAAATCTGCGTCAAAAGAAACCTGGCTCAATTCGTTTATTTCTTTCATTATGTCAATTCCAACTGGTAAACTCCCTATATATTCTTGCTTTATCTGAGTGATTGTATTTTCTAAATCTTTTAATGTTTTGTTTTCACAATTCTCCCAAATTAGGACTTTTGTTTGATCCAAACGTTCAATAGAATGAGGAATAGTTATATTCAGATTTTTTATTTCTTTAAGTTCGCTAATTAATTGATTATTTATTGTAGTGTGTTCAGTTAGAAATGCTATCACTAATTCATTAAGTTTATCTATAAATAATTCCTTAATTCTATCTTTTAAGTTTGTTAATTTCTGATTTTGAGTACCCGCAAGTTTATTCAGATAAAAACTATAATCTTCATACAGTTCTTCAAGTATTTTATTCTCTTGAGGTATTGTTCCACAATATGGACACTCTTCCTCTTGAAGAACATCCTGGCAGCTCTCGTTTACATGAATATTCATCTCTTTTCGCATATATAATAACTTATTCAAAGATATTGTTGTCTCTTTACTGGATTTAGTAAGGTCCTCATACTCATTCGTTAATTCTTGAAACACAGAAAATTCTTTTGGAAAATGATGTTTGATAGCACCTTGTACCTTCGATAGTACGATATCAAAATCATTTTCTTGAAATATGGTTGACAAATCACTATACTCACTAATCTGTTTGTTTGTTTTTTCGTAAGCCTCAATATTCGAAATAACATTTTGTAAAACAAATCTTTTATACATGTTCTCATTTTCTATAAGTGCCAGTTCATCAAGAGTAGTTTGTAGCTTAGGCTCAAGAAGATACTGTCCCAAAACAATTTTTTTTAATAATTTTTCATTTTTTTTGATTTGATTAATTCGTTTTGCATTTTTCATCTTAGTAAACTCATCTGGTGAGAAATGGTTCAAAAATTCTTTTAATATATTAAGCTCATCATTGTATTTACTTCTATTAATTTCAGTTTCTTCAAGTGAAAATTTGCTAAATGGATTCTCCTTATCGAAATCAAAATTTTCATGAGTGAATAATTTTGAATATGGTCTGCTGACGGCGACATTTTTATTTCTTAATTCGACTATTTTAGCGCCTATACTCTCACTAATTTTAAAAAACCTATGATAAAATTGATTTAATTTTTTATAGTAATTTTCTTGAAAATCTGTTTGAAATAAAAAACCTAAAGCCGCTCTTCTCTCAGTTTCAGATTTTTTTAAAAAGAAAGTAGTTTCTTCTTGTTGTAAATAATTAAATAGATAAAAAATATTTTTGAAATTATATTCATGATCTTCAAGTCCAAAAAACTCTTCTATTTTATCACTCGACAGTTGAGTATTTGCATCTGATGAAGGATCAAAAACATCTTTGTCAAAATCTTGAGCCGGTTCAGTGAAAGTTTGAATCATTTTAAAATCTGCTGGTTTATTCTTTCGGCCTTTTTCATTAGATCTACCAGAATGATTTTTCTTTAAATATTTAACTATGATTAGTTCTTCACCATGAGAGTTTTCTAACCAGAGCTTTACTATTACATCCTTATTTTTTATATTCTGATAAAATGGCTTAATATAGTTTTTCTTGTGATCTGTCACATTTTCTTTAATAAAAGTTCGATGGATTTCTCCTGTTAAGCATAGTTCTATAACATCAAATACAGTCGTTTTTCCGTAACCATTTGGGCCAACTAACAAAGTATTTTTTCCTGAAAAATCAATAATTTTTTTTTCAGCTACTCCCTTAAAATTACTAATAAATACTTTTTTTATTTTCATTCAATTGCCCCTCCAAATATCTTAAAAAAACTATCAACCAATTCATTGGATTCACTCTCACTTATAAATGACTCAGCAAACTTGTCAGTTTTATCTGGTAGTTCTTCTGGGAATTTCCGAGAGAAGATTTCAATACAATTCTGAACCTCTGCTGTATTCTTTATCTTAAGATTTTCTTCTATTTTTTTATCCAAGTCTTCTAGACTTTCTGGTTCTCTCCCTAATGCTAAGAAAGGTAGCTTCACGAAAAGTTGCATAAGTAAATAGTACTCTGTATCCGAAAATAAATCTTTTTCGAATTCTTGAAATCTGACATCATCTGTAATCATTTGAGTTAATTTATCTACAAGATTTGGACCTTTAGGTAGCTTTGCATAACTGTCATTTGTATAGCTTATAACGAATTTTCTGAAGAAAAATTCATCTTCCTCAATTCTTAATATTTGATTTTTATATTCATCAAATTCTTCCTTTCCCCCTTCCAATAAAATTATTAAGGACGTGTTTTTCTTGATTTCAGGGTGTTTTTGTTGCCAAATTTCAAATTTTTTAATGATTAAATCTATTTTTTCAGATTCAAAAAAGTTCAAAAATTCTTCTTTATCAAACTTTGAGATTATGTAACTTTCCGAATTTTTTATTTTTGTTAATGTGTTTTCATTTATTTCAAACATACCATCTTCAAAATTATATTCGGTAAATATTTGATCTAGCATATCAATCATTTTCCACCTCGTTATTAATTTTTTTTATTGCATCTTCCACTTTTATGAAAGACATATTCGAGTTCGTAAATTTGTCATCTTCACTAGCTTTTTTTTTCCACCGATTTGGCTTTTCTTCAACTAATTGATCAATTTTTTCTGAAATTCTAATGCTTCCTATTTGTCCATTTACGATATAATCTCTTTGAAAAATATCTTTTGTTGCAACTTTATTATTCATCATTTTTTTAATAACACTTTCTACCTTTGCGGGTTTTCTATTGACTAGTGAGACTAAATAACCACCGTTGCTACAATAGCCATTGTACGAACAGTCAAATTCCTCCTTATCAACACCAACTAAGCAACTTAAAAATACATCTTTAAAGCTATCATCATTACACAAGGTCAGAAGTTCTTGTTCCTGGTCCTCATCATCAAATTTATCAGGATTTATTTGTCTGAAAAACTTTAAAAGTTTCTCATCATTAAGCTGATAAATTTCATCAATTTTTTGCTTAAAAAACCCAGCCTTTTCATTGAATATTTTGACGCTAGCATCTTCTTCTTCACATTCTTCTTCATACAATTCTTCTAAAAAAATCTCCCATTGTTTAACTAGAAATACTCTAAGAATTCGAATTCTATTTTCTTCGAAATCTGATTGATCCTCAATAATTTTTAAAACTTCCTCAAAAAATAATGTTGGAAATCCACCTTGCTTATGCTTTTCTCTTATTTCCAAATCTAGTTCAGCTAGCAAATAATAATAGACTTTTTTTATCCTTACTAAATCATTGCATAAATTTGGATCTCTAATCATTAAAATTTCTTTAATTTTTTTTGTACAAAATGAATAAATCTCATCTTCAGTATCTCCGTTTGACAAATTACAATACTTTTTCCCATCAGGATACTCGAACAGTTTAATGTTGTTAGGATTCGGAACGTAGACTTGTCTACCATCGAATTCTTTCAATTTCTCTTCATCTAATCCAAATCCTTTAACCTCTTTAATGGTATGTAAATATCTAGACTTATTATCAACAACTGGAATGGTTGATGTTTGATTTCCTTTTTTATCATAAGTATGAATTTGAAATCCTGGTGTTTCTATTGATAGTTCTCCTTCTGAATATTTGTATTTAAGTATGCTAAAAACATCTTTATACTTATTAGGGGTAGTTCCTTTTAGATAGGCTTTAACTTGGTGCCTTGACACTACTTTATCTATTGATCCACGTGTTGAAGGTTTCTTCACATCAATATCCTCTGCAGACTCATATTCAACATACCAACCTTTATAATCTTTATTTTCTTCAAGTAAAGTCAATAAATTCTCTAAAAGTAAAAAAACACCGACTTTCCCTTGATGAAAATACCCACTCCAACTAGCTGTTGCATTTCTAACATCCATACTCTTCTCCTTAGTTTTATTGTGAAGACTTACTAATAAACTCGTAAAGCCTTAATTATGCTCTCTACCTCTTCTCCAGAAGCTATACTTCATCTTCTGTTATTTTTTATGTCTTTTTTACTGCACGTCAGCATCCTAGTTTTGAAACTGTATTTTCAGCATTCTTCTTGTACGAATCGTAGTCATTAGTGTCTTTCTTATAAAGTCTGTTAATTTTATCATCTAGTATCCTCTCAACACCTTATACAAATCCTTAGCAGCCAATGTATACACCAAGTTAAAATTATTTATCATCTTCTTTGCTAAATAATTTTTCATACGCACTTTAATCGGATATATACTCTTCCGTGATTCCATCTTGGAAGACATCCTTGAATAGTATTTTCTCAAACATTTGCACGTTCATTGTACATATCGTAGTTAGTAGTCACTATATTAATTGGACTTTTCCTATTTGAAGAGATCGTTTTTAGATAAATCTTTTTATATACATCTGACAATTCTACGCAGTTCATTCCTTGTATAAATTTTTCTGTAATAAAACTTTTGACAATTTCAATTTTTCCATCAATTTCATTTTATATTTCTTTGATGTGATTTACTTGCTTTAGAAAATTCATAAAATCCATTAGCTCCTCAAGATTTCTATTTACCTTATCTTGAAATATCTACACCTAAAATTTTTAAATCTGGATGCAATTCTATGAAGTAATTAAAAAGACCTGTCATCGTAGAAATCGCAGCTTCTTTTTTATCAATGTAAAAACTGGAGCATCCTGCGCCCATAAGTACTGATAGATTTTCCATTTGCAATGCTTGAGAAATATTCTTTCGTACCTCTTCTACATTTTTTTCTTGTTTTATTGCTCCTTGATAACAAATAACTTTTTCATCATCTTGTACCACAATTCAATCCCTTCATAAAAAATTATATTTATTAATTTAATTATAACACTGACACTCATAATGTTAAATATTTTATATAATTAGTTTGCGTTACGCACCTCCCTAACAGTTCCCTTAGCGATCATGAACCGCTAGGGAATTGTTACGAGGACGATCACATTTGATGCGATTCTTCATTGCTCCTATACTGTGAATCGAAAGGGGGTTGTTAAGACAAAAAGAACCGAATCCTCTGAATGTGATACGGTTTCTCTATAGTGCTTGCTAAGCTGATCAATGATGGATTGGTCAAAATACATCGTCAATTGTAAGTGTTCTTTAGTATCTGGTGTAAAGATAATCTTTTGAATAAAGGTTCAGTATAGCTGCTTTATCTGCTGTTTTTCTTAATTGCTTACCAGTTTATCAATACCAATCACAATGTCAGTCACGTTACCTACCTCTATTTTCTTGCCTTGATAACTCAAAATAGTTAAAATTTCATTTTCTTGCCAGAACGTGTGTAATTCTTACCAACGTTCTTTCAATGAATCCAACAGCTCTGGACTATCTTCTAACAACAATGTCAATTTCTCAATTTTTTTCATGACCTCTTTCTTTTAGTCTCACATAACCCCTAATTCCTGCTTTATTTGTCGATTAATTGCCAACAATACAGTTGAATTTCTTTTGGTACTTTGTCGTTCACTCCTCTCGTGATGTAATGATTTTCTTTGTTATCAAACATTTTATTCCTTCCTTGAAACACAAAAATAGATCAACCACCGATTAAGATGATTGATCTTCATTAATATAATATATAATTATTTTTGAGCTAGATACATCAGTTTACTCAAGATATAAAAACAGAGCCAGCTTTTTTCATTGGTTATTATACTTTTCATAAATAACGTATATAATTGCCATAACTACGGCAAATGGAATAGTTAACATAAGTCCAGCAATCCCCCATATAAAACAAGCCAACGGATAGGCACCTAATCCATTTTCGCTTGAATCTAGATTAGGAAAAATACTAAAAAGAAATAAAAAAATTGCAGGTATGATTATGAGTATAACTATATTAATAGCAAATAATACTTGGCTTACAAGAAAAATTTTTTTCATTTGTTGCCCCTTTATGATTTGTTCTAGAGCACTTGTTGCAGGAGTAATGAAATTTTGGGAAAATACCTATTAAAAAGAATCTAACGTTTGTTTTTGTTCCTCAAATACTTGCGTTACCTTCTTACTAAATTGACCTTTCACTGATTCTTGAAAGGCGCTTCCAGTTGACCCAATCATCGCAGACGCTTCACCCATCCCTTTTTCTCCTTTTGCTTTGACTGATTCTTTATTCGTGTTCATTTGGGTACTTGCACTTTGACCAAGTCCACGTAGCGCTATTTTTTGACTTTCTTTTCGGAACGCTTTCTCTCGTGCTTTTTGTTCCCGCTCTTTTGCTTCTTTTGACACCCCTTTAGCCCTCCTGTTGGATTAATTCTTGACGTTTCTTTCGATAATTATATTCCGCTTCGTCTTGTTGCTGAATCAAGTTTTTTCGTTCTTGGGTTAATTCTTCCAAGTAATTCGCTTCATTGCGTTGTAATTCTCGTTGTATATCCATTAACGAATCCATAGAACGCTCTCTTTTTCCCACTACTTGCCGTACTTGATGCAACAATTCTTGCGTATAATCTTCTCCATTTCGGAGATATTCTTTTACTCTATCTTCTTGCTCCTCCAACTCTATTCTAGTTCTCTGATAATTTTGGAATAATTCTTCTTCTGCATCTATTGTCATTTTTATTTTTCCTCTATGAAACAAGCCCTTTTAATTGGTTCGCTAGTTCTTTGTCTCTTTGAACAAGCTCATTAATTTTACTTCGTATTTCTTGCGCTAATTGTTGGAATTTTTCAGCCATTTTTTTGGCTTTATTTATCTTTTCTTTATACTCATTCACGGGTTCTGTCACAATACTTTGTTCTGTACAACCACCTTCTGCTAAGGCAGATTTGATTTCTCCTTCAGATAAATCAGTCCCAATCAATCGAGCATCCGTTAACGTTTCTGTCCATAATTCTTCTGCGTTTTGTATGCCTGTTTGATACACCATCACAACTGATAACATCGCAGTTTCAAATTCTGAGGAAGCATGACTCACAACCGCTAAGGCTTGACTATCATCTAAATAAATTTGTTCACTAGATGACAACCCACCACCACTCGCCGTGAATGTCTTCTTTAATTGTTCCAAGTTCTTCAACTGATCACGCATAATCAACATATTATGCGCATGTTTTGCTTGTTGGAATTGTTTTAACGATTCTTTCGTTACTTGTAGGTTTCCGTTCTTAAACTGATACCCACCCCACATATGTTGATCAATCATTCCTTTTTTCTTTGAGTCAACAAAAATAAGCATTCCTACATGTCGCAATTTAATATTCCAATCTGTATGTCTATATCCAATAGGAACAATATCTTTTTCATCTACGAAATTAAAGATACGGTCTTTTAACTGAGCTACTCGTTTTCGTTGCTTTTCTGTCATCATACAGTAAGCATTCGGTCCTTGATAAAGAAAAGCACCATTCACTCGGTTTAACTTATCTTGTGAATCCAATGCTCCTAAAGCATATTGAGCATTTGAAGAAGCTTGAGAATGACCATATACATCAAAACGAGCATTTGAATACTTGTCCATCGCATTATTCAGCGTTTCAGCAGAAGATTTCATTTGTTTTGTCGGATCGAATATAGTATTCGGTTTCTTATAACTTTTCTCAATATTATTTAAGATTTGCTTATTGTTATCCCACCAATCCCGCTTCACTTCTCCAGCTTGACTGCCTATTTTCTCTGGACTTGTAGAACCTTGATACAGCACAGTTACGTTATTCACTTCAGACGGTTTTTGTATTTTAGGATTGCCGTCAGTGATAATAAAAGCCTGTTCCCCTGTTTTTTTATCATTTACTACTTTTGATACATAGCCTATTTTTGTATTTCTATCATCAATGTATACAGGTTCACCTTCTTTATAGTCATCATATTCATTTTTAGCAATATCAACTCGTTGCTTATCTGAGTAATTAGTCATTATTCATATTCCCTTTCTCTAACATATCTTCCAAGGGCAGTGACCCTCCACCAGAACTGTTAGTTAATCTCCCATTTTCTTCTTGATCTAAAGTCACTCGAATATACAATTGATTATCATCATTGATAATCAATTTAAGCATTATTCCTCCCATAGGATTATGTTCCACACTATCATAATCTACTTTATAGGATTTAATTATTCCATCTGAAGTTAAAGCTTTTGAATCTGCATTTTTTAATGTTTTTTCATAAACTTGTTTTGCCTGACCACTATTTACCACATTTAACATCTCATCTTTAAATCGCTTGTTATCCATATACACTTTTCCTCCGATACCTAGAATAATAACTAAAACTATTCCTACTACTATTACTATAAATTTTCTTTTAGTCATCCTTTACACCTCATCATTAATAAGTAAACTATAACATACTTGCAAAATGAATACATTCGTTATTTAAATAGCTAGTAGACATAATCCCGATTAACTACAGTAGCGTCTGTAGCCCCCTATTAAATACAAGCTTTTACTTGATAAATTTAGCTGAAAAGCGTCTGTCAGACACTCAGTAAAGTTCCTTGACAAGTTGTGAATCGTTTTTTTGTTTCTAATACTGAAGAACTCCTTCGTTTAGTTTACTCTCTTATTATTTTCCAATAAGTATAGTTTAACAAAATAAAGAGTAAGAATACAGACCATTTGGTAAAAAGTAATTTCTCATGAGAAATAAAACAGCGTATGACTATAAAACTAACATTATTTACAATTTGAGTGAAAAGACTATAAATAATGTGGTATGCTAATAATGGTTGATGGTTTTTTTATCCGAATATAGGTTACATATCCGCTTGAATAAAGATCGGAACATCTTTGCTTTCTGAAAGTATCGAGCGAACTTCTCGCTCAATACTTTTCGCAAAATTTTGCTCTCCAAGCTTCGTTAATAAGTGGATATAGTCGTAAATATTTTCTTTATAACAATCGTCACCAGTAATTAAATAGCTTGTTAAATTATCCAAGTACTGAATAACTAATTTGTAATCAAACGTAAGATTGCCTTCTTTTGTAGCGGCTAATCTTAAATAATAACGACTTGCCTCATATTCTTTTTTGCGTAGTAAAGTTGTGATTAAATTGTTTATCATGTTTTTAATAAATTCTGTTGTCTCCACATTTCTGACTTCAATATCTTTAACAGGCAACGCTTTTTTAGCTAGGTGATTGATTTGCTTATTGTTAAATAGAAATATTGTATTGGATAATACAGCGTAATCATACTGAAAAAAATACTCTTTTTCCATTAGAAGTTCATAGATTTGATTTAACTCTTCTTGGCTTACAGGAGAAATTTCTTTCCAAAAATTGGAGAACAGTGTTTTTATCCCGATAAAATTTGCCATTTCCCTAAGATGCATGTCCTTAGAAAATGTTAATTGGTTGTAGTAGTTAAGTAACTTCTTTTTATTGGATTCATCTATAGGATTATTAGCACATTGTCTAAACAATTTACGAAACTTTTTTTGTTCCATACTGTCTTCTAAATATTCTGAAAATTCTTCTAGTGGAACAGAGAAGCGTTCTAAAATATCTCTTAGTTCAGAAAATCTTAACACTTTTTTTCCTGTCTCAATTTTGGAATAGACGGAAGTATCCGTATAGGTAAGAATATCTTTTTGCTTTAAATTTCTATTTTTTCTAAAAAAATAAAGTGCTTCTTCTACATTCATTCTAGTTTCACTTCCTTTTGTCTAAGTATAGCACATTATTACATATAAAATGTTTGAAATATACTATTATTGAAAGGAGGGATTGCCATGATTACAGTTGCTACTGCGGTTGCTATTTCAGTTTTTATTTGGGTTAATGTTTAATTTGATTACACCACAATTATCTGAGATAGCTGTTTAGTTATTTCATAAGTCGACCCTTGTATCTTTTTTGATACAAGGGTTATTTTAATATTAGCTGATTCTATTTTTAACTTTATTAAAAAATATAGTCATCCATATTTACCAAATTTCAAAAAAATGAAACAGGTAACGAAGAGATTGGCAGATTCATATATTTTCTCTCTTCCCCATCCAATCCTCTATACCAATACAGGTCCGTAAGTAGTATTTCAGAAAAAAGCTCTATAATCTCTAATTCAATTTCACCTATACTGTAAATTAGTTTGATCTTTTTTTCTTCCTTAATTTTTAAAGCTAAGAAGGTTTTACCATTAAGAACAGAGAAATCATCAGTGCTTTGAAGTTCATTCTCCCAGTCATGCCAATTCAAAATATTTCTAACAGTTATAACTAATTTTTGTTCACCGTTAGATACAAAGATACCCTTCTCATCATTATTTTCTAAAAAGCAATATACTCCATCAAACTTAAGTATGAGTACATGATTTTGAAATAAAGCATCTGTAATAGTCATATCGTGAAACGAAATATATTCCATCGTCTTGTATATCCGTTTATCCATTAGTCATCCTTTCCTAAAAATATCCCTACTTATGATACGGTTCTGCGTATCACATGTAAATGATATTCTTAGAAGCCTATAACAATCAACATTTCTTCTCACAACTCCCAACGCACAAAAGGTCATATTTTTACAACTCGAATGTATGTGTTAGTTTATCAAAAGTTTTTATTTGTAAATAAAATATAATTTCATCGTTTCAATCCGAATAATCAAAACTACTATATGTGTGTCTTCATGATACAGATTTTTTAAGTTTGTTATTTAAAATTAATTAACAATACAAGACTCATTTTTATTATTTTTTATAAGACTGGTTTGCAAACGTAATAATCAATATATTCTTAACAAGAAAAATGTGATGATCTAGACTGAATAAGTCTAGATCATCACTACTGCAATTTTGTTCCGATACAATGAAACTAAAATATTCTGGTGTTTAACCTTTATTTTAGTTTTATTAAATCTTTCCACCTACTCCTTTGAACTTATCTACAAATACTGAGATTTTCTGAAAAACGCTCTGCTTTTTTGTTAAATACTGAGGATTAAGAGGACTCATTTTAGGAAGAGCTTCATTAAGTTCCGTTCCATTTTCACTGGCATATTCTCTTTTTAATGACGCTAAAATATATCTTTTTGCAGCTTCTTCATTAAGACTTTCAGTATTAATCAATTCTTCTGCTTCACGTTTTTGCTCAGTTTGAGCAAATGAGAAAAAGGCATCAATAATACTTGCTTTATCTTGAATACTATCTAAATCAGCTTGATTGATAAAATCAACTACCAAGTTTTCTTTTGCACGGTTTCCTACACTAGAGCGAATTAAGCGGCGAACTTCTTCAACCAAGAATTCTTTATCTTTTACCTTTTTATTATGCTCAAAAATAAGTTCAAGAATGTAATCCAAATTGATCTCTTGGGATTTTAAAAGATCTACCTCAAAGACAACATCATCCCAATCAATAGAGGCATCTCCTTTTTCTTTTCCAGTTTTTTCACGACGAAGCCAATCACGAATATCATTATATGAAGAACGATAATCTTGAACAGCTCTTTCTTCTAACACTTGAGTCTTTTCCATAACAGATATATCTTCATCCGTTACATAGTGAGTAGACTTAAAATTTTCTAAAGCTTTAGGGTCGGTCAGATCTACTGTTTGTAAAGCTTTTAAACCTGAAAATTCATCATAGTTCTGTAGGATATTTTCAATACGCAAATATTCTCCAAAAAGTTTAGCAAATTCTTTCTTATCCCTTTCAGTAACAATCTCATCAACATTAGGATAACGTTCCTTTAATTCTTTTACCACATCTTCATATCCACGACGGGCTTCACCTGTTGCCAAGTCAGTGAATCCTTCCATATAATCCTTGTAACTTTTCTCCAACACAACGTTTTTAGTATTTTTATCTCCAAAAAGAGTAATAGCGTCAATGGTTGCTTGCTCTAAATCTCTAAAAGTAACAATATTTCCAAAAGTTTTGGTTGAATCATAAATACGATTTGTTCTCGAAAAAGCTTGCATTAAACCATGATACCTAAGATTTTTATCAACAAATAAAGTATTTAATGTAGGTGCATCAAAACCAGTTAAAAACATTCCAACAACAATCAACAAATCAATCTCTTTGCCTTTTACTCGTTTAGCAAGGTCTCGATAATAATTTTGAAATTCCTTACTTTCTACGCCATAATTGGTTTTAAACAGGACATTATAGTCTTTAATGGCTAAACTTAAAAACTCTTTTGCACTACTATCCATTGCCGAAGGTTCAAACGTTTCGTCAAGAATTTCTCCTATAGCATTTTGCTCTTCATTAGCAGCATAGGAAAAGATTGTGGCAATCTTAAGAGGATTATTATTTCCCTGTTGTAAGTTATTTAATGATTCATAGTAGAGTTTGGCTGCATCGACACTGCTTACAGCAAACATGGCATTAAATCCTTTTTCCCCCGCATTTAAACGATGGGTTTTTACTTTAAAATTATTAAGAATATATTGTGAAATTTCTTTAATTCGTTCAGGATGCATTAAAGCCTCTCTATTTTCTGCTGCCGATAGCTTTTTTTCGTCCTGTTCTTTTTCAATCATTTTGAATTTGGGACGTACATCATTATAATCTACTTTGAACTTTAAGACTTTCTCATCTCTAATCGCATCAGTAATTACATAGGAATGTAACTCTCGACCGAAAACAGAAGCAGTCGTTTCAGAACCTAACGCATTTTCCGGGAAAATAGGCGTACCTGTAAATCCGAATTGATAGAACTTCTTAAACTTTTTATTAATATTTTTTTGTGCTTCACCAAATTGTGAACGATGAGCTTCATCAAAAATAAATACCACTTGTTTATTGTATATAGGTAGCTCTGTTTCGCTTTTAATTAGGTTATTCAGTTTTTGAATCGTAGTCACAATAATTTTATTATCGTCTTTTTCAATGTTGCGCTTTAATCCTGCGGTACTTTCTGACCCATTAACACTATCAGGAGAAAAACGCTGATACTCTTTCATTGTCTGAAAATCTAGGTCTTTCCGATCTACAACAAAAAAAACTTTATCTATAAAATCAAGTTCAGTAGCCAAACGTGCTGCTTTGAAACTCGTAAGCGTTTTTCCCGAACCCGTTGTATGCCATATATATCCGCCACTTTCAATGGTTCTCCAATTTTTAGCTAGGTAAGAACTTTCAATTTTCCATAATATTCTTTCCGTGGCAGCAATTTGATAAGGACGCATAATCAGCAAATTATCGCTCACATCAAAAACTGAGTATCTCAGTAGTATATTCAATAAAGTATTTTTCTGAAAAAAGGTAGCAGTGAAATCTTTTAAATCTTTAATAAGAGTGTTATCCGATTTTGCCCAATTCATAGTAAAATCAAAACTGTTCTTTTCTCGTTTAGTCGTATTAGTAAAATAGCGACTATCTGTCCCATTAGAAATTACAAAAATCTGTAAATATTTAAACAAAGAGTTTTCTGAATTAAAGCTTTCTTTACTATATCGATGAACCTGATTAAAAGCTTCACGAATGGCAACACCACGCTTTTTTATCTCTATTTGTACTAAGGGTAAGCCATTGACTAATATAGTAACATCATACCTATTGACTTGCGTTCCTTTTTGTTCAAATTGAGAAATTACCTGTACGTTATTATTTGTAATATTCTTTTTATCTACTAGATAAATATTTTGAATATGACCATCATCAAAAACAAAGTCATAAATATAATCGTTATGAATTCTACGAGTATTATCAATGTGGTTATCGCCAGGTTTATCTAAATACTGCTCACAAAATCTAATCCATTCAACGTCTGAAAATTGCACATCATTGAGATTTTGTAATTGCACTCTGACATTAGCAAGCATTTTTTCAGTATTGGTCAAGCTTGATAGATACTCATAACCTTGATTTACTAAATCTTGGATCAGTTCTCGTTCTAAATCAGCTTCCGTTTGATAATCAGTCCCTTGTTGATTTATCTTGGTATATTTATCCAAAACTATATAGTTATTTGATTCTGTAATTGATTCGTAGTCGCTCATTAATTCCCCTCCTTGATATAAAATCTCTTCCTTTATTTCATTTGAATTGATGATTTCTCTTAATTTCTTCCATTAAATGACCTAAGACTCGTTTATCATCATCAGATAATTCAGCTACTTCCTCTCCTGAATGTTTTGAATGACTTGAAATATTAATAATTCTTGCCTCATAAGGATTAGTTCCGCCTGTTGTCTTTGGCAATAATTCTCCCCACTTGTCATAACCTAAAAATGTAGATGTTTTCTCCAAAATATTTCTAAAGAAATTAAAATGATATTTTTTTAACTGACCTAGTTCAATAGCATTTTCAATTTCGTTTTTTAAAAAAAGATGATAAGAAAAAGGAGAATCGTTTCCTTGTAGAAACAAATCATATTCTGCATTTTTATCTTTTTTTAGAAAATATTTTTTACAACTGTTCTGCTTAAGCTCATTATGTAGAACATTATAGAATAAAGGATTGTGTGCAGTTATAATAAATTTAAGATTTGATTCACTAGATTTTATTAATTGTGCCAAATCTACTGCTAACTCAATTAAGTGGTTTTCATCTAATGAACTTACTGGGTCATCTATAAATACATATTCTAACTGATCAAATTGATCAGTTTCCCTATCAGCTAGTTCAGCCACATTTAATATATCAATAACTTGTTTCAGTAGAGAATAAAAAACACACCATATAAAGTTACTCTCTTCTCCTTTTGAAATTTTAATCTTATCTGAATGCTCATCATTACCACGTTCATATGAGAAAGTTATTTCTGTGAAAGAACCCACTATTACCTTATTCCCATCTTTATCCTCAATATCATATTCCTCATTAAAATGTGGTGTTAATTTTTCATCAGTATAATATTGAAAATTCGAAATAATATTTCTATCTTGTCCTTGATCTACAAAAATCCATTTTGTAAATGAGTTGGACTGGATTTTCAGTTTAGGTTCGAGATCATTTTCTAAATCATTATCCCAATAAAATAAATCTTCAGTAAAAGCATTATAATAAAGTATTTTTTTAGTAACTATTTCCTCTATACGCACTTCACTATCTACTTCCTGTGTCACTAAAAATTTGAATTCTCGTGAAAGTCTAGTTTTACCCGTCCCATTAAAAGCATAAATCAATTGAACTTTTTTATCAGTATCTTTTAACTGTCGCGCAATTTCGTTTAAACTCTTCCCCATACTATTCTTTTACCTCACTTTTCGAAAATGAAAATAGCAAATTACGGTAATACCCATACTGCTTTTCTCTTGATATAAGCTCTGCTTTAAGTTCTGCTTTAAGTCCTGCTTTCTGCTCTGATAAGGTGTCCAAAATAAAGACTATTTCTTCTTGTATTTCTATAGAGGGTATGGGAATTAATTTATTTGAAAAATTGCTAATCCATTGACGTTTATGATTTCCTTTAGCTAAATCATTAGGCACAGTATTTAACCAATAATAGACATATTTTAATAGAGTTTCTGATTCATTTTTTGATGTAATCATCTTCATAGCTGATGATTTTACTTTAAAATCAAAATCTACCCATTTATTTGCTGTTGTAAAGTCATCAAAAATAATTACTGGATTTTTTGATGCTTCGTAGAGTCCATCTATTTCATCGGTATATCCAAGAATAAACGTTTTTCCCGCTGTTAAAACTGGTGTTTCAAAGTCATCACTATAGCCTTTGGATTTTACTAAGTATTTTGATGGTTGTTCATAATCTACAACTTCCTCAAGTAACTTCCACTTAACTCCAACCCCATCTAGCAGTTTTTCCATATAATTTGTGTTAATCATGACAATTTTATCAATTTCAGTACGAAGTTTATCTGCCTTGGCTACAGTCTTTCTTATTTCTTCATTCAGCTTATTTATATCAATGAATTCTCTTGAATCCTTTTCTTCTACATAAGAGTTCACAGATAGATTGTATTTATTTTGAACAATTACATCATAATGAACATTTTTTGCAACATAATCAACGTCTTCTTTATTATCAAATATTTTTATTATGCGCTCAATGTGTTCATCTGTAAGTATGTTATTATTCGTTGCTTTTTTATAGAAATCTACTCCACTTGCATCAATAAATTGAGTCTTATTATCGGTTTTATGCTTAGAAAGAACTAAAATATTAACCGCTATTGAAGTCCCATAAAAAAGGTTAGGTGCTAAGGAGATAATCGTTTCAACAAAGTTGTTATCAATTAGATACTTTCTTATTTTTTGCTCTGCACCGCCACGATAAAAAATACCTGGAAAACAGACGATAGCTGCACGCCCTTTACTTGAAAGGTAATTTAGAGTATGAAGTACAAAAGCAAAATCAGCCTTGGACTTTGGAGCTAATACGCCTGCTGGAGCAAATCTTTCATCATTAATAAGTGTTGGGTCATCATTACCAATCCAATTTACAGAATATGGTGGATTAGACACAATTGCATCAAAAGGTTTTTCCTCAGTAAAGTGAGGATCTAAGAGCGTATTCCCTAAAGCAATATTAAATTTATCGTAGTTTATGTTGTGCAAGAACATATTCATACGAGCAAGATTATAAGTTGTATGGTTAATCTCCTGTCCATAGAACCCGTCTTCGATAACATGAGAATCAAACTGTTTCCTTGCTTGTAATAAAAGTGAACCCGAGCCCGCTGCAGGATCATAAATCTTATTAATGGTTGTTTGCTTGTGTATTGCTAATTGAGCTAGAAGTTTTGATACATTCTGAGGTGTGAAGTACTCTCCTCCAGATTTTCCTGCATTGGCAGCATAATTAGAAATTAAGAACTCATAGGCGTCACCAAAAAGGTCAATATGATTATCTTCAAATTTACCAAAGTTAAGCCCTGCTACACCTTTAATAACAGCAGCTAAATGACTGTTTTTCTCCTTTACAGTGTTTCCTAACCTATTACTTGTGGTGTCGAAATCAGCAAATAATCCTTTAATATCTAGTTCAGACGGATATCCAATTGCTGAACTTTCAATAGCAGAAAATATAGTAGCTAAATCTGTATTCAGACTTTCGTTTGTGTTAGCATTTTCCGCAATATTAGTAAATAGCTGACTCGGATATATGAAATAGCCTTTTGTTTTTATAGCATCCTCTTTGATTTCTCTAGTTATAATATCATCAGGAATATCTGCATATAAGACACTTTCATCTCCCGCCTCAATATAGTTAGAAAAATTCTCACTAATAAAACGATAAAATAGCGTCCCTAAAACATATTGTTTAAAATCCCATCCATCCACAGAACCACGGACATCATTGGCGATTTTCCAGATTTGAGATTGTAACGCAGCACGTTGAGCTGTACTTGACATTTGTATTCCTCCAATTTTTATATATTGATTATAAGCAATTCTAGATAGGTTTGCAGATTTTCAATTATCTTTAAATCAACAGTACAATATTCTTATTTTTCTATCCTAGTATCCAGTTTAAAGCCATCTGTAATAATCCCTGTAGCTGTTTTTTTATTATACCTTTTCAAGATAGTACTATATCTCTATATTATACAATATTTCATCCTGATAAAGCCAATCGATTAGAGATTTTTAGCAGCTATTTTGATATTTTCCACGTTTCGTGCACTCAATTAGATTAGACTTAGATAAGAAGTCCCGAGAATTCTCATTTCATAAAGTCTTATTTTTCCCTTAAATGTTATAAAATAGACTATTTTCAGTTTATAGAGTGTCGTTTTATTATCCAAAAATCATCATACAATTATTATCCATCCGTAATAAATTTGTATCCACTTATCTTATTTCAACCGTAAAAAAGATATAATATTATCAGTAATTCAATTATTAAAATAGTAAAAGAATATTTTACTTGTTTATCTTCGTATACATTATTCATGAATAAAAAATAGAATCAAAAAATCTTAAAATTTCATTTTAAAAGAAATTGTTAAATAAAGTTACGCACCTCCCTAACAGTTCCCCTAGCGATCATTAATCGCTAGGGAATTGTTACGTGGTCGATCACATTTGATGCGATTCATCATTGCTCCTATACAGTGAATCGGAACGGTGTTGTTAAGACAAAAAGAACCGTATCCTCTGAATGGGATACGGTTTCTCTATAGTGCTTGTTAAGTTGATCAATGATGGATTGGTCAAAATACATCGTCAATTGTAAGTGGTCTTTAGTATCTGGCGTAAAGGTAATCTTTTGAATAAACGTTCTGTATAGCTGTTTTATCTGTTGCTTTTCTTGATTGCTTACTAGTTTATCAATGCCAATCACAATGTCAGTCACGTTGCCTACCTCTATTTTCTTGCCTTGATAACTTAAAATGGTTAAGAGTTCATTTTCTCGAATCTGTTTTTCTCGTCGTAATGTATGCTTTTCTTCTAAACGTTCTTTTAATGAGTCTAACAATTCTGGGTCTTCTTCTGACAATAACGTCAATTTCTCAATTTGGGCAGTTATTTCTTGTTTTTCGGTCTGTATAACCTTTAGCTCTTGCGACAATGGGGGGCGCTGCTCCTCCATTTCCTGATTAAGTGCTTGAATGACTTCTTTTATGATTTGTGGATGTTGAACGATTTCCTTCAGCCTTGCAGCCACAAACTGTTCCGCTTGGTCTGCTCGGATTGAGTTCGCATGACATACACTTGCTCCTTTATTTCGAAATTGAGAACAGGAATAATACCGAATACGTTTTTTGGTCCCATCCTTTAGTGTATTAGTCACATTACTTGCTGCCATTGGTGCTCCACATTCTGGACATCGAAGCAATCCTGTCAATACATTTTCACCTGCATGATTCCAATTGGGGTGTCTGCTCTCCAAGTCTAAACGCTCCTGAACCGCCTGATAGGTATGTTCATCAATAATTGGTTCATGGTCTCCTTTTACAATAATCGGGTGGAGATTTTTCCCCTTTCTTCGTTTCGTATCCCAATCAACGTAACGGGCATATTCTAAGTACCCAGCATAGATTTTATTATGCAAAATATCTTTAATGGCAGTGGTTGAAAAAGAATTGCCTTTCACTGTTTGATAGCCTCTTTTATTTAATTCATTCGCAATTGAACGATACCCTTGCCCACTCAAGTATTTTGAATAAATCAACTGAACTAGTTCCGCTTCTTTGGGTTCAATGAGTAATTGTTTTTTTCCATCATTATCAACACCACTAACATAACCAAGCCTTCGTCCCCCTGCATAGCGCTTTTGATCTCGTACCAATGAGGTCATGGCCATTTGAACATTTTCTGAAATTTGATTTCGTTCAAATTCACTAAAGCTGCCAAGAAGCTGCAACATCAACTTCCCACTAGAGGTCGTTACGTCAAATTGTTCTGAGATAGAGTACAAACCGGCATTGTGTTCTAAAAGCACGTCTACTGTTTTTAAAATATCCAACATATTTCGTCCAAGTCGGCTTAGTTTCCAAATGACTAACAGATCAAATTTTTCTGCTTGTACATCCGCCATCATTCGTTGATACGCCAAACGGTTCTTTGTGCTTTTACCACTTTCCCCTTCATCCGCATAAACCTCTGTTACCTCATAGCCTATTCGTTTAGCATAATCCCGTCCATTTTGTTCCTGTGCTTGAATACTATACCCCTCTTGCGCTTGTTCGGTCGTACTGACACGCAAATACAAGGCCAGACGGTTTTTCTTAATTGGTTTTTCCATTCTGATTTCTTCCTTCCCACTGTAAAATATTTTGATTGATATTTTTTAAGTAAATTTCAGTGATGTCTCTCTTCTTTGTTAGTCGAATTTCTTTCAGTTGAGCCCATAACACGTCTTTTATTGGCTGTTGAGTTAGCTGTAATAAAGCAGTTAGCTTCTGTTGGCAAACAGCTTTTGATAGCTTTGGATGTGGATTTCGTGCGTTATTCTTATTCAATTGTTCTAGTTGCTTTTTAAACTCATTGGTAGATAGTTGATCTTTCTCAAAAGCTTCGAATAAGTTCGTTCGCTGTTGGTCAATTTTTTTCTTGTATTGTTGGTTGTTGCGTTGAATGCTCATTAACTCTTCTTGAACCGCTGTTGTTAGCCCATCTAACAATTCTTTCTTGCTTAAAAACACTTTTATATGCTTCATGACTTGAGATTCTATCTTAGACGCAGAAACAGTTACTCCTTCACATTGCCGATTCGCACAATGATAATAATGGTGTTCTTTACCTGTTTGTTTATGGCTTATCCTTTTTGGACTAAGAAACCAACCACAATATGGACAACTAATTTTCTGTCGTAAAGGATACACTCGTCCATTCTTTTTCTTACAATGTCGTTGTTCCCGTATTTCTTGTACTTTATGAAACAATGATTCAGAAATAATCGGTTGGAAATTTCCATAGTAACCACCTAAGTTTCCTCCTTTGATCCACCCATAATAAAGAGAATTCCCTAAAATAACAGGAATACGATGGATAGCTAACGGCTTCCCTTTATACAGATAGCCTTCTTTGCTTAACTGTTTCACAAGACTCTTGTAACCATATTTTTCAGTCACGTATAACTCAAATATCCTTTTTATGATTGGCGCTGTCTCTGGATTTTTACTGACGTTTCCATTTTCTAATACGTAACCTATTGGAACAGACGAACCTAAATATTGCTTCTTTGTTTTTTTATAAGCTAATGTTGCATTTACATTCTCAATGGTCACGTTCCGCTGCATTTCCCCTAAAATCCCTAAGATTTGTACAAACATTTTTTGTGTGGCAATACTCGTTCCTACGCCATTTGGCAAAGGTTCTGTCACTGAATGAACTTGAACATGATGATGCTCACAAAATTCAAGAAACTCCAAAAGATTTTTTGTATTTCTTGCGATTCGATCATACCGCCAAACATAAAGAATTCCTACTGAATTATTTTGTACAATCGTTTCTTTTAATCGCTGAAAATCCGGTCTGTTTTCTGTCCCACCTGAAAATCCTTTATCGACGTAGACAAAGGGCATACTATCTTCCTGTTTAGATGCATACGTTTCAATTTTTGTTAATTGCGCATCAACGCTTACTTTCCTTCCATCATCTACAGAAGTCCGAGCATACGAATAAACGTTCACCATAATCACTCCTTAATGAGAAAGCATACCGTATTTTGCAGGTATGCTTTCTCATAGTTAAAAAATCATTGATTGTTATCTTTTTCATCAATTTCCGGATCATGATGGTATATATAAGGTAATAAAGAACAAGCTAATTGTTTCGAAAAAATGGTCAGATTATCATTCATGGTTCTTGCCTCCTTATTTTTATTCTGATTTAAGGGTCAGCTTTTTTAACTGTACCACTTACAAAATTCCAGTTCTTCTACGAAAAATACTTGTTTATGCGATATGCTGTCGTAAACTGATCGAGCATTAATTAACGTTTGTTTATGCAGTAAAACTTTCTTTAGCTGGTTAAACAAGGGTCTTAGCTTTTTATCTTCAAAGTAGTCAAAGCCATTTTCTGAAGAGCTCGCATTTTGTTGCCACGTTTGGTATATCTTCTCAGGTAACAATTCCCCTAATCGATTCAGCGCAGGAATATTCGATACATTCAATGCCTCTATAAAGCTCCAAAATGCTCCTTCTTCTTTGTGCTGGACTTCAATCACATGATCAATCTGATAATCACCTGGGGCACCTGAAGGGTCTGTTACTTCTAATGTAAGAATGATCAGGGACACGATTTGACCAATTCTATTTCTACCTTTAACAAACTCTACATTTGTAATTTCACTGTAATGTGCAAAATGATTGAGTCCACTAGTTCCTTGTATATCAATAAATGTATCTCGATTATAAAACACTTCTTCTTTATTTCTATTGTTCATCTAAAATTCCTTCTTTCTCTTCGTTTAATTGTTATTTTTATTCTATGCTGATTTGTGAAGTCGGACAGAATTTGACCCTTATTTTTAAATCTGATTTCTTTTCGAAACCGTTTGTATTTCTTACATTTCGTTTGATGCATCAGGCGAAATAACTTGCCATTGCTTATTTTTTAGACTACCACGAATATAATGTGGGGCATGAATTGTTCTTAGTTTCTCTCGCTTCTTTAGTAGTTGCAACATACCACCAATACTTGCTTCTTTTGTGCCGAACAGATGAGCATTTTTATATAGATCTCTTGTAGTAAAAATTTGCGTGCCATAATTCCATACACAAAAATTGTATAGTTGTTGCGTTTTTTATAGTTTTTTCATTGGTCAGTTATCTCCTTTTCTTAGGCTGGAGCTTACTAGTAAAACGAGTAGCTCCAGATTCTTTTTTATAACTTTAGTCTTACTAAAATTCTAAATCAATGTCATCAACTTCCATTCGGTCAGTCATCGGTTGTTCAACAGTCTGATTAGGCGTTTCTACTTGCTCCTCCTCACAATGAGTCTCTGGTGCTTGTGTCGCTCCTCTCGGTAAAGAATAGCTAAAATAAGGACTATACTCTAAATCTAAGTGTAATTCATAGGTTGAAAGCCGTTTATTTTTCACGCTAATCCTTTTTTGACTTCTATCCCCTTCTTTAAAAATGACTTTTTTTTCAATCAACTCTTTAATCACCCGTTTTGGGTTTTCGACTTTTGCCAACACTTTTACAATTTCTTCAAATTTATTTTTCAAGATATTTACTTGGACAAATTCTACCTTCAGTTGGGTATAGCCATATGGGTTTAGGGTTGTCTTTTTTGCATTCGAAAATTGTACAAAATGATGTCCATTAGATACAGCCCATTCCAACACTTTTTCTTCAATACTTTGCTCTTCAAGTTCTTGGTTCTCGATAGCACTTTTTTCGATAGCTATTAATTCATCTTTGATAAAATCATAACGTAATGGGATGTCGAGCAACTTAATAACCATCTGAGCTGCTGTGGTAATTAAGGCATAGTTATTGGCTACTCTCCCTTTGACTGCACTTTCGGGTAGTTCTTGTAATATCAGCGCTTTCTCTTGTTCAAATACATCAATAATAAGCTCATGCCCTTCTCTAAATAGCTGTTCAATAAATTTATTGGCGGCTTGACCATGATTGTACGTTGATACTTCTTTGATCCGTTCGGCTGATGTGGCGTTTTTGGTCCAAATTTTTCCATGAATGTCTATTAGTCTAGGCCGAATGCCTGTTTCATTTTTCATAAAAACCGAAAGCGGGTTTTCCGAACTTAGGATCACTATCGTTGAAAATGTTTTTTGAGCACGTAACTTTCCCTTCTGAGTCATGCGTTTTCTATCCTTTCCTGTACTAACAATATAAACAAGCTGAGTAATATCCATAGTAGTATTGGCAGCTAATTCATCTAGTGCGTAAGGGACTCCATGATTGTCCGATAGCGTTGCAATAATACTATTCAAGGTTGCGTTCATTGAATCCATTGCACTTGATGGTGAAGCGAACATGGACACTCCAAAAAGTTGTGCCGTTGACTTACCTGTTGACGTTTTATTGGACAAATTAATAACTGGAGCTGTTAAATCAGGGTAATTTGTGCCCTTCAAATAAGCGAAAACCGTACTGGCAAAGCCAACAGCCAGCATCATTTCCATATACGTCCCCACTACTTCATTCTTTACCATTCCCAACCATACTTCATATTTTCCAATCGGTTTCAGATCAAAGGAACCTCCATCATCTTTTGCTAGATGGCTATCTCTTGTATCAGCATTATTTCCAAAAGCCTTATATAAATGAAATACCGGCTCTGACTCAGGCTGAAATCTCCAACCGATAGTGCTATGCAAGTAATGAACTGGAACTGTTTGTTTTTGCGTTACTAAGAAATCAATAACCTGTGGCTCAAAATTTGCTTTGCTTTCAAGCCCAAATCGTGACATTTTTTTCAGCATTCCAACTTGAAGAAAGTCGCCACTTACCCATGTTTCTTCCCAGTAGCCATTACTTTTATACTTAATTTCATACTCAACTAGTCCTGTTTCCAAAGATTTCCGGATACTGCTAATGTAAATCGCAGAAGCAATCGTTATTTTTTTCTCTTCTTTTTTCCATGTCAGACCGTCGTTACTTAGTAGAAAAGGAAAGAAATCGTATTGTTGGCCATTTAACAAGGCTTCATGTTCTACTGCTTTAGGGACTATCTTAGCTTCAGATGGTAATGGATATTTCTTGATGAAGTCTTCTATAGTTAAATCCTTATGACTTTCATGTAGGCACTTCGCTTGAACAAACTCGCCATTCTGAATAAGAGAAAACCCATAAGTGTTATTGGTATGATCTTTTACTGGGCAGACGTCAAACGCCAATAATTCAGTCCCTTCTTTTTCACCATTTTTCACTTTATATTTTAGTTTATAATAATCTGCCCATGCTCTAGCATCCGCTTTTATCCAGTTTGATTTTAACTTCACCTCAGACTGTGGATTATTTTTCACAATTGTAGTGCTTTTTTCCATTAGTATAGAATTCACCCAATTATATAATTTTGAAAGATCATTGGGCGTATCATCTTTATAGATAGTTTCAATATAGCTTTGACGATGTGGCATTTCTTCTGTAGATTTTCCTTTTGTCGCCATACAGCCATATAGTTTTGTTACCCTAGCAATATCATGTGTCACTTGATCAACTTTTGCCTGTTCAGTATCAAATTTATTAGCTAGTGCTTGTAAAATTTGTTTGGGAAATTCTGATGAATACTCACTGAAATTCCCTTCAAGAACTATATGTCTGCCATTACCAGAAGAAGCTGTCATGTAATTTCCAATGCCCATTTCTTGTAAAAGCTGACCAATGTTTTCCATCTCCTTTTCAGCCGCAGCTACTTTTTCGTCGTTAGCGCTTGTGCCCTTAGGACGCTCTGTATCAATATCTATAAGTAGACGATCAAAGCTTGCAATATCGTTCGACCTAAGTGAACTCTTAGCAACTGACTCTTTTTTTGGTGGATTCATTGTTGTGTGAATCGTTTGATTCCAAAGTTTATTGCTTACTATCCAGTCATACATTTTTTGCTGATCACTTTCTTCAATAGGTAGAACGATTGTTTTCGTTGGTTTCACACTAAAACAGCGCAAATTAAAATGTGTAACGCCCTTCTCACGAAAGTAGTTCGCAGTCTTTTTCATCTCTGGCCAAAGTCTTTCGTCAAATACTTCTTTTGTAACTTCTTCGTTTGCGTTTGTTAATATAATTTTTTCTTTTTTTAGCATTGTTTTTTCCTCCAATAATTTAATATTGGATTCACCGGTAAATCCTTTTGTTTTGTTTGTTGTAATTACATTCTTATCTTACGATGATTTCGAGAAAGAAAAAACGTGGTAAAAAAGCAGCAACTTTCGCTAAAAATTCCCCCTTTTCTACTAAAAAAACTGTACTATGAGTATTCATTCTCTGAATTTTATGATAAAGGCAACAAAAAAAGAGACAGTAAAATTCTGTCTCTTCTCTATTTAATAATTTTTAAAACCAATAGTCCTCTCCATATTTACTATTATCCGAACAAGTTAATAAAAGCGAGAGTCGCCCATAACCAGATGTTAAATAGTGATTTACGCCATAAATGGTTTGTCTAAATTCATGTTGTTCAGTAAAGTAGCGCTCAGACAATATTTCCATCCCAGGAAAAAATACTTCTGCAACTATAGTATCCAACAGAACAAATAACTCATACTGGTCAATTGATTGAAGACTTATTTTTTCGTCTGTAATGAACTCTTTTATAATTAGATAGTCACGTAGCCACCACTTTGTATCTCTATTGAATAAAACAGTATAGGTTTCAGGTACTGCTTTACCTGTTTCATCCGTAAAATATGGATTCCTCGGGGTGAACTTTTTAGCATCAGTACTTCTTATTGCATCAATAAAAGGCTTGTACACCTCAAATTCATAGAAAGAAGAACCATTTGTATAAGTATCCTTCATAAATTTTTTCAATACCTCTTCATCCGTACACTTGTCTAGTTTCTCTTGTTTTTTGTATAACTCAAGTCGTTCGTTAAGATTATTTTGAAATAGTTCTACCATTAACTTATAAAATTCTTCATTATATGCACTGAGGAAAAGTACCTGCATGCCCATATAGCAGTATATGTAGTTCACTCCGTATTGTGTAACAAGTGATGTATATTCTGAATTAGTTTGTTTGGTTTTCGTTCTTATGCCTGAAACTAATTCTTTTGCACTCTCCATAGGTGAGAGAGAAAATTTTTTCAATTGCTTTTTATAACGCTTCGGACCTTTTGGAAAGTTTTGAAAAATGAAAATGATTAGTAAGTTCTCTAGCGGATTTAGGTCATTTTCTTTGTGGGCTATAGAAATCCCTTCACTATCAAATTTCGTTTTTACCGCCAGTTTCTTTTTTATCCATTTTTGATATCCCAATTCTTCATCACATTCAACATTCTCAGTGATTTTTTGGAAATTTGGTAACAGGCTGTTAATTGCTTTTCCATAGTCTTCTTTCAGTCTGTTTATACTTAGTAAAAGTAAATTGATACTTTGTACATAGGTTTCTTTGGGTTTATCTTGTTTAATTTTTTGCTCGTATGTTCCTCCTAAAAATAATGGGTTTAATGTCCTGTTTTCATAGTCATAGATGTTCATTTTTTATCACCTCACTACTATAATAATATATTTCAATTGTCTTTAGTAGTTAATTTTATTTTTTGGGAAATTTGGGAATACCCAAAATATCCTTTTGCTATGTAGTTTTTTTAAGTAATTTTATGACAAAAAGAATCCCACATTCCCAATTTATTTTTGGGAATATGGGATTTAGAAGCTGTTCATTTTTCTTGTCTATTCAATGCTTTAGTTCTATTCCCAAAAATCCCAACTTTTTCGAACAACACTACACTGTTACTTTAAGAAGCCCTCATACAGATTTTTACCTTGCCCTACCTTTGTTCCTCTTTGAGTAATCTCTTTATCCGTTAAGACATACATAATTTGATACCAACCACCTAAATCACTAAACACTTGTGAATACGGATCACTTCCCATTTTCTCTCGGTCATAAATAGATTGTGTTGGATTTTGTTCTTTATAGGGAAGACTGCTTGTATCATACGCAATACCTAAATAACGAGCGTCCTCTTTTACAACCTCCTCTCTATCCACCAGTTTTTGTTTTATTGTTTTTAAGGTATCTGTAATTTGTTGTTCCGTAAATGACTCGCTTTGCTCATCTGCTTCTATCACTAAACGGAAATAGTGGTCTATGTCTAAATGATTCAATAGACGAAACGCTGCCTGATTTAACGCAATGACTTGTTCTTGGTAGCCTTCTACTTCCCCTTTTTCATATACCTCTGTATACAAACTAAAATAATCATCATCCATTACTAACCCATATAAATAATCTAGGTTAAACGCAAAATAATACTCCCCTGTTTTTGTTTGATTATTCGGAAAGCTCATTTCGTACTTTTCTTGTAAAAATTGTTGAATATCTTCTAACGTTTTCAGCTCTGTTACTTGCTTTGTTGTGGGATTTCCTTCATAACCAAGTCCGTATGCTTTTTTATATTTCCGCTCTATTCGATCTTCTAATGCGGATTGGCGACTACTATCCACCTCAAAATAAGAAGCATCTTTTGATTGATTTACTTCTGGAGCATCTTCCTTTCGTTGTTTTTCTTGACTCGATATTGAAGAAGAAGCTTGCGTTTCATTTACTTTTTTTTCTTCTTTTGATTGTGTAGAACAAGCGGCTAAGCTAACCATACAGCCTAAAATGATGAATCCCTTAACCCAATTTTTCATATGTATCCCTCCTAATAAAGTGAAAGACGAGAAACATTTGAATGTCTGCTCGTCCTTTTATTTTGTTTACTTAGACCAGAAAAACGTCCATTCATCTAGTGTTTCACCATTATTTACACGTTGTCCTAGTTGATAGGCATCTACGGCACCAACAATTATAACAATCAACCCAAGTAAAGGAAGAAGTATGGTCACTAGTATCGCAGCCACAATCATCACAATGCCTTTTGTTTTCTGGTTATACCATAATAGGGACGGCAATCCTGGAATAAAGAATCCTAAAATAGCTGCTAATATAACATTCACTGAACCTGTCCCTGTACTCTCTAAACTTTTTCCTACGGATTGTCGCTTTATTTTTCGAGGATTAACACCACATCCCAGACATAATTCCTGATTGGGTTGGATCTCATTTCCACAGTTATAACAATAATGAATCACTTTCCCTTGACGCACACCACAAGACGTACAGATTTCCGCTTCTTGGCTCATTTCCTTCCCACAATTCGTACAATGCATCTGCTTACTTTCCATGTTCATTTCCTCCATTTGTTTGTGAGTGTAACCACTGCGCTATATAAGGCAATGATTCGTCCTCTAATTTATTTTCATTAACTGCTTCACTCAGAAACCGTCTGATTTGACGTTCTGAATAATCAAAAGAAATCGCTAATTGCTGGATTTCTTTTTTTGAAAATACTTTTCCTTTGTGTACTTCTTTTTCTACGTATCGCTTCACATAAGCCCCATCAATTAGCTTTGTGGGAAAATTAATACTTAACCCCTTAAAATGTTGATACAATACCAAGCAATCCTCTAAAGAAGTCAGTTGTGCAATGGTTTTATAAATTCCATTTAAGCCTTCAATCTCTTTTTCCACATGTCACACTTCCACCCTTTCTTCATAACTTAATCTATTCTTAGTGTATCGATTCTTTTTTGACATTGCCTGTACGCCTGTCACTACCTTTGACAATGCCATTTACACTTCTTTTGTCATTAAGTTTTTCTTCCGGTACTGGGCATAGCTAATATAGCGCCATTCATGCCTAATTTTTGGCGCTAATGGATGCGCTGGGTGTTCTTCATCGTCAACTAACACCTTTACTTGTTTTTTCTGCTTCGTTGAAAGTAGACCATAGAATATATCTAATTGCTTCTTAGCCAACTCATTGGTACGTAATATAGAACCCACACCAATAATAATCTCCGTTAATTGCTTCTCTGCTAGACATGTTTCAATCACCGCAAAGGTTTGATCGTCACTACCTCCAGTTAAAGATTGTGCGGTTCCTTTAATTTTTGTAGAGGAAAATAAATTCACTGCTAAAAATCCTGAAAATTCCTGCTTACGTAGTTGTTCTTGGATCAACATCGTGGTCATATCTAAAGCAAGTGGGTCAATCATCGTCGGATGAATCGTCACGATCATTGCAAGTGGACCATCACCCCACACTTTTTTTAATAAGTAACGATGATTCCCTTCTGTATTCGACCATGATTCAGATTGAATCGTTATCTTTCGTTTTTGAATCATTTTCTTCTCCTTTTTCTATCCATGATATGTGATTAATTCGGTAATAACTGTTGTAATGACTAAGCATGCTAAACGAATCCATAAACCCATTTACTCTCGCCCCTCTCTTATTGCATCTACTATTTGCATCATACAGTGACAAATCAATTCTAAAAATTCCTCTTTGGTCATTCAGCTCCATCCTTCATTGGTAAAAGTTTGGAATAGAGTCGTGTATTATTCTTTAATAAACCTTTGATATACGTGGTTTGGCTCGTAACATCAGTAAGAAAATACACAACATATTCATTGTCTTGATTATCTACATATAAATACAAGTGGGTCATTACTAGTTTTGGTAATTGTTTTTTGGCTCCTTCAGGAAGAGTAGCTTCGTCTAGTTCTTCCCTTTCCAATGTGACAGATTCATAGCTCCATTCCTCTTTTACTGTTACAAGCTTCGTTTGTTTTTGTAAAATCGTCATTGCTTCATTTGACATCGCTTACTTCCTTTCTATGGTATAAAAATAACCTTACGAGCTTCCCTCATAAGGCTTCATTACTTACTATCGGTTATATACCCTTCTGCTTTCATAGATAAATAGTTTCCATTACTACCAATAATCAGATGATCTTGTAAATTGATTTGAAGCAATCGACAGGCTTTTTCTAACTTCGCAGTAAATTCAATATCCGCTAATGAAGCGGTCACACTACCTGAAGGATGATTATGCCCAACACAAATAGACACACTATTTGACAACAGCGCCATCTTTAAGATATCTCTAGGGAAAGCGAGTGACTGATTGATGGTTCCTATATGAACAACTTGAATAGCCGTTGGTTCATTTTTTACGTTTAAACCAGCTACCACCAAATGTTCTCGGTCTTTTGTTTCAATAAACGGGGCGAATAATTCATAGACAGCTTGAGGGCTAGTACAAGTTCTAGCGGCGTAAAAAGTTGAGGCTTCTTTTACCAGTTCAAGACTGACAATAGCTACACGTTTTCTCGGTTGGTTTGTTTTCATGTTTTTCTCCTTTATGATTGTTGTAGTTGGTTCTTAGAAAAATGCAGTTAATAATCTTCTGGTAATAACATGGTTTGATGACTACGATCATCGATCACCCATAACTTTTTAATTTGGAAATCAGGCATCTTTCCCTTTATGGTGTAGGTATGATAATCAATGAAAAATGGTTGCTCTTGTCGATGAATCACTTCAATTGCTTGGCGTTGATTATCTGGATTGAATTCAAAGATTTGTAAGTAGTCTAATTCTGTTTCAGTTTCACTTCTTTTTTTATCGATCAAATTCCAGCAATAGAGTTGGATTTCTTTTGGTACTTGTTCGTTCACTCCCTTCGTGATGTAACGATTTTCTTTGTTATCAAACATTTTATTCCCTCCTTAAAACACAAAAATAGACCAACCACCATTTAAGATGATTGATCTTCATAGATATAATATATAATTATTTTTGAGCTAGATACACTAATTCACCTTCATCGTATTAATAGGTGAATCTGTCCTAGCAAGTGTCAACTGCTCAACTTCTTTCTCAGTCATTATAGAAAGTTGTTCTTCTCCAATAGTATGAAGGATATGAATGTAATCATAGACACTCTTGATGTACGTATAATCTCCTTTAGTTAGATATAAATATAAATTTTCTAAATAACTAATGGTCATGTGATACTTATAATTCTTATTTTTTGGGTTTTGCTTTTTAGCAAGCACTAAATAGTCTTGCACTTTCCCATATTCCTTACTATATAGTTTGGAGGTAATCAGATTAGTAATTAAATTATATGCAAATTGTTTCGTTACTGTATTTCGATTTTCTTCATCTTTTATTGGAATCGCTCTTCTTATTAATAGTTCAGCTCGTTGCTCTTCTAAAAGAAAAATAATATTTGACATCAATGTATAATCATATTGAACATAGTATGATTTTTTGCTTAAATAAGTAAAACTATCATTTAATCCTTCTTTTGTCACTTGCTCAACTTCTGACCAGTGATTTGAAAAGAACACCTTAATCGCAATAAAATTGGAACGTTCCTTTAATGATTGATTTTCTATATTTTTCAATTGATTATAGTAGTGAAGTAATTCTTTCTTTTTACTTTGATTCGTAAGATGAGTAGCGCAATATTCAAATAATTGTCTAAACTTTTTTTGATCATCGTCCAATGAAGAATGACAGATAAACTCTTCTGGTGAAATAGAAAGCTTATTAAGAATTGCTGTTAGTTCAGACATCTTTATTTCTCGTTTACCGCTTTCAATTCTAGAATAAGCGGAAGTATCATGATAAGGTAATACTTCTTTTTGTGTAAACTTCATATTTTGTCTAAAAAAGAGCAATGTTTCATTTACATTCATAAGATATACTCCTTTTTTGTAAAATTATACCACATATCAATCTATTTTATACTTAAAGTTTAAATACCGTTTATAATCAAATTAAATTCTGTTATGATAAAGGTAGTAACAGAATTTAAGATAGGAGAGATCAGTATGTCTATTTTATTATTGGCTGTAGTAGTTCCATTTGTTATCATCGTAGCACCATAGATAGATGATTAAAACAATAGAAACGTGAAGAAACACCTATATTGCTACATAGGATTACTTCACGTTTTGTACTTTACAATAGGATACTATTCACCTAAAATAAAATCAACTTTCTGTAAGTTTTCTTCTATTACAATTTGTCCACATTTCCATTATAGGAGCCATCACAAATTATTAAAACAGAAACAACTACTCAATAAAAGATCAACTATTTTACACTTAAATCTCCAAAAGAGGTTATCACCTTATCTGTCACAGATAAATCTTGAGGCGGATAATCAGGATTTTGAAAACCGATAACTGTCATCTCTGCCCTACTTGCTGATAAAGCACCATTTTTGGTATCTTCAAAAGCCAAACATCTTTGTGAAGGAACTTTTAATTGTCTAGCTGCTTCTAAAAAACATCTGGCGCAGGTTTTGAATGGGCGACTTCTTCTCCGCTAACTACCACATCAAAATACTGAATAATCCCAATTGCATCTAAAGAGTTTAAAATTTCTTTTTTAGGCGAATAACTCGTAAACAGCTTGAGGGCTAGTACAGGTTCTAGCGGCATAAAAAGGGGAGACTTCTTTCACCAGTTCAAGACTGACGATAGCTACACGTTTTCTCGGTTGATTTGTTTTCATGTTTTTCTCCTTTTTGATTGTTGTAGTTGGTTCTTAGAAAAATGCCAATTAATAGTATTCTGGTAATAACATAATTTGATGACTACGATCATCGATCACCCATAATTTTTAATTTGGAAATCAACTATCTTTCCCTTTATGGTGTAAGTATGATAATCAATGAAAAATGGTTGCTCTTGTCGATGAATCACTTCAATTGCTTGGCGTTGCTTATCTGGATTGAACTCAAAGATTTATGAGTAGTCTAATTCTGTTTCAGCTTTACTTCTTTTTTTATCGATCAAATTCCAGCAATAGAGTTGGATTTCTTTTGGTACGTGATCGTTCACTCCCTTCGTGATGTATCGATTTTCTTTGTTATCAAACATTTCCTTTCCTCCTTGGAACACAAAATAGACCAACCACCGATTAAGATGATTGATCTTCATAAATATAATATATAGTTATCTATCTCTTTACTACCCAGTAACTACTTGCATTATTACTAGCTTATTTAATAGATAAATTCAGATTTAGTACTTTGTATAACTAGCACAGGCTACTCTTTATTCGTTATTGGCAACCTGATTAGTGAGCTTATTTCTTACTAGTCAAGGCTCTATTTTCTCGATTCCCGTCGAGTGGTAGAGTGCCTTTTTTTATTTTGTTGTTATTATCTCGTCAATAGTTACTTCTTGATCGGTTTTTAAATCATAAAATCCAATATGAACATCATTCTCATATAACCAACACAAATCAGTACCATACGGGGCACTAAAAATTTCTAGCATTGCTGAGGATATCTTAAATATAGAATCTGCATTTAAAATCGTAAAATTATGAGATTCATTAACATAAGCCTCGTCATCCATAGTTGAATATAGTGTCCAACCATTTAAACTATTAATTTCGGATTTTTCTCTAAAAGAATATTTTATTGGATTTCCCTTACAGATATTATTGGATACCACAAACCCACCGAAATCAGAATTATTTATTTTCACTTTCAAATTCCTCCACAATTTTTACAAAATCATTTCTCCATGAATACTCTTGAGCATAATCCAAACAAGATTTCCCAAAGCTATCCTTTAACTCAAAATTAGAGCCTGCCTCTAACAACATCCAGTATAGAGGTTTATTTTCATCTGTTGACAATTTATTAATCGTAATTGAATATTTTAATGGTATTGCTTTGTATTTGTCTAATCCATTAATATCAATTCCATTATCTATTAGTACCTTACTAATTTCAACCATATAATCAATACTTGGTCTCAAATTGCAAAAATAAAGCATGTGCAATGCGTTTCGTTGATATTTACTTGTTGTATAATTAATATTTATGCCTTCATCAATTAAGAACTGAATTATCTTAATTTTTTCTGATTCATTATTCATGTTAGTCATTGCCATACACAGTAAATTCAAATCTAACTCATTGTTGACTTCGTTAATATCTCCCTTGTACATTTTTTTTACATCATCTAAACTACCATCTCTGACAGCATCAAATATTGTTGTCATTTTCATCTTATCGGCTCCTTTTTATTCATACTGATGGCTTCTATTTGCAGAGGGCGTCTCTAACCTAAAATTATCTGAATTAAATTGAAATTCTTTCAATTCGTCTAAAGTAATTTCTCCATTTTTGTATTTTTCAAACATATTTTTATAAGAATTTCCTTCTGTATGTCCAAAATCTACTTTATTTTTTCTAGTATCCCCTGGTTTCCAATCAATAGTTTCACCTGTATTAGGATCTCTTAAAATACCATCTGGATCTACTTGATTATTATATACATCTTTTTCGAATTGTATTTTTTTCTCCCCTGAAAGTTGTGGGCGTCCGTTTGGTTTTCCATTTTTGATGTATGGACCGTTCTCAATAGGCTGTTTAATCTTTTCAGCCCCACTGGCTTTCTGATAAGATTTATTTCCATTACTCTTATTTTTATCTAGCGTATAATTCTTTCCGTTCTTACTTCCTTGAATAACTGTATTCTTATTAGGTAGGTTATTTTTGGGAGTAGATATCTTCACAACCCCTTTGACCATCACACCCATTGTGATTAACCCATTTGCCAATAACGATGCTTTCCCTAATTTTTCGGCTGTTGTTAATTTTTTCCCTGTCACACTATCGATCCCTGTTGAAAGTTCTTTTATCAACGTCGCATTTTGTTCATAGAATAACTCGTCCATTCCTTTTCCACGATCCCCTTGAACAAATCCTAGACCATGTTTTGCAATCATTCGACTCAACCATTCATTATACGCCAAACTTACCGTAATATCTTCTGACGTGGCTGTCGTTTTCCCTTTTTCTACCCAAAGCCATATTTTTCCATATCCTAAATCAATTAATTTATATTCCCGATTCCCTACATCGGGTTGCTTATCTCCTGTGATCCCATTTAAATCACTTGCTTTTTTCAATTGATTAAACCAACTTTTATCGACTCCTTCTGGCAAAGAGTACGATCCGTCACTATTCACTACTGTATTCTCTAAAATTAAACAATTTTGCATTGCCACTTTCATGTCATTCAAACTATTACTGAACAACCCGTTTGTTTGAGAAGAAAAGGTGTGCAGCTTTTCCAATTTTTTTTCGAGTTCTCGTATATCATCTTCAAAATCATTCGACATACGAGCCAAATTGGATTGAACGTTTAATAAAGCGTCCAATACTTTTGCTACAGGATTATTTCGAGACAGTGCTCTAGCTAATGCTGCCGATGCATCAACAGACGCTTTCATCGCTTTTTTCGTGGCTATTTGTTGCATTAATTTGTCTTCATCCAATGTCCCCTCACCTGAAACCAATGCATCGGCGGAACTGTAGGTCTGTAACTCACTTTCAATGCTATCTATTGCAGAAGTTACTTTGCTAATGGTGGGTACAATTAAATCACTAAATAATCCTTTACCAGCCGTGTAAGCTGCTCCAGACAATGTTTTACCATCTACCGCAGCTATCACCTGTTGACTTCCAGATTTTAATTGTTCGGAAGCTTCCTTGCCACTTTGGATGTTTTTCTGTAATGCAGAGATTAGTTGTGAAGAATCTGAGCTAGAATAAATCAATCCCAAGGAATTTCACCCCTCTGTTTATACAATTCTTCGGTTTCTTTATCGAGTATTTTTCGCTGCTCGGCATAACTATTAGTTAAATTGTCTTCAGCTTCTCGCAATTGACGGACAAAAAAACGTTCTTGTTCTTCATTTCTTCGTTGAATACGAATCCCTTCACTATTTCCATCACGAACAACATCTTCATTTAACATAGCTAGCGTATGATAACCTCGTCGTAACTCCTCTTGTAAGTCTTGTAGATTCATTTCGATCTTCTTCTGATCTTGTTTCAATTCATCCATACTTGTTTCTTTTTCTATAATGAACCGTCCATACTTGGCTCGTTCAGCATCATTTTTATTCCCCATGAATTGGCTCCTTAAAATTTGATTTTGCTATCTTCAATCGCCATAATTTCCGCAATTTTGGGAAATTTCTGACTTTGTTCTTTCACGCAATCAATTAATTGAGCTAAATCTGACAATAATTGATTATTTATTTCCGTTCCTTGTTTCATACTAGAAACGTTACTTTTTCCTAGTGTCACTTGTGTACCTTTGTTGACAGATACGGATTTAATACCAGATACCGCACCTGTAGCAGCTCCTATATCTGAAGCTATATGACTCATAAAAGAATCGACCCCTTTTACTATTTTTTCAATAAGTACAGTTTAACGGAATATAGTATAAAAATATAGACTATTTAGTAAAAAAGTTAATAAATAATGACTAATTTAGTTTAAAATTTTTTGGTTTAACAAAAAAGCCTCAAAATAAACGCTGTTTTAGCATGACTTATTGATTGAATCACAAGAAATAAAGTAAAGTATCAATATAAGTAAACTTTGTTTTGTTAGAATAAGGTTTAGATGAATCCCTTCATTCTATAATTAAGTATCTGCTTGTTTTATCACTAATCCCCCTATACTCTATCAAGAAAAAGAATAGTAAATGCTTCTTTTAAACAATTCAAATAGACCAAAAATATCCCTATTTATGATACGGTTCCCCTCGCATAATCCGAAATCCACGATAAATCTGTTCCACCAAAACCAACCGCATCAACTGATGTGGATAAGTCAACTTTCCAAATGACATCTGCTGCTGACTTCTTTTCAGTACCTCATCACTCAAACCTAGTGAACCACCGATCACAAATGCTAACTGGCTTTTACCATTAATTCCTAACTGCTCGATTTCCTTAGAAAACTCCTCGCTGCTGAACTGCTTTCCATTGATTGCCAAAACAAAAACATGATCTTGATCCGCAATTTTGGCTAAAATTCGTTCGCCTTCTTTTCCCTTAACCTGCTGCATCTCTGCCTCACTTAGATTTTCTGGAGCTTTTTCATCTGATACTTCAATAATTTCTACTTTTGCATAACTTTGCAGGCGTTTTAAATATTCATTGATTCCTTGAACTAAATATTTTTCTTTCAACTTACCCACAGTAATAATTTTTATTTTCATTGATTTCACGTCTCTTCCTATTTACATTCTTCTACTTGTTAACAATTTTATCATGAAAGTTTTGACTCTTCCACATACTTTCCCACAAAGTTATACACATATGCACAGACTTATCCACAGACGAACTTCAAATTATCCTTTATTTTATAGTATTTTGAGATACAAACACATATTCCCATTTATTTATCCACATTATCCACAAAATGTGGATAACTTTTTCACAGGTGTTTTCCTCTATTTTTCAAAAGTTTTTCACACTTTACTGTGTATAAGTATTTCTCAAAATGAGATTTTTCATCATTTGTATCTGTTTTTCTCCCTAACTTGTTCATAAAAAATTCAAAGCTCTTGGGTAGACTAAAGGTGTCTTGAAAGACTATACTAAATATAATAAATAATGATAATTAATTAGGAGGTTGCTTGTATGCAAAAGAAAGACGTTACACCTGATTCAGATAAAAAGCAAAATGGATTATTTAAAAAATTTGGAATGGGTTTGATTGGAGGGTTGCTTGGAGGAGCTCTTGCTTTTGGCGGTGCTTATGCCATTATGGGACAAAATTCACCTTCATCTACTAATTCATCAACAACAAACTCAGTAAAAGATAACAAAGGGGATACAAAAGTAACAAACGTTAATTTAGATGTAAATAGCGATGTGACTAAAGCGGTTGATAAAGTGAAAGATACCGTTGTTTCAGTCATTAACTTACAAAGCCCTAGTCAAAATACTGATGATGGTGGCTTTGGTAGTATTTTTGGCGGAAATGATGGCAGCCAAGGTGACAGCTCAAAATCTGACGGTAGTGATCTACAAGCTGCTAGCGAAGGTAGCGGTGTAATTTATAAAAAAGATGGAAAAACAGCCTATGTTGTTACCAACAACCACGTAGTAGACCAAGCAAAAGGTTTAGAAGTTGTTTTACATGATGGTACGAAAGTTCAAGGTGAGCTAGTCGGTACGGATTCTTATACTGACCTTGCCGTAATCAAAATTTCATCTGATAAAGTTGACTCAATTGCCGAATTTGGTAACTCTGATAAACTAAAAATTGGTGAACCCGCTTTAGCTATTGGCTCACCATTAGGTTCAGCATATGCCAATTCAGTAACACAAGGGATCATTTCTTCATTAAACAGAAATATCCAAAACGAAAACAATGGTCAAGCAATCAACATCAATGCAATCCAAACTGACGCTGCGATCAATCCAGGAAACTCAGGCGGTCCTTTAGTTAATATTGAAGGTCAAGTAATCGGGATCAATTCTGTTAAAATCGTACAATCTGAAAGCCAAGTAAGTGTTGAAGGAATGGGCTTTGCAATTCCAAGTAATGATGTGGTAAATATTATCAATCAATTGGAAAAAGAAGGAAAAGTAACTCGTCCAGCACTAGGTATTTCAATGGAAGAATTGACAAATGTATCAACACAACAAAGAAAAGAAATCTTAAAACTTCCTGAAGCTGTCCAAATGGGTGTCCTTGTTCGCACTGTTCAAACGGCTACTCCAGCGGACAAAGCAGGCATTGAACGATATGATGTTATCACTAAAATAGACGGTGAAGAGATAAATTCTGTAACTGATTTACAAAGTGCTCTTTACAAGAAAAAAGTCGGCGATAAAATGAAAGTTACATTCTACCGTGATGGGAAAGAACAAAGTGTGGATGTAGAATTAACGATCGATCAATCCGCACTTAAACAAAACTCATCTAACTCAAACAATTCACAAAATCCATAAGTATAACAATTAAAAAAACTAGGTGATGCTTTCCTCTTCTGAGTGAAAAGCATCCAACCTAGTTTTTTTTCTATCAAGCTACACCTTGTCTGAGCAATAAATTCAAGAGGTTTATAATCTGTATACTGCATTAGAGGAAGCAGAACAACATGCAGCCCGTTCAAATGAACCAAGTTTCGCTGAATGTAATGGTGATTAACAATAAAAATAACCCCACAACAAAACAACTTTTCTGTTTTGTTGTGGGGATTCACTTTGTTTTTTACTTTCCTACAGGAAATGGATTCCCAACTACCGCATCAAAAGGCAATTCTAATATCCCCTTTTTAGTCGGTGCATTAGGTAAACGTAGCTCTCCTGCTGAACAAATCATTCCAAAACTTTCCACGCCACGTAAAACACCTGGCCAAATCATCAATCCATCAGGCATCATAGCCCCTGGTTTTGCGACAACCACTTTTTGTCCAGCTTTGATATTGGATGCACCACAAACAATCTGTAGAACTTCGCCATTATCGACTTCTGTCTGAGTAATTGATAAATGATCAGAATCAGGATGTTTTTTGCAAGATTTTACAAAACCTATAACAATTTTCGGTTCATTCTTGGCAACTAGCTTTTCAGAAAAACCAGAGTTAGTAAGTTCTGCATTCACTTTAGCAACCTGCTCTTCAGTTAACTCTATTTGACCACTTCCAACAATTTCCCCTAATAATGTTGAGGCGTCAAAAATATTCCAAGCAACAACTTGTCCCTCTTCAGAAACACTTACTCGTGCCACATTTCCTTTGCGTTCTACTTTATTTTCTTGTCCTTTATCGTCAGAAACGATGACCATCAATACATCGCCGACATGTTCCTTATTGTAAGCAAAAATCATTTTTTTCTCTCACTCCATTTTTATCATTTCTCCAAGATACTGCCTTATAAAACGATATAACGCACTCTATCCCCTGTCCTATCTTAACAAAAAAAACAGGTCGACTGCATGATATTTTTTCTTATCAGCCTTTTATCCAGAAAAAATAAGTGAAACAACACGGTTACGCTATGCTTCACCTATTTTACATGATACTTATTTATTTTTTCTTTTTTTCCGGATGAACGATCAAAACATCGCATGGGGCATGACGAATGATATAACTACTGACACTACCTATCATTAAACGTTCCACTGCATTTAAGCCAGACTGTCCCACCATGATTAAGTCAATGTCATACGTTTTTGGTAACTCTTGGCACATCACTTCTTTTGCTGCGCCGTAAGTCAAAACGGTTTCTACCTGATCAAAATCCACACTTTTTGCGTATGTTTTACAATCAGCTAATATTTCTTTTGCACTTTCCGTTTCTTGATCTAATAAACCATCATTCAAAGAGGAATACCCCATCATAGTATAGACTTTATTTTCTATAACATGCGCCACGATCACACGACCATTATTTCTTCTCGCTACTTCAACTGCTTGTTGATACGCTAAATTCCCTTGATCACTGCCATCTACACCAACTAAAATATTCTTATAAGTTTGTGTTAACAATGTACTCATCTCCCGATTGATTTATTTTGTTTCTTGAATCGGATAGCTAGTATAAATTAGAACCTCAACGAACACTTTTTAAAAATGTCGTGATTTCTTCTTTTGTTTTACGATTTTTATTGACTAAACGACCTAACTCTTTGCCTTGATCAGTCACTATGAAACTTGGAATACCAAAAATAGTCCACTCAGAAGCAAGGTCCATGAATTTATCTCGATCTACTTCAATAAAACGAAAGTCTGGAAATTCTGCTTCAATTTCAGGAATCACTGGTTTGATAAAACGGCAATCTCCACACCAATCTGCGGTGAAGAAAAAGACACTTTTTCCTTCTGAAACATAGCCTGCAAGCTCTTCATAAGATGCTGGAATAATCATAAACTATCCTCTACTTTCCGTAAATGATCGTGTTAACAGTTGTTTTATCAAGTCCTTTTAGCACTTGAATCAACATTTCACGGGCTGCTTCGAAGTCTTTGATATTGAACATTGTTTGATGCGTATGAATATAACGTCCACAAACACCGATTACAGTACTTGGCACTCCATTATTTGTGGTATGAGCAGCGCCAGCATCCGTTCCACCTTTCGAAACAAAGTACTGGTAAGGAATGTTGTGTGTTGCGGCTGTATCTAATAAATATTCACGTACGCGAGGTAATGTAATCATACCTGGATCGTAAATACGTAACAATGTTCCTTCCCCAAGGTGACCGTAAGTTCCTTTTTTTGTTTGAATATCATCTGCAGCTGAACAATCTACTGCAAAGAATAAATCTGGATTGAATTTATGGACAGATGGTTTAGAACCACGTAAGCCAACTTCTTCTTGCACATTTGCCCCAGCGATCAACGTGTGGCCTAATTGTTCGTTTTGTAAAGCTTCCAGAGCTTCTAAAACTAAAGTACAACCATAGCGATTATCCCATGATTTACTGATAATATTTTTGCCATTTGCTGTTTTAATCGTTTCAGTTTGTGGCACAATTGAATCTCCTGGTCGAACGCCGAAACTTTCCGCTTCCTCTTTCGATTCAAAACCAGCATCAAAGAGAATATCTGTTACTTCTAACTGTTTTTGGCCACTCGTTCCACGTAACAAATGGGGTGGAACTGAAGAAGAGATACATGGATAATTTCCTTTACTTGTTTTTAAAGTAAAACGTTGTGCTGATACTACATAAGGATTCCAGCCACCTAAAGGAACCACTTGGAATAATCCGTTATCTTTGATTTGCGTTAGCATAAAACCGACTTCGTCCATATGAGCGGCAACCATAACACGCGGTGCATCTTGTTCTTTCGCTCTTTTTAGACCAAAAATCCCACCTAAACCATCATATTGAATTTCATCTACCAATGGTTCCATATTTTTTTTCATGTAGGCACGAATATCATCTTCAAATCCACTCGTTCCTTGTAATTCAGTTAATTCTTTAATACGTTGAAATGTTTTTTCTTCCATTGTTGTATTATCTGCCAGCTCTCCTCCTTAGGATCACTCATTCTTTTTTGCTAAAAAATAACATTAATTAAAAACAAAAACGGCAGATACTCCTTTCATATGATTTCACATTCATTATAACGCAAATTTTTTCAATTGCCCACGTTTTTTGTTTTTCGATATTTTCGTACAATGTGTTAGAATATAGTTAACGCTGAATGATTTTGGCAAACATTTGAAAATACTCGGAGGTTATTCCCCATGAATGAAGAAAATGAATTAAGCTATTTTAAAGGCGGCTTAGCACTTGGTGTAAGTTTAGGCATCATAAGCGGTATTGCTTCTACACTTTGGTATCAGAAAAAAAGGACATTGGATGCTGATTTAGTTTTAGAAAATGTCAAAACAGCCTTTTTGAAAGAAGGACCCATCGAAGGCTCTTGGATAGAATTTGAGAAAAAACCATTACGAAAATTTGCCGTTCATTCAAAAACCTATAATGGCGGAATTTCGCGCTTGGAAGATGGAATTATGGTTCAGTATGAATTTACTGCTGATGCCTTTACAGGAACTGTAATTGACGTTAAACGAATCAAAGATTAAGAAGAGCAGTTGAAACAATCACGTATGAGACCGTGACGTTTCAACTGTTCCTTTTTTTATCGCCCTCCTGCTCATTTTTGTGAAAAAAAAAGACCACGTACTATAACAATTGTCATACTACATGCCCCTCTTTTTATATTCTTATTCAGATTGAAATCTTGCCTCTACGCGATAAATCGGCTGACCTTTTGCAGAAAACTTCGCCTCATATTCTGTCATGATATTTCCTTCATAATTGCTAGCATGTAAATCTAACCAAACTTGTTCTAAAACCATACCATATTTTGAAAAACTGCTTAATGAATATTCAAACAAACCACGGTTATCCGTTTTAAAATGGATTTCCCCATTTGGTTTTAGGATTTTTTCATCTGTTGCTAAAAAAGTTTTAAATGTTAAACGACGTTTTTCATGTCTTGTCTTAGGCCATGGATCAGAAAAGTTCAAGTATATTTGATCCACTTCATTTTCTGCAAAGTATTGTGTCAATTCTTCTCCGTTGACATGAAGCAATTGCAGGTTAGGTAATTCTTCTTCTAACGCTTTTTCTAAAGCGATTGACAAAACACTTAGTTGCATGTCGATCCCAATATAGTTGATTTTCGGGTTTGCTTTTGCCATTCCTACTACAAATTGTCCCTTACCAGAACCAATTTCAATATGAATCGGGTGGTCATTCCCAAAACGTTCGGCCCAACGCCCCTGCCACTTTTCAGGTTCGTCAACAACTAATTCAGGATGGCTAGCCAAAAGTTCCGCCGCTCCAGGTCTTTTTCTCATTCTCATATGTTGTGTTTCCTTTCTTTAAATAGCAAATTTTAAGAGGGTAGGACAAAACAGAATTTGTTTTGCGCTGCCCTCTATTTATTTAAGTAAACGGTGACTGGATAAATGGTGAAATCAGAAGCAACTCCTTGTTTCCTAACCTTCTTTTAATACCCAAAAGCTCGCTTCAACTTCAATATCTCTGCATTCATTTCCCGTTTTTCTCCTAATTGATAATGGCGTAAAATTTCTTGTAAGAAATTAAACAACGCATACCATTTGATTCGTGTTAGTGCTTCCTCACTTGGCCGCATACCATAAGATAATAGCCATTTGTTCCAACTTGCACGTGGGACATAATGACCGAGCAACATGCCAAGGTCTAAAGCTGGATCAGCAATCATTACGGAATCCCAGTCAACTAAATACAGATAATTATTAGATACGATCCAATTACGATGATTAACATCACCATGAACGACCATATAATTATGAATAGAATAATTTGGTATATTCTCTTGCAAGTAGTGATACACTCTTGCAAGATACGAATTATTTTGAAGTTCTTTAGGCAACCTCTCGTCATATGCGTGAAGCATCATTGCAGGCGTTTGGATCTGACCACCAATTTTTCCAAGCATACTTTTCAGCATATGCGAATGGTGCAAATGATAAAGCACGTCTACAACATCGTTTCTTTGACCAATTTCTTGGGCTTTAAGTACTTGACCATCAAGCCATTCTTGTGCCGTTAAAATATCGCCTGTCACTGTTCGTTTCGTCCAAACCAGCTTAGGGGCAATTCCTTCTTTAGACAGTGCAGCCAAAAGAGGAGAAGTATTTCGTTTAATAAATACTCTTTCAGTCGCACGTATACCCATGAAAGTTTGGCCAGTTGCGCCTTTTATTGGCTGCAAGCGCCATTCTTTATCCAACTGAAATGCCATGGAAATTATCTCCTATCCTAACAACTTCTAATAATTATTTGCAGTAAGTATCATTTTAGCTTCCATAACGTTTAACGTCAAGCATCTCTCTTGTTCTTTTAATAGTCAAACTAATTTTCTGGTGTTCCACACACTGTGTCAACACTTGCAATATAAGCATTTAGTAACTGTTCAGTAATTTTTCCTGGCTTTCCCGTCCCCACGATATGATCATTTACTTTTACAACGGGTACGATTTCAGTTAATGATCCAGAAACAAAACATTCATCCGCTGTAAACAATTCTTCTTCATAAACGGCTTCTTCTTTAACCGGAATGCCCAGTTCTCTTGCTAACTCGATAATTTTCATTTTAGTGATTCCTGGTAAAATCAAATTTCCATCTGGATGCGTATAAACAGTCCCCTCTTTGACTACCCAGAAATTCGCTGCAGATGCTTCTGTCACTTTGTCATCACGGACAAGTACGGCATCATCAAACCCTTGACGGCGAGCCTCATCCAATGACAGCACATTACCCATTAAACTCAATGACTTGATATCACAATGTAACCAACGTGTATCAGGAACTACAGCTACTGTGATTCCTTCCTTCATTTTTTCCAAAGGGCGCTCATACGGTCTAATATTAGCTGTTAAGACCCCTTTGACTTTTTTAGGATCTGGCAGTGCATGATTTCTTGGTGAATCGATTCCTCTTGTTACTTGAAAATAAAGTTTTCCTTCTTTGATTCCTTCAATTTCAACTAATTTCTCCAAATTAGCAGTCAACTCTTCTTTTGTAAAGGGCACGTGCATTCTGATTTTTTCAGCACCGCTCCATAAACGATTTAAATGTTCTTTCACCATATACAAGTGGCCGTTATACACTCGAACGACTTCATATAGACCGTCACCGTATTGATAGCCGCGATCTTCAATATCGATTTTTACTTCTTCACGTTCAACGATTTGATTATTCCATAAAATATGCATGATTAAGCCTCCATCTTCTTCAAACGATAAGGAACATAAAATTTAGCAAACAACAACACTTCAATAATCAACGCCGCCACAACCATCACAGCTTCTTTAAAATCAGGTAACGCAACTATAACAAAGAGACTGAACAGAATCGCTGCAGCAAATAATAATACCGTTACAAGTTTACCCACAGCTTGTTTTTTTTGTCCATTTGGCACAGGATACAAATGTGTCATCACCATATAATCAAACTGTGTATAAATCGGAATCAACTGAAAACCAATCAAATAAACAAATAAAACCGATACACCCATTGAAATCCAAAATTCTTTTAAGAAAAATAAAATCACTCCAGCAACGAGCACCAAACGAACGAATAAACCACTATACTCAGAACCTCTCAAGAAACTACGAGCGTATAGATATAAGTAAGTGTTTTGGTTTGTTTTCTTGATTTTACTCAATAATGGATCAAGAAATTTCCGACGCTTCACACTGCTAGAAATTTCTGGTACATCTGTAAATAAGTGGATGAATTGATAAATTCGATGCATCCGATTTTTTTCTTTTTGAATCATCAGTTCCCAATCTAACGAGATATTTTGTTCTTTTTTATTTAATGCTACATAGAAAAATACAGCTTGCACCGCTGCGACAAAAGGTCCTGCTAACGGCGTAACATATAAACTAAGAGTGATTGCTACAAAACTTGTAACGAACCACAATGTAAACCACAGATAATACTCTTTTGAAGAAATTTGATATAACTCATATTTTTGTAAACGCAAATGACTCGCCTTTAAAATTCCCAACATCACAATAAAATAGAAAAATGTTGAAAAGGCCCATCCTGTCGAAACTACCACTAATGGCATCGACATACCACCCATTAAGAATAAAGCGACTAGCGGCAGCCAAAAAGAGTAACGAATCGCACGATTTAAATAACTATTCATCTCAAGTTCTTTCGGTAAAATAAAAACTTTATCTGCCTCCTCAGCTAATGTCGCAATACGGCCAATTTGTAGTAATACTAGCCAAAGAACTAAAATAATGGGTCTCCCCCAGACAAAATTGGCTGGTAGTGTTTTTAACACTTGAGAATAATAAAACCCCAGCCCGCCTAACAGAAAGACACAAACTAAAATAAAATGATCGTTAAACACGTAACGCATATATTTCATCATTTTTTTCAAATGGCGCGCTAAACGAATGCCAAAAAATCCAGACATACTACCCCACCTTTTCTTCTTTAGTTAATGCGATATAAATATCATCCAAAGAAGAACCTGGTAAACTAAATTCTTCACGCAATTCTTCCATCGAACCAACTGCTCGAACTTCTCCATCATGCAAGACCACAAAACGATCACAATACCGCTCTGCAGTGGCTAAAATATGAGTCGACATCAAAATTGCCGCTCCTTGATTACGCATTTCATCCATTAATTCTAATAAAGCATGAATCGCTAGTGGATCCAATCCTAAAAACGGTTCATCAATGATATATAAACTAGGTTCAATTAAAAAGGCACATAAAACCATCACCTTTTGTTTCATTCCTTTTGAAAAATTGGCTGGGAACCAATCTAACTTATTTTCTAATCGGAATGTTTTTAATAACGCATCTGCACGATTAAAAGCTTCCTCGATAGGAATATCATAAGCCATTGCAGTAATTTCAATATGCTCTCTTAATGTTAGTTCTTCATATAAGGAAGGCGTTTCTGGAATATAGCCGATTTTTTTACGGTAACTTTCTGGTTGTTGTCTCAACGTTTCTCCATCAATAGAAATTTTTCCTTTTTGTGGTGTTAATAAACCAATCACATTCTTGATCGTGGTACTCTTTCCTGCACCATTCAATCCTATCAAACCAACCATTTCACCAGATTTCACTTCAAAATTAATATCTTTTAAAACAGGGATATGACCGTAGCCTCCTGTTAAATGTTCAATTACTAAACTCATTTCTATACCTCCAACTATTTTTATCGTGAATCTATTATACCACGAACTTTTTGAAGGTTTCATGAACTTTTCCTCCCAAATAAATTTCAAGGTATGGTAAAGTAAAAGAAACAGCAAAAAGAAAGAAGGGAAACCATGACAGACTGTATTTTTTGTAAAATCATCAATCAAGAAATTCCAAGTTATAAAGTTTATGAAGATGATAAGGTTTATGCCTTTTTAGACATTACTCAAGTAACTAAAGGCCACACTTTACTCATTCCTAAAGAACATGTAACAGATATTTTTGAGTATGAACCAACTCTTGCAGGCGAAGTGTTTGCACGTGTTCCTAAAGTAGCACGTGCTTTAGAAAAAGCTTTTCCAGAAATGGACGGTCTAAATATCATCAACAATAATAAAGAACTCGCTTATCAATCTGTTTTTCACTCTCATATTCATTTAATACCGCGTTATGGAAAAACAGATGACTTCTCTATTCATTTTGGAAATAATCAAGGGCGCTATTCTTCTGATGAAATGCAGACAATAGCTGAAAAAATCATGAAGCAGGTGGAACAATAATGGGTAAATTTTCTAAGGGAATTCTATTTGGCGCAATCGTTGGTGCTGCCAGCGGCTTGCTTTTTGCCCCCCGAAGCGGCAAAGCAACTCGGCAAAAATTTGTCGATGAATTAGAAGACTGGTCTGATTTGAAAGAAGATTTCACTGAAAAACTTGATCAATTCAAGGAATCAGCACAAGCACTACAAGCTGCTGCTGATACGTACATTGAGCCTTTTATTGACGGTATCAATCAAGATGTTGAAAATTTCATGTTTCAAGCAGAACCAAGATTAGATCAAATTCAAGAACAAGTTGAAAAAATCCAATCAGAACTACCTGAGATGCCTGAAGAAATTTAAAACTAAATCGAGGATAAAATGAAAATATATTGTATTTTGTCCTCGATTTATTTATTTTAATTTAAATAATCACTTGTTTTTGCTAAGTTCATCGTAATTATTTACTTATTCAGACAGGTGTATCCAACTAAATTTTCTAGAAATACTCATTTTTATAGATGAAATTGTGTCCTAAATTCGAAAATTCTTTGAAACTATCGCTTACGTATTTCTTTTATGAAACATAGTGTGGTATAGTTATAACCGTGAGAAATTATTTCTACATAATAAAAAATAAAACAAACTTAGGAGTGCTTACGAAAATGAAGAAAAAATTAATTTTAGCCGCAGCCGGCGTATTCAGTATCTTTGCATTAGCCGCTTGTTCAGGCGGATCACAAGAAATCGCAACAATGAAAGGCGGAACAATCTCTGTTGAAGATTTCTACAATCAAACAAAAGCAAGCCAACAAAGTCAACAAACAGTACAACAAATGATTATTTTTAAAGTATTTGATCAAAAATACGGAAAAGATGTTTCAGACAAAGATGTTCAAGCTAAATTTGACGAAAGCAAGAAAAGCATCACAGATCAAGGTGGAAACTTTGAAGAACAATTAAAAGGTGCTGGTCTTACAGAAAAAACCTATAAAGAACAAATCAAACAAAGCCTTGCTTATCAAGCAGGAATCAAAGCGCACATCAAAATTAATGATGAAGATTTAAAAACTGCTTGGGAAACATTCCATCCAGAAGTAGAAGCACAAGTTATTCAAGTTGCTACTGAAGATGAAGCAAAAGAAATCAAAAAACAATTGAATGACGGCGGCGACTTTGCAAAAATCGCGAAAGAAAAATCAACTGACGAAACAACTAAAAAAGATGGCGGTAAAGTGAAATTTGATTCTCAAACAGCTACAATTGCTGAACCAGTAAAAACAGCTGCTTTCAAATTAAAAGACGGTGAAGTTTCTGAACCGATCCAAGCAACTGACGCAACTGGTTACCAATCAACATTCACTATCGTAAAAATGGTGAAAAACAAAGCAAAAGGCAACGACATGGCTCCTTACAAAAAAGAGTTGAAGAAAATTGCTGAAGAAGCAAAACAAAACGATCAAGCATTTGTCCAAAAAGTTACTTCTGATGTTTTAAAAGAAGCAAATGTTAAAATCAAAGACAAAGCATTCGATCAAGTATTAGCAGGTTTAGTTGAAACAAAAGATTCTGAAAAATCAAGTGATTCTTCTAAGAAAGAAGAAAAAGAATCCTCTTCTAAAGAAAAAGATTCTAAATCAAGTGACTCTGAAAAATCTAAAGAATCTTCAAGTAAAACAGAAGATTCTTCTAAATAATTCAATGTATGACAAAAAAGGAGTTGGCAATCAAGCCAGCTCCTTTTTTTCATACATTGAAAATAAATCAATCATGACGAGTGATCATTTTTTATCTTCACTCACTATCTTTTATATTTAAACACTTAGTCTCACAATAATAACCTGTACCACCCACATAAACTTTTTCTATATCCCCTTCACTATTGGCTACTAGTTTAACTAATATTTTGGACGGAGAATGTAAAGAATAACCTTGTTCAAATACATAAACTTCTTTTTTCAAGTAGTGCTGTTTATAAAGGTAGCTCGCTAATGCACCGTTTGAAGTTCCCGTTGCTGCTTCTTCATTGATATCATATAGTGGAGCAAAATTTCTGCATATAATTCGATCGTCATCAAAAGTATATAGATGCATTCCGACAACATTATAATTCTTGCTGATTTCTTTAATTTTTTCAAAATTAGGATGCAGCGCATGCAATTGTTTTTCGCTTTGTATAGGAATCAAAATGTCTTTTAAACCCGTTGAAACAATTTGAATCGGGTATTTATTGTCGATCGTTTTACTGTCAAAGCAGTCAATAAACTCGTTTGAAGGTATGACATCATAGAATGTCGGTTTATTTTGTTCCATGAATATGATGTCATCTTTTATTGTAATAGTAAGGACACCGCTGTTCGTTTCAATTGTATAGCTATTCTTAAAAAGTTTATTTAAATGCATCAATATCGCGAAAGAGCCGATTGTGGCATGCCCACATAAATCAACTTCTTCTTTTGGTGTAAAATACTCAAATTTATAATCAGCAATTTCAGATTCTGATATAAACGCTGTTTCTGCATAACCTAGTTGTTTGGCAATCGCCATTTTTTGAGTAGAGGACAAAGTATACTCATTCAATACCACTCCTGCTTTATTTCCACCTTTATGATTCTTGCTGAATGCACTTGCTACATAAACGGATATTTTCATAAGACACCTACCTGACTAACTTAAAATAAATTTTAGCCTAGAACGCACTACGTATAAATTTACTATATAGCCTATTTTTGAAAAACCAATTCAAAAAGTTCATATACGATCAACATATCCTCAGAAAAATTTTGCCCATGCTTTTCTAACTCTCTCTCAAAAAAAGGTTGGTGTACACTACGCCAATAATTCAATGTACGATCCCCTTCTCCTTCAAGATAACCATGAACCTCTGATACTTGAGAGTACGGAAGAATATCTACCACCTTTGTGCAAATAATCGCTTGTGCTTGCTCCTCACCGTCTAGCAGCACACTGTAACTATCCACTGTAGGAACTTGTGCTTGCTCGATTTCATATAAAGCATATAACGATGACGTTCCAGTCTTTTCGCCTTTAAGAACATGTTCTAACAGCTCATCCGCCATTTCTGATGAATTACCAAAGGCCCATACCTCATAAGTATCATGTGAAACTGAATATTGAGAGTTGAATTGTGACCATAAATCTACTGCTGATTGGTTCATTTTGTTCTCCTAGTCTACTTAAATATCTTTTGGCACATAAAAGCTACGATTGTCTAATCCAAAAATTCGATCTGTATATTGACCTGGCTCGGTTTGACGTACTGAACCCAACATCATTTGGATAGACGCATCGATATTATCGATTTGATGAAGTACCTCAGCTTCCATAATTCGTGGGCGAACTGGGGAACCATATTCTAATAAACCATGATGAGCTAAAACCATATGACGCAGCACGATCACATCTTCATCGTTTTCATCGATTTTCAGCGCAATACATGCTTTCGTGATTTCTTCATCTACAAGAACTAAATGACCAATCAAATTTCCCGCTAATGTATACTCTGTTGTCATAGCACCAGAAAGTTCTTTCACCTTACCTAAATCATGTAAAATGATCCCTGAATAAAGCAACGCCGCATTCAATTCATTGTATTCCGTACAAATTGCTTTTCCTAGACGAAGCATGGACACTGTATGATATGCCAACCCATTCGCAAATGCATGATGATTTCTTTTCGCAGCTGGATAATCAAAAAATTCTTTCTGATATTGTGTTAATAAATAACGAACAATACGTTGCCAATGCGCATTGGTGATTTCAAAAACGATTTGATTGATTTCTTCAACCATATCTTCTCTTTTCAAAGGCGCTCGTTCCATATATAGTGTTGGCTGACTAGGTTCATCTGGACGTGCAACGCGCATATGAATAATCTTTACTTGGGGATTTCCTTGGTAAACTTCCCTTTTCCCATTCAATAGAATAACATTTCCTGCTGTAAATCTGCTGATTTCTTCTTCTGACGCATCCCAATATTTTCCATCAATCGTCCCTGACGTATCTTGGAAAGTGAAGGCAATAAATTTTTTGCCATTTTTTGCCATACGAATATCAGCATTTTTAATCAAAAGAAATAATTCAAATGTTTCATCTACAGTTAATTCACGAATTTTTTTCATACTTATGCTCCTTCTAATTCCATAATCGGTTGTTTCAACTCTTTATAATAGCTTACCATTTCTTGGTCAGAAGAAAAACAGATGACTTGCTGATGTTCAGAAAAAACAGCAAAAAGTTGTGCTAATTGTTCTTTTCTTTGGCTATCATAATGTAGCCAACCATCATCAATCATAATTGGGCACAAACTACGATGTTCCTGTATATAAAGAAAAGCAAATCGAACCGCCATGATAACTTGATCTCTTGTCCCAGTGGATAAATCGTGTAGCATAAACTGTTGCTGATCTGCACGTACAACAACCAATTGCTCTTCCTGTAATCGAATCGACCGATAGGTATTTTGTGTCAAAAGTTTGAAGTAATCAGTCGCTTTTTTTAACAAATTCGGTAATTGCTTTTCTGATAGTTCTGTTAAAAGATCCATCAATAATTGACCAGCTAATTGATTAGCAGACCAAATTAAAGCAAGTTCTTCGATCTCAGTTGTCAACTCAGCACGTTTTTGATAAAGCTCATCTAGTGTACCATCAGATAACATTTGTTGGCGCTGATAAAGGATTTTTTGCTCTTTTTCTTGTAACTGTTGAATATTCTCATCTAGTTCATTAAGTGTTTGTGCTAACTCCATTTGTCTGGATGGCAGTAACTGAGGATCACTTGATTCTGGATACAATCCTACTAACATCCCTTGTAATTCTTGTTTTCGTTTATGGTTTGCGTTGGATTCTTGATAGCTTTTGATCTTATTTGGAATCTCATTTATAGAAGCTATCTGGAAATGATGCAATAGTGGTCTAGCATGATCGATCACTTGCTGTTGCTTTTCTTTAACTTCTCGAATCGTCTGGCGCGTATAGGCATCCGCTTGATACTCTTGGGCAAAACGAATTTTTTCCATCTTATCAGCAAAATTACTGATCACACGAATTCTCTCTGCTAACGAAGTTCCAGCTATTGGCAAACGTGCTGTATAACGCTCCGTCTGCTCAGCTAACTTAGTCATTCGTTTCTGATCTTTTTTCAGCTGATTTTCCAGCTCTTGATTTGTGTTAAGTAAAATCAAATAGCGGGTAATATCTGTACGATGAGCTAGCCAAAACTCAACTTGATCCATACGACCTAAATGGTTTTCTTTCACTTTTTGAGCAATATATTGAGACATTTCTTTTTCTTCTTCATTAATTTTTTTGATTTCTGCTTTTATTTTTAATAGTTGATCATTTAAATAATCCAATTGAGATAGCTTTTCCTGCCATTGTCTCTTTTCACCTTCATAGGTATCTTTTGCTTGATAAAATAGTGGGAGTAAGCCCGCAATCAAAAATCCTGCACTCAGCAAGAATATTCCGTACTTAAGCGGTGCAGGTAAAAAGAAACTCAATAAGAAGCTGATTCCTGCCACTCCGCAAAAAAATAAATTGACTGTTTTTTTAGTTTGTCGATGGTTCTTTCGGAACATTTCTTTATTAATCGTTTCAAAAGTACTTAAATTTTCTTCACGAGTTGCAATTTCTTCTTCTAACAACCTCAAATCAGTCTGTTTTGTTTGTAATTTGACTGTCCGTGCGACCATCTCATCTCTCAACTCATTAACAGCTTGCTCCTCAAACGTTAACTGCGGCGGCATCTCTGAGTCCCAACCCCACTGTTTTTCTAAAGGAAACATTTCTTGTTTATTTTGCTGTAAAGATTGAGTCATCCAATTGATCTCAGAAAGTAATTTATCGATCTCATATCGCTGATTAAGCAATTGCTGAATATGACCTTCTTCTTTTAAGTAAAACTGATAATCATCTGTCTGTTCTTCCGTCTCACTTTGGGCAGCAATCTGCTGGTTCAAACGAGCCAACTCTTCACTCAAAAAACGATGCTGCTGATAAATTGATAGTAAGGTCTCTTTTTCCTCAGACTTTAAGACAGTCATCGCTTTTGTATGTTCAATAGATTGTAATTCTTCATACAAAGGTAAATTCATTACTTGCTTTTCAACGAGTACCAGCTGAGTCTTTATTTCCTGCACTGCTTGACGTTTTTCTGATATCATCAGTTCTATATCTGCCAGTTCAGTGGTCAATTGTTTAAAGGGGCGTTCCTGCTGCTCTTTTTCGTTGATTTTTTGCTGTAATCTTTGATACGCATTCAGCTTTTGGTTTAATGGCGGCTGACTTCCTTTGCCTTTGTAAACTACTTGAGCTCGTTTGAAATAGTCTTCTCTACTGACTAACAACTGCTGACTCCCAGATAAACCCAAAGATAGTAACGATGTTTGTAATTCTTCTTCACTCAATTTTTCTAGCTGACTAAGCTGTTCTTGTTGAAAGGTGAAGACCGACTGAAATAACTCTTTAGTCAAAGGATGAAGCATCTTCTCCAGCGTTGCATCGTCCCCTATTTGATCATTAAAATAGACTTTCGCTTGTCCTTTATTTTGGCCTTTGAAACGTTCGACTTGGACTTCTCCATAAATTGGATGAGAAAACCACAAGCGTCCGCCGTAAGCTGCACCGTTTTTCGGTTGATAGTCTTTTTTACGCTTGCCCTTAGGAGGAAAGCCAAAAAGCATCGCTTGAATAAATTGATATATTGTTGATTTACCCGCTTCATTTGCCCCAAAAAATAATTGGTTTTTTGGTAAAAATTCTATTTTATGCTGTTGCCATTTGCCAAATCCAACAAGTTCTATTGCAATGAGTTTCATGACTGATCCTCCTGAATAACAAAATCTGCTTTGATCTTCTGATCTGCTTGCTCAATACTGCGCTCACGCCATTCTTCATTTATTTTTACAATAGAAGAAAACAATGGATTTTGTATTAGTTCTTGCAGCGTATTTGAAAAAATCTCTGGTTGTAAATAGTTACGTTCCAATTGCTTCAACAACTCGGGATCAGCGGTGATCATTACTTTTCTATCTGAATCATCAATCATCACATCTACTTGGAATAAAAACAATGATTGATTTGTCTGCTGTAATAAGGTTGTTTGTAGATATTGAAGTAACTCACCATTGTCATATGATATTCGGAATTCTTCACCTAGTTGTTCTGTATCAGTCAACTTGATTTCCTTTAAAATCAATTGTTCGTGGTTTGTTTTCTCCTTTATAAGAAGCTCAGTAAGAAAACTCAACGCTTCCTGCAGACTTTTAACTGGTCTCAGTGAATACTTCTCCACCTGCCAAGTGACTTGGGCAACTGGTTCAAAATGAACTGTCGCATGCCCTGGTTCTATTGAAACGATTGCAACGCCTTGAACAGTTCGTTCTTTTTTTGTATGTCCCTGAGGTGTTCCTGGGTATACGATCAAAGGATCTGCACTCACTATTTGAGGTTGGTGGATATGGCCTAATGCCCAATAGTCATATCCTTTTGTTTTCATCTCACTAAACGAAAATGGCGCATAATTCTGCTGTTCATTATTCGTCGTATCACCATGATAAATCCCGATATGCAAATCTGCTGCTACGTCTTTTGTAGGGAAAGCCGATAATTTATCATCATTGATCCATGGATGTTCATAACTAAAACCCGAGACTGCAACTTTTTCTTGATTCTTCGTCATAAAATAATGTGTTTCGACTTGCTCACCTTGAAAAAGAATCATATTTTTGGGAAAATCGAACCAATAACGCTCTGCCACATAATAATCGTGATTGCCAAATGACATGATCACAGGAATTTTTGCTTGCTCCAAACGTTTCATTTCATCAATAAAATATGCTTGTGTTCGGATCGATGTTCGACTTTGATGAAAGGTATCTCCAGCCAAAATAACTGCATCTACTTGATTTTTTAGTGCTATATCAACAATCTCTGTGACTACTTTAGAATTGGCTTGCTGTAATTTTTCAAAGATTTGTTTTGAACTATTTTTTAGGCCTTCAAAAGACCGATCCAGATGTAAATCCGCCGTATGCAATACTTTCATTAGATCCTCCTATTCGCCCTAATTCTTTTCCTTAATCATATCATTTTATTTAGAAACGGTCAGTAAAAATATACGAAAATTTGTTCGTTTTCTATTTTTTTGAGGATATAAAATAAAAGAGACCGAAATCCAACTCTGTGAGTTTTATTCCAGCCTCTATTCGCTCATACTTATTCTGTTGTAATCTCTATTTGAACGATCTCGCTTTGAGTACCGATTCGCATTGGCGGACCCCACGTGCCGACACCTGAGGACACGATAACTTGCGGGCTTTGTTTATTTTTACGGTAATAGCCATAATCTACAGTAAAATAAGCCTTTGTTACTAAATTAAACGGAAAAATCTGTCCTTGATGCGTATGTCCTGAAAGAATCAACTCGTTAGCTTGATCATATTCATCAATGTTTGATGGCTGATGATCTAAGATGATCGTTGGTAGTTGATTGCCAACTTTCCTAAATTGTTCTTGAAGATTTTTTCTATTACCATCTTGTGAACCGATTGGCCGGCTATCTTTTCTGCCAACTATTAAAATTTCTTCACCAACAACGGTCATTTCATCTTCTAGTAAAATAATGTCTGATGCTTCAACCAGCGACTTCATCTTTTCAAAGGTTCCCCCAGCATCATGATTCCCCCAACACATATATGTTCCATACTTGGAAGAAAGCCGTTTGAATTGTTTCTGTATACCTAATGTATCCTGTACTGCTTTATAATTTCCATCAAACAAATCACCAGAAATAAAAACGATATCTGGATGCATTTGATTGATTTTTGTTACGATTTTTTCTAGCTTCTTCACGTCATTAACATAGCCTAAATGCAGATCACTAATTAATACAGCTTTTATTTTGTTCGTTTTATTGGTTGCAATTTTGTCGATTGTTACTCGATAATTCACTGTTTTGATTTGCTGAGCTTGCCACGATCCATAACAAAATAAAATGATAATCAGCATCGTTGCAACTAGCCAGACATTTAAAGCAGCCTTTGATTGAAGCAAAGTAATCTTCTCTGTGATCTTTAAAATCAAATCGGTCAAACCAAAAAGGACTAATGACAAAAACCAGAATGACAACCAGTAACTGCCGATTTTCCCAATCCAGCTGCCCACATTAGTATCAAATAATAGCATCGTCAGTATCGATGTGATTGCAAACAAACCAATAATCACCCACAAAATCAGTGGATGTTTAAAGAATGCCAATTGTTCTAATATGGAGAGAAGTTTTCTACCTATGTAAAAATTCCCTAGAAAAAACAACGCTCCAATAATTAAAAATGCTACCTTATTCATGCGTTTCCTCCATTTTACAACCAAAAATTTGACCAAATTTCATGATCGTTTCAAGATTATTTTCAGTGTTAAACCAAATTTCAGAATCAATCCTTACTTGGTTTTTCTGAAATAATAAAATCACCGTGGAACCACCAAATTCAAACCAGCCTTTTTTCTCAAAACGCTGACAATTCCCTGACTCTTTTAGATTTTTGATCTTTCCTACCATCAAAGCGCCCACTTCAATTTGAGCCATTTTCCCAAAATTTTGCGTCTCAATAACGGTAATCTCTCTTGCATTATTAGAAAACACGGGCTCATTATGAATCGCGATCGGTTGAACCGTATGAAAAACACCCGCTATTTTTTTGTGTTCAATAATGGCCCCGTCATCAATATAATAATAGTGATGGTAATCATCCGGAGTTAAACGAAAAATGACAGCACAGCCGCCTTGCCACTCTGCAGCAAGGGATGTGCTATCAAGTAACTCTGAAAGATTATATTCTGAATGTTTTACTTTGAATGTTTGCTTTTCTTCAATTGGAAAAGCTGTTACTTTACCATCACAAGGTGCACTCAATTGAGTGATCTCTTGAGACAATGGTCGAGCACTTGATTTGATTTCCCGCATAAAAAAGTGGTTAAACGAAGGATAATCTACTAACTCATATTCATCCATTTGGATCGTATTTTTCTTAATGAAAGGTTTGATCATTCCTTTTGACAGTGAGCTATTTAAATAAACGCCAGAAATTTTTGTAATTGGCGGCTGGATGATTCCCTTTAACAAAAATCTCCCCATTGGATTTTTATATAAAAAATTTAATATCCAACTATCACCTTCAGTAATAGCCTTCGTTTTGAAGCGCTTCTCCATCGATTTACCCCTTTGACAAATTTAGCGAACAAAAAAAGCCACTACAGCTCCTACAAATGCTCCGAAAGCTAGCTTTCTAGGATCGACTTTTTTGATTTTCACTTTTGAAATAAACAAGAACCCGATAATCAACAATGCCGCTGGATAAACCAACGTAATAGCAATGTGCATTCGTCCTGCAATAAAAAATAACAATGGAATCAATGCCGCACTACTCGTTACTGGCAACCCTTCGTAATATTCACGACTACCTTCCGAATGTTCTTTTCTTTCCATTTCAGTCACATTATAATGTGCTAAACGAATCAATGCAGCTAAAATATAAAATACAAATAATGGCAAATAAATTCCCTGGGTAAGTCCTGAGGCGTACCCTAAAACTGTTGGGAATACCCCAAAACTAATCAAATCAGCTAATGAATCAATTTGAATGCCGTAGCACATCTCACTTTTTGTACGCTCTTTAAGGTTAGCAACTAATCCATCGAACATATCACAAATGCCTGAAAGTACTAGGCAAAAAACAGCTTCAACAATGTGTTGCGTAAGAGCCAAGTACATACCAACCATAGAAAAAATTGCATTTCCATACGTTAAAATAACTGTGTAATCATAGATACCAATCATGCTTTTTGTTCCCCAATTCTTTTTTCGTTTAGTATTACTATATCATTAAAGTTAGATTAGTTGGGACATTTTTTCAGATTTTAAGCTTTTTTTGATGACATGTACATTGAGTGTATGCCACTCACCTTCCCTCTATAGAATATATTTGTGTTACCTTAGAGCATCCCTTAACAAACCTATATATGATGAATGCTTTCTTAGCATCCCATGGTAGCTTTATGTTATTATGTATCCAGAAATACATGTGTTGGAAGGACGTGTTTAGCTATATGGAACATCTCTTCATGAAGAGAAACGAGCAACTCCGTTTTGAATTGTTAAAACAATTGATTTTCCATGATGAAGGCCTTAATGCACAAGAAATCGCTGAAATGTTCGATATATCAACTAACGTTGTTTATCGCCAACTCGCCCACTTACTTGATGATTTATCTAATGTTTTTGAGCCAAATGACGTAGGTTTGCTCAAATATCAACTTCATTATTTCATTAAAGTCGATGATTCTTTAAAGTCAGGCTTAGTTATTGACTCTATGAGACTCTACTATATTAAAATCTCTCAGCGCTTTTCTATCCTTAATGCTGTTCTATACAAATACTACGACTCGGTTGAATCATTAGCTCAAGAATTAAACCTAAGTGCTTCTCACACCTATAAAAATTTAAAATTGTTAAATAAGGCGTTGGAAGCTTTTACCATAAAACTTTCCTTTCCTTCTACAAATCATCAGTCAAATATTGAAGGTGAAGAACAAAATGTTCGTTTGTTACTATTCATGGTTTATTGGACTATTTTTAAAGGCATTGAGTGGCCATTTAGAAAAAAGCCAAATGCTTATTTTAGAGAATTGACATTTCCAATCAATCATCAATTATTATCTCCTTCACAAATGGCTAGATTAGAGTATTGGCAAACGGTCACTTATTGGCGAATTACTTATAGATCTCAACTATTGATAATTCCTGATTCATTTAAAGAATATTTGCTTTTATTTGAAACTAACCATCCGACTGCGTTTCCTGATAGCATAAAAAAGAAGATCCCTTCTAAAGAAATTTTGATTGGAGAAGAGCTTTTCTTTGGATTTATCTCACGTTTTTTTATTGCAAATATCGACTCGAATCAGGAGATGGCAAATATTACGCGGCGGGCAATCAACTCAAAACTACCTCTAACAGAGTTGACTAGCCAGATGTTAAATCAATTATTGGCACATTATCATTTGGAAGTAGACCAAGACGTATATGCTGTTAATTATTATTTATTATTGATTAATGTTATTTTTCTTTATTTTCTAGGAATTGATGTAAATGAATTTTTAAATAATGAAAATAACCCTTTGGTTCATTCCCGTTCCACTTCTAGCTTTGCAGCTTCTGAAGAACAACTAACACATTTCACAAGTGACATCTTAACTAATTCTACTGAGTTAAAACACTGTATCACGCCAGGCTTTATTGCCAGTATGACGAAGTTATTCTATACCATTCTTAGGAATTCTCAAAAGAGTACTAAATTGAAAATTTTTATTCAGTTTTCAACTAATTCTCACACGTACACCTTGCTCTGTACAACTTTGTTTAAAATATTTGGTTCTGAAACGCTTGAATTTACTCTTAACATTGAGCAAGCAGATATTATTATTTCAGACTGTTTTGAAACGAGTAGTAATAGCAGTGATTTATTTTACTTTGAGCATCCTTATGATTCTTTAGCTTGGCAACATCTTATTTTGTTCATTAGTAAGAAGCTTTATCAACAGGAGCAATTACTGCCTCATGAAAGTAATATTTTTTTTAATTAAAACAAAATAAAACAAGGACTAAATAAACGCAATCCTTCATTTTGAGGGATAGGTTTATCTAGTCCTTGTTTTTACTTATTTTATTTCTTAATCATTATAAAGATCACGAATCGGCGTCATGATGATACGATTCAAATCATTCACAATCAAACTAAATGCTTGTTCTTTTTGCATCAGTTGATTGATCACTTCTGCTTTTTGAACTTCAGTTGCTAATGCTTGGGCTTTCTCGGCATCTTCTTCTGAAAATTCTTCTCCGCGCATTTGTTTTTCTTGTAATCCTTGTTGGAATGTTTGAAATTCTTTAAATAATTTGTATGCCTCTTCATCTGCTTTTACTTCATCGTAAGCATGTTCCAACGCTTTAAATTCCTCTAATTCACGGATTTCGCGTTCTACTTGATTGGCTGTATCATAAATATTGCTCATTCAATCTCCCTCGTTTCTATAAATTTTTCTCTTTGATTGTACCATTCTTTGATTTGTTTTCAAACCGATTATTGTCCTGTCAAACCACCGAAGAAGTCCTTCAAACCATTTTTCGCATTATCCCAGCCTTCTTTGAGTTTACCGCCAATATCTTTAGCCCCTTCTTTGACCTGGCCACCAATTTCTTTGACACTGTCTTTCCAAGCATCGGTATTTTCATTGGTTGGCACTTCACTTGCTGGCTGTACGACACCACCAGTTGCATAGGCATCTGCTACAGTAAAGGGTGTTTGGGCTGTATAAGGTAAAATCCCTTGTGTTTGGCTGCTGAAAACAGTCGAAGCGTGCGTAGCACTGCTACCTTGTAAATAATGACTTGCACTTGTTTGTTCAAAACCTAACCATGTCGCAACGACCACATCTGGTGTATAGCCAACAACCCATTGGTCATTCGTTTTATCTGTATCAAAATTGGTTTCTGTGGTTCCAGTTTTCCCAGCCATAACATAACCTGATGGATCAGCGTTCATCCCAGTTCCTGAACTAAATACGCCTAAAAGCATACTCGTCATTTGATCTGCGGTATCTTTTGTGATGATTTGTTTCGTTTTAGCAGTGGTATTATCTTCGATCACAGCTCCTGTAGAATCGACGATTTTTGTAATCAAATGAGCCTCTGGTTGAACCCCACCATTCGCAAAAGCACTATAAGCATTCGCCATCGTTAACGGAGAAACACCAGTCTTCAAGCCACCGAGTGCTAAACCATAATATTTATCCTCTTTGGCCAAAGGAATACCGAATTTTTCTGTTTTTTCAAAGCCTTTATCTAAGCCAATTTTATGCAATGTCCAAACAGCAGGTAAATTCAAGCTTTCACCTAAAGCTTGGTACATAGTTACTTCACCACTGTTCGTTCGGCTATAGTTTTCAGCAGGGTAATAATCTTGCGGCTTATCTTCTAAGATGCTGTTTGGTTTCATCCCAGATTCTAATGCTGGTGTATAAACAGAAATTGGTTTCAAAGATGAACCTGGTGAACGTTTTGTTTGAGTCGCAAAGTTAAAGCCACGATATACATGCTCCCCACGTCCACCAACAACACCTTGCACACCGCCAGTTTTTGGATCAAGTGCAACGGAGCCACTTTGAACCATTGCGCCATCTTCAGCATTTGGCGGAAATAAGGCATCGTTAGCGTAGGTTTGTTCCATCGCTTTTTGATAGTTTTGGTCTAATGCTGTATAGATTTTATAGCCTTTATTCAATAGATCTTCTTCTTTTAATCCATATTTATTGACTGCTTCATCAATGACAGCATCAAAATAATATGGATATCTGTAATCAGAATTTTGATCAGAATAATTGTCATTCAATATACTACCCATATCAACACCAGCTTGAGCATCGGCTTCGCCTTGAGATAATTTGCCATTATCTACCATCAACTGTAAAACCGTATTACGACGATTGACTGCATTCTCAATATAATCAAGCGGATTATAAATCCCAGGTCCTTTCAGCATACCGACTAAAGTTGCCGCTTCACCGACTGACAACTCGCTCGCACTGACACCAAAATATTTATGAGACGCATCTTCAATCCCCCAAACCCCATTACCAAAGTATGAATTATTCAGATACATTTCTAAAATCTGCTGTTTATCGTATTTTTTCTCGATTTCGATTGCTAAGAATAATTCCCTCGCTTTACGTGTCATCGTTTGTTCTTGTGTGAGGTAGGCATTTTTGGCTAACTGCTGAGTGATCGTACTCCCCCCACCACCACCGCCAATCATACCAAAACTTAGTTTCCCTACAACTGCTCGGAAAAGTCCTTTGATATCATAGCCATGGTGTTTTTCAAAATTTCGATCTTCCGTTGAGATTAGGGCATCTTTCACATATGGAGAGATTTGATCTATAGTGACAAATGTCCCTTTTTGACCAAATAATTTTCCTGCTTCATCACTATTTTTATCATAAATAACAGTAGATTCTTCCAGCCCTTTTTTTAGTGCCCCTACATTTGCTGACTTAGCTAATGTAAATAAGTAAATACTGGCCACTAAAACCACGACCATCCCTAAAAGCAAAATAATTTTATTGATCTGATATTTTTTCCATATTCGCTTACGCCAGTGATGAAAACGAACAAGATGCGGTTTGATCCAAGCCCAGAAGCTTTGGAAACCAGATTTTATTTTTCCCATAATTGTTTTAAAGTCCATAGTGCTCCCTCTTTATATAAAAGTTTCTAAGCTATTTTAACATAGATTGCGTTTATTATTCATACGCCTTTAGCATGAATCATACACTGAAATTTTGTTTCTGACTATTTTAACACGTTTTTCTTTTGTTTTTATGTAGAAAAGCTTAAGAATCTATCAAGAAATTTAGGTTTTTAAGCTAAACTCCGTCTAGAAAAATAAAGATAGAGGGCCTTGTTTGCCTCTATCTTTATCAGATGGTCTATTTAAATGATCTTCGTTTATTCCAGATAGATAGACCTGCCAATAGCCCGATCAGAATAATCCCTAAAAGCGTTAGACGCTTCCCTAAGTATTGATTTTCTCCTGTTTTAGGATATGTGTGTTGATAATAGTTACTTGTTGCTTTGCTGGATTTTTTTATTTTTGCTTGATTACCCGATATTTGTTGTTCATTATTGCGCTGCATATTTTTTATATGATTGTTTTCACCGCTATGATTGCCACTTGCGGCTGACTTCGTATAGATATAAACAATCTCTTGAGGATCGACAATAAACTTCCCACTTGCATCTCCTCTTATTTCTTTAAAAGTGTAACCAGCAATTGTCAGTTGTTCACTTGTATATGTTTCTCCGATAGCTCCACTTAATACCTTAGCATCAGATATTTCTTTCCCTTCGGTGTCCTCATATTTTACCGTCACATCGGAACCTTTGACTATATCTTTGGTGTATACATAGACCACCTCTTGAGGGGTATCTGTAAATTTGCCTATTACATCACCCTTGGCCTCTTTAAATGTATAACCGGGAATTGCTAGTTGTTCACTTGTATATGTTTCTCCAACAGCTCCACTTAATACCTTAGCATCAGATATTTCTTTCCCTTCGGTGTCCTCATATTTTACCGTCACATCGGAACCTTTGACTATATCTTTGGTGTATACATAGACCACCTCTTGAGGGGTATCTGTAAATTTGCCTATTACATCACCCTTGGCCTCTTTAAATGTATAACCGGGAATTGCTAGTTGTTCACTTGTATATGTTTCTCCAATAGCTCCATTTAATACCTTAGCATCAGATATTTCTTTCCCTTCGGTATCCTCATATTTTACCGTCACATCGGAACCTTTGACTATATCTTTGGTGTATACATAGACCACCTCTTGAGGGGTATCTGTAAATTTGCCTATTACATCACCCTTGGCCTCTTTAAATGTATAACCGGGAATTGCTAGTTGTTCACTTGTATATGTTTCTCCAATAGCTCCATTTAATACCTTAGCATCAGATATTTCTTTCCCTTCGGTATCCTCATATTTTACCGTCACATCGGAACCTTTGACTATAGGAATTTTAACATTAATCGTAGCAGTTCCAGTCATACTTCCTGCATGGTTAATACTTTTATCAGCAAAAGAATATTTTATTATGTGCGTTTGTCCAGGCTGTAAATTTTCACCAATAAACTTGCCATTTTCAAACCTAAAATAGCTGCTAGAATTTTCATAAGTAATTGAAACTTGATTTCCATTAACCCCGATAATTTCTATTGGGTCTAACATCGTTTGATTTCCTTCTAAAGTAATGTCCTTAGTGAGTTTTTGTCTAGTAAAGTTGTACTGTTTTCTCTTAGGAGAATTGTAAAAATCTAGACTTGCACGAATATCACTTATACGATTTGAAGGGAAAACCATTCCTGTCAAATTAGGTAATGTTGTAGCAAAGTCTATATTATCAATGTTCGTGTCACCCATTGATATGTATGTTAGCTGCTTCAAATTACTAATCAACTTCAAATCACCTAAGTTCGAAAAAGTAACATTGTAAGAATACAAACTTGAAATACCTGTAAGATATTGAATACCCTCTAAGTTTGTAAATTCAATATGATCTCCTCCACCTAAGTCTAAGCGAAAAATTCCTTTTATTGATGCTAATTCCGGTTGTGTAGGTTCATATGTCTCCCAATCAGAACTATGGTTTAACTTTGTATTAATCAATTTTCGCAAATTAGGATCTGGAATATTTATTGTTTCTGCGAAGGTACTAGGTTGAGTTGCTTCTTCTGACAAGTTATCGATAGAATTATAGGTTCCACTCACACTAGAATCTATTGGTTGTTGTTCTTGCTGTTTACTGTCAACGTTTATCTCATTCAAAATCGTTTCTGGTGAACTAGTTTGAGATTCTGTCAACTCACCATTTTCTCCCACTTCTCTTGAGCTACTTTCAGTCGCTCTCTCTTCTTGCTCAACTTGATTTGATGAATCAGAATTACCACTATTAACAGTAGAAGTTTCTGGCTCTTGTGCTAATGTTAGATTCTCTGCACAACTGACTAATGGTAATATATTCACAAATACTAAGCTACTAACAACAAGCATGATTGTACTTTTTTTCATGGTTCCTCCTTGTAGAGATCCTCTTTATAAATTATATATAACTCATTAAGTATACATAAAATAAGTAAAAAAACATATTTATATTAAAGAAACATGTAATTATTTGGTTTTTTCTATTATTATTATTTAATAAAAAACTTTTATTTAACTATTTAGACAGTATTGCTTAATTTTACAACTTCTTCAGAAAAATTTTACAATTTCAAATAAATTAAGGCAAAGAAAATTCACATTTAGTTTGTATTATAAATACATACCAACAAACAACCCTAACAAAACACTTTTTCATTTTTTAACTCCTTTTTCCCACTCTTCCCCAAAGAGTGGGTCTCTTTTTGTTCTGAGAAAATTTTCAAATAAAACAGAAAACAATGAAACTTATACCTAGATAGGCAACCGGAAGCTCTCTTAATGTTATTCTTGATTTTTTTATGCTAAACTTCTTTTGAAATGTAACCGTTTTACAAAAAAGAGAGGAGTGTTTTTTATGTCTAAGAAATTAACATTTTTACTTATTCCAATTTTCTTTTTGCTAAGTTTTAATCTCTTTCCTACTCAATCTAATGCAGCGCAAACAAAGCAACAAGATCCAATCATGATGGCTTATTACCGCACATGGCGAGATGTTACAATGCCTCACGATGCAAACTCTACATTATCAGATCAAAATGTCACTGCGATGACGAATATTCCAGAAGGGGTGGACATTGTTTCTGTTTTTCATTATGTTAATCCCGGAACAAATCAGCAAAAATTTTGGGACACGCTGAAAAACACTTATGTCCCTACATTACACGCTAGAGGAACTCGCGTGATTCGAACGATTGATATTAGAGAAGTTTGGAATGTCCCTCATGTAGGAACTACGCCGACAACAGTTGAATATGATAAATATGCACAGCAGCTCATTGATACGTATCTAACACCGTGGAACTTGGATGGACTAGATGTTGATATGGAATCTAGTTTGACTGCGAAGCAAGAGGAAATGGCAGTTGGGACTTTTAAAGCCTTATCTAAAAAATTAGGTCCGAATTCTAATACTGGAAAATTATTGATTTATGATACAAATAAAGATAATCATTCTTTATTTAAAAAAACCGCACCTTACTTTGACTACTTATTTGTCCAAGCTTATGGTCGCTCTGCTACTTCTTTGGATAACACATGGAACACGTATAAAACGTCGATCAAACCACAACAGTTTCTTCCTGGCATCTCTTTTCCAGAAGAACAAGATCGCAATCGGTGGAATGATACCGTAGAACCTTATGTCACTAGCCGTGCTTATGCTTATGCGAAATGGAATCCAAAAGATGGCCAAAAAGGTGGAATGTTTGTTTATGCTATCGATCGTGATGGGAAACAATTTGGCGATGATACAATCACTAAAACTGACTTTAGCTGGACAATGCGCTTGATAAATACGATGAATGGTAACTAGTTGAGGGAATTTTGAGTGCAACTTAAACACTTCTTTAGAAAAGCTTTACAGTTTCAGTTAAATTAATACACAAAAAATTCATATTTGATTTGTATTATATATGTATACCAACAAACAACCCTAACAAAACACTTTTTCATTTTTAACTCCTTTCCCACTCTTCCCCAAAGAGTGGGTCTTTTTGTTGTGAATCACTACGACTGGCTTCGTCAAAGTAGATGATGAACAATACTTGGCGACCGAAGGGAGAGAAGTTACCTTACTAGCGAATCACTCCACTTCGTTCCGATCCCATTGTTGTACATCACAAAGAACGAAGTGATTCGATGATGCACAATTCAAGGTGTCTGAAAGACACGTTGCTTCTTTTCACTTCCCCTACACAAAAAATGAATAACTTCCTTACCTCTAACTTTAATTCTACCTAACCACTTGAACTTATCCTTTCATTTGTTAAACTAAGAGAGAACGCTATTGAAAAGGTGGAAAACAAATGGAATTATCCATCCAGTTACCGAAAAATTTTAAAGAACAAACCGTCCGAGAACTGCTTGAACAAGAATGGTTAGTTCCTCGCAAAGTACGACACTTTTTGCGCACTCGAAAAAATGTTTCAATCAATGGAGAGCCAGCACTGTTTCATTTTCCTGTAAAAAGTGAGGATATCGTTACTTTACAGTTTGAACCAGAAGATTATCCACGACCTACGATTCTTTTAGGAAACCAAACGAACATTGATGTCTTATTTGAAGATGAACATTTGATTATTTTAAATAAACCAATTGGGATGAAAACCCATCCTAATCAACCAGATGAAAACGACACGCTACTTAATCATTTAGCTGCTTACTTAGCACCTAAGAACCAGATACCGTATGTGGTCCATCGCTTAGATAAAGAAACAAGCGGCGCAATTTTATTTGCTAAAAATCCTTTCGTATTGCCAATTCTAGGACGATTACTGGAAAGTAAACAAATCTACCGGCGTTATCAAGCAGTGATTTCAGGTCATTTAAAAGAGTCGTTGACCATCCGTAAAAAAATTGGACGTGATCGACATGATCGCCGAAAACGAGTCGTTGATGAGCGACGTGGTGATATCGCTGTTACCCATGTTGCTATTGAATCTTATACAAAAAAGACAGACCAAACTGCCGTTTATTGCGTTTTAGAAACTGGGCGAACCCATCAAATCCGTGTACATTTAGCTAGTATTGGGCATCCAATCAGTGGAGATCCTTTATACCATCCAAATCCTAGCGGGCGCTTGAAGCTTCATGCTTATGAATTGCACCTGACACATCCATTTACTGGAGAAACGATTATGGCAGTTGCTGAGCCAAGTCTGTGGTAAGCTGAAACAGCTAGGAGAGAACTTTTTTTGTTCTTTCCTAGCTGTTTATTATTTTTTCAATACTTCGTATAGTTTAGCTAAATCCAACTGTTTATACCCTTCAAAAAAACGAGCCAATTCTTCTAAAACCTTTTGATTCATCCCAGCTTGATCATTTTCGACTTGTAAAACCAACAATGGTTCATGCAAACTCATCCGCAGTAAAAACCAACCTCTTCCATACTCATCATAAACATTTACTCGAATCCCTTCATGATTTTCAGGATCGACTTTCATGCCTCGTTGACTTAAAACAAACCCACTTAAATCTCGAATTACTTGCTCTCCATAATCACGGACATGACTGTCCAAAATTTCAAAACGTAATTCTTGGGTTTCTGCTGGTTGTTTTAATGAACTGATCAAATCACCAAGCGTTGAGCCTTCTTTTTTTAATGTAGGTAACAGCATCAAAATTTTAGCGATAACATAGGCACCATCATCTAAATAATAGTTTTCTTTAAAGGCTGCGTGTCCGCTTGTTTCGATCGCTAATTGGGTATCGATTCCCTCATCATTAAGTTCGATCATTTTGTTGATCACATTACGGTAACCAGAAATATAGCGCACTTGTTTGCCACCTTTTGACTCAATAAATGATTTCAAATGGCTTGAAGTTGGTGAGTTTGTCACAATACTACTACCTGGATATTCAGCCAAAACAATCGTCGCTAAGACAGCAATCAAGTTATTTCGGTTGATGACTTCGCCAGATGCATCTACCACCGCCGAACGATCTACATCTGTATCAAAAATCACGCCTAAATCAGCTTTATTTTTCAAAACAGCTTGTTGGATGCTTGCCATGGCTTCCTTATTATCTGGATTTGGAATATGGTTTGGAAACATGCCGTCAGGTTCTAAGAATTGTGAACCTGTGGTATCCGCTCCAAGTTTACCCAAGACTTTTTCTGCAAAGAAGCCGCCTGCGCCATTGCCAGCGTCTACTATAATATGAAAACCAGCTAGCGGTTTTTCTTCTGTTGTTTTCATGCTTTTACGAATTTTATCTGTTAAATCAGTGGAATAATCATCTAAAATCGAAGTTTTGGTTACTGTTCCTTTTGCTACCAGTGCTGGTTTTTCAGCATGTGCCAGGATATACGTTATATCTTCTTTTTCCGCTCCACCAGATTTAGTGAACAGCTTTAAGCCATTAAAGTAATACGGCAAATGACTAGCTGTGATCATAATCGCTGCATCACAATCATATTGAGGAAATTGAGTAGCCATAAACATTGCTGGTGTTGTCGCTAAACCAAAATCTATCACTTCCACATTTTGCTCAACGAAACTGTCGATCAAAGCTTGTTTTAAGCTATCTGCTGAAATACGGCTGTCATGTCCGATACCGATTTTTAATTTTCCCGCTTGATGTTTTTCAGCTAAATTTTTTTCATCACGAAGCCAATGAACCATTCCTACTGCAATTTTCCCGACTTGCGCTGGTGTTAAGTTCGCTGTTTTTTCCTCGTGATCTACTGCTATTCCTCTTATATCTGACCCGTTTTGTAACGCTTTCAAATCCATGTAACCAAATCTCCCTTCATTTTTTGATTGGTTGTATTTTTAATCCATCATTGCTTCAAAACGTTCAACAACGGCTATCGCGTCATCTTCTGAACGAGCTATGATAATAATTGTATCAACTCCTGCGACCGTCCCTGCAATTTCTTCATAACTAACTTCATCCAAGAAATTCGTCACGACATCGGCTGCCCCCATATCGGTGTGGACGATCACCATAAACTGGACACGTTCCATGCGAATCACTGAATCTTTTACGGATTCTTTTAGCTTATCTTCACTGCTGGATGCTTGTTGTTGAGAGAATAAAGCATACTTTACTCGACCATCTGAGCCGTGGGTTTTCACGATACTCATTTCGCGAACATCTCTTGAAACAGTGGCTTGGGTTGCTTTGACACCAGATTGTTCAAGACGTGCAATCAGGTCGTCTTGGGTTTCTATTTCATTTTCTGTGATTAGTTGTTTGATCAACCGTTGTCGGTCTGCTTTTTTCATGTTTCCACTTCCTGTTTTGGTTATTTTCTTTATTATAGCGAAAGTTTGGGAAATTTGCATTTCTTTTTGGTAAAAATTACTTTATTATGAGAAAAGTGACGTATGAGATAAAAAAGCTTCGCGTCCGTTTGGTATCAAGGACGCGAAGCTTTGGTTTTTATTAGATTAGTTTTCTTATATTTCAATTCCTAATCCATAATAAAAAGTTAACATTGTTGCAAAATGTATATAATGGTAAACTTAATATAGAATAAATAACAGAGGTGAACCAGATGTCAAATGGAACAATAAGTTCAGATATAGGCGTAGCATCTAATTATATAACTCCTATATCAAGCGCAAAAGATTCAGCACTTGAAACCAGTGTTAACTCGTCTTCAATTAGCTTTTCTAATCTTTCGGTATGTGAAAAAGTACAAATGGCAAATCATTAATAAGTACTAGTCAATACGGTAGTGCATTATCTAATGACTTAGCGAACTTTACCTTAATCGCAACTACTTTTGCTGAAAAAGATGCACAGATTGCAAATGGAGGTTAGAAAATGCCAGAAGAAAAGAAAGATAATTTAGATGAGATTATTGCGATTAATCGAGCATTGCAAAATCTGACAGATGGTTTAGACGAAAATAAAAAGCAAACTGAAAAACTTACAGAAGCTGATGACATTACCCATCAAATCTATAAAGAAAATACCAATATTTTGGAAGAACTCGCTTATTACTGGAAAGGCGACAAAGCAAATCGCTTTTTACATATGGCTCATGAAGACAATGAACATGAATACAAACAGTCCATGAGAATTTTAGATGATACCCATTCAAATTTACAGCAAGAGCAAAAAGCTTTAGTTAATAAAGAAGAAGATTTACTTAAAAAACAGATAAAACTAAAACAAGAGAGTTGCTAAAGGAGGTTCTATTTATTGGGGTTAAAGATAAGAGCAAGTGAAATAACTAGCTATTTAGATCAGATAAATACCTCTTTATCTACTAAAAATGACGGCTTAAATCAAATTATGCAAGGTATGCAAAGCTTTATAGGGGCGTCAGAGTTAACAGGTGATGCGTGGTCAGCTGCCAAAAGCTACGCCGAAACTGCCCACATTCCACTTTTACGTGGTCAAGTTCGAGCAAATGATGAAATTACAAATGACAATCTAACGTTTGCTAGTCGAATAGCTGAAAAGATTGAGAATGAAGAAATTGATGAAGATGCATTAAACAGAATTATTGAACGTTTAGAACAACAAAGACAATCAATCTTATATAGAAATAGCTTAATGACTAATAGCCCATCTTTTGGAACTAGAAATGTTAATGCTGAAGATGGCTCTAATTCAATTACTATTCAAATTCATCAACTTAGGGAAGAAATACAATCTTTACATGATTTAGAGGGTTCTTGTTCTGATTTATATACTACTGCTGACTCGTTGCTAGATAACGTCAGCCAAGGTTTATCTGCACTTTCTAGTACGAACTGCTTTGATGGTTCTAACGGTATGTATAGCACCACTAAGCTAAAACTTGACTGGGCAAAGAGCATTAATAAGGAATGGAAAAATAACTTTGTTTTGCCATTAGACTATGCGAAACTCGTTCAAGAGATTAAAGATGATAAAAGTTTGTCTCCTACTGAAAAAGCCGAGAAAATCGCTCGTGTATATGAAAATTACCTTTATTCTTTGGCAAAACCTGCTTTTGATGAGTATGATAAAGTTAGGCTTAATCCTAACTCAACTGATAAAGAGTTGGAAGATGCTGAAAAAAGATTAGGAAAATTTTTACAAGGTCTCGATGTGGATATAAAAGCGGTTGCTAGACGACTTGGTGATGATGCAATAGATGTATCTGGAAGAAACACATTAAAGTATTTGCAGTTTGTTGATATGGTAAATACAGCTAAACCATTAGATTTAAAAAATCGTGGATTTAGCGATAAAAATTATTCTCTCTGGTCAAGAGAATGGTCACCAGATTTCATTATTAAAGAAGACGGAATAGACGTTAATCACTCTGCTGATTATTTAGGTAACTATCTATTTGGATATTACGGTCAAGGAAGTCTTCTTCTAGGTGATGAAACCCTCAAAATGGGAGCTGGTGGTGCTCAAATCCTAAGTGATGCTAACAAAGGAAAACCCAATAAGTTAATAGCATATACTGCACTTCTTATTAATGTTGGGCCGGTCAAAGCTATAAAAATTTGGAAAGATACTGGCTATGGTGATAACTCCGCTGATGGGGATATGGTTCAGGAGGGTATAAATGATTTCAAAAAATACAATAAAAGCAGGTAGTGTTGTTATAGTCATTTTACTTTTCTCACTTGTTTTCTTTTTGGTTCCTAAATATCAAGGAGCTAAATATCTTCCCCATGAAGAAAAAGAGATTAAAGGGGTAATACATAAAGAAAGTATTGAAGCTATAGTACGTGTCTATGTGGACAAAAAAACTGGAGAAAACCTTACAGTAGAACTTGTTAGAGAAAATGGAGATATCAATCAATTGGAAAAACAAGCTGGCACAAAACAAATTTTATACTCCCATAGACTTAATGCTGGCGAAAAATATATCATTAGAGTAGTAAATAAAACTGATTCAACTATTATGTCTAACGTTAGAGTTGAAGATAATGACTAAACATAAATAGAGATTGCGATTATTGCAATCTCTATTTATTCATTTTCTTAAAATTCTTAAATTTGTAAAAGCTCATCTTTCACTGAGTTTAAATTTTATTATTAAAAGTTGTTTTATGGAAGTTGCTTATTATAGCGAAAGTTCGGGAAATTTACATTTCTTTTTGGTAAAAATTACTTTATTTATGAGAAAATAAGGAAATCAGCAATTATCTGGCAATCCTTCACCACTTTTTTCCTAAAGTATTTCTCTGCATTCTACCTTTACAGAATTCACTTTTTAATTTGTTGATTAGCATGGAGAATAGCTTTCTTTTTGCTTCCCATAATAAAAACAAAGACTGAATAATTCGTACTTGCTTTAAATAATTTATTGGTGATGCGTTATAGCTTTCTTCAAACTGACGAATTTATGTATACTTTGACAACTTACATCTTTCAGATAGTAAATCTAAGCTTATGTCTTCAAAATAATAGGGATCAATTTTTTCACCGTCTATATCGCATCCCTTTTTTTGTTGAATTTCTTTTTGGATTGCTTCCTTAATAACTGTACTTTAGCATTTTAAACTATGCTCAACTCACGAACTTTCAAATCAATGCCAACACTTTTAAGTCTTATTAAGCCCGCTCAACCTGTTCAATAGTTAAAACCAGCTACCCACTACAAAAACACCGCAACAGGAGTAGATGCTGCGGTGGTATATTAAATCATGCCAGGCTACTTATTACAAGAAAAAAGGAAATTTCCGATGCTTTTACAAACATTTAATCATCCTTGATTAACTAGCTAGATAGTCTCTATCCTTAAAAAGGCAGATAATCCAAATGCTGAATGATACTAGGGAAGTCCCAACACCATCAGCTTTTGGATCTTAAAAGCGGTGTAGATAAATTGGTTCGATCACTTGCTTCCACTAATTAGTTTTTATAATGAGCACTTAATGCTAATAAATCTTGGCCTCCGTCCACTCTCAATAGATCAATAACTTCTACAGCGGCATAGTCACCAGTGTTTGTAATAATCATCATTACAGTACTATCTAAACCAGCCTGTTTAATCTTCTCTAAATCAACGGTACCTAAAATGTCTCCTTTTTTTACTAATTCACCGTATTTTCTATTTGTCTCAAAACCTTCGCCTTTTAATCCGACTGTGTCAATGCCGATATGAATCAGTACCTCTGCACCATTTGTTGTTCTAAGTCCATATGCATGCTTTGAATCATAAACAACCGTTAATTCTCCATCAGCAGGTGCATAAATCATCCCATTTTCTGGAATCACTGCAATCCCTTTTCCCATCATTTCTTGTGCAAATACAGGGTCATTTACTTTTTCCAAGGAAATAGGTGTGCCACTTACAGGAGAAACCAGTACTTCATCTTGAACCGCTACTACATTCGCTTCAGGATCTTCATTGATTTCAACGGCAACTTCTCCAGCTTTTTCATCTTCGCCTACAAAAACATCCATATGACGTTTCCCATATAGATAAGTTATCACAAATCCTAGGCAGATACTGATAACGATACCGATCATGAAATATGAAATTGATTTTGGTGCGATTGAAATAAATCCGATTACACTTGCTGGTCCCATCGCTACTGCAAGCACATGGAAAGCACCGATAAATAAACAGGCTACAGCTGAGGCAATCATTCCACAAATAAAGGGGAATTTAAGTTTCAAATTGACCCCAAAAATAGCCGGTTCAGTAATACCTAGCATGGCAGAAATACTTGCTGACGTTGCTAAGCTTTTTTGTTTTTTATTTTTTGTTAATAACATGATGGCAAGCGTCGCTCCCCCTTGGGCAACATTTGCCATAGAGGCAACTGGGAAAATAAATGATCCGCCAGTTCGCGCTATGTCTGCTAATAGAGTTGTTTCAATGACTGGGAAACTTTGATGTAATCCCGTGATGACAATCGGTGAGTAAAATAGACCGAATATCCCTAAGCCGACTGCTCCTGTTGTATCATACAACCAAACAAGACCCTCTGTCAGACCATCCGATACACTTCTCATCATTGGCCCCACAACAATAAAGGTTAAAAAACCAGTAATAATGATGGCCAGCATTGGTGTAAATGTAAAATCAAATGCATTGGGAATACGTTTGTGGAAAAACTTTTCTAAAGACGCTAAAATCCACGAAACTACTAATACAGGCAGTACGGAACCTTGATAGCCGGCTTGTGCAACATCCATTCCAAAAATATGCCAATACGGCATACTTCCATCTGCGATTGCATTCGCCACACCATACCCATTGACTAAATCAGGCATAACCATCGCCATTGCCATGGCAGCCCCTAGATACGGATTTCCACCAAAGCGCTTAGTAGCAGAAAAACCAACCAAGATCGGTAGGAAAGCAAAAGGTGCGGACGCTAATAGATTGATGATACTCGCAAAGTCTTTTACATTCGGAAATAGTTCCACGACTGATTGAGGACCAAATAAATCCTGAGCAGTCAATACATTGTTTAAAGCCATTAATAATCCACCCGCAACAAGTGCTGGGACAATCGGAACAAAAATATCAGATAATATCTTAATGAAGGTCATAATAGGAGTACTTTTTTTGCCATTCGATGCGACTGCTTTCAGGTCAGCTGTGGAAGCTTCTTTCACATTGGTGATTTTTAGAAGTTCATCGTATACATTGTTTACATCACCAGCACCTATGATAATTTGGAATTGGTCATTGGCTTCAAATGTTCCTTTCACCGCCTCATTATTATCTAAAGCTTTCTGATCTACTTTACTTGAATCCTTTAGAACAAGCCTTAAACGAGTTGCGCAATGTGCGGCAGCCTGAATATTATCTTCGCCGAGTGCTTCATTGATTTCCTTTGCTACTTTTTTATACTCCATCTTCTTTCCCCCTAATTGTCATTTAAGCGCTACTAAAATAGAAGAAACTATTCTTGTGTTTCAAAAATGTAATCGCTTTTTCACATACAAAGTATGCCATGATTCCAGATAATTGTCAAACGTATATCATTTTTAACCAAAACGAATAAACAAGACAATATATAAGCATTTATAAATTGTCATCCGTTTGACATTTAAGTATTAAATAGTTAAACTATATGTGAGAATACGCTTATGAGGAGAATAGATATGTCCGAAAAAAAAGTTTGGTCTAGAGAAGAACGTTATCAGCCCTATCAAGAATGGGGACCAGAACACCTTGCCTCACTAAAACAAAAAATAGACACGTCAACCTGGCGTTTAGGCTATCATATTCAACCTGCTACAGGTTTACTAAACGATCCGAATGGTTTTTCATTTTTCAATGATCAGTGGCATGTTTTTTATCAATCTTATCCGATGGGCCCCGTTCACGGTATAAAATCTTGGTATCACATGACCTCTGATAATCTGATTGATTGGAAAGAAGAGGGAACAAAAGTATTCCCAGATAGCTTATACGATAGCCATGGCGTTTATTCAGGAACAGCTCTGCCGATTTCTGATCAGCTATTTCTTGCTTATACAGGTAATGTCCGTGATGATGATTGGACTCGCCATTCCTATCAATTAGGTGCTTGGATGGATCAATCAGGCAGCATTAAAAAAATCGAACAGCCACTTATTGCTGCATCTCCAGCTGGTTATACCTCTGAATTCAGAGACCCTCAAGTTTTTCGTTATAAGTCTGGCTATCTAATGATGATCGGAGCGCAAGATGAAGCAGAAAAAGGCAAAATTCTAACCTACCAAAGTTCTGACTTACTTTCTTGGCAATGTATAGGAGAATTAGGGTTTACTGATCAAGACATGGGGTTTATGATCGAATGCCCAAATTTACTTTTAACAGAAGAATTCGCTCTGCTTATTTTTTGTCCACAAGGTTTAGATCCTGACGTTTGCCTGTACCAAAATATCTACCCAAATATGTATGTCATTGGCGACTCTTATCAGTCTGAATCAAACAGTTTAACAAATCCTTCTAGCTTGAAAAACTTAGATGAAGGCTTTGATGTTTACGCTACACAAGCATTTAAAGCACCCGATGAGCGCTTATTATCGATCAGTTGGATTGGGTTGCCGGAAATCGATTATCCCACTGACCAAGAAGAATGGGCACATTGTTTGAGCATCGTGAAGGAATTGATTGTAGAGGATAAAAAATTGTACCAACGTCCTGTTGAAGAGATGAAACAACTACGCATAGACGAAGGAATACATTTTGATAGCAGCAAGGATTCTTTTTATGATACAGCAACAAATCATTATGAATTAGCCCTATCATTTGATTCTCTAGCCACTGGAACCCTTACCTTATATGCAGATAAAGAACAGAATCAAGGATTAACGATTCATTTTGATTCCCAACGTGGTAAAATGACAATAGACCGCAGTCATGCTGGTGTTCCTTTTGGAGAAGAATATGGCATTGTACGATCATTTTCTATCGAACAAAAACCATTGAATTTACAAATCTTTGTCGATTCTTCCGTTGTTGAACTTTTCATCAACGATGGTGAAAAAGTAGCAACCATGCGAGTATTCCCAGAAAAAGGTCACACAGGATTTCATTTAACGTGTGACCGAGACTATCAAGGACAATTTTGGCAACTGCGGAAAACTAACCAATAAAGGATGGAATTGTATGGTCGTCAAACTAACAGATGTAGCAAAAAAAGCTGGTGTCTCTCCTACGACTGTTTCCCGTGTTATTAATAATTACGGCTCATTAAGCAAAAAAACAATTGATAAGGTAAATCGTGCGATGAAAGAGCTTAACTATCAACCAAACTCTTTAGCTCGTTCACTACAAGGAAAAAATACACAACTAATCGGGCTTATTTTCCCAACTGTTGCGAATCCGTTTTTTGGGGAGTTGGTGGAAAGAATCGAACAAAAACTTTTTGATTTGGGGTATCGGGTTATTTTGTGTGATAGTGCCAATAATAAGGAAAAAGAACGTCATTATATAAATATGCTTGCTGCAAATAAGGTTGACGGGATTATTGCTGGCGCTCACAACTTAGGGATCACTGAATATGAGGATGTCGAACTTCCGATTGTTTCTTTTGACCGATTTTTGGGGAACACTATTCCCATTATCGGCAGTGACAATTTCCAAGGCGGGTATTTAGCGACTGAGACCTTATACGTTAGAGGAGCAAGGAAAATTGCGATCCTGACAGGATCTCATGAATCAAACTCTCCAACAAATTTTCGTTTAAACGGGTATTTAAACTTTTTAGAAGAACATGAATTAGACCCTAAAATTTTTCATATTCAAACGACGGCTCGCTCAACGACGCTAAAAAACTTAGAGATCAAGCATATTTTAGAGACAGAGGACATTGACAGTTTATTTTGTACAGATGATCTAACGGCTATTCTTGCCTATAATCAATGTCAGGAATTACAGATAAATGTTCCTGAACAGCTAAAGATCATTGGTTATGATGGGACAAAATTTGTTCAGAACTATTTTCCTCAGCTATCGACGATTGCTCAACCAATGGCTGATTATGCGGATATTTTAGTTGATCTTTTATTGCAGAGGATACAAAATCCAGAAAAAAAATTGGAGAAGAATTATCTGTTGCCTGTAAAATTAATTCAGGGGCAGACAACTTGATGGTTTGGGTTGAAGGGTTTTGACCTATCTGTTTTGATAGGAATGTAAAAAATAAAAGAGCGTCAAGTCTGTTAATAGAAAAACAGACTTGACGCTCTTTTTGTGTACTTTCATTTCAATCCCTATCACCGTCTCAATTTTGTACTTCACCTGAAAGGTACTCCCTTGATTTCATACTACTATTTAGTAAAAACTATATTATAAAACCCGAATGAAGAACTACTGTCAGCCAATGATAGTTTCAAAGTTTTTACATTAGTGATGTCGTATTCATAGTGTTGTGAAGTGATATCAGCACGGATATTTTCTTGATGTTTTTTCTCTCCATTGAATTCAATTTTCATTTTACCATTTTCTAAAGAACTAGTGGATTCATCAATTCTACCGACATCAAACTCGACTTTCGTAAATTTGTTATTTGTATTTAATAAGGCTATACGTTCATTCCAACTAGATCCCTTAAATATAAATCCATCTGCTATCGTTTCTCCTCCAACATGATACTCTTCATCTACATCTTTAAGTGATGTATAGTTTTCTCCACCATATAATATGTTATATTGTTCAGATATTTTTTGTTTTGTAATCTTCTGATCAGACTTTTTCCCGATGTAAATAGTCTTATCTTCCTCATTGTAACTTATTTCTTGTTCAACAAAATTTTTCAATACATCCTCATTAAAGTATAACGTATCGTTAACGTCCGCAACTACATTATTTCCAGCTTCCATCGCCAACCCATCCACTACTAAAGACACCTTAGTTAACTCAGCATAATTTTTCTTTTCTAAATCCTTATTTTTCTTAGAAAGCTTAGTTTGTTCTTGTGTCTGGTTAGCTATCGTCGATTTTAATTCGCTATTATCTTTTTTCAATTTGTCGATTTCTGATATTTTATCCTCATATTCTGGAAAAAAAACAGGTACTTTTTCTTCTGGAACTAAATACGGTAGTGCAGTAATAAAAATACCAACATATGCCACAATTAACGGTGAAAATTCCTTTATTAGATCCGATTTAGTTTGTTCTTGCTGATTTTTCTTTCTTGTGTTTAATCTCCAAAATAAAAACATTGAAATAAAAATCAAAAGTAATATAATTCCTAAAAAAACGACTAAAAAAGTGCTCAATTCATAACTCCCCTTTTTTTGATGAAATCTTTTCTTATTATACCAAAAATAAGCAAAAAGTTATACATTATTACCTAAAAATATAATTATAATGCCTTTAAATAAAAATATTCACACAAACTTACATTCCCCCATTGACTCTCCACCCCACTTAAATTAAAATGGAATGAGACAAAACGAAAAAAATCTAGCCAAACAAATCTCGTTCAGCTAGACAAAATAAAAAGGCACTCTGCAGGAAGATTGGTCGTCATCCCACAGAGCCTTATACAATCAGACGGACTGAATGTACAAGTTGCCCTAGTCAATTTTCATTGACTGTTTTTATTTTACTCAATATTTCATGAAATTACTAGTGTTTTTTCTGATGTTCTGAGTTTATCGATAAAAACAGGTCAATGCTTCTTAATTGTACTTAGCGCGGTTTCGGCAGGTGTCCGGAACCGTTTTTTTTCGTTCTATTTTACGGTGGAGCAACGATTTTTTGAAATTTGAATAATCGTTTTGAGGAAGTTACCGCAAATCTGACTTCTCTCACCATGCGTCACCTGCTATAATGATCTGCCGATTTTGTGCTAACTTTTGACGGAGCAAGCCTTTTTTATGACAGATCATTGCCGCCATGATACTAACGAGGAAACAGCCGACACCTCAAAATGTTAAGCGGACACTTGACATTTTGAAGCCAAAAACAATCAGCACGAACTGATAAATCAAGTTGCCTGAGTCAATAGTATGTACATTAAAAAGAATGTTATCTACCAGAATCCGTAGCATTCGATCAGATCAATATTCTCCACGGCTGACTGTTTGCTCGTTACTATTTTGTAAAATATTCAATACACTATCGATACAATTTTTGATATACTATAACTAGTTGAATAACGGTTGAAGCTCTGAAAAAGGAGTTGATGCCATAAAGATATGTCTTTATCGCTTTTGTCCTGCTTTAATGCATAGGAAAAGCGGTCCTTGAAAGATTTGTTAAAAGATATCGCTTCGAAAATAGTCGTCACGCTTGTGGCTTACTATATTGTTGAAGTGATTAAGCTCTTTATCACTTCTATTTTTGAGTAAAAAAAGACCACTATCTGCTCGACTAAAGTAAGATAGTGGCAACATTAAACAATCGGGCTTTAGTCAGAACTCAACTAAAGAGTCAGTGTTATCAGCACTGGCTTTTTTGTAGTCGCAATAATTAACGATTACCTTCTCATCAATTATACCTTATAAAGTCTCTGGAAAGCAACTTAGCATACTTGTTTTTGTAAAATATTTAATACACTGTCGATACAATCTTTGTTATACTATAACTAGTTGAATAACGGCTGAAGCTCTGAAAAAGGAGTTGATGCCATAAAGATATGTCTTTATCGCTTTTGTCCTGCTTTATTGCTTAGGAAAAGCGGTCCTTGAAAGATTTGTTAAAAGATATCGCTTCGAAAATAGTTGTCACGCTTGTGGCTTACTATATTGTCGAAGGGATTAAACTTTTTATCACATTGATTTTTGGGTAAAAAAAGACCACTATCTGCTCAGCTAAAGTAAGATAGTGGCAATGTAGTACACTTTCGAGCTTTAGTCAGAACTCAACTAAAGAGTCAGTGTTATCAGCACTGGCTTTTTTTGCAATCGCACTTAAGTGCGATTGCTTTCTCCTTTATTATACCTTATAAAGTATAAAAAACACAACATAAGAGATAGATAGCTCTCTTATGTTGTGCCTTTTCATCTATCAACCATTATTTTTCCAACATCCCATGCTCCACCAAATAATCATGCGCAACGGTCGCCGGATCTTTTTGCTCCACATTGACTAGGTAATTCATCTCACTCATTTCTTCTTCTGTAATCTTACCAACCAATGGCTGCAGTAATTCTTTTAATTCTGGATATTTCTCAAGCGTCTCAGCTTTCAACAATGGCGCTCCTTGATACGGTGGAAAGAGTTGCTTATTATCTTTTAAAATCACCAAATCATATTGCTTTAATTCACTATCTGTCGAATAAGCATCCACCACATTAACATCCCCATTATTGATTGCTTGGTAACGTAACGACGGCTCCATCGACTTGACATCTACAGTCAAGTTATACAATTTTTGCAAGCCTTTATAGCCATCTTCACGATCGATAAATTCTAGGGTAAAACCAGCTTTTAACTGACTTTCAACTTTTTTCAAATCTTCGATGGTTTTCAGCCCATTTTCGTCTGCAAATGATCGTTTAACTGCGACTGCATAGGTATTTTCATAAAGCATAGGTTCTAGATAATCCATATTTTCTTGTTTTTTGATTTGATCTCGTGCGTATTCATACACTTCTCTTGGGTCTTTTGATGTATTTTTATTGTCCTTCAAAAATGTTTCAAGAACGGTTCCAGTAAATTCAGGATAAACATCGATTTCACCAGATTTCAGTGCATTAAATAGAAAACTGGTTTTACCGAAGTTTGATTTTAGATTTACGTGGATATCACTATTTGCTTCAATTAGTTCCTTATACATGTTGATCAAGATATCTGGTTCCGCACCTAATTTTCCTGCAACGGTGATTTCTTTTTGTTCTGCTTCTTGATGGGTATAGACAAACGAACCCACTAATAAAGCAAGTAAGACCATGAATGCTGCTACGATTCGTTTCACTGTAGCTTTTTCAAGTAAATGAATCCCAAAGTTAAATAGGACCGCTAAGACCGCAGAAGAAATGGCACCAATCAAAATCAGGTATACATTATTTCGATCGATTCCTAGTAAAATGAACGTACCCAAACCACCTGCACCGATCAAGGCCGCAAGGGTAGCTGTTCCGATAATCATAACCGTTGCTGTGCGAATTCCTGAAATGATATAAGGCAAAGCCAACTGCAACTCAAACTTGACCAGTTTTTCCCGCTTATTCATCCCGAATGCTTCAGCTGCTTCTTCTAGTGAAGGATCGATTTCAGTCAACCCTGTATACGTATTTTGCAAAATCGGAAATAACGCATAAATCACTAACGCAACGATTGCAGGCGGACTCCCAATACCGATAATTGGAATCAATAATCCTAGTAAAGCGAGCGAAGGAATCGTTTGGAAAATCCCGGTAATCTGCAGCACAAATTCAGCTGCTTTTTTATAATTCGTCAGTAAAATCGCTAATGGAATTGCTATAAGAATCGCAATCAGTAATGATAATAACGATAGTTGGATATGTTCGACGACCGCTTGAATAAAGTCTTCTTTACGGGCAAGGAATGTTTCTATCAATTTTCCCATATCATTGAGCCCCTTTTTCTATCTTTGTCTCTAAGAAACGTAAAATCGTTCGATCTGTGATTTTGCCGATAGGTCCTTTCTCGTCTATTAGCACAACTGTTTTTCCATCTACCAGTAAGCGAATCACTTTAGGCAATGGTGTGTCTATGTCGACAGTTGTTTCACTGTTAGCATGTTCAGTTTCCACAAATCCTAACTCTAACAAATCTCCTGCACAATAATTTTCCAAATTAGAATGATCTTGTTGGAAAAATTGCGCTACAAAATCATTGGCTGGATTGCTTCTGATTTGTTCAGGTGTATCCGTTTGTACAATGTTTCCCTCTTTCATCACACAAATACGATCGCCCAAAAACAATGCCTCATTCATATCGTGAGTGACAAAAACGACTGTACTCGCTAATTCTTTATGCAACTCTTTAATCAAATGTTGTAGCTGGCCTTTTGAAATCGGATCTAGCGCACTAAATGGTTCATCCATTAAAATAATGTCTGGTTTAGCTGCAATTGCTCGCAAAATCCCAATACGTTGTTGTTCGCCACCGGATAGTTCAGCTGGTTTTCGATGGAGATATTCTTCTGGCGGTAAACTGACTTTTCTTAGTAATTCCTCCGTCCGTTCCCGTCTTTTGGCTTTGTTCCAGTGCTTCATTTCTGGAATCAACTCAATATTTTCAGCAACCGTTAGATTGGGGAAAAGTGCAATTTGTTGAAGAACATAGCCAATCGTCAATCTCAGTTCTTTTAGATTGTACTCAATCAATCGTTGCTCGTTAAAATAGATATCACCATCAGTTGGTTCTATTAACCGATTGATCATTTTTAACGTGGTTGTTTTCCCACTTCCACTAGGACCGACTAGTACAAAAAATTCTCCGTCTTCAATCGAAATATCAAAGTCTTCTAAAACTAATTGATCGTTGTATTTTTTTGATACATGTTTAAACTCGATCATTTGTTCACCTCATTTTTTTATTGTATGCATACACTATTTATCTTTAGACAATCCTTTACTATTTTTAAGTATGTTTATAAGTATACTTGAAAATGTCTGATGTTTCTAACGACTTGTTTTCATTGTACCGAAAAAAACCTGACAACTGTCTGTCAGGTTTTAATCTTTAATCGAAAAATCTTTTATCCAGTGGATTAACTCGGCACATTCTGTAATGTCCAAGTCAACTCTCCTTTGTACGCACCTTTATAAGCTCCATTCGGTATAGTCAACTGAACACCTTTTTCCCGAGTCAGTCCTTCTTCTGTCGTAGCTTCTTCGGAATAGGTTTCAAACAAGTTTGTAAATCGGCCTTTGCCTTTCCCTTGTGCCGCATTAAAGACTGGCCCTGTTGCACCTTCTTGCGTTACTGTCACGGCGTGTCCGACAGCCTCTTTCGTTTCTATCCCACCAGACTTCACTTTCTCACTCGGAATATACAGTGCCCAACCTTTTAATTTGTTACCATCGATTGTTTGTAACGGGCTTGTCATGGCCACGCTCACACTCCAGCCTTTGCCTGTCCCAGCCAAATCTACTACTTCGATTCCTGAGCTGTAGCCTTTTGCACCTTCTGAAGGCTCAGGAGTTACTTTCTCTAATTTCGTTGCTCGGGTAGTCCCAATTGGAGCATTTGGAAATTTGAAATCTGAAACTGCTCGAATCGTGAATTCATCCGTCTGGGGTTCCTTGTCTGAGATTAGTTCTTCCGTTGCCCCCATAAATTGATAAGTGACGGTCTTCTCTTCATTCATGATGATTTCTTCTGATTTTGGTTTTTTCAGAATACCGTATTCTTGTTTTTTCAATGTCTGAATCGCGGTTATAATCTGTTCTTCCTTCGTTAAATCCACAGTCTCATTTGGGATTTTGTACATGGTTAAACTTTTATGGATCATTCGGCCAGTTTCATCCTGAAATAAAATAGTTAACGGCATCAGATCGCTCACTGTTATTGTGGGTGCCGCTTCAAATGATGTATCGTGGAAAGTCATTTTTTGACTAGGGTTCCTATTCCCTATATCATTGTTGGTTTCCGGCGGATTCACTACTCCTGCTTTGGCTGCCGAACCTGCATGGTCTCGTGCGAAAATCTGAACCTTATCGTTTTCTTTTAGTGCCATCCCATCAAGTGAAAGCTCAAAATCACCTGCTTCATCAATCACTACATTGCTGGTATCCATTGGTTGTCCATTAAACGTGGCAGTAATTTCTGCCGTTTTATCTTCCACATGTCCTTTGATACTTTTGGCCTGATTGTAAATTACTGTACTCTCAACAGTGACCGGTTTTGGCGGAATGATTTGAAAAGGCTCCACAGTACTTGTCAAAATTTGATTATCAAATCCTGGTGTTAATTCACCACTTGTTAAGTTTACTTTGGTAATGGTGACTTTATCTCCTACTTCAAAATATTTGCCTGTATCAATTTCAAAAATCCCGCCTTGAGGTGCTTCTCCGTAAATACTAATCCCTGGCTTTTCCTTTGTGTCCCCCACCGTCTTCACTTGTTCATAGACTTCTTTTTCACCATTGGCTCTTTCTACTTCTACAGTAACTTCTGCTTCGTCATCCCATGCTGGACGTGTTCGATTCAGCCCGACTGGTAAACTTACTCGTCCATATATTTTTTTATCTGCAGTTGTTGGTACACGAAGCTCATCTGCAATCGCCCAACGAGCGTTGTTACTACTTAAACGAGTATACTGAGATAGTCCTTGGTTCCCTATTGTGGTATTATTAAAATCATTTGGTCTATTTGTTTCACCTAAATATTGAAAATCTGTTCCCTTGAAGCCATAATCTAAATCTCGGAAATTCAAATCTGGATCTTGCTCTAGTGAAGTGCCTTTTTTCCACAGGGATAAATCACTTTTTGTAGCAGTTAGAACGGATAAATTATTTACCTGAAAAATACTTCCCCCTCCGGGACGAGTGTTGCTAAAATCCATAAACAAAGGTTTATCAAACAGAACATTTAAGCTCCTTCCTGTTCTAAATATCCCTACATTATAGCTAGCAGTTTGACCTCTTGCTTCAAAATAACCATCATTTCGAGCGACAATCGATCCAACTCCATTTCCCATATCGATTGCAGGTCCTGTCTCTGCATTAATTCTCACTTCTGACCCCTTATCTTCAACATTAAATGTATTTCTATCTCCATCGCTTACCTCAGTAGGCGCAGTGTAATGAATCCCTTGGTTTCCATCACCACTTCCTCCATCATTTGCACTACCATTGCCTATATTATTTACTGTAAATTTACCATTATTTCTAACGTTCACTTGATTTCCAAAGCCCAACAATCTTATTCCAGCAGCATTACCACCACTTTTTTCAATAGCCAATTCTGCATTGTCAACATTGAATGTATAATGTCCATTCGCCCAGGAAGCTTGCCCACTTCTCATAAATCTTAATGTTGTATCAGCACCCGAAACACTGCCGTTTGTTGCACCAGATTTAAGATTCAATTTAGCTCCTGTCGTTAAATCAAAGACACCATACGTTGACTGCATCACCATTGCACTAGATTTATTTGCTACAAGATCTACTTGCGCCTCATCGGAAATCACAATACGCGCACCTTGGCTGTACGTCTCTGCATCACGCCTGCCTAAATAAATAGTCGCCCTCCCATCAATTTGAGTTAATCGATTGCTCTCTCCTTTGAGTAATGTTCCCTTTCCCGAAACTTCTAATCTAGGAGAATTCCCTTCTAATTGAATACTATCTCCTTGGTCAACTTTAGCCGATACTGTCGATCCACCATCTACTTTCAAAAAAGCATTATCTCCAGACAATTGAATCCCTTTTCTAGACGCCACTAAATCAACTTGACTGTGATCAGTGACACTCATGCTTGAATTTAGTCCCTGCATATAAATACTTGAATCCTCTATCTCTGTTTCATGCTTTACATCTAATCTACTATTTTGAGAAATAATAATACTAGGGAAGTCTATTTTGAATTCTACGACATGCTTTCCAGAGCCTTTCAGTGAAATCTGTCCACCATTATTGGCTGTTATTTTTGATCCTTTTACTCTTGAACTATCCAAACTTCCCATATAAATTCCATTGCCTTTTTCTGTTGTAACGTTTAGCTTTGCGTTTGTAACATTAAGCTGTGCTGGTTCATAAGTTGCCATAGAGATCCCTGTACGTAAATCAGAACCTTTAATTGAAACTTCACTTTCCTCACTTATATTAAAGATTGGGGGAGGTTGAGTATTTCGATTACTATAAAAATCAATAATAGGTATTGACTCAATAATTTCACGATTTTCCGCACTCACATCAAGAGTAGAACCCCCAGCTATATCAATCTGAGAAGCATTTTTTATCACGATATTCGTCTTGGCATTCATTAATGTATTTTTAGTCGTCTTAATAAGCAGCTTCGAGTTTTCAATCACAGATAACGCAGTCGCCTCGTCCTTAAACCCACTGATTACTTTCATATCCTTTTGGTTTATGATGACTTGTGCACCCCCTTGGACAGTCATCTTAACTTGACTAAATAAAACAGACTCTGAAAACTTGGATTCTTCCCTATTAAAAACATTTTTTCCACCAGTAAAAACTAAGTTTGATTGTTTTAGATTGGTGATAGCAGCTTGATTATTTGGTCCTTCGCTTACATTTTCCATTTCAACCGTACTGAGTGGACCCGTGTAACTTGAATTGTAGTTAATTATTGCAGTCTCAAACTTTGGACTAGTTAAAACAACATTTTCTAATCTGAAAGTAAAATTACCATAATATACATAAAAACCTGATCCGACTGACTCAATCGTATATCCGTTCCCTTTAATCACTAAGTTTCTATCTACATACTGCGTATTATACGTCGTCTTTACATCGGTCATTAGTTCTATCTGGGAGACTGACTTATTATCTATGGCCTGCTCTAATTGCTGCCCATTGTATACTTGTACAGTATTACCAGCAAATGTTGCTTTTGATCTATGTACTTGTTCTTGCTCGTTTTCAGCTTTGATTGCTGTATTGTTCAAATAAAAATTACCTATACTGATTATTCCTATTAGTAAAAACCCAAATACGAATAATTTTTTTTTATGTTTCAATTAATCGACACTTCCTTTTATATAAGTTAACTATTTAGTGAAAAACAGAGGATAATTTATTAAGTCAAATTCAGTAAAAGAAATTGATTTAATGAAGACAGGTAATTTTTTCAACTGACTTTATGCTAAAACAAAAAAGAATCGATTTTGACCTTCTTAGATGTATCCATTTTATACCTTGATTAATAATACAACGGATTCCAAACATGACAAACAACATGTAAACGCTTACTAGTTACATTTAAGTTATAACTAAGAAATGATTATTCACATACTAAAAAAGTTATTTGTTTCTAATGATTTTTTTATACAATAAAAAAACCTGACAACTGTTTGTCAGGTTTTAATCTTTAATCGAAAGATCTTTTATCCAGTGGATTAACTCGGCACATTCTGTAATGTCCAAGTCAACTCTCCTTTGTACGCACCTTTATAGGCTCCATTCGGTATAGTCAACTGAACGCCTTTTTCCCGAGTCAGTCCTTCTTCTGTCGTAGCTTCTTCGGAATAGGTTTCAAATAGGTTTGTAAATCGACCTTTGCCTTTCCCTTGTGCCGCATTAAAGACTGACCCTGTTGCGCCTTCTTGCGTTACTGTCACGGCGTATCCGACAGCTTCTTTCGTTTCTATCCCACCAGACTTCACTTTTTCACTTGGAATATACAGTGCCCAACCTTTTAATTTTTTACCATCGATTGTTTGTAACGGGCTTGTCATGGCCACGCTCACACTCCAGCCTTTGCCTGTCCCAGCCAAATCTACTACTTCGATTCCTGAGCTGTAGCCTTTTGCACCTTCTGAAGGCTCAGGAGTTACTTTCTCTAATTTCGTTGCTCGGGTAGTCCCAATTGGGGCATTTGGAAATTTGAAATCTGAAACTGCTCGAATCGTGAATTCATCCGTCTGGGGTTCCTTGTCTGAGATTAGTTCTTCCGTTGCTCCCATAAATTGATAAGTGAGGGTCTTCTCTTCATTCATGATGATTTCTTCTGATTTTGGTTTTTTCAGAATACTGTATTTTTGTTTTTTCAATGTCTGAATCGCGGTTATAATCTGTTCTTCCTTCGTTAAATCCACAGTCTCATTTGGGATTTTGTACATGGTTACACTCTTATGAATCGTTCGGCCAGTTTCATCCTGAAATAAAATAGTTAACGGCATCAGTTCCTTCACTGTTATTGTGGGGGCTGCCTCAAATGACGTATCGTGAAAAGTCATTTTTTGACTAGGGTTGTTATTCCCTATATCATTGTTGGTTTCCGGTGGATTCACTACTCCTGCTTTGGCTGCCGAACCTGCATGGTCTCGTGCGAAAATCTGAACCTTATCGTTTTCTTTTAGTGCCATCCCATCAAGTGAAAGCTCAAAATCACCTGCTTCATCAATCACTACATTGCTGGTATCCATTGGTTGTCCATTAAACGTGGCAGTAATTTCTGCCGTTTTATCTTCCACCTGTCCTTTGATACTTTTGGCCTGATTGTAAATTACTGTACTCTCAACAGTGACCGGTTTTGGCGGAATGATTTGAAAAGGCTCCACGGTACTTGTCAAAATTTGATTATCAAATCCTGGTGTCAATTCATCACTTGTTAAGTTTACTTCAGTAATAGTGACTTTATCTCCGACTTCAAAGTATTTGCCTGTATCAATTTCAAAAATCCCGCCTTGAGGTTTTTCTCCATAGATACTAATCCCTGGCTTCTGCTTGCTATCTCCTACTGATTTTACTTTTTCATAAATTTCTTTTTCGCCATTAGCTCTCTCTACTTCTACAGTAGCTTCTACTTCATCATCCCATGCCGGACGTGTTCGATTAAGTCCGACTGGCACACTTAGTCTACCATGAATTTTTTTATCTGCCGTAGTTGGTACACGAAGTACATCTGCGACAGCCCAACGAGCATTATTACTACTTAAACGAGTATAATTAGTTAATCCTTTTGTTCCAATTGTAGTAGTATTGAAATCACCCGGTCTGTTTGTTGTTCCTATGGTTTCAAAGTTATTTCCCTTGAAAGTATAGTTTAAATCAATAAAGTTCAAGTCTGGGTCTTGTCCTACTCCGGTACCTTTCTTCCATAAAGATAAGTCACTCTCAGTAGCAGTTAATGTTGAGTTACTATTCACCGTAAAAATGTTCCCACCATTCTCTCGAGTATTCGTAAAATCCATGAATAGTGGTTTATCAAACAGAACATCTAAGCGATCCCATGTTCTAAAGATCCCTGCATTAGCCGTAGCTGTCTTCCCTCTAGCTTCAAAGTATCCACCATCTGAGGAAGTAATGGATCCTGGTTGATCATGCATATCAATTGCTGGACCCGAATTCGCATCAATCCTTACTTCTGAACCTTGCCCAGTTACCTTAAATTCATTTTTAGCTCCAGATACGTTAATAGCCTTCGTATAATGAATTCCTTGATTTCCTATCGCTTCTCCACCATCGTTAGGAGCTCCGTTTCCTGGATTATTTATCGTGAATTTCCCATTATTTTTTACATTCACTTGATTTCCGTGCCCAAATAATCTTACCCCAGCTGCACTTCCACCGCTTTTCTCAATGTTCATTTCTGCATTGTCAATATTAAACAAATAATGTCCATTTAGATTACTTTCATAACCACTTCTCATAAATCTTAAGGTTGCATTTGCATTGTTAACGTAGCCATTCGTAGAACCTGAGGTAAGGTTTATCTTGGCACCAGATGACAAGTTAAATACACCATAGCTTGACTGCATGACCATTGCACTTGATAAATTAGATATCAAGTTTACTTCCGCTTGATCTCCTACTATAATTGCTGCATCTTTGGAAAGAGTGTTTGCGTCAGGATTTCCTAAGTAAATCGTACCAGTTCCATCTATCTCACCCTGACGATTACTTTCAGCTCTAAACGAGGTTCCAACCCCATAAACAGTTAACTGTGGATTATTCCCAAGCAGACGAATACTATCTGTATCATCAACTTTAGTGCTCATTTTTGATCCGTCAATCACTGATAATTGAGCACCATTTCCATTCATTAAAATGTTCGGAGCTCTTAATCCGTTCAACTTCACAGAGCTATTCTTCTGTACCATCACGTTTGGCGCATTTCCAATCATTTGAATGCCACCAGAAATCATACTCGTAGTTTGCGAGGTGCTTTCCAGATCAAATTCACTTTCAGATATAGTCATCTTGGCATAATTTCCTTTCATCGTCACAGGACTTATACCCGAATCTTTTAAAAGAGCCTTACTCCCACTTTCCACATTAATCGTTGGTATAGTTCCATCTAAATAAATAGCTGATCCTGATGCCCCTCCGTTACGTTGCACATCAATCTCACTAGAACTTCCTACTTTAATTGTAGGAGAGGTTCCACTTAAATTAATACTGGATCCTTCTGTACTTGTATTATGTTTGACATTAATTCCACTATCGTTTAAAACACTAATTAGCGGTGACGTTCCTGAAATATCTATTACTCTCTCGCCGATCCCTTCAAAGCTTAATTGACTACTCTTGTTCGCAATAATTTCTGTAGGTTTCCCTTTTGCTGAAAAAATACTGGGCCCAAGTTCTGTTTTTATAGCTATTTTTGACTTATTAGTAGCCCTAACTGTTGTAGTATACGTTTCGCCTGGAAGATTGACCCCTATGCGGCTACCCGTTCCAGAAATAGAAATATTGCTATCTCCATCTGCATATAACCCACTGTATGCAGCAGTGCTAATATCAAAATCGAGAATAGGGATAGAAGCTGCATCATTCGAAGCTAGAGCATTAATTTCTAAAGTAGAGCCTTGGTTTACATCAACATATCTCATACCTGTTAGTAGCGATTTAGGTGTAGTACTTTGCATTGTATTGATAACCATCTTTGAATTTTCTGTAATGGTTAAATCGTATGCCTTTGGGTCAGTATTGTTAGTTTGACTTATTATTCTGCTATCAGGTTGCTCGATATAAACTTCTGCTCCACCTTTAAGTGTCATACTGGCTTGGGCAAATAAAGAGGCTTTCGCTCTTGTAGACTTAAATTCATTCTTCCCGCCAGTAAAAACAACATGGGTAGCAGGTAAATTAGTAATCTTCCCAGTGTTAGCTGTAAGCTCACTTACATTCTCCATTTCCATATAACTTCTACTAGAAGAAGGATAAGAATAATCAAACATCGGGTTGTCAAGTTTATGACCTAATTTAATATTTTCTAATCTGAACGTCTGTTTACTATTTCCTACTTCCCAATTTTTACCTGTCATGATTAAAGAAAAACCATTTCCTCTAATGACTAAATCTCTAGCTATCTCTCTAGGTTGAGCAGTGAAGCTCATGGTCACATCATTTAGCATTTCTATTTGCGAAACTTTATTATTATTTATAGCCTCTACCATTGCTTCACTAGTAGAAACTTGTCTAATTTCTCCTTCAAAAGTTGCCCTACTTGTTCCTGTATTTCTATGTACTTGCGTCTGTTGTTCCGATTCATTCTCAGCTTTAATACTTGTATTATTTAAATGAAAATAACCTATGGTCACTATCCCGATAAGGAAGATACCCAAAATGCGAAAAATTTTTTTCATTTACTTTACACGCCCTTCTTTCTTTTAACTATTTAGTGGGGAGATAGAGGAAATCAATATTTCCTCATGCGGCTTTTTTATTAGGAAAATTTCTTTTTTTAATCACCTTAACGTAGTTCCATCAAGATATCATCACTAATGATACATTGATTGCTAAACAAAAAAAACAACAAGTAAGCGCTTTCTAACGACGTTTGAATTGTGTTAAGAATGTTTATTAGTATCTTAAATATCGTATTCATTTCTAACGATTTGCAACTACTATAAAAAAACCTGACTGATAGTTGTCAAGGTTTTTCTTTTAATTTTCTAAAAACTATTTAATTTATTCTCATTTTTCGCAAAAGCTTCTTTGGCCTTTTTCCCCCACTGACCTTTCAATGAATTTTCAAAATTTGACGTAATGCTAGTTACACTACTTTTAGTTGTATCGGCTAGCATTTTGACATTGCTTTTTATTTTTTGCTTGTTACGTTCTTTTTTATAGGATGCCGCTCGACCACAACCTGTCACTAAATCTTGTTCTATTTTTTTCATTATTTTTTCGACTTTTGCTGGATTTAGATCCGTATCAACTGTTATTTGCGCCATTCATTTCCCTCCTCAAATCTTCTAATTCTTGTTCACACTCTCTTTGTGCCTTATTATATGTACATTCTGTTTGTTCCCATCTGTCTTCTAATTTCTTTTGATCCTGTCGGAATCGTTCTACCAATTCATCTTTTCCATAGTCAACAGCTGCCATTCCAATTCTAAGTTCGTTTGTATCTTCGGACAATCTCTGTAAATAATAATGCCCTCGCTCACCAATTTCTTCCACTGTACGTATCGCTTGGTCTTTCATTTTAAAAAACTCTTCTTCTGTTTCAGCTTGCTGCCTTCGTTGTTTTATAAACTCTTCTTCTGCTTGTTCTTGTCTTTGTATGATTGATTTTTTCTTTTCTTCCAACATTATTGAAACACCTGCTTCGCTAACGCTTGATCTGTTTCAAGCATTCTACTAATTGCAGTTTGAATTTCTGCGACAAGAGATTGATAGTCTATTTTGATACTATCTGCCTCTGATTTCTTTCTTTCATAGTAATCTTTAGGTTCATTGACGATCGTTGTTTGACTTGCATCACCTATTACGAGCGCTTCCAACATTTCAGATTCTGTTAAACGTGAACCTATTCCTCTTGCAGATGTTTGTGTCATGCTCCATAATTCCTCTATATCTTCAATTCCGTCTTTGTATTCTTTAATTATATCTAAAAAACCAGCATTTATTGTTGTTAATACACCTTCTGCTATCACCAATGTTTCAGCACTATCTAAATAAATTTCTTCGGTGGATGATAATTTACCTCCACTATCTTTTAGTTTATTTTTTAAAAAATCTAAACTGTTTAACTGAGATTTCATAGATTTCTCTATATAGGCCATTTTATCTTTAGCAGAAATTTCCACTTCTACTAACATACCATTTTCGAACTTCCACGCAGCCAAACCATGGTCTTTTCCTTCAGTCCAGATAATTGTGTCATAGGTGTCTATTTTATGGAATTGTCCGTCTTCATCATACCAACCATTAGGAAGATTCCCGTCTAGATATTGCACAATGTCATCATCTTTACGGCGATAATTGTGGAACCAGTCTGGATGCTCCGACATAAATTTAGCTTGCTTGGGTGTTAAGCGATTATATCTAAACCAACCATTGAATACTGTAGTGGGAATACCGTGTTCTGCTCCTGCGCTAAGCATGTAAGCACTTTGGCTATACCCACTAAGTTGTGCAATAGGGTATTTTTTCTTGACTTCATTTATGAAATCATTGGCAACACTTAGTTGATCGGAGTCTAATCCTATTAAACTTTTCCCCGCATTAAGAAGATCGTTTGCTTTATTTGGATCTGTTCCCGCAGCTATTACAACAACTTGGGTAGGATCACCATTTGGATAAGCCTCTGTGATTGGGGCAACTGCCATGCCTTGAAAACCCGTTCCCCAAAGGCCACCATCCTCTTTTACGTCAAGAACTATAAAACTTTGCTGGTCTCCTGTTTTTATCTTTGCACCTTTTTTAATAGATGTAGTATCTTTTCCATCTTTTTTATAGTCTGTATCAACTTGATACACTTTATTGTTTAAATCGCGTAACTGTTCATCTGTTATCATTTTATATCCTCCATCGATTTATCAGAAAAAACAACTTTGACAATCGAGTTCGTCTTACCGTTTTGAACAATTTCATCAAAATTATCAGAATATGGGCCAAATGAACCTAATTCTTCTTGTGGTTGATTCTCTGAAAAAGAAATATCTCCTGTATTCACGGTTCCTTTACTTGTTGTAATATCAGCAACAAAACTCCAATAACCTGTTTTATTGTCATAACCTCCAGACATTTTTGAATCAAAGCATATTTTCTTTACATCAGCAAAAGTATTTTTTATTTGATTTGCAACAATAATCTCATATTCATGAATTTGAATTTTTCTTTTTTCCGCCTCTTTTTTATCCATACATATTTTACCTCCTATTCCTCCGGTTATTATCACTATCAGTAATAAAACTAACCATACACTTTTTCGCTTCATCTTTATTCCCATCTCTTTAATTTTTTTGAGTTTGTTAGTATTTACATATCAATCATACAGTAAAACAACTTTAATGTAAAAGGAACTTTATAAAAAGGAAAGATTAAAAAAATAAAACTACAAAAAAATTGGTAGATCCCTTTACTATTTCGGCTCTATACTTTCTGATGTTGGGGAGAAATCACTGGCATCTTTTTTTAATGCAAAATAATAGAAAAGACACCCTGATATCCTTTAGAATTAAGTCGACGAAAACCAATCAAAAGGGGAAATCAAGATGTCCTATACAAATCTTATCAAAGAAACCTTAGATATTCTAGACTTAAACATCACTTTTAATGAATTTTGCTTAAAAAAAGAACGAATCAAAGGAAGAGTCTGTCAGGTCTTCTCAGGTACACTCGATTATTCCGCTCACACTTGTCCTCATTGCGAATCAGAAGAGAAATCGCCTATTATTCGTTGGGGCTATACCACTTGTTTGATTTTACTGAATGATGTTTCGGAGTATCAAACGTATTTACGCTTAAAGAAACGTCGTTTCTTCTGTCATTCCTGCAATCGATCGTTTGTTACTAAAACAACTCTTGTTGAAAAATATTGTTCGATTTCAACTAAAGTGAAACTATCTATTGCCGATTGGCTCAGACAAGTCACTTCTATGAGTGACATTGCGCGTCAAAAGAAGGTCTCTGTCTCTTCTGTTTATCGTGTTCTAAAACAATTTTATGAACCTAAAAAAATCAATCGGCTCATTTTACCTGAAGTCCTTTGTTTTGATGAATTTAAATCAGTTAAGCAAGTTGCCGCTTCTATGAGTTTCATTATGATGGATGGGCAAACAAAGCAGTTAATTGATGTCGTTGAAAACCGTCAGCTCCCTTTTCTAGAGCGTTATTTTTCACGATTTCCTTTGTCTGTTCGTAAAATGGTTAAGTATATTGTTTGCGATATGTATGTGCCTTATTTTTCTCTCGTCAAAAAGTTATTTCCGATGGCTCAGATTATTCTTGATTGCTTTCATATCGTCCAACACATTAGTCGAGCCTTTTTAAAACACCGTATTCAGAGAATGAACACGTTTCTTCATCAGGGAAATACAGAAGCGACAAAATATCGACACTTGAAGAAATACTGGAAACTTCTTCAAAAAAATCAATCCAAGCTTGATTTTGAAAAACGCCTTTGGCGTTCTCAGACTGTAGACAAAAAGGAGTTGGCAATCAAACCAACTCCTTTTTGCTATCCTTTGTGTAAATTTGAAACAAAAAGCCATAGCCATGTGGCTAGTTTCTTTAAATTCATGGCAGCAAACGTAAGCATCGTGTGCGTGGCGACTTTTTCAAGTCCTCGATATTTTGTTCAACGCATGCCATGCTTTTCTTTTGCATCTGCAAATATTCGTTCAATGGTTTGTTTTCTCTTTTTGTAGATTTCTCTATTCAACGCCGTATGACGTTGGTGCTCAAGCTCGTCCATAAGATCAGCCCAAACGTGTCGAGTTACAACTTTTTGATGTGTTGCGCTCACTGTACAGGTTTCAAGTAATGGGCAACTCATACAGAATGTTGGATTTGATTTATATGTCCGGTAGCCATCACGAGTGATTGTTGAAAATAACAACGGTTGATTATTGGGGCATAAGTAACAATCAAAATAGTTATCATAGACAAAATATTTTTTACCGCCAGTAAAAACTAGATTTGATTGATACTTGGTGTTTAATTGTTTGGTTCTTCGCTTACATTTTCTATTTCAACCGTACTAAATAGCTCCGTATAACTTGAATTATAATTAATTATTGCAGAATTAAACCTTGAACTAGTTAAAACAATATTTTCCAATCTGAAAGTAAAGTTACCGTAATATGCATGAATCAATTGCATATCCATTCCCTTTAATAACTATGTTCTTATCTACATGCTACCTATTATAAGTCGTCTTTAGATCATTCCTTCTATCTAAGAAACTGAGCTATTATCCAGGACTTGCTCTAATTGCTGTACCTTTGTATAATTGTGCAGTTTTACTAGCAAATATTGCTTTTTATCTATGTACTTTCTCATTCTCACTTTTAATCACTTTATTGTTCAAATAAAAATCACCTATACTATCAGTAAAATTCCCAATACAATTTTTTATGTTTCAAGTAATTTACACCTCTTTTTATATAGATTATTTTATTAAATTCAGAAAAAATAATTGATTCAAGAAGGGTATGAAATTTTTCGAACAACTTTTTATTGAAGCAGTTTCATTTAAACCTCTTGACAAATATCTTCAAGTATATCTTCAATAATCATACATTGAATCCGACACACAAAAAACTACAAGTGAACGATTTCTTTTTGCGTCCGAAAACTATTTTCTAGATTTCCCTTTAACTACTTCATTCCTCACATTGACATCTATTCTCGGAGAAAAAACCATCTCTAACACAAAAAGCTAGATAGAGTATGTCTATTATTGACAGCAATACTCTACCTAGCTTTCGCTTTTATTAGTTGTTCATACTTACTCAATTATTTCTTATCTTCTATTTATGAGAGCAATCCTCCACATAACTGTTTGCCCCAACCTGTTTTGATGTTAAAAAAATTAATTAGAGATTGAAAATGTCATTTGACCTTTATAAAGTGTTGCATTAGTAAAGTCCGTTGCTTTTGCCCTGACTCTAAACTCAGTTGTTTTATTTCTAGAACTTAAAATAGCCAATGCTTCCCCAGGTAATAATAGCTGATTGTTTTGTTTATAAATATTAGCTTTAACTTCTTCATCACCTGACTTTAAGATAAAAAATGGATCCGTCATTATCTTAATCTCCATATTCTCATCAACAGTTGGAATAAATGAAATGACCTCATGTCCTATTACCATATTTGTCTCTTCTTTATTTTTTAATTCAATGCGTTTAGGCAATACTACATAAACAGAAGGTTCTCTTGAAACAGTAACTGGAACACTTATGACACCACGAGCTCCAGTCTTAGTCCCTTGAATGAGCACATTTACATTTGTCTTACCAACTTGGTCAAATATCGTTGTCTCTTCAAAACCTGTAGATTTTGCGGATTCAAACATTAGGCTACTTTTTAGATTTTTTATATAATCACTTGAATTCAAGTCGTCAGTACTATTTCCTAGACCCACCTTAGTTTCAATTGGTTCCCCTGTTAACAAGACTTTGACTAGCATTTCTTCTTTTGTAAATTTATCACTCAAATTATTTTTAGTTTCTATAGGAACGTGGAGATAACCGTCATCTTTATCAAAAAGTGGAAGTAATTCCTCATTCTCTGGGTCTAACGTTAACTCATAGGAGATAGTTAGTGCATTGTCACCTATTACTCCTAACTTTTCCACTAATTCTTTTTTATAGGTTACAAAAAATTTATTACTGTTTTCATCGATACTTTTCACAATATTTGGATCCTTTGAGTAATCCTGTCCAAATTTATCCGTAATCTTAATTTTTTTGAAAAAATCAGCTTGATTTTCCCATTTATTATACCCTTTTGTATCAACTGTAATACTCACTTCTTTATAGTTGTCACTTGTTGGCTGCTGTGGCAAAAATTGCGTGACATTTCCTTTAATAAATTTCCCAGATTCATCTTTTCCAACTCCTATCCCCGGCTGTTGATAACTGATTGGTACAGAGACCTTTGCTGTTCGATCCAGCAGTCCCAACCTCTTATCTCCAACTTTCGTTAAAATACCAGCAGATAAGTCTTTCCGATTTGCATAAAGAAAGTTGAAATTGTAATAGTTTGAATCCGTTTCAGTCCAAACCACATCAAAAATTTTAGTTAGTTCTGGGAATCGATTAACTTGCGGCTTATCATAAATAGAACTATCCTCCACAATAACATTCTCAAGTCCTTCAGATCCCATATACAAATCTGATGGCGCACCTGGTTTTTCTTTTTTCAAAGGAACAAGTATATTTGTCTTAATAAGCTGCCCTTTCTCATCAAAAATATGTAACTTTAATTTCATATAACTTCCTGTTGGACTTAGGGTCTCGAAGGAAAGATAATCCGCTTTTGAGGTTGCACTCTCTAAATAAATTTTTTGTTCCAACACTTCAATTTGTAGCGTAACGGCCAAGCCTCGATACGCTCCGGCATTTTTGACTGTAACTTTACTGTTAGCAGGAATGGTTACTTTTTGTCCATCCCACTCTTTTCCATTAATAGATGTATCCTTCACTAGATTTGTTCCAGTATATTTTAATGTCAAGACTTCATCGAAAATGGGCAGTAATTTCCCCTTTAAATAGACGCCTTCTTTATTCACCGTTGTTAGATAAGCAGAGTCTTTTAAAGGTATTTTACCCGTCACGTTGACTAATAGTTCTTCTTTAGTTCGTTTCTCTGACATGTTATTTTTAGCTTCTACTGGTAGATGAAAATAACCATCCTCTGAATTTAATGTGGAAAGTAACGTTTGATTCTCCTTATCTAATGTCAGTTCCATATTTAAGCTCAACGTGTTATCCCCAGCATCTGCTAATTTTTCAACTAAAGCCTTTTTATATGTCACAGAAAATTGGTTATTGGCTTTATCGATTGTTTTGATGACATTTATATCATTTGAATAGTCTTTCCCAGACGCATCTACAATTGTTATTTCCTTCCAGAATTCTTCATCTGTTAACCACTTATTATAACCATTAGTATCAACCGTAACCGTTATCTCTTTATAATCTTCTTTATCTGGTTCCGCTGGCAAAAATTGGGTAACCGTGCCTAAGATTTTTTCCCCCGAATCATCTGTTTTAGGTTTGATATTTGGTTTTTGATATTTTCTTGTCACATATATTTTTGTTGTTTTATCTAATAGACCTAATCGCTTCTCTCCAACTTTTGTTGTAATACCTGTAGATAATCTATCCTGATTTGAATAAAAGAAGTTAAAATTATAAACGTCAGAATCTGTTTTAACCCACATTATATCAAACATTCCATTCTGTTCAGGAAATCTATGTACTTCTGGTTTATTATAAATATCCTTGTTATCAACAATGACATTCTCAAGACCATCAATCCCCATATATAAATCAGATGGAGCCCCTGGTTTTTCTTTTTTCAAAGGGACAATTATATTAGTTTTAATAGGCTGCTTATTCTCATCAAAAATACGCAACTCTAATTTCATATAGCTCCCCGTTGGACTTCGTGTCTCAAATGACAGGTAAGTCGAATTTGCACCTGAATTCTCAATAATGATATCTTGTTCCAACACAATAATTTGTAATTCAATAGGAGCGCCTTGATAAACCCCTGCATTTCTAACTGTTATTACATCATTTTTTAAAATGTTTCTTCTATTGCCATTCCAGACTATCCCATTAATTAACGTGTCCCCTACTAAGTTGTTTCCCATGTACTTTAAAGTCAGAGCATCATCAAAAACGGGCAGTTTCTTCCCCTCAAGATACTTTCCAGTATCACCAACAATAGTCAAATAAGGAGACTCTTTAAGAGACATAGTCTCAGTATCTCGCAATAATTTAGTACGTTGATCCGGTATAATACCTGCACCATTAATCAAGTGAGATTTGGAACTTTCTGTAAAACTCTCCGCATACACACGGTTTTCCTGCCAGCTAATAAAGAAAAAAATAAGTGATAACATTACTGACATCTTTTTATATTTTTTTATCACACAATAACCTACCTTTCTAGAACACCTAATTTTTTGACAAACAACTACTTAAGCACGATCAAGTTGAATGATGTCTCAGTCCCAGAGAGTGCCGATTCTTCATTAGTTGTAGCATACCCTCTCATTTTCAGAAACATTTCATGTTTACCGACCGATAATTTTTTGGGTATGGGGATTTCTGTTACTGCTTCTCCTGGCTTGACCAAACCTGTAGTTAATACTGCTTGCTTGCGTTTGTCTATATATACAGTAAATTTAATGTTTGCTGTATTGAAGGCCGGATTAGCTAACGCTATATATATTTTTTTAGCACCTTTTTTTACTTTGACTTGCTTAAACGCTGGAAAAGCAATTTGTTCAGATGACCAGACTTCTGGTTTTCTAATTGTGCTTTTGTAAGCCACAGCTTTAGGCTCAAATCCCAAAAGAGGTTGGTTATCTTTTGTTAAGAAAAAATATCCACTACTTACAATTACTAACACGCATAATATAATTAAAATAATTAAGCGTTTCTTCTTTCCATCTGTAACTATTTTTTTATGAACTAAATGTATTTTTGGGTGTCCCTTTTGAGACTTGCGCTTTTCTTTTTTTAGTTTCACTTTACTTTCCCTTCTTTAACAACAGAAAAATTTAAGTCAATAAATAAAATTAGAATACATGACAAAAACGATGGTGAGTAGTATTTCTTCTAGTCCTCTTGTATCGTCATTTATCAGCTTTATTTTGACTCACCTTATAAGTTAATATATCTGAGTATCGCCCACGATGTTCTGGTTCAGTAAATAATCTTGCTGAACCTTTGACTGAAGTGTTATTTTTATTAAATATCCCAATTGTATTATTATTGTTTGTTACTAAGTTCTCCTTATCTTTTTCATCAATCGTCAATAACTTATAAGATACTTGATAGTTATCATTTACTAATTGAAACTCATTTTTAGATGTAACTTCTACTTTTAAAGATTTTTCTCCATCATAATTTGTTCCATCGGGTTTGACCATGGAAACTGTGCTATCCACTTTTTTATGCGTGTCTGTAAAAACAATAGCTGCTGGAACTATAATCATATATTCCGGGTTTTCTGGATTTTCTGGATCAGTAATATCGGTGAAATTTTTGTATGTTACCGGAACATTCTTCTTCTCCTCCATTGCAAAAGTTATGGATGGCTTCCCCCAGAAGAGTCCTCCAATATTTAGTATTAAGCTAAAGTAAACAACACGTTTCTTAAACATTCATATTCCTCCTGAAATGGAAACTACTATCTCATTTAATTATACTTGTTCGCCACTCTAAAGCAACGTTATGATACAGTTTCTATAGTTATATATGTGTTTTTTTATTCATTAACCATTTTTTTTTAATATCTTCACAACATAATATTCATAAAAAAATGAAATATTCTAGTGACTAGCTTTTAAATAAGCCTTTGATCCATTATTAATAAAAAGTGCTTCCCCTTAGTTTTAGCTCTTATGCAACAACTAAAAACGAACTTTAGCCTATATATAAATCAATTACATCAAAAATGCCTCTAGATTATGCATTAACTCCTTTAACAACAGCTACTAAAGAAAGTAAAGCAACTCAGTCCCAAACTCCACTCAAGAAAGATTTATCAAAATAAACAATTTATCCGTCGATTGAAGTAAGAACAGTTATACCAACGTATGACTCGAAAATACACTAACAGAAAATTTCCTTGAACTAATGAAACAAAAATGTGTTATAGGCATAGCTTTTCCAACTGTGAGAAATCAAAAAAAACGTTTATGGTCGTCGTCGGATAAAAAAATTGACTGAAACGAGTCCGGCTCACTACCGAATTCATTCCAGTCAATTATCAGGATAGTCTAGGTACAGAACACATCATTTTGCCCCGTACCCAAATATATTCCAATTATTCATTAAAATTATAAAGCCTTATTTCGCCAAACGATAAATCGCATCCGCATAAATAGCTGTCGCACGGAATAAATCATCCAATGCCATAAACTCGTTGGCTTGATGCATTGTATCTGTATAACCAGGGAACATTGCGCCATAGGCTACACCACGTTTTAGCAAGCGTCCGTAAGTTCCACCACCGATAATTTGTTCATGGCCTTTTTGACCAGTATGATCTTCATACACTTGTAATAAGGTTTCCACCAATGGATCATCCGCTGGCACATAATGCGGTTCTTGGTTACGTCCACCTTGTGTGGCTGTTACACTTTCCCCCACTGTTTTTTGCACTTTTTCTTGTAATTCTTCTGCTGATGTTCCTTTTGGATAGCGGAAGTTTAATGTCACTAAGCTATTTTCTGGGTTGGCAGGATCAAAATTAACAATACCAGCATTCATTGTTAATTTGCCCATTTTTTCATCTTCAAATGCCGTTCCTAATTTCTCACCGTAAAAATCTTCGTGAACGAATTCTGCTAATGTATTGATGAAGTTATATGCCCCTTCAGCAAAGCTGAAATTATTTAAGAAAGTTGCTAAGAATGTAGCAGCATTAATTCCTGATTGTGGACTAGCACCATGTGCACCTTTCCCAATAACATGGAATGTAACTGTTTGATCTGAAAGTTCCGCATGTCCTGAAATTTTTTGTTCTTCTTTAATAAATGTTTCAAATGATGCTGTTAAAGATGCTGCATCATCTGCTGAAGCAGCTGTTACGATTGCAGTTGCAGTTCCGGGAACCATATTTTCACGCAAGCCAGATTTAAAGCGAACTAATTGATAGTCCACGCCGTTTCCACCTTTGAAAGTCAAGCGGATTGTTACATTCCCTTTTTCGCCATTGATGATTGGGAATTCTGCATCTGGAGAAAACCCAAAGTCAGGAGTTTCTTCATGTTGGAAGTAATAATCCATATCGCCCCAACCACTTTCTTCGTCACTACCTACAACAAAGCGAACTTTTTTAGATAATGGTACACCTAAATCTTTGATGATTCGTAATGCATAATAAGCGGCCATACTTGGGCCTTTATCGTCACTTGAACCACGTGCGAAGATTTTACCGTCTTTGATGACAGGCTCGTAAGGATCGGTATCCCAACCATCACCAGCAGGTACAACGTCCATGTGTCCAAAAATCCCTAATGTTTCATCGCCCTCACCATACTCGATATGTCCAGCATAGTTATCGACGTTTTTCACAACAAATCCGTCACGCTCGCCATAAGCTAACATATGTTTTAAGCCTGCAACAGGTCCTGGTCCAAATGGTGCATCTGGCGTTACTTTTGAGTCATCACGTTCACTATTGATGCGTAATAAATTTTGTAAATCTTCTAATAGCGCATCTTTACGTGCGTCTACTTCTTTTTGCCAATCAATTGTCATTTTTTAGTCACTCCAATTCATTATTCTACCTTCCCATCATACCACTAACTCACTTAAAAGAAAAAGGCGGAAACAATTTTTCCCGTAATATTTTGCGCTTGATTCAATACAGCTTTATACTGGAGACAAATCACCAAAGGAGGCAACCAAAAATGAAAGAATTATCACAAGAAAATTTGACAGCTGTGATCCAAGCTCGCCCGCAAAATTCTCACAAAGGAACCTTCGGACGATCTGTTTTGGTTGGCGGAAACGAACTATACGGCGGGGCAATCATCATGAGTGCGGAAGCTTGTGTCAAAGCAGGCTGCGGTTTAACTTCTGTCATTACGTCAGAAAAAAATCATGCAGCTCTTCATGCTCGTTTACCTGAGGCAATGGTGCTAGATTGGGCGCTTACGCAAGAATTAAATGATTTGATCGATGCAGCGGATGTGATTTTGATTGGACCTGGTTTAGGTTTGGCGCCACATAGTCAGCAGCTTTTAGAAAAAATTTTACAGCTGCAAAAAACTGAACAATGGCTCGTGATCGATGGTTCCGCTATTACTTTGTATGCTCAAAATCATTCCTCTTTAAATTATCCAGAACAAGTTATTTTCACGCCCCATCAAATGGAATGGGCACGACTAAGTGGACTTAAACTCGTTGATCAAACCACTGAAAACAATCACGCAGCACAAAAACACTTGGGTGCAACGATTATCTTAAAAAGCCATCGAACAGAGATTTACACTGCTGCTGCCCAATACAAAAATCCATTAGGAACTCCTGCTATGGCCACAGGCGGTATGGGAGATACCTTAGCTGGGATAGTCGCAGGCTTCTTAGCTCAATTTCAAGATAAAGAAGCAGCTATTTGTGCTGCAGTTTATCTACATAGCTTGATTGGAGAAGAAATAGGAAAAGAACATTACGTCGTCTTACCAACGGAAATTAGTAACAAGTTACCTCACTACATGAAACGATTTGAACGATTAAATAATGAAACAGAGGAAAAATGATGATCATTTTTCCTCTGTTTTATTTTCTAGAAATCCTGTCTGCAAAATGGTCATATAACGCTCTGATCGTTCTGCTAAAAACTGCATTTGCTTAACCTCTGTTACTTCTGGATGAGACTTTAAAAACTGTAGACTCTCCATAGAAATTTGATTGAACACACCTAAGACTAGCTGAACGACATCTTGTTTTTCGATTTGGGTTTTGATTGGTAGTTGTTCAATAATTCCCGTCAAAAGTTGTTGCACGATTGCCATATTTCCATCCATATACTGTGCTAATTTCGCTTGGGTTTCTTTGGGTAAGTTATGTTTTTGTGCATATGCTGTCATCAACAAATGAATTTGATTTGGATATTTTTGCTCTAACTTTATTTTATGTTGAGTTGAGACAACCACAACTTTCACTAAGTCTGTATACTGCTTTTTAAACAGCTTTTTAGATTGTTCATTTAAGAAATTGATTACATTACTGATCGTATGTTCATACAACAGTTGCTTTTTACCAAAATAATGAAAAATCAATCCCTTAGAAACGCCAGCCTCTCTTGCAATTTCATCTGTATTTGCTTTTTGATACCCATATTTCGCAAAATGATTTATTGCTGCTTCTAAAATCCGATCATATTTTTGTTGATCGATCTTGATTTCTTTCACTAGACTTTCAAATCCTTCCGTTGGTAAAGCGTGTATGTGCCGCCTAGGAATAAAACAATCAAAATACTCAATACAATCACATTGCCGCTAGATAACCCCTTATCCAACAAGTTACTTGGGATGCCCATATGTGTGGGTGAAATGTTCTTAGCCCAACTAAATGAATCATTCAAATCAGAAAATACCCCGATCAGATAAAAACCAAAAACGATTCCTAACGAAATACTAGTACTCTGTTTACTTGATTTTAAAAACGTTGAAACAAAAAAGCCTAGCGCTAAGAAAAACAACAAAATCAAACTTTCTTGAGTAAAAATCTTACTGATTTCTTTTGTGATCGTCGCAGCGGAATCCGTTGATTGACGATATATCAATGTTGCCCCTAGAGAAACGCCAAATGAAATTAGCCAAAAAACAACTAAAATAAAGAAATTCGCTACAAATTTACTTGTCACGATCCCAATGCGCGTTACGGGCTGGGCATATAAAAATTCAATGGTCCCATCAGTTTCTTCTTTGATCAACGCTTGACTTCCCAGCATCATAGCATATATAGATGCTGCTAAAAACATATATTGAAAATAATAAGCAAAGAAGCCTGCTGCAACTAAAAAGCTTGATTGTCCATTCACACTGATGTTAAACGTTTTTAATAATGACGGAGACAGCCCAGTTAGTTTAGCATCTAGAAGGTCTTTCATCGCTGAACTATGCATTTGAGGATAGACTGCGCTAAAGCCGAAAATAATCACAGCGAATAAAATAGTCCAAATAATCAATCCTTTGATGAGTCCCTTACTTTCAATCTTAGCTGTAATCATTTGCCATCGCCTCCTTCATACAATGCCATAAACTGATCTTCCAGTTCAGGATTTGTAACCGTAAAATCTTGAATCGAAGGATCACCTAATAACGGCAACACTTCATGTAAATCTCCTTCATACAGTAAACGTGTTTCATTGCCTTGATGTTTTAAGATAGCCGCACCCATTTTTTCAAATAATGATAACGGAATATGATCTCCGGTTAATGTAATGACTTTACCTAAAGATTTTTCTTTAGTGATATCTTGCACTGTAATAATTTTTCCTTGTCGAATAAATGCAGCTCGATGTGCATGTTGTTGAACTTCATTTAAATCATGGCTGGATAAAAAGATGGTCATGCCTTTTTGATTGTATTTTTCCAACTCTTCAAACAAGCGATGTTGCATTAGTGGATCTAAACCATTGGTAGGCTCATCTAAAATCAACAACTCTGGATTAGGTAAAATTCCTGCTACAATGGCGATTTTCTTTTTATTCCCTAACGATAGATCAGCCATTTTTTTGCGAGCATCAATATCAAATAACTCAATAAAATAATCAATTTGCTGCTTACTATTTTTTAGTTGATGAAATTCTGCTACGTATTTAAGCACATCAATCGTGGTCATATTGGGATAAAAACGGACGTCGCTTGATACATAGCCTGTTCTCTTGCGAATTTCTTTAGCCTCTTTAATACTATCTAATCCAAGTAACGTAGCCGTTCCTTGATCAGGATAAATGAAATTTAACATCGCTTTGATCGTTGTTGATTTCCCAGCACCGTTTGGTCCGATAAAACCATAGATCTCACCTTTTTCCACCGATAGATCTACTTGATCAATGGCGGGTTGTTTTTTATATAGTTTAGTTAACCCTTTAAGTTCAATAGCTTTCATTTTATGATTCCTCCTCATTGACTAATTAGTCAATAGCAGTATATACCTGACTTGACTCACTAGTCAAAGAAAAGCACAAGTAGACGTTTTTGCGATGGGAAAAACGTCTACTTGTGCTCTTTATAAATCCATCACTGATTGAAAATCGATTCTACCAGTAAAAATTTTTTATTTATGCATTATTAGTACATCTAGTTCTTCATCAGTTAAAGTACGATATTCACCTAAAGATAACGTTTCGTCCAACCATAAGTTTCCCATCCGCAACCGTTTCAGATAGATTACTTTTTTATCCACGGCTTCAAACATGCGTTTTACTTGATGGAATTTTCCTTCTTGAATGACTAAACGAATTTCTGAAGTTTCAGTTGCTTCATCCACTGACTCAATCACGAGCTTACTTGATTTGACCTGCTCTTTATTTGTTAAAGCAAAACCATCAGCAAAATGAAGAATGTCCGCTTTCGTCACGATGCCTTGAACTATTGCAAAATATTCTTTATCTACATGTTTTTTAGGGGATAATAACTGATGAGCTAGTTGCCCGTCATTCGTTAATAATAGTAACCCTTCCGTGTCCTTATCCAGACGACCGACTGGAAATAAATCTTCACGATAATCTTCGTCCTTCAATAAATCCACTACTGTTTGATCCCACTTATCTTCAGTTGCGGAGATCACTCCCTGTGGTTTATGTAGCATATAATAATAATATTTTTGATATGTTCGTTTTTCTCCAGCAAATTTAATAATATCTTGCGCTTCGTTAATCTGTGTTTTGCCGTCTTTGACTACTTGATCATTTACAGTCACTAAGTTTTTTTTCAATAACTGTTTGACTTCTTTTCTACTGCCAATCCCAGTTTCTGCAAGAAATTTATCTAAACGCATATGATTAATCCTCCTATTCACGTTAAGCCTTGCCAGATAACACCTAAATATGCTTTAACGAAAATAGCGGAACATCTTGTCCCGCTATTGATTTGATTTATTTTATTTTCAACTTGCGACGGATTTTGACCACACTAGCTCCTAATAGCTTATCTGCTAAGCGCAGTTTTAATGTGATATAGCCATACACTGCTCCGCCAAATGCTGCCACGATCATAATGATCATAAACGATTGGAATTTTCGAGTTGGATCTAGGAATAGATATAAGAACTGTCTCATTACTATTGCAGCAACCATCATAACCAATGTAATTAAGAAAATCAGTAATCCACGTCGTAAAGTCAAACCAAAATTAAAGTGACTGACTTTTTTTATTTTTCTCATGATCAATACACACGATAAGGTAAATCCGATCATTGTAGCAATCAATGGACCATATACTTCAAAAAGGCGCACGCTTGGATACTGAACGACTAATTTCAAAGCTAAACCTAAACCAAAGTACTTGATTGCAGCTTTATTTTCATACATCCCCATCAACATTGTCGATGATAGCATATACAAGCCCATAAACAAGCCTGCAAAACACGCTTGAACCAGCACTGATACGCCTAAGGCATCGGGTGCATAAAACATCGTATACAACGGTTTTGCCAAAACAATCATACCGAATGTCGCAGGAAACATCACAAACATAAACAGTTGAAAGTTATTACTGATCAATTTGGATAAATCACGATATTTTTTTAAGGTAATCGCTTCAGTGATCAACGGTAATCCCGTAGCTGAAATAGATGTAGCCAACGCAATCACCACCATTGTCAATTTGTCTGGATTTGCATTAAAAATTGCAAATAGCGTCCTCAATTGACTACCGGAATACGTAGTAAAAGTATTCATAAAATTAGAAAAAGTAAATTGATCGACTAATTTAAATACCGTCACACCTGAACCAACAATAATAAATGGAATGGCTTCTTTTAGCGTCTCTGTCAATAGATCTCTTGTTGAAGCTTCATGCTCATTTGCACTGTGAGCGGCAAGATAATCAAACATTGGTTTTTGTTTACGAATATAGAACAGTAAAACAACTAAGCTAGCTAACATTCCTACAAATGCTGCAAGTGTAGATTGCGTTACTGCATCAACATAATCTCCATCAATCACTTTCATGATGATAAATGCTGTCAGTAACATATAAAAAACACGTGCTACTTGTTCAACTATTTGAGACAAAGCATAGGGCATCATATCTTGGTTTCCTTGGAAATAGCCTCGAACGACACTCATACAAGGAAAAATCAACACAGCTAAACTTAGTGAGCGCATCGTTGGAATCAATTCTTCTCCGCCACCTGACCACTTAGCTAAAAGTGGAGCTGCAAGATACATGATAATTGCAAAAATAGCACCTAAAATAGCCATCAATTGAAGAGCTTTATAAAAGAGTTGTCGGCTTATCTTGTATTCATTCAATGAATTGTAATAAGAGGTCTGCTTCGCAATAGCTGCAGGAAGACCTGCTGTAGATATTAATAAAAAGAGAGCATACACCGTATATCCCATTGAGGATAGACTATTTGCTTCATTGGCGTGCTCTCCCATCCATGCATACCATGGGATAATATAGACCGCACCCAACAAACGAGAAATTATATTACTAGCTGTCATCCAAGCAGATCCTTTAACCATTTTCTCTTGGTTAGTCAAGATCGGTTGATCAGCAGGATTTGGTTGATTTATCATTTAACTCCTCCAACTTTCTTTGAACATGCTTTCTTTATTTTAATTGTTAAATCAAGTATATGCAACGACTTTCTTGAATAAATTAACTTATTTATATTTTCCTCACTGATTTTATAAAAAAACGGTCGTTTTCATTTTTAAAATATCTAAAAACCAAATAAACACTTCGTTTACAACTATTCATTTTTTGTTCATTTACAAAGAAAAAAGTTCTAAACAACCCTTTTATTTTATAATTTTTTTTATATTTCATTAAAATATGATCATTATGTGTTTGTTATTTTAATAACTCTTTGATATTCGAAATCGTTGAATTTATATCCAGAGTTTCTCAATGTTTTTTTCACCTGTCACTAACAAGCTCCTTGAAGTTTTAACATTTAAATTGTATGATGAATTTCTAAAGTTTTCTATCCTAAAAATCTTTACATTCTGATTTTAGATACTGCTTGGAGGCGTAATGATGACTATTTCTTTAGAAACAATCCGAGAATGTTTACTAAAAGAACATCTTTTAAAAGAATTTATTTCAGCTGACGGTTGGTCTTTAACCTTGCCTACTGCGTTGAATGATAAAACATTTGATACTATTTCTTATGATTCCCGTACTGTAAGTGCTGATACACTATTTTTCTGTAAAGGCCTAAATTTCAAATCAGAGTACTTAGACAACGCGGTCCGATCTGGTCTTGATGTTTATGTAGCTGAGCAGCCATATGATGTACCTGCAACGTTAGGGATCATTGTAACTGATATCAAAAAGGCAATGGCTATTCTAAGCATGGCTTTTTATGATTACCCTCAAAAAAAGTTGAAACTAATTGGTTTTACTGGTACAAAAGGGAAAACAACGGCTGCTTACTTTACTAAATTTATTTTAGATCAAGCAACAAATAAAAAAACAGCGATGCTATCTACTATGAACTCTACTTTAGACGGGAAGACTTTTTTCAAATCTCATTTAACCACTCCTGAATCACTTGACCTTTATCAAATGATGGCAGAAGCCGTTAAAAATAAGATGACACACTTTATTATGGAAGTTTCGTCACAAGCTTATAAGACAAATCGTGTATATGGTTTATTTTTTGATGTCGGTATTTTTCTAAATATTACGCCCGATCATATCAGCCCGATTGAACACCCAACATTTGATGATTATTTTTATTGTAAACGTCAACTGATCAAACATTCAAAAACAATGGTCTTCAATCACGAATCAGATTATTTTCAGTTGCTGAAAGAAACAGCAGAACTTCATAAAATTCCCTATATCGTTTATGGAGATCACCCCTCAGAGGATACAGATTACATCTATCAAACAAATCCAGATGATTCTCTTGCTTTTTCTATCCACTCCAAAAATGATACCTTAACCGTTTCGGGGGAGTATCACTTGCGTTTAGGTGGTGACTTCAATAAAGGGAATGCCTTAAGTGCTATTCTTGCCAGTTCCTTAGTTGGCGCTGGACGAAAGGATTGTCAACAAGGAATCAAAGAAACAACTGTTCCTGGTCGAATGGAGCTACTGACAAATAAAAATGGCGCAAAAGTCTATGTAGATTACGCGCACAATTATGATAGTTTAAAGAATCTTTTAACTTTTGTCAAAGAAGAACATCCTAATGGTCGTTTACTTGTCGTCATCGGCAGCACAGGCAACAAAGCGATTTCTAGACGAAAGGATTTTGGTACTGTTCTATCTGAACTGGCTGATGTGGCGATTCTAACTACAGATGATCCAGCAGATGAAAATCCAGTCTCAATCTGCAAAGAAATTCAGTCTTACATCACAACAGATATTCCTGTTGAAATCATTGCTGATCGTAACGAAGCTATTGGAGTTGCATTAGCTATGAGCCAGACAGAAGATGCTGTTGTATTAGCTGGAAAAGGTGCTGACTTGTACCAAAAAATTGGTGGAGAAGATACTCCTTACGAAGGTGATTTTTACATCGCTGAACGTTTAATACATGAATAAAATGGAAGAGTAGGGATTTCACTCCTTACTCTTTTTCTGTTATTAACCCATAAACATCATGATAAGCGTCATCAATACTAAACTGATCAAGATACTAGCAGATGATGTAAATCCAACCGTTTCTTCTGGCATTCCCGCCTTCACACTATTAATTACTGAAAAGGTCGGTATTGGTGCTACACTCAATACAACTAAAACGATTCGCAATAGAGGATCTAGCGGAATGACAAAAGCAAATAACAATGCAAACGCCGCTCCACATAGATAACGCCATGCCAGAACTTCTTTCACTAAACGCAGTGCTTTTTTAGGTAACCTAAGTTCAAAATACAAACCGATCATAAACATCGATAAAAAACCATTTGCCTTAGCAATCATTTCCAGCACGCCCAATACTTCTACAGGTAATCCAATCTGGCCGATCCGCAACAATAGCATAACCATATATGCCGTAAAAGGCGCTGATTTAAACAAAGACAAAACGATTTTTTTCAACGTTGTCTCTTCTTTAGAACCAACCACTTTATCAATCAACAAGGTACTTCCACCTGTCAACATCACACTGTTCCCTATATCAAACATCAAAAGAAAGGGGACAGCCAAAGGATAAAATCCTTGAATAAACGGCAGGCTAAAATTGCCAATATTATATCCTGACATTGAATACATTTGAAATTTCTGTTCCAAAACAGGTCGTTTTTTACTGACTTGACTACCTATCAAAATCATCAAAATATTCAAAATGAGTCCCATTGTCAGCAGGAAAAATAAGGTGCCCGAAACAACGACACTTGCTAAACTAACAATCACCGTTGCCGGTAATGTAATATTTACAATAATAACCGACAACATACCACCATCTGCTTTACTTAGTAAGCCGATTCGCTTCATTAAATAGCCTAAAAATATGACAAAACAAAAACCAATTGCCTGTAATAATATTTCTTTCACCCAACTCGCCCCTCACTTATTATTTCTAACACTAACCTAGATTATAGCAAAGAATACTGCTCCACACGGGTTTCAATAAAAAACACCTACGCTAGCTTCTATTGCGCAGATGTTTTCTATCCTCATCACTTTAAAACAGGTTCTTATTTTTGTTTAACTTTTTCCCATAAAAATTTCCGTGTTAAGAACAACATCAAGCAACCTATAACCAGAAAATATATAGGCATTATCAACAATGATCCATTATGAAGTTTACTCATGCCAAACGTGAACAGACTAACCAACAAATAATAGCCTAAGCTAAAAATTGCGCCTGCCGTTCCAATCACATCTTGAAAATCCGTCAATGCTAAACTAAGACAATTAGGCAATGCTGTCCCTGTCCCTGTCAACAAGATGAAAATCCCCAACAGCATCAACCAAAACTGAAACACTTCAGGCAAAAAAGTTGCTGCACTGGCCAAAAGCAGAAAAAACGCCCCAAATAACATACTTCTGATTCCAATTAAAATGATTTTTTCCGGCTGATAAATCGGTAGTAACCGCTTGGACAATAAAGAACCTAAAATAGAAGCACCAGCTACACCGATCCCTAAAAATCCATACATCGCTGTTGATAGATGAAAGTGCTCAATAAATATAAACGGTGCTTCAGCATAATAACTGAACAACACTCCATTGATCGCTCCTATCAAAAAACCATACGTCAAAACTTTAGGGCTTGTTAGAAGTCGTCTAACGATCGGTATTAATCTTACTGGCACCCTGCTGCCCACTTCAAACGTTTCAGGCAGGCTTACAAAAGCATAACAAAAGATCAAAACACTCATCACTACCAATACAAGAAACACAGCTCTAAAACCCCAATACTGATCAACAATGCCTCCAATCAACGGCCCGACTGCTGGAGTAAATGCAAGAGCCGCAGAAATCTGTGCAAATAAAGCATGGCGCTGATTACCAAAATAACTTTCTCGTAATATTGTCTGAGTCACGACAGAACCCGTACTTGCTCCGAAAGCTTGTACAAATCGAGCAAATAGCAACAACTCAATCGTCGAAGAACGTAAACAAAAGAAACTGCCGATTCCGTAAAATAATAAGCCATATAGCATAGCCTTACGTCGTCCAATAAAATCCGATAACCAGCCCCAAAAAAATACACCTAACGCAAAAGCTAGAAAATAAATACTCAACGTCAGCTGAACTGTCGCCATCGATGCTTGGAAATCACGCGCAATATCTGGTAATGACGGAGTAAAAATCGTTTCACTTATCTGTGGAAACCCTACTAAAACAATCAATAAAACTAAAGATGGTACACGAGTTTTGATGCTTTTCTTCAAAATACTTCCTCCTAAATTAAAAGCGAAGCGGGCTCGTTCAGCTCTGAGTGAAAAATAGGAAAATAAGTTTGTGACGTTCTTTGTCACTGACCGATTTTATCTTTTTTTCTAAAGAGCTAATCCGCTTAGCTTTTCCGTTATATTAAAGAGTTGAAAAAAAACATCTATCTCCGGGAAGCGGCGGGAGCATGATCAATATTAATTTATAGGTATTCATCTGCTAATCACGTCCTTTTTTATTTACTATACGTTTATGTAAATATCTTCTCTATGGTAGCACAGATCTTATTGCGATTTCAATTCCAATAACACTTTAACTGGTATCACTTTTCAGTTTCCTGACGATTCATTCTTTACAACTAGTCTCAGCTCAAAATTTCTTTAGAAAGTAAAAAAATCGAAACATCTATCCATCAATTAATGATAAACTTATTGTAGTATATAAACGGCAGATACATAGTCTAAATAAAGGAGCTTCACTCATGAACTTGAAACAATTTATTCCAACTGACTTCAATGGTTTTGTCAGCGTCACATCTGACGATGAACCTCTATTATTTGAAGCTTTCGGTTATCAGAATCTTCCTAATCAAATAAAAAATAATGTCAATACGATATTCGGTACAGCGTCTGGTAGTAAAACCTTCGTTGCGATCGCCATCATGAAACTAATTGAAGAAAAGAAAATCGGGATCGATCAGCCAATCAACCAAATCCTTTCAAAGAAAATGCCTAATATAGATCCTAATGTCACGGTTCATCAACTACTGAACCATACATCTGGGATCGGGGACTATTATGATGAAGAAGAACTCTCTGACTATGCTGAATTATGGAAAGATTTCCCTAACTATAAAATACGTAAAAATAGTGATCTTCTTCCACTTTTTATTGATAAAAATATGATGGATACTCCAGGAAAAAAATTTCAATATAACAATACAGGATACGTTCTTTTAGCAACAATCATCGAAGAGTTGACACGCCAAGATTTTGACAATTACTTAAAACAAGTGATTTTTGAACCAGCGGGTATGACACATACTGATTATTTTGCGTTGGATCGATTGCCTGCTAATGTTGCAAATGCTTATATCTATGATCAAGAATCAGAAGAGTATTATAGCAATATCTACAGCATCGATGTCAAGGGTACAGGCGCTGGCGGCTGTTTTACGACCTTAAAAGATCTTCAACGCTTCTGGCAAACATTGTTTAGTGGAAAAATCATTTCTAAACAGGCAGTAAATATGATGCAAACCATGCAAGCTTCTGATTACTATGGTTATGGATTTTGGATTGCTCAAAACAACAAGGAACCTTTTCCATACATGCAAGGACAAGACCCTGGTATTTCATTTATTTCTTCTTATGATCGATCATTAAATCAGAATATTACTATCATGAGCAATTTAGGCCAAAATGTATGGGCACTGCATAAAGAACTTTCTGCCTTTTTGCTTAAGCAAAACGAATAGTTAAAGGAGTGAGATGTTCACGATGGATTTTCAAGCAAAATTAAATAACTATGTAAACTCCTATGAACAGCAAGGATACTTACAAGGAAATCTGCTCGTAGCTGATAAAACGGGTATCCTTTTGCAAGAAAGTTTTGGATTAGCTTCGATTGAATTCAACATTGCAAATACCTCTGATACAAAATACCAAATTGGTTCATTGACGAAAGCTTTTACTTCTATGGCTCTATTGATTTTACAGCATCGCGGCGCTTTATCTGTTGATGACCCTATCAATATGTACCTACCTGATTTTCCAAATGGAGATAGAATAACTATTTACCACTGCATGACATGTACTTCTGGAATTCCTGATTTTGCTTCATTTGATCATTTTTGGGAAACAACTATGCGGCTTACCTCAACATTAGACGATATGCTAAATTTATTCAAAAACCTACCTCTAGACTTTGATCCTGGGACACAGTTTTCTTATTCTAACTCTGGCTATTTAGTTTTGACAAAAATCATAGAGGTGATTACTGGACAATCTTATGTTCAATTCTTAGAAGAACAAATTTTTTCCCCACTGAATATGAGCAATACTGGATGCATGAACGAAATAGATATTGTCTTAAACTTAGCCTCAAATTATAGTTATTGGGAAAAGGAAATCAATACCCCTCAAACCAATCGTTCGTTTCCGCTAGGAGCCTACGGACTTTATTCAACTACAGGCGATTTATATCTTTGGGACCAAGCAATTAGAACGCATCAACTAATCCCTGAACACTTAACAAATTTTATGTTCACCATTAATCATGGTAGTTACGCTTGTGGCTGGGATATCACTATGATCGACGGTCATCTATGCCGACAACATTTTGGAGATATCAGTGGATTTGTTAATTCAATCAAACAGTTTGAAACAGATGAGCTGACAATTATTTTTTTAAGTAACCTTGATATCATCCCTGTAAATGTAATCACTAAAGAGATTGCGCACCTAAAATTTGACGATACTTTCAAAATAACACCCTACCCTTTGCAAACAATATCCGTTACTTCGTTTGAACGATTTGTCGGGGTTTATACAACAGAAAATTTTTCATCTTTTGAGATTGTTGCACACGAAGAACTGTTTCTTATTGTGCCTAAACTATACGGGGTTCACTATAAACTCAAACTTACCCCAGTGTACTCTGATCATACTCAATGCGTATTTAAAACAGCCAAACTCAACGAGTCACTTACTTTTGTTTATCAAGGAGAAAATAACTTTCAAAAAATTATTTATACCGATTATCAAGGTATAAATAGCATCGCAAAAAAGAAATAGCCTGTTGAAGGAAATGTGTTTAACTCTTTAACTAGCCTGTTTTTGAAAAAAGACCACTATCTTTCCTTAGCCGGAAAGATAGTGGTCTTTTTATTTATTTTTTCATTTATTCTAACTAGCATACTTACTTTTGTCGTTTGAATCAATTTACTAAAGCTTTATTTCTTCAAAACTGAAGGTTTAAACCCTTTTAATCTCAAAGCATTCAACAACACAGAAACCGAACTAAAACTCATCGCAGCTCCTGCAATCATTGGATTCAATAACGGTCCACCAAATAGATACAAGACACCCATCGCAACTGGTATTCCTAACGTATTATAAGCAAAGGCCCAGAATAAGTTTTCTTTGATATTCTTGATTGTTGCTTTACTCAACTCTACCGCAGTCGGTACGTCCATCAAATCGCTGCGCATCAATACGATATCCGCTGATTCCATCGCGACGTCCGTTCCCGAACCAATAGCGATCCCAATATCTGCTTGCGCTAATGCTGGTGCATCATTGATTCCATCACCAACCATAGCAACTTTCTTACCTTCTTTTTGAAGTTTCATGACTTCGTTGGCTTTATCTTCTGGTAAGACTTCACTTAAGACACGATCGATTCCAACTTGCTTCGCAATTGCTTGAGCTGTTCGTTTGTTATCCCCTGTGATCATCGCCACTTCGATACCCATTTGATGTAGTTTTTTGATTGCTGGTATACTGTTTGGTTTGATTGTATCCGCAACCGCGATAATCCCTGCAATCACACCGTCTTTTGCAATATACATCGGTGTTTTTCCTTGTTCTGCTAATTGATCAGACGTCGCTCCTAAATTACCTAAAGAAATAGTACGGTCATCCATCAATTTTTTGTTTCCTAATAAGAAACGACTCCCTTCGATCGTTACTTCGATTCCATGACCTGGAATTGCTTCAAAAGCCTCTGTTGAAGCAAACATAAGATTTTTTTCTTCTGCCCCATTAACGATTGCTTCACCTAGCGGATGTTCTGAGCCTTTTTCAGCGGAAGCCGCTAAACGTAGTAACTCATCTTGTTCCATACCGTTTGCAGTTACGATATCGGTCACTTTGGGTTTTCCTTCAGTGATGGTTCCTGTTTTATCAAAAACAATTGTTTGGATTTTATGTGTCGTTTCAAGTGCATCACCGCTTTTGATCAGCACGCCATTTTCAGCGCCTTTACCTGTTCCTACCATGATTGCTGTTGGTGTTGCTAGCCCTAACGCACACGGACATGCGATAACCAAGACTGAAATCGTGATTGTTAAAGCGAACACCCAAGATTCTTGTCCTAAGAAATACCACGCTAAACCGGCCAAAACGGATAACACCATAACGATCGGTACAAAAACACCAGAAATTTTATCAGCCATTTTAGCGATCGGTGCTTTTGATCCTTGCGCATCTTCCACTAATTTGATGATTTGAGACAACGCCGTATCTTTACCGACTTTGGTTGCTTTAAAGCGGAAACTACCATTTTTATTAATACTTGCGCCGATAACATTGTCACCAACTTTTTTCTCTACAGGCATACTTTCACCTGTCAACATTGATTCATCGATTGCTGATGAGCCTTCGATCACAACACCATCGACTGGAATTTTTTCTCCTGGACGAACAATGATTGTATCGTCTAATTGAACGCTGTCTACTGGAATTTCCATTTCTTGACCATTACGGAAAACACGGGCATTTTTCGGTGCTAATCCCATTAATTTTTTGATTGCTTCAGAGGTTTTCCCTTTTGAAACAGCTTCAAAATATTTACCCAATGTGATCAACGTTAAAATCACACCCGCAGATTCATAGTACAAAGCCATAGTGAATTGTGGATCTCCAGCAAAAATCATCACTGTTCCGTACAAACTGTAAGCCACAGCAGCACTTGTTCCTAGTGCAACGAGAGAATCCATATTAGGATGTCCTTTGAAAAGTGCCTTAAAACCAACAGTAAAGAAACTTCTACCCAAATACAAAACAGGAATCGTTAAAATCAACTGAACCATTGCAAATGTATCTGGATGCATCATAGGATCTATGAATGCTGGTAAGGGTAAGCCAACCATATGCCCCATAGCGACGTATAATAAAGGAACCGTAAACACAGCAGACATCCAAAAACGTTGCCACATGTCTTTGATATGTTTTTGTTTTTTCTCGCGGTCTTTATCTATCGTATCAGCTGAGTCAATTTGCTCTACTGCACCATACCCAGCATCCGCTACTGCTTTGGTAATATCTGAGACATTTAAAACAGATGGGTCAAAATCGACGACCATTTTTTCTGTTGCTAAATTGACGGATGCTTTTGCGACTCCGTTCAATTTAGCTGTTGTTTTTTCGATCGTTTGCGCACACGAGGCACACGTCATTCCTTCTATATCAAATGTTCGTTGTTGGACATTGCTCAACGCTTCATATCCTGCATCTGCTACAGCCTTTTGAATGTCACTTTCAGAAAGTTTGCTTCCATCATATTCAACATTTAGCTTTTCAGTGGCTAGATTGACTGTCGCTTTCGATACCCCCGTTAGTTTGGCGGTTGCCTTTTCTACTGTTTGCGCACATGAAGCACAGGTCATTCCTTCTATATCAAATGTTTTTGCTTCCAATTTTCTCCATCTCCTTTGTTTACTTACTTCATTTTTTTACAGTTATAACTTTATCGACTATAATTGTAGTCGAATCATTTCTTCTTTATATTAAGTTAGAATATTCTATTTGTCAACCTAAAGATCTGACCTTATTACGAATGGATGCAAAAAAAAGTTTTAGGCATTTCTTTAAGTCGAATGTTCAAAACTATTTCAGAAGTAAGTTCATAAAGATTTTCTCTTCGGATTCCAAACTAACCTCAAATAGAATAAAACCCACTTACTTGTATAACTTGATGCCAGTACTATTTTCTGGATAGTTGCTTAGCCAGATTTCTTTATTTTCATATGTATTTTTGATTATATTCAATAGATTGGTTATCACTTGTTTTTCATAGCCTTTTCCTGAAAGGCCTCACCGATCATGAACTTCGTTTCATTCAAGTCATTATCTGGATCCAGTGCATAAGCAGCAAATCCAATCATTGATTCCTCCTTATATATCCCTACTGTTTTTATGTTCGGGCTATATGCTGCTTCAAGAAGTGAATAAATATTTGAAAACAAGTCTGTTGTTTGTTCCTTTGATAATTTTAAAGAAAAACAATATTCCCAATTTTTTGTGTTTTTTTTGATATTTATACTCATAACTCTCTCTTACTCATCGTTTTCTGTTTATGATATCATAAATATATCGATAATTACTCACTAACCAGTTCATTATATTATCTTTTTGTCATGTAGATTTATCAATAAGATCTGCATAGAGAACTTGTTATCCACGCATTTTTACCCTACTATTTATTTATTTTATATAAAGTATTTATATCGGTAGAACCTTATTTAAATTAGGATTCCCAAATCCACATCTGCGTTATTTTATTTCAAATAATCCCACAAATTAAATAACATACATAATGATTCATAAACCAGCCTAATAGTGTTATTATCATTTTGTAAATAATTATTTAACCAAATTGTAGAGGAGAGAATATTTTGAAAAAGAAATCTTTAACGTTATGTTTATTAGCTTTAGGAATTAGTGGTATAACCCTGTTTAGCGGTAGTAAAGAGGTAGCTGCTCATGGTTACGTAAACCAACCAACAAGTCGAGTGTTTAATGCGAAAGCCAACGGATTTGGTTGGGGACCTGGAGAGATTTCATCACATCCAGAAATCATCTCCACACCACAAGGAGTTGAAGCGCCTACTGCTGATTTAGATTCTGGAAAATTGAATGGTAAATTAGCTTCTGCCGGATTAGACGTTTACTCACCATTAAATGTGCAAACGTCAAGCAGATGGGTGAAAACTGATATCAGCACTGGTGTAAATAATTTCAACTGGCACCATACTGCCGTCCACAAAACGAACCGATACAGATACTACATGACAAAACAAGGGTGGAACCAAAATGAACCGTTGACTTTGAAAAACATGGATCTTATCAAAGTAATTGGTCAGCCAATCGGCGAAGATTTTCCTAAAGGAGAAGGTTTTACACCTGCTACAGATGAATTACAAAAAGTAACTATTCCTTCTGATAGAAGTGGTTATCACGTGGTTTATGCCGTTTGGGATATTAATGATACGATCAACTCATTCTTCCAAGCTATTGATGTAAACGTTAAGTAAACTATTCAACCAACGTCAAAATTTACTATAAACTATTTTTCAAAAATTAAACTTGGGACTCCTCATAATATGGGGTGTGCCAAGTTTTTTATCACAAAAAACAGATATGATTTGAATATTAAAATCAAATCATACCTGTTTTAACGTGATACTCTATGGATTCAAAGAAAGAACCGTCTCTCGTTTAATCAATTTATGCGGAATGACCATCCGAACACCTGTCGCTTCTTTTTCCTGTAACGACTCAATCAATTTTTGCATACCCATTCGCCCAAGTTCTGCAATATCAATATCGATACTGGTCAGATAAGGATGAACAAGCGTTGCATAAATCGAATTATTAAAACTGATCACCGAAAAATCATCTGGCACGCGATAACCATACATTTGCGCTAGTTGAATCATTCGCATCGCGAAGATATCATCGATCACAACAGCTGCTGTTGCTTGTGTGTCTTTTAAAAGCTGTTCGAATGCTACATAATCTTCTGGCTTTTCCATATCTACTGAAGGTAATACCGTTAAATTGGCTAACATCATCGCTTTTTGATAACCAAAATAACGTTCATAATAGACATTTTCATGGGTCGTATTCGTAATAAACAGGATATTTTTATGCCCATTTTCAATGAGGTAATCAGTGGCATGTTTTCCGAGCAATTGATTATCATTATCCACGTAAATGACCTTATCTTCATTTGTATACGGCTGACCGATCAATGAGAAGGGAACTTGATTTTCGAATAAATAATCGATGACTGGATCCTCTTTATCTGAGTAAAGTAAGATGAACCCATCGACTTGCTTTTGACGATGCATCAGTTGAACATTTTCCAATAACGTTTCAAAAGATTGGGCCGTGGCAATCGCCGTCGTCATACTGTGTTTACGCGCTTCATCATTGATCGATTCAATGATTTCTAAGTAAAATGGATTTCCCATCCGCTCACGAGAATCTAAAGGCGGTAAAATTACACCGACTGCTCCTGATGAGCGTTTGCCAAGATTTCTAGCAGCAATGTTGGGCACATACCCCATTTCTTCCATTACTTTATAGACTTTTTTCTTCGTAGCATCTGAAATACTTGAGTGGTCATTGATTACTCTGGAAACAGTGGAAGTAGCTACACCGGCTTTTTTAGCAACGTCTTTAACAGTAACTGTCATCTATTCTCCTCCTTTCATGATTAATCATACAAATTTTAATAAATCATTCTATCGTAGAAAATAATACCATAGATTGACGCTATGTTGCTATCGTCTTTTTCTTTCAGGAATAATCGATAAAACAAACAGTGAAATCAACTGTTCGCTTTTGCTGTTTGCCAGACAGATAGCAAGAAATCAAACGTCAATTCTTTCGTAGAAGAAACAAGCGCGATATCTGTCCCAAGATCTTCTGAGCGCCCTACGCCTACAGGCAAGGCTAAGCTTGCAATAATGGCTTGAATCCCTGCTTTTGCATCTTCGATTCCGACACATTCTGCCGCTGTCAAGCCAACATTTTTGGCTGCTAATTGAAAAATCTCCGGATCAGGTTTTCCTTTTGAAACTGCACTTGGGTCAGCAATGCCGTCAAAATAGGACATCAATGCCATTTTCTCTAGCAGAAAAGGACCATTTTTACTAGCAGAAGCCAAAGAAATTTTGATTCCTTGTTTTTTTAAACTTTTTAACAAATCCAAAATCCCTGGATAAACATCTTTTGGGCTGACTTGTTGGATCATGTCTACGTAATACTCATTTTTCCGCTTGGCTAACTCAGCAAATTGTTCTGAAGTGAAGTCATTTGTTTTTCCGCCATGAGCTAGCAATAACGTTAATGAATCTTCACGGCTAACCCCTTTCAACTCTTCATTAAACGCACGATCGATCGTGATCCCAATTTCTTTACCTAACCGCTGCCAAGCTTGATAGTGGTATTCAGCTGTATCAGTCAAAACACCATCTAGATCAAATAACACACCTTTAAACATGAGCATTCACCTTTTCCATCTTGATCACTAATTCATCCGCTAAAACCAACTTATTCCCATATAAAGTAAGTGGTAACTCAGCTCCTGAAACAAGTTGTAAACGAACATTTTCTTGATCCACCGTAACATAGAGCAAACGATCCCGATAATTCACGTGGAAAGCATAACTTGTCCACGCACTTGGTAAAAATGGTGCAAAACTTAGTTTTTCATCCGCTGTCTTCATTTGCGCAAATCCTTGCACGATTGCAAGCCAACTACCTGTCATTGAGGTGATATGCAAGCCATCTTCAGTATCGTTGTTGTAATTATCTAAATCTAAACGGGCTGTTCGTTGATACATTTCTACCGCTTTTTCTTCCATCCCGAGTTCTGCCGCTAAAACAGCATGAACACTTGGCGATAAAGAAGATTCATGAACGGTCATCGGCTCATAAAATAAGAAATTCCGCTCTTTTTCTGCTCGTGAAAAACGTTCGCCAAAGAAATAAATCCCTTGTAACACATCTGCTTGTTTAATGAAGCAAGAGCGTAAAATACGATCCCAAGACCACTGTTGATTCAACGGTAAGTCTTCTGGTGTCAATGCTGTTCGCGGCATTAAATCTTTGTCTAAGAATGTATCATGTTGAACAAAAACGCCTAACTCTTCATCAAATGGATAGTACATGTTTTCGATGATTTCTTGCCAATGCGCTTGCTCTTCTTTAGAAATTCCAACTAGGGTCTCTGTTTTGTACTTGTCGTAATTCTCTAAAGTATATTGCAATACCCATGTTGCAATCGTATTCGTATACCAATTGTTGTTGATATTATTTTCATATTCATTTGGGCCTGTCACACCATGGATCATGTATTTTCCAGTGCGTTTAGAAAAATGAACGCGGTCTGCCCAAAAACGTGCGATTTCAGTTAGAACTTGCAGTCCTTCATTTTTTAAATAGTCTGCATCTCCAGTATAATTCACATAATTATAAATAGCATACGCAATAGCACCATTTCGGTGGATTTCTTCAAAGGTAATTTCCCATTCATTGTGGCATTCAATCCCTGTGAAGGTCACCATCGGATATAAAGCACCTGCTAAACCTTGTTGACGAGCGTTGTGTTTTGCTTGCTCTAATTGGTTATAGCGGTATTTCAATAGATTTTTTGTTACTTCTGGTTTTGCCAACGCTAAATACAAAGGAACCGCGTAAGCTTCTGTATCCCAATAAGTAGCGCCGCCATATTTTTCACCTGTGAAGCCTTTTGGTCCGATGTTCAAACGATCATCTTCACCATAATAAGTTGTAAACAATTGGAATAAATTAAACCGAATGCCTTGTTGCGCTGCATCGTCTCCTTCAATCACAACATCAGCAAGTTCCCAACGTTTTTTCCATGCATCATTTTGTTCATTCAATAATTCTTCGAAGGTTTTAGTCGTTTGCTTCAATAGTTGGACTGCCTTTTCCTGTTGTTGTGCTTCTGGGATATCACGACTCGTCAAAACGACTACCTGCTTCTCTAACGTTACTGATTCATTTGCTTGTAGATTCGCTTGAAATGATTGTTGCACGGTTAAAGGTTTTGTTTCGGCAGCTTCTACTTTCGCCTCTGTTATATGTTTCATTGCTGCCGTTACACTAAACTGTTCAATACCAAACGGATTTGGGAGTGTTTTAGTTGTTAAAAAGCCGATTGCTTCTTCAAAACCAGATTGCTGCGCTTCCCAAAACATTTCATCATAATTACTATCTTCATTACGCACATCTCCATCGATTTTTGAGATGATTTGAATATCTGCAGTCCCTTCAAGAACTTCTGCCATTACCCGAATCACAGCCAGTTCTTGTTGCACAATACTCAAAAAACGCTCAAATCTGAATTTGACTTTTGTATCTTTATTTTCAAGGATAAACGTACGTGTCAACAGCCCATTATGCATATCTAATTCTAAGTAAAAATCTTTTGGTTCTTGCACGCCTAAGTCTACAGCTTCGCCATTCACAAAAATATCCATCGCGATAAAATTCACTGCATTGATAACTTTCCCAAAGTATTCAGGATACCCATTTTTCCACCAACCAACTCTGGTCTTGTCTGGATACCAAACTCCTGCTAAATAAGTGCCTTGATGGTGATCTCCTGTATAGTGTTCTTCAAAATTCCCTCTCATCCCCATATAACCATTTCCCATTGATGTTAGGGACTCTTGAAGACGGCGTTCATTACGTTCTAATTGATGTGTAGCGATTTTCCATGGGTCTATTTCAAATAAATGCTTCATTTTCTCTCCTCCTGTAAATGGTTTGCTTCTTAACATCATAATAAACGCAACCGATTGCATTGTCAAACATTTATTTCCGTCTCACTGCTTATTAGTTGAATATCCTTTACATATAATGATACTATCGTTTTATCACCAATGAAAAAGATGTGATTTCATTTAAGGGTTTACAAAAATAAAAATCTGCTTTATACTACAATCAACGAAATCGATTGCATAACTATTGCAAAGGAGAGAGAAAAGATGAAAAAGTTACTAAGTTTCGAGTTTTGGCAAAAATTCGGCAAAGCATTGATGGTCGTAATCGCCGTTATGCCAGCCGCAGGATTAATGATCAGCATCGGGAAAACCATCCCTCTAATCAATCCTGATTGGACAGCACTAGCAACAACAGGCGGTGTTATTGAAAATATTGGCTGGGGCGTCATCGGCAACTTGCATATTTTGTTTGCACTTGCCATTGGTGGAAGTTGGGCGAAAGAGCGTGCCGGCGGGGCTTTCGCTGCCGGACTTTCTTTTATTTTAATCAACCGAATCACCGGTTCAATCTTCGGCGTCACTAGTGACATGTTAGCGGATGACAAAGCTTTTACACACACCTTATTTGGTACAAAAATCATGGTTAAAGGTTTCTTCACTAGTGTATTAGAAGCACCTGCATTAAATATGGGGGTTTTTGTTGGAATCATCGCTGGTTTTGTCGGCGCAATGGCTTTTAACAAATACTATAATTACCGTAAATTACCCGATGCTCTTTCGTTTTTTAATGGCAAACGTTTTGTCCCATTCGTTGTGATTCTTTGGTCAACGATCGTCGCAATTCTTTTAGCTATTATTTGGCCTTATATTCAAGCTGGTATCAATAATTTTGGACTTTGGATCGCTCAGTCTCAAGAAACTGCACCCGTTTTAGCCCCATTTTTATACGGAACGTTGGAACGTTTGCTATTGCCATTTGGTTTACATCATATGTTGACGATTCCGATCAACTATACGCAATTAGGCGGAACCTATGAAATCTTATCTGGCGCACAAGCTGGAACGCAAGTATTCGGGCAAGATCCATTATGGTTAGCTTGGGCAACTGATTTAGTCAACCTAAAAGGAGCTGGCGATACCTCTCAATACAATTACGTCTTGGCAAACTGGACTCCTGCTCGTTTCAAAGTGGGACAAATGATCGGTGCTTCCGGCATTTTGATGGGCATGACGCTTGCTATGTATCGTAATGTCGATCCTGATAAACGTTCAAACTATAAATCAATGTACCTTTCAGCTGCTTTAGCTGTATTCCTAACAGGGGTCACAGAGCCTTTAGAATTTATGTTTATGTTTGCAGCTGTGCCATTATATGTTGTTTATGCCATCATCCAAGGTGCGGCATTCGCTATGGCAGACATCGTTGCATTACGCGTTCATTCATTTGGAAATATCGAGCTATTGACCCGAACTCCTTTAGCCATAAAAGCTGGCTTAGGTGGTGATCTGCTGAATTTTGTTCTTTGCACTATCGTATTCGGTGTTTTGACTTATTTCATCGCCAATTTCATGATCAAGAAATTCAACTTTGCTACACCCGGTAGAAATGGCAACTACGATAATAATGACAGTCAAACAGACGCAACAACTAATAGTGCTCAAAACATAGACGGAATCGATTCTCAAATCATTGACATCATTCATCTGCTAGGTGGAAAAGAAAATATTGTAGATGTGGATGCGTGCATGACGCGCTTACGTGTTAGCGTCACCGATAAGAGCAAAGTCGGCACAGAGGATGCTTGGAAAAAAGCTGGCGCTATGGGATTGATTGTTAAAGATAATGGGGTTCAAGCCGTTTACGGACCAAAAGCGGATGTGTTAAAATCAGATATTCAAGATCTACTGGATTCTGGCGCTACCATTCCTACACCTAAACAAACCGAAACGATCGCTCTGACAGCAAGTAACTCAGATTATCTTGGTCTCACAAAAACGATTGTACCTGTTGCCAATGGTGAAGTAATCGCTATCGATCAAGTCAACGATCCTGTTTTTTCACAAAAAATGATGGGTGATGGCTTTGCCGTTAACCCTACAAACGAAACGATTTACGCACCGATCGATGGTGTGATCAGTAGTATTTTCCCATCTAAACATGCATTAGGTATCCAAACAGAAGAAGGTATTGAAGTCCTGGTTCACATGGGATTAGATACAATCGAAATGAAAGAATCAGCCTTTACGATCCTCGTAACAGAAGGACAAAAAGTAACAGCAGGTGAAAAAATCGCCACAGCGGACTTAGAAAAAATTAAAACAGCCGGTAAACAAACAACCATGATTGTCGTCTTTACAAATGGCGAAAAAATCAATACCTTCCATTTAGATAAAGTCGGCAATCAAGATCCTGGAACTGCTATTGGGCGTTTAGACATTTAACACGGAACAAATCCTAAATAGGGGCGGTGTAAAGCTCGCAGAGTTTTATCCCTCCCTTATTTTTTTATCACTGCAGGAGGAATAAATATGAAGGTACTAACATTGAACACCCACAGTTGGTTAGAAAATAAACCCTTAGAAAAATTACAGCAATTAGCGACCCAAATCATCCAAGAAGAGTATGCCTTGATCGCTCTACAAGAAGTTAGCCAACGGATTGACAGCTTACCCGTTGTTTCAACACATAACTTCCACCCAACTGAAAACCAGCAGCCAATTCACGAAGACAATTTTGCACATCTTTTGGTCCAACATTTAAAAGAACAAGGACACGACTATCACTGGAGCTGGACATACAACCATATCGGTTACGACATTTACCACGAAGGAGTTGCTCTTCTTTCTAAACAGCCGATTCAACCAAAATCCGTCGTAGTTTCTGAAGAAAAAAATCCGAATAACTACCGTACTAGAATTTTACTTATCGGCCAAACAGAATTAGCAGGAAACCCAATAACAGCAGCCTGTTGCCATTACTCTTGGTGGCTAGAAACTGGCGGTTTTTCATACGAGTGGAAACAAACGGAGCAAGCGTTACAAAACCAACCTTTACCACTATTGCTCATGGGCGATTTCAATAATCCTGCTTCAGTCGCTAAAACTGGCTACGATCTTGTTCTCGCTAGCTCATTGCAGTTGCAAGATAGCTTTTTAGCAGCAGATCAAAAAACTGGAGAGCACACTGTTGAAAAGGCCATTGACGGCTGGGGAGAAAATCAGGAAAAATTGCGCATTGATTATATATTCGCTTCGAAAGAATTAACGATCTCTAATTATCAAATCGTCTTTGACGGGAAACAGACTCCTGTTATCAGCGATCATTTTGGTGTAGCGGTAACAATCGAATAAAACGAAACAGAACATCAAAGAGCGCAATTGCCTTTAGCGTCCTGTTTCTTTTTCCCTTTTGAAAAATAATGATACACTGTCTATACGACTTAGCGAAAGTAGGAAACTAGATGAATATAACTATATTTGGCGGGAGCGGCTTTATCGGACAAAAACTTACCGAAGCGTTGATTGATCGAGGTCATAACGTAACGAGTGTTTCACGAAAGGGAAAACCCGCAGACCTAACAAGTTCTTGGTCAGAAAAAGTTCGCTGGTTTCATTCTGATATCTTAAACGATACTCATTGGCACAAAGCTGTTGAAGGAGCTGATTGGGTCATTGATGCAATCGGAATTCTTTTTGAACAGCCTAATAAAGGGATCACTTACGAGCGTTTTATTTTAAGCCCTGTTCAATTGATTTTAAATTATCTGAATACACACAATCCATCTGCTCATTTCTTGTTCATATCAGCTAATAGCGCTCCATTTCCTTTAAGAAAATACATGGATGCTAAGCTTCAAGCAGAGCAACTGATCAAAGAAAACCCACAACAACATGTTATTATTTATCCAAGTTTAGTTGTGGACAAAAAGCGCTTTTCATCTGTAATCGGCGCATTTTTCATCAACGTACTTAAAAAAATACCTGGAATCAAGAAACTTACTACAGGATATGATCCTATCTCTAGAGAAAAACTTGCAATAGAAATTTCGGATGTCATCGAAGGGAAAACATCGCTTTACACTCAAAGACAAACATAAAAAAAGCATCTCCGCTAAGGAAATGCTTTTTTCTTTTACCCTTTCACTGAACCACTCGTAATACCTTCTACATAGTACTTTTGCATAAAGATAAACAATAACGTGATCGGCACAGCAATCAGCACACAACCCGCTGTAAATGCCATAAAGTATTGATCGATTTTATCTTTCGTCTGCATTGTAAATAGTCCAATCGCCACCGTATATTTATTGACATTGTCACCTAAAATAATTTTAGCAAAAATGAAATCCATCCACGGTGCCATGAAAGCCATCAACGCTGTATAAACTATGATTGGTTTACTCAACGGTAACGTTATTTTCGTAAAGATCTCAAACTTACTGGCACCATCGATCATCGCAGATTCATCCAGCGCCATCGGGATCGTATCGAAAAAGCCTTTCGCGATATAAAATCCTAGAGCTGCCCCAGATGAATACACTAGAATCAACGCCAACAAACTCCCCGTTAAATTCATCGCCTTCAAAATATAATAAACAGCAATCATACTCATAAAACCAGGAAACATATTTAATACCAATGCTAATTTCAAAAATGGTTTACGCGCTCTAAAACGTAAGCGACTCAAAGAATATGCCATCGCAATTGTGATCAACGTCGATAAAATACAACTACAAACTGCCACAAACAAGGTATTTAGAAACCACTGTACAAACGGATACGTTGAGCTCGTCAACAACATTTTATAGTTTTCAAACGTAAATTGCTTTGGAATAAAGTATGTTACAAACGCCCCGCCCTCACTTCTAAAACTAGTTAAAACAATCCAAACAATCGGGAAAATCCAGACAATCGATAAAATCGTCAGTAGCGTATAATGTAGAACCAGATTTTTTCTTTTTTTCGATTTCATAAGCTTGTTTACGCTCCTTCCGTTTTAAATGAACTGCTTCGTGTATAAGCAAATAGCGAGAAGACCGCCGAAAGAACGAAGATAATGATCCCAATCACAGATGCAAGATTATAATCAGCCGCTGTTACCGTCAATTTATACAACCATGTTACCAATAAGTCTGTCTCACCTGCAGAGTGAAAATTACTATTCGCTGGTTGCCCGCCAGTTAACAAGAAAATCACATTGAAGTTATTGATATTTCCAATAAACTGTTGAATCAAGCTAGGTGCCATCACAAATAAGATCTGCGGGAAAGTAATATTTCTAAAGATTTGAAATTTGTTCGCGCCATCAATTTCAGCTGCTTCGATTTGATCTGTCGGTAAATTCGTAATGATCCCTGTCGCAACTAACATCGTGACTGGAATTCCGACCCACATGTTAACAAAGATAACGGTAACTTTCGCAAGTAGAGCATCTGTTAAAAAGGGAATCGGCTGATCGATCAACCCCCAATTTTGCAATAGAGCATTGACTGGTCCTGAACCATTAAATAAATTTGCCATCAATAACAAACTGACAAATTGCGGAACCGCCATCGTAATCACGAAAATTGTCCGCCAAACTTTTTTTCCTTTCACCCCTTTAGCATTGATCAATAACGCTAACAGAATGCCAAAGAAAAACGTTGTCGCGGTTGCCAAAACTGCCCAAATCAACGTCCACGTCAGCACCGGGAAAAAGGTTCCCGCAATATCACCTGTGATCACATTGCTAAAATTGGCAAAACCAACCCAATGAAATAAATTCTTAGGTGGTAAATGATTGTGATCATAGCTAGTAAACGCAATGGAAATCATATACAGCAAAGGTAAAATCGTAAAGGCTAGTACACCTAACAACGGAATGCTCATCAGCGTGATATAAAATTTTTCATTCAACAAACTATTTAAATCGTCTTTAAGCGTCGGTAAAGACTGGCTTGCTTGTTTTAATGTAAAAATTTTACGTGCACTTCTCAAATTCACGATATACATAAAAATAAAAAGCAAAATAAGAATAATTGCAGCAATCCCAAACAACAACAGCAACATCGAATTGTCACCTGGCTGTTGCACTTCGATTCCTAGCGACTCGTCCATGACCCAACCTTGAGATTTCGTTCCCAATGTTTGCAGCATCGACAATGCATGAAATCCATTAATGACCAGCCACGCCACAAATCCTATCTGCAACGCTAAAAATGCCACCCCTTTGATGATTTGTCCATTTAAGATATTGGCCATTCCCATAAAAATATAAGAAAGCTTAATCGAGGGATCCCCTTTTTTAAACAATTCCCTAAAAGAAATTGGCCCATCGGCTTTTGCTTTTAGTTTCATAGCATTTCACTTCCTGTTCTTCTTTGAAATCAAGAGGCTGAGTCATCAGGCTACGACTCAAAGAGTTTCACCATAATTTCTCAGGCCTCTATTTTTTTGCTACACTTTTTATAGATTATTTATCTGATTTACTAGTATCTTGAACTAATTTATCCAATTTTGGTAAGTATTGATCTTCAGCAATCTTGCCATTATAGGTATCATTGATCACCGCATCAGCTGGTCCCCAGAAAGAAACCATCGCTGGAAGTTTTGGCATTACAACTGAATGATCAGCATCGCTCATCGTCATAACAGCCTCCGCTACTTTATCAGAGGTTACTTTACCATCTACTTGTGCCTCTTTATTCGCCGGTACCGTTCCATTTTTCTCAAAAACAGTTAATTGATTTTCCTTATTTGTTAAGAAATCGGCTAAAGCCATTGCTGCTACAGGACTTTTAGTTGAAGCATTCACTCCGAACAATTTCACACCTAAGAACGCTTTTTGCTGCACTTCACCATTGCCTAAATCAACTGTCGGGTATGGCGCTACTGCAAATTTGTCACCTAAGGCTTTTTCCACATCCAATTTAGACCATGGACCAGATAAGAACGCATCAATCTTACCATTTCCTAGATTAGAAAGTGCATCCGCATTTGATTGAACAACGCCGGAGTTGTCTTTTTGCGCACGAATCCATTTTAAGACTTGCACACCTTTATCATTGTTAAAGTTAGTCCCTTTGATATCTTCGCCATTTTTACCATATAATTCATCACCATTGGACATGAATAGTGGTGTGAAGATATAGTTTGCACCGGCTTCACCAAAGTTTGCACCTAACTTCCCTTTAGCCGTCAATGTTTCCCAACTCTTCACATCGCCTTCGGCTAATTTTTCTTTGTTATAATATAAAATTTGCGATTCAACACCATATGGATAACCATATAATTTACCGTCATAAGTCGCAGCTTCTACAGCACTTTCCGTACTATTTTTTTTAACACTATCTTCATATTTTGTATTAGCATAAATAATTCCAGCATCTACCATTTGACCTAGTTGATCATGAGGCATCATGAAAACATCTGCTGCTGCACTAGGATCTTTTTTTAAATTCTCTTGAGCTGTGGCAGATTCACTTGGCTTGATCGTAACTTTCCAGTCTTTGTGTTCTTTTTCAAATTGTTCAACTAATGGTTTATACGTATCAACAAATGCTACATCCACCCACAACTTTATAGAAGCGTTTTCATTTCCGTCAGTAGCTTTTTTCTCTGATGAACCTCCGCCACAAGCCGCAAGTGCAAACGTCGCTGCTGTGATTGTTACCCCTAATGTCAAAAGCTTTTTCATATTTCTTTTCATCTTTTGTTCCTCCTAGGAATTATTTGCTGTTCTATTCTTCTATATTGTGCAATCGTTTGCGTAAATTGTCAAGAGAAATATAAACGATTTGTAAAAAAAGTTCATTTTACTCATTAAAACAGCAGTGATAAAGTATTCAGACCATATAAACACAACGTTGATTAGACAATGATTATAATTTCAAAAAAACTAGATACAAGCCTTTTATAAGCTTCCCCTTTATTTATCACACAAATAAACACTCCGACAAAACAAAATGCAATCGATTGCGAAAAATAGATTGAAAACGTTTTTCTTATATGGCATAATATGGGTGGTTTTTAGAATTACGTGGCTAAAAAAATACCGAGTCGATCACAGGGGGACAAATTAGATGAATACTGCAGCAATCCACCACCAACCAGAAAGCGAATTTGCTTATTTATACACATCAGAAAAAATGCATATTCGGCTAAGAACAGGTAGAGGAGACATCAAGAGTGTCGAACTTTTGAATGGCGATCCGTACCAACTTGAGTACAGTGAATGGTTCAATGTAACTGTTCCAATGGAAAAATACTTATCTACCACAACACATGACTACTGGATAATCGAAACTTCAGCTCCTTTTAAACGCCTAAGTTACGCTTTTAAAATAGACGGTATGGATGGTACTGTTCTATTTTATGGCGACCACGGATTCTTTCCTTATCAAGAGTCCACCTTAAAAACAGCGGCTAATTATTTTAAACTACCTTATTTCCACGAAGCAGATCGGTTTAAAGCACCTCAATGGGTGAAAGAAACCATTTGGTATCAAATTTTCCCTGAACGCTTTGCTAATGGAGATCCAACAAACGATCCAAAAGGAACTCTGCCTTGGGGCAGCAAAGAGCATCCTGGACGTGATGACTTTTTTGGCGGTGATTTACAAGGTGTCTTAGATCATTTGGATCATTTAGTCGATCTTGGGATCAACGGTATTTACTTCTGTCCGCTATTTCAAGCAGCGAGCAATCATAAATACGATACAATTGATTACTTTGAGATTGATTCGGCCTTTGGAGATAAAGAACTATTTAAACAAGTAGTAGAAGAATGCCATAAACGAGGGATCCGCGTCATGCTAGACGCAGTTTTCAATCATATGGGTGACTTCTCACCTCAATGGCAAGATGTGATCAAAAACGGAGAAAATTCTGATTATGCCAGTTGGTTCCATATTCATAAATTCCCAGTGACTTACACACCAACAGCGAATTTCGAGTTCTCAGAAGATATTACCTACGATACGTTCGCCTTTACACCGCATATGCCGAAATTAAATACAGCAAACAAAGAAGTACAAGACTATTTATTGAAAATTGCTCGTTATTGGATCACTGAATTCGATATCGATGCTTGGCGTTTAGATGTAGCCAACGAAGTAGATCATCGTTTTTGGCGTAAATTCCACGATGTTTGTACAGAAGCCAAACCCGATATTTATATTTTAGGCGAAATTTGGCACTCTTCACAAGCTTGGCTGCAGGGCGATGAGTTTCACAGCGTCATGAATTATGCATTTACTGACGCGATTCTTTCTTACTTTGTCTACCAGACGATTTCGCTAAGCAAATTGGTTTCTGAACTAAATCACCAATTGATGCTCTATCGTGAGCAAACCAACCAAATCATGTTTAATGTATTAGACTCTCACGATACGCCACGCTTGTTAACGATCGCCCAAAATAACAAAGCACTAATGAAACAAGTTCTAGCGTTCACTTACTTACAAAAAGGCGTACCTTGTCTTTACTACGGAGACGAATACGCTATGGACGGGGCCGCTGATCCAGATTGTCGCAAATGCATGATTTGGACAGCCGATAAACAAGACTTAGACATGTACGCATTCGTTAAAGCCTTGATCGCCTTTAGAAAAGAACATCAACCTCTCCTATCAGAAGGAAAACTACGTTGGCAGGAAATCGATGAACAAACAGGAATTCTCGACTTTGCCTACGAACGTGAAGGAAAAATGATCCGCAGTATTTTTAATACCGGGCAAACGCCTATCTACATCGAAAAAGAACAAGTTTTATTTTCCACCCAAATGCAATCACTAGACAAAAATATCATTGAACTTGCACCTTACGGATTTGCCGTATCAGTAGACACAATAGAAAGGATTGAACAGAATGAGTCATCTCAAAACAAACAATCATTGGTGGCAGGAAGCCGTCGTGTATCAAGTTTATCCACGGAGTTTTCAAGATAGCAACGGTGACGGAATCGGTGATCTAACAGGGATCATCCAACGGTTAGATTATTTAAAAAAATTAGGGATCAACGCTATTTGGCTTAGCCCGGTCTATCAGTCCCCAAATGATGATAACGGCTATGACATTAGTGATTACGAGCAAATCATGGCGGAATTTGGAACGATGGCCGACATGGAGCAATTAATTCAAGAAGCTGAAAAAAGAGAAATAAAAATCATTATGGATCTTGTTGTCAATCACACGAGCGATGAACATCCATGGTTTATTGAATCTCGTTCATCGAAAGAAAATCCCTATCGTGACTTTTACGTTTGGCGGGAAGGTATCGACGGTTCAGTACCCAACGAACTAGAATCAACGTTTCTAGGATCAGCTTGGCAACTAGACGAACTGACCGGCGACTACTATCTGCATTTATTTAGTCAAAAACAACCGGATCTAAATTGGGAAAATCCCGCTGTCAGAAATGCTATCTACGATATGATGAACTTCTGGATCAGTAAAGGTATTGGCGGTTTCAGAATGGACGTCATCGATCTCGTCGGTAAAATACCAGATCAGAAAATTACAGGAAACGGACCAAAACTTCACGATTATCTACAAGAAATGAATGCTCAAACATTTGGCGGGAAAGACTTATTGACTGTCGGTGAAACTTGGGGCGCTACGCCTGAAATCGCTAAATTATATTCTGACCCTAAAAGAAATGAACTTTCGATGGTCTTTCAATTCGAACACGTCGGATTAGATGAACAACCAGGAAAAAGCAAGTGGGATCTTCGTCCTTTACAGATAGCAGAATTAAAACAAGTCTTTTCAAAATGGCAAACAGAACTTGGCGATCAAGGTTGGAATTCATTATTTTGGAATAATCACGATTTACCTCGCATCGTATCACGTTGGGGAAATGACACTATTTATCGTGTTCAAAGCGCTAAAATGCTAGCGATTTTACTTCATATGCTAAAAGGAACGCCTTATATTTATCAAGGTGAAGAAATCGGAATGACAAATCGTGTGATTCAGGATATCAAAGAAGTCGAAGATATTGAAAGCAAGAATATGTATGTAGATCGAATCAACAAAGGTTACACTAAAACTGAAATTCTCACTTCTATCAACGCGAAAGGACGTGACAACGCACGTACGCCCATGCAATGGGACAACACTAAAAATGCAGGCTTCACAACAGGTACACCTTGGCTCGCTGTTCAAGATAATTATCATGACATCAATGTTGCCAATGCCCTTGCTGATAAAAATTCAATCTTTTATACGTATCAAAAACTAATCAAGCTGCGTAAAACTTATCCTTTGATTGTCTGGGGCAGTTTTGAATTACTAACAAATACAACAGAAGAAGTATTCGCTTATTACCGTCATTATCAGGGTGAAACGTGGCTGATCGTTTGTAATTTTTCAAACCAAGAACAGGCATTTTCACTGGATAAAGCAACGACTGAAACAATTATCACGAATACGGAGAAAGAGTATAACGATCTTTCTGACAGAATTCTAGAACCTTACGAAGCGTTCGTGGTTTGTCTAGCTAGATAAACCAGAACCTGCTACACTTTAAATCTATCTAGTTTCACAAGCTTGCTACACTTTAAATCTTGGAGGTAATGTACATGTCTGATTTAGCTGTCCAAACAATTCAAAAGCGAAAAACAGAAAAAAACAGTTGGTGGAAAGAGGCTGTGGGGTATCAGATCTATCCTCGCAGTTTTAAAGACAGTAATCATGATGGAATCGGTGATTTGAATGGGATCCGCCAAAAATTACCTTACTTAAAAGAACTGGGCATTGATTTTATTTGGATTAACCCTATTTATGCCTCTCCTAATGCAGATAACGGCTACGATATTTCTGATTATCAAGCTATTCATGAAGATTTCGGTACCATGGGTGATTTTCAAGCTTTACTCAAAGAAGCGCATGAACTAGATCTGAAAATCATCATGGATTTAGTCGTCAATCACACGAGCGATCAACATCCTTGGTTTATCGAATCAAAAAAATCATTAGACAACCCCTATCGCGACTACTACCATTGGGCTGATGCGACAAAAGAAGTACCACCTAACAACTGGCAATCATTTTTTGGCGGTTCTACTTGGACATACGATGAAACAACCGAACAATCATACTTTCACGTCTTCGCTAAGGAACAGCCTGATCTTAACTGGAAAAACAAAAACGTTCGTCATGAAATTTATCAGATGATCCGTTGGTGGCTTGACCTTGGAATCGACGGTTTCCGTATCGACGCAATCAGTCACATTCAAAAAGAACCTTGGGATTTTGAAATTACAGATAACCCGTGGGCTCCATTTATGAATGTTGCTGGTATTGAAACCTATTTAAAAGAACTAAAAGCTATTTTTAATGAATACTCTATCATGACTGTCGGCGAAGCTAGTGGCGTACCTCACCACGCGGCGGATGCGTGGACGGGGGATGATGGTTATTTCAATATGATTTTTGAACTAGAGCACTGCGAGCGCATTGGCGAGTTAGGCAGCCAAAAAGGTTCCATTCCTCATTTAAAACATTCTTTAAATGAGTGGCAAACGAGCCTTGAACAGAACGGCTGGAATGCTCTATATTTAGAAAATCATGACACTCCTCGCAGCGTATCCGTTTATGGAGATGATTCACCTGAAGCAGCTAAAGCCTTAGCTACGGTCTTATTATTATTAAAAGGCACGCCATTTATTTATCAAGGTCAAGAAGTCGGAATGACTAATTATCCGTTTCGCTCTATAGAAGAAATCAACGCTGCTGATACCATTCATTTCTACCAAACGCTATTGGCACAAGGAAAAATGGACAATGACGCTTTAACGATCGCCGTAAATTGGTCCAGAGATCACGGGCGCACCCCCTTCCAGTGGGAGAACAGCTTACACGGAGGATTTTCAACAACTGAGCCTTGGCTTAAAGTAAACGAAAATTACAGCAGTATCAATGCTGCACAGAAAGAGCTGGAAAACAGTAGTATTTTCCATCATTATCAGTCCTTGATCCGTCTAAGAAAACAAACAGATGCTCTTATTCACGGCAAATTCGAATTGCTTTTACCTGAACATCCGACCGTTTTTTGTTATACACGCACAACTGAAACCGAACGTTGGCTTATTTTGGTTCAACTAGATCGAAACGCAACATCAATCTCTTTCCCAGACTCTTGGAATTATTCCGCCTGGGAAGAATTACTAACTACCGCAAACTCTAATCCACTAAACCATCGAATGACTCTTTCTGATTATGAGGCTCATATCTATCGAGAAATACTGGTTTAAGTGAATGAAAAAAGTCAGGTTCTGCGGCAATATCCAAAAAAGTGAGTGGGACATAACTCTTCGAGTCATATCCCACTCACGTGAAATCTGAATAAACGGTGGGAGCAGAAGCAGTTCCTTCGGAAATAAGCTGAAGTTCACAAAAATTTAAAGAACAATTTTCGTGAATTCCTTCTTATTTCTCGGGATTAGACACTCCTGTCCCATCCTCTTTCAGTCCAATTGTTCGATCCTATAGAACTTTTATCATTCTATTCAACAAAATAGCGCAATACCGTCTTCATCTTTTCCGGGGCAACCTTTCTAGGATCAGAAAGATAAATTTCTTTATGAGCTAAAGTTGTTCTCTTCAACTGATGTTCTTTACAATATGAATCCATCACTTCAAAGGTTTTAAATTCATCATCATAAGAGCCTAAATGCAACATTTGTACACATTTCCCATCCTCAATCGTTTCAAACTTTACATTCAAGTTATTCGGATTGGGTTTCTTTTTATTGACCTGATCCATATTCGCTAAAGCTAACTCTTCTGTAACGAAGTCTGGTTGACGAATCATTATTTTATAGACCAAATCTGCCTTATTAAAGGCTCTACCATCCGCTATTGCTGCGTCTGATAATGTCCAAATACCTTCTAGCGGATAAACTGTATACTCAAAATAACCAGCGGGTGTACTACCATTTTTAGGCATCATCCTAATACCATACGACATCCCATACAAAGCCGCTGTCTCTTCCCCAAATTGAGAATCATTCGGGTCTCCTTGTCCTGATATCGTATAAAATTTCTGTTTTGGCACAGTTAGTTCCATCGGTTTCGCTTTAGGTAAATAAAGATTTTTCTCTTGTTTGCGCCACTCAAATTTCATTTAGTTCCCTCCTATTTTTCTCAGTTTTCTAACAAGCAGCTCTTTTTTTCATTATAATACAGCTTTTTACATAAATCATCCGCTACTTTCCTCTTGACCATGGAGCTATGTCCAATGTTACACTTGCACTACAGGAGGTATACTCAATGAACATTACCGCATTCGCGCAACAATTTAATCTATCGACTGATGCAATCCGCTTTTATGAAAAATCCGGCTTACTTCGACCTAAACGACAAACTAATGGCTATCGCACCTATACAGAAATAGACACGCAAGATTTAAAAATCATTTTAGCTTTAAAAGAATTAGATTTTTCAATCAAAGAAATCAATTACTTACTCGAATTAAAAAGGCAACCGATTTCTATCCAATGCAACAACGATTCTACTGAATTTTTAACCAATAAAATCGCCTATATCAAACAAAAAATCACTTTTTATGAAACGGCTTATCAATTATTACTTAAACTAAAAGCAACAATTGAAAATAATAACTACGCAGAAAATCAAGCCGAATTATCCGTCTTGATCGACCAACTCTCATACTACGGACTATAGGAGGAAGCAAGCATGAACAACAAGACTATTTTACAACTAGAAAACGGCGCTCTCTTTCTTTTAACACTAACACTTTTTATCTATTGGGATTTTTCAATTTTATATTTCTTTCTCTTTCTCTTGTTACCTGACATTTCAATGATTGGTTACTTGAAAAATCCCGCTCTAGGTGCAAATATATACAACTTAGCTCATAATTTAGTTTTTCCAATACTCTTAATTTCCATTTATCTCTTTACTCACACTACGCTTTTATTACCAATCGCCATCGTTTGGTCTGCACATATTTTTATGGATCGAACCTTGGGATATGGACTGAAATACCCTGACGCGTTCAAACATACACATATCCAAAGCATTTGATTCGTTCATCCTAGTTTTGAATAACAAGAAGAGGTCACGATACCAATAATGGTTATCTTGACCTCTTTCGATCATTTAGCCCTCAACTGAACTTCTTCTTTATAGTTCGTCACAGGAACAGCTAAGATATCTTCTCTTCTTATATAAATACCATCATGGATCGCTCTTTCTACTCCATCGTTCAGACAATCAACAATCACTTCCCGATTTGTATCTGTTAAAAAGATAAACCGCTGAATATTGCCTAAAACCACTTTTTCTTTTAAGCTAGCCGGGATTTCAATACTATCTTCTCCAGCTTCCAATTGGATCAATTCTGGTCTTAAATAATAAACAAAACGATTAGCCGTTGTTGAAAAATCTCTTGTGTAGGCTGCTAATTCCTGCCAGTCAAACTTATTATAGTTGCCAATAAACTCAGCTACAAAAGGATTTTCTGGCTGTTCATACAACAAATCAGCTGTCGAAACTTGAGCTACTTTACCGCTCTCAAGCACAAAAATCCGATCACTGATTCGCATAGCCTCTTCTTGATCATGAGTCACAAATATCATCGTCATTTTCAGTTCCTGCTGAATTGTGCGAATATCTCTTTGCAGTTGCTTTCTAATTCGTGCATCAAGTGCACTTAACGGTTCATCCAACAATAGAACCTTGGGCTCTGTCACTAAAGACCTAGCTAAAGCGACTCGCTGTTTTTGCCCACCAGATAATAGTTGCACATTCTTTTCAGCGTGTTCCACCATATTTACCAAATCAAGAATCTTGAACACTCGTTGATTGATCTCCTCTTTACTAAACTTTTGCACTTTCAAGCCAAATGCGACATTTTCAAACACCGACATTGTTGGAAATAATGCATAATTTTGAAAAACAAACCCAATATTTCGATCTTTGGTTGGTTTATTTTGAATCTCCATGTCCTCTAGCAATATCTTTCCTGTTCTTGGCTGCTCTAATCCAGTAATACAACGCAATAAAGTAGATTTCCCGCAACCACTCGGCCCTAATAATGTTACCAACTCTCCCTTTTCGATACTAATATCTTCGATAGCCAATATCTGATTCTCACCAAAAAATAACGTTAAATCACGAATGCTCAAGAACATTACTGACAACAACTCCTTCACTTAAAGATAGATCCTCTTCTGCTATTTTTGCCTTCAAACTGAACAATTGTTTTTTCTGACGGTTCATCACAAAGAATGTTGTTAAGGCAATAACAATCATAAAAATCAAATACAAAACCATTACTGCACTAGCCAAATGTCCATTTTCATTCATTCGTCGAAGCATATAAATTCGTAATGTTTCAAATCTTCCGCCGATCAACAGGTTTGTCAGCATATATTCACCAAACACCGAAGAAAAAATCATCAGCGATACTAATGTTGTTCCAATACGAATACTGGGAAAAAGAATCTGAAATAAAACCGTTCTCATCGGTGCACCTAATGTAGAAGCAGCTTCGATCAATTCTTTCACATTGATTAACCGCATTTGATTCGTGATACCCAAAAAAACCAGCGGCAAAGCCATCACAAATAGTGCGCCGATCAATACAATAAACATGGAGATCGAAGTTTTAGAATACGTTCGTAAAAGGGCAGTTACCAAAATAACGCCCGGAATAGCATACGGGAGTAAAACTAATTTTTCCATAACGCTGCTGATTTTTGGGAAGAATAAATTAACCCAGATAATCGTCGGAACCATAATAAACAAAATCGCCAATAAAACAACTGAAGCTAGCAACAACGAACGACCTGCAGCTGCAAAAAACGCTTGATCATGTAACAACTGTTGAAACCACTTGATGGTAATGCCCTCTGGTAAAAGCGACTTTGACCAAGTCGTCGAACTAGCATAAAGAATTGTCGCGAGTAAAGGGAAAATATAATAAATAGCAAAACAAACCAACAGGATCGGAACAATTATTTTTTTCATCTAGCGCAGCACCTTCCCTTTCCTTTGAATAAGCGCCATTGCCAAAACAAGAATCACACCAAACAGCACCGCTAAAGCACTGCCCATATTCGGTTTAGCAAAAACATCCCCGGAAACTAAAGCAGCAATCCGAACGGTTAACAGATTAATATTACTACCTGTTAACGCATAAGCTGTTTCATAAGTGCCCATCCCATTAGCAAACAATATGACAAAAGTACTTGCTATAGACGGACGTAAAAACGGCAGAACAACTTTACGCCACGCATATACACGGGAACCACCTAAAAGTTCTGCAGAATCAATCCACTCTTTTTTGACCTCTCTGATACTTGGATATAAAAACAGCACACCCAATGGAATTTGAAAATAAACATAAGTAATCGTCAACCCTAGCCAAGAATAAAGATTAAATCCACCTAAAATCGGCAATAGCATTTTCAAAACACCTACATTTCCCAACAAGATGATAAAAGAGAACGCTAACGGAATCCCCGCAAAATTCGCAGCCAAATTAGAAATAAAGGTGATTGATTCCTGCATACGAGAGGACAAACTCGTTAAACAAAGACACAAAACCAATGTTCCAACCAATCCCAATACACTAGATGAAATAGCAATCAACACACTATTAACAAATGCTTGACTATAATACGCATTTTCAAAAGCCGCTACATAATTAGCGACGGTCCATTGATTGCCTATATCAGACTGCAGACTGCCAACGATCATGAACAGCAACGGAACAATCAGAAATGCCACGAAAATAAAAGCCATTGGCAATAGCAGTAACTTTTTTTTCACCCCGTTCACTCTCCTAACAAATGATCGATCTTAAGCATTTTAGAAGCTGGCTCAATTCCTAATAAAAAACAAAACAACGGAGCTAATTCTAACTGCTGCATTTCTTGCGTCTTAATAGTAGACCTTTTATCAGAAAACAGATATAGCGGTACTTCTCGATGAGCAGATAAATTACCACCATGCAACCCAAACTCATCCATTCCGTGATCTGCGGTAACGACCACCTGATACCCTTTTTCCAACCATTCTGGGAGGAATTCTCCTAACAAACTATCTGCCCGATTAACCGCCCACTGATATTCATTTGAGTCTGCAGTATAACGGTGCCCTGCATCATCAATATTCATAGAATGAACAATCAAATAATCAGGTTCGTATTCGTTAACCAAATAATGAGCATCTGCAAACAAATGAGAATCAGGATACGTATCATCATTATAAAAAATGCCATGCTGAATCAATTTTGCTTCGTCATTTTGAATACGGTCTATTTTACTATTATAAGGCGCTTGATTATACAACTCACTATACCAACTATAAGCTGCAGCTCCTGTTTTCCCGCCATTTTGTGTCACCAAATCAAACAAAGAAACCTGTTGGGAACGTTGACAGCTATTGTTAGTATAAATACGATTTTGATAAGTAGGGATTCCTGTCATCAACACTTCATACAACGGACGAGAATTGCTAGGCATTTCTGCTCGAACCTGAATTAAACTCCCTTGGTTATGTTCGACTAGATGATTTAAAAATCCTAACTGTGCAACAGCTGTATCGTACCGACAACCATCTAAGATAACCACAATCAATTTTGCTTGTTGTTTATTTTGCATGAGCTAATACCTCTGATTGCCATAACTCTGGTAGTTCCACTGAGGTCTTATCCCAAGCAGCATTGTCTTTCACTGGCACAGCTGACTTATATGCTGAATCAGGTAGTAATTTTTTAGCCACCTCTTCTGGTAATTTAACGTTACGAATAGGTCTAGCATACCCTTTCGCTAAGTTGATTTGCCCTTCGTCTGACAAAATGTATTCTCTAGCCAATTTTGCCGCATTAGGATGAGGAGCATTTTTATTGATGATCGTTGTATATCCGCTGATGATCGAGCCATCTGTAGGCACTGATACCTCAAAGCGTGACTTATCAATCTGATCCCGATGATTCAAGCCATTAAAATCCCAGACGACCGCTACAGCAATTTCCCCTTTTTCTAAATTAGCTAAATTCGCATCAACCGTTGATAACCGTCCAGCTTCAGTAATTTTTTTGAAATAGTCTAATCCAGGCTGAATATTTTTTTCATCTCCACCATTTGCGACAGCTGCTGCTAATACAGCAAATTGTGCTTGGTTTGCAGTTGTTACATCGCCAATACTTACTTTATACTTGCCCTCAGCTAACTCTTTCCAGCTTTTAGGTGCGTTGTCGACATTTCCTTTATCTGTAAGAAACGAAATCGTTCCTGTATAACTAAGGAGCCAATCGCCATCCTTATCTTTTGCCCAATCAGGAATATCAGCCCAATAACTTGTTTTATATGGTAAAGTCAAGCCTTTACTTTTAGCAAGCGGTCCAAAACTAATCCCAACATCACCAATATCAGCCGTCCCTTTTGTGCCTTCTGAATCAAATTTAGCTAGCTCTTCTGCGCTAGACATATCGGTATCGCTATGAGTAATCCCATATTTGGCTTCAATATCTTTCCATGTACCAATCCAATTGGCCCAAGTATCAGGCATCCCAATACTAGCAACTTCGCCTTCTTTTTTCGCTTTTTCAGTGATCGTTTCTAATGAATCATCTACAGAAATATCTGATTTTTCAGCTTTTCCAGAAGCACATCCCGTAACAAATAAACCCAAACAAACAAAACTAACAAATCCGATAGCATTTTTTTTCATTCTTTTAAATTACACCTCTTTCGATTGATTAACTAAACCTTAACAAAAGCCTATTAAGATTCGACCATTTTTTTGTAAAAGGCGTGTAAAGCTAGTGAATGTTTTGTATCGTTTGAAAAAAAGCTGTAAATCCACTAATACTATACTTCCATGTCCAATTAAAAAAGAACAGCTAGACAAGATGCAGTAATCTTGTCTAGCTATTCTTTTTGTTCTATGTCGTAGTTCTGTTTTTTTATTATGTCATGCAAGTATTGTTTATGATTAAACTAATTCCCAAACTGGTGCAGTTCCGGGCTGATTACCTTGTGTCCACCATTTTGCTTTATATGTTTTACCTTGGAATGTTACTTTATCTCCGCCGCTGTATGCTTTGTTTGTTTCCCAATTCATTACTTTATCTGAAAGAAGTTTCCAAGCGTCTGATTTATCTGGACGGTTCCCTTTTGTCCACCATTTTGCTACATATTCTAAGTCATCAAAAATAACTTTATCCCCAGTGTTATAAACTTTGTCAGCAACCCATGTCGTTTGACCACTTGAAGCTTCTTTCGTTTTCACAGAAAATGCTGCACTTGTTTCTGAAATATTTCCACCAACGCTAATCGCTTTAACTGTATATTTATAAGTTGTATCGGCTTTTAATCCAGTATCTTTAAAGCTAGTTTTTTCTGTTGTTGTTACTTTTTTACCATCGCGGTAAACTTCATAGTTTTTTACACCTAAAAAGTGCGTTGATTTTGTCCACATTAAATCTACTGAATTTTCTGTAGTGCCCATAGAATGGACATTTGTTGGCGCTGTTGGTTTTTGGTTGTCTTCTACAGCTGATGATTGTGTTGTTACTTTTACTGCAGCACTCTTTTCAGAAATTTTACCATTTGTTCCAACTGCCTCTACTTGGTAAGAATATGATGTGTTTTCTGCTAAGTTTGCGTCATTAAACTGTGTTCCGCCAACTGTAGCAACTTTTTTGCCATCACGGTATACATTGTATTCTTTTACGTTTGCAACAGTGTTCCAAGATAACTTAAGTGACGAAGTAGTAACTTCTGACGTTTTTACATTTGCAGGCTTTTCTGGTGCTACCTCAATCGGAGGAACGATTTCTCCCTTACCTTTTACGTTTACATCAATTACGTTATAAAAAGCATTCGCTGTATCTGCAACATCCCAAACAGCCAAAATCACATTGTAACCTGAACGATTTTCTGGAACAACAATTTGATGTGATTTATTGTTTGAAGCAGCTGAACCATCATGTTTCACTTCACCAATAAAATCGAAATCAGCTCTAGATAATGGTTTTTCTGGATTCCAGCCAACTTTAGTCATATAGTAATGCCATTTAGTTGTGCTGTGAGGCGCTGTATAGTGCCAAGTAAATGTATTTAATCCAGTGTTGATATCTTGTTTCGTCCAACGGTTAGCACCAGTGCTATCCATCACGAAATCAGTAATCTGTCCTTTACCACCTTGTGCTGATGCAATACGACCATCTGCTGGTCCAGCTTGAGGAAATCCTTTATCGTATTCTAAAGATTGAGGGTTGGTAATAACCATTCCATATTTCTCTAACGCCGGTCCCCAACCAAGTGTATTTTTATCTAATGAACCTTGATAACCACGAGCAGCTGGCTTTTCTACATATCCATGGGCATCCGCTTCGTCTGCGTGTAACAAACCTGCTCCGCCTAAAATAATTGTTGACATTAATGCTAATCCTAATAACTGTTTCTTCATATATTGTCCTCCATTCATTGTGTCGCCTTCAACCGGCTTAATACTAGTTTAAATGTTATGTAAGAAAAAGAAGGGTCATTTATAGTCGCCAAAAAGGAATACTTGATCCATTTTAGTCATACTATGAAAATAAAAATAAAGAATAAACAAAATACAAAGAAAATAACAAACGTTATCAAAAATCTAATTGTTTCAAGGTCAAATTTTTCTACTAAAAAGATAAAATTGACCTATATTTTTTAAATTATTTTAAAATAACATCTATTATTATCTACTGATATATAGACAAAATAGATTGTTTCAAGTTAAAATAGGCAATGGATTGAAATTTATTTCATTACAATCTGAACAAATTTAAAAAATAACATAAAAAAAGAAAGTGTTGATACTATGAAAGAAATCCTCTCCTCAAGATCCAAACGTCAGTTGGAGCTAATGGAACTATTGGCCGACAACGATTGGGTCACCTTTACCAATGCATCAGAGTCTTTAAACGCTCCAGTTAAAACATTAAAATCAGATATTATTGAATTGGAAGCTCTACTTGCTCCTGCTACGATTGAATCCTCTAAAAAATATGGTATTCGTCTTGCAACAAATTTCGGTTTCTGCAAAACAAGTATTTACCAGAAATTCATCAAAAATAGTGTTGAATTCCAACTGATTGAAAAAATTTTCTTACATAATTTTTCTACCATCGTTGATTTAGCAGACGATCTTTACACTAGCGTCTCTACAATCAAACGAATCGTCCTCCGAGTTAATCAATTACTTCAAATAGAAGGTTTTACGATCAACTTGAAAAAAATGCAGCTTGTTGGCGATCCACATAGTATTTGTAATTTTATGCAGCATTATTTTTATGAGAAGTACGGCGTAGCAGAAAGTCTTTTGACTCCTGCTCAGTTAGCCATTTTAGACCAAGTTGGTCTACAGATCGTTAAACAAGCAGTTCAAAATGAGCCGTCGTATAACTTAGACTTTTCTTTATTGAATCGCCTACGTTTTTACACTTACACCGTTATCAACTTGTTAAAACATAATAGTGAAAATCAACTTCACGATTTACCAGAAAAAGAATTTTCAATTCTTAATGATACATATGCTTGTGATGAATTTTATAGCCAGTTCCATTTACCCTTATCTCCAGCTAATTTAAATACTTTTTTCTATTTATTTTTTAGTAATCAGTATGTGGATTCAATTGATACCGCACGTGATCTGATCAAAGTAGACCGAAATGCTTTTTTGAAATATCAAAAAATCGAAAATCTTTTACAAGAAATCGAGAAAAAGATGGGCTGCAAATGTGATGATTTTGATGATATTTTTATGCGTCTATACAATTTAGACTGTCAAATCCATGGACGAACGTATATCCTACACAATAAAAACAAAGAGTTTCTGACAAGTATCAAAAACTTATACGGACACTTTCCAATGGAGTTGATCCACTCTTTGCAAGCCATTTTTTATTCAAATCCGTATAAAGAGTATATGATTTATGAGGCCATCTCGATACTGTTTACCAACTGGCCAAACTTACTTGACCGCTTAGAGTATTCGACACCAACTATGAAAGCTTGTCTTTTGTTCAACTCGGGAATGGGCTACATGAACATGCTTTCGGAAAGAATTACTTACTATTTACGTGGGCGCTTCTCTTGCACACCATTGCAAGTCACTTCATTAGAAGAACTTGAAAAAGAAGCCGCCTCATATGATTGTATCATCACCAATATTCCTGAAATCTATATCAATAATATTCCAATCATTGTTATCCCTCTGATTCCCGATGCCAAGAGTTTTGATAAATTGATGTTGGTTTATGAAGATTATTTTGATAAAAAATAATCTTTCTATATGAATAGACTCCCCAAACAGTTTGACCATTCATTACAGTCAAACTGTTTTTTAGGTTACTCAACGGATTATCCTAACACTCACCATTCCTTTAAAGCAAGGTTTCATACTAGATTACCTTGAGGTATTATTTATTTTCGGATACAAAAAATATATATATCTAGCCGTTTTCCCGCTTGAAGGATTGTAATAAGATGTATTCTACGGTACTATAAAATTTGGACTAGTGACATCTGTTCATTATTATCCGAATAGGTATCTTTAAATATGTATATAGTGGGTGTTTTTTTGAAAAAAAATGAATCTCGAAAATTTGATTATTTAACAATTTTGATAGCTTGTCTCCTCATGATTGCCCAAAGGGTATTACTTTCCGCAACAACTATACCTGAGTATGCGACAAACCCTGGAAGGTTTTATATCTATTCCTTTATGAAGGTCACAGCTGAAGCTGGACTCAGCCTTGTTCCCTTATACATGGGTTATCATTATCAGAAAATAGCTAGAAAAAAAGTATTTAGCTATTTAAGTAGCTTTTTTCTATTATATGTAGTAATCGCACTTACCAGCAATTTCTTTTTTTATGTTCAGTCATCGACATTAAACCTTCGTGACTATTGGATCGTATTATTTCCAATCAGTCAAAACTATTTCACTTATGCCGTATCTTGTGTACTTTTATTGTGCAGCGTTCCTATATTAACAAGTTGGCTTGAAACGTTATCGGCAACAATTTTAAAAAAAATAATATTTTGGTTGACGATTGGCTTTGTCATTCTCCCCACTTTATTCAGTAAAGACCTTTGGGGATTTCATGATGGTAAAAATATTATTTGGATTTTTTATTTATTCCTAGTTGGCTTTGTCTTTAACCAATTGGAGTTTGACAAGAAATTCAAGTTCAAGTTTCTACAGGTATGCTTTAGTTTAGGTATTCTTTTTGGTTTAATTTTACTAATGACACAAATTTCATTGTTCATTAGAGGAGACGCCTCAACAGCAAATCGGTTTTCTGTGCCGTTCTCTTTATTTTCAATATATTATGCTTTAAGTTTGTTTACTTTTTCAGAGTCAATTTCACAAAGATTAAGAATAAAAGTCAACGGGACCTTAGTAGCCGTTAGTCTAATTGTCACTCAAGTGCTTACTAACTGGGCATTAACAACTTATCGTATTACCAATTTTGAAAAAAAATCTTTCCTAGACTCTGGTAAAAATTGGCTTTTAGATATATTCCAATTTATAGGTTTATATTTAATTTCAACCATTATTCTGACTGTAGCGTGTATCTTACTCCTAAAATCAACACCATTTAAGAAACTGAATAACTACTTAGTATTTGATTCACTTTCTCAGTTTTATCAGAAAATACAAGTTGTAATGTCTTGGATCTATAAAAGAAGAGCGATCTTTAATGTAGGCATTTTCTTTTACTTATTTACATTCTTACAAATCTTTCTACTTGAGAAAAAAGAAGGCTCTACCCAAGCTTTCCAAGTTGTTCTCAAAATCTTTACTCAGAGACAATCTGTTATGCTTTTAACAACGATTATCATTATGGGCTTTTTCCTATTGCTTTTTTTACTTACTAATCGTTTTTGGTATGTTTTTTCTTTGATACTGACCGTTGACTTATTACTAACAGTTTCTAGTGTAATCAAAGTCAACTTAAGAGAGGAACCTGTTTTTCCTTCTGACTTAAAAATGTTAAACAGCATCTCTGAACTTCTTTCTATGGTCAGCCCTATTTTAATCGGTATTGGCGCTGTCTTAGTACTATTTTTAACAGTTTCTAGCATTATTGTTCAAAGAAAATTACAACATCAATATTCCCTAAAAATCAATTGGAAAAGACGAATCATTTGGATTGTGACTTTATTGATTTTATTTTCCGGCGTATTTTTTATCAACCATAAAAAGTCGCCTTCATATTTTCTTTTCAACCTATTTAGGGTGAATAAAACATTCATTGATCAAGCATCAGCAGTGAAAGAAAATGGTCCAATCATTCAATTCTTGAACAATATCGATATCAAAATAATGGATACACCTGAAAATTATTCAAAGAGTAAAATTGAACAAATCATGAAAAAATACGATAATGAAGCGGAAAAAATCAACCAAACAAGAAATGATTGGTTAGAAAATCAAACGCTGATTTTGAATTTAAGCGAAAGTTTTAGTGATCCTGCTAGAATTCCTAACCTTAAAGTTTTAAATGAGCCAATTCCAACTATCAAGGAAACCATGTCAAAAAACACTGGCGGCATCATGCTGTCTGTAGGTTATGGTGGCGGTACTGCGAATATGGAGTGGCAAGGATTGACTAGCTTAGATATCAGTAGTTTATCTGCTTCTCTGGTAACACCTTATACCCAGTTAGTTGATGCCCAAAAAGTCAGTCCCAATATCACAAACTTATTTGATGAAAAAATTGCAATTCATCCTTTTACCGCATCATTATATAAAAGAAAAGATGTTTTTGAAAAATTTGGTTTCGACAAATTTTACTACATTGATAGCCCTAACAAATTGACCTATACTGATAAAATCGGTAGAAGTCCGAGAATTTCTGATGAAGCAGCGTATAAAGAAACATTAAAAGCATTAAAAAGTAATACTGAGACAACACAGTTCATCCAGCTATCAACCATGCAAAATCACATGCCTTACGGTGATTATTACGATCAACTGGATTACAGTGCAGAAGGAACAGCTGTTTTGGACAGTAGAAAAGGCGAATTATCGACCTTTATGCAAGGCCTTCATTATACTGATGAAGCAATCAAAGACTTCTTAAAAGAATTAGACACCATTCAAAAACCAATCACTTTTGTCTTTTACGGTGATCACTTGCCTTCTATATACAGTGGTAATGATCAGAAAAAATATGGTTTAGAACATCACGAGACTGATTATTTCATTTACAGCAACGCTTTTAGTCGCGAACAAGTACGGAAGCTAAACAAAAAAATTGTTTCCCCGCTTAATTTTAATGCATTAGCATTTGAACAAGCGAACATCAAAGTAACTCCTTTCTATGCATTATTAACACACGTAACAAACAAACTACCGGCATCCACGATTGATCCAGTCGAAAGTGTCTCTAATCGTTATAACGGGAAGCAAGTCTTTGTTACAGATAAAAATAAAATAATTCTTGAAAAGGATCTAACCAAGGAACAAAAAGTAATCCTAGATGATTATAAGTATATTCAATATGATTTAGTTGCTGGAGAACAATATGCTGCCGAGTGGGCTGAACAAAAAATTGAAAAATAAGCCTTAGTAAAAAAAGCCGAATCAAAACTAATAGATAGTTTTGATTCGGCCTTTTTTTAATGAAAAGATGTCTAACGTAGAAATGTTACGCACAACTCGATATCTTCATCATTACCTTTTCATAAATCAAAGTACTCGCCACATATAGCATTAATCTCGAACGAAGTTTTGCTCGGTTACTAGGACTGCCATACGTTAATAACGAGTGTGTACTGATTGATTTTAATGTATTAGACGACATATTCGTAATTGCAATAATTATCGTTCCACGTTCTTTTGCTTGAACCATGATTTCATTGATCCTCTCAACTTCACCACTCAAAGAAAAAACAATAACTACATCTTGATCCGTACTGATATTTGGTATGCGTTCAACCGAAAATTCATCTGAAAAATCGCTAGACCAAAGATCAATCACGTTTAAATTATGATTAAATTCCGTTGCAACTTGAGAACTAGAACCAGTCCCAACACAAAAAATTCTTCTTGCATGAATCAGGCAATCGCATATTTGATCAATACTCTTTTCGTCTATTAACTTCAATGTTGTTAATAGGTCCGTCCTTATTCCTTCTAAGATATGAAAGAAATCAACTTCAACTGGATATATACTTTGTTTTTCTTTTCTAGATAAAGTAAACGCATTTTTCAACTCATTAAACGTCGTATAATTCAGTTTTTTACAAGCCCTGATAACTGTAGCATTTGATACATACAGCTCATCTTGAATGTCTTTTAATTTTAATGTCTCTATATCTTCAAATTTTAAAATGAAGTCAATCACTTCTTGTTCAGCTTCTGATAATTTTTCATAATTTGAATGGATAACTTTATAAATATCATTCACAAAAATCAAACCCTCTCTATCTCAAACCGCTACTATACTCCAAAAACATACGAACTTGCTGACAATTCCATTCACTCCCAACAATATAAATAGGAACCTGTTGCTCTATTTTATTGAAAAGCAACGATTGATTCTGTTTCTCCTGAAAGAAACGCTTAGGTAAAATCGATTGGCCTGCTCCTTTTTTAATCAGGTCAATCATTAAGTAAATAGAATCGACTTCAACAAGTTTACAAGTCTGCGGATTGATTAAAGACAGCATCATCTTTCTATACGGACATTCTTTCTCTCGACTGATCAGGTAAACATCGCGTGCACCTGTTGCAGACAGCCAGCCAACCTTTTCGTTAAGTAAAAGGTTGTTTTTAAAAGAAGTCATTTTGTTCATAATCAAAATATCAAGTTCTTTTCTTTTATACATCGCTTCTAGTCGATCGATTGTATCAATAAACAACTCCATTTTAGGTTGATAATCAATAACATCTGAGAAATTAAAATAATTAGAAGCAATTGTTTGCGTACAACCGATTTTTATCGGCAATTCTCCGTAATGCATGTTGATTGCATCAACTTGGGCTAAAATTATCGATGCGTACTCCAATAATTTTTCGCCTTCTGGAAGCAGTGTGACGCCTCGATTCGTCCTTTCGAATAGCCTGACAGACAATTCTTGTTCCAACAGTCTGATTCGTTCAGTGATATTGGACTGAGCATACCCCATTATTCTGGCAGCCGCTGACATAGAACCTGCGTTTGTTACACATTGAAAGATTTTTAAATCATTCAATTCCATTTTACCACCCATTTCTTGCTATCACAATTACTGATACCGTATATCATTTTTTCATATTATGCAATACTTTTTAAAAAGAATATACTAAACATATCAAGAACAGGAGCTGATTTAAAATGAATGCCATGCAATATAAAATTACTTTACCCGATGATTATGATATGTCGCTGATTAGAAATCGAGTCAAAGAAAATGGTTCAAAAACAGATAATTTCCATAGTCTATTATTTAAAGCTTATCTTATTTCAGAAAAAGTACAAGGGGCAATCTCAAATTCATACGCTCCTTTGTATGTATGGAAGAATTCTGATGGGATGAATCAATTTATTTTTGATGGATTTTACGATAATATTATTAACGATTTCGGCTGGCAACCCATCCAAATAGGTCTTCCTCTAGCAATAACTTTAGAAGATTCTTTTGCAGAAGCTGTTTACTTACTGGAAAAAAATAGCATAATCAATGAACAATTATCTTTGCGTGATGTTCCAAAAGAACTACTGAAAATTCAAGAAAGTCTACCTAAAAATAGCTTAGGAACACTAATCATTTATAACCCCGATAAATGGCAAGCCGCCGTGTTTGGATTTTATGCTGAAAAACCTATCCAACACGAAGCCGCTCTTTATGAAATACTTCATATTTCTACAACTTAACACATAGATAAAAAAATCACCTAGCGCTCTCTAAGTGACATCAATCTTTAGAGAGCGATAAGTTATTAGTTTATGCTTGTCTCTTAAAGCAATGTACTAAATGATCATCCACCATACCTGTCGCCTGCATGAACGCATAAACTGTCGTTGTACCTAAAAATTTAAATCCTTTTTTCTTTAAATCTTTACTGATTTTATCAGATAGCTCCGTGGATGCTGGAACTTCTTTGATATTTTCCCAGTGATTCTTAATTGGTTTTCCATCTACATACCGCCAAATAAATCGATCAAAGCTTCCATATTCCTTTTGAATCTCCATAAAGACTTTTGCATTGTTGATCGTTGCATTTACTTTCAACTTGTTTCTAATGATACCTGGATCTTCTAACAAGGAATCAATTTTTTCCTGATCATACTCTGCGATTTTTACATAATCAAATTGATCGTATGCGTTAGTTAGAGTCTCTCTCTTTTTAAGGATCGTTGACCAGCTCAATCCAGCCTGCATACTTTCTAAAATCAGCATTTCAAACAGTTTTTGATCCTCATGTTCTGCAGTTCCCCACTCTTCATCATGGTATTTCGCTTCTAGCTCGTTGCCACTAGCCCAATCACATCGAATTATTTCCATATCCGGCTCCAATCAGTTTTATTTTATTTAAGAATAACACGAGAACGTATGTTTGTAAACGGAGTTGAAAAAAAGGGCTGGAACATAACTTAACGAGTTATATCCTAGCCTCAAAAAATCCGAATAAACGGTGAGAACAGAAGTAATTCTTTTATATTTCTCGGAGTTAAACACTTCTGCCCCGACCTCTTTCTATGGTATTTATTTATCCAACTTACTTGCTGCCTCTTCGTCCAAAATGACTGTAAGATTGGGATGCAGTTGTAAAACTGATGCTGGATATTCCTCTGTAACTGGTCCTTGCAGTACATTTCTAACCATTTCTGCTTTCTTCTCGCCGTTCACAATCAGGATCAAATGTTTTACACGCATCACACTAACTGGCCCCATGGTAACAAATTCTAAGCCTTTTTCCATCATATCAGGAACAAACCACGGTTCTTCCCCAGAGACTTTTATCTTATAAGTTAAATTTTCAAAACTAGTCGTCGTCGGCATGTTCCCACAGAAGTGCCCATCTCCACCCAAACCAATCAACATGGCATCTAACCCGCCATCCATAGCTAAACGCTTATCTTGCTCGGCATAATTTTCTACTGTTAATGGATGGATGTTTGCTTCATTTATATTAGCCGGGGTCAAGTATAATTTTCGTAAATCAGTGATTGTCACACCTTCTGCTTGATTTTCTACAGGGATTTCATCAAAATTATAATAATGAACATTAGCGTAGTCTGGAGAATTTTTTACGATTTCCACCATTTTTTTATAAACCCCAACAGGCGTATTCCCTGCTGTAATTGATAGATTGACACGTTTGTCCTGACTCATATGACCTAATAAAATATTTTTAGTTGTTTCACTCATTGCTTCAAAGTTTTTTTCAATAATAATTTTCATTTGATTCACTCCATTTCCTTTTTATACCTCCATTGTATAATGTGGGAACCATCCCATGTCAATATGTTCAAAGCAAATAAATAAACCGCTTTCTTTTTGAAGAACGTAAAAAAGCCAACCTCAAATAAAAGTCAGCTCCACTTACTATTTGCTCAGCTTATTTATAGATCACCCAAAAATTCGCTGCTTCATTCATTAATTCATCTGCTGTAAATTCTTTTTTTGAATGTCCTTTTGCTTCTGAATCATTTGGATCATTCACCCAGAATTTCCCGTTATTCGTACCGCTAAGTACCATAATATGTCCTGTTTCTGTAAACAGACCTGGATTCACTGAGATGATCACAGGATGCTTTTGTTTTAAGTGTTCTTCAACAGCAGTGATATCTGTTTCAAGATCTTCAAATTGGTATCCTTTAACCATCGCAAAATCAGAGAATATTGACCAAGCTGTACCTTCGCCCTCTACAAAGTAATCATTTTTCGACCAGTTTAGAATATCTTGAGGTGTATAGTCCTTGTTATCCAAGTAAGAAGAGACCATCGCTAAAGAAAGAATCGCACAACCATTAATTTCTAAGGTATTGCCATCTGGATTCCCCATGCCATATGATGTTGATTTCCATTTATCATCTGTTTGTAATAATAAATTGATTGGCATTCTGTTAGTAAATTTACTTTGCCCCATATCTTGATTGATTTGTTCAGTATACGTTAACTTTTTAACTTTTTCTGGTTCCTTTTTACTTTCACTTGTTTCAACTACTTTTACCTCGTCTGCCTTTCCATCACTAAATAGAGATGAAAAGCCATGTCCTTCTTCCATTGGGGCTATTTTGGCTAAAACTGCCCCTGCAAATGCTGTTACTACTAATAATGCTATGGTGTATACTTTTGATTTCTCAGTCTTTTTTTGTTTCATGGATATCTCCCTCTTTTAAGTTGAAAGTGTTTATTGTTTGTTTCACTTCCAAACGAATTACATAGATAGTAATCGGTACTTCTAATATTACTGAATCTAGCGAAAAAAGCAAGTAGGAATAATTATTTATAAAATTATTACGAACATATTTTCTTGAATTATTTACCTTTTTTAGGTAGAATGGTAGTATCTGATTGTTCAGAGTCTGATAGCAGTAGTAAATTCGTAAAGGAGGTAGAAGAATGGACAATAACCATAAATCAACAATGAAAAGCATTTCAAAATTGATCAGCCAATCTTCCCAAAGTTTCTTTTCGGCATTTTTAGATGACTCTAAAGATAAGCAGAGCAAAAATAAAGAGCGTGAGGAAATTCTTAAGAAATTACAAGTTGCTTCTGCTCAAAAAAGTTTAGTTGTTTTACAATTAAAAGAAGTGCCGACTTCTCAAAAATTTGAAACAGTTTCTGGATCGATCGTTTCCAAAAAAATAGGTGATTCGATTATGCTAAGACTACAAGAAGACAGCCAACAAATCCGGATGATCACTGTTGAACATATAAAAAAAGTAAGTACCTTATCAAAAAATGATAAGCGCCTCATCAAATAAAAAAAACAGCTAGAGTGAAACGATCATGTTTCAACTTCTAGCTGTTTTTTTATCCAACTAATTGGCAATACGTGGCTACTCTTATTTTGCACCCTAAAAAAAGACTATAAGCCCTGCACAAGAGCACACAAACAAGCTATACTATAGATATGTAAAAATAAGCATGTGATGCGAAGCAGGAGGAAAAATCATGTATCTAACAATGTATGACGATACGCACCAAGCACTTATTAATAATTACTGCTTATCAGAAAGAAAACTTCGCTACGTTCGTGAACCCAAAATAGCCCTTTCCTTAGTAAGAAAAGACCCAAAACGTCATGCTGTTCTTGTCTTTGAGGGGGAACATTTAGTTGCATTTCTCACCCTTTTCGAAGCGAACGGCAGCAGCTCTTATTCCGACAATGAAAACAGTCTACTAGTGCAAGACCTTTCAACAGACTATCGTCATTTGAGTAATGGCTACATCAAACAAGCAGTCCAACTATTACCAGCATTCGTCCATAACCATTTTTCAACGATCAACCAACTTATAATCATTGTTAATGAAGACAAAGAATTCACTCAAGCATTACGCCTAGAAGCAGGATTTAAAGATACAGGTCATAAACTATCTCATGTTTATGGTTCTCAAGTTTTTTTACAAATCCCTATTTAAAAAGAGACAAGGAGGTAGCTCAATGCATTTAAAACTATTCGATGAACTAAATTACGCTATTATGAAATTCCCTGCGTACACTGAGATTCCGACTTCTTTTCGTGAGCTAAAAACTTTTAAAAGCATCACCTACACAGAAGATGAATGTTCTATCATTGCACCTTTTAACACCCTATCAACCGAACAAGCCCTTTCAGTTGATAACGATTGGGTCATTATTCAAGTCGTTGGTGAACTAGACTTTTCCTTAGTCGGGATTCTAAGCCAATTAGCCAATCCGCTAGCTGAGAATCAGATTTCGATTTTCGCATTGTCCACTTATAATACTGATTACCTTTTGATTAAAAACAAAGATAAAGAAAAAGCGGTTGGTATATTACGTGATTGCGGGCATACATTTCAATAAACAGCACTTACTTTATCTAAGTCTTAGGATATTCTATTTTATGGGTATTATCCTAACTATCTGATACAATAAAAGGAACAGAAGTAATTTCGATAAAAGGAGCGATACAATGAAAAACGAATACGATAATCCTAATTTTTTCGAAGCATACAGCCAAATGGATCGTTCACGAAAAGGATTAGAAGGAGCCGGTGAATGGCATGAGTTAAAAAAACTACTACCTGATTTTACCGGAAAAACTGTTTTAGATCTTGGGTGCGGCTATGGTTGGCATTGTCGATACGCAGTTGAAAACGGTGCTGAAAAAGTCGTTGGCATCGATTTATCCCAACGAATGATTGAAAAAGCCAAAGAAATGACCACTTCTCCCAAAATCAACTATCACTTAATGAGTATGGAAGAAATTGACGGTTTAGACGAAACGTTCGATATTGTGATCAGCTCTTTGGCACTCCATTACGTTCCTTCATTTGATAAAATCGCTAAGAAGGTCAATCATTGTTTAAATGTTGACGGCTCTTTTATCTTTTCTACAGAACATCCGATTTTCACAGCACAAGGTACAGAAGACTGGATTTACAACCAAGATGGTCAGCCTATTTATTGGCCAGTTGATCGGTATTTTGATGAAAGTATTCGTGAAACTACATTCTTAGGCGAAACTGTGATGAAATACCACAAAACACTGACTACCTATTTAGACGGATTGCTAACAAACGGCTTTCAAATCACTCGTCTAATCGAACCTATGCCAGCTCCTGAAATGCTAGAAGCAAGTATTGAGATGCGTTATGAACTTCGTAGACCAATGATGCTGTTAGTTTCTGCTAGAAAAGTTAATCCTTCAGAATAAACAAGTTAGACACTCTTACTAAGATACAGCTAAAGGGGGAATACTGAATGCATGACTTAGCTCAAAATATCATGAATAATCTGATTCCATTCTTTGATTTATTCATTTTAGCGTTGAATATTTTTTCCATCGTTGTTTTGATTTGGGGCGTTATTATGGCTGGTATCGATTTTCTAAAAAGCGAACGATCAGATCGAAATCGTATCGTCATGGCCCGTCAAAACAATTTCATTAAAAGCTTTCTAGGCAGCTATATTTTACTTAGTTTAGAGATATTGATTGCAGCGGATATTATTGAATCGATCATTAAACCAACTTTCCAAGATATTTTAAAATTAGCGATTTTAGTAGTGATACGAACAGTGATTTCTTATTTCTTGCATAAAGAAATTGAAGATGCATTGAAAGATAAAGAAAATGAAATAGAAGAAAAAAAGACAAGCTGACTATTAAGCAGCGTGTCTTTTTTTCTACCCTAACCGTTGGCTAGTCAGTTGATGCGTATATTTTATTTGAAGCATTGTCGCACATACTAATGTTGTGCCAATAACTGGAAATAACGAATTGATCCAAGTGCTCACTATAATTGCAACGCCAACGACCAAAATAGCACCCAAAATCAATTGCCAAAGCTTATTTTTAAGCAACCATTGATTTTCTTTCAATAAATAATGTGTGCCAAATATAATAACGCCACTAATAACGTAAATCATCTATTCCTCCCCCTATGCTTGTGTCAAACACCTTCACTTACAGCAACTGACTCTTCTTGTTCAATTTGTTGCTCTTGCTCTACTTGAATTTTCTCGAACATTTTGAAGAATGGATAATAAATTGCTAGCGAAACCGCAAAACAAACAAAAACCATCACAAACGCTACCCAGTTCCAATTAGAGGTAATCAACGCTCCCAAAGGCGCAGGAATCGAGAATGGCGGCTTCACCATCATTTTCGGCATCCAACCAAGAGCTGTAACGACATAAACCAAAATTGTATTCACGATTGGAACCGTGATAAAGGGAATCGCAAGCAGTGGATTCATTACGATCGGTGTCCCAAAAATCACAGGTTCATTGATATTAAAAATTCCTGGTAAAATCGATAACTTCCCTAACTGTTTCAAATATTTTGATTTAGAGAACAAGAATAAGAAAACAAGTGCTAAAGTCGCTCCTGTTCCACCCATTTGCGCATACCATTGATAAAACTGTTCTGTAAATATATTTGGCAATTGGAAGGCGCTTGTCCCATTTTGAAATAACTCTGCATTTTCAATAATCGCTTGATCCCAAAAAGGACGAATAATAGGTCCTAAAACAGCATGACCATGAATCCCTAAGGCCCAGAATAAACAAATCATAAATTGAGTAATAATTCCGCCAAAAATATTATTTCCTGTTAAAAAGACTTTTAAAGGAGAAATCGCTACACTTAGTAGGTCATTTAAATTGAAATTAAAAAAATGACGAGGAATCCAAAAGACTAAAATCACTAACAATGTTGGTAATAACGCTGCAAATGACTCACCCACAACTGGTGGAACCCCTTCTGGCATCTTGATCTCTAGCTTCTTTTCCTTCGTAAAACGATAAATTTCAACTGAAATCAACGCCGCTACGATTGCGCCAAACAACCCTTGTGAGCCTAATGGTGTAATCGGGATATAACGGCCACTAGCTACTGCGTTTCCTGCGATATCTACACCTTCTTGAAGATTGACCGGCATAACCATCAAAAGCGTCGCTAGCATTGAAAGAAAGCCGCTTGTGATCTTATCTAATTTATACGTATTTCCAAGAAATGAACCAATCGTAAATGCTGCATACAAGGACATCAAACCAACTGTGAAACGAAACGGTACGTCTAAAGCCGCTAAGTATGGCGCAATCATTTCAGAATATCCGGGAATTGGCAGATTCAACAAAATCGTGAAAAACGAGCCAACAATCGTTAACGGCAGAATCGAGATCAGACCATTTCTAATCGCTTGTAGATGCCTCTGATTACCGATCGCATTTGCAATCGGCAATAGTTTCATCGCTAAATTATCCAGCGTTTTCATCATAAGAATCATTCATCCTTTCTTTAATCAAATCCATTATTTTCAATCAACTCTTTAAACCATACACCTGATTTTTTCACTGTTTTGGCTCCTGTCGCTAAATCCATTCGATAAAAACCATAGCGATTTTTATACGCATTGCCCCACGACCAACAGTCCACAAATGTCCACATATGATAGCCTAAACAATTACTCCCTTCGTTCATCGCTTGATTCAAATACGTCAAATGCTCCTTCAAAAAATCGATACGATAGTCATCTTGAACCATGCCATTTTCAATAAAAGCTTCTTCACCTTCTATGCCAATACCATTTTCAGAAACAAACCAATCAATATTTCCATATTCTGTCTGGATTTTTTTCGCAATATCATAAATTCCTTTAGGATAAATTTCAATTCCTCGAGAAGTATTCATTCGTCTACCTGGCATCACATACTCATCAAAAAACCATTCTGGTGAAAAAACACTCTGTGGATTAGGTACGCACTCTTTAGCCTTAACCCTTCTTGGACGATAATAATTGATTCCTAATAAATCAACACTTGTAGAGGCAATCAGTTTTAAATCAGCTTCCGTCACGTCTGGTAATTGATCATATTCTGTTAAAACATCCTTTAAGCGTTCTGGATACTTTCCTTTCAAAATTGCGTCATTGACACTTTTTGTATAAAACAAATCTGCCATTTCAGCCGCATATAGATCTGCTGGGTTTTGACTGCGAGGGTAAACAGGTATCACATCCATGATGATCCCGATTTTCCCCTTCAAATTCATTTCCCGATAGACAGCAACCGCTTCACAGTGAGCTAAAATAATATTATGCAACACAGTCGCTGCTCGTTTAAAATCAACAACATACGGATAATGACGATCATGTAAATATCCTGCTTCAGCTGGAATCATAGGCTCATTAAAGGTAAACCAGTACTTCACTCGATCCCCAAATAACTCAAAACAGGTTTCAGCATATTGTTTATATGCATCGACTACTTCTTTATTTTCAAATCCTCCTTTCTCTTGAAGTACCATTGGCATATCGAAATGATACAAATTGATGAACGGTTCTACGCCTTTAGCAATCAATTCATCGATCATGTTATTGTAAAACGTGACTGCCTCTGGATTGACTGCCCCTATACCATTTGGTATCAAACGTGACCAAGACAGCGATGTACGAAATGAGTTAAAAGAAATATCCTGCATTTTTTGAATGTCTTGTTGATAATCGCGATAAAATAAAGAGGTATTTTCTGTTGTAACACCTTCGTAAAAGCGATGATTGTATTCTTTTGACGCATAATCCCAGATATTCTCCCCTTTACCATCCCCTTCTTGTCGCCCTTCTGCTTGCGTTGCACTAGAGGCAGCACCCCAGAAAAATGTCTTTGGAAAGCTTATATTCATCAATCGTTCCTCCACTTCTTAAACTAAATTCGAAGACGTAGCAGGCATTGAATGTTTCTTGCCCAACCACCTTGCAGATTGCGCTTTCACAATCTATAATTGGAGTATAGCATTGATTATAATGTTTTGTTATGCGCTTTCATTCCTTTGTGATAAGTAACGTCTTTTGTCATTTCTCACAATTTTGTCACAGTTTGTAACCACAAGGAGGACACTATGCTTTTCTTAGACTATGTTCCTAATCTGAATCCTTTAGAATATGAAATTTATCACTATATCGCCAACCATTTGAAGATCGTTACTTATATGCGGATCAGAGATTTAGCAGATGAAACACACACCAGTACTGCGAGTATTTTACGCTTTTGTCACAAATTTGAATGCAATGGTTTTTCTGAATTTAAAGTAAAGCTTCAGTTATATTATGACTCTATCAATCAGGCCCAAATCGCAGATGTGGATGAAACACAACATATTCATTTTCTAGAGCGAGTCAATGAACCCTTTCTCGAGCATAAAATCGATCAGGCTGTCCAATTATTATCCGATAAAGGATTAGTGCTTTTCCTTGGTTCTGGCTCTTCAGAACCAATTGCCGCTTATGGCTCTCTTTATTTTACTAACTTGTCTCAAACGGCTTTGCGCATTGAAGATCCCTCAAATTACCCGATCGAGTGGTTTCCAGATGATATATTGGCGCAAACTTGTGTGATCGCTCTTTCAGTTACTGGTGAAACTAAGGAAATCATTCATTATATCAAACGATTGAATACAAAAAAATGCCCGATCATTTCAATCACTAATAGTGACAGTTCAACTATCAGCCGTATGTCCGACTTGAATATTCCTTATACTATCAATCGTGAAACCATCTATAAAACCAGTGACAATCATGACAAGACGATTGAGTTAACTTCACAACTGCCTGCACTTTTCTTGATTGAGAAAATTGCGAAACGTTTACGATTACAGAAAAATATCTAAAGTAAGCAAAAAAACAAGCAAGGAAAAGTTTCTCACTTTATCCTGCTTGTTTTCTTCTATATTATGCTTGTCTTGGTAACTCAGTAAATCCAAATTCGTCTTCCTGCATCAAACGCCACGTTCTTTTAGCTGTATTATAAATCAAGATGGCTATCACTGGTTCATTTTGGTAAGCAAAGTTTTTCGTTTTCCATAAAGAATCTTCCACTACATGAATTGGAATATGGTATTCTTTGCCTTTGATGTCCATCTGATCAAAACAGAAAACAACACCTTCTTGTAAAATCGGCTTCATTTCTTTTAATAATTCGCCATCTAACTTCTCAACTGGAATCCCTCTTTTGAAGAATGTTTTCCGATCATTGACTTTCTCCAAGATCACCCGAGTGATCTTATCTGCTAGGATTCGATAAAACTCGTCAATATAACGATAATAAACCCGTGTCATATGATCAACAAATTCAAAAAAGACAAAATCATTTTGTAATTTATAAAAGAATGGTGAATGCAAACTTGTTTTCATATGCCCAAAATAAAGCAACTCTGAAATTTCCAAAGGTGTTAATTCTTTAAGCATCGTCACGTCTGAAAAATCGATCCACTTGATTTCTTCATTCATTTTTCGGCGATGAACTGTAGAAAAATATTGATCTACATTCTCTTGTCCACGAATAATCTTCAATCCACTGTGCATATCATACTCTCCTTCTTCGGCAGAAGGATTTAGTAAAAGCAGGTTCTTAGGGTGATGAACAATGGAGCGCGTAAAGTCTGTATGTGTGATCCCTTTTGATAATACTGCGTTACTTGTCATATCAATATGTACATAAATCAAGTCCAACATTTGTTCTATCACCCCCATCGTTTGTCTTCTATTACATTCTACAATATTTCGGAAAGAAAAGCTTGTGTCTTTTATTTTAAGATTCAGTTACAAAGAGTTAAAAAGTACTCACTTTCTAAAGTAGTTAGCGGATATATGCTAAAAAATACTGATCAAATGTGGTATTTTTAAGGTTCCTTTTAAATAATCATACTTATAAAAAAAATAAAGATTTTAAACTAGGGTTTCAAATTGATTTATGATACACTTAAATAAAAAAAGGAGGGAGCTTATGGCCTCAAGAAAAGAACGCCCTAAAAAGAAAAAATCAAAAAAGAGAAATTGGCTGATCAATATTTTTCTATTCTTACTATTGATCGTTGGTTTAGCTCTTGTATTCAATACACAAATAAGAAACATGCTGATTCAGCAAAATGGAAAAGCTTACGCAGTAGAGAAGCTAACTCCTGAAATAATTGAAAAAAATAATCAGACGGACACTTCATTTGATTTTGAAGCAGTCGAATCCCTCAGCACTGAAGCCGTTCTCAAAGCCCAGCTAGCGAATAAAAATCTGCCAGTTGTTGGTGCAGTTGCATTGCCTGATGTAAAAATCAACTTACCGATTTTTAGAGGTCTAGACAATGTTGTTTTATTAACTGGAGCTGGAACGATGAAACCTGACCAAGAAATGGGTAAAGGAAATTACGCTCTAGCAAGCCATCGAGTGCAGGATATGATTTCTTTATTCTCACCATTGGAGTATTCAAAACCGGGAGAATTAATCTATACTACTGATTTAAATAATGTTTATACATATAAAATCACCTACGTAGAAAAAATCGACCCTTCCAGAGTAGAGTTGATAGACGATGTTCCTGGTAAAAAGATGATCACTTTGATTACTTGTGGGGATATGTATGCCACAACACGTATTGCTGTTCAAGGCGAATTAGAATCCGTTACACCGATGAAAAAAGCTACACAAGCTATGACAGATGCGTTTAATATGGAACAATTAACGTTGTAATACAAAAAAGAGTAGAAGAAGAAATCACTTTAAGTGATTTTTTCTTCTACTCTTTACTATATAAAAAAGAACAATCACCAGATTTCTCTGATGACTGCTCCATAACTTCTGTCGGCTACAAAAGTATTTCACTATTTTTCAGGCGTTAAGAAAAAGTAATCCTTGATTGTTCCTTGCTTATCTACATAAGCAAACATGAACCATTTACCTTTTGAAACTTGGTAGTTTTTCACGCTAAAAAAGCCTGTAGGACCAGGATAGTCAGGAAAGACAACTGGTTCTAGTTCTGCTTTTTCAAAGTTTTTGAAGCTTGTTCCACCAAAAAAGTCAAATTCACCAACAACTAAATCATAATTTGGATTCTTTTTAGTTAATTTCAATAGTGCTAATTGAGAATCAATAGCTCTGCTGCCTTTCACATCGCTTGCAGAAAAATACTGCCCACGACGTGCAGGAATTGTTTCAGACACCTTCACAGCTGCTTGTGCTTGACTTGGTAAAAATGCTAAATTACCTAACCCAAAAAGAGAAATTAAACCTAACATAACAATAAGTTTTTTCATTATTTCACCTCCTTTTCCTTTTTCATGTTAACAAAAAAGATCAAAAAATTCAATTTATTTTTTACATTTTATTATAATTAAAATACAAGGAATTATTTTAAATAATACAATTATATTAAAAACCCCATAAAAACAAGCAGAAATATATATAAATATTATAAAAGCGACATATATTTGTTTTTTATTTGTTATAACACATGAAAATCTTTCTAATAATCATACAAAACTACGAATACACGCCAAATTTTGTACAGATTCACAAAAAAATATAAGTTACCCTTTCCCACATTTATTTCACTTTAATTAGAATAGAAAAAGAGCTGAGAATCCTCCTTTTCAAACGGATATCCTCAGCCCTCTTAATTAATAGTGACTCGTTTTTCTCACTCTATAATAACTATAACGAATTGTTGATAAAATCAGCACGATTGGGTACATAAACACTGTCACAGCAAACCATTCTAAATTAAATACAGACATAAATGATATATGATAAGTAACAGCATAAATTAGAGGCAGAACGATTGCCAATAATCCATAATATAAACTCATCTCAAATACTACTGTTTTAAATAAATGCTTCATAATTCATTTCCCCAATCTCTTTTGTCCTTATTTAGTGATTTCTCTTTTTGTTATTTCTCTACTGTTTCATTGTACTTTTTATTCTTGAGAGATACATCCATCTAAAGTCCGAGATTTATATAAGCAATTTTATATTAAAACTTTATTATTATTTCTTTTTTGACTTTCCCCATTTGAACCACGACTATTTGACTTTACGATATAAAATGATAAAAACACCACAGTCGTAAGCGTCACTATATAGGAAATTTTTTGAATCGCTGTCTCTTCATACTTAAAAGTTAAACGACCAGTCCCAGTAACTTCTACTTCACAAAAACCATAAGGAATTTCACTTTTCTTTATTTTACTGACAGTTGCTTGTCCGTCTACTTCTACCTGGTAGCCTTTATAATAAATAATTGGAAAGAGTAACCTTGTTTTTTTCGCTTCTTGAAAATCTAAGGTCATAACATCATAGTTTCGATTTAGATTACTAACCTTTGTAGAGGGTGGCTCAATGATTAACTCATGAGCATTCATCATGTATTTAAACCCACTAGGCAAATATTCACGCCCATATCCTACTATTTCTGGATCTATCTTTGAAAAAAAGGAATATGGAACATATCGGCCTTTTTCAAATAGTCCATTTTTTATTTCCAACTGATAAAAAACACTTGAAGCAAAAAGTAAAATACCAATTATTGGAAGATATAATCGCTGAATTGACCTTCTTTTTGGGAGTAACTCTCCTAGCTCTTCACTGATAAGCCAACTCATACACAATGTAACTATCGTAAAAAAGCGCCACGGAAATTGAATACTATTTAGTATCGTTTGATTAAATAAACGGTAAGGAAAATAACTAGTTGATAAAAATAAAAATAGATAGCTAACAAACAATAATTGTTTACCAAGCAATGAAAGTTTTTTCACTCTGAACAAAAATACCGCCATCATAATAAAGATCAGTATTCCTAGGTTGTTGAACCCAATATTCTGCCAAGCATTTTTTAAATAATATGATAAAGATTGTGCTGTTTTTTCTAAGTAAAACATAGGGTCAGTTTGAACCATTAATTTTTGAAACTGTAGTTGTTCCAACATTGGAAAGAAATACATAGCGACTAGCCCCAGCGTACTAACTGCAGCAATTACCAAAAATAAGACTCTTTGCTTTTCCTGTACTAGCTTACCCCAGTTCAAAACTAAGAATACAACGATAAATAAACAAAAGATAAACGCTGTAATCAAGTGACTGGCAAACAATAATGACATTCCAATAGTCAAAAAGTAAAATTGCTTGTATTCCCCATCAACAATTTTCAAGAGTCCGACAAACGCAATCGGAAGAACCATCAACGCTAAAATTTCTCCCAACGCTGCTCTAAAAATCACATCACTCAAACGGTACGAAGCTAAACTATACAACAAAGAAAATAAGATACTTTTTTGTGAGTTTTTGCTCCAGAAATGAAAAGAATGGTAACTTATAACAAAAGTAAAAAAATTAATTCCAACTAGATAAACAATATACGATTGTGAAATTGTTAATCCTGTTAGTCGTAATAACGCTGCTGGATATAAAAGTAAATCAGGATAAAAAATATTTGAAGCATAGCCCATTCCATTCAAGAAAAAATAATTGATTCTAGGGAAAAAGGTGCCATTTAAGATCGACATTTTTAACCCTTCGATACGTCCTAAATGAAACTGAATATCATCACCTAAAAATAATCGTTGCTGATGTATCATAGATAGGTAGATACTGCTGATACTCAAAAAAAAGAACAAACTGTATAATAATAGAAAAAAAAGAATTTTCTTCCGCCTAATATTTTTCAATGTATACCTCCTATCCCTTTTTTACATTTACTCTATGATTGCTTATCAATTACATCTGTAATATAAAAATATATTTGGTTGATATTTTCCTCATCATCAAGTTCTACAGCTATAGATTTTTGCAGTTCATTGGCCGCTTTTGCAGCTTCAATATTTTCGTATACTTGTAACACTGAACCTTTGAGCTTTCCTTCATCCTTCTTTATCAACTTATGCAGATCATTCAAATTTTTCCCAAGATTTATATTAATTACACTACTGATATCTTTGATTGTCTCATCTAAATCATTTTTAGGTAATTGTCTTTCCTTAGATGGATTTGAAACCGTCAACGTTTGATTTTTTAGCGTAACTACCTTTTGTTTCTGGTCAAATTGATATTCAAAATCGATGTAGGTAAATAACTTCAACTCATCCTGCTGATAATACTTATTGATCCCTCTAAAATAAAGATTCTCTCCATCTGTAGTTATTGAGTACTCAATTGGTTCTAAACGGCTCTCTTTCGTCACAAAATGCTTGTTGAAGACAATTTGAATATCATCATAATATTTAGGAAGTTCTACTGAAAATTTTTCTTCAAGCAATTTTTTTACTTCTTTTTCACTTAATTTTCTATACTCAAACTTACCAAATGGCTTTTCTTTTTTTCCTTGCCAGGTTAACGGTTTATCTTTTGCATTCAAAGTGTCATGACCGTTGGATGTCGTGCATCCACTTAAAGTAACGGTCAGTAGGACAAACAGCAGTAAGCCTAACTTTTTTTTCATGGCTATCCCTCTCTAATACTCAGTTTTCTGGCAAATCAATTGATTGTGCCGGCTGGTCTTGAAATTCTTCACCTGAGAAATTTAATATGACGCGTTTATCCTCAGTAGCTAATTCATAGACAAATGCTGCCTCAATTGTTTGTCCTTTTTCAATTGGCTTTGTCCCATTTTTTATTAGTTCTTTTACATCTAATTCAGGATTTTCTTCTGAGAGTTTTCCTTCAGCCAATACTTGCTCTGATTGTGTAGCAATAACTAGTTTTTGGCTTTCGTTTGGAATCAACGATTCTTTGGTTTTATTGGTGAATTGATAACGAATTACTAACAGCGAACTCTTATCTCCATTTGGCAATTTCATTACCCCGTCAATCAAAATAGACATCTTTTCATTTTCGACCTTGATTTCATCTCCAACCTCAGACTCTTCCGTTTGCTCAGTTGTTAGAGTATCACTCGTCTTAGCATTCTTTTCAATTAAAGTCTCTACACTAGCATCGATTATTTTAGATCTTTCTTTATAATCACCATCGTTTGCAGAATAAAAAATCATTTCTACAAAACCGTTAGTCGTTTCGACATAATAGAAATGTGCCCAAACATCTTTATCCTTAAATTTAGTATTTAAGGTATATTTAACTGCCGGTTGTTTATTGATTTCGTATTCCTTCATGTAAACACCAGATAAGTCTTTATAATTGTATCGTTTTTGTAATTCTAGTCTTGTTTTTTCAGCAAAGTTTTGACGGTCCACTTCAGATTTCAGATACGTCAGAATAAATAGATGAGAATTACTTTTAGTATCCTCTGCGCCGTAGACTGCCTGACGGTTGTATGTTTCCTTGCCAGTCTTATCTTCTTTCCAAGTGGATGGTAACTTAACTTCATAGGTGACACCCTGACCAGAAAATGTTGTTGCTGTTTTAGATAATTTTACTGAACAGCCCGTCAATAAAAACATAAAAAAACAGAGAATGGCCATTTTTCTATATGTGTATTTCATTCGTTGCTCCTTTCTATCTTAGCTGAAGTAAAAGTGATCAGTTTACCTTCTCGTTACTCTATGAACTCTTTTTTACTTGTTTTTTATCTTTTCGAGACGCTCTCCAAACAAACAACAAAAATAGGATTGGACAAATAACAAATAAACTAGCTCCGAGAGCAAATCCTTGTGGAAGGAAAACTAACGCTAACTCATGTTTTCCAGCTGGTACTGTAACAGCTAAAAAAGCTTCTTCTACAGCTTTAATAGGTACTTCTTTTCCATCTAGGTAAGCTTTCCAACCTGAATCATAAGGAATTGTAGTAAACAGCACGTTTTCTTCTGTGGAATTGATGCTTGTTGTTACTTTTCTTCCTTTCCCCTTAAACGCTACGCCTTTATCCTGTGCAGCTTGAACCATGGACTTGAAGTTTTCTGTATTCAATATCAAGGTATCCGGACGCATCATTTTCACCACGGAAACACCACGAAAAGCTACTTTCACGGTGACTGTTGTCGCTTTCTCATAATACCCCAGATTATAATATTGCCCTGTTCTAGCCATATCAGCTGCCCTACTAATGCCATTTACGGTTACTTCCGCCACCGCATCGCGCATCGCTCCACTATTTTCTACTAGTAAATTCAGATACGCTTGAGAATGCGCGGGTACATCAACAGACCACGTCATGACTTTGTCTGCAGAAGGTTTTTCTTCTGAGAGATATAAAATATCTCCTTCTCGTTGCACAATCAAATTTTCTTTGTGGATTTCTTTTGGTTCTTTAAAATAAAAAAGTGGTTGTTTGCTTCCTGCCAAATGTTTGATTAAGCTTTCTTGGTTCTGAAACGCTTCTTTTCGATAAATCCCTTTGTCAGTCAGCATCCCTAAAGGTAAAACATATTGATTTTCATATAAAGCATAGTTACCGCTACTTTTTATTTTATTAAACCCATATTTCATAGGTGATTTTTGCCCTAAGTTATATTTAATTCCTAGTAGTGCATCCATTAAAATCGTATTATTTTTATAATCAATATTCAGATTTGTCCCTGGCGATCGAAATCCTAGTTGATTCATGTAACTAGATGAGTGACGATTTCTAATTGATGAAAACATAGAAACACCACTATAACCATAATTAAAACTCTCGTTATGAGAAATAGGATCCACATTGGCCATTCGATAAAAATCTGGTGTTAATGCCTGGGTTTCATCAGTCAAAGTCTTAATATCTTGATAATACTGACTATATAGTTCCCTTTTGGGATAATTCCAGTCTTTTCGAACTCCAGCAATCATAGCATGGGTATTAAACACCAGTTCGACACCCAATACAATCAGGAACACGGCTGGAAGAAATTTCCGATAATTCTTTTTTGTATAGTACACATAACACAGCCCCACATACATTACTAAAAATAATAGTGATAGAATCAGCGAGTCTCTTGTAATATAGTCATATCTTTTTTTATTTGCAAAAAGGTATGCACTAATAAATAGCCCTAATACAACGATTCCTATATTTACAATTTGGTTCAGTTCTTGTTTTTCCATCTTCTCAATACCGTAACCCGCAAAGAGCAATATAAAAAAGGAAAGTAAGAAACTAAATCGAAAAAGAAACATATTAGGTGAATGAAGCCCATGCCAGAATAAATTTAACGGCTGAATATAAATGCTTGCTACCAAAATGATGCCTAAGCTTCCATAAATAATTTTTTCTCGTAATAAGACTCTTTTCGTCACAAAATAAAAGATACAAAATAATAACGGAAAAATTCCAACATAAAAAAATGGAGCAGCCTCATATTTAGACGTGTCATAAACAGCATTCATGCTCTTCACAACCATGTCCCATGTCCCCACATCTGGGGTTATCAAACGATTTATCTCAGTTAAACCTTCTCCATTATTACTTAAATCAAAAATTGTGGGCAAAATCGTAATCATCGAGGTGCATCCAGCAAGAATTGATGTGATTAAATACATGACGATTGACTTTTTATACTGTTTCCAATTCGTAAAGCTCCGAGCAAAAAAGTATAAAAATGTAAATACACCTACCATAAATGCCATATAAAAATTAGATAGAAATAACAAAAGATAGCTCATGAATAAAAGTATAGGTTTTTTATCGTCCATTACTCGATGAATACCGAAAACGATCAACGGCAAATAAATCAACGCATCCAACCACATGATCATCGGTGAATAAGCGATACTGTAACTCATCAAGGCATAGCTAATACTTAATCCTACTCTTACCCATTGCGGTACTTTGAATGTATAATGAGCAAAAATAAAAAAACTAAGCCCCATACAGCCAAATTTTATTAAGGTAATAACATACATGGCATCCGGTATATGTAAATTGTCAAAGAAAAAAACAATCGGAGTAAATACTCCATTTAAGTAATAACTCATCAAAGCCCAGTAATTCAAGCCTAAAGAACCGTACCAAGTATAAAAAATATCTTGTTTTCCATGTAACATGTTATTAAAACTAGCATAAAAATTAGAAAATTGTGCAAAAGCATCACTAGCTAACAGCGTCGTTTCACTTCCTAAATAAATACCTTGCCGATAATAAACAAACACTAAAACCAATACGGGTACAATAAAACTTGTCAATACCGACCAACGATTTACTCTAATAAATTCTCTGAGTTTTTCCATAGCTACCTCACTTATCTCTAAAATTTATTCGTTCAAAAACCCCATTTTTACTATGGGATAATAGCGATAAATAACCGTTCCTTCTATTTGGGTTTGATCGATCAAGCCTAAATGTCGACTATCTCTAGAATTATTGCGATTATCGCCTAAAACAAAAAACTTATTTTCTGGAATTTCTGTCATATGTTCTAACAACCTAGAAACCTCTTTTGTTACAGTCACCTCTGTTATTTCATTTGATTGATCACCATCAAACAAGGCTCGCTTCTTGTTTCCTTGACTATCAGGAGTAATGATAGTCAGTCGTTGCTTATCCAGTCTAATCACACTGCCAGGAACGCCTATCACTCTTTTTACATAGGTTTTGCGCGGATCATCTTTTGGGTTAAATGTAATCATTTCATGAGATGTCGGATTTTTTTCTTTCAATACTAAAATCTTATCACCGTTTGTTAAAGTCGGTTGCATCGAATAACCATCTACTTGATGTGTTTTTACAAAAATCAAAAAACTCAAGCCACCAATGATCAAGCAGAAGAAAAAAAACTTATCTTTATTTCTGAAACGCAACAATGACGTTCTTTTTTCTTTATGCATTGCTCCTTTTTTCCTTCTTTCTTTATTAAAAATGAGTCATTCGATGTAATGGAAAAATTCTAAGTTCAACAACCCCAATGATATCTTTTTCATCAATATAACCAAACTCTCGACTATCTGCTGCATACGATCGATTATCTCCCAAAACAAAATATTTTCCTTTTGGAATTTGTTGGTCCCCTAATACCTCACTTAAAGAGAAGTCCTTTGTGAAAGTACTATTGCTGTTTTTTGATGTAATAAGCTGTTTTTCTATAAAGCGCTCAACAAGCTCTATATCATCGATAAACAACTGATCCTTTTTATAATAGAGAGACTCCAATGGCAACCCTATAATCCGTCGAATTGACTTTGCTCCACTTTCTGGATCTTTGTAATAAATCAAACTAAACCGTTTCAGCTTCCCTAATTTATTAACAAATAACCTATCTCTGTCTTCCAAAGTGGTCATCATAGAATAACCTTCCATACTTGGTAACGAAAATGTAAAGAAACTTAACAGTACAAACAGTATGCTAGAAATTATCAGAGTAATTGTAAGTTCTAGCATGATCTGTTTATAGTTCTTTTTCTTTCGCTTTTTTCTATATCCAGTTGCTTTTTTTCTGACAATCATCGGTTTTTCTTTTTTTGACCGTTTCCTTTTATGTGGTTTTCGGGATTTTTTGGAACCAATCCGCTGTTTTTCATTTGATGATTCTTTCTTTTTTTTTGATTTTGTCATTTTCTGTTCCTGATACTTTCTTTAAAACTACTTCTTTTGTTTTAATGCAGATTCATTCACTTTAAAGACTTCAAAAATTTGTTTTTGGCTTTTTTTAATTTTCTTGATATCTTCTAAATAGTTAGATACATATGTGGAATCATTTAAATTTTCAAGTCTACGGTTACTTAAATTAACACCAAATTCACGTACTAATGTATAATAGCGGTTCAACTTTTTTTGTCCTTCAATACTCAACCCGCCAAAAGCACTTTTATTTCCATAAGTAATCATTAAAGAGGTCATATCCGCTAGTTTTTCATTTACTTTTCCAGCATCACTTCCATCTGCCAGACCTCGTAAATCTTTCTCTATCTCTTCAACAAGAAAGTAACTTTGTACAATAGCATTTGCATCTTCCGTTTCTAAATGCGTTTGTTGATAATAACGAGCATACGTTCCACCGCTAAAAGTTCCAATAGCTAAAATGAGTAAAAGTATACTTGATTGAATAGTTTTTCTTTGTTGCTTCTTGATTTTTGAAAGTATTCGTTTGATTTTTTTCTTTTTCTGCTTATTTCTAATTTTTTTACTCTTTAGCGAATTATATTTTTTTTGTTTGTTTATCGATAAGATAAGACAAATCAATCCAAAAAAGAGGAAAAGAACAGAAGTTGATAACATTAAGATAAATAGCCAATCTAATATACTCACTCTACTTGTCCTCCTTTAACTGATAAATAAAGAATTTCTAATGTCATTTCTTTTTATTTTTCTTTTTTCTTTTTTTAGAATCGGATTTTTTCTGAGAAATTATACGAACGATAATGAAGATAATCCCAATAACCAAAATAACGCCGCCTGCAACCATTGCAATCAATTTCCAATCAATTCCTTGCTCTTGTACTAGCGTGACATCTTGAGCATTGTATTTGTCTGCTTCTTCTTTTGTAATCTTAAAATCACTTGACCATTCCCACTTTTGATCACCACTTGTCACAAGTATGTGCCCTGTGTAGTCTCCTGCCTCCATACGTTCTCCATTCATTTCAACAGGAAAATCAATCATTGAATTAGGAGCCATTCGCATATTTGTCTTTTTCGTATCATATAAAATTTCAGTGGAACCTTTTTTCATTACTTGCATATCAATTGTCATATCATTCAAGAATGCAGCATGGATATTTGAAAAATTCACAAATACTGCATTTCGATAATTAGCTAATTCTGGGTAAAATTTTTCGAATTTAATATCTGGTTTTACTTCTGTATCCGTTTCTGTTAATACCATTCCTAAAACATAAGCATAACGGTTAACGATTTGCTTCTCTTTTTTTTCTTTTTCTAATTGCTCATCCGATTTTTTCACTTGCATTTGAATACCGCCAGCAATGATTCCGTCATAAGAAGTTGCGGGCATAGCGATCTCCAAGTTCAATGGAATTTTTTGTTTTGCCGGAATTTCAATCGTTTTGGGTCCTTTGACAACATCTTGAAACTTATGTTTTAAAGAAGGATCATCTTTCAGCCTTGTTGGTCCAAACTCAAGTACACCGTTTGAATTCGTTTTTGCGCCATTCAGCTTAATTTCTACAGTAACATCTTTATCCGTGATATTTGCCATTTCAATTTGAACTGTTTGCTTTTGACCTGGTGTCATTTTTAAATTGAAATAACCCGCGTCTCCTATTTGATTCTCTGGGCGAATCATTTTAAAATTGAAATTCCCCACATCTTCAGCCTCAGCTGCGTATGTATCTATTGAGGTCATTCCAAAACAAGCTATGTATAAAATCAAAGAAAACCAAATTGCTTTAAATTTTTTCATCTTTTTAAACATCCTACTTTCTTACTAAGAAACAGTCCGCCGTTCTATGAACGGCAGACTACTTTTGTTCTTTTTTATTTTTGGATTACGGAAAGTTCTTTCTTACGATTTATGGTAAGACATTCATTGACCAAGTGATTTCACCATGGTAGCCATTGTCTATGAACAATTCAGAATCGTCTTTAATATTTAGTTTTACAGATTTTTCTGAATCTGTTGCATCACCTGCTGCGTATGTTCCGAATAACATTTTGAATTTACCACGGCCTTTAGTAGCATCTTCATGTCCTAAAATTTGTGTTGGTTGACCAAATTCAACAGCTGTTGTTGCAACTGCTTCTGTTGGTGTTAATGCATTTGTTGAATCTGTTTCAGATTTAACACGTCCATTTAAGAATTGTAAAGTTGCGCCATCTAATTTTTTCTCTGTATTAGATGCTCCAACAGTTGTTTTTAATTCGCTTGTGATTTGTGCAGTAATTTCGTATTTGTGCTCTAACTCAGTACGATCGTCCACAAATTCAACATAGTTAGGTGCGATCATTTTATCTGTAGAACCTTCTTGCCCGTTAGCAACAAAGTTTTTCGCGAAGAAATGACGTCCTGTTCCTGACGCAGCTGAATTATCTGATCCAAAGTTTAGAGGTGTGATTGCTCTAACACCAAAAGTACCAGCATCTGTTGTTACTAGACCACTAGTGATTGTTCCTTCACCACTACCGTCACCTGAAGTAAGAGTATTTGTTGTTCCTTCGCCTGTATTAGCAGTAAATTGGATATCCATCCCTGCTGCTGGTGCTGCTCCTGGCGCTGCTTTTACTGAATTTGGTACTGCTACTGCGATACCAACCGCTGCTAATAAAGCTGCTCCGCATAATTTGTGTGTTAATTTCATTTGTGTTTCCTCCTAATATATTGTGTATAATTTATTTATGGTAGCTCGGATATAATCCAAGTTAACACCGTTGTATAAGTTCCAGCTTTTTTCTCCGTTGCTTCTGGAACCGTTAATTGTACTGCATTATTGATGTATGCATTTTTATTTACGGGTTCATCAATAATTGATTTCCCTTGGGCATCTAGCTTAGGAATCAGAGTACCTGCTTGTCCGCTATTGTTCTCATCAGAAGCACCAAAAATGATGCTCCAAGTTCCTCCGCCATTTCCAAAGTCAGCTTCAGCTAAATTGTATGTCTCTCCAATGTTATTCAAGCGAATAACTTCTTTTGAAACCTTTGGTGACAATGATTGAGCTTTTTTAGAGTTTGTCCAAGAATTATCAAATGACAGGACTGCGCCTTTTAGAATATTGTTTTCTTCTTCGAGATTTTTAAACTGCTCCTCTTGACGTAGTTGTAAGGTCCAACCAACGGGGTTAGAACGATAATCTGATACTTGGACAAATTGTCCTCTTGGTCCAGTTTCTCCTTTAAATTGCTGAGCATTGACTGGAAAAACAATATTCTTATCAGCAATTTTACTTGCTCCAAAGTTAAGTTCAGGAACAAAGTCGATACGTAAAGAACCTTGTGTTCCATTGACAGTATTAGGATCAACAATCACGTCTGGATTTTCAGGATCTTTAATACCATTTCCTTCATCTGGACGATTGGAAAATTGAATCTCAGCACCTGCGCCTCCCTCTTGAGCTATGGCTGTCTGAAAAGTTGTTGTCCAAAACAAACAAGAGAGAGCGACTATGATCACCTTTTTAGTTTTCATCTTCATCTTTCCTCATCCCTCCTCTGCTTTGCTTGATTTTTACGTCTCAGCAAATACAGAACTAACACAATTAGTAGCAATAAAATACCACTTATTGACAAACTTTTTTTCACTAGTTCGCCAGTAGATGGGTATCTACCTTTAGGTTTAGTAGGAAGGTTCGACTGACTAGAGATTGTTGAACTTGAAGACACAGAATCGCTATTAGAAGATGGGTCAGTTGAGCTGTCACTTGAAGAAGAATCATTTTCAAGAAAAGTAATTTGACCTTTTGTTTGGACCACTCCACCAGTTTCCGCAGCCTCCACTGTTTGAAATTGCCCTAAAAACAGAAGGCAGGCTAAAATGAAGGGCAACATATACCGTACATGATTATTTTTTTTCATGAGTTCCCCTCCATCATGGTGTTATTCCCAATTCAAATTGAATGACTGCATGATAACTACCTAATTCGTTAACTACTCCTGGTGCGACCTCCATCTTAAAGCCATCACCAGTTGAACTCCACGTATCACTAATGCTGTAATCTCCCGCTTCTGTTGTTTTACGAGTTACTATTGGTAATAAATCCTCACGCAAGATGATCTCATCATCCCCATTTTTATATCGGATCACATCTGTCAAAATTTTTCCTGATTGATTTGATAACGGCGTCGTCAGTGCTGCTTTCAATGTCCACTTTTGATTCCCTAGTCGATTATCCGTTATAACTAAAGGATCATCTGTAAATTCGGCAGTTTCGACTCGGACTTTTTTATAACTAGAAGTAACTGTTCCAAAATCAAATCCAATAGGAGCAGATTTGATTTCTAATACTCCTGTATAATAAAATTCTACTAGGTAGTTTTCACCATACTTTACTGTTACTTCACTAGAAATCACTGGTTGTTCTTCTTCATCAATCACGACTTTACTTAACACATAGCCATCGATTTTTTTAGCAGAAATTGTAACTTCTTCTCCGATTATACCTGTATAAGACGGTTCTTCAGCTAGCTCTCTGTCTGTTAATTCTTCTAAATGTAACGTCATGATACTTGCGATTCTTTTCTTGATAATGAATGATTTTAATGCACCCGAAGAGGCTTCTACCTTTGAGCCATCCGCCGTTGTTCCACTAACTTTATAGGCTTGTTTCACCTCTATATCTGAATTGATAGGTGGTTCAGCAATTTTAGATACAACATTGTAAGTTAAGCTCATTACGATACCAGGTGATATGTTACTAAGTTTTACTTTTAACTTTCTATCTGCTCCAAATTCAATATCACTAGCAGGAACAGCAGTACCGTTTAATTTAACAGACGCTTTATCAACTGTGACATTTGCAGGAAATGCTTCTGTTGTTTCGTAGAGAACACTATTCCAAACAGAGGGTGCTGGTGCAGTGTTTTGGATCAGTGAAGTAAATGTTACTGTTCCGCCTTCTAGAATTTCTGTTTTATCAATTGCTAAATTAGCTGAAATATCTGGAGCAGTATGAGGCCCTATCGTCCAAGTTTCTTTAGCTGAGTCCATTCCCCGAGCATCTGTCACCCATACTGATAATTCATGACTGGTATTCCCCAAGTCAGAAGCTGGAATTATCCCTGAAAAATCCCGTAAAGTATTCACCGGACTATTTGATAGTCCTCGACTTAATGTTTTTACAACACCGTCGTCAAGTGAATATTTAATATCTACAGATGGATCATCCGCCTCTTTCCACTTACCTGTTAGGTTATAGTCAGAACCTGTCATAAACCAGTCTGTTTTATCGGACATAATTTCAGGTGGTGAGTTATAAATCAATTTTTGCTCTACTGTATTAGACACTTGCCCGTTACTATTTCTGGTATAGAGATAAATTGACTTGTTGCCTTTCACACCTAGATCACTTTTTGGAATATCCAATGAAAAATTAATATTTGTTCCTGGGACATATGGAACAATTGTTTTACCAAGTTTGAATGAACCTGCTTCACCTGTCATTGAATAGTAAATATCTTCTTTCGTTGTTATACCAAAATCCAAAATTGTACCAGTAACGGTATGAGATACGCCGTCATAAAAAACATTTTCTTCATCCACATCCAACATTGGTAACGGATCACCAAATGGTTTGGCAGAAAATGACATCACATAGCCCGTAGACTCCCCTTGGCCAATATCAACTGGTTTATTTTTTACGTATACCGCTGTATCATAAGCATTTGTTGTTTCATTTTGTTCCTTTGAATAGGCAACATCTTCAGCTGAGGCGTTTAACACTTCTTGCCCCGTACTGTAAGCATCTGAAAAGCCAGTAATTTTGGGATTATAGAAATCTCTTGGTTGTCCGTTAGGCATCATCTGTTTGACACTCCAGTTATCTGGTCGATCTTTTGTATCAAAATAAATATTTGCCGATGCATCTGAGCCTGAGGCATCAGGATTTCCTTTAGCATCTACCCAATAACTATCGTAATGAAGACCCATATTCGAACCTAAAAATTTAACGGGCATAATAAGATCTCCTCGTGGCTGGTCTTTATATGAACTTAATAAATCTATATCATAGCGTCCACCCAGCACAAAACTTTGCAATGGTACATCACTTAAATTGATAATTTTTGTAGAATATCTTATTTTCCCCGTTGGTGAAATAGTTATTTCATTAATTACTTTCACATGATAATCAAAGGTATTTTCCGTCACTACTGCAGGATTATTTCTCAATTCATATTCAATTTTGACAGCTCGATAGTAAAAAGGGCTTATTGGTTTTCCTGATGCTTCCTTCTCAGCCCGATAATGCTTTATATTAGATACTACCGAGGCTGGTTTACTATCTCCCCCACCTTGTCCTAATTCATTTAAGGGTTCAATTACTTTATCTCCCTGAGCAAAAATTAATGGTGCAGAACTTGCAGCAATTCCAAGTTTATCTTCGCTTATATTGATGTAACTCTCATCATATCTCAACACATTTAGGTATCGTAAACCGCTTATTTGGATAGTATACTGCATCATTAATTTTAGTTTTTCAAGTTCTTTTGTATCAGCACCCATCGGCAAACCTCCGAATGTAGCTATTGAAACAAAGTATCGTTTAGGATTCTTTGTACTTAAGTCATACGAAGCAGTCTCTGGACCCGTAGAAAGTTGCTGCCAATCTTTCATACTCTCCAAAGCGTACGGTTGAAATAACGGCGGCATCTGTGAAGTTCCCACCGATTTACTTGCTTCTTGCTTCTCAGTTTCTTGTGCTTTAATATCAGGGGTGCGTATCCATAAGAACAGAGCAAGCACTGCTAAAAAACTAATACTAATAAATATAAACAGACCTTTTTTATTTTTCATCTTTTTCCTCCTTTCCTCGATACTTGTGTATATATTTATTTCAATTTTCCCTCTTGTAGTTTACGGTTTATCTACAGAATCGGGAAGTATTCTATCTAGGAAATGAAGCTGATTCATTTGTTAACAGTGTACTTCTCACTTTCGGTTTGATAGACCGCTCTTCTACATGATGAAAAAAAAGAAACCTAGTTGGATTTGTCACCGTCTTTGACTGTGTTTCTAATCACCATCAATCGCCATGACACATAATAGTTATCCTTTATATTGCGTTACTCACCATATATCCTTTAGAACGCACCGTTTTAATGTATTTTGGCTGAGTTGGATTCTCTTCTATTTTTTTGCGTAAGTGAAAAATCAAATTACTGACACGATACTGCTTGTTCCCATCTTCACTGCTATTAAAGTCTTCTTTCCAGACATTTTCGTATATTTCTTCATAACTAACAGCATTTCCAACATTGGCTAGTAAAAATGAAATAGTCTGAAATTCTAGCCTTGTCAAACTAATTTCTGTTTTTCCTTCAAGAATCACACTTAAATTGGTAGGGTTCAGTTCCAATTCACTCTTGTCTTCTTTTCCATATGTCATTTGGGGAACCGCTACTTCTTTTTCTCTATTTATTCTATTTAGGATATTTGAAAACTGTAGGATGGATTCTTCTCGTTCGTACTCCTCATCCACTACTCCATCAGCACCAAGTTGTAAATAAACAATTTTGCTTGTTTTCGTTAAATTTTTAGACACGACCCATATCAATGCTTCATAATGTCTTCTCAATTCTAAAATTAGTTCGCATGTATGTTTCAATTCTGCAGTTGAAGAATCTTCAATTATTAACGCATCCATCTTTGAAGCTTCATTTAAGACCTCTTCTCTAGATAGCGAATATAGTTGATAGGTGGTTTTATTTAATTGGTTAGCGTATGTATCATTGTTTTGTTCTTGTACGGGCACAATACCTATGTTGTACATATTGTCCTATCCTTTCTATCTATAAACATATAATCATTTTCAAATATTAATAAAATTATATAATTTAAATCACGTTTTAAATTACAAAAATTCCTGTTTTTTTAGTTTTTTTTGAAATACCCCCTTTTTTATTTGATATAATGACCTTTCTCTGCACTTTTTTCACATTATATGTTATATTTTCATAAAATAATTCAAAATGTTTTTTTAGTTTTTTATTTCTAAAAGGAATGAGATGAGTAAGTGAAACGAAAGTTTATTAAAAAAAACGAAGAAAAGAAGTTTGAACTATTTAAAAAAATTTTGTTCAGTGCCAAAGGAATTGGTATTCAAGAAATCATACACGATACTAAGGATTCCAAAAGTACAACCTATCGCTATATCCAACAGCTTAATGAAGATTTAAGTCATTTATTTCATGAAACACCTATACAAATAGAACAGCAAAACACAACTTTTTTTATCGTTTTACCTGATTCCTTAAATGTCAGCTATGCAATTAACACTTTAAGATTCAGCTATATTTCTATTTCTCCAGAGTTTATGATCTTTTCTGCAATCGCTGATAAAAATCATAGCTCTTTGGAATCACTTGCCCAAAGCATCAATTTGAGCCCTTCTCATGCTTATAGAACCTTAAAACTCTTGAACAAACGACTCGATTATTTTAGAGTCAAAATTGCTTTTGGAGACCTAACAAGGAAAGAAAATCTTCAAGGATCTGAGCTGGATATTCGCTTTTTCCTTTTTTATGCTTATTGGAATATTTTAAAAGGAGCAACTTGGCCATTTCACAGATCTCCAGATTATTTCAAACAATTGCCGATTCCAATCAAGACGACGTTAGCTCCGTCCCAATTAACTAGATTACGCTATTTTCAAAATATTACCTATTGGAGAATTTTGTATTTGCAAGAAAAAATTACTGTTGATAATGAGTTTCTTTCCTATTTAATGATTTTGAATGAAAAAAACCCTACTATATTTACTTTAGATTTCACTACAATTCTGTCACACGATGAAATCAAAACTGAACAAGTTTACTTTAGTTTTTTATCTAGGTACTTTATTCCTAATATCGATACAAAAGAGATCAAGCAGCAGACTGCAGAATTATTGATAGATTCAGAGCTTCCGTTAACAAAAAGTTGTGCGCATTTGTTACAAATTTTACAAAAAAAATATAATCTTGTTATTAAAGATGAATCTTATCTTTTTTTCTACTATCACCTGTTTGTCGCTCTTCTTTTTGTTCATTATATTAAAGTTGATTATGATCCTCTGATTGAAAATGAAAAGCATCTATCTTCATTAGACAGAGGAGAGGACACCTATTCTAAGATGGAGGCCGAGTTAGATACTTTGGTCATCAATTTCTTTAAAAACGACTCTTTTTTAGAAGCGATATCCTCTAAAGGATTAATCACATATATGACTAATGTCCTGTATTATGTGATCGATACTTCACGAAAAATAGAACCTTTGATTATTTTCTGTCAATACTCCAGAGACTTTTATACAACAGATCAGATCAAAAATAGCTTATTGTCTACATTCGGTACTCAAACTATTCAATTTACCTCAGACATTCTTAAAGCAGATATTGTCATCTCTGATTGTTTTGAAGGGAATATTAGTAACCAAACCTTCTTTTTCTTTGATAATCCTTTTGATGCTAAAACCTGGGCAGAACTATCAAAATTTATCAATTATCGGATTCATAACTCTTCTTTGTTTAAATAGTCTCAACATAAATTAACTAGCTGTTGTGTTATTTCACGTTGTCCATATTTTTTGATAATCTCCTTTTGAATTTCGTAGATTGCATTGTTGATATCCGCATAGTCTGAAAAGGAACTGACAAATATTTCGCGTGTTTGTTCTGGGGGGGCCGATAATTTAATATCAGTAACCAAAAGATCGGGGAAATCTCTAAACGTTGATACTAACTGAATCCTGTCACCAAAAATCAATGCTAACTTATTGACAATAATTTCTTCAATAAATACCTTTGAATTTTGAACCATTATTTTTACAGGTTCATATTTGTATTCATGTAACTTATTTAATAATGAATAGATAAGTAGGTACAGGTAATTAAGAAAGGCTTCTTTAGAGACTGTGAGGGTCTCCCACCAAGATTGATAAATTGTGGATGTAGTCATCTCTTCCACAATTTTTTCGAGTTGCTCAATAATTCTTTTCTCAGCCGCATCACGATAATAAAAATTGCTTGTATCATATACATAATAAAAAATACTTAAATCGGCATAGCATGTATAAAAAACTAAATGCATTTTATCGATTTCCTGTCTGACCCGTAAAAATAGTTCTGTATTCTCTCTTGTCGCTTCTGAAAAAAAGGTTTGAATAATCCTTTCAGTTAATAGATTGCTTTGCTGAATAAAGGGAAAATTTTGATCATTATAAAATAATTCATAGCGGTCAAAATCTATTTCTCGTATACTTAAATCTTCCTTGTACATCAATAATTCAACAAAACTTACTTCATGCCACACTTGATCCACAGTTCTATTCTTCTTTGAGTTGAAGTAATCAACCAGTACATTTTTATATTCAAATGCCCCCAATTTTGTTAATCTTGTCAAAACATCATTCTTGCAATAGTATTTCTGAGAAGAACGAATATTACTAATATAGATAAGCAAACAAATTTTACGTTGACGAACTTGGTCAAGTGTCTGCCAATTTTCAATATACTTATAAACAGTTGTTTCAATCTCACGATACTCTTGTTGGCTAAAATCCCATTTACTTGATGAGTGACAAAAAAATAGATACAAAAAATTTCTAACCTTTAATTCTTCTCCTTGAATCTGATTATCCCGTGTCAATTGTAAATCAAATTTCTTTAAAATCGCTGCTAGTCTTTGACGATAACGAGAAAATGTAGGAGGGCTTATGTATTCTAATTCACAGAATTTTTTTGCATCCACATTTTCATATAAAAATATAGTTCGAATTATTTTATATAATACTGACTTTTTTATATAGTCAGATGCGATGCTCATTAAATCTAGATTTTCGGCATAGATTCCTTTAATTGTTTTGTTTGCATAAATAATTTGGAATTGATTATCTGAAAAAGATAATTCTTGTTCGAATTTTCTTATCATTTGTAAGACAGTTTTTTCAGAAAGATTAGTATTTTCAGATATTTGTTTTACACTTACTATCTTTTTTTTATTATCTATATAACTTAAAATTTTCAATTGTCTGTCATAAGTTTCATCTAAAAATGCTCTCATTAGTACCTCCAAATCTTTTTATTTTTGTTTCACTTTTTAAAACATCTCTTTTTACAAATAATATACTTTTTTCCTCTTTTTTCATTTCTTTTTATCCTCCTTTTCCAGTAAAAAAAGAAATACCTTGTGAACATCACCATTATGCAACATTTCACATACTTTTTTTTATTCATTTTTAGAATAAAAAGTATCAAAAAAAGGTAAAATACAATAAATTATATTATTATATTTGTGATATTATTTAAAAATTGTTGTTGAAAAGAATAAAAAAAGGTCTGAACCATAACTTCTTCGAGTTATAGCTCAGACCTTTAAAATTCAAATAACCAGCGAAACCAACGCAGCTTCATCAAAAATAATTTTAAATTCACATACATTTGAAAAATCCTTTTAATGAATGCCTTCTTATTTCACCGAGCTTGATGCTTTTGCTTCCCCTCTTTTTACTATCTAAACATTGTTTGTGCAGCTTTTGCTAATACCTTAGGATCGCGATTATATGGTGTTACTGGAATAATTTCCTTATCAATATCAAATAGCGTATACACTGCAATTCGAGCAGCACGTACTGAATATTCTTCTGTGAAGACCATATCTTTTGGTATTTCCACAAATTGACTGACCATTGCAAAGTTAGTACTATTCTCTGGAACCACTTGTGGACGATCCAACATTTTACGTGGTTGGAATTGTGCATCGATATATGGCATATATGCAGGAATCACATTCACCACATCTTTGTGAATTTCCTCCCAATCACTTTGCCATCCCATTTGGCAAATCCACTCATATAAAATTTCTTCACCTGTACAATCACGCATTGGTTTTTTCACGTAATCACCAACTTTATCTGTATAAATGCCATACCCCCAAAAAATAGTTGTGTCAGGGTCTTGGTTTTTAAAGTGGGGTTGTGCTGCTACAACTGTACTCATTAACCAGCTTGAATCCTTCAGCGTCATCAAAGCACCTGATCCTGGAATATTCCCAGAAAATTCTTCAATTCGTTTTAATAATTTATCACCACGGCAAGTTACAGTAAAACTTTCCCAATTGGTTTCAATTTCGTTGCCAAAGAATGGTTCTGGATTACCTAATCCCGCTTTTTTCTTCGCAATATTACGCCATAGACGTGCAGAGCGTGATTCTTCTGTGACTTTTGGTGCTGGGGTACTCCAATCCCCTTCTGTGGAACTATCCGTCATAGTTCCATTCGTCATAATCACAACGTCTTCATCCTCAAGTTCAACAGTTTCACCATTCCCTAGTTTCAATGCAGTAACAGTGATTTCTGCACCTGGTTTAAATTCTAAATCAACCACATCTTCATTTAAGGTAAAATCAACTCCATGTTTTTCTAAAAATGATTTCAATGGCAAAATAACGCTATCGTATTGATTCAATGGTGTGCGGGTCACACCTTCTAATGTATCGATACGAGAAAATTCTAGAATCATTCTGTTCATATAACGGCGTAATTCAAACGCACTGCTCCATTTTTGGAAAGCGAAAGTCGTTTGCCACATATACCAAAAGTTCGTTTCAAAGAAATGTGGACCAAACCATTCTTCTATTGTCACGTCATCTAAACTTTCTTCTGAAGCACCTAGTAATTTTGTCATTGCTAAACGATCTTCATTATCAAAACCCATTGTATGTGCATCAAGGATTTCTTGATCTTTCGTGACCAAGCGTGCTTGTGCATGAGTTGGATGTAAGTGATCAAAGTTCAGAATCTCTTCTGTGACACTATGATTTGGCCATTCAAGTGACGGGATACTATCAAATAGTTCCCAGAAGTTTTCATAGGTTTCTTCATTTAGCATCCGGCCGCCACGTGCGACAAAACCTTTTTCATTTGTACCGATCCCATCATTGCTTCCGCCGAGAATTTTCATGCCTTCGATCACATGGATATTCTTACCACTGAAGTTCGCATCGCGAATCAAGTAAGCAGCTGCTGCCATAGTCGCAATGCCACCACCGATTAGGTAGACCTGTTTATCTCCATAATAACGACTATTGATTTCTTCTTCGATTTCAGCAACTTTTTCTACTTTCTTTTCAGCGGATACTTTTTTAGCAAGGTAAGCAGCACCTAATGCACCTGCTGCTGCTAATCCAATATGTCTTTTTTTCATGAGAATCCCCCCGATTCAATTTATGAACCTAGCGTACAACGATTCTCCATAAATGTCTTGTGATAGCATTATCATTCCGTCTTCTTTTTAGACAGAATGGACAATTTGTCATAACAGTTCGTTTTCTTGGGCATATAAACGATAAGAGAAAAATTCAGTATCTTTAGCTAATCTGAAAAGCTGTGTCGCGATCTCTAACGGTGATTCTTTATAGCTGCCTAAAATCCAATCGATCAAGACACCACTACATCCGTATGAAAAGAAACGCGCATAAAAGGTTTTATCCTCTGGAAGTAGCTGATTTTCTTTGTCCATCTGGTCGAATAAGTTGATGAACAATTTATTTGTGATTGCTGAAAAACATTTTCTTAAGATCTCTGAATCTGAACTAACTGTATTATAGTAGAAATCACTTTTTGATTGGATCGCTTTTAGCATTTTTAAGGCTTGTTCTTCCCAGTTATCAATACTGACATCTGGCGAGTCTAAGTAAATCAATGCATCGTGGGTATAGATCCAACGTAATAGATCGTGTTTGTCGGTAAAGTGATAGTAGAAGGTTTGGCGGTTTAGGCCAACTTCTTTCGTGATATCTTGGACACTGATTTTGCTGAATAGTTTTCGATCGCATAATTCGATCAATGCAGAGGAGATGGCTTTTTTAGTTATTTGTGATTCGCTCATAGTTTTTGGCCTCACTTTTTTTAGTTAGATACATCATACCAAAAAATTGGGAGGAAATATAAGGTTTTGAGGGATTTTTAATGGTTAGAAAAATTAAAAGCAGATTTAAACACTTGACAATAAAAAAGAGCTTATCAACGATACAAATTTTATATCCATCGATCAAGCTCCATTAGCAATATTCAACTATTTAGACCTATTCTTTATAATAAGTCTCATAACCAAAATGTTCATACGCCAAGGCTGTTGCAATACGACCTCTTGGCGTTCTTTTAATAAAGCCTTTTTGGATCAAATAAGGTTCGTACATATCTTCGACTGTTTCAGTTTCTTCACTGATATTTACAGCTAATGTGCTTAACCCAACTGGACCACCACCATATAATTCGATCATTGTTTTCAATAACTTTTGATCGACATAATCCAGTCCTTGATGATCAACTTGCAGTAAGGTCAATGCTTGATCTGCAATACTGCGATCAATTGTGCCATTTGACTGAACTTGAGCGAAATCACGGACACGTTTTAATAAGCGGTTGGCAATACGAGGTGTACCACGAGAACGTCGAGCAATTTCAAAAGCCCCTTCTTCTACAATTTCTGTTTGAAAAATATCTGCGGAACGCAGTACGATTTCTTTTAAATCTCCAGTTTCATAATATTCCATATGAGAAATAATCCCAAAACGATCACGAAGCGGTGCTGATAACATACCTGCTCTGGTCGTTGCTCCGATTAAGGTAAATGGAGGCAAGGGAAAATGAACGGGATGCGCGGTCGTTCCTTGACCTACCATAATATCTACGTAAAAATCCTCCATGGCAGAATACAGCATTTCTTCCACAATACGAGGCAAACGATGGATTTCATCGATAAATAAAACATCTCCTGGCTCCAGTTCATTTAAAATCGCTACTAAATCTCCCGCTCTTTCAATCGCAGGTCCACTGGTAGTTCGAATATTAACATGCATTTCATTAGCGATTACCATTGCCATCGTTGTCTTACCGAGTCCTGGCGGTCCATATAAAAGTGTATGATCAAGCGCCTCTTCTCGGTTTCTGGCCGCTTCTATATAGATCGTAAGCTCTTGTTTGACTTTATCTTGACCGATATATTGTTCAAGAAACTGGGGACGCAGTGACTTTTCCAGTGATTCTTCACCTTCGCTTGTTTGAGCGGAAAGTAGTCTTTCATCTTCTGTCATAGCTATTCCTCCTTAGCGTTTCATCATGAATTTCAATGCATTGCGCAAATATTCATCAGTTGGTTGGCTACCTAGTTCTTCCAATTTCGGTGTAATTCGTTTGATTTCTTTTTCACTGTATCCTAGTGCACTTAAGGCTTCTAAAGCTTCTGTCAGCGACTGATTTGCTGATTGGACAGTTGAAGTTTTAGCCATTGCTTCAACAGCTGCATCTGACGTTTCTAATTCACCTAATTTTCCTTTTAGATCAAGAATCATTTGTTGAGCAGTTTTTTTACCTACACCTGGGAATTTTGTTAAATAGGTAGCATCTTCACTTTCGATTGCATTGATCAAGCCGCCATGGTCGTCTGATGCCATGATTGCAAGTCCACTTTTTGGTCCAATTCCTGAAACACTGATTAATTTTAAAAAGAGTTGTTTTTCATCTAAATCTCCAAATCCATATAATAAATGGGCATCTTCACGAATGACTTGATGAACATAAATTTGAATTTGTTGATCGGTTTTGCCAGAATAACGATAGGGATTGCCTACTGAAACCTGATAACCAATGCCGTTTGTTTCCACTACAATATAATAAGGGCTGATAAATGTCACTTTACCAATAATATACTCGTACATAATTTCACCTTTCTAAGTTCCAATAATGTTGGTACAGAGGTTCTTTTGCACCAACGTTTCTTATGCTTCATACGCACATACGTTTCTATTTTAGCATAGATTTAGAAAAATCAGTAGCTTGAAAACAGATTGTCTTATTAAATAAAAAGAAAACCAATACGAATTATGGATAGATTCGTATTGGCTTATTTTTTTATTCAGAAATATACGTCCATTTATAATCATATCGTGCACCAGCTCCGTGCGCCACTACACCTTTGACTTTTTCACTACGCATATGTGCTTCTGCTTTTTGGTAAATGGGTGCAACACCCATATCATCCATCAATAGTTTTTCAGTATCTACCATATCTGACCAACGTTTCTCAGGATCAGAAGCGTCTTTGCTACCAGAGTCTTTTACTAATTGATCATATTTTTCGTTTGAATAGCGCCCTCGGTTATATGGACCACCCGTTACAAATAAATCAGTAAAACTACTTGGGTCTGCATAATCAGCACCCCAACCGCCCATGAGTACTTCAAAGTCACCATTTTTGCCACGATCTAAACGAACAGTGAACGGTACGTTTGTGACTGTCACATCTACGCCGTCCAGAGTTTCTTTAACTGCACCTTGAATATATTCTAAGATTTTTTTTGTAGAATCCGTATCATCTCCGACAATGTCGAATTTGAATGTACTGATCCCTAATTCTTTTTTTGCTGCCTCCCAATATTTTTGGGCTTTTTCTTTATCATATTTCAATAAATCTTTATTCTCATCAGCAAAGTCTTTGTTATCTTTCGGTGAATAAGACATTCCTTCTGGAACGAGTCCTGTAGAAGCAACCGATCCGTCACCTAAGATACGTTCAACAACGGCATCACGATCAATAGAATAAGAAATAGCTTTTCTTAAATTTGCATTGTGGTATGGTGATTTTTCATCTCTTTGATTAAACTCAAGATAAGAAGTACGTGCATCTTTTTCGATCACAAGTTCTGGATCATCAGCCATTTGTTTAGCTAATTCTCCACTTAAGATTACATCATCTGCTTGTCCATCTTGGAACAGATTCAACGATGTTGGTGCTTCTTTGACCACTTTTACTTCGATTTTATCTAATTGAACGGTGTCTTTATCCCAGTATTGATCATTTTTAGTATACGACCATTCGGTGTCTGTTCCTGCTCCATCAAAATCAGTGAGTGTAAATGGACCATTGTAGACCGATGACTCACTGTTTGAAGCGTAGTCTTTGCCTTTTTCGTCTACTATTTTTTTATTTTGCGGGAAAAATGATGGGAATGCCAGCAAGTAATCAAAGTATGGTGTTTCTTGCTCCAGTGTTACTTCTAATTCATAGTCACTAATCGCTTTGATTCCTAATTCATCAAGAGCCTTTTTTCCAGCTGAAACATCTGCACCATTTTTTACTAATTCAAACATATAAGCATATTCAGCACCCGTTTTAGGATCTGCTGTCCGCTGCCAGCCATAGACATAATCCGCAGCAACTACAGGATCGCCATTAGACCACTTAGCATCTTCTCTTAGTTTAAACGTATACGTCAAACCATCCTCACTTTTCTTCGCCATCTCCGCTGCGCCTGCAGCGTGTGGTTTGCTTTTTTCATCTAAACGATATAATCCTTCATAGATATTATTAAACGCTGAAAAGCTGATAGTGTTTGTTCCTAATGATAAATCTGCCGTAGGCATTTCTTGTTGTACTACTAATTTGAAAAGCTGTTCCCCACTTGCTTTATTTCCCTTAGTACTACTACTTGTAGAATCGCTCTTACCTCCACCACCACATGCTGCCAATACTAATGTCGACAACATCATAACACTTATTAATTTCGTTTTTCTCGTCTTTTTCATTTTTTTCTCCTTAATAATAAATAGTATTCTTCTTAAATTTTAATTTTCTGAATATTCTTATATTACTAAAAATACAGACAAATAGCAACTATTTTCATGTAATAAAAAAATAACATTTTTTTACCTTTAAAACTGCTAAAAAAAGCCTACCTGAGCGCATGTTTCTGCTCAGATAAGCGAAAAATTCTATTCAAACAAAGACTTATATTCCCCATAACCTTCTTTTTCTAATTCTTTTACTGGGATAAAACGTAATGCTGCTGCATTGATGCAATAACGTAAGCCGCCTTCCTCTGGTGGCCCATCTGTAAAAACATGCCCTAGGTGAGAATCCGCTCCTTTACTACGAACCTCCACACGACGCATGCCTAAAGAAAAATCTGAGTTTTCTTTGACACCTTGTTTTTCAATTGGTCTGGTAAATGCTGGCCAGCCACAGCCTGCATCATATTTATCTTTCGAGCTAAAAAGTGGTTCGCCACTCACTACATCAACATAAATTCCTTCTTGGTAAAAATCGTCATATCTACCAGTAAAAGGTCGTTCAGTCGCATTTTCCTGTGTTACGGCATATTCAATATCGGATAGCTTTTCCTTCAACTCTTCTTTTGATGGTTTTTCCATGACAAATCACACCCTTACATTTTAGTTAGTATTATCATAGCATTATTAAGGAAAAAACACTCACTTTCTGTTTAGAAAGTGAGTGTTTTTGTCTATTATTAGTTCCAAGGAATCTCTAAATCGATATTTTTGGCAAGATCGATACTTTCTTGGCGTTTTGCTAATCTGAATTGCTTTCTTGCTTCGTACCCTTGACAAATAAATCGTTCTTCTTTTGTCTCAGGCTCGATTATTTCTGGTAAACTAGCACCTTTTGGCACGACAAAAGTCATAAAACAGGTTCCAGCTAAATAGCGCTCTCCTGAAAACAAGTCTTCACCGATGACTTTCGCAAATATTTCCATTGAACGCGTGCCAACACCTGATACATACGCATCGATACAAACGGAATGATCTGCTTTTAAAGGCGCCAAGAAATCTAAATGGTCGACAGAAGCTGTTACAATCGCGGCTCTAGATACTCGGACTGCTGAAAGTCCTGCAGTTTCATCTAGCCATGCCATTAATTGACCGCCGAATAAAGTTTTATGAAAATTCAAGTGAGGATATGTGATCATATGTGTTTGGATCGCTCTGGTTTGAGAACATTTCATTGATGTATTTCCTTCTTTCCTCATTCAGTTACTACTCAAAAGCTGGCAGCATTCTATATAAGGTCGCAATCGGCAGCCCCATAATCGAATAATAATCGCCTTGAATACTTTTTACTAGCAGCGCGCCTTGTTCTTGAATTCCATATGCTCCAGCTTTATCTTGATACTCTTTTGTATCTAAGTAACGATTGATTTCGTCATCCGTCAAGTCATAAAATTCAACTGTTGCTGGAACCGTTGCTGAAGATTCTTGATCGTCTTTCATTAAGACAACACTAGTATAGACTTTATGTGTCCTACCACTTAATTGTCTCAACATTCTAAAGGCATCATCTCTAGAAGTTGGTTTTCCCAATATTTCATTGTCGATCGTTACGATCGTATCTGAGCCGATCACTAAATCATCGGGGTATTGTTTTGCGATATGTGCTGCTTTTTGTGCCGCCATCGTCAAGACATAGTCCATTGGGGTAAAATAACTTTTGACTTCTTCATTGATGTCAGCTGGCATCACTTCAAAGTCAGAAATAATTCGACTCAACAACTCACGTCTGCGAGGAGATTGAGAGGCAAGGATAACTGCCATTAGGATAAAACCTTCTTCCTATATCTTTAATGTGGGTCTTGTATACGTTTAAACATTTTTTCCATATCTGAATTGGTGAAATGAATCAATACAGGTCGACCATGCGGACAATTAAACGGATTCTCACACGTTTCAAGATCCTTCAATAACACGCGAGCCTGTTGTTCATTTAAATAATGATTAGCTTTGATCGAACGTTTACAACTCATCATGATCGCTGTTGCTTCACGGAATTTTTTCACACTGACCGAGCCTGTGGTCAAAAGCATATCGATCATTTCTCGAATGATCGTTTCTTCTTCACCAGCAGGATACCAGGTTGGATGCGCCCGAACAATAAAACTATTTTGACCAAAGTCTTCTAAATGAATGCCAACTTCTGCCAGAGTTTCTTTTTGCTCTTTGATTTTCAATGCATCACTATTTGGATAATCAATCACGATTGGTACTAATAATTCCTGTAAATCGTTCGTCACTTCACCGATTTTTTCTCTAAAATACTCATACTTGATTCGTTCTTGAGCAGCGTGTTGGTCAATGATGTATAAACCATCTTTACTTTGAGCAAATAGATAAGTTCCATGCATCTGACCAAAATATTCTAACTCTGGGAAACGTTCTTTAGGACGTTCATCCGATAGTTTGTTCAGCATCTTATTTAAATCATTTTGAGCACCTTTTGCAGAAAAATCTACTTCTGGATGATGACTCAGTTCTTCTTGATACACTTGTTCATCGATGGTCGGCTGTTCTTCAGTTCGAGGGATTTCTTCTGTTTTTACTGATTCGGAAGATTCCCCTAACTGACTGTTATCAGATTTTATGTCTTCCTCAGCTTCAGTTGGCGAACTGAATGCGTAGGCCATTAAGGCTTCTTTTTCAAGCTCTTCTTTTGTCTGTGGTTTAGTTTCTTTTCCAAAATTACTAGTAGGTTTTTGCGTTTTAAATTCCGGTGTTGATTCTTTGACAAAGAAGTTTCCGCTACTAGCGTCATATCCTAGACTACTCGGTTTTCGGATTGGGCGAGCCGTTTCTTCTTGCTCTGTTAATGGAATTTCCATTTGTTCAACTTTTGGCTGTTGCTCGACTTTCTTTTTAAAACGAAGATTATCTGCAGCATTCGGAATCAACTGTTCATGACTTAACACTTCGCGAATCGCCTCACTGATCAAAGCCATCAATTCTTTTTCTTTACTTAAACGAACTTCTTGTTTAGTTGGGTGCACATTGACATCTACTAATAAAGGATCCATCTCGACCTCTAACACAGCAAGTGGAAAACGTCCTACCATCAATTTAGAGCCGTAACCATCAACGATTGCTTTGTTTAAAGCAAAGTTTTTGATATAACGCCCATTGATGATTGTTGATAGATAATTCCGACTAGCTCTGGTTACTTCCGGTAATGAAACATAACCAGTTAATTTAAAGTCTAAATCTTCTGCTTCGATCTTTAACATTTTCTTGGCTGTGCCAATACCATAGATTCCCGCAATGGTTTGTTTCAAATCACCGTTTCCCGCTGTATTCATCATTTTATTTCCATCATGAACTAAGCGGAAGGCGATGGTAGGATGGCTTAGCGCCAAGCGATTGACGATATCCCCTACATTGGCGAGTTCAGTCTGGATCGTTTTGACATATTTTAAGCGGGCTGGCGTATTAAAAAATAGATTTGAAACAGTGATTTTTGTCCCTTTTCTTAACGCAGCAGGACGGTGTTCTTCGACCTTTCCGCCTTTCATTTGGACATAACTGCCTTCTTCCTCTTCGGAAATAGCTGTCTCTACGATAATTTCCGAAACGGACGCAATACTGGGTAGGGCTTCTCCACGAAACCCCAAACTACGTATGCGGAACAAATCATCTCTTGTATGGATCTTACTTGTGGCATGGCGCTTAAATGCACTTAGAATATCCTCTTTTGCAATTCCTTCACCATTATCGATGACTTGGATCGTTTTAAGTCCTGCTTCTTCAATAAAAATATCGATTTGCGTACTTCCAGCATCGATCGCATTTTCTACAAGTTCTTTGACAACTGATGCAGGACGTTCTACTACTTCACCAGCAGCGATCTGATTGGCAAGTTGTTCTGACAATTCTTGTATTTTCCCCATCTATACGATCCTTTCCTTACTCAGTTTTTTGATTTAATTTAAATTCTTTTTTGCAATTCATGTAGTTTATTTAAAGCATCCATTGGCGTCATTTCTAATAAATTGATTTTCTTCAAGGTATCGATCACGCCTAATTCATCCGTCGACACTTCTTTAAATAGAGATAATTGTTCGGTATCTTCTTTGATTTCGTCTTTGTATTCCACAGCTTTAAGTGGTTGTTCTTCTGATTCTAAAGCAGTAAGAATCGTAGCCGCACGTTCTAATAAAGCACTTGGTAAGCCAGCGATTTTAGCTACATGGATCCCATAACTTTTATCTGCTGGGCCATCCATCATTTTATGCAAGAAGACCACTTCGCCATTTTTTTCCACTGCACCAACGTGAACATTTTTCAAGCCAGTCAAGGTTTCGTCTAAGACGGTCAACTCATGGTAATGGGTAGAGAATAATGTTTTCGCTTTGACTTCTCGATGGATATATTCAATGATCGCTTGTGCTAACGCCATCCCATCATAAGTTGCCGTTCCGCGACCAAGTTCATCAAATAAAATCAAACTATTTGGCGTGGCATGACGCAATGCTTGATTAGCTTCCATCATTTCTACCATAAAGGTACTTTGCCCCGCAATCAAATCATCTGATGCTCCGATTCTTGTGAAAATTTGGTCAAAAATCGGTAGATCCGCCGATTCAGCTGGCACGAAACAACCGATTTGCGCCATCACAACGGTTAGTGCTAATTGACGCATGTAGGTACTTTTACCTGACATATTTGGTCCTGTGATTAAAAGAATGATGTTGTCTTTGCTCATATGAACACTATTTGGAATATATTCTTGATGCCCTAAAACTTTTTCCACAACCGGATGGCGTCCTTCAACGATATGCAATTCTTTACTATTGCTTTTCAGAGTTGGTCGAACATATTGGTATCGTTCACTCACTGTGGCAAACGCTTGTAAGACATCTACCGCACTGATTGTTTTTGCTAGTTTTTGCAGACGCTCAATATTGGCTTTAACTTGTTCTCGGACTTCTAAGAATAATTGATATTCTAAATCTACTGATTTTTCTTCTGCTTCTAAAATCAACGTTTCCATTTCTTTTAGTTCTGGAGTGATGAAACGTTCTGCATTGGCTAACGTTTGTTTGCGTTCGTATTTTCCTTCTTCTAGGTTGGCTAAATTTGATTTTGTCACTTCAATATAATAGCCAAATACTCGGTTAAAGCCAACTTTTAATGTTTTTATTCCTGTTTCTTGACGTTCTTTGGCTTCTAACTCTGCTAACCATTGTTTCCCGTGGCGCATGGCATCACGGTATTCATCTAGTTTTTCGTTATAATTGTCTTTAATGATGTTTCCTTCAGTGATTGCAAGTGGTGCTTCTTCATTGATAGCTGTATTGATTAGCTCAACGATATCCTCAGCTGGGTTTAAATCTAATAACAGGTCATTCCACTCGCCTTGATTGATTCCGACAATCAGCTCACGAACTAACGGAACTTGCTCTAATGATGTCTTTAATTGAATCAAATCGCGACCATTCACGTTTCCAAAGGCGACACGACCTGCTAAACGTTCTAAATCGTAGACTTTCGTTAAAGTCGATTGTAAATCAACACGTTCAAAATAGGAATTCAACAACGATTGAACCATTTCTTGGCGTGTTTGGATTTGTTTTTCTTGGATCAAGGGACGATCCAGCCATTGTTTTAGCAAACGGCCGCCCATTGCGGTTTTTGTTTCGTCTAATAACCATAGTAAGGTCCCTTTTTTCAAGCCAGTTCGGATCGATTGGGTCAATTCTAAGTTGAATTTAGAATAGTGATCCATTTTTAAAAAATGATCAGGCTGATATTCTACTGCTTTTTGAATATGAGATAGTCCTCGTTTTTGGGTCACAGTTAAATAAGTCAATAATTTGCCTGTGACTTCCACTTCTAGTGGGTGAGTCAGTTCACTCGTTAAGAAGCTAAATTCAGCATTTTCTTCCGCTTGATCTTGCTCAGAAAAAATAATATTCAAACGATCTTTTAATGTTTGCTTTAGTGTTTCTGACAAGGGGCTACCTAATACGATTTCTTTGGTTTGCAATGCTGACGCTTCATTAATGACTCCATCTTCATCGCTCAAGACAGCTGTCTTTAATTCCCCTGTACTTAAATCCACATAGGCTAAACCAAACATACCGTTTTCCTCAACGATCGCTGTTAGATAGTTGTTGTCTTTGGCGTCTAAACCTTTACTCGTCATAACCGTTCCAGGTGTAATCAGCTGAACGACTTCTCTCTTAACCATTCCTTTTGTAGTCTTAGGATCTTCTACTTGTTCACAAATTGCTACTTTATAGCCTTTTTCGATCAATGTATCAATATATCCTTGTGCTGCGTGATGAGGAATCCCACACATTGGAATTGGATCATCTGCATTGCGATTTCGGCTAGTTAAAGTTAATTCCAATACCTGTGACGCATTGATTGCATCTTCATAAAACATTTCATAAAAGTCACCTAATCGGTAAAATAAAAACGCATCTTGGTATTGATCTTTGATTGCTAAATATTGTTCCATCATTGGTGTGTTTTTCGTTTTTTGAGGCATTGTTACCCTTCCTTCTCTAGTTCTTCGTTGATTCTATATTGGATCATGTCTGTGACGTGTTGTAAGAGGTCGTTTGCTTCCATCAGTTGTTCTCGGTAGGCCACAACTAAAGGATGCTCATCAAATTCTTTCGTTAGTTCGTCCGCTCGTTTGATTGCGGCTTTTTCTGCTTCTGGTTTATCATAATGTGCAAATTGAACCGCATCTTTTTGTGCTGCTTTGATTTGCTCAACTAATTCAGTGAGCTTCTCGTTATTTTGAACTTTTTCTTCTAGTTCTTTGTAACGCTTGATCAATTCATCCTCGCCAAGCAAGGTCAATAACTTGGTTAATTCTTCGTTGATTCTTTTATCTTCAATGGATGGCTCCATGATTTCACACCTTTATTCTGGGTAAGATTTTGTTGTAAAACAAGTCTACTTATTTTAACATAATTCCAGCAGAATCAACAGTTTGTGGAAAAGAAAACAGAATCTATTTATTGGCGTTTATTTTATGGTAAATTGTCGAAATTGGAAATAGTGGATAGAAAAACAGCGTGACCTTTTGGTTAGGTTACGCTGTTTTGGATGATTTTTTTATGGGTAGATCGTAGGTTTTAACTGAAAAAATAACTTTACATTTTACAGCTGAGATTATTTTCCCACCAATAAATAGAACTAGCTTTTGGTAGCTTGATTAGTGAGTTTGGTCTTACTAATCAAGGCTTTGCTATTCTACGAAAATCAGATAGTAAAATACCTTTTTTTAGTCATATTAATTTGTAATTAAAAATCTGAGGATTCAGTGTAGTCTATATTTTCTGCAGATAACCCCTCAGGATAATCTTCATCAAGCATATTATTAAACCAATTCACAGTATCTTCTAAGGCTTCTTCAATAGTATTTCCAAAACCTACAGCACTTTCTGGTGAGCCATCAAATTTTCTCTTAATTTGAACATCTGTATATCCTTTAAATGTTCCATCTTGCCCTTCATAAACTTTTATTTTCATTTTTCCGTATGGTAAAATTTCAGTCATCCAAATTTGAAATTCTCCTACACACATTTTTATTTCATTCACATTTTTTATATTTAATTCCTTCCACATATTAAGTTTCCTCCTAAATCATTATTGTTTTCCAAATGAAATAATTTGATTGCCTATCTTATCAATATATTTTCCGTTTTTATAATATCTAGTGACTCCTGGTGTCGGATAATTTATTTTTTTAGTTCTTGCACCTCTTAATTGTTCACCAAATGCTTCTGCTTTTCTAAGATATTGCTCCACATTTGTTGCACCGACTTCAGAACCATGTTTTTTGAAATGATACATCAAAGAATCTTCCGGAGAATTAAAACTTCCTTGATGCCATTTTTTAGCATTAATACTACAATCATTATGCACTAATACATTCAAATTGGAAACAAAATAAGTATGAGCATTTTCTACTTCAAAATTATACACCTTAACAGGTTTATTTAAGCTTATAATTTGAATATCAGTGATTGACAACGCGTTTCCAACACTATCTATCAAATCATCATTACAGGTTAATTCTTTAGCCTTTATCCAGCCTTTACTTGGCAAATAAAACGGATGCTCTTCCGTTGTTTCAATCATTTCATTGTCAACCGTAATTCTAACAAGTTTGCTCGTTTCACTAACAAATAATTCAACAACTTTTTCATAAGTCTGAACATGAGAATTTTCATGGTTTGCCTTTTTCACCTATTCGAATAGATTCAATTGGTTTGTGCCCACGTTCTGTTAAAATAAGCGTTCCAGAAACAAAACACTTAGCCCCACCAGCTTTCTTATAAAAACCATTATTCGCTGCTTTTTGCCCCGCATAAGCACCACCGACTAATCCAACCAAATCGGACATAGTTCCTGTATGTGCCGCATATTGAAATTGCCATTTCTCTTTATCCGTCAATGGTTTTCCTGTATGTGGATTCAGCCCTAATTTCGCAAATTTGATATATTTTTGATAAACCAACTCTGGCGAATCTGTTACTTGAACCAAATCTGCTTCGGTTAAGCCATGTTTTGCCACGGTATTCGCTACACCAGCTTTCGCATTTTTGAGTTTTTCTTGTCTCATTTTTTCTCGTTTTTGCCATACCATTTGATGTTCAATAGCTCACTTTACTTCTTCAAAATGAAAAAACGGTATCAATGATTTTTTATCACGAATACCGCTTCACTTCAATAACTTTATATTTTTAGCCGAAATTAGTTTCCCCTCAATAGACACAGATGTGGGGAAACTCTTAGCTATTGAAAACTTGGTCAGTAAGGTCGCACTTCCTCCGCAAGTACCGATTTTAGGTTTTAATCTACTTGTCTTGCCAGAAAAAGGATACATCTTTCATTTCTACTTCTTCAACAACGATATCTTTACAAATGATATTCATTGTCATAATTGACACATCAATTGAACATTCAATAAATTCTTCGGTTTCCATATATTTTTTTAATGAAATATCCTGTGCATAATAACCAGATTTTGGTCCTGTATCTTTAACTTTAAAATCACCTCGCCAATTTGCATCAGTCTCATAGTCAACTTTATAACAAGAAGTAAATGATATTTTCCAACAATACTCCTTATTTTTTTCTACATAAATATACACTTCATCACCAAAATATTGGCTTTGAATATCTAAGACCAGCAAATCCCAGTAATTTGTTTCATCAATTTTTTTTTTGAATTTCATCAATCATTAAAACAACTCCTATTTTTTATTTGTCATTCCACGGTAAATGACCATCAAGACTAGTTCTATCTACCATATTTCCTAACTTATCTAATGGATTTCCTAAATCATCATAAATATGCATGTGTTGATATTTTTTTATATTATCAGGTGGATCAATACGCACCCTCATCTGACCACTTGCATCTTTTATATGAACTCGTCCATTATTTTCAAAAATTTTCCAATTTAGCTATCTTTACAACATTCTCATTAGTATAAGTTAAAATTTTTACCTCCAAAATCTTTCCTATATATTCTTGAAGTAATTAAATTTATGAGTATTTGACACACAATTTTTTTCACTTCGTTTGTTCTTGATGACTCATCAACATTCTAAGGCTGTACCTTCGCTATCTTCCCTTGTTCAATAAAGTCGAAATTTTAATTTTCATAAGTTTTCAAACAGATCAATATTGTTAATTTTATAAGATTTTCAACAAAAGTAGATTCATATATTTCACTCGTTTTTAATGAATGTAGTCAAAAAAGGGCTTTCGACATTACTTCTTCTATTTATTTTTATATTTTGAAATTCTTTTATTTGTGCACTTTAAATTATGAAAATGTTCTGATCACATATGAGAATCAGTATTTTTTAACGACATCCTTATCTCTATTTATTAAATCTAATCAATTAGATAGATATTAAAACCTTTCGTTTCTCCCTCTACAACAGTAGTTAGGATTTCTTTTTCCCAAAAAGGCAAAACAAACTCTCTCAATATTTCTTCAAATATGTCTTTGAGGTTATTATCATCATCTAAAAAATCAGTATAGTTATGTACATTTAACTGAAAATTATCTGTTTCAATCCAACTTAAATCTGTTAACCAATCAGTTATCCCTTCCCAACTATTAGCATCTGGCAATGTATATTCTTTTTGTAATACACTAAATAATTCCCTTTTATTTGATATTTCATTGCCTTTTAAATTAACAATAAAACAGTTTCCCAATTTACTAGTAGAATCAGAGTCGATATACTCACATTTTGTAGTATGGATTAATTTATTGTACATGTTACACCTCAATATGTCATGAAAGCTCTCTCCATTTAATTTTTTTACATACAAAACTTGTAGCAATTTCCTCCTCAATGTCATCGCTACTATACCAATAAAAATTCCCCTCTTTTTCAAAAAAGCTAGCTTCGAATATTTCTAATGTTGAATCTAAACTATTATTTATATGAAACTGACTAACACCCTCTAAACAAAATTCAATCGTTGTCATAAATTCTGATTGTCTTTGAATAAATAAATTTACCACGGGATCCGTATTCATTATCATAGAGAAATCTTCATCTACATAAGTACCACTTGTATATTTCAAATCTTTTATACAACTATCATGAAAATTATCTAGCGTTTTCATTAATTTATCTATATCCGATTGAGTTTCTAAATTTTTCCATTCCATCTGTTATTCATCCTCACTTTAATCTTTTTGGCTTTTCAGGATTTGACCAATCCCATTTGTGTCTATGTGGAAACTCATGAGTTCCATCATCCGAGTGATTGAAATCTATATCTTCTATAGCTCTCCCCTTCTCATCATAATATCTTCGTTGTTTAACACTCCCATCAGGATTAAGAATATCCGCAGAAGAATTTGGTTTTCCATCTTTAGATAGCCCTCCCTTTTGGATAACTATATGATTTGGCATTTTTCCACCATTTTTAATAATAGTTTTAGGATTAATTCCACTAGGAGTCTTAATGCCCCAGTTGCCCTTACTTTTATTTCTGTCCAAAGTATAGTTTTTTCCATCCTTATTCCCAGTAATAGGCATTCTTTTAGGCGTAACTTGCCCCGCAGTCAACGGATTATTCGCATAATGTCCTGCAATCCCTGTCGCGGCAATCATACTTGCAATAATTGCCCAGCGTTGCGCTTTTTCAAGAGCAGTTAAGGGTTCTCCTGTATCATAATTTTTCCCATCTCGTAATTCAATCGCTAATTTCGTCAAATAATCAGGTTCTTCTTTACCTAAAACCGCATCTCTGCCATACAACTCTATCTGATTTTTGATCCATAAATCATAGGCCTTGTTTACTCGGAAATCTTCTTGCGTAATACGATTTGGGTCAACAACCCACATCCATCTTTTCGTTCCATTAATATCGACAAGCATATATTTGCGTTTATCCAATTCTTTTTGTAATTTCAAGCCATCCGCTTCTACTTGTTTTTCCCAATTACCTCGTTTAGCTTTTGCTCGATTTTCCATCTCTTTTGCTCGAGCTGTCCAGCGTTCATTGATTGGTTTCGCCCAACTCATATTTAAACGACTCATATCAAACGTTCCTGTAGCTGGATTCCAAGCCTTGCAGTTTGCTACTTGAGCTAACCCAGCGCTAAATTCTGCTTCACTGTCTTCGTACTCTGCAAAAATACTCGCTGAATGTGCATTATATTCATGAAACTTCCTTAATTTTTCTCGGCGTTTTTCAATAATTTCACAGGCATTGATATAACGCCGTTCTAAATCAGGGCGCATTATTTTTGCCGTGCTCATTTGTTGTTCAATATCTCGTTTTACCTCTTCGAAACGAGCGATTTGTTCCAACATTTCATCTTCGATCGTATCAATTCCACAAACCATGCTTTGATAGTCACTAAGCAAGCGTTTGTTCGCACTTTCGAGCGCTTCTCCTGTCATTATAGCAGATTGACACAACGGTGTGTAAGCCACCATGAAATAGCTTTTCGCTGAATCATACGCCTTACTAGATAATGGTGCTGATAAAAAAGACTGAATACTTGTTTGTAGTGAAGCAATTGCTTGGCTTGCCTGATTATTCATTCGAGACGCTTGATTGACTTGCGCTTGAACTTCACTCACATAAAAATTAAGTCCCACTCGACTCACCCTCCTTTTGCGTCCAAAAAGAAGTTTGTTCAGCGTTTACGGATTCTTCTTGTTCTAACAACGATCGATACTCTTTTTGTAGCTCAACTTGCTGTTCTTCAAGTTCTCGTTGGGCTTTTTTAGCTAAATAAAGACTTTCATCTCCTCGTTCTTGGTAAAAAGCCCTTTCTTTTGCTTCACAACTATTCAAAACAAATTCATACGCTTGTTGCTCTTTTTGTTGGAGGTAGAAAAAGGCTTCTTGTTGCTCTTCTACTTGACGGTGTTCTTTCTTGATGCTTAACTGCTCCTCTTGCAACTGCTCTATACGCATACGGTACTGATAATTTTTTTGGTCATATTCAATTTCGTTCATCGAAAACCTCCTAATATAAAAGTGAGACGAGCTCGTTCAACTCCGACTGGAAAATAGGAAAAATCGCTTGTGGTGCTTTTTACCACAAACTATTTTTATCTTTTTCCCGAGGAATTAGCTCGTATAGCTAGATCAAATTATTTAAATTTGTTAGTTGAGCGATGTTCTGATCAACTTTTTCAAATTCTTTCGCAACGGAATGAATGTTGTTCCCTGCAGAAACGACGCTGGAAGAGAACAACTTTAATCCCTGTTCATATTTATTCATTGCTTGTTTGGCTTTTGCGTTGCCCAAAACATTGGTACCTGATGAGACGGTTGAAGCGCTGATACTATTTAATGCGCTAGCTGATTGACTGAAAGAAGCTGAAATGCCTCCTGCAATGCTTGTATTACTGTTAATTGCCATACATACACACCCTTTTATTTCTATCATTACCCTTCAAGTATAGCGAACAAAATTTTAAAAATAAATAACTTTTCAGTTTCAAAGTATAACTTTTTAAAAAATATGACTTTCTTTTAGATAATATAGTAAGCTAAATGGTAAAAAATAGCATTCGGATTTAGATTAGAATGGGAGGATTTAGAAAATAATTTTGTTATTTTTCCTTATATATAAGAGAGAGAGATTGTGATGTTATTTAATCGAGAAATGTAAGATTTTTTATTGCGAACGGTTGTTTCTTTCGGTATACTAATAGCCATAGGATAGAAATAATTAACAAGGAAAATAGCAAAAAATCACTTAGCCAGAAATAAGCGGATTAGCGGTTGTTTTTCCTAACGATAAAACTAAATAATTGGCACTTTTGGTATGGCTACCAACCAAACCAATGAAGTTTTGATTAAACAGCGTAACCTGCTTAAACAAATCGCCAATAGTGTACATTACGTTCTTATTTTTACATACTTTTGTCTACCAGAAGACGGCAAATCTTCTCCTTCCAAGTACAGATGAGTAAAAATAGCTGTTCTTTGATGTGCCTATTGTCAACGATTGCGGGTATCACTGTAGTCGTTTTTTTGTTGCAATCTTATAAAATTTAAGAAAAAGAGAAGTACTTTACGAATCCCACTACACCGATTAATAAAAAACAAGTCGTTAAGCACTATTATGCCTGTTCTAAAATTTTCCAAACGTTTAATGCAGAGTTTGAAAAACTCAACTCAACTGCTGAAAAACAAGTATTGAAAATGCAAGAAAGCCGTACAAAATGACTATTTACATAATAAAGAACGGGGCGTCTCTTTCGTCTAGCCACTATATATTTCCTTATTTTCTACTTGACTAATCGTAGGAAAGAGCCTGAAACATAACTTGAAAAGTTATGTCCCAGGCTCTTTGTCAATGATCCGATTCTATTTTCTACTTCTCTTTCTTCAACTCTGCCACTTGTTCTTCTAACGCGTTGATTTTTCGTTGTCTTCTTCTATATAAAGCAAAAAGTAGAATCAACACTAACAGAACGAACAAAAGGATGATATAAAGCAAATAGTTGTTTTGGTCATGATGAATATATGCTTGGTCATTTAGTTTTTTTGCTTCGGTCGCTTTGATTTCAAATTCTTCTTCAAAATCCCACGTTTTCCCTTTCGATTCTGCATGGACAGCTAACAGGTATTTTCCAGGTTTAAATTCCGTTTCTTGCAAGCTTACTGGATAATTAAAGACAGAATTTGGTGCCATTTGTAGGTCCCTTTTTTCTGTTTCATAGAGAATTTTATCTGTATTTTTCTTGCTGATTTTTACATTTACATTCAGTTTATTTAAATATGCCGCTTTAGGATTCGTCAATCGGGCAAAAACTGTATTTCTGTTATTGATTTGGCCTAAGCTTACTTTGGATAATTGTAAATCAGGCGCAACTTCCTTCTCACCATGTAAAACAAGGGCAATCACATAACCAAATTGATTTTTGATGGCAACATCAGCTGTTGACTCTGCTGATTTTTCCTCTGTGCTTTCACTTGTGAAAATAATCCCACCAGATAAGATGCCTAAAAAATCTTTTTTGGGCATTGCAATCGCATAGTCAACCTCTTTTGATTCATAAGGCGCTAACGTGATTGCAGCTGTGTTTGTTTTGACCAGCTTGCTTAAATCGTAGGGTAAATCGATTGATTGATTTTTGTCACTATTGATATACTCAACCACTCCATTGGAATTGGTCGTCGCTGTTTTGACTTTCGTATTGATCGTTCGTTCTTGATCAGATTTATTCGTTACCTTAACCCTTACTGTGTGGGTTTCTTCTGAGGTAAGTCGTAAGTCAAAATATGTTTTTGTTTTATCTACTTGCTTGATTGAAGGAATCGCTTTTACTTCATAGTCTGCATCTTGAGCCGAAACATTTAGTGTTCCTACCAGACACCCGAATACAAACCCGATCAGCGGCAACGCAACTTTAAGTGTTCGTTTTAACATGTAAATTCCTCCATTTTTTTATTTCTATGTATGTTTTGGAGCGGGATAAACCTTTTTTAACCCGCCCCATTTTCTAAATTATATTAGCTATTTGTTGGTTGATCTAACAATGTCCATGTCAATGTTGTTTCATATTGTTTCGCTACTTTGACTGTTTCACCTGGAACGGCTAAAATGGCAGCATCTTTACCAAAATTTTCGATCGTTACCCCATTACCAAATCCTGCTTCTGCATCTAAAATCGTTGCGCTTGAACCATCTGTATTTAGCACAACGTCTGTTTTAGCAGTGGCAGATCCTGTTGATTTATCTGAGATAGTTGGTGTTTTCAATGTGATTTGAGCGTTTGTCAATTCATTTTTATCTGCTTTAAATTGTCCATTTTGGGCAACTTGGACTGTCCAGCCAGCTTCTGTTCCGCGGATATCTTGAACAGTTGTTGCTGTGTCTGTTTTACTTTTATAGACTTCATCTTTCGCTGAAATCGGATTAGAACCGAAATCAAAATCAGCCACACTCAATAGTGTCAATGCACCTTCGGTTGGTGCTGTGAAGCCAATGTCACTTTTTGACTCTTGGTCTACAATTTCTTCTGCATTTACGACCATACTTGTACTAAAAATCATTGATATTACTGCAAATCCTACTAAAATTTTGTTTGCTTTCATTTAAATTCTCTCCTCGTTCTTTAAAGTTCTATATGATATCATTCCAATAACAAGTACCAGAATGGATATTCCATCTATTAATAAAACATTGTGCTGCAAATCTTCACCCGTTTGGGGCAAAAGTCCCTTTAGATCTGGTTCTTTTTTCTTCTCTTCATAAAACCCAACCACAACTTTAGAATTCTCTTTTGCGTAGCTTGTATCCATTCCGATAAAATAGATAAGATAACCGCTAATTATTAACAGTTGAAGCCATTTTCTTTTTTTTATTTTCACAGTTTGGCACCTTTCAATCATTTGCGACAACATCATAGAGTTCCCAACTGATTTCTCCAGAATACTGATCGGCTAGTGCATCGCCTGATTTTACGGATACTTTCAAGCCATCATCAGACGTTGCCCAGTCATGGCTTACATTGTAATCATCATGCGTCGTTGTGACCGCTGATTCAATGATTGCAGATGAACTTGTAGGAATCGGTACTGATTTCCCATCTTTCACATAAAATAGAGCCTCAGTCAGAACATGCTGCGTTTTATTGCCAGTCAAAGGTTTGTTTAGTGTTGCTCTTAATTGCCAATTAGAACCTAAGGTACGTGTATCTTTTACGATGATATCTTTATCTTTAGATTCAATCTTATATTCTTCATCTTTGCTAGATAATACATGGGTTCCAAAACTAATTTGTGTTGGTACTGTTGAAAAACTTAAATGCCCTTGATAGTTGTAAACGACTGTTTGTTCTTCATTCGAAAAAGTCCCTGTTGCATTGGTCGGTGTGTCGGTTAACGTATAGCCTGAAATTTCTTTCGCCATAGTCTGATATGACTGACTAACCTTTCCCTTTAAAACTTCTGTTGACGCAATCTCTTGTCCATCTTCGTTTAAATAGCTCACAACGACTGGTTTCCCTTGAACAAAATCAGCTTCAAGTTGTGCTTCATTACTCATCTTTGTTTCTTCATTTACAGTCGTTATGGCTGTATTTGGAATCAGAAGTTGGTTGACCTCAGGGTCAGATAGATCTTCTTGGGTTGGATTTAACGTACCGTTCAGCTCAATCGTATAGGTCTTTCCGTAAAAGTTTTCATTAGCTAAACTTTCTGGTTTTGCTTCAACCAGTAATTCGTTCTCTGCATTTTTACTAAGTGTAAAATAATCAATAGCATTATTCTCCGTCTCATCACTGATTGTAATATCCTCTGCAGAAATTTCTAATAAATCTGATAACGCGTCAGTGATTTTGACTGACTGAACTGGAAATCTCGACGAGTAGGTTGGTATTTTTTGAGAAATCGTATATAGACGTCGTTTTTCATTCCCAGTATAGGTGATATGCTCTCCTATTTTCACCGGCGCTTCTAGTTCTTCTCCACCAACAATATCCCCTAATCCTGGGAAATCATCATAGTCAAACATCGCTGTACTTTCTTCGGTATCGATCGACATATTGGTATGGATATCATATCCAGAAATTACACTTCCTAACACTCGACCTTGCGTATCATCAAGCATCACAGAAGTTCGTGGAGCTAAAACAGTTCCTATAAATAATGAGGCGTTACTTCTAAATTGTATTTCTCGTTCTTCATCATTAAAATTGTGAACAAGGTGTGTCGCTGTTTTATAAGTTTTTTCTTTTAGTTCCTCAGAAATTGTATGACTGTCTGATTTTATTAACGGCATTGCTTTATCGGCATATTTTCCTTCAAAAAAAACTCCCTTGTTTCCTTCAAAGCTATATTCTTCATCACCTGGTAAACTAGGGTAAGCTGTTGCATGAAAGAAGGTACTGCCGCTGAAATTGAAGGATGGAAAGTGCTTATAGTTAATAAATAAATACGGTGGTAACATCGTATCTGGATCATAATTTGTATAATTGATCGAAATGTCGTGTGCAGTTTTGAAATGATCGATTTGTCCATCGACATCGACAATCACAACTGCCTGTTTCGTCTCTCCTTTTTTCAAAGCTATATTGATCTGGACGGCTGACTGTCCACCCCAGTCATTTGGATTAACTACTTCTTGCTCTGTATTTACTTCAGCTGTTTGAACTGCTGAATTATAAACCGCTGACTGCTCAGTATCAGTCAATGTTGCGTAGTAATCGCTAATGCTCTGAATATTTTCTGTCAATTGAGAAAAATTCGAAATGCCATTATCCGTAAATGATGGAAATGAGTCTAACGAGTCATTATAAATTCGCTTCGAGAAATTTTCTTGTAAGCTTGGATAATGTTGTAATGCATCATTCATCTCTTTTTCTGTTGGTAAGCTTCCTATATAATAATGTAAATCTTGACCGTCTACATACTTAAAACTTGTTGCGTTAGCATACCAACGAATGATATCACTACCTGTAATCGTTTCAGAAACAACCCCTGGGTCAATCTGTTCCAAATCCCACTGACGTAGCGAGTTTTGGTAATTTTGAAACCCGCCTTTTGACAAACCAGAGGATCCGTTAGATGTTATATTTTTTGCAAGGAATTGACCAACAACCTGTTTTTCCTGCAATTGATCGGTATTAAAATAAAGTGTACCGCCAGCCGTTAAGTTTGTTTTTGTAGAAACACCAAGCGGATAACCTCCCGGTGGTAAAACTGTTTCAGCAAAAACTTTGTCCATCGAACTTACATTATATAAAAGACAGAAAAACAAAATGAGTAAACTAAAAATATTCTTTTTCATCGCCTTCTCCTATCTGCTTATCTCATTAAGCAATGCCTGCATAACAACTTTTCATTACTATGAAATAATACAATTTTTTTCAGAAAAAAATTATATATTTATGAAACAATCTGTTCCAAAATAAAAAAAACAACAGTTCTTTATTCATAAAAGTCTTTAATAGCAAGTAAAAAAGAGTTGAAACAAAACATCTACCTGTTTTGTTTCAACTCTATAAAAAATATAAAATAGAGATATTTCCGATAGAAAACAAACACTATGGACGACTATTTTCTACAAAGCTGAAAAAATCGTCTTGTAAAAAATATCATTGATCGCGTCGATCATTTTCCCCCATTGCTCTGGATTCAACTGTTCATCAAAATAAAAATACTCCGTCTCTGGATTTACGACTTCATATGAATCCGAGATAACTAAATCAGCTGTTAACACATCGTTCGTAAAAACGATTCGTTCCTGGTTATAAACATCTAAAATAATTTTTTTGATACCGTCAGCCAAAATCAAGTTATTGTTAAAAATAACACAAATCGACATACTTCCAGCTTTTTTATTTAAGTAAATACCCGAATAGATTGTCAATGTGAGAATCGACATAACACCTGCCAACGATTTCTTGTTTATTTTAGAATAAAATTCCTGTTGCTTGATCACTTTTTCGATCTTATTGAAAATTTCCACACTTGCTTCATCGTAGTCGATAATTGAATGAAACGATAGCCCGTTTTTATAATATCCAGAAATATCAATATTGATGTGTTTGATATAGATCAATAAAATGATTAGGTAAAAGTAAAAATTAATATATCCCTCTTCTGTGTACTCTAAGTTGAATTCTTGTTGAATCTCATTTATTAACTTCGTTGTATACGCTGCAATTTCTAGTGACGACTGTCGATAATTTTCAACGATTTTCTTTCTGGTTTCCATTGAATCTAAATTGTAAATCAGTCCTCTAGTCGCATACAGTAACAATGCCCGTTCTTTATGATACCCTTTCATTGGTAGTCGTTGTTTCAACAAAGGCAGTAACTCCGAATCTTTAGTATCGAAATAAGCAACATCTGATAAAAAACTTTCAGATAGCGCTACATAGTTTTTTTGCCTAAGAACTCTTTTTAATGTAATCAACTGGATAAAACGTAGCTTGGCTCGTTGAGAATCTGATAAAGAGGCCGTATGATCAAAATATTCCTCAAATTCTTTGATTTCCCACCAAGATTCAGAATAGTTATCATTATCATACTCTGTCGATTTAAAAACTGACCAGTATGAATAAAAAGCAAAGAGGCGAATTCCAACTTCATTCCCTGTCAAAGGACTGGCAGTTTGATCAAATGAAATTTTTCCGCCGAATGGAACGAGCATTTGCTTTAGTACCCGCAATTGTTTGTAAAGCGCTGAACTGCTCATATGCAAATCAAGAGCCATCGCCTCGATTGAACTATATTTATTTTTTAATAGCCCATCTAAAATGAAAAAAACGCCACTTTTTTTAACATAGAATAAATGAATATAGTCGACTAAGTACCCAACGCTGTAAGGTTTAGATGTTTCGATTTGATATGTTCCAGTCTGAGTGTTTTGAACTAAATGAACGTTCCCATCAAACGTCTCTTCTACTTCTTGCCCTAAATCATTGATATGTCTGCTCAAGGTACTTTTCGTCAGATCATGCTTTTGCATCAACTCATTAAAGCTCAACCCGTTTTTTGAGAAAACGATTGACTTAAATAAGTCAAACTTCATCCGCTCTTTTTTTCCCATAAAAGAATTTCGCATAGGTGCCTCCTGTCTTAGTCTTTGTACTCTGATCATTTTCTTTATTATAAAGCAAATGGCTACGCTCTTGTTCATAAACGCTCAGTAACTTTTCACTTCAAAAAAAAAGAACCAGAAGCTACTCCTTTCATTTAATGGAGTTTGATACTTCTGTCTCTTTTTATTTTTCGATCAATTAAACGGTTTATTCTTCAAATGGACGATCATCACTGATTTGGATCGGTTCGATTTTTTTTGCTCGTCCTGTCTGATCATCAATATCGATCACACAAGCTGACAATATACTCCGTCCTTCTTCAACAACTTCAAACCGTCTCGGCAATGCCGTTATGAATTTTTCGATGACTGGTCCACGTTTCATCCCTAAAATGCCATCATATGGTCCTGTCATGCCAACATCACTTAAAAAAGCTGTGCCTGCTGGTAAAATCCGAGCATCGTTGGTCTGCACATGTGTGTGCGTGCCAACAACCGCACTGACTTTCCCATCTAAAAACCAGCTCATTGCTTGCTTCTCACTAGTAGTTTCTCCATGGAAATCAACGAAAATCAACGGCGTCCGCTTACGTGCTTCAGCAACTAATTCTTCTGCTTTACGAAATGGATCATCAATATCTGCCATAAAAACACGTGCCTGCATGTTAATAACAGCCAACTCAAGCTGATTGACTTTAACAAAAACCATTCCTTGTCCTGGTGTACCTTGCGGAAAATTTGCTGGTCGGATCATTTTTTTAGCATCATCGATAAATTCAAAGATCTCTTTGTTATCCCAAGTATGATTTCCTAATGTCACGACATCCACGCCATCTTGTAAAAATTTCTTATAAATCTTGCCAGTGATTCCTCTACCTGCTGCAGCATTTTCCCCATTCAAAATCGTTACTTGGGGACGATATTTTTTCTTCAACTTAGGTAAATAGGTGGTTATCGTATCTCGACCTAGTGAACCCACAACATCTCCTATAAATAATATACGCAAAAAACTTCCTCTTCTCTTTTGATTTCTGTTTTTATTATAGAGGTTTTTGTGATGGAAGGGAAGAGGAGATGATTCACCAACCTATGATACTCTTACACAATGGTTCTTAAAATCTCTATTCCATCTGGTCCGAAATTTCCGCATATAGTTCTCTGAAAGTTCCGTTTTGATCGTAAATCACAGCTATTTCTTTTAAAAATCCTTGCTCTTTTTTTAGACCACTTGCATTAGAGACTACAGGAAAATAGTCCTCTGTAAGTGGGTCTTTGTTGTCTTTGACTCTTTTTTCATAACCAGCCAATCCTGATGCGATTTTATCTTTTGAAAGGCGCATATTCTTCCCAATTTGTTGGATCAGATCCATCAAATTATTATTTGGTAACGTTCCTCTGATTGGGGAAATTTTAATATTCACTAGCTGAGATTTTAAATATGCTTCCTTTTGATCGGCTGAGTATGCGTAGTTAAACGTGACTTCTGCGATGATTTGTAGTTCTTTTTCCTTGTAAAAAGTATAGATCGTTCGAAATTCTAGTTCTTTATTTCTGGCAAAAACCGAGTAGGTAGTTTCCCCTTGTTGAATATCTCTTGACGGGATTTTTTTTTCTATCAACTTCTTGGTTTCTTCATAATACGCAGGAATACCTAATTTATATTTCTCTTTTATCAATTTAAAGGACGCTTCTTCCGTTTTTAACTTAGAATTATCAGAGTCCCCAAAAGAACGAGTTTGTTTTCCTGTCCAGCTTAATGCTTGGTCTTCTTTAGAAAAATGTTCGTATCGAGATCCTTTAACACACCCTGTAATTGTGAATAAAAAAATCAAGAATAGGAGTCCTACATATATCTTTTGCTTGTTCATTTAGGAACCACCACCTGTACTGCTTCTTGTTCTGGAAAAGCTTCTTGTGAGAAGCTCAATTCTACGCTGCTTTGATCAGAAAGTTCGTAAAGAACCACACTTTCGACAGTTTCGTCTTGTTTCACTTCTTTTGTTTGAGTTGCTACCAAGTCTTTTACGTCGAGCAATGAGACATCTTCTGGAAGCCTTCCAAGTGACAAAGTATGACCATTTTGCCTAGCTGTTACAAGGTCATACCACACAGAAGGCTCTGTAGGAGTTGCTTGTAAATTCGTAAACGTATAACGAATCGCCAATATTTTTTTTTGACCATTACCTGTTATTTGACGTACGGCTGTGGTTTCCATTTTTATTTCATTATTTTTAATGGTGATTACATCACCTTCTTCTTTTTTCTGCGCTTCTTCTTCTTTCTCAGCTTTTTCTTTGTCATAAGAGACTTCTTTAAAGCTTTCTACCGAGAAATCAATGATTTCTGAACGTTTCTTATAAGAATTATCATCCGCAGAATAAAAGGTCAGTTGGACAAAACCATGTTCCGTCCAGATATAGTAGAAATGCGCCCAGACACTTTTTTCGTTATAAACTGTGTTTAAGGTATATTTATAAGCCAAATTATTGTTTATTTTCAGTTCTTTCATATAAATATCTTTTGCTTTTTTGTATTTGTATCGTTCTTTTAGTTTTTCTCTTGTTTGTTCACCAAATGTTTTTTGTTCTACTTCCATCACGGGTATTGTGGTAATAAATAGGTATGAGTTACTCTTGGTATCTTCTGCACTAAACGCCGTTTGAAGTCCATATTCATCACTTGCTTTTTTGTCTGCTTTCCAACCAGAAGGCAACTGTAGCTCATACGCTACACCTTTATCTGTAAATTCTTGCTTTTTTTTGCCTAACAATTGACCGCAGCCACTCAACAAAAGCACGACAGTAATCATGGATAAATAGAAGGTCGTTCTTTTTTTCATTGTATTGATTCCTCTTGCTTTCTCTTTTGATTGTTTTTCTGAGACCAATAGACATACAAGCCAAACAGAAGGACACAGCTAATAAATAACGCAACACCTAGCTTCATTCCTTTTGGATAATAGGTCAGTTGAATAGTGTGCTTGCCTTTTGGAATTTTTATACTAATCAAGGCACCTTGTACAGTCTCAATTTTTACTGGTTTGCCATCAATGTCAGCTTGCCAACCGGCATCATAAGGAATGGTTGTAAACACCACTTGCTCTTTATTCGTTGAAATTTCCGCTTGCGCATGGTTTCCTTTAACATCAAAGATTACTTCTTTTTGTTTAATCGCATGAATTGCTTGGTCCAAGATAGCTGTTTTTAAAACTAAAACGGATGGTCGAATCACTTTTACAACAGATGTTTCCTTGAATTTAGCTGTGACTTTCACCTTTTCTGCTTTCTCGTAATACCCAAGGTTATAGTAGGACCCTGATGCAGAAAGAATTCCTGTTACCTTACTTCCTCCAGCAGCCGTCACTTCTACAATACTATCCTCTCCTCCCTGATTCGCTCTGGCATCTAAGTTCAGATAGGCTTGGGCTTGGGCTTGGGCCGGAACATTGACTTCCCAAGTGATACTTTTTTCTTCATTTGCATTGGTTTCTTCCGAAAAGTACGTGAAGTCGCCTTCTTCTCGGATATACATATTGTTACGAGAAACTTCGTTCAATCCCGTAAATTGGAACAGCGACGTTTTCTGTCCTGATAAATACTGGATTAATGCTGTTTGATTGCCATTGTTTTTAGTTTGATAAATTCCTCTGTCTGTAAGCATGCCTAATGGTAAAGCATCTTTATTTTCATATAAGCTATATTTCCCTTGTGTCGCAATTTTTTTAAAGCCATATTTTTTCGGATCATTTTTAGCGATATTGTATTTCACACCTAGTAAGTCATCCATTAAAAGTGTATTATTTCGGTATTGAATGGTTAAATTTGTACCTGGTGAACGGTAGCCCAAACGATCTAAATATTGAGAAGAATGGCGATTCCGGACAGAAGAAAACATGGTGATTCCTGAATAGTTATAGTTAAAACTGTCCGTTCTGCTTACCGCATCTAAATTTTCCAGTCGGTAAAAGGAGTCATTTTCTGCTTGTGTTTTTCCCACCAAGGGCTTGATATCTTTGTAAGCATTGGTGTATTTCGAACGATTTGTGTAGCCCCATTCTCGGTTGATCCCCATCATGATTTGACGTGTGTTGAAATACATTTCTCCGCAAACACAGAGTACCAGCAGCGCAGGAACTAGCCAGGTGAACTTCCATGCTTTTTCTTTCAATAGAAATAAAGCTAAGTAAACAATTAATAAGATCACCGTAATAATCAACGATTCTTGCGTAATATAGCTATATCTTTTTTTATTGGATAAAACCGCCGCTGCGATAAAAATCCCAATGAGCGACAATGTAATATTCCCTAGTACATTAAGGTCTTTTTTCTCAAATTGTTCTAGTCCAAATCCTGCCAAGATCAACACTAACGTTGAATACAAAAAGCTATAACGGAATAAAAACATATTCGGTGAGTGAAGCCCTTGCCAAAATAAATTTAACGGCTGCACATACACACTAACTACCATAAATAAAAGCAATCCACCATATAATAATTTATTTTTTAACGGAATTTTTTTAGTAATAAAATAGAAGAGAAAAAAGAGTAGCGGCAAGAGTCCGATATAAACAAATGGAGCACTACCGAATTTAGATGTATCGTAAGAACCAACCATACTTTTCACGATAAAATCCCACGGGCCTAAATCATTCGTGAAGAAATAATTGATTGTATCTAATTTCTCTCCATTCGTTCTTAGATCGAGCACCGATGGCAGAATGATGACCATTGACGCGCCACCAGCGAGTATTGATGTAATAAAATAAGGAAGGATCCCTTTTTTATACCCTTTCCAGTCTGTTAATGTACGAGCAATAAAATATAAAAAACTGAATAACCCCACCATAAATGCCATATAATAATTTGTGATAAACAATAAAAAATAAGAGACGAATAATAGCATTGATTTTTGCTGATCCATCACACGATGAATCCCTAACAAAATCAATGGAAGATAAATCATCGCGTCCATCCACATCAACATGATTGAATAAGCTACTGTAAAACTCATCAAGGCATAACTCACACTTAACGCTATTTTTTGCCATTGTGGCAAACGGAAGGTGTGTTGTGCAAAGACCCAGAATGTTACCCCCATCGCACCGATTTTAGTTAATAAAATCAGATACATCGCGTCAGGCATATGTAGGTTGTCAAAGAAAAAGACGATAAAACTAAATACACTGTTCACATAATAGCTCATCAATGAGACAAAATTTAATCCTAAAGAACCTGTCCAAGTGTAGAAAAAGGACTGTTCCCCATGTAACAAGTTATTAAATCCTGCATAAAAATTAACTAATTGACCAAAGGCATCACTTGCCAAAATCGTCCGATCACTGCTGGGATAAATCCCTAATTGATAATAACTAACTGCCATAATCATCACGGGCAGAAGAAAGCTAAGTCCTATCGCTAGGCTATTTCTTTTAAAAAATGATTTCTTTTGTTTCATCGTTGTCCTCACTTTTCTTTACTTAATTAAACCAAGTCGATCAAGTGGATAATACCTAAATGTCACGACTCCTTCGATTTTATTTCTATTAATCAACCCTAGCTCTCGACTATCTGTAGAATGTTTTCTATTATCGCCTAAAACAAAAAATTGATCAGCTGGAATAGTTGACAGCCCTTCTAACTTCGCCGCAACTTCCCAAGTCACTCGAACTTTCAACGTTCCGTCTGGCAATTCAACACCCGAAAGATTTGTTTCATCTGCTGGTGTTGGATTGGTCTCAGCCATTTGTCCATTTAAATATAGCGTGTTTTGATCCAGCCAAATACGATCACCGGGTAGTCCTATCACTCGTTTTACATAGGATTCGTTTTTCATTTCTCTAGGTTGAAAAGTAATCACGGAATAACGGGTTGCTTCTTTGCCTTTTACGATAAATAACCGATCCTTGTTTTGTAATGTTGGCATCATTGATTCCCCGCTGACCACATGTGCTTTTGTTTTCACTAGAAAACAAACACTCAGAAGTAAAACCAACAAAAGACTTGTTATTTTAAAACAAGGTATCTTTAACTGATTTATTTTCTCTAAGCTCTCTTTCCGTTTATCATTCTTCTTTTTGATGCCGACCATCCTTTCTTTCTCTAAGGCTTAAAATTGTTGCATTAAATGGAGAGGGAAAATTCTCATTTCAACAATTCCGACAATTTCTTTCTCATCTATATATCCATACTCCCGACTATCGGCCGCATAAGGACGATTATCTCCTAATACCAGGTACTTTCCTTTAGGGATTGTATCTGTCTGTTGCACCCAATCCGCTGTATATAGACTTTTACTACTCTTCCCTCGTTCTATCTCCGTTGCGATAAATCGTTCATAAACCTCACGATCATTAACATATAACGTGTCCTCTACATAACGAATTGCTTCCCCGGGTAATCCAATCACTCGTCTCACAGACGTTTCCTTACTTATTGAATCTCTATGTACAACTAACTTAAATCGTTTTGGCTTAGCCAATTTATTAACGAATACCCACTCTCCATTGTTCAGTGTCGGCACCATTGAATAACCTTCTACTTTAGCAAATGAAAATGTAAAGAAAGACAATAAATACAAAAAGATTCCTACTATAGCCAAACTAACCCCAAATTCAACTAGCCTTCTTTTCAACTGGACTAATCGTCTTTGTTTCTTGCGGATTTGTTTCCCCTTAAGAACCCGTTTTGTCTTCTTTTTTATGTGTGTTGGATGCTTCTTTGTTCGGCTTGAGTTGACTGTTCTATCTTTAGAAGCATCCACTTTTTTTGTGTGCCCTTGCGTTCCTACTTTTTCAGAGAGTGTATAAAAACGACTACTTTTTTTAACACTCATGATAAAACTCCTTTATTTTTTCTGCTTTAATGCTGCTTCATTAACACTGAATTGTTTAAAGACTTTTGTTCGTGTTTGTTCAATCCGTTTCAAATCGTCTATGTAAGTAGAAACGATTTCTGGATTGTTTAATTGTTCTGTTGTAAGTGAATAGGCATTTGTGCCATATTCACGTAATTGAACATAGTAGCGATTTAGAATTTGTTGTCCTTTTTTTGATAAACCATTTGCTGGAGTAGAGCTACCATAAGAGGCCAATAAAGAACTTAACTCCATTAATTTCTCTTTAGATTTATCTGCATTTCCTCCATTTTGGAGAGCCTGTAAAGTTTTATTCACTTCTTCAGTTACGAAATAACTTTGAACAATAATATTACTATCGACTGAGGATACATTTGTTTGTTGATAATAACGTGCATAGAGTCCACTACCAGCAAATACTCCACTTAGAATAATCAAAACCGTTCCTCGTTTAAATTGGGCTTGTTTCTTTTTGGTTAATAATCGACGAGCACGTGCCCAACGTTTCTTTTTCTGTTTATTTTTTGGCCGTTTTTGATTTACTTCGTTCAGATTCTTATTCGTAACAAAAAACAGCCCGAAAGAAAAAAGACCGATAAAAAAGGTAATCACGAAGGCTGAAAAACACCCAACAAAAAGCCAATCTAATACCGTCATTTTTTATCTCCTACCTCTCGTTAATGTTTCTTTTTTAGTTTGATTTTTTTCTTTTGTTGATTTTTTTTAGACACAGCCCGTGTAATTGAGTAAATCACTAGCAAAGCAAGGAGAATACTACCTACTATCAGCGTAATCATCTTCCAATTGATCTCACGGTCTTGGATTAGAGAAACATCCGCAGCATTATACTTGTCAGCGTCTTCTCTAGTCACTTTAAATTTTTCTCGCCACTCCCATTTTTTATCTCCCGCTGTAATGACAATATGTCCGACATAGTCTCCCGCAACAAAGGATTCACCATTTAGGTTCACAGGAAAGGTCATTGCTGAATTTGGTGCCATACGATAGTTTTCTTTTTTTGATTCATACAATACTTCATCTGAACCATCTTTAAAAATTTGTGTATCAACCGTCATTCCTTCCACATAGACAGGTTCAATATTTGAAAAATCAACCATAAAAGAATTGCGGTAATTCGTTAAGCCTGCCTCTATTTTATTGAATTTCAGTTCTGGTTGTATTTTGGCATCTGTCTCACTTAATAGTATGCCGGCGATAAATGCATACTTATTAACCACCCCTTTAGCGGTCTCATCTGCTTTCTTTTCTTCCTCCGTTTGCGTTTTTTGCAAATAGATTCCTCCAGCAATATAGCCATCATATCGTTCTTTTGGCATCGTGATTTCTACAGGGACTTTTACTGTTCCTTTAGGTGGAAGTTCGACTTTCCCTGGGACTTTAACAATTTCTTCCATGTTATATTTTAACGAAGCATCTTTTTCAATTTTGGTGGGTCCATACTCGATTACACCATTACTATTGGTTTTCGCACTATGGACAGAAAGATCAACAGAAAGATCTTTCTCTGTCATATTATATAGCTCAATTTCAACTGTTTGCTTTTGCTCAGGAGTCATTCGTAAATCAAAATAGCCCGCATTTCCTACTTGATTTTCAGGTTTGATAATTTTGTAGCTGTAGCCTATTCCTAATTCCTCTGGTTCTGTGGCGTATGTAGTATGGGGCATACTTATAAATAGACAGCTTATGTATAATAATAAAAATAGATTTTGTTTGAATAATGATTTCATGATTGATTCCTTTCTGGTTACTCTTTTCTATAAAGCAAGCCCGGGACAAAACTAAAAACCAGTTTTATTTTGGGCTTTAAGTCCGAATAATCGACGAGAAAAAGCAACTCCTTCGGAAATAAGAAGGAGCTATACACTTTTATCTCGACCTCTTGTTTTTCTAGTCTAAAAATCAGTACGTTACTCAAAGTTAAACGGATTACTTAGCGGCAGTTAATACCCAAGTAACTTCACCTTTATAGCTGCCTTCAAAAATTGTTTTATCTTTTCCGACAGTTAACTTCACTGATTTCTCAGATGATTCTTCACCTGTGGCAGTTGTTTTACCAAAGTGGATGTATGTTTGTCCTTGACCTTGTTCTTTGTTGGCGCCATTATTGTCAACGATTGTTGCAGCTGCCGTTTCACTTACTTCAACAGATTTTTTAACTGCACTTGTTGGTAATGCAATTTCTTCTGCTACGTTTGTTTTACGATCAATGTTTCTATATAACAAAGTGGCTCCAGAAAGTGTGCGATCTTCAGATACGTCCCCTTCTTTTACAGTTGTTGTCATTGGTTTTGTGATTTGAGCTGTTAATGTGTAATTATGGTTCAATGTACTACGAACATCTTTGATTAATACATTATTCGCCATAACCGCTTTTGATTCCGTATAATTTTTAGCCCAGAAAACACGATCATTTCCGTCAGTCACAACAGCATTCATACCAAAGCTTAATGGTGTTACATCTTGAATCCCAAAAACAGCTGGTCTAATCGGTCTGGTAACTGAACCAGATTCGATTTCAGTGTCTGAATTTCCATCTGAATCTGTTAAATTTGGTCTTGTTGTATCCGTGTCGTCCGCTGTATTACGTGTAAATTGGATATCCATATCGCCTGCAAAAGTTGTATCCTCTGCCTTTGTGATTCCTGGTACTGCTACTGCTACTGCTACCCCTAGTGTTGCCAATAATACAGCACCACATAATTTGTTAGTTAATTTCATTTGTATTTCCCCCTATGTGTGTTTTTATTTATGGTAACTCGGAAATAATCCAAGTCAGCACCGTTGCGTAAGTCCCTGGTTCTTTGTTGGTTCCCCCAGGAATGGATAATTGGACTGCATTATTTAAATACACAGCTTGATTATCTTTGGAAGTGTCAGTGACAGGCTTCCCATGTTCATCTAATCGAGGAACTAATGTGGAATTATCATTATTTGGATTGTCTTCAGACGTACCAAAAATAATGCTCCATGTTCCTCCACCAGTTCCCTTTTCAGCTTTAGCTAAAGTATACGTCTCGCCTATATTGCTAAGACGAATGACTTCTTTTGAAACAGTTGGATACTTCGGGATGCCATTTGGTGTATTGACCCATGATTTATCGAAAGAAAGAACTGCACCATCAAGTTGGTGCTTCTCTTTATCTTGCTTTGTAAATTGGGTTTCTTGGCGTACTTGTAAGCTCCAACCCGTTTGTGTGTCTCTGTAATCGGAAATTTGAATAAAGTTTCCTCTGGGAGCGATGATTCCTTTAAATAGTAATGAATCAACTGGATAACTGATATTATTTTTCACTATTTTATTACGACTGAAATTGATATTAGGAACAAAATCAATTCTTAAAGGCCCCTGAGTCTTTCCATAATCTTCCTCACTTATTACCTCATTTTTAGGATTTTCGGGATCTAGCACCCCAAAACCTGGATCAGTTAACCCTTTAAACGAAATGCCCATCTCTCCTGTTTGTACCTGAGCATGGGCAAAAGAAGAACTCCAAACTGTAGAACCTACAACACAAAGGAGTAACGTAGGAATCCAATGAATTTTAGTCATTTACTCATTGCCCCTTCCTTTGTTCTTTTGGTGATTAATCCAGCAAAACAACAACAGCAGTATTAATACTATCCCGCTGATGAAAAAACTGTATTTAATCAGTTCACCTGTTGAAGGCAATCTACCTTTGGGCTTTGTAAGAAGATCCGAAGAGTTTGAGGAACTCGTTGAGATAGACGAAGTAGGTTCGCTAGAGCTTGATGATGGATCATCAAACAATATGATTTCCCCTTTGGTTTGCACCTGCGCGCCAGTTTCGGCGGATACATGCTCCACAGTCATTACCAAGAAAGTAAAAACAAGCAACAAAGAAAGGATAGTTTTAACGAAATATTTCTGTTTTTTCATACTCTTCCTCCGCTCCTCTACTTCGTATTTTCCAGTGTAATTGTGATTTTTGCCTGATATTTCCCAAGCGCTTTGATTGCGCCTGGTTTTAGATCAAGTAAAAATCCTTCACCTTTAGACCAACGTTCTTGCGTTACATCATAGCTTCCTGAGATTGTATTCTTATGGCTGATGATTACAACATTCTCATCCCCTAGTAGTAAGTCTTCTCCTTGATAGTTGTACTTGATTGCATCAGGGATAACGACTTGCTCATTCGCTAGACTTGTTAAAGGTTGATCGACTTTGGCTTTTAATGTCCACTTCTCTTTTTCTGCTCTAGTATCAGAAACAACTAGCGGTTGTCCAGTCACTTTAGGATCTGTGAACTTCACCGCATTAATTGTGGCTTTTCTGGTCTCGAAGTCTAATGCATCCGGTGCTGAAATCAACGTTAGTGACCCGTTAAATTGATAGTCAACACTATTATTCCCATAAACTATTTTAAGTTGTTCACTCTCTGGTTTTTTCATTAACTCATAATTGTCTTCTTTTAACTGAGCTAAAATATCAGTCACTTCTGTTAGTTTAGTCAAATCAATCGTTGTACCTATTTCATTCATGCTCACATAAGGATCATGAACTGCATTTCCATTGATATCTATAAAGTTGACTGTTAATTTCGCACTAAGGATGATTTGAACCGTCGTCGTTTTCATTATTGTTCCCTTTTTCGCTTGGATCGTAGCTGTATAGTTTTTTGTGATGTCAGGATCATTGGTCAAGGTTGTGTTAAGGACAGACAGCTCTACATCCTTTTGTAACCCTGTAGCAATATCCCAGCCAGCAGCCTCTGATTTTTTCAAAATCAAGGTATTCAATTCTTTATCTGTTAAACCAGCAACTTCTTTCCTACTCGTACCAAAGTCATTCGCTCCTACCATCACACCAGATGTAGGTAAAGTGTCATCTAACACCATTACAGGGACTCGAATAATCGTGTCTTGTGTGGCTTCATTGGTGTCTTTCATGCGTACTTCTATATACTGTAAACCAGTTTTAGACGTATCGACTGGTTTGTCTGGATTCACATACTCAAAAGCCGCTTTATGCCCAGGTATAATAACTGGATCAGTAATCAAGGTACTGGCTTCTTTACTCCAAACACTATCCTTTTTAAGAATTTGTGCAATCGGTGTTCCGCCTAGGTGATACACATTGACATTGATCTGATAATCTCTTGATGGAACGCCATTTGTTGGACCACCGGATTCATCTACTGCTATGATGTTTGTTTCGTAGCTTTTGATCGTCCCTTGATCTTCATTTGGGTTTTCCGGTAGTTTATTCATTGGCATTACCAACGTTCCATCAAACTCTTTTGCATCATTTGAAAGATAAGGAAATTGACCTTCACTTCCGTCAGGATAGGTGACATACATAGAACCTTTGGCGTTGGCTTCTGGAATCTGGCTTATCGTATAGTCCGACACTAAATCTTCTGTATGATCATGATAGACATTGAAAACATCAGGATCAGCTTGTATTTGCATATAAGGAAGTTCATCCCCTACAAATACTTCATAACCTGTTTTCAAGGCATCTCCTGGTGCAATATCTTTCCAAGGCGCTCCTAATTGGTATGCCGTGTCTAGTTTTTCTACAATAACATCTCCTTCAGCTAAAGCGTCACTTTCATTTCCCTTACCACTAAAGTCATTGCCGAAATAATTATAGTTATCATAAACCCCGATACTTTTATAATACCCAGCAATAAATTTCGTATAGTCTGTCAGCCATTCTCCCCTAGAATCTTTCAACTTAATTGAAAAGCGTTTTCCAGGTGTTGGCTGCATATAGAACCCACTATTATTTTCTAATGCATAGATTGGAACTAAGTCTGATATATAAGCCGTATCAACACTTTCCAACATAGAAAATCTCTTTGTCGCATTAGCAAGGTTATACATGTCTAAATGAACCGAAAAGTTTAAGTTTCGCGCCAGAGCTAAGGTATATACATACATAACCTGATTCGTTTGATCCATCAAAATTTGTTTGATTGTATTGTCTTTTCGCATAAAATAGTCAGTTTCAATTTTAGAATCTACCTCATCCCAGCCAAGACCACTAGTTCTTCCCCAACTATTACTCCCAACACCATAGATAGGAGAGCCTCCTATACCTGGGATATCGGATACATTTTGATTAAAAAAGACATAACCTAGATCATCTTTATCTTTAATGATAAATCCTTTATCCGTTTTAAAAGCACTGGTTAAGCCTCTTTGAGGAAAACTCATTTTTGACCCAGTAAGAGGATTAACAATCAAGCCCTCTGAAGAATTCAACGGAATGTTTTGCCAATCAGTTGGAAGATCTTTACCAAATACCTTATCCGGAGTAACTATCATACTTAGACTATAAGGAATTGAGTCTGTTCCAGAAGTAATGGTCACCGTTGTATCACCTATATGGCTCAGAGAATTGAGTGTCGTACTTGTGATTTTTGCCTTTAGTTTCTCTCCAGTTGTTAATGTCCACGCATTAAACGATAATTTATCGTTTAATAGATTACTAATTTGCAAGCTAGTCAGCCCCTTGATCTCACTTTCTGTCACAAGAGGTAACCCATCGTAACTTAAACCTACTTTGTCACCTACAAGAGCTGTTTGATTATTGGTTACAGTAACAGGGATTGAGATAACTGTTGAGATAGAGGCGTTATTCTTCTCAGTCATTTTGATATATCCCCATTTAAAACCAACTTTACTAGAATCGAAGCCACTTATTGGATCTCCTGCTTCATTCGCTACCCATTCAAAGTTAGCACTATATGCTACTGTTCCAGATAATGTTTGATACTTATCAAAAAAGTTCCCAGCATAGCTTCCCATATTTAGTTGTCCGAACTGAGGAACTGTAGCATAGTACGGTGCTTTTAGCATCGCACCAAATACAACGAAATTACGAGTAACCGTTTCAGTTCTCCCATTTAGACTCAATCGAATCGAACTACTATAGGTTCCGATTGTATCTGGTTTTGCTGTTGTACTTATAACCGTTGCTGATACAGCTTCACCAGTACTCATATCCCAAGCCTTCATATTTGCTTTCGCTTGAACTGTTGCAGCTACCTCATCTGGTGTTTTGCCTTTTACATCGCTCAAAGTAACAACTGCATTTTTATCGCTTTTAAACATAACAGTTGCTCCAAAATGAGTCGAAGTAGTATCGCCCGTCACATTGACTGATACTTTGATGATTGTCGAGACAGTTGGATTATTATTATCCGACATCTTAACATTAGCCCAGTAAAAACCTGTTTGACTGGTATCAAATTTTGGTAATTCTTCTCCTGCTTCATCCACAAATTTATAGTTTACACCTATAGATGCCGTAGACGTCACTGTTTGGAATTTCGCAAATAAATTTGTTGGAACCGAAGATAAAGGTAACGTAGCATTTTGTGCCACCGTCACAATTTTTTGCTGTTCTGCTCCAAAAACCACAACAGTTCTTGAGGCTGTCACTTTTTGTTGGTCGGCTCCTGATCCAGCAGTCACTTCAACGTTGGCAGTATATGATCCAATTGTCGTTGTATTGATCGTTGTATTCAGAACATTTACTGGTAAAGCTTCCCCTGTCTCCATATTCCATGCGCGGAGATTTCCTTTCGTTTGGACTAATTGTGCTAATTCAGCATCTGTTTTATCTTTGGTCTCATTTGGATACAAAACAATTCTTCCGCTATTATTGTCTACTTGAAGGGCCACTGTATTGTTTAATAACAAGCTCGTTCCTGCATCTGTAACAGTCATAGGAATTGGAACAATGATGCTGGATGAAGTCGCTCTTTCCGTGATTTTCACATAAATTGTTTGAAATCCAAGAGTGTAACTATTTGGATTCGTTGGTGAACCATCCGCATTTACATACTCATAAAATGCGCCAGCTGGTGCATTAGGAATAACTACTTGAGAAAAGAGCAAGTTTCGACTTGCAACTGTAGCCAGAGAAGGAAGAGCTCTATTCTGCACTACCGTCAAGACTTTCGGTGTAGCTTTTAGTCCGTTTTCATTTTCTGTAGGATCTAGCAATCTTGCTGAAAAGTTATTCTTGCTTGATTGGCTTGTAGCATTGGTTGAATCTATACTATCTAGATCTTGGATGGTACTTTTAGTTGTTTCTTTCGGAGTCTCGTCTGTTTTAGCAGATATTGACGAAGAACGACTCGAAATAATTATTACCATAACTATCCCTAGAACTGTCAGAGCAATCAAGCTCCACCATTTTTTATTTTTTATATTTTCCATTTTTTCTCCTTTCTTTCTTTATTTTCAAGCTACTCCCTATTCAAGTTCTTACACCACCTCCTTTAAATCCCTAGGTTTTAGGCCTTCACTTGAATCAAGAAGAGCAATTGATGCTATCACCGGATAAATCGGATAAAGAAACAATCTCCAAGTTGTTCTATATTATTTTCACTATTGGATTAAGCATGTATCCTTTTGTACGAACAGTTCTAATGTACTCTCGCCCGCCATAATCTTTCCCCAATTTCGCTCGAAGTTTAAAGACAACATTCGTCACTAAGTATTGGCGGTTCGGATTTATTTGATTTTCCTTACTCCAAACATTTTGATAAAGTTCATCATAAGAAATCGTTGTTCCTATATGTTTCACTAAAACAGTTAAAATCTGGTATTCTGTATTGGTTAATTCAATTTCCTCAATACCATTTTTAAGAACACTTATATTTTGTGGATTGAGCGTTAATGAATCTTCCACTAATTGATTTTTTTTCTTGCTTTCATCAATAACCTCTGCTTTTTCACATGCTTCCAGTACCCGTTTTAGTTGAGTGAACGTAACTTCATAGTCTGTTTCTTCACTTGCTATTGCATCAACCCCTAATTTCAAATACACTAAATCCGTTGTGGTCGTCCGATTCTTTGTTAATAACAGAAGGTACTTATCGAATAAGCTTCTTAATTTCAGAATTGTTTCATAACTATTTTCAGACGCTGAGTCCCCAGTTTCATCTATAATGATTGTATCTATGTAATTTTGTTGCTGTTCAACGCTATTTAAGTCAATAAATTGAACATTGAGTTCAAGCCTTTTTAATACATCTAAATATAACTTTTTCGTCTGAGTTGAGGTTGATAGGATACCGACAAAATACATCTACAATTATTCCTTTCTCGTGCCATTCGTCTCTGAAACGATGTTTCATATATCACTTTCGTTTATAGTAATATAAAGGAAAATGATTCGCGCTATGAAGAAAGCGCTTTTTTGTTCATTCTATGTATTTTTGATCTAAATAAACTTGAAATATTTTTTATTTATTATATAAACATACATATTTTTAACGTATATTATTTCGATTCATAAACTATTTATCTGATATATAAATAGACGAAAACATTTTATATGGAAAAAATAGGAACAATGTTGATCGCATAAATCAAAATTGTTCCTATTGGCTTTTTCATTTAGAGAGGACTTTTCATATTTTAGTCTGGCATAAAAGTAGTTTAGACGTGCCTTGATAAGGCTTGATTATACACACGGATATACATTGTTAAAGTCTTATCTAGGAAATGTTCCGTTGGTTCTTATAGATTTTATGAAGAAAGCGAAGAAAAAACATGTGATTACTTTTAAGTGATTAAAAAGGTAGTTAAAGAACATTGTGCTTACGGATATTTGTTTCATGCATCTTTCGGAGAGTTTGTGCGGTTGTTTGAACAAGGAGATGAGAAGGTTAGGAAATTAGATTATGAGCAGAAAGTTGTTACTGGTTTTATATAGGAAATAGTTTGGGTTTATGAACGGCGGATTTAAAAAAAATAACTGAAGAGAAATAAAGTACTATTCTCACTCAGTTATTTTTTAGATAGGGTTGCTACTTTTCAATCACTTTGATCATTTTCTTTTACTATGTACTTATTTTTTGAGTCCATTTGAAGTCGCATTTTGTACCTATTAATACTTTTTCTGCCTCCACCATCCTTTACAATTACATCTCAAAAGTGAAAGTAGCCCGTATAATTAGGCTGCTTTCACTTTTTTCTGTTCATCCTTATTTTTTTACTTTTTTTTCCTTTTCTTGTTTCTTTTTTTGATTTTCAGTTTCGATTTTTTTGTTCTACTTCGTTTAATTAAAATAATGACGATTATAACTACTACTGATAGAACACCCGCAATAATCATATACAACTGCTTATTATCTTTTTTCTCTATATAAACGGCCTGATTATTAAGTTCCATCGCTTGTTTGCGGCTGATTGTAAAATCTTTTGAAAAATTATATTCTTTTCCATCTGCATTGGCAACCATCTTAAGCCTGTAGTCACCTGATATCAACTCTGTGTTTTGTAAATCTAAACCAAAATTAAACGTCGAATTGGGCGCCATTCTAAGAGAACTTTTATTTGCTTGATAGGCTACCTTTGATGATTTTTTTTCGACTATTTCAGATTTGACGGATAATTTTTTAATCATTGTCGGCGCAGTATTTTGAATGCTTGCTTCAATAAAATTCCGATAATTTCTTTGATCTGCATAAACATCAATTAGTTTTAATTGATTCTCCACTTGTTGATTATTCTCTGTTAAAAGTGTAGCTATGCTGTATGAAAATGTGTTGTATACAGCATTTTCTTTTTCATTTTTTTCTTTTTCATCTGGTTTTTGAGAGAAATGAATGCCTCCTAATACTTGCCCCTCAAACGATTCTTCTGGCATTTGGAGTATAATATCGATTGTTCTTTTTTCCTTAGCATTCAGCGTGACTTCTTGCTCTTTTACGTGTACCAATGACTCAAAATCTACTTTTAGACTATTATCTTTTTCTCTCATACTTTTTTTGTAGCTGGTTATCCCTGCATCACTTGTTGTCGCACGATTTGCCTCTATGTTTACCGTTGTTGGTTTTTCCGAATAATTTTGCAACTCAATCTGCAAAACTTGTTTTTGTTTTGGTGATACATTCAGTTCAAAATACCCATTTTTTCCATTCGCTTGATTATCTGGATAAATTGGCGACACGCTAAATGCAGCACCAGTCCCCTTGTTCGCCTCTTCTTCCGCTTCATCTGCAAGAGCTGTTACGAAAAATAAAGTAGATAGAAAGAACGTACTTAATATGTATATCAGTCCTTTTTTATTCATTTATTGTCACCTTCCTAAAAGAAGAGTCGTTAAGATTCGTATAACCATCAGAATCTTAACGATCTCTTATTTGCTCAATTATTTGTCTGTTACGCTATGTCAATTATGGCGCAACAGTTGGATCTGCTTTTAATTCCCAATCAAAGGTTGCTTTATACGCATCGATTTCTTTTAAAGAATTTCGTGGAATGTTCAATTCTACACCTTTTACAGCCTTTTTATCTTCTGACAATGCGCCCATTCCTAATGACCATGAGCCAACACCGCTATTCTCTCCAGCAGTTGCGATAGTTGTTTCTGTTGCTGGTGACAATACTTTATCACCAACTGCTGCTTTTGGTGCTGTGCCAATTGGATTTGTTGGATTTTTATAGGTTAGATCTTTTAAGGTTACTTCTCCACCTTTTAATTCTTTTCCTTTAGTCGATGTAAATTTGGATGCTGTTACAGTCAATTCCCAGCCTTTGCTTTCTGAGCGAACATCTTTTGTAGACACAAACGATGGTACTTCGTATAGTTCTCCTGTACGGTTTCCTTCTGCATCTAACGCAAATGCGTAGTCTGGTTTTGCATTTGCTTTAAATGTTTTCAAACTATTTTCATGCGTACCAAAATCAAAATCCGATACATATTGAATCATTAAATCAGCTTTAGCTGGATTTACAGGTTTATCAGGATTTGTTGGATCTGTTGGGTCTACTGGCACGATTGGGATATCAGGATCTGTTGGGTCTACAATTTCTGGTCCGCCTTCAGTAAATGTTACTTTCCCCTCGCTTTTAGCTTTTGTTGCAGATGGGTATTCAGCTGCTGATACGCTCTGTACACCCACTCCTCCTAAAATAGTTGCTGCCAGCGTACTGCTGATAATCATTTTTTTCATTTTCATTATTTTCTTCCTCTCAAATACCTAATTTTATATAAAGTAAATAGTTTACGTTATACCATTGTCATTCCACTTATTTCTCTAATGTTCCAGTCGTTTATTTCTGATCCAACTGATGAGCAAAAAAATACTCACAGTAAGTATTCCTAAAAGTAAAAGTAACCAATTTGTTTTGCTATTGGTCTTTGGCAAAATCCCCTTAGTCATTTTAGGTTCCTCTTTTTTTATCGCTTGCCTATCTTCGGTTGTTTCGCTATTATGACTTTCCTGTTCTTTACCCGTTGCTGGAACAAAGCGAACTCCGCCATTGGAAGTGACACCATCAGCAAAACTAACTATGGGAATAGTCAAAATGAAACAGAATGAGCAAAGGCACATGTAATATAATAGTTTTTTCAATTTGTATCACCTTTCTTGTTCCCCTATGGTTCAATCACTAATTCCCAATCGATAGTTGCTGAATATGCTGTCTGATTCTTCCCGTACCCTTGTGCAATATCTAACGTCACACCTGTTGTTCGTTGATCTGCATCTAATGAGCCAAATGCTAAAGACCATGTTCCATTCCCGATATTTTTACCGCCAGTACTAGATATCAACGTTTCATCCTTTGATAGTTCGATTTTGTTAGAAACAACATCTGGCTTTTCTTTTGATGTTTCCGCATAGTTTAGCTCTGAAAGAAAAAGTCTGGCACCTTTTAATACTGAGCCGGAAGCATCTGAAAAGTCAGTTGTACTTGCTCTTAGTTCCCAGTTGCTTGTGCTCATTTTCGGCCGATCATCAATAACAGAGATAAATGCCGGAACTACTTTCGGCTCTTTGGGTGTATTACCATGATCTCCTGCGGCTTTCAGTTGTAGTTGATTTAACGTATTTTGATGTGTACCAAAATCAAAGTCTGATACATACTGGATTCTTAAATCTTCTTTTGTAACGTTTGTTTCATTTGGTGTGCCATCATCTGGGTTCATTGGTGTCAAAATAGTTGTTCCGTCCTCTGGATCCACGATGCTACTACGCCATTTTGCATATAATGTTCTATCTTGCGTCACAGGCGTCGAAAAATCCCATTTTTTCGTTAACATTGGATCTTCATACCAGCCCATAAATTTTTTGTTTTCTAATATGGGATCGTCCGAATTGACAACCTTATCTCCATCTTTAACAAGCTGACTCGGAACTGTACTACCGCCAGTACTATCAAATGTTACGGTCCAAGGTTTTTTTATTTCTATCGTTGTCATGTTATTAGGATTTTTATCCGCTCCATCCATGATCACGTGATATCCTGCAATCGAAGTATCCCATTTTAGCTGAACGCCTTCATCCCATACTCCTTCATAAACGATTTTTTCAGTATTTATTTCCTTAATCGTAAATGTATGTTCTGGAAAAAAAACATGCTTGGCGTTGTTAGTATGTTGCAAATGTAAATTAAAGCTATCACTTGTTTCTTGTCTAAAAGGAAACACTATCTCTGACATATCACCTGCATTTATTTTATTTACACTTTTTAAACTTAATTGACTATTATTGACAATCAACGTATTACTAAAATAGTTGCTCCACGGTTTTTCTGTAGGTGCAACAGGGGTAACATCACTATTTACTGTCAACTGCGTATTCGCAACACTTATTAATGTTAAAGAAGGCAAGGTCAATATTTCTTGTGGAAATTGTCCGACTAATTTAGTACTGGATACAGTAAAGTAAGTAAATGGTGCCGCTTTTTCATTTTCTAAACTAGGAAATCGCCCGCCAATTTTTGTTCTTTGAAGTTGAAGATTTTCTAATTTGGGTAAGGTGAAAATATTTTTATTCAATGTTCCTTCTACTTTTGTATCGCCTAATTGAAATTCAATAAGATTTATTAAATTGCCTACAGAGTTTGGAATCCCTCCAGAAAAATTATTTGCCGAAAGGCGTAAATATTGTAAATTGACTAAATTCCCAATCTTTTCTGGAATCTTTCCCGAAAAGTTATTAAAACCTAAATCTACAAAAAATAATTTATCTAGCGTTTCGATCCCATCAAGGGTTCCACTGACTTTTTCATCTGTTTTTGCAGAAATACGATTTAATAGATTTACAGATTCTAGCTCTGGAAAATTAGTCCATGCTGGCATTTCCCCGTATTTATCAGCGCCTAAACTCAGCGTTAATTTCTTTAATTTATGCAACGGTTGCAAAAGAGCAACATTCGTTTTTACTGCTACTGGGTTTGGAAAATCTGCCGATGATCCTATAGAAAATTCTTCCAAATTTGTTAACAAAGAAAAACTTTCAGGCATTTCTCCTGTTAAACCTGGGTTATTCAAAAGAAATAATTTAGTGAGCCCAGTAAAATAACCAATTCCTTCTGGAATTTGTCCTGATATTTGACTTGATTCAAAAACACCAATATAAGTAATAGTCTGTAAATCACCAAAATATATTGGATGTTCGATATCATCAATTTTTTTAGGAGACAATTGCTGCTCGACAATATTTATTAGCCATTCTTGATTGCCAAGATCTTTTGCGGTTACGATATCTGTCGGTTCTTTTTCTGGTAAAACATACTGTGTCATTGATTTACTAAATTGTCTATCGGAAATGAGAATTGCACTTGACCTTTCAGCTAATACTTTTGTCTGTTCTGGAATGAAATAATAGGCTATTCCTATCAATAAGGAGAAAAAGGCAAAGATAACTATTTTCCTTTTCAATTTTTCACCTCCTTTCAGAAAACTGTTTCTATCGAAATAGGCGTTTAAAAAGTTTACATGCATTTTTGATTCACCTAACTCCTGTAAAAGCAACGTGTTCAACCAGTAGATTGAACTTCATTTGATTTTTTCCTGATTTATTTATCTGACTTTCTAATAAAACGTATTTGATACACACATAATATTCAATCATTTGAAATCGAAATACAACTACGATAATTAACAAATTTTTTTTAATTATTTTAAAAGTTTGCTTTTTTTGAGGAAAATGAAAAAAAGGCGAAAAAAAAAGGCTGTGTAATGTGGAAGTTTGTTTATTAAAATAGTATTATCTTATATAAGTTCTTTTTATTCTGGAAAATCTTAATTACCTGTAATCATTAATATTTAAATAGAATATGAAAATAAAAAAGAAATTCAATTCCAAATAGCATATAATAAATAAAAATATATAGAGGTACAAAATTGAAAAAAACAAAGAAATGGTCTATTTTCCTATTATGTCTCGGTGTTTATGCTTCTTTTAATACACCTACTGAAACTCAAGCTAACACAAGTCAAAAAGACAACAGCCTAGACGCTGGTCTGCTTACATATGATAGTCCTACTAACTTGCTCCCCTCTTCAACAGACATCGTTAACATCCCAGATAATGTATTACGTGCTGTTATTTTGTCGACATTAGGAAAACCAGCGGACAGTGAAATTACTACAACAGATATGGAGATGCTGACATCTTTATACTTATCTGGCGGTGAAACGGAGCAAATCGCTAGTCTATCTGGTTTAGAGTACGCTATCAACTTAGCTAATTTTAATATGATGGCTTCTAACCAGGTAACTGATTTTAGCCCATTAGAAGCTCTCACAAATTTGAGCTACGTTCGGTTACAAGGAGCAAATGTAACAAACGAAAACTTTCCCGACTTACATAAAAATACAGCGATCAATTTGATTTCTCTGACTCAGGCTAATGTAGACGATACAGTTTTAGCAAAACTAACCCCTTTAACGTCTTTAGAAAAAATTTTTATGGAATATAATCCGAACATAACAACAATTGCTGCTTTAAAAAATTTACCTAACCTAAAAACACTTTTCATCCAGTTTGATGGTGTTTCTGATTTTACTGTAATCAACGACTTTCCATTACTGACTGATTTAAGAGCTAGTGGACAATCTATTGGGACAACAAGTCCTCCAAGTACCATCGATTCAAGTAATTTTAATTATCAAGAAGAAAACCAGACTCTTTTAATCCCATTTTCTGCAATGCCCAATCGATTAACCAATTTTGATGGCTATATGCCTCCATTCACAACTGTACCTAGTGAAACAACGCTTGTTTTTAATGGCATTCAATTGGCTGAGGAGCGGTTACAAATACAGGAAGATCATTTATTAGTTACTGATGTTGCAAAAGAGGAATTTGATAATCTGGCAAGCATAAGCTATCGTGCTCGGCTAAATAATGCTCCAGGTTCATATGCTAAACCCACTAGTTTTGCATCCTACGCAATTTCTAACGGTGTTTATACACATGACTTTGTTGTCACGCATAAACCAAAAACCGGCACTGTATTTGTGCACTATACTGATGAAAATGATAATGAATTAGCTTCTCCAGATATATTAACTGGTGTTTTAGGAGAAACTTATCAGACACATGCAAAAGAAATAAGCGGTTGGATCGCTCAAACAAAACCTGAATCGGAAACCGATGTCTTTACTGATACTTCTAAAAAAGTTGCATACATTTATAAAAAAGAGCTCCTAGGCTCAATCACTGTCAGATATCTAGATGAGCACGGACAAGATTTAGAAAAACCAGAAGTTTTAAATGGTGTTTTCAATACTCCTTACGAAACAACTAAAAAAGAGATTGCAGGATGGACATTAAAACAACTTCCAATAAATCAGAATGGTGTTTTTTCTGATCATAATCAAGAAGTTCTTTACATCTATCAGCCAAAAGTACCGCTTTTAGAATCAATAGAAAAACCAACGACTCTTAATTTACTACCTTTGATTACGTTAGATTTTAAGCACCCATCTTTTTCCAATCAAATACCTACTACAAACAATAGGCAAACAGAAGATAGTAGTTTGATGATGCTTAGTAATCTTTTTCCTAATACAATGATACAAAATGAAGGTTTATTGGATATTACGGCTCCTTCCAACAACAAAAAGATACTCAAAAAAACAAAAAAACGATCCGCAGGGACCGTTACAATAAAATATGTAGATGAATTTGGACATGATTTGGCCCCATCAGAAACGTTAAAAGGAGAAATTGGCGAATCATTTACAGCATCTGCTAAAAGTAGCGAGTACTTCTCTAAGTAATATAAGAATAATAAACGACTAACATTGGTTTTAAAAGTAGAGTTTGAGGTGATACAATGGACTATTTAGAATTTTTAGAGGACGACGATAAGGGAAAAGCGCAACTATTAACCACACTGCAACTTTATAATGAGCAATTTTTAAGTAAAAAAAAGCTGATCGAACTAACTGGATTATCCAAATTTTTATTAGAAAAGTACATCAGTGATCTAAATTCGGAATCTTGTGAACTACGCATTTCTGAGCAAAATTATGATGAAATCGTTTATCGACCGATATCAAATGAAACCATTCAAAAACTACATCATCTTTATGTAAAACGTTCTTTGAAATTCATTTTTTTCGTTGAAGTATTAGTCGAGGAAAAATCAATAAAAAAATTCCAAGAAGAGCAACATATCGCCAAGACAACGCTCTATCAAATTCGTCAAAAAGTACTTTCTTGTTTAAAACAGACAGGTCTATCAATTAAAAAAAATAAGCTGGCTAGCCATGAAACGCATGTACGTTCAACTATATTTGATATCGTCTCTTATTTCTATTTCGGAGAAAAACATCCGTTCTCCAAACAAAATGAAAAAGAGTCTCAAGCCATTTCAACAAATGTAATCAACTACTTTAATTTAGATTTGACCTTTCTTGAAAGAAAAAAATTATTTTTATTTATTCAAATCGTGCAAATTAGAGTGAAAAATCACCATCATTTAAAAGAAAATTTCTGTACCATTGATGATAATACTCAGCAAACATTTGCTTCCCAATTGCTTGCGCTAGAAAAAATGTTACACCCATCTTCTCTTCCGCAAACAGATCACTTTGAGGAGACCAACTATTTATTATCCTTTTTATTTATCTCTGATATGTTTGATTGCGATTTACATTTCAACAAAGAATTATCTTGGGAAGCGCACGAAACAACGCAACAATTGGTTAATGTATTAACAACTACTTTTGTACTAACTCAACAACAAGAAACGAATCTATACCATTCGTTTTTCAAAAAAATATTAGGGCTATCTATCTTTAGACAAAACTATACTACGTTTATAGACGTTTCTGCTTATAGTTATTTTTCTGAAGTATACCATCCGTTACATAGAATCATTCTAAGATTCGTTAGAAAAAATAATGCACTTACTTCTTTGGAACTTTCAAAAGATGACCGTGCTAAACTATATTACGATTTAATGTTCTCTACCTTGGCTTTGTTAACCCCAGATCAGCTAGGTACTCCCATCAATATTTATATCGACTTTTCTCATGGTGCTGCTTATACGGAGTACATTCGTCAAAGCTTACAACGTTTTCGAGATTTAAATATTATTATACAAAAGAAATTTAATAATGATACTCGGATTTCTATTTCAGACTACAAAATACAAGAACTCACATGCCAGCAAATCATTTGGAAACAACCGCCAACACCTTCAGATTGGGGAAAATTTGCTGACTTAGTGATTGAGTTAAGAGAGGTCGAAAATGAAAAAGACAACCTTTTTTAAATCGTACTTTGTCACGTTATTTTTGATTATTTTCTTAATTATTCAACCAATTATCATCATTTATTATTTAAAAAATGAACAGTATCATTTGTGGGAGCTCGTCAGTAGTTCTGTTTTGCAAGAAGGAATTTTTGCTGATGATCCACAAGAAGTCACTTTTATTTACAAAAGAAAGAAAATTATTTCACCTGAACATTTTATTACTCTAGAATTAGAGCCTAACTTACTCCCGCCTGCTCATACCAAAACTACTCAATATGGTGATCTATTGCGTTCTCTTTCGGGTGTTTTTCTTTTTGGCTCTAGCACTAAATGACTTTTAAAATACTCTCTATTCAGATTTTAAGGGAGAGAGATATAACAGCGTTTGTTATATCTCTCTCCCTATTTTTACTACAATCAAGTAAATTAGTTGCTATATAGTGTCACTAACCGCTAAACTTGGTTACATCAAACTATGGCTCAGGTATCGCCGTTGCTATATATTGCAATTCATATGTTACATCTATTTCAAGTTTATCTGCGACACCGGTATAGTTTCCGGGTACATCTCCCGGTCGCTCTTGATTGAACACAATGTTTGAATAGCTACTAACCGCTATTATCCACCCACCATTTGGGAGTATCACTGCTTTAGGAAACTCAAAATTACGCACGGTCTGCCCATCTGGTTTCGTTATTAGAAATTCGATCTCTTTTGGTAAGGTATACTCTGTTCCAACTTTTACAATCAATTGATCTGACATTGCTACACTGCCCAAACTATAAGTCTTCTGATTGGATGTATTCGTGTAATAGTAATCGTCAATATCACTCACATCAGGGCGTAAGTACTCTGCATAGTAGCTGAGAGCGTTTAAAATCAGTGGTTCTTTTGTATGTTTATCGACATAATGGATATTTATTTCTACTTCATCTGTATAATATAGTTGGATGAGCATTTCCTCTGTTGAAAATACTCCGTCAAGTTCACCTTCTGCATGTTCAAATAAAAAGTTTGTAATTTCTTTTTTCTCCACATAAAATGCTTGACCTATTTCACCAGTCAAAACATCAGCTGCTATGATTTCATCGCCATTCTTATTTAAATACTGAACGGTGACCGTTCCTTTTTTTTCGACCTCTTTTTTATACTCATAAACAACGGTTTGCTGTTTTTCTGCAAATGTACCAGTAGCATTCGCTGGTAATTTTGCTTCATTTAAAGTATAGCCTGCTATCGATAACTTATATTTTTCTGTAGATGCATCATAGGCTTCACCAATAGTACCGGTAATTGTTTGAGCCGTTTGAAGCTCGTTGCTATTTTCATCAACATAACGGACTAGAATTGTTGACATAACGTTCGGTGGGGTAATTTCTGCCACTGGATAGTAACCTACATAGGTATATCCATTAATCACAGCAGGTTCAATACTCTTCACTTCACCCGCAGAAATTGAAATGGTTTCTGCTGGAATCAAGGTCCCTTCTTTTGCTAAAACAGCTATCGAAGTAGTTCCTATAGCTGTTGGAATAAAAATAAGTAGTAGCAGTTTACTGTATTTTTTCCGTTTATACAAAACAATTATACTAATAGCAATAAAACCACTTCCGTATAACCATAAATCAGTATGCCCTATTTCCCCAGCTTTTGGTAATCTAGATTGATTTGTTGCTTTCAGCACTGTCCCCGAATGTTCCTGTCCAACCAAGCTTCCAGAATCAGAAGAATCAACCATGTTGGAACTATTTTTAGAATTTTGATAAATGAAATTATATTGTTTATACTCCGAATTTAGTTCTGGCTTACCTTTGATAATGGCTGTTCGTTCCTGTTGACTAAGAGTGTCAATATCGTAAAAATTGATTTGAGTTGCTTCACTGGATAAAGGTACTAAGAATAGCGCAATTACTAATATAAATAGACTGGCGATCGTTTTTTTCAAACTTAAGCTCCTCATTATAGACTGTTTTTTTATTATAATAATACAAAAAAACAAATAAATACATTTTTTTCAATGTATCTATTATAATTCTAATAAATAAGACGTGTTTTGTTAGAATTATAATAGATGTTTGTTCACTAACTCGCCAAAATCCATATTCATATCATAGGTTAGCTTTTAATCACGACCTGATCAGTTATATCCAGCCTTTTTCCTTTGCAATCCCCACAGCTTCAATCCGATTTTTTGCATCCAACTTATTCAAAATCTCAGACATATAATTTCGTACCGTTCCACTAGTCAAAAATAATTTTCCTGCAATTTCTTTAGAAGACAATCCTTCCCCAACTGCTAGTAACACTTCTTGCTCTCGCTCAGTCAATGGATTTTCTTGCTTTGAAAATAGACCAGTTACAAGTTCAGGCGAATAAAACTTTTTGCCTTGCATAACAGCTCGAATATTTCCAATCAATTCATCTGTAGGTGTATCTTTTAAAAGATAGCCAGATACGTTTGCTTTGACTGCACGTTCAAAATAACCTTCTCTGGCAAAAGTAGTTAAAATAATCACTTTTTGTGTTCGATCTTTCAAATCTTCCGCTAACTCCAATCCAGTTTTTAACGGCATTTCAATATCTGTCAAACAAATATCTGGCAGATGCGTTTCAATCAATGTTAATGCTTCTACACCATTTTTAGCTATTCCTACAACTTCTAAATCGTCTTCCAAATTTAAAATTGTCGCCAAGGCAGAAGACAATAACCCTTGGTCTTCTGCGATAATTAGTTTAATCATTGATTGTCTCCTCTTTTTTATTCACAGGTACTGTGAATAAAACCTTCGTTCCATTTTTCTCAGTAAAATCCAGCTCCCCATCAATGCTTTCAATCCGTTCCTTTAATCCCGTTAATCCATTGCCATGCATTGATTGTTTCATCCCTAGACCATCATCTTCAACAATAAAATAATAGTTTTTCCCTTCTTTTTTGATGCTGATTTTGCATTGACTAGCTTTACTATGACGGATGACATTGGTGATACATTCTCGTAAGCAATAACTCACTGTATTTTGAATAGCTGTTGGAATTCCCTCAGTCAATTCTTCTCCCTCTGTGGACAAAATGATTTTGGCTGTTCGTAAACTTTTTTCGATCGTAATCATCTCTTCGACAATCAAAACATAACGCATACTTGAGACAATTTCCCGCACGGTCTGCAAGGTCCCTCGTGACGTGTCTGCAACTTCTAGTATTTCTTTTTTAGCTAGTCCATGGTCTTTATCAATAAGCTTTCCCGCAAGTTCCGCTTTGATTGTCATAATTGATAACGACTGCCCTAATGTGTCATGCAGATCTCTAGCGATTCGATAACGTTCTTCTTGTTTAATAACATATTCCATTCGTTGCGTTGACTGATACATTTGCTTACGTAGCTGTGCTTGTTTACGAATCGAGCGCCCAGCAAAAGGAGCAGCACAGATAAAAAAGCCGTACACAAAAATGGTGATTTTCAGTTCATCTGTCATATAAGCCGGTAACTGACTCAACGCAAATGGAACAGGTGCTAGCATACCTAATAAGACGATATAATAATAACGAAATACCTTTTTCTTCATTGGCATAAAACCAATCATCCACGCCGGATAGATAAACAAGTAAATATAACCAAAGTATACTGTATAAAAAAAGGATATCACATACATCAACCCCATCCAAAACGGAAACCACTTCCCATTAAATAAACAATTTCGATAGGTCAAAACAAAAATTACCAACATAACTAATGCCAGTTGCTTATCAAAATTATCATATGGAAACATCGCAATAATTGGAATCAATATAAAAATCAACCATATAAACGAAACAAATCCGTCTTCTTTCGGATACAATCTAAATTTGCCAATCATAACTTTCCCCTAACGTTTTACTTCTTCTTTGCGACCATTCAGATATATTGATAATACCATAAGTACAACAAAATAAATGAAAATGATCAATACTCCTTTCAGATCAGGGAATTGCCCATCTGCCAATTCTTTTGCCCCTTGAGCTGCATAGAATGTTGGTAGACCTGAAGCAATCTTTTGAACCACATCTGGGAACATCTCGATCGGCCACCATAATCCACTAACGATTGCAAGCGGCATCAACACCATGTTATTCAATACACTTGCCGTATTCGGGTCCTTCACTAAGCTGATGATTGTAGCGAGTGCTGTAATCGGTAAGCAACCATATAAAATCCATAAACCACTGCTTAGCCAAGAAACGGCAGTCATTTCCACTCCATTAACGAAATGTCCGACTAAAAAAATAGCAAGCAGCAATAAAACATTGATCAAAAATTGAGTTACAATTTTACTTGTATAATAAATAGTTTCTGGAAGAGGGGATAAGCGTAAAAACTGCTTAACACCCTGTTTGCGATCTTCGATCAATGTCATAGAAAAGGAAAATAACGAACTGATCATCACGCTGTATGTGGCCATTTGAATCATGCTATCTTTATAAAAAATCGCAATATGTTCTTCTGGCACTCCCATGTTGAACACCTTGGTAAATAGTAAGTAAAAGCCAACTGGCATTCCTAATGAAAAAAAGATAAAGGCTTTACTTCTAAATAAGGATCGGTTTAAATCGGTTTTTGTTTGTACAACTAACGCGTTCATTTATTTTCCTCCTCAACTAATGTGCTGAATACCATTTCTAGGTTTCCTGGTACAATCAATAGATTAGCGAATTTAATATTTTCTGCAATCAATTCTAAAATTGTTTCATCACTATTTGCTGTATAAAGCGTGACACGGTTCGTTTCTTTTTCAAGAGTTGTTACATAAGGTAATTCAGCCAATTTTTCGTCCGATGTATGATCTAATAATTGAAAACTCACTTTATTTTGCAACATCTCAGACTGAATACTCTTCAACGTTCCATCGTGAACGATTTTGCCTTGCTTCATTAGCAGAATCCGAGTGGCAACTTTTTCAATTTCTTCTAAATAATGGGTGGTCAAGATAATTGTTTTGCCCTGTTCTCTCAAAGCATTGATTTTGTTCCAGAAAATTTTACGGCTAGTCACATCCATTCCAGTCGTCGGTTCGTCTAGAAAAAGTAAGTCTGGATTTCCAATAATAGCTAAACCAAATGTCAAACGACGTTTTTGCCCACCTGATAATTTAGTGGTATACGTATTTTGGAGTGCAGTTAGACCTGTTAGCTCTAATAATTCCTCTAGTGACAATGATTGTGAGTAGAAACTGCGAAACAAGGTAAATAGCTCTTTGACTTTAACGTTTTCTAGCGTCGTACTTTCTTGAAGCATAACACCGATATCGGTTTTATTTTTTTTATTCATTGGATTTTTACCAAAGAGTGTAATTTCTCCGCTTGTTGGGCGAATCAATCCTGTTAAACAGTTGATCAACGTTGTCTTCCCTGCACCATTTGGACCAACTAAAGCGATGATTTCCCCTTTATCAACGGTTAGTGAGACATTTTTTAAGATTGTTTTATTCTTGATTGTTTTTGTTAGATTCTTTACTGCGATCATTTTTTTCTCCCCTTTGCTTATGTGTTTATCTTACCTAATGCTTGGAGATTGTGTTAGATGATCTTGTCATGAATCCATATGACATTTGTCATGTAGATAGCCAAAAAGCCTGAGATATAACTTTTCAAGTTATGTCCCAGGCTTTTTTACTTAACTTTTAATCTTCAATATATGTCCATTTAAAGTCATATTTCGCACCAGTTGAATGGTAAACTACATCTTTAACTTTATCAGAACGAAGATGTGCTTCAGCTTTTTGATACAACGGAATAACACCCATGTCATCCATTATTAATTTTTCAGCATCTAGCATATCTTTCCAACGTGCTTCTGGATTGTTTGCATTTGTCGTTGCAGCACTTTCTACTAATTTATCATATTCAGGATTTGAATAGCGACCTCTATTATATGAATTGTTTGTTGTAAATAAATCTAAGAAGCTACTTGGATCAGCATAATCTGCTCCCCATGCGCTAACCGCAATTTGGAAGTCTCCTTTATTAGAACGATCTAAACGAACAGAAAATGGTACTGGACTAACGGATACTTTCAAACCTTCTAAAGTATCTGATAATGAGCCTTGAAGATATTCAGCCATTTTCTTCGCATTATCGGTGTCATCAATCAACAAATCTACTGATAATGTTGAAACCCCTAATTCGTCTTTCGCTTTCTTCCATGATTCTTTTGCTTTATCGACATCGTAAACAATCTCATTACCTAATTCTTTGGCAAAATCTTCATCTGTTTTCGGATCAGTCGCTAAACCTTCTGGAACAAGCCCCATTGGTACAGCAGACCCATTTGCTAATATTTGCTCAACTAACGCTTTACGATCGATCGCATATGACAATGCTTTACGTAAATTCACGTTGCGATAAGGTGAGTCAGCTTCTCTTTGGTTTGGTTCAAGATAAAACGTTGACGCGCCTTTTAAAACAATGTAATCCGGTTCATTTTTCATTTGTTGAGCTAATTCGCCTGAAAGCGGCACTTCATCAGCCTGGCCATCTTGGAATAAGTTCAATGAAGTCGGTGCTTCTTTTACAACATCGATTGCTACTTTATCTAATTTAACCGTATCTTTGTCCCAATATTTTTCATTTTTTGTATAAGACCAGCTCGTATCTGTTCCTGGGCCATCAAAATCTGTTAAGGTAAATGGGCCGTTATAAACTGCCTTATCACTTGCTGTTGTATAATCTTTACCATATTTTTCAGCAATATCTTGTCTTTGTGGTAAGAATGATGGGAATGCTAGTAAATAATCAAAATAAGGTGTTGCTTTTTCTAACGTAATTTCTAATTCATACTCACCAATAGCCTTGATGCCAAGTTCTTCTTTTTTCATTTCGCCTTTAGAGATTTTTTCGGCATTTTTTACAGAATTGAACATATAAGCATATTCTGATCCAGTTGCTGGATCAACCGTTCTCTGCCATCCGTAAACAAAATCTGCTGCAGTTACTGGCTTGTCATCTGTCCATTTTGCATCTTCTCTTAATTTAATTTTGTAAGTCAAACCATCTTCACTGACTTCTGCCATTTCGGACGCTCCAGCTGGTTGAGGTTTACTATCTTTATCTAGTCGATAAATTCCTTCATAAACATTATTCAATGCAACAAAACTTACTTCATCTGTTGCTAATGAAGGATCTGCGCTAGGCATTTCTTGTCTTTCAATAAATCTAAATACTTTTTCATCAGCGCCAGACCCGTTGTCTGCACTTTTAGAGTTTCCGCCACATGCAACTAGGGCTATGCTTGATACTGCAATTAATCCTAGTAAAGCACTTTTCTTAAATTTCATATAAAAACCCCCCGATTTTAATAAAAGCTATAAATAATATAGCAAAGTTATAAGTTGGTCGTAATTAAAATATTACGACCGGTTTAGTAAAAATATTCTGAATTTTTTCTAATTTAAAATATAAAAAAAGAAGCGAGCCTTTAAAGGCCTCACTTCTTTTTAAACTATCTGTATTTATTTCGCATAATCTACTGCACGTGTTTCCCGAATCACGGTCACTTTGATGTGGCCTGGGTAATCCAAGTCGTCTTCGATCTTCTTACGAATATCTCGTACTAAACGAACAGCTTCTAAGTCTGTGATTTCATCTGGTTTGACCATTACACGAACTTCGCGTCCGGCTTGTACGGCAAAACTAGACTCAACTCCTTCAAATCCATTAGAAATATTTTCTAAGTTTTCTAAGCGACGAATGTAGTTTTCCATTGACTCGCTACGAGCACCTGGTCGAGCAGCTGATAAAGCATCTGCTGCAGCAACCAAGACAGAAATAACAGAAGTTGCTTCCACATCACCGTGATGGGATGCAATCGCATTGATAACTGTGGAATTTTCTTTGTACTTAGCAGCCAATTCTGCACCGATCTCAACGTGAGAGCCTTCGATTTCATGATCTAGCGCTTTACCAATATCATGCAATAATCCAGCACGTTTAGCTAATTGAATGTCTTCGCCAATTTCTGCGGCCAAGACTCCTGTCAGTTTAGCAACTTCGATCGAGTGATTCAATACGTTTTGACCATAACTTGTACGGAAACGTAAACGACCTAAAATCTTGATCAAATCTGGATGCAATGTGTGAGCGCCCACTTCAAACGCTGCTTGCTCACCGTATTCACGAATACGTTCATCCATTTCTTTACGAGATTTTTCAACCATTTCTTCAATGCGCGCTGGATGAATTCGACCATCTTGAATCAATTTCTCAAGGGTCATCCGAGCGATTTCTCTACGAATTGGGTCAAATCCTGAAAGTACCACGGCTTCTGGCGTATCATCAATAATCAAATCGATTCCTGTTAAGGTCTCTAATGTACGAATATTGCGTCCTTCACGTCCAATGATTCTTCCTTTCATTTCATCGTTTGGTAAACTAACAACAGAAACCGTTGTTTCGGAAACTGAGTCAGCTGCACAGCGTTGAATTGCCAGAGAAAGTAAATTTTTGGCTTTGCGATCTGACTCTTCTTTGGCACGTTGTTCAGACTCTTTAACCATTACTGTTAGCTCATGGCTTAATTCTTCTTCTGTTGATTTCATAATGATATCTTTTGCTTCATCTTTAGATAGTGAAGCAATACGTTCTATTTCTTGATGTTGCTTTTCAACTAGTTCTTCTACATCTTTTTCTCGCTCATCAATTAATTGCTGTCTAGCACCAAGTTTCTCTTCTTTTTCTTCCAGTGAGTTTTCACGTTTTTCAAGAGAGTCATCTTTACGATCTAACGTTTGTTCTCTTTGTAATAAACGATTTTCTTGAGATTTAAGTTCTACTTTGCTTTCTTTCAACTCACTTTCAATTTCTGACCGATACTTCTGGTTTTCTTCCATAGCTTTTAATAAAGCTTCTTTTTTCAGAGTCTCTGCTTCTTTATTGGCACTTTCGATTATGCCTTCTGCAGAGGACTTTGCACCATCTATTGCCTTTTCATGACGTGATTTTGCAACGACTAACCCTAAACCAAGACCGACAACTAAACCGATGATAGCGAGGAGAATTCCTAAAACCATTGTTTCCACCTCCGTACTATCTTCAAATTTTCAATATTCATGTAGTTTTCTGATAAACTATAATCAATTATCAATATGCCTACTTGCATACGTGTTTTGCACACAACTTTATTCTAATGTTTGTACACCAGTGTGTCAACTTAAAAAAGCCCTTTCCCGATGAAAGAGTTCCTATGTTGGAAAGAATCACTGTTACATAAAAAAACAAACCAATAAAACGCTGTTGACAGCTTTCATTGGTTTGCTTTTTACTCTATATTATTCTTCGTCAAGAGGTAGTTCTTCTTGTGCTTGTTCTTCTTCATCAAACGCTGTTCCATCACCGATACCGAATGCATCACGGACACGTTTGGACACTTCTTCGACCATTTCTGGATGTTCAGTCATGTAAACTTTGACATTTTCACGCCCCTGGCCAATTCGTTCTTCTTTGTAACTGTACCATGCGCCACTCTTATCAACAATATCTTTTTCTACAGCCATATCAAGCAATTCTCCTTCTTGAGAAATCCCTTGGCCATACATAATATCTACTTCTGCCACTTTAAATGGCGGTGCCACCTTGTTTTTAACAACTTTGATTTTAGTACGGTTACCAATAATATCTGTTCCTTGTTTCAATTGCTCGGCACGTCTTACTTCCAAACGAACTGTTGCATAGAATTTTAAGGCACGACCACCAGGTGTTGTTTCGGGGTTACCGAACATCACACCGACTTTTTCACGAATTTGATTAATGAAAATCGCAATTGTCTTCGTCTTATTGATTGAACCAGAAAGCTTACGTAACGCTTGTGACATCAAACGCGCTTGCAACCCAACGTGACTGGCTCCCATCTCTCCATCGATTTCAGCACGAGGTACTAAAGCCGCTACAGAGTCAATAACTACAATATCAATTGCACCACTGGAAACTAAAGCATCCGCGATTTCTAATCCTTGCTCACCAGTATCTGGTTGCGAAAGAAGTAGCTCATCGATATTTACGCCTAGCGCTTGGGCATATTGAGGATCTAAAGCATGCTCTGCATCGATAAATGCAGCTGTTCCGCCTTGTTGCTGTACAGAAGCGATCGCATGTAATGCAACAGTCGTCTTACCAGAACTTTCTGGTCCATAGACTTCAACGATACGTCCGCGGGGATATCCACCAACACCTAATGCAACATCCAATGCTAGTGAACCACTAGGAATAGTTGAGATCTGTTGGTCGATCTTCTCCCCTAATTTCATTACTGAACCTTTACCAAAGTTCTTTTCGATTTTTTTTAGTGCGGCATCTAAGGCCACTTTACGATCATCTGCCAATCGATAATCCTCCTTATATATAAACGATTTAAATTCCTTTTCAATAAATATATCATAACTGGTTTATTTAAAAAAAGCAAGAGAAAAACGAACAAACATTCGCCTTTTTATTTTTCCTTATTTACTGCCCTTAAAATCAAATCTAGGCCCTTCATCACAGCGCTTTGGCGAATATAACTTCGATCACGGTTAAAATGTTGCAGTACAGCGATTGTTGATTTTCCTTTTTCTGCTAAGCCGATCCAAACCGTCCCTGCTGGTTGTCCTTCTAATTCGTTAGGTCCTGCTACCCCTGTAAATGATACCGCAAAATCTGCATCTGCTAATTTTCTCGCTTGTTCTGCCATCTGGATCGCACAAAACTCACTCACCGTTCCTTCATTTTCAAGCAATGTAGGATCGATGCCTAAAAAATGCGCTTTCGTCTCAATAGAATAAGTGACAAAACCGCCCTTAAATACTTCTGAAACACCCGAAACATTTCCTAAAGTACTTTGAAAAAGCCCTGCTGTCAGACTTTCTGCAGCCGTTACAGTCTTACCATATTTTTTTAATGCTTCAACTGTGACTTTTACTAAACTGTTCTCATCCCCATATCCATAGAAATACTCACCAACTTTAGCCAAAACTGCTGATTCTAGATCATCCAGCAACTGCTGACCGCTTATTTCATCAGTGACTTTGGCCGTTAAACGCAACGTTACTTCATTAGGTTTAGCGTAAGGTGCGATCGTTGGGTTCGTTTGAGTGTCAATCAATTCTTTTAATTCTGTCACTAATTGTGATTCACCAATCCCATAAAACCTTAGCACTCTAGAAATCAGCTGGTCTACTTGTGGAAAAAGTTCTTCTAGTAGTGGACGAGCATTTTGCTGAAACATGGGCTTTAATTCATTAGGTGGTCCAGGTAATAGTAAATAAGTCGTCTTATTTTCAGTGATCAAAGTCCCCACCGCAAGTCCCGTAGGATTTTGAACCGCAAGTCCACCATCGATCATCAATGTTTGTCTTAAATTATTTTCTGTCATTTTATGTTTTGAAAACTTAAAAAACGCATGAAGACGAGCAAGTGCTTGTTCATCTTGAACTAAAGAGTGATGAATATGAGCGGCAACTGTATCTTTGGTCAAATCATCATCTGTAGGTCCTAATCCACCACATAACACGATCAAGTCGCTACGCTCATCCGCCTCAGCTAACAATTGTTCCAAACGCTGCGGGTTATCTCCTACAACCGTATGATAATACACCTCGATTCCTAAATCTGCTAATTCTTCTGATAGAAAAGTCGCATTTGTATTAACGACTTGTCCTAGCAGCAACTCTGTACCAACTGCAATGATCTCTGCTTTCATTTTTCTCCTCTTCTCTAATAAGATACGTAAATGATCCTTATTTCATTTTATCACAGGAATTTTTTTTATTGCTGCTAAACGTCTTGTTTGGTTTATTTTCTCAAACGTCAATATAATTATCATTTATATAATAATATGATACAATTTGTATATTCAATAAAAAGGAGGAAAAGAAAAACATGGTAGGATTCATTGCACTTATAAGTTTTTTAGGTATTATAATCGGAGGATTTCTTTCATTGAAAGCAGTTTTCAAAAAACAACCAAAAAAGAAGGCCTTCCTTCTAACAGGAGCTAGTTTTATTCTGATGATTGGAGCTGGTTCTGCATTGCCTGCATCACCACGTGTTGACATCACAGATAAATCAATAGAAACAAACGATCAGGGAATTGCAATAATCTCAGGAAAAACGAATGATCAAAGTAAGATCACCCTTGATGGAGAAAAAATCGAAACAAAAGATGGTGAATTTTCTTATAAAGTTACTTTAAAAGACGATCAACCACAAAAACTAACTTTTATCGCCTCTATCGGAGATAAGGACAAAGCTGAAACAATCGAAGTGAAACCATCAAAAACCTTCGTCGCTTTTTTAAATGAAGAGAAACAGGATCAAGAAACCCTAAAAAAAGCTGAAACAGCCCTAACTCTAGCAGAAAGTAAACCCACGCAAAAAAATTATGACGAAGCGGCAACTCGTGTTACTTCATTAACAAAGGAACAAAAGGACCTTACGAAACGATTAGCCATCGTAAAGGAAAATGTACCGATTTACGAAGCCGTAGAACTAGCTGAAACAAAGCAAACAAAAGAACAAGTTGATTCCGCCACCGCCTTAGTAGCCAAAGCGACTTTAAATAAAGATGGATTACTAAAACGTTTAACGACCGTTCAGCAAAAAATCATTGAAAAGGAAAAGAGCGAAAAACAAATCGCAGCTGCTCGTGAAGCAGTGGAAAAAGCTGAACAAGAACCGACAGATGCGCATTATAATGAAGCAATTGCTAGAATCAAAGAACTGCCTAACGGCAATGCTGACTTAACAAATCGAGCAAACAGCGTTAAACAAACACTCATGGTTCAAAAAGAAGAAGCAAAAAAAGTAGCAGAAGCACAAAAGCAAGCCGAACAAGAGGCCCAAAAAGCAGCTGAACAAGCGCAAGCAGCCACTGCAGCTCAAACCCCAGAAACTCCTGCACCAGATACACAAGGAACTGGTCAAACTGTCTTAGTGACCGCAACTGGATCCAAATACCATAATCGTAAATGCGGCAACGGAACCTATACTCCAGCAACATTAGAAGAGGCCCAAGCAAGAGGTCTGACACCTTGTTCTAAGTGCTTTTAATCTTATAAATATAAAAAAGAGGCGCCCTTTTGGGCCGCCTCTTTTCCTTTACAACTATCAATGCATAAACATATAAGCTGAAATCAAATATAACAGCCAAATATGCAACGGGTAAAAGAAATAAAAGAAGTTTCTCATCCCTCGTCCTTTTTCTCCATTGAACAACATAATAGGAATTACAGCAAAAATCATCATCCATTGTGTTGATCCTTGAGAAAAGTATAGTGCCGCAGCTAAAGCAATCAGAGTACACTGCAACCAACGTTGATTTTTAGCTAAGTACATCAATGGAATCAACAATACCATAACATTATTTTCAGCAAACAATAATGCTGGAATAAAATTCACTCCCCAAACTGCTGCCATGATCGTACTTGGATTTGACATAAGGGAAAGTAAAATTCCTGACGAGATGATTGGAAACACTATAATGGCAATCCCAAATAGTATCTTACCGAATTTTTTATTTGAGTACCCCTCTGATATCTTATCGATCCCATACATCATTAACGTTCCTACTAAAAGATCACGGAAAATATTGTTCATCAACTGAACTTCTTCATAGCCCACAATTTTTTGTAAAAAGAAACTCCCCAAAGTCATGAGTACCATGCCTAGATACAAGCGCAACATATATTTTTCTTTGCTTCTCGTATGACTAAAACCAACCACACTGACAAAAAAGAAAAGTGTTGCAACAGGTCTTCCAAACCAATCCAACCAATTCGGCGCTCCCATCGGAACAAACATTTGATGAATATGATCGATGAACATTAGAACGATCCCAATTATTTTTAAATCAAATGTCGTGAACCCTTTAAACTTACTTGTTGTTACAGTATCCATTATTATACGCTCCTCACTAACCTAACGTATTATAAAATAAAGGAGCCTTTTTCACCTTAGAATCACCTTTCAATAATCTATCAATTTTGTCATGCTGAACCGTTTGATCCAACAAAAAAATAAGTTAAAACAAGAGCTATGACCGCCTTATTTTAACTCATTTGTATTTTCTATTTATTGATGAACACTGAAACGTTGGTTAGGATGTGTATTTTTCTCGATTTCATCTACCATCGCAATCGCGTAGTCTGCGTATGAGATATAGCTTTTTCCTTCTTTATCTGTTTCTAACTCTTCGCCAGCTGTCACGTAGTTGCCAGTCGCTGAACCTTCTGCATCAAATTCTGCTGCTGGGCTAATGTATGTCCAGTTAACATTTTTAGCAGCTTCTAACAAGTCTAACCCTTTACCCATTGCAGTTGCTAATGGCTTAAATGCTTCTGGAAAATCTGGTGTTTCACTCAAACGTGTTGTATGTTCAGGATTTACAAATAAACTTCCAGCACCACCCACGACTAACAAACGTGTTTTTTGATTTGTTAAGATATCGATCAAATGCTGTGTTGAGCCAGTAAACTCGCTAACATCGCCCCAGAATCCTAATGCACTAACTAAAACATCAAAACCTGAGATATCCTCTGTTGTTAAACCGTATACGTCTTTTTCAATAACAGGTGTACCATCTGTGATTTTCGCTGCATCACGAACGATAGCTGTTACATCTAGTCCTCGTTTTTTTGCTTCTTTCAAAATTACTGAACCTGCTTTACCGTTTGCTCCTAAAATTGCTACTTTCATGTGTATTCTTCCTTTCTTTTAATGAAACTTTTTTTGTTACATTTAAATCTAAAAAGAGAAGAGACACGTTCAGGTCTCTTGCTGCTTGATTTGATGGATCACATCAGATAAAGCAATCTCTTTTAATTCTGATTCCATACTGTGCTGTACTTTTGTATATTGTTCTTCTAAAGCCGTTTGGATATTTGCTCCTACTAAACAGTTTGGATTAGGATTTTGATGAATATTGAATACTTCATGGTCTAATTCAACGGCTTCATAAATATCATAGAGAGAGATCTCTTCTGGCTTTTTCAGCAAGTATGTTTGGGTTGCCCCTCTGCTTGTATGAATGAGCCCAGCTTTTTTCAGCTTGCTCATCAATCGTCTAACAACGACTGGATTCGTATTTACACTAGATGCGATCAGTTCAGAATTGACCCGATCGGGTGGCCCGATTTCGATCAAACTGAGAATATGAATCGCAACACTTAATTTAGTCGACATGGCCATGTCTATCACTCCAACTCTTAGTAACATTCTAAGTTACATTTAAATCATACTGCGATCCATTGGAAATGTCAACAGATAAACTTCATCTATTTCATAAAATATGCTTTCCCATTCAAATAACCGATATTCAGCTTTCTCTCTCTTGCGAGTAGAGATCTAAACTAAATATCGGTTCTGCGAGTTTTTTTATTCTACAACGATTTGTTTACTGCTTCCACCAGATCCTTCAAAGCGGAGTGTAAAGGTTTCTGTTGCTTCATCATACGTAATGCCTTCACTCAGTGTTACAACCTTCGTAAAATCTTTTGGTAATTTGATTGTCATAACCGCATTTGACTGCGTTGGATCTGATAATACATAGGTTTTCTTTCCGTCGTTATTTTTTCTTAATAAAGAAACGGCCTTGTTTGACGTTATTCCTGCAACACCGCCACCTGTTTCTTTCCAAATGTTTACCCCAAGATAATTTTCTTTTTTTAGTTCAACAGCTTGGATATCAGCTGAATTTTCTAAAATCGTTACAGGATTTTCTGCCGCATAGTCTTTTAGATCCGCTTCGTTGATACCAGGTAAGGTCACGTATGCATATTGCTCATTTACTGGATTTTCCCCATGGTCGATCACCAATTTCCGATAATTTCCCGTATAAACATCGTTACTAGGAAAAGCATCATTAATCTGTGCATAGGTTCCTGTACGGACTTCACTGATTACGTCAACCACAGCTGTTCCTGGGAAATAGTACCCAATGCTCGCATTTTGATGATCCGATTGTAACAGGAGCCATTCTTTACTGCTACGTTCATTTTCTTGCTGTACAACGCCATTATTTGATAATACTTGATACGTATAATCATCGTTTAATAATCGATTATCTACGATTGTTTCGATTGAAGCGGTAGTACTGCCTTTAATACCCGCACCGAGTGCCACGATTTGTCCATCCACCACAAACCATGATTTTTTGCCTTGAAGGTTCATCGGCAAGATCGTCCCGTTATTTTTTGTACCTGTTTTATTCAATGACATCCCTACAACTGCTTGGTCGTCTAGTTCCACACCGCCAACCCATTTTTCTTTTGATGTAACAGTCGTAAAGGACGACACTTCATCTTTTAGAGGTACTGTGTCTATTGTTGTCCCTGGTAATCTGTAAGGATCTACGGTTGGCCAATAGGCTGAATTAAACTGAACTTCATCATCATTGTATAAATACATCATCCCATCAGCAGTATGCCACCCTCGTTTATTTTCTTTATTGCCTGCTTCAAACGAAGAAATTCGACTTGAATACATACTTAATCCCAGCATATAATCTGGTGTTCGTTGGACAAACCGATCCATTGAAGCATACATTTTAGTCCCAATAAATGGCAAAGCATCGCCAATGATCGAAGAATCGTTTAATAACGACATCGTCATTTGTAAATCGTTATAATCTCTTGCATTGGTCAAATAGTAAGTTGGATTTTCTTTCATCCAATGTTTGGCTGCTTCTTTAAACTTTGTTTGGTACTCTGCTGGCGCAAATTTAGAAACGATCAATAAATTGTAAAGTGTGGTAGAACCATAGCCAACTTTGGTTTTGGCAGGCGCTCTAGAGATTGAGCGACCATTGACTAAGGGCAGCATTTCCCCTTGATAAATCAATGGAATGAATGCTCTATCGACATTCTCAACAAAGGATTGCACAATATCTGGTGCCATCTCAAATTTAGAATCTTTTGTGATCGCTAAAATCTGACCAACTCCTTTCATTAACACATTTCCATATGAACCTGTGTAAGGAATGTTGTTATGTTGAATAAATGAACCGTCTTGATAAAAGCCATCCCCTTTTGTTACTAGTTTAAATACGTCAACAATACTGCTGGATGCTTGGCTTATTTTCCCTTCATTTTCTTGCAGAATACCTAAAGCTAGTACAGTTTGAGCGAGATCCGTCCGATTAGCTCCTGATGTCACAAAGTTTGGAATAAACGCTAAATCGACAAAAGTTCCTTGGGCTTTAGTGTACAATTGCTTAAATGGATCTGGAACATATCCACTCATTGCATCAGTATATTGCTGCTGTTTTGCTTGCGGAATTTTATCTCCAAGAATCATTAGAATCCCCACAAATTTTTGTGGTACACCGATTTGCCAATCCCACCAATTGCCGTGATATTTCTTTCCGTCATATCCTTTTTTCGTTACCATAAAATCAAGGCCCGCTTCGATTTCCGTTGCGATTTGTGAATCTTGATAAAACTTGCTGCCTTTCGTTCCATAAGCTAATGCTAATTTCTGCAATTTTGTAAATTGTGTAGTTAAATCAGCAGAGGGTGTATTGCCTTGCTCCACTGGCCATAAGTATGTTCGATTTGGTGCTTTATTCAATGTTTGATACAACTGATCAGCTTCTTCTGAAAGCTTTTGGACATAGTTAACCACTGTTGAATTGGTTTCGTCATATTGATCAGACACTAATTGATTTTTCCATTTTTCTTTTAATTTTGCATAATCACTCATAGTATTTTCCACAGGAATACTTCCAACAGCGCCACTACGCATGGAAAGAACATTTAGTTTTGATAGGTTTCCAAAAAGGCGAATCCCAACGTATCCTTCCCAATCACCATCAATAGAAGCGGACGTATTTGGATAAATGACTTCGTTATTTTCATAAAGTAACTGATCGTTTAAAAATGCTTTGATACTTTTTCCTTCGTAGCGAATCATGAGTTTATATTGCTGTCCTGAAATGAGCTTTGCTCCAGTAATGGTGGTGATCCATTTTCCCCCTGGTTGTCCTAATTGCCACTGACCATCACGGGTATAAGCAAATGATTGCCATTTTTTCGAGTCAGTTAAGTCACCGCGAAACACTACACCAAAGTTAGTTTGCCCTTCATATAAGAAGGTGTATTCCAAATCTCCTGAGCTTCTTATGTCAGCACTTTTATTTAGTGAAACTGATTCTAGATTCGTTCCTTGTTTTGTATTCGCGATCATCAATCCTTTGGCGCCAATCGTTTTATCAGCTTTTCCAACAATATCCTGCCAATCACCTAGTTGTTTAGTAAAATCCGATTCGTAGATACTAGTGGGCGTTGGCGTTATTTCAGTTGCCCCCACGGCGAAGCTCTCATCGCTCATCCCGTAAGAAAAACTGCCAATCAAAACAGAACATCCAAGCATCAACATCATTTTTTTGCGTAAATTCATCATTATTTACCCTCCTTCTTTGATTTAGTACCTATATAAGTTCACGATAGAATATTCAGCGCCTAAAAGCAAGCGTTTTCATGAAAAAATTTAATTAAAAGCCCGTAATTCATTGTTCGCAATTACAGGCTCTACAAATCGATTTACTTAGGGTTGTTTTCCAATATAGGCTAAAATACCGCCATCCACATATAAAATATGTCCATTAACAAAATCCGATGCACTTGAAGCTAAGAAAACTGCTGGCCCAGCCAAGTCTACTGGATTTCCCCAGCGAGCAGCTGGCGTACGACCCACGATAAACTGGTCAAATGGATGACGCTCGCCGTCTGCTTGCGTCTCTCTTAGCGGCGCTGTTTGTGGCGTAGCAATGTATCCTGGTCCGATGCCGTTACATTGAATATTGTATTGGCCGTACTCCGAAGCAATATTTTTCGTCAACATTTTCAGTCCACCCTTAGCAGCTGCATAGGCACTTACTGTTTCTCGCCCAAGTTCACTCATCATTGAACAAATGTTGATGATTTTGCCACCGCCTTTTTCGATCATATCTGGTATTACCGCTTTAGCCATAATAAAGGGTGCATTCAGATCAACATCGACTACTTGCCTAAACTCAGCAGCGGACATTTCGATCATCGGGATGCGCTTAATGATCCCTGCATTATTCACTAAAATATCGATTGAACCTACGTCTGCTTTGATTTGCTCAACTGTTGCTTGAACGGCCGCTTCATCCGTTACATCACAAGCATAGCCGATAGCTTCAATGCCAGCCTCTTGATAAAGAGCAAGTCCTTTATCAACTGATTCTTGGGATAGATTATTAAAAACAATTGTCGCCCCAGCCGCAGCTAATGATTTAGCAATTTCAAACCCAATGCCATGGACTGCGCCAGTTACTAAGGCTACTTTTCCATCTAAACGAAACATATTCATATTGAAATCCATTGTCTTGCCTCTTTTCTATTTTAATTGGTCCATTGGAACCATGTCCATATCAGTATACGTAATATTTTCTCCGCACATCGACCAGATAAATGTATAATCGCCTGTCCCAACTCCTGAGTGGATCGACCAACTTGGTGAAATAATAGCCTGTTCATTGGCAACAACTAAATGTTTCGTTTCATCTGGTTTCCCCATCATATGGAAAACACGAGTATCTTCACTTGCATAATCAAAATAAAGGTACGCTTCCATCCGGCGTTCATGAGTATGACAAGGCATTGTATTCCATGAACTGCCTGGTTCCAATACAGTATAGCCCATTTGTAATTGACAACTTTCACAGACATTGGGATGAATATATTGATAGATTCTACGTTTATTCAGCGTTAAAGCTTCTCCTGTTTCCATCGGCTTAATTTGATCAATACTGATTTTCACATTAGGATATTTATGGTGTGCTGGAACACTGTTTACATAAAACTTCGCTGGATTTTTTGGATCGTCTGAATGAAAAATCACTTGCTTCGTTTCTTTTCCAATGTAATAACCATCTTGTTTTTTCATCGGTTCCGTCTTCCCGTCGATCGTAATCGATCCTGCGCCCCCAATATTGATAACGCCTAATTCTCTACGTTCTAAGAAATAATCAACACCTAATTCCTTGGTTAAAACAATTTCTAAAGGTTCAGTTGTAGGAGTCACTCCACCGAAAATCATGCGATCATTATGGGTGTATGTCAAACTGATTTCACCAGGTGCAAATACCTTTTCTACTAAAAACTCTTTCCGTAATTCTTCCGTCGAATAGTGACGAATATCTTCTGGACTATGTGTATATCTATTTTCCATATTTTGCATTTTCCATGCTCCTTTAACGAATTATTTTTCCTAAATCAGCCGCTAAGAAGTTCATGACTTCTTCTTTGTTAAATTGATTGCAATCACCATATATCGTATGCTTTAAAGCTGATGCAGCAGTAGCAAAGTCCACTGCGGCTTGTGGAGACATCTCCTCTAATAAACCATGTAAAATCCCAGAAGCAAAAGCATCCCCTGCACCCACACGATCTACAATCGGAGAGATTTCATGAATTGATGATTCATAGTACTGATTTTCCCACCATAATGTGCCGACTAATTGATTGGCACTAGCGGAATGGACTTTTCTTTTAGTTGAATAAAATACTTGAATATTTGGAAACATTTGTTGCATCTGTTTGTAATAAAAGCTAAGCTCCTCTTCCTTCATTTCGGTAACACCCAGTAAGTATAGGGCATCTAACTTTCCTGCAGAACAATAATCTACATATGGCAAAAGCTTTTTTAAGGTTTCTCCAGCTTCTTTTTGACTCCACAATTTTTTGCGATAATTGATATCAAAACTAATTTTACATCCGGCTTTTTTTGCATACTTCATCAATTCCAAGGTCATCATCCGCCATGGCTCAGATAAAGCTGGTGTAATCCCCGATACATGAAATACATCAACGTCTTGAAACAACTCTGCCAGATTCCAATCTAGCAAAGTCATCTCAGCAAAACTCGACCCTGATCGATCATAAATTACCGCTGCCGCACGCTCACCAACACCCGCTTCCAAATAATAAGTGCCTAGACGAGGGCCACCTTTCAGCAAAAAACGAGTATCTACTTGATAACGCTGTAAATGTTTACGAGCAGCTTCTCCCAAAGCCGAATCGGGAACTTTACTGGCAAAAAAAACCTCATGACCAAAATTTGCTAAAGAGATTCCCACATTCGCTTCACCGCCACCATAATGAGCCTGCAGACAGTCACTTTGAACTAGACGATTGCCGGATTGGGTGGACAAACGTAACATGATTTCTCCTAAAGTAACGACTTTCCCCATCTGCTCATCCCTTAATTTCTTTTAGTTTTGCTACATATTTGCGCGCTATTTCTGTAACTTTTTGAAAATCGCCAACTGCAGCGGGTGCTAGTAAATCACCACCAACGCCAACAGTCACAGCTCCTGCCTTAAACCAATCCGCCATATTATCTAAATTAACTCCGCCAGTCGGCATCAAGCTGACTTGGGGCATTGGTGCTGAAAATGCTGAAATTATACTTGGTCCATAAGCACTTCCTGGAAACAATTTCACGATATCAGCACCGCTTTTCAACGCTTCTTGGACTTCTGTAATCGTCATACAACCTGGTAAATATGGAATCTGATATAAATTACATAGTTCAGCCGTTTTAGCATCAAAACTTGGACTGACAACATATTCAGCTCCCGCCATAATCGCTAGACGAGCCGTCACTGAATCTAGTACTGTTCCAGCACCAATCACAATATCCGAACGATCCTTATAGAAATCTGCCAATTCCTTGATCACTTCGTCCGCTTCAGGTACCGTGAAAGTCAATTCGATTCCTGTCATTCCGCCTTCTACGATGGCATGACTTGCTTTTAACGCTTCTTCTTTCGTTGCACCACGTACCACTGCAACTACACCTGTTTTCTCCAAACGAGATAAAATATCGACTCGTTTCATCTAATCACCTATTCCATCGTTTTATTAACCTAATATTCCAAAAGCACTTAATGCAATTGAGAGAATCAAAATAATCCAAATCACTCGAGTTGAATTCAATTTCTTTTGACCTAACATCCAGTAAGTCAACAGCACTAAGAGAATCGGCACTAATGATGGTAAAATTGCATCCAATGTATCTTGAATCACTAACTCCACACCATCTTTTTTATAAACAAATGGAACTGTGGCTTTGATCACTGAAGGAATCAACGCACCAATCACAGTGATTCCTAAAACAGTTGCAGCATTTGTAAATGCCGATAATTTATCTTTCAATGTTGTAACTAACTTAACTCCTTGTTTATACCCTAATGGCAGTAGAGCTGCACGACCAAACAATAACGCAATATTGGCAATGATCCAGATCACACAACCAACAACAGAACCATTTTGCGCAAGCGTTCCGGCAACTGATCCAAAAATCGTGCCCCAAATGACATGGAATAACGAATCTCCCACACCAGCAAGTGAACCCATCAAAGCGGTTTTCAGTGCAACGATCGTGTCTTTGGCTTTATAGCCATCTTGTTCTTCGATTGCTACATCGATCCCCATGATCAGATTCCCAAAAATAGCATTTGTATTAAAGAATTGATTGTGGGTACGTAACATATCTTGAAACTGCTTATCATCATGTCCGTAGAATTTTTTCAACACAGGTAAAATTCCATATAGATAACCCGAACTCATCATTCGTTCATAGTTCCAGTTCAATTGGCTTCCTAAAATATAGCGCCAGCTGATCGCATTCAATTCTTGTTTCGTTAGTTTTTGATTACTCATCCCCATCAAATCCTCCTTCAAAGTTGCTTGTACCAGAAGCTGTTTGAGTGACTGTTTTGTCACTATCACGTTTAAACACAAGCATTGCTGCAACCATACCAATGATAGAAACACCTAGCATTGGTACTTGTAAATAGGCTGCTAAAAAGAATCCTAAAAGTAGATACGGAATATATTGCTTGGTTGGTAGATAGCGTAATAAAATCCCCACACCTACAACAGGTAAGACGCCACCAGCTGTTTTCAACCCGGTCATCAACCATTCAGGTGTATTTTCAGTAATTGTTGTCACCGCTGCATCACCAACTAACAGCATCAAAAGAATCGGTATCGCACGAGATAATCCCCATAAAAAAGAACCAGAAAGAACTAATTTAGGAATTCGTTTGACCTGCATATTGTCGATTGCTTTATCAACACGATGTAATAGAAACACATTGCAAAATCTTGCTACAACATCTAGCTGTAACATCAGTAAAGATACTGGTACCGCTAAACCAATACCGTACTCCGCACCTTTTCCAGAAATCACTGCAAAGGCTGTCCCTAACACCGCTCCTGTGAAATAATCAGGAACAGACGCTCCGCCAAAGGCTGCAATCCCAAGACGCATCAACTGCAACGTTCCCCCAACCATCAATCCTGTTTTTAGATCCCCCATGATCATCCCCGAAATCATTCCGGCAATGGCTGGCTGTGTCAACGTATTTGAAATAAGTGAATCATTAATTGCAATAAAAGCATAAACCGTGATAAGAATAATTTGATACGCCGCTAAATGCATGAAAATTCCTCCTAATTTTAAAAGTGTAGCAAATCGATTAGTCCTGTAGAAAATTAGGAAATTGGCCTTGAAACGTTCTTTGTTTCACTGACGATTTGTCTATTTTCTGAAGGATAGATTTGTGAAGCTAGATAAGTTTAAAAGTGTAGCAAATCGATGAATCCTGTAGAAAAAACAGGGAAATATCAGAGTGACGCTCTTTGTCACTCTTTTTCGAGAGACTAGCTCTATAAGTACATAATTTTAACTTCTTAATTTTTTCATGAAATCGATCACTGGATCATTTGGTACTAATTGAGCGGTTACATTTATACCTTTTGAGGCAATCGTTTCAAAAACAGTTTCTTCTGTTTCTAAAACTTGAATACTTTTCGTTACTTCACGAGCGCCTTCTTTGTAACTCATATTTCCAACATTCACTGCTTGGATTGGACCGCCTGCTTCAATAAATTTTAAGACATCTGTTGGATTCTTGAATAACAAGAACAATCGCTGTTTCCCATATTTACCAGAAAGAATATTTTCAGCGGCTTCAGTGACGGGTAAAACAGATAAACGCATAGAAGTAGGCGCTGCCATTCTGAGAGAGGACTTTTGCAATGGATCTGCAGCGGCTTCATCGTTGGCTACAATAATTCTCTGTGTATCTAAACTAGTTGACCATATCCCTGCAACCTGTCCGTGAATCAAGCGCTCATCAATCCGTGTATTGACGATATTTGCTTTACCAGCATACTCACCAAAATTACTTAACTCTGCTTCCAAGTTCGCTTCTGAAATCTCTTTCTCTGCTTTATTCATGCCAGCTTTGACATCCACAATATTTTCTTTGGCCAAACCAATCAATTCTTTTATAGATACTTGTTGATTTACAACGGCTTCGATCACGATTGAAAGAGTCATTCCTGCAATAATTTCCACGCCATCTGCATTTAAATAATTCTTCACAGCTACATTACACGGTGTTCCTCCTAGTAAGTCAGCGATGATCAGCGTTGATCCGTTAAGGGCTTTCATTTTTTCATTCAACTCATTTTCAAACTGGATGTTATCTCCATCCGGCCGTAAAGAAACAGTATGAATATGCTCTTGTTGCCCAACAATCATCTCCAGACTCACTTTAACACCTTCCGCCATCCCGCCGTGGCTGATCAATACAATGTTTTCCACTCGATTCCCTCCTAAAGTGCAGGTCGCCCTACTTAACATGTTATGTCCTTTACGAATATACTATAACACATGATAACTTATTCGTAAACCTAATATCTTAATATGTTGAGTTTTTTATTTCTACCTTACTTATTGTGTGTATTTATTAACAGAATACGTTACAATGCAATTGCTAAAGTTAAATTAACATGTTATGCTTAATTGACTATTCTATGAGAACGGAGGTAATCCATCGTGATCCCTAAATATGAGCAGATCAAGCAGGATCTCTTAAGTGAAATAAAAAATCACACCTTTATCCCTGGTGATAAATTCTATTCAGAGGCGGACATCAAGCGACGGTATTCCGTCAGTTCCATCACTGCAGTAAAAGCCTTAAACGAGTTGACTAGTGCCGGATATCTTTATCGTATACAAGGAAAAGGAACATTCGTATCGAAATCAAAAGTCTCACAAAGCGTTAAATTTTCAGATATAGAACTTCATTCTTTAGATACAGAAAAGATTCACGTCGTTTCTGTTGAAGAAGAAAACAATCCCGAAATCTTAAAAGAGTTAGGGTTGTCTGCAAATAGTTCTTATTATAAAATCATACGCGTTCGCTCTTTTGACGATGTTCCTTTTTTAGTGCATATCACACACTTACCAAAAAAGTTAATGAAAGAGCCTCTCTCAAAAAAATTGTCCACTTATTCTAGCGTTTATGAACGAGTTCGAAAAGATTTTGACATCGACCTTTTCTCATTAGCCTCAGTGGAAACAAATGAAATCGTCTTTCCTGACGATGCAGAATTGCTAAATTTATTGCAACTCAGTTTCCGTGAACCAGTAGTAAAACAAATCAAGCATTCTTATTTACCTGATAGAAGTGTCGCTGAATATATTGTCAGCTACAAACATTGGAAATATTTCAAAACAAAAATCGAAGTAGAAGCTGAATAAGCTTCTACTTCGATTTTTTACTCTACGATTGCTTTTTCTGAAAAATTAAGCTGGGTGATTTCTTGTCCTTCCGTTTCAAAAATCACTACTTCATTACGTCCTTTATTCAAGAATTCTTTTGGACAATACAGTGAACGAATCGGCCCAAGATTCCAGTATCGACCTAGGTTCATTCCATTTATCAATACAATCCCCTTGCCATAAGCAGAACAATCAATAAACGTATCCCCCACATCCTCTATCTCAAACTCTATTTGATAGAATGACGGTTGCAATGGATTCGTCCCTGCTGCATAATCGATTGCCCGCAGCTGATCTTCGGTCAACGTCAAAGGATATTGTTTATACCCTTGATGAAAATGAATATCCTGCATGATCCCACCACGAATGCCTTTGGATTGGGTCGGACTATTTAGTTTGTATCCATAATTTACTCGACCTAGATTTTCAACTAAAACATCTAAGTGAATTACTTCTTGATCTGACTCAGCCTTTATCAACAGTTCTTCCCCAAGTGTTTCTTGATATTGCGTCACTTGATATTTCCCATCCACATACACCTGAAGCCGATCGCTAGCTTCTACGACCTTCAGTTTATTTTCACGAAAATAATTGTTCAATTCTGCTGAATACAACATATACCCATATCCAACACCGGCTTCTTCCATACTTAGCGGGTACATGGTATGTTGGGCCTGCATTATTTTATCTTTTGTTGCCAAAAGTGAAACACTCTTCTTTACAGGATACGAGCCTAGATTAACAAGCGTTTTTTTTCTAGGTTCTGCTTGCCACACATCTGGACAAACTTCTTTGATCGCTCTTTGGACATGATAATATTTTTCCGTTGGTTCTCCCGCCTCACTTAATAATGCGTCATAATCATAACTTGTAACTTGAGGTAGATCAAGCATTCCCCGTGCTGAACAGCCATTATAAAATCCAAAGTTCGTGCCGCCATGAAACATATATAAATTCAGAGAACCAATTTCTAGCATATCTTTGACTTCTGACGCTAACTCTTGTCCATCTCGCTTGATTACCGGTTCATTCCAGCGATTAAACCAACCATCCCAGTATTCCATACACATGATCGGCCAATTTTTGCCGTGTCGTTCCATAAATTTACGCATCACAGCAGCATTTTCTTTCGAATGGCTACCGAAGTTTCCCGTCACAAAGACATCCTCTTCAATCAACGTTCCAGCATCTAACACTTCTTCCCAAGCACCATCCGATGTGAACAGTGGTATATCAATACCAAACTCTTCCATCAATTGTTTTGTCTGGCGTAGATACTCTTTTTCCATCCCGTAAGAGCCATATTCGTTTTCGATTTGCATCATGATAACAGGACCGCCATAAGTCAGCTGCAGTGGGACTAATTTAGGGATCAAAACACTAAAATACTGGCGAACTTTTTCCATGAAAAACGGATCGGTTGAACGAAGGCGCACTCCCTTTTCTTTTAATAACCAAGCTGGAAGTCCTCCAAATTCCCATTCTGCACAAACATAGACAGAAGGTCGTAAGATGACCATTAGCCCCATTTTCTGAGCGAGTTTTACAAAAGCTTCGATATCTTTTAACCCTTCAAAATCATAAACTCCCTCAACGGGCTCATGAATATTCCAGGGAATATAGGTTTCAACAGTATTCGCTCCTAAAGCTTTTAGATTATATAAACTATCTTCCCACTGACTAGGTGTCATCCGAAAATAATGGATCGCACCGCTGATCAACTTGACTGGTTTACCATCTAATAAAAAATCTTCTTTTATCTCAAACGTTTGCATCGTCATTCCCCTTTACCAGTATCTTTGCCATGTTGGTTTTGCTAATCTGATCAAAGCCTCTAAGTAAAAGTAATCACCCCATAAGTTCGGTTCATCGATTCCTTTACCCTCACTATGAGCGTACACGCCATGCAACAACAACCCTTCGTTACCGATCGCCTTTTTAGCTGAATAATGCTCTCCTAATTGATAAATCATTCCTTTGGCGAGGGCTTTGGCATCTGGATACGCATGTAATGTTTCGGCTTCGAGTAATCCACAAACAGCAATCGCTGCGGCCGAACTATCTTTATCAGAAGGATGTCGATCGTCAAAATCAAAATCCCAGAAAGGAACAAGATCTTCCGGTAAATGTTTAAGAAAAACATCTACGATTTCTGGATAGTTCTCTGGAAATGGCTTAGAGTGAATATAGCTTTCATTCAGCGGAATTCCCAATATCGCCCAGCTTTGCCCTCTTGCCCAAATTGATTCATCGCTATTTCCTTGATGAGTAGCGCCATGACTCGCTTTGCCTGTTTTCGGATCAAAATAATACGTATGAAACGTTGTTGCATTCTCTCTGATCACTGTATTCAAAACCGTTCGATAATGCTTAGTAGCAACATCAGCATAACGAGAATCACCAGAAATTTTTGCCGCTGTAAACAAAAGTGGTAAGTTGAGTAGAGAATCAATGATCAAACGATATTCTTTAGGATCACCATATTTCCCCCATGCTTGGATAAAATTTCCTTGAGACTGAAAACGAGCCATTAAAACGTCTGCAGCCTGTAAAAGTTCTTTCTTGCAAGCAACATTGCCAGTGATCTTGTAGCCTGCACCCGCTGATAAGCTATACAGAAAACCAATGTCATGATGATCCAACACGAAATGATCATCCAAACGTTGTTGAAAACTTTTAATATTTTCTAGTGCTAGATTCAGAAATTTTTCTTTGCCAGTCCATTCATATGCTAACCAAAGCATTCCTGTCCAAAACCCATTCGTCCAATCATCATTGGCTTTGATTCGATATTTCCCATTTGTCCCGCAAGCGGAAGGAAATTGTGTGCCAAAGCGCTCCATATTTTTCTCTATTTGTGTGATGCACCAATCGATTTGCTCTTCTACCCATTGCTGGGTTACATTTTCACTTAAATAAATCAGCTGATCTTTATTCTTTTTGAGAGTCATAAACCACCGCTCCTTAACTTGTTAACATATTAACTGAAATCATTATAACTCAAAAAAAATTAAAAAGCGAACGTTCCTTAGTTTTTTTCTAGAAAAAAACCATGATTTATCTAACTGCGAAAAATCATGATCCATTTCTTTACTTATTATTGCCAAAAATTTCAAGTTGCGTTAGCGCTGGAAATGGCGAATCATCCATTGCTTTTTTGAGATTTTTCAACGTTACAAAACTAGTTTCTTTTGATGGAAATCTAATTTCCTGAAACTCTCTAGCGTTTGTTGTCGGTATACTCATCTCTGAGCCATCAGAAAATACTACTGTCACTTCAGTCCAGTAGCTATCATGAGGATAATCCGCTCTAAATAACAATCTGATCCAATCAATTTCCACACTCCGACCAAATTCTATCGTTAAAGCTGCATCCTCTTGTTGATTGATGCCCCAAGAAGCGAATGGATAAGAGCCATGAGATTCATTTCCAAACTTTCCATCAATCGCATTTTTGGCAAAAAAGACAGCATCATCTCTGGTTTCGACATTCGCATGAGCATGTGGATACGCACCAGATAACGCCTTTTGATCATGGGCATTAAAAGAAAGATTTTGGTAGTTTTTAATTTCAAAATCATGTGCTTTTCGCACCATCACATGATGACGTTTTGAATGAAAGCTAGTTTCGACCGAGGCTTTTCTGGCAACCTCCGACAATGGTATTAGGTATTCCCACTTTTCTTGCGGTAGATAAATAATCGAAGGTGACAACGTTTCGTCTAGCTGCACAACAAAATATTGATTCGCCTCCTCTGTTGTCACAACAATTTTATCTCCTTGCTGATAAGTGTAGTCTTTAATCGCAAGAACCGCCATATCGTCGCCTTCTATCATATAAGTCTGTTCCTTTTTTTCATGATCGATTCGGCCAACAATCAGCTGATCCATGTTATCTTTCAATTCAATTTTGATCATGTTCTTTCACTCCTTCTATATTTTCAAAAATCCCGCCAACAAGACATATTAAACGATGTTTTCCTGCTGGTAATATTGTTTTTAAACATGGTAAACTTGTTCTCGGGAAAAACAGAGACGTATTCACTTCTGGTTTGATTAACCACGCTTCTTCATACCCTTCGATTCCCACAATTCTAGAAGTGAGGTTTCCTTCCGTGACAAACGCCCAATCAGTGCCAATCGCTCCATTTGGATTTCTTCCTAATAGCGGTACGCTGAACCCACCTTCACGGATTTCGATTGGAATTTCAGTCTCAATAACATGCACACGCAGATGCCACTGGCCAAATGGATAAATTTCCGTTTCGATCATTACTTCTTTAAAAGGCGACCATTTGTGATAAACGCACACTTGTGTCAATCGATACTCCCTTACTTCCCTTTTCGTTCTAAAATACCGACCATCACGAGAAATCGCTAATGTATTATCAAAAGCGCTTTCTTCATAACATACACCTGCCTTAGGTACGCTAAAACCAAACTTCGTCGAATAAACAAATTTGCTATATTTCGCTTGTGCATGCGCTTGCCCTTCAACCATCATTCCTGCTGGGTATCCTAATAAATGATGACCAAATTTCTGTTGTAGCAAAAGCATGTTGCCCTTTTCGATAAGCCTTTTTGAATCCCTCTCAACTGGTAATAATTCAGCCTGCCAAAAAGGATGATCTGCGTCAACTGCTAATAATAAAAATGTTTTCAATGCCCAATAAGGTGAGCCTGGCGCATTATATCCTTCAGCCATAACAAGATTTTCATAATGGTACCCGATCGACAGTCGCCCATCAAAGGTTAGGATATCATGATTCATCCAGTTCTTTAAATGTGTGGATAGCAATGTTTTCATTTGTCCCCAAGGAATCGCTTCAACATCCGCAAATACCAATGCTGAAAAAAAAGCGCCCTGTGCAAACCGATAGGTTAAACTACGCCCAAATGGTAGTGCTTCCCCATCGCTATCAAAGTAATACACAAAATCTTGAGCAAATACCGTTGCTCTTTCAATAAAACGTTGTGACCATTCAGGATCTTCTTCCTTCATAAATCGTGCATAGAGCAAGCCATAATAATGGAAAGCAAAAGGAATGTAGTAATCTCTTTGTGTCGTTTTCCCATCTACATACCAACCTGCCCCGATATACATCGAGTCCACTAGTTGAAGCTCCTCTAACAACTTCTCACGATCCAGTATTTCTCCGCAGTGATGCAAAGCAATTCGAATCAAAATTTTGAAGAACGTCCAATTATTTTTAGGTATTTTTCGTTCCAAAACTTGAGACAACCAGTTGATAACGTTTTGTTGCGCCTGTTTTGATAACATTTCCCAGAAATACTCTTTATGCAATAACAAGGTTACAGACAAAGCAGCAGATTCAACAATGTATTGATCATAATCATCGATCATTCCCCAATAATAAGCTCCCTCAGGATCAGTTCCTTTCATCAATTTGTCTAGATAGGCATCTCTTAATCGATCATCTTTTTGGTACGTCCAAGAAGGCGCAATTCCCCATAAAGGTCTAACAAGCGCTTCCATATCTGCGCGTTGCTGATTATACACAGCACCGCTGCTTCCTAAATGTAATCCTGCAGCTTCCGATTCAACTAAATGATTTCTCAACGGCCGAATGATTTCTTCTAAAGCAGTCTGGTAATCTTGTTGTGTCACAAAATTATTCACTCTTAGTTTTCCCACAATCGAACCCTCCTCCATCAATTTACTGAACAGAATAACAAGATAGTGCTTCTTTTTCAACCATAGCTTTATCATAAAATGAGGCAAAAATGTTCTCGGCATTCCAACTTAACTTATCCTATATTTAAGTAAAAACACGCCTATCAGGATAAATCGGAATTAGTTTACCAGTACTTAACCTATTAAAAATGAGAAAAAAAGTCTCTTTTTCTCATAAATTTATTCTCCTTAATACTAAAATCAACCTTTAAAAAAATACTGTAAAAGCTAATTTATAGGATTTCTTGCTAATTTCATGATAAAATCTACATACTTATCAAATGACAAAAGCCTTAAAAAGGAGCCCAACATGAAACTCAATCTATCTGTACTTATTACGGAAACCAAGACAACTATTGAATTTAACAACCACCAAGGAATCATTAACATCTTTGAAGGGCATGACACCCTCACCCTTGACCAACCCGCCATCTATATTTTATTGAACAACAACACAATTGTTTCAATAGGAAAATCAGAAGCTGGTTCTTTCAAGAGTGACATCCAATTTAGCAAAGTGATCACGATTACTCCATCATGGGACATTGAATTAGGCTATTTAGAACAACAACTTATTTCAGAAGCTGTAGAAAATGGCCTTCCACTCGTTAATACACCTGAACAAGAAACAACGATCCCGACAAGCTATCAAAAAACCGTCACCACTTACAAAAATGAAGTCCTTTTAGTTCTTGAAAAATTTGGCTATCACCTAAAACATCAAGAAGAACCTAAAAAAGCGAAGGCAAAACCTGCCAAAGCACGTCATAAATGGACCAAAGAAGTCAGCCAAATTGACTTTTTTATTGATACAAGAGAGAGCAAAGCCACAGCACTTTGGCATAAGCGCAATGAAATGCTTTTAAAAGCTGGTGCAACAATGATGACAGAACCTCCCCTTAATAAAGATGGTTCTCTAGGATTTTCCGCAAAAATGGGCCAAAGAATCCGAGAAGATCATAAAGATAAAGTAAAAAATTTCGTTACAACGGAAGATATTCTATTAAAAAGTGTGAATGAAGTTGGATTGTTTTTATACTTTGGGGGAACAAATAGCTGGCTTGAGCTAATCGATGCTAATGGTAAAACGCTCAATGAATGGACGATCGTTTAACAAAAAAACATACCCACTAAAAAGTAAGTAATTTTCAAGCTGAGCGTTATCCTTTATGATTGATTTACAAATAAATTAGCAAAGGATGATACGATGAACATCACTAGTTCAGCAATTGAAAATGGTTATTTTTTAGACGCATACGGCGGACACGGAACACAATTTAACGAAAACAAGGTGCCAACTTACTCCATTCCATTTAAAATCGAAAATGCACCGGAAAATACTAAAAGCTATGCCTTAATTTTATATGACATCGATGCATTCGAAGCAACCAATGGATTTCCTTGGATTCACTGGGTCATTTCAGATTTGACAAAAAATGAAGTTTTAGCAAACGAAAGTCAAACAGCTACTGACTTCACTCAAGGAATCAATAGTTGGCACAGTGCATTAGGAGGAAGTCAATCTAAAGAATTGTCTGCTTATTATGGTGGGATGACTCCTCCTGATAAATACCACACCTATACATTGAAAGCACTGGCTCTAGATACACACATAGAACTAACAACCGGGTTTTACTTAAACGAGTTAGTCTCTAAAATGAAAGGTCACGTTTTAGACACTGCAACAGTTGAGGGGAAATATAGTAAACTGAACCAGTAAGTTATTGCCCCATTGGTTCTGTTATGATGTAATCTGGTTAGGAGGCGTTTACTATGAAAATAAGAAGTGACTATATTTGCCCTATAGAAGTGATCACTGATATGTTACGAGGAAAATGGAAAACAATTATTCTGTGGCGCCTAAGATTAGGCCCCACACGTTTGTCCAAACTTCACAAAGATATCGAAAATATTACTGAAAAAATGCTTCTACAGCAGATTTCAGAATTAACGGAATGTGGGCTTGTGATAAAAAACAGCTACCAAGGCTATCCCTTAAAGGTCGAATACAGTTTAAGTGAAACTGGGCTTGAGTTGTTAAAAGCTTTAGAAATCATGCAAAAGCTTGGTTCAAAAGTCGTAGAACACACAGCATGTGCCTCTTTGGAGAATAACATTACGGCTTGAGGTTAATCCGTTTTCGTTGAGAACTTCTTTATGTTCCAACACAATTTTTTCAAAAAACCTAAAAAGAGGATGGGACAGGAGTGTTTAATCCCGAGAAATAAGAAGGAATTTACGAAAATTACTCTTTAAATTTTTGTGAATTTCAGCTTATTTCCGAAGGGATTGCTCCTGCTCCCACCGTTTATTCGGTTTCCATGTGAGTGGGATATGACTCGAAGAGTTATGTCCTGCTCACAATCATAATACTTGATTTAATTTCCGCGATTTTCTTTGCCACTATTCATTAACAAAGAGCGAACTAAACTAAGACAAATCCTTACTCCACACTCACATCCTAATACGTATTTTTTCCTCGCCAATATACATGCATTTAATGATTATAAAACGGATCCTCAGCTCTACTCCGCAACCACCAAACATATCCAATAAAACCGCCTGTACATAAAATCAACAAGACAACCCCTAAAGAAAATCCTTGTGGTAAAAAGACAAATTCAATTTCATGCTCTCCTGCGCTCACGGGCAAAGTCAAAAGTGCCTGTTTGAACGTCGGGATCTCCGTATACTTTCCATCAATATATGCCTTCCAACCTTTATCATAAGGAATACTAGTAAAAAGCACCTTATCTTGATCCAAGTTTACTGTTGCTGTTGCTTTACGCCCAGTTACTTTAAATTCTACACCGTTATCTTTTATCTTCTCAATAGAACGGCTAAATTTATCCGTATCCAACAATGCTACATCTGGCTGAACGATTTGAAAATTATCCGTCTTTTCCAGATTGGAAACAGTCATCTTCAATTTGATCTGTTTCGCTTTTTTATGATAACCTAAAGAATAATATTGCCCAGTTTCACTAATAGAACTATCATAAATAGTCCCATCTACTTCCAACTTCATGATTGGAAATCCAAATGTTTTATAATCTACTGGATAGATACTGACATAAGCTTGTTGATTTGCGGGAACGTCTACCAACCACTCTAATACCATCGGTTCAGCTCGTTTTTCTGGGGTATAGGTCGCAACTTCAGTTCGATTAATCATTGCCTTTTGCTCTTTTACGTTTGTAGTCTTGACTTGTTTCAACTCACTAAACGAAAAGAAATCCTCATTTGTTCCAGCTAAATGATTTAACAAAGATGCCTGTGATTCCACGGCACTAGGCTCATATATTTCATCATCCGTCCACATTCCTAATGGTAGTGAGTAGCTATTTTTATATAAAGAAAATTCACCTTTCTCGGCAATTTTATTGTATCCAAATTTCAAGATATCCTCTTTAGCCAAGTTATACTTCATTCCTACTAAGGAGTCCATCAATAACGTATTGTTGGCATAACGAATATTTAAATTTGTTCCCAATGAACGGTATCCCAAGGCATTTAAATAATAAGATGAGTGACGGTTTCTAATTGAAGAAAACATATTAACACCACTATATCCGTAATTAAAAGAATCATTAGGGGAAACAGGGTTTAGATTCTCCAATCGGTAAAAAGTATCATTGTCAGCTTTAGTTTGATCTACTAACTCCTTGATTGGCTTGTAAGGCTCTGCATAGTATTTCCTAGAAGGATAATGCCATTCAGCCTGAACTCCTTCAGCAATACCGTAACTATTCAATCCTGCTTCTCCACAGACCAATAAAACGAACAATAAGCCAATCCACCTTTTATAGCCTGTATTTCTTTTTATCAAAGCAAAGATCACTAAATAACTGACTAGAAAAAGAAGTGTCCAAATAAAGTTGATTGATTGAATATATTTATAGTCCTTTTGCTCTGTAATAACTCTCACGATTAAATACATGCTAATTAAGCTTAAAAAAATCGTTACTAGCTGATCAAAATCTTTTGAGTCATATTTTTCCCAGCCATAGCCTGCTAAAATTAGTACAAGAAATGAGAAAAGAAAACTAAAACGAAAATTAAACATATTCGGCGTATGCATCCCTTGCCAAAAAAGATTCAGCGGTTCTAAGTAAAAGCTAACAACTAAAACCAGAAGCAAACTGCCATAACAAATTTTTTGCTTTAACGAAATTTTCTTTGTGATAAAAAAGAATAAACAAAAAATAACCGCTAACAATCCAATGTAGATAAACGGCGTAGACTTTACCTTAGTGCTATCATAAATCCCTATCATATTCTTGACTACTAAATCCCAAGGACCAGTATGTTTTGTTTTTAACCGAACAATTCTACTAAATGCTTCTCCGTTGTTTCTCAAGTCTAATAATGTAGGTAATATTACAATCATTGATGCCCCGCCTGCCAAAAACGAAGTAATCAAATACATCGGCAAACGCAACCAATATCGTTTTCGATCAGTCAACATGCGTACCACAAAATAGCCAAAGGTAAACAACCCTACCATAAATGCCATATAAAAGTTTGAAACAAATAACAGAACATAACTAACGAACAATAAGATTGGTTTCTTTTGATCCATTAAGTGATGAATCCCCAGGACAACCAAAGGTAAATAGACCATTGCATCCAACCACATCAGTATTTCAGCATGTGCTATTACAAAAGACATCAATGCATAGGACACACTTAAAATAACATGACTCCATTTGGGTAATCGAAATGTCTGATGAGAAAAAATCCAAAATGCTCCACCCATACTACCGATTTTTATCAATGTAAGATAATAAAGAAAATCTGGAAGTTGAAGATTCGTAAAAAAGATGACTAACGGACTATATATGCCACCTAAGTAATACGCAATAAATGTCCAATAATTCAATCCCATTGAACTATTCCAAGTGTAAAAGATACTCTGATCCCCTTTAAACACATTGTTTAAACTAGCATAAAAATTAACATATTGAGAAAACGCATCACTAGCCAAAATTGTGTGTTGCTCACTTCCTGGATAAACGCCTATTTTTGCGTATACGATAACCATAATCACTATCGGAATTCCTATACTTAAAAACAGATAAAGACCATTGTTTTTGATAAATAAATAAATTTTTTTCCTCATACTGACCTCACTTTACATTTAATGAACAAAACCGAATCGATTCAAAGGATAAAACCGAAAGTTGACGACCCCTTCAATTTGCTTCTCATCAATGAATCCGATTGAGCGACTATCTTTAGAATTTGAACGATTATCCCCTAAAACAAAGTAATGATTCTTTGGAATTTCGTCTAGGTTCTTAAAAAGAGATTGCGTTTCTTTTTGAAATAGTTTGACTACTACAGTACTGTCAGGTAATTTATTTTCTTCAATTAATTTAGCTGGTTCTTGATTATTATCTAAATGTTCAAATAAATATAATCGAGTATCGTACAAAAAAATCCGATCACCAGGAAGCCCAATCACTCGTTTAACATAGGATGAATTCGGCTCCTCTTTAGGCTCAAAAGTAATAATATCGTAACGAATGATTCTGTTTCTTTTGTGTACAAGTAAATGATCTCTATTTTTAAACGTTGGTTCCATCGAGTGCCCCTCTACAAAATGAGAGCGATAACTCAAAAAAAAATTCAAACACACCAGAACAAAGAGAGCAAATAAAGTCGTTTCTATAAGGTTAGATACCTTTGTCACTTTTTTTCTCCATCCCCATCTCTGTTCTTTTTGCTTTCTCGAGAGTGGTTGGCGCTTTTCAACCATTGATTTTCTCTTTTTCTTTACAGAATAAGCTTTTTGTTGATTTATTTTAGAATTTTCTCTTCGCTTTTTCTGATTTTGTTCAAGATGAGTCATATTATCTACCTATCTTTTCTATAGTTTCATCATTTCATGAAGCGGAAGTAATTTCATCGAGGCAACACCAATAATCTCTTTTTGATCGATCAGTCCATAAAAACGACTATCTGTTGCAAAAGAACGATTATCCCCTAAGACTAAATATTTTCCTTTAGGAATCTTCCCTTGAACTGCTCCAATGATACTTTCCGTGCTAAAATCTTCCGTTAGTCGATATCCCTCTTTTTTCGCTTGCCGAAGTTCATTGGATAAGAAACGCTCCACTCGTTCCTCGCCATTGATAAAAAGAACATCTTCTTTATACACTACTTTTTCTCCCGGCATGCCAATAACTCGACGTGTGGAAACCTCATTATACCGATTCGGTACATGAAAATAGACTAGGGAAAATCGGTTGACTTTACCTATACGATTCACAAAAATTCGGTTAGGCTCTTTCAATGACGGTGCCATTCCAAATCCTTCTACTTTAGGAATGACAAAGGTAAACAACGAAACCAAATAAACTAAAAGCAACGTAATTAATATACTCATCGTCATTTCTACCAGCATATTCCTCATCTTTTTATGCTGTTGCTTTTTTCTTTTCTTTTTAGTCCGTTGCCGCTTATGAACTTTTTTTTGTATTGAAGCACCAGATTTTTGGGTGATTTTCTTTTTAAGAGCGTTTGGTTTACGTGCTGCCATCAAGAAGACCCCCTTGTGCATCAAAAACAGATTATTTATTCTTCTTTAAAGAAGCTTCGTTAATTCGGAAGTATTTCAATACTTTTTTCTCGTTTCCTTGCGCTCTCTTTACATCGTTTTTATAACTTTTCAGTGTTTCTGAGTCCTTTAATGACTCTATCGTCTGGCCACCCAGATTCACTCCTAATTCTTTCATATTTGAATATAGTCGATTCAATTTTTTTTGCCCTTCTTCTGATAAACGTCCATTTGCTGAATGTGCACCATAACTAGCAAGTCTTGCTGATAAATCGTACAATGTTCCTTGTATTTTCTTAGGATTATCCGTTTCTTGCACCTGATTTAATTGTTCTTCAATACTAGAAATCAGAAAATAGCTTTGTATTAAAGCATCTGAATCTCTTTTCCCTAAGTTTGTTGCTTGGTAATAGCGGCTGTAAAAAGCACCACTAGCTCCTATTATTCCTATTATTAAAAAGAAAATAACAAACTGAATCTGCTGATTTCGCTTTTTAATCAGCCTCCGACAAGCTTTTTTCCATTTTTTCACTTTAAGTTTATGCTTAGGTTTCTTCGTTCTAAGTTGCACCAATTTTTTTCCTGTTACTACTATTACAGTCAAAAATACGAGCATAAACACAAAACAGAGGATAGCAAGGGAAAGGAGTCCAATAAACAGCCAATCTAATATTTCCATTTTTCTGTGCCTCCTCTAACTCTCTCTAGTTTTTCTTTCTTTTCTTTGTAGCAGAGGCTTTTCTTTTAGCATTCTTCTTTTTACTTCTTTTTTTTAACGAACGAATCACTACGAAAATGATTAAAATCAATGCTAAAGAACCAACAACAATCATCACAATCAACAGCCAATTGATTCCTGACTCTTGGACTAATGTTAAATCCTGTTCATTGAACTTATCCGCGTCTTCATCTGTGATTTTAAATTCTTGTTCCCACTGCCAGCGTCCGCCAGTTTTTGTAGTCACTAAGATTTTAGCGCGATAATCGCCTGCTACCATTTTCTCACCATTCATGGATACAGGAAAATTAATTAATGTATTTGGTGCCATCTTCATCTTAGCTTTTTTGGTATCATATAATACTTCATCTGAGTCTTTGCCCATAATTTGAACATCTACCGTCATATCATAGATATAGATTGGCTGAATATTCGAAAAATTAATAAAAATAGAATTACGGTAATTATTTAGTTCTGGATACACCTTGTTTAATTTCAATTCCGGCTTGATTTGGTTTGTTTCACTTTCACTTAGCTGAATTCCAGTTTGATAAACAAATTTATTTTTGATCATTCCACTATCTGATTGCGTATCTACACCTTCTTGATCTTTTTCAGATAAACTGATTGCTCCTGAAATATATCCTTCAAAAGTAGCCTTTGGTACAGTAAGTTCTAAATTTAGTATTTGTTCACTTTGCGGTTCTAGAGTCACTTCTTTTGGACTAGTTACAATATCTTTTAAATCATATTTTAGTGAAGCATCTTTTTTTATTGCATTCTCACCATACTCGATAACACCATTGCTATTGGTCTTAGCTCCGTTGACACTGGCCAAGACAGTGGTTTCTTTATTTGCGCTATTTTTAAGTTTTATTTGGAGTGTTTGTTTTTGCCCCGGTGTTACTCTTAAATCAAAGTAGCCTACTTTAGGATTATGTTGGTTTTCTGGAAGAATCACTTCATAAGAGAAGCCACCAGAATTTTGATTATCTTTTGACTCTGCTGCATAGACCGTCCCTGCAAAAATAAAGGAAATTGCAACTATGTATAATAAACTCAGTAGTTTGATCGCTACTTTTTTTACCATTAAATATCCCTCTTTCTTTTCTTGAAAATAAGAGGGTGGGACAAAAACTAACAAATCGTTTTGTTTCACCCTCTAATTATGAATATATCTCCGAGATAAGCTATTGTGATTGTCTTACGCCATCATTATGAATACGTAAACTGACCCACGCTAGCATTACTCACTTTTGAAGCTTATTTGTATCGTTCCATCTTTTTATAATTTTCTATGCTTCTGGTTCTCCTGATTGGTTTTCATCTGGTGTTGCAGTGATTGTCCAAGTAATTTCACCTTCATAATTTGCTGCCTTCAATACATTTGTACCAGGCACTTTCAATGTCACACCATCATATGAATCCTTACCAAGTTTAGCATTTTCATTTGTGTCAAACATTAGCTCAAATACACCAAATCCTTTACCTTTTTGAGTATTTGCAAACATTGTTTGAGCTTTTGAACCATCTTCCGCAAATTCTAAATCATTAACTGGCGATAACCCTTCTGAAGGTAACGTTGCACCATTTGTTCCAGTTACTAAAGACACGTTATTATATGTTAATTTTGCACCAGTCAATTCAGATGCGATACCAGTACTTGTAAATTGTTTTGTTAATGCAACGTTTATTTTGTAGAAATTTTCGGCAACATTGGCACGGATATCTCTAAAACGAACAAAGTGAGCTGTTGTTTGTTCTCCATTTGTAAATGGTAAAGCTTTGTACGTTTTTTCAGAGTCATTGGCAATAATATCATGTTTATCAAAATTCATATCTGTTACTGATACAATTTTTAATTCTGACGGATCTGGATTTTGTGTTGGTTCTGTCAATTCTTCTCCTGATGATTCACCTGGTGGTAAATTAGATGGGTTAGTTGTTGAATTTGTTTGAAATTCAACATTACCTTTTCCTTTTTGTTCTGTTGCTGCTTTTGTAGCTGTTGGAAGTGCAAGACCTACTCCGACTGCTACTAATAATGCAGCACTTACTATTTTGTGTGTAGATTTCATTTCTGTTTCCTCCTAATATTTTGGACTATTTATGGTAGCTCGGATAAAATCCAAGTTATCACCGTATTGTAAGTTACCGGATCTTTTTTCGTCGCCTCCGGTATAGACAACTGTAATGCTTCATTTTGATACATTGGTTTATTTTCAAAATTTGGATCCATAATTGGATTTCCTTCATTGTCTAAGCGTGGTTTGAGTGTTTCTTTTCGTCCATGACCATTTTCAGCAGAAGCACCGAAAGTGATGGCCCAAGTTCCTTCACCAGAACCAGGTTTTGCCTCAGCTAAATTATATGTTTGACCGATATTATCGATACGAATCACATCTTTTTGAACAATCGGTGCTTCTTCTTTATTTCTAGTTGAACTGGCCCATGATTGGTCCAATGATATAACAGCACCATTTAGTTCTTTATTCTTTGTGTGCTCATTTTTGAATTGCGTTTCTTGACGAACTTGTAATGTCCAACCTTTACCCGTACCACGATAATCAGATACTTGTATAAAATTCCCCCTAGCTCCGACATTTCCATGAAATAACTGAGCATTTCCATAATAAACAGCATCTGTTGAAGTTTGCTCATTCTTCCAAAACTCAAACTGAGGAACAAAATCGATTCTCAGCTCTCCATGGGTAGATGGGCTGTCTCCTGGGTTCACTTCATTTCCAGGATGTTCAGGGTCTTTAGGCGTTTTGGGGTAGCCACCTTCAAACTGAATATTTTCTGCCCCATGCCTTGCCGTTTCTGCGTAAGCAGATACTAAATCATTCAACAAAACAACTAAGAAAAATGGTATGATCAAAAGAATGTTTCTTTTTTTCTTTTCCATTTTGCTAAGACCCCTTCCCTTCAGTGTCTCCCGGCCTTTTTTTACGTTTCAGGTAAAACAGTATCAAGCAAACTCCGACTAGCACAATTCCACTAATCCCAAGACTTGTTTTCACCAATTCGCCGGTTGATGGATATCTGCCCACTGGTTTCACAGGTTTAGGCGTCGAACTAGGAATTGGATCATCGCTCGATTGTTTCGGACTACTGGATGTGGTTTCTTCATAAAAAGTAATCCCACCATTTGTCTGGACTGCCCCACCATTTTCTTCGGCCTTTCCAATCATTGAATGAGACAACAATGATGTAGTAAACAAGAGAAAAACAAAGAGAGCTGAAAATAAATATTTTTGTTTCATTTTTCTTTCCTCCCTCTATTCTGGTGTCTCTCCGACAGTCCAAATAATCGTAGCTTTGTATTTTCCTAACTCACGAACAGCCCCAGCAGGAACATCTAATTTAAACCCACGTTCACCAGTAGTCCATTTGTCACTGATATTATACTGACCACTTGATGTGTGAGCCGCTTCAACAATTGGCTGATCGTTAGCGTTCAACGTGATTTCAGTTTCTTTACCTGCTCCTGTTCGATAACGAATAGCATCAGGTAAAATTTTATCTCCTTCACCATCTTTACTTGTCAAATACGATTCCAACTTTGCCTTTAATGACCATTCTGTTAATGTAGTCCGATTGTCCCCAATAATTAGATCTTTATCGTAACTAGGTTTCTCCACCCGAACACCGAAAATCCCTGCATCTCTTATTCCAAAATCAATTGTTTCTGGTGCAGAATAGATAAAGAGTGTGCCACTAAACACATACTGAACGGTATATTCCGTTTCTTTCACTAAAATAGCATTCTCAGGTGTTGGTCGTGATTTGATTTGATAATTTTTGCTCGATATTATGTCTAATGCCTCTTTTACTTTATCATCGATAGTCAAATCGATCGTATCACCGACATTGCCACTAATAGAAATAGGTTCATGAATTGTATTACCTGCATCATCAACAAACGCTACATTAACTGTAGCTATTTTAGGTTCAATTTTTAGTGGTACATCCTCAACAGTTGTTTCAATAGCTACATTATTTGAGGTCTTTCCTGTCAATTTGTACCCTTGTTCAAAGGTCGTCTCTGCTTGAGTGGGAGGAGTTGATAGTTTCGATTTTACTTTATAAGTCAATACATACTCAGCTTCCGGTTCCAGCTCCGCTATGTTTACATTCAGTCTTCCTGCTGACCCTATAACAACACTGTTTGGCTCAAGCTTAATTTCTTGACCATTTTTAGTCAGTTTAACAGTAGCTAAATCGACACTAATATTTTCTGGAAAAGGATTAGTCGTTATATATATAACTTTTTTGAATACAGATGGCGCTGGAGCAGTATTTTTAAAAGTCGACGTAAAAGTTGCACTCTCGCCTTCTTTTATAATGTTCGGAGAAATAGAAAAACCAGTTGATAAAATAGGTGTTCTTTGATAGTAAAAACTCAATTCTTTTACTTCACCATATTTAACTTTTACTGGATTGACTAATGGCTCTTGTTTAACTCCATTAATACTTATTTTACTCAATGTATATTTAGGAATGATTTCAGCTGAAATATTTTCTTCCGTTCCTATTAATTTACTTAGAGATTTACTTGGTGATACTTCTTTCGCTGAACCAATTCCATTGTCTTCTAAATAAGAAATAGTTATTGTTGCCTCACTTGGTTGTATCGTAAGTGAATTCTCTACATTTGACACAGCAATAGCTGAATTGTCAGGATTCAAGCCTTTCGGAGTAGCTATTGTCTTTAGTACTTTAGAACCAGCAGAAGCATCGATTTGAGCTGTGTAGACAACTTTTAACGTATTCCCTTTAGCATTTACTAACAGATTGTTTTCCGCAGTTTGAATGACTCCAACGGGAACTGTTTGTGTTATAACTGGCAATCCCAATTCTTTAGAAGAGCCTGTTGAGTCTACTAAACTAGCCGAAACAGGCGTTACATTCCTATATGCTGCATCCAACTGAGTAGATAATTTTGCTTGTTGCCATAACGTAGTCTCATTAGTTAGCTCTGAAGTTATAGTAAAACGAACAGTGTCTAATACTTTCGCTTGCTCACTTACTTTCCATGAGCCATCAGGTTGTTTCACTTCTGAAACGATTTTTGTCGTAATTTCAGGATTACTAAACTGTTTGACCGTAATTGGTACAGATATTGTTGTCTCTAATCCTGTCTTATCTCCTCTTATCGTTACCCCAGCTGATGCGATACCTTCTTTTGAGAAGATTACTTTATTTGAAAAGCCAATAACACTTACAGATTCAGATGCAAAGACACCTTTTAAGTCTTTTACCAATGTTGCAGGATCTAAATCATCTGTGCTTGTTCCAATCATGACTTCACGAGAGACAGGCGTTGCACTAGGAACACCACCTAATTTAGTCTTAGCAATCCCCTCATTGATTTCACTATCACCATCATCAGTATTGTTGTAGACATTCATTGGAATATGAAGATACCCATCGCTTTGATAATATTTTTCTTTATCTACACCTTCAACAAGTTTAGACGTAACATTAAATTCATAAGAATTATCAACGAACCCAGCATCACTCAGCGTGCTTGGTGGAACTATTACAACAAATTTATTGTTAGGAATATCCTTTGTAATTAAAAATTTTGAGGTGACATCTGTACCATCCATATCTGTTACTTTGACTTGCGCTTGAGACAAATCAAAAATTTTATCCGCATTCATATACATAATATACTTTTTAGGATAAAAAGATGGTTCCGATTGTATTGGCATATCTTGAACCACTGAATAACTAATCAGGTTTGTATCCTCATTAGTGTCTCCGACAATTTGAGGTGCTGGGAGAATAATTCTTGCCACAGCGGATGTGTCATACAACAAATAGCCGATTGCTAAGGATGTAGGAAGGTCAATCGTTTGTGTCATAGAACCTTCTGAATTAAACAAGTAAGTAAATTCCTGAGTTATATGCTCTCCAGCACTGACTCCAACAAATCTAGTTAAACCTGGTCCAACCTCCTCATAAGTAAGTTCACTATTGCTATACGTATATAATCCTTTCAAAAAAGAACTGTCGGAATTAATCGTTAACCCTTTGTGCTTATTTAGCCGTTTTACATTCCACATACCTTTCACTGGAATTTTTGTTGTCGTTCCGCTTTCAAAGAAGTCATATCTAAGTTTCAATTGACCCACTTTGCCACGCGTTTCAACTCTTAAAAAGTTAAGTTTTTGAGCGTTACTACTTTTTGAAGTGGGGTAAAAAATATTGGTCGTCGGGTTTGCCTCAGTTGACGTGTATGATTCAATCGTAAGACGTAAATCTATGAATTGCCCTTTATAAATGGCTACTTTATTCAACTGTACATAATTATTTCCCGTAATATCATTTTTCTTAAACGCCGCAGAAGTTGAACTTTCAGATGATGCTCCATTGACCGTATACGTCAGTCTAGGTGTAATACGAAACATCAAGGCATACTCTCCTGGAATAGGGGAAGCTGCACCAGGATTTTTACTATCCACTAAGTTAATGTCAGGATACCCAAGCAATGGGAGACTTACTCGTGTTTCCTTTCCAGCAGCATAAGGAAGCGTTCCTTCTTCTGCTTTTATTACCTTATTTTCAACGTAAAAGTATCCAACACAAATGATAACTAAACTAAACGCTACTAAAATCATTTTTTTTCTCATTTTCATCCTCCTTTCTTGCTAGACTTAAATACATTTATTTCAACTTCCTATTAATCAGCACTTATACACCACTGATTAACAAAAAAAAGAAACCACAAATAATACACTTTTCTCTCTCCGCATTCGTTATGGTGTCGCTCCGACAATCCAAACAATCGTTGCTTTGTATTTTCCTAGTTCACGAACAGCACCCGCAGGAACATCGAATTTAAACCCACGTTCACCACCTTTACTTGTCAAATACGATTCCAACTTTGCCTTTGTTTGCTTGTTTTCCCTTTTTAATCATCTATCATTTACTTTCTTTCCACTAACATATACCCTTTAGATCGAACTGTTTTAATGTATCCTATTTCATCTGCATACCTATCTATTTTTTTTCTTAAATGGAAAATAAGATTTGCAATACGATATTTTTGATTACCTTCTTCATTACCATAAATCTTTTGTTGGATCTCCTCATATGAGAACGTCGTCTTAGGCTTCTCTGCTAACATATGAATCAATTTAAATTCTAGCCTAGTTAAACCAACTTCATCTCCTCTACCAACTTCTATACTTAAGTTTCCTTCTTTTAATCGATGTAACGTTTGTCCATCTACTTCTTTGTTCTGCCCCTTCGTTAAAGACAAATTTTGTTGTTGCTTAAGTAATGTATTCTTAATACTTAGCCCCACTTCATTTGTTTCTTGATATTGTTCATTAAATACCGAGTCTACTCCAAGTTGAAGATAAACCGTTTTGCTTGTTCCCTGCTGAATAGTTGAAATAATCCAAATATGACAAGCTGCTTGTTCCTTTATAGATAAAATCGCTGTACAAATTCCAGCTACATTACTTAATTCATTTTCAAAGATAACTATAGCCTGCAATTTATCACATTTATCGCCACTTCTTATATCCTCTTCTGACAGCATAAATAATTTATTTTCCTTAGCCAATCTTTCTATGTACGACTTATTACTATGATTTTCACAAAATTGTAAAATACCTATGTATGGCATTCCTTATCCTTCTTTCGTCTTTTTTTACAACTTAGTAGAGTTTCTTAAGTACCATAATGGATACTCTTATTAAGAAATTTTTATATTAAATTGATATAAACATAGTATAAAACATTTTTTTGTTTTTTTTTTTCAAAAAAAACATTAGCAAATGTTGTTTCTGAAATTATTTTGTTTGTTACAATCTATCTCTCTACGAGGTAATTCTAAAATTTTAAAAAAACTTATCCACAAACGTCCATTTAAAAACCTTAGTTATTCCAGCCCTTTTCTACGAGAACTTCCTATACCAAATTTGCAGATAATATAAAAAAGCCCTCTTACATAAACGATTCACACCTGATGAATCATCTACGAAAAAGAACTCTTTAAGCTTAATTAATGAAATTGATCTATAAAAACAGGAATAGTGAACTCTTTGCTTCTATATCCACTATTCCGGCATTCATTGCACACTTAGCTAAGCTACTCTATTTAATTTTAATTGATCAAATAAATGTCCCATCCCACCTTATCCAACATTTAAAACTGACTTATGGATCAATAAAGAACTCTATCCCTTTTTAAAATGAATAATCGTTTCTTATGTATTTTAAAATTCCCTCTTTTCCTTACTATGTTTTTCTAGTATCTTTCGTTCTATATTTTCTACCAAAAAATCAAATTCTGATACCCTATTAATATAAACTTGTTCTATTTGCTTGTCTGCCACTACTATATTTGTATCCGTAATTATAAGATCTGGATTTAAATCTAATCGATCTACACACTTTACTTTACTTCCAAAAAAGCAATTGATTTTTTGTTTTAACAAATTGCTCATAGTAATATCCGCATCTTGAACAAAAACTTTAATAAACTGAGACTCTGAATTTTTTAATTCAACAAACAATGCGTAAATGGAAAAATATATGTAATCAATCAACGCTGTTTCTGTGATATATTTAGGAATCTGGTTGAAAAACTCACTATATTGTGTCGTTTTTAACTGCTGAAAAATACTTATTGTTTTTTCTCGTATTGTTTTTTCAAATTGATCCATATTTGTATATACTCTTTCATCATAAACATAATCAAACTTTTTTGAGTCAATAAAGCAGGTTTTTACAATCAGATGATATAAATCAATCTCTTGCCTAACTCTTAAATATAAATATCTATCAGTCGATCCCTCAAAAAAAGCATTTATAATTTTTCTGACAAAAATATTACTGTGTTCTACGAAAGAAAAATGCTCTTTTGAAAAAAACATTTCATATTGCTCTACTTCTAAAGGATCGTTAAAAATTTTTTCCTTATAAAGAATAAACAATGTCGCACTTGCTTCAGACCAAATTTGTTCATTTGTTTTATTTTTATTTTTTGAGAAATAATCAAATAGACTTTTTAAATTAGGAGAGTTTATTCGTTTTTTTGATAGTTCTATTAATTTTTTATTATTCACAAAATTTCGTTGTTTGGATCGTACAATACTAATATACGTAATTAAACTAATATGATACTGTTGAATCGTACTTTTGTTTTCCCATTCAACAATTCTTTGGGAAAAGTAATCATTTAATTCGTGAAACTCTTGCGGCCTAAATAACCACGTATTTGACGCTTTAGAAAAAAATTGAAAGTAAAAGTTTCTTATTCGTAATTCCTCTCCAATAATTTTATTTTCTCTGGATAGATTTAATCCACACTCTTGAAGAATTTCTTTTAATTTTTTTCTACGTCTTGAAAAAGTTGCCTGACTTATATACTCTGTCTCACAAAATTTACTAACATCAATTTTTTCATAAAGAAATATTTGTTCAATGATTTTGTACATTATTGATTGCAGTAGGTACTTACGTCCTATCGTATTTATATCTATATTCGTAGCGTAAACATTTTTAATTGTGTTGTTCGTGTAGTTAACCTTAAATACATCTTCATCCAACTCTTGTTCAAATTGCTTAACTATCATTGAAACCGTTCTTGGTACTAAACCTGTTTCATTTACAATATCTTTTATGCTTACTTCTTGTTTACTATTGTTAATCATGCTAAGTATTTTCATTTTTCTATCATAAATATCATCTAAAAATAATCTCATTTTCTAGTCACCTCTTTATTATTTCCATTTTTCAAATACACTATACTAAATATATACATTAGATTTTTAAATGAATTTCTTTTTTTTCACTCTAAGAATACTTTATTGAAAAACTTATTTATCATGATACATCGTTTCTTTATTTAAAAATCCTTTTTTTTTTTAATTTTTTCTAAAAAAAATAATAACCTCTTTATACAACTTATTTCAGCAATGAACCTAGGCTATTCGATTTTAACACTGATAAAAAACCTTCAGGTAAATTGAAGGCTTTTTTATGTTAATTCTTGATTAATACATATTTTTCTCATCCGCTTTGATCTCTATTTAAAACAACGTATTATTCGTTTGCTAGAATAACTACTTTTATTCTAGCAACGGTACTCTTTGGTCCTTCCTCACATGACTATGCAATTCCAAATAAGCTTCCCGTAACCATGGATGAATTACCTGAATGGCATGATTTAATAGATAATCGATATAACAATAGGCAGCCTCTTCTAACGAATTATCTAAAGCCGTCATAAGTTGAGTAAGATAGGGTGGTTCACCTTTTTGATCCCATTTTATTTTGTCGGCAATAAATACAACTAAATCTAAATCAGAGTACTCCTCTTTTAACGTCGTGTGACATTCAATGGCAGACAGAATGGCTGTATCAGTCACATTGAATTCATTTAATGCAATTTCTTTTGAGATTCTTTGATGGATAATCATGGGAAGCTCTATTTCTTCTTTGTACAATTCAATCCCCATCTTATTTGCCACGTCGATTCTTTGGTCATCCGGATAAATAGCTGAAATATCATGTAAGTAACCGGCTATACGAGCTTTATATGGTTCGTCCAAATAATTTTTGCCTAACTCATATGCATAATCTCCTACTGAAATACAATGATTATATGTTTTCAAACAATTTTGATCAGTCAAAAAGCCCTTTACTAAGTTTTGTAAATTATTCTGGTCACTACTCTCCATAACATGAGCCTCCCTCGGTATAACTTTATTTTTTAGTTGAAATATTAATTTCATGATACCATTTTATAGGTGTTCTCGCTGCCACGTTTATACTATATAAAAAATACACTCTTCCAAAAAGAAGAGTGTACACGCTCTATCAGTGCCTCTTAAAAATCATATTCCGCTTCTTTTTGTTGAATCATTGTTTGATACGTATCCAGCAATAAGAAAAAATCATCCACGAATCGATCCAATCGAAATTCGATATCTGGGTTTTTGATTTCTTGGCGAATAATATCTTGATCTGTAATAAACACATAGTTTGGCACTAAATTTGCCTTCATATAACTTAATACAGGACGAATTTGCTGCTCAGGAATCAAAAAGTGTTTTTCTGATCCAGCAGTAACGATCATTCCTGCCACTTTATTACGGAAAGCATTGACTGGCAACATATCAAACAAATTTTTCAACGTTCCAGGCATTGATGCTTGAAAAATCGGCGTGCCAATAATCAAGCCATCTGCCTCCATGATTTTTTTCAATGCTGCGCCAACTTCTCCTTCATGTTGAAGATATTCTCGTCCATCAGCGAATGGAAATTGTATTTCCGAAAAATCAATAACGTCCACAACAGCCTCTTCACGCACTTCTTTTATTTTATTGATCGTATAATTGACGGCCACTCTTGATTTACTACCAAAAGCAGATCCGATTATCGCAACGATTTTCATAAGGGATCATCCTATTCTTTGGTATATTTTTTAACTTCCGGCATCACTTTTGTTGCAATCAATTCAATATTTTTCTTAACTAGATCAAGCGGCACACCGCCGAAATCAATTTGCGCCATAAAACGTTGGTGTCCGTATAACTCGTATTGATAAAGCATCTTCTCGATAATTTCATTAACGCCTCCGACCATTAGCGTATCTCTGGTATCTTGTGATTGAGCAAAATGTTGTTTGGGATACGTCCCTCCACGAATCGCAGACCAACCGGCATTTAAGAATGGATACATTTCTTTACGTGCTTGGCTGCCAGTCTCTGCAACATAAAATAAACTTGTTGTTGCAAGCGGAAATTCTTTTTCATCATACCCTGCTTCTGTTAAAGATAAACGATACGCATCCACTGCTCGTTTGAAAATCGGTGCCGGTCCTGCTAATGTTGTCAACATCATGGCAATCCCATCTAAACCAGCTTTGATTGCACTATCCGCTGGTCCACCCACTGCTCGCCAAATAGGTAATTGTCCACGAAGCGGTTGAGGTAAAATTTCTGCATTTTGTAGCGGTGCACGAAATGCTCCTTCCCAGTTCATTCGTTCATTTGGTGCAGCCTCATTCAATAATTTTAACAAGTGCATTTTTTCTTCAAACAATTCTTCATAATCTTTTAAATCAAACCCAAGAAGTTCATAAACACCAACACGTGATCCTCGACCAGCTACGATTTCAGCACGTCCATTTGAAATTAAATCTAACGTGGCATACTCTTCATACACGCGGACTGGATCATTCGTACTCAAAACTGTCACAGAACTAGAAATCTTAATATCTTTCGTTTGTGCCGCGATTGCGGATAGAATCACTTGGTTTGCTTGTCCGATAAAATGACTTTGGTGGCTTTCGCCCACACCAAACACATCGATTCCTGCTTCATCAGCAAATTTCGCTGCTTCGATAATGTCATTGATTCGTTGTTGCTCGCTGATCAATTTGCCTGTCATTGGATTTTTAACGTGATCTCCTAGTGAATATAACCCGATTTCCATACCTTTTGAAGCATCGATACCGAATTTTTCATTCATTTTTTTGTTCATTTTCCTACACTCCTTTTTCATTCTCTAACTATTGTCATAAGTTCATCAATTTTTTGCTGATCTTTGCTAGTTGAAGGACTTCTTGCTTCGTTAAATTATCAAATGCGGATGCCTGCAGTTTACTTTGGGCAATAAAGCAATTGTCTAGCTGCTGTTGTCCACTATCTGTCAAGGAAATGTATTTTTCCTTCCATTCTTGTTGACGTGTGATCCAGCCCTCTGTTTCAAATTGCTTGATCATTTGAGAAACACCCCCCTTAGAGATAAGTAATTTCTCCCCTAGTTCCTTTTGCGTGATTGGTTGGTTTTCCTGAATCTGATGGAGCATATCAAATTTTGACGCATTTAAGTCATATTGTTTTAAAAACTCATTGGACTGAAGATTGCTCTTTTGAACAAACTGCAAAATGGACATCCAACAACTTAATTTTACTTTTTCTGAAATTGATAGCTTTTCCATTGTTTGACCCCTCTTTCGGTTTACAACTAAACTGATAACGATAGTATAATACACTTACTAAAAATAAGCAAACAATTTTTACTTTTTACCCATACTTCATATCACTACTAACTCTAACTTTAGCTAACGTACAAATCTTCCCTTTGATTCTTTCTAGTATTATTAGTATAATGAGTATGTTTTTTAGAACGTAACCGAAAGTAATAGAGTGGAGATTATAGAATGATGAATAATTTTTGGGCAGAACTACCAAAGCCTTTTTTTATTTTAGCACCTATGGAAGATGTGACCGATGTCGTCTTTCGCCATGTCGTCAAAGAAGCAGGCGCACCAGATGTCTTTTTTACTGAATTTACGAATTCGGATAGTTATTGCCATCCAGATGGAAAAGAAAGCGTACGAGGTCGTTTAGTGTTTACCGAAGATGAACAGCCGATGGTTGCTCATATTTGGGGTGATAGACCTGAGTTCTTTAGAGAGATGAGTCTTGGATTAGCCAAAATGGGCTTTAAAGGTGTCGACATCAATATGGGTTGTCCCGTCCCTAATGTAGCGGGACGCGGCAAAGGGAGCGGTCTTATTTTACGACCAGAAGTAGCGGCTGAACTGATTGAAGCGGCCAAAGCTGGTGGTTTACCCGTTAGTGTAAAAACACGGATTGGCTATGCGGAAATCGCTGAGCTGGAAGGCTGGATCACCCACTTATTAAAACAAGATATCGCCAACTTGTCTGTTCATTTACGAACACGAAATGAAATGAGTAAAGTCGACGCCCATTGGGATCTTATACCTCAAATCATGGAAATCCGTGATCGCATTGCACCGCAAACACTGATTACGATCAATGGTGATATTCCCGATCGTCAAACGGGTTTAAAACTAGCGGAGCAATATGGGGTAGATGGTATCATGATCGGCCGCGGTATTTTTAAAAATCCTTATGCGTTTGAAAAGGAACCGAAGGAGCATTCGCCTCAAGAATTGCTTGGATTATTAGAAATGCAGCTTGATTTACAAGATCAGTATGCGGAAATGGTTCCACGCTCAATCGTTGGTTTACATCGTTTCTTTAAGATTTACGTGAAGGGATTTCCTGGCGCTAGTGATTTACGTGTTAAATTGATGGGAACGAAATCGACGGATGAAGTTCGGGAGATTTTAGGGGAATTTTATAATGCAAAGCCAAATGAATCTTTGTCAGAATGATACTGTTTTAAGCGCATCTAGAAATAGAGCGCTTTTTCTTTTTGCTATCGAGATGTAGTAAGCACGAAAAAGATGGTATAAAAAAAGCACCCACTTTTTGTAAGTACTTCATAAAGGTATTACAATGGGTGATTATCAAGGTATCCTAACAACTTAGTCAATTTTATAATAGACATACTCTGCTCGAACAGATGTCGCGGTGTTTTGTGTACCCACAGCAACAATTTTATCCCTGCTAATGTCTCCCTCTAGTATATCGCCCATTACACCTTTGGGTAAAAATGACACATAGATTACTGCTCCCGGGAGATTACTTCTTAAAGAAATAAATCCTTGGTTTTCTTCAAGCCCTAATTGTTGTTCATACGATTTAACTTTATTATTATCGCTCATATATGACACTAACTCAGGTGTCCCATCTGGTGAATTTAGTTCAGGAATATCTACGGTTAGCTCAGTTATTTCCGCTGCTTGCTTTTGGTTAGAAATATCTGTAAACCCCATTGTAGCGTTCTCTACAAAAATTGTATTTCCTAATCCATTTTTCCAAGCTCCATTCAAGCTTGAATAATCGCCTTGTTGAATTTGGGAAAGATTCATCGCTTCAGCTACTGGCTCTTCACTTACTTGTTCCTGTGACCCATCTGTTTCTTTCGTATCCTGAACTGTGCTTGATTGTTTAGTAGTTGATTCTGTGGTTCCTTTAGTTTCTTTACTACTGACGGTCAACTCTGTCGTTTCTTTACTACTAGATGATGATGTAGCTGTGTCGATGCTTGACTTAGCAGAATTATTACATCCTACTAAAACCCCAAAAAACACCATGCACAAACCAAATAAAATAGTTCTCTTCATTTTTTTCACACCAAATCCCCCAAGTCTTTTGTATGTCCTTAACAATATATTTATAGCTCTCATAATAATATACATTACAAGGTCCGTCTACATGGACATAAAGAAAGTAGCAAAAAATAGGCATGTTTTTGCCTACTTCTCACAAAATCATACCTACTTTCATGTAAATTTTTAATGCGTCCCACGTTCAATAGAAGGATACCATTTTTTCTTTAAATACATATTTAAAAACAACACGGTTGATGCCCCCATCAACACATCACTAGCAAAGTGAGCGCCCATAATGACACGACTTAGCATCACACAGATGATCCATGTACCCGAAATAAGATATAGCAACGTCTCTTTCCCTTTTAATTTTTCTAGCCATAACGGTAACCATGTAATCCAAATGATGGTAGCACTATTAGCCGAATGTCCCGAAGGAAAAGACATAAAGTCATCATTAGTGGTAAATCCGTTTATCATATACCAAGGCGTAAATTCTGCTGTTGGGTCGATCATTGAGCGGAAACGTTGCCGTCCCCACAACACTTTGACTAACGTCACGATAATGATCGGAGCAAGAGAAATCACAACACCCGCTTTGGCTATCCGCCGAACCACTTCAAAATCAGCAGGTTGAATGTTAAGTCCAATTAAAGGGAAGATAACCACACAACAAGCTGCTAATCCCCCCATAGCAAAAGTTGGTAATTTTAAATAATGTGTAATTAAAAAGCTTGCCATAAAGGTATCAAACAAAAATAAAGATCCCAATAAACTATTGCCAACCGACCATTTTTTGCCACTTGTTCTGATCATTCCAACTGTACTAAAACAACCAATCAACGCGATAATTACTTCTCCAAACGATTCAAAGAACCAACCAAACGTGCTCTGTGGATTGTAGAGCGTTTCAGAAATCTGTAAATCCGTAAAAGTAAAAATAAGTAGTAAACAAGCAACGAAACCAAAAAAGATTTTTGTTTGTTTTTTTCATCCTCTATCTCCTATTTTTCTTAATAAATTCACTAATATCTCGCATACAATCTTCTGCCTGTGGATAATTTCCTACGTGATCAATATACGCATGCCCCATGCCTTTGTATAAAGTAAAGGTCGTATCCACCCCTAAATCAACCAATTTTTTAGCATAAGCTAAGCTTTCAAAGGTTAAGAAATCATGCTCTCCTGAGGTGATCATCGTTGTTGGCATTTTTTCACTGACTGACATATAGGGTGTTAAGTATTTATTTAAAATATCTTTTGTCCCTAAAATCTCAGATAAACTGGCCGTCATTTTACTAAAAATCTCAATACCAGGACGAATAACGCTCGCTTGTTTCGCATAAATTGCGACATCTTGGTCAATATCAAATTCAGTATATTGATCCTTGATTCCACCCATATTAAGCGTTGGGTAAAGTAAAATTTGACCACATACATCGTCACGATTTTCTTCAATATTTCGGTTACTACAGTAGGCTGTTAAGTTCCCGCCAGCGCTATCTCCCGCTACAAAAATACTACGTTTGTCGGCTCCCCAGTCTTCCACATGATCGGCTAACCATCTTAAGCCAGTGTAGCAATCTGTATGTCCGATTGGGAAAGGATTTTCAGGGGCTAAACGATAATCGATACTGACCGCAATCATATTCGTTTGACTAACAAATAATCTCAAAGCTTCTCTAACAACATCCGTACTGCCAGCAAAGAAACCACCGCCATGAATAAAATACAAAACAGGTGAATAAGCGATCGGTTTATCCGATTGAAAACGAGTCATCGGAATATCAAAACCATCTTCCGCTTTAATCGTAAAAGTCATTTCTTTAATATCTTCTTCAACCATCGGTGTTGAATCCACACTGTTAAACATTTTTCGCAAACGTTTGATTGATTTTGGGCTAGCATCCATTTTCAACATACTTTTGGGGATAAATTTCATCAATAGGCTCATTTTTTTAGCCCCTTTATATACGCGCGGATCCATCGCACCTTCGATATCACAATCTGGAATTGGTTTCACGATGACCGACACATCACGACGTGTTTCTGTATACTGTTTATTCTTGATCGCTTCTACTAATTTTAGATCGTATTCTCGTGCCATTATTATTCCTCCAAAAGTGAAATGATTAATTTTCTTCTAATTCCTCAAGCAAATGATATAATGCCCCCAATAATCCAGCTTCATTTCTAAAATGACAAGGAACAATTTCTACTGGCGTCAGCATCGTCTCTAATAACGGAGCAGAGGCCAGTAATTGTTGATATTGTCGCTTTATTTCGTCCACAAGAATTGGTTGTGCGCTGATACCGCCACCAATAGCGATTCGCTGTAAATCAACGACTGACTGAACATTCATGATGACAATGACCACATGACGACAGAATTCTTCAAACAATGGATAAATCAATTCATTTTTCTTTTCTAATTCTTCAAAAACTTTTTTACCATCTAATGGGTCCTCTAACTTCAATAAACTTGATGCTTGTTGAATGAATTTTACTGCAGAACCTTTCGCTCCTGCCACAGTCTCTAAACTAATTGAAGCATCGGTTGAAAGTAACATGAAGCTTAATTCTCCTGCTTGGAAATGGCTACCGGAGTGAAGTGCTTTATTTAAAACAAGACCGCCACCAATTCCAGTACCAAGTGTCATCACACCGCCATTTTCGATGTCTTTTAATTGCCCTAACCACAGTTCCGCAAGTGCAGCTGATTTACCGTCGTTCATTACGGCACATCGCAGATCCATATAAGATTCGATAAATTCTTTCAAATGGAATTGATGTAGGTAAAACAAAGCTCCTCCATAATAGACAACCCCTTCTTTTGAATCAATTTTACCAGGACAACTAACAGCTACCGCTTTGACTTGCCCTTTGTATTGATCAAGAATACCTGTTAGACAGCGTTTAAAGTCTTCGATATTCTTTGATGTCTCTTCTTTTTTCACAAAAATAATTTGGCCGCTGCGATTAATTAGAGCGTGCTTGATGTAGGTGCCCCCAATATCAATACTTAGAAAATGAGTAGTTAATTCAGTCATACGGATCTCCTCCTATTATCTCTTGATAAGATTTTAATAGCGCTTTCAATTGTATTCTACCCATTTTTAAAATAAATAATAGTATAATTTTATGATTAGTGGTATTTTTGTATCAAAGGAGTTAAAAAAATGATAACGCTTATAAAATTTTTGAATCATTTATCCGATCTCGCTATTTTCTCTTATATTATTGTGGATAAAACAGATGGACGCATCCATCATCAGAAGAACCTTACGAATCACCAGTTGACAGATAAGCAAATTCAACGAATAATAATGCAAACAAACATTATTCATAATTATTACTTTAAAGAGCAAAAATTACTACTATTCGCTTACGATACCGATGAGTTAAATCAATTGGTCTGTCTATTCATTGATGATGAAGTCGGCAATTTCATTTCTCACAACGACCGATTATTAAAGATTTCTGAAACCATTCATCTATTTATGAAGGAAAAAGAATTCACAGCCAAAGAAGTTCAAGCCCTCAATCAAAATATTCTCTACCTAAGAGAAACGATTATTGAAAAAGTACTAAGTGAGCAAATTGAACAGCAACTTTATCACCACGACTTTGAAAGTGAAGAGGCTATGTTTATTGAAGTAATGAATGGAAACGAAGAAGGATTAAAAAGATACTATTACGCTTTTCAAAAAAATAGCCGAACAGGTACCCTTTCAACTGAATCAGCATTGAGGAATCAAAAAAACATCTTAATTGTAGCCGTAGCGGTTTCCACAAGATATGCGATTAGAGGCGGCGTTCCTTATGAACGAGCGTATACTTTGAGTGACAACTTAATTCAAGACATTGAACGAAAAGATCACTTTCATGGAGCACAACCGCCCGTTTTAGAAATACTCCTATTATTTTGTAAAGAGGTGCGTAAATACAACTATATCAAGTACTCTAACACGGTCAAAAAAACGTGTGAGTTTATTCATAAAAATATCTACTCGAATTTATCTGTTCCGATGATCGCTGCTTATACAAATTATTCTGTGCCTCATTTATCTAAGTTGTTTAAAAAAGAAGTCGGGCTTTCTATCAATCAATATGTGATGAAGCAGAAAATAGAAGAAAGTAAACGACTATTAGAGTTTAAACAGTACGATTTAAATACGATCAGTTCCTTACTTCACTTTAATGATGCGAGTTATTTTATTAAGGTATTTAAAAAATATGAAAGTATGACTCCAAAGAGTTATTGGCATGAAAAAAATTAAGGAGGAGTAACATGGTTTTTGAGCATGAATTTATTGAGTACACGCACGAATTGATCCCCGTCAATTGGATTGTTCATGCCGCGGATCATTCTGCAGGAACAGTGCTACCTCATTGGCATACTTCTTTTGAAATCTCCTACACTTATTCTGGAAAAATCGAAAACTATACAATCAATAATGTGACCTATCAAACAGAACCTGGCACCATTTTATTCATTAATTCTGCTGAGGTTCACGGTGCTGTTTCCAGTTATTGCGCTGACCTTGAAGCATTGACGATCCAGATTCCTTATGAGTTTTTAAGTAAGCTGATTCCTGACTTTGAGTATATGCGTTTTGATCATCTGCCTTTAGGAAAAATTGTAGAAGTCAATCAATTAAGGGAAGTTCTGAGCCAGTTTTATCATCTGGTCAGACGGGAACCGCAAGAGTTTTTAGAGCTGCAATTAATCCGTTTAACTTACGAATTAATCTATTTAATGGCAAGAGATTGGATGCACCGCGAAAAAATGCCAATCAATTCTAATGTCTATCATCAAAATTTAGGTCAGATGCAGCCGATCATATCGTTTATTCAAAAAAATTATCAGCAAGAATTATCGGTTGGGATCCTAGCTGATCATTTTCACGTATCGACAAATTACTTAAGTAAACTTTTTAAGAAAAGTCTTGGATTAAGTGTCATGAAATACGTCCAGTTGGTTCGGATCAATCGAGGACAAGAGCTATTACTTCATAGTGACAAACCAATTCATGTGATTTCTGATGTCGTTGGTTTCCCCAATGAGAAATCATTCAGAAGAACCTTTGAAGATGTTTTCCATCAAACACCAAAAAAGTATCAATTGGACTATCGAAAAAAACAAAAGGGCAGAAAATGACCTTTTTTTCGATAGATTCTGCCCTTTTTAATGAGTACATTCGTGATATCCTTTCCTTGTAATCGATTACAATAACCTTTCGGAGGAGCTATCATGAATAAAAACAGCTTTTTATTTAAAGCATCATTACTGTCTATCTCATTAGTTTTAGTAGCGGGACCCGCCGTATCATCACTTATCCCTTTGATGCAGCAGTCTTTTCCAGATCAAAGTACCTCGTCAATTGAACTCATTGCCACGATTCCTAACTTTGGGATTTTAATTTTTGTTTTGTTAAGCAATATTTTTGTTAAATTTCTAGGCAAGAAAAAGACGGTTTTATTAGGGCTTATCCTTGCGTTGATCTCTGGCCTTATTCCTGTTTTTATAGAAAACTACACGGCTATCTTGGCATCACGTTTTATGTTTGGAGCAGGAGTTGGTTTATTTAATGCCCTTGCCGTAAGTTTAATTACTGAACTTTATTCTGGGGATGAGCAGGCTAGTCTAATGGGACTTCAAGGCGCAATGGGGTCAATTGGCAGCACTGTGATGACCTTATTAGTTGGCTACTTTACTAAATTTGGTTGGCAGAATTCTTTTTTAGTTTACGCTATTACCGTTTTACCATTAGCGTTATTCGCTCTTTTTGTGACCTTACCTGCAGCGGAAAAACTAGATGATCCGACCGCTAACACTAAAAAAGAAAAAGAACGTGTCAATGGAGCGACCATCGGCTTAATGCTTTTTGCTTTAATTGTATACGCTTTATTTTTTGTCATCATGTTAAAAACAGCTACTTTACTGGTGGAAACTGGCATTGGCAAACCAGAAACTGCCGCAAGTATTTTAGGCTCCGTTACAATTGTCGGGATTGTTGTAGGTGTTTTCTATGGCAAAATTTTCAAGTGGTTAAAACAGCTGGTATTGCCAATTGGACTATTAGGTATCGGTCTTGGCTTTATCATTATTTTATCCGCAAATTCAGTTGCGATTGTAACCCTTGGTGCTATTATCTCAGGTTTAGCCTTTAGTTTAGCAGCGCCTTTCATGTTTATGTTAGTCGGGCAAATTGCACCGAAGAATTCCGCTAACTTAGCGACAGGTGTGTTGTTAGTCGGGATCAACTTAGGTGTCTTTTTATCTCCCACAATCAATAGTTTTTTAAGTAAAACCTTCGGGATGACAACCGCTTCCGATAGCTTTTTAATGAGCGGAATAGGTCTCATTCTATTAAGTGCATGCTCTTTTATTCTGTTAAGTGTTCAAAAGAAAAAGAATGCGCAAACCGCTATACAAAAAGATACGATAAAAATTAGAAAAGAGGATGCATAATGGCTTTAGTACAAGTAAACTTTATTTCGAAAATGTTATCACGTACGGTAACCTTTAACGCAATTATTCCTTTAGATCATATCTCATTTGGAAAAGAAGAAGTGGCTCAACAAAAACCACTAAAAACATTGTATTTATTACACGGCGCTTTTGGCAACTATACAGATTATTTATCTGGCACTCGTATTCAACGCTGGGCTGAAGAGCATAATCTAGCTGTTATCATGCCGTCAGGTGAAAATCAATTTTATGTCGATAAACCAGATCGTGGTGAAAACTACGGTGCCTACGTGGCAGATGAACTGGTGGAATTTACGAGAAACATGTTTCCTTTGTCTCATAAAAAAGAAGATACCTTCATCGCTGGGCTTTCAATGGGTGGCTATGGCGCTATGATCAACGGATTGAAATACCATGAAACCTTTAGCCATATCGGTGCTTTTTCACCAGGTTTGATGATCGATCAAATTATATCGCGTTCTGAATTATTATCCGTTACAGGTTGGAGTTTAGACTTTTATAACAATGCCTTTGGAGGGATTGATACGATTAAAGATAGTGATAAAGATTATTACTACTTAATCAATCAATTGATTGAAAATAAGCAAGACATTCCTAAAATATATCTTCCAATCGGCACAGAAGATTTCTTACTTGAAAGTGTTCGAGGCTTTAAATCATTTGCGGATGATAAAGAAATTCCACTTACTTATATTGAAGATGAGGGTGGACATGAGTGGGACTTCTGGGATAAATATGTGGAAAATTTCTTGGATTGGTTACCTTTGGATGAAAAAGGAAATTATTTGAGTAGTGGGAATGTGGCGGAATAACGCGTGATATGAAAGAAAAGGTGTAAACATTTTTTGGCGAATTTCAGTTTACTCAGGTATCGTGATTACAGTTTTTCTCACTGGTTAGATGAGAAAGGCAATAACTAAAAGCAAGTTTCTTCTATCCTCGCTCGTTCGTAGTTGCAACAGAAGTACAAGAAAACCACTCTATTCGTCAGTAGAGTGGTTTTTGTGTTTTATAAAAAAAAACAAATGCATAACACTATTAAAATGATTTCAACATAGCTAAAATATTTTCTAACTGTTCGCTTTCTAACGATACTAATTTTTTATTAATTTCTTTTAAGTAATAATCTTTCGTCTTTGTTTCATTAAGAAACTCATTTACTGGGATATCTAAATAATCACAAATAATATACAGCATTTGAATAGATTGAAAAGTTAAAAACAAGACCAAAAGTTAGAATATAACCTTGCTATTTTACTAGATTCTGAAGGTAACATCTTCACAAAAAAAGGCTATAGTCACTATGATTTACTAACCTAGTGGCTATAGCCTTTTTTGATGGTTATTTTTTGTTCAGATTTTATTCATTAATTCACTGACCCTAAGTTAAACTCACAAATCTCATCACTTCAAGACCTAGAACATTACTTGAATAATCTTCCCTACCTTTTTTTGTAAATTCAATACTATAGTTCTCTATAATTTCCCAATCAACAGTATTTTCCATAATAATTTCTTCCATATCTTTAACCAGTTTTTTTCTGACTACAAAAACATAATCTAATTTGATTAAATGATCTACAATTTCTCTAATTTTTTTCTCCCCAATGATCTTCCCACTATCAACCAAATTAATATCTCCAAAAGAAATATCAGTTAATAACGACTGAACCACATCTAAAACTTTCCTATCATAAAAAACTTCTTTAGATACTATTGTTAAACAATAATCCGATTGAGAAGAGTAAATAGCAATCAGTGATTCTGATAATTCGTCAAGTTCTATAGTTGTTTCGTTTTTTTGAGGATACCACACTAAGTTTTCATTAATTTCAATATCTGGAATAGACCATTCTGTATCTACATGTGCATCTAGTAAAGCTTCTTTAGTTCCTGTATCTATTTCTGTTTCTGATGAGATTTGGCATTCTATAAATTGTTCACTCTTTAAATTCACAACAAAACTATTAATTAAAGATATTAGTTCTCTATAAGTAAATATATCTTTATTCAACACATCATCTGCAGATATCCGCTTACTACTTTTCTTTTTTACTTTTTCTAAAAAATTAGCAACATTATACATACGACACCTCATTTTCTACTAAATTAAGGCATCTAATGAATCCATCTTCAACAGGATAAGAAACAATATAATTTTCAATACCTTCTATTTGATTTGAATGATTAATCTTATGACAATTCGTCCAAGAATCCTTTGGAAATTTTTCCCCTATAAAAAATTCTGGTGGAGTTAAGGTAGCATCTACCAAATTCCAAAAATTTTCTCCCCAGATTTGCATTTTTTTCGATTGCCCACATTGTATTTTTATCATTATTTTTATTTTGTCGAACCCTTGAGCATTTAGTTTTTTTCTCATTTCCTTCATAACCATTAAACAGTCTTTATAATCAAATGTCGTTTTATTTATAAAAAAGTCTATGTGGCCTGAATAAACTTCATTAGAACTATCTTGCCACTCTGCAATAAATTTATCTATATTTTCCATGTTATTACTCCCTCATATTAAGGTAGTTTCCAACCTATATCTTGTAACCATTTTAATATCTTTTTAGTCAGTTTAGGTGGCTGACCACTAGAATTATGCCCCCATGAACCATCTCTTTTTACCCCTTTTGGTGATTTTACTAGTCATTACCATTACAAAAAAATTTTCTAGAGCATCTAAATGTCATACTTTAAACTATAAAAATAGACACAGATAAACTTCTCTTTTATCTAATGCCTATTTATATCATATTTTATAAACTAAATGAGCTTTTCTTTTCATTTTGCTATCAAAATATTCCTTAATCATGCAGTAATGCTAACTTTCAGAATCTTCTTCATAGGTAATAATATCAAAACTTATTTCAGCATTAATATCACTTAGAAAATGAATCATCGGTGTGTCTACTACCATTGCTGGAAAATCGCCATCATAACAATCTATTGATAACACTACAGCATATTTAATTTGTTCATCATTAGCCATTTTTTTCAGAATACTAGTTTTAGGTTTAAATTTACTTAGTATCTCCTGATATGCTAAAGTAAAATCATACATTTCTTCGAACGTTTTACTATAGCACCAATTATGTCTTGGTTTATATTCATCGGGTAGATTAGGATTATTTTTTATTGCATCCGGCCAATCATCTTTAGTTCTAACTTTTGTTGGTTGTATCTCTAGTTTTTGTGTCATATTTTCTAAGTTAAAATCTTTACCATCAGCAACCAAGCTAATTTTTATTTTTGGTAATTTCATAAGTTCCTCCATCTATTTTATAAAGAAATGTCCAGTTTCTATAATTACATTCCCTCGCTGTGATTTTAAAAGAATTTGTCCTGTAACCGTATCATATAAAATATCAAATTTTGAGACTGCATTTTCACCCACAAACGATTCCTTAAAATCATGAGCATCATCATATCCTTGTTTTTTTGCTTGTTTATTAGCAGCTTTATTTCCATCTATTTTCTTTAAACTACGTTGCTCTCCTGCCCCTCCTTTAGAAGCAAAATTACTCGTAGTTAACCCATTAATACCATCGACAGTTAAAGTAACACCAGCGGTCGTAACAACTACACCTTCTGTCACTATCACACCATCCACAAGGATTCCCACACCACCTGTAGCTAATGTCACAACGGCACAACCGCCAATCGTTCCAATTATACCAGTGATTGTTGTTACCACACCCAAAGTTGTTTTAACAACATTCCCTACAATATCCAAAAATTGAGCAACCGCATCTATGCTTCGATCAAGCCAACTTTCTTTCATCGCTTCTGTTAGTTGTGCTGTTAGCTTCTCATCTTTTACACCATTTGTATAAACAACATAGACAACATTTCCAGCATCATCTAATTCCGTCACCGTTTCAACACGACTTTTTGGTTGGCTATCATTATATCCTTTTAAATTTTTAAACCATTGTTGATTACCATAGTCAACAATTCTATATCCGTCTCTTGGATTAAGAAAATTTGCTAGATTGCCTAATTGTACTAATCCTGTGTTTACATCACTAATCAAACTAGATAATTCCGAATAATGAGAGGCATGACTAGATTCAAAAGCTTGATATTTCTGTAAAATCTCAATATCTTCTTTAATAGGATCAATGCTCTGTTGTTTAAAAAATTCACCCAATACTGGAACATTCTTCATTGACTTAGCTAAATCACTCATTAAATTAGTATATTCATTTTGAGCAGTTTGTAAATCTCTAAGCAATCCTTCCAAATCGTCTGTGTTTAATACTTCATCTGTCTTGCCAACTTCACCAACAAAATCTGTTAAATAGCTATTTAAACTGTTGTCCATCTCATAATAAACGTTGAATAGTGCTTTGTCTATCTCTTGATACGCTTGGAGATGGCTCACAGTTGAAACCCAGCCAACACCTAATAAATTTCTATTCCCTGCTAACCCATCTATTGAACTTGTCACAGAATTAAAACTGCCCACAGCATTTAAACGTTCCGAACTAATACTACTTTTTACATCACTTAGTTCCTCATACATTATTTTCATCGGAGTCCTCCTTTCTAGTTTCTTCATATAGTAATTCAGCTTTTTCGTAAACTGCTTTTCTATCCGTCAGTTCGTCTTCAATTTCTTCATCGGCAATAGAAAAAACCTTTGCAAATTCTCTTTGCTTTTCTTCCAGTTCATCTAATTTTTGATAGACTTGTTTTTCTGAATCTGTCCCTTTAGAATAATGTAGGACACGTTCCCATATCTCTTTTTGTCGGTTGATTGCTTTTTGACACTCTTCATAAGCAAATGGAATCTCTCCAGTTTTCTTTTTCAAACTGTTGAAATCTTCTTCTGCTTCCTCTACTTTCAGACGCAAGCTAAATAAATTTTTATCCATCTATTCCACCTCATGCTTGCATCGTTGTTGATATGCTATCTTTTATTTTTTTATCCGTTTCTTCAATTGCATTATGTACAGCTTGAACATTTCTTACCTCTGTGATTAAACACGTTTTATAGGTATTAATTGTTTGTTGAAAAGAAGTCATTAAAGTTTTCAACTCATTTGTTGCCGGACTTGTAGACGTATTAATGCTATTTGTTGGCTTAAAATCAATACTTCCCTTTGCAACTAAAATATCCGCAGCAAATTTAGCAACTGCATTTCCATCTGTACTGACCGTTTCTCCCATTTTTCACACTCCTATTAATTATTACCGTTAACAATTAAACAGTCATAATAATTATAACATCATTGGATAGCTAGTAAACCCGACAAATAAAAAAATATACCTTACTAAAAAAAGATCGAGAATAAAAATAGCGAAAAAATATTACTCTATAAAAATCGTTCAAGAACCTTTGCAATTAATAAAAAATAGAGAGTTCCTCACATCCGTTCTCAAGACTTAAGACAAACATTTGTTTCAGATTTACTAAATCAAGGAATCAATGGTTTAATTATTAAATTTCTTTTTGATTATGCAGAAACTGCTAACAGGATTAGAAAGGTTTAGGGACATACAAATGAACAAACAAAAATTGACACAATCAAACGCATGGAAGAATATAGACAAACCAACCTCTTAACCAAATCAAAAAAGACACTTTCCAAAAATTTGGAAAGTGTCTTGAAACATTGTAATTGAATGGTACTCAATTTCTTGCGAAATCTCCGCCCCATATTGTATTCGTAAGCGAATAAATTCGCAACGACTCCAACAATTAACGTTTTGAGAATTGTGAAGCTTTACGGGCTTTTTTAAGACCTGGTTTTTTACGTTCTACCATACGGGCATCACGAGTAAGAAGTCCAGCGCGTTTTAAAGCAGCACGGAAATCAGGATCTACTTCTAATAATGCACGAGCGATTCCGTGACGGATCGCACCTGATTGACCAGAGTAGCCTCCACCATTAACGTTTACCATTACATCATAAGCGCCTTTAGTTTCTGTTACGCCAAATGGTTGGTTGATAACTTCACGCAAGTCAGCGTGTGGAATATATTCTTCAACATCTTTTTTGTTTACAGTAATTTTACCAGTACCAGGTACTAAACGTACGCGGGCAACTGCATTTTTACGACGGCCAGTGCCGATATATTGTACTTGAGCCAATGAATTTCCCTCCTTAAATTAGGTTAGTAATATCTAATACTTCTGGTTGTTGTGCAGCATGTGGATGCTCAGCTCCACCGTATACGTTTAACTTAGTAAATTGTTTACGGCCTAAAGTGTTTTTAGGAAGCATACCTTTTACAGAAGTCTCGATTAAACGACGAGAGTTTTTATCGCGTAATTCACCAGCAGTAACAGATTTCAACCCACCTGGGTATTGGCTGTGACGGTAGTAAATTTTATCACTTGCTTTGTTACCAGTTAATTTGATTTTATCAGCATTAATTACAATTACGAAATCTCCAGTATCCACATGTGGTGTGAATGTTGGTTTATTTTTTCCACGTAAGATAGAAGCAACTACAGTTGAAAGACGTCCCATTGGGATATCTGTTGCATCTACTACATACCATTTACGTTCTACTTCGCCAGATTTGGCCATATATGTTGTACGCACGATTCTTTCCTCCAATTTTCTATTCGATGTTTGACATTCACTTGAGTTTCCGGGGCTCATTGTGGGGCAAACAATACCATTTAACATATTACCTTCTATCGCTAGTAAAGTCAATGAATTTCTAATGTTTTTCCTATATTTTTCTTACTAGTTCCCCTTATGAAAAAAATAAGCTCCTTCACAAAATATAAAACAGCAAAATTTGCGTAATGTATATTACGTGATCTTTTAAATTCAAAATGCATATTATTCCTAAAATATTATTATTAATGTATATTTATTTGCAAAAAGTGTTGATTTTTGTATTTTCAAGTGATATGATGAGAACAATCAAAAAAGACAATTAGAAAATAAGGAGTGTTACTCATGAAAGAAAAAGTTGTTTTAGCCTATTCTGGAGGACTAGATACCTCTGTTGCTGTCAAATGGTTAGCAGATGAAGGCTATGATGTAATTGCTTGCTGTTTAGATGTCGGTGAAAAGAAAGATTTGGATTTTATCAAAAATAAAGCTTTAGAAGTTGGTGCTTCTGCTTCTTATACGATTGATGCTAAGGAAGAATTTGCACAGGAATTTGCTTTGATTGCATTACAAGGTCATACCTTTTATGAGCAATCTTATCCACTAGTATCGGCTTTATCCCGCCCGCTGATTGCTAAGAAATTAGTAGAATTAGCTCATGAAACTGGCGCAACCACAATCGCTCATGGCTGTACAGGAAAAGGGAATGATCAAGTCCGTTTTGAAGTCGCGATCAACGCCCTTGCACCTGAGCTTAATGTGATTGCCCCAGTTCGTGAATGGAAATGGTCACGTGAAGAAGAAATCAATTATGCCAAAGAAAAAGGTATACCCGTCCCCGCAGACTTAGACAATCCTTATTCTGTCGACCAAAACCTTTGGGGCCGTGCCAATGAATGTGGCATTTTAGAAGATCCCTGGGCAACACCTCCAGAAGGTGCTTATGAATTAACTGCTAGTTTAGAGAATGCACCAGATGAAGCGGATATTATTGAATTAACTTTTGTTGAAGGCGTTCCTACAGCAATCAATGGAAAAGAAATGCTGTTATCCGATTTAATTTTGGACTTGAATGATTTAGCTGGTAAGCACGGCATTGGTCGAATCGATCATGTGGAAAACCGCCTTGTTGGGATCAAATCACGGGAAGTCTATGAATGTCCAGCAGCGATTACACTCATGACTGCGCATAAAGAGTTGGAAGATTTGACCTTTGTTCGTGAAGTAGCTCATTTCAAACCAATCATTGAAAATCAATTATCACAAATCATTTATAACGGATTATGGTTCAACCCGTTGACTGACGCTTTGATTGCTTTCTTAAAATCTACCCAAAAATACGTAAATGGCACAGTACGAGTAAAACTATTCAAAGGCCATGCTGTCGTTCAAGGTCGTAAGTCCGAAAACAGCTTATATAACGAAAACTTAGCGACTTATACTTCTGCGGATACCTTTGATCAAGATGCTGCTGTTGGATTTATCAAATTATGGGGTCTTCCAACCAAAGTCAACGCAGAAGTTCAAGCATCGCTGCACAAAAAATAATCAGTAATACTCTTATTTTTTCTAGGTTGAATCTTTACGTGAGTTAACTTTTTCATTGTTGTAAATAAGGTTATCCGATTCACCTATTTCAAATGACTTATCCAAGGAGAATTTCTTTTTGGTCTGCGGATCGAAATAAGGAAATCGATACGTCTTCATTTTAGTTTCAAGGAATCAGAATAAATGGTTGGCACTGAAGTCGCTCCTCTTATTTCTTCGGAACGAAACACTTCTGTCCCAACCTTCTTTCTTATCACAATGAATAATAATACATAAATGAGGTGTGTAGCATGGAAAAATTATGGGGCGGACGTTTTGAAGGAAAAAGCGAAGCATGGATTGATGCGTTCGGTGCATCGATTCCTTTTGATCAAAAACTAGCCAAACAAGATATTATCGGGAGCTTAGCTCATGTACAAATGTTGGCTAAGACAGGGATTTTAACGGCAGATGAAGCCGAACAAATCAGTTTAGGACTTACGACGATTCAAGAAAAACTGTTTGCTGGTGAACTGACATTCAGTATAGAAAACGAAGATATTCATTTAAATATTGAAAAATTGTTACATGATGAAATCGGTCCAGTTGCTGGGAAATTGCATACAGGCCGCAGTAGAAATGATCAAGTTGCTACAGACATGCATCTTTATTTAAAGGAAATCGTTCAAGAAGTAATTGGCAAGATCCACTTATTCCGCCAGGTTTTAGTCCACAAAGCCGAAGATAATATCGAAACCATCATGCCTGGCTACACCCATTTACAACATGCGCAACCAATCTCCTTTGCCCACCATATGATGGCTTATTACGGTATGTTGACACGTGATCAAGAACGTTTTTCTGAAAGTTTGAAGCGAATCGACATTTCGCCCTTGGGCTGTGCGGCTCTTGCCGGCACAACTTTTCCAATTGATCGTGCCTATTCAGCAGAATTACTAGGCTTTTCTTCGATCTATGAAAATAGTCTAGACGGCGTGAGTGATCGGGACTTTATTTTAGAATTCCTTAGCAATAGTTCCATTCTAATGATGCACCTTTCTCGATTTTGCGAAGAAATTATTTTATGGTGCAGTCATGAGTTTCAATTTGTTGAATTAACAGATACTTTTTCTACAGGCAGCTCAATCATGCCCCAGAAGAAGAATCCTGATATGGCAGAATTGATTCGAGGAAAGTCGGGTCGCGTATACGGCAATTTATTCAGCCTTCTAACGGTTTTAAAAGGATTGCCGCTAGCTTACAACAAAGACCTTCAAGAAGACAAAGAGGGCATGTTTGATACGTCTCATACAGTTTTAACTAGTTTAGAGATCATGGCTGGCATGGTAGAGACGATGAAACTGAATCAAGAGATCATGGAAAAGTCCACTGAAAAAGATTTTTCAAATGCAACAGAACTAGCAGACTATCTAGCAAGCAAAGGGATGCCATTTAGACAAGCTCATGAAGTTGTTGGAAAGTTAGTCTTAGACTGTACAAAACAAGGCATTTATTTACAAGATGTTTCATTAGATCAATATCAAGAAATTACATCTTTGATTCAATCTGATATTTACCAAACCTTATCATCAAAAACAGCTATTGAGCGTCGGCATTCGTATGGCGGGACTGGATTTGATCAAGTGAGATCCGCAATTGAACGCAGTAAGCGAAAACTAGAACGCGAAGAAATTTAAAAAAGCTTCTGAAAGATAGCGTGCCATCTTTCAGAAGCTTTTAACTTTTTTTGATTAACGAGTTTTTGCACGTGAATCTGCATCAATACCAGGTGCTTTACCTAATTTTGCTTGCAACATCCAAATGTTTTTCTCGATGTCTGTTTTGTTTGCAATAAAGATATCTTGTGTAGAATCATCGCCCTCTTCACCAGAAACGTCGATTCCTTTTTGGTATAAGTCAGCTAAATAGCGGTAGCCTTCCACCAATTTTTCCATACGTTCAGGAATTGTACGTTCGTATGTGCCGATTTCATCTGAAATACCTGTATGATCAGCAAATTCTTGTAATGTTGAGTAAGGAGCGCCATCTAATGTGATTAAACGTTCAGATACTACATCTAACTGGTCATTGATTTGATCCATATATTCGTCCATTTTAGGGTGTAATGTCAAGAATTCTGGGCCACGCATATACCAGTGAGTTTGGTGGATTACCACTGAGAACTGGCTTAAATCTGCAACTAGTTGGTTCAACACTTCTTTAGTTTGTTCAAATTTCATTATACATCATCCTCCTAAATTTTTATCTACATACAATTGTAGTACGAAATCATGAAAAAGTACACTAAAATCTCCATTTTTATAATTTTTCTCATTTAATAATAATTATAAACTAAATCATTAATTACTATTCGGTATCGGTACAGTATCCAATGAATCAATAATTTCTTTGGCCACCTCATTCAATGCTTCTTCTAATTCTTTGTTCATCGTGTTCATATCTTTTGATCCAGAAATGAATGCCATAAATAAATTAGAAACTGCTGTTTTTTGATTTTTTGGCACAAACCATTTTCCTTTTTCCTTCTCCAAATGCAATGTCATTTCAACTGGGTCTGTTTTGATTTTGATTGCTTTGACTCGTTCTTCTAGAATAGAAAAAGTTGCATCCAGTGTTTTTTGCTCGTCTTTCGCTATTTCTGGATTTGCTAATGTATCTTTGACTAGTTGTCGAGTCATCTCCTGCATGGCACTCACTAAATCTAGCCCCGTTACATAATAAAAAATGGTGGCACCCGTTTTTGTCTCATCTATTTTAACGATTTTATAGGTTGCTTTTTCCCTTGCCTGCTGTAAAAGTTCGTTTGTTAAATGATCTGCTTGTTTTTCTGGAACTTTTGCTCCTGTAGATGACAATCCTTTAGCGAAATTTTCTTCAAACGTTTTACTATTTTCATCTAGTTCTTTACCAACTTGTTCACCATCACGAAACTCTTTGGCAAACTTACTCTCTTCTTTTTGATACACCAAACGATCAACAAACAACGCACCCGCATCTTCTGCCGAGATACCTCTAGAACCACAGCTTGTCAGCAGAAGGCCGACTAAAAGCAACGAGGTGATCCATAACTTTTTCATTTCCTTTCCTCCGTTCTCTTACTACTAGTAAAACAAGTTCAATGTTATTTGTCAAAAAAATTTATTCTAGATCTGCTCTTAATTTCGCTAATTGATGGTAACTAGCGGATAACTGTTGTTGTGTTGTTAGGAAAAGCGGATAAATTTGTTGATAGATTTGATTGTTTTCGCTATTAGGTTCGACTATCTCATAAATTTCCACTTGCTCACTCGCCGTTTCCAAATCAGTCATTTCACCTAGACTTTGCCATCCTAAGATCACAGCACCTAATGCTGAAGCTTCTACACTTTCTGTTAACGAAAGCTTATGACCTAGAACATCTGCCATCACATTTTTGAATACTTCTGAATCCGCAAATCCTCCTGTAGCCCGAATTTCTTTTACTGCTCCACCTAGCTCTTCCAGTTCCATTAAAATACGCTTCAAATTCAAACAAATTCCTTCGATCACTGCACGCATCATTAATTTATCATCATGATTTCTTTTTAAACCAACGAAACTGCCCGTAGCTTCTGCATTCCACAACGGTGCACGTTCCCCTAACAAATAAGGTTGAAATAGCAATCCTTTAGCCCCAGCAGGTGTCCCCTTCACAAGAGCCATCACAGCATCATAGGGATTTTCCCCAGCTTTACGAGCTTCAGCTTGGACTTCTTTCAATAAGTTTTCACAAGCCCAATCAAAAATTCCAGCGCCATTACTTGTTGCGCCTCCGATCACCCAATGCGTTTCATCTAATACACAACAAAAAGTCTCTGCCTGCGGATGAGTTTGAGGCTGACCTACGATATACCGTAAAGCACCACTCGTTCCAACTGTCAATGTAGCTGTTCCTTTCGTCACAGCCCCTAAGCCTAAATTAGATAATGGACCATCTGCTCCGCCCAACACAAAAATCGTTTGTGCTGTCAAACCTAACTGTTCTACCCACTCATCTTTTAATCCAGATACTTGGTGAGTTGGTCTTACTAATAATGGTAATTGATCAATCGTAATGCCCATCTCTGTCAAAGCAGATTGATCCCAAGTCAAATCATGGATATTCAAAAAACCAGTTCCCGAAGCCGTACTTATATCTGTAATATATTGATCGAATAACCGATAAAAAACATACTCTTTTATTCCGATAAACTTCTCTGCTTGCTTGTAAATCTCTGGAAATTCTTCTTTTAGCCAACGAATCTTATGAAAAGGGGTCATTGGGTGCATTGGTAATCCGGTATTTTGATAAATGTTTTTTCCTAAAGCAGTATCTCTTAGCTCTTCTGCGTATTTCTCCGCACGATTATCCGCCCATGTGACGACTCTTGTCAGCGGCTGATGATTTTTATCCATAACAATCAGCCCATGCATCGCAGTCGAAAAAGACACAACTGAAATTTCTAGCGGCTGTACTTTAGCCACTACTTGTCCGATACAAGTAAGCACTGCCTGAAATATCTGCTCTACATCTTGCTCTGCCATTCCTTCTGTTTCCTGGATGAGTGAATAACGTACATAAGCAGAGGTCTGAACTGTCCCATCCTCCCTAAAGGCAACAGCCTTTGTTTGTGTCGTACCAATATCTACACCGATTGCTATTTTTTCCATCTTCTCGCCTCATTTCTCACTTTCATTATTCCTAATAAAAAAAGAATTGTCTAGTTAAAAAAGAATCTATTTGCGTATTTATACTATGAATGGAGGTTTTATATGTCGATCATTTATTTTGTTTTGGGTAGTGTGGTAGGTTCATTTCTTTGTTTAGTTGCTGAACGAATCCCCCTTGGGAAATCTATCTTATTTCCTGCGTCTCATTGTTCTCATTGCAAAACGAAGTTAAAATTTTTTGAAATGATTCCAGTTATTTCTATTATTTTTCTACGTTTCCAATGCCGCCATTGTAGGCATAAACTATCTTTCGTTTATTTTTACAGTGAAATAATTTGTGGATTTCTTTGCACTTTTTTAACATTGAAATCTGTCTACCCATTGTACTCTCTTTGTTTTTTATTTACAGCGGTGACCTTATCTTTAACAGATATTTTTTATTTGATCGTTGAGCCTAGAATTTTTTATCCACTAGCTATTTTACTATGTATTTGGCACCTTTATTTAGCCTGGCCATTTTATTTTTTTACAAGTGGGATTTTTTTCTTAAGTCTCCATGGATTAAATTATATTTTACCTGGTTCAGTAGGCGGTGGAGATATCATCCTATTAACTTTATGGGGTGCACTTTTAGGAAGTGAGTCACTTATCCTTTTACTATTCTGTGCTAGTAGTAGCGGATTACTTTTTATTTTATTTTCCCAATATGCTTTAAAGAAACAAATATGTCAACTTCCCTTTGTACCTTTTTTAAGCCTTGGTCTGTTTGTTGTATTTTTATGCAAATGAATAAGGAGACAAAAGAACACACCACTTTCGTCTCACTTCTTCCTATTATTTATTTTTCCAGTTCTTTCGAATAAAGCCAGCGCGTCCAGAGCCTTCCCTATATAGATTGTAGTGTACACTATGCTTTTTATAGTAATCTTGGTGATAGTCTTCTGCTGGATAAAAAGGTTTAGCAGGTTCAATTTTTGTAACGATTGGCTGAGTAAAATGACCACTTGCTTGTAATGCCACTTTCGATTTTTCTGCGATTTCTTTTTGAAATTCATTTACATAAAAGATAACAGGTCGATACGAGTCACCACGATCAGCAAATTGTCCTAACGCATCTGTTGGATCTGTTTGTTGCCAATACGTTTCCACTAATTTTTCGTATGAAATGATTGTCGGGTCATAGGTTATTTCAACAGCCTCCGTATGACCTGTTGTTCCCGTTGTCACTTGTTCATAGGTTGGATTTTCAACATGCCCACCAGTATATCCTGACACGACAGAGATAATGCCTGGTTGAGTGTCAAATGGTTTTACCATACACCAAAAACAACCGCCAGCAAAAATTGCTTTTTCGTAATTGTGTTCCATGATTACTTCACCTCTTCTTTTTCTCTATCATAAGCCGAATAAAAAAATAATGATATTGATTTGCCTAAAAAATCCATTGACATGGGATGGTTCCCATATGATAAGTTAAACAAAAAGAAGGAGCTGTTTAAAAATTGAAAATCATTATTGAAGAAAACTATGAAAAAATGAGTCGTGTAGCTGCAAATATCCTATTAGGAAAAATGTACCAACAAAAACGAGTTAACTTAGCAATAACCGCTGGCTCAACTCCAGTTAAAATGTATGAATACTTAGTTGCTGATGTCAAAAACAAATCTTATCTTGCTAATGTTCATTATTACAACTTCGATGAAATCCCGTTCAAACAGAAAAAAGGGTATGGTGTAACGATGACAAATCTCAATAACCTCTTCTTTAAACCAGCCGAAATTCCTGAGAACCAGATTCACCCATTAGATGAATCTAACTACAAATCACAAGATAAAAGACTTGAACAAGATGGTGGGTTAGACTTAATTTTATTAGGTATTGGAGCAGATGGTCATTATTGTGGAAACTTACCTGGAACAACTAAATTTGAAGATTTAACTTCTTATGTGGGTGAAGATGCTACTGAGAATATGAAAGATATCTTGTTAAGCGAGGTAGGCGGTGACGAAAATGAGCGTCCAGGCTTTTACGTGACTATGGGACCAAAAAGTGTGATGCAGGCAAAGGAAATTGTGCTCTTTGCTACAGGAAAGAAAAAAGCCGCTACCATCAAACGCGCTTTCTTTGGTCCAGTTACAAATGAAGTCCCCGCTTCCTTACTACAAACACACCCAAACTTAACGATTATTTTAGATCAAGAAGCAGCAGCAGAACTTCATTAATTAAAAAAAGGCTTGAAATCAATTGATTTCAAGCCTTTTTGTTCGCTATTATTTATTCAACTCATTCAAAGCATCTTCAGCAGCCATTTGTGCTTCAATATCAGAGATACTGTAGACATTTTCGCTCGCTACGCCAACTTCTTTTGGTTCCATGTTACGGTAACGAGCCATACCAGTACCAGCTGGAATGATCTTACCAATGATAACATTTTCTTTCAAACCAAGTAATGGGTCTTTTTTACCACGAATCGCAGCATCTGTTAACACACGAGTTGTTTCTTGGAATGACGCAGCAGATAAGAAACTATTTGTTTCTAATGATGCTTTTGTGATTCCTAGCAAGACTGGACGGCTTGTTGCAGGAACGCCACCAGCTACTAATGTGTCATAGTTACGATCTTTAAATTCAGCGATATCTAGTAATGTACCTGGTAAGATTTCAGTGTCACCTGGATCCATGACACGAACTTTACGAAGCATTTGACGAACCATTACCTCGATATGTTTATCTCCGATTTCTACCCCTTGCATACGGTAAACACGTTGTACTTCACGCAATAGGTAGTTTTCAACAGATAAAACATCACGAACTTGTAGTAATTGCTTAGGATCGATCGAACCTTCTGTCAATGGTTCACCACGACGGATCGTATCGCCTTCAGCAACTTTCATACGAGCTGTATAAGGAACTGTATACGTACGTGTATCTGTTTTTCCTTTGATTGTTACTTCTTTTTGACGTGTTGCAGGATCTTCAGAAATATCGATAACTTCACCGGTAACTTCTGTGATAACTGCTTGTCCTTTAGGATTACGTGCTTCAAAGATTTCTTGGACACGAGGTAGACCTTGAGTAATATCATCTCCGGCAACCCCACCTGTATGGAACGTACGCATTGTTAATTGAGTACCAGGTTCTCCGATTGATTGAGCGGCAATTGTACCAACTGCTTCACCAACCTCAACACCTGAACCAGTTGCCAAGTTACGACCGTAACAGTGTTTACATACACCATGTTTGGTATTACATGTAAATACGGAACGAATCGTTACTGTTTCAACCCCAGCATCTACGATTTCTCTTGCAAGATCTTCTGAAATCAGTTGATCTTCGCCGATAATCAATTTGCCAGTTTCAGGATGAATCACTGATTTACGAGTGTAACGTCCTAGTAAACGTTCTTCTAAAGGCTCAATGATTTCATTACCTTCACGAATTGATTGAATCACTAAACCACGGTCGGTTCCACAATCGTCTTCACGAATAATAACATCTTGGGCAACGTCAACCAAACGACGAGTCAAGTAACCTGAATCGGCTGTCTTCAAGGCTGTATCGGTCATTCCTTTACGAGCTCCATGGGTAGAGATAAACATCTCTAAGACAGAAAGTCCTTCACGGAAGTTCGAGATGATTGGCAATTCCATGATGCGTCCGTTCGGTGCAGCCATCAATCCACGCATACCAGCAAGCTGAGTAAAGTTGGAGATGTTACCACGGGCTCCAGAATCTGACATCATGAAGATTGGATTTTTAGCATCCATACTTTCGATCAGTTTTTGTTGGATTTCATCTTTAGCTTTGTTCCAAACAGCAATAACACGTTCATAACGTTCGTCGTCTGTAATCAGACCACGACGGAATTGTTTCGTGATATTTTCTACTTGTTTGTGGGCATCATCGATGATTTCTTGTTTCTCATGTAATACCATGATATCAGCGATACCAACGGTCATACCAGCATGAGTCGAATGTTTATACCCTAAGTCTTTCATTCTATCAAGCATCTTAGAAGTTTCAGTGATATGGAATCTCTTGAAGACTTCAGCAATGATATTACCTAAGTTTTTCTTCTTGAATGGTAAGACTAATTCTTGTTCTTTAATGTGCGCTGGAATATCTGTACCAGCTTCTACAAAATAATTATCAGGTGTTTGCACCGTTAAGTTGTAATCTGTTGGTTCATTCAAGTAAGGGAACTCTACAGGCATGATTTCATTAAAAATGATCTTACCTACAGTTGTGATCAAAATACGTTCTTTTTGCCAATCCGTAAATGGTTTGTCGCCAAGTAATGTTGTTTGAACACCAATACGTGAATGTAAATGCACATATCCATTACGCCATGCCAACACAGCTTCATTCATGTCACGGAAGATCATGCCTTCCCCTTCACGGTTATCTTCTTCCATTGTTAGGTAATAGTTCCCTAAGACCATATCTTGAGAAGGTGTTACAACTGGTTTACCATCTTTTGGATTCAAAATGTTTTGAGCAGCTAGCATCAACATACGTGCTTCTGCTTGTGCTTCTTCGTTCAATGGAACGTGAACAGCCATTTGGTCTCCATCGAAATCGGCATTATAAGCTTCACAGACTAATGGGTGAAGACGGATTGCACGGCCTTCAACTAACACTGGTTCAAAGGCTTGGATACCAAGTCTGTGTAATGTAGGTGCTCGGTTAAGCAATACTGGATGCTCTTGAATCACTTCTTCCAAGATATCCCAAACTTCATCTTCTCCGCGTTCGATTTTACGTTTTGCGTTTTTGATATTTGTAGCGATTTCGCGTTGAACTAATTCACGCATCACGAATGGTTTGAATAGTTCAATTGCCATTTCTTTTGGAAGGCCACATTGGTACATTTTCAAGTTAGGTCCTACGACGATAACTGAACGCCCAGAGTAATCCACACGTTTACCCAGTAAGTTTTGACGGAAACGACCTTGTTTCCCTTTCAACATATGAGAAAGAGATTTCAATGGACGGTTACCTGGTCCAGTTACTGGACGGCCACGACGACCATTATCAATCAACGCGTCAACCGCTTCTTGCAGCATACGTTTTTCATTTTGAACAATGATGTTTGGCGCATTCAAATCTAACAAACGTTTCAAACGGTTGTTACGGTTGATTACACGACGGTATAAATCATTCAAATCACTTGTTGCAAAACGTCCACCTTCTAGTTGAACCATTGGGCGTAAATCAGGTGGGATTACAGGAATAACATCCATCACCATCCAGCTTGGTAAGTTTCCAGAAGCACGGAATGCTTCTAAAATATCCAAACGACGGATTGCACGAGTTCTTTTTTGACCTTGGGCTGATTTTAAATCTTCTTTTAAGCCAGCAACTTCGCCATCTAAATCAACATTATCCAATAATTGTTTAACAGCTTCTGCACCCATGGCAGCAGAAAAACCTTGACCATATTGATCACGTTTATCGCGATATTCGCGCTCTGTTAATAATTGTTTTTTCTCTAAAGAAGTATCGCCGGCATCAATTACTACATATGATGCAAAGTAAATGATCTCCTCTAAAGCACGAGGACTCATGTCTAAGACAAGACCCATACGAGATGGAATACCTTTGAAATACCAGATATGTGAAACGGGTGCTGCTAACTCGATGTGTCCCATACGTTCGCGACGAACTTTAGAACGAGTTACTTCTACACCACAACGGTCACAAACGATACCTTTATAACGAATACGTTTATACTTTCCACACGCACATTCCCAGTCTTTAGTTGGACCGAAAATACGTTCACAGAACAAACCTTCACGTTCAGGTTTTAACGTACGATAGTTAATCGTTTCAGGTTTCTTTACTTCACCGTAAGACCAGCTTCTGATCTTTTCTGGAGAAGCCAAACCTATTTGCATACTTTCGAATTTATTTACATCGATCAAAAGGGATTCCCTCCATTCAATTAGTTAGAAAAGCTGAATGAGCTATTCACCGTAGTTTGGACCTAGAAACAATCACATTGATCTTTCTAGTCCATAACTAACGGATTTCATTGGCACTTTATACAAAATGTAAAACAATTAGTCTTTTGTATCTTCAGCAGTTTCTATTTCTTGTTCAAGCACTGCATCAGCTGCTTCTTTTGCTTCAGCTGCTTCTTTTTCTAATTGTTTCGCTGATTGTTGTTCTGCGAATTTTGTTAGGGCATCAACGGTGATCAAGTCATCATCATCATCGTCCATATCACGCAATTCGATTTCTTGTTCTTCGATGTCCAATACGCGCATATCTAATCCAAGTGATTGTAATTCTTTTACCAATACGCGGAATGATTCTGGAACGCCTGGTTTTGGAATTGGTTCACCTTTGACAATGGCTTCGTATGTTTTCACACGACCAACCACGTCATCAGATTTGTACGTTAAGATTTCTTGTAATGTGTAAGCCGCACCATATGCTTCCAGTGCCCATACTTCCATCTCCCCAAAACGTTGTCCACCAAATTGAGCTTTACCTCCAAGTGGTTGTTGGGTAACAAGTGAGTATGGTCCAATAGAACGTGCATGTAACTTATCATCGACCATGTGGGCCAATTTAATCATGTACATCACACCAACAGAGATACGGTTATCAAATGGTTCACCTGTACGTCCGTCGTAAAGAACTGTTTTCGCATCACTAGCCATACCAGCTTCACGAACTGTTTCCCAGACATCATCATCATTTGCGCCATCGAATACTGGTGTTGCAATATGGATACCTAACTGACGAGCAGCCATACCCAAGTGCAATTCTAGTACTTGTCCGATGTTCATACGTGATGGTACCCCTAATGGGTTCAACATGATATCGATTGGTGTACCATCTGGCAAGAATGGCATGTCTTCTTCCGGCATAATACGGGATACAACCCCTTTATTACCGTGACGACCGGCCATTTTATCGCCTTCGTTGATTTTACGTTTTTGAACGATATACACACGCACTAACATGTTAACACCAGGAGATAATTCGTCTCCTGCTTCACGAGTAAAGATCTTCACGTCATGAACGATCCCGCCGCCACCATGAGGTACACGTAGAGACGTATCACGAACTTCACGCGCTTTTTCACCAAAGATTGCGTGTAGTAAGCGTTCTTCAGCAGATAACTCAGTTACCCCTTTAGGCGTTACTTTACCTACTAATAGGTCGCCATCTTTGACTTCAGCACCGATACGGATAATTCCCATTTCGTCAAGATCTTTCAAAGCATCTTCCCCGACGTTTGGAATTTCACGCGTGATTTCTTCAGGGCCTAATTTTGTATCACGAGCTTCTGATTCATATTCTTCAATATGAATAGAAGTATAGACATCATCTTTCACCAAACGACGGCTCATGATGATCGCATCCTCGTAGTTGTACCCTTCCCATGTCATAAATCCGACAAGGACGTTTTGTCCTAAAGCCATTTCTCCTTCTTCCATAGAAGGTCCATCAGCTAATGTATCGCCTTTTTCAACTTTTTCGCCTAAAAGAACGATTGGGCGTTGGTTGTAACTTGTTCCTGAATTTGAACGACGGAATTTTGTTACCATATATTTATCTAATGCGCCATTGTCACGGCGAACGCGTACTTCTGATGCATCCACATATTCAACGACACCGTCATGTTTGCATAATAAAGCGGCACCTGAGTCATGTGCTGATTTATATTCCATACCAGTCCCTACAAGTGGCGAACGAGGTTGAATCAAAGGAACTGCTTGACGTTGCATGTTGGCACCCATCAAGGCACGGTTGGAGTCATCGTTTTCCAAGAAAGGAATACATGCTGTTGCGACTGCAACTACTTGTTTAGGTGAAACATCCATGTAATCGACTCTATCAATCGTTACTTCAAGGTTTTCACTTTGCAGACGAGCCATTACTAATTCTTCAGCAAACGTCCCATCTTCATTTAAGCGTGAGTTTGCTTGCGCTACAATGTAGTGATCCTCTGTATCAGCTGTTAGGTAATCAACTTTATCTGTTACTTTCCCTGTAGCACGGTCAACACGGCGATAAGGTGTTTCAATAAAACCGAATTTGTTGACTTTAGCGTAGCTTGACAAGCTGTTGATCAACCCGATATTTGGTCCCTCAGGCGTTTCAATCGGACACATACGGCCATAGTGGGAATAGTGAACGTCTCGAACTTCATAGCCGGCACGATCACGAGTCAAACCACCAGGTCCTAAGGCAGATAGACGACGTTTGTGTGTCAACTCACCTAGAGGATTTGTTTGATCCATGAATTGTGATAACTGAGAAGATCCGAAGAATTCTTTGATACTTGCCACTACTGGACGAATATTGATCAGTTGTTGTGGCGTTAATGTTTCAGTGTCTTGGATAGACATTCTTTCACGAACCACACGTTCCATACGAGCTAAACCAATACGGAATTGGTTTTGTAGTAATTCACCAACTGAACGAATACGACGGTTTCCTAAGTGATCGATATCATCTACGTTACCAATGTCTTCTTGTAAGTTAAAGAAATAACTCATTGAAGCCACGATATCCGCTGGACGAACAGTCTTCACACTTGTATCAGGGTAGCCGTTACCGATTACGTTAACGATGCGTTCTGGATCTTTTGGAGAAAGAACTTTGATTACTTGAACTGTCATTGGCTCAGTAACCACACCGTCTTCACTTGGATAATAAGTTACGCTGTTTAAACCATTATCAATATGCTCACCTAATGTTTCCATTACTTGGTGAGTTAATACTGTGCCTTTTTCAACAATGATTTCGCCAGTTTCAGCATCAATCAATGTTTCTCCTAAAGTTAGGTTCAATAGACGAGTTTTTAGGTCTAATTTTTTGTTGACTTTGTAACGACCAACGTTCGCTAAGTCATAACGTTTTGGATCGAAGAAACGAGCGTTCAGTAAGTTACGAGAACTGTCAGCCGTTTTCGGCTCACCAGGTCGAAGACGCTCATAGATGTCTTTTAACCCTTCTTCAGTACGAGAATCGCTTGCATTTTTGTGTAAATCTTTTTCGATCGTATTGCGTAAGCTTAATGTTTCACCAAAAATTTCAAAAATCGTATCATCAGAGCCAAAACCTAAGGCACGAACCAATACAGTTAAAGGAATTTTACGAGTACGGTCAATACGTACATAAGAAATGTCTTTCGCATCAGTTTCCATCTCTAACCATGCACCACGGTTAGGAATCACTGTTGAACCAAAGCCTTCTTTACCATTTTTATCTACTTTTCCATGGAAATAAACACCAGGTGAACGTACTAATTGAGAAACGATAACACGTTCTGCACCATTGATGATAAATGTTCCCATTTCAGTCATTAGAGGGAAATCACCGAAGAATACTTCTTGTGATTTGATTTCTCCAGATTCACGGTTTGTTAATCGTAGAGTAACGTGTAACGGTGCAGAATAGTTTGCGTCATGTGCGCGCGCTTCTTCTACCGTATACTTTGGTTCTTTTAATTCATAATCCACAAATTCCAAAGATAAATTACCTTGAAAATCATCAATAGGTAAAATGTCCTCAAACATTTCTCTTAGTCCTTCATCTAAAAACCATTGGTAAGAGTCTGTTTGAATTTCGATCAAGTTAGGTAACTCTAACACTTCACTGATCCGGGCGAAACTTCTACGTTCGCGGTGTTTTCCGTATTTTACTACGTGTCCAGCCAAGCTCTTCACTCCTCTAATTAAAAGTCTATCAAAACACTAACCGAAAATATTTCTGTAATATTACAAATATTAAATATCTGTAATATTGAGCATTTTTTGCAGTTTTTAGGCAAAAAAAAACCAAAAATAGAATGTGCTCTTGAAAATTTCTCGTGCGTCTCTACTTTTGTTTCCCTATTAAAAACCGGAACGGACAATATTTCGCTCCTGCTTTGTCATTTTTCAGATAGTTTTTGCATCTATACATTGTACTTCCTTCTATAGTAAAAGTCAAGGGTTTTCGCGAACTTATCGTGGTTTATTTTCTACAAAAAAAGACATTCGATACCCTTCGAATGTCTTTCGCATTTTTAATTAAATTTCCTTACTGAACTGTGGTTTCTCCAGTAATTTCAGCGCCTTCTTTGTCTAGTGTTGCAGAAGCTTTATATTCTTCTTTTTCAAACGTTACGTTTCCTTCAACTTTTGTTCCGTTTAAAACAAAGCCATTTGCTTTAACTAAAATATCGCCTTTGATTGTCCCATTAACGATGTTGAAGTTTTCTGTTTCCACAATTAATTGTGGAACTGTGACTGTATACTCAGCTGTTACTTTTTTATCTGAATCTTGCGCATACAATGCTAATTTTCTATAGATATCGCCTGACGCTTCTCCTTTATCGTGGAACTCACCTGCAACCGTCACATCTTTATCAAAAGTCAAATCTGCTGTTGCTGCTACGATCCAATTACCATCTTTACCTAACGCTTTTTCGATTACTTCTGGTTTGTCACTGATTGACGCACCACTTACTGCATCCATACTTGAGCTCATTGATGTTGCTGTTTTGCTGTCAGATGAGCTGTCTTTAGAATCTTTATTATCACTGCTACATGCGCCTAACACTAATACTGTTGCTGCTAATGTTCCTAATGTAATTAATTTCTTTGAAATCATAAACATCCTCCTAATTAGTATCTATTCGTTCAATTAAATAGTAGCATGAACCCATAAAAATTCACAAAGATATCCACTTTCACCTGTCACATCCACACGTACCTTATACTATTCACAAATTTCAATTTATAATCATTACACGAATGTTCAGAAAATTTAAAATAATCTGTTGACATCCACCACTATTTTCCTTTATACTAGACACAATTCAATTTGCGGAGGGATTTTTTATGACATACTCGATTAACGCACAACTGAATAAAGCTTACTTTAGCTACTTTAGATAGTTTTGTATTCATGCAATCGTGGGTACAAACAGCAAAAACCTGTTTTTGTATCTATGATGGCTAGAGCGCTTTGTATTGAACAAACAGCCACGTAGACAATCCTAAGTGGCGAATAAAGAAGTGTTTTACTTACGACTTTTATCAATCCATTTAGGCATATTGTCTGAATGGATTTTTTGTTTTATCAACTATAATTGGAGGAATCAAGATGAAAAAGAAACTAGTAGGATTAAGTATCATATCGGCAGTAACATTGTTAGCTCTTGGGGCATGTGGTGATGGAAAAAAGACAGATAGCAGTACCAATAACGACAGCAAGAAAATCGGTGTTTTACAACCTGTTGAACACGGCTCACTAGACGCCGCTTTTGAAGGATTCAAAGAAGGCTTAGCTGATAATGGATTTAAAGAAGGCGATAACCTAACGATTGAATACAGTAACGCTCAAAATGATCAAGCCCAATTAAAAAGCATGAGTGAAAAACTAGTAAAAGAAAAACCAGATCTGCTTTTAGGAATCGCAACACCTGCCGCTCAATCATTATTGAACGAAACGACAGATATTCCAATTCTAGTCACAGCAGTTACTGACTTAGTTAGTGCAAAACTAGTAAAATCAGATGAAAAACCTGGTGGAAACGTAACTGGAACCACAGATATCGTACCAATTGATAAGCAAATCGCCTTATTATTGAGCATTGTACCTGATGCAAAAACTGTTGGAATCATGTATAACGCAGGCGAAGCTAATTCTAAAATCCAAGCTGAAATGGCGGAAAAAGCCTTAAAAGATGCTGGAATCAAATCTAAAGTTCTAACTGCAAACTCAACAAATGATGTGCAGCAAGTAACAACAAGTTTAGCAAAAGATGTTGATGCAATTTATATCCCAACCGACAATACCTTTGCTTCCGCAGCCGCTGTAATCGGTGAAGTAGCTAAAGAACATAAAATCCCTATCATTGCAGGTTCCATCGAGCAAGTCGAAGAAGGCGGCTTGGCAACAGTTGGGATCAATTACAAATCATTGGGCAAACAAACAGGCGTTATGGCCGCTAAAATTCTAAAAGGGGAAGCTAAACCTTCTGACATGCCTGTGGAAAAAGCGAAAGACCTAGCCCTTTTTGTAAATAAGGACATGGCAAAAGCCTTGGATATTGATCCAGATACCATCAAAGCACCATAATAGTTGAATAAACGTTGAGAAAAAACAACTAGCTTTTCGAAACTGAATGTTTTTTTCTCAACTGTTACATAAAAATTATTGAAAGAAGCTGATTTTATTGTTAGACATACTACTTTCCTCAACTTCCCAAGGTCTTCTTTGGTCTTTATTAGCCATCGGGGTCTTTCTGACTTACCGTATTTTAGATATTGCCGACCTGACTACTGAAGGGAGTTTCCCTTTAGGCGGTGCTGTAGCTGCAGTTATATTAGCAAAAGATCCTGCTACTTGGCCTGCACCTATCCAATCATTATTTGAAATTCATTCTATGGTAGCACCGATTGTTGCATTGATCATTGCCGTTATTGCTGGCATGTTGGCAGGTCTTGTTTCCGGGCTTTTACACACAAAACTAAAAATCCCTGCTTTATTAGCAGGGATCATCACAATGACTGGACTATATAGCATCAACTCACGCATCATGGGCGCTGCAAATATTTCTTTGATCGGAGTAGATTCAATTTTTTCACGTGCGCAGTCATTAGGTTTTACTAAAGTTAACAGTGTTATATTTATTGGTTCGATTATAGTGCTTCTAGTCATAGTTTTGCTTGTGCTGTTCTTCAAAACTGAAATTGGTTTAGCGACTCGTGCAACTGGCGATAACATTGACATGAGCGAAGCTAACGGCATCAAAACAGATAATATGAAAATCATTGGCTATATGCTTTCAAATGGTTCTATCGCATTAGCAGGTGCTTTACTTGTACAAAATAATAGCTTTGCTGATTTAAATTCTGGCATTGGAACAATCGTTATTGGACTTGCATCTATCATTATTGCGGAAGTTCTCTTTAAAAATAAATCACTCGGTCTCCGCTTGATCACAATTGTAATCGGGGCTATCTTATACCGATTTATTCTCGCTTGCGTTCTCGAACTGCGTGTTGATCCGGCAGATTTAAAATTATTCTCAGCGATTATTCTAGTTATTTGTCTATCTTCACCATTAATCCAAAAAAAATTAGGGCTTTCTAAACTTGGAAAACGTAAAGGAGGGGCAAACTAATGGAACCAGTACTAACAATCAAAAACCTACACCAATATTTTGAACGTGGAACGGTTAATGAAAATCACGTATTAAAAGGAATTGATTTAACAATCAATCAAGGTGAGTTTATTACGATCATAGGCGGAAACGGCGCTGGTAAATCAACTTTATTAAATAGTATCGCTGGAACGTTACCTATTGAAGAAGGTCAATTAACCTTAAACGGCAAAGACATCACCAAACAACGGGTTGTGGCTCGCTCAAAACAAATCAGTCGTGTTTTTCAAGACCCTAAGATGGGGACCGCTGTGCGTTTAACTGTAGAAGAAAATATGGCACTCGCTATGAAACGTGGAAAAAAACGTGGTTTAGGCAATGGTGTTCGTAAAATCGATCGTAACTTTTTCAAAGAGCAGTTGACCAGTTTGAACTTAGGTCTCGAAAATCGTTTAGGTACAGAAATCGGCTTGTTATCTGGCGGTCAGCGTCAAGCAATTACATTGCTAATGGCTACCTTGATTCGTCCAGAATTGATTTTATTAGATGAACATACTGCGGCACTTGATCCTAAAACATCGATCACGGTCATGGAACTGACTGAAAAATTAATCCAAGAGCAAAATCTGACGGCATTCATGGTCACACATGATATGGAAGATGCAATTCGCTATGGGAATCGTTTAATCATGCTTCACCAAGGTCAAGTCGTAGTAGATGTGCCTGCTGAGCAGAAAAAAGATTTGACGGTAAACGAACTAATGGACATGTTCCATAAAAATAGTGGTACAGAATTAAAAGACGATCAATTATTATTGGTTTAAAGAAAAAAGGAATCAGATTGCTCAATGCAATTTGATTCCTTTTTTACATACCAGATAGGCTACTAACCACCAATCAAGAAGTCTAAAACATTCCAACCGTCTGATGTTTGTCCACGATATAATTCCGTAAAGCCACATTTCGTACAGCTCACAGTGATAAATTTTTTGTTTTGGACATCAAATATCTTCGCAAAGTTCCCGCCTGTCGCCTGAAACTGATCCGATACATAATGCGTGTTGCCACACTTATCACAAACATATTGTTGCTTTTCCATTCTTCCCCACTCCATCTCTGTCTAATAATTACCATTGTTCTTCGTTCCTACCATGTAAGTATAGCAAGTTTTTTTAAAGAAATCATACATCCTTAGAAGGATTTTTCTCTCCTCTTTCAGGCGGATTCAAGTTGACCAGTCTTCCTCCCATCAGATACAATGAAACTACTATAAAGGAGCGAAGTTTATGTCTACGAAAAGTCAGGTGTTAACCTTATTAATGAAACAAGCACCAGAATATATTTCCGGTGAAGAGATGGCGCAGCAACTTTCTTTATCTCGAACTGCGATTTGGAAAGCAATCAATGAATTGAAAAAGGAAGGTCATGTTATCTCCAGCAGTCGAAACAAAGGCTATTCTTATGACAAATCAGACGTTCTATCTGCTGAAGGCATCTATCTATCTCTAAATCAAGAGCTATCGAACCTTTCAATCATTGTTTTAAATTCCTCAGAATCTACAATGAAAGATGCTAAACTGGCCGCAATCAATGGTGCACCCAGTAATACTTTGATTGTTGCAGATGTCCAAGAAGCTCCCAAAGGACGATTTGGTCGACCGTTCTTCTCAAAAGCCAGCAGTGGTATTTATATGAGTATGTTGTTAAGACCCAATCAAAACTTTGAAGAAATGGCACAATATACCTTGATTATGGCTGTAGCGGTTGCTCGGGCAATGAACGAGTTGACCCAAGTACAAACTAAAATCAAATGGGTCAATGATATTTACATCAATGGAAAAAAAGTCTGCGGTATTCTATCTGAAGCGATGAGCGATGTTGAATCTGGACAAATTTCAAATGTTATTATTGGTATGGGTATCAATTTTTCTTTGAAACAAAATGAGTTCCCGGAAGAGCTCAGAGAAAAAGCAATCTCTTTATTTCCAGAAAAAAAACCAACTATTACGCGTAATGAATTAATCGGGGCTATTTGGAATCAATTTTACAGTATACTGGATCATCTCCCTGAACAAGACTTCTTAGAGGAGTACCGCCAAAAATCTTTTGTATTGGGCAAAACAGTTTCCTTCACTCAAACAGGTGTCGATTACGAAGGAATCGCAACATCTATCAACGATCAAGGTGAATTAATTGTTCAACTTAATGATCGTACAGAAAAAATACTATCATCTGGAGAAATCAGTCTAAAAAACATAAATCCGGCAATTTAGGTTCTTTGCTAAACAAAGATATTAAGAATCCCTTAAGAAAAACATCTTTTTTTCTTGCGACCATTTCCATAATATTTCATTTATGTTACATTTATATTGCTTATGATACAAATATTACAAAAGGAGAATGGTTATGAAAAAAATAGTTTTTTGTTTGGTCGCATTATCACTTGCTCTTCCAATCACAAGTTTCGCGGAGGAGATAGCATCTACATCTGAAAATTCAAAAATTGAAAGCACTTCATCAACTGAATCAACGCAAAACACGGAAAATAATTACACAAAGGTACTGGATAGTAGTAAAGTCTTAACAACAGACTCCAGTTCCACAGAAACCTCTAGCTCAGCTACTACCTATGGGGATTTTGTAGATTCAACACTGGTAGTTTTACAGGGTGAGAAAGTAACAGCAGAAATGCTACATGATGACGCTTCGTCTCACGGTGCTGCTCTTAGAGAGCTTAAATTATTAGAAGAACCTTCAACGGAAACCTTAGGAAAAAATAAGGTCAAAGTAAGTTTTATGATCTACCCACTAGAAGAAGGCGACAAGCAAAAAGTTACACTGGAAATGGGCTATACAGTCATCAAAGCTGCTCCAACCTACGATATTCAGTTCATTTCTTATGATTCAGAAAAAAATGAAGTCAAAGGTCGAGTTTTATCTACTGATAACGCCTCAATAAGTAGTATATCAATTCTTGGTTACAGCGTAGATAGCCGACTAGGTCAAACTGCTGCAACGATAAGAGATCTTTATTCAAAAATAGATCCTAGTTACTCAACAACAACAGATGCAGAAGGTTATTTCACCCTTTCTTACCAAGACAATTTCAGTTTCGCTGCGTTCTCTCCTGATTCAGGTGATTACTCACCAATTTACACGCTGACTGATAAGGCCTTTGCTGGAGCCGCAGGAGCAACAGACTCTTCTAAACAAGTTAAAAGTACAGACTCTTCTTCTCCAAAAAAAGAAGAAAAGAAAAAGGGTTTATTCCCTAATACAGGGGAAAAGAAAACTGTTTACTTTTCGATCGCCGGTATTGCCATTATTTTATTAGCTGTATTATTTCTATTCATCAAAAGTAAAAAAAGTAAATAGTAATATGAGAAAAAAGGGTTGTTAAAATAGATTGTAAAAAAAGAAGAACGCAGAATCGTTGTTGGTCACTACATCCTGCGTTCTTCTTTCTATTTATATTTTTTCTAAAATAATCGTCAGCACTAAGCCTAGTAAGTAGCTTCCGTTAAATGCCATCAAGTTTTTTATGGAATAACCAAAGCTTTTAGGCTGTGGTAATTCTTTCTTGAATAGCTGGAGATTTTTCCAAACAATGGGTAACGATAAAAATACGATCAAAATCGGCCAACGATATACGCCAAATGGTAAGCCGATCAAAACAACTGCATAACATGCCAACATTAATAATTGAAATAATATCACACCATGCTCTCGACCAATGTAATAAACTAACGTGTACCGATGATTCTCAATATCTGTATCTAAATCTCTTAAATTATTCGCCAACATGATATTAGCAATCGTGAACACCATTGGCAAAGATGCCCAAATGATTGCAGATACCGCCCATAAACTCCCCTCTAAAGCAAAAGTTCCGCGGCTCCAATCAAGTAACAAATAAAACGGGCGTCCTTCTTGAACATTTAAATATATTGTCATTGCAAAAATCCCAAGTCCCATAGTGAATCCACTGAACACCTCACCTAAAGGCATTCGAGAAAGGGGAATCGGTCCAAACGTGTAAAAGATACCAATAAAACAACATACACCGCCCATCACTAAAAACAGCCAACCTGTTTTGATTGTCAAAAAGATACCAATCACGGCTGAAAAAGCAACCATTCCAAAGATCATATTTCTGACAAGTCCTGGGGAGATCTCTGAACTGCCAATGATATTTTCTTCATATTTATACACTTCGGACTTGGCTTTCTTAAAGTCCATATAATTATTGATAGCTGTTGTCGCCATATCAAAAACAATCATTCCTATAAAAAATAGAACTGTATATCCTAATTGAAACTCTTCGAAATAAGCAATAGAAAATAACACCCCAACCGCAAAGGGAAATAGACTTGCTAACTTTGTCTGAATTTCCACAACTTGCAAAAACACTTTCAACGTCATATCCGTTCTCCTTATTTCAGGTCTTTACGGTCACCCATGGTATAACCTGAATCTTTTCCTAATTCAAAAACTTTTTCAATATCTTTACTTACAAATACTTCATCTTCTTTTGTAACAAAAATCACATCGACATCTTTTAGACCTTCAGCATATTCTAAGCCTTTTTTAACACCCATAGAAAATACAGCTGTCGATAATCCATCGCCATCAATCGATTTATTTGTGATCACAGTCACACCAGCGATATCATTGTCAAAAGGGTACCCCGTTTTAGGATCGAATAGGTGATGATAGCTTTTGCCGTCTACTTCTAAAAATCGTTCATAGATACCTGAAGTGACCAATGTTTTATTACTTTCTTGAATCGTTCCAATCACAGTATTACGTGCTTTATTAGGATCTTGAATCCCAACATTCCAGTCCATATCCTTACCGCGAGGACTATGGCCCAAAACATAAACATTCCCGCCTAAATCCACGATAGCAGTCGTGACATCATTGTCTTTTAGAACCTTTACGACCTCATCAGTAATAAATCCTTTGGCGATTGCACCTAAATCAAGCTGCATGCCTTTTTCTTCAAGGTAGACCGTTTTATCTTCATCATTTAATTTCACTTTGTGATAATCAACTAATTTCAAGGCTTGATCAATCTCTTCTTGTGAAGGTTTGCGGGCATCATCAAAACCTATGTGCCATAATTGTGTGATCGGACCAATGGCCATATCAAAGCCACCAGAAGAATCTTCACTATATTCATATGCTCGTTTTAATAATGGATAAATGTCATCAGAAACTTTAACTGGTTTGATTCCAGCTTGTTCATTGATTGCATCTATCTCTGAGCCTTTTTCGTTCACAGTGATTTTGTCACCTAACTCTTTTACCCGATCGAAAGCCTTTTTCAATACATCCTCTTTGCCGTCATCGTAAATCCTCACTTGTACATATGTTCCTAAAAGTGATTGTTGGTCTGAATAAGGCTCTTTATTGATTTTGGATTCTTTCGTTTTTGATGTTGTGCTGCACCCTGCTAGAATGACTAAAAATAGTGCTGCTATTAAAATGATCAGTGATTTTTTATTTTTCATCGTATCCCTCTTTCTACATAGAAATTTATCTTATTTATAGTAGCGCTTTTTTTCGTGAATGGGAAGGATTTTCTATCTTTTGTTCGTGTTTTTTAGTAAATTAAAGACAATATTTTCTCTGAGAACATTGTAGTGTGGGAGTCAAGACCATGAAGCAACGCTCCTTGCAGTCCTTATCATCATCTCACTTTTTTATCGCTGATTACCATTTGATGTTTGAGATCGTACCGCTGCGATTCCTAATAAGGTAACTTCTCTCACTACGTTCGCCAAGTACTGTTCATCATCCACTCTGACAAAGCCAGTCGTGGTGATTCACAGCAAAAAACAGAATCCAGATGAGTATCTGGATTCTGCGCATAATTATCTTTCAATTAACACTAAGAAAAATTATTTTTTCATTACGATGTTATCTACAACGATTTCATCAGTACTACCTTTTTCAGCAGCATTGATTAATTGTTCAGCATACATCACGAATGAATGAGAGCTGTGAGTTGCGCCTGTTACTACTTCTACATCTGCAGCTGATTTTCCTTCTTCACCCATTGTTTTTACTAATTCTTCGTTTAAAGTTTTGATGTATTCAGCTGGACCTACGCCTGATTTGTCTTTCATGTTTTTGTTGTAATCAGCGTCGTCTTTTTTAGATTTACCTTCATCATTAACGTTATCGTAGTTAGATTCAGTTACTTTACCATCTTTAACAACGATTGAAAACTCTGTGTGGTAGCCGTTTGAATTATTTTTTTCTTTCAATGAATACGTACCATCTTTAAGGTCAGCACCATTGTCGATTTCGATTGTTTTAGTATCTCCAGCTTGAGCTGCTTGGATCAATTGTTGTGCATAGTTTTGGAATGATTCACTAGAGTGAGTCGCACCAGTTACTACTTCTACACCATCAGCGCTTTGAGCTTTAACAAAAGAATCGTTTAATTCTTTGATGTATTCTGCTGGGCCTACACCTGATTTGTCTTTCATGTTTTTTTGGTAGTCTTTATCATCTGCTTTTGATTTGCCATCAGCATTGATATTATCATATTTAGATTCAGTGATTTTGCCGTCTTTAACAGTCATTTCAAACGTTGCACGGTAACCGTTAGATTCGTTCTTTTCTTCTAATTTATACGTTCCATCTTGTAAATCGCCACCAGCTTCTTTTTCTGCTACTGTAGAAGAATCAGCTGTTTTTGATGTTGCAGTACTTGAGTCAGATGATTTTGCTGTATCTTTCTTTTGATCTGATCCACATGCTGCTAATAAAAGAGATGAAAGTGCGATAGCTGTGAAGCCCTTTACAATTTTATTCATTTTCATTTTGTTCACCATTTCCTTTTCTTAAACGTTCCACAAATTTTGTTTGTGATATAATTTACATTCTATAGAAATTTCCAATTATGTCAAACACATTTATAAAAGAAACATAAAATTTTACCCATTTTTCACGCTTTTTTAATAATAAAAAATTATTTCCTATATTTAAGAATTGGTATTAGACAAAACCTATAAATCGCTATATAATGAAATCGATTGTGTAATTATTATCATTTTCTATTTTATTTTTTTAAGGAGCGGATTATCAATGACAAAGCAAAAAATTGTCGTTGTGGGAGCTGGTTATGCTGGAGTTTCAGCTACTAAATTTTTAGCCAAAAAATTGAAAAAAGATTCTGACGTTGAGATTACCTTAATTGATCGTCATTCTTACCACACCATGATGACTGAGTTGCACGAAGTAGCTGGAGGACGTGTTGAGCCTTCTGCGATCCAATATGATTTGCAACGTTTATTCTCACGCAAAAAGAACGTTACTCTTGTAACAGACACTGTAACTGGTATCGATAAAGACAAAAAAGTCGTTCAAACTAAGTTAGGTTCTTATGAATTTGACCAATTGATCATCGGTATGGGTGGCGAGCCAAATGACTTTGGTACCCCAGGGGTTAAAGAACATGGTTTTACGCTATGGTCTTTTGAAAACTCTCTGAAAATTCGTGAACATATCTTGGAAACAGTTGAAAAAGCAGCAATCGAACCCGATCCAGAAGTTCGTAAAGCAATGCTGACATTTGTTGTCTGTGGTTCAGGATTTACTGGTATCGAAATGGTCGGCGAACTGATTGACTGGAAAGATCGTCTTGCCAAAGACTTCAAACTTGATCCTAATGAATTTACATTAATGGTCGTTGAAGCAATGCCGACAATCTTAAACATGTTATCTCGTAATGACGCAGCCAAAGCTGAACGTTATTTAGAGAAGAAAAATGTGAAATTATTACTTAATGCCCCAATCGTTGAAGTGGCTGCAGATCACATCAAATTAAAAGATGGTTCTTCTGTTGCAACACACACATTGATTTGGACAGCAGGTGTAAAAGCGACTTCTGATGCTGCGGACTTCGGTTTAGAGTCAGCTCGTGGTAATCGTTTGATTGCAAATGAATTTATGCAAGCCAAAGGATATGAAGACAAAAATATTTATATCGTCGGTGACTTGGTGTATTACGAAGAATTCCCTGAAACACCAACTCCGCAAATTGTTCAAGCTGCTGAGCAAACTGGTCATACAGCGGCTGCTAATATCGTCGCTGACATCAAAGGTAGCGAAAAACACAAATTCAAAGGAAATTATCAAGGATTTATGGTTTCTGTCGGCTCTAAATGGGGTGTAGCAAACTTATTTGATAAGATTCACCTTAGCGGTTTCTTAGCAATTATCATGAAACACATCGTTAACTTGAAATATTTCTTTGATATCCGTTCTGGTTATTATATGTTCCAATACATTATGCACGAGTTCTTCCATATTAAAGATGATCGTAATGTAACACGAGGACATTCTTCTCGTTATGGTAATGTTTTATGGAGCGTTCCGTTACGTGTATTCTACGGAACAGTTTGGTTAGTAGAATCAATGAAAAAAATTGTCGGAACTGGCGATTACTTGAAACCAAGCACTTGGTTCGGTGAGGGTTCATGGTTTACTGATAAAGTTGCATTCCCATTCCCATGGTTACAAGAACAAGTAACAACAGGTGCATCTGCAGCTGGTGGTGGTGCTGAAGCAACTGAAACAACAGCTAAAGCTGCTCAATTTGGTTTAAGCTATGCATATGGTGAAGAACCAATGCAAGTTTTCGACCACATGCCTAAATGGTTTGAAAGTGTTATGAAATTCATGATGCCAAACCAAGAAGTGGCGTTATTCATGCAAAAATTCATGACAATTGTTGAAGTGTTGATTGCTTTAGCATTGATCGCTGGATTATTTACTTGGTTAAGCAGTGCCGCTACAATTGGTTTAACAATTGCGTTTTGTCTATCAGGTATGTTCTACTGGGTAAACATTTGGTTTATCTTTGTAGCATTTGCTTTGATGAATGGTTCTGGACGCTCACTTGGTTTAGACCGCTGGGTTATCCCTTGGGTACAACGTACACTAGGTAAATGGTGGTATGGTACACCTAAATCTAGATACGGTAGTAAATAAGCACTTTTATAGCAAAAATCTAAGAGAGTTCTAGGTTTACTCCTAGAACTTTCTTTTCTCATTATGATAAAATATAGTAAACTAAAAACTACAAAGGAGAGGAAAGAGTTGGATATTAAAGAATTTATTCAAAAAAGTTATCTACGTCCTTGGGATATTGTCATTATTTTACTTTTAACGATCAGTTCTTTCTTGCCCCTTGTTGTTTTTGGTATACAAAACACGGCACAAGATGATGCCACAAAGCAAGCTGTATTAAAAGTAGATGGTGAAGTCATCAAAGTCTTCGATTTAAAAGAAGATGGTCCTACTTATACATACAGATACGAAGCCGCTGATGGTGATTATAATGTGATCGAAGTCAGTGGAGATAAGATCCGTATGGTTGAAACAAATTGCGGAGATCAAATTTGCGTACAACGAGGCTGGATATCTAAAGCAGGAGAAACACCGATTGCGTGTTTGCCTCATAATTTATTCATCACAGTTGAAGCTTCTGACGGGAGTGAAGATGGCAGCTTGATATACTAAACATTGCCAGTATTTTATGAGTAAATTACAAAAAAACATCTATATTTCCATGTTAGTCGCTCAGGGTGTTATCATTGGCTTGATTGAAAATATGATTCCATATCCCTTTGCTTTTGCTCCAGGTGCAAAATTAGGATTGGCTAACTTGATTACGATCATTGCCATTTTTACCATGCGAAAAAGAGACAGTTTCTTTTTAGTTTGCATGCGTCTTATTTTAACGACCTTACTTGGTGGAACGATTTCTACCTTCTTTTACAGCGCTAGTGGCGCATTACTTAGTTATTTTGGCATGTTGCTTATCATGCAACTAGGGCCAAAACGTGTTAGTATTATCGGTATTAGTGCTGCTGGCGGATTTTTGCATAACGTTGGACAACTATTGACTACTTGTTTCTTTGCTCAATCGTGGGCTCCTATGCTTTATCTGCCGTTTCTTTCATTTATCGGCTTATTATCTGGAATCGCCATAGGTATTGCAGCGAATTATCTACTACGTCATGTTCAAACCTTACGGCAATTTCAGTTAAACTATGAATCAACAACTAAGCATAAATGGAGTCAATATTTCCAGTAACATCTTAGTCTGATCGAGTACAATCAAAGGAGTCATTTTATGAACGTTCACCCAATGTGGAAAAAATATCCTGAACTAGCAAAAGAATTAAACAGCACACTAAAGCTGATGGAAAATAGTGTCAATCTAAAAAATAAAGACGTCGAAAATGCGATTATGTCCATGATTCATTCTGGAGGAAAATTACTTCGACCAGCTTATCAACTTTTATTTTCACAGTTTGGTGAAAATAGAGAGCCTAAAAAAACGGTGGCTCTTGCTGCTGCTATTGAATTACTGCATACAGCAACATTGATACATGATGATATTGTAGACGATGCAGATATCAGACGTAGTTTGCCGACAATTCGTTCTCAATTTGGTAATAGCACAGCCGTTTATGCTGGAGATTATCTATTTGTCAGTTGTTTCAAATTGTTAGCAGACTATTCTTCTTCTTTAAAAAGTATCCAGCTTAATTCCCGAAGTATGGAAAAAATATTGAGCGGTGAATTAGGTCAAATGGATAACCGCTATAATCTGGAGATGACAATCGATCAATATCTTGAAAACATATCTGGGAAAACAGCTGAACTATTTTCACTAAGCTGTTTTGTCGGCGCTTATGAAAGTGGAACAACTGAACGTTTCGCCAAAAGTTGTGGGAAAATCGGGGAAAATATCGGAATAGCTTTTCAAATTATCGATGACATTTTAGATTATACACAAAGTCCTGAACAAATCGGTAAACCCGTGTTAGAAGATGTCCGCCAAGGTGTTTATTCTCTTCCACTTTTGTACGCTCTTGAAGAAGGACGAGAAACTCTACTTCCTTATCTAGAAAAAGGGGAAGCATTGACTGATGTGGAAACTAATAAAATCTACGAACTGATTCATTCATTCGGGGGCGTTACTAAAGCACAAAAACTTGCAGAAAAATATACGCAACAAGCATTAAAAGGCATCAATAAACTGCCTGAAACATCCACTAATGCCAAAAACGAGCTGTTAGCAATCACTCAAGCAATTCTTTCACGTACAAATTAAAACTAGGGTAGGTTCGTCATTGATGACGGACCTACCCTAGTTTTGTTTCCACCACCGGAGTGTAGTATCTACACCAGTTATTGTAGGAAAGTCGATTACTTTCTTTTTCCCACTCTTTAAAATAAATTTTACCCGATAATACGTGCCCGCTCTCCCATAGCTTCTTGTACCAAACCGATTGCACGATGCTAATTCATCTTTTTTTATAACAACATTTGGTAAAAGAACCATAAATCGTTCACTATAACGTGCTTGAAAATGCCACTTAGCCTCCTTATCAGTGCACTCTCTTTTCAGCAAGATGTTTAATTCCTGTCTATTTTCCTCTGAACTTTCACAAAGATATTTATTGATCTGATAATACGTTTTAAAAAACGGTAAAATCGTTACTACTCCCCCAATTATCGTTGGTAGGGCGAATGAAAAAATGAGGATCATCAATATTTCTTCTATTGTAGCATGAAGCATTTTAAATCCGTTAACAGTAAATATAATAACTAAACTCGTTGCCATTAAAACCATAATTGCTAACCCTAGAAAAATAATTTTTTTACCTACTTTTTTAATATAGCTATGCATAAAGTTCATACCAAACACGACCCCTAATATAGTCTACCTGCATACATATGTAAAGGATGAGAAAAGACTAAAAATCCGTTTTATCTCATCCAAGTCACTTATCTCATCGTTACAAATTCTTCTGAACCTGTTGGGTGAATCGCTACCGTATTATCAAAATCTTTTTTTGTAGCCCCCATTTTAATAGCTACTGCAAATCCTTGCAGCATTTCATCAACACCTAGACCAATTCCATGCAAGCCAACGATTTTTTCCTCTTCTCCTACACAAACTAGTTTCATATCGCATTTTTGACGATACTCCCCTAGCGCAAAATACATTGGTGTAAAGGACGATTGATAGACTTTGATATTTTCATCACCATACTTTTCTTCTGCCTCTAATTCAGTTAAACCAACTGTAGCAACTGGAGGATGAGTAAAGACAACGGTCGGAATCATTTCATAATCTAAGTATTCATTTTCTTTCCCATTGAATAAGCGTTCTGATAATCTTCTTCCTGCTGCGATAGCTACCGGTGTTAAATCGATTTTGCCAATTACATCCCCAACAGCATACACACCTGGTTGCGTTGTATTTTGAAATTTATCAACTTTTACATAACCTTTATCTGTCAGTTCAATATGTGTGTTTTCAAGTCCTAAAGTATCCGTATTGGGTTGACGACCAGTTCCAAATACAATACTGTCAGCTGTAATTTTAGTGCCATTTTCAAAAGTGATCATTAATTCTCCAGATTCAAACTTCTCAATCAAACGAGGTGTTGAATGAGGATAAACATGCATACCATCTTCAATGTAATGCTCAACCACTTTTTCAGAAAGCATCTCATCGAATTCTCGTAACGGACGTTCTTTTCTAAATGCCCAATGCGTTTCAGCACCTAATCCGTGGATTGTTCCAGCAAGTTCAGCTGCTATATAGCCTGCACCGACAAATACAACCCGCTTCGGCAACTCTTCTAAAGCAAAAAAACCATTAGAATCTATCGCATATTGTTCACCAGGAATACCCAACTTTTTAGGACGTCCGCCAGTCGCAATCAAAATATGGGGTGCTGTGTAGATGTCGCCACCAGCTTCGATTGTATGATCATCAACAAATGTTGCATACTCAGATAAAACTTCTACATTATTACTATCTAATCCACGATGATAAGCCGCATGTAAGTTTTCAATGTAAGCTTCACGATTTTGAACGAGTTTTTTAAAGCTGAAGCCCTTTACATCCACGTCAAATCCATATCCTTCTGTATCTCGCTTCATCATTTCCATCATCGAACTGGCTTGCCACATTACTTTTTTGGGTACACAGCCAACATTGACACACGTTCCGCCAATATCTGCAGCTTCGATCAATAAAACCTTAGCCCCATGCATACCTGCACGATTAGCGGAAGCAATTCCTCCACTACCGCCACCAATTACAATGTAATCATATTGTTTTGCCATTATTTACTTATCCTTTCTGCAATGAAAGGGACAAGCTGCAACAGCTAATCCCTCAATCAATTTATTTCTTCTTACGAATCATATCGCCAACTGCTACTGGTTCTACAACTGGCATCGTTAACATCATCATTGGATTTGGTGCCCGATCGATCGACTCGTCGTCTTCATTATACATAACTTCTACCGTTTGATGGAAGTGATTGAACCCAGGACCATAAAATTCAATTTCATCGCCTACACTAAAGTGATTTCTTTGACGAATCGTTGCAACTTTTGTCTCAGGATCATATGCCATAACTTCCCCGATAAATTTATATTGAGGAATCTTACGACGTTCTCCAAATAATTGTTCTTCATCTGTCGGTACATGGTAGTAAAAGCCAGTTGAAAGCTCTCTTTGAGCGACTTTCCATAGTTCATCGATCCATTCTTGTTTACATTCATAATTTTCAGGATCTTCCATGTAAGTGTCTACTGCCTTTTTATACACATTCGCTACAGTTGAAACATAATGAATAGATTTCATCCGTCCTTCGATTTTAAAACTATCAACACCGTTTTGAATCAGCTCAGGAATGTGTTGGATCATTGCCATATCAACTGCACTCATTGAAAACTCTTCTTCGACTTCCCCTTTGTCAGTCAAACTTGTACGTTCACCACCAAAAGGCATGTCATAAAGCTCATATTTCCACCGACAAGACTGAGAACAGCCGCCTCGGTTAGCATCACGCATCGACATATGATTAGACAACGTACACCTACCTGAATAAGAAATGCACATTGCTCCATGAATAAATGCTTCTATTTCTACATCCGTATTTTTACGAATTTCGGCTACTTCATCCATCGATACTTCGCGTGCTAAAACAACACGTTCTAGCCCTTCGTTTTTCCAGAATTCTAATGTTTCATAATTGGTAGCTGAAGCCTGTGTAGATAAATGGATCGGTAAGCCTGGCGCTTCTGCTGCACAAATTTCAATCAAAGCTGGATCAGACACAATTACTGCCGAAATGCCAACATCGCGAATTTCTCTGAAAAAATCCCCTGCTCCTTCTTGATTTCCTTCATGAGTGACCATATTTGCTGCCACATAAACTTTTGCCCCATGTTCTTTAGCGAATGCTACACCTTTGATCATGTCCTCTTTTGTAAAATTACCTGCTCGGCTGCGTAACCCATAGGCATTTCCACCGATGTATACTGCATCTGCTCCATAATGAATAGCTGTTTTTAGTTTTTCTAGCGTCCCTGCTGGTGCTAAGACCTCAGGACGCTTCAATGTTCGTTCGTTTGTCATGTGTTTTTTCTCCTTATTTTATCTCGTCTGGATTCAAATCAAAGAATCCGATATCTAAGCCACGGTTTTCAGGGTGAAGTGCTTTAACTTGATCAATTGCTTTTTGTGCTTGGTTGTGTGACCAAAGGTTCGCTTCGATCTTTTCTTTCGCATCCACAAATAACTTAGTAACTTCTACAAAATTTTCCCCGGGCGCATAAATCCCATCAAGTTTCCACTTTGTGTAATTATGTTCATGAAGTTTGTCCAATTCACCAATTAGATTTACATCATTATCCGCAAAAATATGAGTGCCATGGCTATCTTCATAAATCGAATAGTGTGTTTCTTCTTTTTTAGGTTCAGATATAAACAGCCCACGTTCTTTGCTGGTTGACTCATCATTTTTAGTAAAATTGTAGTAATTTTGCAGCAATGGGCGTTTGGATTGATGAATGCATGTGGCACCATACACAAGGACTTCTGCTGGAACCATCAAGTTATCCTTCATCGCTTTCATTTCCTCAAAAGGAACTTCACGAGCCAATACTGCGCCAACTGATCCACGTTTCGCCCAGAAATTAATTTGACGAGAACTGGTCACTAACGTCTCTCCATCGTAAATATAGGGAATATCGATTCCATCACGTTGCATCACAAATACAACACCAGGATCACCAACCGTTACTTGATCTACATTTATTTCTTTTAAAAATGTTAAATATTCTGGAACCTTCTTCATCTTTTCTGGATGCATGATTCCGTTTAGCGCTATCGTTACTTTTTTACCAATGTCATGCGCTTTTTCAGTAATGATTCGCTGTTCCTCACGAGAGAACGACGTTGGTAAACGTAGACCAAACATCTCTTCTCCGATGTATAAAGTATCCACTCCAACTGCTAACAATGCCTCTGCTTGCTTGACAGACTCAGCAGTCGCAATAAGTTCAATCATTTTGTATCCTCCTTTAAAAAATTGACTGCACTAAACCTATAAAGCCAAATAATTCAAAAGCTGCACAGGCTGTTCAATCCTTGAATAATTAATTTTAAAAAACTTTTTTTATCTTTTTTAACAGTCTTCTAACAACTGCTTTATAGTAGCACAGGTTCACAAACTTTCCAATACTCTCTCTTTATTTTAACGCTTATTTTTCACAAAATACATGCCATCAGCTTACTTTTATTAAAATAAAAAAGCTGTACAAAACGGATTCGTTTTGCACAGCGAATTATTGATTTTTTGATTAAATTGTTTGTAGTACTTGTTCAGGTTTTGATGACTTAACATTCAATGTTATTTTACCTTTGCTTGCGCCAATTGTTACTTTATCTCCTAGATGGATTTGACCGGAAAGCAAGGCTTCACTTAAGCGATCTTCTACCTCTTTTTGTAATGCTCGACGGATCGGGCGTGCTCCATATTCTGGATCAAAACCAACTTTTCCGATCACTTCAATAGCAGCTGCCGTGATCTTCACATTGACATCTTGTTCTCTTAAACGTTGAACAATCGATTTACTCATGATTTTCACTATTTCGTGAATTTCTTTTTGATCTAATGATCGGAAGACAACTGTTTCATCCACACGATTCAAGAACTCTGGACGAAATGCCTTTTTCAATTCTTCCATAATACGTTTTTGCATCGCACCGTAATCTTTAGTTAAATCTTGTACGTTGAAACCAACATTTTTCTCATCACGAATTGCTGTTGCACCAATATTTGATGTCATGATCAAAATTGTATTTCTAAAATCAACTCTACGTCCTTTAGAATCAGTTAGATGACCATCATCTAATACTTGTAATAGAATATTGAAGACATCTGGATGAGCCTTTTCTACTTCATCCAATAAAATAACAGAATAAGGTTTTTGGCGAATTTTTTCAGTTAACTGACCGCCTTCTTCATATCCAACATAACCTGGAGGAGAACCAATCAAACGGCTAGTGCTGTATTTCTCCATAAATTCGGACATGTCTACACGAACCAGAGCATCTTCACTACCAAACATTGTTTCAGCTAAAGCTTTAGCCAATTCCGTTTTACCTACACCTGTTGGTCCCAAGAACATAAACGAACCAATTGGTCTATTTGGATCTTTTAACCCGCTACGAGCTCTGCGAATCGCACGTGATACCGCTTGGACAGCTTCATCTTGACCAACTACTCGATGATGTAGAATACTTTCTAATTCTAGTAAACGTTCACTTTCTTTTTTCTCTAACTGTTGTAACGGCACACCTGTCCATTGCGAAACAACATTAGCAACATCCTGCTCTGTCACACGATTAGCATAACCGGATGCTTCTTTTTGTTCTAGTAGTAGAATATTTTCCAATTTACGAGCTAGTTTTTTCTCTTTTTGGCGTAGTCTCGCTGCACTTTCAAAAGATTGCGACTGAATCGCTTCTTCTTTCTCTTGCACTAAACGAGCAATTTCTAAACGTAAGTTATTGATTTCCGACGGTTCATCTGCCAAGTCTAAACGAACTTTAGCTGAGGATTCATCCATCAAATCGATTGCTTTATCTGGTAACTGACGAGAATTAATGTAACGAACAGATAACTGAACCGCCGCATGCAGCGCATCATCCGTGATTTCTACACCATGATGCTCCTCATACCGTGAACGCAAACCTTTTAAAATTTCTTCCGCTTCTTCTGGTGTCGGTTCATCAACTTGTACGCGAGCAAAACGACGTTCCAAAGCAGAATCTTTTTCGATATATTTTTGGTATTCATCCAGTGTAGTTGCTCCGATTGTTTGCAGCTCTCCTCTTGCAAGTGCTGGTTTTAAAATATTTGATGCATCAATTGCACCTTCTGCACCACCAGCGCCGATCAAAGTATGCAGCTCATCAATAAACAAAATCACTTCGCCATCTTGATAAATTTCATCGATGACTTTTTTCAGACGATCTTCAAATTCACCACGATACTTGGTACCGGCAACTAAAGCACCCATATCTAGCATCATTAAACGTTTTTCCAACATATCTTCTGGAACTTCACCGTTCACGATTTTTTGTGCCAAACCTTCAGCAATTGCTGTTTTACCAACACCAGGTTCCCCAACTAGAACAGGATTATTCTTTGTACGACGACTTAGGATTTGAATCAATCGCCTAACCTCTTGTGAACGTCCAACTACAGGGTCCAGATCATTTTCCCGCGCTAATTTCGTTAAATCACGAGCTAATGAATCCAACGTCGGTGTTCCTTTCGGAGCTGCTTTTTGGGCTTGACTATTCCGGCGTCTCCCTACATTTCCACTCATTTGTGGATCAGTAATACCTATTTTTTTCATTAATAACTGACGCATCTTGGATAAACTTAAACCTAGATTTAATAAAATACGTGAAGCTAATATATCTTCATCTCTCAATAAACCTAGTAAAATGTGTTCAGTTCCTATATTTGGTGCTCCTAAACGCTTTGCTTCATCGCCTGCGTAAGCAAAAATTTGTTTTGCACGAGGAGAATAAGGTAAATAAGCTCCCTTAGGATACCCTTTAACTGTTCCATATCCAGTTAAGTGTTCAATTTCTTCACGGATATCATTTTTATCTGCATTCAACTGGCGTAATGATTTTCCAGCAATTCCATTTGGCTCTAAAACTAATGCCAACAGTAAATGTTCTGAGCCCACAGATTGATGCCTAAAATATTTTGCTTCTTCTTGCGCAATAGCCAACACTGCCTTGGCACTTTCTGTAAATAATTCGTCCATAGTATCATTCCTCCTCGTAACTCAAACGTTCTAAAAATGAATGCATCAATTGAGCACGTAAATAATCTTCATTTGATCCTGCTTTACCTAAAACTTGTTTCCCAAGTACAGATAACATCAGATTTCCTTCTCTTTTGGTAATCACTTCTTCTTCGTACAACTTTTGTACAAAAATCAGTGCATCTTTTTCTGAAAGTCCATTACCCGTAAACTGAGCTATTTGTTTTAATAATTGATCACTGTCAGAAATTTGGACTTTCGCGATTCTAATATAACCGCCGCCGCCACGTTTACTCTCAACAGAATAGCCTCGTTGAATCGTAAAACGTGTGTTAATCACATAATTAATCTGGGAGGGAACACAATTGAATAAATGAGCCATTTCAGCTCTACGAATCTCAATTTTACTGCTTTCTTCAAGAATCTTTTTTAAATATGCTTCTATTAAATCCGAAGTATTTTGATTACTCATCACACTCATCCTTTTCCCTTGACTAATACTGACCTTAATTATACATAACTTCAATCGTTTAATAAAGGAGAATGCCTAATTTGATAAGAAAAAATTAATAGCGCATAACATTTAATTATTAAATTAAGCAAAAAAAAGAACAGAGAAACTACTCTGTTCTTTAAATCGGGAAGACAGGATTCGAACCTGCGACCCCTTGGTCCCAAACCAAGTGCTCTACCAAGCTGAGCTACTTCCCGTAGCTATAATAATAAAAAAAGACTAAACGTTTAAAAGGAACTAATACTCACTACCTTCTAAATCGCAGTCAACCATTTCAACTATGCACCCAAAGGGAGTCGAACCCCTAACCTCTTGATTCGTAGTCAAGCACTCTATCCAGTTGAGCTATGGGTGCTACATTTCTATGCCGAGGACCGGAATCGAACCGGTACGGTGATCACTCACCGCAGGATTTTAAGTCCTGTGCGTCTGCCAGTTCCGCCACCCCGGCGAAAGAACAAGCTAAGCGGAAAACGGGGTTCGAACCCGCGACCCCCACCTTGGCAAGGTGGTGCTCTACCACTGAGCTATTTCCGCAGTCTGGATGCCGGCTAAAGGATTTGAACCCTCGACCCTCTGATTACAAATCAGATGCTCTACCAACTGAGCTAAGCCGGCGTTATCATCGCCTAGTTTTGAAAACGAGACTAAAAATGCGGGTGAAGGGACTTGAACCCCCACGCCGTAAGGCGCTAGATCCTAAATCTAGTGCGTCTGCCAATTCCGCCACACCCGCAAAATATTCCTATGAGCCGTGCAGGGCTCGAACCTGCGACCCTCTGATTAAAAGTCAGATGCTCTACCAACTGAGCTAACGGCTCAAAAAATGGAGGTTGACGGGATCGAACCGCCGACCCCCTGCTTGTAAGGCAGGTGCTCTCCCAGCTGAGCTAAACCTCCAAGACAACACTTTAGCGTGGCGACGTCCTACTCTCACAAAGGGAAACCCTTCACTACAATCGGCGCTAAGAAGCTTAACTTCTGTGTTCGGCATGGGAACAGGTGTATCCTTCTCGCTATCGCCACCACACTGGGTGTTGTTGCTATTCAATTGAGTGATTATTCACTCAAAACTGGATTGAAGTAAGGTAATCAAACAGTCCGAAAAACTTTTTTATTTCGTTTCTTTGGTTAAGTCCTCGACCGATTAGTATTGGTCCGCTCCGTACATCACTGCACTTCCACTTCCAACCTATCTACCTCATCATCTCTGAGGGGTCTTACTTTCTTAAAGAAATGGGAAATCTCATCTTGAGGTGGGCTTCACACTTAGATGCTTTCAGCGTTTATCCCTTCCCTACATAGCTACCCAGCAATGCCCTTGGCAGAACAACTGGTACACCAGCGGTAAGTCCATCCCGGTCCTCTCGTACTAAGGACAGCTCCTCTCAAATTTCCAACGCCCGCGACGGATAGGGACCGAACTGTCTCACGACGTTCTGAACCCAGCTCGCGTGCCGCTTTAATGGGCGAACAGCCCAACCCTTGGGACCGACTACAGCCCCAGGATGCGACGAGCCGACATCGAGGTGCCAAACCTCCCCGTCGATGTGGACTCTTGGGGGAGATAAGCCTGTTATCCCCAGGGTAGCTTTTATCCGTTGAGCGATGGCCCTTCCATGCGGAACCACCGGATCACTAAGCCCGACTTTCGTCCCTGCTCGACTTGTAAGTCTCGCAGTCAAGCTCCCTTCTGCCTTTACACTCTGCGAATGATTTCCAACCATTCTGAGGGAACCTTTGGGCGCCTCCGTTACTCTTTAGGAGGCGACCGCCCCAGTCAAACTGCCCACCTGACACTGTCTCCCACCACGATAAGTGGTGCGGGTTAGAGGGTTCATAACACAAGGGTAGTATCCCACCAGCGCCTCCACCGAAACTAGCGTTCCGGGTTCATCGGCTCCTACCTATCCTGTACATGTGGTACAAACACTCAATATCAAGCTACAGTAAAGCTCCATGGGGTCTTTCCGTCCTGTCGCGGGTAACCTGCATCTTCACAGGTACTAAAATTTCACCGAGTCTCTCGTTGAGACAGTGCCCAAATCGTTACGCCTTTCGTGCGGGTCGGAACTTACCCGACAAGGAATTTCGCTACCTTAGGACCGTTATAGTTACGGCCGCCGTTTACTGGGGCTTCAATTCTGAGCTTCGCCGAAGCTAACCCATCCTCTTAACCTTCCAGCACCGGGCAGGCGTCAGCCCCTATACTTCATCTTTCGATTTTGCAGAGACCTGTGTTTTTGATAAACAGTCGCTTGGGCCTATTCACTGCGGCTGACCGAAGTCAGCACCCCTTCTCCCGAAGTTACGGGGTCATTTTGCCGAGTTCCTTAACGAGAGTTCGCTCGCTCACCTTAGGATACTCTCCTCGACTACCTGTGTCGGTTTACGGTACGGGCAGTTGTTTTCTCACTAGAAGCTTTTCTTGACAGTGTGACATCAGGAACTTCGGTACTATTATTTCCCTCCCCATCACAGCTTGTCCGTATAGAGTAAAGCATTTGACTCTACTCAAGACTTACTGCTTGGACATGCACTTCCAGTCGCATGCATTCCTTAGCCTCCTGCGTCCCTCCATTGCTCAAACAAAAACAACTGGTACAGGAATATCAACCTGTTGTCCATCGCCTACGCCTATCGGCCTCGGCTTAGGTCCCGACTAACCCTGGGCGGACGAGCCTTCCCCAGGAAACCTTAGTCATACGGTGGACGGGATTCTCACCCGTCTTTCGCTACTCATACCGGCATTCTCACTTCTAAGCGCTCCAGCCGTCCTCACGATCGACCTTCAACGCCCTTAGAACGCTCTCCTACCATCACACCAGAGGTGTGATCCACAGCTTCGGTAATATGTTTAGCCCCGGTACATTTTCGGCGCAGGGTCACTCGACTAGTGAGCTATTACGCACTCTTTAAATGATGGCTGCTTCTGAGCCAACATCCTAGTTGTCTGTGCAACCCCACATCCTTTTCCACTTAACATATATTTTGGGACCTTAGCTGGTGGTCTGGGCTGTTTCCCTTTCGACTACGGATCTTATCACTCGCAGTCTGACTGCCGAATATGAATGAATGGCATTCGGAGTTTATCTGAATTCGGTAACCCGAGATGGGCCCCTAGTCCAAACAGTGCTCTACCTCCATCATTCTTAACTTCGACGCTAGCCCTAAAGCTATTTCGGAGAGAACCAGCTATCTCCAAGTTCGTTTGGAATTTCTCCGCTACCCACAGCTCATCCCCGCACTTTTCAACGTACGTGGGTTCGGTCCTCCAGTGCGTTTTACCACACCTTCAACCTGGCCATGGGTAGATCACATGGTTTCGGGTCTACGACTACATACTCATTCGCCCTATTCAGACTCGCTTTCGCTGCGGCTCCGGCTCTTCACCTTAACCTCGCATGCAATCGTAACTCGCCGGTTCATTCTACAAAAGGCACGCCATTACCCATTAACGGGCTTTGACTTGTTGTAGGCACACGGTTTCAGGATCTATTTCACTCCCCTTCCGGGGTGCTTTTCACCTTTCCCTCACGGTACTGGTTCACTATCGGTCATTAGGGAGTATTTAGCCTTGCGGGATGGTCCCCGCGGATTCCGACGGAATTTCTCGTGTTCCGCCGTACTCAGGATCCTCCTAGGTGTTGCCAACATTTCGTCTACGGGGCTATTACCCACTTTGGCGAACCTTTCCAGGTTCTTCGACTATCTTGACAGACTACCACAACGGAGTCCTACAACCCCAACAAGCAAGCTTGTTGGTTTGGGCTCTTCCCGTTTCGCTCGCCGCTACTCAGGGAATCGAATTTTCTTTCTCTTCCTGCAGGTACTAAGATGTTTCAGTTCTCTGCGTCTACCTCTATCCAGCTATGTATTCACTGAATAGTAACATCCTATAAAAGATGTTGGGTTTCCCCATTCGGAAATCTCTGGATCATAGCTCACTTACAGCTCCCCAAAGCATATCGGTGTTAGTCCCGTCCTTCATCGGCTCCTAATGCCAAGGCATCCACCGTGCGCCCTTATTCACTTAACCTTATGACCTTACGGTCAGTTTGTTTGGTTCGTTTCTCTAGCGATAGAGGCGTCACCAATAAAATAAGCTTCGAACAGTTAATTAACTCTTCAACGCGGTGTTCTCGGTTTGTTTTGATTACTTTTTTTACTTCAATATCCAGTTTTCAATGAACAATTCGTTTGAGAGAAACATATAATAAGAAAAAAATCAAATGATCTTTTCTATTTATAAGAGTAAACCTCTCAAAACTGAACAAAGTATCGACGAATGTGTAAGTTTCCGTAATATTCCTTAGAAAGGAGGTGATCCAGCCGCACCTTCCGATACGGCTACCTTGTTACGACTTCACCCCAATCATCTATCCCACCTTAGGCGGCTGGCTCCACAAGGGTTACCTCACCGACTTCGGGTGTTACAAACTTTCGTGGTGTGACGGGCGGTGTGTACAAGGCCCGGGAACGTATTCACCGCGGCGTGCTGATCCGCGATTACTAGCGATTCCGGCTTCATGTAGGCGAGTTGCAGCCTACAATCCGAACTGAGAGAAGCTTTAAGAGATTTGCATGACCTCGCGGCCTAGCGACTCGTTGTACTTCCCATTGTAGCACGTGTGTAGCCCAGGTCATAAGGGGCATGATGATTTGACGTCATCCCCACCTTCCTCCGGTTTGTCACCGGCAGTCTCGCTAGAGTGCCCAACTGAATGATGGCAACTAACAATAAGGGTTGCGCTCGTTGCGGGACTTAACCCAACATCTCACGACACGAGCTGACGACAACCATGCACCACCTGTCACTTTGCCCCCGAAGGGGAAGCTCTATCTCTAGAGTGGTCAAAGGATGTCAAGACCTGGTAAGGTTCTTCGCGTTGCTTCGAATTAAACCACATGCTCCACCGCTTGTGCGGGCCCCCGTCAATTCCTTTGAGTTTCAACCTTGCGGTCGTACTCCCCAGGCGGAGTGCTTAATGCGTTAGCTGCAGCACTGAAGGGCGGAAACCCTCCAACACTTAGCACTCATCGTTTACGGCGTGGACTACCAGGGTATCTAATCCTGTTTGCTCCCCACGCTTTCGAGCCTCAGCGTCAGTTACAGACCAGAGAGTCGCCTTCGCCACTGGTGTTCCTCCATATATCTACGCATTTCACCGCTACACATGGAATTCCACTCTCCTCTTCTGCACTCAAGTCTCCCAGTTTCCAATGACCCTCCCCGGTTGAGCCGGGGGCTTTCACATCAGACTTAAGAAACCGCCTGCGCTCGCTTTACGCCCAATAAATCCGGACAACGCTTGCCACCTACGTATTACCGCGGCTGCTGGCACGTAGTTAGCCGTGGCTTTCTGGTTAGATACCGTCAAGGTAAGAGCAGTTACTCTCCTACTTGTTCTTCTCTAACAACAGAGTTTTACGATCCGAAAACCTTCTTCACTCACGCGGCGTTGCTCGGTCAGACTTTCGTCCATTGCCGAAGATTCCCTACTGCTGCCTCCCGTAGGAGTCTGGGCCGTGTCTCAGTCCCAGTGTGGCCGATCACCCTCTCAGGTCGGCTATGCATCATGGCCTTGGTGAGCCGTTACCTCACCAACTAGCTAATGCACCGCGGGTCCATCCATCAGTGACACCCGAAAGCGTCTTTCAAATCAACACCATGCGGTGTCGACTGTTATGCGGTATTAGCACCTGTTTCCAAGTGTTATCCCCCTCTGATGGGTAGGTTACCCACGTGTTACTCACCCGTCCGCCACTCCTCTTTTCAAATGAGTGCAAGCACTCGGTAGAAAAGAAGCGTTCGACTTGCATGTATTAGGCACGCCGCCAGCGTTCGTCCTGAGCCAGGATCAAACTCTCATAATAAAAGTTGAACACAATCCGAAAATTGTTAAGCTCATTTGTTTGCTAGCATATTGCTTCGCTTTGTTAAAAATTGTTGTTTGTTTTTACCGTTGTAAAAACAACCTACACATTTGGTTCGTCTTACTTTGTTCAGTTTTCAAAGGTCTACTGTGTTACCTCGCAGCAACTTTTATATCATATCAAATCTTCGATTTGATGTCAACACTTTTTTAAAAAAAGTTTCAAAGTTTTTTTCTGCTTGATGTTATCGAATGTTTTGCGACAACTTCATTAGTTTACCAGGTTGATTGTTATTTGTCAACAACTTTCTTCCTAGTTTTTCAAGTTTTTTTAGAACTTGAAACGTTATTTTATTTTCGTCCGTTGTTGTTGCTTTTCGCAGCAACTTCACTATCTTATCAAGAAGTTTGTTATTTGTCAATAACTATTTCACTGATTTGAAAAGTTTTTTTCGAACTAGGAATGTTATGTTATTCCTTTCGCTCAGCATATTACATCAGTGCCTTGCGACAAGATATAATATACCAAGTTTCTGGGCTTAGGTCAACTAAAATTTGCACTTTTTTCGAACTTTTTTTCGTTACCGATTGTTTTATTACTTTTGTTCTTTATTGTTCGTTTTTAACTAAAAAATGTGGCTTTTTCGAGCTATTTCTTAATTTTTGGTAACATATTCTAAATTTACCGTAACTTCTCTTTGATTTTGTCCTTTTTTCTATTTTTTTGTTAGAATAAGGGAGAAGTATTCTACTATATATATGGAGGAAATGAACGATATGAAAATTTTAGTTGCTGATGATGATAAAGAAATCGTAGAACTATTGAGTATTTATATTCACAACGAGGGGTACGAAGTGGTTAAAGCATATGATGGAAAAGAGGCTTTATCTAAGATTCGAACAATTTCAGATATAGATTTACTTATTCTAGATATCATGATGCCCATCATGGATGGTATGCAGGTAGTAAAGGAATTGAGAAAAGAGTCCCAAATCCCGATTATTATGTTGACTGCCAAAACAACGGATATGGATAAAATCAAAGGTCTTGTAGCCGGAGCCGATGATTATGTTACAAAACCATTTAATCCATTAGAAGTTATGGCCCGTGTTAAATCTATTTTAAGGCGCAGTCAAATGCAGCTTAAAGCAGATGAACCTGATGTGCTTGAAATTGGCTCTTTGATCATCAACAAAGATTCTCACGAAGTAAAAACTGTTGATGGAAAAGAAATTCAATTAACTGCATTAGAGTTTGGCATTTTGTATCTATTAGCTAGTCACCCTAATCGTGTCTTTAGTGCTGATGAAATTTTTGAACGCGTATGGCAGCAGGAAAGTATTGTTTCTGCAAAAACAGTTATGGTTCACGTCAGCCACTTGAGAGATAAGATAGAAGAAGCAACCGGTGGAGAAAAAGTCATTCAAACAGTTTGGGGAGTTGGATATAAGATCGATGCTCGTTAGACAAAAGAAAATTGAAAAGCAAAAACGAATCACCTTAACATCTAAGGAAATCAGTGAATTACTTGCTGAAGGAATCGTCACGATTATTCTATTGCTTCTATTAAATGTCTCAATTACGGTCATCCTTAGCGGGAACCAAACATTGCAAGGAATCATCTGGGCAACGAAAGGTGCTTTTGCGACAGAACTAAACACCGATTTATTTTGGAGCTTGAGCAAATTTGTTATCCCGATATTCTTTATAGTCGACGTTGCTGTTCTGTATTGGCGTTTGATTCGTCGCTATCGTCAAATGCAATTGAGACATATTATCAGTGAGTTACATTATATAGCTGATGGTAATTATGATCATCGTATTCCCTTTGAGTTAAGCGGTGATCTAGCAAAAGTAGTCACCAGTATCAATGGTTTAGTTGACAGTACAGTTGCAGCGATTGAAGACGAGCGTAAAATAGAAAAATCAAAAGACGAGTTGATCACAAACGTGAGTCATGATATCCGAACACCTTTAACTTCTATTATAGGTTACTTAGGTTTAATTGAGGATCGACAATTTCACAATGAAGAGGATTTGCTAAAATATACGCATACAGCATACGTAAAAGCGAAGCAGATGAAACTACTCGTTGATGACCTTTTTGAGTATACGAAAGTTCGTCAACCTTCTGTTCCTATTAATTCAATCAGTTTTGATATGGCACAATTGATTGAACAACTTGCTGCTGACTTCGAGCTTGAAGCAGACAAAAACGGCATGATCATTCAAGTAAATGCTAACCCACCATCAATAAAAATGGATGGCGATACTGAAAAGTTAGTTCGTGTCTTCAATAATCTTTTATCTAATGCCCTTAAATACGGTAAAGGTGGCAAAAATATCGTTATTGATGTAGAAAAAGTTGGTACAGAGGCTGTAATCGCCGTTAGAAATGATGGTCCACCGATTCCTAAAAAATCTTTGGATCAATTATTCGATCGTTTTTACCGTGTGGAAGAATCTCGCTCACAAGAAACAGGTGGAACTGGGCTTGGTTTAGCTATTGCACAAAGTATCATAGCTTTACATGGCGGATACATCTATGCGACTTCTGATAATCGTTGGACATCGTTTATTATTCATTTACCGTTAAAAAGAAATTGATTTACTAAGGTTGACATCTAAACAAAAGTTTTGTATCCTAATGACAAGCAAAGAGAAAAAGTATTTATAGCTTTGAATCAAAGAGAGTTTGCGGTGGTGAGAGCAAATATTCTACTATAAAGAAGTCCGTCTCTATTATATGCGTTTGGCGAGATAAGTCAGACCGGTTGTAGCCGTTATCTACAATACAAGGGCAGCATTCAGCTGAACTTGGGTGGTACCGCGAAATTCAAGTCATTTCGTCCCAAGAATTTATTTCTAGGGATGAAGTGACTTTTTTTATTTTACTACCATGTTATCTAGCTATATGGGCTAGTATTATGCTCTTTTCTGATTGATAGTACCACTTAGGTGTTGTTATCCGAAAAATAAACAGTGAATTTGACCACCGTCAATTCTTCATTCAGAGCGAACAAACCCATTACGCTTTTAAATTTAAGGAGGAGTAGTTATGTTAGATGTAAAAATGATTCGTCAAAATTTCAATGAAGTTCAAGCAAAGTTAAAAACACGTGGTGTAAAGGAAGAAATATTAGTAGAGTTTTTACGCCTAGACGAAAGCCGACGTAACTTATTAGTTAAATCAGAAGAGCTAAAAAAGTATCGTAATGATGTATCTGCTGAAATCGCGCAATTAAAAAGAAACAAAGAAGATGGCACTGCAAAGATAGCTGAAATGAAAGAGGTTGGCGGGAATATCAAAGCTCTTGATACTGAAATCGAAGAAATCGATGCGAAGCTTCAAGAAATTTCTACAACCTTACCTAATTTACCTCATAGCTCAGTTCCTGTAGGAGCAGATGAAGATGATAATGTTGAAGTGCGCCGTTGGAGTGAACCTAGAAATTTCGCCTTCGAACCGAAACCGCATTGGGATGTAGCTGAAAACCTAGATATTCTTGATTTTGAACGTGGAGCAAAAGTTTCAGGCAGTCGTTTTGTTTATTACAAAGGCCTAGGTGCTAGATTGGAACGCGCATTATATAATTTCATGTTGGATATGCATGTTTATGACCATGGTTATACTGAAATGATGACACCTTATATCGTAAACAGTAATTCTATGTTTGGTACTGGTCAATTTCCTAAATTCAAAGAAGATGTTTTTCAATTAGAAGGAACTGATATGACCTTGATTCCAACTGCTGAGGTCCCTTTGACAAACTACTATAATAATGAAATTTTAGATGGCAAAGATTTACCTATCTATTTTACTGCTCTTAGCCCATCTTTCCGTTCTGAAGCTGGAAGTGCTGGACGTGATACTCGAGGTTTGATTCGCCTGCATCAATTCAATAAAGTAGAAATGGTGAAATTCAGCGATGCAGAACATTCTTATGAAGAGTTAGAAAAAATGACTGCTAATGCTGAAGACATTCTACAAAAATTGAACCTTCCTTATCGTGTCATGTCACTAGCTACAGGCGATATGGGGTTCTCTGCTGCCAAAACTTATGACTTAGAAGTCTGGATCCCAGCACAAAATGCTTACCGTGAAATTAGCTCTTGTTCAAACTGCGAAGATTTCCAAGCACGCCGCGCTATGATTCGTTACCGCGATGAAAATGATAAAGTTCAATATGCTCATACTTTAAATGGATCAGGCCTAGCGGTTGGACGAACTGTTGCTGCCATTTTAGAAAATTATCAAAACGAAGATGGTTCAGTAACTATTCCAGAAGTTTTAGTTCCTTATATGGGTAATTTGAAATTAATTAAATAAATAAAAAGAATCGCTAATTTGCCCCTATGTTTGTTGAAAGTGTAAATCAAGCATGATACATTTAAATTACTGTACGCAGTCAAATTTATAAATTAGAGGGATCAAACGTTATGGACAGAAAAAATCACCCACGAGGAACGCGAAATAGCCGACGCGAAAGAAATAATCACATTTTTTCAAAAAAGATCGCTTTTGTATCTATAATAAGTATTTCACTTATTTTCATCTGCGGTGGTGTCTATGCAACCTATGCCATGCAGCATAAGCAAGAGAAACTAAATGAAGTTGAAGATGAACGCCAGTATAAGCAAAAAGAACTAACGTTACTAGAAAAAATCAGAAAAGCTCAAAAATTAGAAGAACTTGAAAGTTCTGAACAAGAAAAAACAGATGGAAACGTCCAAACATTAATCTATGAACCTATTGCTACTGACGTTATCCCTCAATTACAAGCAATAAAAACTGAATTATCAACCTTAATAGAAACTGCTCAAAAAAATAGTCCTAAAGAGGTTCCAATAAAAATTGTTGGGCACATGAAAAAGAACAAAATCAGCGAACAAGTGGTAGGTTATCTCCCAGCTATTGACACTTATACATGGGAGCAAGAAAAAGGTGATTGGTCTGAAAAAACTGAACTAGGTAAAAATACAGCCTTTGTCAATCAAAAAACAAACCAGCCGTTGACACTCCAAGATATTTTCTTGAATGACGCCAACATGTTGGCTGTCCAGCAAGTTGTTCAACAGCAGTTACTTGATGAAAATTCTGATGGTAATACTATTATTGATAGTGTCCTAAATTTGCCAAGTTTTTCTTTAGATAAAACTGCCTTTACCTATTATCCTGATAAAATCAAATTAGGTCTGCCTGACAATTCGACTGGTAAGAATGAAATCACGTTGTCTTATAAGGATATTGCCGGTTATGTGAATCCAGAATTTGTTGATTTGTCTTCTATCAAAGATGCTCTACCTGCACCTTTAGATCCCAATAAAAAATATATTTCGTTGACTTTTGATGATGGTCCAAATCCTGAAACAACACCACGACTTCTGGATATTCTAAAAGAAAAAGGGGTCAAAGCGACATTCTTTATGCTGGGCCAAAATGTTGTAAAAAACGAAGCCATTGTTAAACGAGTGGCAGAAGAAGGTCATGAAGTAGCTAGCCATTCTTATTCACATCCACAACTAACTGGAGTAGATGCTCAAAGAGTGAAAGATGAAGTTCAAAATACAGACAAAGCCATCTATCATGCAATTGGCAAGATTCCGACTGATTTCAGACCACCGTATGGCGCTGTAAACAAAGATGTAGCAGCAATCATTGGGAAACCAATCATTCAATGGTCTGTAGATTCCCAAGATTGGCAAAGTCACAACGCCCAAGCAATCATCAAACGGATCGATGATACTGCATACAATGACACAATCGTATTGATGCATGATATCCATCCAGAAACAGTCGATTCTGTATCAACTGTGATCGACCACTTACGTAACAATGGTTATGAAATTTTACCTTCTAAAGAATTATTAGGTAGAACAGCCAAGCCATTGCATATGTATTACGGTTCTAAAGATGAACGTCCTGTCCAATAAATACAAAAAAACTTCCGCTATCAGTTATGATAGCGGAAGTTTTTTTGTATTTATTGTTCTACAGAATAATTAGGCGCTTCTTTTGTAATTTGCACATCATGAGGATGAGATTCTTTCAATCCATTGCCACTCATTTGGATAAACTGTGCTTCTTCACGTAATTGTTTTAAGTTTGCCGCACCAACATACCCCATACCTGATTTTAAACCACCAATCATTTGGAAAACAATATCTGATACGCTACCTTTATAAGCAACACGTCCTTCAATACCTTCTGGAACTAATTTATTCGCTTCGTTAACTCCACCTTGGAAATAACGATCACTTGATCCTTTTTCCATTGCACCCAACGAGCCCATTCCACGATACGTTTTAAAGCGACGACCTTGATAAATTTCAAATTCACCAGGTGATTCATCTGTCCCTGCTAACATACTACCTAGCATAACTGCATGTCCGCCAGCTGCCAAAGCTTTAACAATGTCTCCGGAATACTTGATTCCACCATCAGCGATGATTGCTTTTCCATATTTACGAGCAACAGATGCTGCATCATAGATAGCTGTTAATTGCGGCACACCAACGCCTGCAACCACACGAGTCGTACAAATAGAACCAGGTCCGATCCCAACTTTAACGACATCCACACCGACATCATAAAGAGCTTTAGCTCCTTCTGCGGTTGCAATATTTCCAGCAATCAAAGTAGCATCTGGAAATGTATCACGAATTTCTTTGATTTTGCGAATCACACCTGCACTATGGCCATGAGCAGTATCAATAATGATCGCATCTACTCCAGCTTCTAATAACGCTTCTGCACGTTCAAATGTATCACTAGTGACGCCAACTGCCGCTGCTGCTAGTAAACGACCATGCTCATCTTTTGCAGCATTTGGAAATTCGATAACTTTTTCAATATCTTTGATCGTGATCAATCCACTCAAACGATTATTTTCATCAACAATCGGTAGTTTTTCGATTTTATGTTTTTGTAAAATCTTTTCAGCATCTTTTAGAGAAGTACCAACTGGGGCTGTAACTAAATTGTCTTTCGTCATTACTTCGTCGATTTTCATTTGATAGTCTGTTACAAAACGCATATCGCGATTCGTGATGATACCAACTAATTTACGATTGTCCATTGTTTCTACGATCGGTACGCCACTAATACGATATTTGCTCATCAAATTTTCTGCATCTGCTACTAAATTCGTTGGTGTTAAGAAAAATGGATCGATGATTACGCCACTTTCGGAACGTTTTACTTTACGAACCTCATCTGCTTGTTGAGCGATACTCATATTTTTATGAATAACACCTAAACCACCTTGACGAGCCATTGAAATTGCCATTTTGCTATCCGTTACTGTATCCATGCTTGCGCTGATCAGAGGAATATTCAACTTAATATTTTTTGCCAATTGTACACTCATATCTACTTCATTTGGTAACACATGACTTTCTGCTGGAATCAATAAAACATCATCAAATGTAAGACCTTTTTTCGCAAATTTTGTTTCCCAGTTAGACATTTTTCAGACCACTCCTCTATTTAATTTTATATAAGAAAATAACAGATAATAAAAGGGAAGTCAACCGCATTTCCCCGTTTGCATAAATTTTCTTTCGATTCCACAAAACATGAGTGTTTTCTCATTTTTTTGTTATCTAATCACAAGGATAACTGCAGTTATTTCTTTGATTCCATTTGTATTGAAATTATAATAACTGAAATTTAATTTGAAGTTTCACCTCTAATCTCTATGGTATCGTGCTGCGGTGATTCTTTCAAATACGAACCCTTTCCATTCAAATATAATAGATTGAACTGAAAAACAGAAGAGTCTTGCACAACGCTAAAAATAGCAATACGCAAGACTCTTCTGTTTTTTTAACGCGCTAAACTGCTGCGCATATTATATTTTTTCTTTAATAAGTAACGGATACCTAAAGCTGCCCCACCGATAATGATCACGATCACTGGATCTAAAACAGGATTTATAGCGACTGGTAGCATTGCTGAACCTGCAAAAACAACTAGCCATAAAAGCATTGCTCCAACTAAGATTGCTCCAGTTTTAAACCAACCAGGACGTTTTGATTTATCCACGCCAGGTCGATCATATTGGTAGACATATTTATACATTAGATAAAATACATATCCACCAGCCATTGACGCTAACACTAATGTCAATAATCCTAATGGTTGTGATTTCCCTTTAGACCACATCATCATAACTGAAAACATAATCGTCATTACACCGAATAATAACAAGGTATTATCTAGCCACATCAAGGTCGGTGTTGATTCTGGAAGTTCTTCTGGTTTATTTAAAATAGACTCCGTACGCTCAGCCACTGTTCCGAAAAGCTGACGCGCAGTTTTCCCACTTTTTTGACCTTCTACTAAATGAGGTAGAATTTCATGTAAAGCAAGTGTTTGCGCTTCTTCTGAAAGATTAGCAGCGACTAATGATTTTTTTAAGTCAAAGATGTATTGTTCATTTCTTTTTGTCAATTTTTGTTCAAGTTCACGATTTTCTGAAACGATATCTCGAAGTGCTTCTGATTCCATTTTTTACGTCCTCCTCGCCCGTGACCAACGGGGCAGTCTTTACCTAAAAAGTATTCTAACACATTTTTTAGGGAGAAAAACAGTTTTTTAGCAATTTTTTCTTATACGTTAAAACGGAAAAGCATAACGTCGCCATCTTGAACAATATATTCTTTTCCTTCCAAACGAACTTTGCCTGCTTCTTTCGCTGCTTGCATATTGCCATACGTATTCAAATCATCAAATGAAACCGTCTCTGCTCGAATAAATCCACGTTCAAAGTCAGTATGAATGATTCCTGCTGCTTGAGGTGCTTTGATACCTTTACGGAAAGTCCACGCACGAACCTCTTGCTCTCCAGCAGTAAAATAGGTTGCTAAGCCTAATAAATCATAGGCTGCACGAATCAATTGATCTAAGCCAGACTCTTCGATACCTAATGCTTCTAAAAACTCAGCTTTATCTTCATCATCTAATTCTGCGATTTCTTCTTCTGCACGTGCACAAACCACGATTACCTCTGCTTGTTCATTTGCAGCAAAAGTTCGCACTTGTTGAACGTAAGGATTATTATCTGAATCAGCTACTTCGTCTTCAGATACATTTGCTACATATAAAATAGGTTTTGCTGTTAATAGGAACAAGCTCTTAACGATTTTTTGCTCATCTTCTGTAAATTCGATTGTTCTAGCAGATAATCCTTCTTCCAAAACTGGTTTAAGCTTATCTAATACAGCTAGTTCAGCTACCGCATCTTTGTCTTTCGTCTTAGCGATTTTAGCCACACGAGCATAGCGTTTTGTAATAGAATCCAAGTCTGCTAATACTAATTCTAAATTAATTGTATCAATATCTGCTAACGGATCTACACGCCCTTCAACGTGGGTAATATTATCATCATCAAAACAACGTACGACATGACAAATTGCATCTACTTGGCGAATATGACTTAAAAATTGGTTTCCTAACCCTTCACCCTTACTTGCACCTTTGACGATTCCTGCGATATCTGTAAACTCAAAAGTAGTTGGTACTGTTTTTTTGGGTTTCACTAACTCTGTTAAACGCTGCAAGCGCTCATCTGGTACTTCAACCATTCCCACATTTGGGTCAATTGTTGCAAACGGATAATTCGCAGCCTCTGCACCTGCTTTTGTAATTGCGTTAAAAAGGGTAGATTTCCCTACATTAGGTAAACCTACGATTCCAGCTGTTAATGCCATTGATCATTCACTATCCTTTATCAGTTTTTTTTCCAAAATTTTCTTCATCTTTTTTTCAAAATCACGGCGTGTCATCATCACGATATGACCGCAGTTCGTACATTTTATTTTAATATCGGCACCCATTCGGATAATTTCCCAACGATTTGCCTGACAAGCATGGGGCTTCTTCATTTCTACAATATCACCAAGATCATACATAACAGACATATCCCTTCTAAAAATAGTCAGAAAATCATACATAAACATACAAAGATACAATACCATTTTTTTGACAATCAAGCAAAACTATTTTGTTGATCCGCTTTTTTTATAAATTGAACAAGAAAACGCAAAGGTGAAATACAGCGAATTCTCAAATAACAGAAAATAAATCCATTTAAATAAGATTGTATTTGCTGTACTTATGTTGGATAATAATAAAAATGTCACTACAAGAATAGTATCTGCTCTTATCCCTCCAGCTGCTATTCCCCACACTGATATTTAAAGGAGTTTTACATATGAGAAAATTTGACTTACTAGAAAAGTTAGAAGTTTATCAAATTGACTTGTTAATACATTTGAGTAACGTTGGCGGTACTGCAACAAAAAAAGACCTTTTACGTCATTTAAACATAGGAGACTATTTTTTATTCAAGCTAATCGATGGATTGATGACCTTAGCCCAGAAATCAAATAATTGCTTTTCCATTGAAGTAAATAAGCAAACTATCACCTTCCAAACCAAACCTGAATACTCTCTTCATACTTTGTATAATGAATTAATCATGTACTCACCAAAATATAAAATTTTAGAAGAATTATTGCTTTGTGGGACGATTGATGTCACTCGCTTATGTGAAAAAATTGGAATAAGTCATTCAACGTACTTTAGAAAAATCAACGAATTAAACTGTTTATTAAAGGAATTTGATTTGACCATCCAAAATGGTTCTCTTCTAGGATCTGAGTTACAAGTTCGTTTTTTTTATGTATCTCTTTATATGGTCACAGATCCTAATCACCAATTAAAGGTCCCAAATATTGATCCTAGAATTTATGAAACAATCAATACGATTCAACAGATTTTAGGTAACCCCATATCCGCTTTTTCCAAAAAAAAACTTGTCGTCTATTTTAGTTTATTAAAAAGAAGAAATGCCCAAAAAAGCATAACAGATTATAGTGATCAAGAACCTTTTTTCAACAATAAATCAGATATCAGCAGTCAACAAAGATTTATAAGTGCACTTAAAAGCTCCCACTTATTCAAAACAGTCAATAAAACGCTTGGTTCGTTTTTAGTTTATTACTCCTTTAAAATGCTTCCTAATGAAACCATCTTATTGCTTCTCTTCATGCTTGGTGAAGAAATCATCCCTGCTAATTCTCATTGTTTAAAAGAACTTGATTTTATTGAACGGTACAGTGGTTTGTTTGTTCGTACTTTAAACAAAGAATTTTTTAGTCTAATGGACAAATATCATCCCAATACTTGTTTGAACAACGCTCACAGTTCAACCCTTCATTATTATCTAAATGCTATTGGCTACCACCATTTGATATTCAAAGGACATATTGACTATTATTGGGAACAAAAGTATACAGACTGGGAAGAGTCTGTACACTCGGAAATGATTTATTATTTTATTGATTACTTAAAAGAAAAATACTCCGCACTTTTTATAGATGACACAAATGACACTATTCTTATTACAAAATACGCTCATGCGATAAATTTTTATGAAGAATGTATCAAAGCTAAAATTTCTGTTGGGATATTCCTTGAAGGCGATCTATTATATAAAAATAAATTTATGAACTGGTGGATCAAATATATTGAGTTATCCACATTCGCCCAAGCAGGACCTTTAGCCTCCAACCAACTTTATGATTTAGTCATTAGTAATGTAGATTGTTCTTATCTAAAAAAAAGAGGAAAATATTTTTTCTTCCTAACCAACTATAATGAAAAAAAAGACATTTTCGATCTTGATCAGTTACTATATGAAATTTACTCCTCTTCCCATTAAATTTAATCCTCACTAAAAAACTGCTCTGTATATTGTAAGAATATAGAGCAGTTAACCACGGCAAAAAATACTTGATTTTATTACTTAACAAATTCGAGTTTTTCGACTAATTGACGCTCTTCAGTAAAAAAAGAATTTGTATAACAATCGAGTGTCATCTTGGTTGATGAATGCCCTAACAATGAACTGATTGTTGCAATGTTTCCTCCCGCTTCTAAGCAACGAGTTGCGAAAGTATGTCTTAATGAATGGAAAGAAAACTTTTCTAAGCCAATTTTTTTACGAACTATTTGAAAACGATATGCTATCGTTCGAGGTTCTAAAGCCTTATGTTTATTTGAAATGACATACTCACTAGTCGATACTTTTTGAAGCTCTAGCAACTTTGTCTTTAAAGTCTTTGTGATTGGGATTTTACGTTGTGAGTTATTACTCTTAGGTGTAACTTCAACAATCTCAGTCTTCCTTCCAGATTTGTCTTCCGTCTGAATTCTAAGAACTGTTCTGTTCACACCTAGTGTACTATTCTCAAAATCAATATCTTCCCATTTTAAACCACAAATTTCTCCAATTCTAAGTCCAGTTTGTAAAGCGAGCATAATTGAGAAAAACTTCTGATCCGCATTTATTTCTTTAACTAATTTATCTTGATCCTTGATAGACAAAGCTTGCACTGTTTTTTTTCTTGTTTTTGGTAACTCTACTCCCATGCATGGGTTCTCCGTCAATAAATTTACTGTTATCGCCTTACTCAAACAATTTTTCAACACCGAAAATATTGATCGAATTGAACTTGCTTTTAATGTTTCGTCCATCTCTTTAAGTAATAAATCGATATCTGATTGTTTTAATTTTTGTAGTTTGATAGAACCTATTCTTGATAACACATGAACAGTCATTTTATTTTTATAGCTTGCATAGGTGCTACTTTTTACTTTCGGACGAACGAATGTCTCCAACCAATAATTCGTCCAATCCAACAAATTTCCTTCATAAGGGAGTAGGTTTTTACTATTGCTCGTCTGTTTTTCATATTTCCGCAAGATAAGTTGGTGCTTCACCTCTGAGTACTTGTAGCCATAGATATAACCGTAATGAATCTTTCCATTCTTCTGTCTCCCTTTTATGTACCGGCCTTCCCAACGACCATCTTTTCTTTTATAGATATTTTCTCCTCTTCTTGCCATAATTAAGACCCTTTCTAAAGTTTAATTTTTATTAATTTAAGAAAATGAATGACTACAAATTTTAAATTATTATGTGTTGTTTTTCTTAAATAAAAAATTACTTGTTTAAAATCAGTATATCTAATCCCTCTCTTCATTTACTCCCAACTAAAAACAACCATGATCTTACAATAGGTTCGTTTTTCCTAACTAAGTATGCATTATTATTATTTTTATTTAGTTTCAAAAATTTTAGAAAAAAAGAAAAACATTGGAAGCATACGGTTGATTTTTTTTGTTATAGAAATACTATTTGTATAATAATACATAGAAAAAAAACAAGACCTTATACAGTTAAAACTATTTTAGTCTCTTGCCCACACCCCTTCTTCAACTCAACAGGTTGATTATCATGCTTCATTTACTAAAGTATGATTACTTACTCTCAAGGAATTACTTAAAAGATCTTTTAACGCTGCATAGCCTTCTAATTTGACTAATACTTCTTGTGAACAATAGACCCAATAGTTAAAAATTGTCGAACCTGTAGCAATCTTTTCTACAGTGTCCATAAACTGTCCTAACTCTTCAATCAAATCCCTACAACTCAGTTTACTAGCAATGACAATGTCTTCTTTTCCTTCTAGTTCCAACAACATCCATAAGTAATCTATAAATTCTACTTTGGCTTTTAAAATTAAGAATTGTTTTTTTGGCACCATTCTTTTTTTATTCAACTCTTTACTTTCTGAGAAACATCCTAACACTTCCAACTCAAGTTTAGATACATATCCTTTCAAGTCATTTTTTTTGATTGGTTCTTTTTCATCTATGTCTTTTTGGGGAAAGCGACTTGATTTCCAACTCTTTATCTTGATCTCTGATGATGTTTTTGAGCGATCAAGTATATAATTACGTTGTTGAAGCTTTTCTTTCCTTGCAACCTTTTTCTTTGTGGGGGTTGCCTTTATAAAACTTGGCTTAACTTTCTCAACTTCTTGCTCGCTATTTGGAGCTTGGGAACTATTTAGATCATCTTTTGTAGCATAGTCGACTTGGCTTAGTTGTTCTTTGATTGTTTGGCTGACCTTGGTAAGTTCCGTTTTCAGTAACTCACCAGAATCTAAAACTATGGACTCATTTTTTGTGAGTCTATCTTCCAAACCGTCCATCTTCTCAGTTAGCCGACTAAATTTTTCTAAAACTTCATAAATTTCTTCTTCTTTTCTTTTGTACTCAGCTTCTTTTTCTTTCTTGATCAAGTTATCATATGTCTCAATAAGTTTTTTCGCACAGTCTTTGAACTCGCGTAAATGTTTTACATGTATCTCCTCATAAAAACCTAGCGTAAATGTTAGTACAATATAGGCAGTTGATGTAAAAACATTGATCTTTTTTATAGACAACTCACCATTTTTTTCAGTCCACGTTTCGTATATCTTTTTTGTAATATTCTCAAGTTCCATTAATGAGCGAACATCTTTTTTAAAGATTAATTTACATGATAGATAAGCTTCATGAGGTGTATCTATGTGCTTATTGAATAACTCTACGCCTAAAAGTCTTGGATTGACTTTTTGATGGAGAATGTATTTTTTTATTATCTTTCTTCCTTGTTTTTGAGACTTTTCTTCTACTTTTTTCATATCCTCCAACTCCTAAAATCTCTATACTATATATCTATTTTTCATAATTTAAAAATACAGACTGATAATCGTTTATTATCTAGAATAGTAATAACTCGCTTTACATATTCTTTTTTTAGCAGATAGAAAATCTAATATTCTAATCTATGACAATATTTTTTTATATAGCTCCTAATTCTGTTCTAAGGTATTGATCTGATAATGATATAAGCATTTCCAATGGAATTAAGAGTAAATTTACAAAGTTGCGGATACCTCAATGATCCATTTTTAACAAATTTTTCTGTTCTTAAAACTAAAAAAACTATTTCCAGCATTTACTGACACTTTATTTTTTTGAGCGATTATGCTCAGTAGATGTTTTTTTCTTTATTCTTTCGAATTTGTTCCTTTGAGGCTTTCTGTTTCGTTTGATGTTTTTATTATTTCGGTCACGCATTTTCTTTCTGTCACTCAATGCTTCTTCGTAACGCTTCTCTTTACGTTTTCTTAAAACCAACAAAATCAATAATAGTAATAACAATAAAACAAATGTGGTCACACAAATAATGATATAAAGTATTATTTTGTCTTTTTCAGATCCATCCTTCGAATTCCTTACTTCTCTATTTTTAGGTTCTGCTATTTCTAGTTCTTTATTCCATTTCCATTCCTGATTTGTTGCTTTAGATTTAGCTACTAGCTCAACTTGATACTTTCCATCTGAAAACTTCTGTTTCTCTCCCTCAAGCTTGAGAACAAAGCTAGAATTAGGAGCCATTCGATATCCAGTCACTTTTGTCAGAGAAAATAATTGATCTGAATTTTTTTTGTACACCTTAGCAATAAACTCGATATCTTCAACATTTACTGCTTGATCATTTTGAATAGTTGCTTGAATTACAGTTTTACTCGACTCTTTTGAAGTCAAAATATCCAGTAAATTCAACTTTGCTACAATCGGAGTGTCCGTTTCAGTTAACTTCACAGCTACAATGTATGTTTTTGGTTCTTGCTTTTCCTTAGAATCAGATACTTCATGACTTTTTTCTGATGAAACAACTTTGATTCCACCTAAAATCATTCCATCAAACTTACTATCAGGCATTTTTAAATGAACCTTGGTTGTTATCGTTTTTTTAGCTGGAATCAGCATTTGCGATTCAATACTCGCAATGTCTTTTAAAGAAACTTTCAAACTCTTATCTCTCGAAACGATTTTTGATCGATCAGAGTAATCTATATCCCCACCATCATTTGTTGTTGCATCGTTTATTTCAAGAGTCACTTTTTGTTCTTTATCAGAAGTATTGGTTAACTCTAATTTCAACTCTTGTTCTTGATCTGGTGTCATTCGAAGATCATAATAAGTTACTTCTGAATTATGCTGATTCTTTGGCAATATCGGTTTTACGGAGACCGCCAAACCAAGTTCCTGTTTAGTAGCTACGGATATCAGTGATATAAGAAAAAATCCTATCATTATAACAATCAGGCGACGTATCTTTCGTTTATAAATCATTGATTTTTAAGCTCCCTGCATAGAAGATTGTATGTACTTTGAAAAAAAGAACCCCACATAGCAACTGTTAAAATCAAGTGAATGATAAGCTAAAATTGTCATTTTCAATCAATTATTCTCTTTTCCCATTACTTCAATTGATTCCTTTTTAAATATACTAGTAGAGATCTTTCTTATCTCATTGATGATTATGCTCTTTTTCAATATTTCTCTTTAATAAATAATTAGAATCATTATGTAGTAGCGGATGGGAAAAGCCGACTATTCCCAATCCTGTTCTATTTCTTTCAGCGAAACAACGATTGACTTATTTTAATCGTCAACAATCGTCTCCTCGTTTAGTACTATCTGCTCAAGTAAGTAATTTTCTCCTTGAATAAGATCAAAATAAGCTGCTTTATTCAATATACTGTCATAATCCATCTTCATGATTCGGACATGAGGTTGTCGAAACCAAGATTTTTTCTTAATCTTAACTCTTGATTCAATTAGCTTACACTCATCTAGAATTAGATAAATTTCGTTTGTAGAGACCGAATCTTTAAAACTTCTTACTTGTTCTCTTTCATAAGTTAATTGATTATCAGAAATCGTCATCTTTTCAGATTTTGTAATCAATTCTTTATTCATCAACCAAGACTGTTCTAAAAACTTAGCCTTTTGTAGAAGTTGAGAATACTCTCTCAAGTCCACTTTTAATACATGGTCCCAATTTTCATTTTCATCACTGCTTGATTTGCTTAATTCTTTCATCGCTCTGGATAAGTTCTGTCGTTCCATTTGCTCAATTACAACTTCTAATTTTTTATTTGCAAGCCGCATCCTTTCTTTTGCGTATCTCTCTCTACTAACAGCTTCTTCCATTTTTAATAAATAATTTGTATTATCCTGATCGTTATATTCTACAACCTCTGTCTTTTCAGCGGAATCGGAGCTAGTCATCTTAAAAGGTCTAATAAATTTAGCTACAAGGGTCTCGATCTCACAAACAAACGACTCTAGTACATCATCCCTATCATCTAATAACTGCTGATTTAATGATTGGAGTAAGTTGACCATGAAAGGAAATCCAGTCTCCCTATAAGCAATAGGAACAAAGTCGATATAATATACGATACGATTGTCTTCTTTCTCCTTAGAACCGCCTATCCAGGCAATTTGGGGAAATGTATGAATCAATTCGTCCAACAAAGCAGACCAATCAAGATCTACAAAATCTAAGGTAATCTCAACATGTTTAAAAAAAGAAATTATAGTATGAAACTCTTCAAAATATTCTTCCACTTCTTTTTGAGGATAAGGGATTCTTTTATTCCTTTGTTGAAAAATTTCTTCGCAAATATAATAGATATCCCGTAACATATCATCATCAAAAAGACGCTCACCTACTGCTGGAGAAGCGGCTTGATAGATGTCAACCATAATATTTTGATAAACCACTTCTTAATCCCCTTCCTTTAATCCAGTGATTGGTCAGCTAGTCGGCTAGATTTATTCAACAGATCTTCCATCAATACACTTGTTTCACTTTGTAGACGAAGGATTCGTGTATGGTAATTTGCCGCTTCCTGATTAATCATTTTTAATTCAATTGAAGCTTCTGAAACTGCTTTTTTAGTCTCATGTCTAGCAGATTCTACTGTTCGGTCAGCTTCAATAGTTGCACGTTCAATGATTTGCTGTGCTTTCTCTTTAGCCTCCATCAAGACCTCTGCAATTTGATTTTTCATTAAATCCTGCTGACGTAGTAGTTTTTCAGTCTCTATACTCTTATTACGTTCTTCTAACAATTGTTCATCTAACTGTATTCTCAGCTCTTCTGATTGCCTTATTTGCTCTTCTAACGAAAGAATTCTTTCTTTTGATTTAGATGAACTTGTCAAACGCATCGTTAACTGGTCGATTTCTTGCTGTTTATTTTCAACTTCAGCTTTTAAGCGCTCAGCCATTGTTTTTTGACGTTGCATTTCTTTTTGGAACTGCTGATTTTCATTGTTTAAATGCTCAATTACTGTTGCTTGTTCTTGCTGTGCTTCTTGCTCATGTTTTCTCATAGTATTTTCTGAACGCTCTCTTTTATTTGAAGTTTCTGGACGACTTTTTTTAGGTGGGACATACTCCTCTTCTTCAAATTCATCATCATATTCGTCGTAATCATCATACTCTTCGTATTCGTCATATTCATCGTAGTACTCTTCATAATCATCCTCATGATTCTTTTTTTTTTGCTTTTTTTTGTTAAATATTGCCAATGCTCCCGCTTCCTTTCTGACTTATCCTTTTTTAATTACACACTGCCTACCAATAGTTCTCTTATTTTTTCATTGTTTTGTTCGTCCAAAGCCACAAACTCTTGATTTAAGTAATAACCTATACCTTTTTTATTTAAAATAAATGGTTCAAAAATAGAAGTTTTATCCATTATTTTTTGTTTGATGCGGTTAATCAGATTACTCAACAATGCCTGCTTATTTTTTTGCTTGGCATTTGTCCAAATTGCTTCGCAAAGTGATTGACTTGAAAAAACTCGTTGCTCTGATTCAATAAAATGTGCCAGTACTTGATGTTCTTTTTTAGTCAACGGAATTAGCCAATTGTCGATAATCAGTGTGCGATCTTTTAATTGGAAAGAGTATTGTTTCTTCACTTTTACAACATTTGAATAGGATGACGTATTTTGAGAAAAGCTACCATTGTGTACAGAAGAATCCACTGCTCTTTCTTGATTATTTTTACCTTTACGACTTGCAGATTCCTCAAAGATTGCTGCTAGTTTGCTCGCTAAATCAGTAACGGATATTGGATAACGAACAAAGCTCACATTAGCATTGTTCAAATACTTAGACTTATTAACCTGCTCTGACTCAAACGTTAAAACCACAATTGGCTTGTTCAATAACGCTAAGTTATCTAGAAATGATTCCTTCAGTCCACTGTACATAGATTGTTGATAAATAATAAGATCAAAATTTTGCAGAAAATAGAACTCTTTATCTTTTGGTTGAGTTAATATATCTTTTGAAACCATTATTTCATAATCCATATTCAATAAACTATTTTGTAACAACCCGTTTGCGCTTAATGTGTCGGTTAATATAATAATTTTTTTCCTCATAATAGAAAATCCTCCTCTTAATTTATATAGTAAATTCCAACCATTTATGTTTAATAAGATTCCTTCAAAAGATACATGTAATACAATTTTTAATACATGCACTACATAAAACTGCAAATATTAGATAATAGGAATTTCCTATTCTTATATAAAATAAGAAAAAATCAATATAAATACTGATTTAAAGGCGTTCCAATTTTATAGTTGACGGTTAGATGACGGTGAAATAAAGAAAATATATAAATTAATATTTTAAAAAATGATGATTTTAATAAAAATAAACGAATCATAATTATTAGGATGACAACAGAAACTTTACTGATTATTTTCTTATTCCCTTTTGTCTTCATCAAAGATAAAGTTATCGTCTGTAGTCTTCTTTTAGATTTTTTGTTCCTATTTACAAACAACTTAAGTGATAAGCTAAATATTTTTCCGCTTTATTTATTCTTGGAGCTATTTATTTGACGGTTCATTTGACGGCGTATAGAAATAAGTAAATTTATTGTGAGTTACTATTGATTATGCGTAACAACAAAGCAGGAGTGATTTGCGTAGGCTTAATAAGCAATCTAGCTAGTTATCAATGTTTTGTTATCTATTGACTAGTTTGCTCTTTTGAGCAGAGCATAATTTACATAAATTAAATATATTGTGATTTTTTTATTCCTCATTGACATGTCCAAATTATTTATTGTATACTTGAAGTGTAAGTATTTAACTTAAGTATCTATTTAAACTATATCCATATGGTTTAATTTAAACATTATAGATTTTTCTTATTTTATATAAGAATAAGAAAAATCATACTTATTTCTAAATATAATAGTTTTTATAAATGTTAAACGAACAAATTAATCATTTTAATAAATAGCCATGTTTATCTGTCAATTTTATTTCTACTCATTAACAATAAGAAATAGACTATAAAAAAAGTATGACGCAAAACTAGTATTAGTTTTGCGTCATACTTTTTTATTCATCTGCTTTATCAAGCTTCATCAAAATGAATTTCTAAAATATCTAAGATTCTAGCTAAATCTGACTGTGAAAGATACTCGATTTCAATTTTCCCTTTGCCCTCTTTTTCTTGAATAGCAACAGTCGTACCAAATTTATCCATTAAACGATCTTCGCTTTCACGAATATAATAAGGTTTATCTTTGGTATTTTTCTTTTCTTTCTTCAGTACTTTCTTCCCTTGATTTTCATTTAGATCATTGACAATCTGCTCCAGCTGACGAACAGTTAAATTCTCTTCTACAACTCGTTTTGCCAAAGTTAAAATCAAGTCCTTATCTTTTAAACCAAGTAAAGTTCTGGCTTGTCCCATCGATAAAGTTTCACCCTGAACCATTTCTTTAACTTGAGTGGGTAATGTCAACAAACGTAAATAGTTTGCAATATATGGTCGGCTTTTGCCAAGACGTTCTGCAACTTCTACTTGTGTAAGTTTCAGATTTTTCATCAACATATCATAGGCTTCTGCTTCTTCTAGCGGATTTAAATCTTCACGTTGTAAATTTTCTAAAACCGCGACTTGCATCATGGCTTCTTCATCAAATTCACGGACGATTGCCGGAATCGTTTCTTTATCTGCTAATTTTGAAGCACGGAAACGTCTCTCGCCTGCAATGATTTCGTACCCTTTGACAGATGATTTTCTAACAATGATTGGTTGAAAAACACCTGATTGTTGAATTGAATTCGCCAATTCTTGCAGTGATGCTTCATCAAATGTTTTTCTTGGCTGGTATGGATTTGGACGAAGTTCATTTAAAGGAATTTCAAGTACCTCTTCTTTTTGAACATCTACATCTTCCAAACTAGCAAAATCTTGAAACAATGCATCAATACCTCTACCTAAACCTTTTCCTTTACTCATTATCCAACACTTCCTTTGCTAGTGCTTGGTACACTTCGGCACCACGTGAACGGGGATCATAATCAATAATCGACAAACCATGACTGGGTGCTTCAGATAAACGAACATTTCTAGGAATAATTGTGTCATACACTTTTTCGCGGAAATACTTGCGGACTTCTTCTACGACTTCAGCACCTAAATTTGTTCTGGCATCGTACATCGTCAACAATACACCTTCGATACGTAAGTCAGGATTAAAATGCTTTTGAACGAGACGAATCGTATTTAGCAGTTGGCTCAAGCCTTCCAATGCGTAGTACTCACATTGCACAGGAATCAAAATCGAATCACTTGCTGTAAAAGCATTGATAGTCAAATGTCCCAAAGACGGCGGACAATCGATCAAAACAAAGTCATAAATATCATTTATTTCTTCTATCGCAGCTTTTAAACGAGACTCTCTAGCCATCATCGAAGTCAATTCGATTTCAGCTCCAGCCAATTGGATTGTTGCTGGAACGATATCTAAATTTTCTCTAGACGTTTGCTGAATCACATTCTTGATTGGTTCTTCATTGACTAATACGTCATAAACATCCGTGGCAACATCTGGTTTACGTACGCCGATACCGCTTGTTGCATTTCCTTGAGCATCAATATCGATCAGCAACACTTTTTTGCCGTAATAGGCAAGACAAGCACCTAGATTCACGGTAGTCGTTGTCTTGCCAACGCCGCCTTTTTGATTCGCTACAGAAATAATTCGTGCCATTTGTGTCCCTCCATCTTATTTGATTGGTTGTTTATTTGGTAATCCTGGTTTTCTTGGGTATTTTTTTGGTGTCTCTTTTTTCTTTTGTACCACAACAATATGACGTTCATCCGCTGTGACTGGTAATTCAAAAGAAACTTCTTTTTGAAATTTTCCACCTAAAATAGCAATTGCAGGTTTGGCTTCAACAATCTCTTCTTCGCTCTTAGCAGCTTTCAATGCTAAGAAAAAACCATCCTTTTTCACTAGCGGTAAACATAACTCACTTAACACATTTAAGCGAGCAACTGCGCGAGCTGTGACATAGTCAAAAGCTGCACGAAATTCTTCTTTTTGTCCAAACGTTTCTGCACGATCGTGATACAAAGAAACCCCATCTAACTTCAGTTCATTGACTAATTCTGTTAAAAAGGTGATTCGTTTATTTAATGAATCAACAATTGTTACTTGTAATGTTGGAAAAACAATTTTTAACGGAATGCTTGGAAATCCAGCCCCTGCGCCCACATCACAAATCGATTTATTTATTGAAAAATCTTCAAAAAATGCTAGTGAAATAGAATCATAAAAATGCTTCAGGTATACTTCTTTTTCTTCTGTAATTGCAGTTAAATTCATTTTTTCGTTCCACTCAACGAGTAATTCAAAATAAAGAGCAAATTGTGCCATTTGATCATCAGACAAATCAATGCCTTTTTGGCTTAATAATTGTTTAAATTCTTCTGGTGTCATAGGTTTCCTTCCTTGCGTGAAACAGAAAAATGTTTCACAATTGTCTTTTCTTACTTTAACGCAAATAAAGATTTCTTGCAATGTTTTTAGCAAGATTTGTCATAGTTATAATAAAATGTTTCTTTCTATATAATAGCAGAAAAAAATCCCTCTTATTTTCGGTAAAAAGAAACAGCTAGTTTAAAACCCAGAAGAGTTTTAAACTAGCTGTTTCAACTGTTTCCTTCTTAGTCTCCGCCAGCTGTCATTTTGATTTTTTGATTATAAATCGGTTCACGATTGATTAAATCTTCGATCGTACCTATTTTAACCCCTTTAGAATAGTAGCCATCTAAAATACCAAGTTTTTGGAAAATGGTTTGCTTATAGGCAATCTCAGCATTCCACTCAACCGTATCCAAAATCGCTAAGGCCGAATGAATAGCCTCCATCCCTGTTTCTCCACCTGTCGTGATCAAAACGCCATGACTATCCAGTAAAAATTCATGAGGCAATGTTTTTCTCGCCATTGTTTTAATATGGTTACTGACGATTTCAGCCAGTTCCTCTGAACAGTTCGGTTCAAATTCCAACACTTCAATATATTCGACTTTCTGAGTCGCTTCGGTCAAGTTAGGCATATCTAAACCGCTAGTGGCCCAAAACATACTGTTTGGCGCATGAGCATGTAAAACTGATTTGATTTCAGGGTTCGCATCATAAACAGCTTCATGCATATTGATTTCTCTCGTTAACCCACCTTCTCCTGCAACGACTTTTCTCGTGTGGGGTTCTACCACTAAAATCTGCGAAGGGGAAACATGTCCTAGATAGGCTTGAGACATCATCGTTGGCGTCATGATAATGTATTCTTTTCCCTCCTTGTCTGTTGTTTTAAATGAAAAATTGCCACCAGCAACATTCGTATTTTTACGTTCAAAAATCAGTTGTACGATTTTCGCCATATCTCCTCTTTCACGTTCAAATAAAATTCTTCCATCTGCCATATTTTATTACAGCTCCTTCTTTTTTAGTAATTTACCCGTGCGGATCGCTTCTTTTGCAGCTTCCTGCACAACTTTATATTCTTCATATTTTTGTTTTTTTTTATCATCATATTCCTTAAAAAGCACTGCATTTCCATTTTTATAAATAAACAGAGAAAGGAGAATAACTAATAAATACAGCGGAATGATATTGGTCGCTAGCGCTAATGTAAACAGCAGGATATCTCCAAATAACAGCAACATCCATTGTCCCTTTTGATCCATGGTGTCCACCAGTCCTTTCTATGTTTTACGTTAGTTTTTCACTTCTTCATAACGCGCACTTGGAACAGGCTCTTTCGCCATATACTTATACAACCAAACGAACATTGCAATAAAAATGATAAAACCAACAATAGCTACAATATTTAAGTTGGCCGCTTCTGCAAACAAAATTCTAAATTCTGGTCCTTCGATCGATGACCAAGTAATGCTGCCGCCTTTTAGATCAACTGCACCAGTTTTTTTCGCTAAACCTGTTAATACCGGGGCAAGATAGGTTGCACCATATAAATAAAGCGGCGTATAAATAATTCCTAGCGTGATCATGCGGTACAAGTTTCCTCCAGTCAATAATAATCCCCCAACTGCAATCGAGTAATTAATAATACCAGCAAGTGGCAACACCTGATTTCCTGGTAAAATCATCGCGTAACCAATGAAGATCGGCACTAAGATGATCGCTGTTACCCAAATTTCAGAGCGCCCTGCTAAAATTGGCCAATCTAAACCAATGTAAACTTCACGATCTTTAAACCGTTTTTTCATCATCTCTGACATTGCATCCGCTAAAGGAGAGAGCGACTGCATAAACATTTTACTGATCATTGGAAATAAGGCCATCGCCGTTGCTACTTGAATCCCTAAGTTCAGCGAGCCAGAAATCCCATATGCTGCACCAAATCCAAGCAGCACACCAATAATGAATCCCATCACACTATTTTCAGAAAAAATTCCGATTTTCGCTTTCAATGCTGAAGTGTCAGCCTTTTTATTAAAGAACGGTATTTTATCCATCACAATATTAACTGGCAACATCAATACAGCCGAAATATTCATCAAATGAGTCACTGTCACCAAAGGAATCCCCGTTAAATCTTGAATATGACGTTGAAACATATCGCCCATTTTTAGTTCTAAAACAACTTGAACAACAGCCGCAATAAAACCTGCAGCAAGCGATCCACTGATAAAATACACCAGATAAGCAGTCAACGCCTTGCCCCAAACATTCCACATATCGACGTTCAGTGTTTTCGTTAAATTTAATAAAAGCATAATAAAATTCACGCCCAAAACAACAGCGAAAAAAACAAATGCATAAGACCAAGACCATGTAATGCTCGCAGCTCCTGTCCAACCTAAATCAAGAGCAGGCAAATTGATTCCTGTATTTTTAGCCATTGCCTCGGATGCTGGACTGACCGCATCGGACATAAAGCCGATCACCATACTCATTCCTGTAAAGGCAACTCCTAGTGTGACAGCTGACATAAACGCTTTTTTCAGCGGCATCCGAGCAATCAGCCCGATAATGAGGATAATCAACGGAACAAAAATTGCTGAACCAAGATTCAATATAAAATCAATCACAGATTGAAAAATTCCCATCTCTTCTACCTACCTATCTTTTTAAAATTTTGGTATGATTAGTTTGTATACTTTTTTAATTTAGAAGGTGAGATAAACATGCTACTTCATTCTCACTCTCTACTACGGTTCAGGTTCGTCATAACCTGAACCGCTTTTTTATTTCTTCGTATCGTTCACGATTCCTTCGTACACTTCATCAACGCCCATACCTGTCAAAAACGGCACGCCTGCATACACCGAAACACCTAACTTATCCGCTTCTTCAAGTACCTCATCGTCAGGTTTTGCGATATAAACATAGATACTAGCGCTTGGTAATTCTTGTAAAATCGATTTGTAATCGACTGCTTCCACAGGATACTCAATATGATCAGCATCAAACTGGCTTTTGATTTTTTCTGCCACAGTTGTACTTGTCGCAACACCGCTACCGCACGCTACAATTAATTTTCTAGGCATTTTTTACTTCCTCCCATTGTTTCATGAATAAGTTGAATACTGCTTCATTTTCCGATGTCTCTTTTAGCTCTGACACAAATGCTTCATTTTGAAATAAGACCATTAACTCTTGTAATAAACCAACCTGTTTTGAGGGTTCTTTGATTCCTAGGAAAAATAAATCTCTCACCTCCATTTCTTGATTGTCTCCCATTTGTTTGACCTTGATCGGTTTTGTTGTTCTTACGATATATATGAAAGGCTTTTCAATATACTCCGTGTCAGAATGAGGTAATGCAATATTGAGGTACTCGGTGATCAACCCCGTTGGAAAAATTTCTTCTCTTGATTTGATCCCTTCTAAATACCCAGAATTCACATATCCTAATTGTTTTAGTCGGTTCGCAATCAATTCAAATAATTCTACTTCATCTTGAACCGTTACCTGTAAATCGACCAAATTTGGTTGAAACATCTGCTTCATATTTTTGATTCCTCCTCTGTACTTTTCAACATATTTAAACTTTTTATGTTCAACTTTGTAAATATATGTTAAACTTTGTTTATACAAAAAGAATACAACTTGTTAAAAGGTTTGTCAACGCTTTCTTTTGATTGTTTTTTGTTCGTTTTACGTTTAAAATGTAATAGATAAACATTTTCGAACAAAAAGGGGAACATATTATGTTAAAAAGAGAGCGCCATGCGCATATTTTAGAATTACTGGAAAAAAATACGTTTATGACAGTATCCGATATCGCTGATGAGTTGAATGTATCTGAAATGACGATTCGTCGAGATATCAATGAATTGAGTGACTCGAATCAACTTGTTCGTCTATATGGCGGTGCCCAAAAAATCGATCGAAAAAATAAGGAATTAGCCACTCATGAGAAAATCAATCTGCATATCGAGCAAAAAGAATATATCGGAAAAATCATGAATTCTTTGATCCAGGATCATCAAGTCGTTTTTGTCGGTGCAGGGACGACCATTTTATATGCACTACCTTTTATCAAAAAACAAAATTTGATGATCGTTACAAATAGTTTATTGGCATTCAATTATGTCATTGAGCATACGGACTATCGAATTTTGTTGACTGGGGGGGATTTTACACCAATCACAGAAGAATTTATCGGGGAACATGCGGAGCAAACATTTGAAACAATCAATATCGATATTGCTTTTGCTGCAACAAATGGCATCTACAACAATAATGTGACTACCTCAAACTATTTAGAAGGTGGCGTCCAACGAGCTGCTTTCAAAAATGCTAAGAAAAAAATCGTTGTAGCAGACAGCACAAAATTCAATGTGAGTGACGTCTATACTTTTTATAAACTGTCTGATTTAGACTATGTAATCACCGATGATAAAATCGACGAACAAACATTTAATTTCTATCAATCTTACGGAACATTATTAAACAAAAAAAGTTAACTGGGTTGGACCTGCGCTTTCAGAAACCCAGATTAGCTAGGGATCTGAAAGGGAGGTAACAGAATGATTCTAACAGTAACACTCAATCCATCCATGGATTCTATTTATTTTACAGATACATTTATTTTAGGCGAAATGAACCGTTGTAGTAACCCTGTAAAAACCGTTGGCGGAAAAGGCATCAATGCTGGAAGAACTGCTGCAATATTAGGTGCAGACGTAACAGCTATGGGGGTTTTAGCTGGAATAAATGGTGAACTGATCCAATCTGCACTAGAGCATGAACCATTCAACACAGCATTTCTCTCGATCAATGGAGAATCGAGAAATGCTGTAACCATTATGGACCAAGAGAAAAATCAAACTGAAATCGTCGAGCTAGGACCTGAGATAACGGAGGTAACGGCACGCCAAATAGTAGACAAAGTAATTGATTTCTCTTCCCAACAAAAAAAAATACCGATCATTGCTCTATGCGGATCTGCCAACACAAAAAATGAGCGATTATATCAGAATTATTTACAACAACTAACGGAGCAGCTTGGTTCAGAAATAAAAATCCTAACAGACATTTCAGGAAAACAACTATATCATGTCCTAAAGGGAACCACCAAACCTTATTTCATTAAACCGAATATCCACGAATTTGAAGAGTTATTGGGTATTCCTATTCGGAGCAAAATTGAGGTAATCAAACAGCTAAATCATCCACTATTAAAAGGAATTCCATTTATTTTAATTTCTTGCGGTGGAGATGGCGCTGTTGCAAAATATAACGAGCGGGTTTTTGATATTGTGATACCTAAAATCGATATTATAAATCCTACAGGCTCTGGAGATGCTACCGTTGGCGGCATAGCTTTTGCTATAGACCAAGGCTTTTCTATCGAAGAGATTTTGCACTACGGGATGGCTTGCGGTATGAGTAATGCTCTTGAACAAACTGTGGGCTATGTAGTCATTGAAACAGTTGAAACATTGAAAAATAACATCATTGTAAAAGAAATTGAGTAAATGTTTCACGTGTAACAATGTCTTTTGAAAATAAAATAAGGGAACGTCTCTACACAATATAGAGACGTCCCTTTATTTTATTACACTATTTTGCACATCTTAATGCTTGATCTTTCGCTAAATAAAATGGTCGTAAATACGCTACTGTATTTGATAGAGGAATGATCTCCTCACTTAACTCAATATTCAATACATCTTTGAGATATCTCTTCCTAGTGATGATTCGTTGCCATAACTCAGGGTAATCCTCTTTCAGCTGATTTTGTAAGCTTCCATCAGCCAAAGCCACACATTCTTCTGCACTTACACCCGCATATCCTGCCACAGATGGAATAATATCAATTTGTAGAATCATTCCACTCTTCAATGTTTCCTCAGATCCTTCATAGATTGGTGAAGACATCCATTCTTCGTCTGATACTAAGTGTCCAGGATTCAAATGCCAGTGATAAACAGCTTGAGGAAAAACGGCTTCGATCGTTTGATAGAGTTCATCCCCTGCCATTCCGACTTTTATCGTTTCCAACCACGTTATAACAGCTTGATAATACGGCTTCGTGACTCTGTCTAAATAATCTTGCTGTTTTTCTGGAAGTTGCTTTTCATTTTCTATCACAAAACCAGTGCGACTAGATAAACCACCTTTAAATGCCGTCGTTAAAGATAGTGGATCGCCTAGTCTTACTTGTTTATGGGTGGGGTACACATTTCCATATTCAAAACGCTGTCCAGTCGCAGCAATAGTCACCACTGTATTCGTTTGACCTTCAGCAGTCAGTTCATTGCCTAGTGCAGCTTCAGTTACACCAATTTCAACAGCATCCATAGCTTTTAACATACAGCTAGAAGATAGATTTGCACCATATTCATAATGAGCGATCTCATTTGCATTATTCGTTGTACGAGCTCCTTTATCGCCACGAATAAATAAATGCGCTGCATTTTTGAGCACTGCTTGCTCAGCTTTACTTGTTAAAAGAGCTTGAATAATGAAATAGGGAAGATCAAAATAAGCCTCGTTGTCTGATTCAGTTGTTGTAAACATTTTCCACCCGACTACTCCAATTTTACGCTTGCCAGACAAACCCAGTTCTTCAAAAATGTTTTCTAGTCTTGCCTCATTGTCCATTGGTTGATTAGGTAATGAAAACAATGGATAGTGGATCAATTGATTCTCGATCCTTGCAACTTTCGCCATTTTCAAATTCTCATTGCCGAGAATCAGTGTAGATTTTCCTGAAACATCTAATACCAACAATCCCTCTTCAAAACGAGGAATAAATCCAGTTAAATATTCAAAGTTTCCGCCATGTTCTTTATCCGCATAAATCACCAAAGTATCATACTCTTCTGATTTCATATTTTCCAATACTTTTTGCTTTCTTTCACGCATCGTGTCATCTGTTAAAAAAGTGGGTGCAACGTCTGTAAAAATCATTGGTTTAGACACATTAGCTAATTGAATTTCAGAATTTTTCATTTCATGACTTTCCTTTCAAACACCTTATTTTTGTATTTATAATTCATTCAAACGTTTTTTTTGCTCTCCATCAATAGTAAAATTATCGCTCGACAACCATGATGCCATTCGAGATTTAATTTTCGGCCATTCGCTTTCAATAATAGAAAACCATGCGGTATCCCTATTACGTCCTTTGTACACTAAGGCATTTCGAAAAACTCCTTCAAATACGAAGCCTAAACGCAGCGCCGCGTTTCTAGAAGGTTCATTTAAGGCATCACACTTCCACTCATAGCGTCGATAACCTAGCTCATCCAACGCATAACAAGCTAAAAGATACTGCGCTTCTGTGGCAATTCGTGTTTTTTTCAACTGATCAGAATAAACCACAAAACCAACTTCAATCGTGCCCTGCTCTGCATTTATCCGCATCAAAGCCAAAGTACCTAATGCTTTTCCACTAGTTTTATCAATAATTGCATAATTATAAGGATCCTGCGAATCGCAAGCGGTCTCTAAGTATGTAGCAAACTTTGCTTTATTTTCAAATGAAACTAGAGGTAAATACGTCCAATTTCTGGGATTACTTTCTGATCCATAAACGTGATATAAATCTTCTAGATGTTTAGATGGATCTAATTTTTCCAATCGACAATAGCTTCCTTCTAATAATTCCTTAGTAGGATACAGTCTTTCAGACCAGTTATCTACTTCATAACCGATTGGTTGTTTATACAAATTATACTGCATATTTTTTTTCATCTTATGTCCTCCATCACTTTCTAGTGTAACAAAAAAAGACTACTAATTATATATATAACCTACCCATCATTTTATTACACATGAGCATTCATTTAAAAAGATTATAATATTTTATCTAAAAACGTTGTTTTGAGTAAAATTTTTGAGAATTTCTGTAACAAAAATATGCTATGATTAGAATTGATAAAAATAAAGGTTATAAAAAATAGAATAACTACATACATACATTTTTAATCTTAAACTCAAGGGGGATGAGCCATTGAAGATTGCATTGTGTGATAACAACCAGAGAGAAATGGGCGTAATTGAAAAATGCATTAATCTGCACTTTTCGCAAAAATATGAATTTGATTTTTTTAGTAATGGTGAAAAATTAGTCAGACATATCAATAAAATAGATGCAAATTATGCCATTTACTTCATATCTATTGAACTAAATGAAATGGATGGTATTACTTTAGCCCAACAAATACGTCATGTCGATTTAGAAGCACTGATTATTTTTGTATCTAATAATACTCAACGGATGCCGGAAGTATTTAAAGTTCAAGCCTTTGATTATTTATTGAAGCCGATATCCGATGACTGTTTACTAGAAACAATGACTCGAGCAAACAATTATTTCAATGCTATCCACACTTACTTTGAATTTTCTTTTAATAGGAAACTGATTGTATTAACAATGAATGATATCATCTACATCGCTAAAAGCGGACGCATCGCATACATATACACAACGGAAAAAGTTTATAAAACGTATTTAACGATGGCTGAAATAATAGATAAGCTGAATAAAGATATATTTACTAGAATACATGGTAGTTATGTAGTGAACCTAACTTATATTGTGAAGATCATCAAGAACGAAGTGTTTGTTAAACAATTTGAAAGCAACATGCGCAATGATATTCCTACCTCTTTGCCTCTGAGTAGAACCTTTAAAGACGAAGCAAAAGAATCATACAGCACTTTTTTAAGATTAGGTAAATCATAATTTACCGTTACATTTATTGCCTGTTTTAAATTGGTTAAACATTTAATATTTTCGCTATAAAAAATCTGCATTGTGCAGATTTTTTTATTTTTTCAGACTTATAGGTAACTATAAAGACCACAGAAAGAAAAAAAATTACCTAAAAGATAAGTTATGACTCTATTTTTGTTGTTATTTTTTACTTATAACACGCAACTTATTACATTAAGTATTTATGAATCCTTTTTTATGGTAACGTTTATGTATCTAGAAAGTATTATTAATACTTTCTAATAATAACAATTTGGAGGAATGAAAAATGGCAGGCGATAGAATTAAATTATCCCCACAAGAACTTAGAACTTCTGCAACAAAATATACGGATGGTTCTAATCAAGTAAACGACATTTTACAAAAGTTACAATCTGAACAAGATACAATTCAAGGCAACTGGGAAGGTAGCGGTTTTGATAGCTTTAACGATCAATTCACTGCTTTAAAACCAAAAGTATCTGAGTTTGCTGAATTATTAGAGCAAATCAACAAACAATTGAACGAAGTTGCAAATATTGTAGAAGAAACAGACCAAAATATCTCTTCAGCAATCGGAAGAGGTCTATAAGAAACACATATCTGAGGAATAGGGAGGGCACTTGCTCCTCGCTGTTCCTCTTTTGTTTAGGAGAATGATAAATGAACAGTAAGAAACTATACTATACGTTGAAATCTGTTTGGATGGTTGTAATATTACTTATTATGCTTATATTCATGAACCGAGATTTTACTGATATTTCAGCAAAAAAAGACCAAGAAGAAGATATGCGGCTAAACATTGCCTTGGTGAATGAAGATGCAGGAGTCAATAAAAATAACATAGACTATAATCTCGGTGCAGATTATGTTAAAAAAATCGAAAAAGATGTTACCTATAACTGGTTTACAGTTAGTCGTGGAATTGCCGAAAATGGCTTAAAAAATGGAACTTATAACCTACTCGTAACCATACCCAGCAATTTTTCAAGTAAATTATTAGAATTAGACAGTGAAGCACCAGAAAAAGTCCAAGTCAACTACAAGATCAATGCAAATGGGAATGCAACATTAGAAAACGAATCAAAAAGTGTTGGGAGAAGAATCGTTAATGATTTGAATCAACAACTAGTGGATCTATATGTCGTTAGTATTATGGATAATTTATTTACAGCACAAAGAAACATTGAAAAAGTTTACTCAAATCAGACATCCTCTGTACAGGAATTCCAAGATGTCTTGTATCAGCCAACACTAAATTTTAAAGACTATCTCCCTTCAATCACATCACAATCAAAAAGTGCACTGCAAGCTAATGATTTATTAGCGAACACTTTAGGGAGTCACACGCAAGGAACAGATTCACTCGTCAATAGTCATAAAGACTATTCTTCCCTTCTGGAAAAACTATTAGACGAGCGAGCAAAAGGACAACTCACTTACGAAGAATTTATAAAACAATTAACGGATGCCGAGAACACTGTCACATCCGAAAGCATAACAGCTATGTTCAAACAACTTCAAGAAACAGGTATGAATCTACAAAATGAATTCAATCCTGACGGTTCATCTGATACGACTACCAGACAGATGGAACTCTTAAATCAACAATTAGCGGATGCTAAGACCGCTGTAACTGAACAACAAGAGAAACTAACTGAAATTAGTGACAACTACTTTGACAGATACAAAGAACCATTTTTCGCATCATTAGGGATCGATGAATCTAGCCGAGATCCTAAAGTGACCTTAAACGATGTCTTAAAGAAAGCAAATAAAGAGTATCCGCCAAGTGATGATACTGGTTTTAATGTCGATTATAAAAAATGGATGGAAGAGCGTCTAGCGTTGCTACCTTTTAGAACAATAACCTTTAACTTAAATCCACAAGACGACATTTTCAGATACACAAAAGCACCTTATGGAGATGGACAACCATTTGCTCAATTACAAGAAAAATTTAATGATGTTTCAAGCAAAGTTTTTGTTCTAAATGAAAAAATCGATGAGAACAATAAGGAAAATAATCTGAAAGAACCGCATATAGATTTTGAAATGGATCCAGAAAAAGCCTTAGAAAGTCCCTATTACAAAAATTTAAAAGAAGCTTATGACAATTTAACGGCTAAACGAACAGAATTATTAAGCACAGCTTCTGGTAGTTTCCAAATAAAAATGGATACTACTGGTTCAAACAGAACGATCAAGGTTAGCGGTATCCCAGCAGGAATCACCAATGTTCAAATTTCCAGGGTAGGATTAATAGAAGAGGGTGAAGCATACCCAGTCACTGGAAGTGGTACTTATACCGTCACTTACCAATTTACAGATGAATACAACGAAACAACTTCCGCACCAAAAATGAGTATTAGAGTCGGCCAACCAGAACTATCTAACGAAAGAAGTGTTCCTTTTACAGCTGAGGTAACCACACCTGAAACAACTCCAGAAGAAACAACATCCTCTTCTGAAAAAGAAGAAAGTACCGAACCATCACAGGAAGAAGTTTCTAAAAAAGTTGAAACAAAATCAATTACAAGTGAACTGGTACAATCCCAATTTTCTATAGAATGGGATCAAAATATTGATACATCTGCATTTCTTGCTGAAGATTATCAACTTAAAAAGAGACTTTACTCTGAGCAAGTCGGTAAAACGTTAGACCTTTATGACTCAATCAGCAGTGAATTAGCCTTTTACGAAAATTATCAATTTGAACAATTCGGCGGCTTCCTAAAATTAGATTTAACAGATGCCTTTAAACAAATCCTCAACGAAACTTTCCTTGGTGGTGATTACAAAGTACAGGTAGATCACCTTGAGGCATTGAAGCTCAAAGCAGACAGCCTTGAAACACAATCCGAAGTTGTTGGGGAAAAAATGAGTAACGTTCTGACAACTACGATGGGATTAAATGAAGCAATTGAAAAACAAACAGTATCTGTAGAAGAAGGGCAGCAACAACTTCAAGAAGCTATCAGCTCAGAAAGTAAAATCAGCTCTTGGAACAGCCAAACAGATTCAGAAATCAACTCGGCTAAATCAACGTTAGAGTCACTCTTACAACAATCACAAGCGGTTAAAGAAGCGTCCGAAATGAATGTCAAAGAAGCTGAAACAGTAAAATCTGTCTTCACTTCATTCGACCAAGAAGTCAATACCGCACAAAAAAATGGTGAAGAACTCTCCACCAATGCTGATGTGATCATGGCAAATTTAAATGATGAACTAGCAAACAATAACGACTTCGTCTCAGCGTTTATCAAAGTTCTGAGTAACGCTCAAAAAGATGGCGTACCAAATAACACGTTGCTTCAATTTATCGCCAATCCTGTTCATGGAAAATCAGAAGCAACAATCAAAACAACCGAAGTCAACGAGCCGTTCACATGGATCTTGATCATGTACACATTGAGCTTATTTATCGCTTACCTCTTTGCGACACAACCAATAATTAGAAAAGTCAAAGATAAATTTAAGCGTGAACAATTATGGTTTAAAGACAACATTATGGAAACAGCTCTTCTCGGCTTAAGTGCTATTGGTATTGGATTGATTTTAGGCATGCTAAGTGTTAGTGAATTATCGATCGTAAAAGAATCTCAAATCGTTTGGGTCATGATGGTCGTGCTCTTTATGCTGATCTTCTCACTACTCAACCACTATGCGTTGAAACAATTCCATATCGCAGGGTTTGGATTTAGTTTATTCCTATTTATCAGCTATGTATTTGTCACAAATGCCATCGGTAAAACCAAAGGAAACAATCCAATGGTTGAAATGATTCGATCCATCAATCCACTATCGATCGGAGAGAATAATCTAGCCGATATTCTAGCAAGAAATGCCTTGAATGTCGTTCATATTATTCTATACGTACTAGTAATTACCGCTCTCTTTGCGTTTAACATTTTCATTTGGAAACCAAGGAGAAAAGTAAAGGAAGTGGCGAAAAAATGAAGAAACTACTGTTCTTAGTTGTATTTGGAATAGGGCTCCTTACTTTTACTGAAACGACAGATGCCAAAGAAACATTATTAGATAACAACCTAGACCTAAAAACAGATCGTCTAAATCAAGACCAAATCGATAACGGAAAAGCCCAAAGCTTTATTGCGGAAGACCGTTTATTCGAATCAGAAATGATTGAAAAAGTAACAAATGCTAAAAAGGTAGAAACAAAACAACGTCAAGAAGAAGAAGCGCAATTCTTCTTGACTAAAATACCTAAAGTAAAAGCAAATGATCATACACAGCTATTTACAGCAAATGAAACCAATCACGCAGCAGTCAAAAAAGAAGAAACTGCCAAAGCAGTTTCTTCTCCTCCTGCGTTATTTCCATTAATACTAGGTTTGCTATTGGTCACAGTTGTAACACTAGTGTTGTATCACAACAGAAAACGAGGTCAGCAAAATGGCAGATAACCAAGAACATATCAACATTACCTTGTTGTACCAAGGAAACAAGGATAAGCAAATGGATTTGAGAATTCCTAAAAATATTACTGTTTACCGCTTCATTCGGGAATTGAATCAAATATTTGGGAAAGAAAAAACATTAAAAAAATACCAGCTCAAAGTATTGAACAAAGGAATTCTTTTAGATGAAGAACAAAAGCTAAAAGATTGGGCGATCACTAACGGAGACATAATCGAAATATTGGGAGAGTAAAATAGATGGAGACAATGAAAAAAACAGACGTAATCATTGAAAAACACACATATGAATTTAACAAAACAGCAGAAAATTGGACGCTAGCCTTAAGAAAATCAGAAGTTCAAGTCCCTGAAGAAAAAGACTTGGCCTTACTTAAAGTCGCTCACCCATTATTGATGGATACTAGCATTTACTGGGAAGAAGATGCAGTGACATTTACTTATGAACTGCCAAAAGAGCGCATCACTTTTGATGAATTAAAAGCAGCTTCTAAAGAAGAAAAATTACGTGCCATGGCAAATATGGCCGCTATCGAACAACTACTGGATCTACCATTAACCTTCTTTATTCATCCAGAAAACATTTTATTTGATTACAATTTACTGCCAAAAGTCGCTTACCGAGGATTAGAAGGCAAAATGCCGCCAACTGTCACGAATAACGAATTGCTTTTAAGACAATACAAAAGCTTGATCGTAGCCTTGTTTGAAAAGAAACAAGATTTTTCAAAACTCTATGAAGGACAACTAGAAATCAAAAAAGGCTCAGAATTTATCCAAACAATCCTTAAAAAAGAAAGTTTTGAAGAGATCAGACAGTATCTTGTAGAAAACTACGACCATACAGTAGAACGCACGCAAAAAACCATCAAAAAAGTCAGCAAAACAAAATTCCAAATTATGAAACAACTATCGATTTGGATGACTGTTTTATCCGTCTTTTTAGTGATTCCTTTAGCTTACCTACTCTTTTTCCGCTTGCCATTTTTAGATCGTATGCAAGACACAGACACAGCCTTCTTGAAAAATGACTACGAAGCTGTGATCACAACATTGGAACCTGTTAAGACAGCCAAAATTCCATTTACACAAAAATATGAATTAGCTTTTAGCTTCATTCAAGGAGAAGCCTTACAAGAACAACAGAAAAAAGTCATTTTAAATAACGTAACACTACGTTCTGACGAAAATTATTTAGATTACTGGATCGAAAACGGCCGTGGAAATCTTGATGAAGCCCTAGATGTAGCGAAAAACTTAGAAGATTCCGATCTGATTTTATATGGAATCACACAAAAAATCGAACAAGTTCGCAAAGATACAAAAATGACCGGAACTGAAAAAGAAGAAACGATCGGCAAATTAGAAGCCGACTATAAGAAATACAAAGAAAAACGTGACGAAAGTGTAAATGCTGCTGAAGAAGCAGAAAAGACACAAGGATCGACTGCTCAGGAGGGAAACTAGATGACTAAGACACAAGCCATCATCTACCTTCAAGGCTATCGCTATCAATTGACCCTTGATGATGAAAAAGTCCAACAGATTGGGCCGGACAATCAAGCAGCGCTTCACTTGCCACTTGTAACAGAAACAGATACTTTTACGATCGAAAATAAAGAGGACAAATGGGTGTTAACGCACCAAGAGACTGAATATGTCTTAAATTTTGCTACACCTCTCTCCTTCTCTTTATCAGATGAACAAGAAGTGACTGTTATTTTAGCACCTAAGACGAAGCTCCATATCTTTGATTTATTAGACAAAAAAGAAATCATTTTAAGCACCGATAAAGGCGCAACGCTTGAATTACCAAATGATCATTTAGCTGAGCCACTTTCTGCTATCTTGAAAAAACAAGACGATCAGTGGGTTTTGACACGTATCTCCGGTGAATTAATGATCAACAACCAGTTATTTACCGAGACCGACTATGTATTGCATAAAGGAGACGAACTGTCTTTCTTACACCATACATTAAAAATCTTTACGCATGAAATCCACGCAACAGAAGGCACGATCGTGAAATCTGACTTATGTGAAATTTACACCTCTCGTTATGATGTCTATGAAGATTACCCAGATTTCCACCGCTCACCGCGGATCATTTACCGTGAACCAGAAGAAAAAATGATGATCAACGCCCCAAGCGAACCAAACAATAAGCAACAAGACCAACTGATCAAAACGATCTTACCACCAATTGTAATGTTGATGGTCACTGTGGCAATGGCCTTTTTCAGACCGAATGGTTTATTCGTATTAGCCAGTGCCGCAACGACCTTGATCACGATTATTTTCTCAATCACGAATTACTTTAAAGGAAAAAAAGAACACAAACAAAGCCTGATCGACCGTGAAGTCAGCTATAAGAAATATTTAGTGGATAAATCGGTAGAGTTACACCAACTGAATCAAGAACAAAAGCAAGGACAACTCTACCACTATCCAAATGTTTCAGAATTATTGGATATGACGAAAACCTATAGCCCAAGAATTTATGAAAAAACGCCGTTGCACTTTGACTTCCTCTTCTATCGTTTAGGTTTAGGAACATTGCAATCATCAAGTGAAATTACCTATTCTAACAAAGAACGCGGCAAAGAAACGGATGATTTAGAAAAAAGCGGTTATGAGCTTTATACGAAGAGCTTAGAGCTAGAAGATATGCCAATTGTGGCGAATTTAGTCAATGGACCTGTTGGGTATATTGGCCCTAGAAACTTAGTGCTAGAACAACTTCATTTGCTAGTCAATCAATTATCTGTCTTCCATAGTTACCATGATTTACAATTTATCTCGATTTTCCCTGAAGCGGAAAAAGACCTATGGGAATGGATGCGTTGGTTGCCTCATGCTACGATGCAAGATGTCAATGTGCGTGGATTTGTCTATAACCAACGTAGCCGTGACCAAGTCTTGAATAGTTTGAATCAAATCTTGAAAAACCGTAAAAATTCCATGGAAGAAAACCGCAATAGCCGTGATAGTACGATCTTCTCCCCTCATTATGTGGTAATGATCACCGATGAGAAGTTGATTTTGGATCATGTCATCATGGAATTCTTCAATGAAGATCCAAGCGAATTAGGCTGTAGCGTGATTTTCGTGGAAGATGTTATGAGTAGTTTATCGGATAATATCAAAACCGTGATCGATATCCGTGACCGTAATACAGGGGTTCTTTTGTTGGAAGAAGGGAAATTGATGAACAAGTCATTCCAATTGGATCACTTCCCTGCTGAATTTAACAAAGAGCAATTGCCACGATTGTTGGCACCATTGAATCACTTACAAAATTTGAAATCAAGTATTCCAGAAGCCGTTACTTTCCTAGAAATGTACGGTATCGAAAAATTTGACGAGTTTAATGTGACCCAACGTTGGGCGGAACATTCGCCACATAAAACCTTAGCTGTACCGCTTGGTTTACGTGGAAAAGACGATATCGTCTACTTGAACTTACATGAAAAAGCCCACGGACCGCATGGGTTAGTCGCTGGGACAACGGGTTCTGGTAAATCGGAGATCGTGCAGAGTTATATTTTGAGTTTAGCGGTAAATTTCCATCCTTATGATGTGGCTTTCCTACTGATTGACTACAAAGGTGGGGGTATGGCGAACTTGTTCCGTAATCTGCCTCACTTATTAGGGAGTATTACCAACCTAGATGGCGCTCAAAGTATGCGTGCCTTAATCTCGATCAATGCCGAGCTAAAACGCCGTCAGCGCCTTTTCTCGGAGAATAACGTGAATCATATCAATCAATATCAAAAATTATATAAAAATGGCGATGTTTCTGAACCTATGCCTCACCTCTTCCTAATCAGTGATGAGTTTGCGGAGTTGAAATCAGAACAGCCTGAGTTTATGAAAGAACTCGTTTCCACTGCTCGTATTGGGCGTTCGTTGGGGATTCACTTGATCCTTGCGACACAAAAACCTAGTGGTGTAGTAAATGACCAAATCTGGAGTAACTCGAAATTTAAATTAGCGTTGAAAGTGGCAGATAAAGCCGATTCGATGGAAATGTTGAAAACACCTGATGCGGCGGAAATCACCCAAGCTGGGCGTGCCTACTTGCAAGTTGGGAATAATGAGATTTATGAATTGTTCCAAAGTGCTTGGAGTGGAGCTGATTATCAGCCTGAGAAAGATGACCAACAAATTGAGGACCATACGATTTACTTGGTTAACGACCTTGGTCAGTATGAGATTCTAAGTGAAGATTTAAGTGGCTTGGAAAATGCGGATGATGTGAAACAGATTCCGACGGAATTGGATGCCATTATTGATGGGATTCATGAAGTAGCGGAACGTGAAAATATCACACCACTTCCACGTCCTTGGTTACCACCGTTGGAAGAACGGATTGCTTCTTCTACCCTTCATCCAGTTGATTTTAGAGAAGAATGGTTAACAGAGAAACAGCCGCTTGAACCTGTTTTGGGTGTGGTGGATGTGCCGAGTATGCAGGCGCAGAATACCTTGCGTTTGAATATGACGCAAGAAGGTCATATGACCGTGTTTAGTAGTCCTGGGTATGGTAAGAGTACGTTTATGCAGACGGTTGTGATGGATTTGGCGCGTGTGCATAGTCCTGAGCGGTTGAATGTTTACTTGCTTGATTTTGGGACGAATGGTTTACTTCCGTTGAAGAAATTACCGCATGTGGCGGATACGATGAGTATTGATGAAGAAGAGAAAATTGAGAAGTTTGCGAGACGGATCAATGATGAGTTGAAACGTCGGAAGAAATTGTTGAGTGAGTTTTCTGTGGCAAGTTTAGATATGTATGAGCGAGCTAGTGGGAAAGAAGAACCAATTATTTTGATCTTGTTAGATGGTTTTGAAGGAATGAAAGGTGCGAAGTTTGAAGAGATTCTTGAGAAGGTTATTACACAAGTGGCTCGTGAAGGTGCTGGGATTGGGATTCATTTACTTCTATCCGCAGGTAGACAAAATTCAATGAGAGCGACTCTTTCAAGTAATATCAAAACGCAAATTGTATTGAAAATGATTGATGATTCAGAGCCAAGAGCGATTGTTGGACGAACAACTTTGACCATCGATGACTTACCTGGTCGTGGCTTGATTAAGTTGGAAGAACCAGAATTATTCCAGACTGCCCTTCCATCAGATGGTGAAGATACGTTACAAATTATTGAAGCGATTCAAGAAGAAGTTAGCCAAATGGATGAACATTGGACTGGGGCTAGACCTGAACCGATTCCTATGGTGCCAGAAGAATTAACATATGAACATTTTGAAGGTATTTTAGACAGAAAACATCCTGCTTCAAACGAATATATACCTTTAGGATTAGATTTAGACACAGTTGAAGTAGTTCCTTGGTTGACAACTAAAGAAGAACATCTAACAGTTGTAGGAGCTAGTCAACAAGATACCGAAGGCTTAATGAAACTCTTTATTACACAAATTAACCGTATGAATCAAGTCAATCCAGTTAATTATTTACATGTAATTGATACTAGTCGACAAACGTATCAACATTTAAGCGGCTCAGTGGTTAGCTATGTTTCAGAACTTGAGGGAATGGAACAACTCTTAACAGGCATTAGAAATGAACAAGTCGCTCTAAAAGAACAAAATAGAACCGATGTTGAAATGAATCATTATATTTTGATTGCAAACATTAATGATTTTAGTGCTAAAACAAGAGATACTTTAGCTAAGATAAATATTGAACTTTATGAAGAATATGATTCAATTAAATTCATTACTTTTGGCTCAGCTAACGATTATGGCGCGAACTATGATGATTTTTCTAAGTTATTAAAACAAAATAAACATGGTTTACTATTTATGAAATATTCAGACCAAAGTCTATTAACAGCTGCTAACTTGAACTACAAATCACCTGCATTAACGAATCAAGAAGCTTACTTTGTAGAAGATGATTATGCAACTATTCTTAAATTACCAACACTATTTTAAAGGAGGATTCTATGGCAAAAAAAACAGAAGCTGAAAAAAATGTAGAGCGTCAAAATCTTAGAAATGTATATGAACCAGAAATTCGAGCAATGGAGGCAGATATTGCCTCTTTGACCACTGAAATTGAATTTTTAACGATGAAAAAAATTTTTTTAGATAGTAATGTCACAACTCTAGATACAACGCATCAAAATTTTCGTGACTTAATGAACACTAATAAAAATAAATTTAATGAAATTGATACTGAAGATCTAAAAGGGAATTATATGGTTCAAGTTAATGCACAAGCTTCCGCAGTTATTGGGGATGGTCAGTCAGCAAGAGAAGCGGTAAAACGAGCGTGGGACAAAAGCATTAAAGCACAAACGAAATTGGACAAAAAAATTGAAAAATTACGTTCAGAATTGAGCTCAACAATGACTACTTTAACAGATACACAATTTCAATTTAGACAAGCATTAAATTCAATTATTTAATTAAAGGAGTGCAGTAATGGGATACGAACTAAAAGTTGAAACAGATAAATTATCTGAACAAAGAGATGGCTTAAAAAATGGATTTGATAGTATTCATAATGGGTTAGTCAATATAGAAAAAGCTCTTGAAGGTGTAGAGAACAAAGGTTATAAAGGCGAAGCTGGAAAAAGTATTGAAGAATTAATGAATATTATTAAATCAGATGTAATTGCTCCCACTGACAAATATAATGACTTAGTACTTAGTGTTTTAAAAGCTGCTTATGACCGCTTTGAATCGTTATAATAGGAGGTAATAATATGAGAAAAAGTCCAACTACAGGTGATGCTGTGAATAAAGTTTATATACCAACACATTCCATCACACAACCTACACCTTCATATGCTGGGGGATATAAACCAAAAATTTCTGAAACAAAAGCATCTTATGAAATGGGAGCTGGAATATTAATTGACAAAGGAAAGATCGAGACAGAAATATGTACGAATATTATGTTAGGATTAACCCAACTGCAAGAAGGTGTCAAATTAATAGAATCTAAAAAAAATTCCTTAACAGAAAAAGATTGGAAATCTGAATCTTATGAAAGTTATAGAGAGTATGTTGATAATTTTCTTGTATATATGAATGAGATTACAGTTTTTTTTGAAGCTTTATCTAAAAAAATTATTGGTGATGCTACACTTTTTGAAGAGTTAGATAGTTATATCAATAAAGTAATTAGTTCAGAAACAAATATATCTAGTTGGAGGTAACAAAATGGGAGAAAGAAAGCTTTTAAGTGAGGCAATCGAACAGTATAATACGGATATAGCGGACATTGCTACGAATATTGATTCTTACTATACATCATCCGAAAAGCTAGCAACAAAAATCGATACTTTAATCGAGGAGTGTGAACTGTCTATTGAGGGAACTTTATCAGAAGAATTTTCTGGCGCTTCATCACCATCAACATTAACTACAAAACTGGATGAGTATGTCACAGGTATCAAAACCGCTTTAACAGATGCTAATGAGAAAGCTCAAACCGATGATCGTGAAATCAAAGAAAAAATCACAGCTCGTTCTGATGAAGTAAAGCAATTGAAGAGTATTATAAGTCAATATAAAAGTAAAATACAAAGCGCATCTTCTCTTACTGCACCAGGATTAAACTCAGGACTAAAAGCTATAGGTAAAGCTGGGAATATTGACAATATTCCCGGAGTTATTGATGGTCGCAACAAACGATTGGAAAGAGAAGTAAGATTAAATAAATTATGGTCGCCAGAAAAAATTGAAGAAAAAATAAGAGAAATGTATCGTAATTTATCAGATGAACAAATAGACGTTTTACGTGAATATTATGTATTTAAAAATATGAAATCTTGGCCTTTACCAACTCAACCATTAGATATATTAGGAAAAGACGCACAATTAATATTTGAAGATGGAAAATATAAAATTTTGTATACTAACGAATCAAAAGTCACTTTCTTAGATGTAAATGGTTCTGTAAGTGCTAATTTTCTTAAGCCATCGATGTCATCCAATATTGATATGAATGGTTCTGGAAAAAATTCTTTAAAACCTGGGATGGGAATGAGTGGTTCTGCATCAGGTAGGCTTACTTCTGTAGATTTAGGAGACACTTCATGGTCTGTTGGTAATGCTTCATTAAAAGGAACCATTAACCCAAAAGGCGCAGAGCTTGCTTTAGGAGGCAGTGCCGCAAAAGGTAGCTATGAAGTCGTTTTCTGGGAGGACGACTTGCATAGAGTCAGTGCTAAACTCGACCTTTCTTTATTATCTGGAGAAATTAAGGCAAAATTGGGAACTGATGGTTTTGATGTAGGTATCCCTGGACTAGTAGGAATTGGTATTTCAGGAAGTAAGAAGGAACTTATAGATCTTGATAGTGGCTTATAAAAAGGAGAAATAAATGCTTAAAAATAGAAAAATTGATTATATTCTATTGTTTTTACTAATAATTTTACTCGCGTCTTGTCAGAAAAATAATTTGAATAGTATTACTACATCTAGTACTCAAAACATTGAGGATACTTTAACTGAACAACAAAGTGATGCAATAAAAAATGGATATAAAGTAGGAAAATATACAATACTCTTATCTGAAAATAACAAAAAATCTGAACAAGATATTACTACTTTTATAGAAAATGATTTCTTCGAAAAAGCCTTATTAACAGCAGAACCTAAGGTTGATCCCAATAAAAAAATCAATATATTAACTTATTCTATGCACTATTCACCAGAAGAAGAGCGTTATACATTAGGCGTATTCTTCATTAATTCTTCAAAAGATAATATCAGTCGCGTAAAAATGTTAGTAAAGCCTAAGTTTAAAAATATTGAAGAAAATGAATTTATCAATGTCAATTTTGAAGGTGATGATTTTCCTAATCTTCCTATAAATGGAGTTTCTCCTAGAACTATTTCTGCTAGTGCTCCAATAGAATACCTTGATAGATTAAAAGAAAACACTGGCTCTGATATTACATTTGAAATTAAAGACCTAGAAATAAATGGAAAAAAGGTGAACAATACAAATGAAAATTGATTGGGCAAAGTATTTAAAAGAAAATACTGATTGTCATCCTATGATTGATAATCAAGAATACATTACAGCTTGGGATGATTATTTTAAAAAGAACAAAGGAATTTTCCCATCAAATGAATTAGTCATCATTACTGGGAATATAACTATTAAAAATGAAAACATGGTATTAGAGTATGCTCTACTTAATCAAACTGAGAAACCAGTCAAAGAAATTGAATTTGGCGTTACATTATCTTTATTTGGAAAAGAATACTTCACAGGTGCTTTAAGAACTAATAAAGATTGCTATGAAGAACTTCTTCCAAATGATGTGCGATTAGATTTAATCGATTTTGGAAACGATCGATATGATAACCAAGAATTAACAAACGATAACTACCAATTAATCATTCACTATTGTAATGAAATAAACTATGATACAGATGAACTATCTGAAAAGGAGCTACAAGATAGTGCAAAGTAAACATCCCGGAGATAGACTAGATACTATTGCTGATATTCTTCTTTTCGTTCAAGTAATAATGACAATATTCAATGTTATTTTTGGATTTTGGGCAAGGAGTCAACACTATTTATACGGACTACTCTTAAGCGGAATGCTTATTCGTGCGATTATTCAGACTATCGTAATGTTTTGGTTAGTAAATAAAGAAAAAAAACTCCCAAAAAACTCAACTGCATGGTGGATATTTGTTTGCTGTTTAGCTTCTGGTTTCACTAATATTTTTTCTAGTTATAGTTCGTTTACTTGGGGAAATTTAGAATTGATACTCATTGTATGTGGTATTATTTTGTTATTTCGTCACTACTCTTATATAAAAGACGTTCGGAGAGAATACGAAGAAAAGAAGAAGAGAGAGCAGTAAGAATAGGTCTAAGTAAATCATAAAATATTGAATAGCAAAAAAAAGGAGAAAATATTGAAAAATAAGAACGTCTTTATTATTACTTTAATTAGCATTGCTCTTGTTGCTATTATTGGAGGATGGATATTTGTATCATCCAATAAGAAAACATATGCATCTTTTCCAGACATTTTTAAAACGATGGATATTTCCACAAAAAATGAAAAAACCAACATTGAGTCATTGAGAAAATTTGCTAAAAAAAAAGAGTATACTTTCCAAAAAGCTAAAGATAGAAATATTGAGAAAATTTTAGTTGTTTCAAAAGATTATATTCAGAATTTAACATACTCTCCAGAAGAAAATGAATTAAGGTTTATGAGAATGAACAGCGCTGATTTAACAATGCCTGAAGAAAAAAAGATTAAAAATATAGCGGAAAAAGATCCATTCTCTAAGGTTATCGACGAACTTGGAGAACCAGATAAAATGAAAAAGGATGGAAATGGGCTAATTGCATTGAGGTGGGAAGATAAATTGGAAAAAGGATATGTATACTTATCTATAGAATTAAAAGACAATAAGGTAACTAAGATAGAAACAGAAAAAATATAGAAAAACTGTGCAAATATCGCATTTTTGATATTTGCACAGTTTTTCACTTCAACCGAATTATCTCAGATATATCACTAATATTCTCAGCTTATAAATCTGATTCTTCGCAAACTATTCCTAAAATTGAAAATCATTTTGAAGGGTCCACTTGAAAAAAAAGTTTAATAACTTATTCCCTTTCGGAGTTAGAAATTACTATTTTAAGTAATTTTTGACTTTTTGTCTCGAATGAAAATATAAGTTTACTCTTTATGTTAAAATTAAAGGTGAGTTCTATAGACATAGAACGTCAAAACATTAAATTAAAAGAGGATACATTCTTTATTCCTAAGATATATGATGATTACTTGTTAAAGATTCAAAAAAACAAAAAATTGCTATTTAATCAAAAGAAATAGCAGTACAAGATTTACCAATTTCTACAATTATGGATGAGGAACTTATGATAAAGAAAATAAAATGTTCATTACATTACTGTATTTGGTAAACAATACTGATAGAGGAATCGGAAATATTTCTTTCGAATACCATTTAGATTTAACTACGATTGATAGAAAGGATGAAAATGATGAAATACTTTCTACTAAAACTATTGTACCTATTTTTTGGGGAGCTAAAAACATTAAGTTATCTCCTAAAAAAGACTCCTACTTTGGAGAGGATTTAAGTAAAATAGAAGTTAATAATATTATGATTAGTTATAAAGATGAAATTGAAGAATCTAATAAGTAACTGTTCGGCATTACTTTCGGACACAAAAACTTACTGACAAAGCTTGGAATAGTTTATGTAAATCATTTGCTTGGTAAATATTAATGATGGAGAATATTATATGACTACAAAAAAATTAAAATTTAACGCTATAGAAGAAATAGCTACCAAATATTTTGCTTTAGAATGTTGTGAAATGAGTGAAAAATTCAGTTTTCTCAGAAGATTTCTTGTGGGAGGATTTTTCTCTATATTACTATTAATGTTAGGTTTCTTCTCTCAATACGCCATTACACATTTTCACTCTGCTACAATTACCTTAGACTCTACTAATGAGTATCAGTATTTTGTTGCTCCCATGTCAATAGTTTTTATAATTTCTAGTATACTTTTTTTCACTTTGACTTTCGGTGGTGCCATTTATAGAAGAAAACGAAATATAAAGTTATCTCTGTTCAGTGCAAAATGGCTAATGGCAATAACTATAATTTTATATGCTTTATCCTTTATTGTTAGTCAACTTCTTATCAGTGTCAAATTTTTACGTTACTTTTATTCAGTATTGTTCATTATAAGCATTCTTTTAATCATTTTTAAAACGAAAAAAAATATTCATGAACTGCTCTATGGGAAAAAAAAAGAAGAAGATTTTATATCAAAAAATTGGAAAAAAATTCGAGAGTTAATCGGGATTTTTTTCTCAATAGCTATGATATACAGCGTACTTTTCCAAAATGATGGTGCTTTGAAACAAAACTTCTATTTGATTCTATTATGGTTTTTCCCAATAATTATTATTATAGCTGGATTTCTTTGGACAAGTATCTATAAATCTTATATAAAGCTATTCTACCTAAACTATTTTTCAGAAGCATTTAGACAAAAATTTAAAGTAGAGAAAAAATTATGGTACGGCTCTAAATCTAAAGAATACAAAGAGGAACAAAGAAAAAGTAGCAATATCTTTCTAGACACCTAAACTAAACAACACAATCAAAAGGAGCAACATGAACTCAAATCACACACATAAAACACACACACAATTTATCAAAGTAAACTTTTTAAAAACAATCCTACTCCTCACTACAATCTTCCTATTCACTCTCTCCCCCCCACAAACCAGCTTCGCCGAAAGTTTCTTCGTCGACGATCAAGCGGGTCTATTAAGCGAGGAAACAAAACAAACCATCATCCAAGCCAACGAAGCAGATTTCAAACAACTATCTGGCAGCCCGCAATTCGTTCTAAAAACCATCAAAAAATTACCTAAAAACGAAACGATCGAAACCTACGCAAATGAAACATTCCAAACGTTAGGCGTAGGTGATAAAGACCTAAACAACGGTTTTCTATTTGTTATTGCAGTATCTGATCGGAAGTATCGTTTAGAAGTTGGCTATGGTGTAGAAGACGTAATTACAGATAGTATGAAGCGTGACATTGTACCGACAAGCGTGGAACAATTGTTTCGCGAAGAAAAGTATGATCAAGGTTTAAACATCATCAGCCACAATATTATAACGATCGTGAATGAACGGTATGGCAATTATGAAGCGGCGAAAAAGGAAGTTCAGGATCTGGAACAAGCAAGTAATGCTTATGGTGATTCTCAATACCACTATGTAGAACCAAAAAAGAATTTTTTGGACTATATTTGGAGCGCTATTACTTTTATCATGGATCATTTTATCCTATCAATGTTGGTTGCTTTGGGTCTTTTTGTTGGCTTCTTTTCCTTTAGGAGTTTCTTAGAAAAGCGACTTTTAAAGATGCCCCTATTTGATTCGATCCAAGAGGTACAGGTACGTTGGCTAGGCAAAGTAGCGGTGAGAGAAAGATCGATTATGATTTATTTTAGAGAAGCACCTATCTGGAGATTGATTCTAGCTAATTTTGGGAACTATACATTTTTGCGTCGTTATTTATCCAAAATTTTATTTACAAGTGATGTCATAGATCATGCCGCACAACTTGGTAAATATCGTATGCATCACCTTACCGAAGCAAACAAGCTAGCGTATTGCACCATGTGTTTAGACGTCAGCGAACGCTATTATGAAGAGTATTCTCAGAGTTTAGGCGATTTCCTAACAGAACCGCAGAATATCACAGAAGCAACAAAACAACTACAAACGAAACTGAAGCAATCAGATAATGACTACTTAGAAATGTTACAAAAAATCGTTCAAGCCAGAGTTGCTTTTATGCAAACGAGAAAGATTGTACAAATTTATGTAAAAGAACAAGTTCCAAAGTCATTTTACACAAAGCAAAAAGAAAAATTGCTAGTATTACTCGTTTCATATCACCTACTAAAAGGGCAAGATACCAGTAAAGCAGATTTTTTAAAAGAAGCTGATAACTTTGAACGTGAATTGCCTGATGCTTTTAAAAAAGGCGAGAAGGATTTTAAAAAAATCGAATCGAACTATTATCAAAAAGCGATCATGGATCTTGATAAATGTTTATTTCTTGGCGCTATACCTGGTATGAATTTCTCGAAGTATCAAACGTTACAACATTTTAGCGCCTCGAGCTATCGAAGTAGTGATTCTGGCGACTCTTCTGGAAGTGGCGGGAGTAGCTCTGGTGGCGGCGGTTCATCAGGCGGTGGCGGTTTTTCTGGTGGGTGGTAAAACGTAGTCAATTGCAAAAAGAGCGAGGAATAATCAGATTTTTTCTGACTATTCTCCGCTCTTCTTTATTAATTCAGTCTTACCTTTTCGCTACAAACAATGCTTCAGCAATTCCTGGGACACTACTAGGATCACCGTAATTTTTATGCGTTTGAGTCACTGTATATTTTTTCCCTTGATATGCTACTTCTTCCCCTTGATAATACTGGATCGGCTTTATATCCGTTCCTAGCTTAAACTCAAGAGTATCCGTAAATCGACCAAGATAATCCACATTCGCATCAAATACACCTGTCACACCTGAAAATTCTACTTGTGAACTCCACTGCCATGCAGCTGTATCTGAGTGTAATAGATTTTCATTCGATGGTGATTTTGGCCATTCCGCTACCCAGCTATTCTCTTTCCCTAATACTGGAAATTCCAACCAATTATTCGTAAACCAGCTTGCCATACTATAATGGATCACATTGTTAAACCCACGTTTATTTAATTGATTTTTGAAAGCTGTTGAAGTAATCGTTACGTCTGCTGGAATCATTTCTCCTTCTTCGGCATCATTGACCATCACTGTATCAGGATTCAATCCAAGTTCTTCCGCAAAATCCGCAAAGTAATTCGCTTCTTCTACTGCTTTTTGTTCATCCACAAACCAAGAATAATGATACGTTGAAACAGTTAAACCTGCTTTTTTTGCATTTTCAATTTGGATCTTCGCAAATGGATTTTTATACGTCGTATATTCTGTCAGTTTTACGACTACACCGTTAACCCCTTGTTTGTTCATTTTTTTATATGATTCTACAGATATCTCACCATTCCAAGAAGAAATATCGATAAAGTCAGCTTTTGGAAGGAGCTCTTGTGTGTAAGGCAAGCTAGCTTGTTGCGTTCTTTTAGAAGGTTCTGCCTTTTTTAAATTATTTCCCATAACATGATTATTTTTTTCATTGATGGTTAGTTTTTGTGCTGATGCTTGTATACTTGTAGAAAACAAAGCTACACTGCCTAGACAAATGAATAATACATTTAATAACATTTTTTTCAAAATAGTAACCACTCTTTCTTTCAGTTTTTTTATAAATCACTTTAGCTTACTTTTACAATAACATCTTTTTATACCTCTTTTAGATCAAAATAGTATGGTTTATGTATTTTTTTGAATTTACTTAAAATAACGATGATTAAAAAAAATGTCATTTTCCTCTAACAAAGGAAAATGACATACGCTTAATGACCAATTTAATGATACTCACGCTCATGTTTCAACAACCACTTCTTCCGCTCCACGCCTCCACCATAGCCACCCAGACTACCATCCATCTGAATCACTCGATGACACGGAATAATGATTGCTAATTGATTCGCACCATTCGCGTTTCCAACTGCTCGCATTCCATTAGGACTTCCGATTGCTTGCGCTAATTCTTTATAGGAAGAAGTTTCACCACGCTTGATTTCTGTTAAAGCCTGCCAAACACTTTTCTGAAAGTCAGAACCTAAACACAGATACGGCGTTCTAAATTCATCCAGTTTCTTCTCAAAATACAAATCCAGTTCCTCTTTTATCTGCTCGTTGATTTTGGTTTTTCCTGGAACGATTGAAGCATTCATTCGATTTCGCAGTCGTTCGATTTCCCTTTCCAAACCGCGTCGGTCAACAAATTCTAGTAAATATAGGTACTCGTCATCCGCAATACTCATCATCGGTCCTAAAATCGTATCGACCCAATCTGCTGATAATACTTTGATCTCTTTTGATTGCTTCGGATTTCTCCCCATTATTTTTGAAAAAGCATCGTAGAAACCACTGGGTGAATCATAGCCAACATCCAGCTGGGTATCAATTCGCTTTTCTCCATTTTTGATTGATTTCAAGGCCATTCCCATCCTTCTTGATCGTGCATATTGAACAAATGTCATACCGTAGACTTTTTTAAATTGCCTTCTGGCCGTCATCGAGTGAATGCCCAATTCAGCGAAGTCTTGATCTTTCCAACGCTTCTCTGGATTTTCTTCTACTAACTCCACCATTTTCTGAACGAATGGCGGGATCTCTCTTGGAAAAGATAATGGCTTGCATCGTTTACATGGTCTATAGCCAGATAAAAGAGCTTCTTCTGCAGTCTCGTAAAAGGTACAGTTTTCATATTTAGGTTTCCTTGCCGGACATGTGGCATGGCAGAAAACCCCAGTTGATTTAATACCGACAAAGAAAATTCCGTCATATGTAGAATCTTTTGCAAGCAGTGCTTTGTAATACTGTTTTTTTTCTTTTTCACCGATCATTGGACATTCCCCTTTCTACTTTAATCTGAATAATTCAATGCGATCTTGTTCTTCCAGCTCAGCTAAATCTGCCAATAACGATGTATAAAATGCATCTAAGTCAGTATTTTCACTTTCATTATAAATCATATAGATCGAAGGACCAAAGCTGATTCTTGAAATTCCTATATTTAGATAGTCTGTAATGGAATCTTTTTTGATATCTAACATGATATTGATCGGCAATGTTGTTTCAGCCGCGATTTTCTTGATATGTTCTTTATTTTTTAATCCTGGTATAAAAATACCATCGATTCCTGTTTTTTCATAGGCTTTGATTCGAGTGATCGTTTGATTTAGCAGTTGTTCGCTTTGATTATTCTGTGTAAGATCTCCCATAAAGTACATGTCAGTTCTAACATTGATAAATAGATCTTTTTTCATAGTGTTAAGTTTTTGCTTGATGAAAAATAACCGCTCGCATTGTTCTTCCAGAGGGTACAGTGTGTTCATACCCGTTTTTTTGTCTTCGATGTTGATACCGATTGCTCCATTGGTAACAAGTTCCTCAATATTTAAAGCTAAATCTTTTAGATTGGATGCATACCCAGCTTCAATATCTACTGTAATATAGCGATCTTCTCTATTTAGTTGTTCTATAAAAGTCAGAATTTCTTTAAAAGGTAGTTTCTCACCATCTTGATATCCGTAATAGTCAGCCATTGCATAACTGCCAGTTGGAAGTAACGTTATCTTTTTTTGTATCAGTTCCATGGCACTTGTTGCATTCCAGATATTTAGTAGAATAAGTGGTTTTTCTTTTTTATGCGCTGTTCTGAATCGTGTCACTTTTGTTTCTTTCATTTTCATCGATCCCTTCTTTTACGTCTTAATTTTACTGCTAATTTTTAGAAGGTTCTTTCGAAAAATGAACATCAATTTTTTATTTTTTTAAGCTTAAGTTTTAAGTACGCCACTATTCTTTTTCACTCCTTCCTCTAATCTGGCGTAGCCAGCCACACTATTTTTTTCTGGATATACTTCTCTATATTTTATTGAGGGAGTAATTCAATGATATGGTCACTTCTCTCACTACGTTCGCCAAGTATTGTTCATCATCTACTCTGGCAAAGCCAGTCGTAGTGATTCACAATAAATAACCCGCTCTTCGGGGAAAGAGCGGGAAAAGGAGTTAAAAAATGAAAAAAGTGTTTTGTTAGGGTTGTTTGGTATAAAACTATCTTAACCTGTAATTGTGATTATTTTGTGTTGAAAAATTGGCTTCTTTATTACTATTTTTGTCGAGATTCTGAATTTCCTTTCGAGATACTTATCCTTCACACTCTGAAAAAATTATATAAAAATGATACAAATCCAATACAACGCCTTCATTTCATCCCTAAATATTTAAATAGTTTATACAAAAATTCTAAATAAAAAATAAATATGGACACTTTATTAAAGTATAACTCCTACACAGTCTAACCTTTATTGGTATTTATTAAATGATTATCAAAAAATTAGAATTGTAAAGAAAAATATGATAAATAAATTACTTATGCCTACTGTATAATTACATTTATGAAAATATAATATCCTTTAAGATTTTATATTTTTACGATATGAACACTATTAAAAAAAGGAAGGCACGTGTGGTGTAATGAAGGATTCATGGAAAAAAGGTTCGTTTAAATTTTTGTTGTATTCAAGTGCGATTTTCGTAGGAGCAAGTTCTCCTATCCAAGTATTGGCTACAACTGTATCACAAGTAACTCAAGCAACTCAATCTATTTTGGAAAAAGACTATATAAGTGTATTGAAAGAATACACGGATGCCAAAAATAGCTATCTAGAAACTAAAAACAAATACGATGCTGCATTGGACGACTACAATCTATCAAAAATTGAAGCTGATAACACTTATGAGGCAGCAGCTAAGCTTAAAACTGATTTAGATGATTTAAAAAAGACTTATCAAGTAAAGTTAGAGGATTTCGAAAAAGCTACTACGACTTACGAATCACATAGAGCTACATATGAAACAAACAAGTCGGATTTCGAAGCACATATTGGAGATTACAATACAGCAAAAGAAGAGTACGAAGCAAAGAAAACTAGCTATCAATTATTTGAATCAACTTTTAATACCATGCAGAATGATTATTTGAGTGAGCTTACGAAGTATGAAGAATTAAACACTGAAGCTGAGTCAAAAAAGGCCTCTTATGAAAAGTTACGCATGGAGTATGAAAATAAACGTACAATCTATGATGAGGCTGCAACAGCGTATAAAAAGGTTCAAACTGCCTATAATACGGCAAAAAATAGCTATAATAATCAGTTGACGGATTATAACACGCAAAAACTGTCTTATGAAAAACTATTGAACACTTATAATCGTGAAAAAATCATTTATGACAAAAAAGCTGCAGAATTCAATCAAGCAGCGCAATCATACAATATACTGAAAAATGAACTTGAAACTGCTAAAACAGAATACACAGCTGTCAAAACGGAATACGATAACGCTCTTGAGGAATACAAAAAGCTATCAACCGAGTACAATACAGCAAAAGAAAACTATCTAGTTGAAAAGACAGCTTACGAAAAACGCTTGTCAGAATTAGACACATCAATTCATGATTACGAAAGTAAACTTGCGAGTTACAATAAAATTAAAGAGGACTACAATAACACGAAACAAGCATATGAAGAAGCAAAAACTGATTACAATGATTTATCAACTCAATTAAAAGAATTAGCAAAACAATATGAAACAGAACACACGGCTTATGACGCTGAAAAGAAAGCTTTTGATGATAAAACAAAAGTTTACGAAACAGCGAAAACAGCATATGATCAGCAAAAAGCAGCATATGAGACTCAACTTACAGCATACGAAACAGAGTTGAATATGTATAATGAAAAACGAACAGCTGCAGCAGAAATTCTTGCACAATATGAAGAAGGTACTGTAGAATATTCAACTGCCTTAACTGCGTATAATGAAAATAATAATCGCTATAATGAAGTAAATAAGACCTATCAACAAGTCAAAGAACAGTCTGAGTTACTGACAGAGAAATTTAAAGAAGTCCAAGCAACTTATGAAACTGCAACAAACGACTATCAAGTAATTGAAACTTCTTACCAATTAATCAAACAACAATATGATACCCTCGTTACCAAGTATAATCAGGCGAAACTTGATTATCAGCAATTGGAGAAAGACTATCAAGCAATTAGCGAAAGCTATACTCAAGTAATGAATGTTTACGCTGAAACTGATACAGCACACAAAGCTGCACTCAAAGAATCTGAAGAAGTCAAAGTACAATTTACTCAGCTGAGTCTATCTTATGAAGAGGTACAGACTAAATATACAAATGGTTCAAAAGAGTTTGAAGCGACTAATAAAAAATATATTGAGGCAAATAAAAGTTATGAAGCAACTAACCAAAAATATGGAATCGCACGTGACGAATATGATCGCTTGTTCCCAGAATATCGAACACTTAAAGATCAATTAGACCAATTAAAACTAGAACTTTCAGAAACAAAAACAGTTTTTACTAATTTGGGTCTAACATTGGCAACAACCAAAAAGCAATATACTGATTTACAATCGCAATATACTGAAACAATGAGTAACTTTAATAAAGTAACAGAACAGTTTAAAAATTTAGGAAAAGAATACACTATCGCTGAACTTGCGTATAAAGCTGCAGCAAAAGCAATTACCGATGCAAAAGACTCATTCGAACTTCGTGAAAATGAATATAAAGCATTAGCCGCCTACTATGTTAAACTCAAAACGGAATACGATAAAACCTTTGAACTTTACACTAACACTTCAACTAAATTAGAAGAAGTAACAGCTGAGCAAAAAGTTCATGAAAGTGAGTATAACACTGTTTCAGAAGAGTACGAAAATTTAAAGCGTTCTTTTACTAAACTTGAAACAGAATATAGCAACGTTAATAACTCATATCTTGCAGCATACACAGCTTGGGAAAAAGCCGATACTGCCTATAAAGAAGCGGCACCAAAATTAACACCACTAAAAGAATCTTATGAGGCAACGCTTAGACTCTTTACCGACCTACAAACTAAGTATAATCTTGCAAAAGAAAGCTTCACCACCGCAGCAAAACCTTATGAGGATGCACTTGCAGCTTATGATAAGGCTGTTCTCGCTAAAGAGGAAATTAACCTTGCTGTAACCAATATGAATCAAACGCTCAAAAATTTTCCTGCTGATAAAATCACACAAGAAAACCTAGATAATATTCCAGATATTTTAGCAGCATGGCAAGCAGAATACGATATAGCTATTGAAGCACTAAACACTGTTCATGAAACTTCATGGCCTTTAATCCAAGCATACCAAGATGCTAATGAAAACTACAATCATTCTGGGTTGATTGATCCTACAAAACAAATAGAAAACGTGTATACCCCAACTGATTTTGGCACTCAACTAACAAACTATATTCAAAACGCTCAGAATACAATGCAAGAAAATGTTGATAGAGCTACAGCCTATCAAAAATATTTTATAGCTTATAAAGGTTACTTAAATGCTTATGATGATTATAGAAACAAATGGGCTCCTGGTAATGAAGGTGACCTGAACAATGATTTACTGCTTGTTTGGCAACCTACAATTAATTCTTTACGTAAGCAAGACCGTAATTATGAGTTATTAGGCTATACTGTTGAACAGTTAAAAACCATGAAAACTGTTGCAGAATTTGAGACTTTCATATCCGTGTATGAAAAAGATGGTGCTGCAGCACTTTCAAATATATCTAATTATATTGAAAATTATATAAAGAATGTTGATACAGAGTGGAGTGCAGCACAAGAAATTTTAAAAAATGAAATAGCCGAATTCACGGAAACAACTGGTATCGACGTTCTTAGTTTTTTTGATGCTGAAATGCTCACAACCAATACAGTTGAAATGTATGACCAACTTTTATCTGCTTACAATAAAAATGTCAATTATCTAAAACAGACTGTAGCACGCTATGAAAATTATGTATCACGTGGTGTATCAGTCTATGAATGGATTACCGTTTATAATAACAATTATTCTGGATTTGATGGAAGTCTTGGCGGACAACCGATGGAAGATTTTGTTGATATTCCACCCATTACTCTTGAAACAATCGAAACAGAATTAGGACTACTAGAACTCCAAAAAATCATAGAACCAAAAATTCCAGATGTACCTGACATGGCTGAAGAACCTTTGGAGCCAGCACTACTTAACACCCCAGAAGAAGTAACATCTGTAGATAAACCAGTTATATCTGCACTTGCACCTTCTACAGTTTCAACAAAAGCAATTGTTGGTATCACAGGAATTACACTACCAATACTGACAGAAGAACATCCATCAAAACCAACTGATCCAGTTGTAGAGTTAGGCACTTCAACCGATGTAACTGACGTGGAATTAGAAGATAAAGAAGCAGAAGAAAGCATTCAACCAGATGTTCCTGTTGAGTTAGATGACCTAGAAGATGTTACGAATGTAGATCCACTAGATCCTCCAAAAGAGTTAGAAGAAGCGCCAAAAGTCGAAGATCCAATTATTCCAGATATTACAGCACCAGAAGTGGTGGATCCAACAACGCCACCAGTAGAACAACCAATTGAGATCATAGCGCCAACAGAACCTAATACATTAGAAGCACCAGTAGCAAATCAGTTACCCGAAGCTCCTGTTGCGTTAATCGATCCTAAGAAGAAAGAAGAAGAAAAAATTGTGGCAACCACAAGCACTAGACTGAATACAGTTGCTGATCCAGCAACGACTAAACTTCCGAATACTCGTTCTGAAAGAAGACTTCCAAATACGGGAACAGAAACTTCTCTAATGAGCCAAGGAATGGGCGCCTTTATGGCTGGAGCCGCTGGATCTCTTCTTTTCTGGAAAAGAAAAAAAGGAAAACACAGTAAATAAATTTTCGTTTTCTGACACCTAACAAAAAAGTAGATTTTCATTCTAAAAAACAAGCTGAACAACACCTTTGTGATGTCCAGCTTGTTTTTATTTGACCAATAGTAAGTTTTCAGTTTGGAAATAAAGCTTTGTTGGCAGTATTCCATAGCGCCACAATTTTACCTAAAACTGGAAAACGGTATCTAAATTTTAGGCACCAAAATCCATTATTTTTGCTACTATACTAAACAAAGCTCCCGCGTATGTACACTTTGATTTTCGTTTATTAAAAAAACAAATACTTGATACTTACACAAAAAGAACCCGCTCTTTGGGGAAGAGCGGGAAAAGGAGTTAAAAAATGAAAAAGTGTTTTGTTAGGGTTGTTTGTTTGGTATGAATATATAATAACGCGCAATTGTGATTATTTTATGTCGAAAAATTGGTTTCTTTATTACGATTGTTTGGCTAAACTCTGAATTACTTTTAGTTTTCTATAAACTTTAACAAAAATCACACTCTCAACAATGCTTGTGTAGTACATCTGAAAGAACCGCCAAAAATCCTTGAAACTTCGTAATCTAATGTTTCAACTTTTATGCCATATCCTTGTAACGCTGCAATCAGTTCTGTAAATGCCTGATCTGTAACATACACAGATTCATTGATTGGAAGACCATTTGTCAGCAATAGTGATGCTTCCTTTAAAGAGATGTTGATTTTATCCCAGTTGCTTAATTCTTTCGGCAAATCGTCTAAAAAGGCTTCTTCACAATAAATCATCAAGCCGTCTCGGACCATGCTTAATGCACAATCCAAGTGCAGTATATCTGGATGTAAACGTACGGGTACAATAGTATAGTCCCAATGTGCCAAAAGCGACTTCAACCATCTGATTCCATTTAAATTACTAGCCAAGCCAGAATGCCCGACAAATATTGTTTTACCATAAACTAAAACGTCTCCACCCTCTAAAAATGGCCCTGTTTCACTGTCTGAACCTTGTGAAATATCTGGTTGCGGTGTGGCTAAATAGACTGTTTCTGAATGCTTGGACTCCTCGACTAAAATCTCTCTGATCGGTAAGATTTCTAAACGTCGGTGAGCAAACCTTAAGTTCCCTTCAATAACGAAATGTCCTACTGTGAAAAACGGATCTCTGGAAAAAAAATTAGCATAACCGTGACCGTTCTTTTTCCCAACCTCTTTTTCATATTCGGTCAGCATTCTTGGTCTAATTACTTCTACACCATAAGAAGTTAATAACTCATCCATTTGCTCTTTCTCGCATTCCCATCTCTTTTGCATATCTGGGTAAAGATCAGCTACATCTCCAACTTTATGATCGAATAAATCCAGATTTTTTTCTGATAAAAAACTTGTATCTAACCCATCATCCTCTTCCGGCAAATAGAATTGTGATTGTGCTAAAACAACTCTTTTTAACGGAGCAAATTCGCTTTCTACAAAATTAGTTTTCATTAACCGTCATTCCACCTATCATTGCTTTTCCATCATTATAGCAAGTTTCGGGTTTTTTTTATAGAAAGGTAATGTTTTGAACCATTTTTACCTTATTCGATCAATTAAAGAAACCAGTTCCCCATGTAGTATCAATCCGTCCGTCATCAGGTCCGACTGCAACATAACGGCGGTTCCCCCCTTGGCTGATGTAACTGATCCAAACGTAGCCCTTACTATGAATATAATGATCATAGTTGATTGCCATCCCAGATGAGTAATAATCAAGTGCTGGGCTAATCGTGTCATTGGGTTCTGTATCTCGGCTGACTGCTAATTGTCTATTAGGATAAAATGTCCCTGACATTGGAATCAAACTTGATGGTTGTTTTTGTGATTCGGGTTGAGAATCAGGTGTATTGGGCTGTGATTTTGGCGGATGTATTTCATTTTCTCCGTAACGGTAAACCGTTATTGTAGGATAACCATTTAATTCCCAAATTGTATCATGATCATTGATCGTAATACCGTTATAACCATAATTACAATGAATGATATGGTCTTGATCATCTATAAAAATTCCAGTATGACCAGCAGCACCTCCGGATGCTCCTCGATTTCCCCAGATAAAAATATCACCTTTTTGAGTAGAATAATTGCCGGCTGTATTTTTTTTTAATTGAGTCCAACCACTATTTTCTAGGTGTGAGAAAAGCGTATCTGTATTGCCCATAGCTCCACTAGTCAGAAAGCCTCCATTGATCAATGCGAAATACACTGCGCTGGAACAATCATAGCTATTAGGACCTAAACGCGCACTCATCGAGTACGATACTTTTCCTTTGCGATCTGACATCCATTTAATCATTTGTTCTATTTTTGCCATCTTTTTTACTCCTTTAATTTGTTTTTTTGAACACCAACTTTTTTTATCATAGAATCGTCCTAGCTATTGCTTGAACTTTTTCAACAATTTCCTCATCTGCCATCCAATTATCAGAATGAATCCATTTATGGATTAGCTTCATCTTATTTGGCGTTTCTGGATCTTTACTAACTAATTGTTCCGCTTCGGATAATTCATAAATAATCGTATTTATAATATCAATGTCCAATTTCTTTTGTATTTGAAGAATATAAGATAACGGCGGATTCCATCGTTGACTAGCTGCTAATTTTGCTTTTCCACCCACAAGGTCAGACCAGTTCTGTTCTTTTTTTATTCTTATTTCATCTATTACTTCCCAAAAATCGGTGATTGTTTTTATTGTACGCATTGATTTTTCTCCTTTATCTTTATTTATATATTGATCCTACTTGAATTTGAGACTTACTGACTTTTAACATACTGTTAAAAGTCTCCCTAAAACAGTTATTCCTGCACATCAATAGGCATACAATGTTTCATGTGAAACAAAAAGGGTTTTGTTTTACTTATTAATTTTTATTTATCAAATGGACATCACAGATTAAATATAAAATATGTGTGCATACTTTTATAAATTAAGAAGGAAATTTCAATATAAATCGGTCACTCTTTATTTATTATGTTAAAATTAACTAGTATCATGTAAAATACTGTATTTATAAGGAGAAGAGGAAATGAAAAAGTTAAAAGTGGGAATCGTTTGTTTTTTAATGGGAGCCTTAGTTCTCAGTGGTTGTGGTAAATCAAATACTAGTTCAAGTTCAGCAAGCACTGCTGCTAGTACTAGTAGTCAAGAAGAAAGTTCAGAATCATCTACTAGTGAGCGTGAGCATGTAGAAAAAACAGCAGATTCTGAATCTGGTAATTCCAAACAGTTTAAACTTATGATCGAAGGAGCTCAATCACAAGTTCCTAGTTTGAAAAAACAATATGAAGGTATGTATTCTGATATTTCTATAACTGAAGGAGAAGATAGCACGATCGTTTATACCTATACTTTTGCACAAGCACCCGCCGCAGAAGTAGATGCTGACGCGTTAAAACCTACTTTAGTTAAAGGATTGAAACCAATCATAGATGGCGCTAAGGTATTAATTCCAGACGTTAAAATTCAAGTGATTTTCCTGGATCCAGAGCAATCTGAAGTACTTAATTTTGTCATTACACAAGAAGATACAGATCAAGTTGAGAGTGATACTCAATAAAAAAAAGCCACCCTTTGATAATTGGGTGGCTTTTTGAATGGATTTTGAATTATGGCTGGCTTTTTACTATTTTGTCTTACTTGATGTATTTAAGTTTTCAATAAAAGCCAACATATAGGATATTAAGCAACTTTTATTTTAATGGTTGTTTGGTTTCTGTTAGTTCTGTCTGCATTCTTCATTCGTATAAGGGCATTTTTTACTGCTCCCTACGATCACATAAAAGAAAAGAGATTAAAGAAGCTTAGTAATAAAATGTTTTTGTGGTTAGTTATTTCTATGTTTGTATTACTAATTGCATCGGCATATCTGCTATAAATTTGGTCTCAAGTAAAAAAGCCCCCTTTTTTTAAGGAGGGCTTTTATATTTGTTAAAAAATTTAAATATCTTGATAAGCTACTTTTTAACTAACATTGAATAGTTTGCAACCATTGGTACATAGGATTTCTATGACTTAACCTTTGCTATCTTACCTTGCTTAATATAGTCGAAATTTTAATTTTCATAAGTTTTCAAGCAGATTCATTCAACTAATTTACTACGTTTTTTAACAAAATAGGTTCATATATATTCACTCATTTTTAACGAATGTGGTCAAAAAAAGGGCTTGAGGCATTACTTTTTCTATTTATTTTTGTAATTTGAAAATCTTTTATTAACGCACTTTAATGACTTATTATTTAAGAAGCCTCGCTACATCTTTAATTGGTGTAACAAGGCTTTTTACATTATGAAATGGTCTGATTACATATGAGAGACAATATTTTTTAACGACATCATTATCTCTATTTATTAAGTCTAATCAATTAGATAGACATTAAAACCTTTCGTTTCCCCCTCTACAACAGTAGTTAGAACTTCTTTTTCCAAAAAAGTCAAAACAAAATCTCTCAAGATTTCTTCAAATATGTCTTTGACGTTATTATCATCACCTAAAAAATCAGTATAATTATACACATTTACCTGGAAATTATCTGTTTCAATCCAACTTAAATCTGTTAACCAATCAGTTATACCTTCCCAACTATTAGCATCTGGCAAAGTATATTCTTTTTGTAATACACTGAATAATTCCATTTTATTTGATATTTCATTGCCTTTTAAATTAACAATAAAACAGTTTCCCAATTTACTAGTAGGACCAGAGTCGATATACTCACATTTTGTAGTATGGATTACATGGTCCACCCCATTATATTATGAAAGCTCTCTCCCCTTAATTTTTTTACATACAAAACTTGTAGCAATTTCATCCTCAATGTCATCGCTACTATACCAATAAAAATTCCCCTCTTTTTCAAAGAAGCTAGCTTCGAATATTTCTAATGTTGAATCTAATATATTATTTATATGAAACTGACTAACACCCTCTAAACAAAATTCAATTGTTGTCATAAATTCTGATTGTCTTTGAATAAATAAATTTACCACGGGATCCGTATTCATTATCATAGAGAAATCTTCATCTACATAAGTACCACTTGTATATTTCAAATCTTTTATACAACTATCATGAAAATTATCTAGCGTTTTCATTAATTTATCTATATCCGATTGAGTTTCTAAATTTTTCCATTCCATCGGTTTGTAATCCTCTTTTTAAAGGTTAACTAATCCCTATTCAAAATCTGGATGAATAACGTTGTTAACTTGAATAAGGTCTTTCCTAGTATACTCATATTTCATTTTTTTATCATTACCAATATTTCCTGCAGTAATGCTTTTATCAATATAATATATATCTCCAATTTCATTTGAAACTTCGGACAATTCTCTATTGCCAACTTTAATATTTTTTATATATTTGAACGTAGAACCTTCCTCATTTATCATTCCAAAAAGATATATTTTACAATCATAAACCTTACTAATTTCCATAAAATCAAAATTTTTAAAACTCGTCACTGAAGAATCATCAAAACATACATCAACAGTTCCTGAATCTAAATTTTCTAACTCTAAATTTCTTGTAGCAGTTGCTTCATCAACTGAAATTAATTTATACATAAAGATCTCCTTCTTCTAAATTATTTGCTTGGATAAAACGATACTACAAATCCATTATTTCCATATGCCAAAGTGTATCTTTGACCATTGATATTATAGACAGAATATGGACCTTTAGGACCTGTTCCTTGTTTTATAGGATCAAGCTTTAAAGTATCGTGTAAAAAATTAGGAATATCTTTAATACCTTGAGCACTAAAGTCAGCCACATGTCCGTTAATAATATGTTTTAATCCAGCTTTATCACTTCCGTTTTCCAACCACAATAATTTCCCGGATGAATCTCTTCCAATCATTACAATATCATCAAGATTATACTTTACTCCACTTTTTGCAAGTTCTTCCAACAATTCAGGCTTTAATAATCTATTAGCTCCAGTATTGTTCTTATAGAATCCCGCATCGGAAGCTTTCTGTCCTGCGTAAGCACCACCAACTAATCCGATCAAATCAGATAAGGTTCCTGAATGTGCTGCGTATTGGAATTGTAACTTTTCCCTATGAGTAAGTAGTTTCCCCGTATGCGGATTTAGACCTAGCTTAGAAAATTTTATATATTTTTGATAGACCAGCTCTGGCGAATCTGTCACTTGAACTAAATCTGACTCCGTTAATCCATGTTTTGCTAATGTATTTGCTTTCCCAGATTTTGCATTTTTGAGTTTTTCTTGTCTCATTTTCTCTCGTTTTTCCCAACGGTTATGAATGGGTTTCGCCCAACTCATATTTAAACGAGTCATATCAAATGTTCCTGTTGCTGGATTCCAAGCCTTGCAATTTGCTACTTGAGTCAAACCTGCACTAAATTCAGCTTCACATGCTTCATAATCGGAAAAAATAGTTGCTGAATGGGCATTATATTCATGAAACTTCCTCAATTTTTCCTGCCGCTTCTCAAGCGTCTCACAGGCATTGATATACCGCCGTTCTAAATCAGGGCGCATCGTTTTTGCTGTACTCATTTGTTGCTCAATATCTCTTTTTACATCTTCAAAGCGAGCGATTTGTTCCAAAATTTGATCTTCAATCGTATCCATTCCACAAACCATGCTCTGATAGTCACTAAGCAAGCGTTTATTCGCACTTTCCAGCGCTTCTCCTGTCATTATAGCAGATTGGCACAATGGTGTGTAAGCCACCATAAAATAGCTTTTAGCTGAATCATACGCCTTACTGGATAAGGGTGCTGATAAAAAAGACTGAATACTTGTTTGCAGTGAAGCAATGGCTTGGCTCGCATGATTATTCATTCGAGAGGTTTGATTGGCTTGTGCTTGAACTTCACCGATATAAAAACTAAGTCCCACTTGATTTCCCCTCCTTTTGCTTCCAAAAAGAAGTTTGTTCTGCGTTTACGGATTCTTCTTGATCTAACAATGCTCGATACTCTTTTTGTAATTCAACTTGTTGTTCCTCAAGTTCTCTTTGTGCTTTTTTAGCCAAATGAAGACTTTCATCTCCACGGTCTTGGTAAAAAGCTCGTTCTTCTGCTTCACAATTGTTCAAAACGAATTCATACGCTTGTTGCCCTTTTTGTTGTAGGTTGAAAAAGGCTTCTTGTTGCTCTTCTACTTGGCGTTGCTCCTTCTTACTACTTTGCTGATCCTCTTGCAACTGCTCTATACGCAAGCGGAACTGATAATTTTTTTGGTCATATTCAATTTCGTTCATCGAAAACCTCCCAAATTATTTAGGTTTGTTAATTGAGCAATAGTTTGATCGACTTTTTCAAATTCTTTTGCAACAGAATGAATATTGTCACCAGCAGAAACCACACTAGAAGATAAAAGCTTTAACCCCTGTTCATACTTATTCATGGCTTGTTTTGCTTTTGCGTTGCCTAATACATTCGTGCTTGAAGAAACTGTCGAAGCACTGATACTATTTAATGCGCTGGCAGATTGACTAAACGAAGCCGAAACACCTCCAGCAACGCTCATATTACTGTTAATCGGCATATAATCACTCCTTTACTCCATATAGAATATAAAAAACTTTTTGTCCTTTATATTTTACCATCTAAAAATACACAAATACAATAGGCTGTTTTTCCCTTATTCGGAATTTTATTTTCTATTTATGGTATTCAAATATGGTATGTTATTAGGATTAGTCAATGATAACCTTATGGAAAGAACTATTACTCCCAAGAAAAAGAGAAAAGAATTTGATGAAACAAACAGCTATTACACTAATGAAGAGCTTAAATCCTTCTTGCATCACTTGTTGCAGTTAAAAGACCAACGAGCATACACCTTTTTTAGAGTGTTAGCTTTTACTGGACTTAGAAAAGGAGAAGCTATGGGTTTATTATGGAAAGATATTTCTTTTACTAATAAAACAATCCATGTTAATAAGACCCTTGCAGAACTTCAAAGTGGTCATCCTATCATTCAAGATACGAAAACAGAATCATCAAACCGTATCATCACAATTGATAACCAAACACTTGAAATCCTTAAAGAATGGAAAAACCACATTATCCAAGAAAAATTTAAACTCGTTATACGAGATCAAGATTTCAATGAAAATGTAGTTTTTTGTAATTCCATATTAACAAATAAAAATCAATATCTATACAAATCATATGCTAATAACGTGATGAAGAGAGTCAAAAAGCATTTTCCAGATATGAAAATTATCAAAGTTCATGATTTTCGCAAAACAAATGCTTCTTTACTATTTGAAAGTGGTGCTAGTATTAAAGATGTTTCACAAAGACTAGGTCATAAATCTACAAAAATTACGACTGATATCTATATTAAAGTCACTCAAGCTAAACAAAATGAGACTGCTGAAAACTTTACTAAATACATGTCTTTTTAATTTATGATTTTATGTAGTCAAATTGACATCAAGCCTTTTCTTTATTAACTTTCGCTATCTTACCTTGCTCAATATATTCAGTGTTTTTACAATCATTATCAGCTATTACGCACCATCTAGACATTTCAACAAGTAAAAAAGGTAAAAATCATCATTATACACCATAAGAAAAATTTTTTTCTTAGTCAAAAAATTTCAATTACCACGGGCAAATCAATTTTTTCATTATTTATCCCCTTATACACCGACATATTTATCTATTTTGAACCTCAAAAAAGCCCACTTCTTTAAAAATCGTACCATATATATCTGACTCTTCAATCCTTACTTTATAAGTTGATATTTTATCTAAAGCGCTTAAGTCCAGCTCAATTTCGAACTTTTCCTGATCAAATTGCTTGAAATTAATAGTTGAATTAGAAATCTCTACACCATTCTTGTATACTGTAATCTCAGGAAAATAAGGATACCTTACTGGAGCATTAAATGTAATTGTTGTTTGTAGTGCATCGCTTTTAGATACAATGTTTGTAACATTATTTGAATCAAGAACCTTTGTGTCAGCTGTTTGAGCGAGTGGTAGATAAGCAATATCAAAGCTCCAATCTCCAGTATATTCTAAAGATGTAGGAACACTAAAGGGTTGAGGATTGTCAGGATCAGCAAATGCCTTAGATTCTGCTGCTTCATATTCGTCACGATCCATCCAAGCTAATCTGTAAATGTGAAGACTTAATTCTGCATTCTCAGGAATACTCTCTTTATCGAAAGTCGATATCACTGATCCATAAAAAGTATCTCCGTCTAATCTAAATGTTGAATAGGACTGTACACCTTGAAATAAATCTTTAGTTTCCCCTTTAACAAAGAGGCCAAGTTGAATATCTTGATGATCTGATTTAGCTTCTATATCCTTTTTTAGTAACGTTTCTAATTTTTCGTCGTCTACTTTAAACTGATAATCAAAAGCAAATTTTTTCTTTGTGGAAACAAATTTAGTCAACTTTATCTCTCGATCATTTTGAATACTTGTTAAATTGAGTTCAGTAGGTATTGCATTTTTCTCTACTGTCTCCACTCCAGAATCTCTTCCAATCCCCAAAGCATTCTCTATCGCTACCCCTACTGGGGTTTTGGTTATTATTAAAAAAAGAGCTACAGCAGCAACTAATACTGCAATGGTACTATTTCTAGAAAGAACTCTAAAATTTTTCTCTTGTTTGATTTTTTTATTTAGGATATTTTCTCTATTGGATTCTAGCTTAGTTAATACTTCATCTGGGATTTTTCTTTCATTCTTAATTTTATCGATTATTTTTTTATCCATCACTCGATTCCTCCAATAAAATTTTCAATTTCATTTTTCCTCTTGCTAGTCTTGTCTTTACAGTGTTTACAGATATTTTCAATTGTTCAGATATTTCTTTAATACTAAATCCCGCATAATAATATAATATAAGTGGGATTCTGTAAATTTCTTCCAACTCATTCAATTCTTGCTCCACATCAAACGTATTACCCATATCTACCTTATCAGACAGATACTTCTCTTCAGATTCTGAATTTGCTGTTTTTTTCTTCAAAATGTCTTTTGCTATATTAGTCATTATTTGAAAAATCCAAGAATTAAACGCTTCTTCATTTTTTAATTTAGTTATTTTTGTCCATGCACGTATCTCTGTTTCTTGCATACAATCAGCCACATCTTCGTCATTCAAAAGTATTTTATATGCTGAATTATATAAAATATCTTGATAGGCAGTACATAGCTCAATAAAAGCTTGAGAATTTCCTTTCTTAGCTTTTCTAACTAAATGTACATTTACATTTTTTTGCAACAATATTCCCCCTCTCATAATATAAGACTGTGTGTATCCCTTAAAAGTTTCATCGAAAATATTTTTTATTTTATAAGAAATTTTTCAGAGTTCTTGCATTTGCTGGACTTATAAAAGGTGAAGCAATGGCATTATAATGGAAAGATATTGATTTTGATAGCCAAACTATTGATCTTAATAAAGCACTAGCAGAATTAAAAATTGTTGAACCAATCATCCAATATACAAAAACAGAATCATCTAATAGAATTGTGAAAATTGACAACCAAACTTCTCAACTACTCAAAGAATGGAAAAACCACATCATTCAGCAAAATCTTTCTCTAGGTATAAGAGATAAGCTTTTTGCTGGATGATGTGGTTTTTAGTAATTCTGTTTTATATCGTGATCGACAATATCTCTACAAGTCTTACCCCAATCATGTAATGGATAAAGTGAAACGACATTTTCCCAATATGACAATGATCCGAATACATGATTTTAGAAAGACTAATGCATCTTTACTTTTTGAAAGTGGCACTAGTATCAAAAACGTTTCACAACGACTAGGTCACAAATCAACCAAAATCACTACAGATATTTATATCAAAGTGACCAAAACAAAGCAGAATGAAACTGCAGAAAAGTTTTCTAATTACATGGCATTTTAAAAACCGGATTCAAAAATATGATTGTTTATATTGAATGAGTTAAAACCTTGCTATTATTCACTTTTAGAAGTGGTTTTCGCTATTTTCCCTTGCTCAATATAAACCATCAAAATCGATACATCCGCTGGGTTTACACCGCTGATCCGACTAGCTTGAGCAATTGTTTCTGGTTGGATTTTTTGTAGTTTTTGTTTTGCTTCTGTTGCTAATCCGTTGATAGCTTCGTAATCGATATTTTCTGGAATTCGTTTGGCTTCCATGCGTTTTAGTTTATCGACCTTTTCCAAGGCTTTTTTGATGTAGCCTTCGTATTTAATTTGAATTTCTACTTGTTCAATAACTTTATCATCCAATTTTGCATCTGCTGCTGGGATAAATTGAGTGACTTCATGATAGGTCAATTCTGGGCGTTTTAAGAAGTCGCTAGCTAAGACCCCATCTTTCAACGGAACAGAGCCTTTCTCTTCTAGAAACGTTTGTACGTCCGTTGTAGGCTTCACTCTAACTGAACTTAAACGAGCAATTTCTGCTTCGACTGCTTTTTTCTTTTCAAGATAAGCTGTATATTGCTCTTCTTTAACCAAGCCGATTTCATGACCTTTTTCTGTCAAACGTAAATCAGCATTATCATGACGCAAAATCAACCGATATTCAGCTCTTGATGTTAGTAAACGATAAGGTTCATTCGTTCCTTTGGTTACTAAATCATCGATCATCACACCGATATAACCATCACTACGTTTCATTACAAACGGTTCTTTGCCTTGCACTTTAAGTGCAGCATTGATCCCTGCAATCAACCCTTGACCTGCAGCTTCTTCATAGCCACTAGTTCCGTTCGTTTGTCCAGCTGTAAACAAGCCATCGATCACTTTCGTCTCAAGTGTTGGGCGTAGTTGATGCGGCACAACTACATCGTACTCGATTGCATAACCTGTGCGCATCATTTCAGCTTTTTCTAAACCAGCAATCGAATGTAGAATATCCGTTTGAACATCTTCTGGCAATGAAGTAGAAAGACCTTGGACGTATACTTCTTCTGTGTTCAAACCTTCTGGTTCTAGGAATAATTGATGGCGAGGTTTGTCAGAGAAACGAACGATTTTGTCTTCGATTGATGGACAATAACGAGCCCCTACCCCTTCAACGATTCCAGTAAACATTGGTGCGCGATGTAAGTTATCTTGAATGATTTCATGAGTTCCTTCATTTGTGTACGTCAGCCAACAAGAACGTTGGTCTAAATTATACGCATCATCTGGCGTACTAAAACTAAAGTGATTTGGTTGTTCATCCCCAGGTTGCTCTTCTGTCACAGAATAATCAATCGTGCTAGATTTCACGCGAGGGGGGGTTCCTGTTTTGAAACGATCCATTTCAAGACCTAGTTCTTTTAAATGATCAGCCAAACCAATTGATGGTAATGAATTATTAGGACCTGAAGAATATTTTAATTCACCGATGATAATTTCTCCGCGAAGTGCTGTTCCAGCTGTAATAATCACGCTTTTACTTTGGTATTGTGCACCTGTTGTTGTGACTACACCTTTACAAATACCATTTTCTACGATCAAGCGTTCCACGATTCCTTGACGTAATGATAAGTTGTCTGTGCGCTCAATCGTGTGTTTCATTTCTGTAGCGTAGGCATGTTTGTCCGCTTGGGCGCGCAAGGCGCGAACGGCCGGACCTTTTCCTGTATTTAGCATCCGCATTTGGATGTATGTTTTGTCTATATTATGACCCATTTCGCCGCCTAATGCATCGATTTCTCGCACAACGACGCCTTTAGCCGGACCTCCCACAGATGGGTTACATGGCATAAATGCCACCATATCTAAATTGATTGTTAGAAGCAGTGTTTTACTGCCCATACGAGCGGATGCTAAGGCTGCTTCTGAACCTGCGTGACCTGCTCCGACTACGATTACATCATAAGATTCTGCTTTAAATTGATTCATCGACTCTTCCTCTCTATTTTCCTAAACAAAATTGACTGAATAATTGGGTGATCAGTTCGTCTTGAACACTGTCACCAACGATTTCACCTAAAAAGTCCCAGCAACGCGTCATATCCATTTGAACGAGATCGACTGGCATGCCAGCTTCGATTCCTCGAATCACTTCATCTAGCGCTATTGCTGCCTGATCTAGTAAGGCGATATGGCGGGTATTGGATACGTAAGTCGCATCTTTTTCCCCTGTTTGTCCGCCAAAAAACAAGTCAGCAATTTTTAATTCTAGTTGTTCCATCCCTGTATTAGATAAGACAGATACAGGTAAAATTTCTTCATCATTAACGAGCTGTTTTAATTCTTCTCGATCTAATTGGGAAGGTAAATCCATTTTATTTAGTAAGATCACTCGTTTTAAACCTTCTGTTGCTACTAATAATTGACGATCTTCATCTGTTAACGGTTCATTTTGATTCAGAACTAGCAAAATCAAATCTGATTCAGCTAATGCTTTACGGCTACGTTCTACGCCGATCCGTTCCACAATATCTTCTGTTTCTCTGATACCAGCTGTATCGATCAATTTCAGCGGTACTCCACGGACGTTGACATATTCTTCGATAACATCTCGTGTCGTTCCTGCAATATCTGTTACAATCGCTTTTTCTTCACGTAATAAATGATTTAGTAGACTTGATTTTCCAACATTTGGACGACCGATAATCGCTGTGCTTAAACCTTCACGTAAAATTTTTCCTTGTTTAGCTGTTGTCAGTAATCCTTCGATCTGAGCTTTAACAAATCCAGCTTTTTCGAGCAATAATTTCGTCGTTAATTCCTCTACATCATCGTATTCCGGGTAATCGATATTGACTTCGACCTGTGCCAACGTCTCTAATATTTCCTGTCTTAATGAACGGATCAAAGAAGATAAATTTCCATCTAATTGATCCAAGGCAACGTGCATCGCTCGATCCGTTTTCGCCCGAATCAAATCCATCACAGCTTCTGCTTGGGATAGATCCATTCGACCATTTAGAAACGCTCTTTTCGTAAATTCGCCTGGTTCGGCCAAACGAGCACCTTCTCTTAACAATAGCTGCAATAATTGGTTAACAACAACGATTCCACCGTGACAGTTGATTTCAACGACGTCTTCTCTAGTAAAGGTTTTTGGTGCTCTCATCACAGAAACCATCACTTCATCCAGCAAGCTATCATCCTTAGGGTCAAGAATATGACCGTAATGAATCGTATGTGTGGGCATATCTATTAATTGCTTGCTACCAGAGCGATAGACTTTATTTGCAATGGCAATCGCATCATCACCACTTAAACGGACAATACTGATTGCTCCTTCACCTGGAGGCGTTGAAATTGCGGCGATCGTATCAAATTCTAACGTTATTTGTTGCATGATTGACTTACTTCCTTTCGCAAATGGATTGAGCTCTTTTTAGCGTAGTAATTATTACACTAAACGACTCTTATATTCTCTAAAACTATGTATGCATCAAATTTTGACTACAAAAAAAGCGCCCACTCCACCCCTATTTTTTAGGTTGGATCTAGCACTTTCACTGCATCAATTCCTATTAATTTCTTGACATAGAATAGCATATTTTCTTTTTTTTCGCAACATTATTTATTTACTGAACGCGTTCATTAGCTTTGCATTTCTATCTTTTTATCTTTAAAATAAACCTATATAAAGCGAGGAGGTTCCTATAATGAGACGAATAAAAACAGATGCGTTCAATGAACAAGAATTAGAAAATCGTTTAAATGGAATCACATTATCTACAGGAAATGTTAGTAGAAAGTATATTGTTCGTGATATTGTTTTTGCAACAGATCGAATTGAAACAGATTTATTTTCACCTGACGTCAATCCAAATGATGTCTTCAGCGGTGTATATCGTCAATTAAAAGTAATTGCATTTGAATATGAAGCCGATGCCGTGATCAATTGCCATTTTGAAGAAAAGTATGTAGAATACCAAGGGAAATGGGTCGTAGAAATTTTTGCTTATGGTACGGTTGTTCAGTTTACACAAACTAATATCGGCTAAATAAAAAAAAGACCTGATTCTAAAAGAACCAGGCTGGAAGAAGCACGAATGCTTCGACTACTTTATCATCGTATTTTGTACGTTGATAAGAATGATTTCGTTTAAAATATACTTTGTTTAACAGTATTTGTCAATGTATTTTTTTATGACAAAGCTTGATCTAAATAAAAAATGTCCCTTTAAAAAATTACTTTTAAAGGGACATTTTTATTGATCAATACTGTTTTTTCGCAGGTTCAACTACTAAATAGCGATAAGGTTCGTCACCTTCTGAATGTGTTTTGATATGATCATCTTTACTCAAGGTAAAATGAATTTGTTTTCTTTCAAATGCTGGCATCGGTTCTAGAAAAACTGGACGACCAGTTTGTTTGACTTTTTCGGCTGTTCTTTCTGCTAAACGTTGTAAGATTGCTTGACGTTTTTCACGGTAATCACCAACATTCACCACAACCGATAATTTATTTTCTGCAACACGATGAACAAATACTTGTGCTAAATACTGCATAGCATTTAGAACTTTTCCATGTTTTCCAATCAAAATTCCTTGTTTATCTGTATCTAGATGAAAAACCAACAAACCATCTTTACGTTCTAAACGGACTAAAGCCGGCGCATTCAACTCTTTTGAAATAGTAGTTAAATACATTGCTAATTCAGTGATCGCTTCTTCATCATTTAAGTTTTCCAAGATTTTGGGTTCTGAGGAATCAGAATCTGATGTTTTAGCAGCTAACAATTCTTCAACTGCTTTTTCTACTTTTACTTCCTCATCTGTCACAATGATATCTTCGACTGTTTCTGCAACTGCTTCTGCGATTTGTTCACTAACAGTCGGTTCGATCGATACTTGAGCAAGTTTTTTACCAAAACCTAAGAAACCCTTCTTAGCGTCTGTGATCACGCTGATCTCTACTTCTTCTTTTGATAAATTCAGTGCGTGTAAGCCCTTAGTTGTTGCTTCTTCAATTGTGTTTCCCTCATATACCGGCATCTGGAAAACCTCCTTTTATTTTTTCTTATTTTTTTTCTTAGGATTCATTGCTTTCTTCAATGCTCGTTCGCGTTCTTTCACTTGTCGTTCTGCTTCTGCACGCTCTTTACGGATTTTAAACGGATTATTGATCAATAATGTTTGACCTACTTGGAAAGCGTTAGAAACCACCCAGTAAAGTGATAATCCGCTGGCTAAGCTCATCCCCATAACAAAAATCATGACTGGCATTACAAAGTTCATGATTTTCAATGATGCATTTGACTCAATCTGACTCATACTTGTTAAATAACTGCTGGCAAATGTAAACGCAGCTGCAAGAATCGGTAAAATTAAATACGGATCAGGCTGACCTAAGTTCAACCACATAAAACTTCCCTGTTTCAATTCAGGCACACGAGAAATTGATTGATATAGTGCCATCATGATCGGCATTTGAATCAATAATGGTAAACAACCAGCATATGGGTTTACGTTATTTTCAGCATATAATTTTTGCTGTTCTTCACGGAATAAACGTTGTGTTTCTGGATCTTTTGATGAATATTGTTTTTGTAACGCTTTTAATTTTGGTTGTAATTCTTGGGTCTTACGCATGCTTTTCGTTTGGAAATGCATCAATGGTAATAAAATGATTCTAATTACTAATGTAAATAGAATGATCCCGATACCAGTATTTGCTGAAATGGATAAGAATTTGATTGCCTCAGCGAAATAATAGACAATATAGCGATCCCAAATTCCTGTACTACTTTCATTAATCGGAGCTGTTCCACAGGCAGACAATACAAAAACAAGTGTAACTAAGCCTGCCATCAATAATAGACGTTTATACTTCTTCACAAAACTGTTCCTCTCTTATTTCAAAATTTTTGCAAGTTTTAAAACATGCGCCACGTTGCTGTGAATTTCTTCTGATGTCAACTTGTCGACGCCAGGTCTTGCGATGATAATAAAATCACAAGATGGATCGATTGCTTCTTTTAATTGGTAGATCGACGTACGAACTTTACGTTTTACAGCATTTCTGACAACCGCATTCCCAATCTTTTTGCCTACGGATATCCCTACCCGAAAATGCTTTTGTTCCGGTTTTTCTAACACATAGACGACAAATCGTCGATTTGCACAAGACTGTTTATGCTGAAACACTGCCTGAAATTCTTTTTCTTTTTTTACTCTATAGGATTTCTTCATCTGCATCCCTTTGTTTCTTTCTATCTTTCTTTTTGCTCACTCTACAATAATAGCATATCTCAGTCAATTTTTTCCAAATTTCAGGGAAAATATCCAGAGATTTTGGTGATAATGACCCTAATTTCATATATTATCATTTTTTTGGTTTTTTTTCACTTTATTTCTTATAAGATAGATGCATTTAAAGTCACAATTCAATCGATCACAGGGCTTCCTTTGATCCCCATGTATATTTCATTTAGAAGTAAATTTCCATTTGTGAAAGAAGACTATAAGAGAAAGCAAAGAACCCTTTATTATTTCCACAGATGCTTTGTGAAGATAATAAAGGGTTCTTAGTTTAAACTTGATTCGTTATTTAAAGTCAACATAGATTATGCTGAAATAACTTTTCTGCCTTTACGACGTCTGCTCGCTAATACGTTGCGACCATTTTTTGTGCTCATACGTTTACGGAAACCGTGAACTTTTTGACGTTTGCGTTTGTTTGGTTGATACGTTCTTTTCATCTCTTGTTCCACCTCCTGAAATTGTAACTATCCATCAATACATAGACATACTTTGATAGTATAACTAGTATTGGGTATATTTGTCAATAAATTTTCAAGAATTAATTTTTCTTCCTATCTTATTAAGTTATCCACAAAATAAAAATTTTTAGGGATAACTTGTGGATAGTTTTTTCAATGTTCTCATTCTATTTTCAGTTTCATCCACACTTATACACAAAAAAACAGGTTGTTAAAAAGTTATGCACACATCATTTTTTATTTGTGCATAACTTTTAAAAAAGCTTGAATTTATTGGCTTTGTTATACAGAGCTCGCTGTGGATAAATAAAATAACTGTGAGAAATCCACCGTTTAATTCATCTGTGTGGATAAGTTTATAACCATCTGTGAATTTTTTTTCCACAATTAACAATTTGCCTGTGGAAAAAGTTCCGAAAAAATGCTAAAATTCTATTTGCTTATCTATTTATATTTGCTCTGCTTTTTTATATAGACAAATTTTATCTAGCAAACGTGGAATAGCTTCTTGGAAATCTTAAAAAAAGAACGTATGAATGAGGCAAACAGCTCCTCTATCATAATTTCCTATTTTCCTCTCTGAGCTAAACGAGCCCATTACGCTTTTATTTCTATTCTAGCTGCACAAGTCAACTCTTCGGAAAAAAGAGAACATATGACTAAGGAAAAATACTCCTCACTCATAGTCTCCTATTATTCTGTCTGAACTACACGGCTTGTTCCGCTTTTAAACTAAGGAGGTCACCAT